>NZ_JAZKUC010000001.1:0-3906874 GCF_036625285.1 Candidatus Accumulibacter contiguus
CTCAAGCAGCCGCTGATTTTTGTCTGCCGCGACCTGTTTGAGTGGACGCTGCTGCGCGGCCTGAGGATCGAGTATTACGCTGTCGAACGCGGTGTGGTGGTTCGACGGGCTGACGCCGAAGCCGGCAAGGCAGACGGCAGCGCCATTCGGGATTTTCTCATCGGAGTCAGGGGCTGCTTCAATGCGTACCCGTCCCGAAAACGTCGTCGAAGCGTGTCGCCTCGATGGCCAACCGGCGTTCAAGTTCCTCTAACGACGCTGTCGAAATTCGCGAGGATACCTCTGCCGGGATGGTGCCAAAGCGCTTGGCCAGCAGACGCTGAAGGGCTGCAGCTTCGCCTTGTTGCAGCCCCTTTTTGTTCGCGAATCGTTCGATCGACGTCACGTAGCGCATTTGTTCCTGCTCCTCGATTAGGTCAATAGTCTGCCACAACTGCTGCGTGAAATGCTCGGGGAGGCGCATCATCCAGTCGAGTACGACAAACAGGTTGATGATGTGCTGTTTTTCCCAACCGCGCCGGTACAGCAACTGGATCAACGCCCGCATGCGCTTCGCCGCGCGCGACAACGTCGATCACCCGGTCAGCCTGTACGCCGCGACCAGGAAGGCCAACGAGCTGATGGCTCACACCTACTGCCATCGTTGTCCTGCCGACCACCGGCGTGCGCTTGCCGCGGTCGAGGACTTCATGCGCCTCGACCGCATCCTCATCGGGGTCGACGACGAACGCGCCAGGGTGCTGATGCGGGCGATCTACGCGCCGTTTTCGCGCAACCGCGACAAGCTGCTGCGGATGGATACGCGCAGCGCCGAACTCACCAAGTACGCGGCGAACGCCATGCTGGCGACGCGCATCCGCTTCATGAACGAACTGGCGCGGCTGGCCGAACGCGTCGGCGCCGACATCGAACGGGTGCGCCACGACATCGGCAGCGATCCGCGCATCGGCACGCACTTTCTCTACGCCGGTACCGGCTACGGCGGATCGTGCTTTCCCAAGGATGTCAAGGCGCTGGTCCGCACCGGCCACGAGGCCACGACAGGGGCATTGATCTGCGCGTGCTGACTGCGGTCGAAGCGGCGAACGATAGCCAGAAGCGGGTGCTGGTCGACAAGGTCGTCGCCCGTTTTGGCGAGGATCTGCAGGGACGCAGCTTTGCCCTGTGGGGCCCGGCCTTCAAGCCGGACACCGACGACCTGCGCGAAGCGCCGGGTCGGGTGATCGTGCACGAACTGCTGCGCCGCGGCGCGGCGATCCGGGCATACGACCCGGTGGCGATGGACGGCTTCCCACTTAAGCCGGGACAATCTCTAACTTCAATGGGTTATGCACAACCCGGTGGCGGGACTTCCTCGGTAAGGGAAGTTCCCCCATCTGGTTGAGCAGCCAATCGAAAAGATCAGGGAAAGAGGTGCTAAACAGACGTTCGGCTGCGATAGTGCCGTCACTACGTCTCACCCCATAGTTGTGGATAACCGTTAGCGCAGCCAGGCGGCATTTCGTCAGACCTCGCCCGTTATGATACAACTGGGACAAGCGGCCATTGCGCCCTTCGACGGCGGAGGAGCTGCGATGGAACTGTCGCACCATCCATTCCCCCCATTCTAGCCAGCGCTGCAACTCACTCTCGGAGAATCCCGAATGGAACGGGTCTGCTTTCCAGGCCTCTAATGCTCGCTGCCAAGCCTCCTGATACCGTTTCCGGTGAACCCTGTTTTGCGTTTTCCGCATTTGGTAGTGCCAATAGAGTACGGGCAACAGCTTGCTCGTCAGCCATTGCCGAGTCGCTTCATCCAGAGACCAGCCCAGCAGGATTTCTTCTACCCAAAGCCACCAAAAGCTGACGTGACTCGATAAGGCGCCGATCTGGGCACGGAACTTCTTCAGGGCGGAACGGGTATCCTGGATCCCTTGTTGCGCCGCCAGAGTTTCCAGGGCCTGTGCTCGCGTTTCCAGTCCTGCCACTACGCTCTCCGCCGTCGTGCGAGTATTCTCCTCCAGGGAGAAGGGATGGATTTCCTCGGCGATTCCCAGCAACTGCTTCTGGTACTCTTGCTGCGCCTGTTCCACTTGCGCGCGGGCTTCCCAGGCACAGGCCTGTTGTGCCGCCAAAGCCGCCTTTTCCTCGGTACTGGCTCCGCGCGACGGCTGATCAAGGGCCTTCTGGGCCAGTTCGCAGCACTGATCCGCCTTGGCTTTTCGACGTCCCAAGGCCGGTGACAACCAGCGACTGAGGCCATATTGCTCGTGGAACGTATCCGCGCCCGAGGTACACTCAAAGCCTGTGACCGCTAATTTGATCAGGGCCTTCGCCCGGTCACTGATGGCGTGGTTGACTTCGATACCCAGTGCTTCCAGGCGCGGGGTCACCTGGGCAAACCAGGTATCGAAACCCCGGTCCTTCTGAATCGACTCCAGCAATAGGTAGCCCGAGGACAAATCCATCAGCACCAAGATCAGAATCTCCCCAAAGAACGTCTCATCCGCGGCCACCACCGCTTGGCGTGTCCGCGTCGGTACCGAGGCTTCACACTGTTGCTGAAACAGGGGCAACAGCGCTTCCATCCGGCTGAGTTGGGTCTGCAAGGCGCTGGGAGACACCCCCACATGGGTATGAAGGCGGATCAATTGGAAGAAATCCGACAAGGCACCCGCCCCCACATGATGTTGCAGCCCGAACGTGTACAGCACAGCAAATACCAGCAATCTCAGCCATGCCTCCCCCTCTTCGGTTTCCCAAAACCCCGATTCAGGATGTCGGTTCCTACGGGCTTGCGCTTGCAGGTGGCGATGAACACTGCTTTTCGGGCGATGAATTAATTCCCCCACTGCACGCAGGCTTCGTTTTCCCTGGTCTGTAAGTGCGGCAAAAATGACGCGGCTGGTTGTCCGTATGGCTTGAGTCGTAGAGTTTTTTTGTCATAAAACTGATGATACAGGAGATGCGGCAACCAGTTCCCATCTCCTCAGCTCCCTTCATCCTCAGACTCTATCGGTAGCATGACTGTCCCGCTTTAAGTGGGAAGCCCGATGGACGAAGCGCTGCGGGTGTTTGGTGACCTGCCGGGGCTGAGCTTCGCCAGCCAGCAGGCGGACGCGCTGCGCGATGCCGATGCGCTGCTGATCGTCACCGAGTGGCGGAAGCTCTCTGGTCCTTGGCGAAAACGCACTCCCAGCAGGACCCGATCTTCCGCAGCACGTCGTCATACAATCGACTGACGGCGGCCGAAGCGCTGAAGCAGTTGCAAGGGCTTGGTTTCGACCCAGAAGTCCTGCCGTCCCCCAGCACGATGGCGGACGTCCTCAACCGCAATGGCTACCGGCTGCGACCGGTGCTCAAAGCCAAGCCCCAAAAAAATTCCAGAAACCGATGCCATCTTCACCAATCTTCATGAAAAAGACAGACAAAACCAGGAGGGAGGTCAAACCAAACGACTGAGCATGGACGGCAAGGCGACCGTGAACATCGGCGACTATTCTCGTGGTGGGAAGACTGTGTATTCCACGCAAACTGGACACTGATTCCACGGCAAACTGGACAGTCGGAGCGTAGCGACGCGGGGTTGATGGGTGGTACTCCAAGACGCTTAGGAACGCCCACGAAATAACTTCCCGGTTTTATGCTGTTGAATTTGGCAGGATGGTGTAATTCCATGGGGGCAGTAGTGCATCGGCGACGATGCGCAGGGATGCCTTGAGATCAAGCGCCGCTTTCCGTCCGGTTTCGTAGACGCGATCGATAATATCGACGGTGACCTGAAGTCCAGTTCGAGTCTGGGTACGCTCGATCAGTTGTTTGACCAGAGGCACGCTTTCAAATACGACGCCTTCGCAAGCGCGCGTGACATGGGGGAAGACGCGGTGCTCAATCGGATTGTGCTTGGAGCAATACGGCGGGAAGTGGGCGATCCGAATTTCCAGCTTGAGCCGATTGGCAAGCGCTTGCAAGTCCTGCTGAAACAACGGCGAGCGTGAGGGGTTGCTGCCACCGCCATCGCACAGAATCAATATCTTATCGGCATTGGGATGATCGTGACGTCCGTGCAAAGACCACCAACGTTCCACGCTGTCACACGCGAACTGCGTGGTGTCATGACTCGTGCCCAGATTGACATGGGCTTTGTTCAAACCGATGTCGTACAAGCCATGCGGTACGACTTTGCCTTCGCTATAGCTGGGAAAGTCATGATCCAGCACGGCCAGGGTCTCTCGGGTGTAAAGCGTGCCGTTCCGGTAAAAATTGCCGAGCATCTCTTTCTTCTTGGTGTCCATGGAGAGTACGGGCTGACCAGCCGCCAGGTACGCGGCCTTGAGCGCTGTGATGTTTTCAAACTGCGGGTTGCGCTCAGGGTGCTGCTTGAACGACGTCTTCTTCTGCGCCTGACGGCGAACAAAGCCATGCTGCTTCAGCAACTGGCGAACAATCCGGCAACTGACCGGGGTTCCCGTCGCGCTAATGCGCCGGGCAATCTCCGGCTGGCGCAGATGGGTCCAACGAATGGCGTGCTGCGGACAGCCCGCCGTATGCTCTCGAACGACGTCCAGAAACGTCGTCGATAATTCGGGCGTCAGGTCGAGCTTACGCTTCCGCCCACCGCCTTTTTTCGGAGCTTATCCCCCGTCGCCTCTTCCGCTATGTCCAGGTCGGCCAGTCCTTGTCGGATCGTCTTGCTATCGATCTCAAACAACTGCGCGATGTACTGCTGGCCCCCATGCCCCAACTTGTCAGACTCCACCGCCGCGTACCGGCGACGATCCTTTTCCGATAGTCGCCGATAGAATTCCTTCATTCGCCGCTCTACGTCTTCCCGGTAATAGCCCACGCTGCATTCCCTTTGCTGTTTTCAGAACAACCAAGCAAGCAAGTGGCATGCCCGAGCGCACAGTCAAAACGGGAAGTTATTTCGTAGGCGTTCCTTACTCTGGTCAAGTTTTTAGCTCACCCGAATAAATGTCTTTGGTCTTTTTAGTGCGTGTCAGTCGGGGCGAATTTCGTTACGGCGTAACGATTTCCGGACCCAATCGACGCTGTTTCTCGTAGTAGTCGGCGCTGCCATTGGGAAGCCTCGACGCCTGCGTTGCGGCGTCGCTATCGGCCTGACGAAGAAGCCTCTCCAGGAACTCCTGTTGTGTTACGCCGTAACAGAATGCCAGACGTTCGAGTGCGCGTTTGGTGTGGAAATGAAGAACGATATTCAGCCGATCGCCGTGTCCGTTTTCATCTTTCAGATGACGTTCCCGGTATTCCAACTGTCGTTGCGCGTTGGTCTTGGCCATTCTTACCTCCTGATGAGCGTTACGCAGTAACGCACGGTTTGCGCGCTGGCACGCAGGAAATCCCTGAAACCGAGGCGCGGGCGGTGGAATGCCTGGCGCCCGGGAGGGGCAAAGCGCAGAGTTATCCACGGGCGCCCGCCAGACGGCGCTCCTTCTATAGCTGGACGGCTGGCGGGCGGCGGTGGATCACTCGTCAGTCTGGCGCGGCGGTTCATTCGGGTTTGCCGTTCTTGCGCAGCGATTCGCCATCGAGATCCAGGACAGGCGCCTGATGCACCAGGCGGTCGAGGATCGCATCGGCGAGCGTCGGGTCACCGATTGCGGCATGCCAGTGTTTGACCGGCAATTGACCGGTGATGATTGTCGAGCGAGTCCCATGGCGATCATCGAAGATCTCCAGGAGGTCGCGGCGGCTCTCGTCGGTCAGCGGCGCCAGCGCCCACTCGTCGATGACCAGCACCTCGGTCTTGGCAAGCTGCGCCAACGTCTTGAGGTAACTGCCATCGCCGTGGCCGATAGCCAGGGTCGGCAGGAGTCGAGTCAAGCGCACCTAGAGTACCGAATGACCCTGCCGGCACGCCTGATTGGCGAGTGCGCAGGCGAGAAAGGTCTTGCCGATGCCCGTCGGGCCACAGAGCAGGACGTTCTGGTGCTCGCCTACCCAGCGGCCGGTCATCAAGCGAGCGAACAGCGCCCGATCGAGGCCGCGCGGATGCCGATAGTCGACATTCTCCGGTGTGGCCGCCTGTTTGAGCCGGGCCCGTTTCAGACGGGCGGCGTTCTGCCGCGACTCGCGGTCGGCGGCCTCGCTGTCGACGAGCAACCCGAGGCGCTCGTCGAACGACAATTGGCCGATGTCCGGGGTTTGCGCCTGACTGGCCAAGGCACGGGCCATGCCGGAGAGACGCAATTGGTGGAGTTTCTCGACGGTGGGATGGTTGAGCATGGCGAGTCTCTTTCAGTGGTAGTAATCGGGGCCACGCAGATTGGCGTGTTCGACGGGCAAACAGGTCTGGGCCGGGGCGCTGACGACGCGCTTCTGGTCCAGACCGTTCTTCAGGATCGATTTCAGGCTGCTGTAGGAGGTGGCGCCGATGGCGACGGCCCGCTCGCAGGCCGCTTCCAGGCGGTCGTCCCCGTAGGCCTTGCCGAAGCGCAGGATGCCCAGGCACGCCCGGTAACCCTGCTGCGGAGGTCGGCGCTGATGCAGAACGCTCTGCACGACGGCAGCGGTATGCGGCCCGATCCGCGTCGCCCAGTCGAGCAGGCGTGGCGCATTCCAGCCGAGGACCGCCTGGTGGCCCGGGGTCATGTGCGCATCGACGGTGGTGTGCCGACCGCGGGCGTCGTTCCGGGCATGGCTCGCGATGCGCACGCCGCGCTGGAACCACTCGACGGTCGTCGCCGTCAGCCGACTATCGACCTTCTCCCGGGCAAAGCGGTAGGGCACCGAGTAGTAGTGGCCAACGACCTCGACGTGATCGTCGATGCCGACCCGCACCACTTTACGTCGGGTTGAGTTCGGGCTCGTAGAAGCAGGGGGGTGGTGACCCCGCTCTTGAGGTTGTCCGGGACCAGGAGAGCCGTACAACCATGGAGGGGCTCGAAGGTGCGCACATGGCTGCCAATCCAGTCCGACAGGCTCTGGCTCCAGGTGGCTTCGCAGTAGGTATAGTTCGAGGCGCCCAGGACGGCGAGGAAGATCGCCGCCTGGCGAATTTCGCCGGTCATCGTGTCGGTAATCGGCACCGTCGGGCCGGCGTAGTCGATGAACAGTTTCTCGCCCGGGGTGTGCGTCTGGCGCAGGCTGACCGAGAGTCGGACGACCCACCGCCGATAGTGGGCGCAGAAGCCGCTGTAGTGGTAGCCCGACGGATGCTCGGCTTTGTATTCCTGCCTCAGCAGGTCGAGCGTGACGCCCTTGCGCCGCAGCTCGCGGTGCACACCCGGCCAGTCGGGTTCGGGGCGACTCTGGCTCGACGCCACCGCCGGCGGGTAGAGCTGCGCCTCCAGCCACGCCTCACTCGTTTCGGCTGGCAGCGGCCACGCCACGCCAACGAGCTTCGCTCGGCGGAGAATTTCGCCGACTGTCGTCGGCGAGCTTTTGACCACTCGAGCGATCTCGCGATGGCTGAGGCTACCCTCGTGGGACAGCCGTAACACGTCAACAATCTTGCGCATGGATAACCTGGTATTCGCCATGTGGGCCTCGGCAAATTTACCGAGGATGCCACGGTTATCCCGCGCGCTACGCTAGTACAAATGACTGTCCAGTTTGCTGTGGAATTGGTGTCCAGTTTGCCGTGGAATACGCAAAGACCCGGGGGGACCATCAGGCTGCCGACCACGATATGGGTTGTGAGGAAAAGTACACGCCATTCGGTTTGGTCGACGAGGATGGCGGGCCACTGGACCTGGCCTTTGGCAGTTCCGCGAAGACCAGCGACTTCATCGCGGACTCCCGGTACGACTGGTGGGAGCGCCTGCCCCCGGACGAACGCCAAAATTTCACCCAGCTCCAGATCAAGGCGGACAACGGACCGGAAAGCAATGGCCGGCGCACCCCGTTCCTCAAACGCATAGTGGAGTTTGCCGACCACATCGGAAAGCCCATCCAACTGCTCTACTACCCGCCGTACCATAGCAAGTACAACCCGGTGGAGCGGTGCTGGGGGATCCTGGAAAAACACTGGAACGGCGCAAAACGAACGGACGTGGACGCCCTGCTGGGATGGGCCAAGAGCATGACCTGGAAAGGCGTCCATCCCGTGGTGGAACTCAGCCGCAAGGTCTACCAGAAGGGCATTTCCTTATCCAAAGAGGCCCAACAAGGCAGCCGCCAATCTGAAGGCCCATGGTGTGCGTTTAGCGAGGCGGCAACGGTGCTCTTGGATGAATACGCTTTGTCTCGGGAGGACCCCGATGCCATCGGGGAGCAACGGTTTGTCGCCCTGGGCATGAGTGCCACTGGTGCGTTGTTGGGAGTGGTGTACACGCACCGCCAGCCAGATGTTTACCGAATCATCTCGTCATGGAAGGCTTCGAAGCCGCAGAGGAAGGTCTATGAAGAAAATCGCTGCTGATCCCGTGAGGGAGATCGACTTTACCCAGGCAACCCGCGGTGCGGTGATTCCTATGGAGCCTGGTAAGACCAAGATTTCTATTCGGCTTGACAATGCAGTCATCGATTATTTCCGCGATCAAGTTGACCGGGCAGGCGGTGGTAACTACCAGACGCTGATCAATGATGCTCTGGTCATGTTCATCCAGCAACGCTCGATGATCGACGCGCTTCGGCAGGTGGTGCGTGAAGAGCTGGCGGGCGGGCAGACCAAACAGCGGGAAACGGGGAGCGTATAGTCGGAATATGGGGCGTGCCAGCCAAGCGCTGCCCAGAGGCTGCTTCAAGCCACCCCAGCCCGTCGTGCCAGGGGGGGTGATCGATTACCCCGCGGGTTGTTGTTGCGGAGGTGGCGCTAGAGGGGTAGAGGGCGGCGGTAGCAGCTGAGCTGTCCGAGCTTGCAATGGAGGGTACGGTCACCGAATTCGCAAGGGTCACCGTTTACCCCATAGCCCCGTTGGCGTGATCGATCCGGGCCGCCGCGGACAGGAACGCGGTCGGCCCGTCGCAGCAGGGGGTGTTCAGGATCGTTCGACGAACACGGCGTCCAGGGTCTGTGCGTCGAGCACGCGCTTCGCCCACGCCTCCAGGCGCTCCGGTTCAGCGCCTGCGAGCTGGCTCTCGACCCAGGCCGGCAAGGCCCCGAAGCGCCAGGTCAACAACTGCTTCAGCAGCCGTGCTTCGCCTTGCTCGATTCCCTTTTCAATTCCCCTTTCGATCCCTTTTTCGATCCATCTCTCCATCGCCTGTTGTTCCCATTGCTCGGCAATCGTCAGCATCAGTTCACCTCCACCACTCAAAGTTTCTGTCACGACCTGGCGCAACTGGTCACCGCTCAAGCGGTCGATGCTCGCCGCCTGCGCCAGGTACCGTAAAAGCGTATGGACATAGTCCAACCCCATCGAGCTCTGCGCGAGGTCCCGCAGCAGTCCCAGAATTTCCGGCAGCCGTTCGCGCAATTCGTTCCGGAAAATGTACTTCAGGGTCAGCAGCGCCGTATGCAGCATGACCGCGCCCTGCAGCTCGTCGTCCCGGTATCCGCTCAAGTCGATCAGGTGATAGACACACGCCGGCACATAGGCGCGCAGGGCCGGAGCATCTTCCACCTCATCGGCGAATTGCCGGCTGACGCGCCAGGTCGCCGTGCCGTGATAGACCACGACCGGCACGATCACCGGCAAGCGGCCGGAATTCCCGGCGTTCCTCCATTGTTCCCAGATCCGTACCCGGTAACGCAGGAGGTCCAGGCCGATTCGCGACTCGACGTAGCTCTTGTGTTCGAACAGCACGTGCACATAGCCGGTTCCGCCGCCGCAGAGATCGACGGTGTACAGCAAGTCCGCGGGATGCAGCGCAAGTTCCGGATCGAGAAACGAATCCTTGGCCGTGCGCAAGGTCTTCCAGTCCAGGGCCTGTCCGGCTGCCGCCGGCAGATAACGTTCCAGGAACTCCGCCGCCACCTCGGTCCGCCCGAACACCGCCTTGAAAAAGCGGTCGTGCGGGCTATTCAACGCTGTCATGTGCGATCTCCGCCAACTCGCTGAAGCTTCATCCTACCACTGTCTCGGTTCTGGCACCCACCGCTTCCCGCCTTCGAGTGTATTGTGAAAGGAGACGGTATGGAACTGGTTCCCATCCACAAACGAGTCATCGGACTCGACGTTCATCAGGCCCAGATCACGGCATGCGCGATCCTTGAGGAAGCGGATGGCGAGACACGCATCGAGCAGCATCAATTGGGATTGGGGGCCTTCAAAAAGGACCGGCGGGCGTTGGCGGCCTGGGCGGCGGCGCTGAATCCCGACGAAGTGGTCCTGGAAAGCACGGGCATCTACTGGAAGAGCCCCTATGCGGCGCTGGAGGTGGTGGGCATCCGGGCGAAGGTGGTCAATGCCCGTCACGTCAAGCAGGTGCCTGGGCGCAAGACCGATGTCGGCGACGCCCAGTGGCTCGCGACCCTGGCGCGTGCCGGTCTGCTGCGTGGGTCATTCGTGCCGCCGGCCAAACTGCGTGAACTCCGGGTGATCTCCCGGCAGCGACAGAAGCTGGTCAGCCTGCTCACCTCCGAGAAGAACCGCCTGCACAAAGTGCTTTCCGATGCAGGCATTCGCTTGGGCGTGGTCGTCAGTGATCTCCATGGCCAGTCGGCACGCGCCATGATCAAGGCGATTCTCGACGGCCAGCCTCCGCATGAGGTGCTCCATCTCGCCAGCCGACGTCTCAAAGCCAGCCGCGAGGAATGGTACGATGCCCTCCAGGGTGAATGGACCGCGAGCCATGGGTTCGTTCTCGACGAACTGTTGCGGCATATCGAAGAACTGGAAGCGAGCATCGCCCGTTTCGACGCCCGCCTGCTCAGTGAGTTGGCGAGCGAGAAAAATGCCCTGGCACTGCTGCAAACCTTACCCGGTGTCGACGTCATCGGTGCGGCCATGCTGCTGGTCGAAATCGGCAGCGACAGGAGCGTTTTCGGTACCCCCGACCGCCTGGCTTCCTGGGTTGGCATCTGTCCAGGAAACTATGAGTCGGCGGGGAAGCGCAAGTCGGGGCATATCCGCAAGGGCAATCCCTACGTCCGCCGACTCCTGTGTGAGTTCGCTCACGCCGCCAGACGCACCAAGTCGGCGTTCCAGTCCAAGCTCTGACTCGCTTCGGCTTCATCCCCGCAGCCGCTTGATTCACGCCAACCCATTTGCATGACCCAGGGGGGTCAGGCCTTCGTTCGCCTTCCGGGTGGCTTCTTTCACATTAAAAAGGTGCAGGATGCAACGGGCTTCATGTACAATAATTCTGTACAATTTATCTGGAGTTGGACATGACCATCGAGACAACCTACAGCCAGGCCCGTGATCAGTTGAAAGCGCTGATGGATCGGGCCGTGGATGATCGCGAGATTGTGGTGGTGCGTCGCCGTTCCGGCGGGGCAGTGGCCATGATTGCTGCGGACGAACTGGAGAGTCTTACAGAAACCGCACACCTTCTGCGTTCTCCCAAGAATGCAGAGCGCATGCTCTCTGCCCTGGCACGCGCTCGGGGGGGCGAAGTGCAGCCGACGCCTGTGCATACCCTGAAGCAGGAACTGGGGCTTGATGGCTAAGGTCGCCCGGCTTGCGGTTTTCCAGCCGGAGTTTATCGAAGATCTGCGCTATTGGGTGGAGACTGATCGCCGTACAGCCAGGCGTCTGCTTGAACTGGTAGAGGCGGTGTTGGGGGATCCGTTTGACGGGATCGGCAAACCAGAACCTTTGAAGTACCTGGGGGGTGACGTATGGTCGCGGCGCATCACCCAAGAGCATCGCTGTGTCTACCTGGTGAAAGCCGATCGCGTGGAGTTCTTGCAGGGGCGGTATCACTATTGAAATTCACGTGACTCGGAGGCGCCGTTAGCCTAGCCTAGGAAAAAAGCGAAAAAAGGGGACAGTATAGTTAATTCCCCACGAGCCCTCGCAACTTCGGTCAAGGTAAACCCGAACGGTTGCTTGGGCGAAAAAGCCCGCATTTTTGCAAGGATGGGTAAACGGTCATGACTTTGCAAAACACCCCCGATGATGAAAGTCATGACCGTTTCCCCTCCCACGGCCCTCGCTGCATCGCGGGCCGGCTGCGGCGGCGCGGAGCAGTGCTTCGCGAAACCCCGCCTTCGCCCCCGCGAGGGGGAGGAGGGCCTTCGACAAGGTTCAGGGCTGGATTCGACACTCCGGCGACGAGAGAAAGAGATACTCGATTGTTCAGACAAGGGTCGGTGCTCGTGTTGTCAGCGGCAACGACATTCGGCTCGCTGTACAGGTTCGCGCCGCCGGGACCGACTCGCCCGGCGGCAGCCATCGGCCCAGCTCCTTTCCGATCACGAACTTCGGCGTGAATCGACTGTCACTTTTGTCCGGTTCGAGAAACTCCACGCCGCAGAGAATCCCTTCGTCCTCCACGCCGCAGCATCAAGGTGCCAGCCAGAGCCGCCGCCGCTACCACCGCGAACAAGGCTGCGGCCTGTACCCAGTGCGCGATCCGCGACAGCCGCCCGCGTTCGGGCTCGGTCAGAGCCAGTTGTTCCCCCACTGATGCGCCAATCCGGGATTCCTGGTCGCGGAGTTGCGTCAGGCCTGGCTCATCTCGCCGGGTTCTCACTCCATTGACGAAAATCACCCGCGACAGCCGCGCCTGCTTCAAATGTTGCTCACCGTCCGCGCCGATGCCTTGCCAGGTGATGACCTCGGTCGCCGTTTCGTCGATCACTGCCTTGAAGGTATCGTCGGCGAGCTGCAGGTAGGCGACGAGTTCGGCCAGGCCATGCTCGAGCGGCCTCGTTCTCGCACAGTTCGCGCAGCGTCACCTGCGAGCGATCCTGCAGGGCATGGCGGATGTGGCGTGCGAGCTGCGCGCGATCGACCACCACCTGCGAGAACAGCACCGCGGCATCGACATCGCCATCGCCCGCCTGCGAGCGCCAGGTCGGCGATCGACGGCTTGATCGCCGGCGTGTACAGCGGCCGCTCGATCGGCAGTTCGATGTCGGCGGCGGTGTCGGCGATGCTCATCACCGATCCCGTCGGCGGCGTGTCGCGCAGCGCCAGCGCCTTGGCCTCGATGCCGTGCAGGATGTCCATGATGCGGCGATTTTCGAGCCAGGCCTGGTCGTCGAGAAAGCGGCGCAACTGCTGCGAGAGCTGGGCGACCGTACGCTGCGTGTGCTCGCCGGCTTCCAGCCAGTCGTAATGCACCCGGCGGGTGCGCACGTCGGGCCGCAGTTCGAGCACCGGTTGCAGCGCCAGCACCCGCTCGAGCAGGTCGTCAGCTCTTCCTGACGGCGGCTCGACATCAGGAAATCCCAGAAGGCGCGAAAGCTGCGCCCCTGGTCGGAGTCGGCAATCGCATCGCGCTCGCCCATGATCTCTTCGAGCAGCGCCCCCTTGGCGCCTTCCCACAAGGCGATGCGCTCGCGCACGCGCCGGTCGAGGCCACGAAAATTGTGCTCGACCTCGCGAAAGTCGGTCAACAGTTCGCGCGCCAGCGTCGTGAACTGCTGGAAGCGATCCTTCAGCCCGGTGTCGTCGAGCATCGGCAGGTCACCCGACAGGACGCGCGCGATCTCGGATGTCGATCTCGTCGCGCCGGCGCTGCAATTCGGCGATGCGCGCCTGCGGGTCGGTCTCGCTGCCCTCGCTCATCTGCTTCAGGAGCTCGAAGAGGGTCAGCAGGCGCGACTCGGTGCCGACGAAGCTGCGTTCGGCGAGCGTCGCCAGCCAGGCGATCGCCTTCTCGGTCGCCGGCATCAGGTCGAAATGCGGTTCGTCCGACCCCTGCGCGTAATACTTGCGCAGCCAGCCCTTGTCGTTCGCCGCCCAGTCGTTGAGGTAATCGAGCGCTGATTTCGGGAAAGCCGCGCCGCCGAGGCGCTCGCGCAGCGCATACAGCTCGTCTTCGAGCGCTTCGGCCAGGTCGGCCTGCGACCATCACCCGCACATTCGGCGCGATGAACACGCGCTGCAGAAAGCTCGCCAGCAGCGGCGCGTGCTCCGAGCGCAGCAAGCGCCAGGCCGGATGGCTCTGGCGCAGCAGGTCGAGGGTGGCGTAGTCGAGGGTCATGACAGCAGCGCGTCAATCGCGTCCCAGCACTTTTCCTGGACCATCACGAAGCAACAGCGGCCCTCGGAAAGCGCCGCCCATAGTCCACTGATCAAGCTCGGCACCAGCATCAGGTTGCCGCTGTCGCTGGCTCCACAGGCCAGTTCCGGCACCGACTCGAGCAGACGGAAGGGTACGTCCTTGGTGATGCCTGACGACGGCTCCTTACCGATCCAGTTGAGCGTTGGCAAGTCTCAGGCCCCGGCTGCGGGTTCATACGCGTCACCGCATCGAGCGCATCGGCGAGGTTGCGCACCGTGCGGTCGGGATTGTGGAGTTTTTCGAGGCCGAACAGGCCGATGCGGAAGGTGGTGAAATCGGCCGGCTCGTCGCACTGCAGCGGCACGCCGGCCGCGGTCTGGACGCCGATGGCGACGAACTTCCTGCCCGACTGGATTTCCGGGATCGTCGGTGTAGCTGACGACGACGCCCGGCGCCTGGAAGCCCTCGGCGGCGACGCTCCTGAAGCCCTTGCCGGTCAGCAAGTGCGCGCACGCGCAGGCCGACTTCGAGCTGCTCCTGGCGTACGCGCTCGAAACCGTAGTTTTCGGTTTCGCGCATCACGTCGCGCAGGGCTGCCAGCGCGTCGGTCGGCATCGTCGCATGATAGGCGTGGCCGCCGTTTTCAAAGGTCTCCATGATCTGCATCCACTTCTTGAGGTCGCAGGCAAAGCTGCTGCTGGTCGTGGCGTCGATCCTGGCGCGGGCGCGCTCGCCAAGCACCACCAGCGCGCAGCAGGGCAGACCGGTCCAGCCTTTCTGGGGGGCGCTGATCAGCACATCGACCGCGTTGGCAACCATGTCGACCCAGACCGCACCGGAAGCGACGCAATCGAGGACGAAAAGGCCATCGACTGCGCGCACCGCCTCACCGACGGCACGCAGGTAGTCGTTGGGCAGGATCATTCCGGAAGCGGTTTCGACGTGTGGCGCGAAGACGAGGTCCGGCTTCTCGGCGTGAATGCGAGCGACGACCTCCTCGATCGGCGGCGGCACGAACGGCGCCTGCCTTTCGTCGCCGAGACGGCGCGCCTTGCAGGACGATGCTGGCCGAAGGAATCCGCCCCATGTCGAGAATCTGCGTCCAGCGGAAGCTGAACCAGCCATTGCGGATGATCAGGCACTTCTTGTCGGTGGCAAACTGGCGGGCGACGGCTTCCATGCCGAAGGTTCCGCTGCCCGGCACGACGATCGCCGTCTTGCCGTTGTAGACCGTCTTGAGAATCCGCGCGATGTCCTTCATCACGCCCTGGAAGCGCTGCGACATGTGGTTCAGGGAGCGATCGGTATAGACCACCGAGTATTCGAGCAGACCATCGGGATCGGGTTGGGGCAGCAGTGCAGGCACGATTGTCTCCAGTTGTAGGGTGAGAAGCGAGAGTTTGATTGGTCAGGGAAGGACGGGGAGCATAACGCCAAGTCCGCATGGCGCGCTAGTCACAAAGCGGCCTGGCGGTGGAAGCGACCCCCCTGGATTCGCGCGCAAAGCATCCTTGACCGGGCACTTCCGGCGACAGCGCAAGCGCCTTATCCCCTAGAATGCAATCCTGCTTACCGCAACCCCGGTAGCGCTCGAATGCACAACCCACTCCTGGAACGGGAACCACCATGGCCGGAGCCAGCCTGCTTGCCCTGATCGATGACATTGCCTCGGTCCTCGACGACGTTGCCCTGATGACCAAGGTCGCCGCCAAGAAAACCGCCGGCGTCCTTGGCGACGATCTGGCACTCAACGCCCAACAGGTGTCGGGCGTACGGGCCGAGCGCGAATTGCCGGTGGTCTGGGCGGTCGCCGTCGGTTCGCTGAAGAACAAGCTGATCCTGGTACCGGCGGCGCTGGTGATCAGCCGCTTCATGCCCGCGGCAGTGATGCCGCTGCTGATGCTCGGCGGCATGTATCTGTGCTTCGAAGGGGTCGAGAAACTGGCTCACCGCTGGCTGCATGGCGCTGGCGATGACGACGCCCAACACGCCGAGCAACTGGCTCTGCTGGCCGACGAAAATGCCGACCTGCCGGCACGCGAAGCCGACAAGGTCAAGGGAGCAATCCGCACCGACTTCGTGCTCTCGGCCGAGATTGTCGTCATCGCGCTCGGCACCGTCGCCGACCAGTCCTTCAGCACGCAGGTCGCGGTGCTGTCAGGGATCGGCCTGATCATGACGGTCGGTGTATATGGCGTCGTCGCCGGCATCGTCAAGATGGACGACATCGGACTCCATCTGCTGACCAAAAGTGGCGCACTGGCGCGAACGATCGGCAAGGGCCTGCTGCTGGCGGCGCCGCGCCTGATGAAGGCGCTGACGGTCATCGGCACGGCTGCGATGTTCCTGGTTGGCGGTGGCATCCTGACGCACGGCATACCGCCGCTACATCACCTGGTCGAACACCTCGCCGGGCTGGCTGGTACCATTGCCGGCGTCGGCGGCGTGCTCAAGGCGCTGCTGCCGCCCCTGCTTGACGTGCTCGTGGGTGTCGTTGCCGGCGGCCTGGCCCTCCTTGGTGTCCAGGCTTTTGCAGCCATCCGTGCTGCGCTTCGCAGGCAGAAAAGACAGTAGCCGACGAGCGCCAGCGGCAACCCCGAAACGCGCGCGCCGCTTACTCTTTCGGCGCGTCACGCAGTTCGCGCCGCAGGACCTTTCCGATCGGCGTCTTGACCAGGGCATCGCGAAACTCGACATGGCGCGGCAGCTTGTAGCCGGTCAGATGGGCCCGGCAGTGCTCGATCACGGACTCCCTGTTCAGCGTCGGATCCTTCCTGACAATCACCACCTTGACCGCTTCACCCGATTTCTCATCGGGCACGCCCACCACCGCGCATTCGAGTACGCCCGGATGCGCCGCGACGACACTTTCGACCTCGTTCGGATAGACATTGAAGCCCGACACCAGAATCATGTCCTTCTTGCGGTCAGTCAGGGTCACGCGGCCATCGGCACACAGATGGCCGATGTCGCCCGTCTTCAACCAGCCGTCCTGCAATACCTTGGCTGTTTCTGCGGGATTGTTCCAGTAGCCCTTCATCACCTGCGGACCACGAATGCAGATTTCGCCGGTGTGTTTCTCGATGTCGCCCGCTCCGGTCCATGCCGGCAACTCCTTGAAATCCTCGTCTCTGATCGACAGCTCCGTGGACGGCAGGGGCAGGCCAATGCTGCCATCCCAGGGTGCGCCCAGAGGCACGGCGCAGGCGCCTGGTGAGGTCTCGGTCAACCCGTAGGCTTCGGTGAGACAACGTCCGGTCACTTTTTGCCAGCGCTCGGCCACCGGCTTCTGTACGGCGGCGCCGCCACCGACCACCACCTTGAGCATCGAAAAATCGAGTTGCTCGAAACCCGGCGTATGTAGCAGACCATTGAACAGCGTATTGACGCCGGTCATGCCGGTGAATGGCCAGCGCCCGAGTTCCTTGACCAGCGCCGGCAGATCACGCGGATTGCTGATCAGCACGATCAGGCTGCCCCACTTCATGAACGACAGCGTCGAGGTCAGGCAGAAAATGTGGTACAGCGGCAGCGGCGCAATGATGATTTCGCTGCCTTCCTTGAAACTGCCCGAGATCCACACACCGGTCTGCTCCAGGTTGGCAAGAATATTGCGGTGGGTCAGCATCGCCCCTTTTGCGACACCGGTCGTGCCACCGGTGTACTGCAGGAAGGCGATGTCCTCACCCTGCAGATCGACCGGCTGCAGGCGCGCCGCCATGCCTCGTTCGAGCGCGTCGCGAAAGGTCACGGCGCCATCGATCTGCCAGGCCGGCACCATTTTCTTCACGGCCCTGATCATGAAGTTGACGATCCAGCGCTTCGGGATCGGCAACAGATCACCGACCTGTGTGGTGATCACATGCTTGAGCGGCGTGCTGCTCAACACCTGCTGCAGTCCACTGGCGAAGTTCTCGACGATGACGATGGCCCGAGCCCCCGAGTCATTCAACTGGTGCTCCAGCTCGCGCGGCGTGTACAGCGGATTGACATTCACCACCGTCATGCCGGCGCGCAGAATGCCGAACAGCGCCACCGGGTATTGCAGCAGATTCGGGGACATGATCGCCACGCGCTCGCCCTTGCCCAGACCCGGCAAGCCTTGCAGGAATGCGGCAAAAGCACCCGACATGCGCTCGAGTTCGGCGTAGCCCATGGTGTAGCCCAGGTTGTGAAACGCCGGTCGCTCGGCAAATTTGCCAAAAAGCCTCTCGAGCAGGTCCGGGATCGACCTGAACTGGTCGGGATCGATCTCGGCGGGGATCCCGGAAGGGTAGTTCCTGAGCCAGATGCGATTCACCATGCTCTCCTGCTCGATGATGGCATAAGTAATTGACCGGATTCAAATATTGAAGCTGCTGCAAATGACATCTGATAGAGAATAGTTTTGATTTCCACGCCAACGCTTGATGGCCACGATCTGCCTCATGCGTAGTGATAACTCAAGACCCCTGATACCATCCGAGTAAAAATTGGTGGGGAAGGCCTCGACCAGGTCAAACTTTCGCTCATGCAAGACTTCCATGATGCGACCAGCCTTCATCATGGCCAACGATCTCTGAACTGCTGCCTCTTGCTTGGCATAAATCTCGTCTGTCTTGACCTCAGCGAACAATAGGAATTCTTGAATTGAAGCGACATGGAGTCGCCGTCGTACAACCAGGTCCAGCGATTATTGGCTTTGTCATGATTCATGCACGACATCGCGGCAAATTTTTTCAGAACCATATTCATATTGCGGATTTTATAGTACAGGCGGACTGGCTGAAATATCTCGCCTGTCATGGTCATTACCAGTGCAGCTTGCTTGTTCATGGCATTTAAATAGGAAAGGGAATCAAACGAAGGGGTGTAAAGTGCTTCCGACCGTCCTGGCATCGACACCTTACACCATCGATGCGAGGGAGAAGGTAGATGCTCGAAAATCCCGCCAGGATTGACTATAGCCCAGACACGTGGCCGATGCCACTGCACGCTGCACGGCCATCGATGGTCGATGGGTCGTGAGGCGCTGGTCGCCGTCGCGTGTGAGCAGCGCGCGGCGCTGGCGCGGGACATGCCGCACCGGCAGATCACGGTATGGCCTGAACCACGGATTCCAGGGTAGGTGGTCTTCAAATACCAATCCGAACTTCTTGCCCTGCTGTGTTACGGTCGATCGCCGTCAATCGCTCACCAACTCACCCTGCGCCGGATTGCTGTCCTGTGCCGATGTCGTCGACATGCTCTTGGCGCAGCTCCGAAAGAAAGGGTAACAACAGCTCGGCTGCTGCGGTGGCGATCTCGTCGAGTGACAGCGCGCCATCCGGCCGGTACCACTGACTGCTCCAGTTGAGCATGCCGAAGAGCAACAGGCGCAGCGGTGCTGCCGAACTGCGCAACCTGCCGCTGGCAGCCAGTTCGTCCAGTGTTGCCTGCCATACCTCCTGGTAGCGGTCAGTGACCGCAGCGATTTCGGCCCTCGCCTCGGCGTCGAGTGCGCGCGATTCGTAGAGCAGCATCGGCACCTGGCAATCGCCTTCGAGAAGGTTCCCGAGATGGGCGCGGATCATCATCCGCAGGCGCTGCGCAGGGTCGACGATGCCATCGCTGGCCGCCTGCAGGCGCCGGTAGCCGGTCTCCAGGCCTGCGATCATCGCCGCCTTGAGCAGTTCCTGCTTGCTGCGGAAATGGTAGAAGGGGCTGCCCGAGCGCATCCCGACGGCCTCGGCGATATCGCGCGTGGTGGTCGCGTCAAAACCTTTCTCGACGAACAGGCGGGCCGCCGCGTGCAACAGTTCTTCGCGGCGGTTCGCTTCCAGCGTGCCTTGCCGTTGTTTGCGGCCGGCCGGCATGGTGATCAGAGCGCCGCTGCCAGGCGCGTTCCCTGATCGATGGCGCGTTTGGCGTCGAGTTCGTTGGCGACATCGGCGCCGCCGATCAGCGACAGCGGCACATTGGCGGCGCGCAGACCGGCTTCGAGATCGCGGCGCGGTTCCTGACCTGCGCAGACGATCACGTGGTCCACCGGCAGGCACTGCGGCTGGCCATCGACGATGAGGTGCAGGCCGGCGTCGTCGATGCGCTCGTACGTCACCCCGGAGAGCATCTGTACGCCGCGTTTCTTGAGCAGGGTGCGGCGAATCCAGCCGGTGGTCTTGGCCAGCCCGTCGCCGACCTTGGCGGCCTTGCGCTGCAGCAGCCAGACCTGGCGTCGTGTGGCTTCCGGGACCGGTGGACGGAGGCCGCCGCGGTTGGCGAACTCGGGGTCGATCCCCCATTCGCCCTGGAAGCGCTCGATTTCGTCGCGATCGTCGTCGGTATGGGTCAGGAACTCGGCGACGTCGAAGCCGATGCCGCCGGCACCGATGATCGCCACGCGTTCGCCGGCAATACGAAAGCCTTCGATCAGGTCGACATACGAGATCACCTTCTCGTGCCCGATACCGGGCAGTTCAGGCTGTCTTGGCACGATGCCGGTGGCGAGAACGACATGCTCGAAGCCGGCATCGGCCAGCTCGGAGGCTTCGCAGCGTTTGCCGAGTTCCAGGGTGACCCCCGCGTCCTGCAGGCGGTGATCGAAGTAGCGCAGCGTCTCGCTGAATTCTTCCTTGCCCGGGATCCGGCGTGCCAGCCTGAACTGCCCGCCAATTTCCGCGGACGCATCGAACAGGGTGACCCAATGCCCCCGTTCGGCCGCAGTCAGCGCGCAGGCCATACCCGCCGGTCCGGCGCCGACGACGGCGATCCGCTTGGGCGCTGCTGCTTTCTCGATCAATAGTTCGGTTTCCCGGCAGGCCCGCGGATTGACCAGACAGGAAGTCAGCCGGCCGGCGAAGATCTCGTCGAGGCATGCCTGGTTGCAGGCGATGCAGGTGTTGATCGCGTCGGCGCGTCCAGCCGCCGCCTTGTTCACGAAGTCGGCATCGGCGAGGAAAGGGCGTGCCATCGAGACCATGTCGGCGCAGCCGGAAGCGATCACTTCCTCGGCGACATCCGGCATGTTGATGCGGTTGGTGGTGATCAAGGGGATGTCGACCTCGCCCATCAGGCGTTTGGTCACCCAGACGAAGGCCGCGCGCGGCACCATCGTGGCGATCGTCGGAATACGTGCCTCATGCCAGCCGATACCGGTGTTGATGAGCGTTGCCCCGGCGGCCTCGATCGCCTTGGCCAGGGTGACGATCTCATCCCAGGTACTACCGCCTTCGACCAGGTCGAGCATCGACAGACGGTAAATGATGATGAAGTTCGGCCCGGTCGCCGCGCGCACGCGCCGAACCGTTTCGACGGCGAGGCGGATGCGGTTCTCGAAAGGGCCGCCCCAGCCGTCCTCGCGGAAATTGGTCTGCTGGGCAATGAACTGATTGATCAGGTAGCCTTCCGATCCCATCACCTCGACACCGTCATAGCCGGCGAGTTGCGCGAGGCTGGCGCAGCGGGCGTAGTCCTTGAGCGTCCGCTCGATGTCCTCCTCACTGAGTTCGCGCGGGCGGATCGGCGAGATCGGTGCCTGTACTGCCGACGGCGCGACAGCACCGCGATGATAGGCGTAGCGGCCAGTATGCAGGATCTGCAGGGCGATCTTGCCGCCTGCCTGGTGGACGGCGGTCGTGACCTGCCGGTGCTGCTCGGCCTGCGCCTCGTTTTCGAGTACCGCTGCGCCGGGCATCACCACCCCATCCTGGTTGGGGGCGATGCCGCCGGTCACGATCAGTCCGACGCCCCCACGCGCGCGCTCGGCATAGAAGGTGGCGAGACGGGCGAAGCCTTGCGGAGCTTCTTCGAGGCCGGTATGCATCGAGCCCATCAGGACACGATTCTTCAGTGTCGTAAAGCCGAGATCGAGCGGGGCGAGCAGGTGGGGATACGGGTGGTGGCGCATGCGGACAGTCTCCTGAGACGGGTTGAGCGTGGCGTGAGTGATCAACAATTAAGCAAGCAATCGCTTGTTGGATTATCGAGGATTGGCTGGCTGCACGCAAGTGGAGTCCGGAGATGGCCGGAAGTCATGGCTCGTAAAGCAGGTGTCGGAATTCTTTCTATCGCAAAGCGAGTTTGCCCGTCTGATGCGGGTCAGCACCAAGACGCTGCAAAACTGGGAACAGCACCGCCGCAACCCAACCGGCCCCGCGCGCTGCCGCCTTGCTCAAGAGTACTAACGTATCGACCTTCCAGGTGATGCTCTTGCCGTCCACATCGATCAGCACGCTTTCGAGACGTGAGACATTCAGGCTTCTGTCGAGCTGTTACGCACAAGCGACGCAGATAACAAATTTGTAATTCTGCAGTCAGCTTTCTGTTGGTCAGCGTCCGGCAACATCACGCCCATCAGTGATTGACAATGGGTGCTTCCGATGCAAAGCAGTGCGCAGCGTACGGTGAAGGCAGGCCTCGCAGTCAAGCTCCTGACCTGGTTGCTGGCCATGACGACAGCTTCCGCGCAGGCGGAGACCTTGCGCGAAGTGTTCGAGAAAGCGTGGGCGAATTCCCCATCGGGGCGAACGGCAGAGGCGAAACGGGAAGAAGTCGCCGCCAGCCGAACGGTGGCCGAATCCTGGTTTCCTGCCGCCCCGAAAATTGACGCTTTTCACCGCACCGACCGCTGGAACAGCGATCTCGGTAACCAGGAGAGCGAAATCGGCATTTCGATTCCGCTCTGGCTGCCTGGACAGAAGGCTGCGCGCAGGAGCCTTGCCGAGGCCGAAGGCGAAGAGAACGAAGGCGACATCCAGGCGACACGGCTCGCCGTGGCCGGTGAATTGCGCCGAGCGCTGTGGACGCTGGTCATGGCCAGGAGTGAAGCAGAGGTTGCCGCAGAACGCCTGAAAACCGCGCTAGGACTCGAAGCGGATGTCGGCAGGCGGTTCAAAGTCGGAGAAATTGCCCGCTCCGACCTGCTGCTCGCCCGGCAGGAAACCGCCAGTGCGCGCGCAGCCGCTGCCGATGCCCAACTCACGGTGGTGCGCAGCCTGCAACGCTACCGGGTGCTGACCGGTACGGAGCGCTTGCCGGACGATCCGCAGGAGCCCCTCGCGGTGGCCGGCAATCACGCTGTCGATCCCCGCATCGCCGCCGCGCAGGCCGTTGTCGAGCGCGCCCGTGCTGCTCTCAAACTGGCTCAGGAGTCGCGCCGCGAGGCGCCGAGTATCGGTGTGCTCTATCGCCGCGATCGTGACGTATCCGGTGCCACCCCGCGCGACAGCATTGGTTTTGCCATCAGCCTCCCGATGGCCGTCGCAGCGCGCAATGCGCCGCTGATGGCCAGCGCCAACACCGCCCTGATCGAGGCCGAGGCCCGCTATCGACGGTTCGTTGCCGAAGTCGAGGCGGAGGTGTTCGAAGCCGAGGCGCAGCTCGCATCGGCCGCTCTCGGTGCGGTGCTGGCGGTCGAGCGCGAGCAAGCCGCGGCGGAGCGTCTGGCGCTGATGCGCCGCTCGTTCGAGCTTGGCGAAACCTCGCTCGTCGAGCTGCTGCGCGCCCAGTACCAGACCACCGAGGCTCGTATCGAAGGGGTCCGCAGCCGTTCCCGACTATCCGCCGCACAGGCCAATCTGAACCAGGCTAGAGGAATCACGCCGTGACCCGACCAACCTTCATTCCGACCTGGGCCGCTGCTGGTATGACGGCCATTCTGCTGGCGCTGTTTTCCCTGTCTGCGCCGATCATCGCCCATGAAGGCCATGACCACGGGGGCACCGCGAAGCCTGCCGACGCCCGACTGGCACCACGCTTCGAGGTGCGCAGCGAGGATGTGGAAATCGTCGGGGTGCTGGCCGACAAGGATCTGCTCATCTATGTCGACCGCGCCAGCGACAACGGGCCGATTCAAGGCGCACAGATAGAAGTCGAAGGGCAGGGGATCAAAGGGCTTGCCAGTGCGATGGGCGACGGGGTCTATCAAATACCCGCGGCCGCCCTTGCCCAAGCCGGCAAACACCCCCTGACGCTGACGATTCAGGCAGGGGAAATCGTCGATCTGCTCTCCGCCACCCTGGAGGTGGGAGAAGTCCCGGCGGCAGCGTCCGCCAAGGAAACTACCGAACGTCCGTGGTGGCTCTTCGCAGGGATTTCGCTGCTCCTGCTCTGCGGCGGCCTGGTCACGCGTCGCCTGCGGCGCCAGGCAAGAGAAAGGGCGATTCACCATGTCTGATTACCGCAACACCAGCCGTGACGCCCTTGTCCTGCTGTTGGCCGGTCTGCTCACGGTTCAGGTCTGGGCGCACGGCGGTGAGGACCACGGCGACGAGAAGAAATCCACCTCAGCCCCGCTGGCGGTCGCCCCAGTCCACGCCCAAGGCCAGGTGGCCTTCATCGAGCCTGCCTTGCGCTTGCCGGATGGCAGCGTCTTCGTGCCGAAATCGGCACAACGGCAACTGGCGCTACGCACCCAGACGGCACGCAAAGGCGAGTTTCCCCGCACCGTCGAACTCAATGGCCGCGTCGTCGGCGACCCCAATGCGGGCGGACGCGTGCAGACCTTCCAGAGCGGGCGGATCGAGGCCGGCCCGAAAGGACTCGCCGTACTCGGCCAGCGGGTCAGCAAAGGACAGCTGCTCGCCTGGCTGCAGCCGGCGTCCAGCGCCATCGAACGCGGTTCGCAGCAATCGGTGCTGGCCGAACTCGCGGCCCAGGAAACCGTCCTCGAACGCCGTGTCGCACGCCTCAGGCAACTGGAAGGCAGTGTTCCGCAGAAGGACATCGAGCAGGCACAGATCGAACTCGCCGCGTTCAAAAAGCGAAAAGCCGCGGTCGGCGGCAGCCTCGGCCGCGAAGCGCTGGTGGCGCCGGTCAGCGGTGTCGTCATCGCGGCCAACGCCGTCGTGGGTCAGGTAGTCGATGCGCGGGAGGTGGTCTTCGAGGTGATCGATCCACAGCGCCTGGCGGTCGAGGCGCTGGCCTACGACCCGCTGTTGCTCGCCGGCTTGGCCAAGGCCAGCGCGCCGGTGGCCGGCGGCGTTCTCGAGCTTGCCTTCGTCGGCATCGGGCGCACTCTCAAGGAGCAGGCCATGCCGGTACTGTTCCGTGTCGAATTGCCGAAAACCGGCGAGTTGCCTGCGCTTGCGGTCGGCCAGACACTCAAGGTGCTGGCTCAGACCAGCGGGCTCCAGTCCGGCGTCGCTGTTCCTGTCGTCGCCGTGGTGCGCAATGCGGCCAATGAATCGGTGGTCTGGGTGCACGAAAGCGCCGAGCATTTTGTCTCGCGCAAGGTCAGGATCGCGCCGCTCGACGGCCATTCGGTGGCCGTGACCGACGGGCTGAGCGGCGGCGAGCGGGTCGTCGTACAGGGCGCCGCATCGCTGTCCCAGATTCGTTGAGGGCGCGCCGTGTTCAATTTCATCATCAACACCAGTCTCAAGCAGCGCCTGATCGTGCTGGGCGTCTCGTTGCTGCTGATCATTTATGGCGCCCTGACCGTGCGCAGGATGCCGGTAGACGTCTTTCCCGACCTCAACAAGCCGATGGTCACGCTGATGACCGAAGCCGGCGGCATGGCGCCGGAAGAGGTCGAGCAGTTGATCACCTTCCCCGTCGAATCGGCGATGAACGGGATGCCCGGCGTGACGCGCGTGCGCTCCGTGTCGGGTATCGGCCTGTCGGTGGTGTATGTCGAGTTCGCGTGGGGCAGCGAGATCTACCGTAATCGCCAGCAGATCGCGGAGCGTCTCAACCTGGTGCGCGAGCAGTTGCCGCAGGGCATCGTTCCGCAGATGGGGCCGATCTCGTCGATCATGGGCGAGATCCTGCTCATCGCCCTGCCAGCCGACCCCGACAAGGTCAGCCCGATGCAGGTCCGCGAATACGCGGACTGGGTCATTCGCCCGCGCCTGCTGACCATCGCGGGCGTCGCGCAGGTCATTGCCATCGGTGGCCAGGTCAAGCAGTACCGCATTGAACCCGATCCGGCCCGCATGCAGGCGCTGGCAGTGACGCTGAGCGAACTGGGAGCGGCGCTGAAAAACTTCGGCGGCAACACGGCCGGCGGTTTCGTCGATGCGGGTGGGCGCGAATATCTGATCCGCAACATCGGCCGCAGCAGCCGGCTCGAAGACCTGCAGAACCAGCCGGTGGCGACGCGTCAAGGGCAGGTGATCCTGCTCCGCCAGGTCGCCTCGGTCACCTTGGCGCCGGCCATCAAGCGTGGCGATGGCAGTTTCCAGGGCAAGCCGGCCGTCATTCTCTCGGTGCAGAAGCAACCGACGGCGGACTCGGTGGCCTTGACGCGTGCCGTCGAAAGAGCCCTCGCCGAGATGGGCAAGAGTCTGCCGCCGGGGGTCGAAACACCGCAGTTCCTCTTCAAGCAGGCCAATTTCATCGAAGCGTCGGTCAATAACGTCGAGGAAGCGCTGCGCGACGGCGCCATCATGGTGGCCGTCATCCTGTTCCTGTTTCTCGCCAATCTGCGCACGACTTTCATTTCGCTGACTGCCATTCCGGTATCGCTGCTGCTCACGGCGCTGGTCTTCCACTACTTCGGCCTGTCGATCAACACCATGACGCTCGGCGGGCTGGCGATTGCCATCGGCGAACTGGTGGACGATGCGGTGATTGGCGTGGAAAACGTTCTGCGCCGCCTGCGCAGGAACCGCCGCCTGCCTGATCCGAAGCCGGCACTGGAAGTCATTGCCACGGCCTCGAAGGAGGTGCGCTCGGGGGTCGTCTATGCCACACTGATCGTCGTCCTGGTATTCATTCCGCTGTTTGCGCTGCCGGGCATCGAGGGGCGGCTGTTCACGCCGCTCGGAGTGGCCTATATCGTTTCCATTCTGGCCAGCATGGCGGTGGCAATGACCCTTACCCCGGTGCTGTGCTACTACCTCTTGCCGGCAATGAAGCCCATCGATCACGGCGACAGTGCCCTGGTATCCCGGCTCAAGACATGGGACGAACGCCTGCTCAACTGGTCGTTCGATCGCGGCCGACTCCTGCTCGCCGGTGCGGTCATCACCGTGGCGCTGGCGCTGGCATCGATCCCCTTCTTCCCGAAATCCTTTCTGCCGCCGTTCAACGAAGGCACCCTGACGGTCAGCGTGCTGCTCAACCCGGGCACCTCGCTCGCCGAGTCGAATCGCATCGGCACGCAAGCGGAGAACCTGCTTCTGACGGTGCCGGAAGTCACCGAAGTGGGTCGCCGGACCGGTCGGGCCGAACTGGACGAACACGCCGAAGGCGTCCATTCGTCCGAGATCGAGGTCGACCTGAAAGCCTCGGAACGCGGCCGCGAGGTGATCATCGCCGACATTCGCCAGCGCCTCTCCAGCCTGCCGGCGGTGGTCAGTGTGGGACAGCCGATTTCGCACCGCCTCGACCATCTGCTTTCCGGTGTGCGGGCGCAGATCGCGCTGAAGATCTTCGGTGACGATCTGGATACCCTGCACGGGCTGGCCGGTGACCTCAAGGAGCGCCTCGCCCGGATACCCGGCATTACCGATCTGCAGATCGAGAAGCAGGTGCTGATCCCGCAGTACAAAATCCGCGTCGATTACGACGCCGCCGCGCGCTACGGCGTCACCTCCGGCGAGCTGCTGCAACGGCTCGAACAGTTGCTGGCCGGCGAACGGGTCGGCCAAGTCCTGGAAGGCAATCGCCGTTTCGACCTCACCCTGCGCTTGCCGGAAGACGCCCGCGGCGAGCGCGGCCTGGAAAACCTGCTGATCGAGACGCCGACCGGCCGGGTACCGCTCTCAAGCCTTGCCACGATCGAGGATGGCGACGGCCCGAACCAGATCGGTCGCGAGAACACGCGCCGGCGCATCGTCATCTCGGCCAACAGCGATGGTTCCGACATGAGCCGGATCATTGCCGACATCCGCTCCGAAATCGACCGAACAGCGATGCCGGAAGGTTACTTCCCCCTCCTCGAGGGGCAGTTCCAGGCCCAGGAGGAAGCTGCGAGACTGATTGCTGTACTGGCGCTGGTATCGCTGGCCATGATCTACCTGGTCCTCTACAGCCGCTACCGTTCGGCAGTGCTGACGGCCATCGTCATGGGCAACGTGCCACTCGCGCTGGTCGGGTCGGTGGTGGCCTTGTGGATCTCCGGCCAGCCGCTGTCGGTGGCGGCCCTGGTCGGCTTTATCACGCTGACCGGCATCGCCACCCGCAACGGTATTCTCAAGATCAGCCACTACATCAACCTGTGCGCTTTCGAGGACGAGGTATTCGGGCGAAAGATGATTGTGCGCGGCTCGCTGGAGCGGCTGACCCCGGTGTTGATGACCGCACTGGTCGCCGCCTTCGCCCTGACGCCGCTGTTGCTCTCCGCGGACGCAGCGGGCAAGGAAATTCTGCATCCGGTGGCGGTGGTCATTTTTGGCGGACTGATCAGCTCCACCGTGCTCGACACCTTGCTGACGCCGGTCATGTTCTGGCTGTTCGGTGAGAAACCCCTGCAACGCTTGCTGGCCGAAAAAGCGAAAGAGTCCTTTTAACCCTACCCTGTGAGGAAGAATCCATGCAACGCACCCTGATTTCCAGCCTGGCCATGGTGGCTGCTTTAATGTCCGTCGGCAACGGCGTGTTCGCTCATGACGATGCTGTTCTCGACAAAACCAGTGGCTCCCACGGTGGCCAGCTGCGCATGGCCGGCAGCTACCATTTCGAGCTGGTAGTCGCCAAGGACAGCAAGGAAGCCAAAGACAACCCGGTCACGGTCTATCTCACCGACCACGGCGACAAGAAAGTCCCCGCGGCTGTTGCTACCGGTACGGCGACGATTCTAGCCGCGAAATCAAAAATCACGATACCGCTGGCTGCGTCCGGCGACAACAAGCTGACAGGGATCGGGAAATACGCCTCGGATCCCCAGATGAAGGTCGTCGTGTCAATCACTTTCGCTGACAAGAAGACCGAGCAAGCGCGGTTCACGCCGTTAATGTGAAAGTCGCGTATGCGACTCACGAATCTCCCCTCCCCACTTGCGGGGGAGGGGTCGGGGGAGAGGGAAACGGTCATGACTTTCATGATCGGGGGTGCCTGGAAAAGTCGTGACCGTTAGCCACAGCAGCATCCGATGGGCATGGAGATCACCAGCATTGAAAACTGTGGACGGCACCGCGGTGTCGCAATTCGCCCTCACTGCCGGTGTCACCTTCCACTGCAGAGCGTTTGTAATGATCGTACGTTCTGGCCAGCAAACAAGAAGACGAACCCCTCATCGGGTTGGTCTGTTTTTGCGTACTCCCGCGTGTTGGCGCGGGTTCGTGCGGGTTCCTGTGGACTTCGAGGCCTCCCGCAGGCGCCCGGATTTGGCCGTTTCCGGCCAGGAGCAGACGGCGAGGTAGTCCAAGATTTGATCGTTTGGGCGACTGCCCTTCTGTCGAATCCGGCCGCTGCGCGTCGGCCATGAGACGTCCGGAATCATCGATCGGCAGGACAGCGGCTGAAACTGAGTCGAAAAACGTTGGCGATGGCGTTTCAGCTTGGCTCTTTCCCGGTTTCGATGATGGCGTCAAGCGCGGCGACGCCGGCACGCGCCACCTGGGCGTCTTCGCCGGCCTTGACGCCGGAGACCCCAACCGCACCGATGACCATTGCATCGCACAGGATGGGCTCGCCACCTTCCAGGGGAACCACCGGCATGGCGAGCGCGGCAATACGGCCATTGTTCACCATATCCTCGAAGACCTTGCTCGGTTTGCCACTAAGGACGCAGGTGCGGGCCTTTTCCGGGGCTACGGCAGCACTCATGAGCGGTGCACCGTCCATACGCTGCAACCACAAGGCGTGTCCACCGGCATCGCATATGGCTATGCTCACTGCCCAGCCGCGCGAGATGGCTTCTGCCTCGGCTGCCGCCGCGACGAGTTTGGCGTCGTCGAGAGTCAATGCTTTGATGGTTCGCATCGGAAGTATCCTTGAGTCATGCGCTTCGGTTTTCGATCAGGTGATCAGGATGGCGCGTAAATAATAATTGACGTTGGTCAGCGTCGGCCCGGTCACCACCGAGTCGCCGAGCGCTTCGACCTTGTGGACCGCGGGTCCGCAGGCGCGCCGGCCAATACTGCGCGCGCGGCTGATCGAGCGCCGGGGGCGCGACGAGCCTTTTCAGCTCGCCCCGTATACCATCGCCGTCGCCATGATCTCCTCGGCTTCGTGGCGCCGGTGCAGCGCCAAGCCCAGCGCCGCCATGTCTTCGGCCTGGCGCGCCAGAACCAGCTGCGCAAAGGGCAGGAACTCCACTTCCTCCGTGCGCACGTGCTCGTTGAAGCGCCTCACCAGTTCGTGCAGCAGCGCGGAGTCCAGCCGGGGCAGGTCGCCGTTCGCGATGGCTTGCACGGCTGGTTCTAGCTGCTTCCACAGCTGCGCGATCTCGCGATGCTCGCGGACGAGTTGCGCGACCATGGCCTGTGCCCGGTCCGCTTCGTCGCCCGGCCCCGCGATCTGCAGTACCGCAGGGAACAAGTCGCGCTCCTCGTCATCGTGGTGGGCGAGCAAGCGGTCGCGGAACATTTTCAGCACGTCCGCGGCGCACCCGCGCGCCCGTGCGGCGGTGGAGACCATCTCGGGCAGGCCGAGTGAGGTTTCGAGCAGCGTCACGAACCCGACGTGACATCTGGAAAAGTCCTGCAGCGGGGCGGCGGCTTCGGCCGCCTGGCGGGTCGATGTCTCGGACATGGTACCTCCCTTCTCCGAGTTTGCATGTTCGTTTAAGAATACGCAATCCAACGCCCCTCCGCAAGTATGAGTCTGAACGAGGGGTGCGATCGAAAGTATTGTGGGAGAGTGTGTGCCCGGGTGCCGAGACCTGCCACGCCATAGGCGACGTCCATCCCGGCGCCTATGGCCGGATCGTTCGCATCAAGATCGAAAAGACTGGCCTTGAATTAGCGAAATTATAGGTGTATGCTTGATTTCAGTAGTCTCACTGAAAAAGGCAAACCCGTCGAAAGGCGGGGACGCAAAGTCACCGATCTAACGGAAACGGCATGTTTCCCAGGATAGCGGGGCCGCCAGGCTCACAGAGGCAACGTCCGGACAAGTTCCGTTCACGGTACATCCCTCACCAGCCCGTCGGATTTGCAGGCGGTTTCATTCCTGACCCGTAGTTGACCTTGCGCCAGCCCTCGATTGTTGTGGCTAGGCAGTGCGTCCTTATGGCGCTTGCAACAAGGAAACTCGGCGATGGCATTTCCATTCGAAAAGGTAAGCAGCTTCCCCGGCGGTGCCCGCTCGGTGGTGGATTTCGGTCGTCCCCAGATCCTTGTTGAAGCGCCGGCTCGCGTCGCCCAGGGGTTCGAGCGAATGCGCATTGAACTGCCCGTCTGCGCAAGAATGCCCCACGTTTCACCCTCAAGTTTGGCCTCAAGTTTGGCGGCTTGCATGCCGTTGTTTCAACCATACCCTTCGGCAACTTGTTGCCTTGCTCGCCGTAAACATCTCAGGCCAATGAAATGAAAGCGAATTCCGGATTCACCCTGATCGAGGTGATGATCGTCATCGTGATCATCAGCATTCTGGCGGCCATCGCCGTTCCAAACTACATCGAATATCTGACCAAGGGCCGCATCACCGAGGCGGTTAGTGCGCTTTCCAGCATGCAGGTCAGGATGCAACAGCATTTCCTCGACGAGCGTACATACGTTGGCGCCTGTACGGCCAGCTCGGTAGCACCACTGCCGGCCAATACCAGCAATTTCACGTTTGCGTGCTCCGGTCTTGGCGCGGCGGCTTATCAGGTGGATGCCACCGGACAAGGTAGCATGGCTGGCTTTCAATACCGGATCAACATGCTTACGGCGTCTGGCAAGAGCACGGTTGCCCTGCCGAGTGGCTGGACGCTCCCGGCCCCCAGTACCTGTTTCGTCCTGAATAAAGCCGGGGGGTGCTGAGCGATGTTGGGCCGTCGGCGTGGATTCACCCTGATCGAATTTCTGGTGGTGATTACCCTCCTGAGCGTTCTTCTGTCGCTCGGTGTTCCGGCCCTCAGCACCTATATGGCAAATGTCCGTCTGCGTACGGCGGCAGAAAAGGTCCTTGCCGACCTGCAGACGGCCCGCGCCGAAGCCATCCGTCTGAACAGCAATTCCTCGCCTTTTTTTCCTACCGAGACGCCGGCCAACATCGTGATCACCAGCAGTGTGACCGACAGTAGCGGCGGCAATGATCTCGTCTTCACGCCGTTCGGTGGCACCACCCTGGTGGCCCCCGCGGTGTACAGCTTCACCAATCCGGTTGCCGGGGCCTGTCATGCGGACGGTGGCCCGATACGCTGTCTGAATGTTTTTATCACCACCGGTGGCGGGGCTCGCCTGTGCGACCCCGGACTGACCGCCGCTCAAAAAGCAGCGGGAGATACGAGGGCATGTCCATAATGAAGACTCTTGAACGTTCACAATCCGGCATCGTGTTGCTGGAAGCACTGATCGGCATTCTGATCTTTTCTCTGGGTATCCTGTCGATGGTGGCGCTGGGCGCCACCGCCGCCACCGTGCAAGCCGATGCACAGTATCGCACCGAGGCGATGAATCTGGCCGAGCGAGTTTTGAGCCAGATCTGGACCGGGGTCGACCGGACCCAGCAGACCATCAATGGGGTGGTCATGTCCATGGTGAGCGCAAGCTCTCTGACCGATTTCCAGCACTTCAGCGATGGGGACAACTGCGTGTTCACCGGGTCGGCTTCCACCAATCCGGCGATTGTCGACTGGGTAGCCACCTTGCAGCCTACCGGCAAGCCATCCCCGCTTCCCGGCTCCACGGGAAAACAGCAGATCAGAGTAAATACCGCGGTCAACAATCAGGTCAGCATCACGATTTGCTGGCAGGCGCCTTCAGATAACAAATTGCGCCACTATACCCTGGTGAGCTATGTCAACTGACCCTTCCAGGCGACGCATTCTGCCGCGCAAGACTGCGCCGATGCGTCCTGGCAGGGGCTTCACACTGACCGAGTTGCTGGTCGGCGTGGCAATCGGATTGATCGGCATCATCGCCATGTTTCACGTGCTGTCGACCTGGGACAAGACGAAGCGGACGACAGCTGCCGGGAGCGATGCGCAGATTGCCGGGGCGGTGGGTTATTTTCTTCTGGAGCGCGATCTCAAGCAGGCGGGCATGGGATTTGGCGCGGCCAAGAGTACGGTGATGGGTTGTAACATTTCCGCGATCGTCAACGCAACGGCCACGACGACGGCACGTGCCGCATTCACTTTCCCGCTGGTACCCGTGAGAATCAGTCAGGGTGCCAGTGGCGCACCCGACAGCTTGCAGGTGTTATATGGCAATTCTTCCTTCTTTACCGCTGAGCAAGCCTTCAAGGCCTCCACGAGTATCAGCAAGAAAACTGACTCGCGGAATGGCTTCAAAGTGGGAGATGCGGTCATCGTCTCTGACGGTGCAGCGAATTGTGCGCTGATCGAAGTCTCCGGTGATACCAATACCGATTTGCTGACGCTTGATCACGCTGCGGGCAGCCTGCGCTTCAACGCCGCTGCGGGCACGGGAGCGACCTTCAGTTCCGGCCTTCTCTTCAACCTGGGAAAGACGCCTCAGTTGAATACCTGGCAGGTGGCCAATGGTACCCTGGTTGTTACCGACGGCCTGTATCGCAATACTGCCATACCGGTCGCCGATGGTGTGGTCAATCTGCAGGCGCAATATGGCATCGATAGCGATGGCGACTTCAAGGTCGATACCTGGCAGGATGCCGATCCGGTCGACTGGACCCGTCTGCTGGCGGTACGCGTGGCCATTCTGACCCGCAGCCAGCAGTATGAGCCGACGAGCACCGGACCCGTCTATGTCACCCAGACGGCACCTGTTCTGCCCTGGCTGGACAGCAGCAATGCCGCCATTCCCTTCACCATGAAAAATGTGGACGGCACCGACGATAATAATCCGGGGGATGACAATGACTGGCGAAATTACCGTTACCGGGTCTATGGCGGGATGATTTCCCTGCGCAACATGGTCTGGGGAGTATCGCCTTGAGCGCTCCGGCAAAACCGATCGCCCGGCCTGAAGTTGCGCCACGCGGCCATCAGCAAGGCCTGGTGATGCTGATTGCGCTAGTCATGCTGGTCGCCATGACCATGGCGGGTCTGACCATGATCCGCGGGACCGGGGCCGGTCTGGGGATCGCCGGCAATCTGGCCTTCAAGCAGACGGCGACCTCGGTTGCGGATTACGGAGTGGAAAACGCGATCGCCTGGCTCACCAATCCCCTGCGCACATCCGAGGTTCTCAAGACCGACGACACCGCCGCCGGATATTACTCGGCATGGGGCACCGACTTCTCGCCCCTGACCTACGACTGGACGAATTCAAAACTGCTGACTGCCGATGACGGTTTGGGTAATGAAGTGCGATACGTCGTTCATCGTCTCTGCGAGACACCCGGTCTGGCCCCGAACGCCGCTCTCCAGAAGTGTGCGACGGTGAATACACCCTGTGCCAGTTGTTCGAAGGGGGGCGATGCCAGCTCGCTGATCGATTCGGTTCAACCCTATTACCGGATCACTTCACGGGTCAAGGGTCCGCGAAATACGGTCAGCTATATCCAGGTGATCATGTATTAATGGGAAAAGTGACAAAGCATCAAGTCGGATCCCGCCGGGGTTCGATTCTGGTTCGGTAGCGGCAATGCAGGTTGCTGCCAAGGAGACTGCGATGGGAGATTTCGGGAAATTGATGGTGGCTGCTGTCCTGCCAGGCGTGTTCCGTGTTCTTGCGGGCCTTTCAATGGTCATTGCATCGAGTGTGGCGCAGGCCGCATTGACCGATATTTCCGACGCCCCGTTCTACAATTCCACCTCATCGCAGCTCAAGCCGAACATCATGCTGCTCATGGATACTTCCAATTCCATGCGTTTCTCGCACATGCCGGATCAGATCGAGGGAACCAATAGCGGTTTGATGCCGATCGGTTACAAGAGCTATCAGTGCAACATCCTCTATTACAACCCGAACCGGGTTTACGAGATTCCCAAGGATAGTTCCGGGAATCCCTTGCCAACCCCAGTTTCACCGCCGCACCCTACAATTATTACTCGACGGACACGCGGACCGTCGATTTGTCCAGCCTTTTCCAGGCCTATGACACCTCGACCCGGCAATATCAGACGGTCTCGGATCCCCCCCAAGCCGCCTATTACTACCAGCATTCGGTTGCCGGTGCGAAGAACTATCTGAACACTCCCTGTAGCGATGCGGATGTCGGGGCAACGGTTCCCGCCGGCGACGGCGGCACGTGGACGCGCGTCCTGGTTTCGTCGACATCGGGAACCGGCGGGGTCGATGAACGGCAGAATTTTGCCAACTGGTATACCTTCTACCGGACACGGATCAGTCTGATCAAAAGCGCCGTCAGTCTCGCCTTCATGCCGCTGACGGACAGCAGTCGTGTCGGTTTCATCACCGTCAATCCCGATCTGACCGGCAGCGCCAACTACCTGCCGATTGCCGATTTCAATGCGACGCAGCGAAGCAACTGGTTCAGCAAGCTGTTCAGCCAGGTGCCGGGCGGATCTTCTCCTTCCCGTGAGGGGTTGGCGCGTGTCGGTCGACACTATGCCGGCAAGCAGGACAGCATCAACAGTGGCATGAGCGGTGACCCGATCCAGTTTTCGTGTCAGCAGAACTTCACCATCATGACCACTGACGGCTACTGGAACGTGGCCGCCGAAACCGCCGGACCGGTGCAGCTTGACGGTGCGACGCTGGTCGGTCAGCAGGATGGCACGCTGGATACCGTGATCGACAATACCCACTGGACGCAGCGCCCGATGTGGGACGGTGGACCCGACACCTCCCGAGTGAGCACCGACAAGACCACCCAGTACCAGTCGGTCATCTGCGTCAGTCCCTATGCCAACCGGACAACGTCCCAGAACCTGCAGAGCACCTCGCAGAATCTGCAAAGCACCTCGCAGAATCTGCAAAGCACCTCGCAGAACCTGCAAAGCACGCTGCAGAACCTGCAGAGTACTTCTCAACTCACGAAAAGTACCTCGCAGATCACGCAAAGCACGCTGCAGAACCTGCAAAGTACGCTGCAGAACCTGAAGAGCACCTCGCAACTCACGAAGAACACCTCGCAGCTCACGAAAAGTACGCTGCAGAACCTGCAAAGCACGCTGCAAAATCTGAGGAGCACTTCGCAACTCACGAGGAGCACCTCGCAACTCACGAGGAGCACTTCGCAGCTCACGCAAAGCACGCTGCAAAACCTGCGGAGCACTTCTCAGATCACGAGGAGCACCTCACAACTCGCGAGGAGCACTTCGCAGCTCACGCAAAGCACGCTGCAAAACCTGCAAAGCACTTCTCAGGCCACGAGGAGCACCTCGCAGCTCACACAAAGCACCTCGCAGCTCACGCAAAGCACGCTGCAAAACCTGCAAAGCACTGCTCAGCTCACGAGGAGCACCTCGCAGATCACACAAAGCACCTCGCAGCTCACGCAAAGTACGCTACAAAACCTGCAAAGCACTGCTCAGATCACTCAGAGCACCTCGCAGATCCTGGTCAGCACGCTCAAGAATTATCAGTCCACCAGCCAGATTCTCAAGTATGACGCTGCGACCGAACTGACCACGCCCGTGGCAAGCTGTACGCCGGGCGGCAATATTTCTTGCTCGACGGCAACCACCGGTCCGACCCTGGTGGCTTCATGCACTCCCGTGGCGGCTGCAGCGGGCAACCAGTATACGGCAACGACCTGCTCCTCCTCGACCACCGGGCCAAGCGCTGCGGCATCCTGTACGCCTGCAAGCGCTTCCGCAGGCAATGGCTATACCACCACGACCTGCAACACCGTCGCCACCGGGCCAACCCCGGTAGCCGCGTGTACGCCTGCGGCTGCGGCTGCCGGCAACAACTATACGGCGACGACCTGCAACACCGTGAGCACCGGACCCACTGCGGTGGCGTCGTGTACGCCCGTGACCGCTTCTGCCGGCAACAGCTATACGGCAACGACCTGCTCCACCGCCAGCACCGGACCCACCGGCGTGTCTTCGTGTTCGCCAGTAGCGGCGGCGGCCGGCAACAACTATACGGCGACGACCTGCAATACCGTGACCACCGGTCCCACCGGCGTGTCTTCGTGTACGCCGGCGACGGCAGGTGCCGGCAACAGCTATACGGCGAAGACCTGCAACACCGTGACCAGCGGCCCCACCGGCGTGTCTTCGTGTACGCCTGCGACCGCCGCTGCCGGCAACAACTATACGGCGACGACCTGCAACACGGTGAACACCGGGCCCACTCCGGTAGCGACGTGTACACCCGTGACAGCGGCTGCCGGCAACAACTATACGGCGACGACCTGTTCCACCGCCACCACCGGCCCCACCGGCGTGTCTTCGTGTACGCCTGCGGCCGCTGCCGCCGGCAACAACTATACGGCGACGACCTGCAACACCGTGACCACCGGCCCCACCGGCGTGTCTTCGTGTACGCCTGCGACGGCCGCTGCCGGCAACAACTATACGGCGACGACCTGCAACACCGTGACCACCGGCCCCACCGGCGTGTCTTCGTGTACGCCGGCGACGGCCGCTGCCGGCAACAACTATACGGCGACGACCTGCAACACCGTGACCACCGGGCCCACTCCGGTAGCGACGTGTACGCCCGCGACGGCTTCTGCCGGCAACAACTATACGACGACGACCTGTTCCACCGCCAGCACCGGCCCCACCGGCGTGTCTTCGTGTTCGCCAGTGGCGGCGGCTGCCGGCAACAACTATACGGCGACGACCTGCAATACCGTGACCACCGGCCCCACCGGCGTGTCTTCGTGTACGCCTGCGGCCGCTGCCGCCGGCAACAGCTATACGGCGACGACCTGCAACACGGTGACCAGCGGCCCCACCGGCGTGTCTTCGTGTACGCCTGCGGCCGCTGCCGCCGGCAACAGCTATACGGCGACGACCTGCAACACCGTGACCACCGGGCCCACTCCGGTAGCGACGTGTACGCCCGCGACGGCGTCTGCCGGCAACAGCTATACGGCGACGACCTGTTCCACCGCCACCACCGGGCCTACTGCGGTGGCGTCGTGTACGCCTGTGGCGGCCAGTGCCGGCAACAACTATACGGCGACGACCTGCAACACCGTGACCACCGGGCCCACCGGCGTCGCCTCGTGCACCCCTGTAGCAGCCAGTGCAGGCAATAACTGGACCGCGACGACCTGCAACACGGTGACCACCGGGCCCACCGGCGTGGCGTCGTGTACGCCCGCGACGGCATCTGCCGGCAACAACTATACGACAACGACCTGCAATACGGTGACTACCGGGCCCACTCCGGTGGCGTCGTGTACGCCTGCGGCTGCTTCTGCCGGCAACAGCTATACGGCAAGGACCTGCTCCACTGCCACCACCGGGCCAACCCCCGTGGCTACCTGTACACCTGTGTCCGCCTCTGCGGGCAACAGCTACACGGCAACGACCTGCTCCACTGCCACCACCGGGCCAACCGGCGTAGCGTCGTGTACGCCGGTGGCGGCATCGGCCGGCAACAGCTATACGGCAACGACCTGCAACACGGTGACCAGCGGGCCCACCGGCGTGTCTTCGTGTACGCCTGCGGCCGCTGCCGCCGGTAACAGCTATACGGCGACGACCTGCAACACGGTGAACACCGGGCCCACTCCGGTAGCGACGTGTACGCCCGCGGCCGCTGCCGCCGGCAACAGCTATACGGCGACGACCTGTTCCACCGCCGCCACCGGGCCAAGCCCTGTCGCTTCTTGTACGCCTGCGGCTGCCGCTGCCGGCAACAGCTATACGGCGACGACCTGTTCCAGCGTGGCCACCGGACCCACCGGCGTGGCGTCGTGTACCCCTGCGGCGGCCAGTGCCGGCAACAGCTATACGGCAACGACCTGCAACACCGTGACCACCGGTCCCACCGGCGTGGCGTCGTGTACGCCTGCGGCGGCGTCGGCCGGCAATAGCTATACGGCAACGACCTGCAACACCGTGAACACCGGGCCAAGCCCTGTCGCTTCGTGTACGCCTGCGGCGGCTGCCGCCGGCAACAGCTATACGGCAACGACCTGCAACACCGTGGCTACCGGACCAAGCCCTGTGGCCACTTGTACGCCGGCTGCGGCGGCTGCCGGCAACAACTATACGGCAACGACCTGCAATACCGTGACCACCGGGCCAAGCGGGGTAGCCACCTGTACACCGATCTCGCCCTCCGCAGGTAATGGGTATACCACCACCACCTGTACTACCTCGACCACCGGGCCAAGCGCCGTGTCCACCTGTACGCCGGTGACCGCCAGTGCCGGCAACAGTTATATGACGACGACCTGCTCGACCGCGACCACCGGACCAACCCCGGTGGCCTCGTGTACGCCTGCGACGGCAAGTCTGGACAACAACTGGGTGGAGCAAACCTGTTCGCTGATCGAAACCGGTCCGACCGAAGTGGCGTCCTGTACCCCGGCCTTGCCCATTGCACCGGCTTACGAAACCATCAATTGCGCATATCTACCTGGCCACAAGCTGCAAAAGCGCATTCAGACGGAGGTGACCACGACCCTCTTTAACGGAGGAGTCACCGGCTTCGAAATCGGCCGATCGACGACCAGCGATGATCCGGCTTACGTCGATGTCGACGGCGTCTGCCACCCCGATGCCTCGACACTGACGGCCCCCCTCGGTCCCGTGCCGGACTCCGGACGTTCGAGCATCAGCGACGCCCCACCGCCGAGTCCCTGCAGCGAATGGCCATGCGTCGTCGATTCGAGCATTACCGGAGGCAGCAGCAATTCGCTGGCTGACGTCGCGCAGTACTACTACGTCACCGACCTGCGACCGGAGCTGACCAACGATGTACGCGTCAAGGAAAGTACCGGAGCCGAGGGGGATCGTGCCACTCACCAGCACATGACGACCTTCACTCTGGCACTCGGCGTCTCCGGCACCCTGAATTACAGCCCGACCTACAAGAGTGATCCGGTGGGGGACTTCGCACGCATCCGCTGCAATCCCTTGAGCGGAGGTTGCAACAACACCTGTACGGCGACCGATCCGAGCTTCCCGAACTGCACACCGAAGTCCTGGCCGGTGTGGCCCGATCCGACCCTTGATTACTCCGATGCCACCCGTTACAGCGACCCGAGGTCGATCGACGATTTCTGGCATACCGCGGTCAACGGCCGCGGGCTGTATTTCAGCGCCGACGACCCGAACTCGGTGGTCAGCGGCCTCCAACAGGCGTTGGCAGGCATCCAGTCGATGCTTGGCGCCGGCTCGGCGGCAGCCACCTCGACCATGTCGCCGGTGGCCGGCGACAACGCCGCTTACCGCGCCAGCTACATCTCGCAGGAGTGGGTGGGCGATCTGGCAGCCTATCAGATCAACCCGGCTACCGGGGTCATGAGCACGAGCACTGAGTGGCGATCGCAGCCCTTGCTGGATGCCAAGGTCGGCTCGGCTTGCGACAGGCGGGCCATCTATCTGTTCCGCTCCGGAGCGAGCAACAATCTTGCCAACTTCACCTGGAATACGCAGACCTGTGATGCCTCCAGCCAGCCGACCGGCGATCCCATGACCGGACTGCTTGCCGAAGAGCAGGCCTACTTCGGATCGGCAAACGTGGCGCAATTGAGCCAGTATCCGAGCATGTCGGACGGCAGCGGCGCCACGGTCGACCAGCGGACAGCCGCTGCCGGCGCGAATCTGGTGAATTATCTGCGTGGTCAGCACACCCTCGAGGGGACTGCACTATTCACGACCAATGATCTGACGAAACTCTACCGCGCCCGCACCCATGTTCTGGGTGACTTCGTGAACTCCCAGCCGGCTTTCGTCAAGGGGCCATTCGCCTCCTACGCGGATAGCGGCTATGCAACATTCAAGAGCGACCATGCCGGGCGTACGCCGATGCTCTATGTCGGCGCCAACGATGGCATGCTGCATGCCTTCATCGCGGCGACCGGAGAGGAGGCCTGGGCATTCATTCCGAGACTGGTTCTGCCCAATCTCTTCAAGCTGGCGGACAACAACTACGCCAATACTCACCAGTTCTACGTCGATGGTTCGCCAACGGTGGGGGACATCTATGCAAGTTCCGCCTGGAAAACGATTCTGGTCGGCGGACTCAACAAGGGCGGCAAGGGTTATTACGCCCTGGACGTGACCGATCCGGCAGTTCCGAAAGCCTTGTGGGAGTTCGGCTGGAGCGATGCCTGCTGGGATGGCGTGACTGCCGGGGTAGGGTCCGACTGCCATCTCGGCTACACCTTCGGCCGCCCGATCATCTCGAAGCTCCAGAATGGCACCTGGGTGGTCTTCGTGACCTCCGGCCTGAACAATGTCAACAGCCCCGCCAAGGCCGGCGATGGCGACGGTTATCTGTACGTGCTCAATGCCGCCACCGGCAAGTTGATCTCCAAGATCGCCACCGGTGTCGGCGATGCCACGACGCCAAGCGGACTCAACCAGATCAATAATTTTGTGGATAACACGCTGCTCAACAACACTTCGCTGCGGGTGTACGGGGTGGATATGCTGGGCAATGTCTGGCGTTTCGACGTCAATGACAATCTCGATCCCGATGGTCTGGAGGCTACGCTGCTGGGGACCGCGAAGGACTCGGGGGGGAATCCGCAGCCGATCACGACGCGTCCCGAACTGGCTGAACTCGAAGGAAAGCCGTGGGTCTTCATCGGTACCGGGCGTTTGCTGGGACTCGGCGACCTGCCTGACCTTCATACCCAGTCGGCGTATGGCTTCAAGGACCCGCTGGCAGGAACCCCGGCCTATGCCGACTTGCGCGCTGCCTTGAATCCGCTGCAAATGACGCAATCCGGCCTGTACCGGACCATGGCCTGCAGTGTCGCAAGTTGCACGGGCACCAATGGCTGGGTGTTCGATTTGCCCGACTCCGGCGAGCGGGTCAATATCGATCCGAAGCTGCAACTGGGTACCCTCACCTTCGCCAGCAACGTACCGAGCAATTCCGCGTGCAGCATCGGCGGCTACAGTTGGCTGAACTTCGTGGATTTCCGTACCGGTCTGGCGGTGGCCACCTCACCGGATGCGGCGGTCTCCAGACGTTTGAACGAAACCCTGGCCGTGGGTCTCAACTTCGTGCGTCTGACGGATGGGCGGATCGTGGTGAATGTGATCGGATCCGGTGACAAACCGCCGCAGGTCGTGGAGCTTCCGGTGCTGGTGCCGCCTCCGGCAGGCAAACGGGTGAGTTGGCGTGAGGTGATGAATTAGGGCACTTGGGCACTCGGTTGATTGGCAGGCGTTCTATGGATTCATTATGGAGCGGGTGCTGGCGTTCGGGAAACCGGGCGCCAGAGAACCGTCATCTGAGGGTGGCGGTGGCTTGTTCGTTCGTTCTGCACGCCATGCTGATGCTGTTTACCGGCGGCGGCGCCGAGCACTCGAACGGGGCTGGCCCGCTCCTCTCCTCTGCCGCTCGTTCGGCACCGGCTTTTCTGATGGTGAGTTTGGCGGAGAACCGTCGAGCAAGCGTTTCCGCGCCAGCGGGTCGGGGTGAAGCCGATCGTTTTGAATCTGCACCGCAGATTCAGGAATCGCCTGCCGGTGTGGCGACGAGTCGACCGCAGGATGCGCAAAAGGAGACGCATGCTCCTGATCGCCAGGTTGCAGCGAGATCATCCGGTTCACCGGAATCTCCCGCACCGGGGGAAGCGGTTTCGCCTGCGGCGCTTCCGGCTGCAACTGCCGGGCCTACGTCCTCCGCCGAGGAAAGCGCTCGTCTCGCCCGGCATGCAAGCTATGCGCTGGCCGGCCTGCTCGATGTACCACCGATGCCCTTGTCGGACATTCAGCCCGACTATCCGGAGTCCGCCGGGAATCAACAGGGAACGGTCGTATTGCGGCTGTTCATCAGCGCCAGCGGCGAAGTGGATGAACTTTTCGTCGTGCGTGCGCTGCCGAGCGGATTTTTTGAAGAAGCGGCTCTGACGGCATTCGCGCCGGCCCGCTTTTCGCCGGGCATGCACCATGGCCGCGCGGTCAAGAGCCAGATGGTGGTGGAGGTGCAGTTCGTTCCCTTCAACCGGGGCGCAGGCGTTTCCGGCAGAGGGTATTAGAGGATTGTGCGCCTTGTTCAGAGGCTAACTGCCGGTAAATCCGACCAGCGTCGCGCTGACCGCGTCCTTCTGCTCGATCGCGGTTTCAAAGTTCCAGGAAAAACCTGCCTGCAGCGTATCGACTGCCGGAGTGACCGAGCCGATTGCGACGCCGTTCTTGTCGAAGAGCTTGAATTCGGCTTCGGCGTGGCCAATGGTCTTGCTCGACGTATTATTGACCTGGCCCTGGATTACCAGTTTTCCCTCGCTGTTCCGGGTAATTTTTGCCTCGACGAGCGAAAGCCCGGCGACAGCGGCCTTCCTGCCATCGGGCGCGGCTGCCTGTGGCGGCTGCGCCGAAGTCGCTTGTTCAGGCGCGGTCTTGTTGCAGGCGGCGGTCAGGGTGACGATGACGGCAGTGATCAGTAATCGGTAGTGCGAAGTCGTTGCCAGTTTCATTTGCTTCCTCATTGATTCGGAATGCTTCGGCGAACATGCCCTGGACGCGGCAGATTCACAATCTGCAATTCTACTTGTTCTGAGTGCAATCTTGAGCGGGAGACACACACTTTGCCTGGTCAGCGCTTCAGAATGTGGCGGAGGCGGGTCATCTCGTCTTTTCCGGTCCGGCCCGAGCCAGCCGGCGGCGGGCGCAGTATTTCCGCATTTCCTCGAGCAGGATCATGCCCGCCGCCCAGGGCAGCAGGAAGAGCCACACTTCCAGCGGAATCGGAGCGGTGCCGAGCAGTTCGTTGCCGAGCGGCGTGTAGTCGATCAACAGGATGAGCGCCACCTCGAGTGCCACGCCCCACAGGATCAGGCGGTTGCCGGTAATGCCGGTAGCGCAGACCGAGCGCAGCGCGCTGCGGCACAGGAATACATTGACGATCTGCAGCAGGACGATCGCCGACAGGCAGGCGGTGGTCGCCTGCCGGTACAGGAGATCGTTGGCGGCCAGATCAAGACCATCAGCTCGGCGACGTTGTGCACCAGCACATAGGTGAGGAATTTGCGGATGTTCTGGAACACCGCGCGGCCCTCCTCGATGGCGCTGACGATGCTGGCGAAATGGTCGTCGAGCAGCACCATGTCGGCAGCTTCCTTGGCCACATCGGTGCCGGTGATTCCCATGGCGATGCCGATGTGCGCGGTGCGCAGGGCAGGGGCATCGTTCACCCCGTCGCCGGTTACCGCAACGATATGGCCCTTGGCCTTGAGGGCGTCGACGATGCGCATTTTCTGGTCGGCGGCGACCCGGGCAAAGAGGATTTCCGATGCATCGAGCGCGAGCTGGAGCTGAGCGGGGGCGAGCTTGCGCAACTGGTCGCCGGTGATTACCTGCACTTCCTTGCCGCGCACGAGTCCGATCTGCCGGGCGATGGCGATCGCCGTACCGGGGTGGTCGCCGGTGACCATGATGACCTGGATGCCTGCGCCGTGGCAGGTGGCGATCGCGGCTTCCACGTCGGCGCGGGGTGGGTCTTCAATGCCGGCCAGGCCACAGAAGGACAGTGCCTGTTCCTCTGCGTCGCGCGGGCAGTCGGGCGGCAGGTGGCGGCTGGCCAGGGCGATGACCCGCAGTCCTCCGGCGGCCATTTCTTCCTGGGCACGCAGGATGGTGCTGCGCGTCTCGGCGTCGAGCGGCTGCACGCCGCCCGCCAGTACGATGGATTCGCACAACGGCAGAACGCTTATGCGGTTCTCGGTGAGGGTGCCGGTCTTGTCGGTACAAATCACCGTTACCGAGCCAAGGGTTTCCACCGACGGCAGGTGGCGGATCAGTACGTTGCGGTGGGCCATGCGCTGGGCGGCGAGGACCAGCGAAAGAGTGAGGGTCGGCAACAGGCCTTCGGGCACCAGGGCGACAATGATGCCGAGGGTCAGGATCAGGTCGCGCCAGAAAGGCACCCCGACCACGCTGCCGAGAACGAAGAAGAAGGTGCCGATGCCCAGAGCCAGATAGGCGATGCGCCGGCTCAGGTGGGCGATTTCCCGGCGCAGCGGCGAGTCCTCGCTGCCGCCAGACTGGGTGAGGTGGGCAATGCGCCCGAATTCGGTATGCGCGCCGGTGGCAAAGACCACCGCTCGTCCCTGTCCCGCCACCACCGAGGTCCCGGCGAGGAGGATATTGCGTGCGTCGAAAGCCTGCTCTTCGCTGCAGGGAGCCGCGTCGCAGCTACGCGGAAGGGATTCACCGGTCACCGTGGCGCGGTTGATGCGCAGCCCGAAGGCTTCGATCAACCGGCAATCCGCCGGCACATTGTCACCCTGGGCGAGGAGGATCACGTCGCCTGGCACCAGTGCTTCGGCGGCTACCGTCAGCACGGCTCCGTCGCGGAGCAGTTCGATCTGGCTGGGCAACAGGCCCTGCAAGGCGGCGAGGGTACGCTCGACGCGCGCTTCCTGCCAGAACGAGAACAGGCCGGAGAGCAGGATCACGACGATCACCGCCACCCCGACCCGGGCCATTCCCTGGCCCGGGTCGTACCAGTCGGCCAGAAAGGCAAGCGCCGCGGCTACCCACAGGATCACCGAAAAGAGGTGGGTGAACTCCTTCAGCAGGCGTAGCGCCCAGTGTTCCCGTGCCAGCGGCTCGACCCGGTTGGTGCCGTATTCCAGCAGCCGCGCCGCCGCGTCGGCCGACGCCAGTCCCTGCGGCGTACTGCGCACACTGGCGAGGGCTTCATTGATCGGGAGTTGATGAATTTTCATGGCTGGCCGGAAGTCGACCGCCCACTCCGGGCAGCAAGGGTCCGGAGCAAGGAAAGGAACAGGAGAGGCAATTCGACGCTACCGGCGGGAGTATAGGTTTCCCATCAGGCGTGATCAAACGTGAATTTTGGCCTGAAGCATAAGGAGGATGTGGACGATGTCCGTTGGCTGGCGCACTTGTTGCGTTTGGGCATCCTGCCGGTAGGGTACATTTGTTCGAAGGAAGCGCGTGGTGTGCGAGATCTGATGCGCAAGCGCAGCCAGTTGGTGGGGTAAAGATCACGGCAAATTTTGAGCATCGAGAACCTGCTGAGCCACGACATAGATGGTCGCCCCGGTATGCCAAGCAGTCGGTCGATGATGGGAAAAAGGAAGAGATTGCAGCCATAGTTTGCCCGTCGCGAATAGGCCCATTTGAGGGGAGAGCGGCGGAAATCCTCCGGCTCTGCCGGTGGATCATTAATATAAACAAGATGTTAGGTTTTTTAACGCGCTTTAAGGCTTCCTTAAGGCACCATTGCTATCATGATATGTTTACTCGGTTCTCTGCCGGGGCGGTGACAAGGCATTACACGCCGGAGGCAGCCAGATGAGCCAAGTGGATCCAGAGCAACAGCCGGAACGTTATCGGCTACTCGATAATGCCGAGAAATACAACGCCAAAATCATTAAGCCCAAAGGCGTCCGCCGCTTTTCCCATTGGCTGGAGGCCTGTGCCGTCGAGCATGCATTGAACCATGCCAGCGGCAATCGTGTGCTCGACTGTCCGTGCGGAACTGGTCGTATCGACGGACTGTTGCGCGCCAAGTTCAGCCAGGTGGTCGGACTGGACAGTTCAGAAGCGATGCTGGCGGTCTATCGCCAAGGACATCCGGAGCGTATCGGCCATCAAGGAGATGCCTTTGATCTACCGTTTGCCGATGGCGAGTTTGATTGGGTCGTGTGCCATCGACTATTGCACCATTTTTCTGTGGACGAGGATCGCGTTCGTCTGCTGAAGAGCTTGGCGCGAGTCGCCAGAATCGGTGTGCTTGTGTATGCCTGGCTGGACACGCCGTTCAACCGCCGCCGCAGTTCGCGCCGGCAAACGCTGCCGCGTGATCATCTCTTGCCCCTGCTGGATGCCGCCGGCCTGATGCTGGATAAAGTCTATTTTGCGTTCTGGCCGTTCCAGCCGAAAGCGGAGCTGGTTTGCCGCAAGAAATCGGTCAAGGAGGAGACGCCGTGACGCCCGTTGAACACGGACCCCTTTCCGGATCCAGCAGCCCGGCGGCGAAACCCGCCATCAAGGAATGCGAACCCGGCGAACACGTCCAGGAACAGGCGTATTACCTGGATACCTGCGCGCGCTTCGACCGCGCCGAGGTGGCCAGCGAGTACCGGGCGCGCAAGAACGTCTCCACTGCCCGCAACCGGCGCGAGTGGCAGTGCATCGAAAAGGCCCTGGCCACCATCCCCTCCGGCGCCGCGGTGCTGGACCTTCCCTGCGGCAGCGGGCGGCTGGAACCCCTGCTGGAAAAGCGCGGCTACCGGGTGACCGCTGCGGACTACTCCAGTCACATGGTGGACACTGCCAGGGCCGCCTACCTGGAGGCCAGCAATCAGCCGGATCTGCTGGAGCACATGCGTTTCATGCAGCAAGACGTGATGCAGATGAACTTCGCCGACGGCGAGTTCGATGCGGTGATCTGCAACCGCCTGCTCCACCATTACCCGACCCCCGGCCTGCGCCAGCAGGCGCTGCGTGAGTGCAAGCGGGTCTCACGCGGCATCGTCGTGATCTCCTACTTCTCCAACCTTGCGCTCTCGGCCCTGCGTTTCCACCTGAAGAACCGGTTCAAGTCCCGCACCCCTACCGATCGTGTGCCGATCTGGTTCCGGGTGTTGGAACAGGACCTGGACGCCGTGGGGCTGCGCTGCACTGGCACCTACCCGGTGCGCTACGGGCTTTCCCCCCAGACCTACCTGCGCCTGGAAGGATGTTGAGCTGATTGTGGCCGGAAGAACGGCTTCCGTCGACTGAGCCGCCGGCCTGACCGTGTTCACGCCGGGCTGCGGGCGGATCGGATCGGAGGGACCGCGCAGCGAAATTTGCGGCATGCTGCTTGCTGTCGGGCCAGCAGATTGAGGTAGTGAACTCCTGTCACTCTGCCGACGAAATCCCTGGTGGATAAATGACTTCCGATAGCGCTGAATGGCAACAATGCGGCAGTACTGCCCGCGTTGCGGCCAGATCGTGCTCATGCCGAATCTTTCTTGCGTGCTGCCTGCCGCCGGGCCGGCAGATTGACCAGCACGATGCCGGCGCTGACACAAGCCGCTGCGGCGGCGAAGCTCGTCGTCAGGCGGTCGCCGAGCAGGAGAACGCCGAAAGAGACGCCAAACAGCGGGGTCAGGAAGGAGAACACCGACAGTCTTGTGGTGAGGTAGCGGGTCAGCAGCCAGAACCAGACGAGATAACTGGCGAAAGCGACGATCACGCCCTGGTAGGCCAGAGCCAGGAGAACCGGCGCGCTCAGGTGGGTGATACCGGTCTCGCCGATCAACAGGGAGAGCGGCAGCAAACAGGCGGCCGACACCGCGAGCTGATAGAAAAGCACCTTGGTGGCGCTGATCCTCGCCAGTCCGCTGGCGCGAATCAGTACCGTCGTCGTCGCCCAGCCAAGCGCCGCCAGCAGACCCAGGAGATCGCCGATCCAGGCGTCCGGCCTGGAGCCGCTCGCATCGGCGAAGCCAAGAACGATGCCGGCGAAAGCAAGGACGACACCCAGGAGGTGTCGCCGACGCATCTCTTCTCCCGGAACGAAGCAATGCAGGCCGAGCACCGTGAAGCAGGGTGCGGTGTAGAGAGCGACGATCATCCGCGACGCAGTGGTATACGAGAGCCCGAGGTAGATGAAGGCGAATTCGAGGGCAAACAGGGAACCGGCGAGCAAGCCGGCGCGCAGGGTGCCGTCGGCCTGGGAGAGCGCCAGGCCGCGCCAGCGTGCCCAGAGGATCAGCAGCAGCAAGGCGATCGCCGAGCGCAGGCCGGACTGCAGAAGCGGGCTGACGCCCTGGCCGGCAATCTTGATGGTCACCTGCTGAAAACCCCAGGTGGCGCAGAGCAGGATCATCAGAGCGAAAGCGGTGGCTCCCGGTGGCGTACGTTGGTTCATGGAATGGCTGTCTTGCCGTCGATTTTCAGTCCACCAAGCGTACTGGCGAAATGGCTATTCCCGCAAGCTTACCGGTATCGGTCTTGCCGCGCATCGTATTGCGATCTCTCTGGTAGACTGTTGCGATGCCCTTTGACGACTACTGGTACATCGTAGCGGAGTCGCGTGAATTGACTCCGGTTCGAGCGCTTGCACGGCGCGTGCTCGACGAGTGGCTGGTGTGTTTCCGTGGGATGGACGGCGCACCGACGGTGCTGCGCGACCGCTGTCTGCATCGCCATGCGCCGCTGTCGGCGGGGGTGCTGCACAATGGTTTGCTGTCTTGCCCGTACCACGGCTGGCGCTACGATGGCGCGGGGAGGGTGGTGGACATTCCTTCGCTGGCCGGCAGCGATCGGCCGGCGCACTGTTCGCCGCCTTATCCGGTGATCGAGCAGGACGGTTTCGTTTACGTGCGAGTCAAGCGCGACGCCGCCGCCGGGATCGTCCCGTTCCCGATACCGCACTACGGTGAGGCCGGCTGGCTGACCCTGCGCTTGCAGAACCGGTTTGCCAATAGTGTCGCCAACTGCGTCGAGAACTTCATCGATGTGCCGCACACGGCTTTCGTGCATCAGGGCATCTTCCGCTCGACGCGCGGCCAACGGCTGGCAGCGACGGTCAGACGATCGAACGCTGCGGTGCATGTCGACTATCGCAACGAAAGCGACAACCTGGGCAGTTATCGCTGGTTCCTGAATCCGCGCGGGCACGCGATTCGCCACACCGACAGTTTCCATGCGCCGAACGTGACCAGCGTGGTCTATGAAATCGGCGCCCGCGTCTTCATCATCACCTCGCAGGCGGTGCCGGTCGATGATCGCGAGACGCTGGTGTACACCGACCTGACCTATCGTTTTGGCGCCTGGAACAGGCTGGTAGCGCCGTTCGTGCGTCGCCACGGCCAGCGTATCATTGACCAGGACATCGAGATTCTCGCCCGGCAGGGGGAGAACATCGGTCGCTACGGCGCCCAGTTTCGCGATACTCCGGCAGACCTGATCCATCGGCTCGTGGATTCGCTGCGCGACGCCATCGCTCGCGGCGACGACCCGCGCGCTCTGCCTGCCGTGGAACACGAGATTGAATTCTGCATATGACGCTGCGGGCCCGCCTCTTTGCCTGCTTTCCCTTGCTCTGGCTCGCCGGGTCGGGCGCGTGTGTGCTCTACCTGGCGAGCACGCCGGGTCTGTGCAGCGTGCTCCTGCTGCTCGGCGTACTGTACCTGCTGCCGGTTGCCGCTTATCGACTGCACGAGGCCCTGTGGCCACTGGTCGAGGGACCCTCGCGCATCGACACGCCGGACTACGCACCGTGGTGGGGTGGGCATCAGTGTCAGGTGATGTACAGCGCCTTGCCGGCGCTTGAAGCCGCACTGCGTCTGGTTCCGGGTCTCTACAGCGCGTGGTTGCGGCTGTGGGGCAGCCGCGTCGGCTGCGGTGTCTACTGGACTCCGCTCGTCGAGATCAGCGACCGCGGCCTGCTGGAGGTCGGGAATGGCGTCGTCTTCGGGCACCATGTCGCCTGCTACGCGCACCTGATCAAGCGCCGAGAGGCGGGGCTCGTGCTTTATGTGCGGCGAATCCGTATCGGCGACGGCGTGTTCCTGGGCGCCGGTGCGCGGCTCGGGCCGGGAGTGTTCATCGAAAGCGGCGTGGTGCTGCCGATCCGGACCGACGTGGGCGTCGGCCGTCGTATCCGGAAAACCGCGTGAGCCGGTTCGGCACGCTCGTGACGCCGCTACTGCGGGCGTATTGTGCGCCGCGCGCCTGGCGTTTTGCGCGGGCGCTCGACGATGTGGCGACGACGCAGCGGCGCACGCTGGCGCGGATTCTGCGTGCCGTCGTGAGCACCGGTTACGCAAGTTCGCTGAGCCTGCGCGCCGACGAGACCCCCGACACTTTCCGGACAAAAGCGCCGATCATCGACTACGCCGCCATCGAGCCGTGGATCGCTGCGCAGCGCAGCGGCCAGATCGCTGCCCTGGCAGCGGGGCGGATCCGTTGTTACGAGCCGACTTCGGGCAGTTCCGGCGAGATCAAGCGCATTCCCTACAACGATGCGCTGCTCGGCGCCTTTCGCAGCACTTTCGCGATTTGGACGCACGATTTGCTGAGGCACGTGCTGCGGCTCAGATCCGGACGAACGTTCCTGAGCGTTTCGCCGCCGCTGGTCGGCGAAACGGGCTTGCAGGATGACCGCGAATATCTCGGAGGTGTATTGCAATCGCTGCTCGGGCGTTTCCTCGTGACGCCACCGCGCTTGCGCGATCCCGCAGCATTCCGTGATGCCCTGGCGTGCGCACTGGTCGCCGCGCATGATCTGGAGATCGTGTCGGTCTGGAATCCGAGCTACCTGCTGATTCTGCTGGAACACTTCGAGGTCCATCGCGAACGGCTGTTGCCCACGCTGCCGGCCGAGCGGCGTGCACTGCTGTCGGCAGACCGGCTGTCGTGGCAAGAGGTGTGGCCGTCCTTACAACTCGTTTCTTGCTGGACCGCCGAGGCTGCCGCCGCGCCGGCACGCCAACTGGCGCGCTGCCTGCCGCAGGCCCTGCTGCAGGGGAAAGGCCTGCTCGCCACCGAGGCGCCGATCACCGTACCGCTCATCGAGGCGGGCGGCGCGCTGCCGCTGATCGACGAGGTGTTTCTCGAACTGGAAGATGGCCAAGGTGGCCTGCACCTGCTCGCAGAAGCCGAAGATGGCGCCGAGTACGCCCTGCTCGTCACGCAGGCGGGTGGCCTGCTGCGCTACCGGCTGGGCGATCGCCTGCGCGTGTGCGGGCGCCATCGCGACACCCCGCTCCTCGAATTCATTGGCCGTGCCGATGCCGTCTCCGACCTCGTCGGCGAAAAGATCGGCGAGGCGTTCGTTGCTCGCATACTCGCCGAGAACGCCCGCGCCGACGCCTTTTGCACCGTCCTGCCGCGGCTGCCAGAGGTGGGACGGCCACGCTATTGTCTGCTCACCGACGACCCGAATCCCGAACTCGCGCGGCGACTGGAAGAGGGCTTGTCGCAGGCTTTTCGCTATCGCGAAGCGCGTCTGCTCGCGCAACTCGATGCCGTCGAGGTGAGGGTGCGTCCCGACATGCGCCGCTGTGTGCATGACGCGCTCATCGCCTCTGGCAGGAAGGCCGGCGACATCAAGGACCGCGCGCTGATCCCCTCGCTGGAGATCGCCCGGCAAGTCCATCTCCGCAGCGATCGGCGGCTGTTGGTATAGAATTGCTGCTCTGTCTTGACACTCCTTGATGGAGCTTCATGTACATGGTACCTTTGAATTTCCATCCTTTTTACACCCACCAGTGCACCGACAGGCACCCACCGAGCGGCCCGAGGGGAGAGAAGATGATGAAATCATTGCGCGCGTTGTACCACCTTGCACTGGTTCTGACGGGGCTCTCTCCGACACCGGCCTGCGCACAAGCGGTCGGTTACAACCCAGTTACCGGGCTGGTGACGATCCCGTCGGTGCGGGCCGGCAATGAGGTCTTCGTCGACGTGCAACTGCGGCGGCGGTTCCAGGCCGCGACGCTGCAGTTTGACCTCGTGGCGGCAACCCCTGGCTTCGGCGGCGACCCGGCGGTGGCGGACTACGACACGGCCAGCGGGCGGCTAAGCTTGCCGTTGGTGCGCGTGGCCGGCGACCGGCCCTACGCGGCAACGCTACAGCATGTCGGCAACTCCGTCTTCGAGCTACGCTCGGCCACGCCCGTGGCGCCTCCGCCGGCCTGGGACGCGCTGCGCTCAGGTCACCCGTTCACCGGCCTGAACGTGCCGTGGCAGAACTATGGCCGCGACTTCGGCGCCAACCTCTGGGGTTATGTCGGGTTGGCCAGCGAAGGCGTTGCCGGCTGGCACCACGAAACCCGCGGCAGCGACGGCGCCGCGCTGCGGCTGCGCGCGGCGAGACAGACGACCGGTACCGCCTGCCTGGGCGTCGACGTCGCGCTGGTAGGCAACCCGGCCAACAGCGCCATCGTCTTGTTTCCGGTCGAGGACGCGGCCACGCAGCCGCCCGGAGCGACACTGGACCTACGCGGGCAGACGCTAAAAGCGCAAGTGTTCGTCCCCGCTGGAGCGCGCGGGCCGTCGTTCGCGCCGACGGGCCTGATGCTGTTCGCGCAGGATCGCCACTTCCGCTGGAGCCAAACGCCGTGGCGCAACCTCAGCGGACCCGACGGCTGGGTCACGCTGTCCGTCACGACCGACGAGTTGGCCGCCGCAACGCCACAGTTCGATACCGCACACGTGCGCGCCTTCGGCTTCAAGCTCGGCGTCAACACCGGCGCCACAGATTTTGCGTACCGCGGCAGCCTGTGCCTGGACAACGTGGGCGTCTCGGGTGTGCCGCCGATCGGCTTCGACTTCGAGAGCGGGCTGACGCGCACCGAGACCGAGTTCCGCGACATCGCGAGCAAGGCCATGGTCGCCCGGTACTGGCTGTTCGCCGACCTGCGCGCCGGCGTGCGCTTTGCCACCGACGGTTCGGTCTCGGGTCTGGACGATCGCTTCCTACGCGACCTCGACGAACTCGTGCGCGTCGCGCGTACCAGCGGCGTGTACCTGATCCTGACGCTGTTCGACTTCCTGCTTGGTGCCGAGCCGGTCGTCGTCGATGGCGTGCGCACCTTCGGCCGCGCCGCGCTGATCACCGACACGACGCTGCGGCGGTCGCTGCTCGACAACGCATTGCGTCCTCTATTCCAGCGTTATGCCGACGAACCCGTGATCCTGGCCTACGACGTGATCAACGAGCCCGAATGGCTGCTCACGGATATCACGATACCTGCCGGCAAGCGCCCGGCGGAGATCCGCACCGGCGGGGTAGTCAGCCGCGCGACTATGCGCTCGTTCATCGGCAAAGTCGCCGAGGTTCTGCACGCCGCCGGTGGCCGGCAGCTGCTGACGGTGGGCTCGGCGAGCCCGCGGTGGGTGGGGCTGTGGCGGGATCTCGTCGACATCGACCAGTTTCACTGGTGGGCTGGGCCGGGGCAGATCGACGAGGGATCCACACTGCCGGCACCGGCGGCCGGCCGCGTCGGCTTCATCGGCGAGTTCGCAGCGCCACCGGCGGCACTGTGCACCTTCATCGCCACCGCGCGGACAATGGGTCATGTCGCCGCGATGCCTTGGTCGTACCGCGCGAAGGACGGCGTCTCCGCTGCGTTGATCGGCAACGACGGTCACTGTCCCTGAGATTACGGCGTCACCCAGTCCGCCGGCGGGCAGGTGCAGGGTCACCACGCTGCTGCCGGCCCTCGCGGCCCTGTTGCCACAGCACCACCGTGCCGCGGCGCAGTTCGACGAAGCGCGGTGCAACGTCGTCGAGCAGTTCGCCGAGGTCGGTGAAAGGGGTTGCCGTGAAAGTTGCCGGGGTGGACCTACGCAGCCGCCTTCAAATTCAGCGGCATGACATTGCCGGCCTGATCATAGTCAGCCAACTTGCCGATTCCGAGGCGCTTCATGGCCTGCCGGATTTGCGTCAAGTAATGCTTGTCCACCTTGCCCCCAGCTTCCGGCGTATGCCAGTATTGGCTGCCTCGGTCGGAGAAAAGCTCGAACTTGGGAGCAACATATACCGGACAGATCATACTACACGCCGCCAATAAGCAGCATATCGACCGGCCTGAACAGCATACAATACGCGCTTCGGCCGGGCCGACGGATATTCTGGCGCTGGCGATCCCGACGATGCAGAAGGTTGCGGATCGCAGGCAGAACGGTTTGCAGGGAGTAGGGGAGGACTTGACATGACGAGTACTTTGCCGTGCCCAGTGCGGGAAGGATTACGACAGCGGACGTTACGTCGTCCTGCCCGTCAACCCATCCACCGCTCCCGACGCCAGCCCGCGTGCCCGGACTATCCTGGTGGTGGTCGCCCATGCTGACTGAGTCACAGCCGTCTGCCCTGCGGGGGCGCCGTCGCGGGCTCTATGTCTTCCTTGGGCTGTTGGCCATCGTTCTCGCCTTCGGGGCTTACCGCTACTGGCACAAGGTGCCTCGATACAAGGGGGTATCGCGCCTGCAGGTGGACCTGCGACAGCCGGAAATGCTGCTCGCCACCCGCAATCTGGCCGAATTGCCGAAGGATATCGCGGCTGCCCCGATTCTCGCCGGCCTGGTGGATGAGCAACTGGTCTTTCACTACGAAGAGGACGAGGCGCGGCTGTCGATCGAGGGAAGCCTGCGCCGCCTCGCCTATGAGCACAAGATCGGTATCGAGGACCGTTTTCTATCGACGCTGCTGGCTGGACCTGCGGAAATCGGGCTATGGCGCTCGGGCAAGGGACGCCCCGAGCATTTCGTTGCCCGGCTGGAACGTGGCGTGCTGGCGAAGTTGAGTGAAGCATTTGCGCGCATCGCTCTCGACGATCGGCAGTTGAAACAGGCCGGCAGGTTTTCCGTGGGCGGTGACCAGATCACCCTGTACGCGCTCGATTACGGCGCTGGTCGCACACTCGCTTTTGCCGGGCGCGGTGAGCACTGGGTATTCCTGTCCGACCCGGCACTCGCGCTCGACGCTGAAGGCATGCTGACCGGCGATGCCGAGGCGGTTCTCGGCGACCTGCTGCGCGGCGGCCACCCGTGGCAGGCGAAGCTTCCCTGGTCGACCGCCGCACAGCACTCCTTCGTGATCGCTCAGCAGGCGCTGACGCTGGGCTACGCGCATTTCCTGCCGGCGCTGGCCGGCTTGCGTCTCGATCATCAGGATGGCAACTGGCAGGCCAGCCTCCGCCTCAAGCAGACCAACCATGCTTCCACGCACGACACGACCAGCATCTGGCGCGCCGCACCGCTCGGCGCCGCCTTGTGTACCGCGCTGCCGGTCGACTGGCCGGCTACCGCGGAGCCTTTGGCAGCGCTGCTCGGCAAGGACGCAGCCATACCGCCCACACTCGCTGCCCTGGATCCGATCGCCGCAGTGTGCTGGTATGCCGGTTCCCGGCTCTCGGCGCCGCTCTTCATCGCGCGCGCTGCTGGCGTACTGCCGCCCGATACGGGCCCATTGATTGCCCGCCTGGCAGAAAAATCCTGGTCCGTCGCCGGGGTCAACACTTCGGCCAAGGAAGCTGCAAGCCAGATCCACGCCGCGACCGTCCCTTCGCGACACGGCATCCGCCAGCCCGACGGCGGCGCCCGCGCTTTCGAGCCCGCGCTCGCCTGGCACGCCGGGACGATCTTCTTTTCTCCCGACCGTCGCCAGGTGGAAGCGGCACTCGCTGTCGCTGCCAAGCAAGCTGCGGCACTGGGCGACGAGCCGGGTTTGCGCGCTTCCGGCTGGCTGGTTTTCGACCCGCCGCAGGTGGCCCGACTCGTGCGTGCGGAAGTGCAGGAAGTGCTGCCGGCCGATGAGGAATCGTTTTTTCGTGAAGTGGCCCGGAATCGCCTCTGGCCGCGCCTGGAGGCCTGGGGGAAACAACAGCAGGCGAGCGTCGCAGTTCCCGCCGCCGCCGGCCAGGACGGTTTCGTCGCCCTGGAGATCAGGCCGCTGCAGGAGAATGCCCGGTGATGAAGCGCCGGGGCTTCCTCGGCGCTCTCGGATGCCTGTCCCTGAGTGCCGTCTGGCGACCGGCGACGGCCCTCGACGCCGGCCATCCGACGCCGTTCGCCGGGGCCTTGCTCGACGGCGTGCAATCCGACCGTTGCCGCGCCTGGATGTCGTTCATCGCCGCCGACCAGATTCGCCGCGGCCCGTCGCCGCGCTGGTTCCATCGCGACTGTGCCGGCCTGGCGCGCTTTGCGGTGGCGGAAGCGCTGCGCCCGCATGATCTGCGTTGGCGCCGGGCGAATGGTTTCAGCGGCCGCCTGCCGCCGGAAGTCGAACTGCGACCGGAACAGGCGTCGCTGCTCAATGGCTGGACGACCTTGACTGGAGAGCAGCAGGCTTTCGTCACGGCGCTGGCGCTGATCCAGAAGAACAGCCGCTGGCTCGGCCGCGAGAGCGCCATGGCCAGACCCGGCGACCTGCTCTTTTTCGATCAGGGCGACGATCAGCATCTGATGATCTGGATGGGTAGCTGGATCGCCTATCACACCGGCCAGCCGCCGGCGGCAACGCCGGAGCAGGGCAGCGGCAGGCGGCGGCCGGCTGCCGAGACGGTCTACGACCACGGTCTGCGTGCGGTCACGCCGGCCCAACTGCTGCAATGGAAGGATACACGGTGGCGACCACGCGACGACAACCCCAACTTCGCCGGCTATTACCGCCTGGCCTTCTTGTCACGCTGATCCTTGCGCTGCTGGGCATTCTCGGTCGGGCAACGGCCGCCGAGATGGCCGCAGCGAACTCCAACTATCGCCCGCTTGCCGGTGAGGAGTTCTTCCTGCTGGCCGAGACCAGCTACGCGTCTGACGAACAAGCCTCGGTGCGTCTGGAAATCCAGCGCGACTCGGCAGAGCTGGACGAATACGGCGGGGTAGACATCGCCGTCTACCGGGTGCCCGATCCGCTCGGCTTCCTGCGTGCCCAGAGCAATCTGCACCGCGTCAAGGTACCGGCCAAGCCGCAGCCCGAAGGCATGGCCAACATGCTCAAGCTCTCCTGGGACAAGATCTGGGCCAACACCCGCTTTGCCTGGAAACGTCTGTTCTCGCCGGCGGCACGCCGGGCGACGACCGCCGCCGCGCCCGAGTTGAAGACTGAAAAGGAAATCCTGACGCCGACGCGCCTGCGCCACCCGCCCGCCTATGCGCCACTGCCTGGTCTGACGCTCAGCGACCGCTTCCGCTACCCGGTGCATCGCGCCAAACCCATCGTGCCGCCGGCCGACGTCAAGCTCGCCGGCAGCAGCAGCGAGTTCCTGCCGAACAATGAAGGCAACGTTCGCGTCCCCCTCGGGCAGCGCACGCCCGGTCTGTACCTGGTCGAAGCCTCGGTCGGCAAGCACCGGGCCGTGACCCTGGTATTCGTCTCGGACAGCGTGGCGGTGACCAAGAATGCCGCCACGGAAATGCTGGTGTGGACCGCTCGCCGCAAGGACGGCGTTGCCGTCGGTGGTGCCGACGTCGTCTGGAGTGACGGCATCGGCGTCCTCAAGACCGGCAGCACCGGCGCCGATGGCGTCGCTCGTCTGGCCGCCACGAGTCCGGAAACCAGCTACATCTACGGTCAGGATCCGGCCGGCGGCGTTTTCATTTCGGAAAACTTCTACCATGACAGCGAGATCTACAACGCCAAGATCTACGCGGTCACCGATCGCCCGCTCTACCGTCCCGGCGACCTCGTCCAGGTCAAGTTCCTTGGCCGGGAATTCAGGAGCGCCCGCCGCTCCGAACCGGTCGCCTCGGGCGAAATTGGCGTCACGGTCATCGACCCGGCGGGGACCGAGGTTCTCACCCGCCGGCTGCGCTACGATTCGGCCAAGGGCGGCGAGACCGATTTTCGCCTGCCGACGGCGGCGCAGGCTGGCGGCTGGGAACTCGTCTTCGTCCGGGGCGAAGACAGTTACGGGGCCGCTTTCCGCGTTGCCGACTATGTCAAGCCGCATTTCGAGGCCGACATCGTCGTCGACAAGAGCGAGTTCAAGACCAGGGAGGCAGTCGGCGGACGCATTCGCCTCAGCTATCCCGATGGCAAGCCGGTGACCGGCGCGCTGGTCCGTATCACGGCGCGGGCGCAGCCACTGACGATGGTCGAAGGCGAACTGCGTTATGGCGGACAGTTTCCCATTGCCATCCAGGCTGCTGAACTGAAAACCGGCAGCGACGGCGTCGCTGTCTTCAGCCTGCCGCCGGCCGAGGAGCCTGCTCGCTACATCCTCAGCGTGCTGGCGCAGGACGGCGCCGCGTATCGCGTACGGGCGACCAAGGAAATCCTCATCGAACGTGGCGCCACCCTCTGGCAGATCAGCGCGCCCGCCTATTTCTCCCGCCCCGGCGAGGCAGTCGATTTCCGCTACACGCCGCAGGGCAAGGCCGGCCCCGGCAGTCAGCCGACGCGCTGGGAGATTCTCCGTCTCGAGGACCGGCAGCGGCGCGATGGCGCTCTCGCCGAGGCTTCGCTTGCCGATGGCGGTTCCGCGCGACTCGCCTTTCCCGAGCCGGGTTCCTACACCGTCAGCCTGCGTGACGCCAGGGGCAACCTGCTCGCGGCGACCAGCCACTGGGTTTCCGGCGAGGGAATGAAAGCGATTCCGGGCAGCGTCGAGATCGTTTTCGACAAGGAACACTACCAGGCTGGCGAGACGGCGCACGCGCTGATCACTTTCCCGCAGGCGGTCGGCGATGCACTGCTGACGCTCGAACGCGATCAGGTCGAGGCTTACGCACTGCTCAGCGGCAAGGCTGGCTGGCTGAGCGTCAGCCAGGTGGCGCCGGCACAGTGGCGGGCCGACATCCCGGTCCGGGAAGAATATGGCCCCAATGTCACTTTCTCCGTCCTCTACCTCGCCAATGGCGACTATGTCTTCCAGAACAAGGGCCTGCGCGTTGCCGTTCCGGGTGTCGAAGTCGCCATTCGCACGCCGCGTGAGCGCTATGCTCCGGGCGAGACCGTCACCCTCGAACTGGAAACGCGGGTCGCCGGACGGCCGACGCCGGCTCTCGTCAACCTCGGCGTCGTCGACGAGATGATCTACGTACTGCAACCGGAAATCGCGCCCAGCATCGGCAGCTTCTTCTATCACCCGCGCCGCAACAACGTGCGCACGACGGTCAGCCTGTCGTTCATCGGTTACGACCTGGCCCGTCTGCCGGCCAAGGGCAGCGCGCCGGTCCGCCGTTCGCTGTCGGAACGTGGCGTCAAGGTTCTCGAGCGTCCGCGGCGCGACGATACCGACACCGCCGGCTGGTGGCCGACGCTGATGACCGGCGAGAACGGCAAGGTCAGCGTCAGCTTCCGCATGCCCGATGCGCTGACCCGCTGGCGGGTCACCGCGCGCGCGATCACTGCCGGCGGCGTGGTCGGCCAGCAGACGCGGCACGTCGAGTCGCACAAGGACTTCTACGCCAAATGGACGGGTCCGACGACGTTCCGCCTGGGCGACCGCCCCGCTGCCACTCTCGTCGCCTTCAACCAGACCGGCGCCACGGCCAAGGTGCAACTGAGCGCCAGTGGCGGCGGCCTGGCCGTACGCCGCGAAGTCGAGCTGCAACCGGGAGCCAACAACCTCCCGCTGGCCCTCGACAAACCCGTCGGCGGCGACGTGGCGATCGTGCTCGCGCAGGGCGGCAAGGAAGTCGACAGCCTGCGCCAGGCGATCGGCGTCCTGCCCGCCGCCTGGCTCTCCGAACGCAGCCAGTCGCTGGAACTGCGCGATGCCGAGACGCGCCTGACGCTGCCGGCGGACGCGCGCGACCTCCGGATCAGTCTGGCGCAGGGCAGCGCCGGGCAGTTTGCGCGCATCGCCGAAGACCTCCTGGATTTTCCGTGGGGCTGTGTCGAGCAGACCGCCAGCCGCCTGCTGCCGCTCAGCTTCGTCTATCGCGGCCTGCCCGCCGATGCGCCGCGCGTGCGCGAAATCTCGCAATCGATCGCCACGCAGCGACTGCGCCTGGTCCAGATGGCCGGGCCGGAAGCGGTCTTCGGCTGGTGGGGGCCGGGCACCACCGACAGCGCCTGGCTCACCGCCTACGCCTATTACGCCGACTGGCACGCCGCGCGCGCGCTCGGCCTCAAACTGCCGGCGACGCACTGGCGGCAGAGCCTGGAAGCCTACAGCAAGCATGCCGCCAAGGAGCCGCTGCAGTTGCGTGTACTGGCCGTGTGGTTCCTGCAGGAAATGGAACTGCCGGTGCGCAACCTCCTGGAAGGTCTCATCCAGGAAGCCGCAACGCTGCCCGCGGCAAAGCCCGGCAGCCCGGGTCGCAACAGTCTCTGGCTGGGTGGCACGAACGCATCGGCCAATTCGCTGAGCCTGCTGCTGATCAGCCAGATGGCCCGCCAGCAGCAGCTCCCCATCGCCCCGGAACTCGCCCAGGCGATCGATGCCGCGCGCGAGTCGCTGCGCGCCCAGCCGGAAGCCCTCGGCCAGGCGCTGCTGGCGATGGAGGGCAAGGGGGCGGTGACGGAGGACGCTGCGCGCTGGCTGGCGACGCTCGGCCCTGGCGCACCCACCTTCGACCGTGCCCTGGCGCTCACCTGGTGGAACAAGGCCCTTGGCGGCAGTGCCCTGCCGGAAAGCGCGCCGCCAGGCCTCAAGGGGAGCTGGCAGCGGCACGGCGGCCCGTTTGGCGCAGCCACCTGGCGCTGGACCGACAGGGAAATGCCGGTCGCCATCAGCCTTGCCACTCCGCCACTTGCGCCGCTCAGCGCTTTCGTTCGTTACCGTTCGGCCGAACCCGAGCAGGGCAAGCTGCCGGTCAAGCTCGAACGACGCCTCTACCGTCTGGTGGTCGCCGAGACCGCCAAACCGGCCGGAAAGCCGCCCGACAAGCCACCTGCCGAAGGCGCCGCACTGGCCGGCGAGGCCGTCGAATTCAGGGCCGAAGCGGCGGCGGACGGCGACCTGCGCTCGAACGAACTGTACCTCGAGGAAATCAGGCTCAGCGCCAGCGCCGGGCAGTCGCTGCGCTACGGTCTGCTCGAGGTGCCGCTGCCGCCGGGTGCCGATGTCGAGCGCGGAACCTGGGGAATTCGCCTGCGCGGTCTGGACGGCGATACCGTCGTGCCGATGGAGAAGGCGCGTCATCAACCCGGCGAGCTGTCCTATGCGGTACCCGTCGACCAGCTTTCCGAAGGCCGTGTCTTCCGTCATCTGCTGCGCTTTGGCAGTCGCGGCAGCTTCGTTCTGCCGCCGGCGCGCTTTCAGCGCATGTACCAGCCGGATGAGAAGGCTTTCGAGGCGGTGACGGAGAGGCGCGTGCAGGTCAAGTGATGACAGGACTCCCGCCGCCACCACGCCCTGGCCTGCCAGTGCGCTGCCGGCTGTACTGCCTGGCCACCGGGCTGCTGCTGGCGGCTGCGCGGATCTCGGCGGCACCGGCTGTCGAACTGGTCTTCGGCGACCCGGAAGCGCCCACCGCGCTGCGTGTTTCCGCCGCCGGCAGCGAGGCCATGCCGGTACCCGGAACGACGCCGCTCGGCAGCCTGTGGAAGGTCTTTGTGCATGCCTACCTGAGCGCCGGCACGCGCCAGCCGGCCGATTACCACTGCAGCGGCCGCGACCCCGGCGAGGAATCGTATTGCTGTGCCCCCGGCGAGAGCATCGGCCGCGATGCGGCACTGGCCAAATCCTGCGGCCTCTATTTTTCTCCACGTCGGCTCGCCTTGTCGGCGGCCGACTGGCGGGCTTTCTGGCTGCGTCAGGCTCCGCAGGCACCGGCGTGGTTGTTCGAACTCGACAAGATGCAGCCGGCCAGCGAAGTCACGGTTCGCTCGCTGCTGGCCGCGCTGGCAGCCATCGACGCCGACACGCGCCGGCAGACGATGGCCGCGCTGCAGCGCGTCAGCCTCGAAGCGCGCGCCCGCCCGCTGCTCTCGCATCTGGGCAACTCGCTGCGCGTCAAGACCTGGAGCTGGAATGACGGCAAGGGCAGACGGATTGGCGGCTTCGCCGGCTGGCTCGCCGATGGAACGCCGCTGTGGCTGCGCGGCAGCGGCAGCAGCGCCCAGGTCATCGAGCAGGCGGCGCCGTGGCTGGCCGGCCAGTTGCCGCAGCCGACACCGCCTGACGAGGCTTGCGTACGCGTCCGTTTTTTCAGCCGCTACCCGCTCTCGGAAGTGCTGGTCGACGGCCGTCCGGCAGCCGAGGGCCCGCTACGCGGTCGTGTCGAAGCGCGTTTCAGCAACGCCCGCCGCCTGTTCTTCGCGAGCAGCGGCGAGCTCAGCCTCGGCCGTTCCGCCAGCCGCCCGGAAATCAGCGGCCGCTTCGCTCTCAACGAGTATGTCGCCCGCGTGCTGCAGCGCGAGGCTGGCGCGCAGCCGGCGGCGGCAGCGCGTGCGCTGGCGGTCGCTGCACGTACCTATCTCGTGCGCCACGCCGGACATGGCCGCGGCTGCTACGAGTTCGACGATGACAGCCGCACCCAGCGCGTCTCGCCGGCGCCACCGGAGCGGGCCGCCCTGCGCGCCGCCGAGTGGAGCGATGGCCTGGTCCTGAGTGGCGTCTCCGGTCGCTACCACCAGACCCGCAGCGCAGCGCAACAGCTCTCGTGGCAGGCCGCCGTGGCCGGCGCCAACGCCGGCGCGCGCTGGGACGAAATCCTCGAGAGCGCCTACGGTGGCGCCGGCTTCGGTATCGCCGGTGAAGCCGATGCCGGCGAATGTCAGCCGCTGAGCCGTGCCGAGAACTGGCTGGCTGGCCGGCAGGGCACCTGGAAGCGGCGGCTCGCCGGCGTCCCGGGTTTCGAGACGCCGGCGCCACTGCCGCGCGTGTGCCGCCTCGATCATGGCAACCCCTATGCTGACCTCGAGCGCGGCCGCATTTACGCGACGGGGATCGGCAGTGCCAATGAGCGGCTGACGATCGCTCACGAGTATCTGCATTTCGCTCTTGCCAACCATCCGCGTGGCCGCGACGAGGACTTCATCGAACGGACGGCGCGTACCCTGCTGGACATGCCATGATTCCCCGGACCTGCAAGCGTCGAATCCCCGTAGCGCTGCTGCTCGTTGCCACCGCGGCCACCGCTGCCGACACCGGCATCGTCCTCGACTCTCCGCGCGGCGGCTGGCGTAACGGCAGTCTCGCCGAAGACAAGGAATCGGCGATCGTCGCGGCTTACCCGAAACCGCCGGTCGATCGTGGTGGACAGAAAAATCGCACCCTGATCGAAGGACAATTGCGGCAGGCGGGCAAGAATCGTCCGCCCGGCCGACTGATCGTCAACGGCATCGACATGCCGCTGTACACCGATGCGCAGGGGCGCTTCGTCAAACCCTGGGCCTTCGGGCCAGGCAGCAACAGCGTCGAGATCGTCGCCCCAGGCGGCACTCGTCGCCGTCTGCAGTTTTACGAAAACCATGCCGAGAAGACGCACAGCAAGTTGCGCGTGGTCCTCGGCTGGGACGATCCGCGTGCCGAAGTCGATCTGCACATCCTGACGCCCGACGGCGAGCATGCCTTCTGGGCGCAGCCACTGCTCAAGCGTGGCGGCGGCCTGGACGTTGACAGCGTCGATGGTGGCGGCCCCGAGATATTTTCCACGGCAACGCCCTTGTCGGGCAACTATCTCGTCTATGTCAATTACTGGGGCAATTTCAACGCCGCCGGCTACAACTTCGATCCCGATGCCCACGACAAACCGCTGATCACCACCCGCATCACCATCGTCAGCAACGAAAACACTCCCGACGAGCGCCAGGAGACCGTGGTTGTCCCCTTGCGCCGCGTCGGCGACCTGACCTTTGTCCGCTCGCTGCGTTACGGAGAAAAGAAATGAGTCACCTGTCGAGCCGCCAATCGCTGGCCTTGTGCGCGCTACTTGCGGTGGTGGCGGCGGCCGACGCCCAGATTTCGCTGGACGCGCCGCGCGGTGGCTGGAAGCACTCCGGTGGCGAGTCGGCGCAGCACCTGCAGGACGTCCACTACCCGGCCAGTCGGGTCAATGCCGGGGGGGCGCGCAGCAGTGATGATGGTGGCGAACTCGGCGCAGCGATCCGCGGCAGAATCGCCGGCGCCGCGACGGCCAAGGCCAGACCGCCGCAGCTGCTGGTGGTCAATGGCGTTGCCATGCCGCTCAGCGTCACCCCGGATGGTTTCTTTGCCCGTCCCTACGCTTTTCCGCCCGGTGCCAACAGTGTCGAAGTACGGAGCGCTGACCGCCGGCAGGTGCGCAGGGTCAATTTCTACGACGCCAACCCGACTCGCCAGCGGGTCGGTCTGCGCGTCGTTCTCAGTTGGGACAGCGACATGACCGACATCGATCTGCATGTCGTTTCTCCGGATGGTCAGCATGTCTTTTTCGGCGAGCGGATTGCCAAGAACGGCGGCGCACTCGACGTCGATGTCACCGGTGGTTACGGCCCGGAAATCTACGCCATCCCGTCGCCCCCGCACGGCAACTGGCAGATCTACGTCAATTACTTCGGTGCCGGGATGGGCGCATACGGTGAAGCGGAGAGACAGGAAATCACCATCGCGCAGGTCGCGATCATCACCCGCGAAGGCACGCCCGACGAAAAGCTGCAGGTCTTCCGCGTTCCCCTGCGTCGCCCCGGCGAGCTGACTCTGGTCAAGTCCTTCGTCTACCCGTGATCGCTCGCCGGCTGCCAGTCGCGCTGCTGGCGGTCATGCTGCTCGCCGCCTGTGCAGAGAAAGCAGGCCCCCAGGCTCTCGAACACGAGGCCTATGTCTGGCAGCGACGCTGGTCGCCAGCACTGGCTGCGGCACTGCGGGATTCGGCCGACCTCGTGCGCGCCTGGCGGGTGCTGGCCGGCGAGGTCGATGCCGGCGGCAACTTTCGGCGGCTTGCCGTCGACCCGGCGGCACTGGCTGTCAGTGGTCGCCCGGCGATTCCTGTCGTACGCATCGAAGCGCCGCTGGCGACGCTCGACCGCGCGCAGCTGATTGCCGGCATCGTCGCCTTGCAGCGCGACTGGCCGGCATCGACGACGATCGAAATCGATCACGATTGCGGTACACGCCAACTCGCCGACTACGCGCGTTTTCTCGCCGCCCTGCGCCAGGAGCTTCCCTCCGGACGACGGCTGTCGCTGACCGTGCTGCCCGACTGGTTGGCTGCCTCAGAGCTGGACGGACTGTTGGCGACGGCCGACGAGATCGTCCTGCAGCTCCATGCGGTGCACGGATCGGCGCGCAGCCTGTTCGATCCCGCCGGCGCACGTGCCTGGACGAGCCAGCTCGCTCGCCGGATCGACAAGCCTTTCCGGGTGGCGCTGCCGACCTACGGCTCGCGCGTTGTGGTCGATGAGCGCGGGCGGATCAGGGCCATCGAGAGCGAAGTGCCGGTCGATCCCTATCGGGTCGCTGGCGTGCCGGACCAGGGACGCGAACTGTTCGCGCCTCCGGCCACGGTATCGGCCTTTCTGCGCTGGCTCGAAAAGTCGCCGCCGCCGCGGCTGTCCGGTGTCGTCTGGTTCCGCCTGCCGCTTGCCGGCGACCAGCGGGCCTGGACGCCCGCCACCTGGCGTGCCGTCATTCGCGATACTGAAACGGCGATCCGGCTGTCCGCCGAACTGCGGCCGGGCAATCAGCCGGGTCAGCAGCGCATCGTGCTGCGCAACGCAGGCATCATGGACACGACGCTCCCCGCCACCCTTATCGTCCAGGCCCCATGCCGTGGCCTGACGGGGAGTCAGAGCTACCTTCTCGAACGACAAGGCGAAGACAGCCTCTTCCTGCGTTCGCAACAAGCGCTGTTGCGCGCCGGCAGCGAAGTCAGCGTCGGCCTCGCGGACTGCCCGTCGGGGCCTGGCGGCCTGTGGATTGACGAGTAAGGGGTGGAGAGCGAGGGGCGACCGTTCCAGCGGTGATTCGAAGCGATCCGGGCCGGATGACGAGCATGTCGTCCAGTACATCTGCGGCCAGCGACAACTCGGGAGAACTGATACCATTCATCCCTATGGCGGCAAAGACCCATTCGCATAGGAAGTTCATGATCACTGGCTGGTGGCTGCGCGAAATACTCGATGGCCTACCGCGATTTCCCTCCTGCGTGGGTATTCGCGAAGAGGTGATCTGGGAGCCTGCGCTTTGACCGTCATCGGTGCAGAAGCAGTGCTGGCGCTGGCGCCGGATGCGTCGTCGGCGAATGCGGCGCGCGCGCTGGTGATGCCTGCCCGGTGGCCGGTCCTGGGTGCGAACGATGTCGCCGTATGGGGTGCATGTCAAGGCAGCGGATCAAAACCGTACCAGACACAAGTCGGGATCACCGGCGCCACCCCGGTATTTCGTTGCAGCTGTCCCAGCCGCAAGTTTCCCTGCAAGCATGCCTTGGCGCTGCTGCTGCTGCGTGCCAAACAGGAGGAACTATTCACCCAGACCGACGCCCCGGCCTGGGTCAGCGAATGGTTGAGCACACGCGCCGAGAAAGAACGGAAGAAGGAGGAAAAGCAGCGCCAGGAGACAGCCACTCCTGTCGATCCCGAAGTCGCCGAGCAGCGCGATCTGAAACGCCAGGCACAGCGCTGGAGCCGCATCGAAGGTGCGGCGACCGAGTTGCAGGCATGGCTGTACGATCAGATCGGCCGCGGGCTGGGCGCCATCGGCGATGAGCAGCTCGCTGGATGGCATACCATGGCCGCGCGCATGGTGGATGCACAGGCTGCCGGACTGGCATTGAGAGTGCGGGAGGCAGCGCAAGGCATCCGCCGGGGCACAGACTGGCCTGAGCGGCTGTTGCATCGCCTCGGCCTGTTGTATTTGCTGTGCACCGCAATTCGCCGCCGTGCAGAGTTGTCTCCGGAGATGCAGGCCGAACTTCGCACCATTGCGGGTTGGCCGTATGAAAAATCCGAGGTGCTGAGCACAGGAAAACGTCTGGCCGACCAGTGGACCGTCTTGGGACAAATCAGGGAAGAGAACGAAGACCACCTGACGGAACGGCGGGTGTGGTTACATGGGCAAAACAGTGGCCGACGTGCCTTGCTGCTGGAGCATGCCTTCGCCGGCAAGGGATTCGAGCAGTCCTGGCTGAACGGCTCCACTGTCGAAGCAACCCTGGCCTTTTTTCCGGGCACCAGCATGCTACGGGCACTGGTCGCCGAGGTGACGGCAAGCGCACAGACCCGATGGCCGGATTCGACCTTGAGCGCCGAGTGGCGGACGGTTGCCGAACGTGTCGCAAGCAGCCCCTGGGTACGTTTGCACCCGATGGTTTTGTCCGCGGCTGTACCCCTGCGGGCCGGTGACCATACTTTTTTGCTTGTCGAAGGCCAAACCGTAGCGCTGCATCTGGGCGATGACGACACCTGGAGATTGCTCGCCTACAGCGGTGGTCACCCGCTCGCGATGATGGGCGAATGGGATGGCCTGGCACTGCGGCCGCTCAGCGCATGGGGGGTCGATGGGCTGTGGCAAAGGAGTCCGGAGTGAGTACCTGGGCCGCATTGCTGCCGGTAGCCATGGTCGGTACCGAACGGCAGGCTGCCGTGGTGCCCGAGCTTGCTGGAGCGATCGGTGATCTGCTGGCCGAGCTTGCTGTGCTTGGCGACCACACCGCTCAACGTGTACTGCAAATGGCCGCCGTCTTGGCTACCTGCGCTCAGGCCGGCGTGCAGGGCACGGCCTGGCCGGGGCCCGTGCCGGCTGCAGCGGCCAGAGAAGTGCTGCCCACCGTGGATGACGCTTCTGCCGTGGTCTTGTTGGCCTGGGCTCTGCGCGAAGGGCCGCAACGCCTGCAGCAGCTTGTTTTTCAGTCGCTTGCCAAAAAGGGCTGTCGCTTGCCGATCGATCTGCTGCCATTGGCACTGGAGCAAGGCCGCCGCTCGCTGGCTTTGCGCGAATCATTGCAGCCAGTTCTGGGTGAGCGCGGTGTCTGGCTGGCAGGGCAGAATACCGCCTGGAACTATGCTTTTGGCGTAGAGGCTGCGGCGGCTGAGGAAGTGCGCTGGACGGAAGGCAGTCTGGCGCAACGGCGCGCGCTGTTGCGCGAGGAGCGCCGGCGCAATCCTTCTGCGGCGCGTGAACGGCTGACCGGAATCCTCGGCGAATTGCCTGGGCGCGAACGTGCCGAGCTGCTAGGCGAGCTGGCAACCGGCTTGTCGATGGACGATGAAGCGCTTCTCGACAGCTTGCGCAGAGACCGTAGCCGCGAGGTGAAACAGGTGACGCTTGGTCTGTTGCAGCGACTGCCCGACTGTGCCCATGTACAGCGGGCACAGCAGCGCATGCAGGCGCTGTTACGGCAGGAAAGAGTGTTGTTGCGCAAACACTGGCGGCTCGACGCGCCATCCGCCGTGGCGGACGAATGGAAAGCCGATGGCATTGAAGCGACACGGCCCACCCACGACGCGCTTGGCGAACGGGCCTGGTGGCTGTTTCAACTGGCCCGGCAGGTACCACTGGCCTGGTGGGTCCGATATACCGGCATGAACCCTGGCGATCTGGTCGAGTGGGCGATTTCCAGTGACTGGGCGGAGGCTCTGCTGCGGGCATGGCGCCACGCGCTGGCTGTCGAACCGGAGGTAGCCTGGTGCGAAGCCCTGTTGGACCACTCGCCGGAGACACCGTCTGCCGACAATTACATGAGCATTCTCGCCTTGTTGCCCCTGGCGAGACGCGAGCGCTATTGGGAAAAGCAGTTGAAGGATGGCAAATCCCGGTTGCGAACATTGCTCCATCAACTGCTGCAGGCCTGCCCACCCGGTGAATGCCTGTCAGCCAGTCTGTCGCTGGCCATCGCCAGTGCTGTCGCCGAAGCGGTCGGACAGCATGCCGACTTCAGCAACGATTACGCGCTACGTTCCGCCCTGCCGGAGCTTTGCTGTGTATTGCAGGGTGCGGCGCTGGAGCAGGTGCTAGAGCTATCCGGCGAAGCTGCCGGCAAGCCGGCGTTGCCAGAACTATGGCATACCGTCAGGCAGATCATCGCAACGCGGCAAGCCCTGAATTGTTAACGTATTGCTCGAACCCGAGGACACCATGACCGCATCCACTGCCATCCGCGAACATGCCGAGACACAATTTGCCGAAGAACTGTCGGAACTGAAAAGGCACGACACGCGTGCCCGCCCGCAAAACTGGGATCTGTCGCCATGGGCCGTCATCACCTACCTGATGGGTGGCAAGCTCGACAGCGGTTTCGCGATCAGCGCCAAATACATTGGCAATCAGCGCCTGATGGAAATTGCCGTGGCAACGCTGGCAACCGACCGGGCATTGTTGCTGTACGGTGTGCCCGGCACCGCCAAATCGTGGGTATCGGAACACCTGGCTGCGGCCATCAGCGGCGATTCGACGCTGCTCATCCAGGGCACGGCAGGCACCAGTGAAGAACAATTGCGTTACGGCTGGAATTACGCGCAGTTGCTGGCGCATGGGCCTTCTGAACAAGCCCTGGTTTCGAGTCCTCTGATGCATGCCATGCGGACCGGCAAGATCGCCCGTGTCGAAGAACTCACCCGCATCCCCGCGGATGTGCAGGATACGCTGATCACCATCCTGTCGGAGAAATCCCTGCCCATCCCCGAACTCAACAGTGAGGTCCAGGCAAGGCGTGGCTTCAACGTCATCGCCACCGCCAACAACCGCGACAAGGGGGTCAACGAGCTGTCTTCGGCGCTCAAGCGTCGTTTCAATACGGTGGTGCTGCCGGTGCCCGCCAGTGAAGACGAAGAAGTCTCGATCGTCGTCAAACGGGTAGCCGAAATGGGCCGTGCCCTGCAATTGCCGGCAGAGCCGCCGGCGCTCAAGGAGGTCCGGCGCCTGGTGCAGATATTTCGAGAACTGCGCAGTGGCCGGACCGCCGATGAAAGAACGCAAGTCAAGTCGCCCACCTCTACGCTATCGACCGCCGAGGCAATCTCTGTCATCAACAGCGGTATGGCGCTGGCTGGCCATTTCGGCGATGGCGTAATGCGCCCGCATGACCTCGCCTCCGGCCTGATCGGTGCAGTGGTGAAGGATCCGATCCAGGACAATATCGTATGGAACGAGTATCTGGAAACGGTGGTGAAAGAACGCGCCGACTGGAAGGATCTGTACCGTGCCTGCCGCGAGCAGCAAACCTGATCGCCACCGCAATGGCTGCACCGCATCTCTTTGGCATACGTCACCACGGCCCCGGTTGTGCTCGCAGCCTGGTGCGCGCGTTTGACGCCCTGCTACCCGATTGCATTCTGATTGAGGGTCCGCCGGAAAGCGAGGGCTTGCTGCAGGCCGTGCTGGCCGAGGGCATGCAGCCACCGGTGGCCTTGCTGAGTTATTGCCCCGACGAGCCACAACTGGCGGTGTATCACCCCTTCGCCGAGTTTTCGCCGGAGTGGCAGGCGATACGCTGGGCAGTATTGCATGCCGTGCCGGTACGCTTCATGGACCTGCCGATGGCAAATGACCTGGCATTGCAAAAGGCACATCGGCAAGCGGACGAAGCGTGTCCGGAACCCGCGCACGCAGAAGCTCCCGCTGCACAGGACCACCGGGATGATGCCAGCGCAGAAGCAGGCGCTCCGGCGAACCCGGCAGCCAGCGAGGACGACCGTGCGGGCGACCCGCTGAACTGGCTGGCGCACGCCGCCGGTTATGCCGATGGCGAAAGTTGGTGGAACCACATGGTGGAGGAACGCGGCGACGGCGAACAGCTGTTTGCCGCGGTCGCCGAAGCCATGACCGCCTTGCGGGCAGACTGGGGTGAGCAGCGCGATGACCCACAGGAGTCGCAGCGCGAGGTACTGCGCGAAGCGCACATGCGCCAGTGCCTGCGCGAGGCACAAAAAACAGGCGCGGAGCGCATTGCGGTGGTCTGTGGCGCCTGGCACTTGCGTGCCCTGCAGACGTCCGTCACCATCAAAGCCGATCAGGCCTTGCTCAAGGGTCTGCCCAGGGTCAAGGTGCAGTCCACCTGGGTGCCGTGGACCTACCGGCACCTCACGCGCAGCAGCGGCTATGGCGCCGGCATTGTTTCGCCTGGCTGGTATGAGCATTTGTGGCGCAGCCAGCATCTCCCGCAGCTGCGCACGGTCGGCTGGCTGGCACGCGTGGCGCGGCTGATGCGCGAACGGGATCTGGACTGCTCGTCGGCCCACCTGATCGAAGCCACGCGCCTGGCCGATGCGCTTGCAGCCATGCGCGAGCGTCCCGCTGCCGGACTGGAAGAATTGCAGGAGGCCACACGCTCGGTCTTTGCCATGGGGGACGATTCGCTGCTGCATTTCATCGCCGACGAACTGGTGGTGGGTGACCGACTGGGCAGCGTGCCTGCCGACGTACCCACCGTACCCCTGCAGCGTGATCTGGAACAGGCGCAGAAAACCTTGCGGCTCAAGCCGGAGGCCGTCCAGCGCACGCTCGATCTGGATTTGCGCAACAGCAACGACCTGGCCCGCAGCCATTTGCTGCACCGCTTGCGGCTGCTCGATGTGCCCTGGGGTGAGTTGGCCAAAGTGGGCCGCTCGCATGGCACTTTCCACGAAGTGTGGATACTGCAGTGGCAGCCCGAGTTTCTGTTGCAACTGATTGAGGCCAGCCAGTGGGGGCAGACACTGGTTCAGGCTGCCACCGCTCTGGTGATCGACAAGGTCGGGCGCGTCAGTGATCTGGCCGAACTTGCCGCCCTGGTGGATCGAGTCCTGCTGGCCGACCTGGACGCTGCAGTGCAAGCCGTCACGCAGGCGCTGCAAAGCCGAGCAGCGCTCACCGGCGATGTGCTGCAGTTATTGGCCACGCTGCCGCCTTTGGCAAATGTGTTCCGCTACGGCAACGTGCGTCAGACCGATGCGGCGATGGTTGCGCAGGTCCTGGACGGCCTGATCGTACGCGCCGCAATCGCCATGCCATTGGCTTGCCGTAACGTGGACGATGCGGCCGCTCAGAGCCTGCGCGAGAAATTGCTGGCCGCTCACACTGCGGTAGCGTTGCGCCAGGGCCAGGAGGAGACCCAGGCATGGCGGCAGGCACTGCAGCAGATCGCAAGCAGCACCAACACCAGGCAACTGCTGCAAGGCGTGGCGGTTCGATTGCTGCTCGACGATGCGGTCTGGTCGGTTGAACAGGTCGCGCAGGCGATGTCCTTCGAACTATCCATGGGGGCCGAGCCGAGCAAGGCCGCAGCCTGGCTGGAGGGGTTCCTGAACCGCAATGCGCTGGTGCTTCTCCATGATATGCGCGTATGGCAGCTGATGGACGAGTGGCTTGTGGGCTTGCGCGAAGAACACTTCGTCCGCGTGCTGCCTCTGGTACGACGCACCTTCTCGACCTTCAGCGCCAGCGAGCGCAGTGCTCTGGCACAACGTGCCGGACAGGGCAGGGTGGTCGCAGCCATGCCGAAACCGCTTGCCGGCTGGAACGAAGAGCGTGCTGCCCTGCCGCTGCCGCTACTGCGCCAGTTGCTGGGAGTGCAGCAATGAATCCAAGGATTTCCATCCCGCCGGGCGCACCAAGCGGCGTGCAACGCTGGCGGCTGGTGCTCGGCCGTGAGGCGGAATCGACTTGCGGAACCCCGCTTGGCGCAGCGGCCGAAATGGACAAGGCGCTGTCGGCGCTTTATGACCCCGAGGGTCCTGACGGCATGCACTCCAAAGAGCGGCGTGGCGGACGTGGCGGCTCGGCGCCGAGCGTGGCGCGCTGGCTGGGGGACATCCGCAAATATTTCCCGGCCTCGGTGGTGCAAGTCATGCAGCACGATGCGTTTGAGCGCTTGAACCTGCGCGAGATGTTGTTGCAGCCAGAGATGTTGCGCAATGTTCAGGCCGATGTGCATCTGGTTGCCAGCCTCATGGCCTTGTCACGGGTGATTCCCGCCGGCACGAAAGAAACGGCGCGAATGGTGGTGCGCAAGGTGGTGGATGAACTGATGAAGCGCCTGGATGAGCCCTTGCGCGCAGCGATCAGCGGCGCGCTCGACCGCAGCCAGCGCAATCGCCGACCGCGCCACAGCGAGATCGACTGGAATCGAACCATACGGAGCAACCTGAAACACTGGCAGGCCGAGTTCCATACCATCGTGCCGGAAACGCTGCTCGGCTATGGCCGCAAGGCACATCGGCCACAACGCGAGGTCGTGCTGTGCATTGACCAGAGCGGCTCGATGGCAGCCTCGGTGGTGTATTCCAGCATCTTCGGTGCAGTGATGGCCTCGCTACCGGCAGTCGCGACCAAACTGGTGGTATTCGACACGGCGGTGGTTGACATGAGCGAGCAGCTCGACGACCCAGTGGAACTGTTATTTGGTGTACAACTGGGTGGCGGCACCGACATCAACGCTGCGGTGGCTTATTGCCAATCCATCATCCGTGAGCCACGCAACACGATTCTGGTCCTCATCTCCGACCTGTACGAAGGCGGCGTCGAGGCGATGCTGCTGCGCCGTGCCGCAGAACTCGTGGACAGCGGCGTGCAGTTCATCACCTTGCTGGCCTTGAGCGACGAGGGTGCACCTGCCTATGATCGAGACCTCGCCGGCAAACTCGCCGCCCTGGGTGTGCCCTCGTTTGCCTGTACCCCGGATGCCTTTCCTGGCCTGATGGCCGCTGCGATTCGACGTGACGATGTCGCTAGCTGGGCAGCAGGTCAGGGCTTGGTGACGAGCCGGGCAGCTCGATAAAGGATAGAAAATCGATCGGGATGCGGTGTTCGCGCAGCAGTTGGCTGAGCTGGCCGGCGAACCTGACGGGGCAGGGTGATTGCGTCAGTCGAGCAGCCGCCCCGCTTCGTGGAGCAAGCTCCTGCAGCGAATGAGTTCTGCACGGGGAAAGCTGCAGGCGAGCAGGTTGACCACCGGAGCACTCCTCACCACCACTTTCGGCAGTACGATCTCGACCGCGGCCTCGCCAGTTCCTTCGGGTACCAGGACGTTCATCTGGTCGAGCCGCAACTTCGTCATGCCGATCCGAATGTAGTCGGGTCCGTGCGTGAGCACGTGCTGCACACGTCCGATGACGTGTTCGAGCGTCTCACCAGCGCTCGCTGCCAATGCCGCGAGGGAGCGCTCGTTCTCGGAGAGTTTTCGCTCCACGTCTTCGATTTTCTGTCGCGCACCAATGCCCTTTTCCAGCATCGCTTCGAGCCCGACACGCTGGCCCTTCAAGATCATCAGCCGCGTCTGCAACATCGAGCGCTGCTCCCTGAGATCCTTGCGCTGCATATCCAGCGATGTGATCTGTTGCAGCGCTTCCGTGAGCAGAAATTTGAAGGCACGGCGCCGGATTTCGATGCGCGCATCGTGCTCGCAGCCGCTTGGCAAGACCGGCTTCTTCTCGGTAAAAGAAACGCAGGTCCGCAGCACGTCGTTCTGTACCACACCACCGTCAGCCGCCACGCCGAAGCCTGTCGCCTCACGGCAGACGAAGCGCAATGTGGCCCACACGTGCTCCGCATCGGGCGTGTTCTCGAAGAAATCCTGAATCGCCTGGCTGCGGCTGAAGACCCTCGGGATGTCACGCGCGCTGGCGAAAAGGGCGCGCAAGCTCGGGTCCTCCGACCAGACCTTGGCGCTTGCTTCGATGGCGGGTGGAATCCCTGCCTCGATCTCGCGGCAGTAGAGCACCGCCTGCTCCACCGCCGGCCGGAGCTTGCCGCGGTAGCCGGCGACGAATTTCAGGCGCGGATCGATGATGCGAATGAGCTGCTCGATGCGCTGCTCGATGACCGCGGGGTCGACCGTGGAACCGGTCGCCTCGTCGTTGCCGCTGAAGAGCCAGTCGAGAATCCCCATCGATACTCCTTGTAGTGTCAGACAGGTTCCTATCCGGTGAGGATACGTTTGCACAGCCGCAAGAGCAGCTTGCGCGCCTCTTCGAGGAATAGCGTGGACGAGGCGACGGCCACCGCCACCGCCCACTCGGTCAGCGTCAGATCGACGGTGTCGAAGATGGCCTGCGCCGGGCGCCAATGCACGGCGACGATCTGCAGGACGACGACGGCGAAGAGGGCCAGCCACAGCTTGCCGTTGTTGAAAAACTGCGCGTTGAAAGCGCTCCCGTGTTCGGCGCGGGCGTTGAAGATGTTGAAAAACTGGAACAGCACAAAAGTGGTGAAGGCCAAAGTCATCGCCTTGGCAACATCGCCGGACTGCGTCGCCCAGGCGTAAGCACCCAGGGTGCCCACCGCCATCGTTGCGCCATAGAGCCCGATGCGCCACAGGCGCGGCGTCGAGAGGATTACCGCCTCCTTGCTGCGCGGGCGCTCGCGCATGATTCCGGGACGGGCGGGTTCAACGCCCAGCGTCATCGCCGGCGGACCGTCCATGATGATGTTCACCCAGAGGATCTGGATCGCCGTGAACGGCGTGGCGAAGCCGAACAAGGGCGCGCCGAGGACAGTGAGGATGGCGCCGATGTTGGTGGAGAGCTGAAAACGCACGAACTTGACGATGTTGTCGTAGATCGTGCGTCCTTCTTCCACCGCGCGCACGATGGAGGCGAAATTGTCATCGGTGAGCACCAGCGTCGCCGCTTCCTTGGTGACCTCGGTGCCGGTGATGCCCATTGCCACACCGATGTCGGCGGTCTTGAGCGCTGGCGCATCGTTCACGCCATCACCGGTCATCGCCACGACATGCCCCTTGGCCTGCAATGCCTCGACGATGCGCATCTTGTGCTCGGGCGCGACGCGCGCGAACACGGCGCTCTTCTCGACCAGCGCGGCGATTTCGTCCTGACTCAGGCCATCGAGTTCGCGCCCCTCGTGCGCCTCGCCGGAGAGGCCGAGTTCGCGCGCGATGGCCGCAGCGGTGACGCGATGATCGCCGGTAATCATCTTGACCTCGATGCCGGCGTCGCGGCAGGTGGCGATCGCCACACGTGCCTCGGCACGCGGCGGGTCGATGATGCCGACCAGGGCGTGCAGCGTCAGCTCGCGCACCCAGGGCAGCAGGTCGCCAGCGGGATCGAACTGCTCGGCCGGAATCACCCGCCCAGCCAGCGCCAGCACGCGCAGCGCCTGCTCGGCCAGTGCCTCGTTCTCGGCGATGAAGCGGTCGCGAATTGTGTCATCCAGTGGCATCACCACGTCGTGATGCAAATAGCCGATGGATAATGCCAGCAGGACATCCGGGGCACCTTTGACGCACAACCGTACCTGGTCGCCTTCATGGTGGAAGGTGGCCATGAACTTGCTGGCTGAATCGAAGGGAATCTCGGCGATGCGCGGCAGGTGTTCGACCGCCTCCTCGGCGTCGAGCCCGGTCTTGGCGGCGAGCGCCAGCAGTGCGCCTTCGGTCGGGTCGCCGATCAGTTGCTCATCCTTGATCCGGGCATCGACGCACAGCGCCGCCGGCAACAGGATGTGACGAACATCGCCCGCATCCGCGATACAGCCGTTGCTGCCATAGCCCTCGCCAGTGACGGCATGGCGTTGACCGTTGAAATAGACCGCCCGCGCCGTCATCTGGTTGAGCGTCAAGGTACCGGTCTTGTCGGAACAGATCACCGTGGTGCAGCCCAGCGTCTCGACGGCAGCGAGTTTCTTGACGATGGCGTTGCGCTTGGCCATGCGGTGCATGCCGAGCGCGAGGGTGACGGTCACTACTGCCGGCAGGCCTTCGGGAATCGCCGCGACGGCCAGTGCGATGGCGGTCATCGCCGTCTGTAGCAGCGGGTCGCCGCGCAGCAGGCCGAAGACAAACATCAGCGCCACGACGGCGCTGGCGATCAGTGCGAGGCGTTTGCCCAGGCTGTCAAGCTGCTGCTGCAGCGGCGTCTCGCCCTCGGCGGTGGCGGCGAGCAGCCCGGCAAGACGGCCCATTTCGGTGCCCATGCCGGTGGCGGTGACGACGGCTTCGAGGCGGCCGCGCGTCACCACGGTGTTCATGAACACCATGTTGTGTCGTTCCGCCAGCACCGACCTTTGATCAACAGCGTCGGGCAACTTGGCGACCGCCTGCGATTCGCCGGTCAAGGCCGCCTCCGCCACCTCAGCGCTGTGCGCCGACAGCACGCGCGCGTCGGCAGGAATGCGGTCGCCGGCCTCAAGCAGCAGAATGTCGCCCGGCACCAGATCAGCCGCCTCGATCAGGCGAACCTCGCCGTCGCGTCGCACGCGCGCCGTCGGCGCGAGCATGTTCTTCAGCGCCGCCAGCGCCGCTTCGGCACGATGCTCCTGAAAGAAGCCCAGCGTCGCGTTGAGCACCACCACCACGGCGATCACGATCGCGTCCTTGAGGTCGCCGATGGCGCCGGCCAGGACTGCGGCACCGAGCAGGATCAGGATCAGCAGGCTCCTGAACTGGTCAAGGAACTTGCGCCAGGCAGGCCGGGCCGGTTTTTCAGCGAGCCGGTTGGGACCATGCCTGGCAAGGCGTTGTTGCGCAACTTCTGCGGTCAGACCACGAGAGGGGTCTGACCCGATCTGGTGAAGGACTTCGGCAGTGGAGCGCGCATGCCAGGCAGTATCAGGATCAAGAGACATATTGAGTGAGATCAGGAAGTGAGCGTTGCCCAGACAAAGCCGACGTAGAGCATCAGCAACAGGAAACCGCGACCGCGCACGATCAGGCCGCTGCGGTTGGGCAGCAGCAGAAGCAGCGCGACGATGCCGCAGGCGAGCGTCAGCGCCACCTCGCTCATTGGCGCGACGATCGGATGTATCGTGCCGGCTACGCCAACGATGGCCAGACCGTTGAACAGGTTGCTGCCGATCAACGTGCCGACGCCGACATCGTCGTGGCCGCGCAGGCGAGACAGGATCACCGTCACCAGTTCTGGCAGAGATGTGCCGATTGCCACCAGGATCGCCCCGATCACGTAAGTGTCGACCGCAAACGCGGTGGCGATGCCCGTCGCGCCGCTGACAAACAGGCGACCGGCAGCGATCAGCGCGCCGAGGCCGAGTACACCGAGCAGCAGGCTCATGCCGGCAGACACTTCGGTGGCCTCAACGTCTGCCGCCACTTCTCGCTTGCGCAGGGCACTGCGCACGCTCCACACCAGCCAGGCGAAGAATACCGCCAACAGCAGCAATGCCTCGGCACCTTCGATCCGTCCGTCGAAAATCAGGAAGAAGCTCAGCGCCGGGACTGCGAGGGCAAGATAGAAATCGCGGCCGAAATCCTGCCGCGAGGTCTGCACGCCACCATACAGCAAGGCGAGACCGAAGATCAGCGCGATATTGACGATGTTGCTGCCCAGCGCATCGCCCAACCCGATCTCCGGCTGGCCAGCGAGTGCGGCGACGGTAGACACGGTAAGTTCCGGGCTGGAGGTGGCGAACGCCGCCAGTGTGGTGGCCACCACCACCTTCGGTACGCGCAGATGGAGTGCCGCGCCGAGGATGGACTTGAGGAATGCCTCGCCGCCCGCCGCCGCCAACAGCACGGCAGCCAGGATGAATGCCAGATCGGTCATGGCGATTGGTCAGACGCCTCGCGCGGGTGGCAAATGACCAACACATCGCACTGCGATTCCGCCAGCACATGCTTGGTCACGCTACCGAGCAGCAATTCTTCGACGACGGCCTCCACCCGACCCTTGCCCATCGCCAGGATGATGAGGAAGCCAATGACGATGTGGGCGATCAGCACCGGCTGGCGAAGCCACAACGACACGGTGCCCGCGGCGGCGGACATCCGTAACAGAAGAGCAAATTCACCAAAGACTCCGTGCATGATTCAGTGGCTCCGATTCGACACTTGCGCTCCTGGCTCAGGCTGGCATCAGGCTGGCATCAGGCTGGCGATAAGCCAGGAAGCCGATCAACACCACCGTTGCCCAGCCCAGGCGACCGACGTAGCGATGCAGTGCGGCCTCCCAATATTCCTGATCTGTTGCAACAACTACGGTGCCTCAGCGGACGGTTTTCCTGATTCTTGCGTTACGCTGCCAGCAATTCGTGCAGCCGGGTGGCCGTTTGCTCTTGCACCTCCACAGCCTCGAAAAGAGAAGCCGGGTAAAGAAAGTCCTCGCCGGAATCGTCAATGATCCGCAGCATGCTGTGGCTGTCCGCCGGGGCAAGCACTTCATAGAGCCGCCCGAGCGTCAGATCATCCGTCGAGAACTCGCCAAATCCTTCGCGAGACAGGCAAACCACAAACCTCATAGCCATTCCTTTATCTTCAGTTTCACCTTGCCGACAATACAGAATTCCATTGATCAATGCTACTCCAATTCCCGGACTTGCCGATGCCTTGACAAACACATCGGCATTCAGCCACGAAGAAAGGAAGTTTGTCGCCATTTTTCATAATCCCGACCATCTCCGGTATCGCAGATCACCGCAGCGATCCGCTCCAGAGCCGCATCGATTTCGCCACGCACCGATGCCGCCGCTTCCTTCGCCTCTTCCTGCATCCGCGCCGTAGGTTGGGCTGAGCCTGCGAAGCCCAACACCCTAAACAAGAAGCCAGGAAGCGCCGTTGGGCCGAGCGTGCGAAGCCCAAGCTCCTGAACCGGGCGGGAGAGGTGTGCAAGCAGAAAGATGCGAGGAAGATGCGCTGGTTGTTGGGCTTCGCAGGCTCAGCCCAACCTACACGGCTGGCGCGCAAGCTCAAGCGTGGCGAATAGCGAATGCGTGCTGCTGCTCGACAAGACCGGATGACGAGCTTTCCCAGCCGGCACCGCCTGCAGCGGGAGCGCGCGATCCAGTGTCACCAAGCGGCGCGAGTCGCTTTGGCAAGGCTACTTTTTCTTGCGATCAGCGATGCTCTTCTTCCGGCGGGGTGACGCGCTCTCGGGGGCGGCGCTCGGGGTCTCCGGAGCCTCGTCATCCGTCTCGATGGGGCCGCCGTGCTCTTGCGGGGTCTGATCGGGTTGCCGATGTGCTGCTGCCAGGGCTTCTTCGAGCTGTTTCCGGCGTTGTTCCTCTTCCTGCTGGAAGAATTCCATCCGCTGTCGCTGCTCTTCTCGGGTTCTGGCCCAGGCCTCTTCCATTCGCTGGTGCTCTTCTTCCAGCGCAGGGGAGGGGGCCGTGGGGGCCGGGGACGATGAAAAAACCGGCGGCGCCGTGGGGGTTGGGGGAGCGGGAGAATCCGCAAAGCTTGGGGGTGCCATGTCCATCTTCGCTGTCGTCTGGCGGGCGCTTACGCCGTCCGGTGCCGCTTTCGGGGATTTGCCATAGGCCTCGGGGTTGAGCAACTGGCCTTTCTCAAAATAGCCTGCCCCTTTTTTCTCTTCGACCGGGCGTCTGAGCTGATGGATGACCGGATCGTCGCGATCCGCCAGAACGAGGTAGCTGACCTCCCGGCCCGGTTCGCCGTAAACGGTGAACGCGGTGAAGTTGCGATTCCACTCGTAACCGGTCAGGAACGGCTTGCTGCCGATCGCGGTCAGGCTGACCGTGGCGTCTTCCTCCCTGGTCAGCGCGGCGAAGTAGGAGGGCATCTTGACGGTTCCCTTGCCCGCGGCGTCGAGTTGCACCTTGCCGCGGTACAGGCAGAGGTCTTCGGGCGATTCGACGAAGCTGTGGCGCAGCGTCTTGTTTTCGGGATCGAGCGGGTGGTCGATCAGGAAGGTACCGCTGCCTTTCGAGAGGACACCATTGACATGGACATTGCCGACGAAGTAACCAGCCCACTTTGTGCCGCCGCCGGGGGCGGGGCTAACGTAACTGTAAATGCCGTGCTTGGTTCCACTGCCTGATCCAACCGCATAGACCCTCAGGCCATAAACCTCGCCACTTCCGCCGCTATCGGCAATGACATAGACCCCTTCGGTGGTGTCCGTTGAGCCCGCTGGAGTTTCAGCAGCGAAGTATGCCGCCCGCTTCGGGCCGGCACCCGTTGCAGAACAACTGAGCGCCTCTTTGAATCCGCTTCCTTCGCCGGTTGCGAACGCTCGAATGCCGGAAACGGACCCGGAACCTTGGCTCTGGGCCAAGGCTTCGAGTGCGAGTGTCATGTCGGGTGAATCCTTTCTGCCATCCGCACGAAACGCGCCGGCCAGCTTGTGACCGCCGCCGTAGGCGTGGGCCGATACGGCGCATTTCCTTCCCGCTCCGGCGCCGCCGGAACTGGCGACGATCGCGATCGGCTCCCCGCTCCCGTCGTTCACCACCTCGGCCCAGACGCCATAGGTACCGTCGGCGGAACCGCCGCCTATTGCGCGGAACACGCCAGCGGTCTTTCGACCGGCACCCTCGGCGTGGGCAAAGAGGCCATATTTGGGTCCTGTTCCGGACCCGCCGGCGGTTGTTGTGAACGCGAACGTGTCGCCGGTCCCCTCGCTAACGGCAACCGCCCGAAGTCCTTCCGTGACGTCGGCCGTACCGGCATTGCGGTTATAGGAATAGAACTGCCCGCCATACTTGTTCCCTGAGCCATCGGCAGTACATACGATGCCCTGCTTTTGCCCCGGCCCTGAACCGAAGGCATTGACCGAGAACCCCAGCACGTTGCCGGTCCCTTGGCTACTGGCAGTGACCACGACTCCATCCGCGAAGTCGCTCGACTCGGCCGGGCTTTCGGCATTGAAGTACGCAGCCCGCTTGGGGCCAGACCCGAGTGCCACGCAACTGATCCCCTCTTTGAGACCTTTTCCATCCCCAGACGCTTCCATCCGCAAGCCCGAAACGTCTCCAGTTCCTGCGCTATTGGCTCGGACGTACAGCGCATTTGTCCACTCCGCTGTACCGGCCCCGCTGTACGCGCCAAACTGCCCAGCGTTTTTTTGCCCACCTCCCTCCACGATACTGGTAATGCCTTGTTTCGGTCCGCTTCCTGAACCCCTTGCGTTCACCTGGAGGCCCTTGGTAGCACCGTTTCCTTCGTTGTTGGCACGAACCTCAACGGCACTGGTGTAATCCGTCGAGCCCACTCGACTATCAGCCGCAAACAGGGCCGCACGTTTCTCACCAGCCCCGCTTGCCCAACATTGAATACCCTCTTTGAGGCCGGTTCCGGCGCCTTCTGCATTCACCCACAGAGCCATCACCTGACCAGTCCCATCGCTGCCTGCACCAGCCCGCAGCGCATTGGTGAAGCCCGGCGAGCTGGCCGCACTCGATGCATAGAACTGCCCGGCGAACTTGTCGCCAGCTCCACTCACCTCGCTGAGAACGCCCTGCTTGCGCCCGCTTCCCTCGCCAACTGCGTAGGCCTGGCAAGCGACTGTCTCACCCGTTCCGGCGTTCTGGGCGTAACCGAGCAGAGCCCTCGTGAAGTCCGCTGAACCGGCATCGCTGTAGGCGTGAAATCTCCCCGCGTCCTTCTGGCCGGCGCCGCTGACCTGGCAGGAAATTCCGTCCTTGCGCCCCGCTCCTGAACCCGACGCATCAACCAGGAGACCTTTCGTATCGCCCGTTCCTTCGGTCGTGGCGAGCACCTTGACGCCAACGGTAAGGTCCGCGGTGCCGCCGTCGCTCTCGGCGTAGAACTCGCCGGCCTGCTTGTGGCCGGTGCCTCTGGCAATGCTGACGATGCCTTGTTTCGGTCCGGTTCCTCCTGGGCCCCCGGCCTCCACCGACAGGCCCCGGGCAAGGCCGCTTCCTTGGTTTACGGCGCTGATGCTAACTCCCTCGGTAGGCTCGGTCGAACCGGCAGCGCTCTCGGCAAGGAATGAGGCGGCCTGCTTCTGTCCGCCACCGCGCACCTCGCTGACGACCCCGATCTTCAACCCGGTTCCCGAGCCGGTCAGGCCCGTCCATAGACCCATCACCGGGCCAGAACCTTCACTGCTGGCATCGGCGTGCAGCGCCTGGGTGAAGTCCGAGCCAGCTCCGCTCGTCGCGCTGAAGTAGCCGGCGTGCTTTTCTCCCCCGCCGCTGACTCTGGCGGTGAGGCCACGCTTCTCTCCGCTGCCGCTGCCAGTGGCATCGATGTCAATGCCGAAGACTGTGCCGCTGCCGTCGCTCGACGTGGTCGCGACGCGTCCGACGGCGACGCCAGCGGCGCCGTCGTCCGAGCTCACCACCAGCCGGCTGAGCGGCTCGGGCGTTGCGCCCAGACCGACATTGCCAGCATGCAGCTGCAAGTTGCCGACTATCGTTCCACCCGTGCTCGGCAGTGCACCCACATCCGCCGCCGTCGTCCCGTGCGGATTGCTGCCACCATCGAGACTCAGCGAACTGTGCCGGATCTGCGCGCCATCGCCGCCGGAGTGGTCGTGAGCATCGCCGTGGGTGACCAGCTTGCCGCGAACGCCGGCACTGAGCTTGCTTTCGTCGACGGCGCCATCGGCGAGCTGGTCGGTCGCCACCGCAGCCGGCGCCAGTGCCGCGCCTGCGAGTTGTCGCCCGTCAGCGAACACATCACCCGGATTGCCGGGAAGGTTGCCGCCAGCGGTCAGCGTGAATTGCGCCAAGCGGATCACGCTGCCGTCACCCGCCGGCGTCGTGGTGGACGCCAGTACCTGCGGCCTTTCCATGGTGCGGGTGTCGCCCGTGACGCCGGTGGCGGTACTGGGATCGCTTCCCTCTTCGTGGTAGGCGATCGTGACATGGACCGTCGCCCCGGCAGGGAAAGCCGCCGTGTCGCTCAGGCTGACGATGCGGCTGTCGAGCAATACCAGCTCGCGTCCGCCGCGATCGATGGCCATTCCGGGCTGGATGGTGATCTCCCGGTCGCCGCTCCGGCTGACCGCCAGTCCGTCGGCGACGCCGTAGTCGTGCAGCGCCGCGTTGTGCCGGCGGCGCATCACCAGATGGTATTGCTGTTCGTCGGTGAAATCCGACTCGACCAGGAACTGGTGATTGAAATAGTGCAAACGCTTGATATCAGCCATGGTGGTCCTTGCCTCTCGGGTTAATGGGCGAGATCGCCGAGCAGCGTGTCGACGCCGATCTGGGAGTGCACGCCGATCTGCATCGTGGTGTGCGCGGGATGGTAGTCATAGGCGGTGTGGGCCGGCTTCTCGAGGTCGATCAGGGCCCGGATGATCTGGTTCTGGCGCTGCAGGGTGGCCGGATCGGGATTGGGGATCGTCACGTTCACCCGGAAGTAATGCGGCGCGCTGCCGTTGATCTGGGTATCGACGCCGACGGTCGAATGCTCGCCGATCTGGAAGATGGTGTTCTCGCCTTCCGAGATTTCCGGATCCAGGCCCGTATAGATCTTCAACAGCTCGATCAGATTCTGCTTCGTGCCACGGCGGCGATAGAGCGGGACGATGTTGGCGAGGAATTCCCTCTGCTGGTTTTCCCGCCAGTCGGCGCGCAGCCCGAGCGCCACCCAGCCGGCCAGCCAGTCGAGGAATTCGCGTGGCGTCGCCAGTGGATCGAAAAGCTGGGGTATGGCGGCGATGATCTCTTCCAGCCCGCGCCTGGGCTCGCTATCGGCGCCATGCAGACCCGTCAGGACCTGCTCGAAGGCGAGCAGAAAACGACCCAGCAACGGGTCTTCGGAGAAGATGGCCGGCAGATGCTCTAGGTAGCTGCTACTTTGTTCTTCGCCAATCGCCATCGCATCTTCTCCTAGATCGCTTCAACTTTCACTGCCAGCGTCCGTGCGCTGACCAGTTCGTGCGGCTTGACCGTCAGTCCGATCTGCTTGCCTTGCGCGTTGTGGATCAGGCGCGCGGAATCGTTGCTGGCCAGCGTGACCTCGGTCACATAATCGACTCCCGGCAATTGATCGAGCAGCTGGTAGATTTCGGAGATGAAGACATTGCGCCCGAAAGGCCAGCCGGTCTGTTGCTCCCCGCCGCACAACGGATCGAGAAAAGCACGCAGGGTGGTGATCACTCGCGGCAGCAGTTCGCTCGGGTCGACATCGGGTAGCGCCACCACTGTGGCCTCGATATCCACCTCCACCCGCTGCGGGCCGACGACATGCACAAAAGTCGTCAGCAGCCGGCGCGGCTCCAGGTAGGCTTCGACGGCCTCGAGCACCGGGGTCAGGTCGCCGTCGTGACGGGGCACGACGATCACGCTGACATGGCCCGGCTGCTCGGCTTCGAAGTCGATCAGCGCGTTGCGCCGCGGCAGGCAGCGAACGCGGGCGACGCGTGCATCGGCCTCGAGCGCCAGCGCTTCGAAGTCATCGCAGGAGACCGCGCGTTCCTGGCGCCTGAGCGCCTGGACGCTGGTGCGGATATCGGTCGCCAGGGCTGCCGGGGTCATTCCCGAAGGCTTCCAGTCCTTGCCGTTGAGCAGCTTCAGAAAAGTACGGAGGTTGTCGTCGCTCACCCGGTTCAGCCGGTAAATCAGCATCTCGGACAACCAGGCGAACAGCTCGATCAGGGTGATGCCGGGGTCGGACGGATTGTGGTTGGTCCATTCCGGCGCGTAGCCGGGGATCAGCGTGCGCGCTTCCTCGACCAGGTCGGCATAGCGGCGATCGTCGAGATCGGGGAGGGTCAGCGGCATGGCGATCAGGTTTCCGCGAAGGTCAAACGAATGTCATGGATGCCGGAGTAAACCAGGAAACGGCCGCTCGCCAGCGCACCCGGACGTTCCTCGCTTTCGCTGACTTGCAGGCTGCGCAGATGGTCGACCCCCGGTACTGCTTCGAGCAACGCGTAGAGGTCTGAAGGATGCGGCTTGCGGCCGAAATCCCAGCCGTTGCGATCGAGCCCGCCGGTCAAGGGGTGCAGGAAGCGGGCCAGCGTCTGCGCCACCTCGCTTTCCACCGCGCTGGCGCCCTCCATGGAAAGCAGCGCCACCTCGACGGAGACGTCGACGCGCAGGTACTCGGGTCCGACGACGACCAGATCGGCTGTTGGAATGCGACGTTGATCGAGATAGCGCCTGACCTCGTCAAGGAGTGTCAGGCTCGGCAGGGGCTTGGCATCGCGCGTGCGCGGCACGACGATCAGGCTGACGGTACCCGGCCAGGAGCGCAGGGCAGCGGGGTCGCGGGCCAGATCGTGGAGCGGGACGCAGCGGGCGCGCGCCACTGCCGGCGAGGCCAGCACCGCCAGATCCTGGTAATCCTCGATGCTGACCGCGCGCTGCCGATGACGCAGGGCGCGCGGTGCGCGCTGCCGCAGCGATTCCAGCGTTTCCGCTTCGGCACCGCCCAGCGCCGGTTCCAGGTTGCTCACCTGGTCCACATACGGGACGGTGGTCTTCAACTGCACAACGGCATTCGCCGGCCGGTTGCCGACGACACCGCCGCCGGTCCGGTAGTGGGCCAGGCGGACATTGCCGGTACCGGCCGGCGGGATCAGGCCGTTACGGCCATTGCCGAAGCGAATCTCGCCGCTCAGTGCGTCAAGGACGTAGTGCCGGTCGCGCGGACCCGACCCGTAAAAGTCGGCCACCGGCAGCCAGCGTACCCAGATCTCGGGCGGCCGGCCGCCCGCTCCTTCGGTGAACGTGATCGCAGCGTCGCCGCTGGCTTGCTGGATCAGCGTCTGTTCGGCGGTGGCCGGCAGTTCGCGTTCACGCACTTCGAGGCGTTCGCCAGCCAGCAGGGGCGTGCGGATCGTACGAAAACGCTGGTTTTCGCTGCCATCGCTCGAACCGAGGATTTCGTTGCGCACGGTGACGGCCTGCAAGGCCATCGTCGTGTTGAAGAGCACGCGGCTCAGATGCGGTGCGAGCGGGTAGTCGCCGCTTTCCCAGCGGGCGCGTAACCAGTACGCCTGCCGGGCAAACTCGGCACGACTGGAAAAATCGCTCGGCGCCAGCCATTCGAGCAGACCCGAGCGGGTGAAGTTTTCCGAGCCATCCTGGACCTTCAGATCGCTCCACTGCATCCCGTTCCAGTACGCCCAGGCCAGCCGCAAGGGATCGGCCGAGTGCGCTGCCGGGGGAGAGGCGCTGGCCTCGCCGTACTTCAGCCCGGCACTGGCGAGGTACAGGCTGAGCTTGCGATTGGGAAAGACGCGCCGCGCCGCGGGCAGGGTGAAACCCAGATAGACCGTTGGCCGCGGTTCGGACGTCGCCTGAAACGGCTGGAACGGGGTGCCGGGGACGGCCGTGTAGACAAAATCGTTGTACGTCAGCAGCGCTGCGAGCGGCGTCGTTCGGGTCAGCAGGTAGTCGATGCTGAGTCGCCGGATCGAAGGCGCGGCAAAGGTGGCCGGGATGAAGCGATATCCATGTTCGGGATGTTCCGGATCGACCGGCTCGTAACGCGCTTCCTGGCCATAGTCGCCGGCATTGAGGCGTACGCGCAGCCAGTATTCCTCGAGGCCATTGACGGTTTTCGGTTGCGGCGGCTTGCCCAGTTTGCAGGTGATCGTCCCGGACTGGGTCAGGTTCGCGGTGTCATCGACCATATCGTCGGGCGTTACCCACGCCTGGCCGTTCCAGTAGTCCCAGGCAAGCTCGAGATTTTCTGATGCGCGCGTCGCTGGAATGGGTGGCTTCTTGGCGTCGCTGGGATTGGTCAGCTCGATGCGCAGGGTGATCGTACTGCCCGCTTCGGCAAACGCCCGGCCACGCGCCAGGTACAGCGTATCGCCGAAGCGCGGCTTGTCGCCGAAAGGAAGGAAATCCTTGCCCAGGTCGACCGGAAGCTGGTTGGCGAAGGCTACGTCGGCGGCCAGGCCGGTCGCTCCGATGGTGACTTGTGCGCTGAGAGACGCGATCTCAGGCAAGTGGCTGGCGCGCACCCTCCCGGCCTGAAGGGCGTCAGCAGGTGTGATCGGCGTCAGCAGACGGCATCGCAGCCAGCGGCTGGTCTGGTCGGCGAGACGCTGCTCGGCGATCGGAAAGGCGCGCAGGCCGGCAGTCAGCACGACATCGCCGTTGCGCGTCAGCGCTTCGGTCTGATCGACGGGTGCGAGCGGGCAGCCCTCCTTGCCGTCCCAGATTTCCCATTGCACGGTACGGGGATCGGGAGCCGGGTTCTCGCTCGTCAGTTCGAAGGTCAGGCGCAATTCCTGCAGATCGGATCGTCCGAACAGCGCGTCGTCACCGAGATAGAGGACATGCTCGAGCGCCCGGTTGCCCGCGAAGACCGGAATGGCGATTGCCGCTGGTGTGCTCAGCCATGGGCTGTAGTCGGCATAGCGATCGGCTTCCGGTTCGCGGACGAACAGGCAGGAAAGCTGCGCTGCGCCAACCACCAGTTCACCTGCGGTCTCGAACAAGACCGGTTCGTTCTCGCCTTCGGCCGGCGGCGAGGCGACCTGGGTCCCGCTCGGCACAATCGCATCGGCGATGCTGCCCGGCGCCAGCGAGAAGGTGAGCGGAACCCGGGCGGGTTGCGGTGGCAAGCGTGCCTCGCCGAGCAGGTCGAGAAAGGCGAGGAGGTTCTTGTCCGGAACTTGGTTGAGTCGGTGCAGGATGATTTCGGCAAAGCGGCTGAAGATGCCGATCAGCGCCGTCCCCAGCGGGTCGCTGCGGATCTGACCGGTCGCAGGATCGGTATATTGCTCGTGCCAGTCAGGTGCATAAATGGCCAGCAACTCGCGCAGTTGTCCGGAAACGGCGGCAGCTGTACGCGGATCGATCGGCGGAGCGGTCTTGCTCATCAGCTCGTGCTCCTGTCCAGATAGAAGGGATAGACCAGGTTGAAGGCGTTGTTGGTGGCGCGTACCTCGTAGTCGATGCTGATCAGCAGCAGCTCGCCGCCTGCGGCCGCCTGCACCTGGATGTCGAGCACATCGATACGCGGCTCGAACAGCAGCAGGGCCTGGCGGATGGCCTGCGTTACCCTGCCGGCGGTGGAGGCGCTATTGATCTCGAAAACCAGGTCGTAAATGCCGCAGCCGAAATCCGGACGCATCACGCGTTCACCCTTGGCCGTGCCCAGGATGATCCAGATCGACTGACGCACGCTCTCCTCGTACTCGGCGTGGTTGAAGAAGCCAAGTTCATCGAGTGTGAGGGGGAATCCCCAACCAACGCCGAGAAATGGTTTCGACATAAGCCTTCCTAACCGATGAACACCGTACCCACGGCGATTACCTGGCCAGCCGGCAAGTCCGCGGGATCGTTGCAGGTGGTCGCGGGGTCACCGTTGCGCGCGGCCATCTTGCCGTTGATTTTCACTGTCGGGCTGCCGATCCGGATGCTTGCCTGGTTGCCCGGAGGTTTCTGAAAAGCGGTTCCGGGTGGTGTCGGCAGATGGGGAGGCGTGTTGTCGGCCGTGCTGTCGACGGTCGCCGCCGGCTTCCCCTGGATGTTGACGTCGCTGCTCAGATTGCCGTTGATGATGCCGGTAAAAGGGTGCGGCAAAGGCGTCGGCAGCGGTGGCGTACCCGGGACGATGACGATATGCGTGTCGGTGGCGACGATCCGGTCGCCCTGTTTGGCGGCAGGTTGGCCCATGATTCAGTTGATATTGACGGTTGCACCCTGGATGTTCAGCGTTGCGCTGGCTGTTACGTCGATTCCCGCCCCAGCTTCGAGGCTGGCGTCGGCGGAGGACTTGATTTCCACCTTCCGGGCCTCGAGCTTGATCGTTCCCTGTGGCGCCAACAAGCTGATGTCCTGCTCGCTGGTGATGGTGATCGTGTTGGTCGCGGTGTCGAAGACGATGCTGTTCTTTTCGCTCTTGTCGATGATTTCGATCTTTTCCTTGCCGTCCTCGTCGTTGAGACGAACCAGATGGCCGCTGCGCGATCGGATCAGGCGCAAGGCATTCTTGCCGTCGGCGTTGTCGGCCGGCGGTTTGTCCTTGCCGTTCCACAGGCCGCCGAGGACATAGGGAAAACGCAGGTCGCCCTGTTCGAAGGCGACCAGCACCTCATCGTCCACTTCCGGCAGGAAGTACCAGCCGCGACCGCTGCCGGCCATCGGCGTGGCGATCCTCGCCCAGGCGCTCTCGTCGGCGTCGCTCAGCCAGGGGAACCTGAGCTTGACCCGTCCGAGCCCGTCGGGGTCCTGATTGTTGGTTACCACGCCAAACACCACGCCGGCGATGCGGGTGGCGTCGCCATGCTCGACAAGCAGGTTGAAGAAGCTCACGTCGCGTTCCTCCTGACGGTGAAACGGGTCAGATAACCCTGGTGGGGCGTATAGCCATGGTTCGCCGAGACGACATAGTACGGGCCGCTGAAACGTTGACCGAGCCCGTCGATCCTGATGACTGCGCCGGCCCGCAAGTCGGTGCGTCCCCGGCACGCTCCTTCACCCTCGATCAGTTCCAGTACGCCGCGATTGAAGCGGGCCTTGGCCAGTTGATCGGCTTCGGCCTGGGTGGCCAGCGGCTGCCGGCTGATCAATCCGACGGCCGCGCCGAAGGCGCTGTTCGCGAGAGCCGCGCCAGTCTGCCGGCCGCCCATCTTCGAGACTTCTGCCCCGGCCCTGGCCTGACCGATGATCTCCTGCTTGTCCTTGACGTTCCAGCCGCGTACCTCGACTTCGCTGACCTGGCCCACCGCAGAAAGCCGTGGGTAGAACTCCAGCAGGTCGTCGTTCAGCGTCAGGGTCATGATTTCGCTCGCCGCGTTGGCTACCGGCCGGAAAGACAGCGTCTTGTCATCGACGCTGACTTCGTATTCGATCCGGCGAGCGCGCTCCTGAAGAAACGCCAGATCGCTCTGGCCGGCCTGGAGCACGTAGTCATGGACGACACGGCTGTCCTCGGTCTGCGCAGTCAGCCCCGCTTCGCCGGCGATTTGCGCGGCGATATCGCTGTCTTTCTGCTGCAAGAAGGTACGCACCTTGCGACCCCGTTGCAGGCGGTGGCGGCGGTCATAACCGCGCACCGTCAGATGAGGCAGGCGGTCGGCCGCGAATTCGAGTTCCAGGGCGGTAATCTCGCCCTTGATCAGACTGGCCAGATCGTCCACATAGCCCAGCCTGACGTCGGCCACCTGGCCGACGGCAAACAGATTCCGGTCGTCGATCCAGGCCAGGAGCTGATCGTCGTGTTCCGATCCGGCCAGTTCAATGGCGAACATGCTCGGCAGCTCGACGCTGTCGTCGACCTCGACAGCGATGACGTGCGTTGCGACAGCCTTGGACAGGGGAGATCCGTTGACGGCGATCGCGAAATCGGCGATCAGCGGGCTGCGCGGATTGGCGACGGGCATCGTTGCTCTTCCTCAGCCGCGCCTGGGAATCGTCAGTGTTCGACCGACGTCCAGATGGCGCGGATCGTTCAGGTTGTTCGCCTCGGCGATCAGTCGCCACTGCGCCGGGTCACGATAGATTTCGGCAGCGATGGCACTCAGGGTGTCGCCGCGCTTGAGCTGTCGAGTGGTGAACTCCGGGTCGGTCTGGCGCTGGTCGAGTGCCGGGTCGAGGAACTCGGTGACCGTGATCGTCAGGGTGGCCCGCAAGGGTTTGCCGTCGCTGCTGAAAAACGTGAAGCGCTGGGCGAGGTTGCTGAGCACGCCGGTGAAAGGAAAATCGGAGTGGGCCGGCGGCGCGGCACCCCAGGTGATTTCGACCGCCGGTGGGCGCTGCAGCTCCTTCTGGATGCGTGTCAGTTCGACCACCTTGTTGGTCTCCTTGCGCACGTCGCCGCTGACGACGTCGTTGACCGGTTCGGTCACGTCGTAGAACAGCTCCAGATTCAACAACCGGCTGCCACCGCCAGCAAAGAACAGGGTCGGCGCATTCACCATGCGATTGGTCCGGGCGCTCGTCGGGCCGGTTGCACTGAGGGAATTCCAGGTGACTGACTTGCTGATCGAGTAGGTGTTCGGGTTGAAAAGCACCGCGAACCTCTTGTTCGTTATGGATTGGCCGCTTTTGTCGAGGGGAGTGATCGTCAGCTTGCTCAGTTCCATCCCTTGACTCCTCGACGTTCGCGTTCAATGGTCAGTTGGCGGTGGATACGACGGCTGAGCTGGGCGATCAGTGGCTCCCAGTCCCGTGTTTCCCCCGGCAAAGGGACATCGCTCGTGGGCGTGGAAAGGCTGGGCTGGCTGTCCGCAGGTGCCGAAGATGCGCCGCCGTTCGACGGACGGGCGGCGACAGTCGGCGTTTTCGTCGTTTCGAGGATTCCCGCGCTGCCGGCTCCCGGAGAGGGCGATGCGGCGATGCGTTGGCGCCAGACCATTCCCGAAACCGGGTCAGTGGCTGCCGCAGTGGCTTTTTCATGGATCACCGGCAGTGCCGACGTGACTGCCGTGTCAGGTGTCGCTTCATTGACTTCAGCCGCGTGCCGAGCCGCGGTCGGGTAGGCAAAGGGCAGACTGCCGCGACCCTTGGCGGCGCTGCTTGCCGCCAAGGCATGGCCTGCAAGCGGTGGATCGACCGATCGATGGTCGTCGATCGGCGCCGGGTTACGGACTGCGCCGGGCGTCGCGGATGGGGTTGCAACCGGGGTCCGGGTGTTTCCCGTTTGCCGGATCGAGGCGCCCGCTGCCCGCCGGAATGAAGTGTGGACTGGTTCGCTTCTGCCCGTAGCGGAGCGGTCGATTGCCGGGCGCGCGCTGGCCGCCGCTGGCGGGCCAATCGGGGCAGCGAGCTTCGCGGGTAGTGCGGCCGCCTGGTCAAACCGATGGCCGTCGGTCGGCGCCGGGTTACGGACTGCGCCGGGCGTCGCGGGTGGGATCGCAACCGGGAGCCGGCTGTCGCCCGGTTGCCGGATCGAGGTGCCTGCGGCCCGCCTGAAGAGGGTGGCCTGGGCATCGTCGGCCCGGTCGTGCGGTGTCGCCGATACCGCCGCGTGCGCGATCGTTTGCCGTGCGGCGGCCAGCGGGAGTTTCGCCGCCACCCGGGCGTCGGGAATGGCCCGTCGATTCGCTGCTGCTGCCTCCGCGGGAAACGCTGGAGTTGGGTAATCGGGCAGCAAACGCTGGCGCAGGCCGGCGTTGGTCATGGCAGAGAAGTCGGCGGTGCTCGCTGAGAGGTTTGTGGCAATTCTGTCCGACGACTGTGGGTCAGTTGGGGTGCGCGTGCCGGGAACTGCCGGACCACCGATGGCAGCGAGCGTTGCCACTCGATCAGACGGTTGGTCGTCGGGTTGCCCGCCGTGCGCCATTGACTTCCCGCTGGGCGCTGCTCCTTGTCGAGTCGAAAACGCCGCCGTAGCGGGCAGCACTTTTCGCCTGACCCGAACGCTTCCGGCAGTTAGAGGAGATGGTTCTGCCGTGAAACCTGTCGACGGAGGGCGGTCGACCTGCAACGGAGAGCGGTCGACCTGTGACGGAGAGCGGTCGACCTGCCCTGCGATGCTCGATCGCTCCGCCATTTCGGGTGTTACGCCCGCTGCTTGGGTGACGGCAGAGCGCAGGCTGCCGATCTGTCCATGGTGTGCTGCTTCCCCCGCCGGCCTGCTGGCAAGCGAGTCGCCAGACGCGGCGCCCGCAGTCAGATCGTTGTGCACAGTGGCCGGCCTGGTGGCGGAGGAAGCGGCGAACACGCGGAAAAGGTCAGATCGAGTCTCGGCCCCCCGGCCAGAGTCATAGCGGGCGAGCAGGGGTTTCAACAGCGTTACTATGAAAGTCGCGAGCGACTCACGAATCTCCCCTCCCCACTCGCGGGGGAGGGGTTGGGGGAGAGGGAAACGGTCATGACTTTCATCATCGGGGGTGTCTTGCAAAGTCATGACCGTTTGTCCGAACTCGCCGGCGGTACGACTCGCCTGCTGCCGTGACTGCTGCACATGGATTACCCCAGCCGGTCGAGTCGTGCGCTGTGCCAGGCGGTCAGTCAGCGGGCCGGCGTTTACCGTGCTCGCTGCCGGGGAATAAGGGGCGAGGTCAATCTTGCCGCTGGAATCCGGGTTTGCCTGCCGGCGGATGTCAAACCGGGCTGCCGCGGTTCCCGGCAATTCGGCTCCGCTACTCGCCAGGGTCACCGGGAAAGCACGGGCCGTCCGGTAAACGAAACCGGTGTGGCCACCTCCCGGTGGTATCTCGCCAGCACCGGCACGGGCCAGCAGTCGCTGCAGCAACGGAAAGCGCTGTCCAGCCCACACGGCCGTGCGGGCGTAATGCTGCTGCGGCCAGCGCACGTCAATCATTCCGAGTTCCTCGCTGCTGCGGGCGGTCGTGGCGTTCAGCCAGCCATCCTGACGGCAGAGGAATGTTCGCATCGGCCGCGGGCGCGCATCCATCAGAATAGCCCTTCGGAAAACGTCAACGAACCGCCACTGATGCGCTCAGCAACGACGCCGGCCACGACGTTTGCCAGTCTCGGCCGGCTGAGCCCACGGTGGGCAAGTTCCACGCTTTCAATGGCGACCCCGCCCGAACTGGCCACCAGCGAGGGTCCGCTCCAGCGGAAGGGGAAGGCCTCCTTGAAGTCCCACCAGATGACCGGGATGCGCTGTTTGTTCAGCAGGTAGATGGTGCCGTTCCGGCGTCTGATCCTGCCCTGTACGACATCCTGATGCCAGCCCCAGAGTCCATCGATTTGCGTCAGTCCGTGTTTGAGCAGCAGTGGCGGATACTTCGTCGGTCCGGCAAAACGATGCATGTACTCATTGACGCCGCCTTCGCGATACTCGAAGGTTTCACTTTCCACTTGCAGGCCACTGCATTCCGAAAAGCCGCCGGCCAGGATCCCTTCGATCTCCACCAGGAAATTGAAGGCCTGGTAGGGGTCGACACGCACCCCCGACAAGTTGGTCGCCAGACTGAAGGCGGTGTTCAAACCCAGTTCAGGCATATCGCTTGCTCCTCGTTACCCGCTCTCGGACTGCTCGTTCAGGCGTCGATTGATCCTGGCGATCTCCGACACCCAACGGCGCCGTTCCAGGTGGTCGAGATCCATGATCTCGTGTTGCGGCCAGTGAAAATGAAATCCGATGTACGCTACCTCTTCATAGAGCCGCTCTACGGGGTAGCGCCAGACTCCCCCTGCTCGCTCAACTCCACTTCAAATTCCTTCTCACAGTACGGGCACTGGGTATGCACCCGGTTGCTGCCGCTGTCGTTCAGGCGACGATAGAGATTCTGCAAGTATCCCAGATCGGCGGCGAAAAAACCCTCGACGATCTTGGGATTGATCTGCTCGAGGGTTCCCAGGCGAATGATGACGCGCGCCAACAGGATGATCAGCAGGTACGCCGGGTTGTTATGCACCCGTGGATCCTTGAGCGGTGCGATTTCATCAAAAGCCGTGGCCAGACGCATCACACCTTCCTTGTGCAGGTTGCCTTCGCTGTCGATATAGCCCATCGGCAGGGTGAATGGGAACTCGGTCTGCAGCATCATCTTTCCTGTCTCGTAGAAAATCATGAATGATCACATCAGACCTCAGGTCTGGCTGCTAGGCTTTCTTCAACTCCTCGTGCGTGATTTCCAGAGCCTCGATGGCGACGGCATTGTTGGTCGAATTGAATGTCGGACCGGTCCATTTGGAAGGCCAGGCACCGACGAAATTCCAGCGCAGCTTTTCCGCGCCGGTCTCGTCCAGCAGAATGATCGAACCGTTCCGCCGCTCGGCCTTGCCATCGATTACCGTCTGACGCCATTTCCACAATTCGTCCGAATCGGTGATGCCACGCTTGAGCGTGACGGGGACGTATTTGTTCAAGCCGGTCAGCTTGCGGACATGATTGGGGTCGGTCCCTTCGCGATAGTCGACCGGATCGGTGCTGACATCCAGGCCGCCACACTCCTGAAAACCGGCCTGGGTGATGCCATCGATTTCGACCATGAAATTGAAGCCCCGATAGGGATCGGTACGTGTTCCGGTAGGCATGGAAGCTCCTTCGCTTGGGTTGGGTGAAAGGGAATACAGGTTCTCATTGGACCGGGCAAGTTAATGTGCAAGTCGCGTATGCGACTCACGAATCTCCCCTCCCCCCTCGCGGGGGAGGGGTCGGGGGAGAGGGAAACGGTCATGATTTTCATGATCGGGGGTGCCTGGAAAAGTCATGACCGTTCGACGGAGTCCGTCGCACCCGCCCGGTGGATGATGCGCACCACGATGAACTCGGCCGGTGCGGTGGCGGCCAGACCGATTTCGGTTACCACCTGCCCAACCTCGCGGGTCTCCGGCGGATTGGTATCGGCATCGCACTTGACGTAAAACCCTTCGGCCGGCGTTTGCCCCTGCAAAGCCCCGGCTCGCCACAATCCGGTCAGGTACGGATGCAGCTCGCGCTGAATCCGTACCCATAAACGCGGATCGTTGGGCTCGAAAGCCGCCCAGGTCATGTTCCGGTCGACCCAGCGGCCAACAGTCAGGAACAGCCGTCGGACATTGATATGGCGCCAGGCGGCATCGCGATTCAGCGTGCGCGCGCCCCAGACGCGGATGCCACGCCCCGGAAACGCGCGCAGGCAGTTCACGCCTTCCGGGTTGAGTCGATCCTGCAACGAGTTGTCGATCGCCACTTCCAGATTCAGGGCATCGCGTACTTCCTCGTTGGCCGGCGCCTTGAATACGCCGACCCGGGCATCGGTACGCGCAAAGATCCCGGCCACATGCCCGCAAGGCGGGACCCATTGGTTCAGCGCAGTTTGCAGCCAGGGAAAATAGAGGGCTCCGTTCAGGGGTTCCGTCAATCCTTGCGTGATGCCTCGGCGCTGATCGAGCACACTGTCTACCGAACTGTTCGGCGCCGTATCGAGAATTGCCAGGCGATCGCCGTGCTCGGCGCAGTGGCTCAGCATGGCGTGTTGCACCTCGTTGATGGCGGAAGGGTCGGGCAGGAGTACGGCGTCCGGCATCGCCACCAGGTCGACGTCGATGAGCGCTCCCAGCTTGGCAAGAGCCTTTTTCAGGGCGGCCAGCCGATCGGCAGCGGCGGGATCGGCAAGTGCCACATAACACCGGCGACCACCATTGGCAAAGAAACCCGTGATTGCAGCTCCGAGATAGCCGTCTGGAGGGCACGGCAGGGCACCGACGAGTTCTTCCATGCGATGCAACAGAATCGGAGCCGGCACAGCCGCTCCGGTGACCGCCGCCAGGCCGACGAAACCAGCGATGCCGGTCGGCAGGCCGGTCGCTGGCTGGAGAAAGACGTCCTCGCGGTAGACACCAGGAGTCTGGCAGGTGGCGGCCATCCGTGTCGCCTACTTGCCGGGTGCAACGAACTGACTGATGCGGAAGATGACGAACTCCGCCGGCCGCACGATCGATACTCCGATCTCGGTGACTACCTGACCCAATTCGCGCAACTCTGGCGGGTTGGTTTCCGCATCGCACTTGACATAGAAAGCCTCCTGCGCGGTGGTGCCGAACAGTGCTCCCGAACGCCAGACGTTGGTGAGAAAGGCCGTTACGTTGCGATTGATTTTCTGCCACAGCGCGGGATTGTTGGGTTCGAACACCGCCCATTGCAGACCCTCATCGATCGACTCGCGCAGGAACAACAGGGTGCGGCGCACATTGATGTACTTCAGATCGGCGTTGGCATCGCCGCCGACGGTGCGCGCCCCCCAGGCAAAGATGTTGTCATTGAGCACGCGGATGCAATTGACCCCTTTCGGGTTCAAACCGTCCTGCTCCGCCTTGCTCAGGGGTTGCGTGACATCGAGCGCGCCGAGGATGACCTCGTTGGCCGGGGCTTTGTGCACGCCCCGCAGGTTGTCGACGCGTGCGTAGATGCCCGCCAGGTGACCGCTGGGGGGCACACCGATCACGCCATCACTGCCCTGCAGTCTGGCAGCGGGATCGAAAACCTTGATCCACGGGAAATACCAGGCCGCGTAATCGGTTTTCTTCGGCATCACGCCGGGATTGGAGTCAGCGGGAATCCGGGTCAGCGTCGTCAAATCGCTGACGCTCTCCGGTCCGTCGAGAATCGCAAAGCGATCGGATGTGCGCAGGCAGTGCGTCACCAGCTTGTCACGGCTGGCGTCATCGGTCATGCCGGGTGCGGCGACCAGAGCGATTTCGTCGATCGCCGCGAAGGCCTTGAGGGCATCGTCGAAGTCGGTCGCCGAGAGGACCCGTACCACGTAACAGCGGCTACCACCGTTGTTGAAGAAGCCATAGACCGCATGTGCGAGGTTACGATGACCGCTGTCGATCGCCGGACCGGGGTCCGTAGTCGCTGCCACCGCCTCGCTGCCGATCAGGTCGCCGAAGGCCTTGGTGAATTGTGTCCAACTGGTGATCAGCCTGGGAGTACCGGCAGGTGTCGGCAGGCTGAAGTCCACGAACTTGATTCCTGCGGGCGCCGCCTGGTCTTTGGCAAGGAGGTGAATCTTGTCCGGTACGACGCCGACGAAACCGGCCGTGCTGGTACTGACGCCAGCGATGGCCTTGATCGCCGACGGGACTTCTTCAACATAGACACCGGGTGACAGGTATTGTGACATACGCCTTACTCCTTAATGTGAAAGTCGCGTATGCGACTCACGAATCTCCCCTCCCCCCGCGCGGGGGAGGGGTCGGGGGAGAGGGAAGCGGTCACGACATTCATGATCGGGGGTGCCTGGAAAAGTCATGACCGTTAGCGGTTTGGATAGCCTAAATTTGCACGTCGTAGTTGTTTCCAGCGCTGACCGGAACGGTGATGCTGGTCGTCATCTGGGTTGCGCCGGCCTGTACTCGCAAGTCAAAGGTGCCCGGCTCCGGTACGCTCAGTGTATACCGGCCTGCCGCGTCGGTCACCGTCTCGACACCCGTCCGGAGCAGCGTCACCTGGGCGTGCGCTACAGGAAGACTGCTGGCGTCGGTAACCCTCCCGGCGACGCGCAGGAGGACTTGCCGGGTAGCCGGCTTCAGGTCTTCGCCTGCAGCGTTCGTGCGTTCCCCGAGATCGACCTGCCCGGTGATCGCGAGCGGTTCCGTGATCGGTGCAAACCTCTCCATTGCCAGTGTTGCCGTGACGGTGATCGACGGACGCAGCTTGTTGCCGATGGCCGTCCAGAAATCGGCGGGATCCTTCAAGCCGTCGGTTTGCGCCGCCAGCATCGGTAACGGCGGTTGCTGTCCCAGCAGCTGGCCTTGCAGGAACGCGGCGGGAATCGTCGGATAGCGGGCGAGCACCTGCAGCGTCTGGCTCAGCAGGCGATGCTCCTGCAACGGTAGCTCGCTGCCGCCGACCGGCCAGGCGGTGACCAGATACGCACAGGCGACCCGCAATGGCGGCGGATGGATGATCGCCTGACCGCTGTGGCGTTCGAGCAAAGGCTCGCTGCTGCGCAGTTCGAGATTTTCGCGGATGTCGTACAAGAACAGGTTGACCGTCGTCTGCGCCGGGTTGAAGGACTCCGCCGGCCGGTCAAAGACGACCTGCGCCGCCGCAAGTTCCGGGTAAGCGCTTGCCAGGGCTGGATCGTCCAGCAGAGAGCGCAGTGTCAGACTCAGGTCGCGAATCATGCTTCAGGAATATCCCGTCTATTCCGCTGGTGAACTCTGCCGTATCTCCAGGATGACCACCCGGTGTCTTTCGCTATTATCAACGTCCGGAACACCTTCCTCGCGCCAAATTTCTTCGCCATAGACACGCGGCAAGAAGTTGGCGCGTGGCAATAGATCCCTGATTCTACTCAGGATGTAATGAGCGCGCGCGCGCGCCAACTCCCGGTTGCGCTCGAAGTTGCCAAGAGGACTTGCATAGCCGTCAACGAAACCGGAGAGATCGCTTCCCCCTTCGCCATATGGATCAAGATTCATGAGAAAAGTGGTCAAACGTATGCTTTCTTCTTCTCGTGTCGAGGGATTCGTCCCTGGTGTCGCCTGACCGGTGTTGAAATAGTAAGCGTGGTGTCGTATCACGGTGATCGGTCCGAAGGTAATCTCCGGCGGTGGTGCGGGCGTTTCGATGTCAACGACGAATCCGCGCCCGGCGGTCAGGGTCGAGCCGGTAGACGTTCCCCATGAGCGGGAGTATCCGGCGCTGACGTCTACACCAATACCGAACGGCTCAAAGCTGCCGCCAAATTCCACCGGGATCTCATTGCCCACGCTCGTCGACTCGGTCGAGCCAAGCGTCAGAGCCAGTCCAACGCTGGTCTCCCCCTGAACCGGCGTGACGCTGAGAGACCAGGGCGCATCCCCGGCGCCACCCGTCAATCCGTGCGTCGGGGCATAAAGTCTTATCGCGCCACGTTCATCCACCGCAACCCGCCATGTGTAATCGACGTCCCAGGAGTTGGTGTTGTTGAGTATGGGGTCGTCGCGCTCAACAGTGACCGAGCCTGCAATTTGCAGAGAGGCATTGGTGTTCAAAGGGATCGAAATACTTTCTCGTTGACTGCTGGAAAAAGTACGTTCCATCGTTCTTTGTCCACCGACCGACAGCGAGACGCTGAGGTTGATCTCCATGTTGGAGTCGTCCATGGATCGCGGCACCTCACCCCAGCCTGCCAGCGGCACGGTCAAACGCTGTAGGCGTGGTATCTTGCCAGCAACGGGCGGCGGCACCAGCTCACCCGGTATCGGCGCGTGGCTCGCCGTGTCTGGCCTGGACTGTTCCTCCTGTTGCATGACCGCGCGCGCGACCCGGTCCGCCTCCTGTTCGCAGGGGTCGTCCGGTTGACTGACGGAGAGTTCAGCCTGAATCGTGCTGCCGCCTTGCTGCAGCACATGCGTCAGTTCATGAGCCAATGTCTCCCGTCCAGCCGAACTCTGCGGGTTGTACTCTCCCTGACCAAAGAAGATGTCCTTGCCGGTGGTAAAGGCACGTGCGCTCAGCGCTCGATTGAGCGTGTCAGCTTCTGCGTTGGTGTGCACCTGCACGCCGCTGAAGTCGGCGCCGAAAGCGGATTCCATGCGCGTGCGCACGCCGCTTTCCAGCGGCTGTCCGCGGCCAAGGGAACGCTGGATGGCTTGTTCCACGCCTGGAGCAGGCACAGACTCAGCATTGGCCTGTGTACGCTGGGCCAGGAGCCGCTGCACAAAGCGATTGCCGTGCGTGCGCTGGAGATTCTGCAACGCACCGGCCTCTTGCAGCGGCCGTGCTACCGGGTCAGGTTGCAGCGGGCGCTGCCTGACCTGTGCCGTCGTCGAGATTTCGCCATTGCCCTCGTGAACAGTCCTTGTCCTCACTGCCGAGCCCCCCGATGCTGACATCATTGACGCGTTTCACTTCACTTCATTCCACGTTCGCCCAATTTTCTGATGCTCCCGCCGTGCCGCCCGCAGCAGATGCGACATCCCGATCGTCTCTCCGGCGTCGGCAGCGTAAAACGCCGCCGTCAGCGCGATGTTCCTGATGTTCCCCCCGGCCAGCTTGACCTCGCGAGCCAGCACCGCCAAATCCAAATCCTCCGCCAGCGGCGCCTCGGGCGGAAACATGACTTCCCAAATGCGGCGCCGTTGCAGCTCGTCCGGGAACGGGAACTCGACGATGGCATGCATTCGGCGGACGAAGGCATCGTCCATGTGACTGCGCAGATTGGTCGCCAGGATGGCCACTCCTTCGTATTCTTCCATCTTCTGCAGCAAATAGCCCACTTCGATGTTGGCGTAGCGGTCGTGCGCGTCCCTGACTTCGGAACGTTTGCCGAACAAGGCATCGGCTTCATCGAAGAAGAGGATTGCATGGGTGTTCTGGGCGGCAGTAAAGATACGTTCGAGGTTCTTCTCGGTCTCGCCGATGTACTTGCTGACGACCTGGGAGAGATCGATCTTGTATAGCGTTAAAGATAGTTCATTGGCGATGACATCGCCAGCCATTGTTTTGCCGGTGCCCGGCGGACCCGAGAACAGGACGTTCAGCCCTTTGCCGAGAGCAGGCTTGCGGCCGAAACCCCATTGATCGTAGACGGTATGGCGGTGCTTGGCCTGCTGACAGATTTCGTGGAGCTGAGCCAGTTCATCGGCCGGTAAGACCAGATCGTCCCAGGTGTATCTGGGCGTGATCTTGCGTGCCAGATCGTGCAGATGGTGATCGGATTGGGCGCGGGCGGCGGCAAACAGTTCGGCGAGCGTCGGCTGGCTGTTCGGCGTTTCGTCGGGTCGCGTCGCTGTCAGGGCGCCACGCCAACGCGCCAGATTGACCGCGCCGGCAACGGTTCCGGAGATCTGTTCGGGCGTCAACTGCAGGCGCCCGGCCAGGGCCTCCAGCTCGCTCGCTGCCAGCGCGATGCCGCTCGCTGCCAGGCAGGTCTGCAGGTACGCCCGTCGTTGCCAGAAATCGATCGCCGGGAAGCGGATCGCCTGGATTGTCCTGGTCGGGTCGGCGGCGGGCCGCCAGGCCTGCGAACCGGCCAGAATGACGACGCCTGCATGCCTGCCGATCCTGTTCAGCAGATCCTGATACCGCCGGGCGTGCTCACCGGCCAGCAGCGTGTCGAAGCCGGTGCAATACAGCATGGCCTCCTGGAGGAGGGCAGTGCGGAACAGCACGGTCAGCACCGCTGCGAATTCCTCGACGGCAATCGGTGTGCGCGCCAGGTCGGCAACCAGCAGAGGCGCCCCGAGCAGACCGGCCAGCGCCTCGGCAAGCCCGCGTTTGCCGACGCCTGGTGGTCCCTGCAGGTAGAGTCTGAGCGATTGCTGCCTTTCCCTGGCCTGGATCGCCATTCCCGTGATGGCCTTCTTCAGCTCGCTGCCGACCGGCAGGTCGGCGAAAGTGGCCGTCGGTTCAGCCCATTCGCAGCACGATGTCAGACGGGCGTCGAGGGTGTCGTCAGCCAACAGGTAGGCGATGATCTGTCCATCCAGCTTGAGATACTGCGCCAGCAGCGGCGGCCGGAGTTGCTGAGGATCAGCGAGCAGGGAAAGCAGGGCATGGCGGCACAGAGGGGCTGCGGCGGCAACATGGGCGCGCCTGGCCAGCTTGTCCTCGGGCGAAGTGCACAGCAGATTGAAAGCCAGATCGATGCTCGGTCGACGACGCGTCACATCATCCTGCAGGTAGGCATAGAGCCGTTCGTAACGCAGATCCACTTCCGGCGCCAGGGCGACCAGAAGCACGTCCAGGTCGAACGACGATAGCTGGAACGCGCTTGCCAGGCGCCGCAGACGACACCGCTCGCCCAGAGCTTCCGACAACGGCAGCTCACGTGCAGCATTCTGCAGCACCGGGATACCGGGTTGACGGGCCAGCAAGGCCTCCACCTCGCCGAGTCCGATGTATAGCCCCCGGTAAGGATCAGCAGCCGCCTCGGGTCCATAGACAGACTGGGCTGCCGCAATGGCCGCCTGCAAGAGTCTGTCCAGCCGCTGCCATGCCGGCTGCAGATCCTGGAATGCCGAGTCTGGGGCGTTGAGTTCATTCACATGAATCGAGCCTGGTGTGTTGACTGTTCAGCCCCAGGGAAGGTTGATGCCGCAGCAGACCAGAAGGGTGCAGGACGACGCTTACAGGCCGGGCGAGCGGGATAGCCAATCCCCTGTCGGACAAGAACGGGTGAGCGATCGAGAAGTCGCCAGGCGTGGTACTCGACCGAGCGGCATCCCCGAGTACGACAAGTATCCCATCAATCGGCCGGGGATGCCGCACCTCTTTGCAGCAATTCTCATTATGACCGAAGCAATGGGGCGAACTGGTCGGAAAGCGCCTTTCTGCCGTCCATGAGAGGGGTTTGGCCACTAAATATTGCCGATTTCCATGCGATCAGTGGGGAAGCAGAAGGCCTCGTTGGCCAAAATGGGAATTGCTGGCCGATCGAGTTGACGCGCGAGCCACGCTTCGGCCCTGGCAGACTGGGCAGTGGCGGTTGCCGCAGCAGCGCGCACTTTACGAAGTACGATTACGTCAGTGCGCGCAACAGCCTGCCGTGCAGCGGCTTACTTGAACAATGTGGAGCAAGTAACCTGCAGGCGCAAGGGCCGGCGGGCCTACTCCGTGTTTCTTTGAGAGCGCCTGGCCCGCGCGCGGGGTTGGGAGGCTCAGAAGCGCAAGCGATCGTTGGCCAGATAGTGTTCCTGTTGCAGTCGGGCGACGGTCGGCAGGAGATTGAGCCCGGTTTCTTGCAGGCACTGGTTGGCGCGGTGGATCAGTTCGTCGTGGCTGGCATCGACGTGCTCGCCGGCGGCGGCGAAGGCGATGGTGTTGCCGCTGTCGCAGGAGGGAAAGATCATCGCACGGCCGTCGAAAGCCCGCTGGATGCGTTCGGCACTGGCCTCGAAAGCATGCTCGCGACCGAGCAGATTGACTGCCAGCAAACCATTCTCGCTGAGGCGCGCACGGCAGGCCTGGTAAAAGGGCAGGGTGTCGAGCACGCCGGCGCGGGCATCGCGGTCGAAGCCGTCGACCAGGATGTAGTCATGGTGGCTGTCGCCCTGGAGCATGTACTCGGCGCCATCGGCGATGACGACGCGCAGCCGCAGGGGGTCGTCCGGCAGTTTGAAGTGCAGGCGCGCGATCATTTCGACCTGCGGATCGATCTCGACGACGGTGATCCGGGTTGCCGGCAGGCGGTGGTAGATGAACTTGGCCAGCGATCCGGCGCCGAGGCCGATCAGCAAGGCCTGGCGCGGCCAGGGCGGCGCGCGCAGCAAGAGGCCAGCCATCATTTCGCGCGTGTAGGGCAGTTCGAGGGCGTTCGGACGCTGAATGCGCATCGCCCCCTGGATCCAGGCGGACGAGAAGTGCAGGTAGCGTACGCCGGCCTTCTCGCTGATTTCGATGGTGCTGCGGGCCATCAGGCGCTGCAGTTGCCGGCGGAAGTCGAGTGCCTGCAGGGTCTGGCGGAATCGCTCGGGAAGAGTGTGTTTACGTGCGGGCAAGGAATGGTCTGCGCGAAGGCTTCTCGGAAGGGGGAGCGTATGATTTCGTTTCCTGTATGCAAAAGCTTGTGCCGACAGGCCAAGCGGTACGACGGGGCAACCGTACATTTTGTCGACATTTTACCTGGTTCTTCGGATGCCATTTCGACGCTTGCTGGAGGCGAGGCGAAGTGCCGGCAATGCCTGCCTGAACTGCGCATACCTGGCGCATGCAGCGCTTTGTTGCAGCGCAACTTTCATAACGCTCCAGGGTTGCCTATAGTGCTCATTCCAGTCGCGGTCGGAGGTGCGACGTCATTCAACAGGATCATCGATCACTCAACGGAGGAGACGACGTCATGCAGAAGTCCTTGCACATCGATCCGGGCAAATGCACCGGTTGCTTGCAGTGCGAAATGGCCTGCTCTTACGAGAATACCGGGATTTTCAACCCGTCCAAATCGCGAATCAAGGTTTTCGACTTTCACCACGAAGGCCGCAAGGTGCCCTATACCTGCACGCAGTGCGCGGAAGCGTGGTGTCTCAACGCCTGCCCGGTCGAGGCGATCAAGATCGACAGTGGCAGCGGTGCCAAGGTGGTCCTCGAAGCGGTATGCGTGGGCTGCAAGGTGTGCACGATTGCCTGTCCGTTCGGGACGATCAATTACAACCATGACTCGGGAAAGGTCCAGAAGTGCGACCTCTGTGGTGGTGACCCGGCCTGCGCGACGGCTTGCCCGACCGGCGCCATTACCTACATTGATGCGGACTGGACGGGTCTGCAACGGATGCGTCAGTGGGCACAGAAAACCGATAGTGCGGCACGCCTTTGAGGAGGAACGATCATGGCCTGGACACGCAAAATTCTTCGCGTCAACCTGACCCAGGGGACCTGCAGCAGCGAACCGCTGAACATGGCCTGGGCAGCACAGTATCTCGGCCAGCGTGGGCTGGCCAGCAAATACCTGGTCAGCGAGATCGACCCGAAAGTCGACCCGCTGTCTCCGGAAAACAAGCTCATCTACGCGACCGGCCCGTTGACCGGCACGATGGCGTCGACCGGCGGCCGCTATTCGGTGATCACCAAGGGGCCCCTGACCGGCGTGATTGCCTGCTCGAATTCGGGGGGCTACTTCGGTGCCGAACTGAAATCGGCGGGCTGGGACATGCTCATCTTCGAGGGCAGGTCGCCGCAGCCGGTCTATCTGCACATTGAAAACGAGAAAGCGACCCTGCTGCCTGCGGACGATCTGTGGGGAAAGACCGTATGGGACACCGAAGGCACCCTCAAGAAGCGTCATCAGGATTCGCTGCTGCGGGTATCGAGCATTGGCCGCGCCGGGGAAAACCAGGTCCTGTTTGCGGCGATCGTGAACGATCTGCACCGCGCCGCCGGCCGCTCGGGTGTCGGCGCCGTGATGGGGTCGAAGAATCTCAAGGCGATTGCCGTTCGCGGTACGCTCGGTGTGGGCAACATCGCCGATCCCAAGGCATTCATGGCGGCCGTGACCGCCGGCAAGAAGGTGCTGGCGGAGAATGCGGTCACCGGCCAGGGTCTGCCGACCTACGGCACGCAGGTGCTGATGAACGTGATCAACGAAATGGGCGCTTCGCCGACGCGCAACCACCGCGATGTGCAGTTCGAAGGGGCGCGCAAGATTTCGGCGGAAGCGATGCACGAAAAGCGCGCCACCGACGGCAGGACGCATCTGGTCACCAATCAGGCCTGCTTTGGCTGCACCATCGCCTGCGGCCGGATTTCGCGGATCGACGAGACACACTTCTCGGTGCAGACCAAACCGGAATATTGGGGGGCCAACGGCGGCCTCGAATACGAAAGTGCCTGGGCGCTGGGCAATGCCAACGGCGTCGACGACCTCGAGGCGCTGCAATACGCCAACCTGCTGTGCAACGAAGACGGCATGGATCCGATCTCGTTCGGGGCGACGGTCGGTGCAGTCATGGAACTGTACGAGCTGGGTGTCCTGACCAGCGAAGAGATCGGCCTCGAAGCGCCTTTCGGTTCTGCCGCAGCCCTGTGCAGCTTGGCGGAAATGACGGCGCGCGGCGAAGGCTTCGGCAAGATCGTCGGGCAGGGATCGAAGCGTCTGTGTACCCGATATGGCCGGCCGGAGTTGTCGATGACCGTCAAGGGGCAAGAGTTTCCGGCTTACGACGGACGCGCGCTGCAGGGCATGGGTCTGGCCTATGCAACGTCGAACCGCGGTGCCTGTCATTTGCGCGGTTACGTGGTTTCCAGCGAGGTTTTCGGCATCCCGGTGAAGACCGACCCCAGGGATACCGACGGCAAGCCCGAACTCCTGAAAGCGTTTCAGGATGCCACCGCCGTCGTCGATTCGAGCGGCCTGTGCGTATTCACCACCTTCGCGTGGACCCTGCACGACATTCAACCGCAGATTCAGGCGGCTTGCCCGGGCGACTGGTCGCTGGAATCGCTGCTGGCGATGGGCGAGCGGATCTGGAACCTCGAACGCGACTTCAATCTGGCGGCCGGGATCACCAGCAAGGATGACACCCTGCCGCCGCGCCTGCTCACGGAACCGTGCAAGACCGGTGCTTCGAAGGGCATGGTGGCCGAACTCGGGAAGATGCTGCCGGAGTACTACAGCCTGCGTGGCTGGACCCCGGACGGCGTCCCGACAACGGCCACACGCGCTCGCCTGGGTCTCTGAGGTGACCCGCCACGTCATTATCGGCAACGGCCCGGCCGGGGTCGTTGCCGCCGAGACGCTGCGACGTGCCGATGCAGCGGCCGAGATCACGCTGATTGGTGACGAAGCCGAGCCGCCGTATTCCCGGATGGCGATTCCCTACCTGCTGATGGGACAGATCGACGAGGCGGGCACCTATCTGCGCAAGAATGCGGAGCATTTCGAACGTTTGCGCATCCGTATGCTGCGTGGCCGGGTCGAGGCCATCGATAGCGGAGCTCGCTCGCTCAGGCTGGCCGATGGCCAGCTGCTTCCCTACGATCGCCTGCTGATCGCCAGCGGTGCGCAGCCGGTTCGCCCGCCGGTTCCCGGCATCGATTTGCCAAAGGTCTGGTCGTGCTGGACGCTGGCCGATGCGCGGATGATCGCCGCCGGCATAGGCCGGGGCGTGCGTGTGCTGCAGATGGGCGCCGGTTTCATCGGCTGCATCATCATGGAGTCGCTGGCGGCGCGCGGCCCGCAACTGACGGTCGTCGAGATGGGTGACCGGATGGTGCCGCGGATGCTCGATGCCGTGGCCGGAGCGATGCTTCGCCGCTGGTGCGAGGCGCGAGGGGTGCGCGTCCTGACCGGCCGGCGGGTGGTGGCGATCGCTGCGGCAGGCGAAGCGCTGCGGGTCCAGCTCGACGATGGCGAAACCCTGGAGGTCGACGCGCTGATCAGTGCGACGGGAGTCAGGCCGAACATCGCTTTCCTCTATGGCAGTGGTGTCGCAGTCGATGCCGGGGTGCTCGTCGACGCGTCGATGCAGACCAGCGTCGCTGGTATTTACGCAGCCGGTGACGTCGCTGAAGCGGTCGAATTCGGAACCGGTCTGCGCGTCGTCAATGCCATTCAGCCCGATGCCGTCGAGCAGGCGCGCGTCGCGGCACTCCACATGGCCGGTCAGCCGGCAGTCTTGCCCGGCACCTTCGTTTTCAACATTCTCGATACCCTGGGGCTGATTTCCGCGTCCTTTGGTCAATGGCAGGGCGTTGCCGGCGGCGAAAGCGTGCAACTGCTCGACGAAGCCGGGTTTCGTTACCTGCGTCTGGCGTTTGACGGGGATCGGCTGGTCGGTGCCAATTGCATCGGCCATACCGAGCACATCGGGGTGTTGCGTGGCCTGATTCAGGGACAGGTGCGTCTCGGTGAATGGAAAGATCGTCTGCTCGCCAACCCCCTGCAACTCAGTGAAGCCTATCTCGCCAGGGGGCTGGCCATGGCGCACTGATGGAAATCACCTTGAAGCTGTTCGCTTCGCTCTCCGATTACCTGCCCGCGACGGCCCGGCGGACCAATGCCTTGTCACTCGACGTTGCCGACGGGTGCAGCGTTGCCTCGGTGATTGATTCCTGGGCGCTGCCGCCGCGCCTGGTGCATCTGGTTCTGGTCAATGGCGAATTCATTCCGCCGCATTTACGCGCCGAGCGCTGCCTGGCACCGGGTGACGCCCTGGCGATCTGGCCACCGATCGCCGGCGGCTGAGCCGTGGCCCATTTCACGATGAGCTTGACTATTCATGAATTCGAGCGCCAATTGCAGCCGCTGTTGACCGGCTGGTGCGTGGAGCAGCAAGCGCAGGAATGGCGCCTCGAGCGTCCAGAGCGCAGCGTGGACATTTCCTGCCGGCTGCTGCCGGCGCTACGGCTTGGCGCACTGCAGTTGCCGCGTCTCGTCGTGTCAATTGCCTTCACTGGCGGCAACGCCGACCAGGAAGCCGATTTCATCGACGACTTCCTGCGCTATTTCCAACGCGGCGGCGGCTGATGTGATAGCATTCCGAGTGGCGGGTCTCCCCGCATCGCAGGATGGTGAACCTGGTCAGGTCCGGAAGGAAGCAGCCACAGCCGTCTGATGTGAGTGCCGGGGGTAAGGCTCGCCACCTTCCACTTCCTTCTGCCACCGACCTTTGCCCAGAGTTGCCCCGAAACCCCTCCGTGGCCAACAGCAGCGGGGTCGGTAACGCCATCTGCTAGAATCCGCCCATGAGTTACCAAGTCCTGGCGCGCAAATGGCGCCCGCGAACATTTGCCAGCCTGGTCGGGCAGGAGCACGTTGTCCGGGCACTGACGCACGCGCTGACCGAACAACGCCTGCATCATGCCTATCTGTTTACCGGTACGCGCGGGGTCGGGAAAACCACGCTGGCGCGCATTCTTGCCAAAGCACTGAATTGCGAGAGCGGCGTCACGGCAAGCCCCTGCGGCGTCTGTTCCGCCTGCCGGGAAATCGATTCCGGGCGTTTCGTCGATCTGCTTGAAGTGGACGCGGCGACCAATACCAAGGTCGATGAAATGCGCCAGCTTCTCGAGAACGCGGTCTATGCGCCAACGCGCGGCCGCTTCAAGGTCTATGTGATCGACGAAGTGCACATGCTTTCGAACTCGGCCTTCAACGCCATGCTGAAGACCCTCGAAGAGCCGCCGGAGCACGTCAAGTTCATTCTCGCGACCACCGACCCGCAGAAAATTCCGGTGACCGTGCTGTCACGCTGTCTACAGTTCAATCTCAAGCAGATGACGCAGCCGCTGATCGTCGGTCATCTCAAACACATTCTCGAAGTCGAGGCGATCAGCGCCGAGAGCGCTGCCCTGCACCTGCTGGCGCGCTCGGCAGCAGGCAGCATGCGCGATGCGCTGTCGCTGCTCGACCAGGCGATCGCGCATGGTTCGGGCAAGATCGAGGAAGTGCAGGTGCGCGAGATGCTCGGCGCAGTCGATCTTGACCACCTGTTCTCGATTACCGATGCCCTGCTCGCCGGAGATGCGGCAGGCATGCTCCAGGTTGCCGACGAGATGGCCGCACGCAGCCTGTCCTTTGACGCGGCGTTGCAGGAGATGGCCAGCCTGTTCACCCGTCTGCAGATTGCCCAGCTCGCACCCCAGGCGATCGCCGACGATTTGCCGGAGCGTTCGCGTCTTCTCGAAATCGCTGCCAGGCTCGATCCGGAGTTCGTTCAGCTCGCCTATCAGATTGCCGTGCATGGCCGTCAGGAATTACCGCTGGCGCCCGATGAGCAGGCGGGTTTCATCATGACGCTGCTGCGTCTGTATGCCTTTCGCCCAGCGCTCGACGACGCTTCCGGCGGACAACGGAGTACTGCGCCCGCTGGCCGCCCGCTGGCGGCGCCACTGCCAGGCACCGCAGCCGCACCGCAGCCGGCACCCTCGAAGCTGGCGGCGGCGCCTGGGCAAACCGCGGCGTCTGTTGCGGCGATAGCACCGGTGCCTGCAGAAGCCGGTTCGGAAACTGGCTGGCACGACATTCTCGCCGCACTCAAGGTCAGTGGCATGGCACGGGAACTGGCACAGCACTGTGAACTGCGCGATCTCGGAAAGGCACGGATGCTCCTGCGCCTTTCCCCGACGCACCGCCATCTGCTGATGAAACCGGCACAGGACAAACTGCAGCAGTCGCTCGTCGAGCATTTCGGCCGGCCGCTGCAACTGCTGATCGAACTCGAAGAAGGCTCGGGGGATACGCCCGCTGCCGCCGCAGAGCGCGACCGCCGCGAGCGCATGGATCTCGCCATCGCTTCGGTCGAGCAGGATGGCTTCGTTCGAGAGCTCATCGAGACCTTCGACGCCACCCTGATCGAATCTTCCATAAAACCCATTTAATCGTTCAATCGTTCAAAGCGAGGCAAGCAAGATGATGAAAGGCGGAATCGCCGGCCTGATGAAACAGGCTCAGCAGATGCAGGAAAATATGAAGAAAGCTCAGGAAGAGCTCGCACAGCTCGAAGTCGAGGGACAATCCGGCGCCGGCATGGTCAAGGTGCTGATGACCGGTAACCACAATGTGCGCCGGGTCACCATCGACCCTTCGGTGATGGACGACAAGGAGATGCTCGAGGATCTCATTGCGGCCGCTCTGAACGACGCCCTGCGGCGCGCCGAGGAAGTTTCCCAGCAGCGGATGGCCGGTTTTTCCGCCGGACTCAATCTGCCACCCGGGTTCAAAATGCCGTTCTGATGAATACGCCGTCTAGCCTCGAGTCATTGATCGAGGCTTTGCGCTGCCTGCCGGGTGTCGGTCCAAAATCGGCGCAGCGCATGGCTTACTACCTGCTGCAGCACAATCGCTCCGGCGCCCAGCGTCTGGCTGAATCGCTGCAGCTGGCGCTCGGCGCACTCCGTCACTGTCAGCGCTGCAACACTTTTACCGAGTCCGAAATCTGCTCCCGCTGTCTCTCGCACAAGCGCGACGGGAGCCTGCTGTGCGTCGTCGAAACGCCGGTGGATATGAACATGCTCGAGCAGACGCATGCCTATGCGGGCTTGTACTACGTGCTGATGGGGCGCGTCTCGCCGCTGGACGGCATCGGCGCCGGCGAGTTGCACCTCGAGCGTCTGCTGGCACGTGCCTGCGATGGCGTGGTACGGGAAGTGATCATCGCCACCAATTACACCAACGAGGGGGAAGCAACTGCGCACTACCTTTCCGAACTGCTCAGGAGTCGCGGCGTCAGCGTGTCGCGCATCGCACGCGGCGTGCCGGTTGGCGGCGAACTCGAATACGTCGATGCGGGAACCCTGGCGCAGGCCCTGCGCGAGCGTCGACCGCTTGTAGGCTAGCGTTTTGGGCGTTTCGCGATTCAATCCGAATCAAGATTGACGTATAATGCGGCGGTTTAGTTCGTACCAACTTTTCATTACGTTCTAGGGATCAGCGCTATGAGCAATGAGAGCAAAGTGGACTGCGGAAGGCGGCGACTGGTCGTCGCCACTGCTGCGGTCGGCGGGGTAGGGGCGTTAGCCGCGCTCGTACCTTTCCTGTCCAGCATGCTGCCGTCCGAGCGTGCCAAGGCGGCCGGCGCGCCGGTGGAAGTCGACATCGGCAGCATCGAGCCTGGCCAGATGATCACCGTTGAATGGCGAGGCAAACCGGTGTGGATCATCAACCGCAACCCGTCCATGCTCGAAACGCTGCCCAAGCTCGATGACTCGGTGGCCGACCCGAAGTCCGAGAAGAACATGCAGCCGGCCTATTGCAAGAACGAGACGCGCTCGATCAAGCCGGAAATCCTGGTCGCGGTCGGCATCTGCACGCATCTGGGCTGCTCGCCCTCGGCCAAGTTCAAGAAAGGTGCCGACGAAGGCATGGACAGCAACTGGCTGGGCGGTTTTCTGTGCCCGTGCCACGGCTCCACCTTCGACTTTGCCGGGCGGGTCTTCAAGAGCAAACCGGCACCGGACAACCTCGAGGTGCCGCCGCACATGTACCTGTCCGATAAGCGGATTCTCATCGGCGAAGACAAGAAGGGGGCTTAAGCAATGGCATCGAATACCAATTTCGAAAAGTACAAGTCTGACGGTTCCCTGCAGGGCAATCTGCTCGAGTGGTTTGATGCCCGTTTCCCGGCCACCTCGATGTGGCGCGGGCACCTCTCCGAGTACTACGCGCCCAAGAATTTCAACTTCTGGTATTTCTTCGGGTCGCTGGCGATGATGGTGCTGGTCATCCAGATCCTGACCGGCATCTTCCTGGTGATGCACTACAAACCCGACGCCTCGGTCAACGCCAATGGCATTCCAGTGGCCTTTGCCAGCGTCGAATACATCATGCGCGACGTGCCCTGGGGCTGGCTGATCCGCTACATGCACTCGACCGGTGCTTCGGCGTTCTTCATCGTGGTGTACCTGCACATGTTTCGTGGCATGCTTTACGGCTCGTACCGGCAGCCGCGCGAACTGATCTGGATCTTCGGTACGCTGCTCTTCCTGTGTCTGATGGCCGAGGCTTTCATGGGTTATCTGCTGCCCTGGGGACAAATGTCCTTCTGGGGTGCGCAGGTGATCGTCAACCTGTTCTCCGCCATTCCGCTGATCGGTGAGCCGCTGTCGATCTGGATTCGTGGCGACTTTGTCGTCGGCGATGCCACGCTCAACCGCTTCTTCTCGTTCCACGTCATCGCCGTGCCGCTGGTGTTGCTCGGACTCGTCGCCGCGCACATCCTGGCTCTGCACGAAGTCGGTTCGAACAACCCGGATGGCGTCGAGATCAAGAAGCGCAAGGACGTTCACGGCAATCCGCTCGACGGCATCCCCTTCCACCCGTACTACACAGTGAAGGACATCGTCGGCGTGGTGGTGTTCCTGATGGTTTTCTCGATCATCGTCTTTTTCGCACCCGAAGGCGGCGGCTACTTCCTCGAGTACAACAACTTCCTGCCTGCCGATCCGCTCAAGACGCCGCCGCACATTGCACCGGTCTGGTATTTCACGCCCTACTATTCGCTGCTGCGCGCCATGGTCTGGCCGCTGTTCGGGATCGATGCCAAGTTCTGGGGGGTCGTGGCGATGGGTGCCGGCGTCGTCATTCTCGCCTTCCTGCCCTGGCTCGATCGCAGTCCGGTCAAGTCGATCCGCTATCGTGGCCCGATCTTCAAGACCCTGCTGGCATTGTTCGTGATTGCCTTCGCCATCCTGGGTTTCCTCGGCACGAAGCCGCCGTCCTACGCCTTCTTCGGCGTCATTCCCGGCGCACCAGTGGCGCAGGTTCTCAGTGCTTTCTACTTCCTCTATTTTCTGACCATGCCCTGGTGGTCGAAAATCGACAAGTACAAGCCGGAACCCGATCGCGTGACGATGTAAAGGACTGCACAAAATGAAAAAACTGCTTATGGCATTGCTCTTTGCCCCGCTCACTGCTCTCGCCAGCGGCGCTAGCGTGCATCTTGACAAGGCCCCGGATGTGCAGGGCGACAAGGCCGCCCTGCAAAGCGGCGCGCGGACTTTCGTCAACTATTGCCTGAACTGCCACGGCGCGAGTTTTGTCCGCTACAACCGCCTGACCGATCTCGGCCTCACCGAGCAGCAGATCAAGGAAAACCTGATGTTTACCGCAGTCAAGACCGGCGAAACGATGCGTATTTCCGCTCGCCCCGAGGAGCAGAAGATATGGTTCGGCGCAGCGCCCCCGGACCTCTCGCTGGTGGCCCGCGCACGCGCCTCGGAAGATGGTAGCGGAGCCGACTGGCTGTACACCTATCTGCGTTCTTTCTATGTCGACGAAAACCGCCCGACCGGCTGGAACAACACCCTGTTCGCCAATGTTGGCATGCCAAACGTCCTGTGGCAGTTGCAGGGTCAGCAGGTGCTGAATAAGGAACATCACCTGGAACTGGCCGTACCCGGCACGCTGACACCAGCCGAATACGACAAGCAGGTCGGCGACCTGGTCGGTTTCCTGGTCTGGCTCGCCGAGCCCGATGCCGGCTTTCGCAAGAAAATCGGTTTCGGCGTGCTGGCCTTTCTGGTCGTTCTTTTCGCCTTCGCCTATCCGCTGAAGAAAGCGTACTGGAAAGACGTCAAGTAGTAGCAGCGCCGGGTTTCACCGCGGCATCGCCGGCGAGGACGCGACAAGCGCCCGTAGCCGCCGCGATGCCGATTCGTTTTTGAGGGTATTGATCATGATGAATCTCTATTCGGGAACCACCTGCCCGTTCAGTCACCGCTGCCGTATCGTCCTTTATGAAAAAGGTATGGATTTCCAGGTGATCGATGTCGACCTCTTCGCCAAGGCCGAAGAAATTGCCATCATCAACCCCTACGGGCGAGTTCCGGTACTTGTTGAACGCGATCTCATCCTCTATGAGCCGAACATCATCAACGAGTACATTGACGAGCGCTTCCCGCATCCGCAGCTGATGCCGGCCGATCCGATCATGCGCGCGCGCGCGCGCCAGCTCCTGATCACCATGGAGCGCGAGGTCTTTGCCTACATCGAGCCGCTCGAAAAGAACAGCAAGGCCGCCGAACGCTCGCGCCAGCAGATTCGTGATCGACTCACCGAGATGGCGCCGGTATTCGTCAAGCAGAAGCACATGCTTGGCGAAGAGTTCTCGATGCTCGACGTCGCCATCGCGCCACTGCTCTGGCGGCTCGACCATTACGGCATCGAGCTGTCGAGAACGGCAGCACCATTGATGAAGTACGGCGAACGGATTTTCAGTCGTCAGGGCTTCATCGATGCGCTGACGCCATCCGAAAAGGCGATGCGCAAATAGCTGCCGGCGACGACCTGCACTCGCGCCTGCCAACCCCCTGCGCCAACACGCCTTGAGGAAGTGAACGTGGACCTGCCGTCGACCAAGCCCTACCTGATTCGCGCCATTCATCAATGGTGCTGCGACAACGGTTTCACCCCCTATCTGGCCGTTGCGGTCGATGCCCGAACGCGCGTACCGCGCGAACATGTCCGCGATGGCCGGATCGTCCTCAATGTCGGTTACGACGCCACCGCCCATCTCTGCATGGACAACGACAGCATCAGCTTCCAGGCCCGTTTTAGTGGTGTGGCCCGCGACATCTCGATCCCGATTGGCAACGTGTCCGCGATCTATGCTCGCGAAAACGGCGCCGGCATGGCTTTCGAACCCGAAGACGAAACCGCTTCCACAGCAACAGCCAGCAGCGCGCCCGACCAGGACGAGCCGCCTGATCCGCCACCGCCGCCAGTCAGCCGTGCCAAGTTGCAGCGAGTCAAGTGATCGACGATTCGACGATTTCTTTGCATCGGGTGCTTTGTCGATTGGTATCGCCACTACTACCAGCTCTGAAAGGAAAGTTTCCATCTCATGAAAAGTTGATGGCGATCTACCGAGCGCTGGGCATCAACCCCGCATCAGGAGGGACCCGAAAACTGGTTTCCTGACCTCGACAATACGAGATTGTTGTGCCATTAGAGATTGTTTCATTCGCAAGTTTTTGATTCAAAATAATATTTTTTCGGTATGTTAAACACCGGTTAATGTGGCATTAAATAGTCCCATCCACCCCCCATCGCTTTCGCCAGATCGATCAGCGCAAAGCGCACGTCGCGCGCGGCGAGGATCTGCAGGGTCTGCGCCTGCAGGAGCTGGCGCTGCGCGTCGAGCACGTCGATGTAACCCGAGTAACCGGAGCGGTAGCGCAGTTCGGCGAGTTCGAGCGAGGCCTTGAGCTTCTGCGCACGCTCGGTCTGTGCGGCGAGGGCGTCGCGGGTGCTGCGGTTGGCGATCAGTGCGTCGCGCGTTTCACGAAAAGCGCTCTGCACGGTCTGCGTGTAGCTGACCACTGCGGCTTCGCGGCGGGCGGTCTCGGCTTCGACGTTGGCCTCGATCGCTTTCAATCCGATCAGGGGCTGCAACAGCGAGGCGCCGATTCCCCAGGCGAGCGCCGGCGTGGAAAACAGGTTGGCAAGCGCTGCCGACTCGGAACCGTAGGATGCGGTCAGTGACAGCGACGGAAAATACTGCGCGCGCGCGGCATCGATGCGCAGGCTCGCGGCAGCGAGCTGGGCTTCGACCTGTCTGATGTCCGGCCGGCGTTCGAGCAGGTCCGAGGGCAGCCCCGACGGTACCTCCGGGACGCCAAGCAGGCGGACCTGCGTCAGGTCGCGGGCGATCCTCGCGGCGAAGACCTCGCGCGGCGAACGGCCGACGATCGCTGCCAGCGCCGTTCATAGGTGCCGACCGCGCGCTCGGCGACGGCGACGTTGGCGGCGACTGCCGCACGTTCGGCCTGCGCACGTTGCAGGTCGTAGTCACCGATGAGGCCGGCCTGGTAGAGATCGACCTGCAGGGCGACCGTCTCGTCGCGCGACTGCAGCGTGTCACGCAGCATGGCCAGTTCGGCGTCGGCCGCGAGCAGGCCGAAGTACGCACGCGCGGTCTCGGCCGCGACTGCGGTGCGTACCGTCTGGCGTGCGTACTCGGTCGCCAGCAGTTCGCTGCGCGCAGCACTCGCTCCGTTGCGATAACGTCCCCAGAGGTCGACTTCGTAGGAGGCGCGCAAACCGACGAGATAGTCATTGTTGGTCGGATTGAAATTCTCCGGCAGCGGCTGCGAACCGACCAGCGTCATGCGGTTGCGGCGACTATCGACGCCGAGGTTCATGCTCGGGTAGAGGTAGGACTGCGCGAGCAGCACGTTCGAGCGCGCCAGATCGACGCGCACCATCGCCGCCCGCAGATCGAGGTTGTGGGCCAGCGCCTCGTCCATCAGCGCCGTCAGGGTGGGATCGTTGAAGGTCGTCCACCAGCGCTCGAGATCTGGCGCGACGCTCGCGCTTGCCGGTGGCAGGTCGAGCAGCGGCGGTGTGGTCGGGGTCGACTGGCAGGCCGCGAGCGCGAATGTCGTCGCGGTGACGAGTACAAGGGTGCGCAGCGTCCGGCGGGGGTCAGTCATGTTTGCCTCCTTTCGCGAGCGGTTCCGGCGCCGGTGGGACGACCGGGATGACGTGATGCAGGTGCCGCACCTCGTCGAGCAGCTCGTCGTGCGAGCGCGTTTCGCGAATGCGCCGGTCGTAGAGCACCTTGAAGAACAGCGGCACGTGGAAGACGGCGAGCAGGGTCGCGGCGATCATGCCGCCCATCACGCCGGTGCCCACCGAATGCCGCGCGCCGGCACCGGCGCCGGTCGAGATGGCCAGCGGCAGGACGCCGAGGATGAACGCCAGCGAGGTCATCAGGATCGGCCGGAAGCGCAGGCGGGCCGCCTCGATCGCCGACGCCGAAGCCGACAGGCCCTCGGCGTGCTTCAAGCACCGCGAACTCGACGATCAGGATGGCGTTCTTGGCGGCCAGACCGAGCAGCGTCACCAGACCGATCTGGAAATACACGTCGTTGGTCAGCGGCGTCGCGTGAAAAAAGGGCCCGATGAGATTTTTCGCCCAGATCGCGACGAGTGCGCCGAAGGTGCCGAAGGGCAGCGCCAGCAGCACCGACAGCGGCAGCGACCACTTCTCGTACTGCGCGGCGAGGATCAGGAAGACCATCACCACCGCCAGGCCGAGCGCGAAGGTCGATGCGCCGCTCGATTTCTTCTCCTGGTACGACGAACCGCCCCAGTCGAAGCTGAAGTCCGGCGGCAGCACCTCTTTCGCGATCTGCTCGACGCGCGCGATGCCCTGACCGGAACTGATGCCGGGCGCCGTCTGGCCGATGATCTTGACCGCCGGCAGGTTGTTGAAGCGGTCGAGCGAATCCGGTCCGGATGCGTGCTTCACGTTGACCAGCGCCGACAGCGGCACCATCTCGCCCTTCTGCGAGCGCACGTAGAGTCCCCGATGTCGTCGGGGCGCTTGCGGTACTCGGGTTCGGCCGACATCAGCACCTGCCAGGTGCGTCCGTACTTGTTGAAATCGTTGACGTAGTAGGTGCCGAGCGTAGACGACAGCGCGGCAAACACCTCGTCGATCGCGACGCCAGCCTTCTTCGCCTTCTCGCGGTCGACGTCCACGAAGAGCTGCGGAACGCTCGCGCGCCACAAGGTCTGCGCGCCGCCGAGCTGCGGGTCGCTGTTGGCGCGCGCGAGGAATTGCTGCAGCACTTCCTGCAGGCGTCTGGAACCGCCGTCGCCGCGATTCTGGATGAAGAACTCGTAGCCGCCGGCGGTGCCGAGACCGAAGATCGCCGGCGGATTGAAGGCCAGTACCAGCGCTTCCCGGATGCCCGCGGTTTTCATGAACAGTTCGCCGACCAACTGCTGCGAAGTCGTCTGGCGCTCGTGCCAGGGCTTCTGGGTCACGAACAGGGTCGCCGCATTGTTGCGGAAACCGCCGCCAATGAAGTCGAAGCCGGCGAAGGCGACGACGTCCTGGTTGTCGGGATTGCTGCGTACCGCCGCCTCGACCTGCTCGACGACCCGGGTGGTGCGTTCGAGCGTCGCACCGTCGGGCAGGATCACCGCACTGATGAAGAAACCCTGGTCCTCGTCGGGGACCAGGCTGCCCGGCGTCGTGCGCCACAGGAAGGCGGTGATCGCCACCATGCCGGCAAACAGCACCAGCACCCGCGCGGCGCGCCGGATCATCCAGACGACGCCGTCGAGGTAGTGCCCGGTGACACGGGCAAACCAGGCATTGAACCAGCGGAAGAAGCGGTTCGGCTGGCGGTGGCCGTGCTTGAGCATGATCACGCAGAGCGATGGCGACAGCGTCAGCGCGACGATTCCCGAGAGCACCACCGAGATCGAGATGGTCACCGCGAACTGCCGATACAGCTCGCCGGTCAGCCCGCCGAGGAAGGCGATCGGCACGAACACTGCGGTCAGCGTCAGGACGATGGCGATGATCGGGCCGGTCACTTCGTGCATCGCCTGCACCGCGGCGTCGCGCGGCGGCAGGCCTTGCTCGCGCATGATCCGCTCGACGTTTTCCAGGACGACGATGGCGTCGTCGACGACGATGCCGATCGCCAGCACCATGCCGAACAGGGTCAGCGTGTTGATCGAATAGCCGAGCAGGTAGATGCCGGCGAAGGTGCCGATCAAGGACACCGGGACGGCGGCGAAAGGGATGATCGCCGCTCGCCAGCTCTGCAGGAACAGGTACACCACCAGGAAGACGAGCAACATCGCTTCGCCCAGCGTCTTCAGCACCTCCTCGATCGAGACTTTGACGAAGCGTGTCGTGTCGTAGGGTACTGCGTAGCTCAGGCCTTCGGGAAAGCGCTGCTGGAGTTCGTCTACGGTGCTCAGCACGCTTTTCGCGACGTCGAGCGCGTTCGCGCCGGGCGACAGGAAGACGCCGACGAGGGTGGCGGGCCGGCCGTTGTAGCGACCGTTGAACTCGTAGTCGCGCGAACCGAGTTCGACGCGCGCGACATCGGCGAGACGCACCGTCGAACCGTCGGGGTTGGCGCGGACGATGATCTCCCTGAACTGCGCCGGGTCGGCGAGGCGACCCCTGGATGTGACCGTGTACACCAGATCCTGGCCCTTGCCGATCGGCGACTGGCCGACCTTGCCGGCGGCGAACTGCGCGTTCTGTTCGTTGATCGCACTGGCGACGTCGCCGGGGGTGAGCTTCAACTGCGCCAGGCGATCAGGCTTCAGCCAGATGCGCATGGCGTAGTCCTTGGCGCCGAAGATCTGCACATTGGTCGTTCCCGGCAGCCGCTTCAGGCGGTCGAGAACGTTCAGCGTCACGTAATTCGAGGTGAACAGGTCGTCGTAGCGGCCGTCGGGCGAATAAAAGGCGAGCACCTGCAGGAACGCCGAAGAGCCTGGCTCGACGGTCACGCCCTGCCGGCGTACCTCCAGCGGCAGCCGCGATTCGACCTGCTTGACGCGGTTGCTGACATTGACCGCGGCGATGTCGATCTGGGTGCCGATTTCGAAGGTCACCTGGATCTGCGTGAGGCCGTTCGACGACGAATTCGACGACATGTAGATCATGCCGGGTAGACCGTTGATCGCGTTTTCGAGCGGCGCGGCGACGGTCGATTCGAGCACTTCGGCCGAGGCGCCGGGATAGGTGGCCTGCACCGTGACCACCGGCGGTGCGATTTCCGGATACTGGGCGATCGGGAGTGAGCGCATCGCCGCCAGGCCAGCAACGATGAGCAACACCGAGATGACCACGGCGAAGATCGGGCGGTCGATGAAGAAGCGAGAGAACATCGGCGCGTACTCCGCTTATCTGCTTGCTGTGTCGGCGGCCGGCGCTGCGGCGGCAGGCGGCTGGCCGGGGAGGGCTGCGGCGGCGGGCTCGGTGATGCGCACCGGCGAGTTCGGCATCATGATCCGCGCCAGCCCGTCGACGATCACGCGGTCACCGGCAGCGAGCCCCGATTCGATCAGCCAGACGTTCGTGCCGTCGCTCCGGGACCAGTCACCGACGATCACCGGTCTCGGGACGGCAATGTCCTTGCCGTCCTTGTCCTTGCCGGCGACATAGACAAACTTACCCTGCGGTCCTTCGAGTACTGCCACCTGCGGCACCGCCAGTGCACCCTGACGCTGTGCGCCTTTGAGCGCAACGCGAACGAACTGGCCCGGCTTCAGCGCGAGGTCGGAATTGGTGATCTCGGCGCGCATTTCGTAAGTGCCGGTCTGCGGGTTGACCCGCGTGTCGGCGAAGTTGATGCGGCCGCTGCTCGGAAAGGTCGAGCCGTCGGAGAGTTTCACCGAAACCTCGAAGGCATTGTTGCGCGGCAGCGTCAGGCGACCGTCGACCATCGCCTTGTTCAGCCGTAACTGCTCGTTGTCGGAAACGTTGAACAGCACCCAGATCGGGTCGACCTGCGAGACCGTCGTCAGCAAGGTGGTATTGGCGTTGGCCAGGCTGCCTTCCGATTGCTGGGCGCGGCTCGACAGACCGTTGATCGGCGCCACAACGCGTGTGTAGGCGAGGTTCAGCCTGGCCTCGCTCAGCTTCGCCTGTGCCGCCTTGATCGACGCCGCTGCGAACTCGGCGGCGGAAGCGGCGTCGTCGGCTTCCTTCTGGCCGATTGCCTTGCGCTCGGCGAGTGGCTTGAGCCGCGCCGCTTCGCGGTCGGCCTGGGTCTTCTGGGCCTGGGCACGCAGCAACTCGGCCTCGGCGGACGCCAGTTGTGCTTCGAAAGGTTTGGCGTCGAGCAGGAACAGCGGCTGCCCGGCGCGTACCGCTGTACCTTCCTGGTAGAGTCGTTTCTCGACGATGCCGGTGACCCGCGCCCGCACCTCGGCATCCTTCGATCCGGCAGTCTGTCCGACGTATTCGAAGGTCACCGGGAATGATGCGGGCTGGACGTTGATCGTCGTCACCTCGGGGGGTGGAAAACCGCCCATGCCGCCAGTGGGATGCTGCTGCCCACAGCCGGCTGCCGCCGCTGCGATGAGGATCAGGAGGAGCAGTGAAGGGGGAGAAAGGCGGGCAGGGGAGGCTGACATGGGATTCCTTACTATGGAAATCGCGAGCGATTCATGAATCTCCCCTCCCCCTCTCGCGGGGGAGGGGTTGGGGGAGAGGGAAACGGTCATGACTTTCATTATCGGGGGTGTCTTGCAAAGTCATGACCGTTTGGCTCGCATCGCGTTTTTGGAGAACGTGACTTGCGGAAGGTGCGAATTTTACGTACATTCAAGAATGTTTGTAAATAGGTTGCCGCAAGGGGACAGTAGAAATGGTGAGAAGGACGAAAGACGAAGCGCTGGCGACCCGCGAAGCGCTGCTCGACGCCGCCGAGCGGGTGTTCTGTGCCAGCGGCGTGACAAGCGCGACGCTGGGCGACGTGGCGAGCGCCGCCGGTGTCACCCGTGGCGCCGTCTACTGGCACTTCCGCGACAAGGGCGAACTCTTTGGCGCGATGTGCAACCGCGCCACCTTGCCCTTGCAAAGTCGCCTCGAGCAGGCGGCGGATGGCGATGGTGACGACGCCATCGCCACCTTGCATGCGGTGTCGGTACAGGCCATGCGCGAGATTGCCTCGAACCCGCGCACACGCGCGGTGCTGGAGATCCTGCTCTGCAAGTTCGAGCGGCTGACTCAAGCGGCCGACGGGGCACCGCAAATCGACGAAATGGATCGCCAGTGTGCCAACGCCCTCGAGCGCATCATTGTCCGTGCCATCGCGCAGGGCCACTTGCCCGCCGAAACCGACAGTCATCTCGCGGCACATTTGCTGCAGGCGTTTTTCCACGGAGTGATCCAGCACTGGCTGATGCATCCCGAGGCCTTCGACCTGGACACCGCGGCACCGGCGATGGTGGACACGATGATTGCCGGTCTGGTTGCGGCGCCGCCGCGGCGGGGTGCTGGCGGGAGGCCGGTATGACCCTCCGTTTCGGCGAAGTCGCCACCCATAACCACTTCGTCCTCGATCGCGGCGGCTATCAGCCGGTGCTTCTTCAGGCAAAGCCAGGGAGCCAGCCGCTTTGCGGGCTGCTCGAGACGGCTTCAAGCGTGCCCTGAAAGAGGGCTTCGATCACCGGTGCTTCCTGCCAGTTTTCATTCAGGAAGGTCAGCCCGACTTCTTCGACGAGCGCGCCCTGCCAGTAATAATTGGCGATTTCGTCGAGCGTCGACAGGCTCAGACTGTGTGGCAGTCGCAGGTAATCCAGCCAGCTCGAATCATGAAACGAGCAGATGTAAGCGCCCTTGCTGCGCGCTCTGGTCAGTGTCTTGCCGAAGACGCGCGCCGGATGTTTGGCGCGGAAGGTTTCTGCATCGACGCGCGTCGCGAAAAGCAACAGCGCGTGCAGGCGGCTCGGGAAGTTCTGGTAGATTCGCTGACGAAAATACTCCAGATGGTACTCGGCAAAGTAGTTCTGAACCGTCGTGAAGTGATCTTCGGGCAGTGTTTGAGCGAAGGGGTTGCCGACCAGGATGTCCCAGCCCGGCAACGCGGCATCTTCGTCCAGCCAGGCGTACAACTCGAGTGGGCTGCTGTCCTTGAGTAGATGGTCCATGATCTGTACGGAACCACTGCATGGCCAGGGCTTAGCGGTTGCGGCCAAATTTCTCGACCAGTTGGTCGAGCTTTTCGATACGCTCACGCGCCAGCGTCTCGGCCTCGCGCTGCGCCTTGCGCAGTTCGGCCTGCTTGCGCAGTCGTTCCTTGATCAGTTCCGAGGCATGGCTGCGATGCGTTGCCGGGATTTGATCGGCAGGCTGGCCGTCGAGGTCGAAGCGTATGCTGGCCTTTTCCATGGATTTCAGGTAGCGAAGCGAATGCGTGTGCATTCCCAGCGCGCTGCGCAGAGCCTTGCGATCCAGGCCTGGCAGCCGCGCCAGGAGTTGCTTGTCGATGCCGATGGCCAGTGGCAGAGCGTCGCGGAAGACCGGGAAGGTCTCCTGCAATTCTTTCAGGAGCTGGCGAGCGTGATGACCCGGGACGGGGATTGGGACTGGGTTGGGCGTATTCATGGGAAAGGATTCAGAAATGGATTCCCCGCATGATCTGCGAGAAAGCGATTTGGTCAGCGGTCTGCGGCTCGGACTCTTCGGGCCTGCGCATGGCCGCCGCACTGGAGTCGGGGAACATCCGGAAGGAAGTATTCATGGTGATCTGCGCAACCTTGGGCAGCAGCGAGTGCAGCAGGGCGCCGAAAATACCCAGCCGGGTGGCGATGCGCACCGGTTTGTGGATGATTGCCTCGACGACCAGATCGGCGGCATCTTCGGGGGACAGCGTCGGGACCTGATCGTACAGCTTGGTCGGTGCGATCATGGGAGTCCTGACCAGCGGCATGTTGATGGTCGTGAATTCGATGCCGCGATCGGCAAACTCGGATGCCGCGCAGCGTGTCCAGGCGTCCATTGCTGCCTTTGAGGCGACGTAGGCGGAAAAGCGCGGTGCGTTCGTCAGGACGCCGATCGACGAAATGTTGATGATCTGTCCCTTGCGTTTGGCAATCATTGACGGCAGGAAGCCCATCGTCAGGCGCAGCGCACCGAAGTAGTTGACTTCCATGGTACGTTCGAAATCGTGGAAGCGATCGAAGGAGTTCTCGATGCCGCGGCGAATCGAGCGGCCGGCATTGTTGACCAGGAAGTCGACGCCGCCGTGTTCCTCGGTCATGAATTTGACGAAGGAAGCGCACTGTTGCGGGTCGGCAATGTCGACCGCATGCGTGACCAGGCGCAGGCCTGCGGCTTCGAACTCACGGCGGACTTCTTCAAGCGCCTGCGCGTCGCGGGCGATGGTCACAGCAATCGCCCCGGCTTCAGCCATCTTGCGAATGGTGGCCTTGCCGATACCCGACGAGCCGCCGGTGACGAGGACGACCTTTCCTTCAACCTGGCCACGCAGGGTGTGATCGATGAACAGATCCGGGTCTAGGTGACGTTCCCAGTAGTCCCACAGGCGCCAGGCGTAGCTTTCGAGCGGCGGTACGGCGATGCCGCTGCCCTTGAGCGCCCGCTGCGTCTCGCGGCAGTCGAAGCGGGTCGGGTAATTGACGAACTCTAGGATGTCGTCGGGCAGCCCGAGATCCTTCATGACCGCCTTGCGGATGCGGCGCACCGGTGTCAGGGCGAACATCGCCTTGCGTACCGAGCGTGGAATGAAACCGAGCAGGGCGGCATTGATGCGCATCACCATTTCTGGGGCGTGCGCCGCACGGGCGAAGGTGTTGAGCAGATCACCGACGCGCATCGGCGTCGGATCGGTCAGGTGGAAGCACTGACCATCCTGGTTCTCGAGGTGCGCAATGTAGTCCATCGCAGCAACGACGAAGTCGACCGGTACGACGTTGATTCGCCCGCCTTCGATGCCGATCGCCGGCATCCAGGACGGGAACATCCTGCGCATCTTCTGGATCAGCTTGAAGAAGTAGTAGGGGCCATCGATCTTGTCCATTTCGCCGGTGCGCGAGTCGCCGACCACGATTGCGGGACGGAAAATGCGCCACGGGATTTTGCACTCCCTGCGGACGATGCCCTCGGAATCATGCTTGGTGCGGAAGTAGGGGTTGTCGAGGTTCTCCGCTTCGTCGAACATGTCCTCGCGAAACAGTCCCTCGAAAAGGCCGGCTGCCGCAATCGAACTGACCAGATGGAAGTGCCAGGCGTCGATTTCCTCGGCCAGGCGCACCGTGTTGCGGGTGCCGTCCACATTGGCACGCTGCTGGTCCTCGGCGCTGGCCTTGAGGTCATAGATCGCGGCCAAGTGGAAGAAGTGCTCGATCTTGCCCTTCAGCTTGTGAATGTCGGCTTTGGAGACTCCCAGCTCAGGCTGCGTGAGATCACCAACGATCGGGATGACACGTGTTTCGTCACTGCCCCAATACTCGTACAATTCCGCGAGTCGCGGCAGTTCCACGGCGCGAGTCAGAAAATAGATGATGGCCTCGGGGCGGCCGAGCAGTTTTTTTACGAGCCTCTTGCCGATGAAGCCAGTGGCGCCGGTAACGAAGTAATTCATTGCTGTCTCCTAAAATTCATGGTCATCTCCTGAATGCCTTGCCTGTCCGACTGTCATGCCATCGAGGCTGTCCCCTGGTCTTTAGTGTGCGTCCTCTAGATATTGTCACTAGACTGGCTTCACAGGGCAAGCAAAATACTTGTTGGCCTTTTGATGATTACCTTCAAGGAGAAAGAAATGGGCAAGAAACTCAAGGAATTGGCTGGTGATGTGACGGAAAGCCAACTGGCATCGACGGTCAAGGAATCTGCTCAGCAGATCTGGCTGGCCGGGCTTGGTGCCTTTGCCAAGGCGCAGGAAGAGGGTGGCAAGGTGTTCGACGCGCTGGTCAAGGAAGGCGAAAGCATTCAGTCCAGAACCCGCAAGATGACCGACGAGCGGATCTCGCAGGTTGCCGGCAAAGCGGCTGGAACCTGGGATCGCCTGGAGCAGGTATTCGAGGATCGTGTCGCGCGTGCCTTGGGCAGCCTCGGCGTGCCGAGCAAGCAGGATATCGACAATCTGTCCAAGCGCGTCATCGACTTGAGCGCAGTGGTGCAGGCCTTGACCGAAGGGAAAGCTGCTCCCAAGGTCGCCATCAAGCCGGCAGTCAAGGAAGATTCCGCTCCGGTTGAGCCTGCCGAGGCCAAACCGGCAGTGGCCAAACCGGCTGCCCGCAAGCCTGCGGCCGCGAAGCCGGTACCTCCGGTGACGCCGGCTGACGTGCTGAACACGCTGCCGCAGACCGGCGACTAAGCCTGCTGCCTCATCTAGTTGCGGTAAGCCAGGGGATTGCGCTCGATGGATGCTACAAAACAACGTTCGAAGCTCGGGCTGGCTCTCGCTGGCGGGGGTCCGGTGGGTGGGATCTATGAAGCCGGCGCGATGGCTGCCTTGGCGGAAGCCCTTGAAGGCGTCGACTTCACCGACTTCGATGTCTATGTCGGGGTAAGTTCCGGCGCTTTCATGTCGGCTGCGGTGGCCAATGGCCTGGGGCCTGCCCAGTTGGCACGCATGTTGGTGGAAGATGACAACGATGAGGTGTTCGACCCCGAAATGCTGCTGCGCCCAGCCGTCGGTGAATACCTGCGGCGAGTGCTGCAGGTTCCGGTATTGTTCTGGTCGTCCTTGCGACAGTATCTCTCCGATCCCTGGCATCTTCGCCTGGTGGAGGCGTTTCAGGGCCTCAGTCATGCCATCCCCACCGGGATTTTTGACAGTGCCGGAATCGACAGGCTGTTGAAGAAGCTGTTTTCGACGGGGGGGCGAAGCAACGATTTTCGTCAGCTCAAGCACCAGCTCTTCATCGTGGCGACCGACCTCGATACCGGTGAGTCGCTTGCCTTCGGCTCCGAGGGGCATGACGATATTCCCATTTCGCTTGCGGTGCAGGCGAGCGCTGCTTTGCCGGGCCTGTTTCCGCCGGTCAGGATCGGCGAGCGTTATTTCGTCGACGGGGCCTTGATCAAGACCCTGCATGCTTCGGTTGCGCTGCAAGCGGGCGCTGACCTGCTGATTTGCATCAACCCGCTGGTGCCATTTGATTCGCGCCTGGCTGCACGGCGGCCGCGGCACGAGAACCGGTCGCCGGCACCTGACCATCTGGTCGACGGGGGCCTGCCGGTAGTCCTGTCACAGACCTTTCGCGCCATCATCCACTCGCGCATGCGTACCGGAATGGATCGCTATCGACACGAGTTCGAGGGCAGGGATGTGATTCTGTTCGAACCGACACGTGATGATACGGACATGTTCTTCACCAATGTCTTCAGCTATCGCGGCCGCAGCCGCTTGTGCGAGCATGCCTACCAGCGCACCCGTAGCGAACTGTATCGGCGGCGCCATGAACTGCGGCCAATTTTCGAGCGGCACGGTATCGAACTCAACCTCGGCGTGCTCAAGGATCACAGTCGTTCGCTGCTGTCGCACAAGCGCCGCCCGGATCTGGCGACCAGCGCGAGTGCGCTGGACTCTTCGTTGAGCGATCTCGAGGTCTGGCTGCAGGCGCAGCAAATTTGATCCTGTCGGCGGCGACCGGCTGCACAGGATTCCCTGACGCATGCGGCAGTGCTATGCTCGCCGTCCAGGATAGATCATGGCGGACAGGTGATGGAAAAGAAACCGAAGCGGCGAACGCGTGAGCGCATCATCGAGACCAGCCTGCGCCTGTTCAATGACTTTGGCGAGCCGAATGTGACGACGACCGTGATCGCGGACGAAATGAACATCAGCCCCGGCAATCTTTATTATCACTTCAATAACAAGGATGAGATCATCGAGTCGATTTTCGTGGTCTTCGAGCGGGAGATCGAGGACACCCTGGCGGTGCCGACGCGACGGCCAGCCGATGTGGAGGATATCTGGCTTTTTCTGCATCTCCTCTTCGAAAAGATCTGGCAGTATCGTTTTTTCTACCGCGATCTGAACGATCTGCTGACTCGCAACCGCATACTGGAAATACATTTCAAGCGAATTCTGGCGCACAAGGTGCGCACCGCGAAGACCCTGTGCGAGGGTCTGGTGTCGGCAGGCGCCATGCGCGCCAACTCGGAGGAGTTGCGTGCGCTGGCAACGAACATGACGGTCATTGCCACCTACTGGCTCTCTTTCGAGTACGTCTGTGATCCGCGCGGCAAGCTCGACAGTGGTCGTATCGGGCGCGGTGTCTATCAGGTGATGGCGATGGTTTCGCCATTTCTGCTGGGGGAATCCAGAGGCCTGCTTGAAAGGCTGTCACAAGAGTATCTCGGCGCACCGCGCCGTGCCTGATGCAATGCTCACAATTCACCTTTCACCTGGAGGATGATCAATGGCCTGGAACAAGTTTCCCTATCCTGACAAGGCATATTTCTATGCCGGAGCGGCACTGCAAGTGAACTGGTCGCGGCTGCATTGCGGCGACTGCGAGCCTTTTCCCGAGGATCCGCGAGTACAGGAGGCCTGGCGGAGTTATCACGCCGGCGACTTTGGCCAGGCTGTCGAGGTCGGCTTGACTTGTGGCCTCGCGGGTTATAACGCGGCCAACAAGGCGGCGACGGTCTATGCCTCTTATCTCGAGACGGATGACGAGAAAAAGTGCGGTCTGCTGATGGAGGTTGCGCAGCGCTGCGAGGAGCAGCAGGAAAAGACGCCTGCTGATGTCAACGCATGGTACCTGCATGCCTTCGCGCTCGGTCGTTACAGTCAGAGCATCTCGGTGGTCAAGGCGCTCGCACAGGGTCTCGGTGGCAAGATCAAACATAGCCTGACCAAGGCCCTGGAGCTGCAACCCAGGCACGCCGATGCGCATATTGCGCTCGGTGCCTATCACGCCGAGGTGATCGACAAGGTCGGGTCGCTGGTTGGAGGAATCACTTATGGGGTAAAGAAGGACACCGGCAAGGACTTGCTTGAAGCCGCTCTGAAACTCAACCCCGACTCGGCGATCACCCGCATCGAGTATGCCAACGCGCTGGTAATGATGTTCGGCAAGGCGAAGATGAAGGACGCCGAGCGCCTCTACCAGGAAGCTGCGGCCTGCGTGCCGATGGACGCCATGGAGCGGCTAGACGTCGAAGCGGCGAAAGCCGAACTTGCCGACTGAGCACCTGCCTTGCCGCTTGCCTGGACCGACGAAAGTCTTTGTAATGTCTGCGACATCTGCAGATGGACTGCTTTTGTTAGGATCAACTGTTGGCCAGGACGAGCAGGTCTTCTGCCACCGCTACCGGGTCGTCAAGCCGGTCCCAGGGCTCGAGTAGCAACAGCCACAGGAGCTTGTCGAACTCGCGGGCAAAGCGGTCGACTATTTGCGCGGGATCGTCGACCAGTTTCTTGTCAGTGATGAGTCCGAACTGGACCCGGCTGTTGTAAGAGAGAATGCTGACGCCCATGCCGATGTCGCCGGCTTGCGGAACCCAGACCATTTCCTGCTCGATCCTGCTGCCGGCAAAAAAGCGGGGCTGCTGCGGACCGGGGACGTTGGTCATCACTGCCGTGGTCTTGCTGGCCAGCAGATTGAGGATCTGGTCCTGGATGAACTTGGGTGCCATGCCTGCGGCTCCCAGCAGGGTGAAGGTCAGCATCGCCTGATACGAACCCTTCAGCGCCGCCATCCTGGCGCGGGTGGCATACAGCCGGGCCAGCGGGTTGTCGATGCCGATCGGCAGTTCGAGAGCTACCAGACCAAAGCGGTTGCCGAGGTCCTCGATGTCATCCGGTGCGCGTAGATTGACCGGGACCATCGCACGAATCTCGGTGGCAGCCACCGGATCACCTCTGGCCAGCAGATAGCCACGCAGGGCGCCGGCTACCGAAGCCAGCAGGATGTCGTTCACCGAGCAGCCGAGAACCTTGCCGACGGCCTTGATTTCGGGCAAGGGGATCGGCTCGGACCAGGCGACTCGTTTGACCGTCCCCGCTTTACCCTTGTAGCGCGTCGGGCTGTCGTTGGGCATCAGGGCAAGTCTGCCGATTTCCTCGGCGATCGCCCCGGCGACGCGCAGGTAGTCGCGGATCGTCGCAGGATCATTGCGCAGGCCCAGGTACTGTCCCCATAACTGGCCACCAATGCGGATCGATGTCAATGCGACATCGCTGAGAGGATCGAAGATCATCCGCCAGAAAGCGTCACCGGCATCGCTTTCCTGCTCGTCCACCGCGTCCAGCGGGGTGACTGCCACCGTCCCGCCGTCCTCGGGGGTGTCGATGTCCTTGTCGGTCAACGAATTGATGACGCCAATCAGGGCGATGCCGTCGGCAATCGCGTGATGGATCCTGACCACCAGTGCGGAGTTGCCGTCGGCGGTGTCGACGAGGTTGAATTCCCAGCGTGGTCGTGAGGGGTTGAGTGGGGTGCCAGCCATCGTCGCAACGAATTTTTGCAGTTCGTTCTTGCCGGCAGGCGCCGGGAGAAAAGAGTGGCGGACATGCGCGTCGATGTCGAAGTCGGGGTCGTCGGCCCACCAGCTACCGTCGGCGTCCTGCGTGGCGATTTGCCGGAAACGACGGTAACGCACGATGCGCTGCGCGACGGTGTGCTTGAAACGTTCGGCGTCGATGCGACCCTTGAAGATCATCACACCGAGGATCTGCATGAGGTTTTCCGGGCGGTCCATGCGCAGCCAGGCGTTGTCGACGTGGGAAATTCTTTCGCGCGAGTTCATCGCCGGTGCTCCCGTGGGAAATGGCCAGCCCATATAATAGCAAGCCATTTCAAGAGATCATCAACCGGAGAGGAAACAACGTGAGTGACTTGCAAGCCCAGTTCGAGGCCGCCGTGGCCAGTTCCAAGACCCTGCCCGAGCGCCCGGACAACGCCACCTTGCTGAAGCTTTATGCCCTGTACAAGCAGGTGACCGACGGCGACGTCGAAGGCCGGCGCCCTGGGTTTACCGATCTGGTTGGTCGCGCCAAGTACGATGCCTGGGCTGCGATCAAGGGCACTGCGGCGGACGCTGCGATGCAGCAGTACATTGCCCTTGTCGAGAAACTGAAAGCATCCTGATCAGGGCCTGTCGGCTCGTCCGGCAGGCTGGTTCAACCGGGGAAGTTTTCGTCGAAGTATCGGTGGATCGCACGTTCGATTGCTGGTTTGACCGCGAAGAGCAGGAGCCCGAGACGGATGTTGAGGGCTACTTCCCTTTCGTTGAGAGACAGTTCGCCGGCAACGCCCGGCCGCTTGAAGCGCATCCGGTCCCCGTCCCAGGCGTAGTCGAGGTCGAACTCTTCCCCTAATTCGCCGGCCATGTGTTCGGCTGCGGCCCGCGCTTCGGCGAGGCTCTTGCCATGCTGGCGGCGAATGATGATATCGCTCATGTGAGAGTTCCTTTGATGTCAGCCGATTTCGGCACAGAGTGAACGGAAAACCGCATAGCGGCGCGGGTCGATGGTACCGTGCTCGACGGCGGCAAGGATGCTGCAGTCGGGTTCGCGGTGGTGCTGGCAATTGCGAAATCGGCATTGGCCGAGCAGCGGTCGCATTTCGAGAAAGGCCTGGGCAATGTCCTCGGACGAGAGATGGCGCAGGCCGAATGCCATCAGTCCTGGCGAGTCAATCAGCGCGGCGCCCGTACTGGGGTGATAGAGGCAGGCATGCGTGGTGGTGTGCTTGCCGGCGTTGAGCGCCTGCGAAAATTCTCGGGTGGGTGCACAGGCCTCGGGGATCAGGGCATTGATCAGGGTCGATTTGCCCATCCCGGATTGGCCAATCAGCAGGCTGGTATGGTCGGCCAGGTACGGCAACAGGCGTTCGCCATCGTTGCGCGCAGAGAGCTTCAGAACCCGATAACCGAGTTTCTCGTACGGCAGCAGGGTCGCCGAAGCTGCCGGTACCCGTTCACCGAGGTCGCACTTGTTGAGAACGATCAGAACCTGGATGTCCTGACTTTCGGCGGCGACGATGCAGCGTGTGATCAAATCGTCCGAAAACGGCGGTTCGGTGGCGACGACGATGATGATTTGTGTCACATTGGCAGCGATCAGTTTTTGCTTGTAGTGGTCCGAGCGATAGAGCAGCGTTCGCCGCGGTTCAAGCGTGGCGATTACGCCCTGGTCGGCGCTCGTTCGCTGCACCTTGACCTGGTCACCGCAGACCAGTTCGCTCTTTTTGCCACGAGGAACGCAGAGCAGCGTCTCGCCATCGCTCAGCTCGACCCGGTACTGCCGCCCGTAAGCGGCGATGACGCTGCCGGCCAGTCTCAAATTCGTGCCAGTGCTTCGATCTTGGCTGCGCAGATGAAATCGTTACGCGACAGGCCGGCAACATCGTGCGTGCTGTAGCCGACCCGGACACGGCCGTAGCCGACTTCGAGGTCAGGATGATGGTTCTCTCGTTCAGCGAGACCTGCGACGGTGTTGACGAATAGCAGGGTGGCCGCGTAGCTGGCAAAGGTGAACTCCTTATGGAGCAGACCGGGCTCGGCAATCTGCCAGCCTGGCAGGTCGGCCAGCAAGGCCGAGGCCTGTGCAGGATCCAGCGCGTGTTCGCTGCCGCGTAGCGGCCGGCAATGTTCGAGAGCAAGTTCGGTGAGCATGGGATCCTCCTGTTTTCTGCTTAGGCGTCCTGCAGGCGGGCGATGCGCAGGGCGGCGGGTGGGTGTGAATCGTAGAACAAGGAGTGTAGTGGGTCAGGGGTCAATGTCGCGGCATTGTCTTCGTACATCTTGACCAGTGCGGCCACCAGATCGCTTGCCGAAGCGTGGGCCGCTGCGTAGCGGTCCGCCTGGAATTCGTCGCGACGCGAGAGGAGACTGAGCAGCGGTGTCAGCAGAAAAGCAAAAACCGGTGCGGCGAGAAAGAAAAGGAGCAGCCCAAGGGCCGTGTTCTGGCTCGTCAGACCGAGACCGTTGAAGAACCAGCGAGCATCGATCAGTTGCCCGAGGATGGCGAGAAAGCCGAGCGACATGACGAAGAGCATGCCGATCCGCTTGTGCACGTGCCGGTGTTTGAAGTGGCCCAGTTCGTGCGCCAGCACGGCTTCGACCTCAACGGCCTGCAGGCGGCCGAGCAAGGTGTCGAAGAAGACGATGCGCTTGCTCTTGCCGAAACCGGTGAAGTAGGCGTTGCCATGGCTCGACCGCTTCGATCCGTCCATCACGAAGAGGCCCGAACTGGCGAAGCCGCAGCGTGCCAGCAGTGCCTCGACGCGCGCTCGGAGTTGGGCATCGTCGAGCGGGGCGAACTTGTTGAATAGCGGCGCGATCCAGGTCGGATAGACGAACAGGAAGAGCAGGTTGAAAGCGCACCAGAAGAGCCACACGTAGAGCCACCACAGTTCTCCCATTCTCGCCATCAGCCAGAGCACGGCGAGCAGCACCGGCGTGCCGATGACGATGGCCAGGCTGGCCTGCTTCAGCAGATCCGCGAGAAAGATTCGGAGGGTCATGCGGTTGAAGGCAAATTCTTCTTCTATGACAAATTGGTGATACAGGCTGAGCGGCAGATCAACGATGGCGGAAATCAGCAGGACGCTGAAGATCAGTGCGACCCCGTAGGGCAGGCCATCGAGTCGTGCTGACCAGAAATCATGCAGTGTCTGCAAGCCGCCACCGAGCGTGAAGGCGAGCAGCATCGCCACCTCGACGGCCAGGCCGACCCTGCTGAAGCGGCTGCGTGCCACGGTATAGTCGGCGGCCTTCTGATGAGTCTTGAGATCGACACGATCAGCAAAGTTTTCGGGCACGCGGCCACGATGCGCCATGACATGCGCAATTTGCCGCTGCGCCAGCCAGAGACGCAAGGCGCACATCACCAACAAGGCGGCAAGAAAGGCGAGGGAGAAGGTATTGAACATAGGCCTGTGACACAATGGAGGTTTTACGGTTCAGATGGATTATATGACACAGGCTGCCTCCTACCTCGTTTGGCTGGACATGGAAATGACCGGTCTGGCTCCTGACCGCGACCGCATCATCGAACTGGCGATGGTGGTCACCGACAGCCAGTTGACGACCATCGCCGAATCAACGGTGTGGAGCATACACCAGGAGGATGCCTGCCTCGATGCGATGGACGAATGGAACCGGAAGACGCACGCCCGCTCCGGGCTGCTTGATCGGGTCCGGGCGTCGGCACTCGACGAGACGGCTGTCGAGGCGGCCGCGCTGGAATTCATGCGGGCTTATGTTCCCCAGGGAGTCAGCCCGATGTGCGGCAACTCGATCGGCCAGGATCGTCGCTTCATGGCAAGGTACATGCCACGTCTTGAGGCCTGGTTTCATTATCGCAACCTGGATGTCAGCACCCTCAAGGAACTCTGTCGACGCTGGAAACCCGAGGTTGCAAAAGGTTTTGTCAAGCGCTCCGAGCACACCGCGCTCGCTGATATCCGCGAGTCGATTGAAGAGTTGAAGTACTATCGTGAGCATTTCATCAGGCTCTGAGGAAGTCGGCTGGTCAGCGGCGCCGCTCGCCTACCTGCCGGGCGGCTGGCCTTTCTTGAGGTCGCGCCGATAGAGGTGCAGTTTGTCGACGTTCCGACGCTCGGCGGGACGACCGCCTTCCCAGACCTTTCGCCAGCCACCGACTGCCGGGGCGCTGCCATCCTTGGGTGCGCCATGGATGAGCAGCCAGTCACACTTTTTGCCGTCCGCGGAGTTTGCCGCAAGCGTGCGAATACCGTCGAAGTAGTCCAGTGAGGCGACGATCGAATCGGCGAGGTTGGCACCGGCAATGCAGTTGCGCGTCTCGGGGAGTGCCTTGGCCAGGGACACCGATACCTGACGGTAAGTCTTGCCGTAGTCGATCCAGGGCATCCAGAGCGTCACGATCAGCAGCCAGAACAGGGTCAGACCAGCCATCCAGTGCATGATTCCGCGCATTGGCGAACGCGGGCTGGTGACAATCAGCCAGCACCAGACCAGCGTTCCAAGAATGGCGATACTGGCGCCAAGGAGGCTGAAGTGCCCCACGAATCCCGGCTCAAGTCGAACGGCCAGACGCGCCAGCCTTTCCGGCCAGCCGAAGACCATTGCGCACCAGCCAATCCAGGCCAGCAGGGCAAGGAGACTGAAGGTGATCATGCCAAACCAGTCAAAAGCATTCGCCGCGCCACGTCGCAGCGAAGCGACGCCCGGAACGGCCAGCAGAACCAGTGGCGGCAGCAGCAGCAAGGCTGGCGCACTGCGTGCCCCAAGGCAGATGCCGACCACCAGCAGTGCAACCATGAAAGCGAACATCGGCAAGGCCAGCGGGGTCGTTGCCCATTGGCGCCGCTTTGCCCAGAGTGCCCAGCAGGCGAGAGGGGAGGCTGGCCATGCGTACCACGGGAGCATCAGCAGAAGGCGTTGTATATTCAGCAGGGGTTGCGTGTTGCCGCCGAGTTGGTTTAGCTCGCCCTGCGAGAAGGCGGCGAGGTACTCGGGCGAGGTCGCGAACAAGGCAGCCAGCCATCCTCCGGCAAGCGCACAGGCAAGCAGCAGCGAGCCAAGCAGCAGCAGCGCTGAACGTTGGCGATGGTCGGATCGCCAGACCACAAACGCTGCCACCGGCAACAGCGGCAGCATCGCTGCCAGGCCGTTGGCGAGAAACCCCAGTCCTAGTGCCGAGCCGAACCAGGAAGCGCCTCGCAACGGCCGCCTGTCAAGCTGTGTCAGTCCCCAGTAGGCGGCGGTGTGCGCCGTCAGCGTCGCCAGCATGGGCTGTGCTTCATGCGCGTGGAACAGGAAGCCAATGCTGCCGGCAAGCAGCAGCGGCGCTGCCGGTGCTTGCTCGCGACCGTGCAGTTCGCGTGCGGCGAGGTGAATGAAGCCGAGGGCGAGCAGCGTGAATACTCCGCTGGCCAGTCGCGTCGCCTCATGTACCGGCAAGAGCCAGGACAACAGTCGACTGCCGGCGGCCGCCACCCAGTAGTAGAGGGGCGCGTCAGGGTAAGGGCGACCCGCAAGGCCTGGCGTCAGCCAGTTCCCGTTCGCGACCATGTCATGGACGACGCCGATCGTGACTGCGTCATCATTTTTCCAGGGGTCGTGACCGATCAGCCCCGTGCAAATATAGAGGGCGAGGAGAACCGCCAGAGTCCAGCCGCTGGGCGGCAATGGAATCCCCCGGAAGCGTGCATGCTCCGCTTGCACCGGCATATGGAAAGGCGTGCTGATCGTAGTGCCGAAAGCGGCTCTTGACGGAAACGAAAAAGGCAGCCGCGGGGCTGCCTTTTGCTGTCGAGCCCGCTGTTCGACCTAAGCCGGCTTGCGCATCGCGCCGTACTTCTGGTTGAACTTTTCGACGCGGCCAGCCGTATCGATGATCTTCTGTTTGCCAGTGTAGAAAGGATGACAGGCCGAGCACACCTCGACATGCAGCGCTTTCTTCATCGTCGACCGGGTGGTGAAGGTGTTGCCGCAGGAGCAGGTCACCGCGATTTCACCGTAGGCAGGATGGATGTTGTCTTTCATCTGGTGCTATTCCTGTAGGTTAAAACTGTTGTTCTGCCGCAATCAGGCGACAATTCGAGCGTGAGGCATTGAGAAAGGCGGTCATTATCGGCGATTTCTCCACTATCTGCAATCCGGCATCGGCGGGTGCAGGTCAACAAACCTTGGCCCGGCGGCTTCGTGAGCGCGTCTGCTGACCGATCAGCGGCGCATGGAGTCGAAGAATTCGGCGTTGTTCTTGGTGGCCTTGATCTTGTCCAGGAGAAACTCCATCGCTTCAAGGTCGTCCATGTTGTATAGCAGCTTGCGCAGGATCCACATCTTTTGCAGAACATCCGGTTTGAGCAGAAGTTCTTCGCGGCGGGTGCCGGAGCGATTGACATTGATCGCCGGATACACGCGTTTCTCTGCCATGCGGCGGTCCAGGTGGATTTCCATGTTGCCGGTGCCCTTGAACTCTTCGTAGATGACGTCGTCCATGCGGCTGCCGGTGTCGATCAGCGCGGTGGCAATGATGGTCAGCGAGCCGCCTTCCTCGATGTTGCGGGCAGCACCAAAGAATCGCTTTGGCTTCTGCAGGGCATTGGCATCGACGCCGCCGGTCAGCACTTTGCCGGATGCCGGCTGAACGGTGTTGTAGGCACGTGCCAGGCGCGTGATCGAGTCGAGGAGAATGACCACGTCCCGCTTGTGTTCGACCAGACGCTTGGCTTTTTCGATGACCATCTCGGCAACCTGCACGTGGCGCGTCGCAGGCTCGTCGAAAGTCGAGGCAACGACTTCACCGCGTACCGAGCGAGTCATCTCGGTGACCTCCTCGGGGCGTTCATCGATCAACAGGACGATCACCGTGACATCCGGGTGGTTGGTGGTGATCGCATGCGCAATATGCTGCATCATCACCGTCTTGCCGCTCTTCGGACTGGCCACCAGCAGACCGCGTTGCCCCTTGCCGATGGGCGCGATGATGTCGATGATGCGACTGGTGATATTTTCTTCGCCGCGGATGTCACGCTCGAGTTTCAGATGTTCAGCCGGGTGTAAGGGCGTCAGGTTTTCGAAGAGAATCTTGTTCTTCGATGCCTCGGGCACCTCACCGTTGATCTTGTCGACCTTGACCAGGGCAAAGTAGCGTTCCCCATCCTTCGGTGTGCGGATTTCACCCTCGATGGTGTCGCCGGTATGCAGATTGAAGCGCCTGATCTGGCTCGGGCTGACGTAGATGTCGTCGGTACTGGCCAGATACGAAGTATCGGGAGAACGCAGAAAGCCGAAACCATCAGACAGCGTTTCCAGCGTGCCGTCGCCAAAAATGCTTTCACCCTTCCTGGCCTGATTCTTGAGCAGCGCGAAGATCAGTTCGTGCTTGCGCAGTCGGTTGGCGCCTTCGACGTCGTTGGTGATCGCCATGTCAAGAAGCTGGCTTACATGGAGTGCTTTGAGTTCGGATAGGTGCATGTGCTGGAGACGAAGATGGGGAATAAACGCGCGGCGCGCCGCCGCAAATGCGATGCGCGTCTAACGGAGTGCCGTGGGATCGGCAGGGGTACTGCAAAAGGGAGAGGACGCCTGAAGGTTCTATGCGGATTTGTGGATTGCTACGGGCCAGCGGCTGCACCCAGCGAACCTTCAGAGCGTGAGGATAGCGACTTCAGAGGTTGCTGTCAATGAAGGTGATCAGCTGCGACCTGGAAAGGGCGCCGACCTTGGTGGCTTCAACGTTGCCATTTTTGAACAACATCAGCGTCGGGATGCCACGGATGCCAAAACTGGCGGGAGTCTTTTGATTGTCGTCGATGTTCAACTTGACGACTTTCAGGCGGCCAGCATAGTCAGTGGCGATGTCGTCAAGGATTGGCGCAATCATCTTGCATGGACCGCACCATTCGGCCCAGTAATCAACAAGAACAGGTTCGTCCGACTGAAGAACATCGGTGTTGAAGCTGTCGTCCGTAACGTGATGGATGTGTTCGCTCATGAAAAAGCCTCTTGCGTGATCTGGGATAGGGTACCTAGTGGAAGTGGGGCGCATGGCGAGTTGAGCCTTATTGGCTGGCCAGCTTTCCAATGCTAGCGAAAAAACCTCGCCAAGGGAAGCCGTAGACCTGTGTCGTAGCCGTCAAATCAGTTATAGTTCCATTCGTCTCAACTTGCGGAAGCGCGACGATGACGTACGTTGTTACCGAGAATTGTATCAAGTGTAAATATACCGACTGCGTTGATGTATGTCCTGTGGACTGCTTCCACGAGGGTCCGAATTTTCTGGTAATCGACCCTGACGAGTGCATCGATTGCACCCTGTGTGTCCCCGAGTGCCCGGCAGAGGCCATTTTTGCCGAGGACGATGTGCCGGAAGCGCAGCGCAGGTTCATCATGATCAATGCTGAACTGGCCAAGGCATGGCCGGTCATCGTCGAGCGCACGGAACCCCTGGCCGACGCCGACGAGTGGAACCACAAGCCGGACAAGCTGAAGTACCTGCAGCGTTCCTAGTACAAACCACAGCCTACGCTTGCTGCCGCTGCAGCGCAGGCGTACGGCAGACCAGAAAAAACTGGCAATGGAAACACGAGTTTTCCGATAAGAATGTCACAAAGGAGGAGGGCAGTTGGAAAAGATTTGGTTGAAGAGCTATCAGAAGGGAGTTCCTGCCGAGATTGAATTAAACGAATTTCAGTCGCTGGGCGAACTCTTCGAAAAAAGCGTTGCACAGTATCGCGACCGCGTGGCCTATATCAACATGGGTGCCCAGATCACCTACGGTGAACTGGACAAGTGGTCACGGGATTTCGCCGCCTATCTGCAATCGGTCCTCAAGCTGCCCCAGGGCGCCCGCGTGGCGCTGATGATGCCGAACTTACTCCAGTATCCGGTTTGTATCTTCGGTGCCTTGCGTGCGGGTTACGTGGTGGTGAACGTCAACCCGCTGTACACGCCGCGAGAACTTGAACATCAGCTCAAGGATTCGGGAGCCGAGGTCATCGTGATTGTCGAAAATTTTGCGTTCACGCTGGAGCAGGTGCTGGCCAGGACGCCACTCAAGCACATCGTGGTGGCTCGTCTTGGCGACATGCTCGGTTTTCCGAAAGGCGCTGTCGTCAACTTTGTCGTCAAGTACGTCAAGAAGATGGTTCCGGCTTGGAGTCTGCCGCGCGCAGTCAATTTCCAGGCTGCGCTCGCCAAGGGTGCTGCAGCGGAGTTGAAATCGGTGACCGTCACACAGGAAGACCTGGCTTTTCTGCAGTATACGGGTGGAACGACCGGCCTCTCGAAAGGGGCCATGCTGATTCATCGCAACATCCTGGCGAATCTGGCGCAGGCGCACGCCTGGATCAAGCCGGCGCTGGGTGACGAGCAACACATGGTGGTCACTGCGCTGCCGCTCTACCATATCTTTGCGTTGACGGCGAATTGCTTCACTTTTTTCAAGATTGGTGCCAGCAACCTGCTGATTACCAATCCCCGTGATATTCCGGGTTTCGTGGCGGAGATGGGCAAGTATCCATTCACGGTGCTCACCGGTGTCAACACCCTGTTCAATGCACTGCTGCACAATGATGCCTTTTGCGCGCTCGACTTCAGCAAGCTGAAAGTCACGCTTGGTGGCGGCATGGCTGTGCAGAAAGCGGTGGCGGAGAAGTGGAAGCAGGTCACCGGCAAGCCGCTGATCGAGGCCTATGGTCTGACCGAAACGTCACCGGCGGCGACCATCAACCCGCTCGATATTCCCGAGTATACCGGCGCCATTGGCTTGCCGATATCTTCCACCGAAGTGGCGATTCGCAACGATGCGGGCGCCGACGTTCCATTGGGTGAGCGCGGTGAACTCTGCGTCCGTGGTCCGCAGGTGATGAAGGGCTATTACAATCGTCCTGAAGAGACGGCCAAGGTGATCAGCCCGGACGGTTTTCTGTTGACCGGTGACATTGCGGTGATGGAGCCAACGGGCTTCGTCCGTATCGTCGACCGCAAGAAGGACATGATTCTGGTCTCCGGTTTCAATGTGTACCCGAACGAGGTCGAGGATGTGGTCGCACTGCATCCGGGCGTACTGGAAGTGGCGGCTGTCGGCGTACCGCATGACAAATCCGGGGAGGCGGTGAAGATCTTCGTCGTCAAGAAGGAACCGACACTGACCGCCGAGGCGCTGATCGCCCATTGCCGGGAACACCTGACCGGTTACAAGGTGCCGAGCCAGGTCGAATTCCGGACCGAACTGCCGAAGACCAATGTCGGCAAGATCCTGCGCCGCGAACTGCGCGACGAGGCGATCAGGAAGGCCTGATTGGCGAGTCCCGGATCTCTGCGCAATCAAGCCCCATCAGCAGCCACCATCAATCCTTCGCGGCGTACTGCTGGAGTACTTCGGTGGTTACCGGGTGCTTGTTCTGTGAGGCGTAGAAGAGGGGCGTCTTGCCGTTCTTGTCCTTCGCTTTCGGGTCGGCGCCGCGTTCGATGAGAACGCGTGATACCTTGGGCTGGCCGGTCGCGGCGGCCAGATGGAGCGGCGTTTGCCCGGTGTCGGTGGTTGCACTGACATCGGCCTTTCTTTCGAGTAGCAGTTCCACTTCGTACCGGCCACCCGCAAGCACCGCCGCGTGCAGCGGCGTCATGCCCACGCGGTCCCTGGCGTCGATCTTCGCGCCGCTCGTGAGCAGAAGTTCCGAGGCTTTGGTGCGTCCGTAAAAGGCCGCCATGTGGAGTGGGGTTCTGCCCAGGGCGTCGGTCACATTGACTTCGGCTCCGGCTTCCAGCAAAGCTTTGATCTCCACCAGATCGCCACGTATGGCGGCCTTTGCCAGTGGAGAAGCAGCGGTCGGGACATCCTCGACCTTGTTTGCACCAGGCGGTTCCGCTTTCACGGTGGCACTATTCTCGGGCCCCTGGCTACATGCGCCGAGGGACAGCAAGAGCACGGCAAGGGCAAGCAGCATGGTGCCAGATGGAACTGTATTCATTTGAGATATTCTCCTGCAGGAACGAAGCCGCTGCTCACTTTAGCCCAATTTCCAGTAAAGTGCTGCGCTTCTTGCCCAGAACAGTTGTCAACGGTCATGGCTTTTCCGGGTACCACCGATCATGGAAGTAATGCCCGTTTCCCTCTCCCCCGACCCATCCCCACGAGGGGGAGGGGAGATTCGTGAGTCGCTGATGCGACGTATACATGAATCCGAAGGAGTATTTCATGTTGATGCATACGGATCGTTCCGTCTTGTTGCTCGTCGATTTGCAGGAGCGTCTGCAGCCGGCGATCGACGCCGCCGAACTGGTGCTTGAAGCCAGCGTGTGGCTGACCAGGGTGGCCCAGCGGCTGGGAGTGCCGGTGATCTGCACCGAGCAGTATCCACAAGGCCTGGGACCAACGATGCCTGCGCTACGGTGCTTGTTGCCGGACGCATGCATCGTTGAGAAGATTCAGTTCTCGGCGGTTCCCGAGGGAGGGTTGTTCAAGGCACCGGGTGGCGACCGCGCACAGTTCGTGGTGGCCGGCACCGAAGCGCATGTCTGCGTTCAGCAGACGGTGCTCGATCTGCTCGCCGCTGGCCGACGCGTTTTCGTTGTCGAGGAGGCGGTCGGATCGCGGCGAAATGCGGACAAGGCACTGGCGCTGGAACGGATGCGTGCTCATGGTGCCGACATCGTTTCGCGCGAAATGGTCGTTTTCGAGTGGCTGCGGCAGGCCGGTAGCGATCTTTTTCGCCAGATCAGTCGCGAGTTCATCCGCTGAGCAGGGTGCCGCCGTCATCTTGGTGACTTGTCCGAGAAGCCGTCCGGTTTGAGAGCAACGGCATTTTCCGCTACAATCTGGATTTCCCGCTGCAGTTATCTCCATGACCAAATACGTATTCGTTACTGGCGGCGTGGTTTCATCGCTGGGTAAGGGTATCGCAGCCGCATCCCTGGGAGCGATCCTCGAATCGCGCGGCATCCGAGTCACCCATCTCAAGCTCGACCCCTATATCAACGTTGATCCCGGAACGATGAGTCCGTTTCAGCACGGTGAGGTCTTTGTCACCGAAGACGGGGCTGAAACCGACCTCGACCTCGGACATTACGAACGCTTCACCAATGCCAGGATGGAGCGGCGCAACAATTTCACGACCGGCCAGATCTACGACTCGGTAATCAAGAAGGAGCGGCGTGGCGAGTATCTCGGCAAGACGGTGCAGGTGATTCCGCACATTACCGACGAGATCAAGGCGCACATCAGGCGCGGCGCCGAGGGTGCCGACCTGGCGATCGTCGAAGTGGGCGGCACGGTCGGCGACATCGAGTCGCTCCCCTTTCTCGAAGCGATCCGCCAGATGGGTCTGCAGGAAGGTCGCAGTAATGCCTGCTACATGCATCTGACGCTGGTACCCTACATCGCCACTGCCGGTGAGCTGAAAACCAAGCCGACACAGCACTCGGTCAAGGAGCTGCGGGAGATCGGCATCCAGCCGGACATCCTGCTCTGTCGCACCGATCGCCCGATTCCGGAAGAAGACAAGCGGAAGATGGCCCTGTTCTGCAACGTGCAGCGCGAAGCCGTGATCGAGGCGCGGGATGCGGATTCGATTTACAAGATTCCGGCCATGTTGCATGACCAGATGCTCGACGAGATCGTCTGCCACAAACTCGGGATTCTCGCCAAGGCGGCTGATCTGACGGTTTGGAAAACGATCGTACACGCGCTGGAACACCCTGAGCACCAAGTCGACGTGGCTTTTGTCGGCAAGTACGTGGACCTGACCGAATCGTACAAGTCGCTGACCGAAGCGCTGATACATGCAGGCATTGCGACGCGCAGCAAGGTCAAGGTCAGCTACATCGATTCCGAAGAAATCGAGAAGAACGGTTGTGATGTCTTGCAGGGCATGGACGCCATCCTCGTTCCGGGCGGCTTCGGGCGGCGCGGTACCGAGGGCAAGATCGCCGCGATTCGCCATGCTCGCGAGCATGGCATTCCCTTTCTCGGGATCTGTCTCGGCATGCAACTTGCGGTCGTCGAGTTCGCTCGTCACGTGGCCGGCATGAACGGGGCGCACAGCACCGAGTTCGACAGGGATACTCGATATCCGGTGGTGGGTTTGATCACCGAGTGGCAGGATGCCTCGGGACGCCTCGAAAAACGTGACGAAAACTCCGACCTGGGTGGCAGCATGCGTCTGGGTGGTCAGCGTTGCGAGCTTGGCGAAGGCACCATGGCGCGCGCGATCTACGGGCAGGCGGAGATCGTCGAACGTCATCGCCACCGTTACGAGGTCAACAACATGCTGCTTGGTGAACTGGAAGGAAGCGGTCTGGTGGTCGCCGGTCGTGCGCCGGTCACCGATCTGTGTGAAGTCGTCGAGCTGCCGAAAGACGGGCCGAATGCACACCCTTGGTTTCTCGGCTGTCAGTTTCATCCCGAGTTCACTTCTTCGCCGCGCAAGGGGCACCCGCTGTTTACGTCCTTTGTTCAGGCCGCCGTCGCCTACCGGGCGAAGGTATGAAGCTCTGCCACTTCGAAGCCGGACTCGATCAGCCACTGTTCCTGATCGCCGGCCCGTGCACTGCGGAGTCGCTGGATCTGTGCATCGAGGTTGCCGGACGGCTGCAGGAGATCTGTGCCCGGCTTGCGCTGCCGTACATCTTCAAGGCCTCCTATGACAAGGCCAATCGCAGCTCCGGGCAGTCTCCGCGTGGTCCAGGGATCGACCGCGGTCTGCACATCCTCTCGGAAGTGCGGCGTCAGATCGGTACTCCGATCCTGACCGACGTACATCGCGAACCGGACATCGCCGCCGTTGCCGCTGTCGTCGATGTGTTGCAGACGCCAGCCTTTCTCTGTCGCCAGACCGATTTCATCCAGGCCGTTGCCGCCACCGGCAAGCCGGTGAATATCAAGAAAGGACAGTTTCTCGCCCCGGGCGACATGCAGAACGTCGTCGCCAAAGCCAGGGATGCCGCTGTCGGTGTCGATACGATCATGGTTTGCGAGCGCGGCGCTTCCTTTGGTTACAACAACCTGGTTGCGGACATGCGCAGTCTGGCGATCATGCGCGAGAGCGCTGCCCCGGTGGTATTCGATGCCACGCATTCGGTGCAGTTGCCAGGCGGGCAGGGCACCGTTTCCGGTGGACAGCGCGAGTTCGTACCGGTGCTGGCGCGTGCGGCGGTGGCCGTGGGCATCGCCGGGCTGTTCATGGAAACGCATCCGCGCCCGGAAATGGCGCTTTCCGATGGGCCGAACAGTTGGCCCCTGAGTCGCATGGAAGGCCTGTTGACGACGCTGGTTGCGCTTGATCGCCTGGTCAAGGCGAACCGTCTGGATGAACTCCAGTCCACGAATCCCCGGCAGCCAGAGTCACGCGCCGCCATGCGGCCGCAATGAACCTCCGGGGATTGCCGGATTGCCTCTCTTTAACATTATGAATAAAAAGGAAAGATCATGAGCTCTGTGGTTGATGTCGTCGCCCGTGAGGTGCTCGATTCGCGCGGCAACCCGACCGTCGAATGTGACGTACTGCTCGAATCCGGTGTCATGGGGCGTGCTGCGGTGCCTTCCGGGGCATCGACCGGATCACGTGAAGCCATTGAACTGCGCGATGGCGATGCCGCCCGCTATCTGGGCAAAGGCGTTCTGCAGGCCGTCGAGAATGTGAACACCGAAATTTCCGAGGCGATCATCGGCCTCGATGCCCAGGAACAGGCGTTCATTGATCAGACACTGATTCATCTTGACGGTACCGACAACAAGGCACGTCTTGGTGCCAACGCCATGCTGGCGGTTTCGATCGCGGTGGCCAAGGCTGCTGCCGAGGAATCGGGTCTGCCGCTTTACCGCTATTTCGGCGGTTCCGGGCCGATGCAGATGCCGGTACCGATGATGAACATCATCAACGGTGGGGAACACGCCAACAACAGTCTCGATTTCCAGGAGTTCATGATTCTGCCGGTGAGTCAGAACTCGTTTCGCGAAGCCCTGCGCTGTGGTGCCGAAGTTTTTCACGCGCTGAAGAAGCTGTTGCACAAGAAAGGCTTCTCGACCGCCGTTGGCGATGAGGGGGGATTCGCGCCCAACCTCGGCAGCCATGCCGAAGCCTTGCAACTGATCATCCAGGCGATCGAGAACGCCAGTTATTGTCCCGGCGAAGACGTGCTGATCGGTATCGACTGCGCGGCCTCCGGGTTATACCGGGATGGTCGCTATCATCTGGCCGGCGAGAGCCTGCAGTTGAACTCGCACGAACTGGTCGATTATCTGGCCAATCTGGCCGACCGCTTCCCGATCGTCTCGATCGAGGACGGTATGGCTGAAAACGACTGGGATGGCTGGAAAGTGCTCACCGGGCGCCTGGGCAAAAGCGTACAGATTGTCGGCGACGACGTCTTCGTGACCAATACCCGGATTTTCAAGGAAGGCATCAAGCAGGGCATCGCCAACTCGATCCTGATCAAGATCAATCAGATCGGCACGCTCTCGGAGACCTTTGCGGCCATCGAAATGGCCAAGCGCGCTGCTTACACGGCGGTGATTTCTCACCGCTCCGGCGAAACCGAAGACAGCACCATTGCCGACATCGCCGTCGGCATGAATGCCCTGCAAATCAAGACGGGTTCGCTGTCACGTTCCGATCGCATCGCCAAATACAACCAGTTGCTGCGCATCGAGGAGGACCTCGGGGACACCGCAGGCTATCCGGGTCGTGATGCCTTCTACAATCTGTCGTGACGGACTGAATTCGACATCCGCTACCGTGCGCTTGCTGGCTGTCATCCTGCTGGTGCTGATTGCCCTGCTGCAGCATCCGCTGTGGCTGGGCAAGGGCGGCTGGTTGCGAGTGTGGGATGTCGATCGGCAGCTTCAGCAACAGAAGGAAAGCAACGGCAAGCTGGAGATGCGCAACGCCGGGCTGGATGCCGAAGTACGTGATCTCAAGCAGGGTTACGATGCGATCGAGGAGCGTGCGCGCTTCGAACTCGGGATGGTCAAGCAGGATGAAGTTTTTGTCCAGATCCCCGACAAGCCTGCGAGCGAGAAGACCGTGGCGCCGGCTGCCGAGAAACCCACCATTGCAACCGCCCCGGCACGACCGGCAAAACGCTAGCCGCCAGTCCTGCCCGACAGGAGTCTCTGTACCGCTTATTCCGGGAGTTCAATCTGGCCCGCGACGCTGGCGGTGACCAGGGTCTCGCCGGCTTCGATCGGCATCGCTGCTGCCTCGGCCGAGGCCAGCGATGCCGCGCGCAGCATTGGCAGCGGTGGTGTGCGGCCACTGCTGTTGATGGCCAGGTGCTTGATCCGGTAAGGCTTGCCCAAAGCGTCGGCGATCAGCCTGGCGCGGGCCTTGAAGGCCGTGATGGCTTCGAGCGTGGCTTCGTTTTCGGCTTTTTTTCGGGTTTCCGGTGCTGGCAGCATGCTCAGGCTGGCAACGCCCAGCGACGCCTGGAGCTTGCCCAGCAACTCGGAGAGCGCGGCCGGATCAGAGCACTCCAGCGTGAGATCGGAGCGCATCCGCCAGCTTTCGATCTTGCCGCCCTTGGCGTAGACCGGATAGGTGTAAGTGGCACCGCTCTGGGTCCTGACGTTGCTGTACCCGCGTGCGGTCTTCAGACCGTCGGCGATCAGTCCGTTTACTCGTTTCGCCAGTTCGCTCGGCGTTGCGCCGGCCGCTTCGGCAAAGACCGTTGCGCGTGCCAGGTCGTTGGCGGCGGGTCGGCTGGCTTCGGCCGCCAGGTCGATGCTCGTGCCACTGCCGGGAGCTGCCGGTGCCGGTAGGGCGACCAGCAAGGCGAGCAGGGGCAGGGTGTGCAGCAAAGGTCGAAATCGCTTCATGTGGGTCTCCGGGTTTGCTGTGTTCGAGAATGACGAGTATCCTGCAGAACCTCGTGCAGGATCGGGAAATCGTTGCGCGGGAGCGACTGCCTCAGGCAGGGCTTATTGTAGCGGGATTCGGGCATCGCTTTCTTGTAGTCAGACGGCAGAAGCTTGGTTAGAATCTGCGTCACCCGCTCGCTTGTGTGCGATCGGGAAGGGTCTTTGAGGGGGCACCATGCTGAAAGCAGGACAGGCAGCTCCGATGTTCGTCCTCCCCGATGCGGATATGGAACTCATCGATATTGCCCAGTTTCAGGGTAAAAACAATATCATTCTCTTTTTCTATCCGAGAGATGACGCGCCGTGCTGTACGCTGCAGGCTACCGATTTCTCCGATCATGAGGACGAATTCGCGCGGCTGGACTGCCTGATCATCGGCATCAGCCGTGACGACTGCATCAAACACGCAGAGTTCCGGGACAAGCATGGTATTTCCGTGTGTCTCCTTTCGGATGCCGAGGGTTCGGCGTGCAAACAGTACGGTGTCTGGCAGGCGAAAGAGGTGAATGGGGTCAAGAAGCACGGCATCGTTCGCTCGACTTTTGTCATCGACAAACAAGGTGTTCTCCGTTTTGCGTCTTATGGAGTGAATGCCAAAGGCCACGCGCTTGAAATGCTGCGCACGGTTAAGGAACTCAAGCAATGAATATGCAAGTTGCAAAGAATATGGTGGTCACCCTGGATTATAACGTCACCGATGTGGACGGGCAGCTGGTGGATGCGGGTCAGGAGCCGCTGGTCTATTTGCACGGCGGTTACGATGACATTTTCCCGATGATCGAAGAAGCCATGCACGGCAAGCGGATTGGCGAGTCGGTGGTGGTGAAAATGCAGCCCGACGATGCCTTCGGCGAGTACGATGCTGAACTGGTCCAGCTCGAGTCACGCAGTCAGTTTCCCCAGGAACTGCAGGTTGGCATGCAGTTTGAAGGGGTACCGGAGGGTGTCGACGACGAAGATGAAGACGATGAAGTGCTGATTTACCGGGTGACCGAAATCGCCGACGACAAGGTCGTGCTCGATGCCAACCATCCCTTGGCCGGCATGGCCCTGGTGTTCACCTGTACCGTCACCGCTGTCCGCCCGGCCACTGCCGAAGAAATCAGCCATGGGCATACGCACGACGACAGTTGCGAAGACGAGGAATGACCGCCCTGCAAAGTGTCATCGGCACTTGCCGAGTCATTCCCGGTGTGCCGGGCGATCGCCCGCACACCAGGTCTAGCGCAGCAGCTTGCCGGCGCGATTGAGGATGGTGATGTCGACGAAGCGCGAGCCGGCGTGCCTCTTGGGGGAAAAGCTGATGAAGACGCCACCGGCGTCATAGTTCTTGAGCGCTTCAAGGGTGTCGCGCAGCTTCTTGCGAGTCGGGTTCGGGCCGGCACGGCGAAGTGCTTCGCCGAGGACCATGGCGCCAAGGTAGCCTTCAACGAAGGTATGGTTGAGCGTCACGTCCCTGGGTTTGAACTTCGCGAAATTGTTCTGGATTTCCCGGATCAGGGCAACGGTATGACTGTTCGGATCCGGAACGACTTGTGTGAGTGCCAGTCCTTCCGCCTTGTTGGCGCCAATTCGCTGCACGACCTGCGCCGCATCGGTTGTCGAAAGCGCGACATGCTGGGCGAGGCTTCCTGCTTCGCGCGACTGTTTCAGGAACTCGGCGCTGGCCGCGGTATTGGCAATCAGGATTACCGCCTGTGGTTTCGCGGCGGCAATGATCTTGACGGCGGCAGCGACGTCGGTCGTGTTTTTCGCGTAGGCTCCTTTGGCTACCAGGGTGCCGCCGGCATTCTTGATGAGCTGTTCGGCGCTCTGCAGTACGTCCTTGCCGAAAGGGTCGTCCTGATAGAAGACGGCAATGCGGATATAGCCGGTGGTGATGTACTGGTCGGTGATTTTCCCGACTTCTTCTGCGTAGCTGGCGCGGGTCATGAACAGAAACGGGTCGTTCCTGCGCACCAGCGATTCGCTGCCGGTGCGCACGGCGACCAATGGAATGCCGGCTTCACTGAGGATATTCTGGTCGAGAATGGCCTCGACGTTGCCAGTGCCGACGAAGCCGATGAATGCCAGGGGTTGCGACTCCTTGATCATCTCGCGAGCCAGCCGAACCGTCTCCTCGCTTTTGTAGCCGTCATCCTTCGAGAGCAGTCGAATCCTGGCCCCGTGGATGCCGCCTTCGGCGTTGACCGCGTCGAAATAGAGTTGCACCCCGGCCCGCATGTGTGTTCCCGTCGGTGCCAGAGGGCCGCTGAAAGCAGCGATCTGGCCGATGACGATGTCGGCAGCGCAGGGCAGCGCCAGGGCGAACAAGATGATCGCCAGGGTAGAGCGAACGAAGGAGATCAGCGGCATGGTCCAGTCCTCCTGATGCGGTTAAGCTCGCCGAGTGTAGGCCTTGTCGCCGCCGCTGTCGACGGCCTTGTTCGCTGCAGCAGTCAGCGCCGGTGGTAGGGGCGCACCTCGAAGCGGAAGAGTTGCGGCAACTGGTCGTCGATGATGACTTTCACCCAGCCCATGACGGGGTAGCCAAAGGTCTCCAGGCGAGTGAAGTTGCTGATCGGCAGCTTTGTCTTCGGATGGCGCAGCGGCTGGTCGATGCGCTGCCAGTGCGTGTCGCCATGCACCAGCAGAACCTGACCAGGGAAAGCCAGGGTCTCCATGCGCAGGGTTTCCAGCAGATCCCGGTAGCCAGCGTGCGTCAGACCGGCCGCGTGGTGCTTGAAGCCCGGGTTGGCCTGCATGACGATGACGATGCCGGCGGCCTGTTCGCGCCGTGCAACGGCAAATCCCTGCTGGAGCCAGTCGATGAGCACGGGATTGCGCGCCAGATATTCGCCGCTGGGCGTGCTTCCCATGCCGAAGTGGTTGTTCGGACCGGGAACGTTGAGCGACAGGAAGAGCACCGGGCCAAGGCGCCAGCGCAGGTGCTCCGGGGTATTAGCCTGCTGTTCGACCGGCAGCGTCTGCCTTCCCAGCGATTGCGGTTCTGCGAAAAACAGCTCGCGCAGCTTCTGCAAGCGTTCGAGTGGGTCGAAGTGACCGGCCGGCAGTTGCCGGCAGTCGGTCCATTCGTTGTCGCCAACGACGTAGAGCAGCGGCACCCGCGACGCAGCGAAGAGTGCGCGACGGTCGCGGAACAACTCGTCGCTGCAGATCGTCCGGCTATCCTTGAAATCGCCGGCATGGACGATCAAGCCGGGGTGCTCATCGGCGATGTCGTCGAGCATGCGCGGCAGTTCGCTGCGTTCGTAAGCGCTGTACGGGGTGTCGCCGATCACTGCGAAGCGCCAGGTTTCGGCGTGTACCGATCCGGCGAGCAACAGGCCAGCGAGCAGCGATGCGCAGGATCCTTGGATCATCAAAGCAGGGATTTGAGTTCGTAGAGGGCGTCGAGCGCCTCGCGGGGGGTCAGTCGATCGGGATCGATCGAACGTAGCCGCTCGATGGCCGGCGGGGTGGGGTGCTCCTGCGCTTCCGCAGCATTGGCCAGTGCCGTGGCAAAGAGATCGGGTTGCAGGGGGTTGATCGAAGCCCGTTGCTCGAACTCGCGCAACTGTCGTCGGGCCGCTTTCAGCACCGCGGAGGGAATTCCCGCCAGCGCCGCGACCTGAATCCCGTAACTCTGGTTGGCCGGGCCTTCCTCGACGGCGTGCAGGAAGACGATGCGCTCGCCGTGCTCGATGGCGTCCAGATGCACATTGGCCAGATCCGGGTACTCGTTCGCCAACAGCGTCAGCTCGAAGTAGTGGGTCGCAAAAAGGGTCAGACAGCGGTTTTTTTCGAGCAGATGGCGACAGATCGCGAAAGCCAGCGCCATGCCGTCGAAGGTCGAGGTACCGCGGCCGACTTCGTCCATCAGTACCAGGCTGTGTTCCGTGGCGTGATGCAGGATGGCTGCCGATTCGATCATTTCGACCATGAATGTCGAACGCCCGGCGGCAAGGTCGTCGGCAGCGCCGATGCGCGTGAAGATCTGGTCGAGCGGGCCGAGAACCGCGCGCGTTGCCGGCACGTAACTGCCGACATGCGCGAGCAGGGCGATCAGCGCGGTCTGGCGCATGTAGGTCGATTTGCCGCCCATGTTCGGGCCTGTGATCAGTAACAGCCGCCGCTCGTCGCCCAGGCGCGTATCGTTGGCAATGAAGCTTTCCCCGCCGCCGATCTGTTCTTCGACGACCGGGTGCCGACCGTCCTCGATCAGCAGTCCCGCCTCGGACGAAAACAAGGGTCGGCAATAGTTGCGCCTTTGCGCGGTATCGGCGAATCCGCTCAGGAGGTCGATGCCGGCGACCGCCTGGGCGATCTGCTGCAACTGCGGCAGATCATCCTGCAGGGTGGCGAGAAGGCCTTCGTAGAGCAGCTTTTCGCGCGCCAGGCCGCGCTCCTGCGCCGACAGGGCCTTGTCTTCGAAGGCCTTGAGCTCCGGTGTCAGGTAGCGCTCGGCGTTTTTCAGGGTCTGCCGGCGGCGATAATCGTCGGGCACCCTGGTGGCGTTGGCGTGGCTGACTTCGATGTAGAAGCCGTGCACGCGGTTGTACTCGACCTTCAGGTTGCCGATGCCCGTGCGCTCGCGTTCGCGCGCCTCGAGCTCAAGCAGAAAAGTGCCGCAGTGGTCGTTGAGGGCGCGCAGTTCGTCGAGATCGGCGTCGAAGCCCTTGGCAATGACGCCACCGTCGCGGATCAGGGCGGCCGGTTCGGGCAGGATGGCGCGACATAAGAGATCGAGGGCGGCATCCGGGGTGGCCAGTTGCGCATGCAATTCGGCGAGCAGTGGCGCTGCTGCCGCCGCGATCGAAAGCATTGCCGCCAGCGGCGCGCGCAGTTCGTGCAGGCGCTGCAGGCTGTCGCGCAGGCTTGACAGGTCGCGCGGCCGAGCGCTGCAGAGCGCGATCCGGCCGGCGATACGTTCGATGTCGGCAAAGCCGCGTAGCGCTTGCCGCAATGCATGCAGGGTACGGCCATCGTCGTCGAGCAGCATCGCAATTGCAGCGTGGCGGGCGGCCGGGATGGTCGGGTCACGCCAGGGGTGGTGCAGTGCATGCCGCAACAGACGCGCGCCCATTGCGGTGACGCAGTTGTCGAGCAGGCTGCACAGCGTTGGCGCCGGCTGGCCACGCAGGGTCTCGGTGAGTTCGAGATTGCGTCGCGTCGCCGTGTCGAGCCCGAGGAAGGTGGCATCGCGTTCGACGATCAGCGCCCGCAGGTGTGGCAGGGCACGCGTCTGGGTGGCCTTGGCATAGCGCAACAGTGCGCCGGCGGCGGCGATGGCCGGACGCAGGGCGTCGGCACCGAAACCGGCCAGCGAGCGGGTGGCGAAGTGCGTACAGAGTTCGCGGCGTGCGGCCTCGACGTCGAAATGCCAGTCGGGCTGGCGAGTCAGAGCCACCTCGGGAGTGAAAGTCAGTCCGAGGCTCTCCGGCACGATGATCTCGGCGGGACGGATACGATCCAGCGTGGCAGCGAGCTTGCTCGGTGCGACTTCACAGACGCGGAAATCGCCGCTCGCGAGGTTGATCCAGGCGAGGCCGGCAAATTGTTTGCTGGCGCACAAGGAAAGCAACAGCGTATTGCGCTTCTCGTCGAGCAAGGCCGCGTCGGTCAGGGTGCCGGGGGTGACGATGCGTGCCACGGCGCGCTCGACCGGACCCTTGCTGGTCGCCGGGTCGCCGATCTGCTCGCAGATCACCACCGATTCGCCAAGTCTGACCAGCTTCGCCAGATACTGTTCGACGGCGTGGTAGGGTACCCCGGCCATTTTGATCGGCTGTCCGGCCGACTGACCGCGTGTCGTCAGCGTAATGTCCAGTAGCCGCGCTGCTTTTTCCGCGTCGTCGAAAAACAACTCGTAGAAATCGCCCATCCGGTAAAACAACAGGATGCCTGGATGCTCGGCCTTGATGCGCAGGTACTGCTGCATCATCGGCGTGTGCCCCGTTACATCGCCTTCTCTTGCGTCTTGATTTTTCGGCATATTTCAGTCAAGCCGTTGATTTGTCTCGTAACATCGGTCATGTTGCCGATGCCTGAAGGTTCAACTACGTCCCACTATACCCATCTATACTTCTTGGCTTTCCAGTTGCAGGTGTTCGATCTCGTCGTGGGCCGCGGCTTTATTCGCGACAAAGGCCTCGACTTTCACCGGGTCAATCGTTTCGTTGAGGTGGAGCGTGCCGAATTGGGCGAGCCGGCGGCTGAAAAAGTTTTCCTGAGACCAGCGGGCGAACAGAGTGGCGGCCAAAAGCCAGGCGCTCGACTGGTAATCGGTTTGATGGACTTCGCCGTGGCCGCGACGCAGTCGCCCGTGTGGGCAGCGAAGCCGGTCGCATCTACTCCCTTCTCGGCATCAGCACCGTATAGTCGAAGTCGAGCAGCACGCTCGGATCATAACGGCCATCGGTGGTCTGGTAGGGAAAATCCGCGCAGGGCTGGTCCTTGGTGGCGACGGTACGCAGCCGCAGTGCGCCGATGTCCTTGCGTCCCGGCACGAGCAGTTGTTCGAGCACTTCCGACCAGGCGTAGACCGTGTCGCCGGCGAAAGCTGGCGTCACATGCCGGCCGCCGTTGATCGCCGCGATGCTGAAGGCATTGGCCAGCCCATTGTACGAAAGCGAGCGCGCCAGACTGATGATGTGGCCACCGTAGATGAGGCGGCGGCCGAAGCGCCCAGCAGCCCGTTCGGCCTGCTGGTTGAAGTGCACGCGCGCGGTGTTCTGGTACAGGCGGGTGGCCATCATGTGTTCGCTTTCTTCGATGGTCATCCCGTCCACATGATCGATGCGTTCGCCGACCTGGTAGTCGTTCCAGAGGTCGGTGCTACCGGACAGGGCCGTGTCGTATTGCTCGATCCGGATCCCGGTCGGAACCAGCAGATCACTGGCGGCAATGGCAGCGGGCAGATCCGGAACGACGCTTTCCGGGGCAGGCGACGCCGGGTCGCGCTTGCGGACCATGACCCAGCGGCAGTAGTCGAGGGCGATCTGTCCGCGCTGATTGACCCCACACGAGCGCACATAGACGACACCGGTCTGGCCGTCGCTGTTTTCTTTGAGTCCGATCACGGTGGAATCGGCGCTGAGCGTATCGCCCGGATAGACCGGGTGGCCGAAACGGCCCGTCGCATAACCAAGGTTGGCGACGGCATTGATCGAGATGTCCGGCACGGTCCGGCCAAAAACCATGTTGAAGGCGAGAAAATCATCCACCGGCGCCCGCGGGAAGCCCAGGCTATGCGCGAAGGTGTCTGCCGAAGTGGTGGCGAAGCGCGAGCCGGTCAAGGCGGTATACAGCGCCACGTCGCCCTCGGTAATGGTACGTGGCGTGGCGTGTGCGATCGTCTGGCCGACGTAAAAATCTTCGAAAAAGTTGCCCAGTCTGGTCTTCTCGCTCACGGTATTTTCTCCCCGAGGTATTGAGTCAATGCCTTACAGTCCATAAGCGGCGGCTAGCTCCGGATCGCGCCTGGCCACCAGCCGTGCCAGATCGACGATCACCCGCGCCTGCTTCCAGGTTGCATCATCCTGCATCTTGCCGTCGATCGTCGCCACGCCGCTGCCATCGGGCATCGCTTCGAGAATGCGCTTGGCAAACAGCACTTCCTTGACGTCGGGACTGAAGACGCGCTTGGCGATGGCGATCTGGTTCGGTGCCAGCGACCAGGCACCCGAGCAACCCATCAGGAAGGCATTGCGGAACTGCGCCTCGCAGGCGGCTTCGTCCTTGAGATCGCCGAAGGGACCGTAGAACGAGTGCAGACCGTGCGCCACTGCTGCATCGACCATGCGCGCAACAGTGTAATGCCAGAGATCCTGCTGGAAGAAGGCGCGCGCATTCTGCCCGGTTTCCTGACCGGGTTCGGGGTCGGCGAGGACACCGTAGCCGGGATGGCCGCCACCGACGCGGGTGGTCTTCATGCCGCGTGAGGCGGCCAGGTCGGCCGGGCCAAGGCTCAGGCCATGCATGCGCGGACTGGCGCCACAGATGGCCTCGACGTTGGTCACCCCCTGCGCGGTTTCGAGCAGGGCATGCAGCAGAATCGGTTTCCTGATCGCGTACTTGGCTTCGAGCAGCGCAACGTACTGGTCGACGAAATGAATGTCCCACGGCCCCTCGACCTTGGGAATCATGATCACATCGAGCTGGTTGCCGACATGTCGAATGATCTGTTCGAGGTCGTCGAGTATCCACGGGCTGTTCAAGGCGTTGACACGCACCCACATCGCGGTGTCACCGAAGTCGTTTTTCGACAGCAGGTCGATGAAACCGGCACGCGCCGCGTCCTTGGCTTCGATGGGAATGGCGTCCTCGAGGTTGCCGCACATCACGTCACACTGCCTCGCGGTTTCAGGCGCCTTGGCGCGAATCTTGTCGATGTGCGGCGGAAAGAAATGGATCATCCGTTCCGGCCGCACCGGCAGTTCACGCAGAGGCTGTGGCGCACCGATGGCGAGTGGCTTGTAGAAATGAACGGGTAGCTTCATGGCTTTTGTCCCTGGTGAAGAAAACGCTGATGGAACCGACTGCCTTGTCGGAGAGGATTTCAGTCTGGCCCGGCGACGACGCGCGCATCGTGCAGGCGGCCGACCTCGGCCTCGCTCAGGCCGAGAATTTCGAGCAGGATCTGGTCGGTGTGTTCGCCGAGGCGTGGCGCCGGCATCGCCGGCAGGCGGGGCACGCGGCCGAATTGGAGCGGCGTCGCGGGCATCAGGTAGGAGCCGATGCCCGCTTGTTCGGTCATCGTGAACAGCGGATTGTCGGTTGAGCAATCGGGGTCACAGGCAATGGTTTCCCGTACACTGCGATAGGGACCCCAACTAACGCGGTGGGCATTGAGGATGGCGGCGGCCTCGGCGAGCGTGCGCGCATGGAACCACGGTTCGAGCAGCGCAGCAATCTGCTGCCGGGCACGGAAGCGATTACCCTCGTCTTCGAGGTCGAGACCCAGCCGGACGCCGAGCGCCGCGACGGCCTCCTGCAGGCCGGTGGCCTTGGTCAGGCACCGCCACTGCATGCTGGTGAGGCCGACGACCATCAGGCGCTTGCCGTCGAGCGTTGCGAAATCGCGGCCGAAAGCGCCGTAGAGATAGTTGCCCTGCCTTGGCCGGTCGGTGTCATTGACCATCACCTCGGCAAGCATGCCGAAATTGCCGAGCATTGCCAGTGCCACATCCTTCAACGCGAGACGAATCAGTTGCCCTTCGCCGCTCAGCCGCCGGTGTCTTTCGGCGGCGAGCAGGCCCAGGGCGATCATCTGGCCGCTGATGAAGTCCCAGGCGGGAAAGACATGGTTCACCACTTCCGGCGAGGTGTTTGGCCCGGTCATCAAGGGCAGGCCGAGCTGTGGGTTCAGTGTGTAATCGACTTCCGAGCTGCCGTCACGGCGTCCGGTCAGATTGACCATGATCAAATCCTGGCGCCGTGCCTGTAGCGTCTCGTAAGCGAGCCAGCCTTTGGCCGGAAAGTTGGTGCTGAACAGGCCGGCATCGTCTCCTGGTGCACAGATCAGTTGCGTCAGCAACTCCTGGCCACGCGGTTTGCGAAAGTCTACGGCAATCGAGCGCTTGCCCTTGTTCAGGCCCGCCCAGAACAGGCTGTGTTTGCCGTCGAGCGTCAGCGGCCAGCGGCGATGGTCGAGGCCGCCGCCGAGCGGGTCGAAACGGATGACATCCGCTCCGAGCTGGGCCAGGGTCATGCCACCCAGCGGTGCGGCGACAAAAGCCGAGCCTTCGACGACGCGCAAGCCCTTGAGGATTCCATCCATTTTCTTCACCAATTCTCTTGGTCTTCAGATCACGCGCTTCTTGCGCAGTTCGTTGATCTCGTCTGCGGCAAGGCCGAGCAGATCCGAGAGCACTTCGTCGGTATGTTGCCCGAGCCGTGGACCCAGGTGCTTGATGCGGCCCGGCGTGACCGACAGGCGTGGCAGCACCGAGGGAACGATGACCGTCTCGCCGATGTCCTGCTCGTCGATGGCCACCAGATTGCGACGGGCGTGGAACTGCCGGTCGCCGAAAATGTCGGCAATGCTGTTCAAGGGGCCAGCCGGTGCGCCGGCAGCGAAGCAGCGGTTGAGAAGGTCATCGCGGTGCAGCGAACCGCACCAGTCACGGACGATTTCGTTCACATCATGGCGGTTTTCGAGGCGCGTCTTCTGATCGCCATAGACGTGTGCTGCGGCCAGTTCGGGTCGTCCCATGGCCATCGCCAGGCGCTCGAAAAGCTTGTCGGTGACGCATGAAATCGCCACCCACTTGCCGTCGTCCTTGGTCGGAAAATGGCCGTGCGGGCAGGCGAAGTCGTTATGGTTTGGCCCGTGCCGCTCGCGAATCCGACCGAACATGCCGTAGGCCGGTGCCAGTTCGTCGGTGCAGCGAAACACCGACTCGTACAGGGCGGCATCGATATATTGCCCCTGGCCGGTGCGCTCGCGGTGACGCAAGGCCATCAGAATGCCGATGCAACCGTAGAGTCCGGTCAGGTAATCGCCAAGGGTGGTCGACCCCGGCGTCACCGGAGTTCCCCTCGGCATGCCGGCGAGGAAGGCGATGCCGCCGACCGCGTGCGCGACCCGCGCAAAACCCGGTCGGTCGCGGTAAGGGCCGGTCTGGCCGTAACCGGTGACGCGCAGCATGATCAGGCCGGGATTGATCTCGCGCAGGACCTCCCAGCCGAGGCCCCATTTTTCGAGGGTGCCGGGCCGAAAGTTTTCGCACAGCACGTCCGACTTTTCGATCAGCTGCTTGAACAGTTCGACGCCTTCGGGCAGGTGCAGGTCGAGGGTCACCGATTTCTTGTTGCGTGCTTCGCTGAGCCAGGCGAGCGTATCCTTGCGCCTGCTCGGGGTTCCGAAATAACGCATCGGGTCGCCGCCGATCGGGTTTTCGACTTTCAATACCTCGGCGCCGAATTCACTCAGGATGGTGGCGCTGTAGGGTGCGGCGATGACCGTTGCGGCATCGATGACACGAATGCCCTCAAGTGGCAGCCGGGACCCGGCGGGATCAGTGGTGGTCATGGGAATCCTCGCGAGGGCCCGTTGATATGAAAGTCGCGCCAGCGACTCGGCAAGCTCCCCTCTCCACTCGCAGGAGAGGGGTTGGGAGAGAGGGAAACGGTCATGACTTTCATGATCGGGGGATGTCTGGAAAAGACATGACCGTTCAGATGATCTTGTGTTGCCGTAGCCGCTTGATTTCCTGTGCCGAAATCCCGAGCAGCTCGCGCAGGACCTCATAGGTCGCGTTGCCGAGCGGTGGCCCGAGATTGGAAATCCTGCCCGGCGTTTCGGACAGAGTCGGCACGACACCCGGAATCACGACTTCACCCAGACCCTCTTCCTGCAGACGGGCGAGGTTGCCGCGTGCCTGGAAATGCTCGTCCTCGAAGATGTCGGCGATACTGTTGAGCTTGCCGATCGGCACTTCGCCGTCGATGCACCGCTTCATGACCTCGCTGCGAGGCATCGAGCCAACCCATTCGATGACGATCCGGTTGACCTCGTCACGCGCTGCCAGGCGCTTGCGCTGATTGCCGTAGCAATCGGCAGCCGCGAGTTCCGCTTTGCCCATCACCGCAGCGAAGCGTTCGAACATCTTGTCGGTGGTGCAGGCAATGGCGACCCATTTGTCGTCGATGGTGCGGAAGTGGCCATGCGGAACGGCGACGAAGCTGCCGGCGCCTTCGCGTTCGCGCACCTTGCCGAACAGACCGTACGCAGCGGCAATCTCATCCATCTGGCGGAACACCGCCTCGTAAATGCCGATGTCGATGATCTGGCCCTGTCCGGTCGCCTCGCGGTGGCGCAGTGCCAGCAGGATGCCGATCGCGCCGTAGAGGCTGGACATGTAATCCCCCATCGGTGCGGTACCGGGAACCACCGGCGTTTCACCAGGGAAACCGGCGAGGTACGAGAGTCCGGCAAAACCATGCGCGATGTGCGCGAAACCCGAGCGTCTGCGATACGGGCCGGTCTGTCCGTAGCCCGAGACGCGCAGCATCACCAGGCCCGGGTTGGCCTTGCTCAACTCGTTCCAGCCGAGTCCCCATTCCTCCATCGTGCCGGGGCGGAAATTCTCGATCAGTACATCCGACTTGGCGACCAGCTTCAGGAACAGATCGACACCTTCCTGTTGGCGCAGATCGAGGGTGACCGATTTCCGGTTGCGGCCTTCGCTGAGCCAGGCCAGCGTCGCATCGTGCCGCTTCGACGCGGTTCCGAAACGGCGCATCGGATCGCCGGCGATGGGGTGCTCGACTTTCAGAATCTCGGCGCCGAACTCGCCAAGAATCGACGCCGCATATGGACCGGCGAGAAAGGTGCCTACGTCGATGATGCGCAGGCCGCTCATCGGCAGCTTGTCGTTCTCTGTCGAGCGATCCTGATCCGCATCGTCCTGCTGCGACTGCTTGCTGGCGGAATGATCGCCTGTCGGTGTTCCCTCCGCGTTGCCCGCAAGTCCAGACCGCAGCGGTGCGGACTCCGTCGAAGCCGTTCCCTCTTTCATTGCTGTATCCCCAGACAAGCTCGCCGGAAAACCGCTCAAGGCCCTGACTCGAAACAGGCACGGCACCGACGCCAGCGGAACAGTATAGGAGCAAATCCGTTTCCCTGGCGCAAAGATCTGAGGATTGCCCTGAATTGGCACCTCGCATGTGCGTCAACTTGCGTTTGGCCGTATGCTGTGCGCTACTTGCAGGACCGTTCAAGGAAACCCGGAAAGGATGATTTGCATGAGCGAAGTGACAGCAGACTACGCAGAGTGGATTGGCCGCCAGGAGACCACTGACGACGACCTGAGCCCGACAGCGGCGCTGGCAGCGGCAGCGATGCTCGATGACACGCAGACCGCTCTGGAGGCTGGGAGCGCACTGCCTCCGCTGTGGCACTGGTTCTATTTTCTGCCCAGGGCGCCGCAGGCCTTGCTCGACGTCGATGGACATCCACAGCGCGGTGGTTTCATGCCCCCGATCCCCTATCCAAGGCGGATGTTTGCCGGCGCGCGTATGCGCTTCCATCATCCGCTGCGGATCGGCCAGCCGGCACGACGTGTCGCGCTCATTCGCGATATCCGGCTGAAATCGGGCCGTTCCGGCACCCTGGCCTTTGTGTCGGTGCTCTACTGCTATTATCAGGATGGCCGACTGTGTGTCGAGGAAGAGCAGGACATTGTCTATCGCGAACCGGGGCCAGCGCTGGCGTGTCCGCGCGTACTCGACTGGCCGCCGTTACCGGCAAACGCCTGCGCACGCATCGTGACGCCAGACCCGAGACTTCTGTTCCGCTTCTCTGCGCTGACTTTCAATGCGCACCGGATCCACTACGATCGTCCCTATGCGATCGAAGAAGAGGGCTATCCGGGCCTGGTGGTGCACGGACCGCTGACCGCAGTGCTGCTGATGGAACTGCTTCGTCGGGAGGTGGCACGGCCGGTGCAGGAATTCAGCTTCCGGGGACTGGCGCCGCTCTTCGACCTGGCACCGTTTCGGATCGTCTGCACCACGCTCAATGAAAGGCAATGCTCCCTTGAGGCACAAGCGCCCGATGGCGTAACGGCGATGAGCGCCAGTGTCGAGCTCGCGCCGCTTTAAGGGTCATGACTTTTCCAGGCACTCGGTCGTGAAGGCCGTGACCGTTTCCGCAGGCGTTGCTCGCATCTTTCCTTGATAAATACCCATAATCGATCTTGCGGGGAAACCTCGTGAAGCGCTAGAATCTCATGGCGCCGTGTGGTGATTCGGCGGGAGTGGATTGACCAGGGGGAGGCGATGGCTGTCGTGCAGCAATGCGTCCGGGCGGGGCTGGTGCGTGCCTCGATGCATGCGCAGCTCTGGCATTCTCTGGCCGATGCAAGCGATCTGCTGCACCATCGACTGCTCTCCTGGGATGATCCCCGGCACCTCTTCCGTGGCACGCGCAGGAGGGTGGGCCAGGCGGTCAATCGCCGGCGGATTACCTGTCTGCTGCGGCCAATGCCCTTGGCCGCTGGAGCACCAGGGCCAGACTCCGCCCGCTCCTTCCCTGAACACAATTCCTCTCCTTGCCTGCCCCCTGGCGTCCTCCTGGTCGAGCCCAACCAGGTCTGGAGCCCGGATCACTCCGGCATCCGCCCGGCCCATGCCTGCGCGCCCCTTGTAGCGCTCATCGACCACCGCCAGGTGATCGGTCGGCGAATCAACCACCCCATTGAAGCCGTCGTCCGTCGTCTTGACTCCGGGGTCTGCTTGAACTGTTGATGGAACCCAGCCATGCTGTTGGGATGTTTCGAAATTTGCATACGCAATGATGAATGTGTGTTTTGAGCAACGATTAACGTATTTCGGAGGCAATACATGAAGCTCACGCTGACCCACGACGAAATGAATTCCTACTGCAGCGAGCTGCACGATTCCAATGCAGCTTTCAAGTCCGATTACCCTGCGGACTCCTTTGAGAGGCAGCCGGTGCACACGGTTTACGGAGGTGCCAATCTGTTCAAGGCCGGTTTTGCTGCCAAATTGGGTGAAGTGGCGCTCAAGACTCTCGACACCTATGCGCCCAACTACCTGGTGTTTGGCCGCGTTCTGGGTCTGCCGGGGTCGGAAACACTGCCGACGAACCCCATCTACCAGGAAAGCCTGACGCGTGCACTGGAAAGCAATCCCGAGCAGGTGCGCGGGGTCAAACCGGCGGCCTGGCTGGCTTACACGGTCTTCAACCGGGTGCTGAAAAAGCTGCAGACCGAGCCGATCGAGGACAACCGCATCGATTTCGAGGATGGTTACGGCAATCGTCCCGACGATGAGGAAGACGGCCATGCCGTCGCGGCGGCCGATGAAGTCGCCAGAGGCATGCGCGAGAATCTGCTCTCGCCATTTATCGGTATTCGCATTAAAACGTTTTCGGACGAGTGCAAGGTTCGCTCGATTCGTACCCTGGACATTTTCCTGACCCGCCTGGCCGAGAAAACCGGTGGCAAATTGCCACAGAATTTCATCGTCACGCTCCCCAAGGTGGTCACCGCGACGCAGGTTTCCACCTGCGCCAGGATTCTCGAGAATCTCGAAGCCCGACTCGGCTTTGCGAAGGATTCCCTGAGAATGGAGATCATGATCGAAACCACTCAGTCGATCATCAATTACCGGGGGGAAAACACGGTGCCGCTGCTGGTCGCTGCTGCTGGTGGCCGTTGCCGCTCGGCGATTTTCGGAACCTACGATTACACGGCCTCGTGCAACATCACGGCGGCACACCAGAGTCATACTCATCCGGCCTGCGATTTTGCCCGCCATGTGTTGCAGGTCAGCCTCGCCGGAACCGGCATCACCATCAGCGACGGTGCGACCACCAGCATGCCGATCGGACCCCACAAGGCTGCCAGGGACGCAGTGCTGACCGCCCAGCAGATGGACGAGAATCGCGCCGTCGTGCATGCTGCCTGGAAGCTGCACTACGATAACATCATGCACTCGATGCGACATGCCTACTATCAGGGTTGGGATCTGAATCCGGGGCAGTTGCCGGTGCGCTATGCGGCGGTCGATACCTTCTTCCTCAGCGGCCTGCAGGATGCCTCGGCCAGGCTGAACGCATTCCTGAACAAGGCCGCCCAGGCGACGCTGGTGGGCAATACCTTCGACGATGCGGCGACAGGCCAGGGCCTGCTGAACTTCTTCCTGCGGGGAATGGCGTGCGGGGCGATCACCGAGCAGGAAGTTCTGGCGACAGGGATCACCCTGGACGAGTTGCGTTCGCGTTCGTTTGTGCGCATTGTCAATAATCGGGCCAAACAGTAGCCACCAGGAAGGGAACGAACCATGACTGAGCTCAGGAGCGACATGAGCGCATTACCGTATCTCGAATCAGCCGATTCGGTGATCAGGAAATCACTGACCTGGATCAAGCAGCAATGCGTCGGCGGCAAGGGAGTCTCGAACGAGAAACTGGACGAGCACCAGATGGCCAGCTTCGATCTGGCCTGGTGTGCCGCCGAATCGACCGCGGCACGCTTTGCGGCCGAATATGCGCGCAAAGCGGCCGCCGCAACGGGCGATGGCGTCTGCCTGGAAGAGCGGATGGCCCGGGTTTTTTGTGCCGAGGCCTTGCAAAACATCCACAATCGTTTGCGGGCGCGACCGCAGAGTTTCGGTCTGAACGACGCCGATCTGGCGGACCTGGACTCTTCGGCTCTCAGCCGTTTCTGCCAGAAGCAACTGGATGCAGGCAATCTGGAAGCGCTGGGCAGGGAGGTCATTGCCTTGAACGGCGCCAGCGGTGCCTACCTGCTCGACGATCACGCCACGATGATGCAGGACACGTTCCGCAAACTGGCTACCAACGTGGTGATGCCTCTGGCCGAGGAGATCCATCGGGAAGACCGGATCATTCCACCGGAGATACTCGATCCACTGACCGAAATGGGTTGCTTCGGCCTGTCGATCCCCGAGCGTTATGGTGGTCTCCAGAGCGACGATCATGAAGATAACATGGGGATGATCGTGGTCACCGAGGAGCTCTCGCGCGGCTCGCTCGGTGCAGCGGGTAGCCTGATCACGCGTCCGGAAATCCTCAGCCGCGCCCTGCTCAAGGGGGGAACCGAAGAGCAGCGGCAAAAGTGGCTACCCCAGGTGGCACTGGGCGATCCCTTGTGTGCCATTGCCGTCACTGAACCGGATACCGGTTCCGATGTCGCCGCCATGCGCCTCAAAGCGAGCAAGTGCGATGGCGGCTGGATCCTCGACGGCGTCAAGACCTGGTGCACCATGGCTGGCAAGGCTGGACTTCTCCTGGTTCTTGCGCGCTCCAATCCGGACCGTTCGCTCGGCCATCGGGGGCTCAGCATGTTCCTGGTCGAAAAGGACTCGTATGAAGGGCACGACTTCGAATATCGACAAGCACAGGGCGGTGTATTGACCGGCCGGGCGATTTCGACCATCGGTTATCGCGGGATGCATTCCTACGAGGTCTTCTTCGACAATGTCTTTGTCCCCGATGAAAATCTGGTGGGTGGGCCGGCGGGCGAAGGAAAAGGCTTTTACTTCACCATGGCCGGATTTGCCGGCGGGCGTATTCAGACGGCTGCGCGTGCGATTGGTGTCATGCAGGCCGCTTTCGAACGGGCAGTTTCGTATTCCCAGGAACGTAAGGCATTCGGCAAGCCGATCGGCGATTTTCAGCTCACCCTCGTCAAGCTGGCGCGCATGGCGACGCTGCTGACCGTTTCCCGCCAATTCACCTACGCCGTGGGCAGTTTGATGGATCAGGGTCAGGGGCAGATGGAAGCCAGCATGGTGAAACTGTTCACCTGCCGGACGGCCGAGTGGCTCACCCGCGAAGCGATGCAGATTCATGGGGGCATGGGCTATGCCGAGGAGTCGCCGGTCAGCCGTTATTTCCTCGATGCCCGCGTGCTGTCGATATTCGAGGGAGCCGAAGAAACGCTGGCTCTGAAGGTGATCGCCCGCTCTCTCATCGATGCGGTGTAACAGGAGGATTCCATGTCGCAGGCAATTCGTTTCCGACCACAGGCCGAACTGGCCGCCAAAGTGCAGGTGGACGTGCAGCAAGTCCGCTATCCGCACTATGGCCGCTATCTGGAGGAGTTCGTGCCGGGGCAGGTGTTTGTTCACCCGCGTGGTTTCACCTTCCTCCGTGCCCAGATGGAGGCCTTTGCCCGGACCTACATGCAGTGCAATCCGCTCTACCTCAATGAGGAGTATGCCAGGGCCAGCGGCTTCGCGGGTCTGGTGGCCTCACCGCAGATGGTCTTCAATGTCGTTCTCTCGCTGGGTGTGCAGAATGATTCGGAAAAGGCGATGGCCAATCTCGGCTATTACGATGCCCAGTACCTGCGGCCGGTTCATGAGCTGGATAGCATTCGCTCGCTGACCAAGGTCATCGACCGCAAGGAGCGCGGTGCCGGCAAACCGGGTATCGTGACCATCCGGACCCTGGGCATCAACCAGAACGACCAGGTGGTCCTGCAGTACGAGCGGAAAATCATGGTTGCCGGCCAGGGAGACCGTCCATCAACCACCCCCCTGCCGGCGGCTGCGGTGATGCCGGCTTTCCCCTGGGTCGACGAGGCCGAGGTTTTTCTGCCGGACTTCCCGGAACCGCTTCCGTCCGGATTGACCGGCCCCAATTCCTGGTTCGAGGATTTTTCCGTTGGCGACATCATCGTTCATGCCAACGGCCGAACGATCACCGACGAGCATCTGCCGCTGACCTATGCGGTGGGCAATACCCATCCGCTGCATTTCGATCGGGTCTTCAGTTCCGGCTTGTCGGGCAAAATGAGCGGTGATCCGATTGTTTATGGGGGCCTGGTATTCGCCTGGCTGGAGGGCCTGGCCAGTCGCGATGTCAGTGAAAACAGCATTTGGGAACTCGGTTTTACCGAGGGCTATCACACCCAGCCGTCGATTGCTGGCGATACCGTTGCAGCCCTGTCGCGGGTGCTGGCTGCCGAATATGCTCCGGGCGAACTGGGCGCGAAGTTCGGCATCGTCACTTTCCAGTTGATTGGCGTCAAGAACATCACGGCGTCCAACGCTTTTTCCCGCTATGGCGAGGACCTGTTCATCAAGGAAAACGACAAGAAAGACCTGGGCAAGGAAAAGATTGATCAGAAGATTTTTGAGATCGAGAGACGTCTCTTGATCAGAAAAAGGAGATAGTCATGGCAACCGCCCGGAAGAATCGGGATCAGCCCTGGTTGATGCGGACCTATAGTGGTCACAGCTCGGCCAGGGCATCCAACGCCCTGTATCGAACCAATCTTGCCAAAGGCCAGACGGGACTATCGGTGGCCTTCGATCTGCCGACGCAGACCGGTTACGACGCCGATAGTCCCCTGGCGAGGGGTGAGGTCGGCAAGGTCGGTGTGCCCATCTCGTCGATCGAGGATATGGATCAGTTGTTCGACCAGATCCCGCTCGATCAGATGAACACCTCGATGACCATCAATGCCACGGCGGCGTGGCTCTTGTCGCTGTACATCGGCCTGGCGCAACGGCGAGGTATCGATCCGACCAGGCTGAGCGGCACCACCCAGAACGACATCATCAAGGAATATCTCTCGCGGGGCACCTACATCTATCCGCCGGGTCCGTCGATGCGCCTGATCGCGGATACGATCAATTACACGGTCAAGCATGTACCGAAATGGAATCCGACCAATATCTGCAGCTATCACCTGCAGGAGGCGGGGGCGACACCGGTTCAGGAGCTGGCCTACGCCCTGTGCACCGCGATGGCGGTTCTCGATCGGGTCAAGGCTTCCGGTGAAATCGCTCCGGATGCGTTCCCGCAGGTCGTCGAGCGGATCTCGTTCTTTGTCAATGCCGGCATACGTTTCATTGAAGAGTGTTGCAAGCTGCGGGCATTTGGCGAGATGTGGGACGAGCTGACCCTGTCCCGCTACCAGGTGGCAGATCCCAAGCTGCGTCGATTCCGTTATGGCGTGCAGGTGAACTCCCTGGGCCTGACCGAGCCGCAACCGGAAAACAATGTGCAGAGAATCGTCCTGGAAATGATGTCGGTGGTGCTCTCGAAACGCGCAAGAGCCCGCGCCATCCAGCTTCCGGCGTGGAACGAGGCGATGGGTCTGCCACGCCCCTGGGATCAGCAATGGGCACTGCGGATGCAGCAGGTGATGGCTTTCGAGACCGATCTGCTGGAGTACGACGATATTCTCGATGGGTCACCGGTCATTGCCGCCAAGGTCAGGGAACTGATCGAAGGTGCGAAAAGGGAAATCGAGAATGTCGAAGCCCAGGGCGGGATCATTGCCGCGATCGAGTCCGGCTACATCAAGCGCGAACTGGTCGGCAGTCACATGAACCGCTTGCGCGCCATCGAGTCGGGCGACCTCAAGATCATCGGAGTGAACTGCTTCCAGGAAACGGCGGAATCGCCGCTGACCCTGGGCAGCGATGGCGCCATCATGAAGACCGATCCGGCAGCCGAGCGTGAGCAAATCGAGCGGCTGCAGGCGCATCGCAAGAACCGCAACGATGCCGACGTTCGGGCCGCCTTGCAGGGTCTCAGCGATGCCGCCAGGAGTGGCGAAAACATCATGCCCAGTTCGATTCGCTGTGCGCTGGCGGGAGTCAGTACCGGCGAATGGGGCGATTCATTGCGTGCGGTTTTCGGCGAGTTCAGGCCACCGACGGGGATCGACATCGCCATTGACAGCCGCGAAGTCCTGGGCAAGAAGGATCGAGTCACCGACCTCAGGACCCGGGTCGCCAGTACGGGCAACGCGCTCGGCCGCCCGCTCAAGCTGCTGGTCGGCAAACCCGGACTGGACGGGCATTCCAATGGGGCCGAACAGGTGGCCGTCAAGGCCAGAGATGTCGGCTTCGAGGTCGTCTACGATGGCATCCGGCTGACGCCGCAACAGATTGCCCAGGCGGCTCAGGAGGAAGGGGTGCATATGGTTGGCCTGTCGATCCTTTCCGGAAGTCATATGGAACTGGTGGAGTCGGTTCTTCAGGAACTACGCCTGCGCGATCTCGCGAATGTGCCGGTGATTGCTGGCGGAATCATCCCGCGGGAAGATGCCGACAAACTGCTGGCACTCGGTGCGCGCGCGGTCTATACCCCCAAGGACTTCAATCTGAATGCCATCATGGAGGATATGGTGGACGTGATCCGCGAATGCAACGGGCTCGAACGGTTTGCCTTGCGGCCGTGACCGATCAATGACTCCAGTCAATCTTCCCGATCCCGAGCAGTTGGCTGTACGGATCATGCGCGGAGAGCGGGCGGCGGTTGCCAGTGGCCTGAATCTGCTGGACAACAAGCTTGCCGAGGCGCGTAACCGCTCGGCAAGCCTGCTGGCTTCGCTTTCCGGCGAGCGATGGCTGAATGACGGTCACCTGATCGGGGTGACCGGGCCTCCTGGTGCTGGAAAGTCCTCGCTCGTTTCCGCGATGATTCGCGAGTGGCGCTTGTCAGGCAGGACGGTCGGGGTACTCGCGGTGGACCCTTCCAGTCGCCCCGAGTTGGGAGGTGGCGCTCTGCTCGGGGATCGCATCCGTATCAAGAACTCGTCGCATGATGAGGGTCTGTTCATCCGCTCGCTGGCCAATCGCAATCAGTTGGGTGGAGTGGCCACCGAGGTCTGGCCGATGAGTTGGCTGATGTTGGCCTGTTTCGATATCGTCGTGATCGAGACGGTCGGCGTCGGCCAGACCGAAATCGATATTGCCGAGATCGGCGACACGGTCTGTTACGTGGCGCAGCCGGCCTCGGGCGATACCATCCAGTATCTGAAGTCGGGCATCATCGAAATTCCGGACATTTTCGCGGTCAATAAGTCCGACCTTGGCGCCCCGGCACGCAAGACGGCTAGCGAAATCGGCCGCAGCGCTTCCCGGCAGGATCGCCGGGAGGATTGGGATTATCCGGTGTGTCTGGTGAGTGCGACGATGAATACCGGGATCAAACCGTTTCACGATCATTTTGACAGGCACCGCAAGTTTCTTGCCAATGCCGGTTTGCTGGACAAACTGCGGATCCGCCATCAGAGTGCCTGGGTAATGCGCTTGCTGAAAGAGGAATTTGGAACTTTTGGCCTGGAGCTTGCCGGCGGCCAAACCCAAATTGGCCAGCGCTTGAGCGAAAATCGATTCAATCAGTTCGAAGAATACGAGCGTATGCGCAAGCATATTCTCTCCAGATTTTTTTCGGTAAACCAACCGAGCAGTCTAACCAAAAAGGAGCATCTTGATGAGCAAACAATTGTATGAACTAGGTGAAAAGCCTCCCTTGGGCGAAGTCCCGGAGAAAATGCACGCCTGGCTGATCCGCCCAGAACGTTTTGGCAAGCCCACAGAGGCGTTTCAGAAGGAAGTGGTCAATACCCCGTCGATCGCCGATGACGAGGTGTTGGTCTATGTGATGGCCGCCGGCATCAACTACAACAACGTCTGGGCGGGACTGGGCATCCCGGTCAATGTCATCGCTGCTCGCAACAAGGGCGGGGAACCCGAAGACTTCCATATTGGCGGCAGCGATGCGTCCGGAATCGTCTACAAGGTCGGCAAGGATGTCACCAACGTCAAGGTGGGGGACGAAGTGGTGATGCATTGCGGCCAGTACAGCCGCAATTGCGAGTGGGTCAAGAAGGGCGGCGATCCGATGTACTCGCCGACCTTCAAGATCTGGGGTTACGAAACCAATTATGGCAGTTTTGCCCAATTTACCCGGGTGCAGGCCCAGCAGTGCATGCCCAAGCCCAAACACATGAACTGGGAAGAGTCGGCGGCGTATACGCTGGTCGCGGCCACCGCCTGGCGGATGCTGCATGGCTGGGGTGCCAGCTCGATCAAGAAAGGCGATGTCGTGCTGATCTGGGGAGGTGCAGGCGGCCTCGGATCGATGGCGATCCAGATCGCCAAGGCGGTCGGTGCAACGTCGGTCGCCATGGTCTCGGGCGAGGACAAGTTCGACTATTGCATGAAGCTGGGTGCGAAAGGTTGCATCAACCGCAATGACTTCGATCACTGGGGAATGCTCCCGCACTGGAAGGATAACGCCGGCTATGCGAAGTGGCTGAAGGGCGTGCGCTCCTTCGGCGCGAAGATTTGGGAAGTGCTGGGCGAGAAGCGGGCGCCGAACATCGTCTTCGAACATCCCGGCGAAACCACCATCCCGACGTCGATCTTCGTTTGCGAGACCGGCGGCATGGTGGTCGTCTGCGCCGGCACCACCGGCTATAATGCGACCGTTGATCTGCGCTATCTGTGGATGCGGCAGAAGCGCCTGCAAGGCTCGCATTTCGCCAATACCGAGCAGTCCAACCAGATGAACGAACTGGCGCTGCGTGGCCAGCTCGATCCCTGCATGTCGCGGGCCTTCACCTACGAAGAGTTACCGATTGCCCATCAGTTGATGCACGACAACAAACATCCACACGGCAACATGTCGGTGCTGATCGGCTCTACCGGTTTTGGTCTGGGCGCCAGCGGCAAGCCGCCCGTGGCGATGGTGCACCCGACGCTGCCCAAGGGCGATGTCCATACCACACCGGCGCCTTATCCGATGTCCGTACCGCTGCCGAGCATCGCCGAGGGCGAAGCGCTGACCATTGCCGACGATGGCAGCAAGGTTCGCGATCTGATGCATCGGGGCATCATCTCCTGTACGCCGGACGATACCGTCGGCAGCGTGGCCAAGATCATGGTGGACAAGGAAATTCATGCGGTGGTGGTGATGGATGAGCAGGGCATGGCTGTCGGAGTCGTATCGCAAACCGATATGGTGCTGGCGCGGCAGGGCCGGACACCGGATCAGGCGCGCGCGATGCTGGCCAGGGAAGTCATGACCCCAGGTTGCGCGACCTGCGACGCAGACATGCTGTTGAGCGATGCGGTCAGCCTGCTGACGGCCCGGCGCATGCATCGCCTGGTGGTGACCGAGAAGGATCAGCCGGTCGGCGTGCTTTCCATGACCGACGTGGTGCGCAAGATCATCGGCGAGTAAGCAGCGCTCGGTCAAATCCTGGCGTTTCCCAGTCCCCTCCCTGTCCAGGGAGGGGGAAATGCAAAACTCCCTTCTCATCCCTCGGGGCCGAGAAGGGATTTTTTTGACACGATGGAGATTATTCCGCCATGCAAGCCATCGTCTGCCATGAACTCACCGGTCCGGCCGCGTTGCGGCTGGATGAAGTTCCGGAACCGCGCCCCGGACCCGGCCAGGTGCGTGTCCGTGTCCGTGCCTGTGGGGTCAACTTCGCTGATAGCCTGATCACCCGTGGCCAATACCAGAAGCAGCCAGCACCACCCTTCACTCCCGGCTTTGAAGTTTCCGGAGAGGTGATGGAATTGGGCACTGGCGTCGGCGGAATCGCCATCGGGGATCGGGTGATCGCCATGACGCCGCATGGCGGCTATGCCGAGCAGGTCATTGCGGACATCGAGCGCTGTGTGCCGATGCCGGCGGCGATGTCCTGGGAACACGGCGCGGCTTTTCCCGTGGTATTCGGTACCTCGCATCTGGCCTTGTGGCATCGGGCACGCTTGCGGGCCGGGGAGACTCTGGTGGTGCATGGCGCATCCGGCGGTGTCGGATTGACCGCCGTTGCCATTGGCAAGCAATTGGGGGCGACGGTCATCGCCACGGCCAACGGCCCGGAAAAGCTGCAGGTGGCCCGCGCACACGGCGCGGATCATCTGATTGATTCCGGCCAAGAGGACCTGCGGACGCGGATCAGGGAATTCACCGACGGTCGTGGTGCCGACGTGGTCTACGATCCGGTTGGCGGTGAGTTATTCACCGCTTCGCTACGCAGCATCGCCTTTGAAGGGCGCATCCTGATCATTGGTTTTGCGGGCGGCGCCGTACCGCAGATTCCCGCCAATCATCTGCTGGTCAAGAATGTGGACGTGATCGGTGTCAACTGGCCAGCCTATGTGGAATTGAATCCGCAGGTGATGACCGAGAGTTTTCGGACACTGATGCAATGGTATCTGGACGGCGCGATCAAGCCGCATGTTTCGGCGACCTACCCACTGGCTCAGGCAGTCGAAGCGCTCAATCAAGTGGTGACGCGCAAATCTACGGGCAAAATCGTCATTATGATGGCTTAGGATATATACTTGTCGTCATCCGGTGGTAATGCCTGTCCTTGCGACGAACCAGGTTCAAGGCATCCGGAAACCTCAATAAAATCGACTGGCGCTGGCAAGGGCGAGCGCCGTATTTACTGGGCGCGGCCATACCCGCGCTGATAATCACGAGAAAGGACTTTGATGAATCCCCAGAACGGTTACGATATTGAAGATTTGTCCGTCGGTATGAGCGCAGAAATCGCCAAGACCATTACGGATGCCGACCTCGTTTTGTTTGCCGGGGTATCGACGGACGTCAATGCGGTGCACATGGATGAAGATTTTGCAAAAACCACCATGTTTGGCGGCCGCATCGCACACGGAATGTTGTCCGCGAGCCTGATTTCAGCGGTGCTGGGCAATCGTTTACCCGGGCCTGGCACGATTTACATGAGCCAGTCCTTGCGCTTCCGCGCGCCGGTGCGTCCGGGTGAAACGGTCCATGCCAAGGTGACGGTCAAGGAGGTCATCACCGAGAAGTCGCGTGTGGTCGTCGATACCGTGTGCACCGTGGGTGACAAGGTGGTCATCGATGGCGAAGCGACGCTGATGGCGACCTCCCGCCAGAAGCGAGAAGCAGCCGGCAAGTAGTCCTACACCGCCGCCGCGTGCTCACCTGGTCGTCCAGATGTTGGTGATCGGCGCCACGGCGGCGGTATTTTCAATCGGTGCCAGCCCGAACATTGCCTGCAGGGTGCGCAAGACATGGTAATGGTTGATGGTGGTGCGGTAATTTCCAGTCTTCACTGTCGCTCCTGCCGGGTTTCGGCAGTGTTACCCCATTCGCCGTGACCAACCCAGGAGGAGACAAGATGAAACCGACATTCCTTTACCGGCTTCTCGCCGCAGCCCTCGCCGCCGCGCTGATCGGTTGTGTCGCGCTGCCGCAGGGCGGCGCAGGCTACGTCCGCTCTTCGGCTTTGCCGGCACCTCCCGACCCGGTTGACAATCCGACGACGCCGGAAAAAGCGGCGCTCGGCAAGCAGCTTTTCTTCGATCCGCGTCTCTCGGGCGACGGCAGCATGGCCTGCCAGGGTTGTCACTACCGCTCCCTCGGCTGGACCGACGCGCTGCCGCTGTCGCGCAAGGTCGGTGGCGGCATGAACACGCGCCATACGCCCAGCGTGTACAACACCGGCTACTACACCAGTTGGTATTGGGACGGCCGTGCCAGGACGCTCGAAGCTCAGGTCAATGCCGCCTGGAAGGCACAGATCGGTGCCGATCCGGCCAAAGCCGCTGCGGTGATCGCTGCGGTACCCGGCTACCAGGTTGAGTTCCGGAAAGTCTTCGGCAGCGCGCCGGACGCCGACAATATTGCCAAGGCGCTGGCCGCTTTCCTGCGTACGCTCAATAGCGGCGAGGCTCCCTGGGATCGTCATGCAGCCGGCGACCAGATGGCCGTCTCGGCCGATGCGCTGGCCGGTTACGAACTCTTCGTCGGCAAGGCGGGCTGTGCCACCTGCCACCAGCCGCCGCTCTACAGCGACAGCCAGTTCCATAACATCGGGCTTGAAGCCGGCAAGGCCAATCCCGACCCCGGCCGCTATGGGGTGACCAAGGATCCGCAAGACAGGTCAGCATTCAAGACGCCAACGCTGCGTTCGGTCGGCATTTCCGGTCCGTATTTCCACGACGGCAGCGTCGCCGACCTGGAGCAGGCCGTGCGCTACATGGCATCAGGCGGCAAGACGGATGCCAGCAAGAGTGCGCTGCTGGTTGACCGCAAACTTTCCGATCAGGAGATCCGACAACTCGTCGCTTTCCTGCATACGCTGACCAGCGAGGAACACTTCGAAGCGCCGGCGCTACCCTAAGTGTCTGGTGCACTCCACCATCTGGCGATTGCCGACTGGCTGGTGCTCTTCGTTTTTTTCTCCTGCTGGGCCGGTTACGGCTGGTTTTCCGAGCATAGCCGCTGGGCATCCGGGGGGCTGATCAGCAGCACCCGTGAATTCCGGCTGGAATGGGCTTACCGGATGCTGGCACGCGAGGTGCGGGTCACCGACTCGACACTGATCGGCAATCTGGTGAACAGCGTCACTTTCTACGCCAATACCACCATCTATATCATCGCCGGCCTGGTCGCCGCACTTGGCGCTGCCGACAAGCTGCTGAACTTCACCAGCGACCTGGCCTTGTCCGGTGCGGGCAACCGGGAACTTCTGGAGATCAAGCTGATGCTGGTACTGGCGAGTTTCGTCTACGCCTACTTCAAATTCACCTGGTCGCTGCGGCAGTTCAACCTGCTCTCGATCCTGGTTGGGGCGGCACCGCTGGGCGAGCGCGGGGATGCCGGTATCGAAAGCTATGCGCGCCGCCTGGCTGGTGCCAACAATCTTGCCGGTGACGACTTCAATCGCGGTATCCGTGCCTATTATTTCGGCCTCGCGGCCTCGGGCTGGCTGCTCAGTCCACTGCTGCTCGGCATCCTCGCGGTGCTGATTCTGCTGGTGCTCTACCGGCGCGACTACCGCTCGGCAGCACTCGGCATTCTGCGTCGGCAACGCTGAACCGGTGAATCCCCAGCGTCACCTGGTCGGCATCGCCTGCGGCCTGCTCGCCTATGGCATCTGGGGATTCTTTCCGCTGTTCTTCCGCCAGCTCGCGCATGTTTCGCCGATGGATGTGTTGAGCAACCGCGCCATCTGGGCCTGCGTATTTGTCGGCCTGCTGCTGACACTGCGCAGGCAATGGCACAAGGTCGCTGCGGTCTTCCGGAGCTGGCGGCAGTTGTTGATGCTGACGGTCGCGGCGCTGCTGATCGGCAGCAACTGGCTGGTTTTCCTGTGGGCGGTGGCCAATCGGCAGGTCGTAGCTTCCAGCCTTGGCTACTTTCTGACGCCACTGGTCAACGTCCTGCTCGGCCTGCTCGTGCTCAAGGAGCGACTGAACCGGCTGGAGTGGCTTTCGGTTGCCCTGGCTCTGGCGGCGATGGCCAACGAAATCGTCGCCATCGGTGGTCTGCCGTGGGTTTCGCTGGTCCTTGCCGGCACCTTCGGTACCTATGGCCTGGTGCGCAAGCAACTCCCGGTCGATGCCGTCTCCGGCCTGTGGCTGGAAACCTTGGCGATGTTGCCGGTTTGCGCGCTCTACGCCTTCTGGCAGGCCGGCAACGGTCATGCGGTGTTCACCGGTCACGACCTTTCTACTTCCTGGCTGTTGATCGGTGCCGGCGCGCTCACCGCGCTGCCGCTGCTGGCCTTCGCCGCTGCCGCGCAGCGACTCGACCTGGCAACCGTTGGTATGCTGATGTACATCAATCCGACGCTGCAGTTCGTCACCGCGATCTGGCTTTTCGGCGAACCGATGCGGGCCGCACAGTTGCTCAGTTTCGGGTTGATCTGGCTGGGACTGTTGGTCTTCAGCTGGAGCGCCTGGGGCAAGTACCGGAATCCGGAGCGCATCGATTTCCGTTGACATTCCCCGATCTTGAACTATTCTGGATATTGCGCTGCAACATATTTCCCGTTAAATGAGCGTGCTTCAGATGACGTGGCCGACCTATGCCAGTCGCCGGAGTGCTCAAGGAATATCGTGCAGCTACTTCTGATCAGATCAAGGCGGTGGCACAGATGATCAACATTCTCGCTGGAGGACAGCGACTGCTCGACGTGCCAGCCGAGTAATGTTGAGGAGCAAGGGTCAGCGTCTCGGCAAGAGGTGGATGTCGAATGCCGAACGAACGCTGTTTGGGTAGATTGAATCGTATGTGAAGCGGAGGAACTGAAAATGACAGACCTTTCCAAACTATTGAGCGATTGGAGCAAGGCAATCTCGAGCATGGACGTGACCAAGGGCAGCGAAGAGCTTCTGAACATCATGGCCGGCCTCAAGGTGCCGGGCGTAAACATGGACGCTCTGGTGGCGAGTCAGCGCGATAACCTCGAAGCCCTGAGCGCCTCCAACCGTGCAGCACTTGCAGGGATGAAAGCGGTCGGGGAGTGGCAAGTAAAGATCCTGCAGGAGACGATGCAGGAATTGACCGCAGCGATCAGCGGCTTGACCAAGGGTGGCTCGCCGCAGGAGATCGCGGCAGCGGAGGCCGAGTTGGCCAGGAAAGCTTTCGAGACCGCAGTCGGCGAGATGCGCGAACTTGCGGACATCGTGGGCAAGGCCAATCAGCAGGCCACCGACGCCATCGTCAAGCGAATCCCCGCGAGCCTGAACGAAATCAAGGAGGTGCTGAAGCTTTCGTAGACGATCGGAACGTCCAGGCCCTGGGCGCAGTAGCAGGGCCCTGGTTTTCAATAGGGGAATGCTGCGGTTGTGGGGAGCAGAGGCGGTCGGTTCCGCCTACGCCATTGCCGCCGCTTCTCCACCCAGCGCAGCGACCAGGTCATCGAGCAACTGCGCCACTTCTCCGGTCATCAGGGTGAAATCGATGTCGAAGCGTTCATCCTCGTTCTCGCCCTGGCCGTCCGCCTGTTCCTTGAGGATGTCCAGGAAGGCGAGGCGCTTGATCTGCAACTGGTCGTTGAGCACAAAGGAAATACGGTCGTTCCAGGTCATTGCCAGGCGGGTGACGATCTTGCCGGTGGCGATATGCTGGCGGATCTCTTCGCCTTCGAGCGTGTGATTGACGTAGCGCACGCTGGCCTTGTCGGTCGAGCGCAACTCGAGGTCCTGGTCGAGGGTGAAACCGACGGCGCTTCGCCGCTGGCCACCCAGCCGGTCATCGCCGCCGAGGGCGATTGTATCACTTTGAGCACCTTGGCCGGCAGGGCGTCGAGCGATTTCTGCAGATGTTCGAGAAACTCCTCGGCTTTTGCCGGCGAGGCGGAATCGATGACCAGCCAGCCGTTGATCGGGTCGATCCAGCCATAGGTGCTGCGGCTGCGGATGAAGGCACGCGGCAGCAGTTCGAGAGTCATTTCCTGCTGGATCTCGCGCATCTCGCGACGCCCGATGCGGCGGCCTTCAGCTTCCTCGATCTCCTTGGCCTTGTCGCTGGCGAAGCGTTTGACGATCGAGGCCGGCAGCAGTTTTTCCTCGACCCCGAGGGCGAGCAGCCACTGCTGGTTGACGGAATGGACGAGTGCGCCGCCGTCCCGCGGCGCGACCCAGCCGATGCTGCGCGGATCGGTTGCGTTGCATCCTTGCAGAGTCAGTTTGCCGAGTTGTTCTGCAAGTTGCTCGGCGTCAGCGGCCCAGTTCCTGGGCAGGCGGTAGAGGTGAAGATTTTTGAACCACATGAGCGGACCCGAAAAAATCGGCCATTATAGGCCGGAAAAGCACATTATTTGTTGCCGAGCCGCCTGGCGGGCGGGTCGGCAACACCGGCTTCTGTTAGCATTCGCGCTGCTCTTGACGATCCATCCATGACCGCTCTGCTCTCCGATGTCTTTTCCGCCGCCGGGCCGCTGGCGACCGGTGTCCCCGGTTATCGCCTGCGCCCCCAGCAGCTTGAACTGGCCGAGCGCATCGCTGCCGCGATGGCGGGCAATCAGGTGCTGATTGCCGAGGCCGGGACCGGCACGGGCAAGACCTATGCCTATCTGGTGCCAGCACTGCTTTCGGGGGGCAAGGTGATTGTGTCGACGGGCACCCGCAACCTGCAGGATCAGCTTTTCACACGCGACATCCCGACCATCCGCAAGGCGCTCAAGTCACCGGTCAAGGTGGCACTGCTCAAGGGGCGAGCCAACTACCTGTGTCATTACCACCTTGAACTTTCGCTTTCCGATGGCCGTTTCCTTTCGCGTGACGACGCCGCCTATGCGCAGCGTATCGCGCGCTTTGCCAGGAAGACCCGCAGCGGTGACAAAGCCGAGTGTGCCGGGGTTCCCGAGAATGCGACGGTGTGGGCGATGGTCACTTCCACTCGCGACAACTGCCTCGGTCAGGACTGCCCGAAGCACAAGGAGTGCTTCGTCCTCGCTGCACGCCGCGAAGCGCTGGCCGCCGACCTGGTGGTGGTCAACCATCACCTGTTCTTCGCCGACGTGATGCTCCGCGACGAAGGAACTGCCGAACTGCTTCCCGCCTGCAACACGGTGATCTTTGACGAAGCACACCAATTGCCGGAAGTTGCCAGCCTGTTCTTTGGCGACAGCATCTCGACCGCGCAGCTCCTCGAACTGACCCGCGATACGCAGCTCGAAGGTCTGGCCTCGGCGCGCGACTGCCTGGATCTGCCGAAGTGCTGTGCGCTGCTCGAAAAAGCCGCTCGCGACCTGCGGCTGGCCTTGCCAGTCGAGCCAGCGCGCTACGCGCTGCAGCAACTCGAAGCGCGCGCCGGTTTCGCCGATGGCTTGAGCGGCGTGCTTTGCGAGCTGGAAGTGCTGGCTGCATTGCTGGAGACGCAGGCACAGCGTGCCGAGGGTCTGGAAAGCTGCTGGCGGCGCGCCACCAATTTGCTGGTGCGCCTGCAGGCCTGGCAGAGTGGGGCGAACCCGGATTTCGTTCGCTGGGCAGAGACCTATAGCCACTCACTGCAGCTCAACGCGACGCCGCTGGTGATCGCCGAGATCATGCAGAAGCAGATGAGCGGCCATCCGCGCGCCTGGATCTTCACTTCGGCGACACTTGCCGTGCAGGACAGTTTTTCCCATTACTGTGCCGAGATGGGGCTCGGCGACGCCGATTCGGCGCGTTGGGAGAGTCCCTTCGACTACCCTCGACAGGCGCTGCTCTACGCACCGCGCAACCTGCCTGATCCGAACCGCCCGGAGTATGCCGAGGCGGTCGTCGAGGCCGCGTTTCCGGTACTCCAGGCGAGCGCTGGCCGGGCTTTTTTTCTGTGTACCTCGCTGCGCGCGATGCGCCGAACGCACGAGTTGCTCAGCGAGTGGCTGCAGCGCGACGGACTCGATCTGCCTTTGCTGTTGCAAGGCGAGCGCAGCAAGAACGAATTGCTCGAACGCTTTCGCAGCCTGGGCAATGCCATCCTGATCGGCAGCCAGAGTTTCTGGGAAGGGGTCGATGTGCGCGGCGAAGCGCTGTCGCTGGTGGTCATCGACAAGCTGCCGTTTGCGCCGCCGGACGACCCGGTACTTTCGGCGCGTATCGAGAAACTCCGCAACGAAGGCCGCAATCCTTTCCTGGAGTACCAGTTGCCGCGCGCAGTGATCAACGTCAAACAAGGGGCAGGTCGCCTGATTCGCGATGAAACCGACCGCGGGGTGTTGATGATCTGCGATCCGCGCCTGCTCAGCAAACCCTATGGCAAGCGTGTCTGGCGAAGCCTGCCGCCGATGAAGAGAACTCGCGAGCTCGCTGACGCTCTGGCTTTCTTTGCCCCGGCGGCGGTCGCCTGATCCGCATGACCCCCCCTCTCCAGGCTGCTGCCGATCTCTTGCCGCTGGACTGCGCTGCGGCGGCTGAACTGCTCAATCGCGGCTGCGCCTGCATCTCGGTCGATCATCGATCCTTGCAGCGCGCGCTCGAAAAAGGCAACGGAACGTTCTCGCACGCTGAACTGCTGGCGACGCGACCGCATCTGTTTTCGGACAGCATGGTTTTCGTCAGCACCGAGCATCTCGCGCGTATGGCACGGATCATCGCCTTGCTCGAACGGCTGGTGGCCTTGCCGGCGTATCGCGAACGCGTGCTCGCCTACGCGCCGCCGCTGGCGCGGCATTCGCCCGGTGCCGCCGGCGTTTTCCTGGGGTATGACTTTCACCTCGGCGCAGACGGTCCGCATCTGATCGAAGTCAATACGAACGCCGGCGGCGCGCTGCTCAACGCTCGCTTGTTGCATGCACAGCGTGCGTGCTGCGCAGCGGTGGCGCGGATGATGCCGGCGCCGATGCCGGTCGAGGAAACCTTTCTGGCGATGTTTCGCGAGGAGTGGCGGCTGGCTCGCGGTGATCACGATGCTTCACAGCGGCCGCTGGCGCGCATCGCGATTGTCGATGCGCAGCTCGATGAACAGTATCTGGCGCCCGAATTTGCACTCTTCCGGCAACTCTTCGAGGCGAATGGCATCGCTGCGCTGGTGGCCGACGTGACGGAACTGACCTTCGACGGCGAACGCCTGTGCTGCCGCGGGCAGCCCATCGACCTGGTCTACAACCGGCTGACCGATTTTGCTCTGGCCGAACCGCAGAGTGCGGCGTTGCGTGCAGCGTACTTGAGCGATGCCGTGGTGGTCACGCCGCATCCGCAGGCGCATGCGCTGTTTGCCGACAAGCGCAACCTGCAGGCTTTCGGCGACGACGACTGGCTGGCAACGATCGGCTTGCGCGAGGACGAGCGCAAGTTGCTGGCCGGTAGCATTCCGCGTACTCTGCAGGTGCGCCCTGAGCAGGCCGATGCCTTCTGGGCCGGTCGCAAGCAGTGGTTTTTCAAACCGGCCGCCGGTTACGGCGGCAAGGCGGCCTATCGCGGCGACAAGCTGACCCGGCGCGTATTTGCCGAAATCGCCAGCGGTGGCTATATCGCACAGGCGGTGGTCACCCCTTCCGAGCGGCGTCTGCTGATCGATGGCGTGCCGCACGATTTCAAGCTCGATCTGCGTAACTACGTTTATCGTGGTGCGGTTCAACTGGTGTCGGCGCGACTGTACCGTGGCCAGACGACCAATTTCCGGACCCGTGGCGGCGGCTTTGCGGCGGTTTTCCCGGTACCCTGCCCAAGCGGAAGCAAAGAATGAAACTGTTTGGTATTGCCGGCTACTCCGGCGCCGGCAAGACGACCTTGCTGGAAAAACTGCTGCCGCGAATGACCGGGATCGGGCTGCGCGTCGCTGTGCTCAAGCACGCGCACCACCATTTCGACATCGACCAGCCGGGGAAAGACTCGTTTCGCCACCGCGCGGCAGGGGCTGGCGAAGTGCTGCTGGCCAGCAGTGCGCGCTGGGTATTGATGAGCGAGTTACGCGGCGCTCCCGAGCCGACGCTCGAGGAATATGTCGCACACTTGTCGCCGTGCGACCTGGTTCTCGTCGAGGGTTTCAAGGACGAGGCGATCCCGAAGCTCGAAGTGTATCGGCCCGGCAACGGCAAGCCGCCGCTATGGCCACAGCAGCAGCACATCGTCGCTGTCGCCTCGGATGCCCTGCAATCGCTGACACTGCCGGCGCATCTGGCGCGGCTGGACCTGAACGATCCGGAAGCGATCGTCCGCTTCATCCTCGGCACTCTTCAACTGGGAGGGAAAACGCATGCTGTCCTTTGATGAGGCGCTGGCACGCTTGCTGACCAGTGCCCGGACCGTTTCAGAAGTTCGCTGCCTGCCGACGCTGGCTGCCGCCGGGCGCGTGCTGGCGCGGGCACAGCAGGCGACGGTCGATGCGCCGCTGCTCGACAACTCGGCGATGGACGGCTATGCGCTGGCCATTGCCGATGTGCCACGCTTGCCGAGCCGCCTGCCGGTTTCGCAGCGCATTCCGGCGGGCAGCGTCGGTACACCGCTGCAGCCAGGAACCGCTGCCCGGATCTTCACCGGTGCGCCGATACCGGCCGGGGCCGACGCAGTGGTGATGCAGGAGCTTTGTGAACACGCCGACGATGCGGTGCTGATCAACCATCGGCCGCAAGCGGGCGAACATATTCGCCGCGCCGGGAGCGACATTGCCGCCGGGAGCGAGATTCTCCCTGCCGGGCTGCGCCTGCGACCCCAGGATACCGCCCTGGCGGCGTCGGTGGGAATCGCCGAACTGCCGGTTTTCCGCCGCTTGCGAGTGGCCGTATTGTTTACGGGTGATGAACTGCGCATGCCCGGTGAGCCGCTGCCGCCGGGCGCGATCTACAATGCCAACCGTTTCCTGCTCACCGCCCTGCTGCAGCCATTGGGTTGCGTCGTGCGTGATCTCGGGCAGGTGCCCGACGATCTGCCGGCGACGCGCCAGGCGCTGCGCGCAGCCGCGATCGACAATGACCTGGTGCTCAGTTCGGGCGGCGTTTCCGTCGGCGAAGAGGATCACGTCAAAGCCGCCGTTGCGGCGGAGGGTCGGATCGAGATGTGGAAGATCGCCATCAAGCCCGGCAAACCCCTGGCATTTGGACAGATCGGTTCGCCCGGAAGCGAGGTGGCGTGCATCGGTTTGCCGGGAAACCCGGTTTCCTGCCTGATCACCTTCCTCATGCTGGTGCGGCCTTTTCTATTGAAAATGCAGGGCGTGCATCGAATTACCCCACCGAGCTACCGGCTGCGCGCCGATTTCGACTGGTTGCGACCCGATGCCCGGCGCGAGTTCCTGCGTGCAAGAAGCCATGCCGACGGCGGCGTGGAGATCTTCGCCAACCAGGGAGCGGCAGTCCTGAGTTCGGCGGTATGGGGCGATGGCCTGATCGATAACCCGCCGCAGCAGATGATCCGACGCGGCGACATGGTGCGCTTCCTGCCGTTTTCAGCCTTGCTGAACTGAACCTGGAGGGCGAATGATGCTGAAGATTCTGTACTTCGCGAGCGTCCGCGAGCAACTCGGACAGGGGAGCGAAGAGTTGCCGCTGCCGGCCGGGGTGGTGGATGTCGCCGGTCTGCTCGGGTTTCTCGCGCAACGGGGCGGCGCATGGGAGCACCTGGCGGAGATCAGGAACCTGCGTCAGGCGGTCAATCAGGAAATGGTCGGGCGCGATGCACCGATCGGGGCGGGGGACGAGGTCGCTTTCTTTCCGCCGGTGACCGGCGGTTGAAATGATGGTTCGCGTTCAGGAGGCTGATTTCGACGTCGGCTCAGAGCTGGCGGCGCTACGCCGGGATCGACCACAGATCGGTGCGCTAGTGTCCTTTGTCGGTGTCGTGCGAGCGGCCAGCGACGGCGCCGGGGTCTCGGAGATGACCCTCGAACATTACCCAGGAATGACCGAGAAAGCGCTTGCAGCGATGGTCGGCGAAGCCGGACGCCGCTGGAAGCTCATCGACGCGATCGTCATCCACCGCGTCGGTCGCTTGCTGCCGGGCGACCAGATCGTCCTCGTCGCGGTGGCCGGCGCGCACCGTGGTGAAGCTTTTGCCGCCTGCGAGTTCCTCATCGACTACCTGAAAACGCGTGCGCCATTCTGGAAGCGCGAAGTGACGCCGCAAGGTGCGCGCTGGGTCGCTGCGCGCGCGAGTGACGATCAGGCTGCCGAGCGCTGGCGGGATTAAGCCCGGCATGGTCCTGGAGATCTGCCGGGCTCTGCTCCAGCTTGTGTTCGATGACGCGCCGCCCCCAGGCATCGGGCGCGGCGTCGCGTACTGCACTCGGAATACCCTTGAGCTGTGTGAACTCGAAGACTTCCTTGGCCAGAGGTAGTCGGAACGGATCGAGCGCCACCGCTTCGGGCCTCGCAAGATAGCGATTGCCGTAGCGGAATCGGCCGATCTGCGTGCCATCTGGCAAGGTTTGGACGCGCAGCAACGCCGCCGGCACCGTCTCCAGGGTGCCGGGAAGCTGGAGGTAGACGTAGGCCTTTCGTTCAGAAGTCATAGTCGTCGCTCGCTTTGCGTGGCTTGCCTGCACGTGCGGGACGTCGTGCGGCTTCGAGCGCCTTGCCATGCAGGTCGGCATCGGGATCGGCGACGCCGTCCAGGGTTCGGTCCAACCCCAGGGCCCACAGCACTGTGAAGCACACTCCGACGGCCGTTCCGGGCTTGCCCAATTCCAGCGCGGTCAGCGTGTTGCGGTTGATGCCGGCCTTGTTTGCCAGATAAGCGACGGACCAACTGCGACGGATGCGCGCGATCCGAATGCGCTGGCCGAGCTGGGTCACCTGTTCGGCAACTTGCATCGGAGTCTCAAACTTGCTCATTGGAGTAGGCATTTCTCCATTAAATGCCCATAATATTAGGCGTTGGGCGTTGGCGCCACAAAATATTCGTCGTGTGCTTGGCCACCGGCCTGGGTTCTTCGGGCCAAGCACGGGTCACCGTGGCGCTTGCCTGCGGTAGCGTGCCTGCCCGAACCAGGGCCGCCTGGGTCGGGGGTGCCAAGGGGGAGCGCTTTCGGTCGGCGCGCTGGCGGCGTAGCGTTTCGGGTCGGGCCGATCCGTGGCCGCGTCGGCTTGCCACACGAGCGGGAGGTTATTGCGAGTTCCCCGTCCAACTTTTCATTCCACCGGACGCCGGTGCAGCGGCTTTGGCTCTTCGGCAACGCCTCGTCCCGGCGCCGGTAAATTCAAACGATAGATTCGTTCTCCGGAAGCCCTTAACACCCATCTGTTTATGTGTCATATTTGAGGCTATGCAAATGACACTCAGAGGAAGCGGTCGAAGGGATGGCCATGGGTCGCCGCGGTGGCCGACAAGGCCGCCGCGGCGACCCATGGTGCAAGTGGTCCCTGACCGACATGCCGATGCAACGCCGTGGCTTCGTCGCCGGTGCCTTGGATCACGGCAAAGTTCAACCCGACCAGGGCCACCTGGAGCGCCTGCGTCCAGGTCGCCGCCTTGCGATCCGCCGCGTACTGTTCCAGAAGAAGAAAGCCCGAAACCGGCTCCAGCACCACCAAACCCATCTGCGGAGGGAAGGTCTCCTCCTCACACACCGTGAGATCCCGGTGCGGCATGTCCCGCGCCAGCGCCGCGCGCTGCTCATGTGCGACAGCGACCAGCGCCTCCTCCCGGGCCGCATTTAGGCCCTGGAGGGTGCCGTAGCTGGCCCCGACGAATGCCGACAGCCCGCTCAACTCCAGAAATTGGCACACCACCCGAATTCCGGCACCGCCCTGCAGGGTGATGCTGAAGTGCGCCGCCAACACCAGTGGATGCAGCCACCGCACGCCCTCGGGGGTCTCTACCCACGCCGCCAAGGCCGCCGGGGCTGCGCCGACCGCCACCGGCTGGCACCATTCCTGCAAGGTACTGCGGGCCAGGCCGAGGTCGGCGGCCACCTGCCGTTGCGGCTGTCCCACCGCCAAGCGCGCGTTGGCCGTCTCAAGCTGCTCCGGAGATTTCATCGATTTCGATCGCTAGTTGCAGCGCTTTGCCGAAATGCTCGGCGAGCGACTGCTGCAGTTTGTCCTGCGCTGGTTTGATCAGCAGATGGCGATGCGTTGGTGAAAGACGAAGGACTATCCGTGTTTCCTCCAGATGGCGCAGCTCACAGTGCTGGCCGAGTTCGCGCGTCATGCCGCTGACCTTGAGCGCGGCCAGAATGGCGTGCCAGTCGTCGACCGGTTGAGCTGACGCGACCGACGCCAAAGGTATGGCCGCCGCCTGCGGCGTTGGCTCGACGGTGGCCGGCGGTGGCCGGCGGTGGCCGGCGGTGTTGCGGAAGCGGCGGAACGCTGGCCGGCGGACTGCGCACTGGCCGGTGCCGCGCCTGCCGCTCGCTGCAGTCTTCTTGGCAGCGAGTGCCCTCTCCGTACTGCTGATGACGGCCACGGCATAGCCGCGGCGCTCGAGGGCGCGCGTGCTACCGCCAGAGGGCATTGCGCCAACAGCTATATATGAATACAGTTGTTGCATCTCGAGTGCTCGACCCGAATCCCCATGGCTACCGCCTGCGCGCCCGCTCGCACGGCTGTCTATCGCCGTCGCCGGCCTGAACGCACCGTGCTCTATCGCACCGTGCAGACGTACCTCGCCACCTGGCTCGAATCCCCGGTGACCGTCGGCAGGGCGCTGCGGGTCCGGCGTATGTCGAGCGGGAGTTCCACCGCTATCTCGAATGCGGGATTCTCGCGCATGGCTTTGCCCGCGCTCGATGCGTCCAGTGCGGTCACGATTTTCTCATCGCCTGGTCATGCAAAGGTCGTGGTGTCTGTCCCGCTTGCAACCCCCGGCGAATGGTCGAAACCGCCGCCCCTCTGGCCGACCCTATTTTGCCGCGACTGCCAGTCCGCCAGTGGGTGCTGTCGGTTCCCAAGCGCCTGCGTGATCCCCTCGAACACGATCCGGCGATCGAGACGCTGGCGCTGGGCATTTTCCTGAGTGTCGTGGACTACGCGCACAGGTCACCGCGCGATCGCTCTTGAACGGAGCCCAAGTGCGGCGTATCCTCCGTGATCGCGTACTGCCGTGGCAGCGCGACGGTCACGCCATGCCCAGCGCCATCGATGGGGAATCCGCGTATCATGACTTGCGCGCGTGGAGCGGCCAAGGAACGGGGGGTCTGCTGTCGTGGCCACTCCCGGACCTTCGCGGCTCGTGCTTTCCTCTGCTCATTCGTCGTTAACCTGCGCACATTTTCCGCCGCATCACAGCCAAGAGTGAGACTTCAGATCTGCCGAGTAATCTATCTGGTGGCCACAGTGATACTGCCTGCCGTCGGCGGACAGTCCGTCGCCCACGCGCAGGACATCGAGCCGCGCGCCTATTCCAATGCGCCAGTCGGGGTGAACTTCCTCATCGCCGGCTATGCCTATACGCAAGGCGCCTTGCCATTCGACGCGTCACTGCCGGTCAAAACGCGCAGCTCAAGACGTCCAGCGCTTGTCCTCGCGTATGCGCGGGTGTTCGACCTATGGGGCAAGTCCGGCAAGTTCGACGCCATCGTTCCCTATACCTGGCTCTCCGGAACAGCGGATGTCGCGGGTCAGCGGTCGAGCGGGTAGGGACGGTTTCGCCGATCCGAGGTTCCGATTGTCGGTCAACCTGTTACGGCGCGCCGGCGCTGACGCTGCAGGAGTTCAAGGATTACGAGCAGGACCTGATCGTCGGCGCGAGCCTGCAGGTGTCGATGCCATCGGGCCAGTACGACTCCAGCCGGATTGTCAACATCGGCACGAACCGCTGGTTTTTCAAGCCGGAGGTCGGTATCTCCCAGGCGCTCGGTTCGTGGACGCTCGAGGCCCAGGCCGCGGTGACCTTCTTCACCGACAACAAGGATTTCGTCCGCGGCAATACCCGCTCGCAGGACCCCATCTACTCGCTGCAGGGGCACGCGATTTACGGCTTCCGCTCCGGGCATCTGGGGTTCGCTGGACGTCACTTACTTCGCCGGCGGCCGCACGACGATCAACAGCGTCCGGAGCGACGACCTCCAGCAGAACTGGCGGGTGGGCGGCACGCTGGCATTTCCCGTGGACGTCCGCAACTCCATCAAGATTTACGTCAGCAGTGGCGTATCGTCACGCACCGGCAATGATTACGACCTGATCGGGATTGCCTGGCAGTACCGCTGGGGTGCCGGGTTGTGAGCCGAGCACGCTGGGCAGGGTCGTTCTGGACAGACGGGAGAGACCCTTTATCCATCTCGTTGCCGGCGGCGTGTTCGACAAGATCGCACAGGTTCGACGAATGCCTGGCGAAAGCGCCAGTTGCACTTCGCGCGTACGCTTGGTTGACCGCTACGCACCTGCTGCTTGCCTTCCTTTTGGCGATCCTTGCCGGCGTGAGCTTCGCCCAGGAGGTCGATCCGCTGCGCGCCGTCGCTGACCGGAACGACGACATCGCGGCGCGGATCGAGCAGGCGAAGAAGGCGATCGACGAGCCGGCGAGCACGCTTGCAGACTTGCGCAAGGCAAAGACCGATCTCGAGCAGAAGATGCACTGGGTCGAACGTCGGGCCAGCGTGTACTCCCTCGGGCAGGAGTTCGCGCAGACGCCCCATCTGGGCGAGCCGACCTCGCCTTGATGGAGGCGCATAGACTCTCGTTGGTACCGTTGGATTTCCTATCCTTCGGCAAGCCTGCGCCACGCCACGCTGCGCTACCGCGTCACCTGCAACACCGCTGGCGCGAAGTTCACCCGCCGCGTCTCGACAATCCGCCTGGCGTCCACCTTTCCCTCGACGATCTCGTAGCCCATCAGCGCAAATACCCGGCCGCGCACGAACAGCGGCCGCGAATTGCCGTACCAATCGACGCACGAGGCGCGGCAGCCGTCATTGCGGTCGCTTGCCGAGGGTTGCGCGGTCAGCGTACCGAGTTCGCTCAGCAACAGGGCGTGATTGCGCAGAAAGAGCAGGGCTGCCGACGGCGTGCGCAGTTGGCGTGCGCCGGATTCGTCGCCGCCGACGATCGGCAGGCCAAGCAGGCCGTCGAACTCGCCTTCGGATTTATAGAAGAAGCCATGACTGCGCGTTTCACCCTGCGCGGCGTCCTTGCGCGTGTAGCGGCCGACGGTCACCGGTGGTAGCGGAGTCAGCCGTACGCTGCTCAGATGCAGGTCCCTGCCGTCTGCTGCCGACGACGAGGGCATTGCTGCCGAGTGCCTCGACACGGTCTACCGAGTGTGGCAACGGTAATTCGTAGACCTCACCCTGCGCATAGCGCACCGCGTACACCTGTGATTGCGTCGTCGTCTGCGGCGAGTGCCAGCCGGTACCCGCGCCGTACAGCAGATACGGGCCGATGTAGCGACTCTGCAGCACGTAGCCGCTGGCTCTCGGCAGCCGGCGGTAAGCCTGGGCGGGTGCGCTGTCACGGCCATCGGAAAAGCTGGCGAGCGGGATGCGCAGCAGCGCCAGGTCGCCGGCATTGACTTCGCCTGCCCACATGCCGTCGCCGCGGCCGTTGGCACGCAGCAGCACGTTCAGCACGCCGCCGTCGTCTTCGTGGAAAGAGAACTGGTCGATCGGGCTGCCGGCTGTCTTCAGGGCACTCGGTGCCGATCCGTCGAGCGGGATGCGGAACACCGACGAAGCCGGAGCACCACGCCCGCTCGGCCGTCGTCCAGACGAACACCGAATTCGGCGAGACGTAGAAGACGCGTCCAGGCGGCCCGAGAACGGCGGTGCTCTGGCAATCCATCTCCGGCCTGGCGAGGTCGCAGATCGAGACACTATGCAGGGCGACGCCGGCGAAGGGGTCGAGCGGCTCGTCGCTGCGGTAGATCCGCGTTGCCGGCGCGATACGCCGGAAGTCCGCCGGCAGCGCTCCAGGGCGCCAGCGGCGCATCGCCGGGAAGGCTGCCCAGGGGTCACCCCATGGGCTGAGAACGTGCGGCGAATAGACGATCAGTTTGCTGCCGATCAGCCGGCTCGCATAGTTGCGGGAAGAATAGTAGTCGTTGGAGCGCAGGTGATAGGTCGCCCGATAGGCGAGCTGTCCAGCGCGCGAAATGTCGAAGACGCCGACTTCGGTGCCACCACGCGCGTAACTGTAGCCGATGACGACGATCGTGTTGCCGGAAATCAGCATCTCGTCGTACCAGGCGCCACCTGGATCGACATCGCTGCCGAAAGCGTCGATGGCGGCGACGGGCCGCAGCTCCTGCGCGCCGATGCGGACCGTGAACAGGCGGCCACGGCGCAGAATCACCAGATGGTCGCCGTGCAACTTGACGATGCCACCTTCATCGACACCCGCATGCTGGACGTTGGTGACCGATTCGTTCTTGCCGGCGGCGGCCTCCTTGGCCACAGCCGCGGGTGCGGCGGCGGGTGCGGGGGAAGGTTGAGCGAGCTGGCCCGCGGCGCTGTTCACGGACTTGTCGGCACGCGCGCGTTGCTGCTCGTCGCGACGACGCTGTGCCTCGTCGGCCCAGCGTTTGAAGAGACCGGCAAGTTCCTGCTCGTTGGCGAAGGCGCTGAGGGTCTTGTGCGGCGCAGTCGGATTGGCGGCGGCCGTTGCCGGTGGCAGGCTCAGAGCAGTCAGCGTGACAGCGGTCAGATAGGCGACAAGGGTACGATGCATGACAGTCCTTTCGTTGAGGATACAGAACTGTAAACGGACGACACTCGGCAATGGGGTTACAACTCGGCACGGAATGCAGCGGGAAGGTTGCGAATTCCAGAACGATTGACGAGCGGGGGTTGAGCGGTCACCAGATCAATCCCCCAAGACTACGCCTCTGGTCATGGTGCTACCGTAATAACGCAAGGCTCCGGGATGGAAGGGGAGGAAGGTGTTGCGTGAGAAATTGGCCGGGATCGTCGCCGCCGCCGCGGGATGGGCCATCACAAGCTCCTCATGGTTCTTGAAGACCGCATCGACGATAGCATAAACCAGGCTATCGGGAAGAGACTTGTGAACCACGGCAAAGTTGAACAGGCCGACCGTCTGGTAATCCGCCATCAGCGACGGATAACTTCCCGCTGGAATCGTGGAAGGCGTGAGTTCCGGGATCGCCAGGCGCAAGGCAACGATCTCGTTCTTGCCGAGGCCAATGAAACGCACCAGCTTCTTGGCATCCAATTCGGCCAGGGCGGGGAATGGAGCCCCAGCCGCCGCCGCCAGAATGTCGATTTTCCCCGTCTGCAATTGCGCAGCGAGTTCATCGTAGGAACCGTATACCAGGTTCGCTTCCAGTTTGAGAACAGCCAGGAATTTCGGGATGTAGTCACCCGCTGTACCGCCGTGCGGCCCAACTCCCATACGCTTGCCAGCCATGTCTGTAAGCGAGCGAATCGCCGAGCTCTTCGCCACGGCGAAAGTGAATGGCGAGTCATACATCGGGAATAGCGCCTGCATCGAGCGGAATTGACGACCGTTGGTCCAGGTAGCGCTGCCATTCCAGCCCTCCAGCGCGACCCCCAGGGTGACGAAGCCAATTTGTGGCCAACCGGACTCCATTAGCTGGATGTTCTGGCTGGGGCCTTCGGTCGGTTGTTCGGCAACACTGATACCCAGGACACGCGTCAGAATCTTCGCCAGAGCGGCACCGTAGGCGTGGTAGGTACCGCCCGGCGATGCCGTGGCTATGGACATCGATGCTGGCCAATTGGGCTCGGCGGCCTGCGCCGACCTGGTCAGGAAACAGAGAAATACTGCGGTATACAGCAAGATGCCGATGTGGCGCGCTTTCATGTCCTTGACTCCCTGTTCATTAGCTGTGGTGCAGGCTCGCTTCTGCTTCGAGCTCAGCCTCTACGTCGCGGCTCATCATCCGTGCGAGTTGCTCTTGATCGAGTTCATGTTCCCACTTCGATACCACTACGGTGGCCACGCCATTACCGATGAGATTGGTCAGCGCACGCGCTTCCGACATGAAGCGATCGATGCCGAGTATCAGTGCCAGGCCCGCTACCGGGATGGTTGGCACCGCTGCCAAGGTTGCTGCCAGGGTAATGAATCCGCCCCCGGTAACGGCCGCAGCACCTTTTGAAGTCAGCAGCAGGACGCCGAGTATGGTGAATTCCTGTACCAGGGTGAGCTCGGTGTTGGTCGCCTGGGCAATGAAGATTGCCGCCATGGTCAGATAGATCGCAGTGCCATCGAGGTTGAATGAATAACCTGTCGGAATCACCAGTCCAACCACGCCCTTGGAACAGCCGAGTTTCTCCATTTTGGCCATCATGCGCGGCAAGACGGTTTCGGAAGACGATGTGCCGAGCACGATCAGCAACTCTTCCTTGATGTAGGCAATGAACTTGAAGATGCTGAAGCCACACCAACGGCCGATTGCACCCAGGATGAAAATGATGAACAGCAGACAGGTCAGGTAGAAACTGCCCATCAGCTTGGCCAGCGGTATCAGTGAGGAGAGGCCATACTTGCCGATGGTGAAGGCCATGGCGCCAAAAGCACCGACTGGGGCGAGCTTCATGATGAAGCCGACGACGATGAACAGGGCATGCGCGAGCTGATCGATAAAGACGACGACCGGCTTGCTTTTGGGTCCGGCGGCGGCCAGCGCAAAACCCATCAACACCGAGAACATCAGAACCTGGAGGATGTCTCCCTTGGCGAAGGCATCGACCACGGTATGCGGGATCACATTCAGCAGAAAGTCGACCGTGCTCTGTGACTTGGCACTGGTCGTATAGCTTGCGATGGCCTTGGTGTCGAGGGCTTCCCACTTAAGCCGGGACAATCTCTAACTTCAATGGGTTATGCACAACCCGGTGGCGGGACTTCCTCGGTAAGGGAAGTTCCCCCATCTGGTTGAGCAGCCAATCGAAAAGATCAGGGAAAGAGGTGCTAAACAGACGTTCGGCTGCGATAGTGCCGTCACTACGTCTCACCCCATAGTTGTGGATAACCGTTAGCGCAGCCAGGCGGCATTTCGTCAGACCTCGCCCGTTATGATACAACTGGGACAAGCGGCCATTGCGCCCTTCGACGGCGGAGGAGCTGCGATGGAACTGTCGCACCATCCATTCCCCCCATTCTAGCCAGCGCTGCAACTCACTCTCGGAGAATCCCGAATGGAACGGGTCTGCTTTCCAGGCCTCTAATGCTCGCTGCCAAGCCTCCTGATACCGTTTCCGGTGAACCCTGTTTTGCGTTTTCCGCATTTGGTAGTGCCAATAGAGTACGGGCAACAGCTTGCTCGTCAGCCATTGCCGAGTCGCTTCATCCAGAGACCAGCCCAGCAGGATTTCTTCTACCCAAAGCCACCAAAAGCTGACGTGACTCGATAAGGCGCCGATCTGGGCACGGAACTTCTTCAGGGCGGAACGGGTATCCTGGATCCCTTGTTGCGCCGCCAGAGTTTCCAGGGCCTGTGCTCGCGTTTCCAGTCCTGCCACTACGCTCTCCGCCGTCGTGCGAGTATTCTCCTCCAGGGAGAAGGGATGGATTTCCTCGGCGATTCCCAGCAACTGCTTCTGGTACTCTTGCTGCGCCTGTTCCACTTGCGCGCGGGCTTCCCAGGCACAGGCCTGTTGTGCCGCCAAAGCCGCCTTTTCCTCGGTACTGGCTCCGCGCGACGGCTGATCAAGGGCCTTCTGGGCCAGTTCGCAGCACTGATCCGCCTTGGCTTTTCGACGTCCCAAGGCCGGTGACAACCAGCGACTGAGGCCATATTGCTCGTGGAACGTATCCGCGCCCGAGGTACACTCAAAGCCTGTGACCGCTAATTTGATCAGGGCCTTCGCCCGGTCACTGATGGCGTGGTTGACTTCGATACCCAGTGCTTCCAGGCGCGGGGTCACCTGGGCAAACCAGGTATCGAAACCCCGGTCCTTCTGAATCGACTCCAGCAATAGGTAGCCCGAGGACAAATCCATCAGCACCAAGATCAGAATCTCCCCAAAGAACGTCTCATCCGCGGCCACCACCGCTTGGCGTGTCCGCGTCGGTACCGAGGCTTCACACTGTTGCTGAAACAGGGGCAACAGCGCTTCCATCCGGCTGAGTTGGGTCTGCAAGGCGCTGGGAGACACCCCCACATGGGTATGAAGGCGGATCAATTGGAAGAAATCCGACAAGGCACCCGCCCCCACATGATGTTGCAGCCCGAACGTGTACAGCACAGCAAATACCAGCAATCTCAGCCATGCCTCCCCCTCTTCGGTTTCCCAAAACCCCGATTCAGGATGTCGGTTCCTACGGGCTTGCGCTTGCAGGTGGCGATGAACACTGCTTTTCGGGCGATGAATTAATTCCCCCACTGCACGCAGGCTTCGTTTTCCCTGGTCTGTAAGTGCGGCAAAAATGACGCGGCTGGTTGTCCGTATGGCTTGAGTCGTAGAGTTTTTTTGTCATAAAACTGATGATACAGGAGATGCGGCAACCAGTTCCCATCTCCTCAGCTCCCTTCATCCTCAGACTCTATCGGTAGCATGACTGTCCCGCTTTAAGTGGGAAGCCGTGTCGAGCGTACTGACATCGGCATTCATGCCGACGCCGGGTTGTGTCAGATGCACCACCAACAAGCCGATGGCCAGCGCAAAGGTACTCACCACCTCAAAATACAGCAGGGCCTTGCCGCCTACGCGTCCGACTTTCTTCATGTCTTCCATGCCGGCGATTCCGGTCACCACGGTACAGAAGATGATCGGAGCGATGATCATCTTGATCAGCTTGATGAAGCCGTCTCCCAGAGGTTTCATGGAAGAGCCCGATTCGGGATAGAAATATCCCAACAGAACACCGCAGATGATGGCAATGATGACCTGGAAATAGAGGGACTTGTAGAGCGGTTGCTTATTTGTCATACGATTCTCCTGGTTTATGAATGCAAAAGGTTTTTTGAACCCGATATGTTCCTTTCCTGTCCGGTGGCGATCTCTGCGGCGACGATGTCATGGAGGTTCGGAGGGTGGCGCAGCGTTTGACCCTTGGTGGAGTCCATCCTTCCTTTCCAGCACAATAATGTAGCATGCATGATAAATGTGAAAAGACATTTTCCTAATCTCGCCACCCTGCTGGTCAGACTCGGCACCTTCGCGGGAGCGTTCAAGCTTTGTGGCTCCTTGAATTCACGCTGCCCGTCCCCACTTACTGGCCATGAACATACTTCAGCCGAGGATTTCAGCATGCGTTTGGATAAACTGACCACCAAGTTCCAGCAGGCGCTGGCCGACGCGCAAAGCCTTGCGGTCGGACACGACAACCAGATCATCGAGCCGCAACATCTGCTGCTGGCGCTGTTGCAGCAGGAAGACGGTTCGACTTCGTCCCTGCTGGCCCGCGCCGGGGTCAATGTGCAGGCGCTCAAGGCGGCGCTGGCGCAGGCGATCAGCCGTCTGCCAAAGGTGCAGGGGCATGGTGGTGAGGTGCAGGTCGGTCGCGATCTGACCAATCTGCTGAACCTTACCGACAAGGAAGCCCAGAAACGCGGTGACCAGTTCATCGCCTCGGAGATGTTCCTGCTTGCCCTCTGCGACGACAAGGGCGAGTGCGGTCGCCTGGCGAAACAGCACGGACTGGTCAAGCAGTCGCTGGAACAGGCGGTGGCTTCGGTGCGTGGCGGGCAGGGGGTGGATTCCCAGGAAGCCGAAGGGCAACGCCAGTCACTGAGCAAGTACTGTATCGACCTGACCGATCGCGCCCGCCAGGGCAAGCTCGACCCGGTGATCGGTCGCGATGACGAGATCCGCCGGGCCATCCAGATTCTGCAACGGCGTACCAAGAACAATCCGGTACTGATTGGCGAGCCAGGCGTTGGCAAGACCGCGATCGTCGAAGGGCTTGCGCAGCGTATCGTCAATGGTGAAGTGCCGGAAACGCTCAAGAACAAGAAGGTGCTCAGTCTCGACATGGCGGCACTGCTGGCCGGTGCCAAGTATCGCGGCGAATTCGAGGAGCGACTGAAAGCGGTGCTCAAGGAAATTGCCCAGGAAGAAGGGCGCATCATCGTTTTCATCGACGAGCTGCATACCATGGTCGGCGCCGGCAAGGCGGAAGGCGCGATCGACGCCGGCAACATGCTCAAGCCCGCGCTGGCACGTGGCGAATTGCACTGCGTTGGTGCGACGACACTCGACGAGTACCGCAAATACATCGAAAAGGATGCGGCGCTCGAACGCCGCTTCCAGAAGGTGCTGATCGACGAGCCGACGGTCGAGTCGACGATCGCCATCCTGCGCGGCCTGCGCGAAAAATACGAGCTGCACCATGGCGTCGACATCACCGATCCGGCGCTCGTCGCCGCATCCGAACTGTCGCACCGCTACATTACCGACCGTTTCCTGCCGGACAAGGCGATCGACCTGATCGACGAAGCCGCGGCGCGAATCAAGATGGAGATCGATTCCAAGCCGGAGGTGATGGACAAGCTCGACCGGCGCATGATCCAGCTCAAGATCGAGCGCGAAGCGGTGCGCAAGGAACGCGATGAAGCGTCGAAGAAGCGCATGCACCTGATCGAAGAGGAACTGCTCAAGCTCGAACGCGAGTACAACGACCTCGACGAAATCTGGAAAGCCGAAAAGGCTCAGGTGCAGGGCAGTGCGCACATCAAGGAGGAGATCGACAAGCTCAAGCTCGAACTGGCGCAACTGCAGCGCGACAACAAGTGGGACAAGGTTGCCGAAATCCAGTACGGCAAGCTGCCGCAGCTCGAGGCGCAACTGACGGTCGCCGAGAAATCGGGAGACGGTGGCCAGCACAACAAACTGTTGCGTACCGAAGTCGGCACCGAGGAAATCGCCGAGGTGGTTTCGCGTGCGACGGGAATTCCCGTCTCGAAGATGATGCAGGGCGAACGCGAGAAGCTCCTGAAAATGGAAGAGCGCCTGCACCAGCGCGTCGTCGGGCAGGACGAGGCGGTGCGTCTGGTGGCCAATGCCATCCGCCGCTCGCGTGCCGGCCTTGCGGATCCCAACCGGCCGTACGGATCGTTCCTCTTTCTCGGACCGACCGGGGTCGGCAAGACCGAACTGTGCAAGGCACTGGCCGGCTTCCTCTTCGATTCCGAGGAGCACCTGATCCGCGTCGATATGAGCGAATTCATGGAGAAGCACTCGGTGTCACGATTGATCGGTGCGCCGCCGGGTTACGTCGGCTACGAGGAGGGCGGTTATCTGACCGAAGCCGTCCGGCGCAAACCCTATTCGGTGATTCTCCTCGACGAAGTCGAAAAGGCGCACCAGGATGTCTTCAACGTTCTGCTGCAGGTTCTCGACGACGGCCGCATGACCGACGGGCACGGTCGGACCGTCGACTTCAAGAACACCGTGGTGGTGATGACTTCGAATCTCGGAAGCCAGATGATTCAACAGATGGCGGGTGACGATTACCAGTTGATCAAGCTGGCGGTGATGGGTGAAGTCAAGAGCTATTTCCGGCCCGAGTTCATCAACCGCATTGATGAAGTGGTGGTATTTCATGCGCTCGAAGAGCAGCACATCAAGTCGATCGCCAGGATTCAGCTCGCTTACCTCGAACAGCGCCTGGGGCAACTCGAGCTGAAGCTGGAAGTCGCCGACAGCGCCCTGTCAGAACTGGCGACGGCCGGTTTCGACGCGGTCTATGGTGCCCGCCCATTGAAACGTGCGATCCAGTCGCAACTGGAGGATCCCCTGGCCAAATCGATTCTCGAGGGGCGTTTTGTTGCCGGCGACACGATTCGCGTCGCTTGCGACAGTGGCATCATGCGCTTTGACACGGCTTAGAAGGATGTTGCATGGCACGAAGCTTGCTAATAGTTGTCTGTAGTATGAGCCCGCAAGGCCTGTGCAAGCAATCGGGACATTGCATCGTCTCTGTCCACCTGGAAAGGAGTACACATGAACATCGTCTATAACAGTCAGCAGTACGCAATCGTTGCTTACCCGGTGCAGCAGGGTTTCGAGCTGGTAGACAAAGCGGCCAGCCGCAGCCTTTTCGTTCAGGGTTCGGTGGCCCGGGATTTGCGCAAGGCCATAGACGATATTCCCGACAACGAGCGTGACGAAGAATCGATTGACGCGCTGCTCGACGAGTACTGCGCTGGTGCGGCGCGGCCGATCGTGGTGCACTGAATTGGTGCCAGGATGCGCTCCCGGCCATGCACTGCGATTGACTGACGCCGGGATATCCGGGGCGTCACGAACAAGCCTGAACACCCAAGGGCAGGTCCGGCCGAGCAGGGCTTTGTTTGCGAGCGTATAATTGTCGGCAGAAGCAGCTTGTCAACCAGAACTATTCTTTGGGAGGAGGCCAGATGGCCTTGTACGAATCCGATCACACCAAGTTCATGCGTGAAATGATGGCCCAGCATCCCGAATGGGCCGAGGATCAGCGCCGCGGCCGGGCGATCTGGTGGGACAGGAAGGTCGACCTGAGCGAGCAGAAGTCGCGCCGGGAGGCCAATGAACCGCATCGATCCTATCCCTACGACGTCAATTTCGACCTGCAGTAGCCGCCAGACACAGAAGCGGCCGGACGAATGTCGTCCGGCCGCTTCTTCTCGTTGGCGGGGCCGAAGGCTTTGGCTGCGCCGAGTTTGAGGCGTTGCCTGGTCCCTGGCCCCTGAAAATTTTCCTAGTTGTTCAAGGGCTTGATGACGCGTTTGACGGCCGGGTCGTCGGGGTGCGGGTGGATCGTGAAGCCAAGCCTGGTCATCAGGTTGAACATCTTGGTGTTCATCGACAGCACGTCGCCGACGATGGTACGGTAGCCTTTGACGCGTGCACAGTCGATCAACGCGCTCATCAGCTTGCGGCCGACACCGTGTTTCTGCCAGTCATCGGCAACGGCCAAAGCAAACTCGACGGATTCGCCGTCCGGGTTGGTGACATAGCGGGCGACACCGATCTGCAACTCCTTGCCATCCGCGTCGGGGAGGGTCGCCACCAGAGCCATTTCGCGGTCGTAGTCGATCTGGGTGAAGCGCACCAGCATGGTCTGCGTCAGTTCGCGGATGGTATCCATGAAACGGTAGTACTTGCTTTCGTCGGACAGGCCGATGACGAACTGCTGCTCGCGCTCGGCGTCTTCCGGGCGGATCGGTCGAATCGTCACCGTCCGGCCATCCGGGAGTTCCCATTCCTGGATCAGATGTGCCGGATAGGGGTGAATCGCCATGTGCGCATAGCGGTCGCCCGAGGGTGCGGCATAATCAATGACGATGCGCGCATCGGCAGCGATACCGCCATTCTCATCGACAATCAGCGGATTGAGATCGAGTTCCTGCAGCCAGGGAAGTTCGCAGATCATCTGTGAAACATGCAAAAGCACGTCTTCGAGCGCTTCGAGGTTGACCGCCGGCATGTTGCGAAATTCGCCGAGCAGTTTGGAAGCGCGCGTCGAAGCGATCAGATCCCGCGCCAGGAAGCGGTTGAGCGGTGGCAGGGCAACCGCCCGGTCGCTGAAGACTTCCACTTCGGTACCGCCGGCGCCGAAAGTGATGATCGGACCAAAAATCGGATCACGCGAGACTCCGATCATCAGTTCGCGGCCATTCGGGCGTGCCAGGTACGGTTCGATTGAAACACCGTTGATACGCGCCGTCGGGTGCCGCTTCTTTACCGTTTCGAGAATGTCGTGATAGGCATTGCGAGCCGCCGGGGCGTTGCTGATATTGAGCCGCACGCCGCCCACTTCGCTCTTGTGGATGATGTCCGGCGAATCGATCTTCATGGCGATCGGAAAACCGATCTGTTCGGCCAGCAGCAGCGATTCGGTCGGCGTGTGCGCGACCATGGTCTGTGCGACGGGGATGCGGAAAGCCCGCAGGATGGCCTTCGATTCCATCTCCGAGAGGACCTTGCGCCGCTCGTGCAACACTGCCTCGACCAACATCCTGGCCCCTTCGGTTTCCGGTCGGGAATGCTTCGACAAGGGTGCCGGGGTCTGCAGCAGGAGCTTCTGGTTCCAGTAATAGGTGGAGATATGGTAGTACAGCTCGACCGCCGTTTCCGGCATGCGGAACGAGGGAATACCGGATTCTTCGAGCAACATGCGCGCCTCCAAGACCTGTTCCTCGCCCATCCAGCAGGTGAGAATCGGCTTGGCGGTCAGCAGGTCGACTTCGATCACCGCCTTGGCGACTTCCATCGGCTTCGTCATGGCCTGCGGCGAGAGCATCACCAGAACGCCATCGACGGTGTCATCCTCGGCAACCGCCAGGATGGCTTCGTGATAACGCTTCGGGGTTGCATCCCCTTCGATGTCGATGGGGTTGCGTTGCGACCAGGTGGGCGGCATCTTCGAATTGAGTTTCTGGATGGTACTGGCAGACAATTCGGCGAGCGGAATCTCAAGGTCGCCGGCACGATCTGCGGCCATCGCCCCCGGTCCGCCGCCGTTGGTGATGATTGCCAGGCGCTTACCTTGCGGGCGGAATTTCGAGGCCAGCGCCTTGGCCGCATAGAACAACTGGCCGATGTTCTTGACCCGCACGACACCGGCGCGGCGCACGGCAGCCTCGAAAACGATGTCGGAGCCGCCGGGCATTCCCGAGTGCGTTTCGACTGCCGCCAGCCCGCCGGCGTGACGACCGGCCTTGAGCAGCACGATCGGCTTGATGCGCGCCGCCGAACGCAGCGCGCTCATGAAGCGGCGGGCATCCCGAATGCCTTCGACGTAGAGCAGGATGTAATGAGTGAGGTTGTCGTAGATCAGGTAATCGAGGATCTCGCCAAAATCGACATCGGCGGTGCCGCCCAGCGAGATGACGCTGGAAAATCCGACGCGGTTGCTGGTCGCCCAGTCGAGAACCGCCGAGCAGATCGCTCCCGATTGCGAGACCAGCGCGAGATTGCCGACATTGGCGTAGACATGAGCAAAAGTGGCATTCAGTCCGAGACTCGGGCGAATGATCCCCAGACAATTCGGACCCAGCAGGCGGACTCCGTAACTGCGGGCAATCTCCATCATCTTGCGCTCGAGCGCCGCTCCCGAGTGACCGGTTTCGGCAAAGCCGGAAGTGATCACGATGGCATTCTTGACACCACTGCGACCGCATTGCTCGATGATTTTCGGGACCGTTTGCGGTCTGGTGACGACGACGGCCAATTCGACGCGGGCGCTGATCTCTTCGATCGACTTGTACGCCTGCACCCCCTGGATCGATTCGTGGGCAGTGTTGATCGGGTACAGTCGTCCTTTGTAGCCGGAATCGAGAATGTTCTTGAACAGTACATTGCCGACCGAATTCTCCCGGTCGGAAGCGCCGATGACGGCAACGGACTTGGGTTCAAACAGGGTGGTGAGATAGTGATGTTCTAGCATGAGGATTTTCGCCGCTTGTTCGAGAGGCGCCATACGGGTTGATGTTGCGCTGCAACAATTTTACCACAGATGGCCTGGCAAGTCTCTAGGGAGAAGACCATAGGGTGCGAACGAAAGTGTTGGGCGAGTCCCGCTCTGATAATTGTCAGCGACGTGAGCAAACGTAAGGAAATTAGCGGAGAGTTGCGATAGAGTAGGGAACCCATCCACGGAGAGAAGCCATGCCTAAGATTTCCCACATCGAACCTTGCGATTCCAGAGACTTGGTGGCCCGTTTGGAGGCTAATCCAAAGATACTGGCGAAAGTGCTAGAGATGCTGGAGTTGGTGGAGAACGCCGAAGGGGATCTGCGTCGGGCCGATGAAGCCGAGCGCCGCGTGATAGAAATTCTCCGCGGGACGGGCCAGGAGATTCTGACGGGATGGGCCGAGCAGGTTGCTGAGGCGGTGACAGCCGAGGTGCGGGCCGCTGAGCCGGTCGTGGTACACGCGAAAAAAAAGTTCTCTGGTATACGACATACGGCTCGGTCATGGTGGAGGAGGAATGCTTTCTCCACAAAGAAACAAACCGGCTGCTTCGTCCTTTTTCAGAAGCTGCCGGTGTCCGTTGCCGGAGCCATTCTCTGCCACTGGAGCGCGCCGTGACGGACTTGGGCGCCGACCTTCCCTTTGGACAGGTTGCGGCAAAAATCAAGGAGCACTACGGTGTTGACTTGGCGGTCAGTGCGCCCCGGACGCTCACCGAACGGGTGGCCTGTGAATTAACGGAGGCAGATTGCCTGCCGGTGGCGGGCCCATCGAACACCGCGAAGAGGCTGATTGTGGAGACGGACGGCGGAATGGTGCCCCTTGTCGAGACCGTGGAGGGCGCTGCGGACGCCCGCAAGGGGAAGCGCACGCACTGGCGAGAAGCGAAGGTCTGTATCGCACAGCGGCAGGGCGAGGCCGTTCCCAAGGCCGGCGTGACGATGGAGGGTCCCCGGGAAGCGGGGGCCATCCTGAAGCGGCTGGTCGATGCGCTGGGATTTGGCCCCAAGACCCAGGTTCACTGTGTTGGCGACGGGGCGGCTTGGATAAGCAGCCAAATCGAGGAACTGTTCGGTACTCAGGGGACCTTCCTGGTCGACTTGTTCCACGTCTGCGAATATCTGACCCCAGCCAGCAAGGTCTGCGCGCCGGATTCTGCCCAGGATTGGGTGGCCTCCCAGAAGGCGCGATTCCTGCTGGGACAGGCCCGCGAGGTGGTTGCAGAGATGAAACTGCACCTCGAACCTGCATCGGTCGATGACCCGCAGGCTCCGGTGCGCGTCGCCTGGCGCTATTTCTCCAACCGACTCGACCAGTTGGACTACCCCCGCGCACTTGCGCTGAATCTGCCCGTCGGCTCTGGCGAGGTCGAGAGTTCTCATCGCTACCTCGTGCAGGCCCGCCTCAAGCGCCCAGGGGCTTGGTGGCGTGCGGACATGGCTCAAGCCATGATCAACCTGCGTGTCATGCGACATAACCAGCTGTGGGAAACCTATTGGGAAAAGCGCTGGGCGGAGCCTCTACGCAGAGCGGCTTAAAACCGAGACTCCCCGTCCAACACTTTCGTTCGCACCCAAGACCATAATCCCCTCATATTGCGAAATTTGGCACACTGGGAAGACCGCCGGAGGCAGAAGAGGGCATGGGGCGATCCGGAGCCAGCTCGGGAGGTGCTTGGCCGAAACATTGCCGGCGTGACGGCAGCAACTTAGCGAACCGGCGCTGCCAAATCGCGGTCAGCGAGTACGCTGTCGATGTGGATGTCGGATTGCAGGACACGGTACATCGGGCATTTGTTGGCAATCGCCAGCAGTTTGCCGCGTTGTTCGCCTGTCAGATCGCCGGCGAGAGTGATGGTGCGCGAGATTCGATCGATCTTGCCATGTCCGTCGACCTCGATCCGGTCGTGCATCAGTTCGACGCTGACACCGGTGAGTGGCAAGTGCTTGCGTTCGGCGTACATGCGCAGGGTGATCGAGGTACAGGCGCCGAGGCTGGCAAGCAGGAAATCGAAGGGCGCCGGGCCAGCATCGCTACCGCCCATGGCGACGGGTTCATCGGCAATCAAGCGATGCCTGCCGGCATACACCATTTGCTGGTAGGGTCCCAGCCCATTCTCGCTGACGACGATCGAATGATCGTGCGGCTTACTGTTCTTGTCCTTGGTCATGCGCTCATCTCCAGATCATCGGAAACATGATAAGGGAAGGAAGCTCCGCCCGGACAGTTTCTTTTTGCTGATTATCTGCCGCAAACCCGGCGAGCCAGGGCGTCGATGCCGGCAGGTGTCAGATCGTCGGTGCCGATCCTGAGCGGCGCACGGTATCCGGCGTAGTTCTGCTGCTGCGAGCGCTGGTACAGCGGGTCATAATGCAGTGCCAGCAGCTCGCCGACCAGTTCGCGCCAGCGCCCCTGTTGGATATGTCCTCGCCAGCGCAGCAGCGTCTCCGTGCTCTGCAGATGTCGCAAGGCTTGCAGGCGGGCAGTCAGCCAATCGGGAGCGGTCAGGAAGTAGGCATAATCACGCAACAGGAAATCGACGCGCGCGGCGAAAGACGCTTCGATGTTTACACACTCGCCGGCGCGCATGCTCTCGATCAGTGCGCTAGGGAGCTGTAGCGAACCGATCTTGCGGCTCTCCGCCTCGACATAGACCGGCCGATCCGCAAGCAGGCGCTGCAGCGCGGTGAGCAGGCGGGATTCGAACATCTTTTGCGAGGGCTGCGGGCAGTCCGGCAGGACGCCAAGCACTGAACCCTTGTGACAGGCGAGATCCTCAAGGTCGAGCACCTGTTCTCCGAGTTGCCCGATGGCCTGCAGGATGCGGCTCTTGCCGCTGCCGGTGGCCCCACAGATGACCTTCAGTTGCAGCGCCCGCGGCACTTCCGACAGACTCTCGATGACCAGTCGGCGATAGGTTTTATAGCCGCCTTCGAGTTGCTGCGCATCCCAGCCGATACGCCGCAGGACGTAGGTCATCGAGCCACTGCGCTGGCCGCCACGCCAGCACAGGATCAAGGGTCGCCAGTGCTTCGGGCGGTCGAGAAAGCGGTCGCGCAGATGCCTGGCAATGTTCTCGGAAACATGCGCAGCACCCACCCTCCGAGCTGCGAAAGGGGAGACCTGCTTGTAAAGCGTGCCCACTTCGATGCGCTGCTGGTCATCGAGTACCGGACAGTTGACCGAGCCGGGAATATGGTCCTCGGCAAACTCGGCGGGGGAACGCACGTCGATGATCTCGTCAAAGGCAGAAAAATCGCTGATTCGCTGGAGGCTGACGAGCTCATGTTTCATGCGGAGGAGGACATTCGTTGATGGCCGACTATTTTAGCAGCGGTGCGAGGCCACGCCAGACGTTGTTGAGCAACAGGGGTTGCGCTTCAGCGGTCGGATGCAGATTGTCGGCCTGGAATAGATGGGCTTCCGTTGCCACGCCCTCGAGCAGGAAGTCTACCAGCGCGGTCTTGCGGGCTTTGGCCACTTCATCGAAAGCATGATGAAACTGCAGGGCATAGGTGCCGTAGTTGGGCGGTATGCGCTGGCCGACCAGCAGCACGCGTGCGTTCTTCTTCTGGGCGCTGGCGACGATGGCGCTCAGGTTGTCGCGCAGTTGTGCCACCGGCAGGCCACGCAGGCCATCGTTGGCGCCCAGGGCAATGATCACTACCTGCGGCGAGTGCCTGGCCAGCGCCGCGTCGATGCGGGTCCGGCCACCGCTGGTGGTTTCTCCCGAGATGCTGGCATTGACGACGCTATAATCGAGCTTCCTTTCCTGCAGGCGTTTGGCGAGCAAGGCGGGCCAGGCGGCGTCCTGGCGGATGCCGTAGCCCGCCGACAGCGAATCGCCGAAGACGAGAATGGTTTGTACTGCCTGTGCTGCCGGGGCAAACAGCATCAGTCCGGCGAGCAACAGGCTGCGGTAATTTGGGATACAGGACATGGGTCGAGACGCATCGATGGTCATTGAGGTGAGTGATCTCGCCAAACGTGTGGATAACGGTGGCGAGCCGTTGACCATTCTGCACGAGATTTCGTTCGCCGTCGCCCCTGGCGAGACGGTGGCGATTATCGGGGCCTCGGGTTCCGGGAAATCCACCCTGCTGGGCCTGCTGGCCGGACTCGACCTGCCGAGCAGCGGCTCGGTGTCGCTGGCGGGCGAGGATCTCGGTGGCCTCGACGAAGATGCACGGGCGGTATTGCGCGGCCGCCTGCTGGGTTTCGTCTTTCAGACCTTCCAGTTGCTGCCGTCGCTGAACGCCATCGAAAACGTGATGCTGCCACTCGAACTCGCCGGCACAGCCAATGCCCGCACCGAGGCCGAGTACTGGTTGCAGCGGGTCGGGCTGGCGCACCGCCTGCGGCATTATCCGAAACATCTCTCCGGGGGGGAGCAGCAGCGGGTTGCCCTGGCCCGCGCCTTTGCACCGAAGCCCCGGCTGGTGCTCGCCGACGAGCCGACCGGCAATCTCGACGCCGCCACCGGTCATCAGGTCATCGAGTTGATGTTCGCGATCAATGCCGAAAGCGGCACCACGCTGATCCTCGTCACCCATGACGAAGAAATTGCGGCGCGCTGTTGTCGCCGGCTGCGGATGCACGCCGGGCAACTGGAAGAGATTCGCTGAGCAGGATTTCGCTCGCGGCTGCGACACCGCTGCGGACTGCCGCTTCAAGCGTTGCCGGATATTCGGCGCAGACATAGTCGCCCGCCAGCCAGCAGCCGGCGAGTGCGGTTCTGACGCTGGGCCGGCGCAGATTGGGGCGACAGCAGAAGGTCGCACGTTGCTCACGGATCACCTGATACCAGAGGAACGCTGGTAGCCGGCGATCGAGTGTGGCGGCGAGTTGGCGGTGCAGTGTGGCGGCCAGCGCGGCATTGTCGAGTTCCTCCCAGGCACCATGACCACTGAGAACGAAGGCCAGGACTCCGGCGGTGCCACAAAGCGCGCCGCGATCGAAAACCCACTGTCCGACCTGTGCACGAGCACGATCCTCCAGCCCGAGCATCGGCAAAGGCAGGCGTACCTGCGGTGGATAGCCACAATAGACGGTACCGATCGGCTCGAAAGCGTACTCGGCAAGCAGTTGTGCGCTGGCGATCGTTTCGGCGTGCCGGACAAGCAGCGCTGCCGCGTGTTGCGGGCCGACTGCGACGACGGCGTGGTCGAAGGACTCGCCACGGATGCCGGGGCCGACGTCAATCGCTTCGACGCGGGTCGACACGCGGATTTCCCCGCCACGCGCGCGAATGAAGTTCGCTGCGGCGGTCGGGAACAGCTGGTCGAGGTCGGCCGCCGGCAGCAGCAGATCGGTTGCCGCCCGCCCACTGCCGAGACTGTCGCGCAAGGTATGAACGAAAATCTGCGCCGAGGCCTGCGCCGGTGCGGTATTGAGCGCCGCCAGGCAGAGCGGCTCCCAGAGGTGGCGGCGCAGGCTGCCGCGCTGGTCATGGCGATCGAGCAAGTCCTTCACCGTGCAGTCTTCACCGATCCGGTATGCCGCCCCCTGCAGAAAGCGCATGAAGCGAACGGCGCTGATCTTTTCGCTCAGGCTGGCGCCGCGCGCTGCCAGCAGTCCGGCCGCCAGGTGCCATGGCGAGGGCAGGCGTGGCAGCCGCAGGTGAAAGGGAAGCGGCTGGCTGGCCGGGAAGCTCAGTTCAAGGGGCAGACGCTTGAGCAGCCGATCCGGGTCGGCGCCGACTTCCTGCATCAGGCGCAGTGTCTCGCGATAAGCGCCGACCAGGATGTGCTGCCCGTTGTCGAGCCGCTGTCCTTGCACTTCGACGCTGCGAGCACGGCCACCGAGTTGCTTCGCCGCTTCGAAGACCGTCACCCGGACGCCGGCTTTCGCCAGTTCGACGGCGGCGGACAGACCCGCCCAACCGCCGCCGATGATCGCTGCTCTCATCCACGCACCCAGGTCCGCCAGGCGATCCACAGCTTGCGCAGCGGCGTCAGCGAAGTGCGCTGGGTGAGAACCTGACAGCCATCGCGTTTGATCTCGTCAAGCAGGGTGCGATAGATCGCCGCCATCATCAGACCGGGGCGTTGTGCCCGGCGGTCAGCCCCTGGCAGTTCGTCGAGGGCCAGGACATAATAGCTCTCGGCACGTTCGATCTGGAAGTCCATCAAGCGGCGGAAGTTGTCCGAATGGCGGGCATTGAGGATGTCGGCGGCGGTCACTTCGAAACGCTGCAGATCCTCGATGGGCAGGTAAATGCGGCCCATGCGCGCATCCTCGCCGACGTCGCGGATGATATTGGTGAGCTGAAAAGCGACGCCGAGATCGTGCGCATACTTTTGTGTCTTGCGATCCTGGTAGCCGAAGATTTCTGCGGCGAGCAGACCGACGACTCCTGCGACGCGATAACAATAGAGCGACAGCGCCTTGAAATCGAGGTAGCGCGACTGTTGCAGATCCATCTCCATGCCATCGATGATTTCCTGCAACTGTTCCTCGGGTAGATGGAACTCGGCGCTCGCCGCCTGCAGTGCCTGGGTCACCGGATGCTGCGGCTGGCCGGCGCTGAGGCGGGCCAGTTCCTGTCGCCACCAGGCCAGCTTGGTCGCGGCAAGCTGCGGATCCTGGCATTCATCGACGACGTCGTCGACTTCCCGGCAGAAAGCATACAGCGCCGTGATCGCGCGCCGCTGGTTCTGCGGCAGGAAGAGAAAGCTGTAGTAGAAGCTCGAGCCACTGCGTGCGGCTTTCTGCTGGCAATATTCGTCAGGGGTCATTCGCAATCTCGGGATTTCCACAGGGCCGCCATTCTCCCACGACTTACATGCCCAGCGCGCGTCCGCCGATGCGCAGCCAGTCGCGCGCGCCGAGCATTGGGCGGTTCCGGAAGACGTCGCCGCGGACGCGCTGAATCCTCTCCAGGATGCGTAGCCCCCCCTGTACCGTCAAGCGAATCTCCCAGCCCATGCGGCCTGGCAGTTGCTGGACCAGCGGTGCGCCCTCGCTCATCAGGCGGCGCGTTCGTTCGATCTGAAAATCGAGCAGCGCTGCCCATGCCTCGCTCCAGCGCCCACCAGCGATGTCTGTTTCGGCGATGCCGAAGTATTCAAGGTCGCCAAGTGGCAGATAGATGCGCTGCTTGTTCCAGTCAATGGCGATGTCCTGCCAGAAATTGACCAGTTGCAGGGCGGAGCAGATGCAGTCCGAGCGGTGCAGGTTTGCTTCGCTGTTCCGCCCGACCAGGTGCAGCAGCAGCCGGCCCACCGGATTGGCGGAACGTCGGCAGTAGTCGAGGAGTTCCGGGTAATCCGCATAGCGCTTCTTGACGACATCCTGCGCAAAAGCGTCAAGCAGGTCGCGCAGCAACTGTACGGGCAGATGCCACTCCCTGATGATCGCCGCCAACTCCGCGAAGTCCTGCCTGGCCGGAGGTTCACCGCCCTCGATGCGGTCGAGTTCCTCCCGATACTCGGCGAGCCCCTGCAGGCGTACCGCGTCGCTGGCATCGCCTTCGTCGGCGATGTCGTCGGCGGCGCGCGCGAAACGATAGATCGCCTCGACCGGCCGACGCAGGCGTCGCGGTAGCAGCAGCGATGCAACAGGGAAGTTTTCGTAGTGGTCGACAGGCATCGGGGAGGAGCTTGGCGCAGTCCGGCTTGACCGGAATCGCGGAGAAGCTGACAGTATAGGGTTGTCGCGGTTAGAATATTGGTTTGATGCGTTGAACGGCCGAGCCGGAGGTTGCCGGCGAACGAGTGACCGACTGTGCAGCGCATGCACTCCACTCCTCTTCCGGGTTGGCAGTGCCCAGGTGGCGAAATTGGTAGACGCAGCAGGTTTAGGTCCTGCCGCCGCAAGGTGTGGGGGTTCGATTCCCTTCCTGGGCACCAAGAACAAGTCCAAAGTAGTCCGAAAAAGGCCAGAACTCCAAGCAAAAGCAAGGGTTCTGGCCTTTTTTGTGTCCACGTAACTCCCAACTGATCTATTGCAATCCGGGGGTATCTGGGGGTATTCTTGGGGGTATGCTGGAGGTGTTGATTTGAGGATACCCCCAGAAGCACCAGCCACCTGTTTGAGGATATCTTCGATGCCCCTGACTGACACCACCATCCGTAATGCCAAGCCAACTGAAAAACCGGTCCGCATTTTTGACGGCGGTGGGCTGTATGCTGAAATCAGTCCTGCCGGCGGAAAGCTATGGCGTTTGAAGTACCGCATTGACGGGAAAGAGAAGCTGCTTGCCCTGGGCATGTACCCGGACGTGGGTTTGAAAGACGCCAGGGAGCGCCGCGACGAGGCGCGCAAGCTGCTGGCGAACGGCGTAGACCCTGGCGCACACCGGAAGGCGCAAAAAGCTGCCAAAGCGGAGCGGTCGGCCAACAGCTTCGAGGTTATCTGCCGGGAGTGGCTGGAGCAGCGCAAGGACACGGTGGAGCCATCCCAGCATGTCAAGACGCTGGCGCGGATGGAGAACGATGTTTTCCCTTGGCTGGGGGCGAAGGCGATTGCCGAGATTACCTCTCCCGACGTGCTCGGGGTGCTGCGCCGAATCGACGAGCGCGGTGCGCGCTACACGGCACATCGTGTGCGCAGCGAAATCAGCCGCGCATTCCGTTACGCGATCGCCACAGGCCGCGCTGATCGCGATCCCTGCCCGGACTTGAAAGGCGCGATACCGGCTCCCAAGGCGGAGCACTTCGCGGCAATCACGACGCCGACGGAGGTTGCCGAACTGCTTCGGGCAATAGACGGTTTCCGGGGTACGTTCGTGGTCAAGAGCGCCTTGCTGCTCGCACCGCTGCTGTTCGTTCGCCCCGGCGAACTGCGCAGCGCAGAGTGGTCGGGGTTCGACCTGGACAAGGCCGAGTGGCGCTATCTGGTGACCAAGACCAAGAGCGAGCACCTTGTGCCGCTCGCGTCACAGGCGGTGGCGATCCTCCGCGAATTGCACGAACTGACCGGGAATCGGCGCTACGTTTTTCCCGGCCGCGATCCGCACAAGGCCATGAGCGAGGCAGCGATCAATGCCGCGTTACGGCGGATGGGCTACGACACCAAGACCGAAATTACCGGGCACGGATTTCGCGCGATGGCGCGAACGATCCTGCATGAGGAGTTGCACATCAAGCCCGAAGTCATCGAGCATCAGCTTGCGCATCAGGTTCCTGATGCCCTTGGCACGGCCTACAACCGGACCAAGTTTCTGAAAGAGCGCCAGACCATGATGCAGCAATGGGCGGACTACCTCGGCAAGCTGAAAGTTGGCGCCGAGGTGATTCCGTTGAACGGGCAAGCGGCTTGATCGCTTCCTGCGCTTGGGTTGACAAGCGCAGGCTGGCGAGCGGGGTTTATCGCTGGTCGGCGAAGGGGTGTAGCGGTGCGGGGTGGAAGCGGCGGGACTGACCACGTCGGTGCCGGCGGGACGGCGGTCAGGGGCTTCGGGCCCTGCTCATCCTGTGCCTTTCTTTCCGCCACGCTCGCCCGCGGCCCTGAATTCATCGTACGCCTTGTCCCAATCAATGCTCGGGAATGCAGCTTTGACCGACTCCAGAAAGTCTGGTCGGTTCAGAGTTTCAAAGGTCACATCCTTGAAGCGTTCGTTGAGTTTCATCTCCTGGATGAGGGCTTCGGCACGGGGAAACACGCGATTCAGTTCAAAATCGAGCCATCGTCGGGCGCTGTCTTCTGAAGGTTTCTCACCGAAAATTTGTCCAAGTAAGGCATCCGGCGGCGCTTGAATGACGCGCGGCAGGTAGTAATCGACGATCTGTTTGCGTGATTCGTCGAGGTGCGTCTGTAGTTCTGCCGCAACTGCTTGTTGGTGTTCCTCCAGCTTCGCGCGGAACGCAGCCAGCCGCTCGACCAAGAGGGGCTTTGCGGATTTCAGCACCACCCGTCCGTGATCCTTGGCCAGCGAGGGCGTGAAATTCTTGCGAATATCATTGAGAGCGTCTTCGAGCGGTTTGGACGAAAGTTTGCTGCCCTTTTCGATCAGTTCGAAAGTTGTTCGCAACCGGTTTTCCAGATCCTTGCTACCCCCCAGCTTCTGGATGCTTGGGGGGAGTGCAAGTCGATGGCGCTGAATGGCGGCTCCGGTGAGGCTCAATTCCACATATTGCAGATACGGCTCAAAAACACGAACCTGCCGCGCAAGATCGAAGCGGACCGGCGGTACTTCTTTCAGGGTAGTGGCGACCTTCGAGAACTGAACATCGCTTACTTCCTGCGAACCTACATCCAGAGGCAATGCCTGGATACGTCTTTTCTCTTCGGAAGTCTTGGCTTGCGCGACGGCAATGGCCTTGGCGGCAGGAGAAAGCCGAGCCAGGGCTTCTTCGATCTGTGCGCTCGACATTCGAATGGCGTTGAGCGCAGCACCGCTGGTGGACTCGGGTTCGAGGTACAAGGCTGTCGGCGTAAATATGAAGCCAACATCGTCAGCAATCACCAACGCTGTGCGCAGGCCGGGCGTGCTCCGAACGCTGATGCCGGCATCACGCAGCAGTTTCACCGCGCCAATATCTCCATAGCCCATGCGCATCGCACGCTCGTCGAAGTCGAGGCAAACGGTCAGCATTTCCGCACCAAGACGCGCGGCTGCTTCGGCCATCGCTTGCGCCGGCTTGGCCTGAATTCCCGGGCCAGCGTAGCAGACCGAGTGTTTTGCTGCGCCGATGATCTCCGCCATATCCTGAGAACTCAAGTGACCAAAAAGTGCGCCGGGACTCATGACGGCGTTTCCGACTCGGCAACGGTTGCGGGGTTCAGCGTGATCGATGTCCCGCCCGACACCACCCACTCCTCATAATCCGCCATCACCAACTCAGCCCTTTTCATCAAGGGTGGCAGCAACGCCTTGCGGTCGGGGTGCGCGAATATCTTGAGATTCAGCGCTCCGGCGTCCAACAGTTCCTTGAACTTGGTATAGCGATCTTCCCAGGGGAAATCCGTGCCGTCTTTCGCCATCGCCAGCACCATCTTGCGGTGGATGTCCTTGTTGCGTCGCCTACCTTCACCGTCGATCACCTGAAACAGCGTGATCAGGAACTTCTTCAACTTCTCGATCAACAAAAGCTTTTGCTGCTCGGTCAGTTGCAGGGCTGCCAGCAGTTCGATGGCGTCCAGCGAAGCCATCAGCCCGCCAATGGAATGGGGCAATCCGGTCTCACTCTGGGGTTTTTTCTTCTTCTGCTGCGCCTCAGGCAATTCATCGAGCCCCCAGCCGACGGCATCCTCCACCAGATCGATATCGAACACCGCACCGACGCGGTCGTCCTCGTCACTGAGCTTGGACGCCAGATGCTTGACTACCTGCTCGGCAAAGGTCGCGCGTTTTTCGTCGGCGTGCCTGGCCAACTCCGGCTTCTTGAAATCGAGGATGCCCCACAATCGTTCGCGGCTGCCCAGCCAGGCCGACCCCGCGTGGCGCAGATTGATGGCGCGCGGCTTGTCCTCCTTGGTCAGTTCATCGAGAAAATCGGAGAGGCCCGTCGCACCTTCCTTGTCCTTACCGCCGGCTTGTGCCGCCTTCCAGCTTCGCCAGTGGGCGCTGATTCCCTTGTCGTCGAAAAACAGCTTGAAGGCCTTGTCCATCTTCTCCTTCAGGTTCATCGCATCGAGGTCGGATACCGTAATGCCGCCATATTTGGCGAAGACCTTCGGCAAGTTCTTCGAGACGACGCCCGCGTGCGAAAAGTCGACCAGCAGGCAGTCGTTTTTCCACTTGCGCCAGCGATTCACCCGGCAGGCCGCCTGGAACAGCAGGACGTCATCCATGCCACGATCGATGAACAGGGTGTGCAGCGTCGGTTCGTCGAAGCCGGTAAGCAGCTTGTCCACCACCACCATGAGGGCGTTGTAGACCTTCAAGCCTTGCTTGGCGCCTTCACCCTTACGGCGAAACTCATCGATGATCGCGTCCTGATTCCTGCCGCCGTTGAGGGATGCGCAAGTCGGCTCGCCCTGCTTGTCCGTGTAGAGTAAAAGCACCGGGCAGTGTCTGATCGCCTCGGCGTGCACCACGAAACGCGGGTCCATAGCCAGCGTGTCCAGTTCGGCTCGCAGCAGTTTTTGATACGCGATCGCCGCCTTGATCGAATGCGCGGCGAACATCGCCTTCCCCTCGCCCAGGGCACGGCCGGGCGGGCGGATGGTCATCATCGTTTTGGCCACGAAGACGAGTGCGGCCTGCTTGGCGACAAATGCCTGCCGGTTCGGGTTCTGGTAAATCTCGTCGGAACTGGGCGCGCGCAGTTTGTCGCCATCCTGCAGTTTCTGCACCGATTCCGTGATCTTGTATTGCAGATGATCCTCGAAGCGGAGGACGTTCTGGATTGGGTTCAGAATCACCCGGTCGCGAATCGCCTGGGTCATCGTGTAGGCGAAATACGGTGCCCAGCGGATGTCATCGCCGGCTGCCGCCGGAGATCGCCACTCGCCGAAGCGGGCGAGGATTTCGTCCCGCGGTGTCGCGGTCAGGCCGACGATGAGATTGCGCTTGGCCCCCTCGGGCCGGAGGGTGCCCCACTCGTCGAAGATTTCGATGGTCGCGTCGTGCAGGATGCCGTTCTGGCTGCGGTGCACCTCGTCGATGACGAAGGCCACCCGCTTGGTCGCCAGCAGCTTGGCCAGCGCCGGGTCGGCCTCGGCCAGCTTCCGGATGGACGGGAATTTCTGGATGTTGACCACCACCACGCGCACCCCGCTTTGCAGGCCATCGCGCAAATCCCTGAAGGTCTCCGCTTCGGCGACGATGTTCTGCGTTGCCCGCAGGCGTGCCGCTTGTTGGGCCACGTTCTGGCGCAGTTCGGTGCGGTCGGTCAAGAGAATGCAGAGATCGAACAAGGGTGCTGCCGCCGCGCTGCGCGGGTCCGCCATGTCGGCGAGCGCCTGCGCCAGCCAGACGATGACATTCGTTTTGCCGAGCCCCGCCGCGCCTTGCAGCAAGATGGAATGCGACTCCTGCCCATTGCGGTGCAGCAGGGTCTTGCGGACGATCTCATCGGCCTTCTTCGGGTCCAGTCCGGGCAGGGACAGGGCCAGTGCCGCCCGGATGTCCACCTCGTTGATCTTCGACTTGCTTTCTTTGGCATAGAGTTCATGCACCCGGCGCATGGCCTGGTACAGCATGGCGCGCTGCGCCGGGCGCGGGCGCAGAATCTCGGTCGCGGTGGTGGTACGGCTGGGAATGTTCTGGTTGAAGAAATGAATCTCGCGGTCTACGCCGTCGGCAGGTGCGAAGAACGACGCCAGATGTTCGGCCAGTGCCACGGAGGCCGGTTTCTCGCGCATTTCCGCGGTGCGCATGAACGCTTCCACCACTTTGCCTGGCAGTGCCTCCACGAGTGCCTGCGTATCGTCTGCCTCGATGGCGTCGTCGATCTCCGGCAACAGCCATTCGATCTCCGGCAGCACCATCATCGCACCCATGTCCACGGCGCTGATATGGGTAGCTTTTTCGTACAGGCAAATCGCCTGGCGAATCTCCCAGCGCACCTTTTCGCTCAGGTCGCGGTGGCGAAATCCCGGCCAGCGGCCGCCTTCCGCCGCGTAGCGTTCGCGCGCCTCGCGCAACACGGCAATGCCGGCCTCGACGCAATCGTGGGCGATCTTCTTGCGGCCGTGGCCGGCGGCGGTCTGCCCGGTCTGGGCGGTTTTCAGTTCGGCATAGGCGAGGTACAGGCCATTGACGAAAAACACCAGGTCGGGCCGGCGACGGATGCGCTTGTTGCTGTGGGGAAATTGCCGCTCGAAAGTCGCCTCGGGATCACACGCAGGAAGTTCTTTCTGAACAGATCCGCCGCCCTGGCATCCGCCCCGGCGCGCGGCGCTTCGTTCCACAGCACGAAGGACTGGCCGGCAAACGTCAGGCTCTCGCGCAGCACGAAAGCGGCATTCGCCTTGGCGGCGATCTTGGGCAACAGCGTCTCGGTCAGAAAGGCCTGCAGAAAGGCCGCGTCGGAGTCATAGCCCTTCATCGCCCTGGCGTAGGCGGCGGCGTTGAGCGGGCAGCCGTCGCGCAGGAAGTGGAGCAGATCCCCCGGCACGATCCAGCGCATGGCGTCGATGTCGGCCGGCTTGCCGAGTATCCAGTCCAGGCCGTCCGGCTGCGGCGCAGTCAGGTAGGGAATGAAGACACCGTTCTGAAAGTCGCTTTCCTTGAAGCCATGGGCCATGCGGGGTCCTCTTGTGCTCAGGCCGTCTCGGCCGGTGGGTCGTAGGCGGAAAGGTCGATCTTGCCGGTGACCGCCTCGTGGATGATGGCTTTGCGCTGTTGCTGCAGCAGGTCGTCGAGCTGGTCGATGAGCGCGATTTGTCGGTCGATCTGCGACAGCTTGCGGTCGAGGAAGGCGGCGATTGCGTGCTGTTCGGCGAGCGGCGGTACAGAAATCAGCATTTGCCGCAAGTGCGTTGGGCCGAAATGATGAATTGTCGAGCCTTTCAGGTAGTCCTCAACCTGCCCGAGGAACGCCTTTGAAATCACGAAGAGGCGAAGATAAGCCTTGGTCAATCCAGTCTTGGGCCGCAATATGATCAAACCGGTATATGGAATCGCACCCACCGCGTCAGTGCCTGCTTCGCTAAGGAACGTTCAAAAAACAACCTGCGGAAATTCATTGCTGGACTGGAAAAACGGTGGGATTCCATTGATCAGCTTTCGCAAATTGTTTTTGAAACGTTCCTAACCATGCCAGTACTCGCACTGGCGCTGATGACGATGTCACCCAGTTTCAGCCGGAATTGCCGCCACTGGCGTTCGGCCTTCTCGGGCGCTACGTAATTGCAGCCCTCCATGGTGATCAGGCCGGGCGTGATGTTTCCGATTCTTAGCAATGGAACTCCGGCCTGCATGAAGTCGGTGGCCATGATGCCCGGTCCCTCGCGGAAAAAGACCTGGCTCTTGAACTTCGACAACGACCAATGAACCGGCAGCTTTGGCAAAGCAGGTTGCCCTGTTTGCACGCTTCGGCTTTTGGTCAGCCCGTTAGAAATCACCTCATCAAGTAGCGTCTGGCGCAGATATCGCAGCAATTCCCGTTTCTTGCCGAGAAGTTCACGGCGTTTGTCGATGCGGCTGGTTTGTATGTCGAGCCATGCGGCGATGCGGCGCTGCTCATCTACCTTCGGCAAAGGAACTGGCATACCGGCGAAAATAGGCCAATCCACCCGAGGCATCTTGGTTCCTACGACCGTATCATTGATGGCGTTGATGAAACGGTGGCTCAATAACCAATAGAGCACATATTCCGGATGAACCGAGCGTAAGGCACGGGCCACAAGAAGTTCACTTGTCCCTATCAGATCGGCCGGGGCTAATAGCGCCTTCGCCAGGTATGGTCGGAGTTTGGAGAAACAGATAGTCCCTTGCCGGATTGGCTGAGCGCTCTGATAGCCGGCAATCTCAAGGTCAATCGGTACAGCTTTTCCGGTCCAACCAGTAATGTGCTCCAGGCCCACGTATTGAGTTGCCAAGTTGGTGTGCGCTTTCGCTGCTTGACGCAAAACATCTTTCAATCGATACACGCTCCAATCTTCCGGAAATCTGCCAATAGCATCGAATCCGCTATCTTTCATTTCCCGTCCCATCGTCCCCCTCCACGCACAGATCGGCAGCAATCTCCGCTTCCAGCCGAGCCATTTCCTCTTCAACAGCGGCGATATCCTTCAGGATCTCCTTGCTCGCCCGGATGCCGCTCTGTTTCGGAAACACGCGGTTGAAGTTGATCTCGCAACCCGTCTTCCAGCCGTGCAGGCACCACGGCTCATGCACCCACCGGGCCAGGAAATCCGCGATTAACTGGTTGTTGATCGCCTCGTCCGATGAATAGGGGACGGTCTCGCTGTCCTTCTCCAGCAATCGGTCGAGCGCGATATCCACTCGGGCGCGTTCCTGGCCCTTGGATTTGACGGCCTTGGCCCTGACCGACAGCACGCCCAGGCCCTTATTTTCCGGGCCGACCCAGATGGTGCCGGTTTCGTTCTCACGACCGTAGAACTGGCCGCCGCTCACGTCGACGGTGGTCAGTTCGGCATTGCGCGCCGCTTCGTGGAACAGGGCAATCGCTTCCTTGACCGTCTTGCCGGCAAAAGGGGCGAGGTCGAGCAGTCCCGCATCGACGTTGTAGAGGGCGTCATCGGAGCGAACGACGATCTTCTTGCCCTCGATCTTCTCGGTCTTGCCGATAGCACGGCCCTCTTCATCGTGGCGCCAGAGTTCCAGTTCGACCTTGTTGTAGAGCAGCGCATCGATGGGCAGCTTGCGGCTGATCGGTCCGTCGGCGAAGTCGCGGAAGGCTTGCACGATGCGCGCGCGGTTGACTTCGTCGATTTCGCAGTTCTTCTGGTTGAGGTTCTTCCTGAGCTTGGTAAAGCAGGTTTCAGCGTTGATGAGCAGCACGAAACCCTTGCGGTTGGCCGGCTTGGCGCGATTCAGCACCCACAGGTAGGTATGGATGCCGGTGTTGAAGAATTCGTTCTTCGGTAACTGGATGATGGCTTCGACGATGTCCTGTTCCTGGATCAGCCAACGCCGGGTTTCCGATTCGCCGCCGCCGGCATCGCCGGAAAACAGTGTCGAGCCGGAATGCACGATGGTGGCGACGCCGATCTCGGACAAGTGGAACGCGGCGTGCTGAAGGAACAGCAGTTGCCCATCGGAGGTGGGCGGCATACGTTTTGGGTCGAAGCGGCCGGAGGCATCCATTTCGAGGTGCCTCTTGAAATCCTTCCAGTCCACGCCGTAGGGCGGATTGGCGACGATGGCGTCGAACTTGTCGAGCAGGAAATGATCGTTGGTGAGAGTGTTTCCCCATTCGATGCGTGCGCCCTCCCGGAAGCGCGCCTCGATGGCCGCCAGGGCGTAGAGGGCATCGTTGAGTTCCTGCCCGCGCGTGCGCACGGAAAGTTCGGGGAAGGCGTCGCGCATGGCATCTTCGGTGGCGAACAGGAAGTTGCCGCCACCGCTGGCCATGTCATAGATATCGGCGATGCCGGCGCCACCCTTGCATTCGTGGCGCAGTTCGACAATCAGTGCGGTGGCGAGGTCGATCACGTCGGAAGGCGTGTATTGCTCGCCGGCCGTTTCCGCCGAAATGTCCGCCCACTTGCGCTTGATGTGCTCCTCGATGGTGGTGATTTCGGAGTTGTCGAAGGGCGTGAGGTCTATTGAGGCCCACTTCTGGGCGAAGGGGTACAGTGGGCAGTTGTCGCGGCTGAACAGGTCGGACGCCTTGCCCTGCATGTCGAGGAACTTGGCGTGTCCCTGAGCATAGCCGATGCCCAGCAGCCGCTTGGTGTCGGGGTCGTATTGGTCGAGGTGTGCCAGCAGGCGGTTGAGAAAATTGCCCCCCGGCACCAGGCAGGTTTCGCCCAGGCCTTTGCCGTGGAGCAGCAATTCCGGGTGGTATCCCTTGTTGGCGGCCTTGGCGGAGTATTCCAGCCATTCACGGTGGGCGGCATCCTCGAAGTTGAAAGCGTGCTCGGTCTCTCTCCTGAATTCGTCGATGCGTGACTGCCGAAAACGCCGCAAACGCGATTCGAGCATCATCAGGGCGAAGAACGGCATCATGTAGGCGGGCCAGTCGCTGGCCTTGATGCCGGCGCCGCGCAGGGTGTCGGCGGTCTCCCAGATCTTGTCCGCGCAGGAGAGAAGTCCGGCTCCTATTTTCTGGGTCATGGCGTCTTCTTGATCGGGCCGGGGTCGACTCGGCAGCGCAAGGCGTCGGACTTCCCTCTAGCCATTGATTCCCCCATTTGAAGCACTTGTATTCTCGAAGTGCGGTAATGTACCGTAATGTCCGGCATAATCCAAATGCATGCACTCCGCCACGCCGTAGAGGACACGAGACACCCGATGGCCCGCCATTACTCAACCAAGGACTTCTTCCGGCAAATGCCGAACGCCCTGCTCGCGCGCTACTTCGCGACGCACGGCGTGTTGACCGATTTCGATCTCACTGCGATCAAGGAGACCAGGATCGACGCGCTGTTCGACGCGTGGATGGAGCTACCCGAAGCCGCGCGCGTGCGCCTGGAATCCGATCTGCGCGAGATATGCGACATGGCTTGTCCTGTCGGCACGCAGGCCATTCTCGACGAGGCGGAATTCCACCTCGACGACGACAAGCTGGCCAATTTTCGGGACGGGTTGATGGCGTTGCCTGGCCACCACGAACGGGCGATGACGGTATTTCTCGATCATGCGAACCTCTGGCGTGGAGCGACACGCTTTCACCATGCCGATACGCTGAGCTACTGGCGGAAACGCAAGAACCTGCCGCGAGTGGCCGCCGCCGCCGATCCGGCGAGCCTGCGGTCACTGGAGGCCGCCATTCGATGCTACTACCGCGTGAGCGAGGGGCGAGGCCGGCATTGCCGAGTCGAGCCCTATCGGCGCGGCGACCGCGACTACTTCTTTGCCTTTCCCGAGGACTACGCGCAGCAATCGGTCGAGTGGGAGGGCGACGATTTCTCGGTGCGTCCGCATCATCCGGCGTTCGAGGTGGTGTTCGTCTATCGGCGGAGCGAGGGGACACTCGATCTGTACGTGCCCGGCAACCGGAAGGCGGTGGAGCCATTGCAAGGAATCTTCGCGGAGCACATCCTCAAGTGCGAGGACCTGCCGGCTGACCCTGCCGACACGCGCGTGTATGACCTCGGCGTGCTTCGGCGGAGGGAATTCGCCTTTTCGTGGGCACCGGAGAGCGGCATCGAATCGGTTGCCGTCAGCCGTTTGCGCCTGAGTCTGCACTCGCCGAGGAATGCCAAGCTCATCGTCGAGGCCGACACGAAGCACAGGCCGGACGCGGTCTACGATCTGCTGGAGACGCTCGCACCCGTGTTCCCTGGTCACAGCTATCTGGTGACGCAGGTCGGGATTGCCGCCAGAATCAAGCCGAACACGCACTCTGCCAGCAAGCAGGTTAACTTCACGGTTTCGTTCCCGAATTCCTGCTCGCTCAAGCACGACGAAGTCGGCTTGAAACTGCGCGCGATGCTCTGGGCCTCCGGCATCGAGCCGCGGGAACCGGAAGTGCTGGTCGATGGCGAAGGTCAGACCAAGCCATGAATCCTGGCGACGTCTTGGCGACGCTGCTGGATCGGGTGGCAGCGGCTGGCGGTGGCGCCGCGTATTTCTCGGCGCAGGAACTGGCTGTGTGGCCGGTAAGCACGCTCGCCCGGATGAAGGAGATGGGGCTCTTGGTGCTCTCGACGCCCGCTGCTTCGGTTGTTTGCCCTGGCTGCGAGGAAGAATGTGCGATGCCCGTGGAGATGGCGACGACGGCGGCAGGGACGCTACGTTTTTTCGTGGTGTGCGACAGGCGCGAGGACACCGCCCACGTGCCGGTGCCACGGGTTCAACTGGAGCAGTGGCAGTGCTCACCCCGGCTGTTGGCTGACGGCGTAGCGAAGCTTGTCGGTTTGCGGCGCTCCTTGAGTGACGATGACCCCAGGCGGTTGGACTTGGGTGTGCTCAAGGGCACCCAGGCGTCGGCGCATGTCGTGCTGCACGTCGAAAGCGCGCTGTCCCTGCACCTTGCTGGGCACGTGCTGTCGCTGCCCGACGTGCTGGTTTGGACCGACAAGGGGATGACCGTCGAGCGGCGGGCGCTGGTGCGTTGCGTGGACAACGCGGTGGCCGGGGCGGGCGCCAAGGAATCGGCCGAGAAACGGCGGGAGCGCTTGGGCGCGCGGCGCAAGGAACTGATCGCATCAGGTGTGCACAATTTCAACGAGGTTCTGGCCCAAGAGGAAGGGCTTACCACCACGCGGATCAAGCAGATACTGAAAACGAAACCACAAAAACAACTGGCGGACGCCAAGGATTCGGTCAGCCTGCTCGGCCAACTGCAACTCGCTTCCCCAAGGGAGAAGAAAAGCCAGCGCTGACAAGGTCTTGCACCGCATCTGCGGGATAGCTTGCGGGATAGTACCCTTGCCCGCGCCCACTACGCGTCATGTTCAACAACGCCCCAAGGGGTATCAACATGACGCACACCATCCTGCGCCTTCCCGCTGTTCTCCGTGAGCGTGGCCGCTCGCGCAGTGCGCACTATCTGGACATTCAACAAGGCCTGTTCACGCCACCTGTGCCGATCGGCCACCGTGCAGTGGGCTGGCCGGCTGCGGAAGTCGCCGCACTCAATGCGGCGCGCATCGCCGGCAAGAGTGAAGTCGAGATTCGCGCGCTGGTCACCAAGCTCGAAGCCGCACGCAAAGCGATCTCTTGAGGAGCGGCGGCCATGACTCCCAATGTGCTGACAAATTCCGTAATCGAACCACTTGAAGCCGGCAAAGGCGGCGAAGGCGGTGATTTTCAGGTAAGCAATGCCGATTTTTTGGCGGCGGTGTTTCCTCTTCTGCCGGAAGGCGCGTTCGCGGCGGCGTGCTCAAAGAGCGGCGACCCCGGTCTGGGCGGATGGTCAGCCAGTCGTGCCGATCAGGTGGCCAGCCATCTTTCTGCCGCAAACAACAACTACGTTGCTTGTGCGAGCTTTTACCCTGGCGACGATGGTTCATTCAAAGCGCGCAAGATGCAGTTTGCCGCCTGCCATTTCTTGATGCTCGATGACTTGGGCTCCAAGGTACCGCTGGAGCGGCTGGTCGGTTTTGAATTGTCCTGGCTGATCGAGACCAGCCCTGGCAATCATCAGGGTGGGATCATCCTCGCCGAACCGCTGACCGATGGCGCGGCTGCCGTGCGACTGCTCAACGCGATGATCGACTCGGGGCTGTGCGATGCGGGCGCGACGGGGCCATTGAGTCGCTGGGCGCGGCTGCCGGTGGCGATCAATGGCAAACCCAAATATGTTGGCGAAGCCGGTGCACCCTTTCAATGTCGCCTGCTCGAATGGCGACCGGACGCCCGCTATACGCCACAAGAGATTGTGGAGCGCCTGCAATTGGAACTTGCTCCGGCCGGACGACCGAAGAAAACTGCCAGACCCTCGGCACGCGTTGCCCAGGTAGACAATATCTCGCGCAGCATCGGCAATGACGCCGACGATGTACTGACACCCAGAGCGGCGGAGAACCCTGTGGTCGCGGCACTCAAGGCGCGTGGGTTGTACAAGACGCCACTGGGCTCCGGAAAACACGACATCACTTGTCCGTGGGTTCAGGAGCATAGCGATGAACTGGATACCGGTGCCGCATATTTCGAGCCAGACGAGCTTTACCCGTTAGGTGGGTTCTGTTGCCAGCACTCGCATCGCGAGAAGTTCCACATCCGGCAGTTGCTCGAATTCCTTGGTGTGCACAATGCCGAGGCACGGCACAAGCCGACGATCCGCGTGGTGGCTGGGGACTTGCACCGGGTGGTGGATGCAGCGGAGAAAGAATTGGCAAACCGGGGGCGGCACTTTCAGGCGGGTGGTTTGATTGTGTCGGTCTCGACCGATCCGACCACTGGTGATCCGTCGATTGTTCCAACCAGCGCACTGGCTCTGACGCGGGAACTGTCTGTCGCGGCGACCTGGGAGAAATACGACGGGCGAGCGGAAGGCTGGGTGAACTGCGATCCGCCAGCGCGGCACGCGGCGATTCTTTACGACCTGCAGAACTTTCGGCGTCTACTACCCTTGTCCGGCGTCGTGCGGCAACCTTATTATCGCGAGTCGGATGGCGAACTGATAGCACAGGCCGGTTACGACAAGACCGCGCAGCGCTTCGGCGTGTTCGATGCGAAGCAGTTTGGTATCCCTGACCCGACACCGGACGCGGCACGTGCGGCGCTAGCCTCGCTGGAAGAACTGCTCACCGAGTTCCACTTCGTCGCGGCCTACGATAAAGCGGCTGCACTGTCGGCGATCTTCACCGCCGTGGTGCGTCCATCGCTGCCACACGCGCCAGGGTTTCATGTTCGAGCGCCGGTATTTGGCAGCGGCAAAACCTATCTTTGCGAACTGATCGGTGCCTTCGCCGGGCCGGGCGGCAATGCCAAAGTGAGTTATCCGACCACCTCGGAGGAAGCAACCAAGGTAATTCTGTCTTTGTTACTGACGAGCCCTGCAGTGATTGAGTTCGATGACATGGACACCGACTGGATACCCCACGGCACCATCAAGCGGATGCTGACGGCGGAGCAGATCACCGACCGGATTCTGGGCGTGAGCAAGACGGCGACGGTGAGCACGCGCACCTTGTTTCTGGGTTCGGGCAATAACGTTGGGCCTATTCGCGACCTGTTGCGGCGCGTGCTGACGATCCACATCGATCCGCGTTGTGCAACACCAGCAACGATGACCTACAAGGGCTTTCCGGTCGATAGGGTGCGTCAGCATCGGGGGGTATATGTCGCGGCGGTGCTGACCATCATTCAAGCATGGCGCAAGGCCGGGAAGCCTCGCGCGGCGGCGGACAGCATCGTCACCTACGGAGGAGCGTGGTCGGACTATTGCCGATATCCGTTGATGTGGCTGGGGCAGCCTGACCCGGCCACGGCGCTGCTGAACCAGGTGCGCCACGATCCTGATGGCGAGGCACTCAGCGGTTTGATAACCGAATGGCGTGCCGTATTTGGATCGAGCGCGACGACGGTGCGTAAAGCCGTTGAGTCGGCACTGTCCAACCAGCCCAATCTGCTTGATGCGATACGCGAATTTCCGGTGGAAGAACGCGGCGAGATCAATCGCTCGAAGTTGGGCTGGCTGTTGAAAAAGCATGCGAACCGGATTGTCGGCGGGTTTGAGTTTCAGCAAGCGGAGGCCGATGGGCGCACCGCATGGCGTGTCAGGGCGGTGAAATCACCTCCTTTAACACCTTTACCGCCTTTCACCACGCCGGTTGAGAAATCTGTCACGCCAGCGAAATCAGAAGTCGAGGTGGAGATATGAGCCCCACCGAGATCATCGAACTTGCAACCGAGGAAAGCGTGCTGCTCGCGCTCTCGCCCTCGGGCAGCATCTCGGCAAAGGGTGACCAGTCGGCCATTGACCGCTGGCTTCCCGTAATACGGCAAAGCAAGGCCGCGATCATTGCCGAATTGCAGCTTCAGTGCCGCCGCGCCAAGGTGTTGGCGATGTTGCGCGATAACCTCGGCGCCCGTTACGCCATCGAGGTGGTGAATGCAAGCACCGACCCGGTCATCGTCTCCATCGGTATCCGTAACGTCGCCACCTTCGAGATGAACATTACGCAGGCTCACTACGACGCCTTCGTGTTGCTTGAGTTGATTGAAAAACACACAGGAGATGAGCATGCAAACGCTTGAACACGACTTGCTAGGTTTGACCTGCGTGGTGACCGAAAAAGAAACGTCGGTGGCCAGTTACGAAGCGGTGCGTTACAACGCCATTAATTCTACTTTGCCACATTTCTAAAATGGTTGAAATACAGGCTATTGAGCTACATATCTAATGCTCTACCACATAAGGAGTATGACGATGAAATCGCCAAATTTATTTATTTGGGATCGGGCGTGCGGTGGCCAGCTGCTGCGAGAATCTGACCAGCCATTTTCAGTCGTTCCGGGAGTGTTTCCGCAGTAAAACGCGAAGCACGGCCGAGCAAGCTGAACAGTACTTGCGGGGCCTTTTTCAAAGCCCTCGTGCGAACCTGGAACAGATGAGCGAGACGGTGGCGGAGACCGAGTATTACAGCCTCCACCACATGTTGAGCGATGCTGCATGGGACTTTGAGAATGTGCGTCGGGAGACGGCGCGACAAGCGGACGAGTGGATCGGTGGGCCAGAGACGGGACTGTTGCTCGATGAGTCTGGGGTCCAAAAGAAGGGCGACCATTCAGCGGGCGTGGCCAGGCAGTACAACGGTCGCCTGGGTAAGGTCGAGAACTCGCAGGTTGGAGTGTATGCCGCCTTGGCACGAGGGTCGCAGGCGGCGATCATCGACTTCGAATTGTTCCTTCCAGAGCGTTGGGTTGAAGACGCCAAGCGTTGCCAGGAAGCGGGGATTCCGGAATCGGCACGGGTCTTTCGGACTAAGCCGCAGATGGCTGCCGAGATGGTCAAGCGGGCACGAGCCGCCGGGGTGCGCTTTGGCTTCATCGGTGCCGACGGCCTCTATGGCCACGCGACTTGGCTGCTGTTTGATTGGGACGATGCAGGTGAGGTATTCGCCACCGAGGTGCACAGCGACCAGCAGTTTTACTTTACCGATCCGGGAAAGGCGTGGGTACCGGCCTGGGAAGCCCGCGAATGGGCCGCGCGCCTGAAACGAAAGGAGTGGCACCCGGTGATCCTGCGCGACGGGGAGAAGGGTGAAGTGCGCGCGATGTTTGCCCATACCCGCGTGTGGATCAGTCATCCGAACAGCGCACAGGCCCGCCAATGGCATCTCCTGGCACGCCGCGATGGCAAGGAGGTGAAGTTCATGCTCTCCAACGCGGCGCCCGACACGCCACTTCGCGAGCTGGCACGCATGCAGGCACAGCGCCACTTCATCGAGCGCGCCTTCGAGAATGCGAAAGGTTGCTGTGGGATGGCCGACTACCAGGTACGCAAGTGGCGGGCTTGGTACAACCACATGGCGCTCGTCTGCGTTGCACTACTCTTTCTCGTCAAGGAGCGGCGGCAACACTCACCCTACGCCGAGTTACTGTCCTGTGCCGATGTCGTCGACATGCTCGTGGCGCAGCTCCCGGTGAAGATTCACGGTCGCGAAGACCTCGTGCGAATCATCGCCGAGCGTCATGCACGGCGACAAAGCGCCCGCGACAGCGCCTACCGAAGGCAGCCGCCAGCACCCAAAAATGCCATTAGAATCTGTTAATGTAGAATTAAGCACGGCATTCTCTCAAAGCTGGTGGTACTGGCCCACGAAGACCATACGGAGTTCGCCGACCTACTAGCGGCGCTGATCGATGAGCACCAGCCGGCGGGGATAACCGAGCGGCATCTGGTCGAAGAACTGGCGGCGATTATCTGGCGGAAGCGGCGGGTGTTGATAGCCGAAGGGGCGAATATCAATGAGGGGCTGAAAAGCGTGTTGAACAGCCCGAAGCCAGTGATATCGGCGGCGGCTCCGTTTGAACGTGGTCTGTCAGGCGAGAACACCGACCTGCGCGACCTGTTCGATACCACCCCGGAAGACAATGCCGATAGCCTGAAGAGCGCCGAAATTGATCTTGCTGCGGGGCGGAAGGCGGCGGCGATTTTACGCAAGGGGGGTGCGAATGCCTACGAGAAAGCTCGGCGTGCGCTGATTCCAGATTCCCGTGACTGGTGGGATCAACATGTCGCCGATGAGGAGTACCCGGCCACTGCTGAAGGGCTGGCCAAGTTCATTCGTGATTCACTGGAACCGATCTGCTATCGCATGATGAAGGAAGCCCAATTTACCCCAGCCATCAAGGCGCAAATCCTAGGCGAAGGGCTGCGAGCGCACCTGTTAGAGAAGCTGAACCGCTATGAAACGCATCTGGATCGCAAATTTGAGCGAACGCTGGCCATGCTCCTGAAGCTAAGACAACTCCGTACCGGCTGAAACGGAAGCGTCGTGGAACGTAGCGCAAAGCCATGCGTGGCAAGGCTTTCAGCAAGTTCAGGCAGGAATCGGGTGGCAAAATTTCTTGATGATTTCGGCAGAATCCGGGAGTAGAAATGGGCGGCATCGGCAGCGGGAGACACTGGCACTTCGGCGCGAAGTGCACCACCGAAGATTCGAGGCCGCTCGACATTCGTCGGCTACAGCAGGCCGGTGTCCTGATGTCTGGGCAGTGTTTCTGGTGGCAGTGGACGGTGAATGGTCGTGCCGTGGCCAATATTCAGGGCAGGGTGGCAGCCGATGGCGTTGTTCTCCTCTACCGACACCGCAGCGGTAATGATGAAAATTGGCAGGATGTCGAGCAGCCGGTTCGATTCGATCACACGCCCTGCACCTACGGGGGAGCGAGGCGCTGGTGGGTCTGTCCGTCCTGCGGTAGGCGCGTCGCGGTACTCTACGGACCTGGCAATCTGTTTGCCTGCCGCCAATGCTACCATCTCGTCTATGCAAGCCAGCGGGAAGCAGAGGACGATCGTGCGCGGCGGCAGGCAGAGAAGCTCAGGCGGCGTTTGGGTTGGCCGGCGGGCATTGCCAATCCCGACGGCGGGAAGCCGAAGGGGATGCACTGGCGCACATTCGAGCGGCTGACTGCGGCACACGATGTGTGTGCCGAGGCATCGCTGGCGGGTGTGACGAAATGGCTGGAGTCGATGAAAAGGAGGAAGTGTGGTGGGCGCAATGATGCGGAGGGGAAGGGCTGAATCTGTTTCGCAAAATGGCGGCAGGGTACCAAGGACGGGCACGATGCCTTGAGGGACCTTACCTAACTGGGAAGGCTTGCAAAAGAAGTAGACGTTTGGTTAGTATCTGTCCAGAAATAACTTGTACAACTTATACGAGTAGGCGACGATCTCGTCATGAGTAATGACGAGCTAGTTGAAACGATCCGTAAGAAGTTCGAGCGCGTGTCCACGGTTTTGGATGAGCGGGGGCGTCGTGTGTGGGCGTTGGCGGAAGCCGAGGCGCTCGGTTACGGCGGACAAAGCATCGTCGCTAAAGCCACGGGGCTATCGCGAATGACGCTGTATTCGGAAAAATGCGGTCATGCCCAGGACGACCCGGCGGGTTCTCGTAGACACGTCCGAAAAGCAGGGGGTGGACGCAAGAAGCTGATCGAGCACGAGCCGACATTGCTCTCGGCGCTGGAAAGATTGGTGGAACCGACCACCCGGGGAGACCCTGAGAATCCTTTACGGTGGACCTGTCTGAGTACCCGTCAACTGGCGGCGGCCCTTGAACAACAAGGCCACCGGATTGGTCGTCAGACCGTAGCGGTTTTGCTGGATAAGTTGGGCTATAGCCTTCAGGGAAATCAAAAGACCAAGGAAGGCACCGTCCATCCGGACCGGGATGCTCAATTCCGTTACATTCACGGTCGAGTCGAGGATTTCCAACGACGGGGACAGCCTGTGGTTTCAGTCGATACCAAGAAAAAGGAACTCGTCGGGGACTTCAAAAATGGAGGCCGAGAGTGGCGCCCCAAAGGAAACCCCGAACCGGTTCGCGTTCATGACTTTATCGACAAGACCCTAGGCAAAGTGAATCCCTATGGCGTCTATGATCCAACGGCAAACACCGGTTGGGTTAGCGTTGGGGTCGATCATGACACCGCCGAGTTTGCGGTGGAAACGTTACGACGGTGGTGGGAAAAGATGGGACGAATTCGTTATCCCGGGGCTACCGAACTGTTGGTGACTGCGGATGGTGGTGGCAGCAATGGGGCGAGAGTACGGTTATGGAAGGTCGCTTTACAGCGTCTGGCCGACCAAACCGGCCTATGCATCTCGATCTGCCATTTTCCACCGGGAACTAGCAAATGGAATAAGATCGAACATCGGATGTTCAGCTACATCAGTATGAATTGGCGAGGAAAGCCTCTGGTCAGCCATGAGGTCATCGTCAATTTGATTGCTGCCACCACCACACAAGCAGGCCTAAAAATTGAGGCGGAGATGGATACCAACACCTACGCGAAAGGCATACACGTGACTGATGATGAACTCGATAAAGTTCACATAGAACGCTCCGAGTTTCATGGTGAATGGAACTACACCATCCGGCCATCGGTTTGAACTTGTACAACTTATTTCTGGACAGATACTTAGCGGAATCTACGGTCACCAATCAACAGAGTAAAGATGGAAAGTGCTTGCCAACATGAGCCCTGGCGACGGCCGACGCACGCCTGACTGATGGGCTCTTTCCGGTTAGAATTCGGGCGGACATAGGGCAACATCAATCCCGTGGGGGTAGAATTGGGGGTATTGTGAGATGCATGTGCTGGTAATTTTTTTATAAACAAATTGATAGTATTGTTGTTCGATTCCCTTCCTGGCACCATCAGACAAGGCACGGCAAGTGATTCAGCGGTACGCGTGTAAATCGGCGAGTGATTCACGACTTATCCACAGCGCAGAGGAACAACCACCCACGGCGCACATTTCAAACCATGAGCACGATCACTTTCGACACCCAAGAGCTTGTCCAGGAACTACGGGCTGCCGGCATGCCCGCCGAGCAAGCCGATGCCGTGGTGCGCACCATCGTCAAGTCGCATACCGAGTTGGCGACCAAGCACAACATCGAGCGACTGGAATTGCGAATGGAGAACCGATTTGCCTTGGTGGATGCCAAGTTCGACAAGCTTACCTGGATGCTGGGCATCCTGATCGCGATCGCCTTGGCCAACTTCGCCAAGCAGTTTTTCTGCAGCCCTGACGCATGACCAGCAAAGCCCAGCCGTAGCAAGGCTTGGCGGCGAGAGGTAAAAATAACTTTTGCAAAGGGGGGCTAAACAGGCACGCGGGTTTCTGGCAGGATAAGTGTAGGACAACAGGTCTGAGCTTGAGCCGGAGGATCCGTGATGGAGGTCATGAGTACGAGGAGTTGGGTGCACTGTGGTCGCGAGTTCAGCGCCGCGGAGATTGCTGATCTGTGTGCGACAGTGGCATGGCTGCCGGGATTGCCGCGGCAGGAGTTGGCGGCAACGCTGTGCGAACATCTGGCTTGGTTCACCCTATCGGGAACACCGAAGATCCACGCTTGCCAAGAGTTCCTGGAGCGCTTGCAGACGGCCGGGTTGCTGGTACTGCCGCCCTCGCGCCAGCGGTGGAGGCGATTGACGAAGCACCGATTGACGGTCCGTTGCTGGCGCTCGGCCCGGTGCGCCTGGAGATCGTACGCGAGACGACCGGGGTGGCGCAGTGGGATGCGCTGGTGGCGCGCTGGCACCCGCTGGGTTTCCAGGGGGCGTTCGGTTACCGGCTGCGCTACTTCATCACGGCGGGCGACCGGCGGCTGGGCTGCGTCCTGCTGTCGGGCGCTGCCCGGGCGGTGGCCGTGCGCGACCGCTGGATCGGCTGGACGGCGCCGGCCCGCCGCGAGAACGTGGCGCGGGTGGTGAACAACAGCCGCTTCCTGATCTTTCCGCACGTCCGCGTACCGCATCTGGCCAGCCATGTGCTCGGGCAACTCGCGCGCCGCACACGCGCGGACTGGCTCGATCACTGGGGCTTCGAGCCTTGGTTGCTGGAGACCTTCGTCGATCCGCGTCACCATGCCGGCACCTGCTACCGTGCCGCCGGCTGGCAGTGGCTTGGGGAGACCAGCGGGCGCGGGCTGGCCCGCCCCGGCCAGTCGTATCACAGCACACCCCGCCAGGTGTGGGTCAAACCGCTGACCTCGGATTATTGCGACCGACTGTGCGCCGTGCCGGGGAGCACAAGGTCATGAGCAAACCCTGCCGTCGCCCGGCACGCGCCGCCATCCAGGAGCTGCGCTCAGAGAAGAGGCGGCAGGAGAAAGCACTGAACGCGAAACTGCGCGCGACGGGACAAGTTCCCCACTCCGCCGCTTCTTTGCCCAACCGAGGCTCGGCCTTGGCGACCGTCGACGAGGAACAGGAGGCCCGCGAGGACGCCGTGAGCAAACAGATGCGTCCCTGCGCAAAGAGCTGCCCACCTTGCTCGCCCGACGGGAACCAATTCCCGACCCGAGAGACCCCAGGAAGCGCCGGCACAAGCTGACCTCGCTGCTGCTTTACGGCTTGCTGATGTTCGTCTTTCCGTTCTCCTCCCGGCGCGAGACCCACCGCGAACTATCCCGTCCGCAGTTCATGGCCAACCTCCAACTGCTATTCCCGGAGATCGATACCCTGCCACACGCCGAGACCCTGTTTCGGCTGCTGCGCGACATCGACCTGGAGCACCTCGAACAGGCCCACATCGATCTGGTCAAGCCGATCCGGCTCCTGCTCGACGGACTCTACGCCAACGGGCCGGTGATGCAGCGCTGCCGTGGCTACCACTGGCAGTTCATGATCGTGCTCAAGAACCAGGATTTGTCCACGGTCTGGCAGGAGTTTCGCGCGCTCCACGTCCTGAAGCCGCAAGCCTTGCAGCGCTGCTGGGGACGACGCCAACAACACTTCACCTGCAACGAACTGCGGCTCTTCGATGTGCTGAGCGCGCCGGACGGTACGCTGCTGATCTTCGGCACCGCCCTGCCGCGCCGCGCCAGCGAACTGCCGCCATTCGCTGCCAGTGCCGAGGTCAGCGAACGCCGGGTACTAGCCCGGCCCGAGCCACTGGCCTTTCCGCTCCACACCCTGGTGGTCGACCGCTGGTTCGCCGAGCGCCCATCCCGTGGCGGTCCGGCGCGGAGAGAAGCTCCGGCAAGCACCAGCGTTGCATGGCAGCCCCCCGGGAGTCCAGCCACGCCGACCCCGTCCTGATCCTTTGCGCTCGATCCCCGGCGGGAGGACTGACACAAAATGGCGTCACCGCAACTGGCGCGGCTCGACTTTGAGGACTACGGATACGCTCGGCATTCCCCTGCCTTGCATTCCGCATCCTTACCCGCCCTGCCAGCGCCATGCTGAGCAGACCCGCCGCTACTCCGATATAGCCGACCAGATGGTAGCCGGTGAAGCGCCCATCGGTATCCTGCGCGATCACGAAGCCGGCGAGCGAACTCGCGGCGCCCATGGCCAGCGATTGCACCATCGAGCCGAGAATACCGCCGAACGCCCCGGCCAGCCCGCGCGCCACGAGCAGCGTGGCGTAGCTGGTCGCCAGCCCGCAGGCCAGCGTCGCCAACACAAACAGCGCAAACAGGACGAGCATCAGCCGCTTGCGTTCGAAGCGGTCGACGAAGCCGGCCGCCGGCACGCCGGAGGCACAGAAACTGTAGGAGGCGACCAGCAGGCCGAACTGCCGCGTGTCGATACCCAGCCCCTGCATCAGGAAGGGGTCGAGCGGCATCGTCACCATGAAATCGACGATGTGGCTGAACTGAACGGCGGCCAGCGTGAGCAGGAAACAGCGCTCGCGTTCGGATGAGAGAGTCGGGATCGGTGCCCCTTCAGGTGCGCTCAAGGAGCGGCGCGAGGTTCGGACTCGAAGCGAACGAGCAGATCATCGTAGCGCGCCGAACGCTTAGCGAGCACCCCGCTGGTGCCGCCCAGTACCTCCTCAAAGAAGGCCAGCGTCAGATCAACCGTCGCCGCCTTGACCAAGGGATTCAGGTCGCGCCCGCCCGTGCCGAGGCGGTCGGTGAACATGCTGTGCGAACCGTCGCGAAATGCCACGAGCGCCTTGCGCGCACTGCCGGTCGCCGCGAAAACACGCAGCCGGTCCTCGTAGCCGGAGCGATAGCCGGGAATCCGGATTTCGTCGCCCTTCGCCGTAATGTGCAGCGTCGGGATGCCGACCGGCTGCACGACGGACTCCGGGTCAGGCTCGCCGTGGAAGGGAGGCGCACTGATGATGACGGCACCGACGATTCGGCTGTCGCGGTAACTTTGCATCCCTTGCGGGCGCGCAAACACCGCCCCGGCGGCCAGCAAGGCCGTGTTGGCTCCGTAGGAATGACCGGCAGCGAGAATCCGCCCAGCATCGATCGCGCCGGCAAGCTGCAGATCGGCGAGCACCTCGTCAAGCGCGAAGCGAAGGTCGCGCACGCGGTTGACCGCCTCGGCCTCGCTTGCCGCCGATTGCAGCCGGGACACCATATCCAAAGGGTTTCCACTCCACAGGCGACTATCGCTGCCGGCGTGCTGCACGTGCAGGCTCGCATAGCCACGCGCCGCCCAGTTGGCGCCGAGATAGGAATAGCCCTCGCGCGAACCGCCCATGCCGTGCGAGAAAGCCACCATCGGCAGCGGCCCGTACCGCACCGCCGCGGGCGGCAGGTAGAGTTTGGCGAGCACCTCGCGCTGCCGGTCGCGGTCGAACCACTGGAAATAGCGGATTTCATAGTCGGCCGGCTTTGGAACCAGATCGGCCTCGACCAGCGCCGCCTGGTTGCGTACCGACCAAGACTCGACAAATCCGCCCTCGCGCCCATCCGGCGCCCCCGCGCAGGCGACGAGCAGATTCGCACATGCCGCCAGCACCAGCACGGCGGTCCAATGGATGTGCTTCATCAAAGATCGTCTCCGCGGAGGATTAATTTTTTCCAACTCCCGTCTGATCATCCAGCGCCGAGCAAGTTCAGGTTTCAAAGGAACTTAAACGCGTAGGTTGCGGCGAAGCCGGGCCGGTGCGGACGAATGTCCGCAGGCGATCCGTAGGCGATTCACCTGCCGAAGATGTTTCCGACAGTGCCAAACCTGGAGCAAGACCGATCAGTGCTGAAGTTGACCATAGAGCCGGCTGTAAAGCCCGTCGCCCTTGATCAGCTCATCGTGCATGCCTTCCTCGATGATCTGGCCGCCATCGAACACGTAGGCCCGGTCGGCTTGTTTAACCGCGCTCAGCCGATGGGCGATGATCAGGGTGGTGCGGTTCTTCAGGAACCCGCGTAGCGCCTCATGCAGTCTCGCCTCGGTTTCGGCGTCGAGCGCCGACGTGGCTTCGTCGAGGATCACTACCTGGGGGGTGGACAGCACTACCCGAGCGATCGCGAGGCGCTGGCGCTGGCCCCCGGACAGGCGCACGCCCTGGCGGCCGACGATGGTGTCGAGGCCTTTCGGCAGCTCGCGTACGGTATCGGCCAGTTGCGCCACGTGCAGGGCCTGCCAAAGCTGTTCATCGGTGATTTCGCGGCCCAGGGTCAGGTTCATGCGCACCGTTTCGTTGAACAGCGCGGGATGTTGCAGTACGGTGGCAACATGGCTGCGCACCACGTCCATTCCGATCTCGGTCATCGGCACGCCGTCGAAACTAACCGTGCCGGAGTCCGGTGGATACAGGCCGAGCAGCACCTGGACCAGGGTCGACTTGCCGCCGCCGGAAGCACCCACCAGCGCAACTTTTTCTCCCGGCCGGATTCGCAGGCTGACACCGTTCAACACGGGGGTATCGCCGTAGCTGAAGCGGACGTCTTCCACCTCGACGCCGACCGTATGCTGGCCGGCGAAAGGGTTCTTCCGGTGAGGGTAATGCGGCTCATCCTTCAATTCGAGCAGGCAGTTTATGCGGCTCAAAGCCGCCTTGGCGGCATAGAAGGCGTACTGGATGCCGAGGATTTCCTGCACCGGGCCCATCATGAACCAGAGGTAGCCGAAGACCGCCATCATCTGGCCGATGCTGAGATTGGAGTACACCACCATCAGCATGCTGATGGCGCGGAATACGTCGAAGCCGAACAGAAACACCATGAAGGACAGCCGCCCGGCCGCATCGCTCTGCCAGGAGAAAGCGGCAGCATCAGCGCGAATGCCGCGCGCCCGGTCGATCACCTTGGCAATGTAGTGGCGCTCGCGGTTGATGGCACGGATTTGCTGGATTGCATCCAGGGTTTCGGTCAGCGCCTGCTGGAACAGCTCGAAAGCGCTGTTTTCGCGCTTCTTCAGATCCTTGACACGCTTGCCCAGCACCGTGGTGAAGTAGATGACCGCCGGGTTGAGCAGCAGGATGAACAGAGCCAGCTGCCAGTGCATCCACAGCAGGACGATGGCGGTTCCGACGATGGACAGCAGCGCTACCAGGAATTTGGACACGGAAGCGCCGATCAACGTGTCAATCGCGTCGAGGTCCTTGACGAAATGGGAAGCGACAGCGCCGCTGCCCAGCGTTTCGTACTCGGACATGGCGATGCGGCTCAAACGAAGCAACATCTGCTCGCGCATGCGGAAGACCACGTCCTTGGCGATCAGGGTGAAGCTGCGGCCCTGCCATACGCCCAGGATCAGCGCCGTCAGCCGCAGTGCCAGCGTCAGAGCCAGCACCGCGCTGATATACAGCACCGGCCCCTGCCAGGCGGTGGGGAACTGGCTATTCAGCCAGAACACCAGGCGACCGGGCTGTTGCAGCAGCACTTCGTCCACCAGCAGCGGCATCAGCAGGGGAATCGGCACGCTCGCCACTGCCGCCAAGATGGCGACGATGTGCGCACTAATCAGATCCTTCTTGTGCTTGCGGACGATGCCGAGGATTGAGTGCCAGGTGTATTGCTCGGGCATGATGTGTGGACCGAAAAGGCACTAGAACGCAAAGAGCCTGATCTTTGCAGGGCATCTGCGGCTTTGCCGTGAATGATATCTGGATTATGGCCGCGTCAGTCGCGCGCTTGGCGGCCGACCGCTGCGGCACCGTGGTCGCGGAAATGCACCGCCACTCGTTCTCCCAGTTGCCTGCCACTCAGCCAAGCGCCTTCGACCTTCCCGCCATTCAGCCAGTCGCCACACAGGCCGATCCGGCCGCCGGCTTGCTGTTGTCTCGGGCAATCCAGCGTAGCGGCCCGGCATTCACGAAAGCGGCATCGAAAGGCAACTCGAGCGGCGCGGCGAAGCGCAGCATCAACGCCCAGGCGCCGTGCATGACGACATTGCCGGCGAGCGCCGCCAGACCGGGAGCCGCTTCGCGCAGAAGGGGCGCGGCCTGGGGGGCGGGCAGCGCGAGCAGCGCGGCGTCAAAGCTGCGCTCCAGCCAGCCGCGTTCGGCCGAGAGCAGATGCCAGCCATCCGGGCGGCGCTGCAGTTGCCGGATGCTCGTGTTAACCTCGAGATCCAGCTCGTCGGCGAGGAAGCGGCATGGTGCCGACATGCGCGGCAGGCCGACGAAACGTTCCAATGCGGGGTCGGGGACATGCGCCGACGGGTCACCGAGGACGTGCAGCCTGGGGTGCCAGGATACGGCGACGCCGGCGTGTTGCCAGCGGGCAACTTCGGCGCGAAAGCCAGGATCCCGGGCGGTGAAGTACTGGGCGCCGTGGTCGCACTGCCAGTCGTCGCCGCGTCGGGTGCTCATGCGCCCGGACGGGCCGCGGCTCTTGTCGAAGACGCCCACTTCGAAGCCCGCCGACTGCAGGAGCGTGGCGCAGGAGAGGCCGGCGATGCCGGCGCCAACCACGGCAGCGCGGGGCGGCGAAATCATGTTTGCTTGCTTTGTCACAGCCGACATCGCTCAGCGCCAGCCCTGCAGCCAGCGGCGGCAGTCGGTCAAGTCCCGCCAAGGCAGGGTGAAGCTGCGCCGCGAAATCACGGCCTCGATTTCGACGAGCTCGTTCCGGATGGCGGTCGGCTCGGGGTGCATGACCCGGGTGACGATGAAGTGCTTTTCCCGGTTGCGGGGGACCCGCGCCGTCCACTTGCTCAGCAGCAGCTTCCCTGGGTTGGGACCAGGAGCGGCCGGGCGTCGCTGCGCAGCGGCTCCGGCCGTCACCAGGATTGTCTCGGGCTTCATGGCGGCTTATTTGTCCTGGACAAAATCTAATTTGTATTCTATCATCTTCGCGTTTCGGTGGTAAACAATCCGATATGTGTCCACTACAAAAGCTGACACCCCAAAGGCCGTTGCTGGTGCGGTCAGCAATGGGACGGCCCGAAGATGTGCCGTGCGCCTCTGGCGCGGGCTGAAAGTCCTGGCCCGTCCGCTGCGAGGGTGGCGGCGCGTCCACCCGCCAGAAGCCACGCACGATCTGCAACCCGATGAGTTCCAACCAACGGGTGGGTTGGGTACGACGCGAGCTCGGTGGTCTCGCAGTCCTCGGACTGCTGATGCCGTTGGTTGCCGGTGCGGCCCGCCTGGGTGAGGCGGATGTTCGCGCCGTCCGCCAAGTGGTCGAGTCACGGCTCGGCGCGTTCGCCGCGGGCGACGCCAAGCGTGCCTTCTCCTATGCCTCGCCGTCCATCCGGGCCAGGTTCGGCGACGCGAGCCGCTTCATGGCCATGGTGCAGGGCAGCTACCCAATGGTGGTGCGACCGACCGCCGCTCTTTTCTTCCTGGCGCAAAAGGATCACGGGACCGAAGCGGCCAACGTGACGGTGCGCCAAGCAGTGCAACTGCGTGACCGCAAGGGTCGGCTCTGGAAGGCCACTTACCTGCTCGAGCGGCAGGCGGGCAATGTTTGGCGCATCAACGGCTGCGTGGTTGTGGCCGGCAATGCGAAGTCCTTGACCTGATGCCGTGGCGCAACGGTCCATCGACATGACAGGCGCGGCGGCGCTGCTCTGGTTCAAGCGCGATCTGCGGGTACGCGACCACGCCGTCCTGGCCGTGGCCGTGCCGCGCCGGAGGGCCAGGGCCGGTTGGTCTGATCGAGCTTGAATCGAACCACCCCAACCATCGCGAGGTCACCATGAACCTGTTCAACAAGCTTCCCGGTTTCCAGAGATCGGCGCCGGGTTCGGAGCAGCGCATCTGGCGGCGCCTGCCGGCCATCCTGCTGTGGGGTACGCTGCTACCGCTGCTGTCCGCGGGCGTGAATCGGGCGCTGGCGCCGTTCGTGTCCCTGTCAGGTAGCAACGAAAGCGCACTGCTGTTGTGGGACTACGCGATGTTCGGTGTCTCGCGCTGCACTGGTCGCTGGTGCTGACGGTGGCCCTGGGCTGCTTCATCGTCAGGGTGATGAAGGGGCCGGCTTATGTCGCCGATGCCTACCCTCTGAGTGATGGCGATGTTCCGTCATGCAAGCGATGACCCTCTATTTCGATGGCGCCTGCCCGCTCTGTGCTGCGGAAATCCACCTGCTGGCAGCGCGCAACCGACGCCAGTTGCTGCGCTTTGTCGACCTCAGTAAGCCGAATGCCGAGTTGCCTTGCACCGTGGTGTGCGCGCAAGCGATGGACAACATCCACGCCATCCTCGATGATGGAGGTACCCTGATCGGCGTGCCGGTGTTTGCCGAAGCTTATCGCCGCGCCGATCTGCCGTTGCTGGCCTGGCTGTTTTCGCGCCCCTGCCTGCGCTGGTTACTCGAGCCAGCCTACGCCCTCTTTGCCCGACACCGGGCCCGAGTCTCGGCTTTGGCGGGACCGCCCTTGTTGCGTTTGGCGCAGTGGATTTTCCGTTAGGCAGACAGGCCTGTTCAGCGCCTGCAGAGTCTGACGTCTTCTTGATTTTGCCGATCCCGATTTGAATGACTTCAGTGCTGTTCGATTTTTCCGACCCAAGGTCGGTGGCTTTGTGGAACCCGATCAACGATCGGGTGATGGGTGGGGTATCCCACAGTCAATTACGCAACGACCCAGCGGGGCATGCCCTGTTTTGCGGGCATGTGTCATTCGAGAACAACGGCGGGTTCGCCTCGGTACGCTGCCAGCCCGGTGATTTTGGCAAGAAAGAAGTCATTGCTTATCTCCTGGAAGTTTGCGGCGACGGCAAGCGTTACAAGCTGAATCTGCGCACAGACGAAGGCTTTGACGGCGTCGTTTACCAGGTGGGGTTCATCCCTCCAACTGGTCAGTGGGCGACCTGCCGTCTCGCCAGCGCCGACTTCTTGCCGAGTTGGAGAGGGCGACCGGTACCGGATGCCGCACCGCTCGATACGTCTTGTGTACGACAGATCGGCTTGATGATCGCCGACCGACAGGCGGGGCCATTTGGATTGGCCGTGCGATCGATTGCGACAGAAAGCGCCTGATTCTGCTCGAATTGCCGGGACTTGTCGCCAGGATCGTTCTGTTGGCCGTCCTGCGCCTGGCCATCCATTGCAGCCTGCCACCGGAACGGGTGCTCAAAGCCGGGACGCCGGCCGATATAGGTTGGCAATATCACGATGCCGGCATTGGAAAACCCTTTGTTGGAGATCGATGGCTTGACCCACTGCAAGCAGAGATGCGTATTGCGACAGAGCATCAGGGATAGCGGTAGGCATCGGCCGTCTAAAGCAGCCTGATTCCCCTTAGGTCGGGCAGATTTTTGAAATCGGCCAAAGACAACAGCTGCGGCAAGGCCAGCTTGTGCCAGCTCTGCCACAACCGGCCGACTGCGGCCGGCAACGAGTTGAGCACGCCGTTCGGCGCCATCTGCGACATGAACAGCTGATAAACGCCTTCCTTCGCGCCCGCCAACACCGTGCTGGCGAGCACGCTGCTGCCCGCGACCAGATAGGTCTGCAGGTCGCCGAACGCGATCAGCAGTGGCTTGGGCGCCGGCATGAACGGCTTGAGTGTGCGCCCGGCGAGCAAGTGCGCGACGTTGGCCACGGCGAGCGCACCCATGTCGATGGCGTTGTAGGCCTGCTTGCCGACGGCTTGCGGCAGCTGCGACGCGTCGCCGACGACGAAGGTGTTGTCGAAATATCGACTCTGCAGCGTCTGGTGCACGTCCGCCCAGACCTGTGGTGGCCGCGCCAGGCCCGACTCGCACAATAGCGCTGGCGGTGCCAGACCGGCCGTCCATAGCGTGAGCTCGGAGCGCAGCCGCGTGCCGTCCGTCAGGCGCACGCCTTTTGGAGATACGCTGGCAATCGTCGTGCCGGTGCGGAACTTCACCGCATACGGCTCGCACAGGCGGCGAAGATCGGCATCCAGTGCCGCCGCCAGACCGGGCAGCAGCTGGGCGCTGGCTTCGACCAGCTCGACCGACAGACTGGCATCGTCGCGGTGGCGACGCAGTATCTCGCCCAGTGCCTCGATGCCAGAGATGCCGCCGCCGGCGATGACGATGCGCAGCGGCTTGCCTTGCTGCACGAGCATGTGCAACCTGTGCTCGATCGCCAGGGCGTCGGCGACGCTGCGAAACCGCATGGCGTAGCGGTCGGCGCCCGGGGTGTGATGCGTGTTCCATAGCGCGCCCACCGCCACGATACAGGCATCGAAGCCCAGTTCACAGCCGCCGGCCGTAGCCAAGCGGCACTGCGCCGGCTGCAGTACGGTCACGCGATCCCGCAGGAAGCGGTGTCCCGCCTGCTCGACGATGGCGATGCGGTCCAGACGCAGTCCCTGGGGCGTCTTCACGCCTGACAAGATCTCGTGGATGTTTGGCAACCACTCGAAGTGTTCGCTCGGGTCGATGACCGTCACCACATGGTGGCGTGACAACTTGATCGCGGCCGTCAGGCCGGCGAAATTGCCGCCGACGATGGTGATGCGCTTGCGCTTGCGCTTTTCGGACATTGAGTTCCCTGTTGAGGCATCTGGGTCATGCGCAGTCCGGTTTACCAGGTAACGATCGGACCTGGCCCGCCGTCCGGCAAATCCCCGGGGGGAGACGCCATGGTTGCAGTCCTAAAGGGACAGGAAATTCAGCGATCTCTCGCGAAGTATCGCCGCGCTTTTCTGCCCATGTCAATCGGCAATGTCGTTCAGGAACGTAATCGGCTGCGGCCCGCGGCGGCCAGACGCCTTTTTCGGCCGCACGCTCAGGTCCATCTGATTGACCGCGGCCAGAACAAACCGGGCCAAGTGATGCTCCGGGAGCCACTCTGCTTCACACGGTCGACGCCAGCGTGCGCGTCGAAGGGACCGACCGCCAGGGCCTGGAACGGCTGTTCGCCCGTTACGCCTGGGCGCTGCTGCTCGCGCGGATCTATGAGGTCTTTCCGCTCCTCTGCCCACGCTGTGGTGGCGAGATGCGAATCATCGCCTTCATCACCGACGCCGGGGCCGTTCGCGACATCCTGACCCATCTGGGCGAACCGACATCGCCGCCACGCCTGATGCCCGCCCGTGCGCCCCCGCTATGGGAGAGGCCGGGCGCCACCCTGGCCGAGGACGAACGGCAGCCACAACCGGTGCCGGAGTACGAATTCGACCAGCGCATTACCTGGTAGGTGCCAATGCGCAAAGGTCCAGACTGAAAATTCGGGATGCGCCCGGCGCAGGATCGCCCGCACCCGGGAAACCACCTCGCGGGGGCTTGGCGACGTAGTCGTCAGCGCCGAGTTCCAGCCCGACGATGCGGTCCACCTCGTCGGCACGGGCGGTGAGGAAAATCACCGGCACGTCCGAATGCCGCCGCAGAGCGCGACAGACGTCAAAGCCGCTCATGTCCGGCAGACCGACGTCGAGAACGACCAGATCGTGCTCTCCGGCCGCCAGCCGGGTCAGCGCTTCCGCCCCGAGAATGCAGCAATCACTGGTGAAGCCGTCGGCTCGCAGAACATAGGCCAGGGTGTCGGAAATGGCGGGCTCGTCGTCGACGATGAGGATCTTCATGACCACGATGGTAGTACATTCCGCGGCCGTCGTCGTCGCCCACGGACAGCCAGCCGCGAGCGTGGACGGGAAGCCGACGTTCAGGAAACTTCCCTCTTCTGCCCTCCCGCTCGTGCGCTTGCCCGGCCTTCTTGTTCAATCAAGCACCGTGATCATCCCATTCATTTCCTCATGCCCCGATCCGCAGAACACGTCGCATAGAAATTCGACTTTGCCGACCTTGGCCGGCAGCACGCGCAGGCGCGTGGTCTTGCCCGGCACAATATCGGCGCGCACACCAAGGTCCGGCGCGTTGAATCCCATGAACACGTCTTGCGTGGTGAATTCCAGGATGACCGGCACGCCTTTCTTGAGCTGCACGTCGTGCGGGGTGAATGCAAACTTCCTGGCGGTGATCTTGATCACCTGCTCGTCCATCGCGACGGCTTGCGCGGCGACATAGGCAGCGGTCATCATTGCCGTGGCGCTCGCCACGGCAATGAGCAGTTGTGCTTCACGTTTTGTCAGTAGCATTTGCTTGCGCTTTCTTGACGACCGTGAATTCGCTGAGCGCGGTTTGCCCCGATTGGGTGTCGACGCTGACACCGCGGAAGCCCAGCCCCTTGTACGGCTCCGACGCGTCCCATGCGAGCGGCGCACGTTTGGGCACACTGCCGGCGACGGGCAACGGAAATATCAGCGATTTCGCCGCATGGTGCGCAATATGGCCGGTCATGTGGTGATGTTCCTGATGGATGTGGCCGTAGAACACCGTCAGGTTTTTGTACGGCAGCAACAGGTCGATGGCCCTGGCTCCGTCGCGCGTCGCCCAGTCCCATTGCGGATACAGAGCGAACAGCGGTCGGTGGGCAAATACGACGATGGGCGAATCGGTTTTCTGCTGCCTGAGATCGGCGGCGAGCCACTCGAGTTGCTCGCCACCCATGCTCGCGCCGGCATCGGACACGTTGTCGACGACAATGAAGTGCACGCCCTTGTGATCAAAGGTATAAGTCGTGGCGCCGAAAAATTCCCTGTACGCCGCGCTGTTGTCGAGCGCAGAATCGTGTTCGCCGGGCATGAAGCGAACGGTTTTCACCTTGAGATCGCTGGCGATCTGAGTGAATTCGGAAAGTCGCCGGCGACGTTCCGCCGGATCATCCGTCGTATGCGTGAGATCGCCGGTGAAAATGATGAAATCCGGCTGCCGTTCAAGCGCGTTGACCGTCGTGATCGCCTTCTTCAGCGTGCCCTTCGCGTCTGGATTGGGCGGACCTTCAAAGCCCCAATGGCAGTCCGACAATTGCACAAAGTAGAATTCGTCCTGCCCTGCCGCCAGCGCAAAGCCCGGCAGGCCGGACGCAAACACCACTCCACCGAGTCCCGCAAGTTTGAGAAAATCCCGTCTGTCGATCGCATTGCTCATTGCCGTCTCCTGTTTTTGGTGGATTGAGATACAGTCGCGCTTGCCACCTCCCTATAACCGGCGCGGCAACGGAAATATTCCCGGCCGGCACGGGAATAAAACGTGCACCCAATCGGTAGTATCGGCAGCACATCAATCGCCTTGGACTTGAGCTTGGAACCACAACGGCAGACGCGATTCGAGGAAACCGTGATGGCGCATTTCGACGCGGCCTATAACCTGGCACGCTGGCTCGCGCGCGACGAGCACGACGCCGAAGACGTCGTGCAGGAAGCCTGCCTGCGCGCGTACCGGTTTTTCGGAAGCTTTCACGGCGGCAACGCGCGCGCATGGCTGCTCGCCATCGTGCGCAACACGTATTACACGTGGCTTGAAAAGAATCGGGCGCAAACGCTGAACGTGCAATATAACGAGGACACGGTCGCGGCCGTCGATTACGACATGGCGACCACCGGCGACAGCGTCGAGCGCTTATTGCATGCAGAAGACACGCGGCGGTGCGTGCACCGCGCGCTCGAGCAGATCCCGGCGGAATTCCGTGAGGTGATCGTGTTGCGCGAACTCGAAGACCTGTCGTATCGCGAGATTGCCGAGATCGCTGATATCCCGCTCGGGACCGTGATGTCGCGCCTGTCACGCGCGCGCAAACTGCTGCTGCACGCTTTGCAAGAACTCGACCAGGAATCCTGATATGGACTGCGCGCGAACCCGTAATTACATGCACGGCTATCTCGACCGCGAACTCGACCCGGTCACGGCGTCCGGCATCGAAGCGCATTTGCAATCGTGCGCGGCGTGCGCGCAAGCCTACGCCTTGCAAACCTCATTGCATAAGGCGATCAAGGGACAGGCCACGTACTACACGGCGCCCGAAGCGCTCGCGGCGCGCGTACGCGCAGGATTCAGAACGACCCGTGAATCAGCCGGCAAAACGTACACCCCTCCGCACACCCCTCGCCGACAATGGTTGGCGCTCTTCGCGGCGGTTGCGGCGAGCGTGTTGATAACCTGGACTGCCGTCATTCAACTCGAAACCGGATCGCGGGATGAGCGTATCGGCAGCGAGGTCCTTGCCGGTCACGCGCGCGCGGTGCTGACGAACCATCTGGCGGAAATCGCATCCTCCGATCGGCACACCGTCAAACCCTGGCTGAGTTCGAAGCTCGATTTCTCGCCGCCGGTGACCGATCTGACCACTGCGGGATTCCCTCTCGTCGGCGCGCGTCTCGACTACCTTGACAATCGTCCGGTTGCGGCACTTGTTTACCGCCACCGCCAGCACGTGATCGATCTTTTCATCTGGCCGGACACGCAAGCGTCCGCCGCCGCCATGCAGGCATCGTCGAAGCAGGGATTCAACCTGCTGCACTGGACCCATGCAGGCATGACGTTCTGGGCGATTTCTGACCTGAATCCGGCGGCCATCAGAACTTTCGCCGAGACTTACATGGGCCTGGCAGAGGCGGCAGGCTGAAAACCAGCACTCATCGGGAGCAGAGCAGCCCCAACTCAGTGCAGGACGATCGGGCGTGCTGCACCAGCGCAGTAGGTGTCGAGGAGGGCGTCGATCGATTCTTCGTCGCGTTCATTGTCGGGAATGGCGTCGATGGCCTGGCGCAAGTCCCGTGCGACTGATCCCTGGACATAAAGGCTGCGGCTGGCCGCCTTGTCGACCAGCTCAAAACCCTGTTGTACCGGGTAAGTGACTTGGAAGGGCTCATTGAACCCGTCACAAGAGGAGACCCGGAATCGCCATTGAGATGGACTGCCAGGAGTGTGCGCAATGCTGAAGTTCATGGACGAGCGTCGGCACAGCGGTCGTGAGCATGAAGGCGGGTTTGAGGCCTTCGAGCGGGAGGTACGGCAACGCTTCAGCGAAGCGGAGCGCGAATTTGTTGGGGAAGAACTGGCGCGGTTGGACGTCAGTCTGCCGGAGATTTTCATTAGCGGAGTGCTGCACCGACGGGTCATCAGTGGCTACGGTGAATACCTGACGGCGGCTGGGCCGGTGCGCGTGCTGCGGCACCGCTACCGTGCGGTGGGGACGAACGGGCAGAGCGAATGCCCGCTGGAATGGCGTGCTGGAATAGTGGAAGGTTTCTTCACGCCGCTGGCGGCGCGGATGGGCTATGGGCGGTGACGCATCTGAGCCCGAGCGAGAGTGAAAGCTTGTTTCGCGAATTGGGCGGTATGAATCCCTCCCGCAGCAGCCTGGACCGTTTGCCGAAGGGCGTGAGCGAGAAGTGGGAACTGGGGCGCCGGGAATGGGAACCGGCCCTGCGTGCGCAGGAAGAGGAGGTCGCCGGTGCGGCGGTGCTGGCGGTATCGCTGGATGGCGTGATGGTGCCGATGAAGGACGGACAGCGCGAGGCCAAACGCGAGCAGAGCCGGCAGGAAGGCAAGCAAACCCGTGGTCCAGCGGGCTGTCGCGAGGTAGGTTGCGGGACGGTCAGCCATTACGATGGGCAAGGCGAGCGCCTGCGAACGGTGCGCTATGGTCGCATGCCGGAGTCGAAGAAGCCGACCTTGAAGCGCCAATTGGCAGCGGAAGTGGAAAACGCCTTCCGGCAGCAGCCGAACTTGCGCCTGGTCAAAGTCGCCGATGGGGCGCGCGACCACTGGGAATTCCTAGCCAAGGAACTGCCGCCGGGAATTGAAGTGGTGGATTTCTTTCACGCCGCCGAACATCTGCGGCGCGCCTTCGATTCCATCTACGGCGAGGCTTCCCCCAAGGCCAAAGCGAAGGCCGAGGAATACCGACAACGGATGCTCGATGCCGAGGACGGCGTCGGCAAAGTCATCCGGACCCTGACCTATCACCGCCGACGTAAGCTACGCTCGAGAAAGAACTACAGTACTTTCGGCGCAATCGATCGCGCATGGACTACGCCAGGCTCCGCGCCCAGAACCTACCGATTAGCTCCGGCGTGATCGAAGCCACTTGCAAGACCCTGGTCACCCAGCGCATGAAGCGATCCGGTCAACATTGGACCATCGATGGCGGTCAAGCCATCCTGACCTTTCGCGCCCTGGCTCAGAGTGAGCGCTTCGACGCTGCCTGGAAAATGGTCGCTGCCGAGTATCAGCAGGACATGGTCTTCCCCGAAAACGTGCTGCCTTTCCCGGCTCGGAGAACATCAGTGAAGCCAGACCTAATGCTACCGCGCCACATCTCGACTCTACACCCAGTCTCAACAACTACACCATGAAACTGGTCGCGCTCAATGTCCAGCGAGGCAAGTTCTTCCTCCGAGAGCTTGATTCCCGACGAGTAGGCGTTTTCGTCGAGCGCAGCCCTAATCCGCAAGCCGCTATCGGTGGTCGTGTTGCCGATCCGGTTGACCACAAGCTGCCGGCTCACTAGCGGTCGTTCGTGCCAATTGGCGGTGATGTGGCAGAACATCCGATGCTCGATCTTGTTCCATTAGAACTGTCGTTGTCACGCCAAGGTCGTAGAATCGGTAGCAGTCATTTTCGGACATTCGGACCATGCTCGAGGAAATCAATCACCTGGCGTTGATCGGCGGTCTGATGCAGCAGATGTGCGTCTATCTGGTGATTGCCTATCTGTTGAGCAAGACGCCGCTGTTCGCGCCGCTGATGCAGGTCACCGTGCGCCTGCCCGGCAAACTGGTCTGTTACTTGGTCTTTTCCGGCTTCTGCGTCATGGGCACCTATCTCGGTTTCCAGATCGAAGGCGCCATTGCCAATACCCGCGCCATCGGCGCCGTACTCGGGGGGCTTCTCGGTGGGCCGATCGTCGGACTGGCGGTCGGCCTTACAGGGGGTCTGCACCGCTATTCGCTCGGTGGTTTTACCGACACGGCCTGCGCGGTGTCGACGACTGTCGAAGGCCTGATCGGTGGCGGTCTGCACTTCTACCTGTTGCGCCGCCATCGTGCCGAGCAACTGCTCAACCCGATGATCGCGCTCGGGACGACGCTGTTCGCCGAATGGATGCAGATGCTGATCATCCTGCTGATGGCCAGACCCTTCGATCAGGCCGCCCGGCTGGTCGCGCATATCGCGCTGCCGATGACGCTGACCAACGCCCTCGGCGCGGCCCTCTTCATGCGCCTGATCCTCGACCGCCGGGAGACGCTCGAGAAGTATTCGATCGCCTTCTCGGCGAAAGCGCTGCGTATCGCCGAGCGCTCGGTCGGCGTGCTGATGCAGGGTTTCAACGAGAGCAACTGCAGCCGCATGGCGAAAGTCATTCAGGAAGAAACCGGCGTCGGCGCGGTGGCGATCACCGATTGCGAGAAGCTCCTCGGCTTCGTCGGCGTCGGCGCCGACCATCACCTGCCGGGAACGCCGATTGCCTCGCCACACACCCGGCACGCCATTGAACACAATGACGTCGTCTATGCCGACGGCGCCACCGTTCCCTATTGTTGTTCAGTCAGCAAGGACTGCAAGCTCGGCTCGTGCCTGGTCATCCCGCTGCGCGGCGAAGAGAACCGCGTCTTCGGGACGATCAAGCTCTACGAACCGAAGCGGAAGTTCTTCTCCTCGCTCAATCGCACTCTCGGCGAAGGGATCGCCCGCCTGCTCTCGAACCAGGTCCTGGCCGGCCGGATCGAGGAGCAGAAGCGGCTGCTCGCGCAATCGGAAATCAAGCTCCTGCAGGCGCAGATCAACCCGCACTTCCTGTTCAATGCGCTGAACACGCTGGCGGCGGTCATTCGCCGCGACCCGGAAGCCGCGCGACAGCTCGTGCAGTATCTGTCGACCTTCTTCCGCAAGAGCCTCAAGCGGGTCGGCAAGGAAGCCACGCTCGGCGATGAAATCGAACACGTCGATGCCTACCTGCACATCGAACTGGCGCGCTTCGCCGATCGCCTCGAGGTCGTGTTTTCCATCCCGGACGAGCTGCTGCCACTGCGTCTGCCCGCCTTTTCGCTGCAGCCGATCGTCGAGAACGCGATCAAGTACGGCATTTCGCAGATGCTCGAACCCGGCACCATCAGGGTCAGCGCCGAACGCCAGGCCGACGTGCTGACCATTATGATCGAAGACAGCGCCGGCCTGTATCGACCCCTGCCCGATGGCGACGGACTGGGAATGAACCTCGTCGATCGGCGGATCAAGATTCGCTACGGCGCGGCCTACGGCATCGAGGTGAGCTGCGAACCCGATTGCTGGACGCGCGTCGCCATCCGTTTGCCCATTGAGGAGGAGCTGGCGCCATGCTGACCGCACTGATCATCGATGACGAAGCGCCCTCGCGCGAGGAACTCAAGGCGCTGCTGGCTGCTGCCCCCGACGTCGAGGTCCTGGGCGAATGCGCCAACGCCATCGAGGGGCTGTCGGCGATCCATCGCCTCCGCCCCGACGTGGTTTTCCTCGACATCCAGATGCCGCGCCTCAGCGGTCTCGAAATGGTCGGCATGATCGACGCCTCGGCGCTGCCGCAGATCGTCTTTGTCACCGCCTACGACGAACACGCCCTGAAGGCTTTCGAGGAGCACGCCGCCGACTATCTCCTCAAACCCATCGATCCGCAGCGTCTCGCCCGCACGCTCGACTGGTTGCGCTCGGGAGTACGCCACTCCCCCAGAGCATTTCCGGGATCGACCGAAAAGCTGCGCCAGATTCCCTGTTTCGGCCGCAACCGCATCTTCCTGCTGGCGCTCGACGAAGTGGAATTCATCCACACCGACCTCGCCGGCGTGCAGGTCATCGGCAACCAGCGGCAGGGAACCACCGAACTGAGCCTCAAGATCCTGCAGGAGCGCACGTCGCTGATCCGCTGCCACCGGCAGTTCCTGGTCAACCTCGACCAGATCACCGAAATCGAATTGCTCGACAATGGCGCCGCCGAGATCATCACCCGCAGCGGCAGGCGGGTGCCGGTCAGTCGCCGGCATCTGCGCGAGATGAAGGACCGCCTGCTCATTCCGTGAGCACGCTCGAAACCGTCCGCCTTGCATCGAAGCGTGCCATTGCCCGCCCAACCCCTTGCTGCCAGCCGCGACAGTTCTGGGAACCTGCGCTTCTTCCGGGCAGGAAGAGCAGCGCCATTCACAACGCCCAGAACGCCGCTCAATCCGCGTGCCAACCGCTCGCCAGATAACACGCCGTGCGGCCTTGATCGGAGCTAGATTTCGTGGCGCACCACGTCAGGAGTCGCCATGCCAAGGTTTCACCTCCTGCCAGTGCCTGGTCAATGGGCCATTCTCAGGCTTCGACGACCGGTTTCCCGAGACGGCCACAGCGACTTTGCGAGAAGCCGTGGCAGGCCGCCATGACGCAACTCACTCCTGGAGGAATCGTGAACATCGTTTCCAAACATGCCATCTGGTGGCTCCTGACGGCGGTCGGGGTATTCTCCCTCGGCATCGTGGCGCTATCGCGGGGCGAAACCATCAACGCCTTGTGGATAGTCACCGCCGCGGTCTCCATCTATCTCGTCGCCTACCGCTATTACAGCCTGTTCATCGCCGACAGGGTCATGCAACTCGACCCGACACGGGCGACACCGGCTGTTCGCCACAACGACGGTCTCGACTACGTTCCCACCAACAAGTACATCCTGTTCGGCCATCACTTCGCGGCAATCGCCGGCGCCGGTCCGCTGGTCGGCCCGGTACTGGCGGCGCAGATGGGCTACCTGCCGGGAACGCTGTGGATCATCGTCGGCGTCGTCCTCGCCGGCGCGGTGCAGGATTTCATGGTGCTGTTCGTGTCGACACGCCGTGACGGCCGCTCGCTCGGCGATCTGATCAAGTCCGAACTGGGTTTCGTCCCCGGAATCATTGCCCTGTTCGGTACCTTCATGATCATGGTGATCATCCTCGCAGTACTCGCGCTGATTGTCGTCAAGGCGCTCGCCGAAAGCCCGTGGGGAACCTTCACCGTCGCCGCGACGATCCCGATCGCCATGTTCATGGGCGTCTATAACCGCTTCATCCGTCCCGGACGTGTTGGCGAGATCTCGATCGTCGGTTTCGTGCTGCTGATCGCGGCGATCATCGTCGGCGGGCAGGTGGCGGAGAGCGCCACCTGGGCTCCGCTGTTCACCTTCAACGGCAAACAACTGACCTGGATGCTGATCATCTATGGCTTCGTCGCTTCGGTGTTGCCGGTCTGGCTGCTGCTCGCGCCGCGCGACTACCTGTCGACCTTCCTGAAGATCGGCACCATCGTCGGTCTGGCGCTGTGCATGGTCTATGTCGCACCGAACCTGCGCATGCCGGCCGTCACCCAGTTCGTCGACGGCACCGGTCCAGCGTGGTCGGGAAGCCTGTTCCCGTTCATCTTCATCACCATTGCCTGCGGTGCGGTTTCGGGCTTCCATGCGCTGATCTCGTCGGGAACGACACCGAAACTGCTCGACAACGAGAAGAACGCGCGCATGATCGGATACGGCGGCATGCTGATGGAATCCTTCGTGGCGATCATGGCGATCGTCGCCGCTTCGGTCATCGATCCGGGCGTCTACTTCGCGATGAACAGCCCACCCGCAGTCATCGGCAAGACCGTCGAAGGCGCTGCCCAGGTGATTTCGCAGTGGGGTTTCGTGATCACCCCGGAAGTGCTGGTGCAGACCGCCAGGGACGTTGGCGAGAACAGCATCCTGTCGCGAGCCGGTGGCGCACCGACGCTGGCCGTGGGAATGGCCCAGATCTTCTCGCAGGTCTTCGGCGGGCAGACGATGATGGCCTTCTGGTATCACTTCGCGATCCTCTTCGAGGCGCTGTTCATCCTCACCGCCTGCGACGCCGGGACGCGCGCCGGACGATTCATGCTGCAGGATCTCTTGGGTACCTTCGTGCCGTCCTTCAAACAGACCAACTCCTGGCCGGCCAACCTGACCGCTACCGGCCTTTGCGTCGCCGCCTGGGGCTACATCCTCTACCAGGGGGTGGTCGATCCGCTCGGCGGCATCAACAGCCTGTGGCCGCTGTTCGGCATTTCCAACCAGATGCTGGCCGGTGTGGCGCTGATGCTGTGCACGGTGGTCCTGTTCAAGATGAAGCGGCAGAAGTACGCCTGGGTGACGATCGTTCCGGCGTGCTGGCTATTGGTGTGCACGCTGACCGCCGGTTGGGAGAAAGTCTTCCACGCCAATCCCAAGATCGGTTTCCTGGCACTCGCCGACAAGTTCCAGGCTGCGCTCGACAGGGGGGAGATCCTCGCGCCGGCGAAGAGCGTTGAGCAGATGCAGCAGATCGTCTTCAACAACCACCTCGACGCGGTGCTGGCGACCTTTTTCATCTTCGTCGTGGTCAGCATGCTGTTCTACACGATCATCGCCTGTCTGAAGGCAATGCGTGACCAGAAGGTCACGACGAGCGAAATGCCCTACCAGGCAATGCCGACCGCCAAGGCCTGAACCCCTTGTTCAACGACCTTTCCCGGTTCGGCAAGTATCTCGGGCAGGCAGCCAGATTGATGGTCGGCCTGCCCGATTACGAAACCTATGTCGCCCACATGCGCGCGACGCATCCCGAACTGCCGGTGATGAATGAAACCGACTTCTTCCGCAATCGTCAGGAAGCGCGCTACGGAGCCGGCCGTTCCGGCGGCTGCTGCTGAGCCGCCGGTGCGGCCCGCAGCATTGTTCTGCGAAGACGAGGAGCGCCGGTCGAGGCCCTTCTCTTTCGCTTCTTCTTGTCCAAGGTCCATGAATCAGCCCATCGCCGCAGCACTGCCCGTCACCCTGCTATCCGGTTTTCTCGGTGCCGGCAAGACCACCGTTCTCAATGAATTGCTCAATCGCGCCGACGGCGTGCGCTTTGCCGTCGTCGAAAACGAGTTCGGCGCCGTCAACATCGACAGCCAGCTCATCTCGCGCCAGCGCGGTGCCATCGTCGAGCTGAGCAACGGCTGCGTCTGCTGTACGGTCAACGCCGACCTGGTGCGTGGTCTGCAGGACCTCGCCGCACAACGCGCCGCGGGCGAACTGTCCTTCGACTGGATCCTCATCGAAACGACCGGGCTGGCCGACCCCGGCGCCGTCGCGCAGACCTTCTTTGCCGCGTCCGAACTGCGCGCCGACTTCCTGCTCGACGGCATCGTCGTCGTCGTCGATGCGCTGCACGCCTGGCAACAGCTCGATCAACACCCCGTCGTCCAGCGCCAGGTCGGTTTCGCCGATCGCCTGCTGCTCGCCAAGTGCGACCTCGTCGATCCGCAGGCAATTGCCGATCTGTCGGAGCGCCTGCGCCGCATCAACCCGCGAGCACCGCAGCAGGCGCTGCAGCACGGTCGCGCCACGCCGGGTTCGCTGCTCGGCATTGGCGGCTTTCATCTCGATGCCTCGCTGCTGGCCGACGGCGCCAGCCCTTCCCCTGTCCGTTTCATGCCGCTGCCGACGCAGGCGGTTCCGGCTGCCGTCCGATGGTCTCGCCGCCCGGCCGCGCATGATGACGAAATCTCGTCTTTCCTGCTCGAAGCCGGGGAAGTCGATCTCGAAAGAATCGGCACTTTCGTGCAGTCGCTGATCGACCAACTGGGCGACGATCTGCTGCGCTACAAGGGCATCCTGGCAATCCCTGGCGAGGACCGGAAGCTGATTTTTCAGGGAGTCCAGCGCGTCGCCGGCTTCGATTACGGTGAAGTCTGGGGGAGCAGGGAGATGCGCACGTCGAGAATCGTGCTGATCGGCAAACGCCTGCCGGAAGCGCGGTTACGCGACCTGTTTCTGAACGCTGCCGAGGCGGCTAAAGGCCATCCTGGCAAGGCAGAGCAGTAGCCCACGCAGAAAATTCCACTGCAAATGATCATCGCGGCGTGGTAGCCTGCAAACTCCTTGTCCTGGAGCAGAAGAAATGACGATTGGATCTGGTTTCCGTAAATTTCGCTTTGCCGCGTGCGTGACAATGGCGATGACTTGTGGTGCTGTTGGCGCAGTCGAGGTGCCGCTGGTCGATGGCACGCTCTGGATCAAGTCCTCCGAAGACGTGAAGAAGGCTTACCTAGTCGGCTTGGCCAATATGGTTCAGGTCGAGGCAGCATATAACGCAGACAATCCACTGGTTGTCGAGGGCGGTTTTTCGCCACGTGTCGCCAGAGGGATGAAGGAGCAGACTCTGGGTAGTGTGCTGGAAGCGCTGAACCAATGGTACGCGGCGCACCCCGAGCGCTTGCAGCGCCCGGTGGTCGAGACCATCTGGTTCGAAATGGTGGTGCCCGCACTACCCAAGACCAAGTAAGGGAGAAGCGAGATGGAAAAAACTGCATTGGCTGTGGCACTTGCGGCGGCGCTGGCCGCGACGGGGTGCACCAACATGAGTTCGCGCGAGCAGGGAACGATCAGCGGTGCGGCGATTGGCGCCGCTGCGGGGGCCGGTATTGCGGCAATCTCCGGTGGCAGCGGTTGGACCGGCGCAGCAGTTGGCGGGGTGATTGGCGGAACGGTCGGCAATATCAAGGGCAAACAGCAGCAGGAGCAGCGGGGCTACTGAGCCGGCGTCTGGCCTGCCGCAAAGCTCCGGGCAGCGCACTGCCGAGGAGCCAGGTCTACGCTTACTTGGTGATCGCCATGTTGCGGCCCGAGAACTGGTCAGTCAGACGCAATGCCGCATCACTGAACAGGCCGAGTGGTTTTTCAGTGCAGTAGCGATTCACGTACTGCTCGACCGTGCCGCTGGAGATGACCGATACCTGTTGGCTCTGATTGGCGTAGTTGTGACCGGTGAGAACGCCGCGCACCCAGGCGACATAGAGCGCACGTTGGTCGGCATCGTCCTTCGATGCCGACCAGGTACGGCACGACATGTCGTCAAAACCGACGATCTTGAGCGGCACGGCAGCACCGGCCAGCGATTGCACGGCCAACAGTACCGCGCTGGTCTGCATCCATTTCGATCGGGACATTCGCTTGCTCCTCGCCGGGTGGTCATCGCAAAGCCGTAATTTTCGTCGGTATCGGCGGGCTCGTCCATGCCCATGATCGCCAGGAGCGTGCCCCTGCCGTTCGGTCATTCGGCCACAGCTTCGGCAGCAGCGCCTGCACGCGTGGCAGCGCTGATGCTGGCGTCGCCTGTCGACAGCGCCGGGGGCGCGGGTACAATTGTGACTTGCACACACTGGCCGAAAACATGATTGGAGATCTCTACATTCTCACGGCGCCTTCCGGCGCAGGCAAGACGACGCTGGTGCGGTTGTTGTTGGCGAACGATTCGGACATTCGCGTGTCCATTTCTCACTGCACGCGCGCACCGCGATTGGGTGAGCGAGATGGTGTCGAGTACCATTTCGTTGGTGTGCCGGATTTTCTCGAGAAGGTTCGCAAGGGTGATTTCCTCGAATGGGCGGAGGTACATGGCAACTACTATGGTACATCAAGAAGCGGCATCGAAGCCGCCTTGCTTGCCGGTCAGGACGTGCTCCTCGAGATCGACTGGCAAGGCGCGCAGCAGGTGCGGGAACTGTTCCCGACAGCCATCAGCGTGTTCCTTCTGCCACCGTCACTCGCCGAGCTTGAGCACCGGCTTTGCGCGCGCGCGACGGATACTGCCGAAACGATCGCTCGCCGCGTCGCCGCGGCACGCGAAGAGATGCGGCATATGGTGGAATTCGACTATGTTATTATCAATGACGAGTTGCAGCGTGCGCTGCACGATCTATTGGCAGTGGTTCGCGCGACGCGGCTTCGTTACTCCGCCCAGCGTCAGCGACATTCCATCCTGTTCGCAACAATGCGCTGATTATCCAGGGAGATATTTGCATGGCACGAGTGACCGTAGACGACTGTCTATATCGTATTCCGAACCGCTTTCAGATGACCCTGGCGGCTACTTACCGTGCCCGTCAGATCACTGCCGGCGCTTCACCGCTGGTCGACGCCGGTCGGGACAAGCCGACGGTGATTGCGCTGCGTGAAATCGCTGTCGGCAGGGTCGGCCTGGAAGTTCTCAACCGCGGTCAGGCCTGACCGCAATCCCGCGGTGGCGCAGGACGAGATCATGGATCCCGTGGTTGCAGCCAGCCTGTCCGCTGCATCGCCAGTGGCTGGAAACACTTCTGAGTCGGCACTTCCCGAGGACGATCCGGCATTCCATGTCTTCATCGACAGCCTGAGCTATCTTCCGCCGGAAGAGATCGAGCGCGTACGAGAAGCGTATCTGTTCAGCGAGCACGCGCATCGTGGGCAGAAGCGCTTGTCGGGTGAACCCTACATCACCCATCCGCTGGCGGTGGCGGGCGCCATCGCTGAATGGCAAATGGATGTCGAGGGAGTGGTTGCAGCGCTCTTGCACGACGTGATGGAGGATACGTCGGTTGGCAAGAGCGAAATTGCCGAGCGTTTCGGCAAACCGGTCGCTGATCTCGTCGATGGCCTGTCGAAGCTCGACAAGATCGAGTTTCAGTCTCAAGAAGAGGCGCAGGCGGAGAATTTCCGCAAGATGCTGATGGCCATGGCGCGCGATTTGCGCGTGGTGCTGATCAAGCTCGCCGATCGTCATCACAATCTGCAGACGATGGCGGCGGTACGTGCCGACAAACGCCGCCGCATCGCTCGCGAGACGCTCGAGATTTACGCACCGATTGCCAACCGGCTCGGTCTCAACAAGCTTTTCCGCGAGTTGCAGGATCTCTCTTTCCAGCTCATCTATCCGATGCGCGCACGCGTTCTGGCGCGCGCGCTCAAGGCGGCGCGTGGTAACCGGCGCGAGCTGTTGTCGCGAATTCTCGAAGGGATCACCGGCAAGCTGCGCGAGGCCGGCGTACAGGGGCAGGTTTTCGGTCGCGAGAAGAGCCTGTATTCGATCTATCGCAAGATGCTCGACAAGCATTTGTCATTCTCGCAAGTGCTCGACGTCTACGGTTTCCGCGTGCTGGTACGCGATGTGCCCACCGCCTACCTCGCCCTCGGTGCGCTGCACGGGCTGTTCAAGCCGGTGCCGGGAAAGTTCAAGGACTATATTGCCATTCCCAAGCCCAATGGCTACCAGTCCCTGCACACCACGCTGATTGGTCCGCATGGCACCCCGTTCGAGGTGCAGATTCGCACTGAAGCGATGGAGAACGTGGCGCAGGAAGGTATTGCCTCGCACTGGCTGTACAAGGATAGCGAGGACTTCGGTGCCGATCTGCAGCAGAAAACGACCACCTGGTTTCACTCGCTGCTCGACCTGCAGAGCGCGACCGGAGATACTTCGGAGTTTTTCGAGCACGTCAAGGTCGATCTGTTTCCGCACGAGATCTACGTGTTTACGCCCAAAGGCAAGATCATCGCCTTGCCACGCGGCGCCACGGCGGTTGACCTGGCGTATGCGGTGCACACGGATATCGGGAACCACTGTGTTGCCGCGCAGATCAATTTCAAAATGCTGTCGCTGATGACCGAACTGACCAACGGCGATCGGGTCGAGATCGTCACCGCCGCCGACGCGCATCCGGACGTGGCCTGGCTGACGTCGGTCAAGACCGGCCGGGCGCGCAGCAAGATCCGCCATTACCTGAAGAGCGTCCACCATGACGAGTCGACCGCGCTCGGTGAAAAGATGCTCAATCAGGAGTTGCGGGCGCTGGGCGTGGTCGCCTCAGAGCTGCCGGTTTCCAGTTGGAAGAACGTGCTGCGCGATTCAGGAAACAAACTGATCAAGGAGGTGTACACCGACATCGGTCTGGGTTTTCGCCTCGCCGGTGTCGTCGCTCGCCGCCTGTTGGCGCGCGAGGAAACGCCGCAGCCGGTTGACCGGCCGCCCGCTTCGCTGGTGATTCGCGGCACCGAAGGCATGGCTGTTCAGTTCGCGCCCTGTTGCCAGCCGATTCCCGGTGACCCGATCATCGGCTCGATCTGGAAGGGCAAGGGTCTGGTGATCCACACGCATGATTGCCCCGCCATTCGCAAGGCGCGTAATGCCAAACCGATGAAGTGGATCGATGTCGAGTGGGAACCGGAGCCCGGCAAGCTGTTCAGCGTGCGCCTGCTGATCGTGGTGCAGAATACTCTTGGCGCCCTGGGGCGGATCGCCACCGAGATATCGACTTCCGGCACCAACATCGAGCATGTCAACATGGAAGACAAGCGTCCCGGACTGTATACGACACTGCATTTTACGGTGCAGGTGGCCAGTCGTACTTCTCTGGCGCGCCTGATGCGCAGTCTGCGGCGCATTCCCGAGGTGGTGCGCATCACGCGCGATCAGGGATTGACTGCATGAAGCTTGTCGTTTTGGGTGCCGGTGTCGTCGGAGTCACCAGCGCCTGGTATCTGGCCAAGGCAGGACACCAGGTGACGGTGCTGGATCGTCAGTCCGCTGCCGGGCTGGAAACCAGCTTCGCCAATGGTGGCCAGATTTCGGTTTCACACGCCGAACCGTGGTCGAACCCGCACGCTCCATTGCGTGCCCTGGCCTGGATGCGGCGCGAGGATGCGCCGCTGCTTTTCCGTCTGCGTTGCGATGCCGCTCTGCTTGACTGGAGTCTGCGCTTTCTGTGCGAATGCACGGCGCGGCGAACGCGCGACAATATTCGCCAGATCGTCACTCTTGCCCTCTACAGCCGTCGCCAGTTACAGGCGCTGCGTGCTGAAACCGCACTGGCCTACGATCATCTCGAACGTGGCATCCTGCACATCTATACCGACCGCCGCGAGTTTGCCAGCGCCATCGAAGCCGCTGCGGTGATGCGTGAATTTGGCTGTGAGCGACGCACCGTGAGCGTCGACGAGTGCATCGCCATCGAGCCGGCGCTGGCGTCGGCGAGGCCGCTGCTGGTCGGCGGCGATTATACGGCTGCCGACGAATCCGGCGATGCCCACCGCTTCACGCAGCAGCTTGCTGCCCTGTGTGCGGCACGCGGCGTGGTCTTTCGTTACGGAGTCGCGGTTGACCGGCTGAGTGTGGTGGCTGGTCGGGTGGCCGGAGTGATCGCCGCCGGCGAGTTGCACCAGGCCGATGTCTATGTCGCTGCGCTCGGCAGCTATACGCCCTTGTTGCTGCGTCCCCTCGGCCTGCATCTGCCGGTTTACCCGGCGAAGGGTTATTCGGCCACCGTGCCGCTGTCAGCAGATAGCATCGCACCGAGTGTCAGCATCACCGACGATGGCCACAAGATTGTCTTTTCGCGTCTTGGTCAAAGCCTGCGCATTGCCGGTACGGCTGAATTCAATGGTTACAATACCGACCTCAACGTAGTGCGCTGCCAGGCCCTGACCAAGAGGGCCGGCGAGCTTTTCCCGGCTTTGCGACCGGCCGACGAAGCCCGGTTCTGGTGTGGTCTGCGTCCGGCGACACCGTCCAATGTGCCGCTGATCGGCCGCTCGGCAATTCCCAACCTGTATCTCAACACCGGTCACGGTACGCTCGGCTGGACGATGGCCTGCGGTTCCGGCGCCGCGCTCGCCGATATCGTCAGCGGCCGTTCGCCCGAGCCGGGTTTTCGCTTCCTGCCCGAACCAGGCTTTTGCTTCCATTGAGTCCGCGAACGCGAATCGCACCATACCGCGCCACACATACCGCGCACAGGAGACCCCATGAGTACCGTGATCTACGAGTTCAGCGAGCACGTCGCCACCTTGACCCTTAACCGGCCGGGGTCGCTGAACGCGCTCAATCTGGCGATGATCGACGAGTTGCGCGCGTTGAGCGCGCGCGCCGCTTTCGATCCGGAGGTGCGCGTCGTCATACTGCGCGGCGCTGGCGATCACTTCATGGCTGGTGGTGACCTGAAATGGTTTCGTGACCAGCTCGCCTTGTCGCCGCATGAGCGGCAACGTTGCTTCGAGGAACTGATTGCCGTCGCGCATGCTTCGATCCTCACCCTCAAGGGCATGGGCAAGCCGGCAATCGCTGCCGTGCACGGCGCTGTTGCCGGCTTCGGGATGTCGCTGATGATGGCCTGCGATCTGGTGCTGGCCGCCGATAACGCCTACTTCACGCTGGCTTACAGCAATATCGCCCTGTCCCCGGATGGCGGCGCGACCTGGTCCCTGCCGCGGCAGGTCGGCCTCAAGCAGGCGATGGAGATTGCCCTGCTGGGCGACCGCTTCGACGCCACGCGGGCGAGGGAACTGGGCCTGGTCAACCGTGTCGTGCCCTGGGCGCAATTGTCGGTCGAGGCGGCGATGCTGGCGCAGCGCCTGGCCATGGGGCCGGCTGCGGCGCTGGCACGCACCAAGGCCTTGCTCAACCAGTCGCTGGGTACTGCGCTGGAGGCGCAATTGCAGGCCGAGCAGCGTGCTTTTGCCGCCTGCGGCGCCGATCCCGACTTCAACGAGGGGCTAGCCGCTTTCTTCGAGCGTCGCAAGGCATCCTACGGCCTGGGCTAGTACCATGCATGCTGATTGACACCCATTGCCACCTCGCAGCGGCTGAATTCGCGGCCGACCGGGACGAGCTGCTGGAGGCGGCGCAGCTGTCCGGGGTGGCGGCCATCGTCGTGCCGGCGGTCGACGCGGCGAGCTTTGCCGAGGTGTACGATTGTTGCACGCGTTACGCCGAATGTTCGCCGGCATACGGCATTCACCCGCTTTATGTGCAGCACGCCGGCAAAGACGATCTGAAGACCTTGCGCGAATGGCTGGTGCGAGCTTCTGATGCTCCACAGCGGCCGCTGGCAGTAGGGGAGATCGGCCTCGACTTCTTTGTTGCCGATCGGCAGATCGAGCAGCAGGAGTTCTTTTTCGTCGAACAACTGAAAATCGCCCGTGACATGGAATTGCCGGTTCTCCTGCATGTCCGCCGCGCGGTCGATCAGGTGCTCAAGAATCTGCGCCGGATCAGGGTGACCGGCGGCATCGCACACGCCTTCAATGGCAGTCGTCAACAGGCGGAAGAGTTCCTCCGGCTGGGCTTCAAACTCGGTTTCGGTGGCGCAATGACCTACAGCGGCTCGACGCGCATCCGCCAGTTGGCGGCGGCACTGCCCCTGGACGCGATCGTGCTCGAAACCGATGCACCGGACATGCCTCCGGCCTGGCTGGCCGGTGGCCGCAACACGCCAGCACAGTTGTCGCGGATCAACACAGTGCTGGCGGAGTTGCGCGGCATCGACGCGAGTGAGCTGGCGAAGGCGACAGCGTTGAACGCCATGGCCGTGCTGCCTCGGTTGCGTTCGGCTGACTGATCGGGTAGGGTACGGCCTGAGGGCTTTGGGCTGCGTAATTTCCGCGCAGGTGGGCTGCGGATTCCCGAATCCGCGGAACAGCATGCAGGAACTTATCTGCTAGGGCAGGATCTATGCAGGCACTTCGCCCAGGCTCACCGATCTTGAAAGGCATTTTGCTGAACGCAAATGTTCGCACTCTCTTATATATGAAAAATAACTTCGATGCACCCGTTTCCACCTGCGTGGCGGTCAAGAAGGTTCTGCCTGCCATCCCTCAGTACTTACAAGCCCATTATTGGTGGGCCTATGTGCATCCGCGTGCAGTGCATGTCTTCGAGCGGCAATGGCTGGTCAATCTGATTCTCTGGGGCAATTACAAGCGTCTCTGTAATGCGGTGCTGCATGATTACGGACACCAGCTTCCGGGCCGTACCTTGCAGATCGCCTGTGCCTATGGCGATCTGACGCCGCGACTGGCGGCCTGCGTGGCGCCGGGGGGTTCGCTGGAAATTGCCGACATCCTGCCAATCCAGTTGGAGAACCTCGCTGGCAAGCTGGGCCCGCAGGCGCCGATCAAGCTGCATTGCATGGATTCGGCGGCGCTCGGTTTTGCCGACGCAAGCTTTGACCGGGCCTTGCTGTTCTTCCTGCTGCATGAGCAGCCGCAGGCCGTACGCGAAAGAACGCTGGCCGAAGCGCTGCGGGTCGTCCGCCCCGGCGGTACCCTAACCATCGTAGACTATGCTCCGCCGAGCCGCTTCAACCCGCTGCGCTATTTCTGGAAGCCGGTTCTCGACCGGCTCGAACCCTTTGCCCGTGATCTCTTCAGTGAGGAAGTCACGGCCTGGTTGCCGAAAGATGGGAGCTTCGTTTCACTCGGCAAACAACGCTTCTTTGGTGGCATGTATCAGATGTTGACGCTCAAGGTTGCTGAAACAGGTAAAACATCAGCAAGCCGGTGAGTAGCTGATTCGTTGGTCCTGTCGGAGCGAGCATTTCCGACGGGGCTTTGGGAATGTGGATCGTCGCCGGCGATGCCCGGCGCGAGAAAGGAAAAAGCGTGGAGATATACAAGGCAGACGTGGTGATCGTCGGCGGCGGCGGGGCAGGTCTGCGGGCAGCGATTGCTGTGGCAGAATCTGATCCCGCACTGAGGATTGCGCTGGTTTCAAAGGTCTATCCGATGCGTAGCCACACGGTTTCTGCAGAAGGTGGCTCAGCGGGAGTCAAGCAGGCGACGGACAGCCTCGAGTATCACTTCAACGATACTGTTGGGGGTGGCGACTGGTTGTGCGAACAGGATGTGGTCGAGTACTTCGTGGCGCAATGCACCGAGGAACTGACGCAGCTCGAGCACTGGGGCTGCCCGTGGAGCCGGACCCCGGACGGCCACGTCAACGTGCGCGCGTTTGGTGGCATGAAGATCGAGCGCACCTGGTTTGCCGCCGACAAGACCGGCTTTCACATGCTGCACACCCTCTTCCAGACATCGATCAAGTACCCATCGATCAAGCGCTTCGATGAACATTTCTGCGTTGATCTGGTGGTCGAGGACGGGCGCGTGCAGGGCGTCGTGGCGATCGAGATCGCTTCGGGAGAATTCACTCTGGTCGAATGCAGGTCGGTGATCATCGCCACCGGCGGCGCCGGCCGCGTGTTCCGCGAGAACACCAACGGCGGCGTGGTCACCGGCGATGGCATGGCGCTCGCCTATCGTCACGGCGTGCCCTTGCGCGACATGGAATTCGTCCAGTATCACCCGACCTGCATGCCTGGAACCGGCTTGCTATTCACCGAGGCATGCCGCGGCGAAGGCGGCTTCCTGGTGAACAAGGATGGCTACCGCTACCTTCAGGACTACGGTCTCGGTCCGGCGGAGCCGTCGCCACGGAACAAGGCCATGGAACTCGGACCACGCGACCGTCTCAGCCAGGCTTTCTGGCATGAGCAACAAAAGGGCCGCACCATCGAAGGCAAGCACGGTTCGGTGGTGCATCTGGACCTTCGTCATCTGGGACATGCCAAGCTGCGCGAGCGACTGCCGCAGATCTGCGAACTGGCCGAACAGTTTCTTGGCGTCGATCCGGCACTTGCGCCGATACCGATTCGCCCGGCGGTGCACTACACCATGGGAGGAATCCTCGTCGACGGCCTCTGCGCCGCGCCGCTGCCGGGCCTCTATGCCGCCGGCGAATGTTCGAGCGTCGGTATCCATGGCGCCAATCGTCTGGGATCGAATTCCCTTTCCGAACTTCTCGTCTTCGGCAAGGTGGCGGGCGTCGAAGCCGCTCGCTTCGCCAGATCGGTGGTGCCGGGGAATTCGGCAAGCCTGCTCAAGCAGGCGCAGGCCGTTGAGCAGCGGGTTGTCGGCCTGAAGACGAAGAGCGGTGGGAGCGAACGTATCGCGACGCTGCGCAAGGAAATGGCGCAAACGATGGAGGACGGCTGCGGCATCTATCGCTTGGCCGAGACGATGCAGAAAACCTGTGACAAGCTCGACGAACTCAAGGCGCGTTTCAAGAATGTCAATCTCGAGGACAAGTCGAGCGTCTGGAACACCGAGTGGCTGCTGGCGATCGAGCTCGATTACCAGCTTGACGTCGCCCAGGCGATGGCGTATTCGGCGATCAACCGGCGCGAGTCGCGCGGTGCGCATCAGCGACTCGACGGTTTCGAAGCGCGCGACGATATCAACTTCCTGCAGCACTCGCAGGCACACTATGTCGCTGGTGGCGCGCCGCGCATCGACTACGGTCCTGTCAAGATCACCAAATCGAAACCGGGCACGCGTGCCTACGGTGCCGCAGGCGAGAAAGCCGAGCAGGAAAGGAAGGCATCCAATGTCTGAGAATCAGAAAGTCATCGAAATCGAGGTTCTGCGCTATCACCCGGAAAAGGACAAGGAACCGCACAAGCAGGTCTTCGAAGTCCCCTTCACCGACGACATGTCGGTATTGCAGGGCGTGCAGTACATCAAGGACTACCTCGATGGTTCGCTGAGTTTTCGCTGGTCGTGCCGGATGGCGATCTGCGGCAGCTGCGGCATGATGATCAACGGCGAACCGAGCCTGTCGTGCCAGACCTTCCTGCGCGATTTCTACCCGGCACGGGTGCGCGTCGAAGCCCTGTCGCATTTTCCGATCGAGCGCGATCTGGTGGTCAACATCGAGGGTTTCATCGAGAAACTGGAAAGTATCCAGCCCTACATCATCCCGAAGGAGCCGCGTACGCTGGCGCAGGGTGAATACCTGCAGACGCCCGAGCAACTGAATGCCTACGAGCAGTTCAGTTCGTGCATCAACTGCCTGTTGTGCTACGCTGCCTGTCCGCAGTTCGGTCTCAACTCCAGCTTCATCGGACCGGCAGCGACGGCTCTGCTGCACCGCTACAACGTCGATTCGCGCGACGGCGGCAAGGCGGAGCGCATGGAACTGGTCAACTCGGAAGAGGGCGTTTTCAATTGCACGGCGGTGGGTTATTGCTCCGAGGTGTGTCCGAAGCAGGTCGATCCAGCGAACGCTGTCAACCAGAACAAGACCAACAGTGCTGCGGATTATTTTCTGCGTTTCCTTACTCCGAAGGGAGGTGCCAAGTGAACAAGCGTCGACCCTATGTTCGCTCGATGGACGGCTGGTGGAAGAAGAATCCATTCTTCGTCGAGTACATGATTCACGAGGCGACCGCCCTCTTCGTGGCGGCCTACGCAGGGATTCTGCTGTTCGGCCTGCTGCGGCTGTCGCAGGGTGAGGCTGCCTGGAACGAATGGCTGATGGCGCTGAAAAACCCGTGGTACATCGGCTTCCACCTGCTGGCTCTGGTGGCGATCGGCTACCACACCTACACCTGGTTCAAGATCATGCCGAGGACCATGCCACCGGTGATCGTCGGCGGCCAGCGGCTCTCGGCCTGGGCAATCACCGGGAGCGGCCTCGCCGTCGCGGCGGCGGCGAGCGCTGCCCTGCTTGGTCTGGTATGGGGGATGGCACGATGAAACCTACGACACTGAAACGTTCCAACGCGCCGATCTTCTGGGCGCTGTTCGGCGCCGGCGGCATGTTGTCGGCGCTGCTCGGTCCGATGCTGGTGTTCATTACCGGCATCGCCGTGCCGCTCGGCGTTGTCCTGCCGCCAGATACGATGAGCTACCCGCACATGCTTGCTTTTGCCCAGAATTTTATCGGCAAGGGCTTCATCTTCGCGATCATCGCGCTTTTCCTGTGGCACGCCGCGCACCGGATCTATCACAGCCTGCACGATGTCGGTATTCACGCCGGCACGGGTGCCAAGCTGCTCTGCTACGGGATGGCGATGCTGGGGACGCTACTCGCCGCGTACGCATTGCTGCGGATTGGTTTCTAGTCTTTTCAGGCAAGGGGGCGGTGGCCGCTACGGAAGTTTCTCCGGATGGGGCGGCCCCGCCGCGGCAGCACAGTACGCTGCCGCGCACTTCGCTAGGCCATGCCACTCAGCCGCGCTTTGCGCTCGCGCTCGATGCGGTTGATGTAGCGTTGCAGCATGTTCATCCTTGCACCGGGCAAGGCAATGAACTGGCAGCCGACACGAACGTAGTGGGACCCACCCTTGGTGGTCAAGTCCAGTTTGTTGCGTACGCACAGACTGGCGACCAGCAGACCCTCGTCAGGCAGACTGACCTTGCAGTCGCTCATGACAGCGCCGCGCTGCAGCAGGGCGGCCAGACTTGGCGGTGCCATCAGCCCGATCCCGCCACCACTGATATCCAGCAATGATGCCTCGAGCAGGAAGGTGCTGCCATCGGCACGTTTGATCATGGCGATGCATTTGACCGGCTTGGTGATCGGTGTCGAGAGGCGAAAACACTCACGCCGCTGTAGTCTCAACAGCTTGTCGGGAAGCGCAGCGCTGAAGGCAGGTAGTCCGGCATGCTGCGTCTCCGAGAGTTTGCCGAGGGTGAACTGCACCTTCACCTTGTCGATCGCAGCGGTCAGCAGCAGTTGTTTGGCCAGCAAGGCCTGATGGTTGGTCCCGCTCTCGCGACCGCAGTCGAGAACCAGTGTGTCTGCCGCCATGTCCACCGCCAGCACCGCAGTCAGCAGGAAGGAGCGGTTGTTGTTGAAGTAGGCGCTGACCAGTGCCCTTTTCTGCATCAGAGCGCGTAGGATCGCGGCAATCTCGGCTCTAGAGTACAACAGGTATTGATCGTATTCTTTGGGCTGTTCGATTTCGAATCGGAGCGGTGCCTGTTCTGCTTGTACGTCCGTGTTTTCCATTGTCCTTCCCGGAATCGGCTGGAGCGGGCAGTTTAATGCAAAACCGCAAGCGGGGTAATGGACGACGCGGACGACACCGATCTCATGGCTTCAGAGCTGCTTCAGCTGTGGCCGGGAAGATGGGTGCTGGCGACGCTGCCTGGCCATTTTCGAGCCGGTAGAGCCAGGCCAGCAGTTCGGCTACGGCCAGATAGAGCTGCGGCGGGATGTGCTGGTCGAGATCGACCTGCATCAGCAGCGATACCAGTTCCGCTGATTCATGCACATAAACGCCATGCTCGTGCGCGCGCGCGATGATCTGCTCGGCCACCAAGCCCCGCCCTCTGGCCACCACGCGTGGTGCGGAGTCAGTCTGGCTGTAGGCGAGGGCGACGGCATTTTTCTGCGGGTTGACTGGTGCTTTGGGCATGTTCCTCCCTGTGGTGCCACGAGACCCTTCGCGATCAGGGTTTGTCGTCTTTGCCTCAATAATCGATTGACAAAACGACCGTCACGTGTATTATTCGCTACATCTTATCCAAAGGCAAACGGGGAGAAATCTCCGGACGCAAAGCCGAGGGCCCTAACCTGATCGTCAGGAAGGGTGGCCGGGTTGCATAGATTCAGCGATTTTTGCTGTTCAATTTCTGCTTGCCCTCGACCTTGCTGCCTTCTCTCATGAAGGATTGGTCGCGTGGCACTCGCATCCTGGACACAGCAGCAAATTCTCGCGCAGCTTGATTCCGGTTCTCATTGGTCCGGCAGCACAATCACCTACGCCTTCCCGACCTCATCGAGCGGTCTCTACGGTAGTCAGGAGCAGGCGGGATTTCAGGGACTGAATTCCCTCCAGCAGGCTGCCGCCACACTTGCGCTGCAGACCTGGGATGATCTCATCGTCCCGGATCTGGTCAAGGTCACGTCCGGTTCGTCGAATATCGAATTCGGGACTTCGACCACTGGTGTTGAATACGCGCATGCCTACTTCCCGACGACTGGCAGCGTGTGGTTCAGTCGTGCCTATTCCGACCTGATGAACCCCGAGGTGGGCGCGCATTCGTTTCTGGCCTACGTGCATGAGATCGGCCATGCTTTCGGGCTGGATCACATGGGCAACTACAATGGTGGAGGTTCCTGGACGCCATCGAGCTATCAGGACAGTGGTGTCTATTCGGTGATGTCCTACTTTGGTCCCAATTGGGGTTCGGGTTCGTCCAGTGGGGTGGGCCTGGTGGCCTGGGCCGACTGGGTCGGTGCGGACGGGAAGTTGTATTCGCCGCAGACGCCGATGCTCAATGACATCATGGCCATACAGAGTATGTACGGTGCCGAAACCACGACCCGCACAGATGATACGACCTACGGATTTGGCAGCACCGATTTCGGCACCCTGTCCACAATCTACAATTTCTCGGTCAACCTTCATCCGATCCTGACCATTTACGACTCCGCTGGAACCGATACGCTCAACCTGAGCGGATGGTCCACGCCGAGCCTGATCGATCTCACGCCTGGCGCCTATTCCTCATGCAACAGCATGACCTACAACATCGCCATCGCGTATACCTGCAATATCGAAAATGCGATTGGGGGCACCGGTGCCGACTCGATCACCGGCAATTCCCTGAATAATTATCTCGATGGCGGTCCCGGAACAGACTCTTTGGTTGGAGGGTCGGGCGACGACACGCTGGTGGCAGGTGCGGGCAACGATACACTCGACGGCGGGGCCGGCAATGATACGGTGGTGTTTGCCGGTGCTTTTTCGGAGTATACGTTCTCTTATACCATCAATCAGGGCTTTACCTTCTCGAGTAGCGGCTCCGGTTCGGACTTGATCAAGAATGTCGAGACCTTCGTCTTCTCGAATGTGACCAAGTCGGCCAGCGAGTTGTCGGCAGATGCGTCATCTGACCCTGATCCTGGATCCGTGCAGGTATCGATCGCCGCTGGCGCTGCTTCGATCGCCGAAGGCAATAGCGGATCCACGGCCTACGTTTTCAATGTCAGCCTCAGCAAAGCGAGCGGGACCACGCAAACCGTCGGCTGGACTCTGGACGGATCCGGTGCATCTCCGGCCAACTCTTCCGACTTTACCGGCGCCACTTCCGGTGTCGTCACCTTTCAGCCCGGCGAAACGACGAAGACGGTCCAGGTGCTCATCGTCGGGGACACCGTCGTCGAGTCTGACGAGAATTTTACCCTCAGCCTGGGCAACCCTTCATCAGGGCTGGTACTGGGTACGACAAGCGCTACGGGCACGATCCGCAACGATGACGTCACTGCCGTTCCGGACGACTATCCCATGACGACGAATACGCGCGGAGCGATTACCGTCGGGGGGGCGGCCGTGTCCGGCGTCATCGAGCAGGCGTCCGACGGCGACCTCTTCAAGGTCACCCTGAAGGCCAACAACAGCTATATCTTCAAACTGGCGCGGGTCAGCGGGAGTATCGACCCCTACCTTGAACTGTATTCCTCCAAATTGGCAGTCATTACTCAGAATGATAATGCCGGCCTGTCCACCACCGATTCACAGATCATTTATACGCCGACCGCCAGCGGAAGCTTTTACCTGGCAGCCAAGGACCATGCCCTGTCCACCGGCAGTTACCTGATCAGCGCCGCTCCCTGTTCCGGGTTGACGCTCGAGGGCGATGATACGGTCAATGTCCTTACCGGTACGGCAGGAAATGACTCCTTGTATGGTCTTGGCGGCAACGATACGCTGGAAGCCGGAATGGGCAACGACTTGCTTGACGGTGGTACTGGCACGGACCAGCTCGCCGGCGGAAAGGGCGACGACATTTACCTGGTGGATAACGTCTCCGATGTCGTTACCGAAAGCAGCGCCGCGGACGGCAAGGATCTGGTAAAAGCATCGGTATCCTGGACCCTGGGAGCCAATGTCGAAAAGCTCGAACTGACCGGGACGGCCAATCTCATGGGAACGGGCAATACGCTTGCCAACATCATCACCGGCAACAGTGGTGATAATGTCCTGAATGGTCTGGGCGGGGTCGACAGCCTGAATGGTGGTGAGGGTTCCGACCTTTACCTGTTCGGACTACCTGCCGAGCATTCGTCGGCCGAGATCGCCGATGCCGGCAGCACCGGGGTTGATGAAGTGCGTTTCGCGGCCACCAGTGCCGGTACCCTTAAGCTGTATGCCGGAGACACGGGCATCGAGCGGCTGGTGATTGGTACTGGCAGCGACGCTGTGGCGAACAGTGCGGGTACGATCGCACTCAATGTCGATGCGTCGCCGTTGAGCAACGCCATCACCATGATTGGCAATGCCGGTGCGAACATCCTGACCGGAACGGCCTTCGCTGACCAGATCGATGGCGGCAGCGGCAACGATCTCCTGAACGGCCAGGCCGGTACCGACCTGATGGATGGTGAGGAGGGTTCCGACATCTACCTGATCGGGCTCGCCGCCGCTCATACTGCAGCCGAGATTGCGGATACTGGTAGCTCCGGTATTGACGAAGTGCGTTTCGCAGCCACCACCGCCAGTACCCTGACACTGTTTGCGGGCGATACGGGTATCGAGCGGGTGGTTCTTGGCACGGGTACCGGCGTGGTGGCCTCGAGCACGGGTTCGGCAGCACTCAATGCCGATGCGTCGGCATTGGCCAACGCGATCACCATGATCGGCAATGCCGGTGCCAACGTCCTGACGGGAACGGCATTTGCTGACCGGATCGAAGGCGGAGGAGGCGCCGACCAGCTACTCGCTGGCAACGGCAACGACACGCTGTTCGGAGGCCTGGGTAACGATACCCTTACCAGCGGCGATGGTGAAGATCATTTCGTGCTCAACACGGCACCGAACGCTGCCAACAACCGGGATGTCCTCGTCGATTTCGAGTCAGGAACAGACCATATCCAACTCAGCCTGCTGGTATTCAAGGGACTGGGAAAGACGACCGGCGCTTTGGGTGAAGCGCAGTTCTGGGCGGGTGCCGATGCGGTCAAGGGCCACGATGCAGATGACCGGGTGGTCTATAACACGAGCACGGGCTCCCTGTACTACGATGCCGATGGCAGCGGCAAGGGCGCAGCAGTGGAAATCGCGGTCTTGGGTCTTGCAACTCACCCCACACTTGATCATGGCGACTTTCTTCTGATCTGAATGGGGGTCCGCATGCGCAGGGTTTGCGAAGATGGACTTTTCCGGAACACTCCTTTACGGTTCGCGGACCGACTCATCGAGTGCCTTGATCAGCGGCCATAGCAGATAGGAAATCACCGAGCGCTTGCCCACCGTGATCTCGGCGCTGATGGTCATGCCGGGAAGCAGGCGAGCGTGTTTGGGAAGCCGGTTGAGCTGGGTCGTGGTCAACCGGATACGGCCCAAATAGTAGGCCTCGCTGCCGCCAACAGCGACGTTCTCGCGACGGAAGGCGTCTTCGCTGATCGTGCGCAGTTCTCCATCCAGGGCACCGTGCAACTGGAAGGGATAGGCATCCACCTTCATGTGCACCCGGTCGCCGAGTTTGACATAACCCACATCCGCGGATTCGATCTGGACCTCGGCCTCCAGGCCCTCTCCCAGGGGAACCAGGGTGAACAAGGCTTCGGCGGCCTTGGCGACGGAACCGGCGGAGAGCTTGGCGACCTCCAGCACCACGGCGTCAGAGGGTGCGGTCAGGACCACCAACTGGTGACGTTTGTCCGCCTTCTGCAACTGCTCGTTGACCGAATCCCGCTCACGGGAGAGGGCGAGAAGTTCCTCCATGATTTTTTGTCGCCAGCCGGTCTGGAAGGACAGACGTTCGGCTTCCAGTCCAGTACGTTCCTTCTGGAGTTCCTGTTCCCGACTACGGGCCATTTGGGCGCCTCGCTCCGCTTCGAGCAGGCGATCCTGGGCGTCCAGCAGGCGGGCGCGCACCGCGTATTGCTGGGCTACCAGGGGTTCGAGCATGGCGACCATTTCCCGGAGTACCTGGACGCGGGAATTCATCGCGGTCTGGTCGCGGCGGTTGGTTTCCTGGGACGCCCGGAGGCGGGCAATATTTTCATCCAGTCGTCGCATCTGGGCGAGATAGCTGGCCTGTCGCTCGTCGGCAAGGCGGCCCTGGATCTTCTTGTCATCACTGGCCATGGCGTCGGTGGTAACGGTTTTGCCCGACAGTTCCGCTTCCAGTCTGGCACGTTCATTATCGAGGCTGCCCAGGCGGGTCCTCAACTGGGTTTCATCCGCTTCGGTAAAGGTCGGGTCGAGGGTGGCGAGTTGCTCCCCCTTTTTCACGATCTGCCCGGGCTTGACATTGATCTGCTGGATGATGGCGGTGTCCAGCGGTTGCAGGACGATATTCGGCAGAGGGGTGATCAATCTTCCCCGGGCGGTGATCACCAGGTCGATTTCCGAGAAGGTCGCCAGCAGGAGGAAGGCAAGCAGTGCCAGAGCGAGGAGGTGCAGGGTGAAACTGGCCGAGCGGGGCAGTGGCCGCCTTTCGATTTCGTCCGCATCGGGCAGGAAATCCAGGGCAGGCTGATCAACCGTCTGCCGGGACCACAGCCGGCGAATCAAAGATGGCCTGTCTGTTGGTTCCATAGGTGCTGGTAGGTTTGACAGCGAGAAAGCAGTTGTGTATGCGTACCCCAGTCCGACAAGCGGCCATTCTGCATGACCAGAACCACATCGGCATTGATCAGGGTGGACAATCGGTGGGAAATCATCATCACCGTCCTGCCCACGGCGATCCGGGACAGGTTGCGGATGAAAATGGCCTCGCTCTCCGGGTCGAGAGCACTGGCGGCTTCGTCGAGAATCAGGATGTTGGGCTTGGCCAGCAGGGAACGGGCAATCGAAAGGCGTTGTTTCTGCCCGCCACTCAGATTCGATGCGTTCTCCTCCAGCAGCGTGTCGTATCCTTGCGGCATTCGTTCGATGAATTCATCGGCCCCGGCCGCCTGGGCGGCCGCGACGATTTCCTCGATGCTGGCATCGGGCTTGGTGATGGTGAGATTGTCGCGAATGCTGCCGCGGAAAAGAAAATTCTCCTGCAGGACTACCCCGATCTGGCGGCGGAGATGAGAAAGATCGATCTCCCGGGCATCGATGCCGTCAAAGCGGACGAGGCCTTCCTGCACCGGGTAGAGTCCCTGGATCAGCTTGGTCAGGGTGGTTTTTCCTGAACCACTGCGTCCCACGACACCGACGACGGCGCCCGCCGGGATCGTGAAGCTGGTCCGGTCCAGTGCATTGACGCTGGCGCCAGGGTAGCGGAAGGTCACCTCCTCGAAGGTGATCTGTCCTTTCAGCAGGGGCCGCAGGCCGCCGGCGCCGATCCGTCCTTCCGGAGGCCGGTTCATGATTTCCGCCAGCATGCGCACGGACACGGCCGTCTGCTGATATTCGTTGATCAGGCTCACGATCTGGATCAACGGATTGATCACTCGTCCCGACAGCATCTGAAAGGCGATCAGTACCCCGACGCTCATGGTCTGATCGAAGATGCTCTGGGCACCGATGAAGACGATCACCACCGGCATCAGCTTGCCCAGGAAGTCCGTGGCCAGGTTGCCGGAAATCGCCAGTTTTCCGACTGCGAAATGGGCGTTGATGGCTTCCGCCGATAACTGGTCCCAGGCCTTGCGCTGCACCGGTTCGATGGCCAGGGCCTTGACCGTCCGCATGCCGTGGATGGTCTCCACCAGCAGCGCCTGGCGGACGCCTTCGGCACTGTTGAGCCGGTCCAGACGTTTGCGGAAAGTGGGTAGCAAAATGGTGATGATGAGGGCGATGATGAGAGCGAATCCCAGCACGATCAGCGCCAGCTTGAAGGAGTAGGTGAACAGCAGCGGCAGGAAGATCACCAGGGCCAGAGCATCCATGCCGGCAAACAGCAAACGGCCGGTGAGGAAATGGCGGATGCCTTCCAGTTGCTGCATCTGGCGGGTGACCACCCCGGCGGTGGAGAGCTCGAAAAAGTCGATCGACAGGGAGAGCAGGTGGCCGAAAGCCCGGCGGGTCACATGCATGTCGATCTTGTTGGTCGCCGCCAACAGCAGTATCTGGCGCAGATAGCCGAAGGCCGCATCGAACAGCATGGCAATGATCACCCCGGCGGTGAGCACCATCAGGGTCGATGCATTCTGGTGTACCAGCACCTTGTCGATCACTACCTGGAAGAACAGGGGTGAGGCAAGGGCCAGGACGTTCATCGCCATGCCGGCGATGAACACGTCCCGGAAGGCGGTGCGCTGCTTCAGAATTTCCGGAATGAACCAGCGCAGGCCGAAAGGCTGTTGCGCATCGAAGAGCGAATGAGCCCTTTTGAGCAGGATGACATCGCCGCCCCAGATCGCGCCAAACGCCTCTTCGGAATAAAAGGTGATCGCTACCGCACCAGCACAGGGATCGACGACCGCCACCTGTTTGCTCTCTCCCTCCTGCCGGATCCCGACCACGATCACGCCGGCACCCGTGTTGAGGCGGGCCAGCACGGGGAACACCCCTTGCTGGGCGACGAGTTTGCTCCAGGTCAGCCTGTCCGCCTTCGCCTTCATGCCGATGTCGGCGGCCATCCGCAACACCAGGGGCGCTGCCGGCTCTTCATCCGCCAGGGCGAAATCGTGGATCAGGCGTTCAGGATTGATCCTGATCCCCTGATTCTGGGCGATCGCGGCGAGGCACTGAACAACGCTGTGCGAGAATTTTTCAGTCATTACCAGGAAATTGCTGACGTGAGGCCAGAGGCCAAGGTGTCATTGAATTGTCGATAAGCTTGCATGCTGCCAGAGGCAGCGGCGACTTTACCATTTTCCACCACATAGGCCGTCACCAGGTGCAGAAGCTCATTGCTTCCTTTCTTTCCCGATCCACGCAAGGTCTTCCCATCGAAAGCAGCCACTCCGTCTACAACGCCGACCACCCCCGCGATCCACTGCCGAAACCGCTCCTCGAATCCCTTCGCATCCAGCACCCGAAAGAGATCGCCAAACGGGTCGTGCGACGGGGTGCCTCCCTTCAGAGACCACCCGAATCGTTCCCGCAAGCACTGTTGCCGATCCCGACACCAGTCCGCTACCTCCACCCAATGGTCGGCGCCACACAGGATCGCGCATAAAGCCATCACTACCATCTCCATCAAGACGTACCGCTTCGCCGGACCTCGACGGCTATCCGGCAATCCCGAAAACGTTTCTACCAGAGTCATCCGGCCACCCTCCCAAAAAGAGGAAGTAGACCCCATGGCCATTCCAAAATCAATACTTCGTCATAGAGGATAGGTAGCGAGCATTGTCAGTTGCTTACGACATTTGCGTAGGCGATTGCCCTGCTGTTTGGCCATTTGGTTGGTGATATTGTGTCTATAGTGGGTATCATATAGGCATTCTGCCACTAAACAACCACCGGCTAAAGCCGGTGGGTCTATGTTGCGGACTGAAAGTCCGGATACGCGTCGCCTAAACGACGCGTCCTAGTCAGCGAATCCTTGAGCGCGGCCTTCAGTGGCACCACCTGCCGATCGCGGACCTGAACGCACCGGGTTCCGGGTTCGAGGCGGATTGGCCCGGCGTGGCCTTGCAGTTGCACCGGTTGGTCGCCGATGGCGGCCGCGTCCTGGTCCATTGCCGAGGGGGACTGGGTCGCGCCGGGACGGTGGCGGCCTGCCTGCTGGTGGAACTCGGCGTGGCGCCGCAGGACGCGATCCGGCGAGTGCGTGCGGCTCGGCCCAATGCGATCGAAACTGCGGCGCAGGAGCGCTACATCCTGGGCTATAGGCCGAGACCGGCCTGAGCCGCCACCTGTATCGAGGCACACATCATGGACTGGTTCGAACGCATCACGGGTTTCAGGGAGGACGGCTACGACGAGACGCGCGCGCGGCTGTCGATCGTCAACGGGCGACTGCACTCGCGCAACAGCGCGCGCACCTGCGCCGTCGGGCAGTTGGAGACGCCCAGCTTGGCGGAATTGCGGCTCCGGGCGGCAGGCCTGGTCAGTGGTCAGGGGCCCACTCGCGTTTCGTGCGTAGCGGGCGATGTGCGGCGCATGCACGCCAACCGCGGCAACGCGGGTGCGCTGTTTCAGGTGGCTTCGCAGTTCAATCTGCTGGAGATGGTTTCGGAGAGGGTCACGCCGGAGCAGGGAGTGACGCGCTACGAGCAGGACGCGACCCAGGGGCCCGCCTGCGCCATCGCTGCGGGGGCCGGCACCATCTACCGCAACTACTTTGCACCGGTGGATGGGCAGTTCGGCCAGCGCGTGGATCGGCAGATCGACTGCCTGCACGACATCGGTACCGCTCTGGACAATGTGCAGGATCGGCTCTGGCAGATGCGCAACGGCTACTGCCTCACGAATGATGAGGGCCTTGCCAAGGTCGATGATCTGTTGTCATCGATGGATTCGGCGCAACTCGATGAGCTTCGAGGGCGACTGCGCATTGGCGTGCATTGGGATGTCGAGGTGACGGACGAGGGCGCCGGCCATCGGGTGTCTCAGGTCTATTGTTCAGCACTTCCGGTGAGCTATAACCGAATTCAGAGACCGGCGAACTGGGCGCGCTTTGCAACACTGATCCTCGAGGCAACCTATGAGGCCACGCTTTTGTCGGCGATGCTCAACATGCAGCAGCACGGCAGCCCGGTGGTGTACCTGACGCGTGTGGGAGGCGGCGCCTTCGGCAACAATGCGCGCTGGATCGCTGCGGCAATTCGCAGAGCCCTGTCCTCCATGCAGAATGCAGGAATCGAAGTCCGGATCGTCAGCTATTCAACGCCAGGGCAAGACATGCTGGAACTCGCAGATGAATTTGCAGCTATCACCAAGTAGAAGGCTGCGTCGGCCGGCGGCTGCGCAGGAAGAGCCGTCGCGTCTTGGAGTAAGTTCCGCCAATATAGTTACAAAATAGACGACAATGGCCGTGGTTCTCATACCACACATGAAAGCTGCCTGATCTGTAGCCCATTTAATGGAACGAACTACTAGTACCAGGGCGCCGGGAATGCGCATTGTCCAGAAGCGTGGCGTCCGTCTCCGGGGAGACCACCCGACAGCGTTGCTGATCGGCTTTCAGGGTGAGGCAATATTCTTCGGCCTCCGCCTGACTGTTGAAATTCGCGATGTACAACTGATACCAGGATTGCTGAACGCCGTCACCTTCCTCGATGCGGCCTTTGAGCTGTGGCTGGAGGCTGCGCCCTTCCATGTAAAATGGATAACGATTGTGCAGGTCACGCCAGGTTGCGTCGATCGTCGAGTGATGATAAAGACCGGCCAGTTCCACCTGCCAGAGAGTGTCCGCGCTTGCTTGCGAACCCTCGTACACCGGGATGACCGGCATGGCTTCGGTAGACAGCGGTAGCCGCCGGGTCGAACCGGCAGTGGCTTCGCCGCCGGCCGGTGCACGGCGCTCTGCCTTCAACCCGCCGCCCAGAGCCTGGAACAGGCTGATGTAACCCCGAAAAAATTCCATTCGGATCCTCTGGTAGTCGTCCAGGTAGCGGTGATAACTGCGTTGGGTTTCCAGCAAGCTCAGATAGTCGGTTCCTCCCACCGCGTAGACCCTGATGTTGATATCCCAGGCACGGCGAGCGGCCTTGCTGGCTTCCCATTGGGCGGTCAGGCGCCGTTCCGCCAGGCGAACAGAAGTCAGAGCGCTTTCCACTTCCTTCATGGCCTGGTAGACGGTGCGCGCATAGCTTTCCACCATTTCTTCGCGGACGGCTTGTGAGAACAGCTGCTCGTTCCGCTTCCTGCCACCATCGAAAATACTGACGACCAGGTTGTCCACGACATTCCAGAACAAGGTTTGGGGCTGGAACAGTTGCGACAGGGCAATGCCGCTGTAGCCGATCTGTGCCGACAGGTCCATGGGGGGGAGAATGCGCGCCCGGGCGACGTTCACGTCGGCATTCGCGGCCAGAAGCTGGGCTTCCGCCACGCGCACATCGGGCCGGCGTAGCAGCAGGGCCGAGGGCAGGCCAGGGGCCACACTCGGAATGGTCAGGGAGTCGAGTCCGTCATTGGAGAGCTTGAGTTTGCCGGGGACCGTACCCAGCAGAAACGCCATGGCGCCAATGGCGTCGAGCTTCTGCTGTTCCAGGGTGGGGATGGTTGCGCGTATGGCGAAAATTGCCGCCCGTTGCTGCTCAAGTTCGGAAAGGGTGGCGTCGCCAGCCTTGACCCGCTTCTCGATGGTGGCCAGGGTTGCGCTCAGCACTTCTTCGGTCTCGACTGCGATTCTGAGGCGATCATTGAGGGACAGGAATTCAACGTAGTGGGTAGCGAGGCTGGCCGTCAGATTCCTCTGGACGTTTTCCCGTTCATGGACGGCCCGCCAGAGCTGAAAGTTGGCGGATTCCGCCAGGGCGCTTTGCTCGCCCCAGATGTCCAGCCGCCAGTCCGCCCGGATGCTGGCCTGATAGGTGCGTTGCGAAGTTCTGTTGCTGCTCACATTCGAGACGCCGCCAGCCGGAGCCGTTCCTACCGTAACGCCACCGGGAGACTGTTGCGCAATCACCAAGGGAGCGGAAAGGCCTGGATATTTACCCGCAGCGGCCTGCTCTGCCCTGGCCTTGGCCTGGACGATACGGTTCAGCGCAATCCGGATATCCGGATTGTTGGAGAGCGCACGATCGATCAGACCCTGGAGTTCACGGTTTCCGAAGTCACTCCACCAATCCACCGGAGTTTCGGCAGGGGCTGGTTCCGGTGGGTTCGATGGACTTGCTTCCGCGGGCGGAGCGGCGGTCTGCCCTGAAGTGGACGGGGCCGTCCCGGTACTGGCCGCATCCTGGTACTGAGCGGGCAGGGAAAGATCGGGTATGCGGTAGCTGCCTGGCAGGCTGATGCAGCCAGTCAGTGCCTGTACACAAAGCAGGGTCCACAGCCCATGCCGGCCGGCAAGGTGCGACCTGTTTGAAGCTGCAAGCTTTTGATTCATTCGGTCAAAGCAGTTGGCCTGTCCAAGAGAGCTGCAATCACCGGTTCGCAGCTCCCGCCGCCACCGCCTCAGCATGCGCGTTTGATGCGCCAGGAAAGGGTTGAATTATCGCTTGTATTGTGCAAGTTTGAACGGGATTTTCGGCCTTGATCATCATTCCGGCCACCCACGCTACGCCACCACCTGCATCAGATAGGGCTGCTTGGGCGGGCGAGGTCGTCGGTGCGCCGGTCGTGGGGGCAGCGGCATGCGCTGGCGGATCTGCGTTGAGTGCGAAGTCCGCAAGGACTACGTCCAGGTTTCGGCGATGTAGCCGGATCAGTGTCACCATTGAGGCAAACCTCGATTTTTCAACGATATTCATAAAGGATTGATACAATCCGTTCATCCGATAACCTTCGCGACCAGCTTCGAGAGTCTGATCGATTGACAGAAAGAACGCACGATGATCTGGACCTCAAAATCCCCCATACCAAGGCCGGCCTGGAGCACGCCGACCCGAAGGATCTGATCGGATACTTCCGTTGGGAAGAAACTTAGGGAAGGTCCTGGCGAATGAGCGACCATCGACTCAACGTAGCCAACCGCGGTCAGGTATTTACGCCCGAGCGGATCGTGCGCCTCATGTTGGGATTGCGACAGCAACAAGGTAGAGTGCTTGAACCCTCGGCGGGCGATGGTGCGTTTTCGACGCGCATCGCGAACTGCGTCGCGATTGAGAATGACCCGGCAGTGGCTCCGGAAGGGGCTTTGGTCACAAACTTCTTCGCCTACCCCGAGACGGAGCGATTCTTCACCGTCATCGGCAATCCGCCGTATGTCCGCTATCAGGATATCGAACCGGCGACCAAGGCGCTGCTCAACGCCAAACGCTTCGACGCCCGTAGCAACCTGTACCTGTTCTTTATCGAGAAAGCGGTGCGGCACCTGAAGCCGAGAGGAGAACTGATCTTCATCGTGCCTCGCGACTTCATCAAGCTTACGGCCGCTAGACACTTAAATGCCTGGTTATACGAGCAAGGTACGATCACTCACTGGATCGAAACGGGAGATCAGAAGATATTCCAGGGTGCGGTGCCGAACTGTGCCATATTCCGCTTCGAACTCGGGAATTTCTCACGTACGACGAAATGGCAGGTTCTCGGCGACCAGGATTGGGAAGATCGCAGGTTTACCGAGATGAAAGGCCAGATCGCCTTCCTGGAAGCGGGAATGACTGTCCCCTTGTCGTCGCTGTTCGACGTAAGAGTCGGGGCTGTGTCCGGGGCCGATCCGGTCTTTGCGCATCCCGAGGGCAACGTCGAGTTCGTCTGCTCGAAGACGCGCGATACTGGAGAGACGCGCCGGATGCTCTATAACATCCAGCATCCCAGCCTGTTACCACACAAAGAGCATCTATTGGCGAGACGGGTTCGGGCCTTTGATGAGGGGAACTGGTGGAAATGGGGCCGGGCCTATCACCAATCGTCCGCGCCCAGAATCTACGTAAACAGCAAGACTCGTCGACAGCAGCCTTTTTTTGTTCATGACTGTCCTGCCTACGATGGATCGATCCTTGCTCTGTTTCCGAAGTATCCCGAGATGGATCTCGGCCGGGTAGTGGATCTGTTGAACAGCGCCGTCCCGTGGGAGCACCTCGGCTTTGTCGTGGATGGACGTTTCCTGTTTAGCCAGAGGACCCTAGAAACGGCCATGCTTCCCGCAGTGTTCCGCGAAATGCAGAAGCCGGCACTAATCAAAACCACTGCCGGTGTGACGGGGCCTGCACGTCAGCAGAAGATCGCATAGCTGTGTTACGGTCGGTGTGGGACCGTCCCTCGTGGCTTCCTTGGCTCGGGTCTGGCTTCGGCTCCGCTCAAGCCGAACATTTCCAGGATCCTTCAACGAAGCCCGCTCCGAAGAGCGGGATGAGACATCCTGAACGGGTACATCTGCGATGCCCGGATCACCCTTCAACGAAGCCCGCCCCGAAGAGCGGGATGAGACCAACATTGTCAATAAATTGATGACGAAGTTGCTCCAGGTTGTGGTCGGCCGTGAAGAGTACCGGGCTGGCGAGATCGATGTCGGCGAGCGCCCGCTTCAGGGCCTGCCGCGCATCTGCCACGGTGACTGCCAGGGGCTCGCTGCTGCCCGTTCCACGGATGGCCCAGGCGACGCTGTCGGCAACCAGTTCGCAGTCCCGGCGCAGGTCCAGACCATCCTCGATGACGGCGGCGATCCCGTAGATGCCCATGAGCGCGAGCAGCGTGCGCGCGGCCACGTCTTGGCTTTCATCTCCACCGAAGCGGTAGCGGCGCAGGCGCGACAGGCTCAATGCCCCGGACAGCTTGATCTCTTCGACCAGGACTCCTTTCGGGCTGATCGTCGGTGCGATGTTGCCGTGGTTGATCTCCGAGGGGCGCTCTGCTCCAGGTGGTGCCTTCTCTCCCTCAGGGACCAGTCGGTAAGAGGCGCCCTCGCGGATCACCCGCCCGGCATCCAGCGTAATGCCCAGTGGATCGAGGCGCCCGCCTGCCCGATGGATAGGCGTCGCATGGGTACCGTAGATCTCGACGCTCACTGCCGCCGGCCATTTCCTCTCCTGCCCCTTGTTGCCGTGCAACCCCGTCGAGTCCCAACCGCCGAACAGCAGCACGGCCGGATCGTAGCGCAGCAAGGCCGAGGCATCGGCCGGGCAGGCGGCGATGACCGCCTGCCCAATGGCGGTGTTGCGGAATGACTCACCGTTGAGAGAGGAGTCGCGCAGGATCGCGTCGTATGCCCGATGGGGTATCTGGTCGTTGGTGTCTGTCTCGCGATGTGCGGCTTGAGGGCCACCAAGCCCTGCGCAGCCAGTCGTGTCAAAAGACTAGTACGCCTGCATCAGGGAATCATCGCCTATAATGTCCCGCGAATTTCCCATCTCGTTCCCATTTTTCCATTTCCAGAGAGGGGATGTTCGTGAGTCGCTCACGCAACTTTCACATCAATCAAGCGGAAGGAGAATGCTTCATGAGCAATCTGATAGTGGTCGCCTACGACGATCCATTCCAGGCCGAGGAGGTGCGCACCAGGCTGCGCAAGTTGCAGCAGGACTACCTGATCGATCTCGAGGACGCGGTGGTCGCGGTCAAGGACGACAAGGGCAAGGTGAAGCTGCACCAGATGTTCAACCTCACCGCCAGCGGCGCGCTGAGCGGCGGCTTCTGGGGGACGCTGATCGGCCTGATTTTCATGAATCCCCTGCTCGGTCTGGCGGTCGGCGTCGGGGCGGGTGCAGTCAGCGGGGCGCTGAGCGATGTCGGGATCAACGACGACTTCATGAAGAACCTGGCGGCGACTTTCCGGAATGGCAGCTCGGTGCTCTTCGTGCTGGTACGCAAGGCGACGCCCGACAAGGTTCTCGAAGAGTTGCAGGGGACCGGCGGCAAGGTGATCAAGACTTCGCTCACCCACGAAGAGGAAGCCAAGCTGCAGGCGGTGCTTGACGCTACTACCCAGGCAGCAACCGCCGGCGAGGCCTGAGCCACCCCCGAGGGTCGCCTGAAAACAATCAGTGGCTGTCGTGGATCCCTCCGGCAAGGTGATCATCGTTTCTCCTGTAGTTCGGTTGCCAAGGACCTTAATTGAACGACGCACGTACTCTGCCTGCACACCGAGGGTCGAGGCGCATACTGAGGGAATGGCCGATGGGAAAGGAGATTGGCAACAACGGTTTCACCGCTGACGACTTTGTACGTTTCAGCCAGCGACTGGCGCTGGAGACACGGCACGCCCAGGACGCCTACGCCCGTGGCGATTTCGCCAACACCGGCCTGGTCGCAGGTTTCGAACTCGAAGCCTGGCTGATCGACGAAAACCTGTTCCCGGTGCCGCGCAATGTGTCGTTTCTGGCGCGCATGGCCAGCCCGCTGGTGGTGCCCGAGTTGTCGCGCTTCAACGTCGAACTCAACGGCACCCCGCAGCCTCTGTGCGCTACGGCGCTGTCGCTGCTGGAGAACGAACTCGTCGCTACCTGGCAGCAGTGCCTGCGCGTCGCAGCGCTTGAAGATGCGGCCCTGATCGCCATCGGCACGCTGCCGACCATCCGCGAGGCCGATCTGTCGCTGGCCAGCATGTCGCCATACAGGCGTTACGCGATGCTCAACGAGCAGATTCTACTGCTCCGTGGCGGTCGGCCACTGACGCTCGATATTGCCGGCATCGAAAACCTGTCCACGACGCACGCCGACGTGATGCTCGAAGCGGCGACCACGTCTTTCCAGGTGCATCTGCAGACGCCGGCCAGCGAAGCGGCGCGTACCTATAACGCGTCGCTGATTCTCGCTGCGCCGCTGCTGGCGCTGTCCGCCAATTCGCCGTTCCTGTTCGAGCGCGCACTCTGGCATGAAACGCGCGTGCCGCTCTTCGAGCAGGCCGTCGATTGCTGTGACCCCGGACATCCGCAGCATATGCGGGTGACTTTCGGCTCGGGCTACCTGGGTGCCGACCCGACGGCGTGTTTCGCCGAGAATCTGGCGAATTATGCGGTGCTGCTGCCGGTCGAAATACCGGGGCCGGTCGAGTCGTATGCTCACCTGCGCCTGCACAACGGCACCATCTGGCGCTGGAATCGCCTGCTCATCGGCTTTGACGACAACGAGTTGCCGCACTTGCGCGTTGAACAACGGGTGATGCCCGCCGGGCCCAGCATCATCGACATGATCGCCAATGCGGCCTTCTATTACGGCAGCGTACGCATGCTCGCGAGACAGGATCTTCCGCCCGAATCACAACTGCCTTTCGCCATCGCACAGGACAATTTCTACCGTGCCGCGCGGGACGGTTTCGACGCGCAACTGATGTGGCTCAATGGACGCCGCATGCCTGCCGGCGAGTTGCTGGAACAGGTCTTGCTGCCGCTGGCGCGCGCTGGGCTGGTGCAGCTCGATCTGGCGGCCGCCGACATCAAGCGCTACCTGGAGGTGATTTCCGGCCGCTTGCGCAGCCGCTGCAATGGTGCAGTCTGGCAGCTCGCCCATTACCGGAAACACCATGACTTCTTCCGGCTGACCGCCGATTATCTCGACCACCAGCGCCACCTCATGCCCGTGCATGAGTGGCCGATATGAGTGCTGCATGCTGACTGTCCTCGACACCCTGCCCGAACGTTTTCTTGACACCCCGGCCCGCGAACTGCACCGCATTCTGCCCGGACCGACGCTGATCCACTTGCCCGGACGCCGTCCGACGCCGCTGTTCGTCTCGGTGCTGCTGCATGGCAACGAAGACAGCGGCGTCGTCGCGCTGCAGAGTGTTCTGCGCGCCTACGCCGGACGGCGGCTGCCACGGGCACTGTCGATTCTGATCGGCAATATCAGTGCAGCGCGTGTGGGAATGCGCCGGCTCGACCAGCAACCCGACTACAATCGCGTCTGGCCAGGGGCGATTGCCCACACGGATTCGCCGGAGCACGCGGCGATGAGCGAGGTGCATCGCTTGATGCAGGCACGCGGCCTCTTCGCCAGTATCGATATTCACAACAACACCGGTCTCAATCCGCATTACTGCGTGGTCAATCAGATCGACCAGACGGTCCTGCACCTGGCCTTGCTGTTTTCCCGCACCGTCGTCTGCTTCCGCGGCCTTGCAGGGACACAGACGACGGCGTTTTCGCCACTTTGTCCGGCCCTGACCATCGAATGCGGCAAGCCCGGAATCGCCGCCAACGAGGCGCATGCTGCACGCTTCGTCGAAGCCTGCCTGCATCTCGCGCAGTTCCCGTCCCACGACGTGCACGAGCATGACATCGATCTCTACCATACGGTCGCGACGGTGCGGGTGCCGATTACGGCATCGTTCGGCTTTGGCAAGGCGTTGGCCGACATTGATTTCGATCCCCAGCTCGATCACATGAATTTCCGACAGCTCGATCCCGGTACGGTCTTCGGACGCACGCGCCTGCCTTTGCCGGTCGAGGTGCGTGACGAGGGCGGAAGCGACGTGACGGCGGAGTTCTTCGACTGCCGCGCGGGGATGATCCGTTTGCGGCGCGCGGCCATGCCGGCGATGTTGACGCTGGACGAGCGGGTCGTTCGCCAGGACTGTCTGTGTTACCTGATGGAAAGACTGCCTTTTCCCCGCCGCGAACACGCTGCCCTGGAGTTGTGCGCTAGCGTCATCGACTAGCAACCGGGCCAAGAATCAAGAATACGCATAGCACATGGGAAAACTGCTGCTGGCACCAATGGAGGGTCTGGTCGATGACGTTCTGCGTGACGTACTGACGCGTATGGCGGCCTACGATCTGGCGGTGAGCGAATTCATTCGCGTGTCGGGCAGCCTGCTGCCGATACGGGCCTTCCGCCGCATCTGTCCCGAACTCGCGCATGCCAGCCGCACGCGGGCGGGTACGCCGGTGGCCGTGCAACTGCTTGGCAGTGACCCGGCCTGTCTGGCAGAGAACGCCGCACAACTGGTCGAACTGTCGCCGGCGGGAATCGATCTCAACTTCGGTTGCCCGGCACCAACGGTCAATCGCCACGGGGGCGGCGCTTCCTTGCTCGCCGATCCCGAACGACTATTTCGCATCGCTACTGCGGTCAGGCGAGTGATCCCGCCGGCGATTCCGTTCAGCGCCAAGATGCGGCTCGGTATCCGCGATACGGCGCGGACGCTGGATTGTGCGCGGGCGCTGGCTGCGGGCGGCATCGTGTCGCTGGTGGTGCATGCACGCACCAAGGCCGAAGCGTATCGACCTCCAGCGCACTGGGAATGGGTGGCGCGCATCAGTGAGGTCGTGCAGCAGCCAGTGATCGCCAACGGCGAAGTATGGACCACCGACGACCATTGCCGCTGCTGCAAGGTCAGCGCTAGCCAGGACGTGATGATCGGGCGTGGTGCGGTCGCCGATCCTTTTCTCGCCCAGCGCATTCGTGCGCTGGCGGCCGGCGAGGTGATCGCTAGCGATCGTTCGCGCGACTGGCAGCGACTGCTACCGATGCTGGCTTCTTACTGGCAGCAGGTCTGTGCCAAGGTCTCGGCACGCCAGGCGCCGGGTCGCCTCAAGCTCTGGCTGCGGGCGCTGCGACGGAATTTCGTCGAAGCCGAGGCACTGTTCATCGCGGTTCGGTCGCTGCGCGACGTCGCTGAGGTCACGCGCGAACTGCTGCGACACGGCGTGCCGGTGCTGCCGCCGGTCGTCTAGCGGATCAATCGATGTACGGCAACTCCCGCGTTCCTGCGAGCGCCCAGAACGGCATTCATCCGCATTTGTCGATGCTGCTCGATCGCCATGCCGGCACGCCTTTTCGCAAGCCGTATGCCGACTACAATCGTGTCGCGTTCGTGGCGAGCCTGCAGCGTTTTCAGTACGCGGCACCGGGGACGCCATTGATCCTCGACTCATGCTGTGGGGTAGGGGAGAGCAGCCTGATTCTTGCCAGAGCGTTTCCGGACCATTATGTGATCGGGGTGGACCAGTCGGCAGTACGGCTGGCGCGCGGCCAGCGTGACCAACAGGGCGGTTCCGCCTGGCCATCCAACCTCGATCTGGTGCGTGCCGACGTCGTCGATTACTGGCGCTTGCTGCACACCGCGGGTATTCGGCTCGATCGTCATTACCTGCTTTATCCCAATCCGTGGCCGAAGATTGCCCACCTGAGCCGACGCTGGCATGGCCATCCGGTTTTTCCGGCCCTGCTCGGGCTCGGAGGGATGCTTGAGTGTCGGAGCAACTGGCCGGTCTACCTGGCGGAATTCTGCTTCGCGGTGCAGCAAATGACGCAACGCCCAGCGCTGATCGACCAGTACTTTCCGGATCCACCGATGACCCCCTTCGAACGCAAGTACCTGGCTTCGGGTCATCGCCTGTTCCGTACCATCATCGATCTGGCTTGAGGTCGGCATTTACGGACTGCGGGTCGAAAACCCTGGCTACGAGAGATTCCTCGTTGTGGAGATGAGCACAAGCGTCGTAGAATAGCGCTCCTGGCGGACGTCGTATAATGGTAATACCCTAGCTTCCCAAGCTAGAGCCGAGGGTTCGATTCCCTTCGTCCGCTCCATCTTGACCGCAGGTGATGGGGCCATGCACTCCGGCTGCTGGTGAAGTTTCCTGTCTGTCAACGACCGCCGGGAACGCCCGAAGAATCAGCCTTGGCCGGTGTCGCGGTTTTGCAGACTCAGTCGAACCAGATCGGCGATACTGCTGACTTCCAACTTGGCCAGCAGTCTCGCCTTGTGCACCTCGACGGTACGCGGGCTGATGTCGAGTGCGCGCGCGATTTCGCGGTTGTGCCGGCCGGCTACGACTTGTTCCATCACTTCCTTTTCGCGGGGCGTCAGGTTCGCCAACAAGCGCGCAGCTTCTTTCTGGCGATGGCGGTGCTCCTGCGACGCGCTCTGGCGACTGAAGGCCTCGTCGATCGCCCGCAGGAGCTTGTCGTGGTCGATCGGCTTCTCGAGGAAGTCGACTGCCCGCGCGCGAAACGCCTGCCGCGCCGACTCGACGTCACCGTGGCCGGTCATTACAATCGCCGGCAGCCAGCAGCCGCTCTCCAGGAGGCGCTTCTGCAGAGTCAGTCCATCCATTCCCGGCATGCGAATGTCGATCAGCAGACACCCATACCAGTCGGGGCGGCGGGCGGCAAGGAAGCTCTCGGCGTCGGCAAACAGTGCCACCGAAAAGCCCTGCAGGCCGAGCAGAAGCCCCAGTGCGTCGCGCACCGATTGGTCGTCCTCGATGATGAATACGGTATTCGGGCTAGGTACCATGAACGGCTTTTTCCTCCAGGGGAAGGACCAGTTTGAACACGCCGTGATCGGCTGCTTCGGCCCAAAGACTGCCGCCGTGCGCCTCGATGATCGCCCGGCTGATGGCGAGACCAAGGCCAAGACCGCTTGCCTTTGATGAATGAAACGCTTCGAACAACTGCTCCAGCATATCCTCCGCGACGCCGGAACCACTGTCCTCGATCGTGACACAGACACGGCCGGCGCCTTCCTGACGCGCCGAAATGCGCACCCGACGCTCACTTGGCGGACGCTCGACAGCCGCCTCCAGGGCGTTGGCAAGCAGGTTGCGCAGGACCACTTCGAACTGCAGTCGATCTGCCCAAAGCGCGCAAGGTGAAGCCGGATGGAGCAGCAGTTCGATTTCCTGCTGCTTCGCCTGCGCGGAGAAACGCGCCGCCACCGAGGACAGGATGTCGCGCAGCCAGATGCGCTCGAGTCGCGTCGTGCCGGTACGAAAGAAGTCACGCAGGCGACTGACCACATCGGCCGCACGCTGCGATTCGGCGACGATGCGATCGATCACCTCGCGCAAGCGCTCGCCGCTTTCGCCCTGGGCGAGCAACTGCTGGGACGCCCGGGTGTATGCCAGCAGGGCGGTCAGCGGCTGATGCAGTTCGTGTGACAGCGCGCCGGCCATTTCGCCGGCAGCGGCGAGGCGCAGCGTCTGTTGCAGTTCGGCGGTCAGCCGCTGCTTCTCGTCGACCACGACGCCGATGAAGAAGCCCGACAGGGCAAGGACGACGATGAGGACTTCAAGCTCGAGCAGGGTGAAGGCAGAAAGACCGAGCAGGCGGCCAGCCACGATCACGCCTGCCTGGGTCAGACTGATGGTCAGTACGGCACCTGCCAGCCCTTGCCTGGCGGCTGACCAGGCGATCGGCAGAAACAACACCGGGAAGTACTTGAACTCGGTCATCTCGCCGACGACGAAGGCCAGCGCAAGGATGCCGCCGGTACTCACCAGACTCAGCGATTCCCGGCCCAGCAGCAGCCGGCGCAAGCGGGCTCGAGCGCGCGCTTCGAGCAGCATGGCCAGCAGGGGCATGGAAATCAGGACACCGACGACGTCGCCCAGCCAGTCGTGCAGGAAAACCTCGACTGCTTCTGCTGTTGGCAGGAAGCCGGCCAGGTTCAGAGCGGCAATGAACAGCAGGCTGTTGAGCAGGGTGCCAATGACCGCGATGGTGACCCAGTCGATCAGGCCACGGCGATCGGCAAACATCCCTTTACTGCCCAGGCGCCGTCGCAGAAGCGTCGCCACCATCCAATAACCGGCGCTGAGCTGTACGGCGAGGCCGCAGGCGAGGGGCCAGGGTAGCGGCAAGTCGCGCACCCAGGCATCGGCGGCCAGAATCGCCAGCGCCAGCGGTGGCACGGCTCTGCCGCCGTGGCGCACGAGAAAAAGCAGGCCAAGCGCCGGTGCCGGGCTCCATGGCGTGACATCGAGACCGTGCAGGGGATGGATGTGACTCGCCCAGTCGAGCGCGAGATAGCCGACAAGGAGCAGCAAGGTTTCGCGCCAACCGAGCAGCAGTGTCGCCGATTTCGGCATGTGGGGAGCCGTGCGGGTTGATTGAGGCCCCATTGTGCCCGCGCCGCGGCGGTTTGGGTATGTAAAAATTCCGTAAGGGTTTCCCTTACCACTGCCCCGGATGCCTGCTAATGCGTCAGTCTATGAACGACCCGGTGCTCACCACGCTGGCAGGATCACTTACGTTGCCGCCCTAATTTTCAGCCGCGCAGAAGCCTGCAATGATGGCTGGTCCTGTCATCAGCAGGCAACGATTTCCGTTACCCACTACCACCCGGAGAAACTACAGATGACCTCTCGCTCGATGTTGCGCAAGCTTGCCGTCCTGACTCTCGGCGCGATGGCCGCCGCTGGCGCATCCGCCAGAACCGAGATCCAGAACAAGGGCTCGGACACCCTCGTCAATGCGGCCCAGTCGCTGGCCGAACAGTACGGCAAGGTCAATCCAAAGGTGGCGGTGGCGGTTTCCGGCGGCGGTTCGGGCACCGGCATTGCGGCGATGATCAACGGCACCGTCGACATCGCCAACTCCAGCCGCAAGATGTCGGAGAAAGAAATCAAGGAGGCGCAGGCGAAGGGCCGGCAGCCGGTCGAACACATCATCGGCTATGACGCGCTCGCCATCTTCGTCAACAAGAAATTCCCGGCCGACTCGATCACGGTTACCGATCTGGCCAAGATCTACGGACGCGACGGTGGCGCCAGCAAGTGGAGCGATCTCGGCATCACCATTCCGGGCTGCAAGGGCGAGATCGTCGTCGTCAGCCGACAGAACAACTCCGGTACCTACGCCTATTTCAAGGAGGCCGTGCTCGGTGAAAAGGGCAAGTTCCGTCAGGGCACGCTCGACATGCACGGCTCCAAGGACGTTGCCGACCTCGTCGAGAAGACGCCGTGTGCGATCGGCTACAGCGGCCTGGCGTACGTCACCGACCACATGAAGGCGCTGTGCGTCGCTCCGGCAGCCGGCAAACCCTGCGTCAAGCCGACCGAGCAGACCGCTTTCGACGGCACCTATCCGATCGCCCGGCCGCTGTTCATGTACACCAACGGCGAGCCGACCGGCGAGGTGAAGAAGTACATGGACTGGATCAAGAGCAACACCGGCCAGTGCATCATCGAGAAGGAAGGTTACGCACCGATCAAGAAAGTCACCTGCAAGTAAGTCGTTTGCGGCGGGCGCCGGCACGCCACCGGCACCCCGCCAAGCCCGTGTTCCTGCGCCTGAGGAAGAAGCCAGCGATGAGTCATTACGAAGAACGTCTCGAAAGAGATCTGTCCCGGATCAAGCAACAGGTCGGCCTGCTCGCCGGACTCGTCGAGAAGGCTCTCGACGATGCCGTGCACGCGCTGCTGGCTGACGACGACCGGCTTGCCTACGCCACGGTTCTCGCCGACAACCGGATCAACGCCGTCAGCAACGAACTGGATCGCATGCGCATGGCCTTCATCGGCGTGCACCTGCCGACCGGCAGTCACCTGCGCCTGATGGGCGCCGTCGTCCATGCCAATGTCGCTCTCGAGCGCATCGGCGACTATGCGGTGACGATCTGCCGCGAGGCGGTGCAGGTCCCGCGCCCGCCGCAGGGGCTACTCCAGCGTGAGATCGAGCTGATGGCCGGCGAATCGCGGCAGATGCTGAAGCAGGCCGTCGATGCCTTCCTCGAAGGCAACGCCGACAAGGCAAAGGCGACGATGGTCATCGCCGACCAGGTCGAGCGGACCTTCGACATGGCCTTCGACGACCTGATCGGTGCCGGCGGTCAATCGAGTGTCAAGGATCTGTTCGCTTTCCTGTCGGTTTTCAACGCCCTCGAACGGGTTTCCGATCAGGCCAAGAACATCTGTGAAGACACGGTTTTCGCGGTCACCGGCCAACCCAAGGGGCCAAAGTTCTTCCGTATCCTCTTTGTCGACGAGGACAACAGCCTTCTCGGCCCGATCGCCGAGGCGATTGCGCGCAAGAACTTCCCGGAGGTTGGCGAGTACCACAGTCGCGGCCGGACGGCCGGTGTCACCGATCCCCAGTCGATTGCCTTGCTGCAGGAACTGGGAATCGACCTCGGCAACCACCGGCCGCAAGCGATCCCGGCGCACCATCAGGAGTTCGCTGCCTTCCAGATCATCGTCAGCCTGCAGGGGCCGGTCAAGTCGTACGTCGAGCAGATTCCTTTCCATACCGTGGCGCTCGAGTGGGAAGTCACCCGACCCGGTAGCGTGCCGCCTGATCTGCGCATCCTCAGTCGGGAGATCGCCCTGCAGGTCAGCAATCTGATGACGGTTCTGCGTGGCGAGGAGGCCAACTGAGATGGGCACCACGACGCAGGCGCTGCGCAACCGCGCCACCGACGCCCGCATGGCCGAGGATTTCGACCGCCGTGACCCCGACTGGTACGTCGACAAGCTGCTTGCCGGCATCGTCTTCGTCTGCGGCATCTCGGCCATCCTCTTCGTGCTCGGCATCTTCTTCTTCGTCACCAAGGAAGGAATCGGCTTCGTTTTCGAGAAGATGGACTTCCGCGAGTTCTTCCTCACCCCCTACTGGTCGCCCAGCGACGCCGAGGATCCGGAGTACGGCATCCTCGCGCTGATGGCCGGCACGGCCAGCGTCACCGGCCTGGCGATGCTGGTCGCGGTGCCGTTCTCGCTCGGCGCCGCCATCTTCATCGCCGAGTTTGCCAGCGGCAAGACGCGCGAGGTGCTCAAGGTGCTGGTCGAACTGCTGGCAGCGATCCCGTCGGTGGTCTGGGGCTTCATCGGCCTGGTGATCATGAATCCGCTGCTCATCAAGTGGTTCGACATTCCGGTCGGCCTCTGCGTGCTCAACGCCGGCATCATCCTCGGCCTGATGGCGGCGCCGATCATGACGTCGATCGCCGAGGATGCCCTGAAGGCCGTTCCCGACCGCTATCGCGAGGCCGCCGAAGCGATGGGCGCGACTCGCTGGCAGGTGATCTACAAGGTGGTGCTGCCGGCGGCGAAGAACGGCCTGCTCGGCGGCGTGCTGCTCGGTGTCGGTCGTGGCTTCGGGGAAACGATGGCGGTGCTGATGGCCACCGGCCATGCGGTGAACATTCCGGACAGCATCTTCGACTCGGTGCGTGCGCTCACCGCGACGATCGCCGCCGAACTCGGTGAGGCGGTCGTCGGCGGCGAGCACTACCAGGTGCTGTTCACCATCGGCATCTTCCTCTTTCTCGTCACCTTCATCATCAATCTGAGCGCCGATCTGATCGTGCGCGGCATACGCAAGGGGTAAGCCATGGCCACCGCCAATCCAACGATGTTTCAGGCCAGCGATCTGAACCAGCACAACGAGCGCGTGCAGAGACGCTATCGGCTGCTCTTCGGGCTGATGACCCTGCTCCTCATCACGCCCGTGCTGCTCATCCTCGGCACCCTGGTGGTGAAGGGCGGCGCAGCGATCTCCTGGGAGTTCCTGCTGACTGCGCCGACCGACGGCATGCGTACCGGCGGCCTGTTTCCGGCGCTGCTCGGGACCATCTGGCTGGTGACGGTCGCGCTGCTCCTGTCCGTGCCGATCGGCATCTTCGCGGCGATCTACCTCAGCGAGTACGCCGGTGACAACTGGTTCACCCGGACAATCAACCTGGCGATCATCAATCTCGCCGGCGTTCCGTCGATCGTCCATGCCCTGTTCGGGCTCGGCGCCTTCGTCCTCTTCTTCAAGTTCGGCACCAGTATCCTGGCTGCCAGTCTGACGCTCGCGGTGATGACCATGCCGGTGGTCATCGTCGCCACGCGCGAGTCGCTGCAGGCGGTGCCGCAGGCCTTCCGCGAGGCCTGCTGGAACATGGGGGCGACGCGCTGGCAAACGATCCGCCGCGTGGTCCTGCCGAACTCGATCACCGGCATCCTTACCGGGGTCATTCTCGAGGTCTCGCGAACGGCCGGCGAAACGGCACCGATCATGTTCACCGGCGCCGTCTTCTTTACGCCGTTCCTGCCGCAAAGCGTTTTCGATCAGACGATGGCCCTGTCCCTGCACCTGTTCGTCGCGGCGACGCAGGTGCCGGAGATCGCCGAACAGGTCCCCTTCGGCATCGCGTTGGTGCTGATCGCCCTGGTCCTGACCATGAACAGCGTCTCGATCGCTTTCCGCATGTGGCTCAGGGGGAAAAAGAAATGGTGAGTTCCAGCGCAGCGGCGGTGGCCAGCGACAGCGCGGCACCGGCCGACAACTTCCCGCACAAGCTCGAGATCAGGAACCTGACCATCCGCTATGGCAACGCTGTGGCGCTGCGAGGAGTCAATCTGGCCGTCCGAGAGCACGAGATCTTCGGCATCATCGGTCCGGCCAACGCCGGCAAGACCTCACTGCTCAAGGCGATCAACCGGATGGATGTATTCACCTCGGGGATGAAGGTGGACGGCGAGATCCGTTTCAACGGTCGCGATACGAGTCGATTGAAAAACATCTATGCCCTGCGCAGCCGCATCGGCGTCGTCTTTCCGCTGCCGGTGGGTCTGCCGATGACGGTATACGACAACGTAGCCCTGTCGCCGCGGCTGCGCGGGATCAACAACAAGGCGGACCTGGACGTCATCGTGCAGCGCTGTCTGACCCGCGCGGCCCTCTGGGACGAAGTCAAGGATCGCTTGCAGGCCCTCGGCAGCCTGCTGTCGGGTGGTCAACAACAGCGTCTGACGATCGCCAGAGCGCTGTCGCAGGAACCCGATCTGTTGATGCTCGACGAGTTCTCGATCGCCGTCGATCCGGTCACCACGATGCGCATCGAGGACGTTCTCAAGGAATTGCGACAGGAAGTGACGATTCTCCTGGTCACCAATCTGGTGCAGCAAGCGCGGCGCCTCGCCGATCGAACAGCCTTCTTTCTCAACGGCGAGTGTGTCGAGGTTGGCGTCACCGAAGACCTGTTCACCGGCGAGGTAAAAGACCAGCGCACGCGCGACTACGTCGAGGGAAGATTCGGCTAGCCGGACGGCGCCGGCGGGCAAGCAGCGCACGCGCGCCGATTCCCCGCCGATTCCAGTATTTCCTACCAAGGACACGATGCAAGATGAATACCGACCAGACCGCTGCGCTCCCGCAGCCGACGCACCAGTACGCGATCGACAGCCAGGGACTGAACCTGTGGTACGGAACCTTTCAGGCGCTCTACGACGTCGATCTGCGCATTCGCCAAGGCATGATCACCTCGATGATCGGGCCTTCCGGATGCGGCAAGAGCACCTTCCTGCGCAGCGTCAACCGCATCAACGAGCGCCTCGGCTACGTTCGTATCGAGGGCAGCATCCAGGTCATGGGCGAGAACATTTACGACCCCCAGGTCGAGCTGGTGCAGGTGCGCAAACAGGTGGGGATGGTTTTTCAGCGACCGAATCCGCTACCCATTTCGATCCGTGACAATATCCTCTTCAGTCACCGCTTGCATGCCAAGGGTGGCGGCGACGTACACCAGGGCACTCCGGACGAGATCGTCGAGCAGTCGCTGCGTCAGGTGCTGCTGTGGGACAAGGTGAAGGACCAACTGAAGCGCAAGGCGACCGAACTCTCCCTGGAGGAACAGCAGAAACTCTGCATCGCGCGCCTGCTGCCGGTGAAGCCGAAGATGCTGTTGATGGACGAGCCCTGCTCGGCGCTCGATCCCAAGGGCACCGAAGCGGTCGAGGAACTGCTTTGGGAACTGCGCGGCCAGTATACGATTCTCATCGTCACCCACAACATGGCGCAGGCCAGACGCGCCAGCGAAGAGTGCGTGTTCATGCTGATGGGCAAGGTGGTCGAGCATGCGCGCACCGATGAAATGTTCGTCACCCCGGCGCACAAGGAAACCGCGGACTACATCGAAGGGCGGTACGGATAGACGATCGTGGGACCCGGCGTCTCCTTGATCATCTGTCCGGGACTGCTCGGCTCAGCGCAGGCGTTCAGCCGATTCGCGCGCCGCCTCGCAGAGGACCAGCAGGCCGGTTACGCGCCGCTGCGCAAGCTCGTGCAGCCCTACATTCTGCGGCGTCTGAAGAGCGACCGGCAGATCATCGCTGATCTGCCCGACAAAACCGAACTCAAGGCCTACTGCCCGCTGACCCGGATGCAGGCCGCCCTCTACCAGGAGTCGGTGGCGACGCTGGCGCAGCAGATCGAAACGCTCGACGGCATCCAGCGACGCGGCGTGGTGCTCGCCTTCCTGATGCGCTTCAAGCAGATCTGCAACCACCCCTCGCAATGGCTCGGTGACGGCGCCTACGCACCCGGCGACAGCGGCAAGTTCTCGCGCCTGCGTGAATTGGCCGAAGCCATCGCGGCGCGCCAGGAGAAAGTCCTGGTGTTCACCCAGTTCCAGGAGATGACCGGCCCGCTGGCGGGATTCCTGCAGGAGATCTTTGGCCGACCAGGCCTGGTGCTGCATGGCGGAACACCGGTGAAGGCGCGCCAGTCGCTGGCCGAAGCCTTCCAGCGTGAGTTTGGTCCGCCGTTCTTCCTCCTCTCGCAGTGACTACGAGAACCGCCTGCCGCGCGGACGTACCTATGTGCGCAACGGCTCGGTGGTCGTCTCGCCACGGTTGGCGATCAGAATTTTCTTGAACATCTTCTCCCCGTCGATCAAAGCGGCGAACCAGCATCAAGGCTTCGACATTGTTCTCGAAAGCCAGGTCGGCGACTCCGGATCGGGAGGTATGCGTAGAGACAATTCCTGCGGGGGAATGCCTCCTCATGGATCTCGTGCAGAGGCGTAGGAGCAGACCAGGATTGCTACGCGTTTAAGCCAACCAATTCTCAACCATAAGCCCCGGCACTCTGGAGAACTCGCGCAGGTTGTCCGTGACTAGCACAGCACGTAAAGCCACTGCCTGGGCTGCAATCCAATAATCATTGGCGCCAATGGGCATGCCCTGACGTTCCAGCGTCTCCCGAATGATGCCGTAATGACGGCTGGTTCCGGCGTCCAAGGCGACGAGTTGGAGTCCGTCCACCATGCGGGCGAGGCGTGCGGCGTTTTTCTCTCGATGCAGGCTTTTTTCCACGCCGTGCCCCAGTTCACCCAACACTACGGGCGAGAGTATGAGTTCGGACAGAGGCGTTGTTTCCAGTTTGTTGCGTATCTGTTCCACGCCCTTCATGCCTGCGATAAAAATGTTGGTGTCAAGCAGGTAGCGCATGTCAATCCCAATCCGGAGTCGGCTCCGGGAGCATGTCTGCCGGGGCTTCCAAGTCGACATCCGTATCTTCCCAGCAGGATCGGAAGACATCCGCGGCCATACGCGGGGTGTCTGGCACGATGCGCGCCACGATTTTGCCATGGCGAGTGATGGAGATTTCCTCCCCGGCTTCGACGGCGGCAAGGAGCGCGGAGAATTTTGCTTTGGCTTCGGCGACTTGGACAGTACGCATCATCAACCTTAAATTATGACCAAGTGGTCATAATACCCTTCGATGAGGCGATGTCAATCCTCGTTTGCACGGGATGTCAGAATATTCCCGTGGGCTGCCATTCCCGCCCCAGACCTGCCAGACCCCGCCCCATGCACTCGCGCGCCTGACTCGCCGGGCGCGGCAAGGCGCCAGGAGCAGGCTCGGTCGGCGTCATCCCGGCGCCTTGCCCGCTGCAGGTCGCTCGCGTCGAAGCCAGCACAGCAGCAAGCCCGCCGCCAGGAATGCGCAGGCGCCGGACAGCAAGAACGCGGCCAACGGGGAAGCCGTTTCGTAGAGCCAGCCAAACATCATCGAGGCAGGCAGCAGGAAGGCGCCTGCCGTCAGATTGAACCACCCGAAAGCCGACCCCCGGCGCGCAGCGGGGGCAATGTCTGCCACCAGCGCCTTTTCCACACCCTCGGTCGCCGCCATGAACAGGCCGTAGAACGCAAAGAGCGCGAACAGCAGCACACCGTCGTCGGCGATCAGGCCCAGGCCAACGTAGAAGAAGCCGTAGGCCACGTAGCCGCCCGCCAGCAGGCGCACGCGGCCCACTCGATCGGAGAGGGCGGACAGCGGCGTCGAGAAGATCATCGCCACTGCCGAGACGGCCGCCCAGAGCAGCGGGATCTGTGCCTCGGGAACGCCGAGTTGCCGCGCGCGCAGCAGCAGGAACATGTTGGATGAGTTGCCCAGGGTGAACAGGGCGACAACGACCAGATAGCGCTTGAAGACTGGCGGCATTCCAGCGAGACGCCAATCGAAGGAGCTGTGATCGAGCGGCTCCCGGGTCGGCGGTTCGTGAATCATCAAGGTCAGGGCAAGACACCCGACCGCCGGAATCACCGACCACAAAAAGATGTCCCTAAGCGCTACCTCCGACGCCAGCAGCAGCGCTGCCACCAGTGGACCGACCACCGCCCCCGCGTTGTCCATCGCCCGGTGTACTCCGAAGGCCAGGCCACGGTGTCCGTCGTCGACGCTGGCAGCGAGCAGTGCATCGCGCGGCGAACTGCGCAGACCCTTGCCAACACGATCTGCAAAGCGGATCGCCAGCAGCCACGGCCAACTGCTGACGAAGGCGATCAGCGGCCGTCCGAGGCCTGCCAAGCCGTAGCCGAAAACGATCCATGGCTTGGCGCGGCGGGTGCGATCGACGATCACGCCGGAAAAGAGCTTGAGCAGGCTGGCCGTCGCTTCGGCGACACCCTCGATGATTCCCATGGCGCGCGGTCCGGCCATCAGTACCGATGACAGGTAGAGCGGTACCAGTGGATAGAGCATTTCGCTCGCACCGTCGTTGACCAGGCTGATCAAGCCGATCAGCCAGACCGTGCGCGGTAGTGCACCCAGGGCCTTGAACATCAGTCCGGCTTAGGCGGCGTTGTACTGGGTGGCCAGGGTCTGCATGTGCTGGGCCGGTTCAGCCACGACCACGCAATCGACCAGAATGCCCGGAATCTTGACCTGGCGTGGCGGCAGCCCGCTGTGCTCGGCGATCCGTTCGACCTGGGCTATGACGATGCCGTTGCTGTGCCAGATTCCGGAACAGCTGGCAGATGATTCCCTGGGGCAGGTTGTACGCCTGGATGCGGTTGTCGAGTGCCAGTTTCGCCACCGTCGGCATGCGGCCCCAGTGGCCGGCCACCACCCGGCGCAACAGCCCCTCGTGGCCCAGGTGATTGAGCCCCAGGGTCTTGCCGTCGCCCTGGCCGGCGGCGGCGAACAAGGCCAGGTTCCTTGGGCTGCCGGTGGTGAGGAAGCAGTGCTCGAGTGCCGACAGCAAGGCCTCGGTGAAGCCGGTCTGGACGAAGCCGGTACTGGCCAGGGTATCGCCGTCGCGGATCAGGGCGATCGCTTCGTCGGCGGTAACGATCTTGCTGCGCATGCCTATTTCCTCCCGATCACGTTCATGATTTGATTCCGCGCTGAAGGCCTGAGCGACGGGAGTATCAGCGCGGCGGTACTTGCCGCGTCGCCGCGGTCGCCAAGCCGACCAGTACGATTGCTTGACAGCGTGAGCGTTGCTGCCGATGCCCCGACGCCCACCAACAGCAACATCAGCGCGCCGAGACGGGTCGATGAAGCTCCACCCGCGTGCTCAGGTCTACCTTGCAACAGGATACTCCCAATACCTGGCAGTCGCCCCTTCGGCGCTGTGCACCCGACTTCGAACCGGGCCCCTGGCACGACCGGATTCCCGAACCAGCGTTTGACTCGTCCATCCCCTGTTCGCGGTCGACGCCTGCAAGTGCACGCCAGGACGGACTCAATGCTGGTTGTAACTCTTCTCGGCAAACAGTGACCATGCGGGCAACTCACGCAGCTATCGGCAGTCGCGAGGCTACCTGGCAATCGGATTCGGCCCTACAATCGCGCTACTCGGAAACCTTCCGTCGTCCCCTATCGGCGGCTGACCTGACGGAGAAATCCATGAACATATTGACCCTCGACTGGCCACAAAGCGCCGGCTCACTCCTGTCTCAGGCCCGATCGGCGAGCGCTGGTGATGGCGAATTCCTTCGGCTGATCATGGCGGGAACCTGCCACGTCGATTCCTGGCTGATTGAGAACAGAGTTCTTCCCGCGTTGCGGGAGAAAGGGCTCCACATGCTTGGCTTCTCTTTGCGCATCGCGAATCGGCAGGAGCGTTCGGCCAAGCTGCTACCGCTGCCGGATGGCAGTGCCTTTGCTTGCGCCGCTGACGAATTGTGGTCGGCGCTCGAAGCGCGCGACGCATTGCACGAAATTTCCTACGTTGGGTATCGTTATGCTTCGGGCAATCACTGGCCGGATGAATTCCAGGCGACGCTGCAGTTCGCGGATGGCTTGGCCCGTCTGCTCACGCCGTCCGAGGTAGCAGGAATCTGGCGGGACGCCACCGGAGTACAACCGGCCGGCTATGCGTCAGGCGCTGTCGACCACCTGCAGGCATGGGGTTCCGAGTTGCTCGACAAGGCGTTCAGGGCGCAGGGACGGCTTGGCCTGTAGTTCCTCGTTCACGACTCGTGGGGCTTCTGCTACTTCAACAACATGGCCATCGCCTTGGAAAAACTCAGGAACGAGGGAAAGATCAGGAAAGCCCTTGTCCTCGACATCGACCTGCACTTCAGCGACGGGACGGTCGATATCCTCGACAGCAAGGGCTATTCTGGTGGCGGACGATTGCGACGACCCGCCGGGCTGCTCGGCGGCATCCTGATCCATCCTGGGGTGGTCGCCAATGACCGTGCTGTCTGTCGGTCAGTCCGGCATGACCGTTGGCGGTGATCCGCTTGCGCACCCCCCGATAGTTCACGGCCGCTTAGGCGGGAAACTCAGGACTCATACTCAGATCGTCACTTGGCTCGAACGCTGGAGGGGCGCGCGTCTGTCTTGGTGTCCTGTGCCGCGACGCCGGATTTCACACTGCCGTCCGGCATCGGGACCGAGATTGGGGCGACCTCCACCTTGGCCACGCCTTCGTCTCGCGTGATCCCGATCTTCTGCGCCGTGGACGGCGAGAGATCCACTATCCGCCCATTCACATGCGGCCCACGGTCTTGAATGGTGACGACCGCGCTCTGTCCGGTGTCGATGTTGGTGACCTTGGCGGTGGTGCCGAGCGGTAGCGTCTTGCTTGCCGCGTTGCTACCGTGCGGCCTCATTGCAGTGCCGTCCGCCATCTTTTTACCTGTAGACTTTTTCGAATAGAACGAAGCTTCACCAACTCGCTTATGGCCCGACAGATCAGGGTTGGGCCTGGCTAGCGCCTTGGCATGCCGTGACGACACCGGTTCCTGTGGTGCGGGGCTCCCTACGGCATGAGCATGGGGTGCCAACAAAATCGCGCCGACGCCGACGCTCCAGACGATCACAAACATGGCGGATCTATTGAATCGGGAGAACTTCGGCATGTTGTCAATGCTCCTTGAGGGGGTGATGGTGATTGGGCGCGCCGGACTTGACATCGATTTGCGTCACAGGCCCAGAGTCGCGTCAATCGTCTCGTCGGCAAAGGCGATGTGGTAAGCGGGCGAAGGTGTACCACATCCTCAAAAACGCCTATCTGTCGCGATACGCCAACAGCCGGATCAAACGCCATCTCGCCGGTAGAGGTAGATCGCCGCCCTTTGTTGTGGTTGGTCGAGATCGCCTTGCCTGCAAGTTCAGCATTTACGGTCACAAGGATATGGATTGAATTCGATTCATTCTGTACGGTAGCGCGCAAACAAGAAGATGGACTGCGGGTATGATCGGGCTCACCCATCCCAACGAGTACGCCTGACCATGACTACTTTTCCCGCCCCACCCCGTGCGCTGCCCGACATCGATTGGGTCGAAATCCCCGGCGGCGACTATATCTACCAGGAAGGAAAGAGCCGCTCGCTGCCGACTTTCTATATGGCACGCTACCCGGTTACCAATGTGCGCTACCAGGCCTTCATCGACGCCGGCGGCTATGACGACGAGCGCTGGTGGCAAGGAATCGAGCGCACGCAGCCACAAGAGTCGCGCTGGCCGCAGGCGACACGGCCATGCACCAGCGTCAACTGGTACGAGGCTGTGGCGTTCAGTCGTTGGCTCAGCGAGCAACTCGGCTACACCGTGCGACTGCCGAGCGAAGAGGAATGGGAACGTGCGGCCCGCGGCCGCGATGGGCGTGCCTTTCCCTGGGGCGACGATTACAGCACGGGCTACGCCAACATCAACGAGACCTGGGATAGCCCCGGCGGCCAGAAGCTCGAGCACACCACTGAGGTTGGCGCCTATCCGCAGGGCGCCTCGAAAGAAGGCGTGCTCGACCTGGCCGGCAACGTCTGGGAATGGTGTCTCAACAAGCACGACCACCCGCAGCAGGCCGAGGCCGATACCAGTGGCGACGCCCGCGTCCTGCGAGGGGGATCGTGGTATGGCAACCCCGACGCCGTGCGCAGCGCCGAACGCAACTGGAACGACCCCAGCGAGCGGGTCGATAACGCCGGTTTTCGTCTGGTGTCGTCTGGTCCAATTCGCTGACCCGCGGTTTTCTACCGATCGTCCAGCCATCCGCCGCCAATGAAAAAGGCGGTCAAGCTGACAAAACCTTCGCTCTGTTTGGACAGACGCACACTGGCCGTGGTATCCACGTTGGTAGTCGCCAATCCCGCTTTCTCACAGGCGAACGAAAACGCCATCGTGAAGCAGGCAGCGTGAGCTGCAGCAAGAATTTCCTCGGGGTTGGTGCCGGCTCGGGCATCCTCGAAGCGGCTGGCAAAACCATAGGGGTATTGGTTCAGCGCACCGGTCTCGGTGCTGATCGTGCCCAGGCCCTTCTTGCCCTGGCCTTCCCAATGAACGCTGGCGGTCTTTTCAATCATGTTCTTTCTCCTTTTTACCGGGTTTGGCAGCTGGCTTGCCAAGCAAGTCTAGCGGCGCACGGAAGCACCGTCTGTTTGCTATCGCACCGACAGCACGGGTGAGCCATGCAAACGTGCACACTGCGCAGACGCATGACTCTCGCGAGGGCCCAATACGATCCTACCCCACCGACGTACTCGCTACCGACCGGCGCCAGAGGTCTGCCAGGAACTGGTGACCAGTCCCCTGTAACCTTGAAACGAGGCCATGAAAATATCGACCACCGGAACGTGCTCCGAGTTAGAGGCCATCCTCGAGCGGCAGCGGGCGACGGGCGCCATCGAAAACATCCACATCAACCTTGCTGGACAGCAGGCAAACACGCTCCTGCACGACGGCCATGCCTGGAAGGACTTCGCCCGCCTGACGCTGGCCGGAACCCACCGCGCGGTACGCTCTGCCAGCGCTGGGGCCTCGCCAATACTAGTCCACGCCAGTTTCGCCTTCGTGCATGCCGTCGAGCATGGGGCCAAGCTGCACGAACCGCTGCGATCTTCGGTCGAGGCCATCCTCGAATGCGAAGCGCTGGTCCTGTCGAGTCAGGCACCTGCCTGTGTCGTGCGCCTCGGCTATCTGTACGGCCCGGAGAGCGATGATCTGCGCGCCTATCGCACTGCCTTTAGTCTCTGGCGGCCGTACTGGTCTGGGCCACCCGATGCACCGCAGTATCACCTCCATCAGTTCGATGCCGCCTCTGCGCTGCTCGCCGCAGCCAGACCACGAAACGTCGGAAAAATACTCTACGCTACCGATGGTGTCGCGGCTTCGTTCATGCGGCTGATGGATGCGTTTGCGAATCGCGTCGGGCGGCGAGCCCCACTGCATCTGCCATTGTGGTCGAAGCCGCTGGCCAGAGTGATCATTTGCGAAGAGCACATGCAGCAAGCCGCTCTCCCGATGCCACCTCGAACACCGACGCCGCGCGTGCCGGGATGGAAGCCGAAGTTTCCTGACTACCGGGCAGGGCTCGATCAGGTCATCGAAGCCTGGGGCAATTGAGCCGCCTTACGGCAGAGATGATATGGAGACGCCGAAAATGCAGGCAATGGCAAGCCGCTCTCGACAAGCCGATAGAGCTTTCTCAGACCCCGGTTGAACCAGGAGAGACGACTACGGAGCATTTTCTTTACACTCCAGTGCTCGTCCGAGGTCTGCTCCTGGGCTTTCTTTTCCAGAGGGGTCGGGCACTCCAGTTGATCCTGACGGCCAATGCGGACACACCAGTGCAAAGCCAGGGCCATGATCAGCAGCATCTTGTCCAGGCGATCCGCCTGTTCGAGGTGGGTCTTCTCCCATCCAAAGCCGCGCGATTTGAATCGACAGATCCGTTTGGTCCATCGACAGGAGGACCGTCTGACCGCTACTACTGGCCATCTGCAGAGATTCTCGGGCAAAAGGCTCCAACTCGCGATCACTGCGCAGCTCACCCGTCGACAGGAGGCGTCGTAGCCATTGCTGCCGCATATCCTCACGCGCCAAGTCCAGCGGCAGCATCGCCGCCAATACCGCCGTATTCGCGGCAACTTCTTGAGCACCGTCTTCCGCAACCAGGGCATCATCCCCTCCATCCCTTTCCGGATCTCGTCCGCCAACGTTCGCACTGAACCCATCTCGATCGCCTCCTCAGCGTGTCATTTGCATAGCCTCAAATAGTACATATAAACTGATGGGTGTTAAGCGCCGGCGATAAACGTCCGTCCCAAGCCCGAAACATTGGCCACTACCGGTATGCCCCACAATCGGGCGAGCCTGATGCTCACGCCGCTCGAACGGTTCGAGCGTCTGGCGGCGCTGATTCCGCCGCCGCGCCGACATCGGCATCGGTACCACGGCGTACTGGCAGCCAACGCACCGCTACGCGTACAGGTCACCGCGCTTGCCGGCGTGCCGGACAGTACGCCGCGTGCAGCAGCGACTGATCCACCTGAGCCCATCGCCACAACCGCTTCGCAGATCAACCCGCGCCCAACCCGTCGTCCATGGGGACAGAGGAAGCACCGGGAGAAGAGGAAGCACTCCTGCGTCGCGCCGCCCGCTACGTCTGGGCGCTGCTGCTCGCGCGGATCGATGAGGTCTTGCCGCTCGTCTGCCCACGCTGCGGCGGCGAGATGCGAATCATCGCCTTCCTCACCGACGCCTGCGCCGTGCGCGACATCCTGACCCATCTGGGCGAGCCGACCTCGCCGCCACGCCTGATGCCCGCCCGTGCGCCGCCGCTCTGGGAGAGGCTCGACGCTACCATGGGCGAAGACGACCCGCAGGCTCAACCGGCGCCGGAGTTCCAATTCGACCAGCGTATCGCCTAGTAGGTGCGGGAAGGAAGTAGCCATGCGCAAAGGTCCAGACTGAAGCGAGACGAGCCGTCATCGCCCGTCGTGGGACGACTCGTGCGGGGCGGGATTCGGATGACTTTTTAGAGGATCCCGGGGCCAAATTCGAGATTGACGCTGCTTGATGAAGGCTCATATATTCTCGTCGGTGCCGTTGGATTTCCTAACCTTACTTCGCGGCGGACTCCATCTTCGGCACCGCGGGGCGCGGCGAGTCAGTGACGATCCTCGCCCCGACGTCCTTCAGCAGGCGCTGGAATTCCGGCGAGTCCATGATGATCGTTCCGGCTGCGGCCCGCAGGCGATCGACGGCCTCGTCTGGCAGCACAAAGGACGTCGGTTGCTGATTCAGATAGGCGAGTTCATCCTTGTCCTTCAGTGCCGGGAATGACACGTCGATGGCGTAGATCTCGGCGTTCGGCACGCGCAGCGCGGCGGCGACCACGGGATCCTTGTTGGTGGCCATTGCCGCCGACCCGCCAATCAGGCGCAAGGTCTGCCAGCGCGCAGCCATGTCTCGCAGCAGTTCGACCGCTTCGTACGAGTAGCGGTCGATCGGCACGCCGGCCGACTTCAGCAGGATGTTCACGGTGCCGGGCGGGGCTTCGGATTCGTCCCAGTTGGTCGGCGGCGAAGAGAGTGAGTTGACGATGAAGACGATGATCCGGCGCGCGCGGTCGAGCGGCGTTGGTGCGCCAGCCTCGTGCAGGGCCTGCGAGATCTCCAGCGAGTCGAGCACCGAGCGCATGCCGACGTTGTCGGAGACACCGCCGTCCACGAGGTGCAGGTAGGGCCGGTGGACGCCGTCGCCGTAGGCCTGCATATCCTTCAGCGAGCGGATCGCCCGCGCCGCTGGCCGGGGAGGTTCCGTGGCGTTGGCGAACAGTTGCATCCAGGGGGGCAGCCGCGTATCGCAGGTGCCGCCATAGTTGTTGATCGTCACCGGCGAGAGCACCACCGGCACGGCCGACGACGCGGCAGCGGCACGCGACAGTGGCACGGCATTGAGATCCGAACAGATGACATCGAAAGTGCTCTGGTTGAAAACAAAACGCGCGCCGGTCGAGATGTCGGTGGCCGACGCCAGGATCAGCGGGCCACGGCCGCGATCCAGGTCGCCGAAGGTGGCGCCATCGAAGAGGATCTCGTCGTACAACTGGGCGGCCAGTTCGGAACGACCCCAGCCCAGCGACCACAGGGCCCCCCAGTTGCTCGGGCTGAAGGTACGGGCGATGATTTCGCCCTGCACATCGCGCTTCAGGAAGCGTTGCTCGTAGTCGGAGAACAGCTTGTCGCCGTAAAGGCCGTAGGCCAGCGCGGTGAAGCTGCCACCCGAGACGCCGGTGATGATGTCGACGGCATCGAGCAGGCGCACGGTGTTGCCGTCCGGTCCCGTCACCTCGGTACGCCGAAGGAACTCCAGGACGCCGTACGAAAAGGCAGCAGCGCGTGTGCCGCCGCCCGAGAACGCGAGGACGACCAAGTTTTCCTTGTGCATGCCATGCGCCTGGCGCGTATCGAAGCGGTAACCCGTGCGCGGGTCGGCCTTTGTAATCGGCGGGTTGATCGGGCGGCTGGCACAGCCACCGAGCGCGAGCAACAACACAGCAGCCAGCAGGAGTGGGGTACGAAACAGAGTCATCGGTTCGGGCCAGCGGATAGAGAAAGTCCGATTCTACCCCCTTCCTATTTCGCGACAATCGCCCGCTGAGCTGAACAAACCGATCACCGGTTTGCCGATTGGCCGACCGGCTTGCCTGTGCCAGGATGCGATCCATGTCGAAAACCATGCAAGCCGCTATCCACTCCTTTCTGATTGTCCTCGTCCTGTGGCTTGGTGCGTTGGCGCTCGACCGGGCCGCGGCGCAAACGGGCGGTCGCGGCGCGCCGCCACTGCTGGTGACGGCCGATGTGCTGCAGGCCAAAATCAGCGAGGCCGAAGGCAACCCCGAGCTCGACGCCAAGGGTCGCGCCGGTCTCATTGCCCTCTACCACGACGCCCTGAGCAACCTCAAGAAAATCGACGCCCACACTGCACGCACCGACACTTTCGCGGAAACCATGCGAACGGCGCCCCAGGAGACCGATCTCGTCCGCCAGCGGACCGCCGCCTTGAAGAGTGCGGATCCGCCGTCAGCGAGGCCCGACGACGCTGAACCGACAGGTGTGCAGATCGCCCGTGATCTCAAGCGAGAGGAAGCCGATCTGGCGGCGGTGCAGGCCCTGCGCGCCGACATCGAGCGGCAACTGGCCTATCAGGAAAACCGGCTGACGGCAATTCGCCAGGATCTCGCGACGGCCCAGGAGCAGCAGCGGGCGATTGCTGCCGCACTGCAGAGTGCACCCGCTGCCGACGGGCCGGAGATGCTGACCGAGGCCAGGCGCTGGAGCGCGGAAACCCGCTATGTCGCGCTGAGCACCCTGATTCAGGCGCTTGATCAGGAGCTGCTCAGCCTGCCGATGAAATGGGATCTCCTCGGCGCGACACGCGACGAGAAGACGGTCAAGATCGATCGCATCGGCCAGCGGGTCGGCACCCTGAAGGCGCTGAACAGCGCCTGGCGGGTGGAGCAGGCAAGGAAGGCAGAACGCGCAGCGGAGCGCATGCTGCAGACCGCGGCCGGTCTGGGCCCGACCCTGGCGGCCTTCGCCGAGCAGAATCTCGTACTCGCCAGAGATCTGAATGCGGTCACGCGGCCCCTCGCTACGCTGGAGAAGGAACAGGCGCTGGCGGTGCAGCTGGGCGAACGGATCCGGGCCAATCACCGGCGCGAACAGGCGGCAACGGAAATCAGCGCGCTCAGTGCGGGACTCGGCCCGCTGCTGCTCGCGCACCGGCAGGCGCTGCCGGACCTGAAGGTCTACGAACGCAAGGCGCGCGAACTCGCGCAGCGGATTGCCGAAGTCAACGTACGGCGTCTGCGCTACCTCGACGAGGCGGCGCGTGTCGCCAACGGTCCGGCAGCCGCCGCCGAACTCGCCGCCGGACTTCCGCCCGAACAGACGGATTCCCTGCACGAGACGCTGCAGGCCCTGATCGGGCAGAGGCAGGCTCTGCTGAGCCAGCAACTGGAGACCGAGGCGATGTATCTCGAACGCTTGCGCAAGCTGCGCGCCGCCGAAGGCGAGGTGCTGGAGGCCACGCGTAGCTACGACAGCTTTCTCGAAAAACACCTTAAGGATGTTGTTGTTTTCGTTCTCGATTTTCCATCTGGCACGGCCGGGGGCGACGATCTCTGCGACCTGCTCGTCGTCGATGGGTAGCGAGGTGGCGAAAGCGTTGTGGTAGAGGATCGTGCCGTCTGCGCGGGTGGTGGTGAGTTCGCACCACTGGACCGTCAGCGCCTCGTCCTGATTACGCAAGGGCACGTCGCTGACATAGCGATAGGTGTCTGTGTCAGCGGCGTTCTGAAAGTCATCTAAATTTGGCGGTTTGAAAGTCCTGGGCTTTCTTCGTCGATCTTCTTCGATGGCTTTTATCTGAAGGTCTTTTTGCCTCTTCTTCCTCGCTCTTCGGTCTTCTTCGTTCTTCGCTTTCTTTCCGTCCCTATCCGCTCATAGTGTGCTGTGCAGCGCGCTTTTGCGCCGCATTTTTAGCGGGATGAGAGGGCCGTCATGGTGCGAACAGAAGAGCGCAACTGTCTGTTTTGCCACGCATGCTTCGTCGCCGATGCGAGGAACGCGAGACACCAGAAATACTGTTCGGCGCCGGCGTGCCGGCAGGAGAGCAAGGCCGCCAGTCGGCGGGCCTGGCTGGCCAAAACGGAGAACCTGGACTACTTCCGTGGTGCCGAGAACGTCGCGCGGGTGAAGGCCTGGCGAGCGGCCCATCCGAGGTACTGGCAACGGCCGAAAGGCCAGGGAGTGGCAGCGGCAGTAGATCCGATTGCGTTACAAGATGTCTTCATGGCGCAACCGATTGAAATCACTGAAGATCCTCAAGAGGTACGGCAAGCTGTGTTACCAGATATCTTCCTCGATCAAGCGGCTGTTTTGATTGGCTTTATTGCTCACTTTACCGGCACTACGTTACAGGATGACATTGCCAGGAGTGCCCGCCGGCTGGTAGAACTGGGGAATGACATCTTGGCGGGAAGGAATGGTGATGACCATCAAGCGCGTTCTTTGTCCGGAGCGGATCCGGCAGATTCCGATTCATTTCAGTTGGCTCGACCACCGCCTGGTACGCGAGCGGCACATCGAGCGCTGTGATCCGCCAGCGGCGGCATTGTACCTGTTTCTGGTGACGGTCGCCGATGCCCAGGGGCTGAGGGGTGCAATTGGAAGTGCGACTGTGGATCAGGCCGCCTGTTGTCGTCTGGACTGCCAATAGCTGTCCCACTCCTGGTTGGCACGGCAGACACGCAGCGCCAACATGTGCTTGGCGTTTTTCAGTTTCCACCAAGCGCCAGCCCGTTTGAGACGGTCCTGGATGACGTAACGGTGTGCACTTTCGATTTCACCGGAACCTATTGGCAGCTCGGCCAGGAGCGCGTCTTGATAGTTGAACTGTCCCGGGCGATTGGTGAGATAGCGATGCGCCGCGCGCACCGGAGCGTTGTCATCGGGAACGGTGTCGTCCTCGCCGAATCGGTGCAGTTCGTCGACGACGTCCTGGAGACGGTTCTGTTTCAGCCGATCTTTCTGCGTTTCTAGCCAAGGAACGCCCACGAAATAACTTCCCGGTTTTATGCTGTTGAATTTGGCAGGATGGTGTAATTCCATGGGGGCAGTAGTGCATCGGCGACGATGCGCAGGGATGCCTTGAGATCAAGCGCCGCTTTCCGTCCGGTTTCGTAGACGCGATCGATAATATCGACGGTGACCTGAAGTCCAGTTCGAGTCTGGGTACGCTCGATCAGTTGTTTGACCAGAGGCACGCTTTCAAATACGACGCCTTCGCAAGCGCGCGTGACATGGGGGAAGACGCGGTGCTCAATCGGATTGTGCTTGGAGCAATACGGCGGGAAGTGGGCGATCCGAATTTCCAGCTTGAGCCGATTGGCAAGCGCTTGCAAGTCCTGCTGAAACAACGGCGAGCGTGAGGGGTTGCTGCCACCGCCATCGCACAGAATCAATATCTTATCGGCATTGGGATGATCGTGACGTCCGTGCAAAGACCACCAACGTTCCACGCTGTCACACGCGAACTGCGTGGTGTCATGACTCGTGCCCAGATTGACATGGGCTTTGTTCAAACCGATGTCGTACAAGCCATGCGGTACGACTTTGCCTTCGCTATAGCTGGGAAAGTCATGATCCAGCACGGCCAGGGTCTCTCGGGTGTAAAGCGTGCCGTTCCGGTAAAAATTGCCGAGCATCTCTTTCTTCTTGGTGTCCATGGAGAGTACGGGCTGACCAGCCGCCAGGTACGCGGCCTTGAGCGCTGTGATGTTTTCAAACTGCGGGTTGCGCTCAGGGTGCTGCTTGAACGACGTCTTCTTCTGCGCCTGACGGCGAACAAAGCCATGCTGCTTCAGCAAGCCAAGCCCTCGCCGCCGTGCTGGCGATAGCCCACGCTGTCTTCCCTGCGGCCGTCAGGTAGTCACAGACATGGTAGAAATCGACGAGGAAGTGGCCGTGGAGTCCGAACTGCTCACTCACTTGATCGGCAATCCATGCGGCGCCGTCGCTGACCGCATGGACCTGGGTCTTCCGCCCCAGTCCGGCCTGAACCGCCGTGCGCAATAGCGTCTCTCCGACTTGATCGGGCGGTCCCACGGTGGCGCCGAACACCGGGGTGACCGAGCCAGGCGGATGGACCAGACTCAATCGCGCTTCCTTCCAGCCCACTTGGCGGGTCTTGCGGCGGTCCACTTTCGCGCTCTGGTCGTTCGATTCGGCCATCTCCACAACGGGAATCATGCTCCCGTCGATCTCGGCGATCAGTTGCGCCACCCCGTCTCGTTCCGGGATCTGTGCCGCCGCTTTCGGGCACTCGTCGATCGTCTGAGCATGCTGCAAGACGATCGACCAGCACGTACTGGCGCACACCTCGATACCGTAATGCTCTTTCAGCTTCTGCGGAATGCGCGCCGCGGGCGCGTCCGCCCCAAAATCGACGATCGCTCGCTGCAGCGGCTCCGAGCAGCCCCGGCAGACCACCTCCGCCGAACGCGTGAATGGCCGGATCTCCGGCCCACGGGTCCCTTGCCGGAAGACCTGCTCCGCTACTTCGATCTGGCCGTACCGGGTCTGCCAATAGACGTTTTTTTTCCTTCCGCTGCACGCCCGGTTGTTGCGCCACCTCTTCTTCCTTCCGCTGCGCTTGCCGTCGCGCCCAGCCGTGCAACGCTTCGTTGCCCAGCTGCCGCAATTCCTCCGTCACCCGCCGCTCCGCCTCCGCCGCCTTCTCGACATCGCCGGCCGCGTTCTCGACCACCGCCAACAACGACTCCATCTTCGCCCGCAGCTCGGGATGATCTCGCAACCGATCTTCCAAACTCCGACTCGGCTTGAGTCGCCCCTCCATTTCCGACCATTGTTCTGACATGGGTTTCGCTCCACGTTGAAGTAACCCATGACTATTTACCTCACCTCCGGCCATTTGTCTAGTGCCGAATGCCACCGACCACCACCTCGCACCGGCGCCAGTCGCACTTCCGATTGCACCCATTTGGCCGCGCGGAGTATATCTGAACCAGGTATGCCGATACCTGCGCAGCGAGTTTCCCCGGCTACCGACCTATCAGCGGTGTGTCGAGTTGCTTCCACGCTGCGCGATCGCGCTGGCCGCCCTGTTCGAGGCGCTCACGGGCAAGTGCTCCGGAGTGTCGATTGCGGATTCGACTCCTATCTCCGTCTGCAAGAACTTGCGGATTCCTCGCCACCGGGTGTTCCAGGGCATGGCGGCGCGGGGCAAGAGTTCTACCGGCTGGTTTTTCGGTTTCCAACTCCCTTTGGTCATCAATCACTTGGGCGAACTGCTGGGCGTCAAGCTGACCCCAGGAAATGTCGATGACCGCAAGCCCTTGTGCGACTTTGCCGAGCGGCTCTTTGGCAAGCGGTATGCGGACAAGGGCTATATCGCCCAGTGACTGACCACCTTTCTCAAGGATCTCGGCATCGACTTCGTGACCCAGGTCCGGAAAAACAGGAAGCCCGTCGCCCTCGATCCCTTCGACCAGGCGATGCTACGGCAACGATCCCTCGTGGAAACCGTCATCGACGAACTGAAAAACCTCTGTCAGATCGAGCACACCCGCCATCGCTCGCCCATCCATTTCGCTGTCAATTTGCTGGCTGGCCTCATCGCCTATTGCCTGATGCCCAACAAGCCCAGACTACCGCTTCAGGACTTCCGCCGGCTCTCACCGTCCCCCAAACTTATCCGGCGGATCTACTTGAGTTCGATGTTCCAGCTACGCAGTATGCCGACGTCGGCCCGGGCGCGATCCGATACGTTCAATGTCCACGTTCCCATCATTGGTTGACCCACCATTCCGCTAAGAACACCTGACACTGCCGAGTCGAAGGTCGTAATCAGATTGTCCGCAGAACCACCAAGCTGCGGATGCAATATGACGCTCCGACCTGTAGGCGAGGTAAGGGCGACCCTTAGATCACCGATAAAGGTGTGCTGAATATTCACCCCGACCTTGATTTGGGTAACTGTGCCCGACTGCGCGATGACAATCGCACTCGAAATGCCTGCGGTCTTGTTGTCGGGAATGGTTGCCATCGGATTCTTCTGACCGGACGCCACCGAAACAACCGGCGCAGCGCCCACCTTGAACTTGATCTTTTCAGCCGGCGCAGTAATGTCCGAAATCACGAGTTGAGAATCGCGGCCGTCCCATTCTCGCGAATTGGGCACTGATGTGGCAGACAGCGCGATGCCCCCTATCGCACCGTACAGGTCGTTGCCGTCGCCGGCATTCACATCCAGTTCGAGGTCGCGGCGGCCGTCCGCCTGGAGCAAAGCGCATTGGTAGTGTTTCAAGGCGGTGCCCTGTTGCAATTCGTTCGATCCCATAATGTCGCAATGGTAGACCGCAAGGCCACTGGACGGTAAACCACGGTCAAAACCCATCCTGGTACGATTTTCAACCAAAAAATATTCGTTGGGCTTGGACGTACGGTACTTCATCACGGTATTGTAGTCACCACTGCGTGCCTCGTGGGTAGCGCTGGTAGCCAAATCGATCTCGTTATCGCACCAGCCTGCAAGGTCGCGCAGATAAGCACAAACCGGCGAGGGGCTGCGTCCGCCATCATTATGATTACCCGACCCCATCAGACAATAGCCACCTATGCCTGCGCTCTTCACGCTGTCGCCGTCGCGCTCGCCGTAATCGTACATGTCCGGAAATCGGCACAGCAGGTGGCCATTTTCGTGACAAAATGTGCCGATGGTCAAATCTGCTGGCGTGCGGCCAAGACTGGTCAGCAAATAGAGGTCGGTCCTCACCGTCCCGAAATGCAGATCAATGTGCCAGTTATGCGGCCAGAGCTCGCCACGATACTGGGTCTGACCCGCATAGAGCACGTTCAACGCATCCACGATGCCCTCATTGCGTGAATCGAACTGCGTGATATCCAACCCATCCGCCACGGCAAGCTGAAGCGCCTCCTCAACCAGCAGATTGTTGAAATAGAATTCGCGATTCCTGCTGAGCGTATAGGGGCCCACGACAATGTTGGTGTATTTAAGCTTACCTGACGACATGCGCTCAAAGTACTCTCGGGCCGAGCAAATATTGCCGTTGCGGGTGTAGTTCACCCCGTTCAACATGTCGTCCACGTCAGCACGCGACACGGTGCTCGCGACGTCCTGGAAATTCACCAGAATTGTAAGGCCCTTCACCGCGCCCGATGAAAGTGAGCGGCCCTCTAGCAGCCCCTGGTTTGGACCCAGCGTCCGTACCACTTCCGCCTCACGTTGACCGCCAGACATCGCGGCGCGGCGCAACTTGCGTGCGCTGGCGCGGGCGACAATGGTGTCCTGAGATTCCTGCAGATGCCGCACCAGCCCAGCAGGTACTGTTTCCGATAGCGGTATGCCCGTCGAGCGGAAACTTCCTGTCGATAGGCGCGCGTAACAAAATACGCCGAGCTCATCATCGTAGACGGCAGAGTAGCCGTCCATGTTCTCGTAGCGTGCGTAGTGCTCGTCGCCAAACACTTTGAGGGCGATTTCTGGACCCTTTGACTGACCGAAAGTCAGGACTTCACCGAATATTGCGCTCATTGCATTACTCCTTTTTGGGTGTAGCGCGCCCGTGCCGTTCCATTTGCAGAGTGCGCTCGTGGATTTTTTGCATCCTGACCTCGTCGGACTCCGTCACGTGTCGCTCAATGTCCGCTGGCTCTGGCGATGTTACGCCTACGCCTGTTGACTCAAACTTGCCGTTGACAACCCGTGCATAGCAAAACAAACCCAACATTTCGTCATAGATGACCGAGAACCCCTCAGGGGTTTCATAGGTGCCATAAAGTTCAGTGCCTCGCACGATGAGGTCAACATCCGGTCCATTGGCCTGAGCCAAAGACACCTTTTCGCCGAACATACCTACCATGCGAGAGGCCTCGTAAAGATTTATCTTGTTCGAGTGATCCTGACAAGTATCTAGTTGCGGCGCGCGGTTGCCTTAAAAACTGTAATCTCACTCCAAGTAACAAGTCTAGTCTTACTCAACACATTTGCAATATACTTTGGATGTAGGCAAAAACGAATGAATCGCAAGTCTCTACAAGAGCTCCTATTGTGTAGAGTCGAGATGTGAGCCGTAGGTTCGGCTTGTCTGTTTCCGTCCCTTTCGTCTGACGGTGCCCCAGTAGCCTGGCCATCGCCCCGTTTCCACATCCCGCTCATCGAACCGGACGTGCGGATATGTGGCGTTGCGAGGGCACGGCCATGATTCATCGAAGATCCAGTCCGCTGAGCGCCCCATAAATTTGTTGGTTACAGCGATCGAAGAAACGCCATCAGTGCCGGATCGTTAGCCCAACGTCGTGTTACCTTGGGGTGGTCGGTGACCTCGCATTTCAGAGTGTGGCCGCAACGATTAAGGAATCCGTGTTCTTGCGACAGACGAGCGCCAGCCAAGGCACGCAGCGCTTGGATGCTCTCCTGCCACAGCAGGTACTGGCGCTGCTTGCGTCCTTTGCCAACGATACGGACAGTGCCGGAAGTGAAATCAAGGTCACCGACCGTCCGATGGGCCGCTTCGCTGGCCCGTGCGCCCGTGTTATAGAGAAACAGCAGCAAGGCATGGTCGCGGTCGCCTTGAGATGTGCGCCGAACGTGGGAGTCGATGGCTCGATAGGCCGGACTGACTCGACCCAGGCAAAAATAGTTCGCCCAGCCGATCAGTTTCCGGTTCAGCCGCCCCACGACCACCTCGGCCTCCAGTATGGTCCGGCTGCGGTCGGTTTCCTAAATGATGTTTTCCACCATTCGTTTGACGCTTCTCGGCGAGGGCCGGGTGCCGATGTAGGCGCGCCCAGTTTTTTGGCTGTAGCACCGCTCGAAGGTGTATCCCAGGAAGTCGAACCGCTTTTGCGGTATTTGACACAGAGGTGTCTTGTCGTCGTTTACCGTCAGCTTCAGTTTCTCCATCATTCCGCGCATCGCATCCATGGCATCCTCTGCCCGGCCTTTCGCTTTGGCATGTAACGCGGTCCGCAGTTTCTGAACGCTTATCGGAGTTTGCAGGTTGCCCAATCTCGTGTCCCTTCCCGCTTCTTGCGTTGGTCTTGAACTGAGGCCCCTTTCCTCCATCGGCATTACCCGACTTCATCGGTACCACGGGCCTCTCCGCCACCCCATCTCGCCCAGCCTGTCCCTCGCGGGCGTCCGGTTGGTCTTGCGCTTGACCACGGGATGGGGCTTCCCGTGTTGCGTCTGCCTTCCTCTTCCACACATGCCGTCACCAATACCCCGGCGGAACCACAGACTGCGTTTCGCTCGCATTCGCCTGTGACATCGGCCTTCCCCGTATTCACGCCGGGTCGGCTTCCGCATCACCCTTTTCGAAGCCTGCACGGAGGCAGGATACATGCCGAGAACCGCGCTAATGGCGGGGCACGCTTCCTCATTTCTCTGCCTCGCCTCTGCTCGGTACACCGAATCGATGTCTGGTCACAAATGCTTACAAATCGCCCCAAGGAATCGTCATCGCCTGGCGCTTCCGGGCGTTATTTGATTCATGAAAACGACAACTACCTCCCTCTGCATCGTACTCGGCCTCGCGCTGGGTTGTTCAACTCCTGCTCTGGCCGATCGCGGCGACTATCGCGGCGACTATCGCGGCGATCACCGCGGCTACTACGCGCCGCCACAGCATGATCATCATCGCGGCCATCATTCGCGCGGATACGGCTGGGCTGCGCCGGCTGCCGTACTGGCAATTGCCGGCATCGCTGCCGGAGTCGCGGCCTCCAGCTACTACGCACCGCGCCAGGCGTATGTGGCACCGGCGCAGCCGGTCTATGTCGCACCGCAGCCGGTCTATGTGGAGCCGCCAAGCGCTTTCTGGAACTACTGTGGATCGCTCGGGCAGTATTACCCGAACGTTCGCCACTGTCCCGAAGGCTGGCAGCTGGTTCCGGCACGTTAAACGTCAGCGGTGCATGCGCCGATCCTCTCTGTCCGAGTAAGGGCATGCGGGGTCCTGTCGATGTAGATTATCGGCTGACATCGACGACGACCCGCCCACGTACCTTGCCGTCGAGCAATTCGCTGGCTACGGCGATGGCTTCGGAGAGACCGATTTCACGGGTCATCGCGTCGAGCCGGGCGATCTCGAGATCCTTGCCAAGACGCGCCCAGGCCTCCTTGCGCACCGCCAGCGGCGCCATGACGCTGTCGATGCCGTAGAGGGTGACGCCGCGCAGGATGAAAGGCGCCACCGTTGCCGGAAAGTCCATGCCGCCGGCCAGGCCACAAGCGGCTACCGCACCGCGATAGCGGGTGGTCGCACAGGCATTGGCGAGGGTATGGCTGCCGACGGTGTCGATGACACCGGCCCAGCGTTCCTTGCCGATCGGTTTGCCTGGCGTAGCCAGCTCCTGGCGATCGATGACTGCCGCCGCACCGAGTGCTTTCAGATGCTCGGCTTCGGCGCTGCGGCCAGTCGATGCCAGCACTCGGTAGCCGAGTTTGGCGAGCAGGGCGATGGCCACGCTACCGACTCCACCGTTGGCCCCGGTGACGAGAATTTCACCGTCCTGCGGCTGGATGCCGTGCCTCTCCAGGGCCAGCACGCAGAGCATGGCCGTGTAACCGGCGGTGCCGATGGCCATCGCCTGGCGCGCCGTGAAACTGCTCGGCAGCGCCACCAGCCATTCGCCCTTGACCCGCGCCAGCTCGGCCAGTCCGCCGCAATGCGTCTCGCCGACACCCCAGCCATTGAGGATCACCCGCTCGCCCACCGGCCAGGCCGGGTTGCTGCTTGTCGTAACCGTACCGGCAAAGTCGATTCCCGGCACCATCGGAAAGCGGCGAACGACCGGCGCCTTGCCGGTGATGGCCAGGCCATCCTTGTAGTTGAGCGTACTCCATTCGACATGCACGGTGACGTCGCCTGCCGGCAAGACGGTATCGTCGATCTGCTGGACTTGGGCCTGGTAAGCGGCGTCGTCTTTGGTGATCAGGATTCCCTTGAACATCGTGATTCTCTCCTTTGCTGAGTTGAATTGGGCCAAGCCACGACAAAGTAGCAAATAATTGCCTTCCAGGCAGGGCTTGTCGCAAGAAATCTCAAAAAGCCCACAGATTCCGAGTCGCCCGACTTTCCGGCGAGGCGACGAAGCAGGTGGAAAACGAATCGTTTACCCTGGATTGCCCCCAACAAGGCAACCCTGGTCCCCATTATCCTGCTTTGCTGGCCGTTGGTTGGCACCATTCAGAACGAGATTGACTTCGCCTGCAACGCCACCGATACTGCGTGCGGGCAGTTGCAATGCCTACAGGGATATCTTTTCTTGTACATTGGTTTAACAAAGGAGGGAAGACATGCGCGCAGTCACTATAATGCTTTCGGGATTTCTGGTACTGGGCCTCGCCGGCACCGCCGAGGCCAAGAAAGGCAAGGACGACGGGGGTGCAGCAGTCCCCGAATGCGGCAAGAACACCAAGGTCGCTCGGCTCAATGATGAGGGGATCATCACCCTCAAGGAAAAGAAGAAAAGAGGTTGCATCATCGACGTGAAAGCGCTCCATCCGACGCAGTCGGCGGTGGGAATGGACGCTGTCGAGTGCAAGGCAGCAAAGATATCGAGCAAGGCCAAGGCCGGAAAACTCGACGAGTATCTGCGCGAGGACAATCGCTGGGTTCCAATGGTGCGCGGTCCGGGCGGCATCTTCTACCTGACCGACCACCACCATCTCTCGACCGCCGTCTGGAATGCCGATATCAAGGACAAGGACAAGAAGGTCTATGCCTTCCTTCTCGCCGACTGGTCGAACATGAAGGAAGATGCTTTCTGGCAGCAGATGGTCAAACAGCACGACACCTGGCTGAAGGATCCCGCTGGCCAGGACATCACCCCCGCCCAGCTTCCCAAGAGCATCGGCAGCTTGCAGGATGACCCGCTGCGGACCCTCTCGGCCTGGGTGAGAGGAAGCTGTGGTTACGTCAAGTGCGATCCGCCCGGGGCCGCCAAGGACGAGGACGACCTGAGTTGTGCGGACAAGTTTCCGAATGTGACCTGCGCTGACGCCTACTTCCTCGAGTTCAAGTGGGGCGCCTACCTGGCCGGGGTTCCGGAGGTCAAGGATGCACTGGCGGGAGAGGCTTCCTGCTCGCAGCAAACCCCCCTGAACACCCAATGCCTCGACAATCAGTATGACAAGCTCAACAAGGCCCTGCCTGCGGCGATGCAAGCAGCGGCGGCACCTGCAGCGCAACAGGCGGTAGGCGAAGGCGCTGGCTACAATTCCGTTGTCCAGACCGGTATAGCGCAGCCCAAGCACTGCAAGTAGACGTCAATCGGAGGAGGCAAGCGAAGGGGGACAGAAGCAAAGGGCCAGGGTCACAGGTTTGCGTGCAAAGAACGAACCGACCCTGGCCGTCCGCAGTAACAGCAGTCAAGCTGATTGGTCGCTGCCGGTATCCCTTTCTGGCTTTGCAGCGGCCATGGCAATGATTCTGGTGGTGACGATCACATCGCCACGATGATCAGCAGCCGAAATGTTTACACCATTTTTACGTCCTGTTGACGACACTACAGGCATCTCCCCTTGACTCGGCAGTCCAGCCATGAAAACCCGCTCACCATCGAATTGGCAGCGCGCCCGTTATTTACTGGCTGCGGTGCTCTGCGTTCTGACGACGCTGGCTACAGTTCCGCTGCGCGAGGTGCTCGATCTTGCCAACATCGTGATGATCTTCCTGCTGACGGTGTTCGTCACCGCGGCATGGCTGGGACGCGGCCCGGCGGTAATGGCGGCGTTCCTTGGTGTGGCCTTGTTCGACTTCTTTTTCGTTCCACCACACCTTTCGTTTGCCGTGGCCGACGCACAGTATCTGGTGACCTTCGCCGTCATGCTGGCCGTCGGGCTGATCACTTCCCAACTGGCCGCCCTGCTTTCGGAGCGCACCCAAGAGGCGCAAGCGCGCGAACATGATACGCAAGCGCTCTACGATCTGGCCCGAGACCTTGGCGGCACCCTGACCGTCGACCAGGCCAGAGACATCGCACAGTGCTTTCTCGGTCGCCTCGATCTGGATGTCATCGTGCTGGTTGCCGACAACTCCCGGCCGGGCCTCCTGTTTCAGCAATATGGCGGTCGCCGCCTGAGCGAACTGGAACTGACTTTCGCACGTTCGACCTACGAACACCACACCCTGGTCGAAACCGATGCCCTCGCTGGCCTCGGCGTGGCGATCGTCTTTCTGCCCCTAGTGGCACCGACGCATATTCTCGGTGTCCTGGCACTGGCGCCGCGCAGCGATGACGTCGATAGCCTGCACTCGCAACGGCCCCTGCTGGAAGCGGTGGCATCGCTGCTGGCGATCACCCTCGAGCGTCTGCACTTCGCCGCTGCAGCGCAGCGCGGGGAAGTGCAGGTTGCGGCGGAGCAGTTGCGCACATCGATTCTGTCGTCGCTGTCGCATGACTTGCGCACCCCGTTGACGAGCCTGGTCGGACTCGCCGATACCCTGGCGAAGCCACCCCTGCCCGAAATGCCATCGAGACGGCCACCATCATTCGTGATCAGGCCCGCGCGATGCACCATCTGCTGTCGAATCTTCTTGAAATGGCCCGCCTGCAGGCGGGCAACATCCCCTTGAACAAGGAATGGCAAGCCTTCGAGGAGATTGTCGGGTCGAGCACACGCCTGCTCGCAGGACTTCTCGCCAGTCGTAAGCTTGAAATCGACTTGCCGAAGGATCTGCCGCTGCTGCACTTCGACGCCGTACTACTGGAACGAGTGCTGTGCAATTTGCTTGAAAACGCCGCCAAGTATTCCCCCGAGGGATCGCGTATCCAGTTGGTCGCGCGCACACGCGACAGCTTCCTGGAAGTCGCGGTCGGCAACGACGGCGCCGGCTTTCCCGTGGATCGACTCGACCAGGTCTTCGAGCTGTTTGCCAGGGGCGAGCAGGAGCCGGCGGTTGCCGGCACGGGCCTCGGGCTGGCGATCTGCAAGGCGATCATCATTGCCCATGCTGGCACGATTGTCGCCGAAAACCGTCCCGGCGGAGCTTGGGTGCGTTTCACTCTACCCCTCGGCACGCCGCCCGCCATGGAAGAAGAGGCTACGAGATGAGCGAGACGCAGGCGAGCGTGATCGTCGTCGAGGACGAACCGCAAATTCGCCGATTCGTATGCGAAGCCTTGCGCAGCGAGGGTTGGGCTTCGCTCGAGGCGGCTACGGCAAGACAGGGGCTAGACGAAGCCGCTCGCGGCCAGGCCGATCTGCTGATCCTCGACCTGGGCCTGCCCGACATGAATGGGATTGACTTCATCCGTGATTTGCGAGCCTGGTCACCACTGCCGATTCTCATCCTGTCGGCACGCTCGGCGGAACGTGACAAGATCTCTTCCCTCGATGCCGGTGCCGACGACTATCTTTGCAAACCCTTCGGCGTTGGCGAACTGCTCGCGCGGGCGCGTGCCCTGCTTAGACGCCATTGGCACAGCGGTGAAACCAAACCTCAACATCGCTTCGGCGACGTCGAGGTGGACCTCGCCCGCCACGTTGTCAGCAAGGGCGGCGTCGAGATTCACCTGACGCAGATCGAGTATCGCCTGCTGGCGGTGATGCTCGCCAACAGCGGCAAGGTGATGACCCATCGCCATCTGATGCAGGAAGTCTGGGGGCCGGGACATAGCGAACAGGCGCATTACCTGCGTATCTACGTCGGTCGCTTGCGCCAGAAGCTGGAGATCGACCCAGCGCAACCGCAACACATTCTGACCGAGACCGGTGTCGGCTACCGCTTTCAATCCTGAGAACCGAGGTAAGCATCATGTCTTCAACTACGGCGCAAAGCCGCCTGTCCGCGCTGTCGCTGTCTGCCCTTGGCGTCGTTTATGGCGACATCGGCACCAGCCCGCTGTATGCGCTGAAAGAGGTCTTCGGTGGCGCGCACCATCCCGTGCCGATCACGCCGGACAACGTGCTCGGGATTCTCTCGCTGATCTTCTGGTCGTTGATGATCGTCGTCAGCCTGAAGTATGTAACCTTCATCTCGCGTGCCGACAACAGGGGCGAAGGCGGCATCATGGCCCTGATGGCGCTGGCTTTGCGGCCAGCCGAGCTGGGATCGACGCAGCGCCGGATCATCGTCATTCTCGGCCTGTTCGGAGCTGCTCTGTTCTACGGTGACGGAGTCATCACGCCGGCGATTTCTGTACTCTCGGCGGTCGAGGGCCTGGAGGTGGCGACCCCTGCCTTCACGCCTTACATATTGCCGATCTCGTTGATCATCCTGATCGGACTGTTCGCAGTTCAGCGGCACGGAACCGGCACGGTAGGCAATCTTTTCGGGCCGATCATGGTGCTCTGGTTCTTGACGCTGGGCATACTCGGAATCCTCAGCATCGCCGACAACCCACAGGTGCTGCGTGCGCTGGGTCCATGGCACGCCTTCGCTTTCTTCGAGGACAACCCGATCCTCGGATTCTTTTCCCTGGGCGCTTCCGTGCTGGCACTGACCGGAGCCGAAGCGCTGTATGCGGACATGGGGCATTTCGGGCGCAGGCCGATCCAGCTCGCCTGGTTTGGCCTGGTCCTGCCAGCGCTGCTGCTCAACTACTTCGGCCAGGGCGCGCTGCTGCTGCGCGATCCGGAAGCCATCGCCAACCCCTTTTACCTGCTGGCTCCAGCTTGGCTGCTGTATCCGATGGTCGTGCTGGCCTCGGTAGCGACGGTGATTGCCTCGCAGGCGGTGATCTCCGGCGCTTTCTCGATTACCCAACAGGCCATGCAGCTCGGTTTCTCGCCGCGCATGGAGATCAGCCATACCTCGGACCAGCAGATCGGGCAAATCTACCTGCCGGCAATCAACTGGACGCTGCTGCTAGCCGTGCTTGCACTGGTCATCGGCTTTGGCAGTTCGTCGAATCTGGCCGCGGCGTATGGCATCGCCGTCACCGGCACGATGTTCATCACCAACCTGCTGGCTTTTGTCGTGGCGAGATACCTCTGGGGCTGGTCGTTCTGGCGCGCGTTTCTCGGCGCCTTGCCCTTCGCGTTCATCGATTTGGCCTTTTTCTCGGCCAACTCGGTCAAGATCGCCGATGGCGGCTGGTTCCCCCTGATTTTTGGCCTCGGCGTCTATCTGCTGCTGTCCACCTGGAAGCGCGGCCGCGATCTGCTCAATGAACGCCTGGCTGCAGATGTGATGGAGACCACGGGCTTCATCCACGGTCTTGAAGGAGTGACGCGCGTACCCGGCACGGCGGTGTTTCTCACGCACAATCCAGACAACCTTCCCCACGCCTTGCTGCACAGTCTGAAACATTACAAGGCCTTGCACCAGCGCGTCGTGCTGGTTTCGGTCAACATCCTGGACATCCCCCGTGCGGAGCCAAACCGCAGGCTGGCCGTGGTGCGCCTGCCGGGTGACTTCTGGCAGGTGAGGGTATTCTACGGTTTCATGGAGCAGCCAAACCTGCCAGACGCTCTTGCAGGATGCGCCGATTCCGGGCTCCGTTTCGACCCGATGGACACCTCGTTCTTCCTCGGGCGGGAAACGCTGATTCCACATTTGAAGTCCGACATGTGGTCCTGGCGGGCCAAGATCTTTGTCGCCATGTTCCGCAATGGGGGCAGCGCAGCAAGCTTCTTCGGTCTGCCGGCCAATCGCGTGGTCGAGTTGGGAACACAGGTCGTTCTCTAACGTTTGCGAATTTGCCCGGAGATCGCAGTATGATATCTGCCAACAAGCAGACGGACCGCCTCGATGAGCAGCAGACTGATCACCACCTGGAGCGACTATGACGGCGCCGTGCAGGAAATCCTGGATCGGTCGACCGCGACGCTACAGATTTTCGATGAAGACCTGGCGCCGCTCAGACTCGAAAGTCCTGAGCGAATTGCCGTGCTGCGTGGTTTGCTGGTGGCGCGGGAATCCCATCAGCGATTGACGATCGTCGTGCAGAAGCCGGATTTCGTCAGACAGTACAGCCCGCAGTTGATGCACCTGCTGACCGTTTATGCGCCGTCGCTGACGGTCATCCACTCACCACCCCACCTCGATAAGTTCAAGGATTCCCTGCTGATCGCCGATGGCAGGCACACGCTCATCCGTTTCCATCGCGATCATGCACGCGCCCGACTGATCCTCGATGACGTCCACGAGTGCACTCCCCATACCAAGCGCTTCGAAGAAATCGTCGCCGCCGGCGGCGAGCCACTCAGTCCGACCACGCTTGGACTGTGAGGTCTACCCCTCCCATCTCGCGAGGGATGGGTCGGGGGAGAGGGAGACGGTCATGACTTTCATGATCAAGGGCGCTGGAGAAGTCATGACCGTTAGCGCTGAAGGTTTCGCAGCGTTCGTACACTTCGCCGATTGCGCATGCGTCGGCATCGAAACTGCGCTCGATCAGCGTGGTCTGCCCGTCGCGCTGCCTGGTGAGCAGCGTCGAGGCGCGGGTGCCGTAGTTTTCGGAGCGAACGAAAACCGCCGAGAGGATGCGCTCCCATTCGAGCGGCACGCCGGTTTCGGGCAGGTGGGCATCGGGAACGATTTCCTGATCGGCGAGCAGCGCGAAGAACGGCGCCGGCGCCGGCAGTCCCGACAGGGCTGCGGCAAAGGTCGCCTTGGCGCTGGCCAGCTTCGGCCAGGGGGTGTCGATGAGATGGTTGGATAGGCCGTAGATGCCCGGTTCAAGCCAGTGCGGCTGGCCGTCGCCGCGGTTGCTGAAATAGCCGAGGTGCTGCTCATCGCCGACGAAGAGATTGAAGCCGTTGTAGTCGGCCGCCGCCGCCGCGACCTCTGCCAGGTACGCCGCCGGGCTGGCCTTGCCGATCAGGAAATCGGCCACCAGGGCGCCGCGCGAGCGCGCATCGGGGTCTTGTTTGCCGCCTTCACGGTAGTTCGTCAGGGCGGCGAAACGCCGCGCACGGCTGACGCCCAGCCAGGTGCCACCGGCTTCGAGGTCGCGCCCGGCGAGCACCTGTGGGGCTTCTGGCCAGAATGCGGCGGGCGCTGCTGGGCGGGCGAAGAACTCGTCGCGGTTGGCTGCGACGACCAGCGGATAGTCGGAGTGCACCTGCCAGGCGAGGACAATCAGACACATCGTGGGATGCTCAAGTCGTAGTGACGGGGTGACGCACGGGCTGAAGGTCAAGGTGCGGGCCACCTGCGGCGGAGAGTTCGAGGTCCCCCGCAGCGACGAAATTCTCCTGGACGATGGCCAGGGCATCATACCCATCGAGGGGTGCCGGCGCGGCATTGACGATCATGCCACAAGGATGCTGGGGGTTGGCCGGGGAATAGATGGCATCGCCAGCAGCCATCGGTGTGGCCGCGTGTGCATGATAGAGGTGGCGCTTGACCTTGCCGAGATACTGTGTGCGGGCGACGATTTCCTGACCAGGATAGCAGCCCTTGTGGAAGCTGATCGCCCCGAGCTGCTCGAAATTGGCCATTTGCGGAACGAACTCCTCTTTGGTTCGCTCGCTGATCAGCGGCACGCCGGCCTGAATATCGAGCCATTGCCAGACGGTAGTGCCGACCGGGCGGGCCTGCGACGACAATTCCTGCCATACCGCCAGGGCGGCATCGCGATCGACGAGGATCTCGAAGCGGCTTTCGTCGAGGCGGACGACGGCCCCCGCAGCGAAAACGGCAGTGCTCAAGGGCGTCGCTGGAACCGGCAGCATGGCGGTCTGCAATACCGCTTCAGCTTGCGGACCGGCGAGACCGATCAGTGCGCAAGCGCCGGACAGGTCAATGATGCTCACCTTGCTGCGTAGAATGAACATCTGCAGGCGCTTGTGGATCGCTGGCAACAGGTCGGCAGACAACTGTAACAGGTAGTCGGAGCCGATGCGGAAAAGCAGGAAGCTGGCGAGCATCCGGCCTTTGGCCGAGCACCAGGCCGAATGCTGCGCCGCGTCGCTGTTCAGATGCTTGACGTCGCTGGTCAATTGATTGTGCAGAAAAGTGGCCGCTTCAGGGCCGCTGACCTGGATCACGCCGAGATGACTCAATGGCACGACGATTGTCGTCGCCGCGGCTGCCGCCAGTTCTGCAGCGGCATCGCCGAAATCGGTGACCCAATCCTTCTCGATGCGTGCACCGGAAGTACCCAGAATTTCCTGCCAGATCGAGCTCATTGTTGCCTCATCTTCATCCAGTAGTGAGCGTACAAACCCCTGGCCTGCGGCCCTTGCCCGCATGGACTGCGATCAGAAACGCGGGAGTTCGGTTCAGGGCGGGGTGTTTCGGCTATTATAGAGCCACTCGAAGTCCATTCTCCCTGTTCCAGCCCCGCAGCCTGTCGGTTCGCCGGATTGATGCGCAAACTCCTCAGTCGCCTGTTCGTTTTAATTGCCGTTGTGTGCGCGCTGCTGAGTGCGCTGATCGCCAGCGTGCTGCTGACGCCGATCGGTCTGGAACGTGCGACGGTCGATTTCACGATCACGCCCGGTAGCAGCCTGCGTACCGCGATCCGAGAGATCGCTGCGGCCGGTGTCGAACTCGATCCCTGGGCGCTGGTCCTGCTCGCCAGGCTGCTGGGCGTCGAAGCTTCGATCAAGGCCGGCAGCTACGAAATCGCCCGCGGCGTGACACAACTGCAATTGTTGAGGAAACTGACCCATGGCGACTTCACGCAGGCGGAACTGGCATTCATCGAAGGGTGGACCTTCCGGCAAATGCGCGAGCGCCTCGATGCGCATCCGGACCTTCGCCATGAAACCACGGGTATTCCCGAAGCCGAGATCATGCGCCTGCTGGGCGCACCACAGGTGGCCGCCGAGGGACTCTTCTTTCCCGACACCTATCTTTTTGCCAAACGCAGTAGCGATGTCGAACTGCTGGCGCGTGCCTACCGCGCGATGCAGCGGCATCTGGAGCGCGAATGGTCCGCGCGGGCGGCTGCTCTGCCGTATCGTGATCCCTACCAGGCCTTGATCATGGCTTCGATCGTCGAAAAGGAGACCGGGCGCGAACAGGATCGCTCGCTGGTGGCCGCGGTGTTCGTAAACCGTTTGCGCCAGGGAATGCTCCTGCAGACCGACCCGACCGTGATCTACGGTCTGGGCGAGAATTTCGACGGCAATCTGCGCAAAAGCGACCTGCTTGCCGATACGCCCTACAATACCTACACACGTGCCGGTCTGCCGCCGACACCGATCGCCATGCCCGGCCTGGCTTCCTTGCGGGCCACACTGCATCCGGAGCTCAGCGAGGCGCTGTATTTTGTTGCCCGTGGCGATGGAACGAGCCATTTTTCACATACGCTGCCTGAACACAGGCAGGCGGTGACTCGCTATCAGAAAGGTGGCAAGCCTTGAGTCCAGGGGAGTACAAGTCGCGCGGAAAATTCATCACCTTTGAGGGCATCGACGGTGCCGGCAAGAGCAGTCATATGGCCGACGCAGTAGCCTTTCTTGCTGACCAGGGCCGGACGGTGCTGTCCACCCGTGAACCAGGAGGGACGCCGCTTGGCGAAAAACTCCGGGAACTGCTGCTGCATCAGGCGATGCACCTCGAGACGGAAGCGTTGCTGTTGTTTGCGGCTCGCCGTGAGCACCTCGAACGGGTCATCGAACCGGCCCTCGAACGCGGTGACTGGGTGATCTGCGACCGTTTCAGCGACGCTAGCTACGCCTACCAGAGCGGCGGGCGTGGCCTCGACCGGGTGAAATTCGCGCAGCTCGAACAGTGGGTGCATCCTCATCTGCAACCGGATCTGACACTGCTTTTCGATTTGCCGTCGGCCATCGCTGCTCGGCGCATCGTTGCCCAGGCGCGCGACCTCGACCGTTTCGAAAGGGAGCGTACAGATTTCCATGAGCGCGTGCGCCAGGCGTATCTGGAACGTGCAGCCGCGGCGCCACAGCGCATCCGCGTCATCGATGCGGATCAGGCCCCGGAAGTGATCCGGAAACTGATTCAGGATACGATTGCAAGACACGCCTCATGAACATGATTGAATTGCATTCCACAGTCTGGCAACAATTGTGTGCACGGCGAGCACAGTTGCCGCATGCGTTGCTGATGGCCGGCCCGCGGGGTATCGGAAAATTCGAGCTGGCCAGCGCCTTCGCCGAATCACTGCTCTGTGAAGACCTCGATGCCTCCGGTTTGGCCTGCGGCAAATGCCTGGCCTGCGGTTGGCTTGCGCAAGGCAATCACCCGGATCTGCGTCTGTTGCGGCCGAACGCGCTCGCTGCCGAGGCCGGGGCCGAGGCCGGTGAGGGCGAAGATGCGGGCAAGAAGAAGCCCAGCCAGCAGATCACGATCGATCAGGTACGGGCGCTCGATGACTTTCTGCATGTCGGTACCCACCGCCATGGTGTGCGCGTGGTGTTGCTCAACCCGGCCGAGGCCATGAATCGCTCGACCGCCAATGCTCTTCTGAAATCGCTGGAAGAACCGATCGCCTCTACCCTGTTCATTCTGGTTTGCAGTGAACCGCATCGATTGCTGCCGACCATCCGTAGCCGCTGTCAGGCGATACCCGTGCACAGCCCGGTGCGTGACCTTGCCGGACGATGGTTGCGCGATGCGGGGGTCAGCGATGCCGGAAACTGGCTGGCACTGGCTGGTGGTTCGCCGCTGCTGGCGCTTGAACTCAGCGGCAGCGGCGAGCGCGTGCTGCTCGATTCGCTGCTCGCGCAGGTCTCGCGTGGGCAGGGGCTAGACCCTTTGGCCGCCGCCACCAGCCTCGACAAGCTGGTCAAGGCCGAAAAGCGCCCGGCGCCCTTGAAGCGCGTTATCGACTGGGGGCAGAAGTGGCTGTTCGACCTCGTTTTGGCGAGCGAAGGTCTGCCAGCACGCTATTTCCTGGCGCAGAGACCGCTGCTGCAAGACCTGGCGCAAACCACCGACACCCGCAAGCTCTTGGCATTCCACAGAAAGGCGATACAATACAAGGCCCATTGCGAGCAACCCTTGAACAGCCGCCTCTTTCTCGAAGAGTTTTTTTTGAGTTACGTGCGGCTGTTCCGAACTTCCTGAGAGGGATATGGCAGAAGCAAACACCAGCAAGCCAGTTGCCCCCGCAGCACCGCGCCCGAGCGTATTGTCGCTGAACATCAACTCGAAGTCGGCGTTATACGCAGCGTACATGCCGCTCTTGCGCAACGGTGGAATCTTCATTCCGACCACCCGCAACTATGGCATGGGCGATGAGGTGTTCATGCTGTTGTCGCTGATGGAGGATCCGGCCAAACTGCCGATCGCCGGTACGGTCGTCTGGATTACCCCGGTTGGTGCGCATAACAACAAGGTCCAGGGGATTGGTGTGCACTTTAAGAACGACGAGAGTGGCATGGAGGCACGCAAACGCATCGAGGGACTGCTCGGTGGAGTGATGCAGTCCGGTCGCCCGACGCATACCGTCTGATGGGGATGCTGGTCGATTCGCACTGTCACCTCGACTTCCCGAAGTTGTCTGCCCATATCGAGCAGGTGCTCGAACTGATGCACGACAATGGCGTGGGTTGCGCCGTATGCATCGGCGTCACCCTCGAAGACCTGCCACGGGTGCTGGCGCTCGCCGAGGCCTGGCCAACGATCCTGGCGTCGGTTGGCGTGCATCCCGAGACCACCGGGGTGCGCGAACCGACGCTTGCCGAACTCGTCGAACTGGCTCGCCATCCGCGGATCATCGCCATCGGTGAGACCGGGCTGGATTACTACTGGCACAAGGATGCGCCAGAGTGGCAGCGAGAGCGTTTCCGTACGCACATTCGCGCTGCCCGCACCGCCGGCAAGCCTCTGGTGGTCCATACGCGGGAGGCGGCAGCCGATACCCTGCGAGTGATGCAGGAAGAGGGTGCCGGCGAGGCTGGCGGGGTGATGCACTGCTTCACCGAGACCTGGCAGGTCGCCGAAGCGGCGCTCGATCAGGGGTTTTACATTTCCATGTCCGGCATCGTCACCTTCAAGAATGCGCTCACGGTGCGGGAGGTGGCAGCGCGAGTGCCGCTCGACCGCCTGTTGGTGGAAACCGATTCTCCCTATCTCGCGCCGGTACCCTATCGGGGAAAGACCAACCAGCCTGGCTATGTGAAACACGTTGCCGAAGAGATGGCGAGATTGCGCGGCCTGAGCTACCAGGAGCTGGTCGACGCCACCACCAGCAATTTTTTCCGTCTGTTTCCTGATGCCCGTACGAAAGTTCCTCAATGAAAATGATTGCTTTGCTGTTTGCCTTGCTCGTCCCTGCCTGTGCTATTGCCGGAACTTATGAAGACATGGAGGAGGCGATGATCGCCGGTGACACGCCCTGGGCGATCCAGTTGATCAACCGCGGCATGGATGTCAATTCAGTCGATGCCTCCGGCAACACGCTGCTGATGCAGGCGGTTCAGCGTGGGAACATGGATTTTTTCGACTACCTGCTCAAGCATCGCGCCCGTATCAATACCCGCAACCGCAACGGCGAAACCGCGCTGAGCCTGGCGGCCTACAAGGGCAAGCTGCCGTTCGTGAAACGTCTGGTGGAAGCGGGCGCAGACGTCAACCTGTACGGCTGGCCACCGCTGATCTACGCGTCTTTCAACGGCCACGCTGCGGTGGTCGACTACCTGCTCAAGAAGGGCGCCGAGGTCAATGCAAGGACCGCGAATGGTTCGACGGCGCTGCTGTTTGCCGCACGCTTTGGGCATCTCGAGGTCGTCGAACTGCTGTTGCAGAGCAACGCCGATCCGAATCTTGCCAACGAGCGTGGCGCGACGGCCATCGACTGGGCACTGAAGACCGAGAACACCGACATCGCCGACCTCTTGCGCAAGGCCGGCGGGCGTCCCGGCAATCCGGCGGCCATCGAACGCTCAAAGTGAGAACGCTGGGCAGGGACGAACGCGCAGCTTGCCCGTCTGCAGGACCTTGTGGATGAGCCGGTAGATATCAGGGTCGAAGCGGTTGCAACTCGGGCCGTCAGCCAAGCGCGCCTGCAGGGCTTCTTCGCTATTCAGCGTGCCCAGCAGGCGCCAGCGATCGACCAGATGCAGATCCTCACGCATACCGAACTCGTCACGCTCGATCAACACCACCGGTCCCTGGTACGGCCAGACCTTGACCTTGAACTTGGCCAGCGCGCTCATCAGGCGGGCGCTGTGCAGCATCGCAGTTTCCTTGCCGATGCAGACGCCGCGGCAGTTCTTCTGCCGGAAGGCGGCGCAGGCCTCTCCTGCTGCCGTTTCTTCCAGCCCGAGCTGGCGGTGGCACAGGCGGTGTGCATCGGCGAGCGTGCGCAGGCTGCGCTGCGCCTCGCGACGAGTCGGGTACAAGCCGAACAGATCGTCGGCAAGCGCAAAATCGATGTCTTCTGCAAAAACGAGTTGCGGCCGAAAATCGCCTTGGCCGTATTGCCGTAGTTGCCAAGAACAGAGTCCATTGGCCGCTGCGTGTCTTTGCAAACCGTGGCTCGCGACCGCCGGCCCGATTTCTGGCGCCGAGCGGGCGAGTTCGATCTCGCGCAGGCGCGCGCCGAACTCGCCGGCTGCATCACGCCACCCGATTTTCCTGGTGTCGCGGATCAGTGCGGTGTCGCGCTTGTCCGGCGTGAAGTGTGCCAGAACCTGTTGGCGGAGATTGCTGCTGCGCCTGCTCAGCAGCAGGCGACCATCCTTGCCGTAAAACGCATACGCACCTGCCGCCTCGGGCAGATCGTCGATCAGCGCAGCGTCGATCTGCGGTGGCAACTCGGGGCGACCGACAATCGATGCGACCGCGCCTTGGATGGTTGCAGCGGGCAGTTGCCGATGCCAGCACTGCCACAATTCCCAGAGGACGCGCGCGTCGGCCAGCGCACGGTGACGATCGCCGCTCAGGCTGAGGCCATGGCGCGTCATCAGGGTATCGAGGTTGTGGCGGTGGTGCTCGGGAAACAGCTTGCGTGAGAGCTTGACTGTACACAGGCTGGGTGCCCGAAAATCCACCCCGAGCCGTGCGAACTCGCTTTTCAGGAAGCCGTAGTCGAAGCGCGCATTATGGGCGATGAGCAGGCGACCGCGCAGCCGGTCGAGCAGTGCCGGCGCGAGTTGCCGAAAACGTGGGGGCAGAGCAGAGCATCGCGTCATCGATGCCGGTGAGCCCGGAGATGAAAGGGGAAAGCGGCGTTTCGGGATTGACCAGGACGCTCCATTCCTGTGCGCCGTTCTCATCGACTTCGATCAGGCCGACTTCAATGATCCGGTCGTTCGCGAAATTGGCGCCGCTGGTCTCCAGGTCGACAAAAATCATCGGTTCGGGCGCGAGAACGGCATTCATCGGTCGCTATGCAGGAGCGCCCGCGGGCGGATCAGCGTTCTGCAGCTTGTGCCACGCTGGCGATCGCATCGGCGAACACCTCGGTGAGCGCCAGCGGGAAATCATGTGCCATTCCTTCGATCACCCGCATCTTGGCCCCCGGGATGTGCGCCGCCACATCGTAGCCACAGGCCACCGGAATCAGCGGATCGTCGGCACCGTGCAAGACCAGCGTTGGTGCCTGAATCGTCGCCAGCAGGGCGCGCCGATCACCACTGGCGAGAAAGGCGGCCAGTTGCCGGGTTACCCCACGCGGGTGGAAGCCGCGCACATGCTCCTCGGTGAAGACTTCCCGCAAACGCTGCGGACAACTCGGGTATTCGGGGCTGGCGACGGCCAGCTGGCGTCGGATGGCGTCTTCGATCAGCGTTTCCTTGTCGCGCGTCGGCGGCAGGGGCGCCATCAACGCCTGTGCAGCCTCGCGCGTCGGCGGCGGCAGGTCGGGATGGCTGCTGGTGGACATGATGCTGGTCAGCGACAGCGTGCGCTGCGGATAGAGTGCCGCGACGATCTGCGCGATCGCGCCGCCCATCGACGCACCCACGATATGCGCTTTTTCGATCCCAGCGCATCGAGCAGGCCGACACTGTCCGCCGCCATGTCCTCAAGCGTATAAGGCGCGGTCACGGCGTGCCGGTGCGCAGTGCCCGGCCGACGTCCGGAACGCCGGCCGCGTCGAGTTTGCTTGACAGTCCGCAATCCCGGTTGTCGAAACGGATCACGCGATAGGCACGGGCGACGAGCGCCTCACAGAGTTCGATGTTCCAGCGCCCCAATTGCGCGCCCAGCCCCATGATCAGCAGGATGACCGGCGCCGACTCGGCGCCGAAGGATTCATATTCGATCTGAAGATTGTTGGCAGTGATCTGTGGCATGGCAAATCAACCGAATCGGCGTTTCGCCAGTTCGCGCCGCTCCTGGGCTTCCAGGCAGAGGGCGGCCGTAGGCCGTGCCAGAAGCCGGGGGATGCCGATCGGCTCGCCGGTTTCCTCGCACCAGCCATAGTTGCCTTCATCAATGCGTTTCAGGGCTTCGCGGATTTTCTGGAGCAGTTTTCTTTCGCGGTCGCGAACGCGCAGCTCAAGGGTGTGTTCCTCCTCGGCGCTGGCACGATCGTTCCAGTCGGAGCTCGTTGCACTCTCCTGCAGGTGGCCAGCCGTCTTTTTCACGGCCGAGAGCAAGGTTTGCTCTTCGTCGAGCAGTCGCCGGCGGAAAAAAGCCAGTTGCCCGGCAGACATGTATTGTTCGGGTGACGCGGACAACAGCGTCGCCTCGGTTTCTCCATCAACTCGTCCGGCAGGCTTGTCCATGTTCATCACTCCTTCAGTTTCTGTTTGACCACCGATCGCGGGGAAGGGTTTGAGAACGCTCGTTCGACCTCGAATCACCCATTCGGATTGTGCGGCAGGTGGCGGTCGGTCCACCTTGCTGCTGGCTTCAGCCATTCATGTTAGCGCATCGCGCGTCGATGGCATAGCCTGGAACCGGAAAGCCGGATAGAACCTTTGGTGAGACGGTGGAGGTATTTGTGTAATGGATCAGAAGAACTGCCTGGCTATGAACGCAGGCCAACCGGAATTTGCCGATGGCTTTGGACAGTTTTTCTTGCGACAGCAAGACCGGCTTCCTTCATTCTTGCTGTTCCATCCAGCCAAACCAGTTTACCGTGGTTTAACTGGTAGGCGCGATTGGACTCGAACCAACGACCCCCACCATGTCAAGGTGGTGCTCTAACCAGCTGAGCTACGCGCCTTCATCAAAGCCAACATTGCATATGACCTCAAGGAAGCGCGCATTATACGGGGCTGGAAACTCAAGTCAAGTGACCTTAACACCGATCAGTTTATGGAGACGCCGAAAATGCGGGCAATGGCAAGCCGGTCTCGCCAAGCCGATAGAGCTTTAGTACAAAAAACTGATGGGTGTTAAGCAGGTCGTCCTTTGCCATGGCCATGGCAGTTTCAAGTGTGGTCAACCGCCAGGACTTCGAGTAGCGTCACCATGCCCTGAGCCGCGTGTTCGAGGGCCTGTACATCGTCTGTGTTGACGTCGCCGGGGGCCGAGCGCAGCCGCTGATGGATCTCGACAATCTGTTCGGCATGATGCAGCAGGCTTTCACGGATCGTATTGAGTTGCTGTACCTTGGCGGTGCTGGCCGCGCGCAGAGCCGTGATCGCTTCGTCACGCGCGGCTTCGCTATTGGCACGGTCGAGGTCGCGTTGGGCAATCATCTCGTTGATCGGCTTCCCACTTAAAGCGGGACAGTCATGCTACCGATAGAGTCTGAGGATGAAGGGAGCTGAGGAGATGGGAACTGGTTGCCGCATCTCCTGTATCATCAGTTTTATGACAAAAAAACTCTACGACTCAAGCCATACGGACAACCAGCCGCGTCATTTTTGCCGCACTTACAGACCAGGGAAAACGAAGCCTGCGTGCAGTGGGGGAATTAATTCATCGCCCGAAAAGCAGTGTTCATCGCCACCTGCAAGCGCAAGCCCGTAGGAACCGACATCCTGAATCGGGGTTTTGGGAAACCGAAGAGGGGGAGGCATGGCTGAGATTGCTGGTATTTGCTGTGCTGTACACGTTCGGGCTGCAACATCATGTGGGGGCGGGTGCCTTGTCGGATTTCTTCCAATTGATCCGCCTTCATACCCATGTGGGGGTGTCTCCCAGCGCCTTGCAGACCCAACTCAGCCGGATGGAAGCGCTGTTGCCCCTGTTTCAGCAACAGTGTGAAGCCTCGGTACCGACGCGGACACGCCAAGCGGTGGTGGCCGCGGATGAGACGTTCTTTGGGGAGATTCTGATCTTGGTGCTGATGGATTTGTCCTCGGGCTACCTATTGCTGGAGTCGATTCAGAAGGACCGGGGTTTCGATACCTGGTTTGCCCAGGTGACCCCGCGCCTGGAAGCACTGGGTATCGAAGTCAACCACGCCATCAGTGACCGGGCGAAGGCCCTGATCAAATTAGCGGTCACAGGCTTTGAGTGTACCTCGGGCGCGGATACGTTCCACGAGCAATATGGCCTCAGTCGCTGGTTGTCACCGGCCTTGGGACGTCGAAAAGCCAAGGCGGATCAGTGCTGCGAACTGGCCCAGAAGGCCCTTGATCAGCCGTCGCGCGGAGCCAGTACCGAGGAAAAGGCGGCTTTGGCGGCACAACAGGCCTGTGCCTGGGAAGCCCGCGCGCAAGTGGAACAGGCGCAGCAAGAGTACCAGAAGCAGTTGCTGGGAATCGCCGAGGAAATCCATCCCTTCTCCCTGGAGGAGAATACTCGCACGACGGCGGAGAGCGTAGTGGCAGGACTGGAAACGCGAGCACAGGCCCTGGAAACTCTGGCGGCGCAACAAGGGATCCAGGATACCCGTTCCGCCCTGAAGAAGTTCCGTGCCCAGATCGGCGCCTTATCGAGTCACGTCAGCTTTTGGTGGCTTTGGGTAGAAGAAATCCTGCTGGGCTGGTCTCTGGATGAAGCGACTCGGCAATGGCTGACGAGCAAGCTGTTGCCCGTACTCTATTGGCACTACCAAATGCGGAAAACGCAAAACAGGGTTCACCGGAAACGGTATCAGGAGGCTTGGCAGCGAGCATTAGAGGCCTGGAAAGCAGACCCGTTCCATTCGGGATTCTCCGAGAGTGAGTTGCAGCGCTGGCTAGAATGGGGGGAATGGATGGTGCGACAGTTCCATCGCAGCTCCTCCGCCGTCGAAGGGCGCAATGGCCGCTTGTCCCAGTTGTATCATAACGGGCGAGGTCTGACGAAATGCCGCCTGGCTGCGCTAACGGTTATCCACAACTATGGGGTGAGACGTAGTGACGGCACTATCGCAGCCGAACGTCTGTTTAGCACCTCTTTCCCTGATCTTTTCGATTGGCTGCTCAACCAGATGGGGGAACTTCCCTTACCGAGGAAGTCCCGCCACCGGGTTGTGCATAACCCATTGAAGTTAGAGATTGTCCCGGCTTAAGTGGGAAGCCCGTTGATCGATGTCTTCCAACAGTCGAGGAAGTTGGCACGATGTTCCAGCAGCGCATTCAGTGATTCCGCCATGGCGTTGATCTCGTCCCGCCCGCCGGGCAAGGTTGGGACGCGTGCAGTCGGGGCACCATAGGCGAGGTCGTCGAGCAGACCGGCCATCTGCCTAACCTTGCGAACGATGCGCCTGGTCAGGGTGATCACGAAGACCAGTGCGAGGGCAAGCGCGCCGTACATCGAGAGCATGCCCAGGCGGACGCTGGCCTGCGAGGATTCGGTGATGGCCTCGACGCGGGCGGCCATCATCTGGTTGGCCTGATTCACGTTGGCCGTGATCAGTGGAGCGATCTGCCTGGCGGCAGCGTCCACCTCCCTGGTCAGTGTCACGATGCTGGCGTGCTGTGCTACCAGCTGCAGGAAACCCTGCTGGTAATCGAGCAACAGGCCGGCGAGGAGCGCCTTGTCGGTCTCGGAGAGCGGTGATGCGGCGATCTGGGAGCGGAGCGTCCTGGCGATGTCCACCAACTTCGTCACGTAGGCCTCGTCGCCGCGCAGCAGGAAGTCTTTTTCCTGCCGTCGGAGCTTGTAGACGTTGGTTTCCAGATTGGGGACGTGATGGGCCCTGAGAATCGCCTCGATGCGATGTGCCGCATCCCGGAATGCTCCCATGCCGCCACCGACGTTGCCGGTCTTGAGTGCGTTTTCGGCATAGGGTTCGAAGGTTCTGGCGTAGACGGCCAACTCCGACAGCAGTTTCTGTTTCACCGCTGCCCGCAGTTCGGAGGCGTGGACGAGCTGGCGAAACTCCTGAATCAGCGTCCGAACCCGTTCCCGGTAAGCCGGATCCCTGCGCAAGGCCAGGTCCTTTTCGCTGCGACGGATCTGCAGCAGAACGGTATACAGCGGGTCGACGTAGTATTGCGCGGACAATTCCTGCAGGCGATGGACCTTCTGGCGGAAAGCTCCCTGGATGCCGGAGTTTTCATCCAGCCCGATGCTTCGCCAGGCCTCGGTGACGGCGCGAAAACTCTCCTGATAGGTGGTCAGCAGCCTCTGGAGTTGTTCGGCGGTCTGCCGGGATTGTTGATCCACCGCCGCCAGCGCGGTCACCTTTGTACGCAAGACCTGCAGGTGCTGGTCGACATCGTCGGCGAAATGCTCATGTCGCAGGATCAGAAAGTCTTTTTCTGCATCGCGTGCGGCCGCCATCTCGATCTCGATTTCGAGAGCCAGCGATTTACGGACTTCGAAGACGGTTTGCAGCTGCCGATGGTCAGCAAGCACCGATTGCAGGGTCTGGTGGTAGTGCCAGACGACGCCGATGAACAGCAGGCCGACGACAGCGAAGCCGAGCCCGATCTTCTCGCCGATCCGGAATTTGCTCCAAACCTTTTCCACATCTTGCTCCTGGCGGGTGAGAGCTGTCGTTTCTCTGGGGACGGGTGGGGGCTACACAGGCTCGTTTGCACGGGCGGTTTACCGCCGGCGTCAGCGAGCGGCTAGGCGCCGCGTGGAAAAGTATATCTGATTTGCCATTACTGCTTTATTCCTTTCGAGCGTGGCTTTGGCGCCTTGGTGGAGATTGGCGAGCGGGGATCCAGCGAGCCTGTGGTGCCGTGCTTCTCGCATAGCCGTAGCTCTCGGCAGGATTTCCCGATTGACTATCCGAGCGGAAATCCGGGATACTGGTATCGAGGCCGACGGGGCGTCGGATTTTCTGTCCTTCGTCGCCTGGCCATTTCTTGAACAGTGAGGGATTCGAATGAAGGAGACAATCACGGCCGCCTTGCTCATCCTTGCAGCGGCATCCGCGACGGCCCAGGTCTCGGTTTCGGTCGGAGGTTCGGGTGAGGTCGACGTGAAAACCGGCGGTGCCGGGGGGGTGAGCGTAAACACCGGTAATGGCACCAAGGTCAATACCGGCAAGACTTCCACCAGCACCAAAGGCAACGCCGTGTATGTGAATCCCGGCCAGAGTTCGTCCTCGATCACTCATTCACCAGGCACCACCGTCACGACCCGCAAGGGGGATGACGATGCGAGCGGTATCCGCGTGGTGAATGGCAATGTGACGATCGACGGGGTGAAGGTACCACCCTCGGCGACCCGGTGGACAGGCAAGGACGGTACCCGGTACCTCATCAAACGCTCGGGCAAGGGGAACGTCAGTGTCGAAGAGATGGATGAGTGAAACACCCACGAATCTATCGTTCCTCAGAGGCCGCGCTGCCTTGCCGCATCGCCGTGTCCAGTAACTGCCGCATACGTTGCCAGCGTGATCCTTGCCAGAAGACACGAGCGCAAGGACTGCAGAAGGTGGGTAGTGGTCCAAACGTGGATATGAGCCCCATATAGTATTTTATAATCAATATATTAGGGATTTGTATATCCACTTGAGGAACACCACCCAGAAGGTGAAATGTTGCCGGTTTGCCCGAACGGACGGCGGCAAGCATTCGATTACCTGTATCTTGTCGATCGCCAGCAAAGGCGCGTTGCACTCCAGGCAGAGGGTGAACGGGCTGAATCGCTGAACCAGGTCCAGCCGCTGGCTTTTCCCGCGCGAGACGGTGCTTAGGTGATTTCCGGGAATCAAGATCCCGAACAACTACCGCAGCGGCTTGTTTTTCTGGCCATGAGCCCGGCCTAACACCATGACTCTTGGTACGGCAATTTGCGGAAATCACCTTAAGCGAATCGCCGTGGCCAGGTAAGGCGATTTCCAGGATAAGAAACCCCGGACAAGATATCCTGCCGCACGTATCAGCATTGCTTCTTGGCGCGATGCCAGAAGGCAGAAGACGACGTGCGCATGGCAGGAGCCGTTGGGCTTCGTTCCTCAGCCCAACCTACGTTCGTTGCGTCGTGACGCCGTCGAAGCGCGGATGGTTCGCCCACCACATCCTTCTTCCTGCCACCGTTTCGCCCTTCGCTCGCCAGGGTGGCCTCGCCGCCGTAGGTTGGGCTGAGGAACGAAGCCCTGGAGCAAACTCCTGGGATCGAAGGGCTGCAAAGCCTCTCGTGTACCGCTAACCTCAGTTCGGGATAAGAAAAGTGGGTCAGATTATTTGTAAGCCATTGATTTACCAATGCGGGTTGGACTTACTAACTAAGGAGCCCCAACAGGTGTCGAAGATATCCTCACCGGCTTTCCGTGAGTCGCTGTGCGAAAGCGGTTCCGGCCTGCCGTGCCGAATGGGAGCAGTGCAGGCCGGAGCGGCGGTGTCGTCGCGCGTGCGGCGTACAGCGACCGTTGGTCTGCTCACCACGCGCAAATCCGGGTCGATGTCGCGTCGTTCTCCTAGCACGACTTTTCAGTTGGGCTGCGAACGAAGCGGCCAGGCAAGGGAATATTGCCTTTGCCAATATTGAGGAAACCGTAAGCGAGCCCAGGTTCCACCATATTCAAGGTGTAAGTCGGCTTTCCTTGGGCCGAGATCTGAAAACTGCCGTGCCGTGGCGCGGAACTCGCACTTGAAATGGCCCTCGTCGCTCGCCGAGCAGCGGGCCGACCGCGCTTCTGCGATGTATGCCTGGCAGAGGATGGCGGCAAGGACGCTGTGCACCACAAGCGAACGCGGCCTTGCTCCGGAAAGTCTTGCCGGGATCACCGTCAACAACAGCCTCCCACGACCAAGCCATCCAGGAACGATCCGCCCTGGCGGCACAGGAGACCGCGGAAGTCCAATGCAGGCAGGGGCATGAGGCCACGTTCCCGAATGCCTTTTACGGGTGGTTTGTCGACTGCTTGCGGGTGGCATGACGGTGTTTCAGTCGGTAGAGGCTCTCAGTGTGGCCCAGGTTCGCGCACCCACCACGCCGTCCGTAGTGAGACGGTGCCGTGTCTGGAAATCAAGCACGGCCTCCCTGGTATGATCGCCATAATGGCCGTCCACCCGGAGACGATAGCCGGCATCGATCAACTCGTTCTGCAGATCCACGACGGCATCGTTGCGGTCTCCAGGGCGGAGTGTCTGATTCCTGGCGGTGGGTGTGCTCTCCGCCAGCCAGATCGCTTTGGCCTTGATCAAGTAGCGTTGGCGGTCATCGAAGCCATTGAGGCCGCCATTCACTGCGCGCGTCACGGCGCGAATGTCGTCGCGGTCGGCAAATCGGTTAATATTCCGGCGTCGCCAATACGAGACCGCCGACAACAGTGCCCACGGGAATTTTTCCAGTTCCATCGGCTGCTGCTCGAAATCCGGCGCTTCGGGAACGATCTTGCGGATGTCGTCACGGGCTTCTCGATAGTTCGCCCGTCCGGTGGTCTGGATCAGGCCCCGGCCTCGATACCGGGGACCATCTCCCGGTTGCACATTCCCCAGATCCTTTCTGCCCTCGTAGGCGTTGCCGGAGGCAAACTCACGAGTCGTTCTGAAGTGGGCACTTTCGTGCGCGAGTTGGGCCATGAAATGACAAATCTGGAGCGGGGTCTCGATTCCGCCCTGAACAATGAACTGCTGGTTGTCCACGATTCCTTGCACGATCGAAGAAACCGCAGAGGCTGATAGCTCGAAAATGTCCGATGCAGTGATTTGTTCCATAGTTAATCTCCTAAAAAAACAATGAACAATTAAAATTCAGGCCGATCTCGCCACACTGGCTGTCGCCCACCCTGGCGCTTCATGTAGGCGCAAGCAGCAGAGGGAGGATCGCCTTGATGGACCGCAGATCGAATTTGCAAGGAAACAATTCGCCAGCGCCCAATACTGAACCGCCGGGGTCGCAGGGGCAAGGCTACTATACCATTTCAGACAAGCCGTGCCTGCTCAATCGTTGAGCACCACGCTGGTATAGACTTCCTGAACGTCGTCGAGGCTTTCGAGTGCGTCGATCAGCTTCTGCATGCGCAGCGATTCGTCGCTGCCGAGTTGCGTTTCGTTCTCGGCCTTCATCGTCACGCCAGCGTACTCGGACCGGAAACCGGCAGCTTCGAGCGCTTCCTTGACCGTCATGTAGTCGTTCGGCGCGGTGATCACTTCGACCGAGCCGTCATCGTTGGAGAGCACGTCGTCGGCGCCGGCTTCGATCGCCGCGTCCATCAGCGCGGCTTCGTCGGTGCCGGGGGCAAACAGCAACTGCCCGCAGTGCCTGAACTGGAAGGCAACACAACCGTCGGTGCCGAGGTTGCCGCCGTACTTGTTGAAGGCATGGCGCACGTCGGCAACGGTGCGCGTCTTGTTGTCGGTCAGGCAGTCGACGATCACCGCGGCGCCACCGATGCCGTAGCCTTCATAACGGATTTCGACGTATTCGACGCCTTCGATCTCGCCGGTTCCCTTCTTGATCGCGTTGTCGATCTTGTCCTTGGGCATGTTGACGCCCTTGCCCTTGTCGATGGCCAGACGCAGACGCGGGTTGAACGACGGATCGCCGCCGCCCATTTTGGCGGAGACGGTGATTTCCTTGGCGATCTTGGAAAAGGATGCGCTGCGCTTCTCATCCTGGCGGCCCTTGCGGTGCTGGATGTTGGCCCATTTGGAGTGTCCTGCCATGCTGACCTCTGATGATTGCTGATCGGGTCCGGCTGCTGCCGAGAGCAACAAACCCGACCGCAAATGGTTGATAATCAAGCCCCGCATTTTAGCACTTCCCGCGTTCCCTCCCTGCCACCACTTTCCGGAGTCGATCATGGTTACCCCTCTGCTCATCGCCAGACACGAAGATACCGATCTGTCCCTGCTGCCGGCCCTGGCCAACCGGCATGGCCTGATCACCGGCGCCACCGGCACCGGCAAGACGATCACCCTGCAGTTGCTCGCCGAACGTTTTTCGGCGATTGGCGTGCCGGTGTTCATGGCCGACGTCAAGGGCGATCTCTCCGGTCTGGCCGCTCCCGGCAGCCTGACGCCGAAGCTGCAGGCGCGCCTGGACGCGCTCGGCGTCACCGACTACGCGCCGGCGAAATGCCCGGTCACCTTCTGGGACGTGTTCGGCGCGGATGGACATCCGGTGCGCGCGACGGTCTCGGACATGGGACCGGTACTGCTGTCGCGGCTGCTGAACCTCAACGATACGCAGGCCGGAGTGCTGCAACTGGTATTCCGCATCGCGGACGACAACGGCCTGTTGCTGCTCGATCTCAAGGATCTACGGGCGATGATCCAGTACGTCGGCGAGAACGCCAAGACCTTTACCAGCGAATACGGCAATGTCTCGGCAGCTTCGATCGGCGCCATCCAGCGGGGCTTGCTGAACCTCGGCGAGCAGGGTGGCGAGGTCTTTTTCGGCGAGCCGATGCTCGACATTGCCGACCTGATGCAGACCGACGATGGCCGGGGAGTGGTCAATATCCTGGCCGGTGACAAGCTGATGGCCTCGCCGCGCCTCTATTCGACTTTCCTGCTCTGGTTGCTCTCCGAGCTGTTCGAGCAAATGCCGGAAGTCGGCGACCTCGACAAACCCAAGCTGGTCTTCTTTTTCGACGAGGCACATCTGCTGTTCAATGAAGCGCCCGCGGCACTACTGGAAAAGATCGAGCAGGTGGTGCGCCTGATCCGCTCGAAAGGCGTCGGCATCTATTTCGTCACGCAGAATCCGCTGGACATTCCCGATACCGTTCTCGGTCAGCTCGGCAACCGGGTTCAGCACGCGCTGCGCGCGTTCACGCCGCGAGACCAGAAAGCCGTGAAAGCTGCCGCGCAGACCTTGCGGGCGAATCCGAAGTTCGATGCCGAGACGGCGATCACTGAACTCGGAGTCGGTGAGGCGCTGCTTTCCTTCCTCGACGAGCAGGGCCGGCCAAGCGTCGTCGAGCGTGCCTTCATTCTGCCGCCGACGTCGCGAATCGGCCCGCAGACCGCCGAGGAGCGGCAGGCGGTAATCCGGAGTTCGGCGATCTACGGGCATTACGAAAATGTCGTCGACCGCGAGTCGGCTTACGAGAAGCTCAAGGGAAGCGCCGTCGCCGCGCCGCCGAAAGGCGGCACGCCTGCTGGCGAGGCGCCGCCAGCGGCGGCCGGTGGCGGCTGGCTCGATGGTCTGGGCGACCTCTTCGGCGGTGCCGGGAGTGGCCGGGGACGCGGCGATTCGGTGATCGAGACGGCGGCCAAGAGCGCCGCGCGTGCCATCGGCTCGCAGGTGGGTCGCGAGATCATTCGCGGCGTTCTCGGTTCGATCCTCGGCGGCGGCTCGCGCCGGCGCTGAGTTTTGGCAATTTTGATCCCCTGCTGACGAACGAGCGAGGCTGCAAATGGTACCCGAAGAAATGACCCTGGGCGACGCGTCGCTGATTACCGCAACCTTCCTGTTTACCGACATCGAAGGCTCGACGAGCCTGTGGGAGCGCGAGTCGGTGGCCATGCGCCTTGCCCTGCAGCGCCACAACATGCTGCTATCGTCAGCCATCGAAGGCCACGGCGGCTACGTCTTCAAGACCGTCGGCGACGCTTTCTGTGTCACTTTCGACGATGCTGCCGAAGCGCTCAGGGCTGCCTGCCAGATCCAGACCAGCGTCGCTGCCGAGAAGTGGCCGACGCGTGCCGCGCTGCGGGTGCGCGTCGCACTGCACACCGGCCCGGCGTACCTGAGTCATGGAGACTATTTCGGCACGACGGTGAACCGCGTTGCCCGCCTGCTGGCGGTGACGCACGGCGGGCAGACCCTGTTGACCTCGAAGACCGAAGTGCTGGTGCGCAATTCCCTGCCTGCCAGCAGCAGCCTGCACGATACCGGCATGCTGCGCCTGCGCGACCTGCCGCACCCGATGCATGTCTTCCAGCTCGTTCATCCGGGTCTGTCGGCGAGCCTGCTGGAAACGAGTGACGCTTCGGGTGGCAACAAACTGACGGCGGAACCTCTGGCACGCTTCCGCCCGATCGATATCTACGAGGTGCCGACCTTGCCGACGATCATCATCCAGGCAGTCAAGATGATGCAGAATCCCAATGTCGATGCCCGGGCGGTGGAACGATTGATGATCAACGACCCGGCGATCTCGGCCAAGATCCTGCGGGTCGCCAACTCGGCCTTCTTCGGTTTCTCCCGTCGTGTGGCCACCATTGCCGACGCCGTGCGCGTGCTCGGCTTCATCAATGTGCAGGGAATGCTGATCTCGGTCGGCGCATTCGATGCCTTTCGCACCGAGCGACTGAACCTGGTCGATTTCTGGAAACACTCGATCGCCACTGCCACCGCGGCACGTTTCCTCTCGTCGCGAGTGCACTGCTCGGCCGACGAGGCGTTCATGGCCGGCCTCCTGCACGACATCGGCAAGCTGATCTTCGCCGTGCAGGCCGAATCGGCTTACCGACAGGTGCTCGAACTCAAACGCGGTTCGGCCATGAGCAGTCTCGAAGCCGAGCGCACGCTGTTCGAGTTCACCCATCCCGAGGTTGGCGAAATGGTTGCCGAGCGCTGGGATCTGCCGGCAAAGTACCTCGCCGCCATCGCCCACCATCACGACCCCGCGGCAGCCGGTGACGAGCGCATGTTCTGCGCGCTGATCGGTCTCGCCGACCAGGCGGCGTACGCGTCGCTCGGCAGTCACGCGCCTGCCGAGCATGACGCCGAGCGGACGGCCTTGCTCGACGAAGTCGACCTGGGCCAAGCGCAGTGGGAAGACTGCCTGCTGCATCTGCACCAGGCGCGGGCGACCATCGGGGCATTCGTTGGTGCGATTCAGTGAGATCAGCAGCCGCTCAGCCGGCGGTCACGCCCTCGACGATCGGCGAAATCACTGACCACTCCTCGATCCCGGACAGTTGGCAGCCAAGCTGGCGGGCCATGCCCTGGGCGCCGCTGGCCATCACCGCGAAGTGGCGCCAGGCGAAGACCGGCCGCAACAGGGGTGCCAGGCGACGCATCCAGGGTTTGCTCAGTTCGACGTCCCAGCGGTACGTGAGGCGTACTGCGCCGGGGCTGGCCTCCTCGATGACCCACAGCCCGATGCCGCGCAGGTCACCGCTGGCCGCAGCTTCGAGTTCCCGCCAGGGTTCCGCGCGCCGGGTGGTCATCACGATCCGCAGCAGGTAGCCCAGGCCGCTACGCCAGAGGAAGGCATGCCGCGAACCGATCCCATCCTGGTCGCCGCTCGCGAGGCTGTTGACGCTGGCCAGGTGTGGCCACCAGGCAGGCCAGTCCACGGGGTTGATCAGCAGCTCCCAAAGGCGCTCGCGGGTCGTTTCCAGGCGCCAGCGGCTGATCATCACAAAACGCGGGCTCACCGTCCTGGTGACAGCGGCAGAACCTCGCGGCCACGGACGAAGGCCACCGCGCCCTGGTCGCTGCTCACCTCACCGTGCTCGCTGCCAGCCGGTGCGAGGTGGAACTCGCCGGCCTGGACCAGCACATCGCCGAAGAAGGCGTCACCACTCAGCATGATGCATTCCTCCTCGCCGTCGTGTGCGTGCGCCGGCAGGTGTGCCCCCGCTGCCAGGCGGAAGAAGCGCGAAATGACGTCGCCGTCGCGCCAGAGAATCTTCTGCTCGATGCCTTTGGCAATACCTTGCCAATCGCCTTCACCAGCGAAGACGGTATGGCTCGCCGGACCATCGCCCGGGATCAGGCCTCCGAGCAGCTCACCGAGGACGCTCCTGGTATGCCCGAGTGAAGTGCCACGCAAATAGGCCAGTGCGCCGGTACGGGAGGTAATGCGCGCATGCCGACTGCCCGGTGGTGAAACATGGTAGTCGCCCGCTCCCAGGTTCAGTTCGCCGAGTTGCAGGCCACCGCGCAAGACGATCCCTTCCTCGAGATGATGGTGGCGATGTACCGGCAGCATGGCTCCAGGGGCCAGCTCGATCAGTACCGATGCGCCTCGTGGACCCTCCCAGAGGGTCTTGACGCGGATGCCGGCCTTGAGCGCGCGCCAGTTCCCATCGCCGGCGCGAACGGTGAGCAGCCCGGCGTGCCGGCGAACGCTGTCGCCGATCCGGCACAGCAAGCGGCTGCGCAGGTCGGTACGCTGGCGCACAGGCAGGTCGATCGGCAGCAGCCCCTCGCAGATCAGGCGAGTCAATATGCGGGTATCGCCGTCGTCTTCAGGGGGATTGGCGAATTGTTCGGGATTCATGGCGTCACCATTGGCGAGCGAGGATCATCGGCGCCGAGCAACTGGCGCAGGCGCAGAAGAGCGCGGCGGATATGGGATTTGACCGTGCCCAGAGGAAGACACATCTGGCAGGCGATCTCTTCGTGCGAAAGATCCCGGAAAAACGCCAGCGCGAGCAGTTGCCGGGGCAGGGGATCGAGATCCTGCAGTGCGGCATGCAGGCGGTGCTGTCGCTGTACGGCCAGCAGCAGATCCTGGGGGTCATTGTCTTCCTGCAGGTCCGCAAGACGATCCTCATCCAGGGCTTCGGCCGGGTCTCTGCGGCGCAGGGCGTCGAGCGCACGGCTGCGGGCAATGGTCAGCACCCAGGCCAGGACACTGCCACGGGCCGCATCGAAACGCGGCGCCTGCCGCCAGACCTGCCAGAAGGCATCTTCGGTCACCTCTTCGGCAGTTTGCACCTGGCGGGTGATGCGCAGTGCCAGTCCGTAGACGCGTCCGGCCAGCGCCTCGTACAACTCGGCCAGCGCCTGCTCATCCTGGTGCACGATACCGGCAATGCAGGCCTGCAGACGCGCCTCGTCAGCCAGCACCCGCTGTTCTCGGGCTTGCCCTTCCGCCAGTTCAGCCTGGTCGGTCGTGGGGAGCGTTCGGGCATCGAAATCGTCGGTTTCGTTCATCTCGTGGGCTTCGGTTTCCGCGTCGGACGAATTCTGCCCGATCAGGACCACAAAGCCAAACGCCTTGGCGAGAACTTCAGAGGGCCGTCGGTTGGCAGCATCCGCGGCGCCTCCGCAGGCGGCAGGCTGGCCGGTCACGCCGGGATGCCGATGAAGGGTTGGTGTTGTGGTGACATGTCAATCATACGCACGAAGTCACGCAGCGGATGCAGGCAAGGTTCCGGCCGGCACCGCAAGCCATCGACCGCGACGTGCAAGGGTGCGTCCGCGTATCGCTATTTCCGCCCGCCAAGCAGGCCCAACAGCCCTTCGGCGAGGCGTTGTATCGTTTGTGGGTCGGGCATGGGCAGTTTGAGGTAGCGTTCTCCGGTCGCCGGATCGGTCTGTACCCAGGGTGACGCACGCTCGCCGCTTGACGCCGCAGAGAGCTCGCCGAGCAGTTGCGCGCCGGCGGCCAGCAGCGGCGCCCAGGGATCAGCGGCGCCCGGTGCGGTCGCGGTGGCCGGCGGCGCTGGCTCGCTGGCCGGGCTGCGTTCGCCAGCGGGCGGTGCTGCCGTCGCGTCGGCGGGCGTGGGAGAGAGGTATTCTGCCTCGCCGTCGGCTTCGTTCTCGGCACCTGTCGTGGCTTCGAGCGGCGAGGGGTCCGACTCTTCGACGGTGCTCTCGCTGGCTACTGCGCCGGAGACCTGCTCGACCGTTTCCATGAACTTCGACAGGCGCGTTCCCTGCAGCACGACTTCGCTTTCCCCTCCGTCGAGGACGCCGGCGAACAGGGATTGCTTGAACGCCAGCACCGAAAGCATGCCTTCCTCGATGGTTCCCTTGGCGACGAAGTTGATCACCTGCACGCCGCGCGTCTGGCCGAGCCGGTGTACGCGACCGATGCGCTGTTCAAGCACCGCGGGATTCCACGGCAGATCCATGTTCACCACCACGGCTGCCGCGTGTTGCAGATTGAGGCCGACGCCGCCGGCATCGGTGCTGAGAAACAGGCGGCAGGCGGCGTCGTGGTTGAAGCGCTCCACGAGCGCGCCACGCTTGTCACCGGGAACGCCACCGTGGAACAGGACATGTTCCCAGCTGCGCTGGCGCAGGCGGCGGATGATCAGCTCGTGGGTGCGCAGCCACTGGCTGAAGACGACCACCTTGGCCTGTGGGTCGGCGAAGATGTCGTCGAGCAGGGTCAGCAGTTCGTCGGCCTTGTAGCCGTCATCGGTTTCGTGGTCGATCAGGAAGCTGCTGTTGCACGCCATGCGCATGTTCTGGAGCGAGCAATGCATGCGCAACTGGTCCTTGTCGGAAAGGAAGCCGGTATGCCGCCAGCGCTGCACGATGCGCGCGACGACCTGGCGATTTTCCTCGTGGTGGTCGGCCTGCAGCGGGCTCATCGGCATGAACAGGGTGTTGTCGACGCGCTCGGGCAGTTGTTCGAGTACCTCCGCCTTGCGTCGCCGCAGCATGATCGGCGCCAGCGTCTCGCCGATCCGGTGCAGTTCGCGGTAGCCGATGACGCGTCCGCGTTCGTCGCGTTGCTGGTGTTCGTCGAGCAGCCGCCAGGTCGGTCCAAGCCGGTACTGATCGACAAACTGGACGATCGAGATCAATTCCTCGAGCCGGTTCTCCAGTGGCGTGCCGGTCAGCACGATCGCATAGGGGCTGTCGATGCGCTTCAGCGCGCGCGCGGCGATGGTGTTCCAGTTCTTGATCCGTTGCGCCTCGTCGACGATCACCACGTCCGGAGCCCAGGCCTGAATCAGGTCGAGGTCGCGGCTCAGCGTCTCGTAGTTGGTGATCTTGCAGAATCCGTCCTGCGCATAGCGCGCCTGGCGGACAGCGCGCAGACCGCCGATGATGGTGGCGCAGCGATCGCTGAAACGGGTGATTTCCCGTTCCCACTGATGTTTGAGCGAGGTTGGGCAGACGATCAGTACACGTTCGGCGGCAAAGTGGCGGGCAAAGATTTCGACCGCCGCGATCGCCTGTACCGTCTTGCCGAGGCCCATTTCATCGCCGATCAGGGCACGACCGGCGCGCGCAGCAAAGAGTGCGCCTGCGCGCTGATAGGGATAGAGCTCGACCTTGAGCAGCGTTTTCAGTTCGGGACTGTCGGCGCCGAGCGGATAGGCAGCGGCGAGGGTCTGCCTGCGTACCTCGCCGTCGCGGACTTCGGCGATGTACGACAGCGCGTCATCAGCACAGCGCAGATCGTGGCCGGCGGCGCGAACCTCGTCCACCCAGGCCGGCAGATCGGCAAAGTGCTCGGGTGACAGTTGCCAACCCCTGGCGGTATCGAACAGACGGTCGGCGGTCGGCTGCAGTTCAGCGGGAAAATCGCTACCGAGCCGCAGGCGGACGCGCCGCTGGCCGGCATAGTCGAGGAACAGTTCGCTGAACGATCCGCAAAAACCGCGCTCGAGTGCGCTCTTGCCGCCGCGCCTGGCGCTGATCTGGGCGAGCGTGAATTCGACATGCTTGCAGGTACCCAGATCGTTGGTCGCGAAGTCGGGACAGGAACAATGGTTGTCGCCGGCCTGCGCGCCGCGGATCGCGACCCGGTAGCGGCGACCGCTGTCGGGGTTGAACACCGAGAACTCGGAAAAAACCGGATCATCGCCCAGGTTCTCGAGTTGAAACGGCTGCTCGCGGCCGAATTGACGACGCAGCGCTCTTTGCCAGTCATCGACCGGCAGATCCTGGGGTTTGCGCTGGCGCGAGAGGCGCGGTTCGGCGGCGCTGCGGGGAGAGGTTTTACGGTCGGTGGTGTTTCCGGGTGTTCTGGTCATGGCGGGTGTGCTCGCTGGTGTTTGCGGGGAAAAAGGGTTCCGGAAGTCAGCGCTTGAGGCGGGCGAAGGCGCTGGCCATGGCACCGGTCGGCTCCGGCTGGCTGCGCTGCCGCTCCTGGGCTCTGGCCGAAGCGGGTATCCTGGCCATTTTCGGAGCGTTCGGCAAGTCGTCGGCGAGTCGCATGCTCAGAGCGATGCGCTGGCGTGGCAGGTCGACCTCGAGGACCTTGACCTTGACCACGTCGCCGGCCTTGACGACGCTGCGCGGGTCCTTGACGAAGCGGTCGGCGATCGCCGAGATATGTACCAGTCCGTCCTGATGGACACCGATGTCGACAAAGGCGCCGAAGTTGGCGACGTTGGTAACCACTCCTTCGAGGATCATTCCCGCCTGCAGATCCTTGACGGCCTCGACGCCTGCACGAAAGTTGGCGGTGCGGAACTCGGGACGCGGGTCGCGACCGGGTTTTTCGAGTTCCCTGAGGATGTCGAGGACCGTCGGCAGGCCGAACTTCTGGTCGACGAATTGCTCCGGCAACAGTGCCCTGAGCAGTTGCGAGTCGCCGATGACTTCGCCAATTCCCTTCTTGACGTTGGCGAGGATACGCTCGACGAGCGGGTAGGCTTCCGGGTGCACCGCCGAGCGGTCGAGCGGATTGTCGCTCTCATGGATGCGCAGGAAGCCGGCCGCCAGCTCGAAGGTCTTCTCGCCGAGGCGGGACACTGCCCTGAGCGCCTGCCGGTTGGGAAAGGCACCGTGTTGGTCGCGGTGGGCGACGATGTTCGCCGCCAGCGTCGGGCTGAGTCCGGAGACGCGCATCAACAGCGGTGCCGATGCGGTGTTGACGTCGACACCGACCGCGTTCACACAGTCCTCGACGACCGCATTGAGCGCCTTTGCCAGCCTGGTCTGGCTGACATCATGCTGGTACTGGCCGACACCGATCGACTTGGGATCGATCTTGACCAGTTCAGCGAGCGGATCCTGCAGGCGGCGGGCGATCGACACCGCACCGCGCAGGCTGACGTCGAGTTCCGGGAATTCCCGGGAGGCGTATTCCGAGGCCGAATAGACCGAGGCGCCGGCCTCGGAAACGACGACCTTGGCGAGCTGCAGCTCGGGTTGCTGGCGGATCAGATCGGCGACCAGACGATCGGTTTCGCGCGAGGCGGTGCCGTTGCCGATGCTGATCAGCTTGACCTGATGCTTGCGTGCCAGCACGGCCAGGGTGTGCAGTGTGCCGTTCCAGTCACGGCGAGGTTCGTGCGGGTAGACCGTGGCGGTTTCGAGCAGCTTGCCGGTGGCATCGACGACGGCGACCTTGACGCCACTGCGCAGGCCGGGGTCGAGGCCCAGCGTGGCGTGTTTGCCGGCGGGTGCGGCGAGCAGCAGGTCGTGCAGGTTGGCGGCAAAGACGCGGATCGCTTCGGCCTCGGCGCGCTCGCGCAGGGCCTTCATCAGTTCCAGTTCGAGGTGTAGAGAGGCCTTGATTCGCCAGCTCCAGCGTACCGTCTCGAGCAGCCATTGGTCGGCTGGCCGGCCCTGGTCGACGATGCCGAAGTGTCGCGCGATGCGTCCCTCGCAGGAGTTGGGCGCGCTCTGGTCAAGCTCGCCGTCAAGGACCAGCGACAGTTGCAGCATGCCCTCGTTGCGGCCGCGGAGGAGTGCCAGCGCGCGATGCGAAGGGATCGCCAGGATCGCTTCAGTGTAGGCAAAATAATCCTGGAACTTGGCCGCTTCGTTTTCCTTGCCGGCAAGGACCGTCGACTTCACGAAACCATGCGCCTCGAGATGGCTGCGCAGTTCGCCGAGAAGCCCGGCGTCCTCCGAGAACTGTTCCATGAGAATCTGTCGAGCACCGTCGAGGACACTTCTGACATCGGCAAAACCGGCTTCGGCGTTGAGGTAGTGCGCGGCTTCGGTTTCGGGTGAGCGCATCGGGTTGGCCAGCAGCACTGCGGCGAGCGGCGCGAGGCCGGCCTCGCGGGCGATTTGCGCCTTGCTGCGCCGCTTCGGTTTGTACGGCAGGTAGAGGTCTTCGAGGCCTTGCTTGGTCTCGGCGGTGTAGATTGCGGCGGCCAGTTCGGGCGTCAGTTTGCCTTGTTCCTCGATCGAGGCGAGGATGACACGGCGCCGTTCCTCCATCTCGCGAAGGTAGAGCAGGCGTTCGTCGAGCAGGCGTAACTGGATGTCGTCGAGTCCGCCGGTGACTTCCTTGCGGTAGCGTGCGATGAACGGCACCGTCGCCCCTTCGTCGAGCAGGGCAGCCGTGGCCAGTACCTGCTGGGGGCGGCAGCCGATCTCTGCGGCGATCTTCTCGGCAATTTTGTTGGCTGCGGGGTATTCTATCTGTGGGGGCATCGGCGATGACGAGTGTGTGGAATGACTGGAAAGACCGCGAACTATGCAGAAACGGCAGGCAAAACTCAAGGAAGGAGATTCTTCTGCGACCAGACGAATTGCCGCTGTGCTGTGAATCGGGGTACATTGCCAGCATCAGCCAGCCGCGTTCGGCCGGCCATGCGGCCAGTCACGAATCGAGCGGCGACGAGCAAATCTCTCACCCTGGTGCCAGCCTGCTGCATACCCCGACCACAGAGATGTTTACCATGCGAAACCATGCGCTGCTTTTCCTTTTCCTGATCCAAGCCACGATCGGCGTCGCTGCCGAGACCGGAGTCCCTGCCGGGAAGGTCAAGCGCAGCGAAGGGAATGTGACGGTCGATCGTGCCGGCCAGGTACAGATGCTCAAGGTGGGCGCGCCGGTGTACGTCGGTGACCGGATTCGCACCGCTGCCGATGGAGCGGTGGGTATCACTCTGTCCGACGATACCCTGCTCACCGCTGGACCGCGCAGCACTCTGCTGATCAACGAGTTCCAGTTCAACAGCACGACCCATGAGGGGGGGATGCTGGCGACGCTGCTCAAAGGTACGCTGAGTGTGGTGACCGGCCTGATCGGCAAGCAGGCACCAGAAAACGTGCACTTCAGGACACCGACCGTGCTGCTCGGGATTCGGGGCACCGAGTTCATTGTCGATGCGCGCGCAGAGGACGAATGAGGCCGCTGACCTGCTGGGTGTGGTTGCTCGCACTGAGCCTTGTGGCCTGTGTGCGTCTCAGCGACCGCGTCGTCTTGTTGCCGGGGCCGGATGGCCGTACGGGTGCGCTGTCGGTCACCAGTGCCGGGGGGGCTGTGGTGCTCTCTGAGCCCTACGCCAGCGTCAATGTGGTCGATGGTAAGTTGACCCCGATCCAGACCAACGCAGCCCTGGTAAGCGAAACCTATGGCCGGCTGCTGGCCATGCAACCGGCGCGACCGCGCGTTTATGTCGTGTATTTCGAGTTCGGGCAGAGTCTGCCGACCCCGGAGTCGCGGGCACTGCTGCCACGCATTCTGGCCGAGGTAACTGCCCTGCCAGCCAGCGAAGTGGTGGTCATCGGGCACGCGGATCGGGTGGGTGGCCTCGAGGCCAATGACCAGTTGTCCTTGCAGCGTGCCGGTGTGGTCCGCGATTTGCTGGTTGGCGTGGGGGTGGCGCGTGAGACGATTACCGTCATTGGTCGAGGCAAACGAGAACCGGCAATCGTTACCGCGGACAATATTCCGGAACCGCGCAACCGCCGTGTCGAATTGAAGCTGCGCTGAGTTGGCCTGGACCTTCGAGTTTCGGCTTGTGCCTCTCGATCTGCGGCAGTGGCTTGGCGTCGCGCTGCTCGGCTTTCTGCTTGCATACAGTCTGGGCTACATCGAGATCGATCCACTGCGCCGCTTCGACGCCTTCCTCTACGATTCGCGCGTGCGTTTGTTTGCACGCGGAGAGCTGGACGAGCGCATCGCCATCGTCGATATCGATGAGCGATCGCTGGCCGAACTGGGCCGCTGGCCGTGGAATCGAGCCCGTCTGGCGACCCTGATCGAGCGGATTTTCGAACAATACGGCGCACTGCTGCTGGGCCTGGACGTGATCCTGGCGGAAGCGGACGAGAGTTCCGGGCTGGCTTCTCTGGATGCGCTGGGCCGCGGGCCGCTACGCCAGAATACCGCTTTCCATGCCGCGCTGGAAGCGTTGCGGCCGGGGCTCGATTACGACGGCCGATTGGCGAAGGTTCTACAACGTTATCCGGTCATTTTAGGTTTCCATCTGTCGCGTGCGGATGTTGCGGCCAGGAGCGGCGCTTTGCCGCCGCCGCTACTGCCGGAGATGGCCGAACAGGCCGGGCAGTTTTCGCAGTGGCACGGCTACGGAGGTAACCTGCCGATACTTCAGCAAGCCGCCATGGGGGCCGGATTTCTCGGTGCGCCGGTGGACCTGGACGGGGTGACGCGGCGTGCCTGGTTGTTGGCCGCCTATGACGGGCAGGTGTACGCTGCGTTTTCGCTGGTGATGGCACAGGCGCTGCTGGGTAATCCGGCACTACAACTCCGATTTGCCGATCATGCCCCCTGGCAGTCCGGTTCCGGACCGCTCGAGGCGATCGAACTGCGGACGGCACGTGCGCCGCTACGCATCCCCGTCGCCGAGCAGGCGAGCGTCCTGCTGCCTTTCCGGGGTGGCCAGGGCAGCTTTCGCTATCATTCTGCGGCCGACGTGCTGGCGGGCCGCTTGCCGGCTGACAGTCTGCGCGGCCGCGTCGTACTGCTGGGCACCACTGCGCCGGGCCTGCTCGACCAGCGTGTGACGCCGGTGGGTCAGGCCTTTCCGGGGGTGGAGGCGCATGCCAACCTGCTTGCGGGATTGCTCGATGGTCGCCAGCTGCAATCGCCGGCCTACACGGCGACGCTCGAGGCCGGCTTGCTGGTGATCGTCGGTCTGCTGCTCGGCCTGCCCCGTCTCTCTCCGGCAGGGGCGGTCGTTCTGGCGGTGTGGATGTTGGTGCTGCTGACGATCATCAACCTGGCGGCCTGGACAGGCATGCAGCTGGTATTACCGATGGCGGCGAGCCTGCTCCTGGTGGCGATGCTGCTTGGCCTGCACCTGTTCTTCGGCTATTTTGTGGAACGTCGTGCCAAGCGGCGCCTGGCGGAGCTTTTTGGCCAGTACATTCCGCCCGAACTGGTCGATGAGATGAGCCGTGACCCCGAGCACTACACCATGGCAGGCCGTAGTGCCGAACTGACGGTGCTGTTCGCGGATGTGCGCGGCTTCACGACCCTTGCCGAGAACCTGCCACCGGACGAACTGGCGCAACTGATGAACGACTATCTGTCGGCGATGACCGATGTCATTCGTGCCTATCGGGGTACGCTGGACAAGTATATCGGCGATGCCGTGGTCGCTTTCTGGGGAGCGCCGCTGGCCGATCCACAGCATGCCAGGCATGCCGTCGAGGCCGCTCTCGCGATGCAGGCGGCGCTGTGCGGCGTCAATCAGCATTTTGCCAGCCGCGGCTGGCCAGCGTTGCAGGTGGGCATCGGCATCAACACCGGCACGATGGTGGTGGGCGACATGGGGTCCCGCCACCGGCGTGCCTACACCGTGCTCGGCGATGCGGTGAACCTGGCCTCGCGTATTCAGGGGCTGTCGGCACAGTATGCCGCAGGAGTGATCATCGGCGAGGCAACGCATCAGGCCCTTGGCGATTGGCGTTGCCGACAGCTCGGCTATACCGCGGTACGCGGTCGGTCGGCGCCGGTAGCCATTTATGAGCCGCTGGTCGAGGCGTAGGCGATTGCCTGGCAGGGGCATTGACCCGAATGGTTCATGGCCGGTGGCGAGCCGGGCCAGAATGACCAAATCGCTAAAGTCGTCGCCGTTTGTGCCGTAAAATTTTCAATCCGAGGCTTGATTGATCCGGTTTCGATCTTTTGCAGTGGGTGAGCATGACGTGGCGCCGCTTATTGGATTAAGATGTCCGGGATCAGGCGTGCTGTGCTTTACGCGAGGAAATGAGGAATGTCCGATCTACTGAAAAACATCGATGCCCGCACCAAACTGGCCGGGACCAACAAGCTGGAGATCCTGTTGTTCTCGCTCGGAACCGATGCGCGCACCGGACGATGTGAAACCTTCGGCATCAATGTCTTCAAGGTGCGCGAAGTGATGCGGACGCCGCCGATCACTTCAGCGCCGGACATGCCGTCTTCGGTCGAGGGGATGGTGAGTTTGCGAGGGGCGCTGGTGCCGGTCGTCGATCTTGCCCGTTATGCCCGTATAGATACGGAGACGCAGCGCTCGATCATGATCGTCACCGAATACGCGGGTCATACACAGGGCTTTCTTGTCGAGGGGGTGGATACCATTCTCCGTCTCGACTGGAGCCAGATGCGGGTACCGCCGGCGATGCTCATGGCCGAGATGGGTGGCCTGGTGACGGCGGTCACCGAATTGCCGGATGGTCGTCTGGTGATGATGATGGATGTCGAGAAGGTACTCTCGGAAACGACGAACTACGACGACGACATCGTTTACCGCAACATCAAGCCGATCGACAATGCCACGCTGACGGTATTCTTTGCCGATGATTCGGCGGTGGCACGCAAGCAGATTCAGCGGACTCTCGATGCGATGGGCGTGAAATTCGTCGCCGCGATCAATGGCCGCGAAGCCTGGGACGAACTGGAGAAAATGGCGGATTACGCACAGGCCTCCGGCCAGCAGGTGACCGACCTGATCAGTCTGGTATTGACCGATATCGAGATGCCGGAGATGGACGGTTACATTCTGACCAAGAAGATCAAGTCCGATCCACGCTTCGCTGGCGTGCCGGTGATCATGCATTCCTCCTTGTCCGGAATGTCGAACCAGCAACTGGGCAGATCCGTTGGCGTCGATGAGTATGTGCCAAAATTCGAACCGCAGCGCCTCTCGGAAACTTTGACGCGAAGGCTGCAAGGTACTCTTCCGGTAGCGCAGCCGAGCTGAGACTCTGAGACTGCGCAATCTTTCTGGAGCGATACAATGGATTTGGCGGATAGGAAGAACCTGCTGGAGAGCGTTGACGCACGCACCCGGCTGGCCGGTTCCAACAGGATGGAGATTCTGTTGTTCTCCCTGGGAACGCGCGAGACTTTCGGGATCAACGTTTTCAAGGTGCGCGAAGTCGGGCGGACACCGCACATTACCAAAACGCCGAACATGCCACGCGGGGTCGAAGGCCTGATTTCCCTGCGCGGCAACGTCATCCCGGTGCTGTCGCTGATTTCCTTTCTCGAGTACGAGGGTCAGCCGCACGAGTATGGCAAGACCATGATGGTCGCCGAGTACTCCAAGCGGACCCTGGGTTTCCTGGTCCATGAAGTGGATCGGATCATCCGTGTGGACTGGGAGAAGGTCAAGGCCCCCGAAAGCGTACTTTCCAGCAACCAGGGTCTGATCACGGCGGTGACCGAACTCGATGACGGCAAGCTGGTGTCGATTCTCGGCTTCCCACTTAAGCCGGGACAATCTCTAACTTCAATGGGTTATGCACAACCCGGTGGCGGGACTTCCTCGGTAAGGGAAGTTCCCCCATCTGGTTGAGCAGCCAATCGAAAAGATCAGGGAAAGAGGTGCTAAACAGACGTTCGGCTGCGATAGTGCCGTCACTACGTCTCACCCCATAGTTGTGGATAACCGTTAGCGCAGCCAGGCGGCATTTCGTCAGACCTCGCCCGTTATGATACAACTGGGACAAGCGGCCATTGCGCCCTTCGACGGCGGAGGAGCTGCGATGGAACTGTCGCACCATCCATTCCCCCCATTCTAGCCAGCGCTGCAACTCACTCTCGGAGAATCCCGAATGGAACGGGTCTGCTTTCCAGGCCTCTAATGCTCGCTGCCAAGCCTCCTGATACCGTTTCCGGTGAACCCTGTTTTGCGTTTTCCGCATTTGGTAGTGCCAATAGAGTACGGGCAACAGCTTGCTCGTCAGCCATTGCCGAGTCGCTTCATCCAGAGACCAGCCCAGCAGGATTTCTTCTACCCAAAGCCACCAAAAGCTGACGTGACTCGATAAGGCGCCGATCTGGGCACGGAACTTCTTCAGGGCGGAACGGGTATCCTGGATCCCTTGTTGCGCCGCCAGAGTTTCCAGGGCCTGTGCTCGCGTTTCCAGTCCTGCCACTACGCTCTCCGCCGTCGTGCGAGTATTCTCCTCCAGGGAGAAGGGATGGATTTCCTCGGCGATTCCCAGCAACTGCTTCTGGTACTCTTGCTGCGCCTGTTCCACTTGCGCGCGGGCTTCCCAGGCACAGGCCTGTTGTGCCGCCAAAGCCGCCTTTTCCTCGGTACTGGCTCCGCGCGACGGCTGATCAAGGGCCTTCTGGGCCAGTTCGCAGCACTGATCCGCCTTGGCTTTTCGACGTCCCAAGGCCGGTGACAACCAGCGACTGAGGCCATATTGCTCGTGGAACGTATCCGCGCCCGAGGTACACTCAAAGCCTGTGACCGCTAATTTGATCAGGGCCTTCGCCCGGTCACTGATGGCGTGGTTGACTTCGATACCCAGTGCTTCCAGGCGCGGGGTCACCTGGGCAAACCAGGTATCGAAACCCCGGTCCTTCTGAATCGACTCCAGCAATAGGTAGCCCGAGGACAAATCCATCAGCACCAAGATCAGAATCTCCCCAAAGAACGTCTCATCCGCGGCCACCACCGCTTGGCGTGTCCGCGTCGGTACCGAGGCTTCACACTGTTGCTGAAACAGGGGCAACAGCGCTTCCATCCGGCTGAGTTGGGTCTGCAAGGCGCTGGGAGACACCCCCACATGGGTATGAAGGCGGATCAATTGGAAGAAATCCGACAAGGCACCCGCCCCCACATGATGTTGCAGCCCGAACGTGTACAGCACAGCAAATACCAGCAATCTCAGCCATGCCTCCCCCTCTTCGGTTTCCCAAAACCCCGATTCAGGATGTCGGTTCCTACGGGCTTGCGCTTGCAGGTGGCGATGAACACTGCTTTTCGGGCGATGAATTAATTCCCCCACTGCACGCAGGCTTCGTTTTCCCTGGTCTGTAAGTGCGGCAAAAATGACGCGGCTGGTTGTCCGTATGGCTTGAGTCGTAGAGTTTTTTTGTCATAAAACTGATGATACAGGAGATGCGGCAACCAGTTCCCATCTCCTCAGCTCCCTTCATCCTCAGACTCTATCGGTAGCATGACTGTCCCGCTTTAAGTGGGAAGCCCGATTCTCGACGTCGAGCAGATCCTCGCCAACGCCTTCGGCGAGGCGATCATCGTCGACATCCCGCCAGCGAACGTTGATCAGGACGTCTGCATGTTTTTTGCCGATGATTCGCTGGTCGCCCGACGCAAGATCGTCGAAGTCCTCGACAAGCTCGGCGTCAAGCACAAGCATGCGACCAATGGTGCCGAGGCCTGGGGGCGACTGCAGGGAATTGCTGCGCATGCCACACAAACTGGCCGGAGCGTTCGCGACGAGCTCCGCCTGATTCTGGTCGATGCCGAAATGCCCGAGATGGACGGCTATGTCCTCACCAAGAACATCAAGAGCGACGTCCGTTTCACGGGCATCCCGGTAGTCATGCATTCGTCGTTGTCGTCGCAGGCCAATCATGCGATGGGCAAGGCCGTAGGGGTGGATGCCTACGTCGGCAAGTTCGACGCCGAAATCCTCGCCGATACCCTGCGCCCCTTGCTCGAACGCTGAGCAAACAGAAAGAAGGAATCTGGAGTTACAGAATGGCTGATCCGAAGATGAAGATTCTGGTGGTGGATGATTTCTCGACGATGCGACGCATTGTCAGGAATCTCCTCAAGGAATTGGGTTTCTCGAACGTAGACGAAGCAGAAGACGGTGCGGTGGCATTACAGAGGCTGCAGAATGGCGACTTCGAGTTTGTCGTCACCGACTGGAACATGCCAAACATGGATGGCCTGCAACTCCTCCAGTCGATTCGCAGAGCACCGGCGCTCAAGCATCTGCCGGTACTGATGATCACCGCCGAGGCGAAGAAGGAAAACATCATCGCAGCTGCACAGGCAGGGGCAAGCGGCTACATCGTCAAACCTTTCACCGCAGCCACGCTGGCCGAAAAACTACAGAAAATCTTTGACAAGATGGGTGGCTGAGATGAGCGACGCGGATAGGTCTGGGGACTCCAGGGAACTCGAAGCGCTGTTCGACAGCATTGCTGCGGGAGTGGCAGCGTCCGCAGCACCGGCGCCGCCAGCGTCTCGGGGAGCGTCGTTGATGCAGCAGTTGCGCGAGGGCGACGGGGCAGACGACAGCGACGAGTTGCAGATTCTCTTCGATTCGGTCGTCGCAGCGCAAAGCGTCGCAGCGGGCAGTCCCGAGGCCGCGGGCAGCGTTGAGCAGTGGCAGGGCCAGGACCGGGTGTTTCAGCGCATCGGCCAGATGGCCAGGCAGTTGCACGACACACTCGGGCAACTGGGTTACCACGAACTCATCGAGAATGCCGTCGCCGCCATCCCTGACACCAGAGACCGCCTCAACTATGTCGTCAACCTCACCGAGCAGGCTGCCTGCCGGGTATTGAATGCGACGGATCTGGCCAACCCCCTGCAGGAGGAACTCGAGACCGCTTCGGCCACGCTGGCGACGAAATGGGATGCCCTGTTCGCCAATCGAATGGGCGTCGAGGAATTCAAGCACCTGGCCGAGGAGACGCGTTCTTTCTTCAAGCAGGGCCTGCCTCAGAAAACCGGGGCCACGAAAGCGCAACTGCTCGAGATCATGATGGCGCAGGATTTCCAGGATCTGACCGGCCAGGTGATCAAGAAAATCATCAATGTGGCGCAGGAACTCGAGTCGCAACTGATGGGAGTGCTGATCGAGACCCTGCCCGGCGAGCGGCGCACCGACTCGGTGATGAGCCTGCTCAACGGGCCAGTGATCAATGCCGAAGGATGCAGTGACGTGGTGGCCACACAGCAGCAGGTCGACGATCTGCTCGACAGCCTGGGATTCTAGGAGATTCAGGATGAGTGATTTTGCCGGGATGGAAGACCTCCTGCAGGATTTCCTGCAGGAGGCCGGAGACCTGCTCTCGGATGTCGACAACAAACTCGTCGACCTGGAGCGGAGCCCGGATGATCGCCGTCTGCTCAACGACATTTTCCGTGGGTTTCACACCATCAAGGGCGGTGCAGGTTTTCTCAATGCCACCGAACTGGTCACCCTCTGCCACTTGACCGAAAGCCTGTTCGACAAGCTCAGAAACGCCGAGATGAAGCTGACGGCGAGTTTGATGGATACCATCATGGCAGCGACCCAGAGTGTGCGCCACATGTTTGGCGAGATCGCACAGGGTACGCAACCGCATGCGGCCCCTGGCGAACTCACTGTCGCGCTGCGAGCCATGCTCGAAGGGCGTGGCGCAAGTCAGGATGGCGGGGGAATGGCCACTCCCGTCGCTGTTGCAGACGAAGGTCCGGACTGGCACACCCTGCATGCGGCCGTGAGCGGGCAAAATGTCGCGGTGCCGGCGGTGGCAGCAAGTGGGACACCTGCGATGACGGCGAATGCGGCCGTGGCCGCAGCCGCAGCGGTGGATCTGTCCAAGCTGCAGCCGCATTTTCCACCGGAAGGGCGTCGCAGCACCGACAGGCCTGGCGCTGCGGTGAGCGGCGCCCCTTCCGGTCGCCGTGCCGACGAGAAAGCCGCTGCGCGCGAGGCGACGATTCGGGTCGATACCACGCGCCTGGATCAGGTGCTCAACCTGTCTGGCGAGATTGGTCTGACGAAGAACCGCCTGACCAGTCTGCGCGCCGATATCCTCGCCGGCAGAACCGATTCGGAAACCCTGCAGGCCCTCGATCAGGCGGTCAGCCAGCTTGATCTCCTGGTCTCGGATTTGCAGAACTCGGTAATGAAGACGCGGATGCAGCCGATTGGCCGGCTGTTCCAGAAGTACCCGCGGATTGCCCGCGATCTGGCTCGGCAATTGGGCAAGGACGTCGAGTTGGCGCTGATTGGCGAAGAGACCGAAGTCGATAAGACGATGATCGAGGACCTGGCCGATCCGCTCATTCACCTGATTCGCAATGCCGTTGATCATGGCGTCGAGAGGCCTGAAGAGCGTCTGCTGGCCGGCAAGCCGGCGAAAAGCGTGGTCCGTCTCGAAGCGCGTCAGGAGGGAGATCACATCGTCCTGATCATTGCCGATGACGGGCACGGGATCAGTCCTGAACGGATTCGCGCCAAGGCGGTCGAGAAAAACATCATCAGCGAAGAGGAAGCCAACACGCTCGATGACCGGCAAAGCCTGAACCTGATTTTTCTGCCCGGCTTCTCGACGATGGCGCAGGCATCGGCGGTATCCGGTCGTGGCGTCGGAATGGATGTCGTCAAGACCAACATCCAGAAGCTCAATGGGGCGATCGAGATCCGCTCCGAGCCTGGCAAGGGCTCGGTGTTCATCATTTCGCTGCCGCTTACGCTGGCGATCCTTCCCGTTCTGCTCGTCCTGCTCGGTGAGCAACCCTTTGCGCTGCCGCTATCGATGGTCAGGGAGATCCTGCCGATCGACCACCAGCGGATGCAGGAAGTGGGCGGCAAGGAAACCCTGGTGGTGCGCGGCGAAATCCTGCCGGTGATCGCCCTCTCGCGACTGCTTGGCTGGCCGCAGTTGCAGCAGCCCGAGTACGGGGTTTTGATGCAGACCGCCGAGCGCAGCTTCATTCTGGCGGTGGACAACTTTGCCGGCCGGGATGACGCGGTGATCAAGGCGCTGGACGACTTCCGTCCGCGCGGTGTTGCCGGGGTGACGACGCTCTCGAACGGTCAGATCGTCCTGATTCTGGACATGAAAGAACTGCTCGCCGATCTGGCCACGCATACCGACCGCGACCTGCGGAATACACCGGCGCGGGCTCTGGAGTTTTTCTCCTAGACGCCGAGGAGTTCTTGGGCAAGGGGGCTTACGGCACCCATTCTTTTGCGTCTCTGAGACAACTGTTGTTCCTGTGCAACGATCCGAGAATTGGTCTAAATAAGAGCCCTCACTCATCGCTTTTAACTCTCGTTTTTCTATAATAGCCTGGAGTACATTGGAAGCTCCAAATGGCTGAGGAAAGCGACCTCGAAAAATCCGAACCAGCGTCAGCAAGACGTCTGGAGCAGGCGCGCGAGGAGGGGCAGGTCCCTCGGTCGCGGGAGGTCGGCGCGTTCGTGATCCTGATCGTTGCCGCGACGGCGTTCTGGCTGATGGGTCCCTGGATGATGCAGCGCATGGCGGAAATTTTCCGGCGGGGTCTGCAGCTTGACCCACGCCTGGCACACGAGCCGCCGCTGATGCTGCTTCGCCTGGCAGACCTCTCGCTCGACGCCTTGCTGACTTTTGTCCCCTTGTTCGTGGCGCTGGTCGCTGCGACGCTGCTGTCGCCTTTTTTCCTCGGCAGCTGGAATTTTTCCCTGAAAGCGCTGCAGCCTGATCTGAGCCGTCTCGACCCACTCAAGGGCCTGTCTCGCCTGGTTTCCTGGACCGGGCTGGTGGAACTGATCAAGGCCGTGGCCAAAGCCTCGCTGCTTGGCGGCGTCGCGGTGTGGATTCTGTGGAGTGAGCGTGGCGACCTGCTGGCGATGTTTGCGCAGTCGATTCCGGTCAGCCTGTCGAGTGCCGGCCAATTGCTCACTTTCAGCTTTTTCGCGATCGTTGCGGCGATGTTGCTGATCGTTGTGGTCGATGTGCCATTCCAGATCTGGCAGCACCACGACAAGCTCAAGATGACTCGCGAGGAACTCAGGCAGGAAAGCAAGGAACTCGAGGGCAACCCCGAGGTCAAGGGCCGCATCCGCCAGTTGCAGCGGGAGGCGGCGCGCAAGCGGATGATGGCCGCCGTCCCGGCGGCCGACGTGATCGTCACCAACCCGACCCATTGCGCGGTTGCTCTGGCGTACAAGAGCGGCATGGCCGCACCGAAAGTTTTGGCCAAGGGGCTGGGCGAGATCGCCCTCAAAATCCGCCAGGTCGGCGCCGAAAACGCCGTACCGATCATCGAGGCGGCACCCCTGGCGCGCGCGCTCTACCGCCATGTCGATCTCGATCAGGAGATCCCGGCAACGCTGTACGCGGCGGTCGCCGAGGTGCTGGCCTATATCTATCAGTTGAGCAACTGGCGCCTGAGCGGTGGCCACTATCCGATGCCACCGCTGGCGATCACGGTTCCTGAGGAACTCATCGGGGAGGCTGCAAATGGCTGATGCGAGCCTGGTCATGCGGGATTTCGTCGCTCGTTTTGGCCAGCGGCAAATGACCGGCCCGGTGCTGATTCTGCTGATTCTGGCGATGATGGTCCTGCCGCTGCCGGCATTTGTCCTGGATCTCTTTTTCACGTTCAATATCGCCATTTCAGTGATCGTCATGCTGGTTGCCATGAGCGTGATCAAACCGCTGGATTTCTCCGTTTTCCCCACCGTACTGCTGGTCACGACCTTGTTGCGTCTGTCCCTCAACGTCGCTTCGACGCGTGTCGTTCTGCTCGAAGGCCATACCGGCCCCGGTGCTGCCGGGCAGGTCATCGAAGCCTTCGGACATTTTCTGGTCGGTGGTAATTACGCGGTCGGAATCGTCGTGTTCACGATTCTGGTGGTCATCAATTTCGTGGTGATCACCAAGGGTGCCGGACGCGTCGCGGAAGTGGCCGCACGCTTCACTCTCGATGCCATGCCGGGCAAGCAGATGGCTATCGATGCGGACCTCAATGCCGGACTGATCGCCGAAGACGAGGCACGCAAGCGGCGCGCGACGATCGCCCAGGAGGCGGACTTCTTCGGTTCGATGGACGGTGCCTCGAAGTTTGTTCGTGGTGACGCGATTGCCGGTATCCTGATCATGCTGATCAACGTGATTGGTGGCCTTTTCGTCGGGGTGCTGCAGCACAGCCTGGATATCGGCACCGCCGCCAAGACCTACACCCTGCTGGCCATTGGTGATGGACTGGTGGCCCAGATCCCGGCACTGATCATTTCGATCGCTGCCGGCATGGTGGTGACGCGTGTCGGAGACAACGAGGATGTTTCGCAGCAGTTCGTGTCGCAGCTTTTCAACAATCCGAAGCTGCTGTTTCTCGCTGCAGCAATCATCGGTCTGCTGGGCCTGATTCCCGGGATGCCCAATTTTGTCTTCCTGCTTCTGGCCAGCGCCATTGCCGCCATGGCCTGGCAACTGGAGAAGCGCGAGCACCTCGCCTTACCAGCAGAGACCATCGCTGTCGCACCGGTAGCGACGCGTGAAGCGCAGGAGGCCAGCTGGAGTGATGTCACGCCACTCGACGTTCTCGGGCTGGAAGTCGGCTATCGCCTGATTCCATTGGTCGACAAGTCACAGGACGGCGAGTTGCTGCGCAGGATCCGTGGCATCCGCAAGAAATTCGCCCAGGAAGTGGGATTTCTGGTGTCGCCGGTGCATATCCGCGACAACCTGGAACTGAAACCCAACGCTTACAAAATTCTGCTCAAAGGCGTCGAGATCGGCGAGGGCGAAGCCTTTCCGGGAAACCTGCTGGCGATCAATCCCGGTCGGGTGGCCGCGCAGGTGCCCGGTACGGTGACCAGGGATCCGGCTTTTGGCTTGCCGGCAGTGTGGATTGATCCGGCGCTGCGCGAGCAGGCACAGGCCTACGGTTACACCGTCGTCGATGCCAGCACGGTCACGGCAACGCACCTCAACCACCTGATTCTCGCGCACTCTGCCGAGCTGCTGGGGCGACAGGAGACGCAGGCGCTGCTCGATCACCTGGCGAAGGAAATGCCCAAGCTGGTCGAGGAACTGGTGCCCAAGGCACTGTCGCTCGGCGTGGTGCAGAAAGTATTGCGCAACCTGCTGGAAGAGGGAGTGCCTCTTCGCGATATGCGAACGATCATTGAAACCCTGACCGACATGGCACCGCGCTCCCAGGATTCGGAGGTGCTGACCGCGCAGGTGCGTACGGCGCTAGGCCGTTCGATCGTCCAGGAGCTGTACCCAGGGGGGGCTGAAATGCAGGTGATGTCGCTGGATCCGCAACTCGAACGTCTTCTCATGCAGGCCGTCGGTTCTGGCGGCGATGCTGCCGGCATCGAGCCGGGTCTTGCCGATACCCTGGTGCGTGAGGCTATTGCCGCTGCGCAGCGCCAGGAGGAGGTCGGCTTGCCGACGGTCCTGCTGGTTCCCGGAAACCTTCGCACGCTGTTGTCGCGCTTCCTGCGCCGCAGCATTCCCCAACTGAAGGTCCTGGCGCACGCTGAAGTGCCTGAAAACCGGGTCATCAAGGTGACCTCCATCATTGGACAGAGAGTATGAACGTCAGGAAATTCATTGCCGCAACAGCGCGCGACGCCTTGCGCAAGGTCAAGGAGACCCTCGGACCGGACGCGATCATTCTCTCCAATCGCGGGATTCCCGGAGGCGTCGAGATCATGGCGGTGGCCGCCCGCGACATGGAAATGATCGTGCCGACGCCGGAACGCGACACACCTCGCAGCAAGGAATACACGTCGGCTGCATCGCCCGCTGCATCGCCCGCTGCATCGCCCACTGCGTCGCCCGTACCGACGCCGCTTGCCGCGCGGGAACCGCCGCAGCTGCGCGCCATGCCGCCAGCACCGGGACAGCCGAATGCCCGTCCCAGCCCTCGCCCGTTACCGCCCTTGGCGGCCAGACCCTTGCCGCAGATGGCGGTGCCGCAGTCGCCACCAGCTCGCAGCGATCCGAAGCCGGAGGCGGAGGTGGTGCCGGCAGCCGTGATGGAGGAGATTCGCACGCTGCGACGGATCGTCGAGCAACAATTGGCGGGTTTCGCCTGGGGAGAATCCGCGCGTACGGAGCCGGTCAAGATGGAAATTCTTCGCCAGATGCTTGATGTCGGTTTCTCGCCGCAGGCGGCACGCGACCTGCTTGCCGATCTGCCCCGCGAACTGGAGAGCGGGCCGGCGCTGTCCTGGGTCAAGGGGGCTGCCGAGCGTGGCCTGTTGACCATCAACAGCGAGAGCGACATCGTCGACCAGGGTGGCATCTATGCGCTGGTCGGTCCCACCGGCGTCGGCAAGACCACGACCACTGCCAAGCTGGCTGCGCGCTGTGTGTTGCGACACGGTGCCAGGAAGCTTGCCCTGGTGACGACCGATGGTTACCGGATCGGTGCCCACGAACAGTTGCGAATCTATGGCCGGATTCTGGGCGTCCCGGTGCATCTTGCCAGGGATGCCAAAGACCTGCGTGCCACGCTGCGCGATCTGCAGCATACCCACATGGTACTCATCGACACCATGGGCATGAGCCAGCGCGACCGCATGGTGAGCGAACAGGTAGCCATGTTTGCGGCCAGCAATGTCCAGTCTTTGCTGCTTCTGTCGGCGACCAGCCGCGGCGATACGCTCGATGACGTCGTCCGATCCTACAGCCGGCTGGATCTGGCGGGTAGTATTCTGACCAAGGTGGATGAAGCCGCAAGTCTGGCTTCGTCGCTCGATGTGATCATCCGCAATGGTTTGCGCCTGTACTACGTTTCGAATGGGCAGCGGGTGCCGGAGGATCTGCATCTGCCGAATCGGCAGTACCTGCTGCATCGTGCTTTCAAGGATCTGCCCGAGAGTTCACCGCATCACCTGAGCGGTGTCGAACCCGGCCTGATGATGGCCACTTCCGCGGTCGGTCTGCAATCCGCCGGAGGCCAGCATGGCTGACTTTCGAGGCGATCAGGCGGCAGGCCTGCGGCGCCTCCTGCAGCGTCCGCAGTCGCGTATCGTGACCTTTGCCGCTGGCGGCATGGGAGTGGGCAAGAGCGTTCTGGTGGCCAATCTGGCGGCAGCGCTGGCCGGGCAGGGCAGGGAAGTCCTGGTTGTGGACGAGAATATCGACCACGGCATCGCTGCATCGTATGGCGCTTTTGCAGCGTATGATCTGCAACAGGTCATTGATCGGGAAAGGTCGCTTGCGGAAGTGATCCTTGCGGTGGCGCCGGGGATCCGTGTCCTGCCGGCGGCCAGGGTCGTCAAGCAGCTCGCCAGGCTGAGCGATGCCGAGCAACGCATCCTGCTCGACTGCCTGGGTGAAATCCGACCCGCTGCCGAGGTCGTTCTGGTCGACACCTCGCTTGATCATCCGCTCGGTTTCTCGCCGCTCGCTCTTGCCGCGCACGACACCGTGATCGTCGTGTCGCCGAACAGCAAGTCGATTACCGAGGCCTACGCGCTGATCAAAAAAGTCAGTCTGGGTTACTCGCGCAAGCACTTTCGCATCCTGGTGAACAAGGTACGGGCAGCCGCCGACGCGCAGGCGATCCATGACAATATCGCGCAGGTGACCAGCAGTCGCCGGCTTGCCCGTGTCGATTACGCGGGTTACGTGCCATTCGACGAGCATCTGCGGCAGGCCTCCCGCTTGTGCCAACCGGTTGCCGGCTTGTTTCCGAACTCGCCGGCAGCCAAAGCGTATCAGACCGTGGCCAATGAACTGTTGAACTGGCCAGCAGCCGAAGACGAGTTCGGAGACGGGGGGCTCGAACATTTTGTGCAACAACTGCTACACTTGAGCCACCACATCGATCCGGTCGCTATCTACGCCTGATAGCTCCTCCAATAACGCATGTATAACGCTGCTGGTCAACTCAACAAGGATCAGCTGGTCCAGCGCTTCGCTCCGCTGGTCAAGCGCATCGCCTGTCATCTGATGGCTCGGCTGCCTGCCAGTGTGCAGGTGGAAGATCTGATTCAGAACGGGATGCTCGGCCTGCTGGACGCCATTGGCCGTTTCCAGTCCGGCATGGGAGCTCAGTTCGAAGCCTATGCGGTGCAGCGCGTGCGCGGCGCGATGCTCGACGGGCTGCGCGACAATGACTGGTTGCCACGCAGCCTGCGCCGCAATTATCGGCGCATCGAGGTCGCGATTGCCCGGCTGGAACAGGAGAACGGTCGCTCGCCGACAGAAATGGAACTTGCTGATGCTCTGGGAATGGGTCTTGCCGACTACCAGAAAATGCTGCAGGAAGCCCGAGGGCATCAGCTGATTTACCTGGAGGACATGGTTTCCGAGGGTGGCGAGGAATATCTAGAAAATCATCTGGTGGACGAAGGCGCTGATCCGTCGACGATCCTGGAAAACGAGAATCTCCGTCAGACGCTGGCGCAGGCGATCGAAGGGCTGCCGGAGCGAGAAAAGCTGATGATGGCGCTCTACTATGAGCAGGATCTCAATCTGCGAGAAGTCGGAGAAGTGATGGAAGTCAGCGAGTCACGCGTGTGTCAGTTGCACAGCCAGGCGGTGATGCGCTTGCGCGCCCGTTTGTTCGGTGCCGACGGCAGGAAGCTCGGCAGAGCCGCAAGTCATGGATAGAACCAGTGTGCTCGGTCTGCTGATCGGATTGCTGGCGATCGTTGGCGGCCAGATTCTCGAGGGGGGGCATCTTGGATCGCTATCGCAACCGACAGCCTTGCTGATCGTGGTCGGTGGTACGCTGGGGGCGGTCATGTTGCAGAGTCCCTATGCCACCTTCGTGCGCGGCATTCGCATGGTGAAATGGATGTGGTACCCCCCGCAGGTCAATCATCAGCAGTTGATCCAGCAGGTCTCGAGCTGGAGTCAGGTGTCTAGGCGCGAGGGTCTGCTGGCGCTGGACGCAATCCTCAACGAGCTCAAGGACGAGTTTACTCGCAAGGGCTTGCAGCTTCTGGTGGATGGCGCAGAGCCGGAAAGACTGCGCGAGGTTCTCGAGGTCGAGATCGGTACCTATGAACAGGAGATGAAACTTTCGGCCAGGATATGGGAGGCGGCTGGCGGTTATTCGCCGACCATCGGTATTCTCGGTGCGGTGATGGGATTGATTCAGGTGATGGAGAATCTCTCCGATCCATCGAAGCTCGGTGCCGGCATTGCCGTCGCTTTCGTCGCAACGATCTATGGTGTGGGCCTGGCCAACCTGGTGTATCTGCCGATGGCCAACAAGCTCAAGGGGCACGTCAATCGTCTCATCGTGCAGCGCGAAATGCTCGTCGACGGGCTGGTGGGTATTGCCAATGGCGATAATCCACGCATCATCGAGAGTCGCTTGCGTAGCTATGTCTTCTAATGGTCATGGCGATTTGAGACACCCCGGATCATGAAAGCCATGACCGTTTCCCTCTCTAAGGGTTCATAAGCGATGGCACGGCGAAAACCTCAGGAAGAGCAGGACAATCACGACCGCTGGCTGGTGTCATACGCGGATTTCATCACCCTGCTGTTTGCCTTCTTCGTGGTGATGTACGCGCTATCCTCGGTGAATGAGGGAAAGTATCGCATTCTGAGCAATTCGATGATCAGCGCCTTTCGCAATGTTCCCGTCAACAGCGCTGGACAAACGCCGATGATTCTGCCGCCGTCAGCGCCGGTAGTACCGAAACCGAACCTGGCAAGCAAGGCGCAGGAGGTCGCCAAACAGCAACAGCGCGAGAAAATGCGTAACGTCGCCAAGGAGATTCTGGAAGTGATGGCGCCGCTGATCGAGCAGGGGAAGGTGCGCGTTCTTGAAACCAGCCGCGGCGTGAGCATAGAAATCAACGACAGCATTCTGTTTTCTCCCGGCCAGGCACTGCTGCAACCGCCACTGGTCAAAGCCATGCAGTCGATCGCCGAAGTGCTGGTCGCTGCGGATTTTCCGATCATCATCGAGGGGCATACCGACAATATCCCGATCAAGAACACGCAGTTCCCTTCGAACTGGGAACTTTCCGCCGTGCGCGCGACCACCGTCCTGCGCCTGTTCGCCGATGCCGGCGTCGCGGCGGAGCGCCTGACCGCGATCGGTTATGCCGATACGCGTCCGGTCGAGCCGAATGTACTGGCGGACGGGCGGGCGCGCAATCGCCGGGTGACGATCCAGATCGAATCCGACATTCCCGAAAAAGGCACCGAGATCACGCCGGCTGGCCGCAATTGAAGCGGCTCCAGCGAATTCAGCGAATTCAGCGAATACGCTTGCGCATCCCGACAGGATCCCGGATTTGCCCCAGGGCAATCCGGAAACCACTGCTGAGCGGCCGGTAGGCAGGTTCGATGCGGCTGCGATTGGCAGAACGCGCGTAGCGGGCAGGGTCGCTCCAGGTGCCGCCGCGCAGGACGCGCATCTTGCCGATGATCGGGCCACGCGGGTCGATCTGTGGCTCCTCCGGGTATTCGCCATACCAGTCGGCGCACCATTCCCAGACGTTGCCGTGCATCTCGTACAAGCCCCAGGGATTCGCCGGCAAGGAGGCGACGGTCACGGTGCGTTGCCGATAGAGACCTTTGTCGCCGCCGATGTAGGGGTAATTGCCATGAAAGTTGACCTGCTCGACAGTGATCTGATTGCCGAAAGAGAACGGCGTCGTCGTCGCGGCCCGGCAGGCATATTCCCATTCGGCCTCGCTCGGCAGGCGGGCGTACAGTCCTGGAAAGCGTCGGTTCAACTCGGCGATGAAACCCTGCGCATCATGCCAACTGACGTTTTCGGCCGGATTCTGCGGGTGATCCTGGAAATGGCTCGGGTTCACCGGCCAGACCGCCAGCCAGAAGGCTTGCGTGCAGGCCGTATCGGCGAGCCAGTAGCCGCTGCTCAGCGTCACCTCGTGCGGCAATTCGGAGCAGCCCCGCTCGGCCTCGTCAGCCGGTGCTCCCATCAGGAAGTGCCCCGGTGCAATCCAGCGAAACCGCTGCTGGGCATTACCGACACGCAGTACCACCGAGAGTCCGAAGCGATCTTCAACGACGTTGCTCACCCAGGGTAGCGGGATGGGCCTGGCGGGGATGATCTCTGACATGATGGGCTTTCGTGGCGGTGTGACCGGAAATTGTCTGTCGGGGCTGCCGGGCCGCGTGATGCGGCGGACAGAATCTTCAATCAGATGCTTGCCACGACTGCCGGATCGACGCCGAATGCCACCAAGTGACAAAGGTTTTTCAGTGTACCCGCCGAACGCCCTGCCGGGAAGGCCCGTGCGCGTGCCGGAGTCGAAAACAAGGGAAGTCATCATTTTTGACCTTGTTGGAACATTGGTCAAGCCTCCAGGTCAGCCATCGCAATCGTCGTATTCGTCGTATTCATCGCAAAACCCGTACAATTACGCTGAAGTACCCAAGGTACGAGGTAGGCAATCATGGGCAGGACATGAGTCTGCCGGATGCCGACATATGCGCCAAGGAACTGCAGGATCTGGCCACCAGCATAGATATCAAGAACCATCTCGGGATAATTTGGAGTATCGACATCATGCCCATCTACGAATACGCGTGTACCACCTGCGGTAAGGAGTTCGAGAAGCTGGTACGCCAGTCCTCGCCCGCGCCTGCGTGCCCAAGCTGCCACAGCGTCGACCTGCGCAAGAAATTGTCGGCGTTTTCTGCCATAACCGGATCGGGTGCCAGCGATTTTCCTGGCCCTTGTGGAAGTTGTGGCCACCCTGACGGCCCAGGCGCCTGCCATTTTCAGTGAGATCCAGTGAGAGCTTGTATCTCTCCTCTCCACTCGCGGGAGAGGGGTCGGGGATGAGGGGGAAACGGTCATGACTTTCAGGGGGTGTCTTGCAAAGTCATGACCGTTTGGCAAGCCACTTCACACCCCATTGACAAGGAAGAACCATGACTTTTCTGATGTGGCCGCCGGCACTGGAAATCGGTCACGAACAAATCGACCGCGAGCACCGCGAACTGGTCGCGCTGCTCAATCGTGCCCATGCCGCAAGCGTTGCCGGCGACCAGGCCGAAGCACTCGATGTCCTCGTGGCACTGGAGCGCTATACCGAGATCCATTTCGCCCATGAAGAAGCGCTGATGGACGAAATCGCCTATGAATTCACCGCAATCCACCGTAGCGAGCATCGCCAGTTATTCTTCGACGTCAAGAACATGATCGACGACTCCAGCTTCGGGACTATCGACGTCGCAGCCGTTTCGCAGTTCATGCAGCGCTGGCTGCTGCGGCATATCGCTGGCCCGGATCTCCACCTCGGTGAAGCGCTTGCCCGCGCCAGGCCGGTGAATCTGCTGCCGGCGAACTCGTTGGGAGTTTCCCATTAGGGTACAGCAGCAACTACTGGCGCAGGACGTGCTCGTGCCGTCGCGTAACGCCTCCGGCTGTTGAGCAGCCCGCCGGGCTTCTCAGGCCGCGCCTTGCCGTGGCAACGTGTTCGCCGCGTGCCGCTGCCCGGTCTTCTGGCTGCCAGCGCCGCCGGTAATGAGCCGCGTGCCGCTGCGATACGTGAGATAGGCCCAGAACCAGTCGAGCATGACCGAAATGCGGTTGCGCAAGCCGACCAGGAAACCGAGATGCACCGCGCCCCAGAGCCACCAGGCGAGTCCGCCGTGCAGCTTGACGAAGCCGAAGTCCGCCACCGCCGCCTTGCGCCCGATGGTGGCCAGACTGCCCAGGTGCTGGTACTGGAAAGCGGCTGGCGCCGGGCGGCCCTCGACGTGGGCGCGGATCACCTGGGCGACATAGTCGCCGCCCTGCTTGGCCGCCGGCGCCAGGCCCGGCACCGGCGCGCCGTTCCAGGCGTTGGCGAGCGCCGTGTCGCCGATGGCGAAGACGGTCGGCAGGCCGGGTACCGACAGGTCCGGCCCGACCTTGACGCGGCCGGCCGGGTCGGCGTCCGCGCCCAGCCACTTCGCCGCCGGCGAAGCGACGACACCGGCGGCCCACAAAACGGTGCGCGCAGCGATCGTCCGGCCGTTGACCATCACGCCGCTGTCGTCGATGCTCTCGACGCGGCTGTCGAGTAGAACTTCGACACCGAGCTTCTCCAGAGCCTGCCGGGTGCGTTGCGACAAGGCCTCGGCAAAGGTCGGCAGCAGGCGCGGGCCTGCTTGCACCAGGATCACCCGTGCCGCGGCGGGGTCGAAGCGGCGGAAGTCCTTTTCCATGCCAAACTTCGCCAGCTCGGCGATGGCACCGGCGAGTTCGACACCCGTCGGGCCGCCGCCGACGATGAGGAATGTCAGCAGGCTCGCTTGCTCCACCGGGTCGTCGGTCACTTCGGCCTGTTCGAAGGCCGTGAGCAGCCGCCGCCGGACGTCGGTGGCATCTTCGACGCGCTTCAGTCCGGGGGCATAGGGCGCCCAGTCGTCGCGGCCGAAGTACGAGTGTGCCGCGCCGGTGGCCAGGACCAGGTAATCGTAGGCGATGCGCTGGCCGTCCATCCGCACTTCCTGCCTGACGGGGTCGACGCGGGTCACTTCGCCGAACAGCACGCGAACATTGAAGTGCTCGCGGAACAGGCCGCGCACCGGCGTCGCGATGTCACCGGGCGACAGGCCCGAGGTAGCCACCTGATAGAGCAGGGGCTGGAACAGATGATAGTTGTGGCGGTCGATCACGGTCACCGCCACGCGCGCGCGTCAGCGCCGCAGCACACGCCAGCCCGCCGAAGCCGGCGCCAACGATCACCACGCGCGGCACGTCGTCGAGCGAGAAGGCCGGCTGACCGGCGAGCTGCGGAAAACGCCGGCGCAGCGCGCGCTCGACCAGCGCATCCAGCGACACCGGGCCCGGACCCCACAGAGCCATCAGTGCCAGCGCCATGAACCAATAGGGATAGGCTTCGACGCCCGCTCCCAGCATGCGCACGGCGGAGATGGCCAGCATCAGCAGCAGGGCGGCCGGGCGGGTGGCGCAACCGAGCGCCAACAGTGCGGCGCAAATGAGCGGCAAGGGCGACGAGAAGACGGCTGCAGAAGTGACCGGCAACAGCGCCGCGACGTCCATTGTGCCGCCGTTCGACGCGGCGATGGCAAAGCCAGCGACGGCAGCCAGGACGGCGAGTGCCAGCCACAGCCGGAGGAGCAGGGCGTACAGCGGCGCCAGCCAGCGCGTGGCGTCGGTACACAGGCCGAGCGTCGCAGCGGCAAACGGCACCGCCGTGCGCGCCAGCCCGCGGGCGAGCAGCTGATCGAGCGACAGCGCGCCGGCGCCGCGCACGACGAACCAGAACAGCAGAGCCACCCAGAAAAGGTGCGTGTCGAGCGTCTGGTAGTTGTACTGGATGACCAGCGCCAGCGCCGCCAGCGCGAGCGCGGCCAGGCGCGTCGCCAGCCCTGCCGCGAAGAGGACAGAGCCGAGCAGTTCGATGAGTACGCCGAGCCAGGCCGCGCTCACCGGGTTCAGCCACGACACCGGATACTCGTTGGCTGCCAGATAGAGTGCGTTGTCCCAGTTAGCGGCCTTGAGAACGCCGGAGACGAAGAACACCTGCGCCAGGGTGACGCGGATCAGCAAGTCGACCAGCGGGCCGGCCGACCGTTCGAGAAAACGCAAGGCGACGACCGACAGATTCACGAGACCGGGAAGCCAGGCCAGTCGGTAAGAGAGCTTCGCTGCGTGTGGGTGGGTCATGGCTCTTGATCTCCTGTGGTTTGCGCGCCGTAGCGGCAGCGGAAGATGCAGCGCTGCCCATTTTCGTGGTGCAGCTTGCAGCACAGCACGGCTGCCGCACCCTTGAGGCGCACGTAGACCGCAGCGGCGCCGAGCATACCCAGGAGCGGTGCCGTGAAGTAGATCCAGATCGCCGTCCACTGCTGCGCCGACAGGGCCGAAGCGAAGCTGCGCGCCGGATTCATGCTCATTCCCGACAGCGGTGCCTCGAGCGTGATGTACAGCGCCACCAGCGCGCCGGCGACGAGACCCGTGTAACGATTGGTGCGCGGCGAGTTGCTGACGAACAACACGGTCAACATGAGGCCGAAAGAGATCGCCGCTTCGGCAACGAAGGCGACGGCCGCACCCTGCTCACCGGGTAGCGTCGCGACGAAGTTCACCGCCGGATGCGAAAGCACGGGCGCGTGCAGCAGCAGGGCCGCGACCGCCATCCCGGTGACTCCGCCGACGAACTGAAAGAGGACGTAGAACAGCGCGTCCCAGGGCTCGATCTTGCCGAGCCGGAAGAAGGTCAGTGTCACCGCCGGGTTGAGATGGGCCCCCGAGCGCTTGCCCCACGGCGAATAGATGAGGGTGATCGCAGTGAGTCCCATGGCGATGCCGATCAGGACGCGCCGCAGCGCGGGATCGCCGATGAGCTGCGGCAGCGGCGACGCCGGGTACTCGATCAGCGCCACGACAAGGCACGCCGAGATCATGAACAGCCCGAGACCCGCCGCCTCGATGAGATACTCGGGCCAGTGCTGTCGCAGGGCATGGCGCATGCGTGCTCGCTCCTAGACCTGCGCGGCCGGTTCGGGCTGGCGTGCTTGCTGCTGCTGCCGCCAGAAGGCCGGGATATCGACGCGATACCGGCGCTCGACCAGGTTCGCCACCAGGCCTGTCCAGCCAGTCTGGTGCATCGCGCCCAGACCCTGTCCGCTGTCGCCATGGAAATACTCGTGGAAGAGCAACAGATTCTGCCAATGCGGATCGCTTTGAAACGGCGACCCGGCGGGGAAAGCCGGCAGGCGTCCGTCGGGCGTGCGGCGGAAGATGTTCACCAGCCGCTCCGAGATCAGCCTGGCGGCCTCCTTGAGCGTGATTTGCCCGCCCTCGCAGCACGGCGCCGGCACCAGGAATCTGTCACCGTAGTAGCGGTGAAACTTTTCGATGGCCTGGACGAGCACATAATTCGTCGGCATCCAGATCGGCCCGCGCCAGTTGGAGTTGCCGCCGAAAAGCCCCGAGTTGGACTCGCCCGGCACGTACTCGATGAGCGCCTGCCCGATTCCCGGCAGCGTGCCCAGGTCGCACTGCTCGGCGTGAACGCGCGAGACGCTGCGCACGCCGAAGGGCGACAGGAACTGGCGCTCGTCCAGCACCCGCTGCAAGACCGCCTTCAGTCGCGCCGGTCCGAGCAGCGACAACAGATGTTCTTCGCGGACATTGCTCTGAATCGGGCAGTGGGTCACCTTGTGCCCGTCGAAGGTCCCCCGGTAATGGCCGACCAAAGCGGCGTGGAAGCGCGGCACGTTCTTCAGCAGGCGCTGGTCGATCACCTCGACGGCGAACAGCGGAATCAGCCCGACCCACGAAAAGACGTCGATGTGCCGGCTTTGCCCGTCGGGGCACACGACGAGATCCTTGAAGAACTGGTCCTTCTCGTCCCACAAGGTCAAACCGCTCTGGTTGTAACCGGCGATCGAGTTGGCGATGGCCATGAACTGCTCGTAGCACTGGATCGCCACGTCCTCGTAGTCGTGCATTTCGGCAGCCAGTTCGAGCGCCATCACCGTCATGTTGAGCGCAAACATCGCCATCCAGCCGGTGGAATCGGCCTGTTTCAACGAATAGCCGGCGGGCAGCGGCTGCGAGCGGTCGTATACCGAAATGTTGTCGAGCCCCAGGAAGCCTCCTTCGAAAACATTGTTGCCATCGGCGTCCTTGCGGTTCAGCCACCAGGTATAGTTCATCAGCATCTTGTGGGTGACCCGCGCCAGGAAGTTGAGGTCGGCTTTGCCACGTTGCACGCGCTCGGTGCGGAAGACCTTCAGCGCCGCCATCGCCAGCACCGGCGGGTTCACGTCGCTGAACGCCCACTCGTAGGCCGGGATCTGTCCATTGGGGTGCAGATAGGTCTCCTTGAGCAGCAGTTCGATCTGATCCTTGGCAAAGTCCACGTCCACCAGGGCCAGCGCAGCGCAATGAAACGCCAGGTCCCAGGCGGCAAACCAGGGATACTCCCACTTGTCCGGCATGGAGATGACGTCGGCTGCCTTCATGTGCCGCCAGGTGCGGTTGCGACCGTGCTTGCGGTCTGCCGGTGGCGGCAGTTGGTCGCCATCCTGCCAGCGCGCCACGTCGAAGTGAAAGAACTGCTTCGACCAGATCATGCCGGCCAGCGACTGGCGCAGGATGCGGGCGTCCTCACGGCTGCAGTGCGGTTGCAGGTCCTCGTAGAAGATCGTCGCTTCGGCCGCGCGCTGGACGAAGACCACCTCCTGCTCGTCGAATGGCGCCTGCCGTTCGCCGCGTACCAGCGTCAGTTCGATGCTCACCGTCTCTCCGGCGGCCGCGGTCAGCACGTGCCGCGCGGCGAATCGGGTGCCGCTCCGGGCGGGATTCACTGCCGCCAGCTCGCCGTTGACCACGTAACGATGGAAAGCGTCCTTGACATAGGGCGGCGCATTGGGGTGCTTCCACAGACGTTCGGCGTTGCTTTCGTTTTCGGTGTAGAGCGGTTCAGCCGGTTGCCGTCCATAGAGGAAGTAGGCGCCGAGCGTCTCCTCTTCGGCGCGCACGGCCCACTGCGTGCCACTGGGCGAGGGGGCCGCGGCCAGCAGCGGTTTGCTCACCGCTTTGGGGGCGCCCCATTCGTCCACGCTGGCGCCCCATGACCAGGTGTTGCGGAACCACAGCGTCGGCAAGACGTGCAGCGTCGCTACTTGTGGTCCGCGGTTGCTGGCGATGATGCGGATGTGAATCTCCTCGGGCGCGGCCTTGGCGTAGCGCACCTCCACGTCCCAGTAGCGCTGGTCGTTGAAGACGCCGGTGTCGAGCAGATTGAAGGGTGGATCCTGGCGGCTGCGGCGGCCGTTCTCCGCCACCAGTTGCGCGTAGGGATAGGCGGCCTGTGGGTACTTGTAGAGGTAGCGCAGATAGCTGTGCGACGGTGTGGCGTCGAGGTAGAAGTAGTATTCCTTGACGTCCTCGCCGTGGTTTCCCTGGTTGCCGGTCAGTCCGAAGGCACGTTCCTTGAGAATCGGGTCTGCGCCGTTCCATAACGCAAGGGCGAAGCACAGGCGTTGTTTTTCGTCGCAAATGCCACCCATGCCGTCTTCGTTCCACCGGTAGGCGCGCGCGCGCGCCTGGTCGTGGTCCAGGTATTCCCAGGCGCTACCGCCCTCGCTGTAATCCTCGCGCACCGTTCCCCAGGCGCGCTCGGCCAGGTACGGACCCCACAGGCGCCAGTTCTCGCGTCCTTCGTGCTGAGCCTCCAGGCGTTGCCGCTCGCTATTCAAGATCTCGTTGGCTTTCATCGTCTGCTCCACAAAAAAATGACTATCCAGCTGCTTCCGTCGCTGCACTACCAATCGGCCCGGTGTTTCGCGTCGATGCTTGCGCAGCGCTTTGCCGCTGCGCCCGCGCGAGTCGCCACCAGGCCTCCAGCGCGCAGGCCACCGACCAGGCCTGCGACGGTGCGCCACGCGGTGTATGCGGCGGCGCGCCGTCGAAGATCTCGCTGACCGTGCCCAGACCGGCGTCCAGCAGATGGTCGTGCAGCGCTTCGAGGAGCTGCTGCGCGGCTGGCGCATCGCCGCGAACACGGTACTCCGCCAGGGCGTAGTGCCCCAGTAGCCAGCCCCACACCGGTCCCTGATGATAGGATCCGTCGCGCTCCCAGACGCCGCCACGGTACTGCGGCTGGAAATCGTGATGGGCCGGATCAAGCGAGCGCAGGCCGTATGAGGTGAGCAAGGCGCGGCCGACGCGCCTCACCACGACGGCCTGCGCCGCCGGGCTGAGAGGCGAATGCGGCAGGCTCACGGCAAGGATCTGGTTTGGTCGCAGCGACGCGTCGTCGCCCGCGGGGCCGTCGAGCACGTCGAACAGTCCGCCGTTGCCGGCCATGACGAAGCGCTGGAAACCGGCGCGCGCGGCGTCGGCCAGAGCGCGGTAGGGCGTCGCCGGTTCGTCCAGGCGCTCGGCAAACTCGCTCATCGAGGCCAGCGCGTTGAACCACAAGGCGTTGATCTCGACCGGCTTGCCGATGCGCGGCGTGACCACCCAATCACCGATCTTGGCGTCCATCCAGGTAAGCTGCACGCCCGCTTCGCCGGCGCGCAGGAGACCATCGCCGGCGTCCAGCCCGATGCCGTAGCGCGTGCCGCGAACATGCCAATCGACGATTTCGCGCAGTACCGGAAACACCTCGCGCAGGCCGCTGAGGTCGCCGCTCGCCTCGACATAGGCTCGCCAGGCCTCCAGGTACCAGAGAGCTGCGTCGACGGTGTTGTACTCGGCGCTGTCGCCCACGCCGGGAAAGACATTCGGCAGCATGCCGCGGTCGACGAAGCGGGCAAAGGTGCGCAGGATGCGAGCGGCAGTGTCTGCGCGACCGGTCGCCAGCGCCAGCCCCGGCAGCGCGATCATGGTGTCGCGGCCCCAGTCGCCGAACCAGGGATAGCCGGCGATGACCGACTCGCCGTCGGGCGCGCCCAGCGTCGGGCGGGCGAAGATGAAGCTGTCGGCGGCGACGATCAGTTGATCGACCCAGCCGGGAGCAGCGGCCAACTCGGGAACCTGGTCCCTGGCGCGCTGCAGACAGCTCGCGTCGCGCGCCAGAGCCCGCGCCATGGCTACCTGGAGGTCGCTGGACGCATCGGCGTCGAGGCTGGCGACGACGCCGACCCATTCGCCACCACTCAGATCCAGTGTCGCCTCGCCGACGCAAAGATGGTTGTCGCGGTCGGGCAGGCCGCGCTCGCGCTCCAGCGGCAGGTCGAAGTGCTCGCACCAGTCGTGGCGCGCGGCGATGGACCCACCGGCCGCTTTGAGGTAGAGCGTGAACCAGTTCGGATGGCGAATGCCGAGTTGCCTGTCGTCCGCTTCGATCAACGGCTCGAAGTCCCCCGGCCGGCTGCTGCCGTGGTGATCACGCGCATTGACCAGCAGAGCGACTTGCAGCGTGAGCTTGCGTTGGGCGGTCTTTCCGGACAGCATACGGAAGGCGACGTAAGTGGTGTCCGCCCCATGTTCCATCCACACGCGTTGTTCGATCGACACGTCGCCGACGGCGAAACGCCATACCGGCATGCGGCCCTGCAGGCGGAACGACTCGATATGTACGTATCCCGCCGGCGCGATGGTTCCGTCGCCCCAGCGATTGGTGAACAGCGGCGTGCGCTGTTCGCCGTCGATCAGCGTCGCATCGGCCTTGGCGAATACGAGGTAACGCCCCAGCGGTGGCTGCAGCGGCGCCACCAGCAGCCCGTGATAGCGGCGTGTGAGTGAGCCGGCGACGGTACCGGCGGCGTAAGCGCCGCGGCCGTTGGCCAGCCACCACTCGCGGCGCTCGGCCTGATCCGGTTGGCCGCAGACTTCTCGGCCAAAACGCACGACAGTGGGTAATTGGATGGTCATCTCAGCCTCCGTCGTGCGCCACGGTGAATCCGCCCGCGGCTTTCCTGCCGGCCAGGACGGTGCTGCCAAGATGGCTTGCCAGGCGCAAGCCCCAGGCATAAATGGTGAGCGCCGGGTTGGCCCGGCTGGAGCGCGGCAGCACGCTGCCATCGGCGACGTACAGGTTGCCCATGCCGTGCACCTTGCCGTGCGCATCGACGACGGAAGTCGCCGGATCGTTGCCGGTTACCAGCGTGCCACAGGCATGGGCGGTGCCCTGCAGTGGAATCGCCCTGACCAGCGCGACATAGCCCAGTCCAAGCAACTGGCGTTGCAGCGTACGCACCAGGCGCCGGTGCTCCGCCTGCGCGGCAGGCAAGCGGGCCAGGTCATAGTCGAGCAGGGGACGATCGCTGCCCTGCGCCGTGGCGACGACGCGATTGTCCGGATGCGACCCGTCTTCGGTCTGCAGGAACAGGCCATAGACCCTCTTGGCGATCGGCGCCGCCAGCCAGTCCGGCACGAAGCGGGGCATTTGGCTGCGCACGATCTCCTCGGCCAGATTGCCGCCGAGCGTCTGGACGGTACTGTGCGGCATGTCGTCGTGCAGCAGGAGCAGCGTCTTGCACAACACGTCGGTAACCGGACGGTGTGACAGCGCGAGCATGGCCGTCAGCACGTGCGCCTTGTAATTGCGGCCCACCTGGCGATAACTCGGCAGCACCTGCGCCAGACCCGTACGTTCCAGGTAGGACTGCAGCAGGCGAGGGCTGTGCAGTGTGCCGGCGGCGATCACCACCGCGGCCGCGTAATGGCGACTGCCGTCCTCGCACTCGACCCCGCTCACGCGGGTGACGTCGCCGCCGGTAGCGATGAACCCGGACACCGCTTTGCCGGTGAGTACGGTCAGGTTCGGCTTGTGGCTCACTCGCTGTAGCAGTGACGATTCGGCATCGCACTTCAGCCCGCGCACCGAGGCGAAGGCGTCGAAGTGGCGCGCTTCTTCGGGATGGGAGAGGATGTCCGCCGCCAGGCCAAGGGACATCGGCTGTCGACGCCATTGCGCATCCCGGCGCCGCAGACCGGAGACGATCTGCTGGAAGTTGGCCTCGATCCCGAACTGGCGCACGCCGAGAAGCTGCTCGGCTTCGTCATAGAACGGTGCCAGTTCCTCGTAGGGGAAAGGCCAGGCGAGGCAGGCGTGATCCGCATCGGCGGCAAATTCGTGGGCGGCGAAGCGCAACAGGGCGGCACCGTACCACTTGGTCTTGCCGCCGAGGTTGAAGTGTTCCTCGGGCACGATCGTCGCCCCATGGCGATCGAACCAGGGCTCGTCGCTGAGAAACATGCCGCGCCGCAGAACCTTGTCGGCGTCCAGGGTGCTGCCGTCCCTGGGCAGGGCCATGCCCTTTTCCAGCAGCAGCACGCGCTTGCCCGACTGCGTCAGGTGATAGGCAGCGGCACAGCCGCCGGCACCGGAGCCGATGATGATCACGTCGTAGTCCATGTCACGCCCGCCTTCAATACACAGCCGCCGGCGCAATCACCGCGGTTCTTGCGCCGCGGGTCCGCGCCTGGGTCAGGGTGCACCGTGAGTCCATGTTCACCCTCCTTCCCGGAATTCGGGATACAGGGTCATGCCGCCGTCGACATACAACGTTGCGCCGGTGACGTAGTCGGAGTGATCCGAAGCGAGCCACACGGCAGCCCTGGCGATATCGCGCGTCTCGCCGACCCGGTAGTAGGGGATGAGCTTCAGCAAGGCCGCTTCCGCCTGCGCCGTCGCCCACGCCGAGGTATTGATCGGCGTCTTGATTGCGCCCGGCGAGATGGCGTTGACGCGGATCTTCTGCATCGCCAGTTCCTGCGCCATGGTTTTCATCAGCATCGCGACACCACCCTTGCTCGCCGCATAGTTGGCGTGCCCGGCCCAGGGGATGACGTCATGGACCGACGACAGGCAGATGATCTTGCCCAACGAGCAGGACAATTGCGGCATCAGCCCGCGGCGCAGGAACTCGCGCACCGCTGCACGCGCACACAGGAACTGGCCGGTGAGATTGACGTCGATCACCTTGCGCCATTGGGTCAGGGTCATTTCGTGAAAGGGCGCGTCCTGCTGCAAGCCGGCATTGTTGACCACGATGTCGAGCGAGCCCAGCTCGGCAACGGCCTGCTGGAACATCGCCTGCACCTGCTCTTCGCTGCTGACGTCGGCTTTGATGGCGAAAGCGCGACCGCCGGTAGCGCAGATTTCATCGACCACCCGCTGGGCATTTTCATCGTCGGCGACGTAGTTCACCACCACGGCCGCGCCGGCTTCTGCCAGACCTTTGGCGATCGCTTCACCGATGCCCGAGTTGGCACCCGTCACCATGGCTCGCTGACCGTCGAGCGTCGTTTCCCGGATGTTGGTCTGATGCATCCGCATTTCGCACACTCCGCATGATTCAGTCATCACGTCACCTCAGCAGGCAAGAAATTTGCGGCGGATCAGATGATCCAGGGAGAGCTTGCCCGGACCGTGAAACAAGGTCACCAGCAGCAGCAGGCCCCAATACTGGTGATCCTTGAGGCCGACCTCGGACAGGTCGGGATACGAGATCACGGCGATGATGTTGAACACGAACAGTACCGCGGCAGACGCACGCGCGCCCAGGCCCAGCACCAGCAGCACGGGCATGAACAGTTCGACGCCGGTACCGAGGTAGGCAGCCACTTCTGGCGGCAGGCCGGGGACCGCGTATTCGTTTTCGAACAGCGCGACGGTGGACGACCAGGAAGCGATCTTGCTCAACCCCGACTGGAAGAAGACGCTGCCGATCAGCAGGCGGATGCCGAAGTCAAGGCCTGGCGCCAGCCATTCGGCGGCGCGCAGCGCGAGTTGTGCCCAGCGCACGATACGGCCGGGATGGTCGGCGGGTGCGCTGATGCCGCCGTTTCGATTCGCTACGAGATCCATTTCACTCTCCTTCAGGATGGGTCGGCGCCGCCCTGTCCGTTGCGACCGCATCGGACAGGGCGTATGCCAGTCTTACTTGCCCGCGGCGCCGCCGGGTTTGGCATGCGCGCTGGTGGTGACCGTACCGCCGGCGATCTTGTCGCAGGTTCCCTTGGGCACGTACACCCAGGCCTCCGGGTCACGGTCCACCTTGGCGGTTCCGGCGCACGAACTCTTGCTCGTGCCGCAGTCGTTCTTGCCGGCCTTGACGATGCCGGCGCACTTTTCGTTATCGCCGGCAGCAGCGATGGCCTGGCTACTTGCCGCACTGACGCCGAGAGCCAGCAGACCGGCGATTGCACTACGGATGATTTGCTCTGAGTGGTTCATTGTTGCTTCTCCTTACAGGTTGATACAGGTTGATTGAAGAGATCAGACAGGATGGCATCCCATCTGTGGTCAGTATGCAGAGCGGACTTCACGCCCTGTTCACCGAAAGATCACGTTTCTGTAAACGCGATCGTTGGCTACCTTGCCCGCGACCGGGCGGGGCCACCGACCCGATCGCAGTGCTGGTCGGGACGACGAACCCCGCCAGCGTGCTATCGCTTACCCGCTGCACCAGAAAGGCCGCGAGGTCAAAATTCGCATCGACCGCGCGCGCTGCGTCCAGCGCACCCCGAAGCGGCATGCCCTGCATCAGCGCCGCCAGCAATGCGAACTCGGGGTCGCCGACGGGCTCGATGGCCACCGCATCACCCCGACGGTGGATCAGCAGCCGCACGCCACCCGCGCTGAGGTCGACCGTCACGCTCTCCGCAGCGTCGGGCTGATTGGCCGCCCAGATGCGGTCAACCGGGAAAGGCGATGCCAGGAGCCGGCAGCTCGGGTGTAACTGGAAGTGCAGTGATGGCAGCGCGGCTTCCGCCACCGTCATCAACCGGTCGATCGCCATCGCACTGCCGTCGGCGGCATGAAACGATTCATGCCAGCTCCACTCCAGCCGCGCCACGTCGCCGAGATAGGGCAAGCCGGCCGCCGGGGGAAATTGCTCGAGAAAAGCGGCGAACTCGCCACCAAAACCATGCAGGTTACCCTGGCACGACGGATGGCACGGGATGTAGCGGTCGGCGGCGAAACGGAAGAAGTCCTCTCCCACCAGTCGCTCGATGACCGGATAGACGTCGCGGAGCGCCTCACGATAGTTGTGGACGATGTTGTTGCGGTAGATCGCCAGTCGCGCCGCCGGCGCCATGCCGTTGGCGCAGATGAATCGCTCGGCCGTGACGTCGGTCGTGTCGAACATGCCGCGCACGAAAGCAAGCTCCAGTTCACGCAGCGTGGGCATGTCTTTCTCCACGCATGCGATCGGCGGTAGCCGCCTCCTGCAACAGTACCGCCAGCGGCGGCAGGTCGGTATCCCACTCGATCAGGGTCGGCCGCGCACCGATGATCTCGACCGCCTCAGCGTAGAGCTGCCACACCGGGTCGGCGACACGGGTGCCGTGCGTATCGATGAGGAGGCCGGCGATCCGGTCGAAGCCCGCGAGGTGCATCTCGCCGACCGCTGCCGCCGGCACCGCCTTCAGGTAGCGCCGTGCGTCGAAGCCGTGATTGCAGGCGCTGACGTAAATGTTGTTGATGTCGAGCAGGATGCCGCAGCCGCTGCGAGCGGCGACTTCAGCAATGAAGTCCCACTCGTCGATCGTCGAATGCGAGTACTGCAGATAGCTGGAGACGTTCTCGACCAGGATTGGACGGCCGAGCGCCTCCTGCGCCTGGCGCACGTGCGCGCAGACCACGGCCAGGGCCTCTTCGGTATAGGGCAGCGGCAGCAGGTCATTCACGTGCCTGCCGGCAACGCTGCTCCAGCACAGATGCTCCGACACCAGTCCGGGTTCGATGCGCGCCATCAGGGTCTTCAAGGCCCGCAGATGCTCCTGATCGAGGCTGTCCGTCGTGCCCAGCGACAGCCCGACACCGTGCAGGCTGATTGGATACTCGGCGCGGATGCGCTCCAGGTAGTGCAGCGGCTGGCCGCCGCCACCGAAGTAGTTCTCGCTGTGCACTTCGAGCCAACCGATGGCCGGTAGCGTGGCGAGGATTTCGCGGTAGTGCGGCGCGCGCAGCCCGACCCCACTGCGCGCCGGAATCCCCGTGGCAAGCGGTCGGCTGCGCAGCGCGCCTGGCGCAGTAATGCGGCCATGGCTGACGACAGTTTCGGTTGTAGCAGGCATGTGCATTGTCCTCATCGAGCGGGCTGGGGTGGCAGCCGGAGTGGCCGCCGGGGTAACCCTGTCTCCCTGGTTGTTGTGCATCGTCGAAAGCAGTATGGCGGCTGAAAATCACGGATGTGTCACGCAGCGCTCAAGCTTCGGTCACATCGGCAGGTACCGACCAGCCCCAGCGATGAGAGGCCGGCAACACTCGGCAGAAACTTGAATCCATTGCGCACTTCGCCTATGGTTGAGCCTGTGAAAGCTGCGCGAAGGACGACTGGAGGACGCTTCGTGATCAACTTGCGATGGAAAATCCTGCTGCCACCCGGCCTGTTCGGCGTTCTTGCGGTGGCCTATTTGGCATGGGGCTGGCTACCGGAAGTGATGCTGCCGGGCGGGCGGACGGCTTTGGCGATGGCCGCGTTGGCGACCGCAACGGCACTCCTGGTGGTCAGCGCGATCGCCGTCGATCGACAGGTCATCAAGCCCCTGGCGGGCCTTGCCCTTGACCCTGGCGAAGCTTCCGATTCAGGTGATCTGGTCATTGCCAGTCGTTCTGCGACCGATGAAATCCAGACCGTCAAGCTCACGATCGAAGCGCTCACTGATGCCGCCGCCAGGCAGCGGCGGCATCAGTGCGCGGCCGAGCAGCGGTGCCGGGAGATAGAGGCCGCGCTGCAGTTGAGCGAAGAGCGCTACGCGCTCGCCCTGCGCGGCAGCAGCGACGGCTTGTGGGAATGGAATCTGGCGAGTGGCGAAATGCTGCTTTCGCCGCGCTGGAAGAGCATGCTCGGGTTCGCCGACAGCGACTTGCCCGACTGCCGGGAGCAGTGGCGGGAGCGCATTCATGCGGCCGATCTTGCGACGGTGGAAGCCGCCCTCCAGGCCAACCTCGAGAGCGCCGGCGAGCCCTACGAACAGCAATATCGCATGCTGCATCGGGACGGCAGTACGCGCTGGATACTGTCGCGGGGAACGGTCGTCCGTCATGCCAGTGGCAAGGCTTATCGGATGGTCGGGCTGGATACCGACATTACACGCATCAAGCGCTTTGAAACCATCCTCAACGAGATGGCGGAAGGCACAGCAGGCGCCGCCGGCGATGCCTTCTACCGCACCCTGGTGCAACATTTCGCCTGCGCGCTACAGGTCGCGTGTGCCTTCATCACCGAGTGCGCGGATTACCCGACGAGCCGCCTGCGGACGCTGGCCTTCTGGTCCGAGCACGCCTTTCTCGATGATTTCGAGTATGACCTGCCGGGTACGCCCTGCGAGACCGTTGTCAAGGAAGGGCGCGTCTGCTTCCACCCGCAGAACGTGGGAACGACTTTCCCTGTCGAAGCGGGCTATGAGGGATATCTCGGAATTCCGATCTTCGCCAGCGACGGCAGGGTCATTGGCCACCTCGCTTTTCTCGACACCAGGCCGATGGGTGACGAGATGCTGGTCGAGTCCATCTACCGCGTCTTCGCGGCGCGGGCAGGGGCCGAGATGGAAAGGGAGATGGCTCTCGAAATGCTGCAACAACAGGCGGCGAAGCACTCTGCCGGACAACCGCAAGGGAGCCAACATGGTACGACAGGTTCTGGTAGTTGAGGACGACGAGGACATTGCCCGGCTGATCAAGCTCCAGCTCAGCGAGCTGTCGTGCGCGGTGAAGACCGCCTACGACGGGATTGTCGGCCTCGCCGAAGCGGAGTCGCGGGATTATGACCTGGTGATTCTCGACCGGATGCTCCCCGGCATGGACGGACTGGAGATTTGCCGCCGCATTCGCGGCAAGAGCACCTATACGCCTATTCTGATGCTGACGGCAAAATCCACCGAGCTCGATCGCGTTCTCGGCCTCGAGATGGGCGCCGACGACTACCTCACCAAACCCTTCAGTCTGCTCGAGCTCGCGGCGCGGGTGAAAGCCATTTTTCGCCGCGTGGACCACCTTGCCCGTCCGGCCGAACAGGGCAAGGTACTTGACTCGGGGCCGCTTACCGTCGATGTGGAACGGCGGCAAGTGACTCTGGCCGGCAAGCCGGTCGATCTCACCGCCAAGGAGTTCGACCTGCTGTTGTACTTTGCCGAGCATCCGGGCCGCGTCTACAGCCGTGCCCAACTGCTCGACAAGGTATGGGGCTATAGCCACAGCGGTTACGAGCACACCGTCAATGCGCACATCAACCGCCTGCGCGCGAAAATCGAGCCGAATCCGAACCAGCCGGAGTTCATCCTGACGGTATGGGGTGTGGGCTACAAATTCCGCGACCAGAGCGCCGGCTGAATGTCCATGTTGCGGTCGCTCTACGGCAAGCTGGCGATCGCTCTCATGTTGATCTTCTTTGCCCTCGGCGCCGCTTTCATCGTGGCGACGGAGCAGATGCTCGAGGGCCGCCGCCTGCTCGAGCTGGCCGCCGATCTGGTCATTGGTGCCATCGCCTTCTCCCTGCTCGCCGCCTTGATCGTCTTCAATCTGCTGACTCGGCGCTTGCGTCTGCTGGCCGCCCAGATGGATGCGTTTCGCACCCACGGCCTGAGCCAGCCGATGCGCGGTCTGACTGCCAGGCCGGAAGGCGACGAGATCGATCGCCTGGTCATCGCATTCCAGGAAATGTCGGACCGAATTGCCTCGCAACTGCGGGCACTCGAACGTAACGACGAGCAGCGCCGGGAATTGCTCGCCAACGTGTCGCACGACCTGCGCACGCCGCTCGCGTCGATGCAGGGCTACCTGGAGATCCTGCTCCTGAAGCATGGCGCGCTGTCTCCCGACGAGGCACGCAGCTACCTCGAGATCGCTGCCAAACACAGCGACCGACTGGGCAAACTGGTGCGTGACCTGTTCGAACTCACCAAGCTCGAGGCCCACGAAGTCTGCCCGCAAGCGGAAGCCTTTCCGCTGACCGAGCTGGTGCAGGACGTCTTGCAGAAGTTCCAGCTCACAGCCGAGCAGCGTGGCCTGCGCCTCGAACATCGCTTTGCCAGCGCGGTGCCGGCGGTACGGGCCGATATCGGCATGATCGAGCGCGTCCTGGAAAACATGCTCGAGAACGCCATCCGCCACACGCCCGCCGGCGGCACGGTGCGCATCGAACTGGCCGCCGAGGCGGAGCACGTGCTGGTCAGCATCAGCGACACCGGTCGCGGCATTGCCCCCGAGGATCTGGCGCAGGTCTTCGACCGCTACTACCGCGCCGACCGTGGTGAGTTCGGCAGTGCCGGCCACGCCGGTCTGGGTCTGGCGATCACCAGGAGGATCGTCGAACTGCACGGTGGAAGCATTGCCGTGGACAGCGCCGCCGGGGTTGGCACCACCTTCCGCTTCGGCCTGCCGGCCGTGCCGTGGCACGGCTGAAACCCAGGGTCGCGGTTCACGCGCCCGGACCACAGTCCAGGCAACGCTCGACGGGCGGCGGCCCCATGCGCAAGGCGCGCTGCAGCCCGCGCAGCGCCGTTCGCAGGCCCTCTTCGATGACCGGGTGGTAGAAGGGACTGTCGAGCATCGCCTGCACGCTGTCGCCTCGCTGCACCGACCAGGCCAGCAGATGCCCCAGATGCTCCGCCGCCGGACCGAGCATTTCGGCACCCAGCAGGCGACCGCTACGGCGCTCGGCATAGAGATGCAGGGCACCGCGATTCTTCAGCATGACGCGGCTGCGGCCCTGATCTTCGAACGAGACCCCACCCACCGCGAAGTCCAGCCCCGAGTGCAGCAACTGTGCGTGGCTCTGTCCGGCGAGCATGATCTGTGGATCGGAGAACACCACCGACAACGGGGCGCGCCGCGGACGCACGCGCACGTCGGGGAAGCGGCCGGCATTGTCACCGGCGATGCGGCCTTCGTCGGCCGCCTCGTGGAGGATCTCCCGCTCATGGGTGGCGTCGCCGGCGATGAAGACGTGGCTGTCGGCGATCTGGCCGGTACCGGGATCGAACAAGGGCACACCGCGCGTGTCCAGCGGCAGGCCGCTCTGCTGCAAGCCGAGCGCCTGCAGATTGGGAGGGCGGCCGCTAGCCGCCAGTATCCACTCGTAGCGCTGTTCAGCGGCCGCATCCTCGTCACCGACGCGGACGGCGACCTCGTTGCCGACACGCTGCAGGTGCAGGTCGGACGCGCCCAGGCGCATCGGCAGTTCCTGTGCGAAGACCTTGCGCGTTGCGGACTGCAGGACGGGGTCGGTGAGCGGGCCGACGCGCTCGCTGCGGCCGTAGAGACCCACGCGCACGCCCAATCGATGCAAGGCCTGCGCCAACTCCAGGGCAATCACCCCGGTACCGAGAACGGCGACGGACTGCGGCAGCGATTGCCAGGCAAAGACATCGTCGTTGACGATCAGCCGGTCGCCGGCGGCCTCGCGCCATTCGGCCGGCACGTTCGGGTGCGAGCCGCTGGCAATGACGATGCGCCGCGCCGTTACGCGCGTGTGCTCGCCAACCTGCAGCGTGTGGCCGTCGAGAAAACGGGCGTGACCGCGCAAGCGGTGCTCTGCCGGCCAATGTTCCACCGCCTCGGTGACGAAGCCGACAAAGCGGTCGCGTTCATCGCGAACGCGCTGCATGACGGCGGCGCCATCGATGCGCAGCGAATCGACGACGACACCGAAGGCGTCGGCGTGCCTTGCCGCATGCGCGGCCTCGGCGGCGGCAATCAGCAGCTTGCTGGGCATGCAACCGACGCGCGCGCAGGTCGTCCCGTACGGCCCTCCCTCGATCACCAGGACGCTGCGGGTATGCGCCAGCGCGGCGCGGTAGGCGGACATTCCGGCGGTACCGGCGCCGATGATGGCGACATCAACTTCCAGTGTATTCATGGGCCTTCCCTTTCTCGAGTCCGTCGTTGCCGATGCCCGCTGCTGCCGGGAATCGGTATCATCCACGCGTTACAAGTCGAGCACCAGACCCGCCGCGTTGCCGGCACCTGCCGCCGGCACCGAGCAGCAAATCAGAATCTCGTCCGTTGCCAATGCGACGGCCGGCGGCGACACATAGCTGACCTGGCCTGCCAGTATCCGGGTCTTGCAGGTGCCGCACGAACCGCCCCGGCAACTGAATTCCGGCGTCAGCCCGCGCGCCTCCGCCAGCTCGAGCAGGCTGCCGCCACCCGGTTGCCAGCGTGCCTCCTTGGCTGACCGCGCAAACACGACTGCGACGGACGTTTCGGCTACCGGCAGGGCGGGCTGGTGGTTTTCCATGACCGCTTCCGTCACCCGTCGGCGCAGCGATGAAGGGCCAAACTGCTCGACGTGAATTCGCTCGTCGGCAATCTGCATTGCCCGCAGGCCGTCGTACAGGTCCTGAGCAAACGCCGCCGGGCCGCACAGGTAGAAATCGAAATCGTCGAAGGGCAGGATGGCTTTCAGCAAGGGCAGGTCGATGCGGCCCTGAACATCATAGTCGCTGCCGAGAACGGCCGTGGGTTCGGGCTGACTGAGAATGCGCACCGCCTCGACCGCACCATCGGCACGCTCGACCAGATCCTGCAGTTCGCTGTCGAAGGCGCGCTCGGCCAGGGTGCGCGACGCATGCACGAAGAATGTCCGGCGTACACGGCGGGTACGCACGCCTTCGTACACCACCTCGCGGAGCATGGCGAGCATGGGGGTGATTCCCACCCCGGCGGGTGCGAACGAAAGTGTTGGGCGAGTCCCGCTCTGATAATTGTCAGCGACGTGAGCAAACGTAAGGAAATTAGCGGAGAGTTGCGATAGAGTAGGGAACCCATCCACGGAGAGAAGCCATGCCTAAGATTTCCCACATCGAACCTTGCGATTCCAGAGACTTGGTGGCCCGTTTGGAGGCTAATCCAAAGATACTGGCGAAAGTGCTAGAGATGCTGGAGTTGGTGGAGAACGCCGAAGGGGATCTGCGTCGGGCCGATGAAGCCGAGCGCCGCGTGATAGAAATTCTCCGCGGGACGGGCCAGGAGATTCTGACGGGATGGGCCGAGCAGGTTGCTGAGGCGGTGACAGCCGAGGTGCGGGCCGCTGAGCCGGTCGTGGTACACGCGAAAAAAAAGTTCTCTGGTATACGACATACGGCTCGGTCATGGTGGAGGAGGAATGCTTTCTCCACAAAGAAACAAACCGGCTGCTTCGTCCTTTTTCAGAAGCTGCCGGTGTCCGTTGCCGGAGCCATTCTCTGCCACTGGAGCGCGCCGTGACGGACTTGGGCGCCGACCTTCCCTTTGGACAGGTTGCGGCAAAAATCAAGGAGCACTACGGTGTTGACTTGGCGGTCAGTGCGCCCCGGACGCTCACCGAACGGGTGGCCTGTGAATTAACGGAGGCAGATTGCCTGCCGGTGGCGGGCCCATCGAACACCGCGAAGAGGCTGATTGTGGAGACGGACGGCGGAATGGTGCCCCTTGTCGAGACCGTGGAGGGCGCTGCGGACGCCCGCAAGGGGAAGCGCACGCACTGGCGAGAAGCGAAGGTCTGTATCGCACAGCGGCAGGGCGAGGCCGTTCCCAAGGCCGGCGTGACGATGGAGGGTCCCCGGGAAGCGGGGGCCATCCTGAAGCGGCTGGTCGATGCGCTGGGATTTGGCCCCAAGACCCAGGTTCACTGTGTTGGCGACGGGGCGGCTTGGATAAGCAGCCAAATCGAGGAACTGTTCGGTACTCAGGGGACCTTCCTGGTCGACTTGTTCCACGTCTGCGAATATCTGACCCCAGCCAGCAAGGTCTGCGCGCCGGATTCTGCCCAGGATTGGGTGGCCTCCCAGAAGGCGCGATTCCTGCTGGGACAGGCCCGCGAGGTGGTTGCAGAGATGAAACTGCACCTCGAACCTGCATCGGTCGATGACCCGCAGGCTCCGGTGCGCGTCGCCTGGCGCTATTTCTCCAACCGACTCGACCAGTTGGACTACCCCCGCGCACTTGCGCTGAATCTGCCCGTCGGCTCTGGCGAGGTCGAGAGTTCTCATCGCTACCTCGTGCAGGCCCGCCTCAAGCGCCCAGGGGCTTGGTGGCGTGCGGACATGGCTCAAGCCATGATCAACCTGCGTGTCATGCGACATAACCAGCTGTGGGAAACCTATTGGGAAAAGCGCTGGGCGGAGCCTCTACGCAGAGCGGCTTAAAACCGAGACTCCCCGTCCAACACTTTCGTTCGCACCCCACCCCGGCCGACAGGAGGACGAGCGGGCGGCGTTCGTGCGGGTTCACGACGAAATCGCCCAGCGGCGCACGCGCCTCGATTTCATCCCCGACGGCGGTGTGCTCATGCAGGAACTGCGAAACCCGTCCTTCGCGTTTGACGCTGATGCGGTAGTAGCCATCCGACGGCGCCGCCGACAGGGTGTAGGTGCGAATGAGCGGCGCGCCGCCCGCGGCGACGGCCAGCCGGATGGGCAGGTGTTGCCCGGCCTTGTAGAGCGGCAAGCCGGCGCCGTCGGCGGCTTCGAGATGGAAGGACTTGATGGTCGAGCTTTCCTTGGTGATGCGTGCGATGCGAAAACGCCGCCACTGGTTACGCAGCGTTTGTGCCTGCTGGCGAGCCAGGGCCTCTTCCCACGATCCGGTCATCAAGGAATTGGGCGAGATTTCCTCGAGACGCCAGCGCAGCTTCAGCACGCGGTGGCGGCGCACCACCCTGTCGACCTGCAGACGCCAGAGCCGCTCAGCCCCCTGAAAACTGCTGACTTCGTCACCCGCCAGGAGCAGTTCGGTGCGACCGCTAAGCTGCAACAGATCGCCACTGGCGAAGTCGATGAACAGCAGGCCCGCCCGCGGATTGACCTGCAGATTGCCCAGGGTGTTGAAATGCAGGTTGCCGGCAAAATCGGGGATGGTCAGGACGTCGCCATCGATACGGACGAAGCCGGGCTTGCCACCGCGATGCGAGGCGTCGACCTGGCGTCTGCCTGCATTCCCTTCCGGATCCACATAGCTGGCGACGAAGAAAGTATCGGCGGCCCGGATCAGGGCATTGGCCTCTGCGTCGAGTGTCGACAGGACTTCGGTGCGAGCGCTGAAAGGCTCGGCGGGATCATCGGAAAACGTGAGGTTTCTTGCCTGGATGTATTGCGGGCAGTTGCCGAAGGCATGCTCGACCTGCAGCGTCAGCTGGCGGTCGTCGCGTGCGACTACCCTGCCATTGACGCGATTGCGGCGGCGCGTCTGCAGCTCGATGCCGAGCACGCCGATGCCGTCGCCCGGCCGCAACGCGTCGCCAGCGGGATCCCCCTGGCCGGGCAGGGCGTTGATCTGCAGGTGCCGCGCATCGGGTGACTCGGCCAGGCCGGCGCGCGCCTCGACGAGCGTCGCCCAGGGATCGCCGGCCGTGTCGACAGCGGCGATCACCAGGAACGGTAGCTGCCGGTAGAACGTGCGATGCTGCTCCGGCATGAAGTCGCGGATGACCTGGCGACCAAAGACCTCCATGTGCTCGGCGACGCCGACGCTCTGTTGCAGCTCACGTTCGCCGCGGTGCCAGGGGGACGCTGTTGCCGCGCTCATGCTTGCCAAGTCCCGTTTCCGGTGATCACGTCGACGAGTTGCGTCGGCAAATCGAGCAGTGACAGCATCAGTTGCGCGCGATGAGCATGACCGGACAAGGGGTGACGATAGAGTTTGATGGGGGTAGCGGGTGTAGCCGACATGATGATTCTCCAGAGAGTGAGGGACGAGGCGACGACGCGGGGCAGTTGCCGGGAGGCCAATACGAGCGCCAGTCACGGGTAGACATCGTCGGCGCAAAATCCTCCGAGCGGAATCGTCGTGCGGCGCAAATCACCATTCCAGTTCCTGCAATAATCCGGCAGGCCACGTTCGCCGTGGCCTGACCGCGACCGGACGATATGGCGGTATCTTCGTCGCTATAGCCTTTCGCCAGTTGGTGCATGATCTTGCCGGGTTGTTGCTTGCATTGCCGGCTTTCGTTCGTATAATCCCTGACTCTGCCGGGTCATACGACGTGGCAAGCATTCCGGGAGTTGGCATGAAGGGTTTCTTGAACCTGCTGGCGAAGGCAAAGCTGATCGAACTGTCGGAAGACGAGCGCCAGGCGGCCTCGGCAGAGGAGCCGCTGCAAGGAATTCCAATGGCCGGGACCGAGGCGCTTGCCGAGGCGCCGGAGCCGCCGCTGCACGCGCAAGCTTCCGGAGAGCCGGCAGCAGCGCCAGCCGCGAGTGCGCTGCCTTCGCTTGCGGAGGCCTGCCCGGACCTGGATGGCGATGCCCTGGAAGGGCATGCCTTCGAAGACATTTTCGCGGCGGCAGGGGTTCCTGCCTCGCCGTATCCGGCCGAAAAGCTGCTGCGTCTTCTCGACGGCCTGCGCGCCATGGATGCCGGGACCCGCAAGATGGCGGTGCTGGCGATGGATGCGGCCGACGACAACTGGCAGATCAGTGATTGCCTGAGCGACGCCGATCTCAAGATCACCGCGCTGGAAGACCACAAACGGCAGTTGTCTGCACAGCTGCAGGACCGCGAGCGGCAGTCCACCGAACTCGTCGATCAGATCAGGCAGGTGCTCGATGAGGGGACGGCTGCGATTCGCAAACAGATCGCCGAACTCGAACAGTTGCTGGAACGTGAAGTGACCCGCGCGGCGCAGGAAACGACCAGCGTCGAAGCCGGCCTGCGCGCGGCGCGGGAGTCTGCCGCGCGCGAGACGCGCCGTGTGGACGCCGAGATCGATCGCCTGCGTGAAATACCGATCACTTTCAAGGCGCCCGGCGCCGCTCACTGAACTTCCCAGCAAGGAGAACAACACATGGCTCAACTGACGCCACTGGCCAAGGGACTGATCACCGTCGTCGTTCTTGGCGTTGCCGGTTCGCTGGCCTGGAACTTCGGGCTCAAGGAGCGTTTTGCCGGTGGCGAGGCGGCGCCTGCGAAGCCGACGGCGGCCGCGCCCGCGCCCGCGCCAACGCCCGGAGCAACCACCCCCAAGTCGACGCCGCCAGCCAGGGCAGTGACGGCCGAAGACCGGAATGCGCCGCTCGGCAGCGCTGCCAACCCGCTGAAGGTCAGCCTGGTCAGTTTTCACGGCTATGCCCCGGCACTGGTGGCCAACGGCAACGACCTGAACACCCAGCCGGGTTCGATTTATGCCAAGGAGGGGGTCAATGTACGTTTCGTGATTCAGGACGACATTCCGACGCTGGCCACCATCTTCGAATCCGGCGCCGCACAGTGCGCCTGGCGGACCTCGGATTTCTGGGCGCAGGAACAGCCGAACCTGCGCAACGCCGGCCTCGATGGCAAGGCGGTGATGATCGTTGACAACACCCAGGGCGGCGATGCGGTGATCGCCCGCGATGCGGCAGTGAAAGCGGTCGAGGAACTGGCCGGTCGCTCGGTCGCGCTGCTGCAGTTCACGCCCTCACACGGCATGCTGATCGACGCCATCGACAATTCTTCACTGACCGCACGCAAGAAGGAAAGCATCAAGATGGTATTCATCAACGCCGAGGAAGGAACCGCCGGCGTGCGCGCGGCGCTCGAATCCGGCGCTGTCGACGCGGCCGTGCTGTGGGATCCGGATCTGGCACTCGCTCTGCGCAATGTCAAGGGAGCGCATGTCGTCTATTCGACCCGGACGGCGACCAACCTGATCTTTGACGTGATGGTCTGCGACGCTCGTCTGCTGGCTAGGCCGGAAGGGCAGGCGGTGGTACAGAAGTTCGTTGCCGGCTGGATGGCAGGCGTGCAGGCGGCGCGTGCCAACCCCGACAACGCCGTGGAAGCGCTGGTCAGGACGCAGGAGTTCTTCAAGTTGCTGGCCGACAAGGAAGGTAGACCGTTCGTCAAGAGCCTGTTTTCCAATCTGGTGTGGACCGGCGTCGAGGATAACGCGCGCATTCTCGGGCTGGTCGGCGGCACCAATCATTACGAACGGGTCTACAAGCGCTTCGACGAGATCTATCGCAAGGCCGGTGCGCTGGCCAATCCCAAATCACCGGTGATCGCGCCGCAGGACAGCTTCGACTATCGTTATATCAAGGCCCTGCTCGGGCAGAACCAGGCTGCGGCAGAAGCCGCCGCCAGGCCGCAAACGACATTCACCCAGGCGGCGCAGAAGGAGGCGACGCAGCAGGAGGCGATGGTGACCAAGCCGGTGACCGTTGGTTTCGCCTCGGGGAGCGCCGAGTTGACCAAGCGCGCGCAAAAGACGGTCGATACCGAGATAGTGCCGTTCATCGAGAACAACGGCAAGGCCTACTTCGAGGTCAGCGGCAATTCGGATGCTACCGGTGCCCGCGAGGTCAATCTTCGTCTGTCGGCAGCGCGCGCACGCGCGGTGGTGGACTATCTGGCGACGCAATGGGAGTTCCCGCGCGAGCGTTTCAAGATCGTCGGCAACGGCCCAGACCGGCCGCTGTGCGTCGAAGCCAACGCCGCCAATGAAGGGCTCTCGATCGAGGAATGCCGGGCGCTGAACCGGACGACGCGGGTCGCCGTTTTCGGCGGCCGCTGACCCGCATGCCCTGGCTGAGTGCATGAGCGAATTCTGGAACCCCTACGCGCCACTCGATGGCCGACAGCGGCAATGGCTCGGCGTCGGCTCGGTGCTGGCGCTGTTGCTGGTGTGGAGCCTGCTGACGGTAACTGGACTGGTCAGCTCGACCAAACTGCCGGCACCCTGGGATGTGGTCACGGCGCTGTCGTATCTGAGCTGGCACGACGGCGACAGCATGTTGTTCACCGCGACGCTGTGGTCGGTCGGCCGCTTGCTCGTCGCGGGTGTGCTGGTGATCGCCATCGGCATTCCGATCGGCATCTGCATGGGCGCCGCACCGCGCGTGAACGCTGCCCTGTCGCCCTTGGTCGATCCCTTCCGTTCGGCGCCGGTGGTCGCGCTGCTGCCGATCCTGGTGATGTGGCTGGGCATCGGCGAGACGATGAAGATCGCCTTCCTGTTCATCGGCGCCGTGGTCTATCTGATTCCGATGGTCCGTGACGCGATCCAGGCGGTGCCGCAGAGCTACTGGATCGGCGCCCGCGACCTCGGCGCGACGCCCTGGGAATGCATCCACCGGGCGGTGATTCCGATGGCCATGCCGCGCATCGCCGATGCCGTGATCGTCGCCTTTTCGGTGATGTGGACCTACATCACCGTCGCCGAATACGTCAATGCACGCCAGGGCCTCGGGCAGTTGATCCAGAATGCCCGGCGCTTCAGCGCCTGGGATCAGGTCTTTGCCGGCATCATCGTGATCATTGCGCTGGCGCTGGCAACCTATCAATTCATGGTCTGGCTGAAGCGCCGCCTGTATCCCTGGGAGACGCAGCAGTGAACGTGGCGGCCAAGCCGGCAGGGATCTCCGCAGCGGCAGCCAGACCGCTGTCGGTGGTCGTCAAGGACATCGTCCAGGAATATCCGGCGCCCGGCGGTAGCGTGACGCGAGTCATTGACCAGGTCTCGCTGAGCTTCGATCAACCAGGCATCAGTATGCTGCTCGGACCCTCGGGCTGCGGCAAGAGCACCCTGCTGCACATGCTCGGCGGGGTGCGGCCGATGGGCATCGATACGCCGACGGCGGGCAAGGTTCTGATCGACGGGGTCGAGTGCATCGGCCCGCACGACGATGCGGTGATGGTCTTTCAGCGCTACGCCAATCGGCCGGATCTGACGGTGTTCGACAACGTCGCTTTCCCGTTCCGGCTCAATCTCTGGAAAGCACGGGTACCGGAAGCCGAGTGGCGGCAGCGCGTGGCCGACATCCTCAAGGCGGTCGGACTCGCGGACAAGCTCAAGCTGCGGCCGGCGCAGCTCTCCGGCGGCCAGAACCAGCGCGTTGCGCTGGCGCGCGCACTCGTCCTGCGGCCACGCATCCTGCTGATGGACGAGCCCTTCGGGGCGCTCGACGCGCAGACGCGCGAGGAAATGCAGCAATTGTTGATCGAGTTGTATCAGTCCTGGCCGTGCCTGGTGGTCTTCGTGACGCACGATGTTACCGAGGCTCTGGTGCTCGGCGACCGCGTCATCGTCCTGTCCGCACAACCGGCGCGCGTTGCCGATGATTTCGTGATCAGCGAGGCTCGACCGCGCTCGGCCACCTGGCAGCGCTCGCGCGAGGCGCAGGCGCTCGAGGAGCGCATTCTCACGCAACTGCACCAGGCCAGTCCCGGCAGGGGACAGGTGCGGGTGACGGTGTAACCATGGCCGAGGCGAAACCCTCCTACGTCCGGGAGGTTCTGACCAGTCAGACCAATCTCTACGCCTTCCTTGGTTCGCTGGCGGTCGGAGCATTGCTCTCGATCCCCTTCGGTTTCGCGGTCGGTGCGGTGCCGCTGATCGCTTTTGCCGCCGGCGACATCCTTGCCGCGCTGCACATCCCGTCGTTGCCGACCTTTCGCGAAAAGGTCGATCGGCGCTGGCGGGCGAACGTCCGGCAGGCCTCGCGCGAGCAGTTGATGACCGAGATTCAGAAGCGCTCGGGCAAGCGTGCGCTTTCTGCGCCGACCTTGCGCATCTATCAACGCATGTACGAACGCGTGCAGTCGCTCTATCAGCGTGCCGACAGCGGCCATGGCCGTCTCGCCTGGCGTGATGTCGAGCAACTCGACGAGGTGACGCTCGAATACCTGGCACTGTGGCTGGCGCTCCTGGTCATGGATGACCGCGCCGAATCGGTCAATCTGCGCGAGGTCGAACAGCAGGTGGCGGCGCTCGACAGAGAACTCGCTGCACCCCGTCCCGGCACCGACCTGCGGCAGTTGCAGAAGGCGCGTACCGATTATCTGGCGATCATCGAGCGGCACCACCGCATGCTCAGTCGCCGGCGGGCGCTCGAGGCGGCGATGCTGTCGATGCCTGACCAGCTCGACGAGATTTATCAGACGATCATGACGCTGCCGGTGAGCGAAGACGTCGGCACGCGGCTCGAAGAGGCGATCGGCAAGCTGCGTCTACAGGAAGACATCGAGGCCGACCTCGCGAGCGATCTCGCCGAAAACTTGCCGGGCATGGCGATGCCGACCACGACGGCGGCACGGCAGCGGCGACTGGTCGCGGTGGGCGGCCGCGGCCGCGTCGGTTAATGTGAAAGTCGCGTATGCGACTCACGAATGGCCGGATAACCGGCTCACGAAAGGAAGAAAGCGATGGCTGACATCAATTTTGTCGGACGCCTGTCCAACCTCTGGTCGGGCTTTGTCTCGCTGTGGATCACCGATGTCGAAAAGCGGCATCCCGAAATCGCTTACCAGAATGCCATCGACTCGATGATCGGGAAATACGGCCAGCTGAAGAGCGCCACCGCAGCGATCATGCGCCGGCGTGAGGAGATCTCGGCGCGGCTGGAGAACGAGCGCAACGAACTCGCGGCGATCTCGGCCGACCTCAACGCCGCGCTCGCCACCAGTCAGGACGAACTCGGCATCGTCCTGATCCAGAAAAAGAACGCCCTCGAAGCCAGCATCAAGGTGCTGGAGCAGGAAATGGAACAGGCCCGCACCGACGCACAGGAGGCGAAGGATTCGCTGATTCAGATCAAGGCCGAGATTCAGAAGCTCAAGGATGAGAAGGATCGCATGCTGGCGCAGATGCACAGCGCACAGGCGCGGCTGAAAATTCAGAACCAGCTCGACGGCCTGTCGGTCGATGCCGAAGTGCGGGCGCTCGACAACGTCCGCGAACACATCAGGAACACCGTTGCCGAGGCCAAGATGGGCAGCGAACTGCGCGATTCCGATCTCGACATCAAGCTCGCGCGGCTGCGGCAGAGCAGCGGCGCGATCACCGCCCGCCAGCAGCTCGAGGAAATGAAGCGCGCGCGCAGCGTCCAGACCGATACCACCGGCAAGTCGATGTGATGCGCGATGTGATGCCCACTGCCATGCGCGACAGCAGGCGCCGCCCCGCCCGCTTCCCGGCATGAGCCCCGGCAGCGACGGCCGGCCAGCCCTGCCGGCATGGGCCGAGACGCTGCGCCAGAAATACCTGGCCGGCGAGGCCTCGGTCTTCGTTCTCTACCGCAATGTTTTCGACCGTTATCGGGTCGGCGAACGCTATTACACGCTGTTGCCCTTCCTCAGCGAAGTGCTGCTCAAGGACAACAAGCAGCACATCTACGAACTCAGCATCGATCGCGGCGTACGCGTCATTCAGGGCGGCAGCGCCGAAGAGAAGGCCGAACTCTACCGCCATCTTGAAGGCAAGGGACTCAACGGCATCTTCGAGTCGCTTGAACGGCAGATGCGCGAGCAAGGCTCCAGCGCGCTCCTGATTCCCTATGCTGGAACCCTTTTCCCGGCCGCCGAACTGCATCTGCTCTCGCTCGAGGAGCGTGGTGCCTTCACCGCCCTGCATCGCTGGTCGCTTGACGAACAATTTGCCAATCGCGACAACGTCGTCCTCCTGGTCAGCGAATCCCTGGCCGACTTGAGCCCGGCGCTGCTGACGCATCCGCGTGTGCTGGCGATCGAGCTGCCGATGCCCGATCGTGCCGACCGGCACGCGGCGATCCGGCATTACGCGCCCGGCATGCCGGTAGCCGAGGCCGAGCCGCTCGCCGAGCACACCGCCGGCCTGCGCCTGATTCAACTGGCCAGCATCGTCGCCAGCGAAGCGCCGCTGGGATTGAGCCAGGCGCAGCGGCGGACGCTGATTGCCAGCCTGCTGCAGGGTAGCCCACAGGCTGCCGAGCGCGCCGAGAAACTGGCTGCGATCACTGCCGGCATGACGCCCGCCGAAATCGGCCAGCTCGTCGATCCGACACGCGTGCTGCCCGGGAACGGCGATCCGGCAGGCGAGATGATGGCCGTGGTGCGCCAGCGCAAGCGCGAGTTGATCGAAAAAGAATGCGCCGGACTGATCGAATTCATCGAACCGCGGCATGGCCTGGAGAGCGTCGGCGGCAACGCGCAGATCAAGGGCGAATTGCTCGACATCGCGCGCCTGATCCAGGGCGGCGAGCGCGCGCGCGCGCCGATGGGACTGCTTGCAGTGGGGCCGATGGGTGCCGGCAAGACCTTCGTGATCAAGGCCTTTCTCAAGGAAGCGGGGCTATCCGGGATCGCCCTGAAAAACTTCCGCTCGAAATGGGTCGGATCGACCGAGGCCAATCTCGACCGCGTCCTGGCAACCGTCAAGGCGATGGGACCGATCGCACTGCTCATCGACGAAGGCGACCGCAGTTTCGGCCGGCAGGGTGACGACACCGACGGCGGCACCAGTTCGCGGGTCATTGCCCGTCTCAAGGAATTCATGTCCGATCCCGAGAATCGCGGCCAGGTGCTGTTCATCCTGCTGACCAACCGCCCCGACAAGCTCGATACCGACATCAAGCGCCCCGGCCGCCTCGACCGCAAGATCCCCTTCTTCTACGCCGAGACCGCGGCCGAACGTGCCGCCGTCGTCCGCGCCGTTTTCGAGCGCTACCGGGTGTCCGTCGATTTCCCGGAAGAGCACCTGCTGGCCGCCTGCGAGGGACTCGATGGCTATTCCAATGCCGACCTGGAAGCCCTTGCTCTGCTCGCTGCCGAGTTTGCCGAGCGGGCGAAGCGTGCCGATTCGCCCCTTCCTTTGCCCGCGCGAGCAGGCGCCGCGGCTACCCCGGCCGTCAGCCGGGAAGTTTTCGCGCTTGCCATCGATGACTTCATGCCACCGCAGGAAACGACCATGGTGCGCTACATGGAAATGCTCGCGGTCGCCGAAACCTCACGGCGCTCGCTGCTGCCGCAACGCTTCCGGTCCTTGTCCGCGCGCGAGGTGCAGGAACGGCTCGCCGAGTTGCGGCGTGAGATCCTCTCTTGAAGGAGTTCCTATGTTCCCCCTGCTTGAAAATGTCTCCCTCGATGCCGACCAGAGCATTGCCGCGACCCGCCTGCTGTTGCGCATCGCGCATGTCGATGGCGCCAGGACCACCGAAGAGGTGGCACTGATTCGCTGGTTCCACGATAGCGGCTGCGACGCCAGCGTCGACTGGCCGGCTTTCGATAGCCTGCAAGAGGCCGGGCCGGGTGGTGAATTCTCCTGCACCTTCGGTGCAGCGGCAGAGCGCGACCTGGTAGTCGCTACCTGTCTGATGGTCGCCTATGCCGACGGCGTGCTGACCCCCGAGGAACTGGCGGCAGTACGCGATGTGGCCGAAGAAATCGGTATGCCGTCAACGCGCGTCGATGAACTGCTGGCATTGGTCAAGGACTACATCCTGTCGCAACTGGCCAATCTGCCCGACGCCGGCTCGGTGGCGGTCGTGGCGCGCGAACTCGGCTGAAGTTCTGCGGGGTTCAAAGGAAGGCTCGGCCGACTCACGGCTGCATCCTTGCGTGAGGCGCAGGGCCGGCATGCATGCGACCTCAGGACCTTGCAGGTGGCGGGCGCAGACGCGTCCGAAATGATACGCCGAGAGGTTCCCGGGCCGACGTGTGTCGGTTTTTTTTACATCTGGTTCGCGCCATTGTGGTCAAGAAACCCGATTCATTAGCCAAGCGATTGATATATAAGGTATATAATACACGGGCACGAATTTTGCTTAAGGTATCGATGTCCGGCGCTTGTTTCGGGACATGACCCAGGCGGTACTCGATGTCACTTTGAGTGCCGTAAAGAACGAGTTTTTACATTGAGACCCCAAGGAGAAATCAAGTGAAAATCAAACAGACCATGAAAAAGATGGCAGCCTCCTGTGCTGTAGCCATGTTTGCTTTTGGCGCGCAGACCGCGCAAGCGGTTCCCGTCGATCTTGAGCTTTACCTGGCGCAGGACGTGTCGGGCAGCGTGGATGGCACGGATTTTACGCTGTCGCGCAGCGGTATCGCCAGCGCCTTCCAGAGTGCGGCGGTGATCAGCGCCATCCAGAGCGGGGCAATCGGCAAAATCGCCGTGAAACTGGTGGACTTCTCGAATGCCGTGCACTTGGCGGTCGACTGGACGGTCATTAGCGATCTGGCCAGTGCGACTGCTTTTGCCAACGCGGTTTCGCTTGCCCCACGCGGCGCGGGAGGCGGCAACGACGGGCAGAGCAACCTGATCAATACTGCGCTAGCCGACATCAACGGCAACAATTTCGAGGGAACGCGGCGTACCCTCGACATCGCATCCGAGGGTGCGCAGGACATCGACGGCTGCGCTTTCAACAATGTGGTCTGCCCGACAGTTCAGGCGGCGCGGGACAATTTCCTGACGAACGGCGGGACCACGATTAACGCGATCTGGTTGAACGACCGCGATTTCTTCGGTCTCGACGCGACCGACCTCATCAACGCCTTCCAGTATGGCAGCACGAACGTCATTGGTGGTCCCGGCTCCTTCCAGGCCTTCGCTCAGGACTTCACCGCTTTTGCTCCGGCGATCGAGAAAAAGATTGAGCGCGAGATCAGGGGTTTGCCCGAGCCTGGCATTCTGGCTCTGCTCGGCCTCAGTCTCGGTGCATTCGGATTCGCGCGTCGGCGCGCGTAAGGCAACTGATACTGCCTGACCTCGGGAACCATCACTTTGACAAAGTGGGACAGATGTCCCACTTTGTCTTTGCGACTCACTTCCATGCCAGATCGCGGCGCCGGATCTTGCCGTTGGCAGTGCGCGGCAAGCTGTCGGTGAAGAGGATCTCGCGGGGACATTTGTAGGCCGCCAGATGTTCATGGGCGTAGGCCAGCAGCGGCGCGGCGTCCAGTCCATCGGGCTCGTCGGGGTCGCGCGGCACCACGAAGGCCGCGATCACGCGGATCCCCTCGCGCACCGCCATTTCGGTCACTGCCACTTCCGCCACCGCCGGATGTTTGCTCAGGCAATGCTCCACCTCCAATGGCGACACTCGGTAGCCCATGGCATTCATCATGTCGTCGTTGCGGCCATGATAGATCAGGTAACCGTCCGCGTCGAAATGTGCCAGATCGCCACCGATGAACCACTCGCCCCGGTACACCAGTTCCTCTTCGTCCGCTCGGTTCCAGTAGCCCAGCATCAGGCCTGGATCGCTGCGATGTACCGCCAGCAGCCCGGTCTCTCCCGGCGGCAATGGCTCCTCCCCACCCTCGACCGGCAGTGCCACCACGCAGCGGCCCTGCTGTGGTTTGCCTGAACTGCCCGGCCGTACCGCTACGCTGGGCGACGAAGAGATGTAGGTCGAGCATTCGCTCATCCCCAAAGCTTCGTACAGTTCCTTGCCGGTCGTCGTCCGCCACTGTTCCAGCAAAGCGGTGCCCAGCGCCTCGCCGGCGGTCAGGCCGTGGCGCAAGCGGGAAAGATCGAACGCGCGCAGGTCGTTGTACTTCAGTATCTGCCGATACAGCCCTGGCACCGCGGCGAACAGGGTTGCCCGGAATTTCTCCATGAGCATCGGCCAGACCGTGACATCGCGAGGCCCGTTGTAGAGCACCGCGGTCGCGCCGTTGGCCCAGGGGTCGGTCAGACCGACCCCCAGCGTATAGGTCCAGTTGAACGCACCGGCGTGCAGGATCACATCATCTTGGCGGATGTCATACCAGCCCTGATACATCGGTCGCCGTCCCCAGGCCGAGCGCTGGGCGTGCAACACTCCTTTGGGCTGGCCGGTGGTGCCGGAGGTGTAAATCAGAAAGGCGGGATCGTCGGCAGCGGTATCGGCGTAATCGAGTCCCTCGTGCCGGTTTCGCAACAACGCGATGTCGCTGGAACCCAACACTTGCACGCCCGGCGGAGCCTGGATTGTCAACTCCTCCGACATGGCGACAATCCGGGCGCCGGAATCGGCCAGCAGAAAATCAGCTTCCTCCTCGGTCAGTTGCGCCGAGGACGGCAGCGGTACACAACCGGCGGCGATGGCGCCGAAGAACAGCAGTGCGTAATCGCTGGTATTGCCCATGCGGATCATCAGCCGTGCCCCTGGTTCCAGACCCAGAGCACGCAGCCCCGCCGCCATTTGTCGGACGGCTTTGTCCAGTTGCGCGTAAGTCCAGTGTTCCGCTCGTTCGGCCAGTGCCTTGGCGTCGGACACCACGACCAGTGCCACCTTGTCCGGGGTGGCCCGGGCCGCTGCCGACAGACAGTAGCGCGCCATGTTGAACCGTGCCGGCGGCAACTGGCCAGTGTAATGCCAGCGATCTCTCATCTTTCGTCTTTACTCGTGAGCCTGCGGTGGATTGCCTTTCATCCGGTACACCAGCCCGGTCTTGGTCGTTCCCAGAGACAGCCAGTCGCGACCGGTCGTTTGCAGTGCGATGAAAAACTGACGGCAGCGTTGCATGGCCTTCTCGTGCAGTTCGTCCCGGCGCCTGAACTGGGCCTGGAATGCGAACTCACCGCAGAGTGGCTTGTGCGTGCCGCGCTCGCGCCAGATCGCAATATTGGCGTCGGCGGTAACCCCGTGGCCAAAATCGAAGGTCCCGAGGTCCTGCAGGATCTCTTCGACGATTGCGCCGTTGACCAGCGCCAACTGGTCGGCGCCTGCCAGCTTCAGGGAGTCCAAAGCCGGGAACATCCGCGCCAGGCCGCTCAAGAAAGTGTGCGCACCTTCGGGTTCCTGGCTCAAGGGAAATTGCGCATTGTGTGAGAACAGCAAGCGATACGACCCGACCTGATCTTTCAACGGCAGTGTTTCCGCCTTGAACTTGATCCGATAGTGGCCGGCAATCTGCGGCCGCACGTCCAGGTCAGCCGCCGTCTGCATTTCGGGATGGCGGAATTTGAAGACGATCTCCGGTTCCCCGGCAGGAAAACCATCTTCATAGGTGACGCGCTGCCGCAGGATGAATGCATTGTTGTAAAGACGGAAGTCGGCGGTGTCAAAAAACTCCACCTCTCGCACCTGTGGCTTCAGGGCCACTCCTTTGCTAAAGAAATCAATCCCGAATTCTTTCGCCGTCCGACGGGCGAGTTCGCCGTACTCGAAGAATACTTTTGCTGCGATGAAACGATCGGGTTTCAGGATCAGCTTACACTCGAGATATTGCACCTCATCGAGCGGATGACCGTCCGAGTACTTGCCCTGTTTGATCTGGAGAAACCGCTGGTGACCCATACCATCGTCAGTTTTCGGCAGCGTGCCGTTTTCCTCGTTCGCCATATTGCGTAGTCCCTTATTGTGAAAATGCTGCTCACCCTTCGCTCGAGGGTAACTCGGTGAAGCTTTATGGTACTGCCGCACCGCTTTCTTTGCCGGCAACGCGCACCGGCCAGATTCTCGACATCAGCCAAGTGAAAAACAGGCCGACAATGCAACCGAGGAGGACCTCGATCACGCGCATCACGCCGTCTTCGACGCCGCTCTCCTTGGAATGATGAATCAATCCCGAAGCGATCACCAGCGCAGCAGTGATCGGTGCCTGACGCCACATCGCCGGTACGCGAACGACGTAGGTCGAAAGCAGGACTGTCGCCGCCATGGCCAGCGGCAGTTTCCACTGGCTCGAACTGCTGCCGACGACCAGGAACAGCAAGCCCACGGTACAGCCAAGCAAGGTATTGAAGATCCGGCCGCGGAACGTGGCCATTGCCTCGTGCATGTTCGGATCGCTCACGGCGATCATCGCGCTGATCGCCCAGATCGGATTGGTACCGACACCCAGCCGCAGCAACAGCCAAAGTGTGCCGCTCGCGATGAAGATATGCGTGGCGAAACGCACGCCAACCAGATCGGCTTGCCGTAGACGCTGCACTGCGCTCCGCAGTCGATCGAAGCCCGGCGCGCTCTGCTGGCCATTGTCTCCCGATCGCTGCCCTGCAGAAAACGCCTGGATCGCCTGTCGCATTTTGCGCCGCTCCTCGATGAGTTCGAGTTGGCGATTCTGAAAACTTTGTACGACGGTGAACAGGACGCCGGTGGACCAGGCAAAAGTCATCAAGCCCGCAATGGCGATCATGCCTTCAAGCAAATTCCAGTCGTCAGACAAATCGATACTGCTGCCCAGGGTGGTATATTCCAGGAGCGCGAAATAGAACGACGTGTCAAATCTGGGAATTGCTTCTGTGGCTACGAAGAAAGATGCCCAGACGGCGACCTCGAGCAGATGCACCAGAGTGATCAGCCAGCTGGCAAGGATGACGTTGCCGAGCCCCCAAAGGAAGGAATGCGTGCCATTCGCCCTCTGCTGCAGGGTACGGCTGATATCGAGCGTCAGGATCATGCCAAATCCATGCACGGCCATGGTCGCTGCGACCAGCGCGATCCCCCAGCTCACTTCGGTAAAAGAGGTGATGTATTCGGGAATGGGGGTATCACTCATTTGACGAGAGTTTCCACGAGTTTGATCTACAGGCGCTGTGTCAAGGTAGCGATGGGCGGGCGTACTGTGACATATTGTGAGCAAATGTGGTCTACAAATGAGCATGAGCATAGGTGAATCGGGGTGAGTTTGTCAGTCTCGCAATCAATCGGCACTTTTGTTCACTTTCTCTGGCAGTTCAACCCGGTGAGGAGCGAACCTCTGCAAAAGCACTCGTTGCAGCTTGCGCAGGGTAGAATCGTGGCCTCAATCAAGGAGACGTAACGATGACTGTTGGCAAAAGATTTGCCGCTTCAAGCGACGCGGCCGGCGCACTCCGGCTGGCCCGCAAAACAGCAGGTGGCCTTCTCGGGGTGCTGCTGCTCGCTGGCTGTGCCGACCTGATGGGGCCGAGCTCTGACGTGACGGTCAGCGATCCGCTGCGAATCACGCGCACCGGTTTCCTCACCGACTACAACCGCTTGACGACAGCGCCCGGCGGTGATGGTGCGCTGTGCTGGCGGAATCCGGATCTCGACTTCAAGCGCTACAACAAGGTGATGATCACCCGCATCCTGGTCAGCCTCAAGCCGGATCAGCAGCAGGCGGTCGATCCGACCGATCTCAAGGCGCTGGTCGATTACTTCCACGCCTCACTGGTCAAGACCCTGAAACCGCAGATGCAGGTCGTGGATCAACCAGGACCGGGGGTGATCGTGCTGCGCATCGAGATCTCCAACCTGGTGCCGACGCAGGTCGGCCGCAGCGTGGTGGGCACGGCGATTCCCTACGGCTTCGTCGCCGAGGCCGCTTCGGGTCCGGCGTCGGGCCGGCCGGCGGGTTCGACGCCGTACCTTGGCGAAACCGGCATCGAAATGCAGTTTCTCGACGGTGCCAGCAACGTCGTGCTGGCCGAATGCGCCGATACCCAGATCGGCCGCAAATATGCGGCCGACATCGATGCCGGCGCTGCCGGTGCCACCGACACCTGGATCAAGGGTTACATGAGTTCTTTCCAGAGCTGGGCATACGCGCGCGACGCATTCGACAAGTGGTCACTACAGATTGCCAACCGCTTCGCCGTCTTGCGAGGGAGCAAGGCGCAGTAGCCAGTGGCCTGCGGACATCAGTATCCATCCGACCCTTTCATTCACTCCCGATATCCCCACCTTGCCGGGTCCGGGGGAATCGCGAGCATGCTAGAATAGCGGGCTTAAACAAGACGACGACATTCCTGCCGAAGTCACGTCGCCAGCGGATAGAAGATGGAAGCTTTCGCCAAAGAAACCCTCCCGATCAGCCTCGAAGACGAGATGCGTCGATCGTATCTCGATTATGCGATGAGCGTGATTGTCGGACGCGCGCTGCCGGATGCACGCGATGGCCTCAAGCCGGTGCATCGGCGTGTGCTGTACGCCATGCACGAGTTGTCGAATGACTGGAACAAGCCGTACAAGAAATCGGCGCGGATCGTCGGCGATGTCATCGGTAAGTACCATCCGCATGGCGACACGGCGGTCTACGACACCATCGTGCGCATGGCGCAGGATTTCTCGTTGCGCTACATGCTGGTTGATGGACAGGGCAACTTCGGTTCGGTCGACGGCGACAATGCGGCTGCGATGCGTTACACCGAAGTGCGCATGGCGCGTATCGGGCACGAATTGCTCGCCGACATCGACAAGGAAACCGTCGATTTCGGACCCAACTACGACGGTTCGGAGGAAGAGCCGCTGGTCATGCCGGCGCGCATTCCGAACCTCCTGATCAACGGCTCGTCGGGGATCGCGGTCGGCATGGCGACCAACATTCCGCCACACAACCTCGGTGAAGTGATCGATGCCTGCCTCGCGCTGCTCGGCAACGCCGGGATCGGCGTCGACGAGCTGATCGATCTGCTGCCGGCACCCGACTTTCCGACCGCCGGCATCATCTACGGCCTCGCCGGGGTCCGCGAGGGCTATCGCACCGGGCGCGGGCGCGTCATCATGCGTGGCAAGGTGCACTTCGAGGAGATGGAGAAGGGCAACAATCGTCAGGCGATCATCATCGACGAACTGCCTTACCAGGTGAACAAGCGAACGCTGCTCGAACGGCTCGGCGAGCTGGTCAACGAGAAGAAGATCGACGGCATTTCCGATCTGCGCGACGAGTCCGACAAATCGGGCATGCGTGTGGTGATCGAGCTGAAGCGTGGCGAAGTGGCTGAAGTGGTGCTCAACTGCCTGTACAAGCAGACGCAACTGCAGGATACCTTCGGCATGAACATGGTCGCCCTGGTCGATGGGCAGCCGCGCCTGCTGAACCTCAAACAGATGCTCGAGTGTTTTCTCTGGCACCGGCGCGAGGTGCTGACCCGGCGGACCGTTTTCGAATTGCGCAAGGCGCGCGAGCGGGCGCACATCCAGGAAGGCCTGGCGGTGGCGCTCGACAATGTCGACGAGATCATCGCCCTGATCAAGGCTGCGCCGACGCCGGCCGATGCACGCCGCGGGCTGATGGCCAGGCACTGGACCTCGCCGACGGTCGCCGAGATGCTGCGGCGAGCGGCGATCGATGCGACCCGTCCGGAAGGGCTGGATCGCGAATTCGGCCTGGCGGAGAACGGCTACCTGCTCTCGGAAGCACAGGCACAGGCGATCCTCGAACTGCGCCTGCAGCGCCTGACCGGCCTCGAACGCGACAAGATCGTTGCCGATTACGGCGAACTGCTCGAACGCATTGCCGACCTGATGGACATCCTGGCGCGTCCCGAGCGCATCACCGAGATGATCGTCGACGAATTGACCGGCATCCGCGCCCAGTTCGCAGACAAGCGTCGCTCGCAGATCGTCACCCACACCCAGGATCTCGGGATCGAGGATTTCATCACTCCGGTCGACATGGTGGTGACGCTCTCGCATACCGGTTACATCAAGGCGCAGCCGCTTGCCGACTATCGAGCACAGCGGCGAGGTGGACGGGGAAAGCAGGCAGCAGCGATGAAGGCGGACGATTTCGTCGACCATCTGTTCGTGGCCAATACGCACGATTTCATCCTCTGCTTCACCAACCGCGGGCGTGTCTACTGGCTGAAGGTCTATGAGGTGCCGCAGGGGACGCGCAACAGCCGCGGAAAACCGATCGTCAACCTGTTTCCCTTCGAGGATGGCGAGAAAATCAGTGCCATCCTGCCGGTCAAGGAGTTCGCCGACGATCGCTACATCTTCATGTGCACCGCCAACGGCACGGTCAAGAAGACGCCGCTGTCGGATTTCTCCAACCCGCGCAAGGCCGGCATCATCGCCGTCGCCCTCGACGAGGACGATGTCCTGATCGGCGCCGAGATCACCAATGGTCTGCAGGACGTGGTGCTGGTTTCCGACGTTGGCAAAGCGGTGTGGTTCGACGAGGAAGACGTTCGCCCGATGGGGCGTACGGCGCGCGGCGTGCGCGGAATGCGGCTCGCGGACCAGCAACAGGTGCTGTCGCTGCTGGTTGCCGACAACGATCAGCAAACGGTGCTGGTGGCCACCGAGAATGGTTTTGGCAAACGCACGGCGCTCGCCGATTTCCGCCATTCCGGTCGCGGCACGCAGGGGGTCAAGGCGATTGCCGCCAGCGAACGCAACGGCAAGGTCGTTGCCGCCCGCCTGGTGCGTGACGAAGACGAAATCATGCTGATCACCACCGGTGGCGTGTTGATCCGCACGCGCGTGCGCGAGATTCGCGAACTCGGTCGCGCCACCCAGGGGGTGACGCTGATCGCGCTCGACGCTGGGGAGAAGCTCGCCGGACTGGAAAAAATCGTCGAGAGCGACGAGTACGTTGAAGGGGTCGAAGGGATTGAAGGCGTGGAACAGGTGGCCGAGGGTGAGGACACTGCAGCGGTCGAGCCTCCCGGCACTGCTCTGGATCAGGAATAGCATGTTCGGTATGTTCGAACGCGCACCTTGCCGGATGGACGGGTCACGACGCCACCTGGGGTGCGCCTGGTGAACGACGACCTGCAGAGCGAACTGGCCATCGTCCGCCAGCAGATCGATGGCCTCGACCGGCAACTGCTGGGCTTGTTGAACCAGCGTGCCCGCTACGCGCAGCAGGTGGGAGAGATCAAGGCGCGCCATGGTGAGGCCGGCTTCATTTACCGGCCGGAGCGTGAGGCGCAGGTGCTGCAGCGGATTCAGGAGATCAATTCGGGGCCGCTGTCGAACGAGAGCGTGACCTGGTTTTTCCGGGAAGTGATGTCGGCCTGCCTGTCGCTCGAACAGCCGCTGGGCATTGCCTTTCTGGGACCGCTCGGCACCTTCTCGGAGAGCGCCGCGACCAAGCATTTTGGCCACGCCGCGCGCCTGATGCCGCAGATTTCGATCGACGATGTCTTTCGCGAAGTCGAAGCCTTTCATGCCGACTACGCCGTGGTGCCGATCGAAAACTCGACCGAGGGCGCCATCGGACGCACCCTCGACCTGCTGCTGACGACGCCGCTGAAGGTCTGCGGCGAGGTGGTGCTGCGCATCCACCAGCATCTGCTGTCCAATGAGCGCTCACTTGGCGAAGTGGCCAAGGTCTATTCGCACGCCCAGTCACTGGCGCAATGTCACGAGTGGCTGAATCGCGCGCTGCCGAACGTGCAGCGTATTCCGGTAGGCAGCAACGCGCAGGCCGCGCAACTCGCCGCCGCGGAAGCGGGGACTGCCGCGATAGCCGGCCAGGCGGCTGCCGAGCGTTATCACCTGCCTGAACTCGCGAGCAACATCGAGGACGAACCAAACAACACTACCCGCTTCGTCGTCCTCGGTCGCCACGATGCCGGGCCTTCGGGGCGCGACAAGACTTCGCTGATCATGTCGGCGCAAAACCAGACCGGTGCACTCAGCCAGCTGCTGGCGCCGTTTTCCGATGCCGGTGTTTCGCTGACCCGGCTGGAATCCCGTCCGGCACGTCACACGCTGTGGGCATATGTCTTCTTCGTCGATGTCGAGGGCCATCGCGATGATACAGCGGTGCGCAGCGCACTCGCCGAGCTGGCTCGGCGTGCGCCTTATCTGAAGCTGCTGGGCTCCTACCCGGTCGCTGTCTTCTAGGCTTTTCGACGCGAGGACTGCAGATGGCAGGCTACGAGCAATCATTACCGTACATTCGGGCCATTTCGCCCTACCAGCCAGGCAAGCCGATCACCCAACTGGCGCGCGAGATGGGTCTTGCCGTCGAGCAGATCGTCAAGCTGGCCTCCAACGAGAATCCGCTCGGCATGAGTCCCAAGGCGCGCGTGGCGGTGACCGAGGCGATCGCCGGTCTGGCGCGTTATCCGGATGACTTCGCGTTGAAGCAGGCGCTGGCCGAACGCACCGGCCTGGGGAAGGAGTGCATCGTTCTCGGCAATGGCTCGAATGACGTGCTCGATATCGTTGCGCGGGTTTTTCTTGCGCCGGGGCGCTCGGCAGTCTTCGCGCAGTATGCTTTTGCCGTGTATCCTCTGGCGACGCTGGCGGCCGGTGGCGAGGGCATTGCCATCGCGGCCAGGGATTACGGTCATGATCTCGATGCCATGCGCGCGGCGATCCGGCCCGATACGCGGCTGCTCTGGATCGCCAACCCCAACAATCCAACCGGCACCTTTCTGCCGTATCCGCAGCTTCTGGCGTTTCTGCAGTCACTGCCGGCAGAGGTCGTGGTGGTGCTCGACGAAGCCTACAACGAATACCTGCCCGCCGCCGAGCGGGTCGATACGACCGCCTGGCTGGCGGCCATGCCGAACCTGGTGATCACCCGCACCTTTTCGAAGATCTATGGTCTGGCGGGTCTGCGTATCGGTTATGCGCTCTGCTCGGCCGAGATTGCCGACCTCATGAATCGCGTTCGCCAACCCTTCAACTGCAACAATCTCGCATTGGTCGCAGCGATCGCAGCGCTCGACGACCATGAGTTCGTCGCCAGCAGCTATGCGCTGAACCGTTCGGGAATGGCGCAGATCGTTGGTGGACTGAAGCGCCTGGGCTGTACCCACATTCCCTCGCACGGCAACTTCGTGACTTTCCGGGTGGCGGATGCGCTCCTGGTCAACCAGAAGCTGCTCAGACAGGGGGTCATCGTTCGCCCGATCGCCGGCTACGGGATGCCGGAATGGCTGCGTGTCACGATCGGTACCGAAAACGAAAATACCCGTTTCCTCGCCGCCCTGGAGGTGTCGCTGTGAGCAGTGCCTGCACTGGGATCTGGCGGTGAGCAGCGCGCCGCTGTTCGCCAAGGTCGTCGTCTTCGGCGTCGGCCTGATCGGGGGATCCTTCGCGCTGGCACTCAAGGCTGCCGGACAGGCCGGAGAGATCGTCGGTTTCGGGCGGCGAATCGGCTCGCTGACGCAGGCACTGGAGCTGGGTATCGTGGATCGTGCCGGTTTCAATGTCGGGCAGGAGGTTTCCAATGCCGACCTCGTGCTGATCGCCACGCCGGTCGGCAAGACCGCGGAGATCATGGCTCGCATTGCCCCCTGCCTGGGACGCCAGACGCTGGTCACCGACGCGGGCAGTACCAAGGGAAACGTCATTGCCGCAGCGCGTGTCCATTTTGCTGCCCGGCTCGGGCAATTCGTCCCCGCGCACCCCATCGCCGGCGCAGAAAACAGCGGTGCCCTGGCCGCACGCGCCGACCTCTATTGCCACAAGCAGATAGTCCTGACGCCGCTGCCGGAAAACCGCCCCGAGGACATCGCCCGCGTAGGTTCGGCCTGGGCGTGTTGTGGCGGCCTGGTCAGGGAACTGACGGCGACCGAGCATGATCGGATTTTTGCTGCCGTCAGCCATCTGCCGCACCTCCTGTCCTTTGCCCTGGTGCATGAGCTGACCCGGCGCGACAACCGGGAACTGCTGTTCGGCTTTGCCGCCAGCGGTTTTCGCGACTTCACGCGCATTGCCGCCAGCCACCCGGAAATGTGGCGCGACATCTGTCTGGCCAATCGCAGTGCCTTGCTCGATGAACTCGACCGCTACCAGGCACAGCTCGGCGAGTTGCGTGACGCGCTGCAGCGTGGCGACGGCGCCAGCCTCGAAGCGACCTTCGACATCGCCAGGAACGCTCGTCGCGAGTGGGCAGAAAGCAAGGCGAGCGAGTGAGCATCGACTATCTCGATCTGCCGCAGTTACTCGCGGCGCGCGGTACGGTACGCCTGCCGGGTTCGAAGAGCCTCTCCAACCGCTTGCTGTTGCTGGCGGCGCTGGCGGCAGGCAAGACCGAGCTTTGCGAGCTGCTGCTCTCCGACGATACCACACGCATGCTCGAAGCACTGCAAACCCTCGGCGTTGACGTCGCTCCGGGGGCGGGCAAGGCGCTCTGTATTACGGGTGTGGCGGGGGATTTCCCGGTGCGTGCGGCCGATCTGTTTCTCGGCAACGCCGGCACGGCCTTCCGACCGCTGACCGCAGCCCTGGCACTCGCCGGTGGCAATTACCGCCTGGCCGGCGTGCCACGGATGCACGAACGACCGATTGGCGATCTGGTCGATGCCCTGCGTCAGCTCGGCGCCGAGATCCGCTACCTCGCTGTGGAAGGTTTTCCTCCCCTGGCGATTCACCCGCCAAGGCCCTGCTCGCAGCATGTGGTGCGGGTGCGTGGTGACGTGTCGAGCCAGTTTCTCACCGGTCTGCTGATGGCTTTGCCGTTGCGCGGGATCGAAACGACGGTGGAAGTGGTCGGCGAGCTGATTTCCAGACCCTACATCGACATCACGCTGGCGAGCATGGCGCGCTTTGGCGTCGAGGTCCTGCGCGACGGCTGGCGGCGTTTTACCGTGCCTGCGGGCAGCGCCTATCGTTCGCCGGGAGTCGTTCAGGTCGAAGGGGATGCCTCGTCGGCGTCTTACTTTCTGGCGCTCGGCGCGATCGGCGGGGGGCCGCTGCGTGTCGAAGGGATTGGCCCGGACTCGGTCCAGGGAGATGTCCGCTTTGCCGATGCCCTGTCGGCGATGGGCGCACAGATCACCACCGGCGCCCGCTGGATCGAGGCATCAGCGCCGCCGGCAGGCAGGCTGCAAGGCATCGATCTCGATTGCAATCACATTCCCGACGCGGCAATGACGCTGGCCACCACCGCCCTGTTTGCCGAAGGGCCGACCACCTTGCGCCACATCGCCAGTTGGCGAGTCAAGGAAACCGACCGCATCGCCGCGATGGCGGCCGAACTGCGCAAGCTCGGTGCGGTCGTCGAAGAAGGCGCGGACTACATCCGCATCGATCCGCCAGTCGGCGGTCTGCAGGCAGCGACGATCGATACCTATGACGACCACCGCATGGCCATGTCCTGCTCGCTGGCGGCCCTGGGAACACCACTGCGGATCAATGACCCGGAAACGGTGGCCAAGACCTTTCCGGACTATTTCGCACGCTTCGCCGAAGTCGGCCAGACGGTTCCGGTGATCGCCATCGATGGCACCTCGGCTTCGGGCAAAGGCACCATCGCCGCGCGCGTTGCGCAGGCGCTGGGCTGGCACTACCTCGATTCCGGCGCGCTCTATCGTTTGACCGCCCTGGCCGCACAACGTGCCGGAATGGCCTGGGAAGATGAAGACTGCGTCGCGGCGATTGCTGCCGGTCTTGACGTCGAGTTCGTCGGCAATGCAATCCTCCTGTCTGGTGAGGAAGTTTCCGATGCCATCCGCAGCGAGGAGATTTCTGCCGGCGCTTCGCGAGTGGCGGCTCTGCCTGCCGTGCGCGCCGCCCTGCTGTTCCGGCAGCGGGCTTTTCGTCGACCGCCGGGCCTCGTCGCCGACGGGCGCGACATGGCCTCGGTCGTTTTCCGCGATGCGACGACCAAGGTTTTCCTCACCGCCAGCGTCGAGATGCGCGCCATGCGTCGGCATAAGCAGTTGATCGAAAAAGGAATGGCTGCTAGTATTGCAGACCTCTTGCTGGATCTGCGCGAGCGCGACGAACGGGATAGCCAACGTAGCGTTGCTCCGATGCAGCAGAGTACGGACGCGCATCTGCTCGATACCACGAACCACACCATCGAAACAGCGGTGGCACAGGTGTTGGACTGGGTCAGCAGGGGTCCGAAGAAAGGATGAAACGGCAACCGTCGTTTCCTTTGGTGTCACCAGCTCGACGCGTTGTTCCGTTGGCCCGGCAGGCAGGTACTGTCGCACCGGGTCTGTCGGTGCAGTGTCCTTGCTTCCCGTTGTGGTGCGCTTGCCAAGCCGGAACTGGTGATCGTTTTTAACTCACCCCGCATTTCTGCGGTTAGGTAACTCAACTCATATGTCAGCTAATCCCACCATGCTTGAAAGTTTTGCCGAACTCTTCGAAGAGAGCCTCGGTCGTCAGGAAATGCGTCCCGGAGAGGTCATCACCGCGGAAGTCGTGCGCATCGACCAGAACTTTGTGGTTGTCAATGCCGGTCTCAAGTCCGAGAGCTACATTGATATTGAAGAATTCCTGAGTGACAAGGGCGAACTCGAAGTCAAGGTCGGGGATTTCGTCCAGGTCGCCATCGAGCAGCTCGAAAACGGTTTCGGTGAAACCCGCCTGTCGCGCGACCGTGCCAAACGCGTCGCGGCGTGGAATGCACTCGAACAGGCCCTCAACGACGGCAGCCTGGTAACCGGCACCATCACCGGCAAGGTCAAGGGCGGACTGACGGTAATGACCAACAGCGTTCGCGCCTTCCTGCCGGGTTCGCTGGTGGACATGCGTCCGGTCAAGGACACCACCCCCTACGAAGGCAAAACCTACGAATTCAAGGTCATCAAACTCGACCGCAAGCGCAACAATGTCGTCGTTTCCCGCCGTGCCGTCCTCGAGGCCAGTGTTGGCGAAGAGCGCGATGCACTGCTGGCGGCCCTCAAGGAAGGCAGCATCGTCAAGGGTGTGGTCAAGAACATCACCGATTACGGCGCTTTCGTTGACCTGGGTGGCATCGATGGCCTGCTGCATATCACCGATCTGGCATGGCGCCGGGTTCGCCACCCATCCGAAGTGCTTGCGGTGGGTGACGAAGTGCAGGCCAAGATTCTCAAGTTCGACCAGGAAAAGAACCGGGTTTCACTCGGTCTCAAGCAGTTGGGCGAAGATCCCTGGGTCGGCATCTCGCGCCGCTACCCCCAGACCACCCGGCTTTTCGGCAAGGTCACCAACCTCACCGACTACGGCGCCTTTGTCGAGATCGAGCAGGGAATCGAGGGCCTGGTGCATGTCTCCGAGATGGACTGGACCAACAAGAACGTGCACCCGTCGAAGGTCGTTCAGCTCGGCGATGAAGTCGAAGTGATGATCCTCGAAATCGATGAGGATCGGCGTCGGATTTCCCTGGGGATGAAGCAGTGTGCTGCCAATCCGTGGGATGACTTCTCGATGAACTACAAGAAGGGCGACCGGGTCCGTGGCGCCATCAAGTCGATCACCGACTTTGGCGTCTTCATCGGTCTGCCCGGTGGTATTGACGGTCTGGTGCATCTGTCCGACCTCTCTTGGTCGCTGGCGGGTGAAGAAGCGATCCGCAACTTCAAGAAGGGCGACGAGGTAGACGCCGTGGTGCTGGCCATCGATACCGACAAGGAACGGATTTCGCTGGGTATCAAACAGCTCGATGGCGATCCCTACACCAGCTATATCGCGACTCACGACAAGAACAGCATCGCGCGTGGCGTCGTCAAGTCGGTCGATGCCCGCGGTGCGGTGGTGATTCTCGATGGCGACATCGAAGCCTATCTGCGCGCTTCGGAAGTGTCGCGGGACCGCATCGACGACCTGACCAAGGTGTACAAGGAAGGCGACAAGGTGGAAGCGATGATCATCAACGTGGATCGCAAGACACGTTCGATCAGCCTGTCGATCAAGGCCAGGGAGCAGGCCGAGCAGCAGGAGGCGATGCAGAAGTTTTCGGCTGACAGCAGCGCCAGTTCCGGCACCACGAATCTCGGGGCCTTGCTCAAAGCCAAGCTCAACAACCCGAACTAGGGTTTAGCGAATGACCAAGTCGGATTTGATCGCCCAACTGGCCGAGCGCTTCCCGCAGTTGGTCGCCAAGGATGCGGATCTGTCGGTAAAGATGATTCTCGCTGCGATGGAGGAGGCCCTGGCCCAGGGTGACCGCATCGAGATTCGCGGCTTCGGGAGTTTTTCCCTGAACTACCGGCCGCCGCGAGTGGGGCGAAATCCCAAGTCCGGCGACAAGGTCGAGGTTCCGGAAAAATGGGTTCCGCACTTCAAGGCCGGGAAGGAATTGCGGGAACGCGTCGACGGCGCTCTGGTTGATATAGACGCGGTGGACTCGATCTGAGTGCTCAGGCCGTGGCGGATGACGGGCGGTGACGAGAGTTGCCGCCCGTTTTTTTGTGGGAGGTGGATCAATGCATGCGCTGTCATGGGCTTTGCCGTGTGCGCGTTCGTCATCAAGAACCAGTCGACACCATGATTGAGTTCGAATACTGGCAGCTACTGCTTTTTCCCCTGTTCTTCGGGCTCGGCTGGGCCGCGGCACGCATCGATATCCGGCATCTCGTGCAGGAGTCGCGAACGCTGCCGCGTTCGTATTTCCAGGGACTCAACTTCCTGCTCAACGAACAGCCGGACCGTGCCATCGAGGCCTTTGTCGAGGCTGTCAAGATCGATCCCCAGACCATCGAGCTGCACTTTGCGCTGGGCAGCCTGTTCCGTCGTCGCGGCGAGACCGAACGCGCCATCCGCATGCACCAGAACCTCATCGAACGCGAGGATCTCAAGCAGGATTTGAAACTGCAGGCGCTGGCGGAACTCGGACAGGACTTTCTCAAGGCCGGATTGCTCGATCGCGCCGAAGAAATCTTTGACAAGCTGCGCGATTCGCCACTGGCCGAAGACGCGAAGCGCAACCTGCTCGAGATCTATCAGCTTGAAAAGGACTGGGGGAAAGCGATTGCGATCGCCTCGGAACTGCCCGATTACGCGTCACACAAGGAAATCGCCGAGTATCACTGCGAACTGGCTGCTGCCGAGCTGATTCGCTCGCGCTGTGATCTGGCGGTCGGCCACCTGCAGACGGCGCTGGAGCGCAACCGTAAATGCGTTCGCGCCAGCCTGCTCCAGGGCGACATCCTGCTCCAGCAGGATCAGCCGCTCGCAGCGATCGAATCCTGGCAACGCATCGAACAGCAGGATCCCACGTACCTGGCGCTGGTCGCGCAACGCCTGCTCGACGCTTTTCGCAAGCTCGATCGTCGCGACAAGGGCCTGCAACTGTTGCGCGGTTACCTTGAGCACTACCCTTCGCTGGACCTGCTCGACGTGGTTTTTCAACTGGTACTCGAGGGCGATGGGCCGGATGCGGCGTACAAGCTGGTGCGCGATGAATTGAAGCGTAATCCGACCCTGCTCGGTTTCGACAAGTTGCTGGAGGCGCGACTGCTGATTGCACCACCGGAGAGCCGCCCCGATCTCGATCTGGCCAAAGGGATCGTGCAGGGCTATACACGCCGCCTGGCCCGCTATCGATGCGATAATTGCGGCTTCAAGGCACGTCAGTTCTATTGGCGCTGTCCTGCCTGTGGCGGTTGGGAGACCTATTCGCCGAAGCGCACCGAAGAATTCGACCTCACACCTTAGGAGTTCAATTTGCCAGTCGCCATACGCGATACGGGGTGCATTCGCCTCATGAGCCGATCCCGCCGTTCCGGAAGTGGCCGCGATGCGCGTCCCTGATCTCTCGGCCGCGAGGCTGCTGATTGTCGGCGATGTGATGCTGGATCGCTACTGGTTTGGCGAGGTGACACGCATCTCGCCCGAGGCGCCGGTACCGGTGGTCAAGGTGGACCGCAGCGAAGAGCGCCCTGGTGGGGCCGCCAACGTCGCCCGCAACGTTGCTGCCCTGGGTGCGCAGGTTGCCCTGCTGTCGGTGATTGGCGACGATGAAGCCGGTCGCAGCCTGCAGAGGCTGCTGGCAGCAAGTGGCATCGATGCCAGCCTGCATCTCGACGCCGCGATCAGCACGACAGTCAAGCTGCGCGTGATTGGCCGGCAACAGCAACTGCTGCGCATCGATTTTGAGACTGCGCCCTCGCATGAGGTGTTGCGCGCCAAGCTCGTCGAATTTGCAGCGCGCCTGCCTGCATGCGACGCGGTGATCCTCTCCGATTACGGGAAGGGCGGCCTGACGCACATCGGCGAGATGATCCGATTGGCGCGCGCGGCCGGCAAGAAGGTTCTGGTCGATCCCAAGGGCGACGATTTCTCCAAGTACGCGGGTGCGACCATCGTCACGCCGAACCGCGCCGAGTTGCGCGAGGTGGTTGGTCGCTGGCACGACGACCGCGAGCTGGCGCGTAAGGCCCAGGCACTGCGAAGCGATCTGGAACTCGAAGCCTTGCTGGTGACGCGCAGCGAGGAAGGGATGTCGCTCTTCCATGCTGGCGGGGCGATCTACGAGCAGGCCGTGGCAAGAGAGGTCTTCGATGTTTCCGGTGCCGGCGACACGGTCATCGCCACCCTGGCAGTGATGCTGGCGTGCGGCGCGGCCTGGCCGGAGACCGTACGGGTGGCAAATGTTGCGGCCGGCGTCGTCGTCGGCAAGCTCGGCACCGCCGTGGTCAGTCATCACGAGCTGGCTGCGGCACTCAAGTGAGGTAAATCCATGTACACCATCGTTACCGGCGCAGCCGGCTTCATTGGTTCCAATCTCGTCAAGGGGCTCAACGAACGCGGCGTGCGCAGGATCATCGCCGTCGACAATCTGAGCCGGGCCGACAAGTTCCGCAACCTCGTCGATTGCGACATCGCCGATTACATCGACAAACAGGAATTCCTCGACCGCCTGCTGGCTGGGGACTTCGACGGCGACGTCGATGCCATTCTCCACCAGGGAGCATGTTCCGATACCCTGGAGAGCGACGGCCGCTACATGATGGAGAACAACTACCGTTACTCGCTGAGCCTCCTCGACTGGTGCCTGGACCAGGAAGTGCAACTGCTCTATGCATCGAGCGCGGCGACCTACGGTGGCGGAGGCGTTTTCCGGGAGGAAAGATCGCACGAAGCACCGCTGAATGTTTACGGTTATTCGAAGTTCCTGTTCGATCAGGTGGTCCGGCAGCGCCTTGCCGTCGCCGGTTCATTCAACTCGCAGGTCGTCGGTTTCCGCTATTTCAATGTCTATGGTCCGCGCGAATCGCACAAGGGACGCATGGCTTCGGTTGCCTTCCATCATTTTCAGCAGTTCCGCAGCCAGGGCAAGGTCAAGCTCTTCGAAGGTTGCGATGGCTATGCCGATGGCGAGCAGCGACGCGATTTCGTGCAGGTCGGCGATGTCACGCGCGTCAACCTGTTTTTTCTCGACCATCCGGAGAAGTCGGGAATCTTCAACGTCGGTACCGGCCGCGCACAGCCCTTCAACGATCTGGCGAGGGCCAGCGTCAATGCCTGTCGTGCCTTGTCCGGAGAGGCGGCACTGTCGCTCGCTGAACTGGTGCAACAGGGGCTGATCGAATACATTCCATTTCCGGTGGATCTCCAGGGCAAGTACCAGAGTTTCACCGAAGCCGACCTCAGCAGGCTACGCAAGGCGGGCTATGATGCCCCGTTTGCCAGCGTCGAGGAAGGCGTTGCAGAATACGTTAACTGGCTGAGCGAGCATGCATAAGACCCTTGAAGACTACGTCGGAGAAACACCACTGGTGCGTCTGCAACGTATACCGGGTGTCGCCAACGACACTCGCGGCAATACTCTTCTGGCCAAACTGGAAGGCAATAACCCGGCCGGTTCGGTCAAGGATCGACCGGCGCTGTCGATGATCGCGCGCGCCGAGCAGCGTGCCGACATTCAGCCCGGCGATACCCTGATCGAGGCCACTTCGGGCAATACCGGCATCGCCCTGGCCATGGCGGCGGCGGTGCGCGGCTATCGGATGATTCTGGTGATGCCGGAAAATCAGAGCATCGAACGCCGGCAGACGATGCGTGCCTTTGGTGCCGAACTGGTGCTGGTGCCCAGGGATGGCGGCATGGAACTGGCGCGCGACGTGGCCGAGAGCCTGCGCAACGAAGGACGTGGCATCATCCTCGATCAGTTCGCCAACCCGGACAACCCGTTGGCACATTACGAAGGTACCGGCCCCGAGCTGTGGCGCCAGACGGCCGGGCGAATCACCCATTTCGTGAGCAGCATGGGCACTACCGGGACGATCATGGGGGTGTCACGCTACCTCAAGGAACAGAACCCCGGCATCTGCATCGTCGGCTGCCAGCCCGAGGAGGGTTCGCAGATTCCCGGCATCCGCAAGTGGCCGGAAGCCTATCTGCCGAAGATCTTCGACCGCTCGCGTGTCGATCGCGTCGAATCGGTCGGGCAGAACGAGGCAGAAGAAATGACCCGCCGCCTGGCACGCGAAGAAGGCATTTTCGCCGGCATCTCGTCGGGTGGCGCCCTGGTCGTCGCCCTGCGGGTTGCCAGCGAAGTCGAGAACTCGACGATCGTCAGCATCGTCTGTGATCGCGGGGATCGTTATCTGTCGACCGGGGTCTTTCCCGCTTGAACGCATGAAGCCGGTTCTCGCTTTTGACATCGAGACCATCCCGGACGTCGAGGGCTTGCGCCGCCTGCATGGCCTGGACACGGCGCTTTCCGACGACGAGGTGGCGGAACTTGCCTTTCAGCAGCGCCGCGCTGCCAGCGGCAACGACTTCCTGCCGCTGCACCTGCAACGCGTCGCAGTGATCTCCTGCGCGCTCAGGGTCGGCAAGGATTTTCGCGTGTGGTCGCTGGCTGAACCCGAGCAGGGTGAAGCCGAAATCATTCAACGCTTCTTCGACGGCATCGAAAAATTCACGCCGCAGATCGTGTCCTGGAATGGCGGTGGTTTTGACCTGCCGGTGTTGCACTATCGCGGCCTGATGCACGGGGTGGTCGCGCCGCGCTATTGGGACCTCGGTGACGGCGACTACGCCGACAGCCGCGAATTCAAATGGAACAACTACATCAGCCGCTATCACACACGCCACCTGGACCTGATGGACCTGCTGGCGATGTATCAGCCACGTGCCAGCGTGCCGCTCGACGAACTGGCCAAGCTGATCGGTTTTCCCGGCAAGCTCGGCATGGATGGCAGCAAGGTGTGGGGCGCATGGCAGGCGGGCCGGAGCGCTGAAATCCGCGATTACTGTGAGACCGACGCACTCAACACCTACCTGGTTTGCGTGCGCTTTCGCCTGCTGCGCGGCGAGATTTCGTGTGCCGAATACGAGCAGGAGATTGCCTTGGTGCGAGCCGCACTGGGACAGATTGGCAAACCGCACTGGCAGGAATTCCTGGCTGCCTGGCAGTAGCGCAGCTGGTGTGATGCGATGCGCTAGTGTCGTAGCGGGGCTGCGCCTGCGAAGCCCACCTCCCACACGCCAGGATTCCCTGCGAATCCCCAAGGCTGATCAGTGGGCCGGGTCAGGCAAGGTCAAGGAAAAGCCACGAAATGATTTCTCGCCTGGCTTGGTGTCCTTGCACTGCTTGCCGTCGTCGCTGAGCACATAGATCTCGTTTTTCCCGGCTGCCGCGAAGAGCGCCTCCGGGTGCATGTCAGCGAAGTCGATCTTCTTGACCCGCTGCGGCGAATCGGCAGCCTTGCCCGACCAGATGTAGAGGGCGAAACCCTTGCCGCTTTTCTTGCCGCCAACAGGTCCGGCGACGATCGCGAAGCGGGGGGCGACGAAATCGATGCTGCGAATTCCTCGCTCGCCGAGATCGAGCGCAATCAGATCGCCGAAGACCGGCCTTGCCTTCTGGTCGATCACTGCCGCCGGATTCCTCAGCGGCAGCAGCAGCGCCTTGCCTTCCGACAGCGGATTGCGGAAGCCGATCAGGAGTTGTCCATCCGGGGTCGCGGTGAGGCCTTCGATGTTCAGGCCGCCCGGCATTTCGGGATCGATCGCCTGCTTGCTGGCCGTGCTGAGGACTGCAAACCTCGGATCGGCAGCGATGTCCTCGATGAGCCGGGTGTAGGGCGGCGTGGCCGCGCTGACCGTTGGTGAGGCAGCACTCGCAAGCACGTCGGTGGCAAAGAACTGCCGCCGCTGCGCCTTGATTTCGCCATCCTGGTTGCGGGCATGCGAGGAAATCCAGTAAATCCGGTCGCCGATGCGCGCGGCACCCTCGATGTCCGATTTCGTGGCCTTGGCCCTGGGCAAGCACTCGCCGCTGTTCCTGAGCAGCTCGACGCAAGCCACGGCTTCGGGCTTGCCGCGTTGATAGATGGTCAGGACGTGGCGATCATCGTCAGCGACGACGAAGTGCGTTTCGCCGAGCGCAACGGCAGCGGAAGCATCGCATAGGCCAAGGTAACGCGTCTCTTCTGCCTGAGCCGGGGCAGCCATCAGGAGAGAGTTCAGAAGCAGGGTGGTAATACGCATCGGGTAGTTCATCGTCGGTGATTTCCTTGAGGCACAGAGCCAAAGTATAGCCTTGTTGCGAGGCTCGGGCCGCAGGTAAGCGGGGGCAGGCCGGCGAACCTGGGAAAAACATTTTTCAAATCACCGTCGATCGATCAGAATCATGGCTTCACGGCCCCCTCATTTGGGGTGGCGATCTTCGCCATGACCGTTAATGTGAAAGTCGTGTCCGCGATTCACGAATCCTGCCCTCTCCCGCTTGCGGGAGAGGAGTCGGGGGTGAGGGAAACGGCCATGACTTCCATGATCGTAGGTGACTGGAAAAGTCATGACCGTTGGGAGGAGTTTCATGAAGCTGCATCCTTGGGTTCGGTGGGTGGCAACGGCTCTGGTCCTGGGTCTTGCCGTACCGGCGCAGGCGGCCGGGACACTCGACAAGATCCGGGCGTCAAAGACGATTGCACTCGGTTACCGCGAGAGCTCGGTACCGTTCTCTTACACTGGCGATGACAATCAGCCCTGGGGCTATTCGGTCGACCTGTGCACCAGGGTGGCGGCGGCGATCGTCAAGCAGCTTGACCTCGACGAGCTGCAGCTGCTGTGGGTGCCGGTGACGCCGGAGACGCGTATTGCCAGACTGAAGTCGGGAGCGATCGACCTCGAATGTGGTTCGACCACCACTACGCTAGCGCGCATGGAGGAAGTCGATTTCAGTCTGCTGACCTTCATCGATGGCGGATCTTACCTGTCGCGTCGGGCTGCCGGAATCAAGCGCTTCGAAGACCTGGCCGGCAAGCGGATTGCCGTCGCCGCCGGAACGACCAGCGAGCGGATGATTGCCACGGCACTGCTGGAGTACAAGGTCGCTGCCGAGCTGGTCAAGGTCAGCGATCACCAGCAGGGGATCGCGGCGATGCTGCAGGGAAAGGTCGAGGCCTATGCCTCGGATCGATCGCTGCTGATCGGACTCGCCCTCGATTCAGGCAGCCAGAATGACTGGTCGATCGGTCCCGAGACTTTTTCCTATGAGCCCTATGCCTTGATGATGCGCCGCAATGACGCGGCCTTTCGCCTGGCAGTGAACCGCGAACTCGCTCGCCTCAGTCGCAGCCGCGAGATGTACGCGATCCATGATCGCTGGTTCGGCATGCTCGGCAAACCGGGGCCGCGGCTGGAGAGTCTGTATTTCCTGAATGGTTTGCCGGAGTAGCCTGAAATAGCGTCGTGTTTCATGTTTGTCCCCGTATCGGCAAGATCGGGAACTGGTTGTGAGAATATACCTGCCCATGCCCTGCAAACCTCATTGGCAGTCCGTCGTGGCCTTGCTGGCAGCGGTCTTTTGCGCGTTGCCGGCACGGTCGGCGTCGACCATCGTCCGCGACGGGAGTATCGGGGCAGGTCCGACGCTGGCGCTGACGCCATCGGGGACGGTGACCAGAGGCGCGGTGACCTACCAGAAAATCGCCATTCCCGAAAGTTACGGACAGCGCGCAGGCGGCAATGTCTTCCATAGTTTCTCGAAGTTCGGCGTGGGGAATGGTGATGGTGCGGTGTTCACGATCAATGCCCCTGCCAGCAATGTCATTTCGCGCGTCACTGGCGGGCAGATTTCCGCGATCAATGGCTTGCTGAGCCTCGATCCAGGAGGTTCCGGCAGCGCTCCCAATGTCTTTTTCATCAACCCGGCGGGGGTGACCTTCGGTGTGGGGGCGGTCGTCGATGTGCCGGCGGCCTTGCACGTCAGCACCGCCAATTACCTGAAGTTTCCCGACGGCAATTTCCATGCCGATACCACGACCGCCAGCACCTTTTCCAGCGCCGCTCCGGAAGCTTTTGGTTTCCTCGGGACGACGCGAGCGACGATCACCGTCAATGGTGGAACTACCCTCAGACCGTCGTCGCCGTACCCGGCCAGCGTTACGGGGGGTGACCTCCGGATCGACCATGGAAACCTCGTGACTACCGGTGGCGGAGACCTCCGGGTGGTGGCGGTGGGGCAACCAGCCCAGGAAGTTTCCTTGTCCGGGAAGCTGCGGCCGGCCAATGGCAATCTCGATATCGTCAACGGCGGTACGATCCAGACCTTTGGCACTGGCGGGAGCGACGGCGGAAACATTGCCGTCAGTGCCGGAAATATCCGGGTTGATTCGGGGGACGGCGGATTTACGGGAATAAGAAGTCGAACAGAGAATGGAGCGGGAAAAGGCGGTCATCTCGACGTCGCTGCAACGAATGATATTTTGCTTACCAGCGCCGGGGTAATTGCATCGGATACCGCGACTTCCGGCAAGGCGGGCGGTGTGGAGGTGGCCGCACTTGGCAACATTGCGGTTCGCAACGGCGCGTATATCGATTCCTCCAGCTATTCTGCCGGTGATGCAGGTGCAGTGAAGGTCAGCGCCAGCAGTCTCACCATCGATGGCCCTGGTCCCTGGACCGGCATCAGCAGCGGTGCTTATGGAACGACCGGCAAGGCGGGCAGCGTGGCTGTGGCGGTCACCGGAATGCTGGAGATTCTCAACGGCGGATACCTCTATTCCTCGACCTTCTCTTCCGGCGATGCAGGTTCTCTGACGGTCGGCGCCGGCAGCCTCAGGATCGATGGCGCTGGCATCCGCAGCGGCACTTATGACAAAAGTACAGGTAACGCTGGGCACGTGGAGGTCGCCGCCAGCGGAAATATGGCCCTGGTCAACGGCGGGCTGATCGAGTCGTCCACCTGGTCATCGGGCAATGCCGGAGTGGTGGGTGTCCGTGCGGGAAGCATCACGATCGATGGGCGGGAAGGTGGCTCGACCGGGATTTTCAGTGTCGCCAGAGACGGCAGCACCGGCAAGGCTGGCCGCGTCGAAGTCGCGGCCAGTGGCAATATCGAGATTCTCAATCAAGGACTCATCACTTCCTCCACCGCATCGTCGGGTAATGCCGGTTCGGTGAAGGTCAGCACCGGCAGCCTCACGATCGAGGGGGCCGGCATTGCCAGCGGTGCTTTTGGAACGACCGGCAAGGCGGGCAGCGTCGAGATCCTTGCCCGCGATCATATTGCGATTCACAGCGGAGGAATCATCACTTCCTCTACCACATCGTCGGGAGATGCCGGTTCGGTGAAGGTCATCACCGGCAGCCTCAGCATTGATGGCCTGGGGGCCAACATCAGCAGTGCCGCTTTCGGAACGACCGGCAAGGCGGGCAGCGTGGAGGTCCTTGCCAGCGGAGATATCGGGATTCGCAACGATGGATACATCACTTCCTCTACCTCATCGTCGGGCAAGGCGGGCAGCGTGGAGGTCGCAGCCGCAGGGAAGATCGAGATTCTCAACGGCGGACAGGTCTACTCCTCTACCTACGCTTCTGGTGATGCCGGATCGGTGAAGGTCGGTGCGGGAGAGATTACCATTGACGGCCAGGGCTCGGCGAACAGTACGGGCATCAGCAGTGGTGCTTCCTCCAGCAGCACGGGCAAGGGGGGGAGCGTAAACGTGCTGGCCACTGGAAAGATCGAGCTGCTCAACGCCGGCAGCATCGATTCATCGACCTTGTCCTCGGGGGATGCTGGATTGGTGAGAATCAGCGCCAACAGTCTCACCATCGATGGCCAAGGCTCTGCGGAGACTGGCATCAGCAGCGGCGCTTATGGAACGACAGGCAGGGGGGGCAGCGTCGAGGTGGCCGCCAGCAGGAATATCTCGCTGCTCAACGCCGGTAGAATCGATTCCTCGACCTTGTCTTCGGGGGAGGCAGGTTCGGTGAAAGTCAGCACCGGCAGCCTCACCATCGCTGGCGAGGGGACGCGCATCAGCAGCGGTGCCTACGGGGTGACAGGCAAGGGGGGCAGCGTGGAAGTGCATGCCACTGAAAATCTTTTGCTGCTCAACGCCGGCAGAATCGATTCCTCGACCTTGTCTTCGGGAGATGCAGGTTCGGTGAAAGTCAGCGCCACTAGCCTCACCATTGCTGGTCAAGGGACTCGCATCAGCAGCGGCGCCTACGGAACTGCCGGCAATGGGGGCAGCGTGGAAGTCGCTGCCATTGAAAATATTTTGCTGCTCAACGCCGGCAGAATCGATTCCTCAACCTTGTCTTCGGGGGATGCAGGTTCGGTGAGAGTCAGGGCCGGCAGCCTGATCATCGATGGCCAGGGCTCGACGGCAGGCATTGGCAGTGCTGCGTATGGTTCGACAGGCAAGGGGGGGAGCGTCGATGTGGCAGTTACCGGGAATATCTCGATTCTCAACGGAGGATACATCAATACCTCGACTTTCTCTTCAGGGGATGCAGGTTCAGTGAGGGTCAGCGCCGGCAGCCTCAGCATCGATGGCCAGGGAGCAGGGGCCGGCATTGGCAGCGATCCGTATGGAGCGTCAGGCAATACGGGTAATGCCGGAAGCATTGATGTGGAGGTGGCTGGCAATATTCAGATTCTCAAGGGAGGATACATCGATGCCTCTACCTTCTCTGCTGGTGATGCAGGCTCGGTGAAGGTCAGGGCCGGCAGCCTCAGCATCGATGGTCAAGGTCTGGGGGCCGGAATCACCAGCGGTGCTTATACCGGGAGCACTGGCAGGACGGGCAACGTGGAGGTGCTGGCGACAGGAAATATGGTCATTCTCGACGGGGGTTATATCGATTCTTCCACCACATCTTCTTCTGACGCGGGAGCGGTCAAGGTGTCCGCCCGCAACCTCACGATTGATGGGCACGGGTACAAAACCGGAATTTCCAGTGATGCGGCATTCGGCAGCACCGGCAAGGCGGGCAGCGTCGATGTGCATGCGACCGGAGAGATCGCGATTCTCGGCGGAGGACGCATCGACACATCGACCCGTTCTTCCGGTCAGGCGGGTTCAGTGAAGGTCAGCGCCGCTGGACTCAGCGTTGATGGCCAGGGATTCACCCGGTCCGGAACGGGTGTCTTCAGCAACGCGGAAGTGCTTTCTGCGGGTCAGACCGGCAGCGTGCTGGTCTCTGCCAGCGACCGCATCACGCTCGCCAATGGCGGTGGGCTTTCGGTCCAGAACTTCGCGACGGTCGAGAACCCTGGCGCTCTCATCCCGACCACGCTGACCGTGAGCGCGCCGACTATCCTCCTCAAGGACGCCGAGATCACCGCCTCATCCACCGGCAATGTCGCGGCCAGCCATGTGCAGGTCGATTTCAGCCAACGCCTCTCTCTCGATACCAGCGGCATCACCACCAGCGCCAACCAGGGGAACGGCGGTTCGATCCATATCACCGGCGGCAAGGGCATGATCCTGCTGGACAACGCGCAGATCAGCACCTCCGTCCAGGGGGCTGCGGGCAACGGCGGCGACATCCATCTCCAGGCGCATACGCTGATCATGAACACCGGCTTCATCCAGGCCAATACCGCCGCCAGGAATGCTTCCGGCGGCAATGTGCAGATCGACGTGCAGGCGCTGGTGCCGAGCGGTGACACCCTGTTCATCGGCGGGCAGACACCCTACACCTTCCAGCCGGGGGTCTTCAGCTTCAATGTCATCCAGGCCGCCGCGCCGACCGGAGTGAGCGGGGTGGTCCAGATCAGCACGCCCTTGCTGGATATCTCGGGCGCGCTGACCGGATTCAACGTGCAACTGCTCGACAGCGGCGGACTGGGACACAACCCGTGTCGGATCACCGGCGGGAGTTCGCTGGTACAGAGCGGCCGCGGCGGCTTGGCGCCCTTTGCCCGCGATCTGCTCGGCCCGCTCCGGGGAGTTCATGATCAGGGGGTGCCTGGAAATGTCATGACCGTTGGTGGCCTGCTGCCATCCTTACCCGACGATCCGTCGTACTTCTCCGCATCCTGGCGGTGCGCCAATGACGGGCAGACGCCACGCTCCTGAGCACCGGGCTACCCGTCTATGGCCGGAATGGATCCTCGAATAGAATGAGACATGATACGTGGAGGGGATAATGCGGAAATGGTTCAAGCCCTTATGGCAAGGCGTCAGGTTGTGTTGGCTGCTGATGGTTGCGGCGCTTGCCCTGGCCGGCCAGGCAGTCGATAACGGCGATAGCCTCGTTGCCCAGGGCATCGCACTTCGCGAACAAGGGGATCTGCAGAAATCGATCGACCTCTTGTCTTCCGCCAGCAAGCTGGCCGTATCCCCTGGCGGCCAGGTCCGGGCGCGCGGGGAGTTGGGGATCTCCTTGCTGCAAGCCCATCGCTACGAAGAGTCCGAAGGTCTGCTGCGCGAGGCTTATGCATCATCGACGGGTGTCGAACGCGCCCATTTTGCCGTCTATCTGGGCAACCTGGCGCTCATTCGCAAGCGCAGCGAAGAAGCCAGGGGGTACTATCAGGAGGCGCTCGGCCTCGCGCCAGAAGCGATCGAGATCCAGTTCAGCGTTCGTCTCAACCTGCTCCGGATGGCTCCCGAACCAGAAAAGCTTGCGCAACTATTGCTGCTGTCACAGCAGATCGACCAGGCCGGCGGACCTCCTGGGCCGCTCGCCCGCTTCCACCTCAACCTGGGTGAACAGGCACGACTGCTGGGAATGCCGGGCTTGTCCCTGGCTTATCGGCACCTCGATCGGGCAAGGGAACTCGCCAGGGAGCAGGGCGATCGCTCTCTCGCAGTGGAAGCCCTGGATGCCCTGGCGCAGCTTTATGAAGATCATCACCGGAACCAGGATGCGCTGATCCTGACGCAACAGGCCATCGAACAGGCGCATTCCCTGGCGCCGGGAGCGGCTGCCCGCTTGCTGATCGATCTGGAATGGCGGCAGGCGCGGCTGCTCCAGGCCGGAGGCCGGGAGGCGCCGGCGCTGGCCGCGTACCAGCGCGCCGTCAGCCACCTCGAGTCGGTGCGCCAGGATATCCCCATAGAATATGAAGATGGCCGATCGTCTTTTCAGGCGACGCTCGAACCGATCTATCTGGGCTATACCGATTTGCTGCTGCGGCAGCTCGACAAGCAGCCGGCGGAGGTTCAGGCGGCGCAGTTGCCAAAGGTGCTGAATGCGCTGGAATGGATCCGGCAAGCCGAATTGCAGGATTTCCTGGGAGATCGCTGCGCGGTCGAAGCCGCGCATGGCAGCGATTCGGCACGGGTGCCACCGGGAACGGCGGTGCTCTACCCGGTCATCCTGCCTGATCGCCTGGAATTACTGCTGCAGACGTCGGGCGGCATCCAGCGGCGGAGCACGGCGATTGACGGCGCGACCCTGCGCGCCACGGCACAGACCCTGGCCGACGCCTTGCGCAACGGTCTGGAGGACTATCGGGAACCGGCACGGCAACTGAACGACTGGCTCCTCAAACCCTTTGCCGACGCCTTCGCCGCTCAACACATCGACTCGCTGGTGCTCGTCCCGGAGGGGGCCTTGCGTCTGGTGCCGATGGCCGCGCTGCATGACGGCCAGCAGTTCGTCATCGAGAAATATGCGGTTTCGATGGTCACCGGCATGACCATGACCCATACCGCCGTGCCGGCCGGGCAGATGGCGGCATCCCTGGTGGTCGGCCTCTCCGAACCCGGACCGGTGGTCGACAAGCACAGCCAGTTACTGAGTGAACAGATCCAGCAATCGGACTCGGCCGAAAAGGATCGGAGGGGGAAGGGGAGGGGGCTTGCGCGGACGATTGAACTACGTTCGATGCGCGGGCTCCGCAGTGCGGCGCCGTCGGGCCAGCCGTCGTCCCGGCAGATCGAGGATCTGCGAGCCAGTCTGACCTTGCCGGGGGTCAAGGAAGAAATCGAGGCGCTACGCGGCATCCTGCACGGGAATACCCTGCTGGATGCGCAATTCACCGTCGGCAACCTTCACCAGCAGGCCGAATCCGGCGATTACCAAATCGTCCACATCGCCTCGCACGGCGTCTTCGGCGGCAGTGCCGAAACCAGCTTCATCATGGCCTACGATGACCTGATCAGCATGAACGGGCTGCAGGGCCTGCTCCAGGCCGAGAAGCTCCAGAGCACGCCGATCGAGCTGCTGAGCCTGTCCGCCTGCGAAACCGCCGAAGGCAACGACCGCGCGCCGCTCGGCATCTCCGGCGCCGCCATCAAGGCGCGTGCCCGGAGCGTCCTCGGCACCCTGTGGCCGGTTGCAGACGAGGTAGCAAAAGCGGTCATGAAGAGTTTCTACAGCGGCATCGCCAACGCCCATCTGTCCAAGACCGAGGCCCTGCGCCGGGCACAACTCGAATGGATCCGTCACCCCGATTGGAGTCACCCCTTCTACTGGGCGCCGTTCATCATCATCGGGAACTGGCTGTGAGGAAAACCATGGCCACCCACGGTAATAAACCTCATTGGCCGCTCGTCATAGCACTGCTCGCAGCGGCCTGCTGCGCGTTGCCGGCGCAGGCGGCATCGAACATCGTCCGCGATGGCAGCATCGGGGCCGGCCCGCTGACGGCATTGACGCCTGCGGGGACGGTGACCAGGGGTTCGGTAAGCTACCAGAACATCGCCATTCCCGAGAATTACGGGCAGCGCGCGGGTGGCAATGTCTTCCATAGTTTTTCGAAATTCAGCGTGGGGAGTGGTGACGGCGCGGTGTTCACGATCAATGGCCCCGCCAGCAATGTGATTTCGCGCGTCACCGGCGGGCAGTTGTCGACGATCAGCGGCTTGCTGAAACTCGATCCGGGGAGTACCGGCAGCGCTCCCAATTTCTTTTTCATCAACCCGGCGGGAGTGACCTTCGGCGCCGGGGCGGTCATCGATGTGCCGGCGGCCTTGTACGTCAGCACCGCCAACTATCTGAAGTTTCCCGACGGCAATTTCCATGCCGATACCACGACCGCCAGCACTTTCTCCAGCGCTGCGCCGGAAGCCTTTGGTTTTCTTGGAACGACGCGGGCGAGCATTGCGGTCAATGCGGGCGCCGGAATCCTGGCCAAACCCTTGCAATCGCTGAGCCTGATCGGGGGAGATGTGCAGATCGACCAGGGGCGCATTGGCAGTCAGGGCGGCGACATTCGAATCGTTGCCTTCGGCGGCATTGCCGGAGAAGCCCGCATTGCCGGTGAATTGCCCATCGCCCGAGGCAATCTGGACATCCTCAATGGAGGGTATGTATGGGCACTGAGCGATGACGCGTACCACACCGGCAACATCTCGATCGCCACCGGTACCCTGACTGCAGATGGGGGAAGTGGCGGTGAGCAGACCGGTCTCTACTCTTATACGGAAAGTGCAAGAAATGCCGGCAGCGTCAGGATCAAGGCAAGTGGCGACATCACGCTGAAGAACGACGGGCAGGTTGACACCTCCACCTACGCCGCCGGCGCTGGTGGAGCGGCTTCCGTATCGGCGCGGAACATCACCATCGATGGTACCGGTTCCGGCCTGTTCAGCGATTCCAAACCGGAATCCAGAGGTGACGCCGGCGACATCCGGATTCTCGCCAGCGGCAAGCTCTCGATCAGCAACGCTGCAACAATCAACTCGTCGTCCTGGTCCAGCGGCCTTGCCGGAAACATCATGGTCAGTGCCGGGTCGATCGTCATCGATTCCAAGGGCTCGGGTGAAACGGGGATCCTGAGCAAGGCGGAGTTATCCGGAAACGCCGGCAACATCGACGTGCAGGCGAACGGCAGCCTTTCCGTCAAGGACCACGGGAGCAGTATCAATTCGTCCACCTGGTGGTCGGGCAATGCGGGCACGGTCAAGGTATCGGCCGGATCGATCACCCTCGATGGCCAGGGAAATGGTGTCGCTGCCATCAGTAGCGCCAGTCGTTCACTTTCAAATCCCGCAGGCCGTGCGGGCACCATCGAGGTAACGACTGCTGGCACGCTGGCGGTGCTGAATGGCGGATTGATCGACTCGTCTACCTGGTCGCTGGGCAATGCGGGCACGGTCAAGGTATCGGCCGGTACGCTCGTCATCGACGGAATGCGAGCGCGGACATCGACAGGGATCAGCAGCAACAACTATCCTTTGTCAGGGCTGACCGGAAATGCGGGCAACGCCGGCGACATCGATATCATCGTCGCCGGTTCCCTTTCGGTGCTCAACGCCGGACAGATCGATTCATCCACCTGGTCGACGGGTAATGCCGGCACGGTGAAGGTCTCTGCCGACACGATCACCGTAGATGGCGAAGGCAGCATCCGGAGTACGAGCTCGCAGCAAGTCCTGGCGCCCGTCCCCACAGGTTTGGGTGGCAACGTCCAGGTCAATGCCAGGAACACCCTGACGATCAGTAATGGTGGCGAAATTGATTCCTCGACGTACGGGTCAGGGAATGCGGGCAGCGTCCGTGTTTCCGCTGGCGACATCAGGATTTTCGGGGAAGGGACCTTGTTCGGCATCTTCAGCGCCGCCTATGGAACCCTGGAAAATCTGGCCAGATCCGGCAATGCAGGAAGCCTGGATGTGCAAGCGATGGGAAACCTGGAAATCGCTAACAGCGGGATGATCAGTTCATCCACGCTCACTTCGGGCAGCGCGGGCAAGGTCGCTGTCTCTGCCGCGAACGTAAGAATCGATGGTCAGAATTCCCCTGGCGGGAATTCCGGGATATTCAGCAGAGCGTATTACGGTTCCTCCGGACAAACCGGTCAGATTTTTCTTTCCGCCCGGGACAGTGTCTCACTCACCAGTCACGGCACGGTTTCCATTCAGAACGATGCTTCCGTGGGCAACCCTTCCGTGGTCACGCCTGGCCTCCTGACCGTGAGCGCGCCGACGATCCTCCTCAGGGACGCCGAGATCACCGCCTCATCGACCGGCAATGTCGCGGCGAGCCATGTGCAGGTCGATTTCGGCCAACGCCTCTCTCTCGATACCAGCGGCATCACCACCAGCGCCCACCAGGGCAACGGCGGTTCGATCCAGATCACCGGCGGCAAGGGCATGATCCTGCTGGACAACGCGCAGATCAGCACCTCCGTCCAGGGGGCTGCGGGCAATGGCGGCGACATCCATCTCCAGGCGCATACGCTGATCATGAACACCGGCTTCATCCAGGCCAATACCGCTGCCAGGAATGCTTCCGGCGGCAATGTGCAGGTCGACGTGCAGGCGCTGGTGCCGAGCGGTGACACCCTGTTCATCGGCGGGCAGACACCCTACACCTTCCAGCCGGGGGTGTTCAGCTTCAATGTCATCCAGGCCGCCGCGCCGACCGGAGTGAGCGGGGTGGTCCAGATCAGCACGCCCTTGCTGGATATCTCGGGCGCGCTGACCGGATTCAACGTGCAACTGCTCGACAGCGGCGGACTGGGACACAACCCGTGCCGGATCACCGGCGGGAGTTCGCTGGTACAAACCGGCCGCGGCGGCTTGGCGTCCTCTGCCCGCAACCTGCTCGGCCCGCTCCGGGGAGACACGATGGTCGTTGGCGACATGCTGCTGCCCTCGCCGGGTGATCCGCGGCTGGCCTTCGCCTCACGGGGGTGTGCCCGTTCATGACCAAGCGAAATCCTATGCGCGTCAAGACAATCCCGGTCGCACTGTTCGGGCTGCTGATGGGGCTGCCGTCAGCCGCCTTCGCGGCCGAGGCGATCGACCATCTCAACGTCCAGGAACCGACGCGTCCGGAATACCTTCCGGGCAAACCCGCTGAGGGCTTTCAATTGCCGCCGGTTTCTCCGGAGCCAACGATTCCTGCGCCGGGAGCGGCTGGCGAGTCGGTATGGATCCATAAAATCCTCTTTCGCGGCAATCGCGTCATCCCGACCAGCGAACTCGACGCGGTCGCCGCGGCGTATGCCGGCCGACCGCTCGATGCGGCCGGACTGGAAGACCTGCGGCAGAAATTGAGCCGCCATTACGTCGATCGGGGCTACATCAATTCCGGCGCCCTGCTGGGCAAGGAGGCCATCGACGGCGACACCGTCACTTTCGACATCGTCGAGGGCCGCTTGAGCGAAGTCCGCCTGCATGGCCTGGAGCGCCTGAACGAAAACTATCTCCGCCAGCGGCTCACCAGGAGCAGTGATGGCGCATTGAACGTCGACACCCTGCGTGAACGTTTCCAGTTGCTGCTCGACGATCCGCTGTTCGAACGCCTGAACGCCCGCCTGATCCCCGACACCCGCCTCGGCGAAGCGATTCTGGACGTCGAGGTGCTGCGGGCGCGCCCGTACCAGCTCGCGGCTTTCGCCAACAACTACCGTCCACCTTCGATCGGTTCCAATGCTTATGGCCTCAGCGGCTGGGTGCGAAACCTGACCGGTCAGGGCGACGTGCTCAATGGCAGCGTGCAGGACTCCACGCAGGGTGGCGCCAACGGCCGTTACAGTGTCGGCTGGCAGATGCCCTTGAACCAGACCGGCACCCGGTTTTCTTTTCAGTTCGAACATGAAGACTCGACGGTGATCGAAGACCCCTTGCAGGATCTGGATATCAAGAGCGTCCTCGACACCCGGGATTTCGGTCTCAGTCAGGTCTTTGTCGAAACGCTGCAGCACAAGCTGACCCTGGGGGTCAACCGCGTCGAAAGGAAGAACAGCACGACCCTGTTGGGGCAGCGGTTCTCGTTCATCCCGGGAGAGCCCGACGGGGTCACCCGGGTGTCGGCCTGGCGTTTCTGGCAGGAATACGCCTATCGGTCCGAAAGTCAGGTGCTGGCGCTACGTTCGACATTCACTTTGGCCCGCAACAATGCTCAGGAAATCGCCGGCCTTCCCGCAGGAACGCCGCAACCGGACAGCCACTACAATATCTGGCTTGGCCAGGCGCAATATGCGCGGCGAGTCCTGGAAAATGGCGCTCAGTTGATCCTGATCGGTAATCTTCAGCAGACCCGGGATCGGCTGTTGCCGCTTGACCGGATGTCGATCGGCGGCGTCTATACGGTGCGCGGCTATCGCGAGAACCAGATGATCCGAGACACCGGCAGCATCGTGAATGTCGAATTCGATTATCCGCTGGTGCGCAATCCGGGCAAGGGATTCAACCTGTCGCTGGTCCCGTTCTACGACTACGGCCGCGGCAAGAACCAGAGTGAAGCCGCCGATACGCTGACCTCGATGGGTCTGCTCACCCGCATGCGCTGGGAGGGCGTCAGCCTGGATTTCAGCTTCGCCAAACGCCTGAGCTATCCCAATTTTGTCCGGAGCAACGGCGGCAATCTTCAGGATAAGGGCATCAACTTTCAGCTCAATTACAATTTCTTTTGAAGCGATTTCCGGGAACCAAGAATGACTGTGATCACTGATTTCCCGCTCCCGAGCCGCGCAGGATTTGTTCGATCCTGGCCATGTCCCGATGCTGGAGTCCCTTGGCCCGAAATACCTTGAAATCCGCCAGTACGACTTCGGCGAAGGTCTTGCCTTCGGGCAGCTTGCTGTCCTTGTATTTCGTATAGATGGCCAGTGCCTGCGCAGTGTGCTTGTCGAACAGATAGCCATGCGCAAGATTGATCTGTATCCAGAGCTGCTGCGGGTCGGCTTCCAGGCCGCGACTGGCACTGGCAATGGCCTCCCGTGGCTGCCGGGCAATCAGTTCGGTCCAGGCGAGATTTCCTTCCGCTCTTGCCCAACCTGACCGGTAAGCCACCTGCTTGGGAAATTCGCGGGTCAGGCGTGCGAAGATTTCGGAGGCCTTCAGGATCAGCACCCGCGCCCCGGCCGCATCGCCACCGCTGCCGCCGAGCAGGATACCGAGATTGTTGTAGCTCTCAGCCAGGTAGCTCCGATATTCCGGCACCTCGGGATGCTCCCGGACCAGCCCTTCCTGCAGGTCCAGGGCTTTCTGGTACGCCGCGCGCGCCGCCGTCGCATCGCCGCCTTCGTTGAGCAGGAGGCCAAGGTTGTTGTAGCTCATCGCCAGCTTGTGCTGGTACTCGACTACCTCGGGATGGTCTCGCGCCAGTCGTTCCCGCAGATCCAGGGCTTTCTGATAGGCCACCCGCGCTGCCGCCGCATCGCCGCCTTCACTGAGCAGGACGCCGAGACTGCTGTAGCTCATCGCCAGGTTGTTCTGGTACTCCGGCACGCCGGGATGGTCTCGCGCCAGCCGTTCCTGGAGGTCCAGAGCTTTCTGGTACGCGGCGCGCGCCGCCGCCGCATCGCCGCCGTCGCTGAGCAGAATGCCAAGATTGTGCTCGCTCAGCGCCAGTCTGCTCTGGTACTCCGGCACCTCGGGATGGTTTCGTGCCAGCCGCTCCAGAAGGTCCAGTGCATTCTGGTACGCTACCCGCGCCGCCACCGTATCACCGCTGTCGCTGAGCAGGAGACCGAGGTTGTTGTAGCTCCTTGCCAGATAGCTCTGATGCTCCGGTACCTCGGGATGGCTGCGGGCCAGCACCGCAAAGTCGGCAATGGCCTGGCGATAAGCGGTTTCGGCATGGCGATGGTCGCCCAACAGGTTCCGGATTTTTGCTGTTCGAAAAGTGGCCGCCGCCAGTTCCGCTCGCATCTGTGGATCTTCCGCCCGTTGTCTGGCGAGATCCTGGTAGAAATTCAGCGCTTTTTCCAGGAGCTGCCGGCGCAGGGGCTCCGATCCAGGCTGGTTGAGCAGGGTTGATTCGCTGACCTGGGTAAAGAAGTGGTCCACGGCTTCGCTGGCCCGTTTGAAGTTGGCCTCGGCCTGGGCCTTCTGGAGTTTTGCTTCCTGCCACTGGACGAAACTGAACACTGCGAAGACCATGACGATGGTGAAGACGGTGGCGACCGCCAGGAAACGCAGGCGTTTATGTCGCCGTGCCCGGCGCTTGCTGAGTTCCACCAGTTCGGCCAGTTCGCCGCGCAGGGCCAGGCGGTTTTCGTAGGGGGGGAGGGTGGCCAGCAGATCGGTTTCCAGCAGCCGACCATGCCTCTGGTATTCGAGCAGCCGGTTTTCCAGGGTCTGGCGCAGGTCCACCAGTTCCTGTTCCAGGCCGCTCATCCACTGGCGGATCTGCTGGGCGAGGGCGTCGTGACGCAATTCGTACCAGTGCTGGTCGGGGTCTTCGCGGACCAGCCGGTCCCCGATCAGGCGCTGCAAGGAGTCGGCAAGCTGGGCGTCAGTGAGTTCCGGGCCGAACTGTCTGGCCCGGATGGCGATATTCTGAAGGTTCCCGAACTGGCGGGTACCCTCGGCGGTCACCAGAGCTTTGAGAATCTGGCGGGCAAGCTCGCTGCCTTCTCCATAACTCTGGACACGCTCTTCGAGAAAGCGGCCCAGGATGGTCTGCACCTGGCCCAATTCCCGGTATGCGCCGAGTGTCAGGCGGGGATGTTCCGGGGCCTCAAGCAGCGCTTTTCGATAGAGTGAATCGAACACCACCTGGAAGACCGGCAATTCCACCTCGCTGCCGCCGCCGCTCAGGTCGGCGAGGATGTGCGAAACCAGGCCCTCTTCCAGGGCAACATCGCAGACCTCACAAGGCCCGACAATCGCGGCTGCGGCGTCACTTCTGGCGAGGTGGCGAATCCATAGACGATTGTGGAACAAGTCTGGCCAGTAAGGTTCCAGTTCACTCGCCCGCGCCAGATATTCTTCCCGCAGGCCGATCACCAATCGGCAGTTCCCTTCCTGTTCCAGCCAGCCCTGCACCGCACGCGCGAAAGCCTGGCGAACACTGGCGGGCTGGAACAGGAAGAATTCCTCGAACTGATCGAACACCAGGACCAGGATCTTGCTCTTTTGCTCGACGACCGCGCGCAGCAGTGCGCCGATTTCCCATTCCGGTGCGTTCCCCAACACCCGTTGCAAGGCCCGCCGCACGGCCTCGAAGGGATCCTGCGCGGTGCGCACCGTGACGAACAATGCCTCTTCGGCAGGGATTTCGCTGCGCAGGCCACATTCGATCAGCGAAGTCTTGCCGGTACCCGATTCCCCATAAACCAGCAGCACCCGGCTATGATAGAAACGGGCGTACAAATCGTGGATTTCGTTGTCGCGCCCGAAAAACAGGCTGCGATCCCCCACGCCGTAGGCATCGAGAAACTTGAAGGGGGAACGCTGCTGCTCCGTTGCCGCACCTACCCCAGCAAACAGGGTGTCCAGGCTTTCTTGCTCATCCATCGTGGCTCCTCAGACCAGCGCTGATGGCGCGGCTGTGGTGTCGCCAAACATCTGCAACAGGATGCTCAGTTCCTCCGCCAGATTGGCGGCCCGCTCGGAATCTCCGCCGCGAAAATTTCCGCCATGCTTGCAGGCCGCGTACTCGGCCTGATGGGTGCGAACGAAAGTGTTGGACGGGGAGTCTCGGTTTTAAGCCGCTCTGCGTAGAGGCTCCGCCCAGCGCTTTTCCCAATAGGTTTCCCACAGCTGGTTATGTCGCATGACACGCAGGTTGATCATGGCTTGAGCCATGTCCGCACGCCACCAAGCCCCTGGGCGCTTGAGGCGGGCCTGCACGAGGTAGCGATGAGAACTCTCGACCTCGCCAGAGCCGACGGGCAGATTCAGCGCAAGTGCGCGGGGGTAGTCCAACTGGTCGAGTCGGTTGGAGAAATAGCGCCAGGCGACGCGCACCGGAGCCTGCGGGTCATCGACCGATGCAGGTTCGAGGTGCAGTTTCATCTCTGCAACCACCTCGCGGGCCTGTCCCAGCAGGAATCGCGCCTTCTGGGAGGCCACCCAATCCTGGGCAGAATCCGGCGCGCAGACCTTGCTGGCTGGGGTCAGATATTCGCAGACGTGGAACAAGTCGACCAGGAAGGTCCCCTGAGTACCGAACAGTTCCTCGATTTGGCTGCTTATCCAAGCCGCCCCGTCGCCAACACAGTGAACCTGGGTCTTGGGGCCAAATCCCAGCGCATCGACCAGCCGCTTCAGGATGGCCCCCGCTTCCCGGGGACCCTCCATCGTCACGCCGGCCTTGGGAACGGCCTCGCCCTGCCGCTGTGCGATACAGACCTTCGCTTCTCGCCAGTGCGTGCGCTTCCCCTTGCGGGCGTCCGCAGCGCCCTCCACGGTCTCGACAAGGGGCACCATTCCGCCGTCCGTCTCCACAATCAGCCTCTTCGCGGTGTTCGATGGGCCCGCCACCGGCAGGCAATCTGCCTCCGTTAATTCACAGGCCACCCGTTCGGTGAGCGTCCGGGGCGCACTGACCGCCAAGTCAACACCGTAGTGCTCCTTGATTTTTGCCGCAACCTGTCCAAAGGGAAGGTCGGCGCCCAAGTCCGTCACGGCGCGCTCCAGTGGCAGAGAATGGCTCCGGCAACGGACACCGGCAGCTTCTGAAAAAGGACGAAGCAGCCGGTTTGTTTCTTTGTGGAGAAAGCATTCCTCCTCCACCATGACCGAGCCGTATGTCGTATACCAGAGAACTTTTTTTTCGCGTGTACCACGACCGGCTCAGCGGCCCGCACCTCGGCTGTCACCGCCTCAGCAACCTGCTCGGCCCATCCCGTCAGAATCTCCTGGCCCGTCCCGCGGAGAATTTCTATCACGCGGCGCTCGGCTTCATCGGCCCGACGCAGATCCCCTTCGGCGTTCTCCACCAACTCCAGCATCTCTAGCACTTTCGCCAGTATCTTTGGATTAGCCTCCAAACGGGCCACCAAGTCTCTGGAATCGCAAGGTTCGATGTGGGAAATCTTAGGCATGGCTTCTCTCCGTGGATGGGTTCCCTACTCTATCGCAACTCTCCGCTAATTTCCTTACGTTTGCTCACGTCGCTGACAATTATCAGAGCGGGACTCGCCCAACACTTTCGTTCGCACCCCGGCCTGATCGGGGTTTTTCATCCCGTTGTAGAAGAAAATATCGGGTGCCTTGCCGGCCTTCGCTTCATACACCAGCAGCGGATCCAGGTTGAGATGGCGACCGCTCTCGCGATGGCTGAGGATCACGGCATGGGAATCGAGGGGGAAGGTCTGCTTGTTGCGGTCGCCTTCGAAATCGCCCGAATTGCCGATCAGCTTCATCAGGCGGTGGCGGAAGACAGGCTCGTGCCGGCGGCGTTTCTCGACGTCGATTTCGCTGATGAAGGTCAATTCATAATCCAGCAGAAACTCCAGTGCTTCCAGTACGGTTTCCAGGTGCTCCTGTGCGCGACCGCAGAGATCCTGGAATTCATGGGCGTGCATGACCTTGATCTTGTCGTGGCTGAGTCCGTTGCGCAAGGTGAGCAGTTCGCCGAGCGCCTTCACCGCCCGGCTGTCGGCCGGCGGGGGATCGAAAAAGAAGCGTCCCATTTCAGGGATCAGAACCATTTCCTGCGGTTCTGTCAGCAGCCAGCGCAGACTTTCCCGAGCCAGGTGCAGCCAGGTTCCCCAGGCGATGCGCTCGAAGCGCAGCCGGAAATCGGCGCGCAGCGCGTGCGGCGGAACGTGCCCGGTCGATTCGGCAAAGTCCCGCGCCTGGCACAGGTTCACGACTCCGAGGAAACGCGTGATGGCTTCACCGGTGCTCAACAGATAGCGCAGCCGGTTCGGGCCGGGGTCCAGGCATTCGTCGGTACGCAACCTGACGAACATGGCTGCCACGGGATACGGGAACCCGTTGATGACTTCGCGAGCATAGCGGTCTTTCATCGAAGCACCCTAGCCACAAGACGATGGTCGTGAGAATATAGGTGAGGCGCTGGGTTTCCAGCGTGCTGGCGGTACGGATGGCATCTTCCAGTTGCGAAACGCGGGTGTGCAGGTTCTGGATGGTATCACCAACGCACCAGCGGGTTTCCAGTGCGGCCCGGAAGGCACGCACGTCGTCGGCCCATCGCGAACCAAGGTGATGGTCCTGGGTTTTGTGCAATCCACGGTTGGTTGGATCAGAGTGCGGATAGCCCGAATGTCATGGTAAATACGGCGCGCCAGCCAAGTATCTGTCCAGAAATAAGTTGTACAAGTTCAAACCGATGGCCGGATGGTGTAGTTCCATTCACCATGAAACTCGGAGCGTTCTATGTGAACTTTATCGAGTTCATCATCAGTCACGTGTATGCCTTTCGCGTAGGTGTTGGTATCCATCTCCGCCTCAATTTTTAGGCCTGCTTGTGTGGTGGTGGCAGCAATCAAATTGACGATGACCTCATGGCTGACCAGAGGCTTTCCTCGCCAATTCATACTGATGTAGCTGAACATCCGATGTTCGATCTTAGGGCTTCCCACTTAAAGCGGGACAGTCATGCTACCGATAGAGTCTGAGGATGAAGGGAGCTGAGGAGATGGGAACTGGTTGCCGCATCTCCTGTATCATCAGTTTTATGACAAAAAAACTCTACGACTCAAGCCATACGGACAACCAGCCGCGTCATTTTTGCCGCACTTACAGACCAGGGAAAACGAAGCCTGCGTGCAGTGGGGGAATTAATTCATCGCCCGAAAAGCAGTGTTCATCGCCACCTGCAAGCGCAAGCCCGTAGGAACCGACATCCTGAATCGGGGTTTTGGGAAACCGAAGAGGGGGAGGCATGGCTGAGATTGCTGGTATTTGCTGTGCTGTACACGTTCGGGCTGCAACATCATGTGGGGGCGGGTGCCTTGTCGGATTTCTTCCAATTGATCCGCCTTCATACCCATGTGGGGGTGTCTCCCAGCGCCTTGCAGACCCAACTCAGCCGGATGGAAGCGCTGTTGCCCCTGTTTCAGCAACAGTGTGAAGCCTCGGTACCGACGCGGACACGCCAAGCGGTGGTGGCCGCGGATGAGACGTTCTTTGGGGAGATTCTGATCTTGGTGCTGATGGATTTGTCCTCGGGCTACCTATTGCTGGAGTCGATTCAGAAGGACCGGGGTTTCGATACCTGGTTTGCCCAGGTGACCCCGCGCCTGGAAGCACTGGGTATCGAAGTCAACCACGCCATCAGTGACCGGGCGAAGGCCCTGATCAAATTAGCGGTCACAGGCTTTGAGTGTACCTCGGGCGCGGATACGTTCCACGAGCAATATGGCCTCAGTCGCTGGTTGTCACCGGCCTTGGGACGTCGAAAAGCCAAGGCGGATCAGTGCTGCGAACTGGCCCAGAAGGCCCTTGATCAGCCGTCGCGCGGAGCCAGTACCGAGGAAAAGGCGGCTTTGGCGGCACAACAGGCCTGTGCCTGGGAAGCCCGCGCGCAAGTGGAACAGGCGCAGCAAGAGTACCAGAAGCAGTTGCTGGGAATCGCCGAGGAAATCCATCCCTTCTCCCTGGAGGAGAATACTCGCACGACGGCGGAGAGCGTAGTGGCAGGACTGGAAACGCGAGCACAGGCCCTGGAAACTCTGGCGGCGCAACAAGGGATCCAGGATACCCGTTCCGCCCTGAAGAAGTTCCGTGCCCAGATCGGCGCCTTATCGAGTCACGTCAGCTTTTGGTGGCTTTGGGTAGAAGAAATCCTGCTGGGCTGGTCTCTGGATGAAGCGACTCGGCAATGGCTGACGAGCAAGCTGTTGCCCGTACTCTATTGGCACTACCAAATGCGGAAAACGCAAAACAGGGTTCACCGGAAACGGTATCAGGAGGCTTGGCAGCGAGCATTAGAGGCCTGGAAAGCAGACCCGTTCCATTCGGGATTCTCCGAGAGTGAGTTGCAGCGCTGGCTAGAATGGGGGGAATGGATGGTGCGACAGTTCCATCGCAGCTCCTCCGCCGTCGAAGGGCGCAATGGCCGCTTGTCCCAGTTGTATCATAACGGGCGAGGTCTGACGAAATGCCGCCTGGCTGCGCTAACGGTTATCCACAACTATGGGGTGAGACGTAGTGACGGCACTATCGCAGCCGAACGTCTGTTTAGCACCTCTTTCCCTGATCTTTTCGATTGGCTGCTCAACCAGATGGGGGAACTTCCCTTACCGAGGAAGTCCCGCCACCGGGTTGTGCATAACCCATTGAAGTTAGAGATTGTCCCGGCTTAAGTGGGAAGCCGATCTTAGTAACTACTCAGGAGTCCTCCGCCAAGCGGACAGGCTGAAGCGTGGCGACGCTCAGGTACTGGAATTTTTGCTCAGAGCGAACGTCCAAGCTTTCAAGAGAACCCAGCATTGACCTCGCAATGGATAGGCTTCGTACAGGTGAGTGGGCATGGACGAGATTCCCGACCTTGAACGACTGAGTGTTGCCGAGAAGGATGATCTGATCCGCGAGCTTTGGCCCTTACGTGCGCTGGTGCGGCAGTTGAGGGGAGAAGTGGAGAAGCTGCAGGCGAAGGTGCAGGAACTGGAAGGTCGAGGGGCCAAGAATAGCCACAATTCGAGCAAACCACCGTCCTCGGATGGGCTGGCCAAGCTGCCGGCCAAGCCCCGTTCGCTGCGCAAACCGGGGCAGCACCCGAATGGCGGACAGCCGGGGCATACTGGACACACGCTCCAGAAGGTAGAAAAGCCGGATCGAGTCGTCGTGCATTTGCCCGCGGCCCACTGCCACGCGTGCCAAGGCCCCCTGGGGGAAGCGACGATGGCCGAGAGCCGGCAGGTGTTCGATCTGCCGCCGTTGCGCTTTGAGGTCACCGAGCATCAAGTTTGGGCGGTGACCTGCGCCTGCGGCGAGGTGTGCCGTGGCGAGTTCCCGGAAGGCGTTTCTTCGCCGCTCCAGTACGGGCCGGCGGCGTTGGCGGCAGCGGTGCATCTGACGCAACACCACATGATGCCGGTGCAACGCACGTCGGAGCTGATGGACGATTTCTTCGGACTGCCGATGGCCGAAGCCACGGTACTCGCCGCCTCACAGGAGGCCGGGGTCCGGCTGACGCCGACGGTGAGCACCATCGGCCAGGCCCTTCAAGTCGCCGATGTCGCGCACGCCGATGAGACCGGGCTGCGTGTCGCCGGCTCGCTGCACTGGATGCACGTCCTGGCGACCACGCTGCTGACCTGGGTCGCCTGCCATGCGAAACGCGGCAAGCAGGCGTTCGATGCCCTGGGAATTCTGCCCGGCTTCCTGGGCACCCTCATTCACGATGGCTGGAAGCCTTATCGTGACCTCCTCTGCAAGCACGGTCTGTGCAATGCCCATCACTTGCGCGAGCTGACCTACCTCTTTGAGGATCTCGGGCAAGCCTGGGCCGGCCGCATGATCGATCTCCTGCGGACGGCCTGTCATGAGGTCGGTCAGACCGGCGCGCCGCTGCCGGAATCCCGCCGGGCGTTCTTCCTGTCCCGCTACGCCGACATTCTCAGTGAAGGGGAAGCCCTCAATCCCCGGGCTCCACCCTCGGGCAAACGCGGGCGTCCCCGGCAAAGCAAGGCGACGAACCTCCTCCTGCGCTTGCGCACCTACACCGACGATGTCTGGCGCTTTGCCACGGATCCCGGCGTTCCGTTCACCAACAACCTGGCCGAGCAAGCCGTGCGCATGTCCAAGGTCAAACAGAAAGTCTCCGGCGGCTTCCGGACCAAGAAGGGGGCCGATGCCTACTGCATCATTCACTCGTATCTCGCAACCATGCACAAGCAGGGCGCCAATCTCTTCCACGCCCTGATCCTCACTTTCCAGGGCCAGCCCCCTCAGCCTCGCCTCGCTTGAGCTTCGGCGTGGTCGCCCTGAGTAGTTACCGATCTTATTCCATTTGCTAGTTCCCGGTGGAAAATGGCAGATCGAGATGCATAGGCCGGTTTGGTCGGCCAGACGCTGTAAAGCGACCTTCCATAACCGTACTCTCGCCCCATTGCTGCCACCACCATCCGCAGTCACCAACAGTTCGGTAGCCCCGGGATAACGAATTCGTCCCATCTTTTCCCACCACCGTCGTAACGTTTCCACCGCAAACTCGGCGGTGTCATGATCGACCCCAACGCTAACCCAACCGGTGTTTGCCGTTGGATCATAGACGCCATAGGGATTCACTTTGCCTAGGGTCTTGTCGATAAAGTCATGAACGCGAACCGGTTCGGGGTTTCCTTTGGGGCGCCACTCTCGGCCTCCATTTTTGAAGTCCCCGACGAGTTCCTTTTTCTTGGTATCGACTGAAACCACAGGCTGTCCCCGTCGTTGGAAATCCTCGACTCGACCGTGAATGTAACGGAATTGAGCATCCCGGTCCGGATGGACGGTGCCTTCCTTGGTCTTTTGATTTCCCTGAAGGCTATAGCCCAACTTATCCAGCAAAACCGCTACGGAACGCCCACGAAATAACTTCCCGGTTTTATGCTGTTGAATTTGGCAGGATGGTGTAATTCCATGGGGGCAGTAGTGCATCGGCGACGATGCGCAGGGATGCCTTGAGATCAAGCGCCGCTTTCCGTCCGGTTTCGTAGACGCGATCGATAATATCGACGGTGACCTGAAGTCCAGTTCGAGTCTGGGTACGCTCGATCAGTTGTTTGACCAGAGGCACGCTTTCAAATACGACGCCTTCGCAAGCGCGCGTGACATGGGGGAAGACGCGGTGCTCAATCGGATTGTGCTTGGAGCAATACGGCGGGAAGTGGGCGATCCGAATTTCCAGCTTGAGCCGATTGGCAAGCGCTTGCAAGTCCTGCTGAAACAACGGCGAGCGTGAGGGGTTGCTGCCACCGCCATCGCACAGAATCAATATCTTATCGGCATTGGGATGATCGTGACGTCCGTGCAAAGACCACCAACGTTCCACGCTGTCACACGCGAACTGCGTGGTGTCATGACTCGTGCCCAGATTGACATGGGCTTTGTTCAAACCGATGTCGTACAAGCCATGCGGTACGACTTTGCCTTCGCTATAGCTGGGAAAGTCATGATCCAGCACGGCCAGGGTCTCTCGGGTGTAAAGCGTGCCGTTCCGGTAAAAATTGCCGAGCATCTCTTTCTTCTTGGTGTCCATGGAGAGTACGGGCTGACCAGCCGCCAGGTACGCGGCCTTGAGCGCTGTGATGTTTTCAAACTGCGGGTTGCGCTCAGGGTGCTGCTTGAACGACGTCTTCTTCTGCGCCTGACGGCGAACAAAGCCATGCTGCTTCAGCAACTGGCGAACAATCCGGCAACTGACCGGGGTTCCCGTCGCGCTAATGCGCCGGGCAATCTCCGGCTGGCGCAGATGGGTCCAACGAATGGCGTGCTGCGGACAGCCCGCCGTATGCTCTCGAACGACGTCCAGAAACGTCGTCGATAATTCGGGCGTCAGGTCGAGCTTACGCTTCCGCCCACCGCCTTTTTTCGGAGCTTATCCCCCGTCGCCTCTTCCGCTATGTCCAGGTCGGCCAGTCCTTGTCGGATCGTCTTGCTATCGATCTCAAACAACTGCGCGATGTACTGCTGGCCCCCATGCCCCAACTTGTCAGACTCCACCGCCGCGTACCGGCGACGATCCTTTTCCGATAGTCGCCGATAGAATTCCTTCATGCGCCGCTCTACGTCTTCCCGGTAATAGCCCACGCTGCATTCCCTTTGCTGTTTTCAGAACAACCAAGCAAGCAAGTGGCATGCCCGAGCGCACAGTCAAAACGGGAAGTTATTTCGTAGGCGTTCCTACGGTCTGACGACCAATCCGGTGGCCTTGTTGTTCAAGGGCCGCCGCCAGTTGACGGGTACTCAGACAGGTCCACCGTAAAGGATTCTCAGGGTCTCCCCGGGTGGTCGGTTCCACCAATCTTTCCAGCGCCGAGAGCAATGTCGGCTCGTGCTCGATCAGCTTCTTGCGTCCACCCCCTGCTTTTCGGACGTGTCTACGAGAACCCGCCGGGTCGTCCTGGGCATGACCGCATTTTTCCGAATACAGCGTCATTCGCGATAGCCCCGTGGCTTTAGCGACGATGCTTTGTCCGCCGTAACCGAGCGCCTCGGCTTCCGCCAACGCCCACACACGACGCCCCCGCTCATCCAAAACCGTGGACACGCGCTCGAACTTCTTACGGATCGTTTCAACTAGCTCGTCATTACTCATGACGAGATCGTCGCCTACTCGTATAAGTTGTACAAGTTATTTCTGGACAGATACCAAGTCGACGGTGGGTAAAATGGCTGGATGGCAACTTTCGGCCAGAAGCGGACGGCGGAGATTCTTCTCCAAAGCCGACGCTGACCCTGAACAATCAACCATAACCGGTCAGTCGGCTGGAGGGATGTCAATTTCCGCTCCTGACCGAGCGGTATGCTCCGGAAAGCAGTCAGCAGGTGTAGGATGGTGTCGGTCGGGAACCGGCCAGGAAACGACCTTCATGCCAACCGTGTCGACGGTCGGCTTCTCGGCCAATGCCGCCGTTGGCCTGGGGCGTGGTGTCGGGCAGGAAAGAGTTGGTTAACTGCCGTTCAACCGCAAACGACAACGAACGGCAGCTTTCCTATCGGGCGAACGCGAACTCCCGACCCAGGTTGTGTAAACTTCAGTTGAGCGCTTCGTCCTTCCAAAACTTCGCTCCCGCCACAGCGCCACCAATCTGGAGGCCATTCTTTGTCAGCGTGTAGTACTTCGCGTGAGGAATGGCATTTCCACCGCTTTGCCCACCAATGGTCTTGCCTGCGGCGTCGGCTTCCCAGGAAAGCCCGGATGCAAAAACGTTGCTTTGGCCGAGCGGCGCAAATCCTGACTTCAAACCGGCCAAACTTGGCCGGTTCGCCGCTCCACCACCATGGGGGGGCGTGCACACCTATTTGGGAAACATGAACTGTACCTGCGCCCGAATTTGCCAGTTCGCCCCATCGTCCGGGGTAACCACGTTGTAGTAGGCCGACAGCTGCGCATTCACCGGCAATTTTCCAAGGTGGAATATCTTCCCTACGCCACCGCCCACAGGCACTGTCCACCGTTGGCTGTCCTCCGCCCTCCAGTTAGCCGTGATGATCGGAGCACTGACCACATATAAGCCCCCCGGGAAGTTGTAATTGACGAAGGGCTGGATCATCCCGTTGTTGTACGAGCCGCCCTGCTTGTCGCCGGATAGCGACCAGATGTTGTTGACTAGCGCGCCATAGACCCACGGGCTCCCCTTTTCGAGGTGCAAGACGACGACAGACGGACCGAGGCCCCAGTTCTTGTTGCCGAGTTCGTTGTCGGTGTTGGTAGGAATCTGCGCAACCGGCCCGACCCCCCAGATCCAGCTCCCGGGCTTGGCCGGCGAAACAAAGGCTGTCAGCACGGTGTCGCCGATGCCGTTGGTGCGGTCGTCACCCGGGTAAAGCCCGGGCATCGAGATCACCGGAACGATGGTGCGCGTGATGATGTTCCAGTCGTCATTGACCGAGATCGGGATGACCGGCTGGATGTTGAGGATGTTCTGCGTTTTCTTCTCAGGCCCGAAGTTGAGGTTGGTATTGTTCTGGAACGGAACGCTGATCAGGTTTCCCACCGGGTTCTGGGCTAGTTTGGCCAGTTCCTCGGCGCTCATTTCGGCATGGGCCGGCGCCAGCATGCTGAGGCTAAGCAGGGCGCAGACAACTACTCTGGCGGGGGAGAAGCCGGAAAGCGCAGCGGCCGGTCCATCCGAACAAATATTCATGGTGATTTCCTTGTCAATTGCTGTGACAGATACTTTGAAAGCGCCATTGGCATTCATCGCGGGTTCCTGTTTTGGAAGGCGAATACCGTCTTCCAGTCGTTCTTCATGCCAATAACATTCCAGCCGCGCTGGTTGGCTTCCGCCATGAGCGCGTCGCTGAAGGTGCAACTCTTTGACTGCGGCCCGTAAGCCAACTTGCGCTTGGCGTTTCTTGATTTACGAAATACTCAAAATGGCTGAGGCATTTTATTGCTCACCCCTTTGTCGCGGTCAACCCGGAAAGACAGGCAAAAACAGGATCGTCGGCGGCCCGGCTAGCGCACGCCGCGCCGAAAGCTCAGTATGGCGGATTAATTACGATATACTGACCGCCCTGAGGCTGGTACCAGGTGGTGCCACATTGCTGGTAAATGATTCCACCGTAGTTCACTGGCACGCAGTTGGGTGGTATGGTCCGGACGATAGAACCGACCACGGCGGCGGTTACCGCAACCGTCGCGGTCACTGCTGCTGCCGTCGCCACCGGGTGATAATAACCGTTGTCCCAACCGCCGCAGCATCCGCCATGGCGGTCCACATCGACGTTGACGTTCCGGTTAACGTTGACGTTCCGATTGACGTTGGTAACGCTGGTGCTGCGAACATTGGATGCACGTACATCGCGCCGGCTGTTGTCGATTTGGCGCTCGCCACCATGGGCCATGCCACCAGCGCGGGCACCGGCATGACCGCCACCGCCAAAGCCGCCGCCTCGTGCTTCGGCGATAGGTGTCATGACGAAACTGGAAAGAACAAGCGCCGCCAGCGGTGCAGCAAACAGCTTTTTGTATGATTTGCTCATGTTGGCGCTCCTTTATTTTTGATCAAGCACGCGGAGTTCAACTGCCGTGCTGCCCTTGGGCGGGGTGAATTTGAAAGTCGATGCAGAGAACGTCGGCTTGAGTTGCCACTCGATCAAGGAAATCGACTGCGGGCGTGCCTCATCGGCCCGGTTGGTAATGACCAGTTTTCGCGGCAGCTTCCTGGTACCGACAGAAATCCACACCTGCCAATCGATGTTGCCCTGACGGAAAGCGTAGTGATCGCACAGATCGTCACCGATAAAGTCCTGCCCGGCATTCATCGCCGATTCGATCTTGTCGAGTGGCGCGAGCGGCGTGCCCCAGGAAAATAGGTCGGACAGCGGCACGTCAATCCCATAGCGTTGCTCCAGGCGGTTGACAAGTTCGTCCAGCGTTCCGGAAAAAGTAGTTGTCGAATACGATTTCTGGGCCGGAGCATAGAGCGTCACAGTCGTGCCGTCATACACCAGTTCGCGCTCGTTCCGTGCACTGATCATCCGCGCACGCATTTTGTTTGGCCGGTCGGCGTACAGTACGGCAGAGGCCGAATGCTGCAATTTTTGTCCATCGGCCAGAACCCGCTCCCCGGTGAGTTCAGTGGCAACCTTGAAGCGCTTCAGGGCCTGCAGATCGCTACCCATGTCCTTGAGCGCCTGCATCGCAGCCGGATCGATGGCAACGACTGCGGCCTGGCCAACGCTTACCGGTTGAGCCGTCTGCGCATACAAGACAGACGCGGCCAAAGTAAACGCCATCAGCGCTAAAGCGGGTTTGGTCAGTGTCACTTCATTCTCCTTGTAGGTGGATGGATGGGAAGCATGGCAATCCCATCCGGTGGCCCACATGCCTTGTGATCAACGGCATGTAGCGCATCATGATTTCCTCACGTTGCCCGCTTAGGGAGTAACGATGTTGAACCAGAACTCAAAGTTGTCGAGGTAGGAAAGCAATTCGTCCAGTTTGGCTTCGCTGCCCGAGAGCTTCACGCTACCTGCTGACATTGCGCTCTTGAGTGTGGTTTGCTTGAGTACGATCTGATTGAGCGCTTCCCGAGAAAGCGTAAGGGTTGCATCTGCATCTTTCGCCTGCAAACCCGGCGTATGGTTCAAAACACCATTGACCATTTCAAGAACGTAGCGCTCTTTAACATCGGTGAAATCGAAGTTCAGAACGATCCGCTTGCCATCAGCTTTTGGTCCGTTCAGGCGCATAGCTAGGTAATCGAAGAACAGGTCAAGACTCATTGCCCGCAAGGTGTCGGGGCTAGAGGTATTCGGTGCGGGGAGTTTAGCCACACCTTCGCGTAGCTCTTTGGCACCGGTGAGATAGAAGTTGCGCCACGGCCCACTCTCAGCCTGGTACCCAAGCTGCTCAAGTGCATCTGCCTGAAGCTCCTTCGCTGCCTTGTTGGTGGGGTCGGCAAAAACCGCGTGGTTCACCACCTCCGCAACCCAGCGGTAATCGCCCTTGTCATAGTACGTCTTTGCCATCTTAAGCAACGCGTCTGTACCGCCCATCATTTCCACATAGCGTTTTGAGGATTCGACTGGCGGCAGCACGTGCAAGGTGGCTGGATTGCCGATAAACCAACCCAGGTAAAGAACATACGTAGCCTTTACGTCGTGATTCAACGATCCGTAGTAGCCGCGATTCGAGAAGCGTGTTCCAACAGCCTTAGGCAACTGGATTTGCTCGGCAATCTCGACCATCGTCTCCCCGTGGTTGGCCAGCCGCAGCGTCTGGTCATTGATGTAACGATACATATCACGCTGGAGGCTAATATGCTCGACGAGTGCCTTTTGACCCCATACCGGCCAGTGGTGCATGGAGAAGACGACCTCTGCCTTGTCGCCCCACATTCCCAGAGCTTCGTTCAGATACTTGGACCAAGCTAGCGGGTCGCGGATCTTGGCTCCTCGCAACGAGTATGTGTTGTGCAGTGTGTGGGTCGCATCTTCGGCGGCATTGATGGCCTTCTTCTCCTTGATGTAGAACAGCATCTCGGAGGGGGCTTCGGTGTTTGGTGCGAACAGGAACTCATAGGTCAGCCCGTCGATGACGCGAGTTTCGCCCGTCTTGGAAATGATTTCCGTCGGCGGAATCAGCGTGACGGTACCTGCGGAAGTCGTGGTGCCGAGGCCGGCACCTACCTGACCCGTGGTGCTTGGCGGCAGAAGATTGCCATACATGTAGCTGGCCCGACGACTCATCGCGTTTCCGGCCATCACGTTCTCGGCGACTGCAGCCTCGAGGAAGCCGACCGGCGCATAAACCTTGACCTTGCCCGCTTTGACCGAAGCCTCGTCGATTACACCGCGCACCCCGCCATAGTGGTCAACGTGGCTATGCGTATAGACAACGGCGACGACCGGCTTCTTCGGCCGATGTTGGTAGTAAAGCTCAAGCGCCCGCTTTGCGGTTTCGGTCGAGATCAGCGGATCGAAAATGGTGATGCCCGACTTGCCCTCGACGATCGTCATGTTGGAAAGATCCTGATTGCGGACCTGGTAGATGCCGGGGACCACTTCGAAGAGGCCTGAAATATTGATCAGTTGCGATTGACGCCACAGGCTTGGGTTGACGGTATCGGGAGTGGCCGAGCCTTCCTTGATGAAGTCGTATTGTTTCGGGTTCCAGACAGGATTTCCCTCTGCGCCCTTGAGCATTTCCTGAGGTAACGGCGCAATGAAACCTTTGTGCGCCAACTCGAACGACGTCTTGTCGGAGAAAGGCAATTCGTTGAGAAGTCGAGCATTCGCCACTTTGGTTGAATCAGTAGCACTCTTGGGTTGTTCTTGCGCATTTACCAATGAAATGCTTTGGGCAAGTGTGAGAGACGCGAAGAGCACCGGAAAGAGTCGATGGAATTGATGCATTTTTTTCCCTCAAATATTGATTATGGAATTGGTATTGTTGGTGCTCCGAATATGCGGACTTGCCTGTCGCCTCAGTTCAAGGCGCTGTCCCTCCAAAACTTCGTTCCGGCCACCGCGCCACCAATCTGGAGTCCATTCTTCGTCAGCGTGTAGTACTTTGCGTGAGGAATGGCATTTCCACCGCTTTGCCCACCAATGGTCTTCCCTGCGGCGCCGGCACCAATCCCGCCGCCGCCGCCAAATTCCCAACCTTTGGCGATGAATTCGTGCATCCCTTTGGTTGTCTGGAAGATGATCAGCGTTTCACTCTCCGACGCGCCAACCTGTGCCCCGATATTTGCCTGGGCCATTTCCATAAAGACGTCTTTTTTCGTCGTGCGGTCATGCACTAAACCCTTGCCGCCTGCACCACCGACCAAGAAGCTCAGACCGTAGGTGGTAAAGACAGCGTAGCCAGGGGCTTTGCTGACTTCGCCTTTGATTTTGGGCTCTGCCTTATAGAATTTCTCCAGGCTCGCCTGTGTTACGTTACGGATCTCCGCTTGCTTGCTCGCCTTGTTGTCCTGAGCGATGGCACTGCCAGTCACAAAAGACAATGAAACCGCTGCGACGGTAAATAGATGATGGAGTTTCATGGTTAATCCTTAATTATCAAGTTGGCATGCTCTGGTTTTTCTGCGGCTTCCCGCAGTTGCTGTAAGTCAATCAAAGTGCTCAGGATCAGTTGTCGAAGGCAAACACTTTTTTCCAGTCGTTCTTCATGCTGATGACGGTCCAGCCACGCTGGTTGGCTTCCGCCATGAGCGCATCGCTGAACGTGCCGATCTTCGATTCCGGTCCGTAAGCCCATTCGCGTTTGGCATCGTCGTGGTGCACCAGCATCATCAAGCGTGCGCCACTGCCGGCCTGCGTCCATTCGAGCATCTGCTGGTCGCCGTCGGAGTTGCCGAAGGCGGCAATCGGCCGGCGACCGATATGCGCGTTGATGCCGACGGGCTTGCCCGTCTTGTCGTCGATGAAGTTGATCTCCGGCAGGCGAACGAGCGTCGGCTTGCCGGAACGGACTTCCCATTGGGTCTTGATGCTGCTGCCGACGACCTGTTCGGGCGGAACGCCATAGACTTTTTCGGTCCACGGCCGCATGAATTCGATACCGCCGCCGGAAACGATGAAGGTCTTGAATCCGTTGGCGCGCAGGTAGGTCAGCACTTCTAGCATGGGCTGATAGACCATTTCCGTATAGAGCTTGCCGGTCTTGGGATGCCGGGCCGTCGCAAGCCAGTCCTTAACGGTTTTCTCGAACTCCTCGGTCGTCATGCCGGCGTGCGTGGCCATGACGATTTCCAGGAGCGCTTTTTCGCCGCCAGCCATGACGCCCTTCAGGTCGCCCTTGAGCAACGAGGCAAACGGCTCTTGCGTCTGCCATTCCGGATGCTGCGGCGCTAGCGCCTTGACGCGATCAATCGCGAAAAGCAACTGAAAATAGACCGGCTGTTCGGCCCACAGCGTGCCATCGTTATCGAAGGTGGCGATGCGTTGCGGCGCCGGCACAAAATCCGGCGAACCTGCCTTTGTAACCTTGGTGACGAAGTTGACTATGGATTGCTTGGCCTTGCCATCGTTCCAGGAGGGCAGGGGATCGGCGGCAAAGGCCGAATTCGCGAACAGCACCACTGCGAACAGTGCATTGACGAGCAGATTCCGCATGTCGATTTCCTTCGTGAATCGTAACTACTCAGGTCAAAATGTTATGCAAAAACAATTGGTTAGAAACAGGCGAACAATGGCATAAACTTGCAACCACTTGATTCTAAAGCAATCCCATTCGTCATTATGTTATTTCAATGCTCGCAACGTGTTGATTTTTAACAAGATGCAGTAGCTGAGTAGTTACCGTGAATCATGAAAATGGCGGGGCGCATCTTCAAAGATAGCCTCGCCATCGGGTGATAACTCAATTGGCGGAAACCTCAGTTTCCGCTCGGCAAGCCGATGTGGATGCCGTCCTTCATGAGTTGCTCGCGGATGTATTTGAACTTTTCGTACTTGGACAACTCGACCGGTCCGTCATAACCCTCACTTTGCAGCTTGCGTGGCGGATATTTGACATAAGTCTTCATCAGGTCTTCGATCGCCTTGCTGATGGTGACCAGGGTCCAGGTACGCTCGGTGTAGTTGTTCATGAAGATGTCGTAGCGTTCCTGCGGGTCCTGCCAGAGATCGAACACTTGGGGAACGGTGGCCACATATTTTTGCGCTCCCTTCCATCCCAGGTTGCTGTCGACTGCCAAGCCACCCGTAGGTTGCCCGTTGTCGCCACGCAGGTTGAAGACGGCCTTGTAGTTACCGACCCGTGCTGCGCCCGGTGTGAGTTCGTTCTCGGTGAAGTAGAACCATTCGTTGCGCGGCGACTTGCCGGTGCCGAAGAGTACCGGGCTGAGGTCGTAGCTGTCGAAAATGATCGGGTTGCCTTCACGGTCGTTCTGCGGGAGCTTGACCCCGGCGAGGGCGGCGAACGTGGCCATGTAGTCCAGCCCGCCGACGATCTCGTGATTCACACTCCCCGGCTTGATGTTCGGCCCGACGGCAATCGCGGGCACACGGTTGCCGCCTTCGCGCACCGTTCCCTTGGTGCCACGGAACGGGGTATATCCGGCATCGGGATAAACGTCCTGCCAGGCGCCGTTGTCCGTGGTCCAGAAGATGTAGGTGTTCTTGTCGAGGCCGAGTTGGCGGACCTTTTCGATGACACGGCCGATCCGGGTGTCGTTCTCGACGATGGAATCGGCATACTTGCTCTTTGACATCGACTTGAGCTGGAAGTCCGGGTGCGGCATGTTTGGCTGGTGCACCTTCATGAAATTGACGCTCATGAAGAACGGTTTGCTCGATTTGGCCGCCTTGTCCAGATACTCCACAGCCGCCTTCTCGACATATTCGTCGAAGTACGGAATGCCGACCACGCCCTTGTCCGGGGTGTTGACGTACTGACCGTTGATCTTGAAGTCTTCGGTCACCTTGCCGCCCGCCGTGCCGGACAATGCGCCCTTGGTGACTTGCTGGAACATGGCACGCAACTTCGGATCCATGTCGGGGAACCAGGTCGGGTCAGCGTAGGTGTAAGCATTCAGATGGTAGAGCCCGACATATTTCATTTCGTCGTAGCCCTGCGCCGTGGGCAAGGCGTAATCGGCTTCACCCAAGTGCCACTTGCCGGTGAAGAAGGTTTGGTAGCCCCCTTGCTTGAGCACGGAAGCCAGCGTCCATTCCGCCTTGGGCAGCCCGCCGCCCTGACCCTGGAAGGCCACGGTGGTCATGCCGCTGCGGTTGGGGATGCGTCCGGTCTGCACCGCAGCGCGGCCCGGCGTACAACTCGGCTGCGCATAGAACGAGTAGAAGGTCATCCCTTCCTTGGAGAGCCGATCCAGACTCGGGGTCGGCATGCCGCGCCCTGCACCACCGCCATAGGCCCCGGCGTCTCCATAGCCGAAATCGTCGGACAGAATCAGGATGATGTTGGGTTGCTTGGGCGTCTGGCTGGCTTGCGCCTGTGCCGACGAGATTCCTGCAGCCGCCAGAGCCGAAGATGCCAGCGCGATGCCGAGCATACGGACGATAGGGTGTGAACGATTCATATGTCCCCTCGCAAAATGAAGTAGTCCTACAATATTGAAACCTGCAATGGCCGCCCGGCCAGGCAGGTAACCGTTCCTGATACCGCGAGCGGCTTGCCGGATGCGGGGCGCCTTCAGGAACAGAACAGTAGCATTCTAGGAGGGATGAAAATAAAATGATAATGATGAATTTTCATTTCATGGAAACCTTTTGGTTATGATCACGCCCCGCCGTCTTCTCCATTTACGCACACTGGTCGAGCATGGCAATTTCGGCCGTGCCGCTAGTGCTCTGAGCATCTCGCAACCGGCGCTGAGCAAGAGCATCCAGGCGCTGGAGGGGGAACTGGGCGTGGCGCTCCTCGAACGGAACCGCGGGGCGATCATCCTGACGCCCTTCGGCGAGATTGTGCTGGAACGAAGCAACCAGCTGCTCACCGTGGAAGAGGATATGCGGCGCGAGATCGACCTGCTGGCCGGATGCGGCGGCGGTTCGCTCAAGGTCGCGCTCGGCCCCTATCCGAGCATCATCTCGGGCGGCCTTGCCATTGCCCGCCTGTCCGCCAGGTATCCGAAGCTCCGTGTCACGCTCCATGTCGCCGGGTGGCGCGAGGTCGCTCAGCAGGTGCTCTCCCGCACCGTAGACCTGGGCATTGCAGAAATCGGCGATCTCGCGGATGAAGGGGCGTTGACGACCGAACCGGTCGGCCGGCATCGCGGCTATCTGTTCTGCCGTACCGATCATCCGCTGATGGGGCGCGGGCCGGCATCGTGGGCCCAGGCATTGGCGTTCCCCTGGGTCGGGACACGGATACCGGCGCGCATTGCGAACCATTTCCCGGGACCGGTCGACGCCGCCGGTTCGATCGATCCGGCCAATGGCGACTTCGTGCCGGCGGTCAACCTCGATGTGTCGATGCATGTTCCCGAACTTTTGGCCAGCAGCGACGCGCTGGCCGTGGGGACGTTGAAGATGTTCGATGTCGACCTTCTGGCCGACCGGATCTCGATTCTGCCAATGACTGGCCCGCATTTTCAGGCCAACTACGGCTTCCTGTACCTGAAAAATCGCTCGCTCGCCCCCGCTACGCTGGCCTTCATGAGCGAGATCCGGGCAGTCGAAGCCGAGGTCGTCGTGCCGATGGAAGCGACAATCGCGGAACACTGCGCCCGTTCAGGTCAGCCAGGGTCACCCGGCGGCTGATCGGAAATTGGCCGTCGATGGTCCGGTGACGGCTCAAACGCTGCCGGATGAAGATCTGGCACGCTTGCGGAGCCACAGCGCAAGCGACAACAGCAACGTCAGTTGCGTGGCGAACAGGACGGCGATGAAGGTCACGACGGCCGCCTTTCCCAGAACCGAAGTTGCCGCGAGGGTGGCGACGGCGACGTTGCGTGCCGGGAATCCCCAGAGCAGCCCGTGCCGGTCCTCGGTGGAACAGGCCGGCAGTCTGAGGACAGCCCATCCCGCGGCCAGCGTCGCCAGCGTGAACAGCAGCGAGACGCCGAACAGAAGCACGAATTGCTCACGAATCGCTTCGCGCTGGTCAATGATGACCGCCCCCAGCAGTGCGATCACCGCGCCAATGGCTATCCCCTGCAGCGAACCGCGCCAGCGCGCGACCCAGCGCGGTGCGCAGTGGCGGAGCAGCATCCCGGCCAGCAACGGCAACAGCAAGCCGACGATGGCTTGCAACGCGACCTTGAGCATGGGGAGTTCCATTGCCTTGTCGCTGTCGAGGAAGAGCCAGAAGCCAAGCGAAGCGGCGACGGGCGTGACGATCGGCGCCAGCAGGTTCGACATTGCCGCTACCGTGACCGCCAGCGCCAGGTGCCCGCCGGCCAGCTGGGTGTAGAAGCCGGACATGGCTGCCACCGGCGCTGCGGCAAGCAGGATGGCACCGCCGGTCATGCCGGGTGGCAGGTCGAGCAGGCGCCCGACGAGGCCGGCGATGCCGATCAGCAACACCCATTGCGCGCAGACGATACCGGGGACGAGCACCGGGTAACGGCGAACGCGCTGAAAGTCCGCGAGACGCAGATCGGTGCCGACGATCAGCATGACGAAGACGGTCACGAACGGTATGGACGACTCGATCCAGGGGCTCATGGCGGCGGCACTCCGTGTCTGGACGATGTTGGCCTCACGATGACGCGCCCTGCGGCATCGGAGTTCGGGAAGGAAGGACAATCGGGGTCCGGAATTTGGCCATTTTTCACGGTCGACCGCGGCGAATGGCCAGCAGCAACTGTTGTGCCGCACGGTCGTCGGGGTTGAGGGCAAGCGCGCGTTCGGCGTGCGGAAGGGCGGCCTCGGGCCGTTGCTGCTGGAACTGCAGCAGCGCCAGGGCATAGGCGTAGGCGCCTTCCTGCGTGTCGAGGCGCGCTGCCTTGGCGAGCGGGGCTTCGGCGTCACGCAGACGGCCGGCCTGCATCAGGGCGAGGCCGAGGTTGTAGGCGATGCGCGGATTGTCCGGCGCGCGTCGGGCGGCCTCATGCAGTTCGCGAATGGCGGCGGGCAACTGACCGGATTCGGCGAGCAGCAGCGCCAGGCTGTAGCGCAGCTCGGCGTCGCCGGGATTGCGCTCCAGGCCGGCGCGCAGGGTGGCTTCGGCGGCGGCAGTGTCGCCCCGCGTAGCCAGGTAGCCGGCGTAAGCGTTGCGTCCGGCGCCGAAGTCGGGGTCCATGCGCAGGGCGCGCGAATAGGCTTCGCGGGCGGCGGGGTCGTCGCCCCGTTGGGCGTGGACGCCGGCCAGGTTGAGCTGGGTGGCGGGCATGTCGGCCATCGCGGCCTGGGCATCGAGATATTCCTGGTAGGCCTGGTCGAAGGCGGCCTGGTCGGCGCCGGCGAGCGTGCCGGGGGGTAGCGCGGCGAGCGCCTGGGCGGCGTTGATGCGCACGAGGCGGATCGGGTCGCGCAGACACGGGACGAGGAGCGGCGCTCGTTCGGCCGGCGGCAGCTCGGCAAGGGCGAGGACGGCATAGGCGCGGACCAGGGCATCGCTGTCGTTGAGTGCTTCGCTCAGTGCGATGCGGGCTTCAGGTTGTGCGGGGGGCAGGTGCTCGGTGGCGGTGGCGCGGACGATGGCTGGCTGTGCCGGATCGCGCAGCAGGGCGAGCAGGCCGGGCAGGGCTTCGCGGCGCCCGGCGCGGGCGGCCGCGAAGGTGGTGGCGAAGCCCGGCTCCAGGCGCCGTTCAGGGCCGTACCAGCGAGCAACGGCTTCAGCCGCCCAGGCCGGGCTCTTGTTGGCGTGGCACTGGTTGCACGCGTTGGGGGTGCCTAGCTTTTGCGAGAGGTCGGGGCGCGGGATGCGGAAGCTGTGGTCGGGGCGGGCGTGCACGACCATGTAGTTCTTTTCCGGCATGTGACAGTTCCGGCATTCGGTGCCCGGCCGACCGGCGGTGTGGTGGTGATGCGCCGGGGTGTCGTAGGCCGCTTTCCTGAGTGTCGGAAAGCGCGGGTTGCCGGCCGGGTTGTGGCATTGCACACAAACGGCGTTGCCTTCGGCCTTGAGCTTGAGGCTGTGGGCGTCGTGGCAGTCGGTGCAGCGCACGCCCTGCTGGTACATCCGGCTCTGCAGCATGGAGCCGTAAACATAGACCTCGTCGAGTTGTTGACCGTCGGGATGGTAGAGCCCGGCGCGCAGGAGTTCGGGGCGGAAGTTGTCGAGGAAATGGGCGCCGGGCTGGTCGCTGTCGGCGAGGCGTTGGCGGCGGGAATGGCAGGCGCCGCATTGGTCCACCTGGAAGCGGGAGTCGCCAGCGCGGAAATCGACGACGAGGCCATAGGCCTTTTCAGCACCTGAAGGCGCTGGCTTGCCGTCGCGTTTTGCATCCGCCCAGGCCTGGTGGGCAGCGCCTGGGCCGTGGCAGGACTGGCAGCCGACGTTGATTTCATCCCAGCGCGTGGCGTAGGTGTCGGCGGCGGCATCGTAGCCCTTGCGCAGGTTGGTGCTGTGGCATTCCGCGCACATCAGGTTCCAGTTCTGGTAGCGGCCCGTCCAGTGCATTGGGTCGCCGGTGCCGGCGCGGCTATCGGGATAGAGGTGGAACCAGCGCTGGCGGCGGGTATCCCAGGCCACCGGCAGGGCCTGCAGGCGGCCGCCGGGAAATTCGACGAGGTATTGCTGGAGCGGGTCGACGCCGAAGGTGTATTTGATTTCGTACTGACGGGAACGGCCGTTTTCGCCGGGGGCGTCGACGTAATAGCGCCCGTCGGCCCGGTGGAAGCGCCAGCGCTGCTTGCCCTGGCGCAACACGGCGTCGGCGAAGTCGCCGCGCACGCTGTCCGGGCCGACATGCGCCATGGCCTGGTCGTGGTGGGAGCCGCGCCAGCGCTCGCCGGCTTGCGCATGGCAGCCGACGCAGGTGGCGTCGGCCACGTATGCAACGGCAGGGGCTGCTCTGTGTGTTACGGCGCCACCGCTGCCGACCGCCGGTGGCGCGGGGCGCAAGATGGCGAACAGGGCAATGGCGGTGAGGGTGGCGAGCGCGAGGCCGACCAGTAGAAGCTTAGGCCGGCGTCGGCCAAGTTCGCCTTCGGGCGGCGAGCTGGCTTGGGACCGGACTCGGTCTATTTTCTTGGTACTCACTGCATGGTCTCAACCGGTACGCCGGGACCGCCAGATGGAAATAGGTGCGGGCTCCGGGAAATTATCGCGATTTGTCCGTAAATGCTTTTCACCTCACGGCGCTGCGATGAACCGGACGTCCGGGAACCTACCCGCTATTCGACACGAGTGCAACCGTGGATTCGCGAATTGCATACGCCCGCCTCGTTGATCAGTTGCTCCTTAGGAACGCCCACGAAATAACTTCCCGGTTTTATGCTGTTGAATTTGGCAGGATGGTGTAATTCCATGGGGGCAGTAGTGCATCGGCGACGATGCGCAGGGATGCCTTGAGATCAAGCGCCGCTTTCCGTCCGGTTTCGTAGACGCGATCGATAATATCGACGGTGACCTGAAGTCCAGTTCGAGTCTGGGTACGCTCGATCAGTTGTTTGACCAGAGGCACGCTTTCAAATACGACGCCTTCGCAAGCGCGCGTGACATGGGGGAAGACGCGGTGCTCAATCGGATTGTGCTTGGAGCAATACGGCGGGAAGTGGGCGATCCGAATTTCCAGCTTGAGCCGATTGGCAAGCGCTTGCAAGTCCTGCTGAAACAACGGCGAGCGTGAGGGGTTGCTGCCACCGCCATCGCACAGAATCAATATCTTATCGGCATTAGGATGATCGTGACGTCCGTGCAAAGACCACCAACGTTCCACGCTGTCACACGCGAACTGCGTGGTGTCATGACTCGTGCCCAGATTGACATGGGCTTTGTTCAAACCGATGTCGTACAAGCCATGCGGTACGACTTTGCCTTCGCTATAGCTGGGAAAGTCATGATCCAGCACGGCCAGGGTCTCTCGGGTGTAAAGCGTGCCGTTCCGGTAAAAATTGCCGAGCATCTCTTTCTTCTTGGTGTCCATGGAGAGTACGGGCTGACCAGCCGCCAGGTACGCGGCCTTGAGCGCTGTGATGTTTTCAAACTGCGGGTTGCGCTCAGGGTGCTGCTTGAACGACGTCTTCTTCTGCGCCTGACGGCGAACAAAGCCATGCTGCTTCAGCAACTGGCGAACAATCCGGCAACTGACCGGGGTTCCCGTCGCGCTAATGCGCCGGGCAATCTCCGGCTGGCGCAGATGGGTCCAACGAATGGCGTGCTGCGGACAGCCCGCCGTATGCTCTCGAACGACGTCCAGAAACGTCGTCGATAATTCGGGCGTCAGGTCGAGCTTACGCTTCCGCCCACCGCCTTTTTTCGGAGCTTATCCCCCGTCGCCTCTTCCGCTATGTCCAGGTCGGCCAGTCCTTGTCGGATCGTCTTGCGATCGATCTCAAACAACTGCGCGATGTACTGCTGGCCCCCATGCCCCAACTTGTCAGACTCCACCGCCGCGTACCGGCGACGATCCTTTTCCGATAGTCGCCGATAGAATTCCTTCATGCGCCGCTCTACGTCTTCCCGGTAATAGCCCACGCTGCATTCCCTTTGCTGTTTTCAGAACAACCAAGCAAGCAAGTGGCATGCCCGAGCGCACAGTCAAAACGGGAAGTTATTTCGTAGGCGTTCCTTAGCTCCACGTACCAGTTCTACAAAGAGTCAGCTCCAACTCGTTACCTACCGTTCGGAAACTGAGGTAAGGAAAGACAGCAGCAAGGCGATTGGGGCCGTAGCGAGGCGAGTCAGCAAGGGCCGCTCGGGGTCGCGAGCACGTATTTGCGGGAGTAGAAAGCCGCCGGTCGCCGTGAGGTGTGCCCCGACGGCAGCTTACTGCCAAACTGCTGACTGCCATTGAACGATCAGCCAACGGCGGCAAAGGCCGATAAGCCGACCGTCGACACGGTCGGCCCGAAGGTCGGCGGTGGGTCGGTGGCTACGAAATCTGAACGACTGCTTCCAGTCTGTAGCTGCCCGATAGCCCTCGCTGTCAAACGGCTCTTGCTGGCCTGTCCGAGGCAGCGTCTCTCCTCGTCCGGATCCTGCCCGGTCGCGCCAGCGCGGCCCCATAACACAACCAATCCCACTCCTGGTAGCTTTACATCTGTCGCTTCACCCGCATGGCCAGCGCGCTGACGCCCATGAAGGCAACACCCATCAGGACCAGCGAGATCGGCCAGCCCAGTGAATCGACGAAATGCTGGGTGGTGAAATAGCCGATGTAGCTCAGCATGGCGATCACCGTCGTTAGCAGCAGGGCGCGGCTTTGCAGCAGGACACAGGCGTAAAGCATCGAGGCCGTGACGGCGAAGAAAGCCGGTTCGACAGCGGTCTTGTGCACCAGATCGAAAAGGCCGGTGTAGGCCATGGCCGAACCGATCAGCGTGCCCAGCCCGGCCAGACGGTGCTGTCGCCCGCCTTTTTCCAGACCGTAGGAGGCTGACATGATCGACATGCCGGTGAGAAGCACGGCCCAGTTGGGTGTCGATGCGATGGCAAGCCGATCGAAGATGCCGGCGTTGAGCCAGCACAGGGCGATCAGGAAGGCGAACTCGGACAGGCTGCGATGGGGGGATTTCTCCAGTTCGGTCGCCACCAGAAACAGCGAGCTGCCAAGAATGATGGCGCTGAAACCCGGTGAGACGTCGAGCATGTCGAGACCGACTTGCAGGAAGGCGTATACGAACAGCAGGGCGGTAAAGGCCAGTACGGTCTGTGCATATTTGCGGAAAAGCACACCCTGATGCAGCGCCATCAGTCCGAAAACGCTGAGCGCCGCCAGGCGCCAGTTGTCGCCGCGTGGAAAGACCTCATGGATGAAGACGAACCAGCCGCTGGTCAGCATGATCACGGAGGCCAAGGCGAGCGGCAGGATCAGTTTCGGAAACTTTTTCTCGTGCAGCGCCGAGATCAGCACGATCAGCAGCGTGTAGCCAACGCCCAGCGTGACCAGGACGCGCATCACACTGCCCATCCGATTCCAGAACATGCCGATGTAGGTGCTGATGCCGGCGAGAATGAAGATCGCGCCGAGATAGGTGAACAGCGTCTTGGCGATTTCGCCGCCACTACGCCGGGCGGGCGCCGCCTGCATCAGTGACGGGTCGCGATAGGCCACGGCCACTTCATCCGGCGTGATGTCATAGGTTCGCATCAGTTCGGTGATTTTGCCGAGTGCACCGGGTTTGTCGATGACGTGCCTGACGCCGAACAGGGCGGCGACCAGCGGCCAGCCCCACCAACCGCCGCCGATGACGAACAGCAGCACCAGCAGCAGAATCAGCCAGCTCATCAAACTATGCTCCTGCCGCCGAGCGACACGCTGGCGTTTTAGTCCGCACGCTCATGGCGAAACCACCCAGCCGATGAAGCGAACCGTGTTGCCGTAGTAGGCGCCGTCGGTATTGGGCAGGCGGATGCTGCGCCCGCTTTTTACCAACTCGGCTTGCGAACGGTAGCGGGAGGAATAGAACAGGTCGGTAAAGATGCGCCCCGAATAGCCGTCCGGGCCGGCGCTAAATGCGTAGCCATCGGGTGCCAGACTCGACGAATCAACTTTCAGTCCTGCGAGATCAGGCACCTCGATCGGCGTCACCGTGGGAATCTTCGGCGCTTCGACGGTGCTTCCGGTATTCGGCGCGAGACCTGGCGGCAGGAGCAGGGCGATTTCCTTCACCGCACCGGTTCTAGGATTGAAGCGCCAGAGTCGCGGATTCTGGTAGGGCTGATTGCTGCCAATGTAATTGACCTGGACCCGGTCGCCGACGACGGCAATCTGAAGCGTGTTCTGGGCGTTGTTGTAATAGCTGTAATTGGTGGCGTACAGCACGTCATGCTGCGCCGGTGCGACCAGCAGGACCGGAATGCCGGAGATCACCAGGAACAGCACGACCAGCAACAGCGGCAAACCGAGACCGAAAGCGATGGTCGGGTTGTCGCGGAAAACATTCTTCATGTCGGGAATTCCTGTGGACTACTACTGAACTGGATGAAGCTCAAGAGCGCCTCTCTGCCAATAGCGTAGCCCGCGTCACCGGGCTTTGCAATTGCTCAAGCCACCATCGCAGTGCCCGCCCTTGGCCACCCCTTCCGCTCTTGCGCCACGCGTAACAAAACTGAAGCTGGTGTTCCCCTTGTTCGATTTGTTTGACCACCAAGCGTCCGGTATCCATGTAGGGCTGTGCCAGGCATGTCGGCAGGAAGCCAACACCCAGCCCTCGAAGCTGTGCGTCGAGCTTCGCTGGCAGGTCCGGAACGGTCATCACCTCCTGGCCGGGCAATAGTCTGACCGTCAGGCCGCCGCCGCGCTGTACGGAGTCGGCAAGCGCCACCGCGCGATACGGGCGGATGGTTTCATCGGTCAATGGTTCAGGCGCCTGTGCCAGCGGGTGGTGAGGCGATACGGCGAAGACAAAACGAACCGAACCGAGCGACTCCCGCTGTAGGTCAGCCCGGCTACCGGCCTGCACGACCACGCCCAGCGCCAGATCGGCCTGGCCCGACGCGAGCGCTTCGAGCGTGCCAGACAGCGTCTCGCTGCGCAGCTTGAGACTGGTCGGCGGTTGCAACGCAAAAAATGACTGGCAAAGCTCCATCACCGTCGCACGCACGATGATGCTATCCACCGCAATCGTGAACTGTGGCTCCCAACCGGTCGCCACCCGCTTGATGCGGTTGGCCACGGCATCGATATCGGCCAACAGTCGCGCACCCTCGCGCAGTAGTTCCTGCCCAGCTTCAGTCAAGCGGGCCTGCCGCGAGCTGCGATCAAACAGCAGGACATCCAGCGCGTCTTCGATCTGCCGCACGCGATACGTCAGTGCGCTCGGCACCATATGACCTGCACGGGCAGCCGCAGCAAAGCTGCCGGCCTTTGCAATGGTCTCAAGCATGGCCAGGGCATCGGGTGTTAACACATCGCGGGCAGTCGGCATCAGAGTGTCATCCATTCAATCATTTTGAATGATGCCATCAAATTGTCAGCACCTGCAACGATACTGAACAAGTCACAATGCACCTCATCAACAAGGAGGTTCACATGCTCACAGTTCGTAAGTCTCAGGATCGCGGTTACGCAAACCATGGTTGGCTCGAGAGCTACCATTCGTTTTCATTCGCCGGTTATCACGACCCGGCGCACATGGGCTGGGGCAACTTGCGGGTCATCAACGAGGACCGGGTGGCCCCCGGTACCGGCTTTGGCAAGCATAGCCACCGCGACATGGAAATCATCAGTTACGTTCTGTCGGGAAATCTCGCGCATCAGGACAGCATGGGCAATATCAAGGGTATTCCACCCGGCGACGTGCAGCGCATGAGTGCCGGCACCGGCGTGACGCACAGCGAGTTCAACCACGCCGAGGGCCAGACCACGCACTTTTTGCAGATCTGGATTACGCCCAACGTGACCGGCATTGCGCCGAGTTACGAGCAACGGCATATTCCGGCAGAACAAAGGCGAGGTGAGTTGTGCCTGGTGGCGTCGCCCGATGGAGCAGGAGATTCAGTCACGATTCATGCCGATGCGTATTTGTTCGCCGGCCTGTTCAACGGCACGGAATCCGCCATCCTGAACATCAACTCCGAGCGCAAGGCCTATGTCCACGTGGTACGTGGTGCAGTTGAGGTCAACGGCCAGCACTTGTCGGGTGGCGACGCCGCCCTGATCAGCGCGGAAAGTCGCATTGAAATCACGAACGGTAAAGACGCAGAAGTCCTGGTCTTCGACCTCGAAGCGTGAACATTCCCAATCAACACCTGCCAAGTAACGATCCCCCGGCAGAGCGTGCCAGCGACTCTTCGAGACCAGACCAAGCCACCGGATGCCGTGGCCCAGAATGAAATGCTGGATTCCCAGCGTTAAGCGGTCTCGGATAAGTTCTCCGAAAATTTGTGAATGTACTAGGCGCTTCTTGCCACTTTTTGCTTGCGTTTGCGCGCGGACAACAACCAGCGTTTCAACGCGATGTGGATCAGGCCGATCAGGAGCAAGGCCACGCCGAGGTAGAACAGCGTCGGCGCCCACACCTCGCGCGGCCCGGGAGGAAGCTGGGGGCCGACCAGCCAGGGTTTCAGGAAGCCGGTCAGCGCGTTGCTGATGACGAAGGGCAGACCGATGGTCGAGAGAATATAGGTCAGACGCTGGGTCTCGAGTGTACTGGCGGTGCGGATGGCGTCTTCCAGTTGCGATACGCGGGTATGCAGGTTCTTGATGGTGTCACCGACACACCAGCGGTTCTCCAGCGCGGCGCGGAAGGCGCGCACGTCGGCCCAATGGCTGCCTGGCTGGAATTGATAGCCGGCCTCGGTCAGCCGGCCACGCAGGGTGGCGAGATCACCCAGGACGGCGGCGGTGGGACGCGGTTTCCTGCCGGAGCTGCGTTCTGCAAACAGGGCGTCCAGAGCCCTCGCCACATCGCGTCCCGTGCCGAGGATCTGGAATACCCGCTCGAACTCTTCGGTAAGCTGTTGCAAGCGGAGACGTTCGGTGCGCCAGTCGTCGAATACCAGAGTGCCTTGATCGTGGAGGATGGCGAAGCCACCGTGCACTGGCAGCACGCTGAATTCATCCGGGACAGGCAGGTCCTCGACCGTGATCGCCTGCTGCTGGTCCCGGCGGGCGATGAGGGCGGCCAGATAGCGCTGCACACTGGGCAGGTCGAACAGCGCGCCCGACTGGGCGGTGTTCGGAAGCCAGCGCATCCCCAGAAAAAACTTGGTAATGCCGTCGTCACCGTCATAACGGCAGGTCTTCCGCATGCAAGCCTCGAGCGAGACCGGCGGGCCAGCATGCAAGGCGTCTTCGACGCGCAGGCGCCGTACCGGGCTGTATACCCGCCAAAGGGCACTGACGACATCCGGCCAGGCCAGCCGGCTGCCAAGACGCCCGTCCGGCAGGCGCCGAGGCGCAGCGAGCAGGGTGTAGCGGCCGTGGTCGTCCCACCAGGGTTGAGTGTACCCGGTTCCCGCGGGATAACTGGCAATCGGGCGTGCATTCTCGGTAGGACGCTGGTCTGCCCAGCGTTCGTTTTCCAGCCGTTCCAGTTCCAGCCACAGATCCTGCAGGTCGATGCCGGTCAGGGGATTGACCGACAGCACCATGTCATCACCGGCACCGGCAATGCGTGGGTCCGGGCGGTAGATGCCCATGACGGCGAAACCCTGCCGCATGGGGCTGTGGATGCGATCCAGTCGAGCGAACAATTTGCGGGTGCCGCTGGGCCAGGTTTCCACCGTGAGGTAGGCATCTACCAGCATGTCCTTGCGCGGTTCTGGACCGGCCATCGGCACCAGCAGTTGCAGACAGGTTGAGCGGGCCAGGGAACGCAGATAATTCTGTTCCTCGTTGCGCAGCAGAGCGGCGGCGCGGCGGTAGGCTTCCAGTTCCCACAGTTCCGGTACGGCATCCGGCGCAATGTCTCGCCGCAGCAGGGTGGTGGTGAACTGCAGCGCTTCGCGCCAGGCACCAGCGAAATCGTAGCTGCGGCCTTTTTCCGAAAGCAGCGGGGCGAAATGACTGTGGGACAGGGCGGAGAGCAGCGCCGCCCAGGCCGTGTGCGGGTTTTCGGCGACCATTCCCATCAATTCCCAGCGTCGTACGGCTCCGAGCCAACGCGCGACCTCGGGCTGGTCAAACGATTCTACCGGCACCCCGCTCATTACTGCGAGCCAGAACAGCAGCGCGAGCACCGAATCGGGGGAGGCGTCTTCAATCACCAGGGTGATTTCGCCCAGTCGCCGGCCCAAATCCGCATCCTTTCCCCACGCTGCCCGCCAATGTGCCGCCAGTTCTGGTGGCGGCTTCAGTACCATCTCCGTCACTGTGGAAGGGTCTGCCGCGATCCTGAAGCGCTCGGCCAGGCCCTTGTTATTCAGGCAGAAGCCGGGATGCTCGACCGCTTGTTCGCGGCTGCCCCAAGCGCCGACACCGATCAGGATTTGGTTCCGTTCCGCCCGGCGGCACAGGGGATCGGCCTGGATTTGCCGAAATGGCGCGGCAATGCTCGTTTGTTCTTGAGTGAGCCATGCATCGAAGGTCCGGAGAAAATCATGAAACAGCATGGAAACTCCGATGAGCGTTTGCAGGGATCTGCAGAAGTAGCAGGTGATCGCTTCGCGTTTGCATGTGTGTTGACTGCATTGACTTTACATAATACAAATTATACGAATATATGGCTTGTTTGCAATCAAGCTAACCCATTTTTCTGGCCATGGTATTGATCGTGATCAAAAGTAATTGATCACCGACATCAATCAATCTGCTTGACCGATGCTCCGGTTTCTCACCACAATCCAACCAACTACCAACTCTCCATACCCAAAAGCCAGCCATGATCGACCAGACCGTAGACGACTTCAGCCTGCCCGCAACCGGTGGCAAGACCTTCACTCTCTCGGCCTGCCTGGGCAGCCCGGTCGTCCTGTATTTCTACCCCAAAGACAGCACACCGGGATGTACCACCGAGGCACAGCAGTTCCGTGACCTGTACCCGCAGTTCGTCGCCGCCGGCAGCATCGTCGTCGGCGTTTCCCGGGACAGCATCAAGTCACACGAGAACTTCAAGGCGAAGCAGGATTTGCCATTCGATCTGCTTTCCGACGCCGAAGAATTGCTGTGCACCCGCTTCGCACTCATCAAGATGAAGTCGATGTACGGTAAACAGGTTCGCGGCATCGAGCGCAGCACCTTTGTCATTGACGGCAAAGGCGTGCTGCGGCGCGAATGGCGCGGTGTCAAGGTGGCCGGCCACGCGCAGGAAGTCCTCGATTTCATTGCCCGGATCTGACATGCCTCCTCACCGACCTGATCCGGGAAGCGCTCACATGGCCCGCAACACTGAATTCAGTGCCGAGCAGCGAGCTGCCGCCACGCCCGGCAAGCTTTTCGTCCTCGACACCAATGTCCTGATGCACGATCCGACCTGCATCTACCGCTTCGAGGAACACGACGTCTTCCTGCCGATGATGACCCTGGAGGAACTCGACAACCACAAGAAAGGCCTGTCGGAAATCGCCCGCAACGCTCGCCAGGTGACGCGCACGCTCGACGAGATCGTCAACAGCCTGGACGGGGCCATCGACCTGGGCATCCCGCTTCATGGACCCTCCCGCAAACTGGCCAGCGGCCGCCTTTTCCTGCAGACCGAAGCAATTGCCGGCGAGTTGCCGGCGGGATTGCCAACGGTCAAGGTCGACAACCAGATTCTGGCGGTCGTCATCGATCTGCAGCGCAGGCATCCCGAGCGCCCGGTGATCCTCGTCTCCAAGGACATCAATATGCGCATCAAGGCCCGCGTCCTCGGGCTCTCGGCGCAGGACTACTTCAACGACAAGGTACTCGAAGACACCGATCTGCTGTACACGGGAATGCGCGAACTGGCACCCGACTTCTGGGAAGCGCATGGTCAGGACGTCGAGTCCCGGAAGAAGGACGGCCGCACGCTGTACCGCCTCAAGGGGCCACTCTGCGCGCAACTGCTGGTCAACCAGTTCCTCTTCCAGGAAGGGGAAAAACCGCTCTATGCCATCGTCCGCGAAATCTCCGGCTCGACCGCCGAACTCCAGACGCTGACCGACTATACGCATACCAAGAACAATGTCTGGGGAATCACGGCGCGCAACCGCGAACAGAACTTTGCGCTCAATCTGCTGATGAATCCGGAAGTCGATTTCGTCACCCTGCTCGGCCAGGCCGGCACCGGCAAGACGCTGCTCACCCTGGCTGCCGGACTCACGCAGGTGCTCGAAGGCAGGCGCTACAGCGAAATCATCATGACCCGCGTCACCGTGCCCGTCGGCGAGGACATCGGCTTTCTGCCGGGCACCGAGGAAGAAAAGATGGGGCCGTGGATGGGCGCACTCGAAGACAACCTCGAAGTTCTCAACAAGAGCGATGACGATGCCGGCGACTGGGGCCGCGCGGCGACCCGTGACCTGATTCGCAACCGGATCAAGATCAAATCGCTCAATTTCATGCGCGGCCGCACCTTCCTCAACAAGTTCCTGATCATCGACGAAGCGCAAAACCTGACGCCAAAGCAGATGAAAACCCTGATCACCCGTGCTGGACCCGGCACCAAGGTGATCTGCCTGGGCAATATTGCGCAGATCGACACGCCCTATCTTACCGAAGGCAGTTCCGGGCTGACCTACGTCGTCGACCGCTTCAAGGGCTGGCAGCACGCCGGCCATATCACCCTGCAACGTGGCGAGCGTTCCCGTCTCGCGGACTACGCTGCGGAAGTGTTATAATTTTCTGGACGTTAACGGAGCCGTGTCTGGTGACACGGCTCAGTCGTTTTTGGCCACCGATCCATACTGCCGGCTCCGAGCGATAAGGATCCTGTGCTTACCGGAGAGTCGATTGAAACGACGCGATTTCCTTGCTGCTTCCACGCTTCTTTCACTACTGGCCCCTTCGGCGGTGCTTGCCGCCAACAAGAAGAAGGCGGCTACTCAGGATGCCGGCAAACCGGCAGCCAAGTCGACATCCAAGTCTGGCGCCAAGCCTGCCGGCAAGAGCAGCGGCAGAGACACCACCAGAACCGGCAGCAAAGCCGGCAGTGGCAGAGCCGGTAGCAAAGGCCGGCAGCACAGCTACCGACCGGTCACCGAAAGACCGCCAGCAGCCCCGCCACCCGTTGCCAGTCCACCGCCGGCAGCCGTCGAACCGCGCAATGCCATCAGCCTGCCCGATGAGCCACAGCCCAATTGGCGGACCTACGAGATTACTTCGCTGATCACGCTCAACCAGGTCAAAGGCAAGCTGCGACTATGGCTCCCGCTGGCGCAGTACAAGGACACTTTCTGGCAACGCTCGCTGGGTCATCACTGGCGAGGCAATTTCGACAGTGCCGGAATCTATCGTGATCCAGTAGCCGAAATGGAGGTGTTCTACGCCGACTGGAAAGAGGGCAGCGCGACACCGCAATTGCAGCTCGTCAGTCAGGTGGCCAAGCAGGATCGTCACTTCGACATCACCCGGCGCGGCAGCATTGCCGAACGCGGTGAAGTGCTTCGGCGCTGCCTGCATTCGAGCAATCTGGTCCCGATCGATGGACTCGTGCGCCGCACCGCCGAGCGCGCCATTGGCCGTATCAAGGATCCGGTCGCCCAGGGCAAGGCGATTTATGACTGGGTGGTCGACAACACTTCGTTTGATCCTGCGCTGAGCGGCATCGGCAAAGGGGATGTCGAGGCCATGCTCGACAGTGGCCAGTTGAGCGGCAAGAGTGCCGACATCGCCCTGCTCTTCGTTGGCCTGTGTCGATCGATCGGAATTCCCGCACGCCCGGTCTTCGGGCTGCGCGTCGATAGTTCACGGCTGTTTGCGGGTCTCGGTGCGACCGGCAACCTGCGCGCCGTGCAACATTGCCGCGCCGAATTCTACACACCGGGTTATGGCTGGATTCCGGTCGACCCCGGTGATGTGCGCAAGGCCATCCACGATGAACGCCTGGGCAACAGCGATGCGAAACTGGTCGTCCTCCGGAAGTTGCTGTTCGGTTTTTGGGAGATGAACTGGATTGCCTATAACGCCGCCCAGGATGTCAGTCTGCATGGCGCCAGTGGCGGGCCCCTGCCCTTCCTGGTCCTGCCGCAGGCGGAGGCCGCCGGTGTCCGTTTCGACAGCACCGACGTCCAGCGCTTCAGCTACACGGTCAACGCCAGCCGCGTCGAGGGCTGACGTCTGCCCGCGCTCAATACGATCCCGGCTTGGCGAAACTCTCGAAGCGCGTGTACTCGCCCAGAAAAGTCAGGCGGGTGGTACCGATCGGGCCGTTGCGCTGCTTGCCGATGATGATCTCGGCAACCCCCTTGTCGGGTGTGTCCGGGTTATACACCTCGTCGCGGTAGATGAACATGATGATGTCTGCGTCCTGTTCGATGGCACCCGATTCGCGCAGGTCGGACATCACCGGACGCTTGTTCGGCCGTTGTTCGAGCGAGCGGTTGAGTTGCGAGAGCGCCATCAGGGGAACGCCCAACTCCTTTGCCAGTCCTTTCAGCGATCGCGAAATCTCCGAGATTTCGGTCGCCCGGTTCTCGCCATGCGAAGTGGCGGACATCAATTGCAGGTAGTCGATGACGATCAGCCCGAGCTTGCCACACTGGCGATGCAGACGGCGCGCGCGCGCGCGCAGATCGATCGGGTTGAGCGCCGGCGTCTCGTCGATATAGATCGGCGCCTCGTGCATCTTGCCCAGCGCAAAGGACAGCCTCGACCACTCGTCGTCATTGAGGCGACCAGTACGGACGCGATGGGCATCGAGCCGGCCGACCGATGACAGCATGCGCATCGCAAGTTGTGTGCCAGCCATTTCCATCGAGAAAATGGCGACCGGCAGACCCACTTCGATTGCCACATGCTCGGCAATATTGAGCGCAAACGAGGTTTTTCCCATCGACGGGCGGCCGGCAACGATCAGCAGATCGCCGCCCTGCAGGCCCGAGGTCTTCGAGTCGAGATCGTGATAGCCGGTCGGCACGCCGGTGATGTCCGAAGGATTGTCGCGGTCGTGCAGCTCCTGGATGCGCTCGACCACCTGCGTCAGCAGCGGGTTGATATGCACGAAGCCGGACTGATGGCGAAAACCGCCTTCGGCAATCGCGAATACCCTTGCCTCGGCCTCGTCGAGCAGGGTTTTCGGGTCGCGACCGAGCGGGTTGAGCGCACTACCGGCGATTTCGTCACCGGCAGTCACCAGTTGCCGCAGAATCGCCCGTTCACGGACGATCTCGGCATAGCGCCGGATGTTCGCCGCCGACGGCGTGTTCGCTGCCAGTTCGCCAAGGTAGGCCAGCCCGCCGGTAGCGTCGCCCTCCCCCGCCTGGTCGAGGCTTTCAGCAACCGTCACCGCGTCGGCGGGTTTGCCACGTTCCAGGAGTTTGGAAATCTGGCGGTAAATGCGCCGGTGTTCATCGCGATAAAAATCGCTTTCGCTGATCACGTCGGCGATCTTGTCGAAGGCAGCGTTATCGAGCATCAAGCCGCCGAGAACCGATTGCTCGGCCTCCAGCGAATGCGGTGGCACGCGCAGTTCGGACAGTACCGAGTCTGTCTGCGGGCTCCGTTCTCGCCGTGCTCCGCGACTGCCGAAGCGTTGCCCGCTATCGGAACTGGGTGAATCGAAGGACTTGGCCATGGAATATCCGCAGAGGGAACAAGCAAGGCAGGAAGTGTAGCGCGGCAACTCCGGATCCGCGGTACAGACGCAAAAAAGCCTTGCCCTCGGGCAAGGCCTTTCGCCCGACGCCAGACAACGGCGCCGTATCGACCATCTACAGTTTCGGCTGTTCGACAACCACGGCAACCGTGATCGTCGCCATGACGTCGCTGTGCAGCGCCACTTCCAGTTGCGTCTCGCCAAGCACCTTGAGCGGACCTGCAGGCATGCGAATGGCCGATTTTTCGATCTCGAAACCAAGCGCTTGCAAGCCGTCGGCAACGTCAAAGTTGGTCACCGAACCAAACAGGCGACCATCGACGCCGGCCTTGCGAGCAATCCGGACGACCGCCCCGCTCAGCTTTTCCGCATACCCCTGTGCAGCCGCCAGTTTCTCGTTGGCGGCATTCTCCAGTTCGACCCGTTTGAGCTCGAACTCCTTCAGGGCGGCCGGCGTGGCGCGCTTGGCCTTGCCCGTCGGAATCAGAAAGTTGCGGGCGTAGCCATTCTTCACCTTGAGCAGATCGCCGAGGTTGCCGAGGTTGGCGACTTTTTCCATCAGAATGATTTGCATCGTCGTCTCCTCGTATTACTGGTGGTTGTCGGTGTACGGCAGCAGCGCCAGGAAGCGGGCACGCTTGATGGCCACCGACAACATCCTCTGGTAACCGGCCTTGGTACCGGTCAGCCGAGCCGGCATGATCTTGGCGTTCTCGGCGATGTACTCCTTGAACAGATCGACATCCTTGTAGTCGATCTCTTCCATTTTTTCTGCAGTGAAGCGGCAGAACTTGCGCCGCTTGAACAATCCGCTGCCACGCTTCTTGACGTTCTTGTCATCCTTCTTCTTGAAGAACCTTGCCATCTTGATTTCCTTCGACAAATTCGATCGTGGTGATATGCAGTCTTGCTTGCTTGCTGTTGCGGCTCCTGGCGGCGAGAAAACCCGTCAGTTGCAGCGTCGCGCCGGGATTGGCCGCCTGCAGCCACTGTGCCGTCGTGCCCAGGGCAATCGCCTGGATTTCGCATTCGACACGGCGGAGGCTGCCAGCTTCAAGCTGTTCCGACTGGTGTCCGATCAGACATTCCATGACCGGCACGCCGGCCGGCGTAAAACGTAGCGCCTTGCGCTCGATCAGGATTCCGCTGAGCTCGACGCGATTCAGCAGCGCCTCGACAATCAGGCAGCCGCTTGGGCGGTTTCGGCTGGTGCCGGCTCACGAACTTCCAGCAGCGACCTGGACTTCTCGTCCTTCATCATCGGCGACGGTGTGCTGACCGCACGCTTGGTCTTGATCGTCAGATGCCGAAGAATCGCGTCGTTGAATTTGAAGCCATGCTCGAGTTCGGTCAGCGTCGCGCCATCGCATTCGATGTTCATCAGAACATAATGCGCCTTGTGCAACTTCTGGATCGGATAGGCGAGCTGACGGCGTCCCCAGTCTTCGAGACGATGAATCTGCCCGGCGCGGGCAGCGATCAGCGACTTGTACCGCTCGACCATCGCCGGCACCTGCTCACTCTGATCCGGATGGACGATTAGAACGATTTCATAATGGCGCACGAACACTCCTTATGGATAAAGCCCCCCGCCATGCGAACGGTAGGGCAAGGTGGAAAAACCGCCGATTATAGCGGGCTTATGCTTTGCCAGGCAAAGTGTTTTGCCGTTTTGCAACTCGATGCTTTAGGCTGATAGACTGCACGCTGAAGGTAGAAACACCTACAACCCTCCACAGGAATACATGAGCAAGATCGAACAACTGCGGATCAGCGGCCAGCTCCCCAGCCCGAAAGGGGTGGCTTTGGCGATCATGGAGATCAGTCGTCGTGAGGATGCGACTCTTGACGAGGTGGCCAGGGTGGTACAGAGCGATCCCGCCCTTTCCAGCCGCCTGTTGCGCCTTGCCAATGCTTCAGCAAACACCGCCCGACCCGTGGTTTCGATCAGGGAGACCGTGCTGCGCCTGGGCATGGCGACCGTCCGCCAACTGGCCATGGGGTTCTCTCTGGTCGACCAGTTTCTGGAAGGGCCCTGCTCCACCTTCGACTATCCGGCTTTCTGGTCCCATTCTCTGTTCATGGCAGTGGCCAGCCAGGAGTTGGGCCGGATGACACGGACGGCTTCACCGGACGAACTGTTCGCCTGTGGTCTGCTGGCACAGATCGGCTGCCTGGCGCTGGCCACCGTCTACCCCAACGACTATGCGGCCGTGCTGACCGAGCAGAGCCGCGGTGTGGCGCTCCTGGAACTGGAGCGCAAGCGTATGGGGATAGATCACGCGGAATTCACGGCCATCATCCTCGCCGATTGCGGCATACCCAAGGCCCTTGCCGAGCCTGTCCATTACCACGAGGCACCGCAGACCTCCGGCTTTTCCGAAGGCTCCCGGCCTGACCAGCTGACCCATCTGCTCTTCCAGGCGCGACGCATGGCGGATCTCGGTCGCTCACCCGTGACCGAGCGCCATAGCAGTATTGCTGGATTGATGCTCCTGGGTGGCAAGATCGGTCTGGATGCGACGGCCATGGGCGAAGTGTTCGACCGGGTGGTTCACCTGTGGTACGAGTGGGCCGAGCTGCTGAAAGTGCCGGCCAGCCCCATCCCTTCATTCAGCGCCATGGCCAACGCCCCGGTTCCCCGCCCGGAGGAGGATTCCCAGGCGGCGCACACCAGCAAGCGGGTGTTGCTGGTAGAGGACGACCCCACGACCCGCATGATCACGGAGGGTCTGCTGTGCCACCTGCTCGGCTGCACGGTCCACACGGCCGAGAATGGCAAGGATGCTCTGGCCCTGGCCCTGGAAGTCATGCCCCAGATCATCATCACCGACTGGCTCATGCCGGTCATGGACGGGATCGAGTTCTGCCGCGCCTTGCGTGCCACCGACTGGGGCCAGTCGATGTATGTCATCATGCTGACCGGCGAGGAGACGGAAGAGAAGATCATCAATGCTTTCGAGGCGGGGGTCGACGATTACGTGACCAAGCCGGTGAATGTCCGCGCCCTGAGCGCCCGAATGCGGGCGGCCCTGCACTATGTGAAGCTGCTCGAGGCCTGGGAAAACGACCGGGCACAGCTCAAGCAGTTCGCGGCAGAACTGGCCATCAGCAACCGGCGGCTCGAACATGCCGCGATGACCGACCTGCTGACCGAGCTACCCAATCGACGGGCCGGCATGGAAGCGCTCAGCCGATTCTGGAACGGCTCCCAGCGAACGGGGCAGCCCGTGGCGGCGCTGATGATCGATGTCGATTACTTCAAGTCCATCAACGACCGCCATGGTCATGCGGTGGGGGATCGGGTATTGCAGGAGGTCGCCAAAGCCATCCAGACCGCAGCCCGCAAGGACGACATCGTCAGCCGGATCGGCGGTGAAGAGTTCCTGCTGGTATGTCACGACGCTGACCCCAAGGCTGCCCTGCTGGCTGCCGAGCGTCTGCGCAAGATGGTCAAGGCGATGAAAATCCATATCGATGACACGGAGATACAGACCTCGGTCAGTATCGGCGTGGCCAACCGGGAGAACGGCATGGACAATGAGGATGACATGCTCCGGGCCGCAGACAAAGCCCTCTACGCCGCCAAGAATGCCGGTCGGAACCGGGTCTGCCTCTTTGCCAACGGCAAGACCATCTGCGCCGCCTGCGTCAATGACAAGCACCAAGCGTGAAAGAGTCAGTCGGGATCATTTGCGATTCACTGCCGTCCAGTCGAGGCCGAAGCGCGACAGGTATTTGCGCAGCCGGTCCGCATCGTTGGCAATTTTCTTGTCCTGGCGGGATACGGCGAAAAGTTGACGTCCAGCTTCCGAGAGGCTGGCTGCTTGCCGGCAAACGGCGATTACCGCATTGAGCTGGCAGCGATCGAAGAGGTCGAGTTGCGCGGCCTGTTCGCCCAGAAGGTAGGAGACCGCATCGGCCGTCTGGCTGCCGCCCCAACTGTGGCCAAGGCGCGCGATCTCCTCTACGACCTGGGCCTCGGTGATGCGCCCCGCTTCGGCCAGGGTGGCCATGCGCGTGACCGACGCCGAGAGTTCCCGAAAATTGCCGCGCCAGGCGGCATCCGCCGAGCTGGCAAAAGCCAGGTAGCAGCGGCGGGCTTCGACATTGAAGCGAACGAGCTGAGCATGCTCACGCGCAAAACGTTCCAGCTCGAAATCGAGATTGGGTTCGATGTCCTCACGCCTTTGTGCAAGGCCCGGCAGCTCGAAGGTCCATAGGTTGATGCGCGCATACAGGTCTTCGCGGAAATGCCCCTCGGCCACCCAATGGCGCAGGTCGCGATGAGTGCCGGCGATGAGCTGGAAATCGCTCGCGACTTCCAGGTCGCCACCGAAGGGGAAGAAGCGTTTTTCCTCGATGGCCTTGAGTAGCATCGCCTGCTCGTCCAGTCCCAGTTCGCCGATCTCGTCGAGAAACAGCAAACCGCCATCGGCAGCACGCAACAGCCCGGGGCGTTCGCTCTGCGCACCCGTGAAGGCCCCCTTGACGTGGCCGAAGAGGCTGGACATGGCCGAATCGCCGCGCAAGGTTGCGCAGTTCACCTCGATGAAACGCCCCGCCAGACGCTGTTTCTGTCGCTTGAGCGCATATACGCGACGGGCGAGAAAGGATTTGCCGGCGCCGGTGGGACCGATCAGCAGCATCGGTGACTTCGAGCGTCCCGCTACCCGTTCGATCTGCTCGATCATGCGGTTGAAATGGGCGTTGCGCGTGGCAATCCCGGATTTCAGGAAGCTCACCCTGTCGTCATGATCGCGCTGAAAGCGCTGCGCAATCTTGTTGTAGCGTGACAGATCCAGATCGATGATTTCGTAACTGCCGACGGAACTCGCCACCTCCTTCCTGCGCGGCGGCGAGGTCTGTAGCAGTTGTGCCGGCAAATAGCGCGCCTCGGCCAGCAGGAACCAGCAGATCTGTGCGACATGGGTTCCTGTCGTGATGTGCAGCAGGTAATCCTCGTTCTCGGGGTCGAACGGGTAAGCGCGTGCAAAGTCGTGCAGCGTCGTGTACACCTCCTCGAAATCCCACGCATCGCGTAGCTCGATCTCCACGTGGCAGACCTCGGTTTCGGGCGATACCGACTTGATGTCCGCCTGCACGCGCTCGGCCAGTCCACGGCTGCGCGCATCGTGCAATAACTCCAGGCGATGTACGATCAGGTCTTCCTGCTGGCACAGGCCCACCGTCGGCCGCCATTTCTCCCAGCGTGTGCTGCCCTTGCCGCCGTAGTCGAGTTGCGTACCGAGAAAGCCGATGACGACGGTCCTCTTCATGTTGACTATCCTTCTGGATAAATAACGATTCGATATTCTATGAGAATCCACCCACCCCGGTTTCCACGGAAACCGAAAATCTCCTGAAAACCAAGCCAAATCAATTCTTTGAGCGCAATGCCGCGGTTATCTCGAAGGTTGGCACGGATTTCGCTATGAAAGAGTCGTCGCAACATCGCTGCAAGGCCCGCGGGCAGGGGATCAACACCCCGCCGGTGCGCAGAGACCGGATTCCGGTCTGTCGTTTCTGTGCATGCCGCCACAGCGGGAAGGCGATAACGGGCGATCTCGTCGGGAGCTCGTCGGGTTCGATTCCCGGGTCGCCCCCATTGGATAGCTCAATCGGTAGAGCAACTGACTCATCATCAGCATGTCGCGGGTTCGATTCCCGCTCCAAACTGTCTTTCCACGACAGCGTAAGCTAGCAGTACCCGTCGGTCGCGGGATGCGCAAGCCCCCGCTGCCGGTCCGGTCGGTGACTGTCCCGCACTGGCGGCACGGCGAGCCGGCGACGAAGCAGGAATGTCAGCCCTCCCCCGCGTGCCTCGGCACCAAGGGAGAAGCGCTGACTTCCGGCAAGCCGCCACTCGCTTCCCCGCGAGTGCCGGGCAATCGGCCCAGCGGATCGGCATTGACCGGCAACAGAACAACAGCAAAGGAGAATGAAGATGTTGAAGCGTTTCGTCGTGTTGAAGAGTGAACGTGCTGCCTTGCTCAGGGACGGCGATTTCGAGCGCATCCTCAGCGCTGGCCGCCACTACTTCTTCGACCCCGTGAACCGGCTCTCGCTCCAGACCTGGAAGCTCGACGCTCCCATGCTCGACATCACGCTGGTCGACTATCTGCTGCAGCACGAGCCGCAGACCGTCGCGGAAAATTTCGTCTGCATGGAACTGGGTGAAGACGAGGCAGGTTTGCGCTATGAGAACAAGGTCCTGGTCGAAGTGCTGGCGCCTGGCTCCCGACGCGTTTTCTGGAAGGGCCTGGTCGAGCAGAGACTGGAAAAAGTCGATCTGCAGCAAGGCTATGAAGTCGCACCGCAACTGGCAGCGCACTTCCTGCAGCCGAGCCTGCGGGCACACGCGGTGAGCGGCCTGGCCGGCCTGCTGATCGCGCAGGTGCCTGCCTACCACGTCGGCGTTCTGCGCGTCGACGGCAAGGTGCAGCGACTGATGTCGCCCGGCATTGAGGTATTCTGGCGCTTCAACCGCGAAGTGCTGGTCGAGCTCGTCGATATGCGTCTGCAGAACATGGAAGTGTCGGGCCAGGAAATCCTGAGCAGCGACAAGGTCGGCTTGCGCCTCAACCTTGCGGCTACCTGGCGCTATACCGACGTGCTGCTGGCGCACGAAAGGCTGGCCAAGCCGGTCGAACACCTGTATCGCGAACTGCAGTTCGGCTTGCGGGCCGCCGTGGGCACGCGATCGCTCGATGAGCTGCTGGAAAACAAGCAGATCATCGACGAAGCAGTCAGCGCGCACGTGGCGCGCAAGCTGAACGGTTTCGGGATCGAGGTGAGCAGCATCGGCGTCAAGGACATCGTTCTGCCCGGCGAGATGAAGACCATCCTCGCCAAGGTGGTCGAGGCCGAGAAGCTGGCTGAAGCGAACGTCATTCGTCGCCGTGAGGAAACCGCGGCAACACGTTCGTTGCTCAATACCGCGAAAGTGATGGAAGGCAACCCGGTCGCGCTGCGTCTGAAGGAGCTGGAAACGCTGGAACGTGTGGCGGAACGAATCGACCGCATCTCGGTGTTTGGTGGCCTGGATCAGGTGCTGAGCGGACTGGTGAACATCAAGGGCGCGTAAGTCGCTTACCCTCTCTGCGATGGCGGGAGAGGGTGAGCGGTGAAAACCCGAAAATGCGATGATCAGAAAGTGCAGGTGAAATCATGAAAAGCGGAAAACAGCGCAAGCTGGAAATCAAGAGTGCCCGGTTACGGCGTACGACGCGCATTCAGAACCACCCATCGCCACTGCCGGTTGACGTCTACTCTCCGGGCATCGTGTGGTGTGATGCGACCCGCCTGGCTCGCCGCATCAGCTACGGGGCACCTGCGTTCATCGATCGCGGTTACTACGTGGACATCGCCTTCCGGTGCAGGGATTGCGGCGTCGAGTGCGTCTGGACTGCGGCGCAGCAGAAGTGGTGGTACGAAGTTGCCCAGGGCAATGTTGAAACGCGCGCGGTACGATGCAGGTCTTGTCGTATCAAGGAACGCGAACGCAAGTCACAGGCCCGCCGTATTCAACAGGAAGGCCTGCAGAAGAAGCAGGCCACCGACCATCAGTGAAAGAAAACGGAAATGGACTATCAACTCCTCGAAGTCGAAAATGGCAAGCCGATCAAGATGTGGACGCAAGATGTTCCGGTCGAGGACGAAGCCCGCAAGCAGTTGATCGACACCGCCAGAATGCCCTTCATCTATCGGCACCTGGCGGTGATGCCGGATGTACACCTGGGCAAGGGCTCGACGATCGGCAGCGTCATCCCGACGCAGGGCGCGATCATTCCGGCTGCCGTCGGCGTCGACATCGGCTGCGGCATGATGGCCGCGTGCACGACGCTGCTGGCGGGCGATCTTCCGGACAATCTGCAAGCGCTGCGTACGGCCATCGAGCACGCCGTGCCGCACGGGCGGACGATGGGCCGGGGCCGGCGCGACGAGGGCTCATGGGATACGCCACCGGCAAGTGTCGATGCCATGTGGGCCGGTTTGATCGAAGGCTTCACACGCATCACCGACCGGCATCCATGTCTCAAGAACACCAACAACCACAAGCACCTCGGCACGCTTGGCACCGGTAACCACTTCATCGAAGTCTGCCTCGACGAAGCGGATCGCGTCTGGTTCATGCTGCATTCCGGTTCTCGCGGCGTCGGCAATGCCATCGGTAGCCACTTCATCAGACTGGCACAGAAGGACATGCAGCAGCACATCGCCAATCTGCCGAATCGTGACCTCGCCTATTTTGAGGAGGGAAGCCAGCACTTCGACGAATACGTCGAAGCCGTCGGCTGGGCGCAGGATTTTGCGCGGCGTAACCGCCTGCTGATGATGCAGAGCGTCATTGCAGCTGCGCGTGGCGTGATTGCAAAACCGTTCACCGCCAGTGTCGAGGCCGTAAACTGCCACCACAACTACGTCCAGCGCGAGACCCACTTTGGCGCGGAAGTCCTGGTCACCCGCAAGGGGGCGGTTTCGGCACAGAAAGGCGAACTCGGCATCATTCCGGGTTCGATGGGCGCCAAGAGTTTCATCGTGCGCGGCCTCGGCAACGAAGAATCTTTTTGCTCCTGCAGTCACGGCGCCGGCCGAACGATGAGCCGGAACGAAGCCCGACGCCGCTTCACCGTCGCCGACCAGGAGCGCGCCACCGCCCACGTCGAGTGCCGCAAGGACAAGGAAGTCATCGACGAGATCCCGATGGCCTACAAGGATATCGATGCGGTGATGCACGCGCAGCGCGAACTCGTCGAGGTGCTGCATACCCTGCGGCAGGTAGTTTGTGTGAAAGGATAGATGAAGTGCTCTGGCGTTCTGGATTCCTCAAGTGGCTGCTGAACCCGCATCTGATGTGATGGTGACAAAGAATGAAGACCATTGAACTCGACGGATCGCACGGAGAAGGCGGCGGGCAGATTCTGCGTACGGCGCTGACCTTGTCGATGATTACCGGAATTCCTTTTCGCATCGAGCGGATCCGCGCAAAGCGCAGCAAGCCGGGCTTGTTGCGGCAGCATCTGACGGCGGTGAATGCCGCCGCGCAGATCTGCGGCGCACAGGTACAGGGGGCGGCGCCGGGTTCGCTGGCCCTGAGCTTCGTGCCGGGCAAGATTCGTGGCGACGACTACCGCTTTGCCATTGGCACGGCCGGTAGCTGCACCCTGGTACTGCAGACCCTGTTGCCGGCGCTGTGGTTCGCCGCTGCACCGAGCACGCTGCGGATCAGCGGCGGAACCCACAATCCGGCGGCGCCGCCACTCGATTTTCTCAGCCGTAGCTGGCTGCCGCTGCTCTTGCGCATGGGTGTTGAGATGAAAATCGAGTTGCTGCGCCATGGCTTTTATCCGGCCGGCGGCGGTGAGCTGTACGCCAGCGTACGTCCAGTCCCTGCCCTGCAGTCCTTAGAGTTGCTGGAGCGTGGCGAGCTGCGCGCAGCGCGGGCTACGGCCATCGTCGCGGGGGTGTCCGTTGATGTGGCCAGACGCGAGCTGTCGGAACTGCACTTGCAGCTCGGCGGAGTGCTGGGGGAATTGCAGCAGGAAATCCGTGCCCTGTCTTCGCGCGAGGGGCCCGGGAATGCTTTACTGGTTGAGCTGCAATACCGCGAAATCACCGAACTGTTCACCGCCTTTGGCGAAAAGGGTTTGCCGGCTGAAGTGGTGGCAAGCCGCGCGGCGAAGCTCGCCCGGCATTTTCATGGCAGCACGGCAGCAGTGGACGAGCATCTGGCCGATCAGCTGGTCCTGCCGCTGGCACTGGCCGGTGCCGGAGCGTTCACCACGGTGAACGTGTCTTCTCATCTGCAGACCAATGTGGAAGTGATCGGCAAGTTCCTGCCGGTCGAGTTTGCGATCACCAGGACGGCGGGCGCGCACAGAATCGCGCTGGTCTGAGCCCGCTGGCTACCTCGAGTCTACGAGACTACAACTCCAGGAGGCGAAACTCCTGACATTCCGCGATTCGGACGACATCGCCGGGGCGCAGGCGCGTCTCTCGGATGATCCGATTGCCGTTCAGGAAGGTTCCGTTGCCGCTTTCCAGGTCTCGTATCGTGCAGTTGCCCCGGTTGAGCGTGATCCGCGCGTGCTGCCTGCTCACCAAGGCATCGCTGATGACGAAGTCGTTCTCCTTGGCGCGCCCGATGGTGGTGACGCCCTCGCGAATTTCGTGCCGCACGAGCGTGTCGATGCGCGAGATCAGTACCAGACGAAGGGATGGCTGTTGGGCCGACTCCGGCGGAGGCACCGAAAACGCCCTCAGCACCTGGGTCGCGGTACTGCCCAGCATCGGCAGCTGGTGCTCCCAGTCGTTCTCGAACACGGCATTCAGCCGTCGCAGGACGTCGGCGTCGTCGACCAAGATACTGAGTTCACGGCGGCGATCGAGGCTCTCCGTCCGCAGATTCATGCTGCCGATGACCGCCGCGGCACCGTCGACGATCGTGCACTTGGCGTGGAGCTTGTAGCGCGGGGCTGCCCGGAACTCGATATCGGTCGGCAAGCGGACGCTATGCTCTTCGTCACCAAGAACGCGGACCAGTACTCCGCTTCTGGCTTTCTCTACCAGCAGGCGGATGATCGCCGGATCTTCCACTTTGGCGTCGGCGATATGGATCGAATCCTTGGCGGTCTGCAGCAGGGTCTTCATCTTCTTGCGGCTGTTGAAAGGACTGACCAGCAAGGGCGAGTCCTGGTCAGGTTCGAAGGGCTTGCCATTCCAGTCGGCGTCAAAGAGCCTGTTGATTTCGGCGGCAATTGCCGGGTTGTAGACCTCCAGGCCAAAGTCGCGAGCGTAATGGAGATTCTCGCGCGTCGGGTTGAAAGTGAACACCAGCGCCTCCTCGTCATCGACCGTCATGGTCTTGTAGTGATAGCGGGCACGCTTGCAGTCGCCAGCAGGCTCCCTGGTCGAAATGCCGGCCTCCTTGGCGTCCTTGAGGAGCTTTCGGTTCTTCTCTTCCCACCCGCGCGCGCTGCTGGAGATCAGCACGCGGATGCGCACGCCACGCTGGCGGGCCTCGATGAGGGCTCGCTGGATGATCGGGTCGTCCATTCGGAATACGGTCAGGTTGATCGAGCGCTCTGCCCGGTCGACGGCGCGCACGATCGGGAAGAAGCTGTCGCCTGGTTGAACGATGAGCGAAATTTTGTGACCCATCACGGGATCCTGTTCGGCAGAGAGATTGTGCGGGTCAACCGAGGATAGGAAAGCCAGCGCTGCTTACCAAAGTATCGGGGAAGACGGCAGGTGCAGTCAATCTTGGTATGATGCAGGCACCGCCGGGTGCCGAAACCCGACCATCCCCCAGTACTCATGAAACCGGAAAACAGACTCCCCGATAGCGCACAAAGAGTGGCCGAACTGCTGCGGCAGATCGGCCACGGCAAGCCCGTTGTCCTGCTGCCGACGAGCGGCAGGACCTCCGCCGAAGCGGCCGCCAGCCTCGGCTGCAGCGTTGCCGAGATTGCCAAGTCGATCGTTTTCCGACGCCTCTCGGACGATGCCGCGGTAATGATCATCGCCAGCGGCGCGAACCGTGTCGACGAGCGCAAGGTCGCCGCGCTGCTCGGGCCGCTCGGCAAGGCCGACGCCAGCTTCGTGCGGCAACGCACCGGTTACGCCATCGGCGGCGTCTGTCCGGTCGGACACATCAGCGATACGCTCGTGCTGATCGACCAGGATTTGCTGCGCTTCGACAGGATCTGGGCTGCCGCCGGCCATCCGCATGCCGTCTTCGAGCTGTCACCAGGCGAACTCCTGGCGATGACCGGCGCAACGGCAGTCGAGGTCGCCCTGAGAGATCGTCATCAATGATGCGCGCTGGACCCGGCTGTACTGCTATCGCATCTGGCGTGATCGAAGTGTCGATCCCGATCATCTAAGCCTGCCGTTTCGGGCGCGCGGCGAGATTTTTTTCGTGGACTGAGCGTGGCCGCCTCCACTGTCGGCCCGCCAGCGTCGATAAAGCCATAGCACGGCTCCAGCCATCAGCAGGACGCCGCAGCCACGCGTCAGCGACGCGATCCGGCCATCCAGATGCAGTATGCCCCAGCGACCGAAGATCTCGGTCCAGTCATGATCTCCGCTACCGACCAATGGCAGTTCCTGGACGCGTGCATCGGCCATGTAGCGGGCAATATTGAAGAGATTTTCTCCCAGCCAGACCAGAGCCGTTGCCATGCCGACCGCATTGTCGGCGCGACGAAAATGCCAGGCCGCAGCAAGAGGAAAAACAAGCTGAAACAGCGTCCCGCCATAGACGGTCGCGCGCGCGCTGAAAATGCCGACCAGCGGGTGACCGGCTTCGTGCAGGGCCAGGTTGGCGCTGTCGAGCAAAGGCACCCATCCATCCTTGCCAAGCCAGTGAAAACCCAGGCAGAGCATGCAAAAAGCCAGCACGGCAAGCAGTCCGCTCAGCGAGACCGGAGCTGCAGCGGGAGCGATTTGCAAATTCTCCATCTCAACGGGAAGTTTCATGGTTTTTTCCAGGTGATGCGGTAGATGGCGCCGGCGTGATCGTCAGCAACCAGCAGCGAGCCATCGGGCAGGGTTTGCACGTCGGCCGGGCGACCCCAGGCCGACTCGTTCTGCAGCCAGCCACTGGCGAAGGTCTCGTAGGCCACGGCGCGGCCATTCTGCACGCGCACCAGACTGATGCGGTAGCCGATCTTGCGCGAACGGTTCCATGAGCCGTGTTCGGCAATGAAAATCTGTTTGCTGTACTCGGCGGGAAACATGCTGCCGGTGTAGAAGCGCATGCCGAGGCTGGCGACATGGGGGCCGAGTTTTTGCGCCGGCGGCTCGAATTCGCTGCATCTGCGTTGCGCGCCGAATTCCGGATCGGCCAGCTCGCCGCCGTGGCAGTAGGGGAAACCAAAATGCATGGCCGGGCGCGGGGCGCGATTGAGTTCGTCGGGCGGGCTATCGTCGCCCAGCCAGTCGCGGCCGTTGTCGGTGAACCACAGTACGCCGTCCACCGGGTTCCAGTCGAAGCCGACACTGTTGCGCACACCGCGGGCAAAGACCTCGCGGCCCGAGCCGTCGGCATGCATGCGCAGGATGACGGCATGGGAATCTCCGGGTGCGCAGATGTTGCACGGCGCACCGACGGGGACATAGAGCTTTCCGTCCGGCCCGAAGGCGATGAACTTCCAGCCATGATGGGTATCCTTCGGCAGAGAATCGGTGACGATGACCGGAGCCGGCGGCTGGTCGAGCCGGCGATCGATATCGTCGTAGCGCAGGATGCGATTCACTGCCGCGACATACAGTGCGCCCTTCCTCCAGGCCAGGCCGGTCGGCAATTGCAGGCCCTCGGCGATGCGCGTCACGGTGCCGGCGCGATAGGACGCATCGAAGCGCAGTGCATGCACCTTGCCGGCGCGCATCGAGCCGACATAAAGAACGCCGCCTTGGGCATCGACGCTGCCCAGTGCCATCTGGCGGGCATTGTCGACACGCGCCCAGAGTTCGATGGCAAAGCCCGGCGGCAGCTTGATGGTTTCCAGCGGCAGCGCCAACGCAATGGTGGTCCATGCCAGCAGGGTGAGGGTGAGCAGTGGTCTCATGAGGTAGCGGGTCCTTCAGGGCAAAAGTCGACGCGGGCGCCTTGCCTGTCGGGAATGCCGCTGCGCGGGCCGGCAACACGGCGACTTCCGGGGATTCTCGGTCAACTGGCCGTGCCGCGCAATCGTGGCTCCTAACGCATGCCTTTGACATCGATCATTCTCAGCGCAACGAAAAAAACGATGGCGGAAAGAACGGCGGTCGGCAAATAGGCCAGAGGCCCGGTGAGAAACAGAAGGACCAAGAGCACGAGAACGCTGGTGGCGAGCTGCGAAATCTGGCTGCGACCCCCGCCACTATTGACCATCGCCGTGTTGGTCGGGCTGCCATTGACGATAAAGGTGCCGGAGAGGCCGGCGCCCAGGTTGGCCATGCCGAGACCAACCATGTCCACGTTCTCATCGAAGTGATCGCTGTACTTGGCGGCGTAGGCGCGCGAGGTCGCCGCGCTCTGCGCGAGAATCACGACAAAGCAGGCGAAGGCGATCGGCAGCAGCTTCTGGATCAGTCGCCAGCTCCACTCGACATGCGGCAGGCCGAGCGTCGGCAGGCCGCTGGGGACTGCTCCCAGCGTCTCCAGGTGGGCACCCAGATTCAGCGCCCAACTGGCAGCGATGGCGGCCAGCACCGCGATCAGTCCGCCGGGGATTTTCTCCGAGATGCGCTTGCCGCCGATGATGACCGTCAGCACGGCAAGTGCTACAGAGAGCGCATAGGGATTGGTTTCCCCGATCAGCCGCAGGTCGTGCACGATCTGCACGAGCGGGTCGTTACCGACGCGGGGCAGACCCAGCAAACCGGAAACCTCGAGCAACGACACCTGCACGCCGACTCCGGTCAGAAAGCCGGTGAGGACGGTGCGCGAGAGAAAATCGGCGAGGAAACCGAGGCGCATCACCCGGGCAAGAAACATCAAGGCCGCTGCCATCAGTGCGAGCAGGCTGCACAGGGCGAGCCACTCGCTGGATCCTTGCACCGCCATGCCGGCCAGACCGGCGGCGACCACCGCCGCCGTTGCCGAATCAGCACCGACCGCGAGATGCCGCGACGACCCGAAAATGGCGAACAGGCTCATCGGGAGGAGAATGGTGTACAAGCCGGTGATCACCGGCGTGCCGATGATCTTGGTGTAACCCATGGCCCCCGGAATCGAGAGTGCGGCTAGGGTGAAGCCGGCCATGATGTCGCGCCCCAGCCCGGACCGGTCGACCGGGACGATACCCTGGAAGACCGGCCAGTCCTGCCCTTTGCTCACCTGATTCATCGTCTACCCCGTCTCATCCCGTTGCGGCCTACGAGCGACCATAGACCGCAGCATGCGCTGAGCTACGAAGCACATCGATCGCCAGCGATGCACTTCCCCTCGGTCAGCACATCCTGCGGATCTAGGTTTTGCCGGCCGCCTTCGGCGTCTTGCCTGCCGGTTTTGGCACCTTCTTGCCCACCGCTGCCTGCTCCTGCTCCTGCTCCTGCTTCGCCGCAGCCGCGTGATACTTCGCGGCAACTTCCTGGAGATTGACGCGCGTCAGCGGCAGTTTCAGCCCCATATCTTCCATGGTATCGACGATGATCTGCGAGATGGCGAGATTGCGAAACCACTTGTGATTGGCGGGAATAACGTACCAGGGAGCGTCCTTGGTGCTGGTCTTGCTCAGCGCCTCTTCGTAGGCTGCGATATAGTCGGGCCAGAGTTTGCGCTCGCTGTAGTCGGCTTCACTGATCTTCCAGTTGCGCGCCGGGTCATCGAGTCGCTGCTTGAAGCGCAGAAGTTGTTCCTCGGGGCTGATATGCAGGACGAACTTGATGATGCGGGTGCCGTTCTGGACAAGCATCTTTTCAAAATCATTGATCAGCGTGTAGCGTTTCGACCAAACGGCCTTTGGTACCAGATTGTGCACCCGCACGACGAGGACATCTTCGTAGTGCGAGCGGTTGAAGACCACCACTTCACCCCTGGCGGGCGTCCGCTGATGGGCACGCCAGAGGAAGTCGTGCGCCGCCTCGTCGGCACTCGGCTGCTTGAAGCCGAAAACCGAGGTGCCCTGCGGGTTCATGCCGGTGAGTACTTCTACTTTGCCACATTTCTAAAATGGTTGAAATACAGGCTATTGAGCTACATATCTAATGCTCTACCACATAAGGAGTATGACGATGAAATCGCCAAATTTATTTATTTGGGATCGGGCGTGCGGTGGCCAGCTGCTGCGAGAATCTGACCAGCCATTTTCAGTCGTTCCGGGAGTGTTTCCGCAGTAAAACGCGAAGCACGGCCGAGCAAGCTGAACAGTACTTGCGGGGCCTTTTTCAAAGCCCTCGTGCGAACCTGGAACAGATGAGCGAGACGGTGGCGGAGACCGAGTATTACAGCCTCCACCACATGTTGAGCGATGCTGCATGGGACTTTGAGAATGTGCGTCGGGAGACGGCGCGACAAGCGGACGAGTGGATCGGTGGGCCAGAGACGGGACTGTTGCTCGATGAGTCTGGGGTCCAAAAGAAGGGCGACCATTCAGCGGGCGTCGCCAGGCAGTACAACGGTCGCCTGGGTAAGGTCGAGAACTCGCAGGTTGGAGTGTATGCCGCCTTGGCACGAGGGTCGCAGGCGGCGATCATCGACTTCGAATTGTTCCTTCCAGAGCGTTGGGTTGAAGACGCCAAGCGTTGCCAGGAAGCGGGGATTCCGGAATCGGCACGGGTCTTTCGGACTAAGTATCTGTCCAGAAATAAGTTGTACAAGTTCAAACCGATGGCCGGATGGTGTAGTTCCATTCACCATGAAACTCGGAGCGTTCTATGTGAACTTTATCGAGTTCATCATCAGTCACGTGTATGCCTTTCGCGTAGGTGTTGGTATCCATCTCCGCCTCAATTTTTAGGCCTGCTTGTGTGGTGGTGGCAGCAATCAAATTGACGATGACCTCATGGCTGACCAGAGGCTTTCCTCGCCAATTCATACTGATGTAGCTGAACATCCGATGTTCGATCTTATTCCATTTGCTAGTTCCCGGTGGAAAATGGCAGATCGAGATGCATAGGCCGGTTTGGTCGGCCAGACGCTGTAAAGCGACCTTCCATAACCGTACTCTCGCCCCATTGCTGCCACCACCATCCGCAGTCACCAACAGTTCGGTAGCCCCGGGATAACGAATTCGTCCCATCTTTTCCCACCACCGTCGTAACGTTTCCACCGCAAACTCGGCGGTGTCATGATCGACCCCAACGCTAACCCAACCGGTGTTTGCCGTTGGATCATAGACGCCATAGGGATTCACTTTGCCTAGGGTCTTGTCGATAAAGTCATGAACGCGAACCGGTTCGGGGTTTCCTTTGGGGCGCCACTCTCGGCCTCCATTTTTGAAGTCCCCGACGAGTTCCTTTTTCTTGGTATCGACTGAAACCACAGGCTGTCCCCGTCGTTGGAAATCCTCGACTCGACCGTGAATGTAACGGAATTGAGCATCCCGGTCCGGATGGACGGTGCCTTCCTTGGTCTTTTGATTTCCCTGAAGGCTATAGCCCAACTTATCCAGCAAAACCGCTACGGTCTGACGACCAATCCGGTGGCCTTGTTGTTCAAGGGCCGCCGCCAGTTGACGGGTACTCAGACAGGTCCACCGTAAAGGATTCTCAGGGTCTCCCCGGGTGGTCGGTTCCACCAATCTTTCCAGCGCCGAGAGCAATGTCGGCTCGTGCTCGATCAGCTTCTTGCGTCCACCCCCTGCTTTTCGGACGTGTCTACGAGAACCCGCCGGGTCGTCCTGGGCATGACCGCATTTTTCCGAATACAGCGTCATTCGCGATAGCCCCGTGGCTTTAGCGACGATGCTTTGTCCGCCGTAACCGAGCGCCTCGGCTTCCGCCAACGCCCACACACGACGCCCCCGCTCATCCAAAACCGTGGACACGCGCTCGAACTTCTTACGGATCGTTTCAACTAGCTCGTCATTACTCATGACGAGATCGTCGCCTACTCGTATAAGTTGTACAAGTTATTTCTGGACAGATACTAAGCCGCAGATGGCTGCCGAGATGGTCAAGCGGGCACGAGCCGCCGGGGTGCGCTTTGGCTTCATCGGTGCCGACGGCCTCTATGGCCACGCGACTTGGCTGCTGTTTGATTGGGACGATGCAGGTGAGGTATTCGCCACCGAGGTGCACAGCGACCAGCAGTTTTACTTTACCGATCCGGGAAAGGCGTGGGTACCGGCCTGGGAAGCCCGCGAATGGGCCGCGCGCCTGAAACGAAAGGAGTGGCACCCGGTGATCCTGCGCGACGGGGAGAAGGGTGAAGTGCGCGCGATGTTTGCCCATACCCGCGTGTGGATCAGTCATCCGAACAGCGCACAGGCCCGCCAATGGCATCTCCTGGCACGCCGCGATGGCAAGGAGGTGAAGTTCATGCTCTCCAACGCGGCGCCCGACACGCCACTTCGCGAGCTGGCACGCATGCAGGCACAGCGCCACTTCATCGAGCGCGCCTTCGAGAATGCGAAAGGTTGCTGTGGGATGGCCGACTACCAGGTACGCAAGTGGCGGGCTTGGTACAACCACATGGCGCTCGTCTGCGTTGCACTACTCTTTCTCGTCAAGGAGCGGCGGCAACACTCACCCTACGCCGAGTTACTGTCCTGTGCCGATGTCGTCGACATGCTCGTGGCGCAGCTCCCGGTGAAGATTCACGGTCGCGAAGACCTCGTGCGAATCATCGCCGAGCGTCATGCACGGCGACAAAGCGCCCGCGACAGCGCCTACCGAAGGCAGCCGCCAGCACCCAAAAATGCCATTAGAATCTGTTAATGTAGAAGTACATGCCGGATGACGCCATCCTTGCCGGCCGCGTCGAGCGCCTGCAGAACGATCAGCAACGACTGCTTGCCGTCGGCGTAGAGCAGGCCCTGCAGCTCATCCATGCGGGCGATATTTTTCTGGATCTCCGGCAGTGCCGTTTCACTGGAAACATGTTCACCCGTTTGCGACGGATCAATGCTGGCAAGGCTGACTTTCTCGCCGGGGCTGACGAAGAATTGTTTGCGGTAGTCCATCATTGGCTACTCCTCAACAGATCATGCAATGGTGGGACAGTGTCAGGACCCTCGAAATCTCGTACCCTTGGAAGTGCAAACTAACCGAGGGGGAAAGAAGAGTGCTCGAAAATCCTGCCAGGATTGACTATAGCCCAGATACGAGGCCGATGCCATCGCGCGCTGCCATATGACCGAAGCAATGGGACGAGCTGGTCTGAAAGCGCCTTTCTGCCGTCCATGAGAGGGGTTTGGCCCCTAAATTTTGCCGATTTCCATGCGCTCGGTGGGGAAGCAGAAGGCCTCGTTGGCCAAAATGAGAATTGCTGGGCTGGAAAAGATCAAGACGATTGGCGATGCGTACATGGTCGCAGCGGGCATTCCCGAAGCACGTCCCGATCACGCCGTCGCAGCCGCGGAACTGGCTTTGCAGATGCAGACGGCGATCAAGGATTTCCCTGGGCTGGAGATCCGTATCGGTATCAATTCGGGTGCAGTAGTGGCTGGCGTGATCGGGAAGAAGCGCTTCATCTAGGCGACACGGTCAATATCGCCGCGCGCATGGAATCGCAGGGAATATCCGGCGAGATTCAGATCAGCGACGTGACGCGCGCCTTGCTGCCACCCGACTTCATCTGCAAGGATCGTGGCGAGATTGCAGTCAAGGGCAAAGGCCGGATGCGCGTCTTTCTTCTCAAAGGCCGCGCGACACGGACCAATTCATAGAGGTTCTGCGGATCATGACCAAGCCAGGCAATCCCATCGCCGCCGCAATGCCCGGCCTGGTCTCGACAATCCATAGCTCGCTGGAACTACACAGTGTCCGAGAGAGAGTGCTCAGTTCACTGTCGAGAATTTTTACATACCGGCGGCCAAGCGTTGGGCTACGCGCGACATGAACGAGAAAGTCATTGATTATTTAATCAATTGCACCTCGCAATGAGTTCTGGCCTGATTTATGCTTAGGTATTTCCTGCAGGCGCGCGACGTAGCGAGAGCGCCCGAGACAACCATAGTCTGACAACCTTTCGAGAGGAGGATGAACATGAACATGACACTCCAGCGCGCAGTGGTCGCCAGCGCAGTGCTCGCAGCATTTGGCGCGACAAGCATTGCCAATGCGGCGACCTGCCTCACTAACCCTTCTGATGTAGTTGGCAACCCTGTTTTCAACGCTACCGTTAACACATTCATCGGGCTCGGCATCAACCCGGGAACGACTTGCATCGAAAACGCGGTGTGGACGGACCCGTCCGGGTTCGGACTCGGAACCTACCTCAAGGGCGCGGAAGGATTCGGGTACGGGTATGACCCGACGACGCTCGGGGCCTACAACGGAGCGGGTTCCCTTGCCGCCAATGCCAACCAACGCGACTTCTATTGGGTACAGGACACCTCTGCCAACGCCAATCCTGGCGGAGCTGTGGGTAGCGGGCCCTCGCAAGGCATCATCTGGGATCTCGGCGGGCAGGCAAATCAGGTTGCCGTGTTCGTGTTCGTTGATCATGGACCTGTGCCTCAGGAGGTGTTGGAAAACACGGCGTGGCTCTCCAACGATCCGGACGCTACCGATGCCGGCTGGACTCAGGCCAGCCTTGTGCATGTCTATGGCGGCGGCTGGTCGGCAGACCCCGACATTGCTGACGGCTTCGTTGCGGTTTACCAGTTGCCGAGTGCAGCGACCTTCCGCTATGTATCCGTGACTTGGGGTGGGCCAGGCGCCATCCAACGAGACAACGACAACGAGATCGATGCGGTAGGGGGGCTGAACTTTGACGGTGGCGGCATCAAAGTCCCGGAACCCGGCTCGGTCGCGCTTCTCGGCCTGGGTTTAGCAGGCCTGAGCACAATCCGGCGTCGCCGATCGACCTGATCGACAAGCTTTTACTTGATCTGCGCCATCAACTCGCGCAGGAAGCGCACGGGAATGGCAAAGCTGATTCCCGAGGGCTTGCTGAGGGTCGATTCCTTGTTTTCCTTGACGAACACCATGTTGATGATGCCGATCACCTCGCCACGGTTCGTTTCATAAAGCGGGCCGCCGCTGTTACCGGGATAGGCGGTCGCGTCGAGCTGATAAATGTCGAAGCTGCCGCTCCTGATCTGCTGCACCACCCTGGCGTTGAGCTGGCGTGCATTCGCACCGGGCAGCACGATTGGGGTAATCGACGAGATGATGCCGCGGTGGGTGACTGGTGAAAGACCCAATGCGCCGCCGATCGGAAAGCCGGTGAAAGCAACTGACTCTCCTTCCCTGACCGGCTCGGAATCGTGCAGGGTGAGCGCTGGTAAAGCCTGGCCGTCAATACGCAACAAGGCCAGATCGTGTCCCTTGTCGACCAGTACCACTCTCGCCTGGCGTTGCTGGGCCGCGGTGCTGGCCGAACGGAAGACGATCACCAGCGTCTCGCCAGCAGCCAAATTGAGTTCTTCCTGAATCACGTGCGCGTTGGTCGCCACCTGACGACCATCACCGACCACAAATCCGGTACCGCGCATCACGAACTGCGGACTGCGCGTCAGTTGATGGGTGCCGACGACCACCACCGCAGGCTTCACCCGTTCGATCACCTCGGGCAGATCTGCCGAGACGGATCCAGCGACCAACAGCAAGACAGTGAACCGCACGACAGTCGTCCGCCATCCCGGAACGGTCGCCTTGCTCGCAGCACGCCCGGAGAGCAGCAAGGACAGGAATCTCATCCCTGGGCTCCCTTGCCCAGGCGGATCCGTGGCAACTCCGGAGAAGGCGTGGTGATCCTGGCGTCGTAGGGATGGTCATCGCGTTTGAAGAGGCCGATGATCCGCTGCACGTAACCGCGTGTCTCGGCGTAGGGAGGAACGCCGCGGTAACGGTTGACGGCCCCTTCACCAGCGTTATAGGCGGCTGCCACCAGGCTGACATCGCCTTCGAAATAGGCCAGCAACCACCGCAGATAGGCCAGACCGCCGCGCAGGTTCTGTTCCGGATTAAAGGGGTTCTTGACGTTGAAGCGCGCCGAGGTATCGGGAATCAGCTGCATCAGCCCCTGTGCGTTCTTGTTCGACAGGGCTGCGGTGTTGAAATTGGATTCGGTCCGAATCACCGCCAAAGCCAGCCGCGGGCTGACTCCATATTCGGGTGCCAGCTGGTGCACCAGGCCGACGACCATTTTCTGCGCTTCATTGCGCGGCAGCATTTCATCCCCGCCATCTTCGGCAGGCGGCGGAAGCAGCGGGCGCATGCACTCCGGCACCTCCGGCGTCGGGTCGCCAACAAAACGCTGCATCTTCTGTGACTGCAGATGCCCCTGCTTGGCGGCCAGGCTGAAAAAATAGGCTGCCCTGGCATCATCGCGCTCGACGCCCCGCCCGTTGGCGTACATCCACCCGAGACTGAACTGGGCTTCCGGGTCACCAAGTCGGGCAGCATCACAATATAGCTTGACCGCCCGCGCGTAATCCCTGGGCACCCCTTCGCCATGTTCATGCGCCTGCGCTTCCTTGCGCAAAGCCAGCAGCCGCTCGGCGGCCGCTTCGCTGGGAACATCCGCGGCAGCGACAGAGGTGGCGAGAAGGAATCCCAGCATTCCGCAGTGCACCAGCACGCCACGGCGCAGCAGTGCCAGACATCGAAAACAGTCAGGTTCCATCAACGGACTCCGTCGGCCACGCCAAAGCGTGACACATACCATGGGATCGCCGCCTGAACGCCCTCTGCGAGCCGGTGACTCGGGAGATAATGGAGGAGGCGCCCGGCTTTGGCAATGTCGGCCTGCGAATGGCGAACGTCGCCCGGCCGGAAATCTGCATACGCCGGCTGCATTTGCATTACCTCCGGTCGAAATGTGGAGAGTGCATCACGCAGGATCTCGAACAGGCGATTCAGCGTGGTCCGATCATCCACTGCAACATTGTAGACCTGATTCAGCGCTGCCGGGTCGGTGGTCGTCGCTGCCAGCAGGTTGGCCTGCACGGCATTGTCCACGAAGCAGAAATCACGGCTGGTCTCTCCGTCACCGTTGATGGTCACCTGCTCGCCGAGCAGCAGCGCACGCGTCCAGCGGGGAATCACCGCGGCGTAAGCGCCTTCCGGATCCTGACGGGCACCGAACACGTTGAAATAGCGCAAACCGATGGACGGAAAGGCATAACAACGTGCGAAAACCTCGGCATACAGCTCGTTCACCAGTTTGCTGACGGCATACGGCGACAAGGGCCGACCGATACGGTCTTCGACCTTGGGCAGCGCCGGATGATCACCGTAGGTCGAACTCGACGCTGCATACACGAAACGCTTGACGCCGGCATCGCGGGCCGCCACCAGCAGGTTGAGAAAGCCATCGACATTGGCTGCGTTGGTCGCCACCGGATTCGCCAGAGAGCGTGGTACCGACCCCAGCGCCGCCTGATGCAGGACGAAATCGACCGTGCGGCAGGCCTCGTGACAGGCGTCGAGGTCGCAAATGTCGGCCTCGATGAAGCGGTGACGCAGCCACTGCTCGGGCGCCACCAGCGAGCGCACCTCGTCGAGATTGCGACGATGACCGGTGGCGAAATTATCGAGGCTGATCACCGTCTGGTCGAGCTTGAGCAAGGTCTCGACCAGATGCGAGCCGATGAAGCCGGCACTGCCGGTCACCAGCCAGCGCGCCGGCTGCGCCAGCAGCCGTGCGCCGAGTACTGCCGGCAAGGCTGTGGAACTCAGAGACGCCACACGGTTACCCCTTGCGCTGCCAGCTCGGCCTCGTTGAACATGCTTTTCACATCGGCGAGGACGCCGCCCGGCTGCAGTTTGCCGACGTAGGCGGCGAGCGGCCGCGCCTTGAACTGGCGATGGGCAACCGCCGCGACAATCGCCGCAGCAGCCGGTAGCTGCTCCCAGGTCGTCAGTTCGACGCCGTATTCCTTGCGGGCCTCGTCGGCGTCGGCAACCGGTTCATGCACCAGCACCTGCGCGCCATAGGATTCGAGCTCCCGGATCACATCGATGACGCGGGAGTTGCGGAGATCCGGGCAGTCTTCCTTGAAAGTCAGTCCGAGCACGATGATTGGCGCGCCCTTGACCTGCCAGCCGTTGCGAATCAACTGCTTGATGGTCTGCTCGGCAATGAATTTTCCCATCCCGTCATTGATTCGGCGTCCAGCGTTGATCACCTCCGGGTGATAGCCGAGCATCTCCGCCTTGTGCGTCAGGTAATACGGGTCGACACCAATGCAGTGGCCGCCAACGAGGCCGGGGCGGAAAGGCAGAAAATTCCATTTGCTGCCGGCCGCTTCCAGGACCTCCAGCGTATCAATACCAATGCGATCGAAAATGATCGCCAACTCGTTCATCAAGGCGATATTCAGGTCCCGCTGCGTGTTCTCGATGACCTTGGCGGCCTCGGCCACCTTGATGCTCGAAGCCGGATAAACGCCGGCAGTGATCACGCTGCCATAGACCTCCCTGACCCGCTGCAGCGTTTCCGGGGTGTCCCCGGAAACCACCTTGACGATTTTCGTCAGCGTCCGCTCCTTGTCGCCTGGGTTGATCCGCTCCGGCGAATAACCGACAAAGAAGTCCTCTTTCCATTTCATCCCGGAAGATTTCTCGATGATCGGGATGCAGACTTCTTCGGTCGCACCGGGATAGACCGTCGATTCGAAAACCACCGTCGCACCACGCTTCAGGTTCCTGCCGACCGCCTCCGATGAACCGATCAATGGTCCGAAATCCGGTTGATGCGCCTGATCGACGGGCGTCGGGACGGCCACAATCACGAAATCCGCCTCTCTCAGGGCAGCCGCATCGGTGCCGACTTCCAGATGAATCGCCGCCTTGAGATCGGCGCTGCTCACCTCGCCGGTGGGATCGACATGCTGTCGATAGTGCGCCACCTTGTTTGCCGACAGATCGTAACCGATCGTTCGACGCTGCTTGCCGAACTCGACGGCCAGCGGTAAACCGACATAACCCAAACCCACCACAGCCACAATAGTCATCAGTTTTCCATTCTCAGATTGCTATTCGTTTTCAGCCACGCCGGCTTCCTACAGACCCTTGAGCAACTGCGCGACTTCTGCCTGCGCCGGGAACTTGTCGCCCAGCTTGGCGAGCTGATCCAGTTCGCTTCTGGCCTCGCTGTTCTTCCCGGCCTTGATCAGTGCCCTGGCGTAGTTGAGACGAATCTGCGACGCCTGTGGGGCCAGTTCCAGGGCCTTCTTGAACAGTCCCAGCGCGCGTGCGGCATCGCCCTTGTCCATCAGCAGAACCGCCAGGGTATCCAGCAGCGCCGGTTGATCGGGCGCCAGCTTGTTGGCCTTTTCGGCATACTCGATCGCCTTCGGGTCCTTGAGCTGGCCGGCGACCCAGGCCATGTTGTTGAGCACGACAGGGTTTTCCGGCTGTGCCTCGAGAAGAATGCGGTACTGTCGGGCGGCACCGGCATAGTCCTTGCGCGCGCCCGACATCTCGGCCAGATAGAGACGGAAGCGGTTGTCCTTGGCATGTTCCTTGAGCCACGTTTCAGCGAACTTGTCGGCCTCGGCAGTGTTACCGCCGGCCAGCAGTGCGGTATGCAGCTTGACCGCCAGATCGGCCGATGGAGCTTCCTTGAGACCGACACGATAGGCCGCTGCGGCCTCCACCCAGGCCTTCTTCGCCGCGTGTGCGTCACCCTCGAATAGGTAGCCGATGGCCTCCTTGGGCCTCTGCTTCTGTACTTCGCGAGCGACCTCGAGTGCTTCCTTGCTGCGACCGGCGTCGAGATCGAGGAGCATGATTCCGCGCTGTGCCTCCAGCGAATCCGGCTTGACCTGCAACGCCTTTTGCAGATTCTGCAGCGCGGCGTCCTTGTTTTTCGCCGCCACCTGAATCTCGGCCATGCGCAGATAGGGCAGGGGCGAATTGGGTTGCAAGGCAGCCATCTTGCCATAGGTAGCCAGCGCCTGATTGTAGTCCTCGGCGGCTTGCTGGGCGCGTCCGGCCGCATCCAGGATTTCCGGCCGTTCCGGTAGCGCGGCGACAGCCTCCTGGGCAGCAGAAAGCGCGCTCTTGGTCTCTTTCTTGCCCAGATACAGGCCGATCAGCGCCAGACGCGGTGCTGGGTCGGTCGGATTTGCCGTCACCGCCTTGCCGATCAGAGTCGCGATCTCTGCGGTCGTGCCACCCGCTTTTGCACGCAGTTGGGCGAGCGCCATGAACGCCTGCACATTCTTCGGATCTTTCTCGAGCACCGATTCGAAACGCTTCCTGGCGTCCTCCGGCTTCTTCTCGTTGAGATCCAGATTGGCCAGATTGGCGGCTGCCGGAAAGTAAGCCGGGTTCAGGGCCAGAGCCTTCTCGAAGCTCTTGCGGGCAGCCGCGGCATCGCGCTTGCCGAGCAGCGCCGTACCACGCAGATTGTGCGTCAGCGGGTTATCCGGCTGTTTCTTCTCGAGTACTGCGATGGCCTTGAGTGCCTGATCGAATTCGCGGCGCTGCAGGTGCGCCGCGATCAGGGCCAGATCTGCCCGGCTGCCGGTATCGGCTGCCGCCACCTGCTCGAGATCGCGGAATGCCACATCGCTGTCGCCTTTCGCCATGTTGACCATCGCCAGCGAGGTGCGCTTGGCAGGGTTTTTCGGGTCGAGTGCTGTGGCCTTGGCAAAATAGGTGCCGGCCTTGTCGACCTGCCCATTCTGCAGAAACACCTGCCCAGCCAACGCCAGCATGTTCGAATCCTTGTCGATCTTGTCGAGGACCGGTTCCAGAACGCCTAGAGCCTTGCTCGGCTGGGCATTGCGCAGGTAGCTGGCGATCAGGACGCGACGCGCGATGCTCAGTGGTGGTGTCCGCGGCAGCGCCTTGAGCAGGTAGGCCTCGGCCTGCGGGAAAGCCTGTGAGTCGTACTCGATCAGGCCCGCCAGTTGCAGGCCCAGAGGACTCTCCGGAACCACCTTGAGATGCAGGAGGATGGCGTCTCTGGCCGCCGCATAGTCCTTCTGCTGGTAAGCCAGCATGGCCCGCAGGTATTGGGTTTGCGGATGATTGGGGGCAATCTGCTTGAGCACCTCAATCTGTTTGCCGGCATCGTCGAGTTTGCCTTCCGCCAGCAGAATCCTGACGATCGCCGAATGCGCCGGCAGATAGTCCGGTTTGATTTCCAGCGCTTTCCGATAGGCATTCGTCGCTGCCGCGGCGTCGCCTTGGGCGGCAAACAGATCCCCCTTGAGTTGCCAGGCATCATACAGCCTGGGTTGTTTCTCCAGTGCCGAGTCGAGCAAGGCCAATGCACCTGGCAGGTCGCCGCGGCCTGCTTTCAGTCGTGCCTCACCGAGCAAGGCGGGGGCATGACCCGGTTGCGCCACCACCGCGGCGGCGTACGCCGCTGCAGCCTGCTCCTCCTTGCCCTGCATCAGGTAGGCCTGACCCACCGAAGTCTGCAAGTCGGCCTTTGCCTCCGGCGTGGTGAGCTGGACCTTGGCCAGTTCTTCGGTCACTTTCTCGGGCTGCCCGAGCATCAGCATGGTGCGCGCCAACAGCGGCGTCACCTGATCAGCCGGATAGTTCAAGTTCTGCGCCTTGCGCAACTCGACTTCAGCACCGGTCGGGTCGCCGCCTTCGAGCAGCGCCTTGGCAAGCAGGAAACGCGCTTCTGGAAGTTGCGGGTCCTGCTGCAAGGCATTTTTCAGCTGGATTGCGGCGGCCTTGTGGTCGTTCTTCGCCAGAAATGCCTTCGCCGAACTGAGCATGGTCTCCGGCTTCTCGCCACCGCAACCCACCAGCAGGAGAGTGGCCAGCAGTGCCGAAGCGGTGGCTTTGCGCAGCAGGTGCATCGAGTTACGAGTATTCATCAGAGTCCCCCCATGAGTTCGATCAATGTTTCCAGGAAAAACACTATTTCAGCCCGAATCTGTGCATCATGTCGTACAGGGTCGGACGGCTGACGCCGAGCAACTCGGCGGCACGAACGACGTTCCCGTCGGCGCGCGCCAGGGCGGTGATGATCACGCGTCGTTCGGCATGATCACGCGCATGCCGCAGGTCCAGCTTGATCGCTTCCTCCTGCTCCGCACCCGACAAACCGATGTCATCAGCGGTAATCTGGTTCCCATCGGCCATGATCACCGCCCGCTTGATGCAGTTCTCCAGTTCGCGCACGTTTCCCGGCCAGGGGTGCGCTTCTATCATGCGTACGGCGTCCTCGCGCAAAGTCATGTTGCTGCGATTGTTCTCGGCCGCAAACCGCCGCAGGAAGGCGTGCGCCAGCAAAGCAGCGTCGCCGGAGCGGGCGCGCAAGGGCGGAATATTCACGACGATCTCTGCCAGGCGATAGTACAAATCCTCGCGAAAACGTCCCTCATTGATCAGGAACTTGAGATTCTGGTGCGTCGCGCAGACGATTCGGACGTTGACCGGGATTTCTTGCCGCCCGCCCAGCCTTTCGATGACGCGCTCCTGCAGAAAACGCAGCAACTTGGCTTGCAGGGAGTGCGGGAGGTCACCGATCTCGTCGAGCATCAGCGTGCCGTTGTTGGCCGATTCGATCTTGCCCGGGGTTGTTTTTGCAGCCCCGGTGAAAGCCCCTTTTTCGTAACCAAAGAGTTCGCTCTCCAGCAAGTTGTCCGGAATGGCCGCGCAGTTGATGGCCACGAAGCGCTCGCGTCGCCTTGGCGACGCCTCATGCACACCGCGCGCCAGAAGTTCCTTGCCGGTGCCGCTTTCGCCAAGCAACAATACCGTTGCGTCGGTGACGCCCACTCGCTCGATGGTGCGACAGACGCGCAGCAACTCCGGGTCACGGGTGATCAGACCGGACAGCACGTCGGGTTGCTGCATCGCCAGCAGTCGCACGTTCTCCTGTTGCAGTTCATGGAGACGGTAGGCTCGCTGGATGGTGAGGCCAAGCATCTCGATCTCGAATGGTTTGGCGAAGAAGTCATAGGCACCCAGAGCAATCGCACGCAGCGCGTTGGCGCGATCGTTCTGACCGGTGAGGACGATGATCTTGGTATCCGGCGCCAGCGTCAGGATCTCTTCGAGCAACTTGAAACCTTCGGAGACGGAATCCGGGTCTGGCGGCAACCCGAGATCCATGGTCACCACCGGCGGCTGATAGCGTCGCACCAGCTGCAGCGCACTCTCACGATCATCCGCGGTGAGTGCTTCGTACTGGTCGAAAGCCCAGCGAATCTGTTTCTGCAGTGCTCGGTCGTCCTCGACGATCAACAGGTGCGGCAGCTTCTCTGTGCTCATTCTGATTCCTTCAGCAAGTCAGGGGACGCTGTGGCGTGTCCAACCTCAAACAATGGCAACAACAGGTCCACCTGCGTGCCGACATCAACAGCACTATCGACCGAAACCTTGCCGCCCAGTTCATGAATGTACTGAAAGCTTTCGTAAGCGCCAATCCCCATCCCCGTCGGCTTGGTGGTCTGGAAAGGCTTGAACAGGCGCTCGCGAACAAATTCGGGGCTCATGCCGTGCCCGCTGTCGCCTACTTCGACCAGGGCCTGTGTTCCTTGCCGGGCCAGTCTGACCCACACGCGCCCACGGTGCTCGGTGGCATCCAGTGCATTCTGCACCAGATGGCCGATCACCCGCTCAATGCGGTCTTCATGCCCGCGGGCGACCAGTCTCTCCTCGATCTTCAACTCGATATCCCGCCCCTGCCCGGATTTGGCGGTCTGAATCCGCCGCAGCACATCTGCCAGATCAATACCACGCGGACCGTCAAGCGGCGTCGCGCCTTCGCGTAATTGCATCATCAGCTTGCGCATCCGCTCGACGGAATGTTCAACGGTCATCAGCATGTCTTTCTGAAACTCCGGGTTGTCCCGATGGCGCTCGGCATTCTTGAGCATCAGCGACAACTGGGTGATGATGTTCTTGAGATCATGCACGACAAAGGCCGACATGCGGTTGAACGAGTCGAACTTCCGCACCTCGAGCAGAGCTTCACTGGCCTGCATCTGGCCGAGAAAGGCACCGGCCTGGCGAGCAGCCGTCTTCAGCAGATCATTGACCTCCCAATTGACATCGATTCTGGCGCGGGCCGTCGCCAGCACCACGAAGGCGATCAGTTCATTCCCGGTCGTCAGAGGCACCACCAGCCACGCATTCGGCACTTCGACCAGCCAGGCAGGGATCTCGAGACCATCGTAACGACGCGGCAGAGAACGATACTCTTCGAGGTTGATCACCCAGCCGCTGTCGAACAGAAAGCTGCACAAAGGGCTCCCCACATCCTCGGTCGCCGACGAGGTGGGCATGTTCCAGCACGCGGCCTGCGCAAAAAAACGACCCGATGGGTCTTTCAACCACAACGCACCACTCGGACTCTCGACCATGTCGGCCAGGCCACGCACCACATGCCGCCCCATGCTGGAGAAGCCGCCCTGTGAGGAAAGTGTCTGGGTAAAGCGCAGCCACTCCTCACGGTAGTCGTATCGGTAGCTGAAGAAATGCTTGCCCACCTGCACTCGCAGGCGCGCCCGCATCGAACCCGAAATAGTCAGTCCCGCCAACACCAGCAATGCCGCAAAGAGCAGCGCCAACTGCAATGCCCGCCCCCATTCGCCACCAAAGAAACGCACGTAATAGCCGGCAGCCGCCATGAACAGCAGATAGACGCCGACGATCAGCAGCGTTGCCGACTGCAGAGCGGCATGCTGCGACATCACCAGGCGTCTCTTCCAGTCATGGCTGCGAATCGCCGACAACGCCACCAGTGGCAAACCCAGGGCATGCGCAAAGCCGCGGATACTGAAGGCGTCTGCATCAATCCGGTTGAACAGCAGCGCGTCCGAGTACAGGTACAGGTCGAACAGGAAAACACCGCCAAGCCCGAGACACAAGGGCTTGATACTCCAGCGAAAGTCGGGAGAAACATTGCGGAACAGGCGCTCGACCAGCACCAGGCCGAAGACGCTCATCGCCAGGGATGCAAACAGAACCAGCCGTTGTGACGGCACCACGAGATCAATACCGAGTACCAGCAGGAGCTGCGAGGCGAAAGCAAGAACGAAGAGCAGCAGCGCGCAGCCGCTCAACCAGCCAAAGCGCGCCGGCGCCCGCTCGCCGTCTGTCGGTTCCGGTTTCATCAGGACGAAGAGAAAGAAATACCAGCCGCCGAAGCGCAGTACATCGGCCAACAGGCTGCCGGCGAGAAAAACCGCCGCTCCGGTCAGGGCAAAGGCCAGAGCCAACCCGCCCCATAGCGCGCTCAGGCTTACCGCCAGAAACATCGCACGACTGCGACCACCGGTGCGCCAGCCGGAAGCCAGGTAGAGCGTCAGGAAGGCCGCCAGAACTGCCGCCAGCCCGTAACTCCAGGCAGCGATCATTGCCATCTTGTTGTCCATCACCGTCGCCTGCTCTTTCGCAGCATGATCAGCGGACAGGAGGCAAGCCGCAGCACACTATTCATCGAGCGCCCTTGCCGGTCAAGACCACGCCGATGGTTTCGAAGAGAATGACCACATCAAGGAACAGACTGTGGTTCTTGACATAATACAGATCGTATTGCAGCTTCTGAACAGCATCATCGATCGTCGACCCGTAGTGGTAACTCACCTGCGCCCAGCCGGTGAGCCCTGGTTTGACGCTATGTCGTACAGCGAAAAACGGAATGTCGCGTGTCAGCTGGTCGACAAAATAGGGGCGCTCCGGACGTGGCCCAACCAGGCTCATATCCCCCGTCAACACGTTGTACAACTGCGGCAATTCGTCGATACGCAGCTTGCGCAGGATCCGACCGACGCGCGTCACACGATCATCATCGACCATCGCCCAGCGTGGCTTGCCGTCACTCTCGGCATCGTTGCGCATGCTGCGAAATTTGATGATCCTGAACAAACGACCCTCGAGACCGACCCGCTCCTGCCGATAAAAGACCGAAAACCCGTCTTCCAGGACGATCAGGATCGCTGCCAGCAGCATCACCGGCATGGCAAGCAGCAGCAGTGAGGACGCCACCACGACATCGAACAAGCGCTTGATACTCGTCCGCCGCCAGCTCTGCCGGAAGCCATCACCAAAAATCAGCCAGCCGACACGCAGGGAATCAAGACGAATCTGCCCAAGGGCACGTTCGAAATAGCTTGCCAGGTCGAGCACCCGGACACCGGACAGCTTGCAGTCCAGGAGTTCGCGCAAGGGAAGTGCGCCACCGCGGCGCTCACGCACGGCAACGATGATCTCGTCGACTCGCAGGGCATGCGCCGTGTCGGAGAGCGACCGATCCTGAGAAAGGATCACCTGGGAAGGGACGACGACCTCCATGTCGCTGCCCGACGGATAGAAGCCAACGATCTGAATATCCGGATCCGATTTACGCAGAACGCGGCCGACGTTTTCCGCTTCCTCACCAACCCCGAAAACCAGTACGCGGTGACTCAGCAAGGAACTCGATCGACTGTGCGCCAGATGCACGCGCCGCACCAGCGTTGCAAAAATGGCCGCCAGGCCGGACAGCAACATGAAACTGCGATCGACCTCGGCCACCGATAGCAGCGAAAACACTACATACGCCAGCGGAATCGCCAGGTAGAGAGACAGCACCGCGCGTGCCTGGGTCTCTTCCCTGGTGCGGCTATGAACCCGCTGATAGATACCCAGCCAGGCATTCAGGACGATCATCGTGAGCGCAAAAATCACGGCATAGAAAGCGACTCTCTCCAGTGCGAGCGGAGCGCCATGCCCGATCCACATGGCGGCAAGGATCACACACGCGACCGGGAACATCAGGTCGACGGCAACCTGGGCAAGCGTCTTCCGGTGAAACCAATGATTGAACACCTTGATCACGATAGACTCCTTGCAAGCATAAACCTGAAAACTTCTCGTTATGACCGATGCTCGGAGAGCTGCTTCACATCAGGAAAGCTCGGCAAATGTCACGAGACGAAGGCTATCACTGCAGATATGTAGAGACCGTGACCTAATGCACAAGCCGGGGACAATACCAGGGGTAACAAGCCGTGCTGTGCATGGTGAAAAGTAAGATGCTGCTTTCAAAAAACCAGATAAGCATAGGATAGAAAAAGATATTTTATAAATTGAATGGCTGATTTATGCTGGGATTATACATTGGGCGGCAACTTTCTGGGGGTTTTCAGGAATACGGGGAGGCGCGTGGAATGCCTGCAGGGGAACGCCCTTCGAGAAACAGGGCAAAGCATAACAGCAAGTAGAACAGGAAAGCAGACCTCGGCATATCCAGGACACTTGAGAACACCCCGACGACCGTACAAGCAGCCAGGGCCGCCAGCAAGTAAGGTGCGAGGACATGCGCGCGTCCGCGACCCTGCAGCAGATTGGCAAACGCCATGCCCAGCAGGCCGAGCAGCAGAAGCAGGCCAACGGCTCCCTGATCAATCAGCATCTCGAGGAACAGGCTGTCGACATGCCACGGCAGGAAGTAATGGCGACCGGCAAAAAACCAGTGCGCCATGCCGCCGGAAAAATCACCGTTGCCGAGTAGTTGATGGCCATCCGCAGCGAGAACGCTCAGATGATCCACATCGACGAAATCCGCCCCCCCCTCCAGCCGTAGCGAGAGAAATCCCGGCCACGATGCCGGCCAGCCTCGGGACCAGCCCTTGGGCGCAGTGAGGGTCACAACGAAATGCTGCCATTCATCGTCCGTACTCGGCAAGGCCAGGCCAGCCTGCGCGCAGGCCGCGGCATACAGAAGATGCTGCTGGCACAAGCCCACGCGCAGTCTCGCTGGCTGCGGCGCGTGCAGATCCATCGCCAGCGTATAAGTGCTCCCTGCAACAAGCTCCGGAACGCGTTGAAGCAGTTCGAAAGCGCCACCAGCACGTACGCTGTGGGGCGTTCGGAAAATGCGCAGATGGCTCCCCTCGCCTGCTTCGACGATCCGCAGGCGACCTGGCAGCGCACGTCCGGGAACGGTCTGTGAATAGTTTGCCGGGAAACGCCCGAGCCCTCTGCCCAGCAGCCATTCCGATGGCGCACGCAGCAGGCTCAGGCCCTCTTGCCAGTGCTGCACGCGGCCACCCAGATCGCGCTCGCCGGCCGACACCCTGCTGCCCATAAAATCCCCCAGGCACAGGACCGCGAGAACCTCAAGGATCAGTACACCGACCAGCACCCGAGTTCCCCTCCGCCGCCAAGGCTCCGGCTCGGGGACTCTGGCGGTGGCGGCAGGCCCGATGGCGCACGCCAGCCGAGATCGCCGCAACCAGGGCGCCGGCAAGCGCCAGGCGAGGACGACCAAGGACACGCCGACACCCAGATATACGGCACGAGAAAAAGTGGTCAGGCAGGCATGGCCAGCGACCACCGCCAGGCACGCAGCGACCGCCCAGCGCCATCGGGTGCGCGCGTGCACCACTGCATAGGCCGCAAACGGCACCGCCAGAGCGAGGAAAGCATCGATTGCCGCACCACCGACATGCATTTCCCAGAATAGCGCGGTGCTGCGATAAGGCGTTGAAAAATCAAGCAATCCTGGATACCCCTTACGTTCCCATACGACGGCCAGGCCGACCACGCCCAGGCCACTCGCCATCCCGGCCGCCAAGCCTTGCCCCGCCAGTACCGATCCCGCCAGCATCTGGCTCCGCAAGGCCGGTAACAAGAGCAGCACCAGAAAGAAGCTCTTGGCCGTGCGCAGACTATTCAAGGGCTCTTCATACCCCTGAAACCACCCCAGGGAAAAGCCGCCGGCATCGGCCAGTCCGTGCAGCGTTGCCCACAGGTAGGACATTGCCAGCGCGCCGATCCCGATCTTCGTCCAGCCGAAAGACTTTGTCTGCTCAGGCTCCCGGCGCGAGTCAACGGATGGACTCGCGAAGCACTGCGGCCCGGCGGACTGCTCGGTAACCGCCTGGGGTTGCGACATGCACCGTAATCGTCTGGCTGCCATGCGCGCATGGCAGCCAGCCGCCGCGCCAAGCACCAGCAAGTCGAACTCATCGATGCCGATCCATCCGGTCCACGCGGAAAAACTGGCGGCTGGCAACAGTGCCGGTAGAACGAACAGCCAGATGTCCGGGCGCCAGCAGACGGCCAGGCACCAGGCGACAAAAAGTCCGCTCAACAATGCCGGCCACAGCGGATGATGAACTGCAATACCAGCGCCGAGGAGAGTGGCCAGCGTCGCCAGCGCGCCCTGCATCAAGGTTAGCGCCAACTTCCCCCTTTCGCCGCGCGCCGGCAGGTGCTCCTCACCAGGACCGGCAGCACCCCGGCAAAGCCATTCGGACAACCCTCAGGTCCGCGCGGATCGGCGATGCGGCATCCTGTGCAACAACACGAGACTTCGCACAGTATGCGCATTCTGTCGTTTTCCTGACTGGTTGCCGAAGATTCTGTCGTTGGAACTGGATCATGTCAATCAGCAAATCCCTCGAAAGCCAGCGCGGTCGCCACACCGTTCTCTGCCAGAACGCCACCGTCTGCCGGCCGCTTGCCAGGGACTTCCCGCTGTGACTTGCCAGCAGCGGTATTATGGCGTCTAATCGATCCACATCCCGGTGCCGACGCTATGCACTTCTAGGCACTACGGCGATGTGCCGCCGCCATCCGGCGCGTGCGGGCAGATGGAGAGAGGCACTATGTTTTCGCCCGAATGGTGGCATTGGATGGTCCTCGGACTGATCCTGACGATGGCCGAAATAGCCATCCCGGCATTTTTCATGGTCTGGTTTGGCATCGCCGCAGCAGGCGTCGGCGCCATTCTGCTGGCCATGCCGGAACTCCCTGTGGCAGGTCAGATCCTGCTCTGGGCAGCGCTCTCGGCAGCGCTGGTCGGGCTCTGGTTTCGCTATCTCAAACCTCGCACCATGACCTCTGTCGGCACCTCGGCCGCCAACGTGGCCGGCGAAGTCGGCATCCTGATCACCGGGATCACCCCGGATATCCGTGCTCAGGTACGTTTTCAGAAACCGATTCTCGGTGCCGACGTCTGGGAGTGCTACGCCGATACGACGATCAGGGCGGGTGAACGGGTTCGCATCGTCGCTGTCGAAGGCAGTTACATCAAAGTGGAGCAAGCAAGATGACTGGTATGACCATATTTTCGATTGTCCTTCTCATCTTTGTTGCGGTCACCGTCGCCAATGGCGTTCGCATCGTTCCGCAAGGCGAAGAGTGGGTCGTGCAGCGCCTCGGCAAGTACCACAGCACCCTGCTGCCCGGACTGCGCTTCATCATTCCCTACATCGATATCGTCTCCTACAAGGTCACCACCAAGGACATCATTCTCGATGTCCAGGAGCAGGAGGTGATCACGCGCGACAACGCGGTGATCGTGGTCAATGCCATCGCCTTCATCAAGGTCACCGACCCGGTGAAAGCCGTCTATGGCGTCCAGGATTACTCCGAAGCGATCCGCAACATGATCATGACCACCCTGCGCTCGATCGTCGGTGAAATGGAGCTCGACCAGGCGCTGTCGTCGCGGGACACCATCAAGGCGCGTCTCAAAGCCGGCGTTGCCGACGAAGCGCTGGACTGGGGACTGACCGTCAAGTCGGTTGAAATCCAGGACATCAAACCCTCGCAGTCCATGCAGCGCGCAATGGAAATGCAGGCCTCGGCCGAGCGCGAGCGCAAGGCGATGGTCACCCGTGCCGAAGGCGAAAAGCAGTCGATGATCCTCACCGCCGAAGCACGCCTGGAATCGGCCAAGCGCGATGCCGCAGCGCAGGTGACCCTCGCCGAAGCGTCCTCACAGGCGATCACCAAGGTGAATCGTGCTTTTGGCGACAACGAACTGCCGATGCTCTACCTGCTCGGCGAGAAATACATCACCAGTCTCGGCAAGATCGCCGAGTCCGACAACGCCAAGATCGTCCTCCTGCCTGCCGACATTCAGAGCACCTTGCGCGGGCTTTTTCAACGGGTGAACAAGACCGGTCAGTGATTTCTGCCAGTCCTGTCCTTTTCCCTCAACCCTCCCCCTCACGGTAATGGAGAGGCAATGAACGCAGGCTGGATCATCTTTGGCATCTGCATCCTATTCGTTCTCGGCGCCGCACTGCCGCTCATCCGCGATCATCGCGCCGACAAGGATCCGCCCTTGCCGCGCAAGGAAACGCTGCGCGACTGGCGCAACGAAAAGTAGTGCCCCCCACCGCCAGGCCTCACGGCTTGGGCGTATCGCCGCTGACCGGCGACGCGCAGTCAATCGCTACAGGCCGCCTGCAGTTCCTGGTGAATCAGCGCGAGAACGCTTGCCTGCCGATCGTGCTGCTGTTCGGCCAGCGCCGGGAAAGCCGGCCAGCCCGGATCGACCCACTCCAGCCCGGCAAACTGGCGACTGGCCGCGTAACGGGGAATGACGTGAAAATGCACCTGGTGATCGACCATCATCAGCATCAGGTAGTTGATGCGATCGTAGCCGAAAGCCGACTGCACTGCCCTCTCGAGTTTCCCGAGCAAACCGGAGAGATCCGCCATTTCTGCAGCCGTGACCTGCGAAAATTGCGCCGCATGACGATTCAGCGACAAGACGCCGCAGCCCAGGGTTACCTGGCCAGGTCGTACCGACCACGACCAGGCAGGGGTTCTCGCGACCAGCAACTCGTCAACCCGGAACTTTGCGCGAAACCCCGCAAGCATCTGCGATCCGTCCATTGCTGGTCTCTCCTCGATTCAGAAAACCGTAAAGGTAACAGAAGTTCCGGGAATACCTGCCACGCCGTTGCCAGCGTGCCCGGCAAAATGTGTCAAAATTGTCCCGGATGCCGGTGCTGACCGGCATCCCACCCATACACGCAGAGGGAACGATCATGGCCAGATACGGTTTCGTCGCATCGGGCGGCGGTTATCGGAGCTTTTACAGCGAAGGAGTGCTGGTGTGGCTGAAGCGCAACGAAGTGCCGATCGTGCATATCGCTTCGACCAGTTCGGGAAACAATATCGTCCTCGACTATCTGCTCTGGGATTGGTGGCACGAAGAGCTGCCGCCGGTCCTGACGCGCACGGTCCGGCTCAACGTCACCGACATTTTTCATATCTTTGCCAATTTTCTCGGCTTGCGCCCGCAGTTGCTGCCCACCGGCACGCATCTGTTCACCGTCGACAAGGACAGTTGCCGCAAGTCGCTGCTGCTCGATGACAAGCGCCGCCGCGAACTGTTGGCCGAGCATCTCAAGACGCTGCGCTGGGACATCCGCGCGACCAATCTCAGCCAGCGTCGGGGATGGTTTTTCAACGTCAATGAGATCCTGACATGCATTGACGATGCCAGTCTCGATGTATTCATGGACGCTTTCCTCGCCGGCATCACTACCCTCCCCTATTTCAAGGCGATCAGCATTGATGGAGATTACTACATCGAGGGCGGCTACCTGGACAACACACCGCTGCGGACGCTGTTCGAGGATGATGAAGTCGACGAGATCATCGCCGTCGACTTCACCGATTACGACTACCATGGCGAACTCGAAAGGCTTTACCACGCGAAGCCATTGACTCTGCCGTTCAACAGCATCGACACGCACCTGCTGGTCAGCGACCTGCAACTGACGCTGCCCAACACCCGCATTTTCGCGCAGGCGACCCTGATCAACGAGATGCTCAAGGCGATGGGTACAACGAGCGCCGAGATCGGCGGCCGGCGCTATTACGCCAAGCCCTTGCACGTGCTGCGCCCGAAGGACCTGCAGAGCATGACCATTTCGCTCAAGGACAGCAGCGCCCAGAAGCGCTATTTCGAGCTCGGTCAGCAGGAGGCAGCGAGGCTGTTCAAGACGGCATAGCCGATGGCCTATCGGCCGTTCGCCACCCAGCGGTTGAAACCGGCGCGCGCGCTGTCGATGAGTTCTCCGGCGGTCAAGCCGACCGGTCCGCAGCCGCTGGCGACGCGTTCGTCGGCCGCGGCGCCGTGCAGATGCACCGCGGCCAGCAGGGCTTCGAGCGCCGGCCAGCCCTGCGCCAGAAGCGCCACGATGAAACCGCTGAGCACGTCGCCGCTGCCGGCGGTCGCGAGACCGGGATTGCCGCTGGTGTTGATGAACCAGCGGCCGGCAGGCGTGGCGATGATGCTGCCGCAGCCCTTCAGCACCACCATTGCCTGGTAACGCGCGGCGATTGCCAGCGCGGCGCCAGCACGGTCGGACTGGACGAAGGCGGTGTCGCAAGCAAGCAGGCGGGCCGCCTCGGTCGGATGTGGCGTCAGCAGCGTTGGCCCCTGGCGCGCCAGCACGGCCTGCTGCAAACGGTTTGCGCCCGCCAGCAGATTCAGCGCGTCAGCGTCGAGCACGAGCGGGATGTCGAGCAAACTGGCGCGTTCGAGCAACGTGATGGCTTCGTCGTCGCACCCCATGCCTGGACCACAGGCGAGCGCGCTGAGGCCGGCGGCGAGCAGAGCGTCCGGCTTGCGGAGCATCAGTTCCGGCTGTAACGGGTCGATCGCAGGCGCCTGTCGATCGAGCAGGCCGAGATAGACGCGCCCGCTGCCGAGCCTGAGCGCTGCGCGACCGGCCAGGAAAACGGCGCCGACCATGCTGCTCGCACCACCGAGAATGCCGGCGCTGCCATGGCTGCCTTTGTGGCTGTTTTTGGCACGCGGGTGCAGGCAATCGGCGAACAGGTCGGTGCCGATCGTCCGTGCCGTCGCTATCGCCAGCCGCTCGGCGTCGAGGTCGAGCGTGGCGACCGAGATCGAACCGCAGTAATCCGGGCCATCCGCAGTGTACAGACCCGGTTTGGCGGCGATGAAAGTGATGGTGTGACTGGCGCGAATCGTCGTGCCGCAGAGTTTTCCGGTATCGGCGTCAAGACCGCTCGGACAGTCCAGGGCGAGCAGCGGACAGCGGTCGCGTGCGGCAAGGGCATTGGCGGCCAGAACGAGTTCGCCATGGAAACCGCCGATCGGACGCTGCAGACCGATCCCGAAGAGGCCATCGATGATCAGCGCCCAGCGCTGGCCGGAGGGAATGCTCTCGAGCACGCTGCCGCCGTCGTCGATGAAGCGTCTGCAGGCGGCTGCGGCATCCTTCGGCAAACGGCCGAGTTCGCCGACAAAGACCATGCTCACGGCAAAGCGACGTTCGCGCAGGTGGCGGGCAGCGACGAAAGCGTCGCCGCCGTTGTTGCCCGGCCCGGCGAGAACCAGCAACGCCCCCCCCTGCAGGCGGCACAGCGAGGTCGCGAGGTCGGCAGCAGCCAGTCCGGCGCGCTCCATCAAGGGCTGGTGAGCAGCGACCGTTTCGATGTTGCGCAGATCGGCGGCGCGATAGAGTGCTTGGGATCGAAGGCCTGTCTTCATGATCGGATCCTAGTCCAAAGTATTGGTAATTGGTATAGACCAGTTGCACGGGTAGCGGCAAGCCCTGACACAGGCTGGGTACGGAGCATGCTCCAATTCATTCGGCGATTGACCGCGGTTGATGAGGAAAAATATACTCTCGCCAGCGGCGCTGGATGTTCTGTCCCGCACGGGTCATCCTACTCTTTACATCGCAAAATCCATGAGATCAGCTGCTCCGAGGATGTTTTTCCGTCCGCCGCCGATGAGCCGCTTGCGGCGGCTGGCCATCCAGGTTCTGTTGCTGCTCGCCTGCCAGGGACTCCTGGCGGGCGAGAGTGCGCAGCCGCCTGCATCGGCACTGGTCGCCCGGATGCGCGACAACGCTCAGGCCATCACCAACAAGGTCAGTGACTACGATCGACTGCTTGCTTCGATCGGCGATGCGAGCATCGTCCTCTTGGGCGAAGCGACGCACGGTAGTGCCGAGTTCTACGACGAACGTGCCCGCATCACGCAACGGCTGATCAATGAGAAAGGCTTCCGGGCCTTGGTTCTCGAGGCTGGCTGGGCACCGGCGACACGGCTCGACGATTTCGTCCAGGGGAGGCTGCGCGGAGCGGATGCGACGACCGCCTTGCGCGTGTTTCAGCACTTCCCGCGCTGGGTGTGGCGGAATGAACAGTTCGCCGGCTTTCTCGAATATCTCAAGGAATCGCAAGAGGATTCGCCGCCCACCAGTCCGGCCATCTCGGTATACGGAATGGATCTGTATGGCGTTCCGGAAGCGATCGACCAGGTCCTGCGCTACCTCACGACATACGATCCAGCGGCCGTCAGGCAGGCCAGACGCGACTACCGGTGCTTCGCCCCATACAGCCGGCCGCCGCTCGATCCACAGCTCTATGGACGCGATGTGGCCAACGGCAGCATGCCTTCCTGCGAGAGATCGGTGCAATCCCGTCTGAAGAAAATGCGCAAACTTGTTGGAGCAGATCCAGCGCCGGCTGCGTTTGCCGCGCTGATGAGCGCGCGCACGATCGCTGGTGCTGAAGCCTACTACCGGACGCTGTATGCACTCGGCTCCCGCGATTCCTGGAATCTGCGCGAACGCTTTCTCGCCGAGTCGCTGCGGATACTTCTCGAACGACACGGCAAGATCGTCGTCTGGGCACACAACACCCATCAGGGAGACGCGCGCGCGACCGATCAGGTGCTGGCGGGTGAGCTGTCGATCGGCCAACTGATGCGAGAACAGATGGGTGAAGAGGCGGTTTACCTGGTGGGCATCACCACTTTCAGCGGCAGTGTCCGTGCCGCTACCGGCTGGACGACTCCGGATCGGGTCAAGACGCTGAGACCGGCGATCGAAGGAAGTTGGAGCCGTCTGCTGCACGACGTCGGCTTGCCGGCGTTCGTGCTGGTTTTTCGCGGCAATGCCGATCTCATCGACGCGCTCGATCGGCAACAGCTCGACCGGGACATCGGCGTCAACTACCTGCCCGATGCGGAACTCGAGAAACACTACTGGCACTCGTCGCCAACAAAGCGCTTCGACGCATTGATCCATATCGACACGACCCGCGCCCTATTGCCTCTACCTTGAGGCTGACGAAATTGTGCACCGCTCGATGGCGATGCCGTCCAGGCCAGCGGGTATCATGCCGAACATGTGCAGCACTGCTGAAAACCCGCCGAGCCCCCTGCCCTTCCAACCCAACTGCCTGTCGATAGACCTTGAAGTCGGTCTGCGCAGCGGACGCATCCAGCAACTGGCGGCAGTACGCGGCGACACTGGCGAAACCGTCCGTTTCGATCGCGGCGACCTGGCGGCTGCGCTCGGTCACCTCGATGCACTCGCCGACGGTTGCCGCTTCCTGATTGGTCACAACTTCATTCACTTCGACCGGCCGCACCTCGCCGCGGCCGACCCTCGCCTGCGGCTGCTGGCTCTGCCGGTGATCGATACGCTGTGGCTCAATCCGCTGGCTTTCCCTCGCCACCCTTACCATCACCTCGTCAAGCATTACCAGGACGGCGGGCTCAAGCGCGGGCAGCTCAACGATCCGCTGCTCGACGCGCAACTGACGCTCGAACTGTTCCACGACCAGTATCAGGCGCTGCAGCAATGTCAGTGCGCAACACCCGAACTGATGCTCGCCTGGCACTGGCTGACGACGTTCGATCAGCGGCTTTCAGGAATCCACAGTTTTTTCACGACGCTGCGGCGCCAGCTTCGCCCCAGCGACGACGAAGCGCAGCAGGCAATCGCGCGCTTTCTCGACGGCAAGGGATGCCGGACGCAGGCCTTGCAAGTCACCGATGACGCGGCAGAGAGCCACTGGTCACTGGCTTACGCGCTCGCCTGGCTGTCCGTCGCTGGTGGCAACTCGGTGCTGCCGCCATGGGTGCGGCATCAGTTTCCCGGCGCCGGCGCACTGATCCGGCGCCTGCGCGACCTCGGCTGCGGGCAAGCCGATTGCCCCTGGTGCAGCAAGCACCATGACGCCGACAAGGAGCTGCAACGCTGGTTCGGCTTTGCCGGATTCCGGCCGGAACCGACCGGCACCGATGGGCGGCCGCTGCAGCAGAGCATCGTCGAAGCGGCGCTCTCCGGCGAACATCTGCTGGCGATCCTGCCGACCGGCACTGGCAAATCGCTGTGCTACCAGATTCCAGCGCTGTCGCGCTTCGAGAAGACCGGTGCGCTGACGGTGGTCATTTCGCCGCTGGTCGCCCTGATGGCCGACCAGGTCGCTGGACTACGGGCACGCGGCATCGATAGCTGCGTCGCCATCAACGGCCTGCTGTCGACAGGAAGCCTTCATCTGCGGCGGGCGGCGGGTGATCGCGGCGACCAACGCTTTCGGCATGGGAATCGACAAACCCGATGTTCGCCTGGTGATCCACGCCGACATTCCCGGCTCACTCGAAAACTATCTGCAGGAAGCCGGCCGCGCCGGCCGTGATCAGCAGGCGGCACGCTGCGTGCTGCTGTACACGCCGGAAGATGTCGAGCGCCAGTTCGGCATGTCGGCGCGCTCGCGGCTCAGTCGCAAGGAAATCCAGACGATTCTGCGCTCGCTGCGCCAACTCGATCGCAAGAAACGCAAGGACGGCGAGGTGATCGCCACGCCCGGCGAAATCCTCGCCGAAGACGAAAACGGCGGCTTCGAACGCGACAGCGCCACCGACGACACGCGCGTGCGCACTGCCGTGTGCTGGCTCGAGGAAGCCCGCCTGCTGACACGTGAGCAGAATCAGGTGCAGGTTTTCCCCTCGTCGTTGCGCGTCGGCTCGGTCGAGCAGGCGCGCCAGCGGCTGGCGCGCGCAGGACTGCAAGCGGAGTACCAGCGGCAGTTGCTGGCGCTGGTCGATGCGCTGATCGGCGCAGCGGCCGACGAGGGGCTATCGACCGACGAGTTGATGGGGGTCACCGGTCTGGGTCCGGAGAAGCTGCGCACCGCGCTGCACGATCTCGAACGTTTGGGGATCGCCAGCAACGACATGGCGCTGACCGCCTACCTGCAGGTCGGCGTCGAGAATCCGTCGTCGCAGCGCTTTGAAAAGGCGTCGCGACTCGAACTCGCACTGATCGACCTGTTGCGTGAACAGGCTCCTGATCTGGTGCGTGGCGAGTCGTCGCTTCTGCACCTGCGCCTGATGACTCAGCGTCTGAAGGATGACGGCCACGCCGGCGCCCTGCCGGCACGGCTGCGCCAATTGCTCACCGGCATTGCAGGTGACGGCCACAACGACGACGGCGGACTCGGGAGTATTGCTGTGCGTCGCATCGACGCCGAAATGATCTCGATCACTCTGCAGCGCGACTGGTCGGTACTCGCGAAGACTGCACAGCTACGGCGTACCGCCGCCGGCCATCTGCTCGGGCATATGATCGCCAGTCTGCCGGCCGGCGCACGCGGCGCCGACCAGCTCGCCGAAACGACACTGGGTCGGCTGCTCGCCACACTCGAAGCCGACCTGCTGCTCAAGTCGGAAGTCAGGGAGACCTCGCGGCTGCTCGACCGCGCACTGCTCTGGCTGCACGAACAGGAAGTGATTCGCCTCAACAAGGGGCTGGCAGTGTTCCGCCCGGCAATGACCATCCACCTCGAACCCGACTGGAAACGGCAGTTTCGCCAGTCCGACTTCGCTCCGCTGAAACTGCATTACGACGAACAGGTGATACAGATTCACGTCATGGCCGAGTATGTCCAGCGCGGCCTGCAGACGATGGCCGATGCGCTGCGCCTGACGGTCGATTACTTCCGCCTGCCGCGCGACGAGTTCATGCAACGCTGGCTGCCTGACCGCGAACAGGAACTGGCACGGCAGACGACACCGGAATCCTGGCGCCGGATCGTCGAGGCGCTCGCCAACCCGGTGCAGCAGGGGATCGTCACCGACGATCGTGAGAACGCCAATGTACTGGTCCTTGCTGGCCCCGGATCGGGCAAGACGCGCGTGTTGGTACACCGCATCGCCTACCTCGTTCGCGTTCGCCGCGAGAACCCGCGCGGCATTCTGGCTCTGGCGTACAACCGCCACGCCGCGGCGCAGATCCGACAACGCCTCGCTTATCTGATCGGCGATGAGGCGCATCTGGTCAACGTCCTCACCTGCGATGCGCTGGCCATGCGGCTGGTCGGTGCGAGCTTCGCCGGACGCGACCGGCGCCTCGGTGACGAAAATTTCGCGGCAGCGATCGACGACGTTCGCAGGCAGGCGATTGGCCTGCTCAAGGGAGACGAACTGCCGCCGGAGCAGGCCGACGAAGAGGCCGAGAAGCGGCGCGACCGGCTGCTCGGCAGTTTTCGCTGGATCCTCGTCGACGAGTACCAGGACATCGGGCCGCAGCAATATGAACTGATCGGCGCGCTGGCCGGGCGCAGTCTGCGCGACGAGGACACACGCCTGAATCTCTTCGCGGTCGGTGACGATGACCAGAACATCTATGCCTTCAATGGCGCCTCGGTCGAATTCATCCGTCGCTTCGAAAGCGACTATGCGGCACGCGCCGTGCATCTGGTGGACAACTACCGCGCCACGGCACATCTGATCGACGTTGCCAATCGCCTCATCGCGCCGGCGGCGAACCGCATGAAAGAGGCGCAGCCGATCCGCATTGATCGCGCGCGACGCCAGCAGCCGCCCGGCGGCGACTGGGCAAAGATCGACCCGGTCAGCAAGGGCCGTGTCCAGATCCTACCGGTCGGCAGCGATGCTCGCACCCAGGCAATGGCCGTTCTCGGCGAGTTGCAGCGTCTGGCCAGCCTGACGGTGAACTGGGACTGGGCACGCTGCGCGGTGATCGCCCGCGAATGGAAATGGCTGCAGCCAATGCGCAGCTTCTGCGAAATGCATGGCATTGCGGTGCAGATGGCGAGTGAAGCAAATGCGCAGTTCTGGCGCCAGCGCGACACACAAAGGCTGCTCACCTGGCTGCACGACGATGCACGCCGCCTGATCAACGCTCCGGCCATCACCACCTGGCTGGCCGAACTACCCGACAGTCCGGTGCACGCGCTGCTCGACGCAGCGGTGAATGAATACGGCCACGAGACCGGTGACGCCGAACTACCGCGTGAACACTTCATCGAATGGCTTGCCGAATGGGGACGCGAAGCGCGGCGCCGGCAGAGCGGCTTGCTGCTGCTGACCGCGCACCGCGCCAAGGGTCTCGAATTTGATCATGTCGCGGTGCTCGATGGGGGCTGGAAACCGCCAGAAGACCGTTGCAACGCCAGCGAAGATCCGCAAGCCGAGCGCCGGCTGTACTACGTGTCAATGACCCGCGCCCGGCAAACGCTGCTGCTGGCACGCCTCGATCGCGGTAAGCACCTCATCGACGAACTGCCGGAGTCCGCCTCGCTGTTGCGCCGTACGGCCAGCGAACTGCCGGCACCGGCAGCCGAATTGTCCTGGCGCTATCAGCAACTCCACCCCGGCGAAGTAGACCTCGGCTTTGCCGGTCGACAGTGGCCCAGCCATCCGGTCCACCGGGGAATCGCCGCGCTGACGCCCGGTGCGGTGTTGCATCTGCGGCAGGAAGACCGGCGCTGGCTACTGTACGATGCGCAAGGCACACAGGTCGGGAAACTTGCCGCAAGTTACACCCCACCAGCCGGGATGGACTGCGTCGCGGCATGCGTGGCGGCGATCCTCGTCCGCTACCGGAGCGACAGCGAGCCCGAATATCTCGACCGGATTCGCTGCGAGCAATGGGAAGTCGTCCTCCCGGAACTGGTCTTCGCGCCGGCAAGACGGCAGGCGTAGGCTGTGGGCATTTCACTCAAAACAATTTCCTTTCGCAATGCGGAAACGGGCCTGCAAGCCACTGTTTCACTAGACTAAAAAATATCTCTTATGTCTTATATAAGACTGTTGCCGACAAACGAAAAGCCATTTATACTGGCATGCCATTGGTTGCCCCCAATTGGTGCCTGGAATGCTCCCCGGACCCATTTTGGTGCATCACCATTGTCGCCACGGCACTTGATCATTTTTCGTGAGGAAGAACATGAGTACTAAAGAGCAGCAGATCGCCGAACTGGAAAAAGACTGGGCAGAAAACCCCCGCTGGAAGGGAATCAAGCGCGGCTACTCAGCCGCTGATGTCGTCCGCCTGCGTGGTTCTTTCCCGATTGAATATACCGTCGCCCGTCGCGGCGCCGAGAAGCTCTGGAATCTGGTCAATAACGAACCCTACGTCAACTGCCTGGGTGCGCTCACCGGCGGCCAGGCGATGCAGCAGGTCAAGGCCGGCATCAAGGCGATCTATCTGTCGGGCTGGCAGGTTGCCGCCGACAACAACTCCTACGCCGCGATGTACCCCGACCAGTCGCTGTATCCGGTCGATTCGGTGCCGAAGGTGGTTGAGCGCATCAACAACTCGTTCCGTCGCGCCGACGAAATCCAGTACTCCAAGGACATCAACCCCGGCGACAAGGGCTACATCGACTACTTCGCGCCGATCGTCGCTGACGCCGAGGCCGGCTTCGGTGGCGTGCTCAACGCTTTCGAACTGATGAAGGCGATGATCCGTGCCGGTGCGGCCGGTGTGCACTGGGAAGACCAGCTCGCTTCGGTCAAGAAATGCGGCCACATGGGTGGCAAGGTGCTGGTGCCGACGCAGGAAGCCGTGCAGAAACTGATCGCCGCCCGCTTTGCTGCCGACGTCTGCGGCGTGCCGACGCTGGTCATCGCCCGTACCGACGCCGAAGCCGCCGACCTGCTGACCTCCGATTGCGACGCCAACGACACGCCTTTCGTTACTGGCGAACGCACCTCGGAAGGTTTCTACAAGACGAAGAAAGGTCTCGATCAGGCGATCTCGCGCGCCGTTGCCTACGCCGAATACGCCGACCTGGTGTGGTGCGAAACCGGCACGCCGGATCTCGAATTCGCCCGCAAGTTCGCTGAAGCCGTGCGTGCCAAGCATCCCGGCAAGATGCTGGCCTACAACTGCTCGCCGTCGTTCAACTGGAAGAAGAACCTCGACGATGCGACGATTGCCAGGTTCCAGAAGGAACTCGGCGCGATGGGCTACAAGTACCAGTTCATCACCCTCGCCGGCATCCACAACATGTGGTATCACATGTTCGACCTGGCGCAGGACTACGTCGCCCGCGGCATGACCGCCTACGTCGAAAAAGTCCAGGAACCGGAATTCGCCGCTCGCGACCGTGGCTACAGCTTTGTCTCGCACCAGCAGGAAGTCGGTACCGGCTACTTCGACGAAGTCACCACCGTGATCCAGGGCGGTACCTCGTCGGTGACCGCGCTGACCGGTTCGACAGAAGAAGAGCAGTTCCACTGACGGTCATGACCGTTTCCCTCTCCCCCGACCCCTCCCCCGCGAGGGGGAGGGGAGATTCCTGAGTCGCGCACATTAAGCGATCCGGCAGAACCCGAAAGCCGCGCCTTGGCGCGGCTTTTTTGTGCCCGATTCAACAGGTCACGTGAAACAGCCCGACGGTTCCACTTTTGGACTGATTGTAGGTCCTGATCGCTTCCGGTGTCGGCTGCAGGATGACGCGGCAGTGATGATCGGCGAAGAATGCCGCCGCTTCCGGCGAGAGCTGCACGTTGCCATACTGCCCGGCGCCCAGCACCAAGGTGTCGCAGCCCTTTTCATAGACGTACTCTGCTTCGTCGCGTGAAATGGTGTGCGAGGTGCCGAAATACTGCTTCGAGAGCTTCTTCTTGCGCTTCTCCACCGCACCCGACAGGCGAATCACCACGTCGTACGCATAGATGGTGCCATCGATGCTGATGCTGCCAAATTCCGTGTGGTCGATCTTCATGAGCGTTCTCCGGGTAGCAGGGCGTTTTGTTAAAAGGTGGTCCTGAATGCCCGCCATCGTCGACGGTTTCCCTCCAGTTCCGTAACCCATTTATGGTACCTCAACCCGGTTCTCCGTCAGCAATCCGGGCATCATCGGCTTGCAGGGCCGGGTGCGCTTCTGATTCCATGACAGTCTGCATCTCGAAGCCGTCCAGGCGTCCCAACGTGATCGCATTTCTCAGATGTGACCCTGGCCTCATTTGCCCCCATTTGCCCCTCTTTGAATCACACCCGCGTAACCCATTCCAGCGGCACGGCGATCTGCTAGCATGTACTCTCCCGATGTTCATCATCGCCACCTGCTGCAACACGCCATGACCATGATCACCTCCGCTTTCCTGCGCCGCCTTGCCGTCGCCGTTCTCCTGATGCTCGGCCTGCCGACCGTCATCGCGGCACCGCCACTGCCGGGTGTCAGCGCCGAACTGCCGGCACTGGCCGCCGACCTGCGCGAACTGACGGTCTCCGGCGTTTCTTCGGGCGCTTACATGGCGGTACAGTTCCAGGTCGCGTATTCGCAACTGGTGCGTGGTGCCGGCATCATTGCCGGCGGACCGTATGACTGCGCCAAAGGTTCGATCCTGCGTGCGCTCAGCCGCTGCATGTCGCCGTCCTCCTGGGCAGAACTGCCGTCGGTCGCCGAACTGCGGGCACACGCCGAGGCACTGGCGCGCGCCGGCCACATCGATTCCCTCGAACATCTGCGCGACGACCGTGTCTGGCTGCTCTCCGGCGGCAAGGATGAGACCGTGCATACCGCAGTCGTCGAGCGGCTGGCGGCTTTCTACGCCGAGTGGCTACCGCCGGCAGCGATTCGTTTCGTCCAGGTCCCCGAAGCCACGCACGCGATGATCTCGGTCGCCGATCGCGAGGCCAATCCCTGCAGCAGCATGCAGGCGCCGTTCATCAACCGTTGTGGCAATCTCGACGCCGCCGGTGAAATGCTCGCCCAGATGCTCGGTCCACTGCAAGCGACAGACGGAACAGCGCGTGGCGAAGTCCTGAGTTTCGATCAACGGCCTTTTGTCGACGGCCAGGCGATCGATGCGGGACTCGCCGACGAGGCGTACGTCTATGTGCCGCAGGCCTGCCGCAGCACGCTCTGCCGGGTACATGTCGCTTTTCACGGCTGTCGCCAGAGCGCCACGCAGATCGGGCGACGCTTCGTCGATGGCGCCGGTTACAACGCCTGGGCAGACAACAACCGCATCATCGTGCTCTACCCGCAGACCGTACCACGCCGCGGCCTCGCCTTCGGGTCCTGGAAATGGGTATACAACCCCTTGGGCTGTTGGGACTGGTGGGGCTATTCCGGCAGTGCTTACGCGACCCGTGACGGCCTGCAGATCGCTGCCGTGCGCGCCATGCTCAAACGCCTGGCAGCGCCGCGCCAGCGTTGACGGGACCCAGGTTTGGGGCATGACCAACACCGCAAGAACGAAAACCAGGGCGCGAGCGCCGGGCTGACGCCAAGAGCCGTCAAGGCGGGACGACTCTGCGCGGCGGCCGTCGCCCGGCTCAACGTGGCCCCCAGCCTGGGCGGCGACGAAGCTCGCGTCTTCTGGAGATTTGATCCACATCAGCAGGCGGCAAGGCAGATTCCTGGCGCGTGCCGATGCGCGCGCTCCAGGAATTCCCGGTGCCGGTTCTGGCGCCGATCAAGGGCGGCGTGTGGCGCACCGTGTGCCTAGGATCGAGAAAAGACGGCGATGGCCACCGTGCACAGCGCGAGCAGCAGATTGACGCCCACCAACTGGCGTATGGAATTCAGGGTTGCCGCCGCCATTGGCCAGGCGGCCGCGTCGCAATGCAATCGCAATCCGGGATAAACGATGCCGTAGGCGAAGGCGAAAACACCGGCCATGGTCAGACCAAGACCGGCCATGAGGTGCCAGCCAAGCGGTGCCGACTGGAAGCCGGTTTGGGCAAGCATCGTGAAGCCGCTGACCAGGACCAGGGTCACGGCATAGGCGGCGACCCGGAAAAAGCGCTTGAGCGTGGCGACCCAGAGGGGCAAACGTTGTGGTGGGTCAAGAACCTGGGCGGCGGCGGGACGAAGACAGAAGTAGGCGAAAAACATTCCGCCCACCCAGGCGATGACGCCAAAGAAATGCACAAGGACCAGGACGGATCGGAACATGTCGTCGAGTCTCTATCAGAACCTGCGGGCGGCCTCTCTCCGGACGGAAGCCGCGTTGCGCGCCGGCGAGAGAGAGGAAGAGCCGCAGAGCCTAACATGGATCGGGGTCGACCGAGCGAACGAGAAAAGACCGGTCGGTCGACGGTCCGGGCGGGCGCTGGCCCCGGCACGGGCTCAGCGCCCGGCGGCGGCCAGGCGGTCGAGCAGCAGCAGGATTTCGGCGGAAAGGCTGTAGTCGAGTCCCGGCGCGTCGGCGAGCGACGCGCTGCGCTCGCCGGCGACGACGGCTTGCAGCGCGGTGACGAAGGGCGGCAGCCAGGCGGGTGGGTCGGGCAGGCCGGCGAGTTGCGCGAGCCGCGCGTTGGCGGTAGTGGTTTTAACAGCGAGCAGCAAATGAGCAATTTCGGCAGCCCACTTTCCACCGTGGGTGTCTCTCTCGCCTCCGTCGCGGCGGTAAGCGAGGTACGCGTCGCGTGCCTGAAGGTCGGCAGCTCCATCCGCGTCAGCGCGGCAGCCATTTCGCCTCCGTCGCGGCGGTAGGCGAGGTACGCGTCGCGTGCCTGAAGGTGTGCTTGGCGTGCCTCGCTGGCGCGCCTGTCGTCGTTCTCGATGTTGGCAAGAATGGCCCAGCTTGTCCACGGCTCGACGGCGTGGCCGAGGCCGCGCTTGCACTCGATCGCGCGTTCGATCTCGTAACGCGCTTCCTTACGGCGGCCGAGGCGGCGTAGCGTCTCGGCGAGATTATTGCGTGTGGCGCCTTCGCCAGCCACATCGCGTAGCGCGACAAAACGCTCAGCCGCCTGCCGGAAGTGGGTGACGCCGTCTTCGTGAAGGCCAAGGACTTTGGTGTAGAGAACGCCCAACTGATTCAAGGTCTTCGCCTGCAAGGCGACGCCATTGTCATCGTGCTGCTGTACGCTGATCGCCAGTGACTGGCGGTACGCGTCTTCGGCGGCCTCACCATTGCTGGCTTCCTGGTGGACGATCCCGATTTCATGCCAGGAGTTGGCTACCGACCCCGCTTCGCCGAGTGCCGTGAAGCGCTCGCGCGCCTCGCTCCACGCGGCGAGCGCTTCCGGGAAGCGGCGTTGCCGCAGCCGAACGGTGCCTAATTGGCTCTTGTTGACAGCGACGTCACGTTTGGCGTGCCGTTGTTCGGCGAGGGAAATCGCCTGTTCATAAGCCTGCGCCGCTTCGTCAAAGCATCCGAGGTTGGTAAGGCAGTTGGCCCGCTTCGAGCAGCACCATCAAGTTCGGCAGCTCCATCCGCGTCAGCGCGGCAGCCATTTCGCTTTTCCGGTGCTGCTCGCGGACCAGGAACCCGGCATACTGCCCATCGCCGTGGTCCAGCGCTCCGCGAGCGCCGCGCGCGCCGCCGGTTCCAGTTGCGCGGCGAGATACAGGCATAGCGCCAGGTTCAGGCTGAGATGATTGTACGCTTCGGCGGTGGCCAGCCCGCTGGCGACCAGCGCTTCGCCAAAGGCCTGCACCTCGGCCGGCTGCCAGCCGGTCATGTCCCGCAACACGCTGAGGTCGACCGCGCCATGGAAGACGCCGAGCACCAACGCGCGTTCGCGTAGCGCCGGCGGCAGCCGGCGCAGCGACAGTTTCGACGCTGGCGAGCAGCGAGTGCTCGCGTTGCCCTGGGAAGCGCCGCTCCATGGCTTTGATCAGTTCGACCAGCTGGCGAGACGAGCACCAGCACGCCCGACGAGCGGTCGATCGCGGCGCGGATCATCGATTCGAGCGGGTCGCCGCCGTGAAACGTGCGCGAGTCGATCGTCAGCGACGTGTCGAGCTCGGCCAGCGCCCTGCGCAACTGGCGGACGATGCCGTCGTCGCCGCTGCTGTGCGAGAGGAAGTAGGTCGGGGAAGATATCAGCGTCGAAGGCCTGTTGGCGGGACGAGCCTCCGGCGAGAGTCAGAGCTCGTTCAAAAAATGGTTGGCCGCACGAGCATCGCGCCCGGCGGCACATGAGTAAGACGGCCTGCGGCGAAGCTCACGCTTCGCTCAACTCCTGCGACAACTCAGGATGTTTGACGATCAGGCGCAACAGGCACAACACCGCGCCCGGCGGCGCAAAGCGTCCTTGTTCCCAGTCGCGCAGCGTCGCCACCGGGGTTCCGATGCGCTCGGCGAATGCCGCTTGCGACAGGCCGGACTGCTTCCGCGCCTGGCGGACCAGAATTTGTTCGCGCGTCGTAACCCGCCCCATCCCGTCCCTCGCCTCGGCAAGCGCCTGCCACAGGTCCGGCAGCGCTTCACCGGCATCGGCCTCGATAGCCGTCGCCACCTTGTCAACGTCCATTCCCGTACTCTCCATCTCACACCACCTTGTCGATTTCGGCGGGCAGCATGTTGCTACGTTCCGCCTTGCCATACGCCGCCACCAGCAGCACGACTTCCCGCGCACTCAGATTGAAGTAGATCACCCGCACCCCGCCAGACTTGCCAGATCCGGCACGGCTCCAGCGAACCTTGCGCGCGCCATCCGCACCAGGGATCACGTCCCCGGCGAGCGGATTCGCGGCAATCCAGTCGATGAAGTCCAGTCGCTCGTCTTCTGACCACAGCTTCGCGGCCTGTCTCTGGAATGTCGGGGTTTCGATCACCGTGCGCATGTCTTGAACTCTACGGGTTTCCCGTAGCATGTCAAGGCAGGCCTCCAGCTGCGAAGGATCAAGAGTCGATCGTCAGCGACGTATCCAGTCCTGGCCGAAGCAGCGGCGGCCAGTGATGGCGACCGCCAACGCTCCTTTGACCCACCCATCGGGCTTGCCCGGCGCTCAGCTTGCCCAGTTCTCGACCTGCAACCCCGGGATGCGCGAAAAATCCGCCGGGTTGGCCGTAATCAGCGTCGCCTGCACGGCCAGTGCGTGTGCGCCGATCAGCTTGTCCAGCGCATTGCGCGTGCGTTGCGGGTCGGCCAGGCGAACGGCGGCGTAAGCGCGCGCGGCGGCGGCATCGAAGGGCAGCACCACGAGGTCGTTGAGCACCGCGTCGAGGGCCGCACGACGCGCTGCGCCGTCGCCGCCTGCCACGATGACGCCGAATTCGAGTTCCGCCAGGCTGATCGCCGAGAGCAGCAAGTCGCCGAAATAGCACTCGCTCAAATGCCTGGCAAGCGCCGGATTCCCCTGCATGGCATGGATGCAGATGCTCGTGTCGAGCAGGTAACGCACCGCTTTCATCCCGGCTCGCCATTTCCGGCTTTGGCGGCGCCCCATGTTCCCCAATCGCGCTCAAGCTCCTCGCCCGCATCGGGACGTTGGCCATCCGGAAACCATCCCAATGCGCCCATCGCCGAAAAGCTGTCAGCCAGGCCGGTGAGCCGGCGCAACGCCGGCCGGATCAGCAAGTCCCCTCCGGGCGTCGCTTCGATCTCGACCTCCTTCACTCCCGGTGGCAATTGCAGCTCCACCGGAATGCGCACCGCTTGCGAATTCCCGCTTTTGAACACCCGTGTCCGCATTCGTCGCTCCTGTATATACCGTGCGCACATGGTACTCCTTTGCCAGGATGAGTATTCCTGCGATCGAAATTGGGGTTCCCTTTGCTCGATTCGGACGGGTCAAAGAGGAAGCTCTGCCCGTCGTGCAGCAGGCGGCCCCAGGCAGCGGGCTGTTCTCAGGGCCAGCAAAACAAGCCACTGCGGTAGTTGTTCGGAATCTTAATTCTACATTAACAGATTCTAATGGCATTTTTGGGTGCTGGCGGCTGCCTTCGGTAGGCGCTGTCGCGGGCGCTTTGTCGCCGTGCATGACGCTCGGCGATGATTCGCACGAGGTCTTCGCGACCGTGAATCTTCACCGGGAGCTGCGCCACGAGCATGTCGACGACATCGGCACAGGACAGTAACTCGGCGTAGGGTGAGTGTTGCCGCCGCTCCTTGACGAGAAAGAGTAGTGCAACGCAGACGAGCGCCATGTGGTTGTACCAAGCCCGCCACTTGCGTACCTGGTAGTCGGCCATCCCACAGCAACCTTTCGCATTCTCGAAGGCGCGCTCGATGAAGTGGCGCTGTGCCTGCATGCGTGCCAGCTCGCGAAGTGGCGTGTCGGGCGCCGCGTTGGAGAGCATGAACTTCACCTCCTTGCCATCGCGGCGTGCCAGGAGATGCCATTGGCGGGCCTGTGCGCTGTTCGGATGACTGATCCACACGCGGGTATGGGCAAACATCGCGCGCACTTCACCCTTCTCCCCGTCGCGCAGGATCACCGGGTGCCACTCCTTTCGTTTCAGGCGCGCGGCCCATTCGCGGGCTTCCCAGGCCGGTACCCACGCCTTTCCCGGATCGGTAAAGTAAAACTGCTGGTCGCTGTGCACCTCGGTGGCGAATACCTCACCTGCATCGTCCCAATCAAACAGCAGCCAAGTCGCGTGGCCATAGAGGCCGTCGGCACCGATGAAGCCAAAGCGCACCCCGGCGGCTCGTGCCCGCTTGACCATCTCGGCAGCCATCTGCGGCTTAGTCCGAAAGACCCGTGCCGATTCCGGAATCCCCGCTTCCTGGCAACGCTTGGCGTCTTCAACCCAACGCTCTGGAAGGAACAATTCGAAGTCGATGATCGCCGCCTGCGACCCTCGTGCCAAGGCGGCATACACTCCAACCTGCGAGTTCTCGACCTTACCCAGGCGACCGTTGTACTGCCTGGCCACGCCCGCTGAATGGTCGCCCTTCTTTTGGACCCCAGACTCATCGAGCAACAGTCCCGTCTCTGGCCCACCGATCCACTCGTCCGCTTGTCGCGCCGTCTCCCGACGCACATTCTCAAAGTCCCATGCAGCATCGCTCAACAGGTGGTGGAGGCTGTAATACTCGGTCTCCGCCACCGTCTCGCTCATCTGTTCCAGGTTCGCACGAGGGCTTTGAAAAAGGCCCCGCAAGTACTGTTCAGCTTGCTCGGCCGTGCTTCGCGTTTTACTGCGGAAACACTCCCGGAACGACTGAAAATGGCTGGTCAGATTCTCGCAGCAGCTGGCCACCGCACGCCCGATCCCAAATAAATAAATTTGGCGATTTCATCGTCATACTCCTTATGTGGTAGAGCATTAGATATGTAGCTCAATAGCCTGTATTTCAACCATTTTAGAAATGTGGCAAAGTAGAATTAATTCCCGGAAATCGCCTTAGGTCCGCGACAGCAATGAGTTGTGCCGCGCTCTGATTTTCAAGGTCGAGGGGCAGACTACGGTTCAGATCGACGACTGGCTCAGAGAGGCCAATGCGCTGATCTCGCTGGAACAGCGGCATCTTTCGACCGGCGACCCTCGCCAACGGCGGCGGACGGGTTTGAACGAGGAGCGGCGGCGTGCGATGATGGCAGCGCGGCGCGAGAGAGACGGCGCCGGCCGATTTTCGCGACCGGAAACCCTGTGGGAGAGAAGAACATCACGACCAAGTCATCCGCTGCCGGGGATCCCTGCGCCGACCTCGACGCCTCGGCGCCGTCGCATGCCGACGAGGCGGTCATCCTGGTGCACGGATTGTGGACGCCGGCGACGGTCTTTCTGCCGCACGCGCATTGGCTCAAGCAACGCGGCTATACGGTACGGCGTTTCGCCTACCCCAGCGTGCGCACCACGCTGTCCGACAATGCGCAGGCGCTGGAACGTTTCCTGGCGACGACCGAGGCGCCCGCGATCCATCTCGTCGGCCACAGCCTGGGCGGACTGATCATCCTCGAAATGCTGGCCAAGCTGGCAGACCCGCGCCTGTGCCGGGTGGTGCTGCTCGGCACGCCTTGCCTCGACAGCCACTGCGCGCGACGCCTGGCGGCGCTGGCGGGAATGCCGGCGCTGCTGGGCCGATCGATCATGGAAAGCCTGTCGCGCGCCCGCTTCGCGACCATCGCGCCGCAGTCGCCGGTCGAGATCGGCGTGCTGGCCGGCACGCGCAGCATCGGCCTCGGTCGTGTGGTGCTCGATCTGCCGCGTCCCAACGACGGCGTGGTGACTCTCGACGAAACCCGCTTGCCCGGCGCCGCCGACTTCATCGCGCTGCCGCTGGCGCACTCGGAAATGCTCGCCTCGCGCCGCTGCGCGGCGCAGATCGTCGCGTTCCTGGAAAGCGGCCGTTTTCTGCATGAACCGACGCCTTAATGTGCAAGAAGCCACCTGGAAGGCGAACGAAGGCCTGACCGCCAGCGGTCATGACGATGAGCTGGCGTGAAATCACCCGGAGTTCACGCAGTTTGGCCGGCGGCACGAAGGATCCACGCAGCAGACCGGCACGCGTCAGGGTCGCGAGCCACTGGGCGTCGCCGACATCGCTCTTGCACCCAGGCACCTGCCTGACGTGGCGGGCATTGACCACTTTCGCCCGGAGTAGATGCCCGTGCTTTCCAGGACCACTTCGTCGGGATTCAGCGCCGCCGCCCAAGCCGCCAGCGCCCGCCGGTCCTTTTTGAAGGCCCCCAATTGATGCTGCTCGATGCGTGTCTCGCCATCCGCTTCCTCAAGGATCGCGCATGCCGTGATCTGCGCCTGATGAACGTCAAGCCCGATAACTCGTTCTGGAGTACGAGTCAATTCAGCGGGGCACGTTAGCTTGCGGGGTCAAACCGCCAATATGTTGCGCAACCTCTTCCCACCGCTTCCCAACTCGAATCTTCTTTCATCATCCGGGGTGGCCGCAACTGCAATGACCGTTAATGTGAAAGTCGCGAGCGACTCTCAAATCTCCCCTCCCCCCTCGCGGGGGCGAAGGCGGGGTTTCGCGGAGCACTGCTCCGCGCCGCCGCAGCCGGCCCGCGATGCAGCGCGGGCCGTGGGAGGGCTCGGGGGGTGAGATGGGGAATTCGCAGAGCATGCTCTGCGCCCATCGAACGATTCCGGCGTGCAAGCCGGAATGCGCCCTGCAAGGGAGGGAAACGGTCATGACTTTCATGATCGGGGGTGCCTGGAAAAGTTATGACCGTTAGCACAACAAGGGAAGCGGCGATCTGGGGGGAGCAAGCACTCGCCGCATGCGATTTGGGGAGCGCCCGCTCCTCGGGCAGCCAGCGCTGCCAGTTGGCAAATCGGTCGGTGACCCAGCGGGCTGTCAGAGGAAAGCACACGCGCCCGAGCAGCGCTGACCATGTCGACCCGCGCCCGGGTGTGCGGTATGATTTCCCGATTTCCGGCGTGCCGGATTGATAGAGGACGGTTCTCATGGAGTTGATCAAGCTCGGCAAGAAGGGCCAGGTATCGATTCCCCGATCGATACTGAAAAAGCTCGGACTCGAAGGCGATATCGCACTGCTGGTGGACACCACCGGTGACGGCGCCATCGTGCTGCGTCCTGCGGCGGTATATCCCGTCGAAATCTACAGCGACGAGCGCATCCGCGAGTTCGACGAGTCCGACCGCATGGATCCCGCCACCGCCGCTCGGCTCGCGCGCACTATCGGGAAGAACTAGTTGCGGCTTTTCCTCGATGCCAACGTTCTCTTCTCCGCCGCCCACAACCGACAGGGCAACGCCCGTGCGCTGTTTCGCCTGGTGTCGGGGCGCGGCATCACGCTCGTCGCGTCGTCCTACGCGGTGGAAGAAGCCGTCCGCAACATCCACCTCAAATTTCCTGAGTACGCGGCGGAACTCGCCTCACTTCTCGAAGGATTGGTCCTCGGCCCCGAACCCGCACCGGCTCTGGTCAGCGCGGCCAGGGATTGCGCACTGCCGGAGAAGGACGTTCCCATCCTCGCCGCCGCAATCGCCGCCCGGGTGGACATTCTGGTGACTGGCGACCGCAGGCATTTTGGCCTGCTCTACCGCAGGTCCGTACACGATGTGCTGATCCTCACGCCTGCCGACGCGCTCAGCCGTGCGCTGGACGCTGTCTCGCCCGAAGGCTCAGGGAGGTAGTGCAGAAACAAGACCCCGCAATCGCTCAGATCCCCGCGCGAAGTGAATGGTTCAGAAACAAGGCCTGACCGTTCGCAGTAACAGCAGCAAGTCTAGCGGGTTTAAGTCCCGTCTGGGGAGTTGTCCGTACGCCCCGGTAGCATGAGGAAGCGGCGCCGTGGCGACACGGGGTCGTGAGTTTCCAACAGCAAGAGAGCAGGCCGTAACGCAAGTGAACCTATGAGTAGCCTCGTAAATTATGTGGAGGAGCCGACCCTGTGGTCAGAAGGGGAAGGCCGTTGGATGGGCGCTGGAATAACGGAAGTGGCGTCAATCGACTCCCGGGGTAGCAGGGATGGCATGTTCTTGAAGACTTACTGCCCAGTGCTGGAGGCCCGTCTGCGGAGGTGGGGAGACCACCGACTGCTGCGTATAAGGCAACGAAAGCGCAGCGGCTGCAGGCGGGAGTCGGAGGGGTTCATAGTACCGTCTGAGTTCGTGGGACAACATAACCCCGGACGAGGGAAGGGACCCTACTTTGGGGTGCGAACGAAAGTGTTGGACGGGGAGTCTCGGTTTTAAGCCGCTCTGCGTAGAGGCTCCGCCCAGCGCTTTTCCCAATAGGTTTCCCACAGCTGGTTATGTCGCATGACACGCAGGTTGATCATGGCTTGAGCCATGTCCGCACGCCACCAAGCCCCTGGGCGCTTGAGGCGGGCCTGCACGAGGTAGCGATGAGAACTCTCGACCTCGCCAGAGCCGACGGGCAGATTCAGCGCAAGTGCGCGGGGGTAGTCCAACTGGTCGAGTCGGTTGGAGAAATAGCGCCAGGCGACGCGCACCGGAGCCTGCGGGTCATCGACCGATGCAGGTTCGAGGTGCAGTTTCATCTCTGCAACCACCTCGCGGGCCTGTCCCAGCAGGAATCGCGCCTTCTGGGAGGCCACCCAATCCTGGGCAGAATCCGGCGCGCAGACCTTGCTGGCTGGGGTCAGATATTCGCAGACGTGGAACAAGTCGACCAGGAAGGTCCCCTGAGTACCGAACAGTTCCTCGATTTGGCTGCTTATCCAAGCCGCCCCGTCGCCAACACAGTGAACCTGGGTCTTGGGGCCAAATCCCAGCGCATCGACCAGCCGCTTCAGGATGGCCCCCGCTTCCCGGGGACCCTCCATCGTCACGCCGGCCTTGGGAACGGCCTCGCCCTGCCGCTGTGCGATACAGACCTTCGCTTCTCGCCAGTGCGTGCGCTTCCCCTTGCGGGCGTCCGCAGCGCCCTCCACGGTCTCGACAAGGGGCACCATTCCGCCGTCCGTCTCCACAATCAGCCTCTTCGCGGTGTTCGATGGGCCCGCCACCGGCAGGCAATCTGCCTCCGTTAATTCACAGGCCACCCGTTCGGTGAGCGTCCGGGGCGCACTGACCGCCAAGTCAACACCGTAGTGCTCCTTGATTTTTGCCGCAACCTGTCCAAAGGGAAGGTCGGCGCCCAAGTCCGTCACGGCGCGCTCCAGTGGCAGAGAATGGCTCCGGCAACGGACACCGGCAGCTTCTGAAAAAGGACGAAGCAGCCGGTTTGTTTCTTTGTGGAGAAAGCATTCCTCCTCCACCATGACCGAGCCGTATGTCGTATACCAGAGAACTTTTTTTTCGCGTGTACCACGACCGGCTCAGCGGCCCGCACCTCGGCTGTCACCGCCTCAGCAACCTGCTCGGCCCATCCCGTCAGAATCTCCTGGCCCGTCCCGCGGAGAATTTCTATCACGCGGCGCTCGGCTTCATCGGCCCGACGCAGATCCCCTTCGGCGTTCTCCACCAACTCCAGCATCTCTAGCACTTTCGCCAGTATCTTTGGATTAGCCTCCAAACGGGCCACCAAGTCTCTGGAATCGCAAGGTTCGATGTGGGAAATCTTAGGCATGGCTTCTCTCCGTGGATGGGTTCCCTACTCTATCGCAACTCTCCGCTAATTTCCTTACGTTTGCTCACGTCGCTGACAATTATCAGAGCGGGACTCGCCCAACACTTTCGTTCGCACCCCCTACTTTGTTCGTGCAACCGAAGAGCGGAGGATCGAGGGATTGCCATGTCGCTAACCACCCCGGACACGATCAGGACGCTACAGAGGAAGCTGTATGCCAAGGCCAAGCAAGAACCAGCCTATCGCTTTTACGCGCTTTACGACAAGCTCTACCGGGAAGACATCCTCAGTCATGCCTGGCGGCTTGTCCGGTCGAACCGAGGCAGTCCCGGTATGGATGGGATCAGCTTCGAGGCCATCGAGAGCGGAATCGGGGTAGAGACGTTTCTGCGGGACCTGGCCCGTGATCTGAAAGACAAGACCTACCGCGCCCAGCCGGTAAGGCGCGTCATGATTCCCAAAGCGGATGGCAGTCAGCGCCCGCTTGGGATACCGACGCTCCGCGATCGGGTCGCACAAATGGCGGTGAAACTCATCATCGAACCGATCTTTGAAGCCGACTTCTGTGAGCACTCGTACGGATTCCGGCCCAGGAGGTCGGCCCACGATGCCGTGGATGACATCGCCCACACGTTATGGGCCGGCTACACTCAAGTCATAGACGCCGATCTATCAAAGTACTTCGATAGCATTCCGCATGCCAAGCTACTGGCCGTGGTGGCCGAGCGTGTTGTCGATGGGGGGATTCTGCACCTCATCAAGCAATGGCTCAAAGCCCCGGTCATCGGCGAAGACGACAACGGAGTGAAGAAGACCGTAGGTGGTGGAAAAGCCAATCGCAAAGGCACGCCGCAGGGCGGCGTGATCTCCCCGCTCTTGGCCAACTGCTACCTGCATATTCTCGACCGAATATGGCAACGGCAGCACCTGAAGGGCAAGCTATCCGCACATCTCGTGCGTTACGCGGACGACTTTGTCATCCTGTGCCGAAAAGAGGTAGAGGAACCGCTGAAAGTGGTGCGTCATGTCCTGGACCGTCTGGACCTCAGCCTCAACGAGACGAAGACCCACATCGTGGACGCCACCCAAGCAAGCTTCAACTTCCTGGGTTTCACGATTCAGATGAGTCGAGGGGCCAAGACTGGAAAACCGTACCCGAATGTCCGGCCAGCAGACAAATCGCTGAAGAAAATCAAGGCGAGGCTGACGGAACTCACGGGCCGGAAACTGACCCCCATCCCCTTGAGAGATATCGTGGGAAACGTCAACCGCAGCCTGCGAGGCTGGGCAAACTACTTCCACTATCGAAACTCAAGTCTGGCGATGAGCAAAGTCAGATACCACGCGGAAGACCGGTTGCGAACCCATTTGATGAAGCGTCATCAGGTGAAGGACCGAGGAACTGGTTTCCGCCGGTTTCCAAGTGCTCATCTCTACGGGCGCTACGGGCTATACAAAGTTCCTACGAAGGCGGGCTGGAACTCGGCGCATGCCGTGGCGTGAAGAGCATCGGAAAGCCGTGTGCGGGAAAATCGCATGCACGGTTTGATGAGGGAGGGCAGGCGAAAGCCTGTCCTCTACTCTACCCGCCTGCAACCGCGTGCGCGACCGGCGACCCTGTGGGAGAGAAGAACATCACGACCGAGTCATCCGCTGCCGGGGACCCCGAAGCCGCCGAGTTACCCTGTCGGTTTTCTTTACAGCAACCGGTGAGCGATGCACAAGCAGTCCTGCAACAGACTGTTTCAATGCATTTGTGTGTTCCTGGCTGGGATCTTGCTTATGGTTCCAGTTCGCATTCCGCGAGCCAGCGACCTTGCCGCCGAATTGTTTCCAGCAAGAGGAGAGTGATGATGAACGCAATCTACAAATCTGCTGGCGCGGTCGCCGCCTTGCTATTGGCACCGTCAGCAGGCGCCGCGCTGATGACTTACGAGGCGGTTGGTGCCGATCCCACTGCGATTACCACCACACGCGATGCCTTCCGCGCGGCTGTCGGAGGCGGCAACGTCGCCGTGGCAAATGGTTCTTTCGGCGGTCTCCGCCGCGAGATCAACTGGGATGGCGTACCTGACACGTTCGCCGACCCCAACCTCCTGCCCGGGAACTTCTTCAATGCCAACTCACCCCGCGGAGCGGAGTTCAGCACGCCGGGGACAGGTTTCCTGGTCAGCGCCAACGCTGGCGGGGCTCCGGTGCTCTTCGGGTTCCCGAACGATTTCCAGGCTTTCAGCGCGCAACGGCTGTTTACAGCGGTCAATAGCAACATTACCGACGTGACGTTCTTTGTCCCGGGGACGGCGATCGCTGCCACGACGAGCGCATTCGCTGCGATCTTTGTCGATGTCGAAGTGGCCGGCCTGACCAAAATGGAGTTCTTCGATCCGAGCAATTCGCTGATTTTTTCGCGAAACGTCCTGGCGGGGGCCAACCAGGGTTTGAGCTTCTTGGGCGCTATTGCCGATGCCGGCGAGAAGATCGCCCGGGTCCGGCTGACCTCCGGGCTGAACACCATCACCGCCAACGGTGCGCTCGGCAACGCGTCCGACGATGTCGTCGTGATGGACGATTTCCTTTATGCCGAACCGACTGCCGTTCCGGAGCCGTCGAGTCTGGTGCTGGCCGGCCTGGGTCTGCTTTGCAGCCTGGGATGGATTCGGCGTCGCCGGCCGGAGGCCTGACTCAATACAACTGCACGTTGTTTCAGCAAACGGGTAGAGGCGGCATAGGAATTGCCAGTACGCCAAATGAATCCTTCATAACATAGGCTGAATTTGGAACTGCTGGGTGTGGCACCGATCGTCGCCCACGCAGTCGAAAAGCCCTGCCTGCAGCCGCTGCCGGCCGTTTTGCCACCCGTCTGTCCGGGGTGGTCGAGCTGTACTACGAATGCCCGCGGGCGCCCACCACCGTTCGTCTGGTCCATGTGGTGACGCCCAATGGCCGGGTTCCTATCGTGATGACCTCGCTCCTCGACATCGTCGCTTTCACCGCTGCCGCGTTTGCGGCCTTGTATTACAGCCGCTGACGGATCGACATTTTCGCCCACAAAGTGTCCAGATTGGTCCCTATCCCCCGCTGGCGCGGGGGAAACGCTCTGGCGTCCAACCCATAGCCTCGCCCACCGGGCCTATCCCCGCTGGCGCGGGGGAAACACCGCGTGTCCGGACAAGCCGCGGGAGGAGACAGGCCTATCCCCGCTGGCGCGGGGGAAACTGACTAGGAGTTTTGCTCATGCGTGCCAATAAGGGCCTATCCCCGCTGGCGCGGGGGAAACGCTGTCACGGTCGTGTGGTATAGCCATTCTCCGGGCCTATCCCCGCTGGCGCGGGGGAAACTTTGCTGATGCGCCTCCCGGTAAACAGTCAGCGGGCCTATCCCCGCTGGCGCGGGGGAAACGAGGCAAAGGACAGGTCGGGATCTCTCGATTTGGGCCTATCCCCGCTGGCGCGGGGGAAACGAAAACAGCGCTATTGGCGTGAAGATCTGCGCGGGCCTATCCCCGCTGGCGCGGGGGAAACAATGACCTTGACGCAGGCCAGCACGGTCGATACGGCCTATCCCCGCTGGCGCGGGGGAAACCCGAATACTACTTCTGCGCCTAGATCGCGCAGGGGCCTATCCCCGCTGGCGCGGGGGAAACCTTTCGTATAGGTGACTCTCCAGGTAACAAGAGGGCCTATCCCCGCTGGCGCGGGGGAAACAAGGTAATGGTGGCCAGCAGTTGGGTAGTCAGAGGCCTATCCCCGCTGGCGCGGGGGAAACCTCTCGTATAGTGGCCTCTCCAGGTAACGATAGGGCCTATCCCCGCTGGCGCGGGGGAAACCATGAGGAGCACATCCAGACCACGGTGCCGATGGGCCTATCCCCGCTGGCGCGGGGGAAACCTCCGATCAAAGCCATTGCCTCACCTATGCGTGGGCCTATCCCCGCTGGCGCGGGGGAAACACCAGAACAGCGTCTTTGACTTCCGCTACCGAGGGCCTATCCCCGCTGGCGCGGGGGAAACGAATTCCCCCTTTGAAGCGGCCTACGCCGCGAGGGCCTATCCCCGCTGGCGCGGGGGAAACAGGAGCATCGGCCCTTCCCCCGTCAGCAGCCAGGGCCTATCCCCGCTGGCGCGGGGGAAACGGCGGCCGGGGTGGCCAAGCAGGTTGCCGCCCAGGCCTATCCCCGCTGGCGCGGGGGAAACTCTTGTAGGTAACCCTATGAACCACAGGAAGAAATAATAACTTCGATTCACGTTGTTAAAAATCGTTTTATACCATTCGCCTCACCAGCCACAGGCCGTCAACCTCGACAAGTTCCTTCGGCGGCTCCCCCAGCGTCTTGATTCCGACGCCACCGGTTTCATTCAGATCCCGCCATACGACGACGACGCTACCCTGCGGTTCTGCAGAATACCAGTCCGACAAGGTGTCCCATACGCGCCCCCTGACTGCCGGGCTCATACGCGGCGAGATGTAGACGGTTGGCGCGACTTCCAGCATCACTGACGCCAGGAAGCCACGGTATCGGTATGCCACATCACGCGTCACTATGACTACCAGTGCCATCGTTTTCCTCCGTCCGTAGCACCAGCTTGATCTTGTCGATCATGCTGGCGATGACATCCTGTTTGCGAAACACGGTGGACGCCTCGCGGCGAACAAGGCGATCGATGGTGGTTTCGTCGCCATTGATGGATTTCTTTGCTGCCGTGAAGGCGATTGGAAGGGTCACCGTTTCCCTGAAGAGGTCGGCGATGTCGAGCACGAACGCCTGCCCTGAATCCTCATGGATGAAGCCGAGTTGAGGAATCGCCGCCAGCGCCTGCACGGCGATGGCTGCGGCTCCCTGCACGGCCGTGGCCGCGTGATTGATTCCCTGATTCGGCATGTCCGCCGCTCCGGGGTCGCCCCGGTCGTAGTGCCTTCCTTCCCAGGGGATGCCGTATTTTTCGGCCATCAGGCGATAGATCGCCTTGACCCTGGCACCTTCGATCCCACGCAAGGTATCCAGATCGCGGTGCGGCAGAACTTCTCCCAGACGCAGCGCGTACATGTGCCGAGCAATGCTGATGCGTCGGCGCGGGTTACCCCAAAGTTCCGCCTGACGCCTGGCCACGTCCGAGCGATCGGGCAACAACGGTGGCGCGGTGTAGGTTCGCACTCCATCCTGCCCCACTGCGGCCATCAGGGTTCCATGGCGCGCGAGCAAGCGAAGCGCATCGTGGGTGACGCTGCTTCCCGGCCCGAGCAGGATCATCGACACGGCCTGATGCGGCACCTGCAGGATGTAGGGAGTCAGCGAGTCCTTGCCAGCCATGAAATGCAGGCAGCCATCGATGACGCAGAGTTCTCCGCGCTCCAGCCAGATCAGGCCGTGCCGGTCGGCATGCGGAACACGGGCCGTTTCCAGACCGAGTCGTCCCTTCAGCATGACCCGGCGGGCCTGAGTAGCAACATGCCAAAACCGAAAGCCCGGTGCCGGCCGACCCCTCTTTCCAGCAGACGGTTGAAAGCTGGCGCGTCTCCGACCTGCAAGTGACCCTTGAAAACGACATCCGGCCCGGCGTTGTTGGTCGTTTTCCGCTTGCCGTTGTCGCTGCTTCCCGCTTTACGCAGGACACGCGTGAGCCGGAAGGAGTCGAGGTGGGCTTCAACAATCTGCGCTGCGCCATCAAGCCCAAACTGCTTCTCCAGCCAGTCTTTGTAGATGACGGTGCGCTGGGCAATGCTGCCGTTGCCAGCGATTTGTCCGGTGTCGACCGTGCCCTCCACGGCATGCAGATAGGCATCCCTCTCTCGCCCATCCTTGCCGCGCACCACCGGACGAATCCGTGCCTCGAAACCCAGACACTGCCCTGCCCGCCAGGCGTTAGGAAACGGGCGGGCATCCAGATGATTCAACCCCAGCGCCCGAGCTACGTCCGGCGGTGCGAGGCTGGCATTCATGCGCAGCATCCCCAGGTCGGCCGAGGTGTAAGCCAGCAGACCTTGCCGCCCGCCCAGATAATGGAACGGCTTTGGCGCCAGGTCGCCAAAAGCTGCGCTGAGCAAGGCATGCAAGGCATAGCCGTAATCGCCATCCGGCGACAGCAGCCGATGGCGAGTCGCCCAGGGAGCCAAGGCCGTGGGGTCCGGCTGCAGACGCAATAGCTGCAAGCTCATGTCGGCGATCCCGGCAAAGCGAAGCTGCCTTCGCGCACTGGCCGCCAACCGCCATGGACGCCGCTCCTCCAGTTGCGCTCGTCGCACAGATCCAGAGGGCGGTCGCCGGCAAGGGTGCCCTCGCCATCCGGCCACTGCATCCGCAGGTGCCTGGCCTTGTCGGGCAATTGCGCCGTTTGCAAGGCAGCGAGCACGTTCTCGGCTTCGTGCCAGCCAGCGAAGACGCGCCGGCTGGGCAGGCAGCTCTTGCGGCCAATGAAAAGCGGGCGGGCAGGATGGTCGAGGGCCTGTGCCAGATCATCAAGCGTCGGGGATTCGGCAGCAGGCTCAAGGCGCAGGGCGACGAGGACATTCAGGCTGGCGTGGTAGTCGCGGTAGCGCAGATGAGGCGACTTGTAGGACTCTGCCCCTCCGCGACGTTCCTCGGCCATTCCCCAGGTTGTCCAGCCCTTGTCATCCTTGCTCAGTTGCGCGGTCTGAAAATCGGTCAGACGCTGAATCTCACGATCCAGGCGTGCGCCCACCAGCAAACGGGCCTGTAAACGATCGTGCAATTCGCTTTCTTCCCGCCGATAGCCCAGGGCATTTGCCAACAGACCCGTGACCATGGACAGCGCGGGAAAGTCGCGAATCACACCGTAGTTGTCGATGGTCTCGCCGCCAAAGGCCATCAACGGTGCCTCCAGACGCATCAAGAGATGACGAGGCATTTCAGCACGCCCCTTGTTCGATGATTTCCTTTACCCAATCCGCCAGATGGCCCAGGTTCAGCCGCTCGGCGCCGGGGACTTGCACCTCCTGGTCAACGGCAAGAAAACGGCGTGACAAGGGCGCTCCATACGCGTCGTCCATGGCGCCGATTTCCCTGGTCAGCCGATCGATGGTCCGCTGGCGAATGGTGCCCTCCTTTCCATCGAGCGGCAGCGCATCATGGAAGGCGCCGGCCAGACTACGGGGCTGCCAGTCGCCGGCTTCAATCAGCATGAACTTGGCCCAGTCGAAAGGCGCGGTGGAGCCGCGCTTGGCGCCGGGGCTGACCGTGGCGATCAGGTGCAGCAAATGCTGTACGACCCGCCCGGCAAGAGCGCGACGCTCGGCTGGGGTGCCCGAGGCAAAGCAATCCTTGAAATCCTCGCCCTCCAGGTTCTGGACGAGTTGCGGCACATCGACCACGACATAGCCGTAGTACAGACCGGAGGCGAGTTCGGTGTCGAAGATGCCGGCCGACCCCAGTTCCCCGGCGTCCTGCAACAGATCGTCCACCACCGTGAAATAGTCGTTTTCCACCTGTGCCTGGTGGACGGTGAAAGCATGCGCGACGTAGACGGCCGCCTCGCGACTGGTCAACACGTCGGACGTCACCATGCGACCGAACAAGGCGGATTCGAGGCCACTACCGTGCTTCATGGCCTCGATATTTTTCTTTTCGTCTTTGCCCTTCAGCCATAGGGCAATCGTTTCCTTGAGCATTTTTTCGTCCACATTACCACTCGCAAGTTCGACGCACCGTTGGACGAGATAGTCGATTTCAGGCTTGCCCAGCAAGACTGCCTGGCCGGTTTTCAAAGCATCTTCCCCCTTCTTTTCCTTGCCTCCCTTGTTCAGTAGACCAGCATCCCGCATGGCTTCGGCTGCGGCCTGAGCCATGACCGCCGAAACACCGCTTTCCTGAATCCGTTTTCTGATCAATTCGAGCGTGCCACGCGAGCGAATCGCCATCGGTACGTCCAGACGAGACAGGGCGAACTGGTCTTCCACTACCCGCCAATGTCGCTTCAGGCACTGCGAAGAGATGCGGGTACGGACGGCGTTGCCCAATGGTAATCGTTTGGCAAGTCCTGCATCGTCACGATTGAGCAGTGCGGCCGGGTAGGTGTGCAGGGTATGAATCTGGATGAAACGCGGGGTCGACATGGTCAGGCTCCAGTGAGTGAATCAGTGTTTGGGTTTCTTGGCTTCGGCAGAGAAGAAACTGCCGGCGATTCTCAGGCGGATGGCTTCGGCTGCTTGTTCATCGCGCCCCTGGCTGAGGATCAAATTGCCGAGATCAAACCAGTTGGGCGACTGCCCCTCCTTGCTGGCCAGCAGTCGCAGCAAACGCGGAACGAGTTGCCGGAAAGCATCACCGCGCGCAGTCAGCAACTTGGTGACGCGCGACTCGGAAACCCCCGCCGCGCTGAGTTGCTGCCCCAGGCGCCGGCTGCCATCGTGGCCGGCCAATGCCATTCCGTGGGCAATCATCGCCCAACGACGCCAGGTATCGGCTTGCCAATTTTCGGGTGCGAGATCGGCATAGACCAGCGCACGCGACAGGGCAGCGATTTGATGGGGGCGAAACTCGGCGTCGGGGTCGAGGCGTGCCAAGGCGGCATGCTCGCCGTTGTCCAGTCCATGCGCATCGCCCTTGAAACGGGCAGCCTTGGTAATGATTCTCGCCAGTCTGGAAATCGGGCTTTCCTGCTTTGGGGATAAGTTTTCAGCAAGCGGGGGCTGCTCCGGCGGACCGGCATCATGGGTGCTCATGGAAGTTCCTTGTCAATGGATCGTTGGCGAAGGTAGTTGGCCAGGTCTGGCAGCGTCTTGGGGTTCCGCAAACCACCGTGGAATCGGGATAAGGCTGCGGTCTGAGCGCGGTAGCGCTGCTCGCCGCACTGGGGTCCGGCGGTGAATGCGTGTTTCAGGATGGCTTCGGCAGCATCGGCCATCGACAACAACCATTGCAGGCGCTCGTTGTCGGGTTGCTCGGACTCCATTTCTTCGTTCAGGGCGATGAAAAAACGGGCGTCTTCGGCTTGCTCGAATGGCGCCGCTAGCAACGAAGCTTTCTTGCTGATGCTCTCCGGAATGCCTTTTGGGTCAGCTCTGGATTTGCCGCCATCCAACAACGTCTTTATCGCGTTTCTCAGCAAGAACGCAAGTTGCCCGACTGCATGAACGCGTTCTTTGGCAGTTGTTGCGAGGTGGTTACTCTGCCCTTGAAGCATCAACTTCCGGACGGTCGGCGATAGCAGTATCCGTCGCTCGTGATAACCGTCAGTGGTACTCTGCCCACCAGCGATGGCTTGGGCGACAAGCTCCAATCGCGGTCCAGTGTCTGAATGATAAACGACCTGCGCCGGAGGCTTCTTGTAGTCGGAGCCAAACGCAAGTTCCGCCATTCGTTCGTAGCTGAATCCACTTACTGATACACCGAGAGATTTGCCCTCAGCCACATGAACCGGGGTCCATAGATCTCCCGTATATCCTTTGCGAGCCTTTGCCTCGTCTTTGTATATTCTTGGCCCCTTTGTGGTGGCCCTTAACGCAGATATCCCATCCGCGGTTTGTACCAAACGCACTCTGCGGCAGACCTCGATAAAATAAGGATCAAGCTGAGAAAACGACAACCCGCTCTCGCCATCCCAAGGCAACAGCCAAAGCAAAGCAAAACCCAAGTTTTCTTTGTAACCGATGGTAAGCACGTCCGAACGATGTTTGTCCCAAACCAACCAGAACATCTCGACGCCACCTTCTTCCAATATACCCATACGGATCGACACCCAGCCCTGGTCGGCTGGAGGAGCCACCATTCATCCGGGCAATGCCGAAATTCCCGGAGCCCGGGTAAGGTGCTTGGGTTTGCAGGCTTATCAGACTAAACGCCCAGTCGTCCTGGCCAGCCGCCCGCATACGTCCCTGCTTCAAGTCGTGGTTTTTTGAGGTCACCAGCACATCCAGGCTGTCAGGCGTAGGGCGGTCGCTCGACCAGCCATCGACATTCGCTCCCGGCACCGGCGCCTGCATGAACGCGGGTCGGTCGTGCGGCGTAATCAGGCACCAGGCTGCACCATCCGGATGTTCGGGCGTGAGATCCAGGAGAGCCTGTTTCCAGGTCGCCTCGCTATCGAAAAGCTCGCTTCGCCCGGCACGGTGCAGGGCGATCGCCGCCAGTTGCACAAGAAAGGCGTGCCAAGGGTGGCGTTGATGCGGGCGCAAGGCGGGGAAGTCCCTTATCGCGTCCTGCCCGAGCGCAACGAACAGGCCGGGCAGGCTGAAGGACCGGGGCTGCCCATCAGCGACCAGCCGGGTTCGGATCAGGGGTTCATCGAGCAGGTTATAGAGGAGGGTCACGGGCAATCTCCGGCAACGGATTATTGATCCTTGAGGCGTTCAAGCCCCAGGCGGCTGTAGCGAAAAAGGGCTTCGCCCAGTCGAAAAGTGGCGCAGTCTTGCTGGTGTGCGACTGCGGTGGGTTCGGCATCCAGCGGCAAGTCCTTGGGCAGCAGGTGGTGGCGGATGGGCAATGACTTGAGCGGTTCGCCAAAGGGGCCGGGTTGTTGCAAGTCAAAGTGCACCACCCGGTCCTGCGCGCCGAGCCGGGTGCCGACTTGAACGCCTGTGGGAAATTCCTCTTCGCCAAATTCCTTTTCCACGTTCAGCGTATGCAGATGAGCGATGGTATTTTCCGCACTGGTATCTCCTTCGAGCTTTGCCGCGAGGCTTTGCCACGCCTCGCCGAGTTCGGTCTGCAAGGCTTCAAGCCGCGCTGGATGCGTCGCTGCTTCCACCAGATAGCGGTTGTCGTCGGGGATGTTCACTTCCGGCTTGTCGGCCAGCAGGCGATGCGTCGCTTCGAGGATGCGCAGGTCGTCATACACACCGCCGCCGTTCCGGTGGCGCCCGAGCCCGTTTTTCGCGTGGTCCAACAGTGGCGCCAGGTCATTCCCTGCTGGTGTCAGAATCACAACCTGTGCGATGCGATAAGTCGCTGGGCGCTCGTTGGCGTGGCGATGCAGACGACCGACACGCTGCAGCAGCACGTCCATCGGGCAAAGGTCGGTGATCAGGAAATCGGCGTCGATGTCCAGGCTCTGTTCGAGCGTCTGCGTCCCGACAACGATCAGGGCGCCACTTGGCCGCTCCTTGCCTAGGCGCAGTTCGATCTCGGCATCGAGCAGCGGCCTGTCCTGGCGGCTGAAACGGCTGTGATGCAGCGTGACCACGCCATTCACCTGGAACAACCACGCGGGGTCGGGCACCTGTGCTTCCAATGCCGCGAGGGTGGCGATTGCGGCAGGTACGGTGTTGCGAACGATCAGCACCTTGGCTCCCTGAGCGGCAGCCGCCAGCGCCAGTTCGGCAATCTGCTCGGGGGAGTCGATGATGTCGCGCGTGCTCCAGCGCACGGGCTTGGACTGCCCTGTTCTCGCTACCCGGCGCGGGCTGTGGCTATCCGAAATCGCCGGATAAGGCACATTGCACGCAACGTCGAAAGGCATCACCGGGGGCAGCGAGGAGGTCCGGCCTTGCGGAGTCAATCGGAGATAACGGCTGCGCGCGCTGGAGCCCAGCGTCGCGGAGAGCAATACGGCATGTCCGCCGCAGTTCAGGTGTGCCTTCAGCAACTGTTCGAGCAGAACCGTCATGTAGGCATCGGAAGCGTGCACTTCATCGACCACCAGCAGGCTGCGCGCCAGGGTGGCATGGCGCAGGTGGGCATGGGGAACTTGCAGGGCGCCAAGCAGTGCCTGGTCGATGGTGCCGACGGCAACCGGAGCAGCGAGAAAACGCTTGGCGTTCTCGCCGGCCCAGCGTTGCGGGGCCGCCTGATCGTCCGGGTTGTCGGCCCACAGCACCTTGAAATCGGGCAGCGCCCTGGCTTCCTGGCCATCGGCAGCGACGTAGCCGGGCAAGGCGCGCAAGGCCAGCGGCGGATTCTCCGGCCATAGGCGATCAAGAGTGTCCTGCACGCGTTTGTAGAGTTGGCTCGCGGCGACACGTGTCGGCAGGGCAAAGTAGAGGCTATCCACTTCTCCTGCGCGAAAGAGCCGCAGATATCGCCAGAGCGCGGCCTCGGTCTTGCCGCTGCCGGTTTCCGATTCAAGGATCACCAGTGGCCCAAGACTCTCGTCGCCCATGGCTGCCTGAATGGGATGTGGAGGGAACCCTTCAAAGGTTCTGGCAAAGTCAGGCTCGGTCGCGGTGAGTCGCTCGCGCCAGTCTTCGGCGTTCAGGCCGAGGGTGGTAATCGCATCGTCCGCCAGTTTCGGTGCACTCACCGCCCTTGCCTCGCCCGGACCGGAATACTCGAAGAAGCGGGTGTCCGATCCCAGCCAGTCAGCCAGTTGGACCAGGCCGGCGAACAAATGCCCGAACGCCGATGCACCGGGCAAGTCCTCCCCGTCAGCCTCGAAAGCCAGCGGATAAAGGTATCGAGCGTAGCAACCGATTTCTTTCAGGGAAACAGCAGGATCGTACGCGTTGGGAACCGCTTTCCAGATACTTCGACTCCAGTCAGCCGGGCCATCCACCAACGGTCGGCCATGGTGGCTGATGCTTGCCACCAGCAAGCGATAGCAGGCATCCCCCCAAAGCGACATGTGCTCGACAGGTAGCAGCATCATCAGACCGTCGAGCCGGTTGTCGGGGTTGAAAAGTTTTAGTCCTTCGACCCCATGCCCGGCGTGAAGCGGCCAGTATCTCGGAATATCTCGCTTATCTTTCCAGCGCTTGGCCTGGAATCCGCTATTCGCCTTGCCAACGTCATGCAGGAAGGCCAGCACCGCCAAACGGGAAATATCCTGCGATGTGAGTTGGCGCCCTGCGCTCCTTTCCATTGCACGCCGGATCGAGCGACAATGCGCCAGGCGATGAAAGCAGGCCGCCACGTCGATCATGTGATCAATCAGAGGGTGCCACCGAAGCACGCAGCCGTCGGCACCCCGCTCCAACTTCCCGAATGCCTCGCTGTTTTTCAGGACTTGGTCATCACTCATGTCTATGCATTGCCGGATCCAGTCCTTCGACTGCTGTAATTCGGGCGGCTGGGCAGCCGCCGCTTCGGTCCGGCAAGATGACTTTGTCAAATCGTTGATCGACCGAAGGAGGGAAATGATGTTTGGATATAAGCTTAATACAGAAAAGGATTTGTTGCCAACAGTATTTGACGATTCTTGGGCGCCCCCGTCTCCAGCGGGGAATCGCGGTCTGGTGTGCCTGATGCGAGGGAGTCGCCTGGTGGCGCTAACCGCTGGCTGGTCGTGGAGTCTGGAGTCCGTTGCGCTTGACCACTTTGATTCCCACCCCGGCAAGGAACCCGGATTGACCGCTGTCGACAGGGCCACCTATACTCCTCCCGGCACCAATGACCCTCCTTTCCTTCTCGAGATTGCCCACATGAATATGAACAACAAAAGTCCCCCCCTGAGTATCGGCGTCCTCACCAGCGGCGGTGATGCCCAAGGCATGAACGCGGCAGTACGCGCAGTGGTCCGCACGGCGCTGCATCAGGGTGCCGTGGTGTACGCCATTTACGAAGGTTATCAAGGTATGGTGGACGGCGGCGAGCGCATCCGGCCACAGTTCTGGGATGATGTGGGCAGTATCCTGCATCGCGGCGGCACGATCATCGGCACGGCTCGCTGCGCAGCCTTCCGCGAACGCGCCGGGCGCCTGCGCGCCGCCCACAACCTGCTCCAGCACGGTATCGACCGGCTGGTCATCATCGGTGGTGACGGTAGCCTGAGCGGCGCGGACACCTTTCGCCGGGAATGGCCCGGACTGGTGGCGGAACTGGTGCAAAACGGACAGATCGATGAGCAGACGGCCTGCCAGCATCCGGCACTGATGATTGCCGGCCTGGTCGGATCGATTGACAATGATATGGTCGGGACCGACATGACGATCGGTGCCGACTCCGCCCTGTATCGGATCACTGAAGCGATCGACGCCATCGCCAGCACCGCCGCCAGTCATCAGCGCAGTTTCGTAGTCGAGGTCATGGGCAGACACTGTGGCTATCTGGCCTTGATGAGCGCCATCGCCGGCGGTGCCGACTACGTGCTCATCCCCGAAAATCCTCCGCCCAATGGCTGGGAGGAACAGATGTGCGGCTTGTTGCGCAACGGGCGCGCCGCTGGTCGTCGCGACAGCATTGTCGTGGTCGCCGAAGGCGCCCAGGACCGTGCCGGCAATCCCATCAGTTGCGACTATGTGCGGCAGGTTCTGGAAGAGCGACTCGGTGAGGATGCCCGGGTGACCATTCTTGGACATGTGCAGCGTGGCGGAACCCCGAGCAGCTTCGACCGCTGGATGAGCACCCTGCTCGGTCATGCCGCCGTTCAGGAGGTGCTGTCTGCAACACCGGAAAGTGAACCGCAACTGATCGGCATTCGCTGTAACCGCATTCAGCGGGTGCCCTTGATGCAGTGCGTTGAGCAGACCCGTGCCGTTGCGCAGAAGATTGCCGAACAGGAGTACTCCACGGCAATGGAATTGCGTGGCGGCAGTTTTACCGAGATGTTCGAAGTTTTCAGGGCAATTGCCGAGGCGTCACCGAGTGTCACCACGCCAAGCCAGCCCCGCCGCCTGGCGATCATTCATGCGGGCGGACTAGCGCCGGGAATGAATTCTGCCGTGCGCGCCGCGGTGCGCTTCGGCCTGGACCGCGGCCATACACTACTGGGAGTGCGTGGCAGTTTCGAGGGATTGCTTGCCGGCCGAATCGAGGAACTGACCTGGGGCGATGTTGAAGGGTGGGCCGGCCTGGGGGGTTGTGAACTGGGCACCAATCGCCATATTCCCGGCATCGAGGAACTGTACGCCGTTGCTCGTGCCATTGAAACCCATCGGATCGAAGGCCTGCTGATCATCGGCGGCTGGATGGCCTACAAGGCAGCCTATCAACTGCACAGCGAACGCGACCGCTATCCAGCCTTCAAGATCCCGATGATCTGCCTGCCGGCGACGATCGATAACAACTTGCCCGGCTCGGAACTCAGCGTTGGCGCGGATAGTGCGCTCAACGCCATTGTCACCGCTCTGGATCGCGTCAAACAATCGGCGATGGCCGCGAAGCGTTGTTTCGTGGTGGAAACCATGGGGCGCTATTGTGGCTACCTGGCGCTGATGAGCGGTCTCGCCGGTGGCGCGGAGCGCGTCTATCTGCACGAGGAAGGGGTCACGCTGAAAGACCTGCAAGCCGAGGTCGAGCGTATGGTCAAAGCCTTCCACGCTGGCCGACGGCTCTATCTGACCATCCGCAACGAGCGAGCCAACCCGCAATACACGACCGACTTCATGTGCGCGCTGTTCGAGGAGGAAGGTCGTGGCCTGTTTGATGTGCGTCGCTCTGTTTTGGGCCATTTCCAGCAAGGTGGTAACCCTTCGCCGTACGATCGCATTCTGGGGACCAGACTGGCCGCGCATTGCATCAACTTCCTGAGCGGACAACTGGCAAGCGGCTCGGCGGACGGCGCGTTCATTGGCCTCGTCGAAGGCAAGGTGACGCTCTTCCCGCTGGGCAGAATGTCTGAAATGGTCGATTGGATTCACTTTCGCCCCAAGGAACAATGGTGGCTGGAGCTTCGTCCGGTGGTCAGGGCCATGGCGCAGTCGACCCTGCAGGATAGGGAGAACTGAACGGCAAATAGGAACGGCTGGACCATCTCGTACAACGGCCCGCGCAGGCGAAGCCTGGCGGGCCGTTGAGTGGTACTACGCGACCGGGAAAGCTTACACCGTCACCGTATCCGCCACGTCACTGAACTCCTTGATCTGGTCGAAGTTCATGTAGCGATAGACGTCCGCGGCCTTGGTGTTGACCGTCTGTACCTGCTCGAGGTACTCGGCCGGCGTCGGGATTCGGCCCATCAGCGCGCAGACGGCGGCGAGTTCGGCGGATCCCAGGAAGACGTTGGTGTCGATGCCGAGACGGTTCGGGAAGTTGCGCGTCGAGGTGGACATCGCGGTACTGCCTTTCCTGATCTGCGCCTGGTTGCCCATGCACAGCGAACAGCCGGGCATTTCCATGCGCGCGCCGGACTTGCCGAGGATCGCGTAATAGCCTTCCTCGTTGAGAATCATCGCGTCCATCTTGGTCGGCGGCGCGATCCACAGCCGCGTCGGGATGTCGGTCCGGCCTTCGAGGACCTTGCCGGCAGCGCGGAAATGGCCAATGTTGGTCATGCACGAACCAATGAAGACTTCGTCGATCTTGGTACCGGAGACCGCGGAGAGCAGCTTGACGTCGTCCGGATCGTTCGGACAGGCGACCAGCGGCTCGGTGACCTCGGCCAGGTCGATCTCGATCACCGCGGCGTACTGTGCGTCGGCGTCGGCCCTGAGCAGTTCGGGGTTGGCGATCCATGCTTCCATCGCCTTGATGCGGCGACCGAGGCTGCGCGCATCCGAGTAGCCGTTGGCGATCATCCACTTCATCAGCGTGATGTTCGAACGCATATACTCGATGATCGGTTCCTTGTTCAGCGACACCGCGCAGGCCGCGGCCGAACGCTCGGCGGCGGCGTCGGAGAGTTCGAAAGCCTGCTCGACCTTGAGATCCGGCAGCCCTTCGATTTCCAGGATGCGCCCCGAGAAGATGTTCTTCTTGCCCTTCTTCTCGACCGTCAGGAGACCGGCCTGGATCGCATAGTAGGGAATCGCGTTGACCAGGTCACGCAGCGTCACGCCGCGCTGGCCGGCTTCGGCGAGCGAGCCCTTGAAGCGCACCAGCACCGATTCCGGCATGTCGAGCGGCATCACGCCGGTGGCAGCGGCGAAAGCGACCAGGCCCGAACCGGCCGGGAACGAGATACCGATCGGGAAACGCGTGTGCGAATCGCCGCCGGTGCCGACGGTGTCGGGCAGCAGCAGGCGGTTGAGCCAGGAGTGGATGACGCCGTCGCCCGGACGCAGGGCAACGCCGCCACGTGTGCTGATGAAGCTCGGCAGCTCGCGGTGCATCTTGACATCGACCAGCTTCGGATAGGCAGCAGTGTGGCAGAACGACTGCATCACCATGTCCGCCGAAAAACCGAGGCAGGCGAGATCCTTCAATTCATCGCGGGTCATCGGGCCCGTGGTGTCCTGCGAGCCGACGGTGGTCATCCGCGGTTCGCAGTAGGTGCCGGGCAGCACGCCCTTGCCTTCGGGCAGACCGCAGGCGCGTCCAACCATCTTCTGCGCCAGCGAGTAGCCCTTGCCCGGATCGGCCGGATTCTGCGGCAGGCAGAACAATGTCGATGCCGGCAGGCCGAGCGCTTCACGCGCACGCATCGTCAGGCCGCGCCCGATGATCAGCGGAATGCGGCCACCAGCGCGCACTTCGTCGAGAATCACCGGCGTCTTCAGTTGTGATTCCGCGATCACGGCACCGTTCTTCAAGGCGGTGACCTTCGATGTGGCGGCGTCGATTCTGAGTTCGATCTCGTCGCCCATGTCCATCTGGCCGACGTCGATTTCGACCGGCAGCGCACCAGCGTCTTCCATGGTGTTGAAGAAGATCGGCGCGATCTTGGAGCCCAGGCAGACGCCACCGAAACGCTTGTTCGGGACGTAGGGGATGTCTTCGCCGGTGAACCACAGCACCGAATTGGTCGCCGACTTGCGCGACGAACCGGTACCGACGACATCGCCGACATAGGCGATCAGATGGCCTTTGCTGGCAAGTGCTTCAATCTGCTTGATCGGACCGCGCTCGCCAGCCTTGTCGGGGTCGATTCCGGGACGCGGGTTCTTGAGCATCGCCAGCGCATGCAGCGGAATGTCGGGACGCGACCAGGCGTCCGGCGCCGGCGACAGGTCGTCGGTGTTGGTTTCGCCGGTGACCTTGAAGACGGTGAGTTTTTGCGCAGCCGGCACTTCGGGGCGTGAGGTGAACCATTCGGCGTCGGCCCAGCTCTGCAGCACGGACTTGGCGTTCGCATTGCCTTGCCCGGCAAGTTCCTTGACATCATGGAAAAAATCGAAGACCAGCAGTGTCTTCTTCAAGGCTGCCGCGGCGATCGTTCCGGTGGGACCGGAGAGCAGGTCGATCAGCGGCTTGACGTTGTAGCCACCCAGCATCGTGCCGAGCAGTTCGGTGGCCTTTTCCGCCGAGATCAGCGCGCAGGACTCTGCACCCTTGGCGACCCGCGCCAGGAATTCGGCCTTGACCTTGGCGGCATCATCGACGCCGGCCGGCACGCGGTAGGTGATCAACTCGACGAGAGCTGCTTCTTCGCCCTGTGGCGGGTTCTTCAGCAGTCCGATGAGTTCCTCGGTCTGCTTGGCAGTCAGCGGCAGCGGCGGAATGCCGAGCGCAGCGCGTTCGGCAACATGGGCACGATAGGATTCCAGCACAGCGACGTCCTTTCTCAGAGATTGTAACTACGGCAAAAGTGTGATTGTACTGCAAGGGGACACGCCTACGGCCCGGAACAAGCCAGGCAGCGGCGTTTTGTACAAGATCCGCTGACAGCGTGGCCTGGGCTTGTCTATAATGCGCCGATGGATCTTCCTGCAACACTCCTGTACAGCATTCTCAGCGCCATCGCCGAAGCCGCACTGGCGCCCTCCCCTGACCCGCGATTGCTGCATGAACCGATGGCCATGGCGCGGACACTACCTGAAGCGGCCAGGCAAGGGGTCTTGCAGCCACCGACCGGAGATGGTTTTCTGACCATCAGTGGCCAGCAATGGCCGCTCGCTCCGACGGCGCAGTTTCGTAATCGGCAGAACCTGCTGGTTTTGCCGATACAGATTCAGGATCCCGTCGAGGTCGTCTATCTCACCGACGCTTCCGGCGCAATCTATCGCGTCTGGATGCTGACGCCGAGCGAAGCCTCGGTGTCGCGATCGCGCTAACGGTCATGACTTTTCCAGGCGCCTCCGATCATGGAAGACATGACCGTTACCCTCTCCCCCACCCCTCTCCCGCGAGTGGAGAGGGGAGATTCGTGAGTCGCTGACGCGACTTTCACATTAACGAATCAATCAATAAAACATAGTAAACATGGCCAAAAAACTCTTCATCCGCACCTTCGGGTGCCAGATGAACGAGTACGATTCGGACAAGATGGCCGACGTGCTCGCTGCATCCGAAGACATCGTCCACACCGATACGCCCGACGACGCCGACATCATCCTCTTCAACACCTGCTCGATACGTGAGAAAGCGCAGGAGCGCGTTTTTCATGACCTCGGTCGGGTACGCCTGCTGAAACTCGCCAATCCCGATCTGGTGATCGGTGTCGGCGGCTGTGTAGCGAGCCAGGAAGGCGCGGCGATCGTCGCCCGCGCACCTTATGTGGATGTGGTTTTCGGACCGCAGACCCTGCATCGGCTGCCGCAGTTGATTGCCGACCGGCGTCGCCTGGGCAAGTCGCAGGTCGATATCTCCTTCCCGGAAATCGAGAAGTTCGACCATCTGCCGCCAGCGCGGGTCGAAGGCGCTTCGGCTTTTGTCTCGATCATGGAGGGCTGCAGCAAGTTCTGTTCGTTCTGCATCGTGCCTTACACGCGCGGCGAAGAGGTGTCGCGGCCTTTCGACGATGTCCTCACCGAAGTCGCCGGGCTGGCCGCGCAGGGCGTCCAGGAGGTGACCCTGCTCGGGCAGAATGTCAACGCCTATCGCGGCGCCATGCTGGGCAGCGGGCAGGCACTCGCCGGTGATGAGGCGGCCGACCTCGCCTTGCTGATCGAATACATCGCCGAAATTCCGGGCATCGAGCGCATTCGCTACACCACATCGCATCCCCGCGAGATGTCGGCACGGCTGATCGACGCCTATGCCCGGGTGCCAAAGCTCGTCTCGCACCTGCATCTGCCGGTGCAATCGGGATCCGATCGGGTCCTGGCGGCGATGAAGCGCGGCTACACGGCGCTCGAGTACAAGAGCCTGGTGCGCAGGCTGCGCGCTGCGCGTCCTGATCTCTCGCTGTCCTCGGACTTCATTGTCGGTTTTCCGGGCGAAACCGCCGACGATTTCGAGAAAACGATGAAACTGATCGACGAGGTCGGTTTCGACGCATCGTTCTCGTTTCTCTACAGCGCACGCCCAGGGACGCCAGCGGCCGAGCTTGCCGACGATACGCCGCAATCGCTCAAGCTCGAACGTCTGCTGCGCCTGCAGAAGCGCATCGACGAACTGGCGCAGGCGGTTTCGGCAGCGATGGTCGGCAGCGTCCAGCGGGTGCTGGTCGAAGGCGTGTCGAAGAAGGACTGCCGGGAACTGGCGGGGCGTACCGACAATAACCGCGTCGTCAATTTTGCCGGTGAGGCTGGCGGAAACACGCCCCTCCTCGACCGCTTCCTCAATGTCCGCATCACTTCCGCCATGCCGCACTCGCTGCGCGGCGAGATCGTCGGGGAAACCGCATGATCAACACACACGCTTCCGAACAGGCTGCTGCATACCACTCGCCGCCGAAAAGCCGGGCCACCGAACTGCTGCTGTCGCCAGTCAACAACAAGCAACTGGCCAATCTGTGCGGCGCCCTCGACGAGAATCTGCGCCAGATCGAGACCGCCCTCGACGTTTCGATTGCCCGCCGCGGCGAACGTTTTACACTGCGCGGCGAAGCCGGACAGCGGGCGCGCGCCTCCGAGGCGCTGCAACAATTCTATGCGCAGGCCAAGGACACCTTGTCGGTCGATGACATCCAGCTCGGCCTGATCGAACTGCTCAACCGACCGGTACGCCACATCGCGTCGGGCGGCGGCCTGGCGCCGGCGCTGCTGACCCGCAAGACCGAGCTGCACGGCCGCACACCACGCCAGATCGAATATCTGAAGCACATCCAGGAACACGACATCACCTTCGGCACCGGCCCGGCTGGTACCGGCAAAACCTATCTTGCCGTCGCTTCGGCGGTCGACGCCTTCGAACGCGAACTGGTGCAGCGCATCGTGCTCACCCGTCCGGCAGTCGAGGCCGGCGAGCGCCTCGGCTTTCTGCCGGGTGACCTTGCACAGAAGGTCGATCCCTATCTGCGACCGCTCTACGATGCGCTCTATGATCTGATGGGCTTCGAGCGTGTCGGCAAGCTGTTCGAACGCGGCGCGATCGAGATTGCACCGCTGGCCTATATGCGCGGCCGCACCCTGAACCACGCTTTCATCATTCTCGACGAGGCGCAGAACACGACGCCCGAACAGATGAAGATGTTCCTGACGCGCATCGGCATCGGCGCCAAGGCAGTGGTCACCGGCGACGTCACCCAGATCGACCTGCAGCGTGGCCAGAAGAGCGGCCTGATCGAGGCCCGCCAGATCCTCAGGGAAGTCCGCGGCATCGCCTTCACCGAGTTCCTCAAGGAAGACGTCGTGCGTCATCCGCTGGTGGCGCGCATCGTCTCGGCCTACGAAGCGCACACCGCTGCGCTGGAAGCCCACGCAGCCGCGCCGGCCGGGCATGGCGAAGCGTGAGCGGCGGCTGCAGGTCAGCGTACAGTACGCCGGTGACTGGCCGGACCTCCCCAGGAAATCGCAGGTTCGTCGCTGGGCACGTGCCGCTGCAGTCCCTTGCGGCGGTGGCGGACAGATCACCGTACGCTTTGTCGATGCCGACGAAGGCCGCAGCCTGAACCGTACCTACCGGTCCAAAGACTACGCGACCAACGTCCTGTCCTTTCCCTATCAGCAGGAACCCTCGCTCTGCGGTGATCTCGTGCTCTGTGCGCCGGTCGTTGCGATCGAGGCGAGCGCCCAGGGCAAGTCGCTCGAAGCCCATTACGCCCATCTGATCGTCCATGGCATGCTGCATCTGCAGGGCTACGACCATGAAACGGGCAAGAAGGAGGCCCGGGAAATGGAAAACCAGGAGCGCCGGGTACTGGCTGCGCTGGGATATCCAGACCCCTATCGGGCTGAATCCCGACTTTCGAGCGTGTAAGCCGCTTCCGCATCCTGCCCGAGCAGCTCGACCAGACAGGGCATCACTTCCTGCAAGGTTGCTTGCAGGGTCCATGGTGGATTGATCACGAACAGACCGCTGCCGTGCATCCCGAAGCCGTCGCTGGCTGGCGTTCTGACACGCAGTGTGACCTGCAGCCAGCAGCTTGCCGGCAGGCGCTTCAGGCGCGGCGGCAAAGCGTGCGCTTCAAGCCGGGTCAGTTGTGGATACCACAGCAGGTAGGTGCCCTCCGGAAAGCGTGACAGGCATTCTCTGAGCGAATGCACCACCCGATCATAATCGCGCCGCTCTTCGTATGACGGGTCGATGAGGACCAGCGCTCGCCGCGGCGGCGGCGGCAACAAGGCCTTGAGGGCCGCCAATCCGTCGCTTTCCTCAACGATCACGCGTTTTCCGAAAGTCGAGAAATTCTCCCGCAGACGCAGCACGTCCCGACTGTGCAGCTCGAACAGACGCGAGCGGTCCTGCACCCGCATCGTCGCCAGCGCGAAGGAAGGCGAACCCGGATAGATTTTCAGGCGGCCATCGGGATTGATTGCGCGCACCAGTCCGAGATAATCCTGCAGGGCCGACGGCAAATCCTTCCTCCCCCACAACCGTCCGATACCGTCCCGATACTCGGCCAGCTTGGCCGCATGCCCGGAATCGAGCGCGTAAGACCCCGCCCCGGCGTGCGTATCGACATACCAGAAGGCGGTGTCCTTCTTCCCGAGGTAGCGTGTCAATTGCACCAGCACCAGATGTTTGAGGACATCGGCGTGGTTGCCGGCATGGAAAGCGTGACGATAGCTCAGCATCGGTCAATCTCCCTTCGCGGTGGCGGCTGCCGCAACACCCGGCGGCACTATGCCGGCACCGCGATCTTGCCGTCGGTACTGAACTGATAATCGTGGAAGATGTGCTCTGCGCTCAGCAACTGGTAACTGCCGTCCAGCAAGCGCCTGGAAGTGTCCTTCAGACGGTACGCATAGTGGCCACAGGTCCAGCAATCAAAGTTGCGCATTTGCGTACACAGACAGGTCTTGTCGCGGACCACTATTTTTTTGACGCCGGGATTCGCTTCCACCTCACGGTTGTACGCGCTGATGTACGAACAATTGCCGGTACTGTCGAGAAGATAGCCGTAGGCCTCACAATTGGGTCGAATTCCGTCGCCGATCGCCGGACTGTTGCTCAACATGCGCATCGGGTAGCCGGTCGGGGAAATCTGGTTGACCTCGATCTGGTCTTCGCTGGCCTCGAAATAACGTTGCTTGACGTCTTCCGGCAAGCCACATTCCTTCGACACGGTAAAGCGCGTCGCCACCTGGACGGCAGCCGCACCGCTTTCGAGAAACGACACGGCATCGCTGCCGGTAAAGATCCCGCCCGCCGGAATCAGGGGAATATCGAGTTGCTCGCTCTGCAGATAGTGATGAATCTCGGCGAAGATCGTCGCCAGATCGTAATTCGCCCAGTCCATGCCGAAACCCAGGTGTCCTCCGGCCAACGGTCCTTCGACCACCACATAGTCGGGAAGTCGCTTGCAGCGGGCGGTCTTGCGCAGGAACAGCTGCAGCGCGCGCAGGGAGGAGACGATGATTCCGAGCTTGGCATCGCGGAAACGTGGATGCTCCTCGATCAGCGCGAAGGAGCCGAGGTGCAGGCCGGCGGCGAGCGTGATGCCGTCGATGCCGGCGTCGAGCGCTGCCGCCATGCGCACACGCAGCGTCTCGCGCGGGGCGTTCATGGTCAGCTTCTCCATGCAATTGACGAAAATCAGGCCCTCGCCACGCTTCGCTTCCATGGTCCTGCCGACGTGCATCTGGGTCGCCTCGGCGAGTTGCCCGAGATCGAAGCGAACCATCGATTTGTCGGTATTGGCGACGTTGAATTTGTACTGCCTGAGCTTGTCCTTGACGAACTTGGCGTTGAAGCGCCGATCGGCAACGGTATTGATCATGGCATCGGAAATATGTCCGATGCCGCCGAGTCGAGCGGCTTCGAGCGCCAGTTCGGCGGTCGAAATATCGACACCCATGCCACCGATCACGATCGGCACCAGTTCCTTGTTGCCAAACTGCAGACGGAAATCATCAACGCTCTTCATGCGTGTCCTTCCCAATGGTCATGAAACCCAAGCCCGGCATTATCGCTCATCAACGGCCTCCATGGCCCGCTGCAGCAAACGAAATCGCGATCAGCATCGCCACGCACGGCGTATGATCACCCTCCCCCCATGCACACAGGAAGCATGCCATGTCTGACTGCAGCCAACACGACCCAGCACCCGTATCCGCAAGCGAGATCGGCATCCCGCGCCAGCAGGCCTTCGACCCGGCCGCTTTCGAGCGCGCGGTCGGCGATCTGCTGACCGCCTGCGGGATTGCTCCGGACGCCACGCACATCGGGCGAACCCCACAGCGTGTCCGCGAACTCTGGCAGCGCCGCCTGCTCGGCGGTTACGACCTCGACCCGGCGACCGCGCTCGGCGACGGCTTTGCCGATCTGCGCAGCGACCTGGTGGTGGTGCGCGGCATTGCCGTGCATGGCGTCTGCCCGCACCATCTGGTGCCTTTTCGCGGCGTCGCGCATGTCGCCTACCTGCCCGGCGGTCGCCTGCACGGCTTTGGCCGCATCGCCCGCCTGGTCGACGCGATTGGTCATCGCTTCACCTACCAGGAATGGATGACCCGCGACATCGCCGACGCGCTGATGCAGCACGGCAAGGCACGAGGTGCGGCCTGCGTGGTCGAAGCCGAGCAGTTGTGTCTGCTGCTCGGTGAAGACCGGCGCGGCGACGAGCGGGTGATCACCCAGTCGTTCAGCGGAGAATTCGAGCGCTCGACGCAGTTGCGCAACGAGTTCCTGCGCGCCATCGCCGGCGGCCGCCGCAATGACTGAAGCGTCCGGACAGCCGGTCAGTGTCAACACCAGCGGCGGCGTCCATGCCGCCAGAACCACCTCTTTGAAAGATTACAAAGATCTTGTCAGAACTTTCTGGTTTGACTAGTCTGGTTTGACTAGACTAGTCAAATCAATTTCTGGAGCAAGCGCATGCAAACCGTCAGCCTGTTCGACGCCAAAACCCATCTCTCGCGCCTGATCGATCAGATCGCCACGGGCGCAGAAAACGAGATCGTGATTTCCCGCAACGGCAAGCCGGTGGCGCGCCTCGTGCCGATCCAGGAGGATGTATCCCGTCGCATCGGACTGGCGCGGGGCGAGTTCGAGGTACCCGAGAACATCGACACACACAACGCCGAAGTGGCATCGTTGTTCCTCGGCGGACAGTAATCGTGCGACTCTTGCTCGATACGCAGATTGTCCTGTGGGCGCTGACCGGGTCCGCCCGGCTGGGTGCCATGGCGCACGACCTGATCGCCGACCCGGGGAACGAAATCTATGTCAGTGCCGCTTCGATCTGGGAAATTGCCATCAAGCACGCACTTGGGCGCGGCCAAATGCCGGTGAGCGGAGCTCGTGCTGCCGAGCTGTGCGCCGCAGCCGGCTACCGGGAACTGCCAGTAGCCTGGCGGCACGCCGTCGTGGTCGAAACCCTGCCGCCGCGGCATGCCGATCCGTTCGACCGGATTCTCGTTGCACAGGCTACTGCCGAGCCCATGCGGCTGCTGTCGCGCGACGCCACCGTGGCGAGCTACGGCGCAATCGTGATGGCGGTTTGATTCGGGTACGCGGGAGCGCGGCTCAAGCCACCGTCCCGCTGACGGCAATGCCAAAACTAGCGGTCGCCAAGTCGTTCCGCGTTGCTCTTGACCTGACGTAGAATCGGCCGCAATCCTTCCTCGACGACCGCGCCAGCGCGGCCCCAGAGCTGATACCAATTCACCGCGAGACCGGTCAGGGCGCTGCAAAACGCTGCCTGGCGGGCGCTGAACTCCGCGGGGCTGCGACTGCTGGCGAGCGCCAGGGCACTGCCGGCGACTGCCGAGCTTGCCGCAGTGCTCTCGCTCACGAACTGCTGCACCTGGCTCGGGATCGCCGAGAGCATGGCGACCGCGGCCTCGATCGGCACCGTCAGCTTCTCCCTGGTCATCAGACCCATTTCGTTCCAGTCATGCGGGTCACGCCGCATGGCGCCGCGCAGCAGACCGTTGCTGCGTTCGCTGATCACCTCCAGCGAACCGACGATCAATTCGCTGCTCTGCCGCCCCAGCCGGGTCCATTGCAGGACTGGCGAAAGCAGTTGGTCACGGAGTTCCTCTTGAGTCATTCTGACGCTCCTCGGCGTATGGCGGACGTGAAAACACACGTCCAATGTCCTGGTTTGTAATGCACCCTGCTGTGGACGGCGCCAGCAAGCCGCGGCGCGGCGCACATGCCTTCGCCGCAAGCTGCCGGGCAAGCCTCAGAGATAACGCGCGGCATCGTCAAAATTGATCTTTGCCGGGGACGGCACCTCGCTGCGTGCGACGCGTGCGAGCACGAAAGCCCGCCGCACCTTCTGGGCACCCGTCAGCTCCGCGATGGCGAAATCGATCTCGGCGGCCATTTCATTGCTTGTTTTCTCGGTCACGACGTTCATCGTGGTCAGCCGCAACTGCTTCTGCTCGACGCGCAGATAGCGGCCAGGGTTTTCCAGTACCGCCTGCAGACATTCGAGTTCTGCTTCCAACGCCGTTTCGCCGCCACCTATGGCTTGCAGTTGCCGTTCGTTGTCCAGTAATTCTGCCTCCAGCCTGGCTTGCTCACCACGTGCTGCCGGCTGTGAGCCAAACATTGAACCGAGGCCCGGTCCCTGTTGCTGCAGCAGGCGCAGGCGTGCCCGGATCAGCGCACGGTTGCCCTCCAGTTCCTGTCTTTCGACGCGTTCCTCGCCGATCTCCGACAGGGCCTGTGCCAGCAGGTACTCGAAAACCTGTACCCCCACGACACGCCGCAAGCGGGATTCGTCGCGACCACAGAGATGTGCGCGATGGTCCGAGAAGCTGACGCTGGTTTGCACCACATCACGCTGCACCATCTCCCCTTGCAGCGCCATCCCGAAGGTTCGCTGCTCGTTGAACGCCATGCCGAGGACCAGGCAAGCCTCATCGAGTTCGGGGAATTTGTTGAACAGGGTGCGCAGATTGTCGGATCGCCCGAGCACCACCGGGATATCCGTCGGCGCGACAAAGAAGGCCCGCAAGGCCGGATCGGCCGACCAGATCGTCGCCGACAGGGTGTGCACGCTGGGCAGCGCCTGTACCAGGGTGCGGAGGAATTCGATGGCCGTCTCGACTGCCGGAGTCAGGCGGCGGTGGCAGGAAGGCAGCACCGCCAGACGCGGGTTGGTCAAGGTGATCGCCTTGTCGACCGCCGCTCGCACCATTTCCTCGGAGACACCATCCGGGTCGAATTGCGCCGGCCGGTTCTTGAACCAATCGAGAATGCCCATGTTCACCTCCCGCAAAGTTCTGGCTGCACCCTCTCCGCACCGACGGGAATCAGATGCTTGCCGATTCGGCTCCCGGCTTTCACGAAGATGCAGCCGGATTCCCTCGTTTGCTATCGACTGACTGCTGCTATACCGGGTTCCCCAGAGGATGTCGGCGAAGCACCGTTTCGGCACGCTCCGGTCCTGTCGAAATGATGTCGATCGGAATGTCGCAGATTTCTTCGATGCGCGCCAGATAGGCACGCGCCGCTGCCGGCAGGGCCTCCATCGTGCTGGCACCGACCGTGGACTCGGACCAGCCTGGCAAGGTCTCCAGCACGGGCTGACAGGCAGCAACCTCGTCGGCGCCCATCGGCAGCAGCTCGACGAGCTTGCCGTCCAGCCGATAAGCGGCACAGATCTTCAGCTCCGACAGGCCATCGAGAACGTCGAGCTTGGTGATGCACAGGCCGGTGACGCCGTTGATCTGGATCGAGCGCCTGAGTGCTGCCGCATCGAGCCAGCCACAACGCCGCTTGCGACCGGTGACGGTACCGACTTCACGCCCCTTCTGCGACATCTGGTGCCCTGGCTGACCGGCTGTTTCGATGTCGAGTTCACTCGGGAAGGGACCGCCGCCGACGCGTGTGCAATACGCCTTGGTGATTCCCAGCACGTAATGCAGCATCCCCGGACCGATCCCCGATCCGGCGGCGGCCTGGCCGGCAACACAGTTCGAGGAGGTGACAAAGGGATAAGTACCGTGATCGATGTCGAGCAAGGCGCCCTGGGCGCCTTCGAAGAGCAGATTGTGACCTGCCTGGTTGAGCGCATGCAGCGCTGCCGACACATCGGTGACCAGCGGCTTGATCTCTTCGGCATCAGCCATCGCCTGCGCGAATACGGCATCGAAATCGACCGCCGCGGCCCCGAGATAGCGGGTCAGGACGAAGTTGTGGTAATCGAGATTGTCCTTCAGCCGTTCGGCGAAACGGTCGGGATAGAACAGATCATAGACCCGCAGCGCCCGCCGCGCCACCTTGTCTTCATAGGCCGGGCCGATGCCCTTGCCGGTGGTACCGATGCGCAAATCCGCACACTTCGCCGCCTCGCGTGCATGATCGAGGGCCGCATGATAAGGCAGAATGATCGGACAGCCCGGACTGACCTTGAGCCGCGAACGCACGTCGATGCCGCCCGCCTCGAGTACCTTGATCTCGCTGATCAGATGATGGATGTCGAGCACGACACCGTTGCCGATGAAGCAATCGACGCCCGCACGCACGATCCCGGAGGGAACCAGGTTGAGCTTGTAGACCTGGCCGCCGACCACCAGCGTGTGCCCTGCGTTGTGGCCACCCTGGAAGCGAACGACACCCCTGGCATGATCGGTCAGCCAGTCAACGATCTTGCCTTTGCCCTCGTCGCCCCATTGCGTCCCGACGACTACCACATTCTTAGCCATTCCCGTGATCCATTCCAGTGATTGCCTCAACAAGCCATTGCCCGTCACGTTCGACCAGTTGGCGGTCGCACCGTGGCCCTTCGCTGCTCATTTCGGCCGGCAGGAGTTCGACGACGACCTCGCCCTGCGCGCGCAGCGCGGCAATCGCTGCCGCCAGTGCCGCCGTATCCGCCGCATCAGGCGCCAGAATCGCCCCGGGCTGCGTACCCTGCGTACCATTCGCCGCCAGCCGCGCCAGTTCGCGCAAATCCATCGAAAAACCGGTTGCTGGCCGCGCCCGGCCGAAAGCCCTGCCGACGCCGTCATAACGCCCACCGCGTGCGATGGCACTCGAGAAGTCCGGGCAATAGGCCGCGAAGACCACGCCGTTGTGGTAGTGGTAGCCGCGCAGATCCGCGAGATCGAATGACAGCGGCAGATCGGGCAGAGACTCCTGCAACTGCCGCAAGGTGTCCAGCGCCGCAGTGATTTCCGGCAAGGCGGGCAGCGCCCTGGCTGCCGCGGCAAGGGTCTCGACGCCGCCATAGAGGTCGGGCAGCGCCAGCAGCGCAGAACGTAGCGGTTCGTCGAGCTGGCCGCAAGGCTCGCGAAGACTCGGCACGTCCTTGGCTTGCAGCAACTGCAGCAGTGTTCCCTCGAGTTCGGCATCGATGCCGGCCGCTGCCGCCAGCGAGCGAAAAACACCAACGTGACCAAGATCGATACGCGCTGCCGGGACGCCGGCAGCGTCGAGCGCGGCGGCCATCAGGCGAATGACTTCGCGGTCGGCGGCGACGCCGGCATGGCCATACAGTTCGGCTCCCAGCTGGATCGGTTCGCGGCTCGCGGTCAGCGATGCCGGCAGGGTATGCAGCACGCTGGCGCAGTAACACAGCCGCGTCACCCCCTGGCGATTGAGCAGGTGGGCGTCGATGCGGGCAACCTGCGGCGTGATGTCGGCGCGCACGCCGAGCGTCCGTCCCGACAATTGATCGACCAGCTTGAAGGTCCGCAGCCGCAGATCGTGCCCGGAGCCGGTGAGCAGGGAATCCAGGTGTTCGAGCAGCGGTGGCATCACCAACTCGTAGCCATGCACGCGGAACAGATCCAGCAGCGTCCGGCGCAGCCGCTCGATCTGCGCAGCTTCTGACGGCAGGGCATCGGCAATATGTTCGGGCAGTAGCCAGTTCATCGGAAAATCATCAGCAGTACCAGCCCGACCAGCATCGAGGTCAGGCCGATGAAACGGATCTGCCCGTCGGAAAAGCGAATCAGACGCCGGAAGGTTTCACGCCAGGCGTTCGGCGCCACGAACGGCAGCAGCCCCTCAAGCACCAGCATCAGGGCAAAGGCAAGCAGCAGATGATCGATCATTTGCCGGCTTTGTCGCCACTCCGGCTGATGCTCTTCATGTATTTGAAGAAATCGGAGTTGGGCTCGACGACAATCAGGTCGTTCTTGCCCTTGAAGCTGTTGCGATAGGCTTCGAGGCTGCGATAGAAAGCGTAGAACTCCGGGCTGCCTTCAAAGGCTTGCGCATAAATCGCCGAGGCCCTGGCATCGCCTTCCCCCTTCATCTTCTGTGCGTCGCGATAGGCTTCGGCAACGATCACCTCGCGTTGCTTGTCGGCGTCGGCGCGAATCTTCTCGGCCTCGGCGGAACCCTGCGAACGTAATTCGTTGGCCACCCGTTTACGCTCTGCGTCCATGCGGCGATACACGGATTCGCTGACGTCACTGGGCAATTCGACACGCTTGACACGCACGTCGACGATCTGCACGCCAATCTTGCGGGCATCGAGGTCGGCCTTCTCGCGCATCTGGGCCATGATCTTGTCGCGCTCCCCCGAAACCACATCATGCACGGTGCGTTTGCCGAATTCCTCGCGCAGTCCGGCATTGACGGTCTGCGTCAGCCGCGTTTTGGCTCGCGATTCGTCACCGGCAACCGAGATGTAGTAGAGCTTGGGATCGATGATTCGCCACTTGGTGAAGGAATCCACGAGAACATTCTTTTTTTCCGAGGTGATGAAACGCTCGGGTTCGGTGCTATCCAGGGTGAGAATGCGCTTGTCGAAATAGCGCACGTTCTGGATCAGCGGCCATTTGAAGTACAGGCCCGGTTCCTCGATGACATTGCGAACTTCGCCGAGCTGAAAGATGATCGCGTATTGACGCTGATCAACCGTAAAAATGGTCGCCCCGAGCACCACCAGCACGGCCACGAAAACGGCCGCAACGATATTAATGCTTGCTTTCATCAGCGAGACTCCCGATCACGCTGCCGTAGCGTCTCACGCGAACGTGCTTCATTTTTCTCGACCACCTGTGGCGGCACCTCGTTGGAAACCACCGGCGCCGGCCTCACCGCTGCCGGCAGCTCCTGGTTGCCAGCGGCAGGCGCGGCCGCTGCAGCGGCTCCGGACGCCTGCAGCAGCTTGTCGAGCGGCAGGTACAGCAGGTTCCCCTGCCCCTTGGCATCGACCAGCACCTTGCTGGTGCTGGAATAGACCTGCTGCATGGTATCGAGATACATGCGACTGCGCGTCACTTCCGGCGCCTTGGCGTATTCCGTGTAGATCTGCCGGAAGCGGCTTGCATCTCCCTCGGAAGTGGCGATGACGCGTTTCTTGTAACCCTCTGCCTCCTCGAGCAGGCGCGCGGAGGTGCCGCGAGCTTTCGGGATGACGTCATTGGCGTAGGCCTGACCCTCGTTCTTCTGACGTTCGCGATCCTGTGATGCCTTGACCGCATCGTCGAACGCCGCCTGCACCTGCTCCGGCGGCTGTGCATTCTGCATCGTGACCTTGGAAATCAGAATGCCGGTCTTGTAACGATCGAGGATTTCCTGCATCAGTTTTGCGGCATTGACTGCGACCTGCTCGCGCCCCTCGTAGAGGACGAAATCCATCTTGTTCTTGCCGACGATTTCGCGAATCGCTGTTTCTGCGACCTGCATCACCGCATCGTCCGGATGGCGGTTGTTGAAGACATACTCGACGGGGTCATTGAGGAACCATTGCACGGCGAACTGGATGTTGATGATGTTCTCGTCGTCAGTCAGCATCAGTGCTTCCTTGAGTACCTTGTTTTTTTCGCTGCCGCGATAGCCGATCTCGACGGTGCGCACGCCGGAGATGTTGACCAGTTCATGCGCCTGGATCGGATACGGTAGTCGCCAGCGCAAACCCGGATCGGTGCTCTCCTTGTAGCGGCCGAACTCGAGCACGACGCCCCTTTGCGATGCGTCGACAATATAGAAACCGCTGGCCAGCCAGACCACCACGACCAGCGCCAGGAGCAAGCCAATGCCGCCGCCAAGGAACCTGCTGTTGAACTGGATCGGGGGACGATCGCCACCGCGATCACCGCCCTGGTTGCTGCCAGAACGCTTCCTGTCGAAAATTGCGGACAGCTTGCGATTGAGGTCGCGCCATAACTGTTCAAGGTCGGGCGGCCCCTGATTGGGCCGCTTGCCACCGCCGCCATCGTTGCCGCGATTGCCCCACTGTGGGTCATTGAGCGACATAAAAACTCCAAGGCTATAAATCATGGGGAACCATCTGAATCGAGAATCCTATCGACATTCTGCACAGTGGCAGCACCTGCTGCCCGCTCGCGGCTGTCCCGCAACTCCTGCAAATCCCGTAGGTCCTGCAAGTCCCGCGTCTTCGCCAGAGCCAGTTCGGAAAGCGCCTCGCGCAGCAGGGGTAAACCATCGCCGGAGACAGCACTAAGGCGAACGCGCGAGATTCTACCATACTCGTCACGCTCGACCGCCGGTGGCAGCCCGGTAAGATCTAGCTTGTTCTGCACCGTCAGTTGCGGCACATCGGCAGCGCCGATCTCGGCCAGCACCTTGTTGACGTCAGCGATCTGGTCGTCGCGCGCCGGACTTGCCGAATCAACCACGTGCAACAGCAGATCCGCCTCGGCCGTGGCTTCGAGCGTGGCATGGAAAGCGGCTACCAGCGAGTGCGGCAGGTCGCGGATGAAGCCAACGGTATCGGAAAGCACGATATGGCCGGCCTCGCCCAGCCACAATTTGCGTGTGGTCGTATCCAGAGTAGCGAACAACTGGTCAGCGGCAAAAACGCCGGCATGCGTCAGCGCATTGAACAGCGTCGATTTGCCGGCATTGGTGTAACCCACCAGCGAAACGTTCAGCAACTCTCCCCGGCCGCGCGCCTTGCGCTGCACGCCACGCTGGCGTTCGAGCCTGGCCAGGCGTTCCTTGAGCAGCTTGACGCGGATACCGAGCAGGCGACGGTCGGTTTCGAGCTGCGTTTCTCCTGGGCCGCGCAGGCCGATACCGCCTTTCTGCCGTTCCAGGTGGGTCCAGCCGCGCACCAGTCGTGTCGACAGGTGTTCGAGCTGAGCCAGTTCGACCTGCAGCTTGCCCTCCGAACTTTGCGCCCGCTGCGCGAAGATGTCGAGGATCAGACTGGTCCGGTCGATGACGCGGCACTGCAGCCTGCGTTCCAGGTTGCGCTCCTGGCCGGCGCTGAGTTCATGATTGAAGATCACCAGATCGGCTTGGTGCACGTTGATCTCGGCAGCCACTTCCTCGACCTTGCCCTTGCCGGCATAGGTCGCTGCATCCGGGCTGTGGCGACTCCCCTGCACGATGGCACAGACCGCAGCACCCGCCGACCGGGTCAGCAATCGGACTTCGGCAAGCTGTTCGGCAAGGTCTTCACGACCGAAGTCGAGCTGGACGATGACCGCCCGTTCTTTGGCGGCCGCGCGTTCAACCATGCCGATGATCTAGGAAAGGCTGCCGCAAGCTGCAGCCGTCAGTGAAGGGCAAAAGAAGGGGCTTGACGCAGCTATCCACAGCAGCGGCGAGCCGGTCAAGGATGTTGCAGAGTGCATCATGCCTCGCTGTCGCTGTCCTGCTGGATGGTGATCGGGCGCGACGGAACGACCGTCGAGATCGCATGCTTGTAGACCATCTGAGTCACCGAGTTCTTGAGCAGGACGACATACTGGTCGAACGAATCGACCTGACCCTGCAGCTTGATGCCGTTCACCAGGTAGATCGAAACCGGCACCCGCTCACGCCGCAGGGTGTTGAGAAACGGGTCTTGTAAGAGTTGCCCTTTGTTGGTCATCCTTCAAACTCCATCTTTAATTATGTTCTGGAGGCCCGAGGATAATTGATTTCTCTGTCGTTTGCCATATCCAGACCGAAGATGCTGCGCCAATCAGCCGCAAGAAGCATAATGTTCGCAGTCACAAAGAGGAGAGATCAATGGATTCTGGATCGCTGGCCAGTCTCGATTGGGGTGCCGTCGCGCTGGTCGCTGTCATCGCTGCAACGCTGGGCTGGGGGATGGTCTTTTTTTTACGGCAAAACCGAAAGGATCTCGACGACCTGCAGGAAGTACTCGATTCGCAGGGCGATGAGGAAGAGGACGAGAAGATTGCCAGTAAGCGAGGAAGCAATCACCACGCTACGGGTAGCTGATCCGTGCGCAAGGAACGGCTGCCAGCTAGTATGCTGCCCAAGGGGGGCTGGCGGCCAACTCAATCATCCCGAAATCCTGGCGTACCATTTCGTCCGAATTCCCGCATTCCGACTGCCCATCCCTTCACTCGCGAAGCACGTAAATGCTGTCGTCGGCGCGGCCGCACACGGCAAGGCTCGGAAATCGAAGCTTCGCTGCCGCGGCATCGGCTCTCGCGGTTTCAGTGGCCGGTGACGAAGCGGAAGGGGACGGCGACGACGGCCTTGCCGGTGTCGACGAGCACGGTGGCATCCCATTCCATGCTGCCGGTGATGCACACCGGCAGGCTGGCCGACGCGGTGAAGCGCTCACTGCCGCCCTGCCTTTCGAGGCGCGGTCGGTTGTAGCCCATATTCATGGTACTGCCGGTAAAATCGACTTCGACCTTGCGCACCTCGGTACCCTGGAAGCTGGCCTGCAACTGCAATGTCTGGAGTACCGGGATCGGTCGTGGTTCAATCGAGAACTCGAGCTGACCGCCGTCTGGCAGCGCTGCGACGCAGGCCTGCCGGTCGAGATTGCAGCCGGACAGCGGTAACGCGATGTCGGCTTTCGGATTGAGCAGTGGTGCCAGCTGGTACCCGAGGCCGCCGAGGATGGTGATTGCGAGCAGGATGGCGGCATCGAGAAACAGGTTCTTGGTCATCGGGAAGGGCATCGGTTGGTGTTTGCGGCGGCGGCACATTATCGTCTGCGCGCGCTTCCCTGGCGAACAAGGCAGCCGCCAGGCGGCGGACGAGCGATTCAGGGTAGAGGCCGGCGGCCGCTGCCAGAATATTTTACTCAGATCAAATTATCCGGCAGTGCCAGCATTCACCATCTGTGGCATATTGCCGCGGTGAACTGTTGACCGGCGGCGGTCGATACCGTTCTCAAACAGCAGGGAGTGGACAATGAACAAACGGGTTCTGGGATTTTCTCTGGCAATGCTTGCCGCGGCGCTTGCGCATGCCGAGCCGCCGGGACCCAGGGCTGCGGGCATCGAGGTCAGGAATTACCCATGGCAGGCGCCGGCAGGCGAGAAGAGCGAGGCGCTCGAGCTCAAGGGCAACAGGAAGAGTGGTGAGGAAATCTACGAGTTGTGCCGTAGCTGCCACCTGCCGTCGGCAGGCGGACTTTCCGACGGCAGCATCCCGCAGCTTGCGGGCCAGCACAGCAGTGTGCTGATCAAACAGATGGCCGACATCCGCGCCGGTGTGCGCGACAACCCGACGATGTACCCGTTTGCTGCGCTCCTGACCGATCCGCAGGAGCTGGCCGACGTCGCTGCCTACATCGAGGGGCTGTGTATTCCCGTCGAGCATGGCCGATACGAGGGGCAGGACGTCGCTCAGCAAGTGGCGACCGGCAAGGTGCTTTACGAGAAGGAGTGCCGGGCATGCCATGGGGCCAGCGGCGAAGGCTTCAGGGACAAGGCTTATCCGGTGATCGCCGGGCAGCACTACAAATATCTGCTGCGCCAGATGACCGAGATCCGCGACGGCAAGCGCCGCAACGCCAACCCGGAGATGCTCAGAATCATCAGCAAGTACGACAATGATCAACTGCTCGCCATTTCGGCCTATCAGGCGAGTCTGCTGATGCCCGGCAGGATGTGCAAGGCCAGTGCGCCGTCCAGGAAGAAATAGGCCGGCGTGCTGCGCGGGCAATGATCATCAAGCAGCGCCCTGGCGCTGCGCGGCGGAAAACATCTGAGCGCCAGCGGCGCCTCTGGAGTGATGAACATGAAAAAATTACTGACCCTGCTGTCGATTATCCTGCTCGCGGCCTGCGCCGCGCCGACTCTGCGGGGTACCGGTGACCTCGGGGTGGTCATCGAGCGCGCGCATGGGCAGATCAGCCTCGTCGATACCAGCCGGCGAGATGTCTATGCGCGCATCGGTGGCCTCGGCGACCTCTCGCACGCCTCGGTGGTCTATGCGCGCGATGGTCGCTATGCTTACGTCTTCGGGCGTGACGGCGGACTGAGCAAGGTCGATCTGCTCGAAGCACGTATCGTCAAGCGCGTGCTGCAGTCGGGCAACGCCATCGGCGGCGCGATCTCGCAGGACGGCCGCATCGTCGTCGCGCAGAATTACACGCCCGGCGGCATCAAGGCTTTTGACGCCGAAACCCTCGAACTGCTCTCCGAAGTACCTGCCGAGTATGCGCCGGGAAGTTTTTCGAAAGTCGTCGGCCTCGCCGATCTCGTCGGTCAGCGTTTCGCCTACGCGCTCTTCGATGGCGGCGAGATCTGGGTCAGCGATTTCTCCGACCCTCGGCAGCCGCAGACGCAACGCTATCCGGCGGGGCTACAGCCCTACGACGGGCTGGTGACCCCCGATGGCCGATATTACCTGGCCGGCTTGTTCGGCGAGGACGGTGTCGCCCTGCTCGACACCTGGCGGCCCGAACAGGGCACGCGGCGAATTCTCGGGAACTATGGGCGTGGCCAGGAAAAGCTGCCGGTATTCAAGATGCCGCACCTGCGCGGCTGGTCCATGGCACAGGGCAACGCCTACCTGCCGGCGATCGGCCGCCACGAGGTCTTGGTCGTTGCCGGCGGCAACTGGCAGGAAATCGCCCACATCCCGGTCAAGGGGCAACCGGTGTTCGTGATGGCGCGGCCGGATGGCCGGCAGGTGTGGGTCAATTACGCGTTTCCCGACAACGGCTGGGTCGAAGTGATCGATACGCTGAGCGGGAAAGTGGTGAAAACGCTCGCACCGGGCAAGGCTGTCCTGCACATGGAGTTCACACCGCGCGGTGAGCAGATCTGGATTTCCGCTCGCGACGACAACCGCGTACTGATCTACGATACGGCGACGTTCACGAAGCTCGGCGAACTGGACGTACAGGCGCCGAGCGGGATTTTCTTCACCAGTCGCGCCAATCGCACGGGCTTCTGATGAACAGACTCGACAACACGCTTGACGAAGCGATCAACTTTCGCCTGCTCAACGACTTTCAGCGGGATTTTCCGCTCTGTTCGGCGCCATTTGCCGAACTGGCTTCCCGGCTCAGAGTTGCCGAGGGAGCCGTGTTGCGGGCACTGGAAGCGTTGCGTCGCGAAGGCAAGATCGCGCGCGTCGGCGCCATTTTCGCTCCTAAACGCATCGGCGCCAGTACGCTGGCAGCGATGGCGGTACCGGCAGACAAACTGGCCATGGTTGCCGCGGCGGTCAACCGCTTTCCCGAGGTTAACCACAATTACGAACGCGAGCACTGCTACAACCTCTGGTTCGTCGCCACTGCCGGGTCGGAAGGGCGCCTGCAGGCGGCCCTGGGCGCGATCGAACAAATGACCGGCTGGCCGGTGTTGAAGCTGCCGCTGCTCGAGGAATACCACATCGACCTGGGTTTTGCGCTTGACGGCCAGAATGAGAGGCCGAGCAAGGTACGCGTGTGCAGTCAGCCTTTCGCTGCACCGACGCCGCTCGACGAATTCGAACGTCGTCTGGTGATGGCCCTGCAGGAAGGCTTGCCGCTGTTCATTCGGCCGTTCTCGGTGCTGGCCAGCCGGGTCGGCTGCGACGAGAACGAAGTGCTCGAACGCATCCGTCGCTGGTGCGCAGAGGGAATCATCAAGCGCTTCGGGGTGATCGTCAGGCATCACGAACTCGGCTATACGGCCAATGCGATGCTGGTGCACGACATTCCCGACGCCAGCGTCAGCGCCATCGGCGAGCGCCTGGCGTGCGAATCAGGGGTGAATCTCTGCTATCGGCGCCCGCGCGTGCCGCCGACCTGGCGCTACAACCTGTTCTGCATGATCCACGGCCAGGCACGGGCGGAAGTCGAGGCCCGCATCGCCGAGCTGCGAGCACGCCTGCAGTTGACCGATTACGCGCACGCGGTGCTGTTCTCGCTGACCCGCTTCAAGCAGTGCGGTGCCCGTTATGCGTGAAGCGGCGAGCATCGACGCGACCGATCGCGCGATCATCGACGGCCTGCAGGGCGGATTCCCGATCTGCGAACGGCCCTACGCCGAAATTGCCGAGAGGCTCGGCATCAGCGAAACGGAACTCCTCGAACGCCTGCAGCGAATGCTGACAACGCGCGTGCTGACCCGCTTCGGCCCGATGTTTCAGGTCGAGCGCATGGGCGGTGCCTTCGTTCTGGCGGCAATGCGCGTTCCTGATGCAGAGTGGCTGCGCGTCCTCGAAATCGTCAATGCCTTTCCCGAGGTAGCGCACAACTACCGCCGCGAAAGCGACCGCAACTGTGAGTTCAACATGTGGTTCGTGCTCGCCACCGAGACCGCCGACGGCATCGACACCGCGGTACGCCGGATCGAGGAGGCCAGCGGCCTGCCGGTCTTTCCCTTTCCGAAGCTGCAGGAATACTTCGTCGAAATGAAGCTGGCGGTGCGGTCGTGAGCACTCAAGCCGCCGCCATTCTCGATGCGACCGATCGCCGTCTCGTCATTGCCACCCAGAACGGCCTGCCGCTGGTCACAAGGCCATATCACCAGCTCGCCGAAGCGATCGGCATCGCACCCGAGGAAGTGATGGTGCGCCTGACCCGCCTGCTCGAGAGCGGCGTCATCCGCCGTATCGGCGCGGTGCCCAACCACTACGCAATCGGCTATACCGCCAACGGCATGAGCGTCTGGGACGTGCCGGACGAGCGTATCGACGAACTCGGCGTACGCGTCGGCGGGCTCGATTTCGTGACCCACTGCTACCACCGGCCGCGCCGGCTCCCCGAATGGCCATACAACCTGTTTGCCATGGTGCATGGCGGTTCACGCGCCGAGGTTCTGGCCAAGGTGGCGAGCATCGCCGAGATCATCGGGAGCGACTGCCGTTCGCATGATGTACTGTTTTCGACCGGCATTCTCAAGAAAACCGGCCTGAGAATGGCGGCAAGGCAAGAATGACTAACCCGCGCGGGCGCGACAAATGGGTCGTGGGGGAATTGCCTTCGCGCGCATCGCCGCGTCGCCGGCAAGCACCGCCGCCGAGTCCGCGGCTGGCCGAGCGACTGGAACGTGCAAACCGGAAGAATCTGATTGGCCGCCCGCTGACCGCGGCCTTGCGCGCCAAGGCAGGAAAGTCGGGCGGACCACCGCCGCTCGTCCTGCTCCGCTGGTCAATCAGATACTTCTGAGGCATGGTGAATCCTCCTTTCTGGATGGCAGTGCCGCGAACGAGATGACTACAGTTTGACCGGACCTTCGACGCCAGAAGTGGACAAGGTGCGCAGCCGCTGCTGCCGCGACTTGTCCATGTAAGCCTCGGCGCGCTTGAGTTGCTCGCCAAGGAGCGCATGATTCTGGCCGACAAGCAACGACCAGGAAGATATTTGCCTGACTTAAATCCAATTTCTCTCTGGAATTCTACAGGCATTCCTCCTATACTGTAGGGATAACAAAAGATACCTATCCGTTGCCAAAGGAGACCTGAAATGACAATGTACATTCCCGGCTTGCTTCCGGAAGCGCTGTTGGTCGATTTGCCGGAAGTCGACGCTCAGCATGAGGACATCTTTAACCATATCGACTCGCTCAAGACCAACTGTTTTGAGCTCAGCTACGTGCCGATCGACGAATTCGGCAAGCTCATCGATAAGTTCGCGAGGCATTTCGCCACTGAAGAACGGATAGCGGACGAGGCGGGACTGGATTTCACCGATCATGCCAGGATTCACACCGATACACTGTGCCTGCTGCACAAGGCCCTGGGTGAAGTCATCAATGGTGGGCAGGACGCGCATTCCTTCCTGCGCTACTGCGAGTACTGGTTTGAACGCCACATCAGTGAGGATGACAGGTTGTTCATCTCCGTCCTGCAATCCAGGGACTTCGATCGGTCCAGTTGCTCCTCGGCACACCGCCAGCCCTGCTTTGCCGCTCAAGCCTGATCGAGCACCTGCCATGCATCAGCGGCAGCGCCAGGATCACCAGAGAAGCCTTGCCACGTCAGCAATGATCAGCGGCTGACCAGTGAATTGCGTGTGTGATGAGTAGTACCATGACCCGTCACGGATGGGTTATGGTTTCTGCTACGATCACACGCAGGAAGACTACGGCGGCGTTGAGCCAGCTGCCATCCAGGGCGCGTCTGACTGCGATCAGCCTCTGCGCCGCCCTATCCCACCCAGCCAAAGCCAGTCCGGCCAGCGCCAGGCTGCCCGGTTCGGGAACCGTTGCGGGCGCGTCCACGGCAACCCGGAAAACCAACCACTCATCATGATTGAATCCGGGTGTGGTCGGATCCGGATCCCCATTACTACTGTACCAGACCCAGCGCGCGGCGGCGTCGATGCCTGGTCTAGCGCCCCATGGCCCACCACCGTTGGCAGGGCCAGCGGTCAGCCCGACCCATCCAAGTGACGAATTGCCACCACCGTTAGCATCAACGATCTCGTTGGTGAGCAATGTCAAGTCAGCCGCGCTCCCCGTATATGGCGCACCGGTATTACCGAGCCCGGTAGCCATCACTTGCCACTGTGGGTCGTTGCTGTAGAACTTGTAGTTGCTATTCGCCGAGGCGGTTCTGTCGTTGGCTGGATGATTCGGAGTCCTGCGCGAGCGGCAGTCGCAAGAAGCCCGGTCAAACAGCTCGCTGCGGCAAACTCAGCCGCCGAATTGCCGGGTCAGGGAGTCGACACTGGTCCGCAGTTGATCGAGGTCCGGCGCGTTGCCGTCGGGAGTGAGACGGTCGACTACTTCAGGCAGAAGCTGCGACAGACCCTCGGACGCCTCTGATTCGCTGACACCAGCCTGTTGGGCGATCTGCGACAACGCGTCGCTGCCAAAGATCTGGCCCATTGCCTCCGGCGCGATGGGAAGGTTCTGCCCGCTACCCACCCATGAACTGGCCTGCTCGGCGAAGCCAGCACGCTGGAGCTGTTCGAGCAGGCCACCCAGGCCAGGCAAGCCAATGGAACCTCCCTCGCCGCTGGCACCGCCACCGAGCACGCTACCCAGCACCGCAGCGAGTCCACCACCAGCAGTGCTGCCACCGGTACCGCCGAGAACATCGCCAATTCCACTACCTTGGCCGGAACGTCCGCCCAGCATGCTGCCGAGCAGGTCTCCGAGACCACCACCGCCCGTACCGCCAGCGTTGCCTTGGCGGTTCATCAACATCCCCAGGACGACTGGCAGGAGAGCCATCAGCAGATTGCTGTTGCCATCCTCTGTCGGCGTCTGCCGCGCTGCACCCGTCGTTTTTCCCAAAATGTCACCCAAGATGCCATCCAGTAGTCCCATGCTGCTCTCCTTGTCTTCAAACCGTTTGCTGCGCAACAGAACAGTATAACTGCTATTCGGGAAATCCCGCCTGCAACTGTTCGACGATCCAGCGCACCTCGGCCTCGCTCAGGAAGCGCCGCCAGGGAGGCATCGGCGTCCCTGGCCGACCGTTGTAGATCGTGGCAACCAGCGAATCAACCGGTTTGTCCTGCAGGGCCTGCGGTCTCAGCGAGGGTCCGAGACCGCCTTGCAGCGTCATGCCGTGGCACGAACCGCAATCCTGACGGACCAGATGCACGAGTTGCTTCTGACGTTCGGTGGACGGCGGAGCAACTTGCGCGAGCACGCCAGGCGGGCACAGCAGCAACACGAGAACAAGACAAGAGCGCATGGTTACTCCTTTGAGTTCTCATTCCCGACGCTGCCACGGCCATCGTCCACTTACTTCGAGCTCGAGCGTGAAGCTGAGGAGCGTGCGGATGGCCACAATGGCCGCGAGCACGCCGAGGTTCTCGAACGTGGGCTTGATCGCCACGGTACCGATGATGTCGGCGATTACCAGCAGCTCCAGCCCCAGCAGGATGGCGCGGCCGAGATCGGCACGCAAGCCCAGGTAAGCCTCCTCGAAAACCGCGCGCCGCACCAGACGCCGAGCGAAGGTAACGGCAGCCAGTATCGCACCGACAAGAAGCGCGGCCACGCCAGCCATCTCGACGAGACGCGCGGCGAATATGATCAGATGTTCCTGGGGCATGGACAAATAAGCAATGGGAGCAATGGGAGGAATTGGAGATTCAACCGCACGCTCGAAAGTATCGCCGGCCGTGGTAGCCGCAGTCAATCGAGAATTTCGTTCACTGGCGTTCGATACCGAGTGCGAATAACCTTGTGCGCAGGGGTGACGAACATTTCATCGGTGCGCGCATGTTCGACCACCTTGCCCATCAGCATGAACACGCACTCCTCACTGGCGTGTCGGGCCTGCGCCATGTTGTGGGTGACGATGAGAATCGTATACTGGCCGCGCAGTTCCCAAAGCAGTTCCTCGACCGCTTCGGTGCCTTTGGGATCGAGCGCCGAGCAGGGCTCGTCCATCAACAGCATCTTCGGCTTCACCGGCAGCAGGCGCGCGATGCAGAGTTTCTGCTGTTCCTCCAGGGAGAGTTCGGTCGCCTTGCGCTTCAGTTGGTCCTTCACCTTGTCCCACAGCAGCACCTGCTCGACGATCTCGTCCGGAGTGCCATGGTGTACGTCGCCGCCACCCTTGGCATGCAGCCGGTGACTGAAGAGGATGTTCCCGGCGTAACCCCGCAAAAAAGCCCAACCTTGCGAGTTAGGCTAAGTGCTTGTTTCTTTGGTGGTGATGGGTGGAATTGAACCACCGACCTATGGGTTATGAATCCCAACTTCTAGGCATTTTTCGGCGTTGAAAGGGATGTACGGAAGAATGTTAAACGTCGTAAAAACAACAATCTAGCGTAAATTGACGTTGCACGACGTTGAACGGAATTGCTATAATCTGCTTACTATGTGCTTACTGGATTCCGCTGGTAAGCAAAACCGGAGGCCATCAGATGAGCGAAAACAAGGTTCCTTTCACTGCCGGGCGAGTGTCCAAGTTTGTCTGCGAGGCAGGCAAAGCAGCGTCCTTTTTATGGGACACCGAATCGACCGGACTCGGCCTGAAGGCGTCAGCCGGCGGCAGCAAGGTCTACGTCTTGCAGAGCCGCTTGGAGTCTGGCGCATCGGTTCGGCTGACCATCGGCAGCACCAAGGCATGGACCCTTGGCGCCGCACGCGACGAGGCCCGGCGCCTGCAAGTGCTCATTGACTCAGGTAACGATCCGCGCCAAGAGAAGCGCGACCGGATAGCCGAAGCCGAGGCCAAGCGCGCCGAAGCCGATGCCAAGCGATCGAGCTGGAGCGCATCGCCGCGCCGGCAATGGAAGCCTGGCAGAAGTACATCGAAGCGCGCGCCCCGCGGTGGAGTCAAAGCCATCTCGGCGACCATGCGACCGTGAGCAAGGAAGGAGGGGAGCACCGCACCCAAGGGCGCCGACCCGGCGAGAGTGACAAGACTCTGCCGGGCATCCTGCGCCCGCTGCTGGCCCTTCCTCTGGAACAGATCGACGCTGACCGCGTGCGCGTCTGGCTGCAAGATGAATCCGCCAAGCGCCCGACCCATACCCGCCTTGCCTTCGGCCTGCTGCGCGCTTTCCTGAACTGGTGCTCAGATCGCCCCGAGTACCGCGACCAAGCACGCACCGACGCCTGCATCACGCGCATGGCCCGCGACGAACTGCCGAAGAAATCCGCCAAGGACGATTGCCTGCAACGCGAGCAACTGCCGGCATGGTTCGCCGCCGTGCGCCAGATTCAGAATCCCGTCATCGCCGCCTACCTGCAAACCGCCCTGCTGACTGGCGCGCGCCGTGAAGAGGTAGCCGGTATCCGCTGGGAAGATGTGGACTTCCAGTGGAAGGCCCTGACCATCAAGGACAAGGTTGAGGGCGAGCGCACTATCCCGCTGACGCCCTACGTCGCTTCGCTGCTGGCCGCCCTGCCCCGTCGCAATGAATGGGTGTTCAGCAGCCCCACAGCGGCATCTGGCAGGCTGCAGGAGCCGCGCATCATGCACAACAAGGCATTGACCGCTGCCGGGCTGCCAGCACTGAGCATACACGGCCTGCGCCGGTCCTTTGGTACGCTGGCCGAATGGGTGGAATGCCCCGCGGGAGTCTCTGCGCAGATCATGGGCCACAAGCCAAGCGCGACCGCGGAGAAGCATTACCGGGTTCGCCCGCTCGATCTGTTGCGCCAGTGGCACACCAAGATTGAAGGCTGGATTCTCGATCAAGCCGGTATCGAGCAACCGGCCGAAGATCGGGGGCACGGCCTGCGAGTCGTCAATGCTGTCTGACAGTTCAGGCAAGGTAGATGTGCCTGCGTTGAACTATTGCCATCTGAGGCATACAATGTATTGCCATGAGCAAGATTTCCTGCATCAAGCCGACCGATAAGCAAGCTATCGAGTGGGTGCCAAGTGCTACAGACCTTGCAGAATGGCCATATCAGCGAACCGTTGCACCAGGACATCAGGGGCGACTGGCGGTGTAACGTGAGTTGGTTTTATGCAGGGGTTCGCCTCAATGCTCTCAACGTAACGCGCCATTGTCATAATTTGATCAACGGTCAGATACCCGGTTGCACGTCGGGCAGGCTCCTGGCAAAATGCCTATCCCCTTGATACCCAGGTAAGATTTTATATGCCAAGATCTTTATGTCAATGTCGTTGACTCGTTCTCTAACTTCCTTTTTTCTCAAGCTTTTTTCATTCAGTCGCGTTTGACGGAGAAGGCTTTCTCCCGAACAGGCATCCTCAGTTTTCCCCGCCTGATCGCCTGCCTGCTCGGTGGGTACACGTCCAAAGTGCAGTCTGAACTGGACGCCTTCTTCGCCAACCTGGCGAACCGCGCCGACCTGGCACGAGAAGTCTCGGCGCAGGCCTTTGCCAAAGCCCGGAAGCAGGTGTCGGCCGCCGCCTTCTCGCTTCTCAACGATCATTTCCTCACCCTGGTCGATGCGCAGTTCGGCTTTCCTCTCTGGCACGGGCTGCGCGTCGTCGCCGGCGATGCCACGGACTTGCACCTGACCCTGTTCGGCAAGACCCGTGACGGCAAGCGCTCCGTCCGCCACAAGATCGAGGCCAAAGGCTTCGCGCTCTATCTGCCCGGGATCGAAATGACCCTGGCCGCCAGGCTCTACTCCACCGACGTCGGCGAGCGCCAGATGCTCTTCGAACACCTCGACAAACTCCGCCACAATGACCTCCTCGTGCTCGACCGCGGTTACCCAGCCTACTGGCTCTTCGCCGCCTTGTGGCAGCGAAAACTCCATTTCTGCATGCGGGTCGACAGCCTCAATTTCAACGTCATCAAGACATTCCGCCGATCCGGCCTGCTTGAGCAAATCGTCACCCTGCCAGCCCCCTGCAAACAGGACGCGCTCGATTACGAAATTGCCCGCACTCCTTGCCAGGTTCGACTCATTCGCCAGGTGTTCGGCCACAAGGTGCGCGTTCTCGTGACCTCGCTCCTCGATCTGGATGCCTACCCCGCCGCCGCCTTCGGGGCGCTCTATCACTCCCGCTGGAGAATTGAGGAAGCCTTCAAACGGCTCAAGCACCGTCTGGCCCTCGAACACCTGTCGGGCATGTCCTGGCTGGCCGCACAACAAGACTTCGGCGCAAAAATCCTCTGCGACAACCTCAATGCCCTGGCCGTCCATGCCGCCAGTGAATCCCTCGATCCCAATACCCGCGCACGCTACTTCATCAACCGCGGCGACACCTTCTCTCGCATCAAGCGCACCCTCGGACGCTGGCTCCTCCAGGGCATCAATGCTCTCGACAATGTCGCCTCCGTCTTCGACGAACTCATCAAGAACCTCGTCCAGATAAAACCAAACAGGTCATCTCCCAGAAATTTCACCAAAAAACCACATTTATCACATGCTTACAAAAACGGGGTATGACTATGTTCTGATAGGTTGAGAGCATTGGGGTTCGCCTGACTGTGGGCGTAATTTTCAAGTTGTCCGACAAGGGCGAGTGGGTGGTCATAGCGACGGTATTCGAGGGATGAGGATGGGCCAAATGCTGAAGTACGAAGATTGCGGACTGGAAAACATCTGGCTGGCGAACGGTTTCCGTTACGAGGATCTGGAGGGGGCCGGCCGCTGCCTGGAAATCGACGACATCGACGGCTTGCACCGCGCTATCGGGCATGGTCTTGTGAATTACAAGAAGCGACTGACGGGCGCCGAAATCCACTTCCTTCGCGTCGAAATGGGAATGTCTCAGAAGCGCTTGGCCGATTGCCTGGGGGTCGATGAGCAAACTGTGTCGTTATGGGAACGCAGCAAGCGCCGGCCGGCAATTGCAGCAGAGCGAATGTTGCGACTGCTGTACCTGGAACGTATGGACGGCACTACCAAAGTTGCTGAACTTATCGAACAGTGGAATGACACCGATCGCCAAGAAGAGGAAGGGCGCCGGGTGTTCGAGGACACTGAGCATGGGTGGCGGCTGGCGGCATGAGCAGGATGCATAACCCGGCACACCCCGGCGAAGTGCTGCGGGAATGGCTGCCGGAAGACATGACGGTGACGCAAGCGGCGAAGGAATTGCAGGTTTCTCGCGTGACGCTTTCCAAGGTGCTGAACGGCAAGGCTGACGTCACGGCAGGTATGGCGCTGCGTCTGTCTGCCTGGCTGGGCACGTCCGCCGATCTGTGGGTGGGGATGCAGAGCCAGTGGGATCTGTGGCAAGCCGAGCAACTGCCGAAGCCGAACATCATGCCGCTGGAAAGACTTGCCGCCTGACCGAGTATCACCGCCGCCTGACGGCTTGCAGGCAACGAGCACCACTGCCGCGCCTATCCCGAGGCCGATCACCGAGGGAGAAAACCGGGTCCCTTCACCCGGCTGGCGCGGCACCCCAAACGAAGGAGCATTTGAAGGAATGATCGATGAACGTCGTAGTTCTCATCAACGGCCGCGAGGCGATTCCGGTTCGGGCTATCCCGTTCGTAACGGGGCGGTGGATGTCTCCGGATGTGGTTGCGAGATCCTTTGCCCGTACTGATTCTTGGCGGGACATGCGGGAGGTATCTGCCTATCAGTTGCTTGGTGGCGTAATCCACGGCCCAATTTTGCCCAAGGAATGGGATGTCGTCGAAGATTTACTACAGGCACTCGAAGCCAAGCTCGATTCTCTGAGCGATAACCACACGGATACTCGCCCGATCTGGATAAGCGAATCGGTTTCTGTTTTGCCTGCCTCTGTGTTTGTTTGGAAAGACCAGTTCGAGCAGTATTTTCGCGGAGAATACTCTCCGTGGAGATTTCACAAGATTGACGAGCGCCCCGGTGACCGAGAACTGAACTTCTCGCCGATGATCACACCACCGTCGCTACGCGACGTGGTCATGGAGGGGTTCGAGGATTCGGCAGGCGATTTGCCGCAGATACCGCCGACACCCATCAATAACCGACAGTCGTTGTTGCGCCGGCGCAAGTCCGTAACCCTCGAAGAAGCTGCGGAAATGCTCACTGGAATTGAGGGATGGACCAAAGAGAATCGAGCCGCCATTGACTTGATGAGGGAGTCTATTCAACACGGCGAACTTGAGCCGGAGAACGTTCATTACTGGAACGAAGACGCTTGGACCTTTGACGGAAGCCGCGCGGTGCTCGACCAAGGCGCGACAACGGTAACGGTAGCCAACTTCGAGGCGTGGCGAGCGCGCATTTTCCCATCCACTGATTCCGGTCTGGACAGGCCGAAAGATAGCCAGCGTTCGCAAGCGGGATTCAGCCCGCCGGATGCCTTTCAGCAGGCGGTGACCGAGGGCACGCCGACGGCTGACACCCCGCCGCCGCAGGCACCGGCTGAATCGCAAGGGCAGACCGGCACCGCTCATTCTGGAACGCCGCAGAAGGCCGCGCCAGAGGTAACGCCTGTGGCACCAAAGAAAAAGGATCTCGTGGCCTGGCAGGACGTGGTGCTGGAGAACTGGCCCAAGATTGCCGAGCACAAGAAAAAGCCACCAGCAAGGGAGGTTATGAAGTGGCTCAGGAACGACGGACCACGCGATACATTCCCCGCTGAATCTCGACCTGCCCGTGACTCGCTGTGCTGGATTGACGGGGATGGAGGATCGCATACGCTCACCATCACCAGGCTCAGCACAGTGCTTGCAGAGTGGCGCAAAGCCGGCAAGATTCCTGCGTGAAAAGAAAGTTTCCTGCACGGCATCCTGCACGGCTTCCTGTTTCCTGTTCAGGAAAATGACCCTGATGTATTGATATTGAATGGCGATGCTTCTTAACCAAGGACATCGCCATGCAACAAAACCACACCGCGCCGAGCATTCGCCCGGCTGCAAAAATCACAACCGAAGCGCTTACTGCGAAGTTCGACCAGAGCGCCGAGCAGTTCGCCGCGCTGAATCAAGTCAAGGCGCAGTCAGTCCGGGCGCGCCTATGCCGCACGGGTAGTTACTTCGGAGTGGTGCCGGTCAAATTGGCAAACGGACGCCTTGCTTGGCCTGCTGTTCAGGTGGCGAAATGAAAACGCCCGCCCTTCCCGAAGAAAAGACGAGCGCCCCAGACAAGCGCGATTTTATCACGGCCAATTCGCTCAAGGCCCGACTGCAAGCCGGCGAAATCATCGGCGCAACCGACTACGACGAGAGCATCAGAGCACAGTTCTGGGCTGCAATCGCCCGTGTCCGCGACGACCTGCCTTGTGTCCGCCCGACTTGGCGCACGCTCAACGAGCGGCACATCGACGGCATTCGGACGCGGCAGAAGATGTTCCGGATTGTCCCACGCCAACGGGGAGTCATTGACGCGACGCTGGCCGGGTTGATCGCCCTGGCCGCGGTCTGCGCCGCGATGCTGATCGGTGGCCCGCTGTGAGCCGCCCGAACGAATGGGACACGGCGCACTCCATCGCCAGCCAGATCCCGAACTGCGCCGGCCGCGCGAAGCATCGGGCGATTTCGATGCTACTGGCAACGCTTCTGGACCTGCTGCGGAGTGCGGGGACGTGATGCGCGACGCCTTCGCCGAGATCGAGCGCGCCAGGTCCGCACTCTGGCACCTTGACGCCGGCACCGACCGCGATACCTGGGTAAAGACCGGAATGGCCGCCAAGGCCGCCGGGCTGGATTTCGACACCTGGCACGACTGGAGTGCGACCGCCAGCAACTATCGCAACGAGGCCGAATGCCGATCTGTCTGGCAGAGCATCACGGATGGCGCCGTCACCGCCGCTTCGCTGTTCGGCGCTGCCCGCGCTGCCGGTTGGACTGATGGCGACGAGCCGCCGACCAATCGCCCGCAATCGCACCAGGGACGACCGAAGCAACCCGAGGCACCCAAGCCCCCATTGCATGACCCGAGCGCCCTGTGGGGCGCTTGCGCCCCCGCTACGGCAGAGCACCCCTACATCATCAAAAAGCTTGGATTGACTGACGGTTTGCGCGTCTATCACGGTCCTATGACGATTGCCGGGAAACCTTGCGATGGCTCGCTGGTGCTGCCTTGCAGGACTCTGGACAGCGATCTGGCGAGCCTGCAATTCATTATCCCAGACGGGGCCAAGCTGTTTTTGCCGGAATGCAAGTTGCCCCATGATGGATGCTTAATTGTCGGTGGCCCGATCAAGCCCGAGGGCGATGTCTACATCGTGGAGGGCGTCGGGCAGGCATGGAGCGCGCACCAAGCCACGAGACAGCCCGCAGTGGTGGCTTTCGGCGTTGGCCGCATGCTGACGGTGGCCCGATCGTTGCGCGAGCGATACCCAGCCGTCAAGCTGGTGGTCGTGGCCGACTCCGGCAAGGAGAACCAATGCTCCGCCATCGCCAAGAGCATCGGTCATGCCAAATGGGTTGAAATGCCCGAGGGCAGCCCGAGCAACTACGACCTGAACGACTTCCATCAGGCGAACGACCTCAAGGCCGTGGCCAGCCTGCTGGCTGGCGCCAAGGTCCTGCCTTCGCGGTTCGGTCTGGCACAGCGCACCGCCGATCGTCTATTCGTCGGGGAGCCACCGCCCGTCAACTGGCTGGTTCGTGGAGTCTTTCCGCTTGGCGTGTGCTGTCTCATCGCATCGCCACCGAATGTCGGCAAGAGCTTTCTTTCTCTCGACATGGCCGCAAAGGTGGCCAGCTACCACGCAGAACTCGATTACTCTTTCGGGGCTGCCGTGGTCGCGCACGGACGAGCCATCTATATCTCGGCAGAAGACGACGAACCGGAGATTCACCGCCGCCTGTGGAGCCTCTGCGACGGCCGCATGCCCGAGCGCTTGCACGTGTTGTCTCTGCCGGATGTCGGCCACTTCGGCATCATCGAGGCCGATCGCACAACGAAGGAATACCGCCCTACCGAGGCATGGCGCGACCTCGTTGCGGAGATCCGCGAACTGCCCGACGTGAAGCTGATTGTACTGGACACGCTCCAGGCACTGACGTGCGGCGACACGAACACGGTAGAGGCCACGCAGCCATTGATGAACGAGGCAACCACCTTGGCATCGGAGACAGGCGCTTGCGTGCTGCTGGTGCATCACGTGGCCAAGGGGAGCACCAAGGGAATTGCTACGGCCCTCGATGCAATGGAGAGCATCCGCGGCTCAGGGGCGATTGCCGGCACAGCCCGCGCCGCCTATGTGCTGTGGCCCCCTCCTGACGGTGGCGCACAGGTTTGTGAAATTCTCGGCGAGCGATACGCCGAAGGAAAAATCGCATTCGGTATCGTGGCGAAGAAATACGGCGACGCCCGCCGCGACCGCACCGTATTCGTGCGCGACGATCGCGGCATTCTGCAGGACCGAACGCAGCAATACCTGGTTCTTTCCGGGACCGCCGACAACGAGATGCTGCGCGCCGATCTGCTGAAGGCCATCCGGGACAAGTGGCAGGAGGGGCAATCTTTTGCCGCCAGTGGCAAAGCGGATAACGGGCTGCACGCTCGCCGAACCGAATTGCCCGAGGCGTTCCACGAAAAGACGCGCGCATGGTTCGACGATATTACCGGCAAGCTGGTGGCCGATGGCAGTATCAGACGATTGGTTTACAGAGGTGGCAACCGCCTGTGCCCGCCCGACGCAACCGACGCCGTACCGAAACCCGCGCCAGAAGCGAATGACGAAAGCGTATCGACAGAAGCGGAATATGCCGAAGAGGTAACGGCATGAGCGCCCGAAATATGACGAAGAACTGCGCAGGTTTTCAAACTGCGCCGCGCAGTTCAGGCGTCTGCGCAGTTCGCGCCAAAAGAAGAATCCAGCAATGGCAAGGGTTTGCAGCCCGTTTTTATGACATTGGAACTGCGCCAATATCGAACTGCGCCAAAGCCCTGCGCAGTTTGCAAGTCATTGATTCAAAAGAAGAAAACGAACTGCGCAACTGCGCCCCCCTAAAGGGGGGTAGAGATTCCGGCGCAGTACCGGAAATCTCTTCCCCTTCGCGGGAGTCGGGGAGGGAGAAAGAACCGTCCTTCTCTGGTACGAAAAGGTATCGGTCAAGGGTAGATCGGTCAGCCTGGCGCGATTCTGTGCACTTGCCGGGCATCAACAATTGAATTAGCAGGAGAGGTTCATAATGGTTTGGAAAAAAGGTCAAAGCGGCAACCCGACCGGGAAGCCCGCCGGAGTACGGAACAAGGCGACGGTCATGGTGCAGTCCATCATGGAGCGAGGCGCAAAGGAAATCACGGAGGCGGTCGTCGGCCTGGCCAAGGAAGGCGACCTGTCGGCTGCACGGCTGGTGCTCGAACGATTGCTGCCGCCAGCGAAGGAGCGCCCGATCAGCTTGGCACTGCCGAGTACCGATACGGCTGGCGGCATCGCCGAGGCGCAGCAAGCCATCCTGCACGCTGTTGCTACCGGCGATCTGCTACCGGGAGAGCAACTGTGTTCCCAGTCAAGCTTTTTTAGGCGCATTTTGCATGCTCTGGATTCCACGGAATACCCGATTTGACTATGGCGTTCATGATCGTCAGCATCTTGTGCATGCAAGCGACCAGCGCGACTTTTTTGAGTTTTCCGTTAGCAAGCAAACGTTCATAAAAGGTCTTGATGACGGGGTTGTAACGTATGGCACTTAAGGCCGCCATGTATAAAGCGGTACGGACCGTCGCTCGACCACCCCAGGTGATGCGCTTACCCTTGTGGCGACCACTGTCCGCGTTTAATGGAGCGACTCCGACCAACTTGCCAATCTGCGCATGGGTGAGTTGGCCCAACTCAGGCAATGCCCCCATCAGACTCGCTTGCGTACACGGTCCGACCCCTTTGAAGCCTTTGAACAAAGCGAGCTTCTCGGCAAAATGCTCTTTCAGCATGCCAGCCATGCTTTTATCAACCGCCACGATCTGTCGATCCAGTATTTTGAGGACTGCCTTGATGCTCTTGTGTTGCGAACCATGGCTCAGGGCCAATCGGTTTCCTTCCGCCACGCGCATGCCAATGAGCTGGTTGTGGCGTACAAGCAAGGCTTCCAACGCCTCCTGGTTGGCATCGGGCAGTTTCATCAACAGCCGTTCCCGCTGCGCCGATTGGTGCAGTGTCCGCGCAAAGTGCGACAGGACTCGCGCATCAATGGCGTCCGTCTTGGAAAGGTATCCCATGGATTTGGCAAAGTCTCGCGCCTGCCTCGGATTGACCACCATCACCGGCAGCCCGGCCGCACAGAGTGCCGCCGCCACCTGGCGCTCGAAGCCTCCCGTGGCCTCCAATACGATCGCCCCAATCTCCTCAGAACGTGGAACGAGCTCTTTGACCAACGCCGCTATATCAGCGTCAGCATTGGCAATGCATTGGGTTTTTGATTGGTCGTCTAAAGCGATCTCCAGCGTGTCTTTGGAAACGTCAATACCCACAAACGTTGATTCAGAAGCGTTCATCTATAGCCATCCTTGCAAATACGTGGTCACGGCTTTCCGGCACGTGCCAACCAGCAACTGTTCGGTATTCAGACAAACGGCTGACAATGCACGCCAAGTGCTCTCCCACGGGCTTGATGTCCCAGAGGGGCGTCGGGCTGTGCGTCGCCTTCCGAACTCGTTTCCACCACACCTCCGTGGCACTCTACGACCTAAACCTTGGGGCTCTGCCCCAAACCCCGCACTCGCCGTGAGGCAGCGGCCGGGGATGATCAACCCCTCCCCAGCCCCTGCCTCAAGTGTACTTGGCTTACAGGATGTCAAGAGGCTTTCGCGGCATAAACGCAAGAGAAAAATACCTCTCTCGCATTTATTCCACGGTCCTCTTGACACCCTTCCAGCCATGACTTCATCTCCTCTCTTGAACGAACGAAAAACCACAAAACGAAGCATACAAGGGCGCGACGATGGCCGGTATCGTGGAAGCGCGACGCAAGGCAGTTGAAACCCACGAACTTGAACAGCGCATCAGCGCACTGGAAGGGAAAAAATGACTGCATTGCAAAAGCGAGTCAGCAAGCTCGAAGGCCCGGCCGGCGCCACCGAACAGGTCAATTTCATCATTCACTTTATTGAGCCGGGCACCATGCGGGTGACGTCACGCCTTCGGCTGATTCCTGGCGGTGGCTCTGTGAAAGTCGATGAAGACGGCAACGAGATCGAAGCGCGCATCACCGCAATGGAGGCAAAGCAATGAGCACAATCGAACGCCGGCTGAACAAGCTGGAAGAAATCAGGAACCGCAACGACGTGGGGGACGAGGTCGACAAGCTGTTCGAAAAGATGGGAACGAGCCGCGCCGCCATGCTGGCCGATTTCGGCAGCCTTTGGAAATTCCGAGACTGGCTGGTCGCGCGGAGTGCTGCGGCCGACCATCAGGCCGGAGTGCCAATAGCTGCGCACCCTCGACAGTGGCAAGGCGATTGCGCAATATCCGCAAAATGGGATGCGATTCTTGACCATGCCGATGCGCTACAGAGCGCTGCGTCTGCACCGTAGCTCGACCGGGCGGGTGTCGGCTATCGTCCAGCGACCGGCATCCTCCAGCGTTGCCCTGCCTTCAAGCCTGCGAACCCGTTGGCCAATTCAATGTAAACTGGGACGCAAGAACAGTTCACGGTCGATGGAGGCGCCATGCAGGTGTTCCGATCCATCCAGGACGACGCCCTGGTGCGCAGTATCGCCGGCGCGACAAGGCGCCTGGTCTTCGTGGCGCCGGGCGTGTCTGCTGCGGTGGGGAAGGTGCTGGAGAACCGCTTGGCACAAGCCCCTGGGCTCCAGATCATGATCGTGCTGGATGCAGACGAAGAAACCTGCCGCCTGGGCTACTGCGATGCGCCGTCGCTCGAAACGCTGAGCAGATCTGCCGCAGGACGGGGCATTCCCATCCGGCAGCAACGAGGCATCCGAATCGGACTGCTGATGGCCGATGACGAAATCCTAGTCTGGACACCCACACCTCTGATGTTCGAAGCACCTCGCGACACAGACGAGCCAAATGGTTTGCTGCTCACACAGGAAACCCTGCAGAGACTGCCCGAGGCGCTCGGTGTTGACCCTGAGCACCCGGCGGCTGACGGCGAGATTGGCGCCGAGCCCCTGCATCCCGAGGACGTCGCCGCGGTGGTCGAGGCAATCAAAGCGGTTCCGCCAGCGCCCTTCGACCTGTCCCGCCTGTCGCGCGTCTTCTCGTCCAAGTTCCAGTTCATCGAAACGGTGCTGCGCGGCGCCGAGCTGACCAAGCGTGAAATGCGACTGGACAGTCTGATCGTCAATTCGGATGCCCCCGAGGAGTTGCAACCCCTGCTGCACACGACGGTACAGCCCTTCAATACGGACGCCGACAAGGCGATCGAGGTGCCGGTACTGGTCAACGGCGAACAGGCTTTCAACAAGGCGGGCCAGCCGCTGAAGGTGCCCACCACGCAGACCGAAGTCCGTAGCTATTGGACCAAGCTGACGGACCGCTACATCGTCAACCTGCCGGGTTTTGGCAAGATCATCCGCCACTCCGACAAGGTGAAGTTTGAAGAGGGCAAGGCGGCCTTCGAGATCGTGCTCAAGGATTGGGTGAAGGGCTTTCAGGATCTGGTTAAGGGCGACCACGATCAGCGTGTGCAACGCGTGGTTACCCTCATCGAGCAGCGCATGCAACGGGCGAACGAGCGTCAGAAGCTGACACGAGACAAGATCGAAGAGTTGGTGCGAAAGGGCTTGGACAACCTGCGGGTGATCGAGCCAACCGTGAAAGTGGTCTACAAGAACATCACCGTCGAATCGACCCGTGACAAAGAGTTCCTTGAAGTCCTGCGTAAAGCCGTACCTGAACAGGAGCTTGAAGGTTGGTTTCAGATTTTCAGCGCGGCACCGATGGTGCAGACGAGTCCGGGCAGTTGCCGATGACCCGGAATTTGCGACGGCCTTGCAGGACACCGCGAGGGTGAATCCACTTGTCCGTCATTTCCTGCCGTCCGTCGTTCGCGGGGTTTACCGCTTTGATGACGGGTTTTTCGACGTTCGAGACGACCGAGGCTACCAACAGTTCGTCAACGACAAGCTGCGATTTCTGCCACCCGATCCGAGGAAAGAGATCCTAGCCAGATTCCCGGTCAGCAACGATTTCCACAGTGGGCGGCGACAGCGCACTCTGCCCACGGACTTGCTGGAATCCCCCCAGGCAACTGCGCCACGGGCTAAAGCCTTCTTCCGCAGACACCAGTATTTCCACAACGCCCTTGCCGATGACCGACTCGCCGGCGACCGCCAATTGCAGGAGGCCGCGAACTACCTGGAGATCCAGTTCGTCAAGAGGATTCTTGCACGCCTGCTGAACGAGGAAGGACTTCACGCTGTTCATCCGCAACGTCGTGTCGGGCGATACTCCCTGGACTTTGCCATCGAGGGTACCAACAAACTTGCGCTGGAGGTAGACGGATTTGCGAAGTTTCGGACCCGCCCGGAACTCGACGACTTTACGAAGCGCCAAAACTTCATCACCCAGCAGGGCTGGCGGGTATTGCGGTACACCTACGGCCAGGTGATGAAAACACCCGAGGTCACGCTGCGCGAGTTGCATGACGTGTTGAGGGCAGACCCGCAGCTTCGCCGCCTCCTGACGATTCAGCCGTACGCGGATTATCAAGCCAGCCTCTTTCCAGAAGAAGCCGGGCAAAGCGTGATCGACTTGGTGAACGATTTCTACCGCACGCAGGATTGTTTCGTGGGCACGCTGCTCACGGCGCCGCAGTTCGGCAACGTCGTGCTGGTCAGGGACAACTTCGGATTTGGCTTCCCGTTTGTCGCTGCTGCCATCAGCGCGCTGTACGAGTTTCTGGACGCAGTCGAGGGGATAGTCGAAACTGCATTCGACTTGCCAATGGTAAGGGTTTCAGGCGAGCAATTTCCGGGCGATTGGTCAGTCCCTTTTCACCCCCTCGTTGCCGTCGCAGAAGACGAGGCCGAAACAGCGCTGACACCCCTGACACTCGACAGCGGAGCGGTCAGACTTGGCGCCTCCAGCGTACTGACTCCGCCCGCGACAGCCGGCGACGTGCGTTTCCGAAGGGATCTCTCGCTCGACGCCATTCAAATGCGCCTGAGCTTCTTCACGCGGAATGTTTTCGAATACGATTCAGAAACCAAGCCGTTTCAGAACAAAGTCCTGCAACGGATCTTCAAAGGGGAGAACATTCTCGGCATCTCAGCGACCGGAAGCGGCAAGTCATTCTGCTTCTGGTTGCCCGGCCTGTTGAAGCCCGGCCTGACGCTGGTCATTGCGCCGCTTCGGTCGCTGATGCGTGACCAGCGGCTGACTTTGCTGAAGTGCGGCATCGCCTCCGCAGAGTTCATCAATTCCGACGTCGGTCAGCTAAAGCAGCAAAGCATTCTCGAAGAAGCGCGTCTGGGCCACGTCCGCCTGCTGTACATCTCGCCGGAGCGCCTCCGCATCAAGAAGTTCCTCGATCAACTCGACCGGCTGAAGGAGTTCGTCCCAGTCCATACCCTCGCCGTGGACGAGGCGCATTGCATTTCGGAGTGGGGTCACGATTTCCGTCCGTCGTACCTCAAACTTCCGCTTCTACGCGAGAGGCTTGCGCAGGACACTGCCGGGCTTCAGCTCATCGCGCTCACCGCGACCGCGGGGCAGCAGGTGCAGGCCGACATGCTCGCCATTCTACGGCTCCGCGGCGGTGAAAACGGAGATGTGGTGAAGGATGAAGTCGCCGACCGGGAGCGGTTCAGTTACCAGATTGTCGCGGCCAAGGACTTGGCGTCGAAGACCGAGGCCTATCGCAAAGTGCTGACCAGGGACGTTGCGAAAGCGCTCCGCCAAGCGACACTTCCGGCGTTGATGCGTCAGGAGAATAAGCATGGCGAGAAGTCGCTTGGAATCGTCTTCTGCATTTACGCGGATCCACACGGCCAACACTCCATCTGGGAAGGCGTGGCGCACTACCTCTCCGAGACGATGGAGATTCTAGAGCCGAACGCTCGGTTCGAACTGGACGCGTTCGGGAGCGGCGCCGTCAGGGCATTCTCCAGCAAAGCGCCGACGCTTTGCCCACACTGTCACTCCTACGCTTACACGAGCAGAGCTCAGACGAGCACGGACGATGCGGAGGATGCGGACGGGGAGGGGTCGATTGACGACACCGACAATGGCGCTGCCAAGAAGGCTGGGATCAAAGTCTGCGGCCACTGCAAGAGAGAGTTCGATGGCGCAGACGCGATCACTCCGCCTAGTTGGGACGAACTGATCAAGGCGAACCAGAACGATTTCAAGAACAGCGGATTCGACATCCTCGTCGCGACGAAGGGATTCGGCATGGGAATCGACAAGAGCAGTGTGCGCTTCGTCGTGCATACCTCGCTGTCGTCCGGCATGGAATCCTGGTACCAGGAAGTCGGGCGTGCCGGCCGCGACAACGAGCGGGCCCACATCGTCTTGCTGACCACGCCGCCCAACGAGAGGTGCCACGGGCAACTGCAACTCGACGATATCAAGCGCCCGCAATGCAACTACCGCGCCGGCTGCACGCACGGAATGGATGGGCTTTGTGACTACGGCAAGCAGCACATGTTTATCGCGAGCAGTTATCCGGGGGCGGAGTCAGATGCCTTCCGCGCGCTGAGAGTCCTTGACCAGCTCATCGTCGCGCGCAAAGCAAGTCAGGACGGCAGCGTTGTGTTGTGCTCCTCGAACAAGTCTCTCTCGCGCGACGAACTGGCGCTCTACCGGCTCACCGTCCTGGGGTTGGTGGACGATTACGTCATCACCTATGCGCGTCCTCCGAGATTTGATGTCGAGTTCACGCTGCCGGAATTGCCTGATCAGGCGGAAGCTTTGGCGCGCCTCGAAAGACAGGTGCAAAGTCGGCTGGCTGAACATCACCCGGACTTTCCCGGTTGGCAAGAACGGCGTGTTCTCAAGGAGCTTGCCCGCTGCCGACAGGAATATCGTCCCTGGGAAAGTTTTCAGCCAAAGTTGCGCAAGTTCGCCGGCTACGGTCAGCTTGTGGAACTTCTCGATGGAATTGAAGTGGTGTTCTATCGCTCGATTTACGAACACCTGTTGTTGCTGCTCGACCACACGTACAAAGACGTGGTGAAGATGCGGTACGACATGTTGTGGAACTTGCTGGAGGTCGTCAGGACCCGCGAGTGCCGTCGCAGCGCAATCTTGGGCTACTTTGGCGACAGTGTGAAAAAGTCGTATCGCTGTGGTTGCTGTGACGTCTGTGCGCCAAACCTGGAATTTCCCGAAATCCGCATTGCTCCCCCGGAGACCAGCAACGCGGAGAGGGAACTTCAGTTGAAAAAGACTCTGGAAAGCGATTCGTTCGACTTGAGCGTCCTAAACGGGCTGGTGGCCGATTTTTCCGACTATCCGACCGCGAAATATCGGCACGCCCGCGCCGTTCTGGAGGGTAATGCAAACAACCTGAACGCACTGTTTATCGCGCGCGAATTCTCTCCGCCGGAAGAGCGCGGAGCGAACTCCAGGCGACTGCTCCGTACCGCCAATCAGCGCCCGGTACCGCTGTCCGAAGTCCAGAGACTCTTGCGGTCGTCCGAGCGCCGGCTGAAACCGGACCTGCTTGCGGTCCTCAACGAAACCGATACCGCGTGCGACTCTCCGGACGGCTGGAATTTTTTGGTCAGTGAGGCTAGCAAGGCGGAGTATCGCAGAAACCAAGAGGTCGCCCGGATGCGTGAGTGCCTGCAGTTCTTTATCCTGGTCGAGGAGGCGTTCCCCGACCACACACGTTCGCTTGCGGCGAAAGCGCGCAGGTTGGAAGAGGTGTTCTATGCCTGAAATTACCAGTGTCGAAGCAATCCGGCAAAAGCTGCAGCAGTTCGACGCACAAGTGGACGGGGCCATTGCCGCCGCGCAAGCCATCAAGCGGGTCAAGAGCGATTCCGAGAAACAGCTCAAGGTTCTGGAAGAACAGTTCAACCAAGGCGAACAGGCCCTTCGCAAGGCCGACGGCATACAGCTCCAGCTTCAAGAGATCCAGGCGGAATGGGAGCGGCTGAAGCAGGAGGTGGCGATGGCGCAGACCGAAAGGAAACAGACGCGCGACCACTTGCTCACGGAACTCGATCGCATCACGCAGTCGGTCGGCAAGCGGCTGGTCGAAGCGGAGGAGCAGTTGCGCTCGACCAACCGGGCGTCGCTCGCCGAACAAGAGGAGAAACTGCAAGGCATCGAATCACGAATAGGGAAGAACGCCGACGCTGCAGAACAGGCCAACGCTTTAACGCAGAAGCGAGCAAACGATCTTGAAAAATTGCTAGCCACGCTTCGCGATGAACTCCAGAGCGATGTTGGCTCAAAACTCCAGGATGCAGAGGATCGGCTGGAGTCGCAATTCCAGGAGGTTCGCAACGGACTGGATGCGCAGTCCGCGCGTCACGAGCGTTTCCTGCAGACCGAAATCGATGCATTCAAGGATGCTGTCAAACATGACTTGGCCGAGCACGAGGGGAAGATCGATCGCCAAATCACGGAGTTCCTGAACAAGCAGAACGCGCTTATCCAGAACCTCACTCAGCAAATCGACAGTTTTCACCGTGTTTCGCGAACGCAGTCAGAGGCCATCGTCGCGACGAGGACCTCGCTCAAAGAGCTTGCGTCCGAATTCAATACGGACCGTGCGGCAACGACGCGTGAGCGGGCCACGCTTGCCGAAGACATTCGAGAACTCAAGGTGCGGGTCGAGAAAGTCGAGTTGTCGTTGTTCGATGTTGCGGAGCGACTCAAGAGCACTCTCGACAAGCTCAAGACGCTTTTTATGGTCGGCAGCAAGTTCAAGTAGCTTGTCCGCCGTGCTTGCTGGATTTCGTACGATCAGCCGCAGCGGGGACTCGGTTGCCTTCGACAACGAATCGGGTACCGTCCCCGATCTGGTGCTCCTCTCGGCGTCAGTTTGCATGGGAAGTCGATAGGGCATCGAAGACTTCGTTCAAAGCGGCGGCACTGCCGTGCAACTCCGCGGCGAGCGCCGCCTATTTTCGTCGACCACGCCATGCTCCGGCTGCCGGTTCGATAGGGACGGGTGGCGCCGAAGTGTGTATGCGGAAAGAAACCGCGTCGACCGAGAGTCAGCTTTCCGCAAAATTTTATCGGATATCGATCAATGATAGTATTTGACTATCATTAACCCCGAAAGAACGGACATGTTGCTTGGCGCTTGGGTTACGGTCATGCGGAAAGCACGACCGCTGAAGAAGTGAGCCCATGCCGGCTGCGGTTGACGAACCTGACTCTCGACTGATAACCACGACTCGATGATGATGACAAGAACTCTCGGCTCGTTTCTGGAGCACATGTCTTGGTGTCTGAAGGCAGCCGAAAAGCGGCGCCCTTCGGTGAGGCTGTAGTCGGCCGGCGCTATGGTTTCGTGAGTGTCACAGAACAAGCCTGCGTTGAAAATACACCGTCGAGGAACAAGGAATGAGCGGAACGCCCCGAACTGAAAAGCTGCGCCCTGGCTGGAAGCCCGGTCAGTCTGGCAACCCGAAGGGCCGCCCGAAGGGCCGCCGCAACCGGGTAACTATCGTTGCTCTGGCTGCGATGGAGGAAGGCGCCGACGCGATCGCGCGCAAAGTGGTGGACATGGCCAAAGAAGGCGACATGAGCGCCGCGCGGCTGGTGCTCGAACGATTGGTGCCACCGGCGAAGGAGCGCCCGATCTTCCTGGCGCTGCCGGACACGAGCACCACTGACGGTATCGCTGATGCGCAGCGGGCGATCCTGCAAGCTGTTGCTGCCGGCGATCTGCTGCCGGGAGAGGCAGCGACGATGGCCGGTATCGTGGAAGCGCGACGCAAAGCCGTTGAGACACTTGAACTGGAACAACGCATCACTGCATTGGAGATCAAGAAATGAGCACCACACTGGAACGACGCATGGCGAAACTGGAAAATGCGGCCACCCCGGACGCGAACCGCATCGACGTGATTTTCCGGCGCATCGTGTCACCCCGTGGTAACCGCGAGGTGGCTCGCGCCAACCTCGGCGACAGGGTTCTGAACCGACGCGCCGACGAGGCCGAAGACGACTTCGTGGAACGGGCGAAAGTCGAAGCGCTGGCTCGCACTGATCGCCGTCCGTGCTGCGTGATTCTGTTGCCCCAGCAAGTAATGCAATGAGCACACTCGAACGACGCTTGACCAAACTCGAAGACGCAATTCTGCCGCCCTCTGTGCAGGCGTTTTGCCTGCTGGTGGAACCGCCGACGGATGCGACCCCCGCGGCATGGGACGAGTACCGGCAGAAGGTCGAAGCAGCGAAGGAGCGAGGCGATTTCGTCGCCATCGTTTCGCCCGTCCGGCAGGGAGACAGACGGCACTACGACAAGGGGGTGACCTACTTCGCCAGTGAATTCGAGGCAGGACTGGTAGAGGCGTCAATGCTTCCGTCGGACCGTGGCAACGACAGTCTGCTGGCCGATACGGTGAAAGATGCAATGGGCAACGTGATAGGGCCAGTGTCCTGCGACAAGACGAGGGACGACGCTCCAGCAAGGTTATGGACCGCAGCGCTCTGACTCATAGATGCTGGCAAAACTTAACATTCGGAAGGGCGGGCCCGCGCCGCCCTCAATGGAATCTTTCGCTTACGCCTTCGAGCGACCCTGCAATGTCCGGATTCGTGCGAGTGGTTCAGACATTTTGTTGTCCTCAAGGAAGCGCACCGCGCTGAGTCCATAGCAGTTAAGCTGATCGAATGGCGCTCCAGCGTCAATCAGCAGATTTGCCATTCGCACATTTTTCTCGGCGGCAGCCAAATGAAGGGGAGTCCGACCTATTCCGTCAGTCACGGAAACATAGAGCGGGTTTTCCATTAGCATGGTAGCCACTCCTTGCAGATCTCCACGCCTAACTAGCCCTAAAAAATTCGAGGCGCCTGAAGTAGCAGAAAGGTTCTCAATTGCCCGATTGGCCCGTTCACGAGCCTCTGGAAAGCCAAAATCGTTCTCTACGCGCTCAATCAAGAGATGGGCGTCAACGTCTGAACCCATTACATCAACTAGCCGGTTCAGCGCCTTGGCTGGCGCCTTCTGACCCGCAAGTATGAGAGACCGGGCAAACTTGAGGATTTGCTTGTTTGTGCCGAAATAGCGTTCCAAAAACATCCGTTCCAAGTGCGAAGCTATTTCAGAACGCCGCACAAATGACTTTGTTTCAAGCATCGCGGTGACAAACGCAAACGCTAGGGATGTTGAGATTTTAGTGAGTGTCGATCGATACTCTTTGAGGTCGGGGTAGATGCTACAGGCGATCTTCCAGCGCCCCTCTAGCTCGCTCAGGGCTGACTCGAATGCTTCGGCTTGTATGTCTTTGTCATCTGCAGTGAACTGGGCCTGCTGGGATTGGGCGCGCGCCCTGTCATAGCCAGATCGAAGAGCTTTGTCACGAAGGACAGAATATGCTTGATTGATAGCGCTCATGCGCCGGTGTGCTTCCATGGCATCACCATTCCACCTATCGGGGTGATAACGCTGTGCTAGCGCGCGGTAGGCCGCGGCAATCACAACCTCCTCAGCGTCAGGAAGGACGCCAAGAATGGCGTAAAGGTCTTCACCTGCCATTAACTCACTCTTCTGGAATATGGACGAAATCAGCACGAAGCTTGCGCCTACCGGAATTGTAGAGGATGAAGGTTTGGCGTCAAATCTTTACTTTCGGCAAGTCGAGGGTATCAAGCGGTAGCATTCCTGTTTAATCGGTTTTTGGTCACAGAGAGGGAGGGGCTATCTTCATAAAGCCGAAGATACTGCGATCGCAAATGCCGAAGGCAACCCTAAGCATGAATCGTTCCTCGCATTGCAGCGCTTCACGTTCAGCCGGTAGCAGTTCATCCTGGCGCGAAAGTTGCGTAGCGCAGCCGCACAATGCTGATGGCAACAGTACGCTGCCAGCGAACAAGGGCGTTTCCGTGGCGCGGTAGGGCGATGGTATGGCCCGACGGCAGATCACCCCGCCAGCGTCGATTGTGCAAGCCCTTGACGGACTCCCGGCGGGGGGCTTGGTGAGGCAAGGGTATCCGCAGCAAGGGTGTCCATCACAGGCGCCTGACACCGGCGAGCGTTACAGCGTAACGACCGCATGACCCTACCGACCCGGCGTGTGCCGGGTTTTTCTTTGGTGCGGCGATGGTTCAGGGCAAGGTTCATGGTTTCCGGCATGGTTACAGTCACCGGCGCATGGTTGCAGCGCATGGTTCAAGCCAGTCGGCGGGGCCGGCAACGTCAACCATGTAGGTAGCCAAGCAGGTAGCCAAGCGAGTAGCCAGCGATCAGGATTAGGCGAAGGCTCAGACGGCGAGCATGGCGGAAATGCGACATATTGCAAAAAAGCAACACTGCGTTGCCGGGAGCGTTACAGCGTAACTGGCGACACCCTGCCGGCCCCGCTTTTCTTGCCCGACGTTGATCTGGATTGCTGAAATTTGCTTACCATCTGCTTACCGGAACGACGGACAACAAAAAGGCCACCTTTTGAAGTGGCCTAAGTCATTGATTTTTCTGGTGGTGATGGGTGGAATTGAACCACCGACCTATGGGTTATGAATCCATCGCTCTAACCGACTGAGCTACATCACCTCAGGGCGGCAGATTATAGGGCTGACTACGCTTGCGGTCAAGCAATAGACATTTTCAGAATTCTCATTCTGGCTGAAATGAGAACTGCTGGAACTCCTGCCAGACGGTGGACAAATCCTGGTCCTTGAGCACGATCATGAACTGCCAGTGGTGATCACGGCCACTGCATCACCGGCCCGTTGGCGTAGAGTCTGTCGAGCAGGAGCAAATACTGGGTGTGACGGGTTTCGTCCTTGCCGACGGTGCGCTGCAGGAGTTCCTCCGCCCAGAGGTATCGCCAGCGAGCTTCTGCGAGCCGTCGATGGCGATCGGATCGCAATGGTTGATCAGGTAGCGGCGAAAGCTCTTGCCGCGGATCAGCCGCTTCACCAGATCGACGTGGGCCTGTTCGATGTGGGCCAGGTCGAGGTCGCGCAGCAGCCGAAACGAGGTCAGCGGTTTGACCCATACCTGGCGGGGCGTGCTGTGATACGACTGGCTAGGGCGGGCCAGCCCACGTCTGCTGGTTACCCCAAGCAACTGCCAACCGGCGGCGAGGTAACAGGTGCCGGCATGGTGACGCGGATCGACGAAGGTCTCCAGCCGCAGGAGCTCGAAGCCCCAGTGATCGCGCCAGTCCACGCGGGCGCGGCGCGCGAGTTGCCCGAGCACATGGCTGGCCTGCGGTACACGGACGTGCGGAAAGATCAGGAAGCGGCTGAGTCCATCGGATCCACCACCGGCGCGAGGAGGGCTGAACGGACGGGCCGCGCCGGCCGCAAGGGCGGCAGTACCAGCAACCCGGCCGCCTGCAAGCGCTCCAGGAACTCTTGGCAAGCGTGGATCTTCGGTGTTCCCGATAGGGTGACCAACCGCCAAGCCTCGCTACCACTGGGCTTTGCTAGTCATGCGTCAGGGCTGGCACCGCTATTCACCAATCACGTCGGTATTGGCCGGCGGGACGAAGTGGAACAGCGACGGAGCCAGGCGCGGATTGCGCTCAAGGTGGGAAAAGTGCAGCAAGGTGGTCTGGCCGAGGCTGTCGAACAACTCCATTGCTCTGAGCTCCTTATTCGCAAAACCGAGACGGACCTTCTCGAAGCCGCTATCCTGCGCTTTGGGAATCGCCTCGATCCACTCCAGCCCGTCGTGATCGCCAGCTTCTCGCAGGGTGAAGTTCCTTTCGATCGCACTATCCCCGGCGAGCAGTGCCGCCGGTGTCCCGCCGATCGCCGTGCCGGCCTTCTTGACCGTGACCTGGCGCAGGTCCGGGTCATGGATCCAGACTTTCTCGCCATCACCCACCAGCAGCTGGCTGTAGGGCTTCTCGATCTGCCAGCGAAACTTGCCCGGGCGCGAAAACATCATGACGCCGCTAGACGCTTGCGCCTGGCGTCCGTTCTTGGCCACCACCGTCTGCGCGAAATCGGCGCGTACCGTCCGGGTCGATTCGAGGAATTGCTGCAGCTTGTCGATCGCTCCGGCGTGGGCTGCCTGGGCAGCCAGCAGGCAGGCGGTGGCGAGGAGAATGCGGCGAATCATTCCTCTTCCTTGCGGGCCAGGACTTCGCGACCGCCACGGGCATCCATGGCAGAAACCAGCCCGGCTTTTTCCATGGCTTCGATCAAGCGAGCCGAGCGATTGTAGCCGATGCGCAAGTGGCGCTGTACCAGCGAAATCGATGCGCGGCGATTCTTCAGTACCACTTCGACCGCCTGGTCATAGACCGGATCGGCTTCGCCATCGCTATCCTGGCCTTCGCCAGCGCTCGCGCCCTCGCCTTCGTCGTCCGCACTGGCACCGGCGAGAACACCTTCGACGTAATCTGGAACACCCGTTTTTTTCAGGTAGTCGACCACCCGATGCACTTCTTCGTCGGCGACAAAAGCGCCATGGACGCGTGTCGGATAACCGGTCCCGGGTGCCAGGTAGAGCATGTCGCCCTGGCCGAGCAGGGCTTCGGCACCCATCTGATCGAGGATGGTGCGTGAATCGATTTTTGATGACACCTGGAAGGAGATGCGGGTGGGTATATTGGCCTTGATCAGGCCGGTGATGACATCGACCGACGGCCGTTGCGTCGCCAGAATCAGGTGGATTCCCGAGGCGCGTGCCTTCTGCGCGAGACGGGCGATCAGTTGCTCGACGGTCTTTCCGGAAAGCATCATCAGGTCGGCGAGTTCGTCGATGACCACCACGATGAACGGCAGGCATGACAGCGGTTCGGGGGTATCCGGAGTCAGCGATACCGGGTTGGCGATCATCTCGCCGTTCTTCGCGGCATCACGGATGCGTTGATTGAAGCCGGCCAGATTGCGTACGCCCATCGCCGACATCAGCTTGTAGCGCTTGTCCATCTCGCCAACGCACCAGTTGAGAGCGTTGGCGGCATGTTTCATGTCTACCACCACCGGCGCGAGCAGGTGCGGGATGCCCTCGTAGATCGACAGTTCGAGCATCTTCGGGTCGACCAGGATCAGCCGCACCTGCTCGGGCCCGGCTTTGTAGAGCAGTGAAAGGATCATCGCGTTGATGCCGACCGATTTGCCCGATCCGGTCGTTCCGGCGACCAGTAGGTGCGGCATCCTGGCCAGGTCAACGACCAAAGGCTGGCCGCCGATATCCTTGCCCAGCGTCATCGTCAGCGGCGAGTCCATTTCCTTGTATTCCTGGCTGGAGATGATTTCCAGCAGGCGCACCATCTGTCGCTTGGGATTCGGGAGTTCGAGCGCCATCGACGACTTGCCCGGTACCGTCTCGACGACGCGCACCGAAACCAGTGACAGCGAGCGTGCCAGATCCTTGGCCAGATTGAGGATCTGGGCGCCCTTCACGCCGACTGCCGGCTCGATTTCGTAACGCGTGATGACCGGCCCGGGATAGGCGGCGGTGACCGCCACCTGCACGCCAAAATCGGCGAGTTTGCGCTCGATCAGACGGGAGGTGTATTCAAGAGTCTCCGGACTGACGCGGCTGCTCTGCAAGGGCGCCGGTTCAAGCAGATGCACGGGCGGCAGCGGGGAGGCTTCGACGGCTTCGGGGAGTGGTGGCGGATGCCCCCGGTCTGTCCGCTTCCCGCCCTTCGGCGGCGCGAGGGCTGCGGGCGTTTCGGTCAAGGTGGGAGTCGCGTCAGCGACTCGCGAATCACCTATCTCTCGCGATCGGGAGATGGGTTGAGGAAAGCGGTCATGGCTTTCATGATCAAGGGTGTCTGAAGTAGCCATGACCGTCAGGGTCGGCTCGTCGTGAGTGTGCTTGCCAGTTTCTGGCGGTAGCGGTGCAGGCGCGTCGGGCTCCTTGTTCAGGGTCGGTTCCTGGCCATGTGTGCCGGCTTTTGCCGACAGCGGGCGAGGAGGGTTGGCCAGCGCAGGACTTTCGGTCAGCACGGGTTCATGCATCTCTCCGCGCTTCTTCTCGCCCTCGACCACGGCCTCTCGCTCGCGCGCGACTTCGCGTCCGATCCGTCGATCCTGCCAGCGTTCGAACAAGCCGTGGACGCCGACGACGATCGCTTCCAGGAGTGTGCCGGCGCGTTCGGCGGCGGTAATCCACGACATCCCGGAGAAAATACTCCAGCCAAGCATCAGCAGGGCGAACAGGGTCAGCGTCGCACCGGTATAGCCCAGATAACGCACGACCAAGGCGCCGAGCTCGATGCCGATGACGCCACCGGGACCAACCGGCAATGTTGCCTTGAGGGTGTAGAAACGCAAGGTCTCGAGTCCGCTGCTGGAGACGATCAGTACCAGAAAGCCGGCCAGGGAAATGAACAGCGGACGCCGGTCGGTCGCCCGCTGGCCGTCGAGACGCCGATAACCCCACCAGACAAAGACCAGCAGCAGGACGATCCACCACCACGCCGAAAGGCCGAAGACGTAAAGCATCAAATCAGCCAGCCAGGCGCCGCTACGGCCGGCCGGGTTGCGCAGCGTTGCCGTGTGTACGGCGTGCGACCAACCGGGATCGGATCGATGGTAGCCCCACAGCGAGAGCGCCAGGAAGGTGGCGACGACGATCAGGATCAGCCAGCGCGACTCCTGCAGGAGTGCTGCAATTTTTTCCGGGAGCGGACTTGGCGCTCTGGACGGAAAGGCCATCCTGCCGGCAAATTTGTTCAGCAAAGCCATCAGTAAGTTCGGACCAAGGAAGGTTACGGTTGGGAAGCGGGGCTTGCCGGGGAAGGCAGGCGTTTTTCGAGAATGACGATCCGGCCTTCTTCGACCCGGAAGTAGCCGCGATTCTCGAGATCCTTCATGACCCGACTGACCATCTCACGCGAGGCACCGATCATCTTGGCAATATCCTGCTTGGTCAGCCGTCGCCGGATCACGTGCTCGCCGCGCTCTTCCTCGGAGAAATCGATCAGCAATTTGGCGACGCGGCCGTAGACGTCGAGCAGAGCCAGACTTTCGATGTTGCGATCGGCTTCGCGCAAACGCTGCACGAGGCTCTTCATGATATTGAGGCAGAGGTCGAAATTCTCGGCCAGGCAACGCTTGAAGTCGTTCTTGGTGATGACCAGCAATTCGCAGGTTTCGGTCGCCATGACATCGGCCGAACGCGGGCTGCCATCGATCAGCCCCATTTCACCGAAGAACTCCCCGGGGCCAAGCAGGGTCAGAATCACTTCGCGTCCTTCTTCGTCGCTGTTGAGCACCTTGGCGCCGCCGCTGATCAGCACATAGAGCGAATCGGTGCTGTCGCCGGCGCGGACGATGGTGGTCTGGCGTGGCACCCGACGATGGAAAGCGACCTTGGCGATCTGTTCGAGTTGTGCATCGGGAACTCCGGCAAAGATCGGAATGCTGTGCAGCAAAGTCAGGCTGGGTCCTCTCCGGGGTTGCTCGACGGCAGTATTCATGGGCCATTCTTTCATCAAGTGAAGTGATTTCTATCAAGGGCTTGCGCCGCGATTATAAGGCACTTCGCCAGTTTTCGAAGCAAAGTGGCGACAAAGGGTGCGATCGAAAGTATTGGGCGAGTCCCATTTCCGCTTCGATATGAGAATTGCTGGTTGATCAGCCGCGTGGATGGTGTTGGGCGTGCAGGACCTTGAGCCGTTCGCGAGCGACATGGGTGTAGATCTGCGTCGTCGAGATGTCCGAGTGGCCGAGCAGCAGTTGCACGACGCGCAGATCGGCACCATGATTGAGCAGATGTGTCGCAAAGGCGTGCCGCAGCACGTGCGGCGACAGGCGGGCAGGATCCATCCCGGCCTGCAGCGCGTAGCGCTTGATCAACTGCCAGAAAGCCTGCCGGGTCATCGCCGAGCCGCGCGCAGTCACGAATACCTCGTCGCTCTGGCGTCCTGCGAGCAGCGCCGGCCGGCCGTCGCCCAGATAGCAGCGCAGCCAGTCGCACGCTTCCTCACCGAGCGGCACCAGGCGCTCCTTGCTGCCCTTACCGAAAACGCGCAGCACGCCCATGTCGAGATGCAGTTCGTGCAACTTGAGGCCGACCAGTTCGCTGACACGCAGGCCGGTGGCGTAGAGCGTTTCGAGCATCGCCCGATCACGCTGACCGAGCGTCGTGTCGAGCAGGGGTGCGGCGAGCAGGCGCTCGACCTGGACTTCGGAGAGCACTTTCGGCAGCCGCGAGGGCTGCGCCGGCATGGCGATCTTCAGCGTCGGATCGCTGCTGCGCCGGCCCTGTGCCAGTTGGTGCCGGTAGAAGCGGCGCAGCGTCGACAGATAACGCGCCTGCGAGGAAGCGCGCAGCGTTTGCGACAGCGTCGCGACGAAACGCATCAGGATCGCTTCGTCGATGCTGCACAGGCTGCCCAGTTGCTGCTCGGCCAGCCAGTTCGCCAGTTGCAGCAGGTCGCTGCGATAGCTGTCGAGCGAACCCCTGGCGAGTCCGTCCTCCAGCCATAAGGTGTCGCAGAAGCGATCGATCTCGGCGAGATCGCCAGGATTGGCCTCAGCAGCCTTCATGCGCCAGCAGCCAGCGCTTGACGTTAAGCAGAAAACCGTCGGTCTGACGGGCAAAGCCGCCCAATCCACCGCCCGCCGCCAGAACTCGATGGCAGGGAACGACCACCGGGTAGGGATTGGCAGCGCAGGCCTGACCAACCGCTCGCGGTGCGTTGTGCAGTGCCTGTGCGATCTCGCCGTAGCTGCGGGTATGGTGCGTCGGAATGGCCGCGATCTGTTGCCAGACACGGCGCTGAAAAGGTGTGCCTGCTGGGCGCAAGGGCAAGACGAAGAGGAATTCGGCGTCCGCCAGGTAGGCGCACAACTGGCGCGCCGCTTCCGCGGCGAGCGCATTCTGCGGCGCGACCTCGTCCGTTGGCGGAAGAAAGGCGAGGTGATGAATTTCCTGCTCGTCGCAGCACACGCCGAGGCTGAACGTCATTGCGCTGATGATCGCCTGGAAGGCCGGTTCGGCCGGATCGACCCGGGTGTGCACCGCGGCGTCCTGCAGCGCCTCAGGAGACCTTGCCGAGCAGCGCCTGCTTCAGGTCATCCTGGACCGGCTTGTTGCCGAGCCAGATTTTCAGCAGCGCCTTGTAGAAATCCTCGCCGGCGATGTCCTTGCCTTTGACCTGACCATTGATGGTGAGTCGTGTGCCCGTCTCCGGCAGCCAGTCGATGAACACGCTGGTGCCGGTCTTGGGTTCTCCCGCGGCCAGCAGGGTATCGGAAAACTGTTTCAGGCGATCCTTGAGGCCCGCCATCTCAGCTTCCGAATGGTTGTTGGCGACGCCCTCCTGCAGGGCTTCGACAAACTGCTGCGCCGAGAGGTCGCGCAGCAGACTGAGCGAAATCCGCTTGCCACCCCTGGCGGCCAGCACCGCCGCGGCGTCACCGCTTTTCTCCGGCAGGTAGAGCGCCATCGCATAAACCTTGAAGACGGCCTTCTTGCGCAGGCCGGCGCCATTGACCACCAGTTCGCCAGTACCGACGCGCGTCTTGTCGTCGAACTTGACGCCGGCAACTTCAACGGCTGCCGCGAGGTGGAAGGACAGGGCGGCAAGCGCCGCCATCAGCAGGTGTTTCATGGAGTCTCCTTTTGGTTAGATGCGCTGGCGGGTCTGGTCAAGCAGGCCACGGCGTCCGCCCGCCGCCGCAGTGCAGTGTTACCGTGAAAGTCGCGTCAGCGACTCACGAATCTCCCCTCTCCACTCGCGGGAGAGTGGTCGGGGGAGAGGGAAACGGTCAGGGCTTTCATCATCCGGGGTGTCTCACAAAGCCATGACCGTTAGGCGCGCACCTCGCCGTTGCCGAGAACGATCCATTTCTGGCTGGTCAGCCCTTCCAGACCGACCGGGCCACGCGCGTGAATCTTGTCGGTCGAGATGCCGATTTCGGCACCCAGTCCGTACTCGAAGCCGTCCGCAAAACGCGTCGAGGCGTTCACCATCACCGAAGCCGAGTCGACTTCGCGCAGAAAGCGCATCGCCGAAGTGTAATTCTCGGTGATGATGGCGTCGGTGTGATGCGAACCATAGCGATTGATGTGCGCGATCGCCTCGTCGAGTCCGGCCACCACCTTGACCGAAATGATCGGCGCCAGGAACTCGCTGGCGTAATCTTCTTCGCTTGCCGCCCTCGCCTCCCTGATGCGGTCGACGGTTTCCGGACAACCGCGAATCTCGACTCCCTTCTGCGTCAGCATCGCGGCGACCGGCGGCAGCAGGCGGGCAACGACCGAACGTGCCAGCAGCAGCGACTCGGCGGTATTGCAGGTGCCATAGCGCTGCGTCTTGGCATTCTCGACGATCTGCAGCGCTTTCTCGGGGTCGGCGTCATCATCAAGGTAAACATGGCAGTTACCGTCGAGGTGCTGAATCATCGGCACACGGGACTCGGCCAGCAGGCGCGCGATCAGTCCTTTGCCGCCGCGCGGAACGATCACGTCCACGAATTCGCGCATCCTGATCAGGTGACCGACAGCGGCGCGGTCGGTGGTCTCGATCACCTGCACGGCATTGGCCGGCAGACCGGCACTGGCAAGACCTTCCTGCACCAGCGTGGCAATCGCCCGGTTACAACGGATCGCCTCGGAACCACCGCGCAGGATCGAGGCATTGCCGGACTTCAGACACAGGGCCGCGGCGTCGGCGGTGACATTCGGGCGCGCCTCGTAGATGATCCCGATCACCCCCAGCGGCACGCGCATGCGGCCGACCTGAATGCCACTCGGCCGAAACTTCAAATCACTGATTTCGCCGACCGGGTCGGGTAAAGCGGCGACCTGTTCGACACCCTCGGCCATCGCCGCAACGCTCTTTGCCGATAACGCCAGGCGATCGAGCAGGGCCGGTTCGAGGCCGGCAGCACGTGCCGCAGCCAGATCATCGTGATTGGCGGCAAGCAAGGTGTCGGACTCGCGCCGGATCGCCGTGGCAATTCGGCAGAGTGCAGTGTTCTTGGCATGGCTGTCGGCACGCGCGATCAGCCGTGATGCGGCGCGGGCATCGCTGCCGACGGTTTGCATGTACTGCTCGATGTCCATGAGACTTCTCTATTGGCAGAAGCATTGATTATAGCCACCGACTGCGCGCATGCGTCAACGGAACCACTGCAAAGGAATGCACTCTTATCGCTATCGCCATTTTCCTGCGCTAACCATGAACAAGAAACTGATACTGCCCACTGAAGTGAAAGTCTGCGCGACCTGCAGCTACTGGGATGGTGCCCGGATGGTCGATACCGAGTTGCGCCTGGTGGTCATCGGCGAGGATTGCCTGGGCGAATGCCTGGCACAGAGCAAATGCAGCTACGGGCTCAATGACGTGCGCAGGGAAACCGATGCTTGCGCCTGGGAACATCTGGCGCCGGACGCTGCCGACCCGGAAAGCGGCAACCGCCGCTGAAGCTGCAGCGCCGCGGTGTTTCAGGCGATGGCGATATGCAGACCCAGTTGCCGGAACTCGTCCCAGACATCGCCAGCAGCGATTCCCTTGATCATCCGGTCGATGCGCGCGGCGTGCACCAGTGCGGCCATGGCGCGCTCGCCGTCGATCCGCTGTAGCGCGCGTTTGATCAGCGCCTGGCGTGCGCCCCACAGCCTGGCGTCCTTGAGCAGCGCGTCCAGCGGCTGGCGTCTTGCGAGCCCCGCACTGATCTGCGCCAGCACGCGCACTTCCTCGGTCATCGCCCAGAGCACCAGGAGCGGCGCTTCGCCTTCCTGCTGCAGGCCGTCGAGGGTGCGCGCCAGGCGCGCCACATCGCCGGCGAGCATCGCTTCGCGCAGGCCGTCGAGGTCGTAACGGGCGACGTTGAGCACGGCCTCGCGAATCTGCTCCAGACTCAAGGCGCCCAGCGGGTAAAGCACGCCGAGCTTGAGAATTTCCTGATGTGCCGCCAGCAGATTGCCCTCGACCCGCTCGGCAATGAAACGCAGACCGTCGGCGCTAGCGCTTTGCTGCTGGCGGTGTAGGCGGCCGGCAAGCCATGCCGGCAGTTCGGCCAGCGTCGGCGGGAGCAGCTTGACCACTGCCCCGGCGCTGGCCAGAGCGCTGATCCAGGCAGATTTCTCGTCCCGCCAGTCGATACCGTTCATGGTCACCAGCAGCAGTGAATCCGGAGAGGGACGCGCACAATACTCCTGCAGGGCCGCAGCGCCTTCACGCCCCGGCTTGCCGGTCGGGACGCGCAGATCGATCAGCATGCGCCCACCGAACAGAGACATGCTCCCTGCCGCGTGGTAGAGATCGTTCCAGTTGAAACCGGCGATCGCGGTAAGGACTTCGCGTTCGTCGAAGCCATGTCGGCGGGCTGCGGCGCGAATGGCATCAGCCGCTTCGATGACCAGCAGGGGTTCGTCACCATAAACCAGGTAGACCGGCTGGAGGTCGCGTTCGAGATGCGCGGTGAGCTGATCGCCCTTGAGATGCATGCCCGGCAACCTTACTCGGGAGTCGCTGCAAATACCGGTTTGCTGGCCGCCAGCCGGCGCATCAACTGCTGCACCAGATCATTCTCCATATCGCGCCAGAGCAGTGTTTCTTCCTGCTGCTTGGCCAGCACATTGGAGTCGTCGTAGGTGAGATCGCGGACCAGTTCGATGTTGCTCGGTGCGACCAGGTCGCGGCCCTTGTTGTCGGTGATCCGATAGGGATACAGGTAACGCAGACGCAGTTCGCTGACGCGGCCCGTGCTCGAGACCGAGAGAATCACCCGGTCACGGGACTCGGCGCCCGGCACCAGGGTCGCCTGTGCGTCGCTCGCCGTCAGCGCCACGCGCGTCGTTCCCGAGGCGCGGATGGCGCGCTTGAGGCTGACGGCGATCACCGAATAGTCGGGCATGGCAATGAAAAGACTTTCGTAGGGCAGCGAATAAGCACCCCGCAACTGGAAGCCACAAGCGGCGAGCAATGCCAGGGCCAGGGTGAGCCCTATGGAGGGTAGCGCTGCACGCATCGGGCTCTTTCTCAGGCGACGATATTGACCAGGCGACCGGGAACCACGACCAGCTTTCTGGGTGCGGCGCCAGCCAGATGCTTGCGTGCCGTTTCACAGGCCAGCGCGGCGGATTCGATGCTCGCCCGGTCGGCACCCGCCGGCACCCGCAGGCTGCCGCGCAGTTTGCCATTGATCTGCAGTACCAGTTCGATTTCGTCCTGCACCAGCGCGTTCGCATCGGGCTTCGGAAATGCCTGGCCGGTGAGCGTGTGGCCGGGCCTCAAGGCCGCGTAGAGTGCTTCGCAGACATGCGGCACGATCGGGTTGAGCATCAGCGTCACCGCTTCGAGCGTTTCCTGCCTGAGGGCGCGCGCTGCGGCCGAACCGTCGGCGATGCGGCCATAGGCGTTGAGCAACTCCATCACTGCGGCGATAGCGGTATTGAACTGCTTGCGCCGCCCATAATCGTCGGCGACCTTGCCAATCGTCTGATGTAACTGCCGACGCAGACCCTGCAGCTCAGTAGACAAATGCGCAGCCGGGGCCGGCGCTACCGGGCCAGCCGAGACATGCTCGTAGACGATTCGCCAGAGCCGCTTGAGGAAACGGAATGCCCCTTCGACGCCGGCATCGGACCATTCCAGCGACTGGTCCGGGGGACTCGCGAACATGATGAACAGGCGCGCGGTATCGGCACCGAACTGTTCGATCAGCGCCTGTGGATCGACGCCGTTGTTCTTCGACTTCGACATCTTCTCGATGCCACCGACGATCACCGGCAACCCGTCGGCGCGCAACGTCGCGCCACTGGCACGGCCGCGTTCGTCATGCACGGCGTCGACCTCGGCGGGATTGAGCCATTGCTTCTTGCCGTGGCTGTCCTCGCGGTAGAAAGTCGGCGCAACGACCATGCCCTGTGTCAGCAGATGAGCAAAGGGCTCGCCGAGCCGGTGCTCGCCAAACAGGCCGAGGTCGCGCATCAGCTTGGTCCAGAAGCGCGAGTAGAGCAGGTGCAGGATGGCATGTTCGATGCCGCCGATGTACTGGTCGATGCCGCCCGCGCACCAGTAGGCCACGCGCTCGTCGACCATCGCGCGATCATTGTCCGGACAGCAATAGCGCAGGAAATACCACGAAGACTCGACGAAGGTATCCATGGTGTCGGTTTCGCGCTTCGCCTTGCCGCCGCATCTGGGGCAGGCCGTCTCGTAGAACTCGGGCATCCTGGCGAGCGGCGAACCGGCACCGGTAATCGTCACGTTTTCCGGCAGTACCACCGGCAGGTCCTGGTCAGGCACCGGCAGGTCGCCGCAGGCCGCACAGTGGATGATCGGGATCGGGCAGCCCCAGTAGCGCTGCCGGGAGATGCCCCAATCGCGCAGGCGAAACTGGACCTTCTTTTCGCCCAGAGCCTTGGCGGCGAGGTCGGCGGCAATCGCCTCGACGGCTGCCTTGCAATCCAGGCCGTCGTATTTGCCGGAATTGACGCAGACGCCGCGCTGCTTGTCGGCGTACCACTCCTGCCAGCCATCCAGCGAGAAGGTCTCGCCCGCCACGGCAATCACCGGTTTGATCGGCAAACCGTATTTCCTGGCAAAAGCAAAATCGCGCTCGTCGTGCGCCGGTACCGCCATCACCGCGCCGTCACCGTAGCTCATCAACACGTAGTTGCCGATCCATACCTCGATCTGTTCGCCACTCAGCGGATGCGTGACGAAAATTCCGGTCGGCAGGCCTTTCTTGTCCATCGTCGCCAGGTCCGCTTCGGCGACGCCACCCTGCTTGCATTCCTCGACGAAAGCGGCGACCTGCGGGTCGCGCGCCGCCGCGTAGGCAGCCAACGGATGCTCGGCGGCCACGGCGCAGAAGGTGACGCCCATGATCGTGTCGGCACGCGTGGTGAACACCCACAACTGGCCGGGCTGACCATCGAGTTGATAGGGAAAGGCGAAGCGCACGCCGATGCTCTTGCCGATCCAGTTCTTCTGCATCAGTCGAACCTGTTCCGGCCAGCCGTCGAGCTGGTCGAGGTCGGCCAGCAGTTCCTCGGCGTAGGCGGTGATCTTCATGTAATACATCGGAATTTCGCGCTTCTCGATCAGCGCACCCGAACGCCAGCCACGCCCATCGATCACCTGCTCGTTGGCCAGCACGGTCTGGTCGACCGGATCCCAGTTGACGGTTCCCAGTCTCTGGTAGATCAGGCCCTTCTCGTACAGGCGGGTGAACAGCCACTGCTCCCAGCGGTAGTACTCGGGCCGGCAGGTGGCGATTTCGCGCTCCCAGTCGATCGCAAAACCCAGACGCTTGAGTTGCGTCTTCATGTAGTCGATGTTGGCGTAGGTCCATTGCGCCGGCGGCACATCATTCTGGATGGCGGCGTTTTCCGCCGGCATGCCGAAGGCGTCCCAGCCCATCGGCTGCAGGACATTGTAGCCGAGCATCCGGTGAAAGCGCGCGAGTACGTCACCGATCGTGTAGTTGCGCACGTGCCCCATGTGCAGCTTGCCCGAAGGATAGGGGAACATCGACAGGCAGTAGTACTTGGGCCGACTTGCGTCCTCGATGGCGCGCGCCGCGCCGCTATGGTTCCAGAAGTCCTGGGCAGCGACTTCGACGTCCGCGGGTTGATACTTTTCCTGCATGGCTGGTAACGATCCAGAAAGTGGCTGAAGCGCGGATTATACGCATACGCGCTTTGGCTTGGCCTGGCCGCTACCGTAAAGCAATCGGCTCAGTGCCGCGGGTCGGGCGTGAAGCCACCCGGAAAGGGGTTCGGAAACGGATTCGGCGTCGGCTGCTGCCGGGGCCGCGGAATGATGCCCTGGGCGAGCAGATTGCTGTAGCTGTCGTAATGAATGGTCAGTATCTCGGATGGCTGGTCACTGGCACGGCGAAACTCGGTGTATTGCGTCGGCGCGCTGATGCGTTCGCCGTGACCGGTGCCCAGGCGACTCGGCTGACTCTCCGCCAGCTTGCCGGATGCTTCCGCACGCGCCGGCGCAGCCGCCCTGGGCGTGGCGTTCGACGTCGCGCTATCGGCAGCAGGAGCGTCGTCGCGCTCCCGCGACTGCATCGTGACCTGCGGTGGCGGCATTGGCTCGGCTTCCCGATAGACGGCGACGCCAATCACGCCGACGTTCTGCGGGCGGTCGGTACGGCCGGCGTAGCTGTCGGCAACGCTGGTGAAATAGAAGGCGGCGACATCGTCCATGCTCTTGCGCCAGCCGGAGATCTCGGCCGATTGTCGCGCCACCAGGACATAACCCGACTGCGAGGTGGCGGCAGTCTGGCCGCTGAGCGCATTGATGCCGTCCACGGAGAGCACGGTCAGGACACGACCGCTGCTCTTGTTGCGCAACATCACCGCGTAGCGGTTGCCGGGAGTCCCGACCACGTACAGGCGGCCGTGGTGGCGATAGGCCTCCAGCGTCTGACCACTGCTGCGGTCGATGATGCCGACATCGACCAGGCTGCCGGCGTCGGCGATGCTGATGCAGCCGGCCAGCGGCAGGGCAGCGAACAGAGCGGCGAGTTTTTTCATGACGATCTCCTTGAATGAGGTGATGACCTCGTAAACGCCTGCCGCCGGTAAACGGGGTCAATTCATTGACGAAAATCTTCCGGTAGCGGGTAATCCGGGTTCGCCCGACGAAACTCTTGCAATTGCCGTTCGGCTTCCCGGGTCTTGCCTTCGCGCCGCAATGCACGGATTTCATCGAGCCAGACGCTGGCGCTGCGGCCGTTTTCGGTCTTCGCCAGTGCCGGCGCCGCCGCCCGCCCGGCTGCAGGAGCGGAGTCGATACGCCTTGCCGCCTGGCTGTCGCCGATCGTGGCAGCGGGCGACGGAGCGCTGTCCAGCACTGCCGGTGCCGCTGGTACCGCGGCGGACAAGGACTTGCCCGGCGGGGCTGCGGCTAGCCCCGGTTCGGCAACGATGTCGGATTTCGATGGACGATCGCTCTCGCCAGCACTGACCGAGGGCCTTGCCAACCTGGCGCGCGTTTCGCCGGGCTGCGGAGATGGCGCGGCTGGCCTGGCCGGTTCAGGTGCGGCAGCGGAACCCGTCTGCTCGCGGACGCCATGACTCGGCGCTGCACTTCGCGCTGGCGCGGCTTCCTGCTGCAGGCTCGGTTCCGCCGGCAGACCGCCGGGCTGCCGCTCCTGCAGCAAAGCCAGGGTAATGGTCAGCAGCAGCGTCGTGGCGAGAGCCAGCGGCGTGCGCCAGCGCTGCCACCAGGCGCCGCGGCGTGCGTTCGCTGGCGGTTCGGCAAGCGCTGCCCGCGCCGCAGCGAGAATACGTTCGTCCGCAGCGCTCGACGGCTCGTCAGTCGCATACTCTCGATAGAATCGCGAGAGTTGCGGATCGCTCGGAAAATCCTGGTGCGGCTCGGTCATAACAGGTCCTGCAGCGAGTGTCTGAGTTTGGTCAGCGCATAGCGTAGCCGGCTTTTGGCCGTTTCACGGCCACTATCGGTAGCGGCGGCAATTTCCTCCAGGGTCAGCCCACCCTCTTCGGCGAGCAGAAAGACTTCGCGCTGGGCAGGCGGCAAGGCGGCCAGCGCCAGGTTGATCCGTTGTGCCGTATGCTGCCGCTCGTGCAAGGCGTGCGGCGTCTCATGGCCGGGAGCCGGCAGGCTGGCAATCAGGTCATCAAGCGCATCCGGGTCGTCAGCGTTCGTCGCCAACTGCGCCAGCACTTGCGGCGCATGCTTGCGGTAGTGATCGATCAGCCGGTGGCGCGCGATCCGGAATATCCACGTCGAGAAGCGGGCCAGTGGCTGGTAGTCGGCGCGGGCATGGACCACCTTGATCCAAGTCTCCTGATACAGATCTTCGGCCACCGCCGGGTCACCACATTGCTGCGCCAGATAGCGATAGAGCGAGCCGCGATAACGACGATAGAGCGTTGTGAACGCATCTGCATCACCCGCACGATAGGCCAGCATCAGTCGTTCGTCGCTCAAGTCTGCTTGCATTGCGGCAGTCTAGCCGTTGTGCGGACAAACGCAAGCCGGTACCGCAGCTCAGGTTGACACGGCAGGCGAACGGACTTGGCGCGATGTTAGAATTCCCCCCTTCTCGTGGTCGCAAGGAAGCATCAATGAACAGGCATCGCATCTGCACTCTTTTCGCCGTGCTCGCCGGGAGTCTGCTGCCGCAGGCAGCAAGCGCAGGACCGGCAGCCGACGCAATCGTCGACGGAGTGCTCATGCCCGCCTGGCTCGAAAGACGCGGCGTCCGGCAGGAACTGACGCCAGGGATGGTCCTGCAGAATCGGGACCGGGTGATCAGTGGCCCCGCGGCCCGGGTCAGAATTCGGCTGGGCGATGGCAGCACGGTTGGAATGGCTGCCGACAGCCAGCTCGACCTGAACGCGCTCGGCGTACGTGCGGAACAGGTATTTACGGCCGCTCTCGATGTCCAGCAAGGCGCTGTGCGCTTCAGCACCGGCGCCTTCGCCAGGTATCATCGACAACGCGCCGTCAATCTGCGCGTGGGAACGCTCACTGCAGGAATTCGCGGAACCGATGTCTGGGGCAGAGCCGATGCGCAAGGGGACCGTATCTGCCTGCTGGAGGGAAGTATTGCGGTACTGCATCCACTGGCAGAGGCACAGCAGATGGACGCAGGGCCAAGCTGCTATCTGGCTCCGAAAGGGGCAGCACCGACGCCGGTCGAAGCGATCACTGCCGGCGATCTCGCATTGCTGGCCGCACAGACCGCCCTACCGACTGCGCCGCCCCTTGCCGTGCCAACCGGCACGCTGCCGGCCGCCAGCCGCCACGCCACGCGTAGCGGCAGGTGGGCAGTCGAACTGGCCACGCTCGATAACGAAGCAGCAACCTTGTCCTTGTACGACCGCGCCCGCGCCGCCGGCTACCCGGTCCGGATCATGCCGCGAGCAACTGCCGGCAGCGGCTACGATTACACCGTTCGCCTCACGCAACTGCCGACGCAGAGCGATGCTGCCGCATTGGCGGCGCAAATTGCGCAGTCGCTGCAGATTGCCTTGCCGATCGTGGTGCATCACTGATGCACGCCTGATGCTGCTGGCCTGCTCGCAGCCATGCTTCTCAGGCAAGGTGCCGCGGACCAAAGAACACGCCGGTCCAGTTGGCCACACCCAGCCTGACGATGTTTTCAACGGCAATCATGTTCAGTTTCGAGATCCGGTTCTGGTGACGCCACAACCAGGAAACACAAGTCCTGGACCCGGTCGTCTGACGCACCACCGAGGACGTGCCCTCGGCTTCCGCGAAGTCGATGAAACGCTCCACGGCCAGGCGGTAATAGTCCGAACTGTTGCAACAGCCGGCGATGATTTCGGCTTCTCCAGCCGCACGGCGCCAAAGTTTCAGCGCAAGCTCCTCGCTAATACCCGTCTTGTGGGCGATCCACGGCAAGATTTTTGGTGCTCTCATACAAGTACTCCTGAAAAACTGGGGATGCCAGGCACTGTAAGCCGTCAACCCCGACCTCGTGAGCCGGAGTTTTGTTGCAGCGCAGCATCATTATAAGGGTTGTCCATCCGGAAAGTTAGGCTTTTCTTTCAAATTTCTCGGTCAAGCCATTAGCGGAAGCTCCTATCAATAACAACGGCCTCCTCATGGAAATATTGAACGCCTTTCCACCGGCAGGGACACCCGAACCAACGGTCAGCATCCCCTTTTTCAGCACCTCGCCAACCTTTGGATCCGACTACACGCTATCACTGCCACCCGCGGCGCGCCGTGAAGAAAGCCACAACACGATTGATCCAGGCACCCCCGATGAGGAATTGGCATGAACGCGGAAACCAGGATCTCCCAGCATTCCCCGGTCGCAGCCAAGATCGCCCTGTTCCGGTCCTTGTTCCGAGGCAGGGACGACGTTTACCTGCGCCGTTTCGAAAATCGCCAGACCGGCAAGTCCGGCTACAGCCCCGCCTGTGCCAACGAGTGGGTGACGGGAGTGTGCGACAAGCGGGCGTTCAGGTGCCAGGACTGTCCGCAGCGGCGGTTTCTGCCGGTGACTGATGCGACGATCCGCCAACATCTTGCCGGCCAGGATCCTGCTGGCCGCGAGTTCGTGATCGGCATCTACCCGATGCTGCTCGATGAGACCTGCTTTTTTCTCGCGGCCGACTTCGACCAGCGAAGCTGGCAGGAGGACGTCGGTGCCGTTCTCGAAAGCTGCCGCCAGATGGAGCTTCCCGCGGTGTTAGAACGATCCCGATCGGGCAACGGAGCTCACCTCTGGCTGTTCTTTGAGGAAGCGGTTCCGGCCGTTCTCGCCAGGAATCTCGGGGCGTACCTGCTCACCGAAACGATGCAACGACGACCAGAGATCGGCCTCGCTTCCTACGACCGCTTCTTTCCGAACCAGGACACCTTGCCCAGGGGTGGCTTCGGGAACCTGATCGCGTTGCCGCTGCAGAAGCGTCCGCGCGAACGCGGCCATAGCGTCTTTGTCGACGAACAGTTGACCCCCCATCCGGATCAATGGGCGTTTCTCTCGGCGGTGCGGAAAATCGCACGCACTGACGCAGAACGTATTGTCCGCAGAGCGGATAGCCGCGGTCAGCTGCTCGGGGTGCGCATGCCGCCGCTCGACGAGGAGGATGCGGATCGCCAGCAACCCTGGCACGCGCCGCCGTCGCGCCAGCGCTTTGCATCGCCGATTGCCGGCCCCTTGCCCGAGCGCCTGCAATTGCTACTCGGCAACGAGATCTATGTGCCCAAGGAGGCGTTGCCAGCGTCCCTGCGCAATCGCCTGCTGCGGCTGGCTGCGTTCCAGAATCCCGAGTTCTACCGCGCACAGGCAATGCGCCTGCCGACCTTTGGCAAGCCGCGGATCATCGCCTGCGCCGAGGAACATCCGCTGCATATCACGCTGCCACGCGGCTGCCTCGACGATTTGCTGGGCTTGCTCTCCGGCCTCGGCATCGAAACCCTGATCCGCGACGACCGCAATCCAGGCGTGCCGCTGGCGGTTTCTTTTCATGGCACGCTACGGCCTGCGCAGCAGCTTGCCGCAGACGCCCTGGCGGCGCACGATGATGGCGTTCTCGCGGCGACGACGGCGTTCGGCAAGACCGTCGTCGCCGCGTGGCTGATCGCCCGGCGCGGCGTCAGTACCTTGGTGCTGGTACACCGCCAGCAACTGCTCGAACAGTGGGTGGAACGTTTGTCGACCTTCCTGGAGTTGCCGGTCCAGGCCATCGGCCGCATCGGTGGCGGCCACAACAAGCCCAATGGGATCCTCGACGTGGCGCTGATCCAGAGCCTCGTCCGGCATGGCGTGGTCGATGACCGCGTCGGCGAATATGGCCATCTGGTGGTCGACGAGTGTCATCACCTGCCGGCAAGCAGCTTCGAACAGGTGGCCCGGCGGGCGAAAGGCCGCTATATACTGGGCCTGTCGGCGACGGTGACCAGGAAGGACGGTCATCATCCGATCGTCTGCATGCAATGCGGGCCGGTACGCCATCGCGTCAACGCAAAAGACGAGGCTGCCGGGCGGCCTTTTACCCACAGCGTCTGGGCGCTTCCGACGGGGTTCCGCCCGCCCCTGCCGGCAGACCCCGACCTGCGGGTCCAGTTTCACGATCTCTATGCGGCGCTGATCGCTGACGACCGCCGCAACCGCCTGATCGTTGACGACGTCACGCAGGCCGTGCGCGCGGGACGCTCGCCGCTGGTGCTGAGCGAACGCATCGCTCACCTCGAAGAGCTGGCGGCGCGACTTTCGTCCGCGGTGCGTCACCTGATCGTCCTGCGCGGTGGCATGGGCCGGAAGTCGCTGCAACAGGCGCTTGGCCAACTGGCGGCCATCCCGGAGACCGAGGAGCGCGTCGTGCTGGCCAGCGGCGGCTATGTCGGCGAGGGTTTCGACGATGCCCGTCTCGACACTTTGTTCCTGACGCTGCCGGTTTCCTGGCGTGGGACGATTGCCCAATACGCCGGCCGCCTGCATCGGCTGCACGACAGCAAGCGCGAGGTTCGCATCTACGATTATGTTGACCTCGATGCGCCCCTACTGGCGCGGATGTTCGACCGGCGATGCCGGGGCTACGAATCTCTCGGCTACCATGTCCTGCTACCAGCCAGCGCCGTGCCGGGCTGGCCATCCGATGTGCTGCTGCCGGTCGATCCGGAATGGAAACAGGATTATGCGGCCAGTGTTCGGCGGCTGGTTTGTGACGGAGTGGACGCGCCGCTGGGCAAGCGGTTCGTTCACGCCGTTGGCGCCTTCGCTGTGGAAACGCAAGGTGCGGAGTGGGCGCGCAGCGCCAGCGAAGCCTTTCTCTACCATCGGCTCGAGACGCTTCCCGAGACCACAGGAAAGTTCTCTCTCAACGTCAAATTGCCGATACCCTTTGACGGACAGGGTCGAATGGAGGTGGACCTGCTTTGTGCACAGGCGTGGGTGGTGATCGAGATCGATGGTGCGCAACACCTGTGCGACCCCGAAGCCTATCGCCGCGACCGGCGCAAGGACGCGCTCTTGCAGGAGAGCGGTTATTTCGTGCTGCGCTTCCTTGCCGAAGATGTCGGCAAGCATCTCGGCGATATCCTCGATACCATCCTGCGCACCCTGGCTCACCGGATACGCGCTGCACCGCTTGCAGCGGCCTCGCGCTGCGATTGACCGCTCCCTGTTGCGCAGATACAGTGCAGTTCGACGAAGCATTCGTTTTTCTGGCTACCGGTCGAGGTCCAAATTTCAGGAGGGCTTGCAGATGGGTGCGGCACAACTGGCCTGGCGCAGTTATCTGCGCCATCCGGCGGATATTCCGATCGAGATCAATGCCGAAGGTTTGCGTCAGGGTGCGCCGCGGCGGCTGAAGGACGTCAGCCTTGGCGGACTGGCGTGTCGTTCAGGGCACCCGTTGACCGTCGGAGCCCGGGTCGTACTCACCATCCCGATCGTCCAGCCGGCTTTCCGCGCGGCGGGTTCGGTAGTGTGGTGCCGTCGCGATGGCCGGGACTACGAAGTCGGTATTCGTTTCCAGGAAGCCGCAGATGTCTTCGCCGCGCGCATGGTCGAACAGATTTGCCAGATCGAGCACTATCGCCAGGAAGTGTTGCGCAGCGAAGGACGGGTGCTGGACGGGGAAGAGGCAGCGCTGGAATGGATCGCGCGTTACGCCGCACAGTTTCCATCGCTGGGCAGTAGCCACTGATCTTCGCACCCCGACGGGCGCTATTCCTTGCATTCCTTGACGATCAGTCCTGCGATCCAGCGCTTGAAGTCGCTCAGCCTCGGGTCGTAGCTCTCACAGGCCATCAGACTCTGTCCGAACACATAGGCGTAGAGCAGCAGGCTGCGGCTCTTCGCCTCGTCGTCGGCAAGACCGCGGGCAAGGAACAGTTTGCGGGTGGATTCCAGACGGCAGTTGTCGACTTCCTCGACCACGGCGGCGGCCTGGGCGTCCCGGCGAGCCCATTCGCGTACTGCCAGCTCGATCGAGATCCCCTTGTGGTTGCGCGTGGCGCCGTAGACCTCGATCAGGTGCAGGAGTTGCTCGTGCTCCTTGCCGGGCGTCGCCACGGTCTGTTTGTTGATGTCGCGGATGCGACCATCTCGCCAGGTCGTCAGAACGGCATTGAAGAGGTCCTGGCGGTCCTTGAAGTGCCAGTAGAAACTGCCCTTGGTGACGCCAAAGTCCTTCGCCAGAACCTCGATCCGCATGCCTTGCACGCCTTGTTCTGCGAGCACCGCGATGGCTGCTTCGACCCACTCGTTGCGGTCGAGTGCTGCCCGTGGCCGGGTACTTCTGTGCTTCATCGTCATGTGGTCCTTTCCTGAATCACGCGGCTGAGGCAATATTACTATTTCACGCTCCGCTACCGCGGGCTATGGTGTTGACAGCCATCACTCCATACGGTACCGTACGCCATCCATACGACTAGGTATGGCCTATTGTCCGGTGAGAATTCGGCAATGTCAAACGCGGCCTGCCGGGATCGCGATTGCTATCGATTACGCTGCAGTAATAAAGGAGAGAAAAATTGAAGATCCTCGTACCAGTCAAACGGGTGGTGGATTACAACGTCAAGGTGCGCGTCAAGGCGGACGCGAGCGACGTCGATCTGGCCAACGTCAAGATGTCGATGAATCCCTTCGATGAAATTGCCGTCGAAGAGGCGGTGCGCCTCAGGGAAGCCGGTATCGCCACGGAGGTGGTGGTGGTTTCAGCGGGGGTGGCCAATTGCCAGGAAACCCTGCGCACGGCGATGGCCATCGGCGCCGACCGCGGCATTCTCGTTCAGAGTGATGGGGAATTGCAGCCATTGGCCGTTGCCAAACTGCTCAAGGCGGTGTGCGCGAACGAACAGCCGCAGATGGTCCTGTGCGGCAAGCAGGCGATCGACGACGACGCCAACCAGACCGGGCAGATGCTGGCCGGTCTGATGAACTGGCCGCAAGCGACCTTTGCCTCGAAGATCGTCGTCGCTGCCGGGCAGGCAACGGTCACGCGCGAAATCGACGGCGGTCTGGAAACCGTCGAAGTGCCGCTGCCTGCCGTGCTGACGGTCGACCTGCGCCTCAACGAGCCGCGCTACGCGACCCTGCCGAACATCATGAAAGCCAAACGGAAGCCGCTCGCGACGACCAACCCGGCGGCGCTCGGCGTCGATGTCACGCCGCGCCTGAAGACACTGAAGGTCGCCGAACCACCGAAACGCACGGCGGGTATCAAGGTGGCCGATGCCGCCGATCTGGTGATGAAACTCAAGACTGAAGCAAAGGTGATCTGACCATGGCCATTCTCGTTATTGCTGAGCACGACAATACCTCGATCAAGGCGGCAACGCTCCATGCCGTCACTGCCGCGACCCGGATCGGTGGCGACATCCACCTGCTGGTCGCCGGCAGCGCCTGTGCAGCCGCAGCCGGGTCGGCGGCGCGGATCAGCGGGGTGAGCAAGGTGCTGGTCGCCGACGCTGCCGCCTACGCCGAACAGTCGCCCGAGAATCTTGCTGCGCTGGTCGTGGCTCAGGCTGCGGCCTATTCTCACCTGCTGGCTGCTGCGACCACCAGCGGCAAGAACTTCCTGCCACGCGTCGCCGCCCTGCTCGACGTGGCGCAGATCTCCGAGATCATCGCCGTCGTCTCCGCCGACACTTTCCAGCGCCCGATCTATGCCGGTAACGTCGTCGCTACCGTCCAGTCGGCCGACCCGATCAAGGTCATCAGCGTGCGTGCGACGGCTTTCGAAGCGGCTGGCGAGGAGGGCAAGGCCAGCGTCGAGAATCTCGCTGCCGGCCCCGAACTGGCCCAGAGCAGGCTCATCGGCCGCGAGTTGACCAGGTCCGAGCGTCCTGAACTCACCGCCGCCAAGGTCATCGTCTCGGGTGGTCGCGGCATGGGCAGCAACGAGAATTTCCACAAATTGCTCGAACCCCTGGCCGACAAGCTCGCTGCTGCCGTCGGTGCTTCGCGTGCTGCGGTCGATGCCGGTTATGCTCCGAATGACTATCAGGTCGGTCAGACGGGCAAGATCGTAGCGCCACAGCTCTACATCGCGGTCGGCATTTCGGGTGCCATCCAGCATCTGGCCGGAATGAAGGACAGCAAGGTGATTGTGGCCATCAACAAGGACCCTGAAGCACCGATCTTTCAGGTCGCCGATTACGGGCTGGTCGGCGACCTCTTCGAAGTCCTGCCGGCACTGCAGGCAGCCCTCGGCTGAACCTTGCCGGAGACTGAGGCTGCGCGGTCAGCATGAACCTGCCGGACGGACTGCTCGACGGTCGCTGGACCTTGCTGGCCTGGCTGCTGTTCGCCGCATTCGCCTGGCTGGCAGCGAGGCGGGCGCCGTGGCGGGTGCTGGCCGATAGTACCCGTCTGCACGCCTTTCTGGCGATGATCGTCGCGCTGACCCTGCTCTGGCATCTGCAGGCCGGGGTCAAACCCGGCCTTTCGCTGCACCTGCTTGGCGCGACGCTGTTTACCTTGTGTTTCGGATGGCCGCTGGCGTTCATCGGCCTCTGCCTGGTCCTGGCCGGGGTGAGTCTGAACGGCACCGCCGGCGGCGAGGTTTTTGCGGTCAACGCCCTGCTCATGGCAGGGGTCGGCGTGGCCGTCAGCGAGGGGCTGCACCGACTGGTCGAGCGGTTGCTGCCGCGCCACATGTTTGTCTATATCTTTTGCAAGGGCTTCTTCGCTGCGGCGCTGGCCGTCATGGCTGTGGGTGTGGTCTCGTGCCTGCTGCTGACGCTGGCCGGAGCCTATACCAGCGACTATCTGATCGATGAGTATCTCCCGTATTTTGTTCTGCTCGGCTTTTCCGAAGCCTGGTTGTCGGGAATGTTCACCACCCTGTTTACCGTCTATCGGCCGGATTTGCTGGCAGATTTTGAGGATGCGTAGTTTCCCGAAAGAAAATGACTTCTCCACGTCAATCCTCTGCACACCACGGTGCTCTTTCCTGATGGCACCGCCAATCTCCGGCTTCCGGCCGGGCCTCTTGTCGGTGATCTGCGCCCTGCTCCTGCTGCTGGCGGTGCCCGATGCACCGGCACAGCAGCGGGCAGCGGGCCCCGCAGTGGCAGCGCAGCGAGAGCCGGACCCGCGGCCGGGAATCAGACAGCGCGTGCTACCGGAAGCCTCCAGCAGCGTCCAGGCGGAAACGATGATGCCCTTGCTCCTCAGCGAAGAGCTGTCTGCTCCGCCCGCGCCGAGCGACCTTGGCCGCCAGTTGTTGCGCCTCGAACAGCGAACGATCGAGATCCTCCGTGATCCGAACACCGACCAGCAGGCGTTGAGCGAAAAGCTGGCCTGGCTCGAAGCCAATGTGGCCGAACTGAGAAGGGCAGAAGTTCGCCTCGAAGGTCTGGCGGTAGCGATCCCTGCACCTGCTGCAGCCCGTCCTGCCGCCGCTGCGGCGGCCTTGCCGGAGGCAACGCCAGGAACTGCGCCGCCGCCTGCGGCCACGCCGGCTGCTGCAGGTGCGCTCGAACAAGGGATCCTGTATGCCGGAGTCGCCGCTTTGGTGGTGGTGCTGGTCTTGCTGTTCCGTCGTCCCGCTGTGCCAGAAGTTCTTCCGGGCAGCCGGAATGCTTCGTCGACACCGGAGCAAGGCGAGTCCGCTTTGTCGAGTCCGCCAAGGGCCGCAGCCGCACCGATCGGACTGCCACGTGAGACGCGTGCGGCAAGAGCGGCGGCAGCAACACCGGCAACACCCCCCACGTCACCACCGGTAGTGCCCTCACCCGCAGCAATCCCGGTGGTGGCGCCAGCCTTGTCGATTGCGCCCGAGATTGCAGGATCGGCGCCGATACTCGAACTGGCCGAGGTCATGCTGTCCTTCGGTCGCGTCAGCAATGCCACCAAAACCCTTGAGGAATATCTCGCGGCGCAGCCACAGGAGTCCTTGCGGCCCTGGATCCGCCTGCTGCAGATTTACCAGCGCAATGGCATGCGCGATGAATTCGAGGCATTGACCTTGCGGTTGAACCGGACTTTCAATGTCGAAGTGATTCGTTGGGATGCCGACGAGGCGCGCAAGCAGCTCCATCTGGTGGCACCCGATGCGCCCCGTGAAAAGGCAAGCACGCTGGAAGATCTGCCGCACATTCGCGATCAACTCATCGCACTCTGGGGAAAGCCGGAATGTTCCGGCTATCTGGAGAAGCTGCTGCGCGACCATCGTGATGGACAGCGCAGTGGTTTCACCTTGCCGGTCGTCGAGGAAATATTGTTCCTGATCGATCTCATGGCGGCCTGCGAAGCCGCCCAGCCGTCCACACAGCAACCATAAAAGGAGAAACACATGAGTGAATATTATGCCCCGATCCGTGACATGCAGTTCGTGCTCAAGGAGCTTGCCGGACTGGAACAGGTGGCGCAATTGCCAGGTTATGAAGAAGCGTCGCCCGAACTGGTCGATGCAGTTCTCGAAGAGGCCGCCAGGTTCGCTGCGGAAATCCTGTCGCCGCTCAACTGGCCGGGAGACCAGGAAGGCGCCCACTGGCACGACAAGACGGTGACCATGCCAGCGGGTTTCAAGGATGCGTACCAGTTGTTCGCCGACAGCGGTTGGCCGGCACTGGCCTGCGAACCGGAGTGGGGAGGACAGGGACTGCCGAAGCTGGTCGCTGCCGCCGTCGCCGAGATGTGGAAATCGGCCAATCATTCCTTCTCGCTGTGTCCGCTGCTCACTGCCGGCGCCATCGAGGCACTGGTGCTCACTGGCTCCGAGCAGTTGAAGACGACCTACCTCGAAAAAATGGTCAGCGGCCAATGGGCCGGAACGATGAACCTCACCGAGCCGAGCGCCGGTTCCGACCTGGCGGCCGTGCGCACGCGTGCTGAACCGCAGGCCGACGGCAGCTTCCTGATTTTCGGGCAGAAGATTTTCATCACCTACGGTGAGCACGACATGACGGAGAACATCATCCACCTCGTGCTGGCGCGGACGCCGACCGCGCCCGAAGGCGTCAAGGGAATTTCGCTGTTCGTCGTGCCGAAGTTCATGGTCAATGAAGACGGCAGCCTCGGCGAGCGTAACGATGCCTATTGTGTATCGATCGAGCACAAGCTCGGCATTCATGCCAGCCCAACCGCGATCATGGCCTTTGGTGACCACCGCGGTGCCGTCGGCTACCTGGTCGGCGAGGAGAATCGCGGTCTCGAGTATATGTTCATCATGATGAATGCCGCGCGTTTCGGCGTCGGCCTCGAAGGCGTCGCTGCTTGCGAGCGCGCTTACCAGCGAGCGCGCGACTACGCGCGCGAGCGCGTGCAGTGCACCGATATCGGCGTACGCGGTGGTCCGAAAGTGGCGATCATCAAGCATCCCGACGTACGCCGCATGCTGATGACCATGCGCTCGCACGCCGAAGCCACGCGCGCACTGGCCTACGTAGTAGCGGCTGCACACGACACCGCGCTCCGCCATCCGGACGCCGCCGAGCGCAAGCGCAAGCAGGCTTTCGTTGATCTGATGATCCCGGTAGTCAAGGGCTGGAGCACCGAGTCCGGTGTCCGCATCGCCTCGATCGGCGTGCAGGTGCATGGCGGCATGGGGTATGTCGAAGAAACCGGTGCCGCGCAGCACCTGCGTGATGCGCAGATCTCGACGATCTACGAGGGTACCACCGGCATTCAGGCCAACGACCTGATCGGCCGCAAGATGGCACGCGAGGGAGGCGCCACCCTGAAGGCGGTGATCGAGGAGATGCGCGCACTCGACGGCGATCTCGCTAGCCAGGCGGGCAGCCACTTCGCTGCCCTGCACAGCCGCTTGACGGCGGGCATCGACGCACTGGCAGCCGCCGGCGATTGGCTGGTAGCCACCTACGGGGTCGACATTCGTGCCGCATCGGCCGGCGCGGTACCGTTCCTGAAGCTGCTCGGGATCGTTGCCGGTGGTTGGCAGATGGCGCGTGCGGCACTGATTGCGCAAGCGAAGATCGACGCCGGCGAAAGTGATCCCTTCTATGCCGCGAAGATCATCACCGCGCGCTTCTATGCCGACCACGTGCTGTCACAGGCCGCCGGCCTGGCGAGCAGCATCTCCGACGGTGCCGAAGGCGTAAACGCCTTGCCTGAAGACATGTTCTGAGAGCGCTGACCGGCGCTGACATCTTCGTGTGGTCGGCAGGGTGCGAATATCCGTGATTCGCACCCGGCATCGCCCTCCGACCCGACCAAGGAATTGCCATGACACACCCACGCAAACTCGTCCAGACCAGCCTGATTCCGATTCGCTGGGGCGATATGGACGCCTACGGCCACGTCAACAACACCATCTATTTCCGTTACATGGAGCAGGTGCGCGTCGAGTATCTCGAAAAACTCGGCTTCCGGGTGATGCCGCGCGGCTCGGCGCCGGTGATCATCAACGCCAGTTGTACCTTCCTGGTCCCGCTCAACTACCCTGGCCTCGTCGAAGTCCGGATGTTCTGCGGACATCCTGGCCGCAGCAGCGTGCCGACGCATTACGAAATCCGCCTGCAAGGAGATGACACCCTTTACGCGACCGGCGAATCCAAGATCGTCTGGATGGATGTGGCGACCGGCAAGTCGGTGCCGATTCCGGAGCACCTGCGTGCCGAACTGCCGCCGTTCTGAGGACTCGGGGATGAACCCTGCAGCTCTCTGGCGCCCGAGCGCCGAACGTATCGCGGCGGCCAGGCTGAGCGCTTTCATCGCCGCAATCCACAGCCGCTGGCAGTTCGACTGCGCGGATTATGCGAGCCTCTGGCGCTGGTCGGTGGCACAGCCCGAGGCCTTCTGGACTTCGCTATGGGAGCAATGCGGCGTGCTCGGCGAGCGCGGCCCGACGGTGCTCGAAAACGGCGAATGGATGCCCGGTGCCCACTGGTTTCCGCAAGCCCGGCTGAACTACGCGGAGAACCTGTTGCGCCACCATGCCGCCAGGCCCGACACCGACGCGCTGGTATTCTGGGGCGAGGACAAGTGCCGGCGTCGCCTCTCGCACGCCGAGCTTTACGCGCAGGTCTCGCGCTGCGCGCAAGCCTTGCAGGCCGCTGGTATCGGCCAGGGCGATCGTGTCGCCGCTTACCTGCCGAACCTGCCCGAGGCGCTGATCGCGATGCTCGCCACCACTTCGCTCGGTGCGATCTGGTCGTCGGCTTCGCCCGACTTCGGTGTCCAGGGCGTTCTCGACCGTTTCGGGCAGATCGAACCCAAGGTCCTGCTCTGCGTTGACGGCTACTGGTACAACGGCAAACCGGTCGATTGCATGGCCAAAAACGCCGAAGTCGCCGCACAGATCGCCAGCGTCGCCAGGACGGTAGTCGTCTCCTACCTCGACGATTCTCCTGCGGTAGCGGCGATCCGCAATGGCGTGCGCTACGCCGACTTCATCGCACCCTTTGCCGCCATGGACATCGAATTCGCGCCGCTGCCTTTCGCGCATCCGCTGTTCATCATGTATTCCTCGGGCACCACCGGCGTTCCCAAGTGCATCGTGCACGGTCACGGCGGCGCCCTGCTGCAACATCTCAAGGAACACCAGTTGCACGGTGACGTCAAGCAAGACGACCGCCTCTTCTATTTCACCACCTGCGGCTGGATGATGTGGAACTGGCTGGTTTCCGGCCTTGCTTCGGGCGCGACGCTGCTGCTCTACGACGGCTCCCCGTTCATTGCGGGCGCCGGCGGCCAGCCGGGAGCGATCCTCTTCGATTACGCCGACGCCGAACGCATGACACACTTCGGCACCTCGGCAAAATTCATCGATGCGCTTGCCAAGACCGGTCTCAAGCCACGCGAGACGCATCGCCTCGAAGCCCTGCGGACGATCTTCTCGACCGGCAGCCCGCTGGCTCCGGAAAGCTTCGATTACGTCTATCGTGACATCAAGGCCGACCTGTTGCTGGCGTCGATTTCCGGTGGAACCGACATCCTCTCTTGTTTCGCGCTCGGCAATCCGATTCTGCCGGTGTACCGCGGTGAGCTGCAATGCCGCGGCCTGGGAATGGCCGTCGCGGTCTTCGACGACGACGGCCAGCCGATTCCGGCCGGCCGCGGCGAGCGCGGCGAACTGGTATGCACCGCGCCTTTTCCGGCAATGCCGATCGGCTTCTGGAACGACCCCGACGGCGCCAAATACCATGCCGCGTATTTCGATCGCTTCCCGAACGTCTGGTGCCATGGCGACTTCGTCGAACTCACTGCCAACGAAGGCATGATCATCTACGGTCGCTCCGACGCCGTTCTCAACCCCGGCGGCGTGCGCATCGGCACCGCCGAGATCTATCGCCAGGTCGAGCAACTGCCGGAAGTCGTCGAATCACTGGTGATCGGCCAGGACTGGCAGCACGACGTGCGCATCGTACTGTTCGTCAAGCTGCGCGAAGGACTGCTCCTCGAAGAAACGCTGCTCGACCGCATCAAGCAGCAAATCCGCCGCAATACCACGCCGCGCCATGTTCCGGCCAAGGTTTTGCAGGTCGCCGACATCCCGCGCACCAAGAGCGGCAAGATCGTCGAACTCGCGGTGCGCAATGTCGTGCATGGCCGGCCGATAAAGAACGTCGAAGCACTGGCCAACCCCGAGGCGCTGGAGTACTTTCGCGAGCGCGTCGAACTGCAGAGCTGAAACGCGATCGGCGGTGCGCGGGCAAGCAGCTGCGGGTGATGGTTACCCTGAGCCGGAACGGGACCCTGGCGTCGCCTGCCCTCCACTGCCTGCTCATCGGCCACTCCTTCCCGACGGTTGCCACGCGTGAAAATTCAGCAGGTCCTCCCAGACCTCGCGCTCTTGGTCATGTACGGGCTGTCCCGGCGTGTCGGGCGTGGCGGGGAGCGGGTGCTCGTCGAGCAGTGTCACCAGAACTCTCGTCGCTTCGGTGATCCGCAGCGGCTCATCGAAGGAGACGACTCCCGAGGGAAAAAGGGTGGCGCGCAGGGTGTTCAGCATAACGTGTTCTCCTCAGGGTTTGACCAGACAATGGGTGAGCCAGGCATCGTGAGTCGCATACGCGGCTTTCACATTAAGCAGGAGACCGATCCTCCACCAGAGTGTTCTGATCGGCAAGCATCGCAAGCCATTCGCCTGCCTCCTTGAATGGCCGCGGCGAGCGCTCCGCCCTGCAGCGGACGTAGGCACCTTCGATGGCCGTCAGGAGCAGCCCCGCAAAGGACTGGCTACGGTCAGCATCACCGAAATCGAGGTGGCTGGCGATCAGCGCCAGCCATTCGGAAAACGTTGCACCCAGAAATGCCTGGAGCCCTTGGAGATCGGCGTCGAGATCCAGGCTGACGGTGCCCACTGCGCAACTCTGGTAGAAATCGCCCTCTTCGACGCGCCGGGCAAATGCGCTGAACAGGGCCTTCACTTTGGCGCCCGGCTGGCGCTTGCTCGCCAGGGACTGATCGATGAAAGCCATCACCCGAGTGGAATAGACGGCCAGGGCTTCCGTAGTGATCTGCAACTTTCCCTGCGGAAAGAAGTGGTAGACCGATCCCTTCGGGGAGCCACTGACGCGGACGATCTCGTTGATTCCCGCGCCGCCGAGTCCGGAACCGCGCATCAGCGTGATCGCCGCTTCGATCATTCTTTCCCGGCTGCCGAGTTGCGAATTGCCATCCATTCGTGTTGACTCTCTACCTAGACCAGTCTATATAATACAGCATGATTTCAGTGAAAGGAGCCGCCGTGAACGATACTGCCCCCGAAATCCATTCGCAGGTGAGCGAAGCGGAATGGTTACGGCGCGTGGACCTTGCTGCGTGTTATCGCCTCGTCGCCATGTTCGGATGGGATGATCTGATCTTCACCCATATCTCGGCCCGCGTGCCTGGTCCGGAACATCATTTCCTGATCAATCCGTACGGATTGATGTTCAGCGAGATCACTGCCTCCAGTCTGATCAAGGTCGATCTGCACGGCAACAAGGTAGGCGACAGCGCCTACGAGGTCAATCCGGCTGGGTTCACCATTCACAGCGCCGTTCATGCCGCCCGCGAGGATGTGCAGTGCGTGCTGCACGTGCACAGCATCAATGGCGTCGCAGTGTCGGCGCAGGCAGGGGGTGTGCTGCCCTTGTCGCAGCACTCGATATTCGTGCTTTCGTCGCTCGCCTACCACGACTACGAAGGCGTCGCTCTGGATGAAGACGAAAAGCCGCGGCTGGTACGCGACCTCGGCGACAAGCGCTTCCTCATGCTGCGCAATCACGGCTTGTTGACGGTCGGACGATCGGTAGCCGAAGCCTTTGTGGCGATGTATTTCTTCGAGGTCACCTGCATGATTCAGGTGCGTGCGATGAGCGGTGGGCAGCCACTGCGGCATATCAGCCAGCACATCGTCGACAGCGCCCAGACACAATGGGAACAGGTGACTCGCGGGGCGGGCGGGGGTCTGGCGTGGCCCGCGCTGCTGCGTAAACTCGACCGCGCCGATCCAGGTTATCGCACTTGAACACAAGGCACCGATTTCGCCTCAATCTGATAGGCGTTCTGGTCTTGGTTCTTGGTTTGACGGTTTCCGTCTGGGTCTTTCTGACCGGCACGGATGAGCGCAGCGATGTGATCGGCTACGAAATGGTCGACGGGAAAGCCTATCCAATCACCACCAGTGATTCCAAGCGCTATCGTCACGACCTGGAACGTTTTGGCGGAAAGTCGGCCGTTTTCGCCGATGATCTGGCCCGCTGGTTTACCAGTCTTTGGCATGGTAAACGCTTGGCGCTTACCCTGGCCGTGCTCACGGTTGGCATCGCCTTTGCGTGCTTTCGTGCTGCCGAGCGGATGCCGGCCGACCCAGGCGGCGAGGGCAAGAACAGTACTCAAGACTAGCCGCCGAGTACCGCCTGATTGCGTCCCTGCTCTTTGGCACGGTACATGGCCATGTCTGCGGCCGCCACCAGAATATCTGGCGCACCCTTGACTTCCGGAACGATAGACGCAACACCAACGCTGGCAGTCACGCATCCGAACCCGGACATTGCATGTGGCAATTCCAGATCCTGAAGTGCCTGGCAGACTTTCCGGGCCATGCTCAATGCCTGCTCAGCATCGGTCGCAGGCGCAATGAATACGAATTCTTCGCCCCCATAGCGCGCCACCAGATCTCCGGTACGGCATATTTTGGAAGACAAGACACTGGCCACCTGGCGCAGGCATTCGTCACCCGCCTGATGACCGTAGCGATCGTTATATGCCTTGAACCAGTCCACATCGAGCAATCCGAGAGCCAGGGGTTGACCGATGCGTGCTGCACGACTCCATTCACTTGCCAGCACTTCGTCGAAGCGGCGACGATTGGCGAGACCGGTCAAGGCATCGGTTGTGCTCAGGGCGGCCAGCTTGTTGTTGGCCTCTTCCAGTTCGAGAGTACGCTCGGAAACCTTTCCTTCCAGCATGGCATACGATTTCTGCAACTGTTCGGCCATTCGATTAAAGCCATTGGCCAGATCTTCGAGTTCGTCACCCGTGCGAACCGTAATGCGGTGGTCGAGAACTCCGCGGCCAATCAGCGTTGCGCCATCCTGCAGGGCATGGATGGGTTTGACCACCCTGCGCACCAGTGCCACGCAGGCAAACACGGTCAACAGCATGCCGATGAGCACCAGCGATCCGCTGCGAATGGCCTGGGCATACAAAGGGCGGTAGGCTTCGGCCAGTGGTTCCTCGACAAAAACGAACCAGCCAAGTTGTGGAATCGTTCCAAAGGCAGTCAAGACCGGCTCACCGTCATGATTGCGCGCTTGCGCAGATGCCTCTCCACCCTGCGCCTGGCCCTTGATCGCCGCTTGCACCTGCGGCAGTGCAGCCATGCTGGTGTTTCTCAGCACCAGGCCGATATCGGGATGAGCAATCAAGCGGCCTTCGGAGTCGACTGCATAGGCGTGGCCGGAGTCACCGACCTTGACGCGCGTGATTCCGTCGAGCAGAAATTCGAGGTCGACTTCAGCGACGGTGATCCCGGCTTCCTCTGGGCCGACGGCCATCGCTATGGTCATGTACAGACTTCCGTCGCGGAAGTAGATCGGGCTGCGGTAGGAACGGCCTGATTTGACTTGACGAAAAAATTCGGTGGTCGAAAGATCGCGCTTGCTGCCTACGATGTCTGCAGTGCGGCGGGATGTCCGTAGATATTCCTTGCCCTGATTGTCGAGCAGCAGAATTTCATGGATCGCCGCAGTACGCCGCAAGATCTGAATGTCGGCACTTCGTTGTTCCAGAGCGGAAACGCCGCGTTTTGGCATTGCCGCCACAGCGATCCTCTGTTCGATTCCAAAAAGGTATTCACCCAACCGGGTAGCTGCCGCTTCTGCTTTTTCACGCTGCAGTTTGATGACCGAAAGCTGGCTTTCCTGATAGGCAAAACTGATACCAAGCAGACCACTGAGAAGTAGCGAACCGCCGGTCAGCCCGCCAAAAATCAGGGTATATTTCCTGAAAAGGGTCGACCTTATCGGCATCGAGTAGCAGGGAATTGCGCGTCAGCGTACAGGCGGGAACTCAATCAAATGCTTTGTCGTTCGGATTCTTGTAGAGTTCGATCATCATCTCGCTGATCGGAAAGTTCAGATTGACGCCCTTCGGTGGTATCGGCGACAACAGCCATTTCCGGTAAAGCGCTTCCGCCTCCCCAGATTTCATGATCCTCGCAATTTCCTGATCCACGACCCTCTTAAAGGCAGGGTCATCCTTGCGCAGGATGCAGCCATAGGCTTCATAGGATTGAGGCCTGCCGGTCACGACCCATTCATCCGGCCGCCAGGCTTCCCGGATGGTGGCGTAGAGCAGGACATCATCCATCATGTATGCATCGGCCTGCCCGGCCTGCAGTACCGACAAGGGTGTGTCGCCGCGATCAAAGGTAGACACGATGTTGATGTGGAGGCCATGCTCGCTGTTCATCCTGCGCAACATCTTTTCGGAAGTCGAAGCCGCGAAGGTCACGACAGTCTTTCCTGCCAGATCCGGAAAATCCTTGATGCCGGAATTCTTTCGCGTCATCAGGCGTGATCCGGCGACGAAGATGGTATTGGAAAAGGCAACCATCTTTTGCCGTTCGGTGGTATTGGTCGTCGCGCCGCACGAGAGGTCGGAGACACCATTCTGGACGATCGGAAAACGGCTTTGCGTAGTAAAAGGGATCTGCTTGATCTGCAGCGCCGGCAATTTCAGCTCACGCTTCACGGCCTCGGCGATCTTCAGCGCGATGTCGTAAGAGTAACCCATGACGGTTCCATCACCAGTCATATACGTAAATGGCGATGTCGATTCATGGAAGCCGATCGCAATCGTTCTGGTATGGGCAATCTTCTGCAGTGTCCCGGATCTTTCTCCGGGAGCCGCATCGACGATGACGGGAAGGATGGTCAGCAGCACCGCAATCAGGGTATTTTTCACAGGCATCCTGCATCAAATTGTTGCGGACTTTGCGCAGACCGAGCTTGTTCCGAAACCACATGCGACCCGAATCGGCCAATGGAACCGGGATCTGCTCCGGAGCGGATGGACCACTGCCTACGCTCGGTCGTTGGTGTATCGCTTGAGCGTGAGTTGCGGAATATACCGTGTTTTTCTGCATGCGTCGCCGCAGCAGCGTCCAATGCCGACCGGGGGGTGATCACGGAACATCTCGACACCCCGGAATTGATCGAGCGGAGTTGCCTATCGTCGATGCATCGGGTTCTGAAAAGCTGCTCGGCACCCCGATTCAGGCCTACAATAAATGACCACCACCAAGGACAAATATATGGCTGGCTTTGAAGATTACGATCGAGGAACCCAAGAGATTGAACTCGAAATCGAGCGCAAGGGGATAGTTCTCGGCATCGACTGGTCGGATGAGGTGCAGGTACGCACCCTGGCCAGAGAGGCGCTCGATCACATGAAAGAAGACGTGAAGCTTGCGGCTTCGAGCCATGTGGATCGCCAACTGATGGCCAGAGTCGACCTTTTTGGCCTGGCGGCTCTGATGTTAAAAACCATGGCGGAAAGCGCCGACCAGGGCATCGAGAGTCACGGAGGCAGCGCGTGGAAAGCCTTCGCCAAGGCACTCTGGGCTGAAGCAGCACTTCGCAAGCAGCAATAAGGGACTTCGGACTTCGGCAGCGCCGGGCTACCGCCATTCGCCCCGCAAGCCGGCGACAACCTCCTGCAGGCGCTCGGGAGTTGCCGCTTCGGGGGCAACCGCCGCACCGACGACCAGCGCGATCTTCGAGAACAGGCCACGGCGCAGTGGCTTGCTCATCGCCGGTCCGTCCTTGCGGCTGAAGAAGCTGCCCCACAGACCCTGCAGCGCCATCGGAATGACCGGCACCGGCGTGCGTCCGACGATGCGCTGCACGCCTGGGCGGAATGGATAGAGCTCGCCACTATCGGTGATCCGGCCTTCCGGGAAAATGGCCACCAGTTCGCCCGCCGCAAGGGCTCTCGCCACCTCTTCGAAAGCCGCTTCCATCATCGCTGCGTCGTCCCTGGCCGGGGCAATCGGAATGGCGGACATGTGGCGAAAAACGAAATTGATGATCGGTGTGCGGTAAATGCGGTAATCCATGACGAAACGGATCGGCCGCCGGCTCGCGGCCGCGATGACGATCGGGTCCACGAAGCTGACGTGATTGCATACCAGCACGGCAGCGCCCTCCTCCGGGATGTTCTCCAGCCCATGCTGCCGCAGGCGGTACACCGAGTGCACCAGCAGCCAGGCAATGAAGCGCAGCATGAACTCGGGCACCAGGCTGTAGATGTAGACCGCCACCACCGCATTGCACAGCGCGGCAACGCCGAACAGTGCGGGAATCGAAAGCCCATCGCCGAGCAGGCCGGCGGCGGCCAGCGCGCCACAGACCATGAACAGCGCGTTCAGGATGTTGTTCGCGGCAATGATCCGCGCGCGCTGTGCAGGCGCACTGCGCAACTGGATCAGGGCATACAAGGGGACGATGAAGAACCCTCCGAACAGGCCGAGGGCAAACAGGTCGAAGAGCACCCGCCAGATATGGTGCAGGGCGAGCAGGCTGGCGAGCGGCAGCGGCGTCACGACCGGCAGCGGTGTCGGTGAAGCGAAAGCCAGGTCGATGCCGAAGAGCGTCAGACCAATCGAACCAAAAGGCACCAGACCGATTTCGACGTGCCCGGCCGACAAACGCTCGCAGAGCAGCGAACCGAAGCCGATGCCGATCGTGAATACCGCCAGCAACAAGGTCACCGAGGTCTCGTTGCCACCGAGCACGTTCTTTGCATAGGGCGGAAACTGCGCCAGAAACAGTGCGCCGTACAGCCAGAACCAGGAAATCCCGAGAATCGACAGAAAGACCGTCCGGTTCTGGCGTGCAAAGCCAATGTTGCGCCAGGTCTCGGAGAACGGATTGAGGCTGACCACCAACTCCGGGACGGGTGCCGGTGCTGCCGGGATGCCGCGGCTGCACAGGTACCCCAGTACCGCAAGCACCATTCCGGCGATGGCCACCCAGCCCGGATGCCCAGCTGTACCGGCGAGCAGGCCACCGGCCAGCGTGCCGATCAGGATGGCGACGAAAGTGCCGGCCTCGACCAGCGCGTTGCCGCCGACGAGTTCGTCTTCGCGCAGATGCTGCGGCAGGATCGCATATTTGACCGGCCCGAACAGTGTGGAATGCAGGCCAAGCAGGAACAATGCACTCAACAGCACTGCCAGGTTGTGTGTCGAGAAGCCAAGCAGGGCGACGCCCATGATGACGATTTCGAGCAGCTTCACCAGCCGCGCCAGCTTTGCCTTGTCGTACTTGTCGGCGAGTTGCCCGGCGGTAGCCGAAAACAGGAAGAACGGCAGGATGAAGATGCCGGCAGCGAGATTGGTCAACACCTCCGGCGCCAGCGTCGTCCAGTTCACCGCCTGAAAGGTGAGCAACACGATCAGGGCATTCTTGAACAGATTGTCGTTGAATGCCCCGAGAAACTGCGTAGCGAAAAAAGGAGCAAAGCGGCGGGTGTTGAGCAGAGCAAACTGGGAACTCATGCATTCTTCCTGAAGTTGGTGAAGCGAATTCTAGCGTCAAAGCTTGCAGTGGGGGGTTTCCGCAAGCCCTGGGCAAGCGATCTCCCTGTTTCCTGATTTGCCTGTTCCTACAATTTCGTCGCAAGCATGACAATTCCAGCACCCAGATTATTCGCAAGCATATAATTTATATAGTATTTAAACCTGGCAAGGAATTTGCTTTTCATTTCCTGACTGCCATGCCCCACATATCCCCAACTTACATCCTCATCAACGACACGACCCTGCGCGACGGAGAGCAATCGGCGGGAGTCGCGTTCAGTCTCGACGAAAAGATCGATATCGCCTGTCGCCTCGACGCATTGGGAGTTCCCGAGTTGGAAATCGGGATCCCCGCGATGGGCGACGCCGAGCGCGCAAGCATCCGGGCAGTCGCTTCCCTGGGACTGAATGCAGGTCTGATGGTGTGGAGCCGGATGAATCGCAAGGACATCGTGCTGGCGGCAAATCTGGGTGCGGACCTGATCGATATTTCGGTGCCCGCGTCCGATCAACACCTGCATTCGAAACTGCAGCGCGATCGCAACTGGCTTCTCACCGAGATCGGCGAGCATGTACGGCTGGCGCGCGACCTTGGTTTCGGCGTCGGAGTCGGTGCCGAAGACGCCTCGCGCGGCGATCCGGATTTGCTGGCGGCAATTGCCGAAGCCGCGCAGACCGCTGGTGCTCGGCGCATTCGCTTTGCCGACACACTGGGCGTGCTGGATCCCTTTGCGACCTTCGAGCGAATCCGCCATCTGCGTTCGCTGTGCGATCTGGAAATCGAGATGCATGCCCACGACGATCTGGGAATGGCAACGGCGAACACTCTGGCGGCCGCCCGTGCCGGTGCGACCCACCTCAACACGACGGTCAACGGCCTCGGTGAACGTTCGGGCAATGCGCCACTCGAAGAAGTCGTGCTCGGGTTGCATTTATGCCACGGCGTCGAGACCGGTATCGATCTGGCGAAATTTCCCGACATTTCGCATCGCGTCGCTGTCGCTTCCGGGCGCCCCCTGTCCTGGCAGAAGAGTATCGTTGGCGAAGGAGCGTTCACCCATGAGGCAGGAATCCATGTCGATGGTCTACTCAAGGATCCGGCCAATTACCAGGGCTTCGATCCGGTACTGGTCGGGCGCCAACATCGAGTCGTTCTCGGCAAGCATTCCGGACCACGCGCAGTACAACGGATCATGGCGGGACTCGGCCATTACTTGTCGGAGATTGCGGCAGGCACCTTGCTGGAGCGCGTACGCTCTTTCATCGTCGAGAAAAAGCGCCTGCCTTCCGAGACCGACCTGTTGACGCTGCTGGAACGTATCGAAACTTTGGAAATCGAAGCGCGCGCTGCACGTGGCTTGCCCGATGTGCTGAGCACGGCGAGTTGCCAGGTCTGTTCCGCCACTGAGATGTGCTGCAGGGAACATGGCCATGGCCAATAGACTCGAGTTGCTGGAACTCGGCAACGACGCGCTGTATTTTGACGAGCCTTGCCCGCCCGCGGTGGCCGCGCAGATCGACTCGGCAGCGCGCCACTACGGCCAGCCGATTGCCGAGCAACGGCTGCTCTACGCCTATTTTCTGGCGCCGGAACAGCTCTCGGTGCTGGTCGCCATTTACCGCTATTACTTCTATCAGCATCGACTCGAAGATGCGCTGGTGATTGCCGAAAGGGCGCTGGAGGTCAGCGCACGGCGCCTGGATCTGGTGGGCAGTTGGCGCAGCCTGGGGCCGATCGCGCTGGGCCAGGCGGCGATGCGCTCGATGGGCATGCTGCGTTTTCATCTGCTCGCGCTCAAGGGCTCGGCAGTGATTCTGCTGCGCCTCGGGAGATTGAGCGAGGCACGTCTGCGGCTGGCAAAGATTGCGGAAGTCGATACGCGCGATGCCCTTGGCGTTGTGCCCCTACTGCGGCTGATCGATCGTCAGTGCCCGCCCATCCCGGAACCACTTCACTGAAACAGGAGAAGAGCATGGCTTGCGAAATCAACAGTTTCGAAGACGATCTCGCCGACCTCAACTCGGCGGAAGAATTTCTCGACTATTTCGGCATCGACTTCGACGTGCGCGTCGTCCAGGTCAATCGCCTGCACATCCTGCAACGCTTCCACGATTACCTGGCCAGGCAGGAAGCCGGCAAGACACCGGACTATAGCGCCTACCGCGGCTGGCTGGCACGCGCCTACACCGACTTCGTCGAATCCAGCGCGCAGGCCGAAAAAGTCTTTGCGGTATTCCAGAAGGCAGAAGGCTCGTCTTTCCTGCCCCTGTCCTCGCTGAGCGACTGAGATCGTGTTGCCGCGCTGGGATTACGGCGACGCGGTACGCCTGACGCGTAACGTGCGCAACGATGGCACTTTCCCCGGCATCCAGACCGGTGAACTGCTGGTACGACGCGGCCGCATCGGGCACGTGCGCGATGTCGGCACCTTTCTGCAGAATCAGATCATTTATTCCGTGCACTTTCTTGACGAGGGTCGTCTGGTCGGCTGTCGTGAGGAAGAGTTGATCGCGGCCGATGCACCCTGGATCGAAAGCCGCTTTGAGGTGCGCCAGAAGGTCCGTGCGACACGCTCGTTGGTGATTCGCGGCGAGATCCGGGTGGCGCTCGGCAGCCGTGGCGAGATCCTGAACCTCGAACGATCCGGAACGCACGGCGTCGTCTATCACGCGCATTTCGACTGCCTGCCGGGAACTCCCCTTCTGGTACCCGAGCAGGCGCTGGGTGAATGGGAGCGCGACGATGCATGAGCCAGGCGGAGTCTACCTGTCACTCAAGCTGGCCGAACAGTTGTTCGGCAAGTCGCTGGAGTCACTCGCACCCGATGAGCGGCAGCGAGTGCACAACGTGGCGGCCAGGCAGCAGCAAATCGAAACCCTGATTCTCGGGACACCACAAGCCGCGGCCGTGCTCCTGCCCGAGGCGTCGATCGACGCCAGCCTGGCGGAAATCCGCGGCCGCTACGGCGACGACGACGAATATCACGCCGACCTCGACCGTGTCGGGCTCGACGCCCTCTCGCTGCGGCGCGCCATCGCTCGCGACATGGTCGTCGAGGCGGTTCTCGAAACGGTCGCTGCGGGTTCCGTGGCAGTCAGCGATACCGACGCCGAGATCTTCTGGCACCAGCACAGGGATCGCTTCCGCCGTACCGAAACGCGCTTGCTGCGGCACCTTCTGGTGACCATCAACGAACGGCTGCCGGGCAACGAACTTCAGGCCGCTCGTGCAAGGATCGAGTCGATCCGCGCCCGCCTGCTCAAGGAACCGCAGCGTTTCGCTGAACAAGCGCTGAAACATTCGGAATGCCCGACGGCGATCAACGGCGGACTGCTCGGCAAGGTAGCGCGCGGCCAACTCTATCCGGAACTCGAAGCCGTCGCCTTTGCCCTCGGTGCTGCGACCTTGTCCGAGGTGGTCGAAAGCCAGCTGGGTTATCACCTGATCTACTGCGAAGCGATCCATCCCGAACGACGCCTGCGTTTCGCCGAAGCCCGCAATACCATCCGCGAATACCTTGAAGGACAACAGCGCAGCCTTTGCCAGAAGGCGTGGATCAGGAACTTGCGCCGTCAATCGCTCGTCGCCAAGCCCTCCTGAGGCCGAATCCCCCTACTCGTCGTCGTCGCTGGTGCTATCCCGACGCGGCACGGTTTGTGGATCGCAGGTGATGGGGCGGTAGATCTCGACCCGGTCGCCCGGCCTGAGCGCCATATCGGGCTTGACCAGGCGGCCGAAGACGCCCACTTTCTGCGTTTCCAGATCGATCGTCGGGAATGTCTGCAGGATGCCGGACTTGACAATCGCATCGCGCACGCTCGACCCCTCCGGGACTTCGATGGTGAGCCATAACTGCTGGCCCGCTTCCGAATAGGCAACTCCGATCTGCATGTTTCTTCTCCCGCTTATTTCCCTGGTTCAAGAGCCGCGCCACGGCGATCGCGTCCGTAGATGCGCGGCTTGATATAGCTGTCGATGACCGGAGTCAAGGAGTTCATCAGCAGTACGGCGAAGGCCACGCCCTCCGGGTAGCCTGCCCAGGTGCGGATGACGTAGGTCAGCACACCGCAGCCAGTGCCGAAGACGATCTGTCCGCGCGGCGTATTGGGCGAAGTCACATAGTCGGTGGCGATGAAGAAGGCGCCGAGCATCGCTCCACCGGACAGCAGATGCGTTCCGGCGTCCAGGTAGCGCGCCGGATCGACGGCGTGCAGGAGCGCCGCCGGAACGGCGATGCCCAGCAGCATCGCTACCGGGATATGCCAGGTGATGGTGCGCAGGCAGATCATCGCCACGCCGCCGGCAACGATCAGCCAGGAGGCCGTTTCGCCGAGGCTGCCCGGCCGGCTGCCGTACCAGGCCTGCAATGGCGCCTGCAGCAGGGAGTGGGCGAGGTCGACGCCGCGCGCCATCTCGGTCTTGGCAAAGCCGAGCAGCGAAGCGCTGGCGACCGCGTCGAAGGCGGGCTGCATGCCCTTGAGGGTGATCGCCAGCGCGGCAATGGGCCCCGGCGCAGCGGCATCGAAGATCGGCAGCGGCGCGACCCAGGCGGTCATCTGCACCGGGAAGGAAATCAGCAACGCCACCCGCCCGACCATCGCCGGGTTGAAGAGGTTCTGCCCGAGGCCACCGAAGACCTGCTTGCCGAGTACCGTGGCAAACAAGCCGCCGCAGACGCCAATCCACCATGGCGCCCAGGGGGGCAGCGACAGGGCGAGCAGCCAGCCGGTCAACCATGCCGATCCGTCACCGAGCACCGTCCTGGCGTCGCGCCCCATCAGGCGCAGACAGAAGGCTTCGCCGAGTGCCGCGGCAGCCACGCTGATCATCCAGAGATAGACGGCCGGCCAGCCGTAGAGCCAGAAGCCGAACAGGGTGGCCGGCACCAGGGCGGCCATGACGATGACCATGACCCGGCGCACGCTGTTCGACGTAGCCGCGTACGGTGCCGCAACCGGCTTCTCGATCGACCCCGAACTCATGTCGTTTCCTCTTCGGGTTTCACAGTGCCGGAGCGGGCCTTGGCGGCAGTGCGCTCGGCCTTGCGGCGCGCGGCCACCTCGGCCTTTTCCCTGGCATCGCGTTCGAGACGGGCGAGGCGAGCCTCGGCCAGACGTTTGCCTGCCTCGGTACGCAGGCGGGCGCGCTCGCGCGCTGACAGCTCGCCCCTGGCGTGGCTGAAGTACTGGACCAGGGGAATGTGCGACGGACACACATAGGCACAACAGCCGCAGGAAATGCAGTCGCTGAGCGAATATCCGACGGCGCCGTCGAGGTCGCCGGCGCGGATGTGCGCGGCCATTTCCAGTGGCAGCAGACCCATCGGGCAGGCACGTGTGCAGGAGCCGCAGCGGATGCAGGGACCGGCCTCGGGAACTGCCGCCTCGGCGGCGGTGAAGGCGAGGATTCCGCTGGCCCCCTTGACCAGAGGTACGCGACCATGCAGCAGGAGGGTACCCATCATCGGGCCACCGAGAATCAGCCGTGCCGGCACTTCCTTGAGGCCGCAGTACGCCAGAAGATCGTCGACCAGGCAGCCCAGCGGCGCAAAAATATTGCCCGGCTCAGCCACCGCAGCACCGTTGATGGTGACGATTCGCTCGACCAGCGGCTGCCCGAGACGAATGGCCTTGTACACGGCAGCGCAGGTGGAGACGTTGTGCACCAGTACCCCGACCTCTGCGGCACGGGCGTCCGCTGGCACTTCCTTGCCGGTCAGGGTCTCGATCAGTTGTTTGTCCGAACCCATCGGATAACGTGCTGGCACCGGCCGAATCTTCACTTCAGGGAAAGCTGCGGCAGCCACGGCCATCGCCGCCATGGCTTCCGGCTTGTTGTCCTCGATGCCGACCAGGGCATCGCGGGCGCCAATCGCGTGCATGATGATGCGCGCGCCTTCGACCACCTGTTCCGCAAAGTCACGCATGATGCGGTCGTCGCTGGACAGATAGGGTTCGCACTCGCCGCCATTGACGATCAGTGTGTGTACGGCCAGGCGCTTGCCGAGCGCAAACTTGACCGCCGCCGGGAAGGTGGCGCCGCCGAGGCCGACGACACCGGCTGCCGCGGTGCGTCGTGCGATTTCCTCGGGCGCCAGGGCAAAGGGATCGGCGACCGGGTCGGTCTCGATCCAGCGATCCGTATCGTCGGATTCGACGGTGATCGCGGCAAGACCCAGTCCCGAGGGATGCGGGGCAGTGACTTCACCGATGGCCGTCACGCGACCGGAAACCGGGGCATGAATCGGCGCCGAAATGTGGCCCTGTGACTGCGCAAGCAACTGCCCTTTCAGAACTTTCTGCCCGACCAGGACCACTGGCCGTGCAGCCCCCCCCACATGCTGCTGCAATGGCAGGTAGACACGCGCCGGTCTCGGCAGAACGCGCAGCGGGGCGTCCGCTGCCGGCCGCTTGTGGTCGTCGGGATGGACACCCCAGCGCGGTTCCTTGAAAAAGCGTTCGATCAGTCCCATGCGGGTTTCCTTCAGGTAATGGCGGGTTTTGGCCAGATCCAGTGCGGCACGGTGACGGGTACCGGCAGCAGCCCGATGGCCTCGGTCGGGCAGCGTTCTACGCAGGCGCCACAACCCGTGCAGGCTTCGCGAATGACGTTGTGAATCTGCTTGGCAGCACCGATGATCGCGTCGGTCGGGCAGACCTTGCTGCATCTGCAGCAACCGGTGCAGATCTCCTCGGCGACGAAGGCGAGCAATGGACCGTCATCCTGTACCGCCGAGAGGTCGATCTTGATCCCGAGTCTGGCGGCAATGGCTTCGGCGACGGCGCGTCCGCCCGGCGGGCAGAGCGTCGCCGCGGCTTCGCCGCGAGCCAGAGCGGCTGCCGCCTGCGCACAACCGACGAAGCCGCACTGGCCGCATTGCGAGCCCGGCAAGAGGGCCTGCAATTCGGCTTCGAGAGGGTTTTCCTCGACCGCCAGGTAGCGTGCGGCGACGCCGAGCAGCGTACCGAGGGCGAGCCCCAGAAAGGTCAGACTCAGGACGGCAATCCACATGACGATCTCCTTGTCAACCGGTGCTGATACCGGAAAAACCCATGAACGCCATCGCCAGCAGACTGGCGACGATGAAGCCGATCGGCGGCCCCGCGAACAGACGCGGTACCGGCGCCAGCGCCAGGCGCTCGCGCAACCCGGCAAAAATCACCATCACCAGGCTGTAGCCCAGAGAAGAGGCGAAGGCGAAGAGCGTGCTTGCCAGGAAATTCATGTGGCTTTCGACCAGCAACAGGGCAACGCCGAGCACGGCGCAGTTGGTGGTGATCAGCGGCAGGTAGATGCCGAGCATCTGGAATAGCGACGGCGAAACCTTGCGGACGGTCAGTTCGGTGAACTGGACGGCACTGGCGATCACTAGAATGAAGGTCACCGTCCGCAGAAATCCGAGGCCGTAAGGCGCCAGCAGATAAGTCTGAACCGCCCAGTCGGCCATCGACGACACGGTGATCACGAAGGTCGTTGCCAGCCCCATGCCGGCGGCGGTGTCGATGCGCGTGGTGACTCCCATGAACGAGCACAGGCCGAGGAAGCGGGCCAGGATCACGTTGTTGACCAGGGCTGCGCCGATCATCATCAAGGCATACTCTTTCATGATTCGCTCTTTCCGCCATCCGATTCACCCGGCTTCGCCCGGCGCAGAAAGCGTGGCGCCAGCTCGCCGCTTGCCGACAGACGCCGGGCACCGAGGCGCGCCATCCACAAGCCGCAGGCCAGACCGGTGGCGGCGGCAAGCAGGGTGGCGAGGTCGCCGCCGAACCAGGATTGTGCAATCCCGGCGGCGGCAAGCGCCGTCGTCAGCGGCAGACCATAGGCGATCAGCGCTGCCTTGACCAGAATCCGCGGCGCGATGCCGACGACGATGCGCTCACCGACCCCGAGCCCGAGCCCGTCCTGATGGGCAATCGAAAAGCGTCTGGCCTCGTTGCGTCTGGCCAGGCTGCCGATTCCCTTGCCGCATTGTCCGGCGGAGGCGCAGCTTCCGCAGGTCGACGTCTGCTCGGGTTGCAGCCAGAGCACGCCGTCCTGTACCTCGACGACGCGGACGATACCCTCGACGGTATTGCGGTCGGAAAGCCGGATCATGGTGATTTCCTTGTTCTGGTTCAGGCGACCGCGTGCGCGCCGCTCATCTGGATCTCCTTGCCGGCACGCAGATCCAGCAGGCGCTTGACGACGACCAGGAGACCGGTCACCAGAAAACCTCCGGGCGGCAGAATCATCATCAACACACCCATATCCGCAGGCAGCAGCCGCAACTCCATGAACTTGAAAAAAGGTCCAAAAAGTAGCGAGGCATCCGCAAACAGCGTACCGGAACCGGCAATCTCGCGAACTGCGCCGATCGCGGTGAGCGCGATGGTGAACCCCAGCCCCATGCACAGGCCGTCGAGAAACGCGGGGACGATCGGCGCCTTGGCGGCAAAGGCTTCCAGACGTGCGAGCGGCAGGCAATTGGAGACGATCAGCGGGATGAACAGGCCAAGCACCTTGTAGAGCTCGTGCATCCAGGCGTTCATCGCGAGATCGACCAGTGTCACCATCGTTGCGACGATGAGGATGAACACCGGAATGCGTACTTCCTGGGTAATCGCGTTGCGAAAAGCAGCGACCAGCAGACTCGATGCCGCCATCACTGCTGCGGTCGCCAGGCCCATTCCGAAGCCATTGGTGGCGCTGGTGGTCATCGCCATCGTCGGGCACATCCCCAGCAGCATGCTGAAGACGCCGTTGTTGTCCCAGAGTCCATCCCGGACGATGTTGGTATAGGCATTCGCCATTTCAGTTCGTCTCCAGCAAGCTCGCCTTGTGGGCGGCAAAGAATTCGAGGCCACCGCGGACAGCGGCGACGACGCCGCGCGGGGTGATCGTGGCGCCGGCAAACTGATCGAACTGGCCGCCGTCCTTTTTTACCTTCCAGCGCCCGGGCAGAGGATTTTGCAGCGACAGACCGGTGAAGCGGAGAATCCAGTCGCCCTTCTTCTCCTCGATCTTGTCGCCAAGACCGGGGGTTTCATGGTGTGCCAGAGCACGCACGCCGAGCACCTGGCCATCGGCATCGACGCCCATCATCAACTTCATTTCGCCAGCGTAGCCACTGCCGTAGATCTCGTAGGCAACGCCGGTCACCCTGCCTTTCAGGCGGGCGCGATAGGCCTTGATCTCCCGCTCTTCGGCATTCTTCACGAGCACCGTGTCGATCGCCGGGTTGTTGTCGTGGCTGGCACCAGCAAGCACCTGACTCAGGGAATTCTGGCGATCCTCGAGGGCGCGCGCGGCGATGTCGTCGGTCGTGATCCTGTCGGTCACCGCCAGGACGATGCCGAAGCCCAGGCAGAAAGCGCCGAGGATGGCACCGTGAACCAGGGTTCGCGGTTTCATCGAGGACTCCTCTGGGGTGCAACGGGCGTCATTGCGGCCATGCCGGGAAGTAAGGTGTCGGGAGGGTTCATGATCATCTGGTCCATGCGTTGCCTGATGCCCCGCATATTCCGTGCCATGCTTGCTGCAAGTGCACACCAAAGCTGTGCAAGTGATCGTAAGCCCGCACCAGGATGGAAGTTTTTCTGCTGACAGCGGGCTGCGCGAGGCAGCCGAAGCCGACCCAAGCGATGTCGCAAATCCTACAAAACACGACAAGACGAGGTGAAAACCATTGCCGAATCAAGGTCGGCACGGAATCTGCTTTGTTCCGGGAGAACAGTTGATCCCGGGGATGACGCGAGATGGCGAATGAACAACTCAAGACAGCGGCCGCAAGCGCGCCGTGGATGGCGGACGCGCTCGCTCCGGGCCTCCCGCCGCAGGTGTTCCAGCACACCGTCAGCCAGGCCGACATGGCGATCTCGATCACCGACGTGCACGGCAACATTCTCTACGTGAATCCCGCGTTTACCCGCGTCACCGGTTACACAACCGACGAGGCGATCGGCAAGAACCAGTCGATCCTTTCCAACAAGACCATGCCGCCCGCACTGTACCAGTCACTGTGGCAGAAGATCTCGCAGGGCGAGGTGTGGACCGGCCGCCTGATCAATCGGCACAAGGATGGCAGCCAATATCTCGCCGAGTTGAGCATCTCCCCCATCGTCGATGCGCATGGGAAGGTTCTCAATTACCTCGGAATGCATCGCGACATCACCGAAGTCCATCGCCTGGAATACCAGGTCAGAAACCAGAAAGCCCTGATCGAGTCGGTGGTCGACGCAGCGCCGGTGGTCATCGCTCTGCTCGACGTCGATGACCGCGTCGTGCTCGACAACCACGAATACAAGAAGCTGCAGGCCGATCTGGGAATGGCGGAGCCGGCGCCGATGCTGATGTCGGCGATCCGTGCGAGTCTCGAACTCGAATCAGGAAAGGGGCGGCGCACCTCGGGCTACCTCTTTCTCGATCGCGAAGTGCGCATCGATCGTCCCGGCGGCAACACGCCGCGCTGGTTTTCGTGTTCCGGCAGTCGCGTGCGTGAGGACGACAGCACCGCCGATGCCTTCCTTGCCGGACGCCGTCGCGATTACCTGCTGCTGGTTGCGAAGGAGATTACCAGCCTGCGCGCGCAGCAGGAAAAAGTCCGTGTTGCCGCGCTGCAGGCAGTGATGGCCGATGAGGATCGCGTCCTGGCCTTGCGCGAGAGTCTCGCCGCGGCCACCTTCCGGATCGAGGGACCACTCAACATGATGGCCTCGGTGGTCGCCATGCTGGCGCGACGCAAAGGGGAAACCGACCCCATGTCGGTGGCCCTCGTGGAGGCCATCGCGGCCGGGCAGCAGGCTCTCGAAGAGCTCCGTTCGATGATTCCCGGCGAGACGCGCGAAGCGATCGGCCCGGTCAACCTCAACGAACTGCTGCGTGACGTCCTCGATCTCTCGACCAGCCACCTGCTCGCGGCCGGCATCACGGTGAGCTGGAAACCGCAGGCCATGCTGCCGGCGTTGCAGGGAGCACCGAACAAACTGCGCTCGCTGTTCAAGGCGCTGATCGACAATGCCATCGAGGCGATGAACGTGCGCGGCTGCCGCGAGCGCGAACTGACGCTGGCGAGCAAGGAGCGGCGGGGGGAAATCGAGGTGCTCATCGAAGACTCCGGGCCCGGCATCGACAACTCCCAACATCTCAAGGTCTTCGAGCCATTCCACACCACCAAGCGTGGCGGCGGACACCTGGGAACCGGTCTATCGTCGGCGCAGCAGGTGGCGGCTGACCACGGCGGCTACATCGAAATCGGACCCGCAGCAGTGCGCGGCTGCCGCGTTCGCGTTCTCCTTCCACTCCACCCGCGACCATGAGCGATACGCCTTCGTCGTTGTTGCTGCGCTCCCACTTCGAGACCCTGACGCGCGTCTCGCAGGTACTTTCCCGCTCGCTCGACTTTCATCACAGCCTGCGCGAAGTTCTGCGCACGCTGGAGATCACGGGTCACCTGAGCCGGGGAATGATCAGCGTCGTCGATCCGGGCGTCGGGGATCTTTTCGTGCACGCCGTGCATGGACTGGATTACGATGAATTCCGGTCGGTTCGCTACCAACCGGGCGAAGGTCTGGTCGGCACGATCCTCGAAGAACGCCAGACCCTGGCGCTGCCGCGCCTGGGCGACGCACCACGTTTCCTCGACCGGCTGGGTCTCTACGACCGGGAATTGCCCTTCATCGCCGTCCCGATCAGTGTCGGCGGAACGTTGCAGGGGGTGCTTGCCGTTCAGCCCGACGACCCGGATGATGGCCTGCTGCAGGAACGCGTACACTTCGTCGAAATCCTGGCCAACCTGATCGGCCAAAGTGTCCGCCTTTCGCTGGACACCGGCCACAAACCGCCCATCGAGGCACGCGACCCGTTACGCCGCAGTGCGCGCCAGCGTCCCGGTCTTGCCAACCTGGTCGGACAATCGGTGGCCATGTTGCGAATCTTCGAGCAGATCCGGATGGTCGCGAAATGGCCGACGACGGTCCTGATTCGCGGCGAGACCGGCACCGGCAAAGAGCTGGTCGCCAATGCCATTCATGACCACTCGCCGCGCGCACGCGGGCCCTACGTGCGTCTCAACTGCGCGTCGCTGCCGGAGAATCTGCTCGAATCGGAACTCTTCGGGCACGAGAAAGGCGCTTTCACCGGCGCGGTGAACTCGCGCAAGGGCCGCTTTGAAATCGCCGATGGCGGTACGCTGTTTCTCGACGAAATCGGCGAAATCTCGTCGGCCTTTCAGGCCAAGCTGCTGCGTGTACTGCAGGAAGGCGAACTGGAGCGTGTCGGTGGCGACCGGACGCTGAAGCTGGACGTGCGCCTGATCGCTGCGACGCATCGCGACCTGGAAAGCGCTGTCGATACCGGCGACTTCCGCGAGGACCTGTACTACCGCCTCAACGTCATGCCCATTTTCATTCCCCCCCTGCGCGAGCGACTCGAAGACCTGCCGAAGATCGCGAAACACCTGCTCGATCGTCTCGGCGGCATACAGCGCCGCCCGCTGCGCCTCACCGCAGGAGCACAGCGGCGACTCACGCAGCACCACTGGCCGGGCAACGTGCGTGAACTGGAAAACTGCCTGGAGCGCGCTGCCGTGATGTCGGACAGCGGCGAGATCGATGCCGACCTGATTCGTATCGACCAGTCACGCGAGCGAAGCAGTCGGCGTTCGCCGACTTCGCCAACGCCGGCCGTCCCGGCAGTTCCGAGGGCCGGCGTGCGCGAAGCCGGCGATGGCATCGAGCCGGGTGGCGAGCAAAGCGAACGCGAACGCGTGATCGCCGCGCTCGAGCAGGCCGGCTGGGTGCAGGCCCGCGCCGCCCGCCTGCTCGGCATGACGCCGCGGCAGATCGCTTACCGCGTACAGATCCTGAACATCGAAGTGAAGCAGATCTGAAGCGCAAGGCACTTCGAGAATGGATGGACGCATGCCCTTGGTGTTCGCTGCGGTCGATGCGGCTTGCGGCGCTCTTCCTCAGCGCCCCGTCATTCTCTCCAGCCGTTCGGGGTAGCGGGCGCCTTGCACCGTGATCCTGGAGGCGGCACCATCGATCTCACGCAGATCGTCGGCCGCAAGTTCGATGGCAACCGCTCCGATATTCTCGTGCAGGCGATGCAGTTTCGTCGTGCCGGGGATCGGAACAATCCACGGCTTCTGGGCCAGCAGCCAGGCAAGCGCAATCTGAGCGGGTGTCGCCTGATGCCGTTCTGCGATCCTGCCGAGCAGAGCAACCAAGGTCTGATTCGCCTTGAGAGCCTCCGGCGTGAAGCGCGGGAGGGTGCTGCGGAAATCGGAACGGTCGAAGGTCGTATTTTCGTCCATCTTGCCTGTGAGAAAGCCTCTGCCCAGCGGGCTGTACGGCACGAAGCCGATTCCGAGTTCCTCGAGGCTTGGGATCACTTCCTTCTCCGGAGCTCTCGTCCACAGCGAGTATTCGCTTTGGAGGGCGGTCACCGGCTGGACCGCGTGGGCGCGACGGATCGTTTGCACGCCTGCCTCAGAGAGGCCGAAGTACTTGACCTTTCCTTCCCGGATCAGATCCTTGACTGCACCCGCCACGTCCTCGATCGGCACGTTTGGGTCAACACGGTGCTGATAGAGCAGGTCGATGGTCTCGATCTTGAGCCGCTTGAGCGAGTTCTCGGCGGCCTGCTTGATGTGCTCCGGCCGGCTGTTCAGGCCCGGCGGACCCTTCATCCCGCGGGGGTCGAGCTCTGGACTGAGGTCGAACCCGAACTTGGTGGCGATCACCACCTGCTTGCGGAAGGGAGCGAGGGCTTCGCCAACGAGTTCTTCGTTCAAGAACGGGCCGTAAACCTCGGCGGTGTCGAAGAACGTGATGCCACGTTCGACGGCGGCCCGGAGAAGAGTGCTCATCTCCTGTTTGTCCTTGGGCGGCCCGTAGGAAAAGCTCATCCCCATGCAACCGAGGCCGAGGGCCGAAACCTCCAGATTGCTCTTTCCAAGTTTACGCTGTTGCATGCTTCCTCCTGTGAGTGTGACGCGCGTCCAGCAGATCGCGGCAAGCGGCATCGTCGGGGACCTACTTCTGCCGCTTCATCATCTCCTGAACCTTCGGATCCTTCATCATCTCGTTGATGTTCACCCCGCCGACGTTCGGCATGATCACCTCGCCAGGTTTCTGACCGGGCTTGCAGGGGCCGATCCAGCGCGCGTCGAACGACATTTTCGTTTCGCTCGTACCGTGCATCGGCGGGCTGAAGCGGGTATGCATGTCGCCTTTGTAGGAGGAGTCAAACGAGCCGATGAACACGGCATCGGTCGTTGCCGTGCTGCTCTGCACCTTGCACACGGAATGGACGGTCACCTTGTTGCCGAGCGGTGTGATGTCGATGACGCTGCAGTTCTGCTTTTCCTTCCTGGCTTGCTGTTGCATCAGGTCGTCGGTGTTCTGGTCGATGCATTGCTGAATCGCGCCCATGGCCGGCATGCCGTCCATGCGCGTGTTGATCTCCCACAGACCAGCTTTACGTTTGGGCATTTCGGCGGCCTGCACGCTGCCCACGAGGCTGGCAGCGAGCAGTGCAAACAGCAGCAGTGGGCGGGGGCGGCGATTCGTGTCCGGGCATTTCATGATCGTACCAAACCTGTCCTGATGCCTTCGATCAGACTGGTCAAAGCCCCCTTTACCGGATCGGACTCGTCACCCGCCGGCAGCATGTCGATCAGGAACTGCAGCTGATCGACCACCGCATCCTGCTCGCGGTCGCTGCCCTGACGCTTGAGCACATCGCGGTAAGCGGTGACCAGCGCGCCGAGTACTGCAGGTTGGACGATGGCTGCCTGGGTGCGCCCGTCGTAGCAGGCCCAGAGTGCGTCTATCCTGTCCGCCTCGACTTTGGCCAGTGCAGGGAAGAAATCCCGATTCTTCGCAAAGCGGCGCCGGGCGTTTTCGGTGCCGGCTTGCAGCAGTCCGGCAAGCTGGCCCACACGCGCGTCGAAGTCATCGCGCCTACCCCTGGCAGCGAGCAGAACATTGCCGTCCAGAGCCTTGAACAGCGGGTCGTAATCCCATTCGCCGGTGCGTTGATGCGCGTGTTCCGAAGCGCGCCAGTAAGCGTCTCGCATCTCGACCAAGGACTGCTCGATCTTTGTACGCTTCCCGCCCAGCAAAATGGTCTGGGCGCGGCGTTTGCAGAGCGAAGCGAGCAGCGACAGACGCTCGGCGGTCACTCCGATGTCGATCAACAGCTTCAGGCGCGTCAAGGCTCGATCCATGAAGTCGGCACCCGCAGGGTGCTTTTCCTCCTCCCTGGCCGCGAGCAAGCTGGCGCCGTGGCGCGCTTCCAGGCTGGCGAGTTGCTCCAGCGCTTGCAGGCTGACCTGCGCGTCTTCCATGACCAGTGCGGCGCGGTAGTGGCCGATCGCGCGTTCGATGTCGCCGAGTTCAGCCCAGGCGCTGGCGAGTTTTTCCCTGACGCTGGCGCACTGGAAGTCAGGGCTGCGCGCAGCGTTTTCGATTGCCTCGATCTGCTTGCGATAGTAGCCCTGCTGTTCGCTGGTCGTCGCCTGGCGCAGACGGGAACCGAGCATGTCGAGGTCGGCAACGAGATGGCTGGGGTGGACGTAGTCAGCAGTCACATCGTCGGCGCTCGCACCGGGGAACTGGTAGCGCTCGTCGCCGTAGGCCTGGTAGGCGCCCCAGGTATTGCTGTGTGGATATCGCCGGTAGGTCTCGTTACGCGCCAGTAACAGCGCGTGGCCAAAGCGTTTTCCATCCAGCATGGCGGTGTAGAACGCCTGCGCAAAGGTTTCGGCGGCATGGTCGTCGACCGCCCAACCGGCGGCGATGACGGCCTTGCAGCCCATCTCGATGAACTGTGTGGCGAGGTTGGCAGCCAGTTCGCCCCAGCGCGGCTGCGCATCGGCCTGCATGTCGCCGAGATGGCAGCAGTTGATGAAGACAAATTCCGGCACGTGCCTGAGCTTGCCCACCTGCGCCGCGGTGAGACAGGTCTTCGGCCCGAGGACCATGCCGGTCAGGCCGCTGTCCTTGTCCCGGACGACCCCATGTCCGGCCAGGTGCATGAAGCGGTAACGATCGAAGAACAGGGCTTCGAAGACCTGCTGGGCAGTGGCGCGATAGAGATCCTTGAGCACGTACTGGTTGCCGGCGAAGGCCTTGGCAACCGTCCGCGCTTCGGCCTGGGCCCCAGGCAGTTCCATCAACCCGGACTGGGTGTCTCCGACGATGAAGACGCGGTCGCCGGTCACCGTCGGCACCTTTCCCCGACCATAGGCCGACGCAAGCTGGCGCACCAATTCGATGCGCGTCGCCAGCGGGTCGTTCTGATCCTCGTCGCGCATCAGTTCCCAGGGATAGGTGGCGGCGGCCGCATCGACCGACATCATCAGGGTGCGCACTTCGGCGACGGCTTCCTTCATTCCGTTTGGAACCATGAGTTCAAACAGGGCACGCGACAGGCCGGGCTGATCCTGGGTGGCGCTGGTAATTGAAGCGATCAGGCCGTCTACTGCCTGACGCTGGTTTGGTTCGGCAGCCACTTCGTTGCGTGCCCGGTCGGTGATGATGGTGAAGCGCAAACCGCGCCTGTCTTCGCTGATCGTTACCCGATAGGTGCCCGCTTGCCCGCCGCTGGCGACGCTGCGCGCACAATAACCGCCGGCACCACTGCGCAAGCGCCCGTCAAAGTGGATCGAGTCGGCGAACGGCGCATCGGCGGCCATCTCGCGCAGCGCTTGCACCGCGGCGATGGCGCGATCCTGCACCTCTTCGTACACGATCAGGCGGCCAATGCGAAACGGGGTGCCGGTGCTGTTCAGCGCTTCGTTGCTGCGCGTCACGGCGGACAACAGGCAACGCACGCCCACCTCGACCGTGAGGCCGGTGAAACCAGTGCCGACCAGCAGGGCGCAGACCGACAGTCGCGGCGCAGCGCTGTTGTCCACTCCCTGGCGCTGCTCCTCGCTACGCACGTACTCGAGCAGGCCGTTGCTCAGTGCCTGCGTGAGTTGCCCGGGCCGGATCTCGCCGACTGGCCCCAGACCGACGACGATGGCACCGGCCGGCCTGGCATCCGGGGTCGGATTGAGGAAGACCATGGCGTCGTCAGTATGGGCAGGATAGCGGCCGAGCTTCAAGGTGCGAGACATCGAGCCAGCGAGATGGCCGTCAAGGAAGCTGGCGCTGCCGCGCAGGCCGTCGTTGGCGTAGGCGCCGATGAGGATCGGCGATTCGGCGCTGGCCAGGCTGCCATGCACGACTTCGATGCTGGCGGGTGCCTCCGTCTTCGCCGTGGGGCGCCGCCCGCGGCGGGCGCCGCCGGTGGCCGCGGCGATGACTTCGTCGACGCTCGGATACAGGGAATTGCCTTCCAGGCTGCGCGGCTGGAACACCAGTGCGCTTTCGCCACGGGCGCCTGGGGGAACGCGCGACAGTGCGCTGTGGCGGGTATCGCCGGTCTCGATCAACTCCCGGTAAGCCTCGAATGCCTTCTCATGGTTGGCCAGGTCGCCATGCACGGCGTCGGTGTACCATACTGGCACGCCCGGCGGGATGCCCGTTTTCCAGGGCACGCGGCCATCGCCCTCAGCGATGCTGCCGATCTCGACCTGGCCGTCGACGATGCGCACGGCAATCGGCGTGGACGCGTGGCCGGCAACGTAGAGAGTGCATGCCGGGTCGAGCTCGGCGGCGCGCAGTGCGGCGATGGCCTGGCGCGCATTGTCGAGAGGCTCCTTTTGCGGTGGCAACCAGGACTTGCTCTTCTTCGAATCCTGGTCCTGCCCGTACCAGGTCTGCCAGACCGCGGCATCGAAGTAATCAACCCCATCGACCGCCCGGCCGTTATCGCCCGGCCACGGCAGGAGTTCCAGCACGCCCGGGAAATCACGGACGATCTCCAGGAACTCGCGCATATCGTGTTTCCAGTCGAACCAGCGCTCGATGATCTGGATGAAGTCGTCGCGCGCCATCAGCACGGCGGCGATCGAATGTGAGCCGGCGTTGGGCGTACCGAGCTGCAGCAGGCGGCTGCCGGGAATCGTCTTGAACCTGTCCCAGCGTCCCTGCAGCGCCAGGCGGGCCACCAGGCCGCCCATCGAATGGGCGACGATGCGCAGCGGCTGGCGACGCTTCTCGGCGTCGAGCATGGCCTGGTCGAGTTCCACACCGAAGCGCCTGGCCGCGTCGGTGATCGACAGGCGCCAGTCATAGGCGAAGGGCCGCACTTCATGCCGGTCGGCCAGGTAGCGCGCCAGTGTCTCGTAGTTGCGATCCATCCAGCCGTCCGGCGTCACCCCTGGCGCATTCACCTTCAGTTTGGCCATGTCGCCCGCCCACATGCTGAACGGATCGAACCAGATGCGGTTCGTACCGATCTGGATGTGACTGCCCATGATGCCGGGCAACAGGAAGACGATGGGCGCGTCCTTCTTGCGCTTGGGCGCTATGCCACCGCGGCCGATCTCGGCCGTGGACGGGCCTGGCAGCAGTTCGAACTGGCGATCGTCGCCCTTGAGCGCAGCCAGCAGCGCCAGCGCGCTCTCGTCGCGCTCGAAGTAGCTGAAGTGGGTGACCTGCGGCCCGCGCACGGGCTTCTGGCGAATGCCCTGCACGCGGATTGCACCGCCGCTCATCGACGGCGTATTGACCACCAGGTCGGTTTCGCCGCCATAGAACACCTCCGACAGGCAGTCGCCCAGCCAGGGCAGCAGACCGTCGCCCTGGTAGTCGCCGGCCAGCACATGCAGCGGGTGTTCGATCTGCACATCCGGTGCGTTGAGCAGGCTCACCAGTGGCGAGTCGGGCATCATCGCCTCGATGCCAGGGAGGATGCGCGCATCACTGCGTGCCTTGACCACCGCCAGCAGGAACTGTTTGAGCAGACCGTAGCTTCTGGCTAGCGGCAGCATGCCGGGAATGACCAGGCCTGCTGCATCGAAGCCCTTGCCGAGCAGATTGAGCATGACGCTGGCCCAGCGATCGAGTCGGCCAGAAGCGAGCGTCGTGCCGCGCGCCGGGCAGGCGACGCGCACGAAGCGCTCGACGCGGATGCGACGCTTGCGCAGTTCCCGGTTGAGTTCGCCCAGGTGCTTGGCCTCGGCGTCGAAACCCGCACGGCCCAGGCGTGCAGCATGCGCCTGGAAGCGATCGATCTCTTCGTCGGTGAACGGCTCCAGGTCGATCCGGTTGGCGCGCGCCAGCAACTCACCGATCATGCCGCCGCGCGAATGGCTCAGCAGGTGCAGGCACGCGCCCGTCGGCAGGGTCTTGACCAGGTCCAGAGCATTGGCGATCGGGCTCTCGGTCAGGCTGCGGTGCTCGAAGGCATAGAGGCGCGCGCCATAGGTGGCAAGCAGTTGCTCGCGGTACTTGTCACTGGCCCAGAGGCTCTTGAAGCTGCCCTCCGTAGACGAGGCCGTGCCGTGCAGGAAGATCAGCGTCGGCTCGGCAGATTCGGGCAGCGCGTCGACCTTGGCGAGCGCGAAGGCGTCGGTGGCGCAGCGGTAGAGTCCGTTGCGGTCGTCGAGTTGCGCATCCTGAAAAGTGCCGGCAGCGATCAGCGCAGTGACGCCGGCGGGGCCGCTCCGGTAGATGCGCAAGCCCTTGAGCACCCAGGCACCCAGACCGTCGCGCGCAGTACCCGCGGGCAGGCGCGGCCCCGAGAGGCGCAGCAGCTGCCCGACCTCGAGCGGCCCCGCCATGCCGTCGCCGCGCCCCACTGCCGCGCCCAGGTAGCGCTCGGCGTCCGCGGCGGCGACCAGAATGCAAGTGCCGTTGGCGAGTTCGAGTTCCAGTACGGCGTCGAGCGGGAGCGCCGCCGGCACGACACGCTGCGACTCGCCACGCGACATGCCATCGAGTTCGTAGACCTCGGCAGGCCATCCGGCCAGCGGGCAGTCGTCCTTCTTGAGCGTACCGTCGACACACAGCGTGATCGGGTTCTGGTCGTTGCTCATCTCCGTCTCCTTTGCTATCGCTTCCTCTCTGGATCACCTCTGTTGCAGATCTTCGCTACGGTTGAGGCTCCATCAGTGAGTCCTGCAAGACGTTCCGTTCACGCGGTGAACCATGCTGCAACCGCCGCTGGATTGGCGGAAATCATGTCGGATAGATACCATGTTGCTGGATCCCTGCCTGCATCGCCAGCAGCTTTGCGGTCAGGGGATTCTGCCCGGTGGTGTCGGTCGCTCCCCACTGCTCGTAATGGATGAGGTCGGCGATTGGCAGGCGCGGCAACCAGCCGGCCTTCTCGAGTTCAGGTTTGTCCTGGAAATGGGAAACATAGCCGATGCACAGGTAGGCCACCGGAACGATGTGGGCGGGGATGCCGAGCACTTCCTGCAGGGCGCGTTCGTGAAAGATGCTGACCCAGCCGACGCCGACGCCTTCGGCGCGGGCGGCCAGCCATAGATTCTGCACGGCACAGACGCTGCTGAACAAATCCATGCTCGGCATGTGCGTCCGGCCGAGGACGACTGGTCCACTGCGTGTGCGGTCACAGGTCACGCAGAGATTGATCGGCGCATCGACGATGCCCTGCAGCTTCAGACGACTGTAGATATCCCGCCTGCCATCGGGGAACATCTGCGCGGCTTCGGCGTTGGCTTGCTCGAAGAGGTCATGGACCCGCTGTTTGAGCGCATCGGAACGTACGAGCTGGAAGCTCCAGGGTTGCATGAAGCCGACCGAGGGGGCGTGGTGCGCAGCCATCAGGATGCGGCCCAGCACATCGTCCGGAACCGGTTCGGGCAGAAATTGCCCACGCACATCACGCCGGCTGAAAATCGCCTGGTACACCGCCGCCCGTTCGGCGTCGGCAAAAGCATGCGCCAGTGGCGCCTTCAAATTTTCCATGGTTTTACTTGCAGAGGCCTGAAAACCGGTCCTGCGGACTGCAGTCGCTCGGGCCGGGTTTGGGAACGGAGCCGGACTGGCAGTTGGCCAGGCGCTCCTTGACTTTGTCGGAGTACTGCCAGCCTGCGGCCAGAGGCGGCAGTGCGGAGCCGGGTTGCCAGGTCAGTGACCGCCATTTGGCGTGCCCGCGGTCCCGCAACACGGCGAATTTCTCGCAGAACTGGCCAGCGAAATCCTTGATGAACTGATTCCTCTGGGGATCTGCAAAATTGGCCGTGATCAGGTAGGAATCGACGGCCAGCGAGGGAGAACCATTCTCGGCAATGTTCAGCAGCGGGTAGCTGGATTTCCTGATTTCAGCTTTCCGGTATTCCTGCAGAATTTTGTCCGAATTGGCCTGTGTCGGGTCGAATTTCAGCAGCTTGAGGTTGGCCGGGACATTTTTCTCCAGCAGGCTGAGCGGCTGTCCTCCCACCAGCACCAGCACGTCGATCTTCGGATAGGCCTGGTAATAAGCCGGATCGCTCAAGGCCATCAAGGCCGAGCGGCGTCGTTTGGTGCCTTCGTCCTCGCCCGTGGCCGTGGTGTTGATGAAGGGCTGCACGACGTTGGGACGCTCCTGGAAAAGTTTGCTGTACACATTCAGGGCGGTGAGGTAGGTGCCACTTTTCTCCATGTCCATCCAGATGGGTTTTCCCCGGATCTGATGGATGAATTCGATGGGCTCGTCCTTGCGAACCAGGAAATGGATTTCTTCCTGGTACAAGGGCATGAACACCCGCAAGTTGGCCAGCAGTTGTGCGTATTCACGGCGTGTGGCCTGCGGGACATCGCTGGCGTCACGCATCCGCACGAAGGCGGAATATACGTCCGACTGGACAATCGCCAGCGTGACGCCCCGGGTCTGGCTCATGTCTTCCACATTGGCCCAGGAACCTTTGGAGTCCTTCACTTCCAGGCTTGGATTGACGAAATCCCGCAAATTGCTGCCGATGGCGTAATAGGTACCCGTCTTGCCACCGGTGACGATGCTTTCGGCAGCGGCAGCCATCGACAACAAGGCCGCCGAAATTCCGACGAGCAGGGTTTTGATGCCAGCAGGCCGTGCGGCATGTGAATTATTCATGTCGAATACCGGGAAAGGAAAAACAGGGTCATGGCGCGGAGCGGCACAGCCCGGCACGCTCGTCGGCGGGAGAGCAATGGCCACTGACCGGGCGGGCCGGGGTTTCGGTCTGGGGTGCCGGCGGCGGTGCTGGCGCGATCACTGCTGGCGTGGCCGGTGCCTGCATCGCTGGCGGAGGCATGGGCTCGGCGCTCTTCTCGCCGGCCAGAAAGAACCATGCGGCACCCCCGCCGAGCAGCAGCATGGCCAGCAACAGCCCGGCCACGAGCAAGGTCTTCGAGCCACCGCTCTGGGGACCGGTGTCGCTGAGCAGCAGGGGTTTGCCGCATTCATTGCAGACGAAATCCAGACCGCCCGGAACTTCGACCGTGGCGCGGGCGTCGGCCGTGGCGCAGTTGCCAAAGTTCGAGCATTTGCCGGATTTGGATTTCATGCTGGCCATCGGGGAGTTCCTCCTGGTTTTTCTGGGAAGTGGAAGAAACCGGCGAATCGGTTGTTGGCCTTGCTCAACCAGGGCGCATCAGGCGACTTCGCGTTTGAGAATGGCCAGGGCACGCCGGCCGGCCTCCAGAAAGCGGCGGTAGGTTTCATCCTGGATGTTGCCGCCGCGTGCGGCCTTGATGGCTTCGACCTCGCTCAGGATGGCCCGCTGCACCTCGCTGCGGCGGTCCTGGTGCAGGTAGCCGGCACCGGCCAGCGTCGCGTCGCAGACCGACTTGATGGTGTGCAGGTTCTCCAGGTTGATGCTGTCGGCGCTGGCCGTGAAGCTCTTGCCCAGGAGGACCGGATCGTTGTCTAAGCCGTCGGCATCCTTGGTGAGCAGCAGCACTTCCTCCGCGCCGGTGGCGGGATTCCTGCCTTCATGGATGAATCCCAGAGCCTTGGCCAGCAGCACGTAAGGCAGGGCCTGCTGCTTGACCTCGGCGCTGGAGGCCACGAACAGCCGCGGCCAGGCATTGCCGTCGCCCTCGGTGTGCAGTTCGAGCCGCGCGCGCGCGCCGCCGGTTTCGATGCGGCGGCGGTATTTTTCTTCCAGGAACTTGAGCGGCTTGAGGTAGCGCAGCGGGAACAGGTTGGTGATCGAGACCAGCGTGATTTCGTTGCGCCGGCCATCCGAGTCGATGATCTCCACATCGCCGGTTTTGGCTTCGCGCAGTGCTTCCTTCAGTCCCCGGGCAAACTCGGCCTGTTCAGGCGCTCTTGGCAGGATCACGGTGAATTTGCTCACCGCCGTGGGTACCCCCACGGGAATGCCGGGCGCTGCCCGGTGGATTTCCAGCGGTTCCAGCGTGACGAAGTTGCCTGCCCGGCTGACCAGCTCGCTCACGTAGCTTTTCAACTCCTGCGGGTCGGCGCCGTAGCGGTCGCGCAACTTGTCGATGATCGACACGCCGAGCAGCCGCTCCTTGGGGTTCTGCACCAGGTTCTGGTGGGCGATGCGCGCGTTGTCCTCGCACACCGTTTCGAGCACATCGAGAAAGGTCGATTCCGTCACCCGCTGATTGAACAGGGCAAAAGTCGAATCCTGCCCAATCTTTTCGGCCAGGGCGGAACGCACCCGGCCGGTCTGCGTTTTCTGTTCGGCTTCGTCCACCACCAGCCGGCGGCTGATCTGCTTGACCTGGACGGGGTCATAAAAGCGGATCAGGTGCTGGCGCAAATCGCCTGCATCGGTATCGGAAAGGCGCGCCTGGATACCGACATCGAACTTCTTCAGGGCCTGCTGCAAGGTGTTGGCCGCCCGGTCCACTTCACCTTTCAGGTCGGTGATTTCGGCGATCACCTCGATCAGCAGCGCTTTGGCAAAGCCCCAGCCTTCGGCGCGCGTACGGTACACATACATCTCCTGCAAATGCACACCATGCGCGTCCAGCAGGCTGTCCGGCGTTCCCAGCAGGTGCTTGGAGAACAGGCCCATGCTGGACCATTTGTGTGCATTGCCGAGGACGCGCGATTGCGCTTCTTCCTCTGCGTGGCGCGCACGCGCAATGTGTTCGTCACAGGCCTTCAGACGTTCGTCCAGTTTTTCGCTCAGCGCGATCAGCAGGCGGGATACATCCCAGGCGGACTTGGCGCCGACCTTCCATTCATTGACCAGTTCCTGCTCGATCCGCACCCGGATCTCGCGCGCCATGTCCTTGCGCGCTTTCAGCTTGGTGCGGTAGAAACCGGGGACGCCCAGCGTGCGGTAGTCATCCTGATAACGCTTCTCACACAACTTGGTGAGTTCGTCCAGCCAGGTGGCGCGCTCGCGCTCGCGCACCAGCGACTTGAAGTTGGGGATGACGGCTTCCCACTCGCCAGTAAAAGACTTCCAGCGCTTGTTGGCGGCATCTTCCGGCAGGATGCCCAGCGCCAGCGTCAGATGGTCGTCGGACAGCAGCCAGCGTAGCTGCGTCTCCTTTTGCTGCACAAACTCGTGAAAATCCTGCTTGCGCGGTTCTTCGATGAAGCCGGACGCCTCCTGCCAGTGATTGAAGCGCAACTGCAGCGCCGCCTGTCGGGCAAAGCTGTAGGTCAGGTATTCACTGATCTCTTCTTCGGGAATGGCCAGCCGCTTGATGCCGAACGTCAGAAAACGCTTGGAGCGCTCTGGAATGCGCCCCTGCGCAGCGGTTTCCGGCGAGCCATCGCCATTCTCCGCGTTCTCCATGCGGTCGAGCGAGGCCCAGTTGATGTTCTTCGCGGTCACGATCTTTTGATACAGGAAGTCAGCGACGATGCCGGGCACATCCCGGTCCACATCCACCGTCAAGCCGTTCTCGTTTTCGTTGCCAAAGACGAAGCAGCCGTTGAACGGGTCGCTCAGCGTCAGCCGCTCCTTCACGCCGGTGACGTCGTAGGGTTGATAGACGCCCACCGACATGGCGTTGAGTTCGGTCAGGGCGGCAAATCCGTTGGCGTGGTAGTTGCCGGTGTCCCAGTTGGGGTTCGGGTAGGCGTCGGGCAGCAGCGCGTAGATCAGGATGCGGAAACGCTTGGAGTCGGGATACAGATCCCGCAGCTGTGCCACTGCGTCGATCACGCTGCCGCTGCCGGTGCCGCCGGCCAGGCCGAGCACGACATGGAAGGTGACTTCGGTCTGGCCGTTCTGCTGCAGCAATTTGACCTGCGATTGCAGCTGTTCGCGGTATTTGTCGGCCTTGCAGGCAAACAGGAAGCGGCCCAGCCGGCGCTTCTGGCCACCGAGCGTGGCGCCGACGATGCTGTTGAGAATGTCGCGCCACTCCTGCGGGCTGCCCAGCCAGTGCTTGAGTCCCGGATAGCTGTCGAGATTGTCGAGCCGCGAGGTGAGATTGGCATCGGTAATCAGCAACTGGCTGGCCTTGGGCAACTGCACCGAGGTGCCCAGGGTTTTCCAGCTGGGGTCGTCGATCGACATCATTTCGCTGGACGAATCGACGTACAGGTAGCCGATGCCGATGTCGGCCAGTTTGTCGCCGCGGAATTCCTGGTACAGGCTCTTTCGCAGGGCCCGGATGATTTTTCCTCCGGTGCCGCCCAGCCCGATGACGAGGTGATTCATTCCGAAAGTTCCTCGTTGCAATGAGTCGAAAGTAAAATGATCACCGATGTGCCACGCTCCGCCGTGGGCGGCATCGGCGGAGCCGGGGGATCTGCGCAGTGGGTGTCAGATGGCCGCTTGCCACAGTCTCCAGCTGCTCGGGGGAGTATATGTCCACCCATCAACTGCGGTCAATCGTGAGAAGACCCGCACTGCCAAGGCTCTGTCGTATAATTGACCCGTTTTGGGTACCTTGCCCCACGCTCGTGGGGCGGGTGAAACGGGAAGCCGGTGAATCTGAATCTTCAGACATTCCGGCGCAGCCCCCGCTGCTGTAAGCCTGACGACTCCGCAATACGCCACTGTGCTCGCGCATGGGAAGGTGCTGGAGAAGATCGACGGCAAGCCAGAAAACCGGCCCAAATCAAACGTAGTGCCGTTCCCCGGGGTAAAGGGAGGGCTATGTGGATTCGCCGACAGCAGGTTTTCTCGGCTTTTCTTCCGACCCGCAGGTACCGCTCCCCCGCCTGGCACGGCTTGCCATTGCTCGCTGTGGGAGAGAAGCATGCACATCATGGAAGGCTTTCTGCCGGTCGAACACGCCCTGGGGTGGACGCTCGCTTCGGCCCCCTGCGTGGCCTATGGCTTGTGGGTCATCAAGAAACGTATCCGCGAACATCCGGAACAGCGGATGTTGCTGGGTGTTGCCGCCGCGTTCACCTTCGTTCTCTCGGCGCTCAAATTGCCGTCGGTGACCGGCAGTTGCTCGCACCCCACCGGCACCGGGCTCGGTGCCCTTCTCTTCGGCCCGACAGCCATGGCGCCGATTGGCATGGTCGTCCTGCTCTTCCAGGCGCTGCTGCTGGCGCACGGCGGACTGACGACGCTGGGTGCCAACCTCTTTGCGATGGCCATTGTCGGTCCGTTCGCCGCTGCCGCAGTGTTTCGTGTGGCGCGCAGCATCAAACTCTCGTTTGCCACCAGTGTCTTTCTCGCCGCCAGCCTCGGCGACCTGCTGACCTACCTCACCACCTCGGTACAACTGGCCTGGGCCTTCCCTGATCCGACGGGTGGTTTTGTCGCTTCCTTTGCCAAATTCGCCAGCATCTTTGCGATCACCCAGATCCCGCTGGCGATCAGCGAAGGACTGCTGACGGTGCTGATCTTCAATGCCCTGGCGCGCTTCAACGCCAGGGAACTGCAGGATCTGCAGCTCGTCGGGAACGACGAGGTACGGGTATGAAACGCCGGCAAAACCTGTTGCTGCTGGTCGCCGTGGTCCTGCTGTCTGCGCTGCCGCTGTGGCTGGTGCAGAAACCGGCGGCGAATGCCGATCATCCCGTCGAGCTCTTTGCCGGCGCTGACAACCAGGCCAGGGATCTCATCGGCGCCATCGATCCTGATTTCCAGCCCTGGTTCCAGCCACTGATGGAGCCGGCCAGCGGTGAAATCGCCTCCCTGTTGTTCGCCTTGCAGGCGGCGCTGGGTGCCGGCTTTATCGGTTACTACCTGGGTGTCTCGGTGACCCGCGAAAAGCTGCGCCGGGAAGCGGAAGAAGCCAATGGAGCTGCACCACGGTGCTGATCGAGCAGTCGGCCTACGCCAACCGCTGGCGGCAGGTTTCACCGGCGGCGAAGGGAAGCTTTGCGCTCGCGGGCCTGATCGCCGCTTTTGCCGCCGGCACACCGATGGTCGCTGCCAGCGTGGCGGCGATTCTCGCCGCCATCACGCTGCTGGGTGCCGGTGTCGCGCCAGCGCCTTACCTGCGCGTCGCCTCGCCAGCACTGGCCTTTCTGCTTCTCGGCAGTCTGTCACTGGCGTTCTCGCTGGGCGTCGATGAGCATGGCATCACGCTGCAACTGCTCCCGAACGGCCTGAACCAGCTGGCGCAGGTATTGTCCCGTTCGTTTGCTGCGCTGACGGCGCTGCTCTTTCTCGCGTTGACCACGCCGCTTCCCGATCTGATGAACCTGTTGCGCCGACTGAAGACCCCCGAGATCGTGCTCGAAATCATGGTGCTCTGTTACCGGATGCTGTTCGTCTTCTCCGCGGCGGTGCAGGACACCTGGATCGCCCAGACGGCGCGCCTGGGCTACGCGACACCACGCCTGGCACTGCGCTCGCTGGGCGGTTTGACTGCCAATCTGACGCTGCAGGTGTGGCAACGGGCAAACGACCTGCATGTCGCGGCGCAGGCGCGCAACAACGAGGGTCCATTGCGTTTTCTTGCGCCGGTCTTTGCCCATGCCGGTCGCGACCTGGCCATCGCAATGACCGCTGGCAGTACGCTGCTTGCACTGGCGGTGGCGATGTCATGACGCGCTCGGCAGACGACCTCCTGCTCGAACTGGCGCAGGTCTGCTTCCGTTACCCCGATGGCAGCAGCGGACTGGACGACTGTTCGATCGCCGTCCGGCGGGGCAGCCGCAACGCCCTGATCGGCGCCAACGGTTCCGGCAAGACCACCCTGTTCCAGCAGTGCAACGGCTTGCTGCGACCACAATCCGGCGTTGTTTACTACGCCGGGGAAGCGGTGGATTACCGTCGCAGTGGCTTGCGCCAACTGCGCAGCAAGGTCGGCATGGTTTTCCAGAATCCGGATCGGCAACTGTTCTCGGCGAGCGTCCTCGAAGACGTTTCCTTTGGGCCACTCAACCTCGGTCTGAACGTCGCCACGGCACGCCAACGCGTCAGTGCCGCGCTGCAAGCCGTGGGCATGGCAGCGTTTGTCGACAAACCCGTACACAACCTGAGTTTCGGCCAGAAGAAGCGGGTTTGCATCGCCGGGGTTCTGGCCATGGCGCCCGAACTGTTGATCCTCGACGAACCGATGGCCGGCCTCGATCACGCCATGCAGGAAGATCTGCTGGCCGTGCTTGAGAACTTGCATGCGCGTGGCATCACCCTGCTGCTGGCGACGCACGACATCGATTTTGCCTACGCCTGGGCGGACCAGATTCACCTGATGGTTGCCGGTCGCTGTAGCGCATCGCTGCCGGCGGCGCATCTGGCGACGGCTGGCGAGGCCTTGTCGGCGGCAGGATTGCCTTTGCCCGGAGTGATCGAACTGCAGCACCGTCTGAAGAAACTCGGCGTCCTCCCGAGCGATGCCTGGCCGCGCAAGATCAGCGATCTGCTCGCTCTGCTGGGAACCCGCAGCTGCACGCCCCATTTCGAGAGGATGGTCTAACGATCATGACTTCTCTAGGCACCCTCGATCATGGAAGTCATGACCGTCTCCCTCTCCCCCGACCCCTCCCCCGCAAGTGGGGAGGGGAGATTCCTGAGTCGCTGACGCGACTTTCACATTAATGCCCGGAAAAGTCTGGTTTGTCGGCGCCGGCCCCGGCGACCCCGAGTTGATTACCGTCAAGGGCCGGCGTCTGCTCGAGGAAGCCGGCGCGGTACTGTTTGCCGGATCGCTGGTCGACCAGGCGGCGACGCGGTTCTCGCCGGCGGATTGCGAGATCCGCGATTCGAAGGACATGACTCTGGCAGAGATGACCGGCTGGCTGATCGAGCGTGCCGACCGGCACGCCGTCGTCGTTCGCCTGCAGACCGGCGATCCCGGCCTCTATGGCGCATTGATCGAGATGACGCAACCGCTGACGGCCGCCGGCATCGCCTGGGAAGTCGTTCCCGGCGTTTCCTCGGCGATGGCCGCGATGGCCGCAGCGGGCGAAACGCTGACCCTGCCGGAAGTCACGCAGACGGTGATCCTGACCCGCGTCGCCGGGCGGACGCCCATGCCGCCGGGCGAGGATCTCGAATCCCTGGCCGTGCATAAGGCGACGCTCTGCATTTACCTGTCGATCACTCTGCTGCACAAGGTGCAGGAAGCCTTGCGTGCCGCCGGCTGGGCCGAGGATGCGCCGATGCTGGTCGTGCACAAGGCGAGCTGGCCGGGCCAGGAAAAGATCATTCGCGGCACGCTCGCCGACATCAAGCAGAAATGCCAGGCCGCGAAGGTCGGCAGTCAGGCGATGATCGTCGCCAGCCCGACGCTGGGTGCTGCCGACTGGCCCGACCTGGTGCGCTCAAAACTGTACGACCCTGCTTTCACGCACCGCTTCCGCAAGGCGACCGAGACGAATCATGACTAATGAAACCACCTTCCTCCTCGTCGGCCACGGCTCGCGCAACCGCGACGGCAACAAGGAAACCCTGCATTTCGCGGCCCAGTGGCGCGAACGTCACCCCGAGTGGCGGATCGAGGTGTGCTTCATCGAGCACGCCGAAGTGCTGCTGGATGAAGGTCTCGACCGGGCTGCGCGTGGCGCGCGCAAGGTGCTGGTCATTCCCTTCATTCTCAACGCCGCCGGCCACGTCAAAATGGAATTGCCGGCGGCACTGAAGCGGGCGCGCGAGCGGCATCCACAGGTCGAATTCGCCGTCACCCGACATATCGGCATGGGTCGCGAAATCTTTGCCGTACTACAGATTCAGCTCGACCGGCTGATGAAGCAGCTGGCCGTGCCCGATCCGATGACCACCGGCGTCATCCTGCTCGGGCGCGGCTCCTCCGACATCGGCGCCAATGGCGAGCTGGCCAGGATGGCACGCTGGATATTTGAGGCCAACGAGCATGAACTGGTCGATCTCGCCTTTACCGGCGTCACCTGGCCGCGCCTCGAAACGGTGGTGCAGCGCCAGATCAGGCTGGGCATGATGCAGATTTGCATCATTCCGGTATACCTGTTTACCGGCGTGCTGATCGAGCGCATCAAGGCGCAGGTCGAGCGCCTGCAGCGGCAATATCCGCAGGTCGCTTTCGGCCTGGGCAGCCACTTCGGCTTCGACAAGGGCATCTTCGACCTGCTCGACGACAAGGTCTGCGGCGAGACCCCCGCAGGTGGCATGCTCGAATGCGATGGCTGCAAGTATCGCGAACTGGCCGAGGCCGAGCATCTGCACGAGCACGGCCATACGGCCCTGGCCGCTCCAGGCTGCGGCCATGCCCCGGTTCACGATCACCGGCACCCCCATGCACACGATCATGGTTGTGCCCATCCACACGACTGAGACTTCGGAGACTCCGGACATGACCACGGCCACCCCTACTGCCGCCAATACGATTACCGAACAGCTCACTGCCGCCGGCCGCGCCATCGAGCACGACTCCTTTGCCATCATCGACGCCGAGGTCGGGCAGCACGACTACACCGACGAACAGTGGCCACTGGTGCGCCGCATCATTCACGCCAGTGCCGACTTCGAATTCAACGGCCTGACTGCCTTTCACCCCGATGCGATACGGGCCGGTCTGGCAGCTGTCCAGAAGGGCGGCACGCCGATCGTCGCGGATGTCGAAATGATCTGCGTCGGCCTTTCGGCGCCACGCCTCAGGCACTTCGGCATGCGTACCCAGCACTACATTTCCGATCCGGAGGTCATCGAACTGGCCAGGGCCGAGGCCACGACCCGCGCCGTCCAGGCGATGCGCAAGGCGCAGCGGCTCGGCAGGCTCGACGGCGCCATCGTCGGCATCGGCAATGCCCCGACGGCACTGATCGAAGTCATCCGCCTGATCCGCGAAGAAGGAGCCAGACCAGCGCTGGTGATCGGCATGCCGGTCGGCTTTGTCTCGGCTGCCGAATCGAAAGCGCTGCTGATGACCTTGACCGATACCCCGTGGGTGGCGATCAAGGGCCGCAAGGGCGGTTCGACGCTGGTCGTCGCCAGCATGCACGCGCTGCTCGGCCTCGCCGAAGCGGCGCAGCAGAGCACCGCTTGAGCGACCTCGGGCAGGCGCTCGCTCCGGCCAGGGTCCGCAAGGGCGATGGCCGGCGCGCACGCGGCAACCGCAGCGGTTTCACTACCGGCGCCTGCGCCGCCGCCGCCGCACGCGCGGCAACGCTCGGCCTGCTCACCGGCGTGCTACCGGACAGCGTTCTCTGCCGTCTGCCGAATGGCCAGGAGCACCGCTTTGCGGTCAGCGGCGGGCGCTTCGATGGAGAGGGTGGAGAGCGGGTCGCGCATGCGGTGGTCGTCAAGGACGCCGGCGACGACCCGGATGCGACGCATGGCGCACACTTGACGGCCGCTGTCCGGCGGCTGCCGCAACGGGCCGGCGAGGTGCTTCTCCAGGGGGGTTTCGGGGTCGGCGTCGTCACCAAAGACGGCCTCGGCCTCGCCGTCGGCGGTCCAGCCATCAACCCGGTTCCGCGCCGCAACATCCGGGACAACGTCATTGCAGTCGCCGGCGAACTGCTGCTCCACGACGGTCTGGAGGTCACCATTTCCGTTCCCGGTGGCGACGCGATGGCGAAAAAGACGCTGAACGCTCGCCTTGGCATCATCGGCGGCATTTCGATTCTCGGCACTACCGGCATCGTCCGTCCCTATTCGACGGCCGCTTTCCGCGCCAGCGTCGTCCAGGCGGTCGATGTCGCGGCGAAGCAGGGTCAGACCAGGGTCGTCTTCACCACCGGCGGGCGCACCGAAAAATTCGCCATGCGCCAGTTGCCGGAACTCGACGAAGCGTGCTTCGTCCAGATGGGCGACTTCGTCAAGGCGGCTTTCCAGTCGGCGGTCAAACACCGCCTGGCTCGTGTCTATCTGGGTGCGATGGTCGGCAAGCTGACCAAGATTTGCCAGGGACTCAGCGTCACGCATGCCTGGAAGGCCGAGATCGACCGTGACATTCTCGCTGCATCGGCACAGGAAGTCGGTGCACCGCCCGATCTGGTCGAGGCGATCCGTGCCGCCGAAACGGCCCGCTTTGCTGCCGAACGCCTCGCCAACCTGGGCCTGAGCCTTGCTTTCCACCGTTCGCTGGCCGGCAAGGCCATCCGCAGCCTGAAAAGCGCTTACCCCGGCCCTTACCAGCTCAGTATTCTGGTCTGCGATTTCGAAGGACGCTTCATTTGTCGTCTGGAAGAAGATGAGCTGGCCTGAACCCTGCGCCCTGATCGGGATCCTCGATGACGGCTGGGCCGGCTTGTCCGATGCGGCGCGCCAGCGACTGGCCGTGTCCGAGCTGGTGATCGGCGCCGGCCGCACACTGGCACTGGTGCGTCCCTGGCTGTCGGCCACGGCGATGATCAGGGACATGGACGGCGCGCTCGGCGAGCTTCCCGACTGGATTCTGAGCGCCCGCGCCGCGGGCCAACGCGTCGCCGTGCTGGCCACCGGCGACCCGCTCTGTCACGGCATCGCTTCCTGGCTGAGCAGCCGAATCGGGCGTGACGACGTGGACATCCTGCCGAACGTGTCGACGCTGCAACTGGCCTTTGCCCGCTTCAAGACGCCCTGGCAGGACATCCGGATTGCCTCGTGTCACCGCGCCGATGCCGGCGAATGGTTTGTCGGCGCGACGCCTGCACACGGTCTGTATCCGCTGCTGCGGGCGATTGCCATGCACCCGCGCGTCGCGCTGTTCACCAGTCCCGAAAACAACCCGGCGCGACTGGCGAGGGCGCTGATCACGGCCGGCTATGGCGGCGAGGCGAGGATCTCGATCGCCTGCCGCCTGCAGATGCCCGACGAACGACTGTTTGCCGATCTTGCCGCAGACGAAGTCGCAGGCATGGCCTTTCCCGAACCGAACATCGTGCTCGTCGAACGGCCCGCCGGCACCGGTGGACCGGCTTTCGGTCTCGAAGACCTCGAATACCGGCAGCGATCGCCGGAGAAAGGTCTGATCACCAAGCAGGAAGCGCGTGCCCTTTCGCTCGCCAAGTTGCGCATCCAGCCAGCCGCGGTGGTCTGGGACATCGGCGCCGGTGCCGGTTCGGTCGGCCTCGAAGCGGCGAGACTGGCGCCCTTCGGTCATGTCTGGGCGATCGAAAAGAATGCCGCCGACGCTGCCAACGCGCGCGCCAATGCGGCGCTTTGGCGGATCGGCAATTACACCCTGGTCGAAGGCCGGGCACCGGCCGGGCTCGACACCTGGCCCGACCCGGACGCCGTCTTCATCGGCGGCTCGGGCGGCGAACTCGCCGCGCTGATCGAGCGGGTGCTGGCCCGTCTGAAAGCGGGTGGCCGGCTGGTGATGAACTTCGTCACGCTGGAGAATCTCGCCACCGCGACGGCGGTGCTCAGCGAACGCCATGCCGTCTGGGACCTCGTGCAACTGCAGGCCAGCCGCAGTCAGCCGATTCTCGACATGCACCGGCTGGCGGCGCAGAACCCGATCTGGGTGGTGACCGCCAGGCGGAGCGAGGACTGTGCGTGATCGATTCGACCGTGCTGGGGACTGCCCCGAGAAAGGATGTGAATCATAGTGTTGGGAGTGACCGATAGGCTCCCCTCCCCCCTCGCGGGGGAGGGGTTGGGGGAGAGGGGGGCATCCATGCCCTCGCAGAGGCCAGCAGGGCAGACTGACGGCTCTGGCCATGTACTTTCGCAAGGATTCGACCAATTAAAGGACCCTGAATGTCTGAACATACACGCTACGGCAGGCTGATCGGCGCTTCGCTCGGTCCTGGTGACCCCGGGCTGATCACCCGCCGGGCCTGGGCAGCGCTGCAATCCGGCGCCCGCTGGCTATACCCGCTGAAGAAAGCCGAGGAATCGTCGTATGCGCTGTCGATCGTCGAGCGCGGCGGTCTGACGGTGCCGGCCGATGCCGAACAGTTGCTCTTCCCGATGACCCGCGACCCCGAGATTCTCGGCCGCGCCTGGGTTTGCGCCGCCGAACGCACCGTCGAGCTGCTTGGCGAAGGGCGCGACCTGGTTTTTCTGGTCGAAGGCGATGCCTCGACCTTCGCCACCTTTGGCCACCTCGCCCGCGTCGTTCGCGAGCTGGTACCGGCCATCGAGGTCGAGACCATCCCCGGCGTGTCCTCGTTCGCCGCCGCCGCCGCCGCCGCCGACACCGTTCTCGCCGAGGAAGATGAGACCTTCGCGATCATCCCTGCCGCCTATGGCATCGAACTCATCGACCACCTGCTCGACGAATTCGACACTCTGGCGTTGTTGAAGGTGAAACCGCTGATCGATGAAATCATCGAACTGTTGGCGCGGCGCGAACTGCTCACGACCTCGGTGTTCATCGAAAAAGTCGGCTCGCCGAATGAACGTATCGTTCGCGATGTCACCAGCCTCAAGGGCGAAAAGGTCAATTACCTGTCGCTGATGCTGGTGCAGAACCCGAAACGGCTGCGCGGCGAACTGCGCCGTGGCTGCCGCCAGCGCCGGGAAACCGGCGCAGCGGCGCTGGCTGCGATCGATCCAGCCAGCAGGCCCTGAGCGATGCAGGTCGCCGTCCTGGCCATTACCCGCCACGGGGTCGCTCTGGCCGGCAGGATCGTCGCCGCACTACCCGGCGCCCGCCTGTTCGCGCCGGAGAAATTCCGCTCTGAAGCCGAAGCCGCAGCGCCAGACGCCGCCCGGTTCTACACCGGCAAGGTCGGTGATCAGATGCCGGCCTGGTTCGCCGCGGTTGACGCGATCGTCGCCATCGTCTCGCTCGGCGCCGTCGTCCGCCTGATCGCTCCGCACCTCGGCAGCAAGGAAAGCGACCCGGCGGTGATCGTCATCGACGAAGCCGCTCGGTTCGTCATCCCGGTGCTTTCCGGCCACCTCGGTGGTGCCAATGCACTGGCCGGGCACTTGGCCGGCGCGCTCGGCGCGACGCCGGTATTGACCACCGCTTCCGACGCTCGTCAGACGCTGGCCGTCGACCTGTTTGGCCGCGAACTCGGCTGGGTGTTCGAAGCGACGCATGCCGAATTGGTCCGCTGCAGTGCCGCGGTGGTCAATGATGAAGCCGTCGCACTGGTCCAGGAGGCGGGCAGCAGGGATTGGTGGGCAAACCACGCCAATGGCCGGCGGGGGCCCCTGCCGGCGAATCTGACGCTGTTCGATCAACTGGAGGACGTCGATGCCGACCGCTTCGCTGCCGTGCTGTGGATTGCGACGCGCGCGATGCCGGCTGAACTGGCCTCCCGACTGGCGGGAAAGCGGATCGTCTATCGCCCCCCTCCCGAAGCTTGAAGAGGGTTCCGGCTTCTGCCATGGAATACTCCGCGCTGGCTCCTTGCCGCAGGGCAGCGGCATGAAGGTCGCCCTCGGCATCGGTTGCGACCGTGGCACGCCGTCGGCGACGATCGCACAAGGCATCGCCGAAGCGCTGGCGGCTTGCGCTGCGACGCTGGCCGACGTGCGTGCGGTCGCCAGCATCGACCTCAAGGCCGACGAGCCCGGCCTGCTGCAGGTGGTCGAGGAAAATGGCTGGCGCTGTTCGTTTTATCCGGCAGCGGTACTCGCCGAAGTCGCGGTGCCGCATCCCTCGGAAACCGTTCGCCGCCATACCGGCACGCCGTCGGTCTCCGAAGCGGCGGCGCTGCTGGCGGCGAATGCCGAGCCGTCCTTGCTGCTGATCGAAAAACACAAGCTGCGCGGTCCCGATGGCCGCCATGTCACCGTCTCCATTGCCAGGATCCCCCAATGAACGCTCCCCTTGAAAAAACCGGCAAGATCATGCTCGTCGGCCTCGGCCCAGGCAGCAGTGAGCACCTGACCGCGCGCGCGCGCGCGGCGATTGCCGAAGCCGACACGGTCATCGGTTACGCCACCTACCTCCGTCTGGTGGCCGATCTGGTCAAGGGCAAGGAGATCATCAGGAAATCGATGACCGAAGAGATCGACCGTGCCATCGTGGCGCTGGAGCGTGCCCGCCAGGGCAGGAAGGTAGCGTTGATTTCCTCGGGCGATGCCGGCGTTTACGGGATGGCCGGGCCGACTTTCGAAGTACTGTTCCAGGCCGGCTGGACGCCGGACTCGGAGATCGAGGTCGAGATCGTTCCTGGCGCTTCGGCGCTGAATACCTGTGCGGCGCTGGTCGGCGCACCGCTGACCCACGATTTCTGTGCCATATCGCTTTCCGACCTGCTGACGCCGTGGCCGACCATCGCCCGCCGGCTCGATGCCGTCGCCTATGCCGATTTCGTCGTCGCCCTCTACAACCCCAAGAGCGGCCGCCGCACCCGGCAGATCGTCGAGGCCCGGCGTCTCTTCCTGCGCCATCGTCACCCGCAGACGCCGGTGGCCATCGTCAAATCCGGCTACCGCCCGAAGCAGAGCATCGAACTGACGACGCTCGAGCGCATGAACGAGTGCGACATCGGCATGCTGTCGACGGTGCTGATCGGCAATTCCAGGACTTTCATCCGGCACGGCCTGATGGTGACGCCGCGTGGCTACGCCAACAAGTACGCCGTCGAAGCCGGGGAAAGCATCACCCGTGCTGGCGAACAGGCTGGTCGCTCGCTGTCCACCGGCCTCGAAGGCTGGATGGCGAGCATCCAGGCCAGCGGCAAGAGCGCCGCCGAACTGGCTGTCGAATATCGCCTGCCGGAAGACTACATTGCCGCAGTGCTGGCGACCGGGATGCAGGCTCAACAAGAGGCGGAAGGTGCAGACAACGGAGTTCAAGGCGAAGGTGGGCCCTGCGGGCCTTGCGAGCTTAGGCTTCACAAATGACACTGCGACTGGCCGGCGCTACCCGAAAACCGAAAAATCGTATATATTGCACTGCAACAGGCACACCGGGAGGGTCTGCCACAGCTCGGCTTCCAGCCGTGCGGCATCCCTCGACTGGCGTTGTCTCACACCCCGGCCACGGCCAGCATGCGCAAACCAGAGCGATCGCCCCTCTTCGCAGAAGACCCGGCGCGACGCTTGCCTGCGGGCTGCGGCGGAGTCTTGAAGCCCCTTACCGAGCTGCTGCGGCAGACACCAGGACCATTTCATGAAACCAGCCAATCCTTCCCTGTTGAGCAGGATCTCCCTCGCCTTTGGCACCTTCTTCTCGATCCTTTCCGATGGCCAGTTTGCCGCGCGCGTGCAGGCGCTGCGCTTCGGAGAACAGCGCGCCGAACCTTCGGCAGCGGCGCCGGCACCCAAACCGGTCGTCGTGCCGCTCCGGGAAGCCGCTCCCGACGGCGCACTGCAACTCCTTGGCCTGCTGCAGCGCGAGGCGCGCTTCATCGACTTCATTCAGGAGGATGTCGCCGCCTATGCCGACGCCGACATCGGCGCTGCGGTACGCGTCGTGCATGAAGGCTGTCGCAAGGTGCTGCACGACAACTTCACGATCCGCCCGGTCCGCGATGAAGCCGAAGGCAGCCGGATCACGCTGCCGGCAGGCTTCGACGCAGCGGCGATTCGCGTCACCGGCAATGTCGTCGGCCAACCCCCCTTCCACGGCAGCATCACTCACCGCGGCTGGCGGGTGGTCGAAACCCGCCTGCCCAAGTTGAGCGGCAGTCATCAACTGAACATCGTTGCCCCCGCAGAGGTGGAACTATGAGCGAGCCAAAATTTTCGATCGGAATCGATCTGGGCACCACGCATTGCGCTCTCTCCTACGTCGATATCGGCGCCTGCGATGGCGAGCAGGTCGTGCAGGAGGTGCTGCAGGTGCCGCAGTTGACCGCACCCGGTTCAATCGAGGCGCTCGGCCTGCTGCCGTCATTCATTTACCTGCCGCACCCGAGCGAGCTCGCCGACGGCGATCTGGACCTGCCGTGGACCGATGAACTGGACTATGCGACCGGGGAAATGGCGCGCAGCCGCGGTGCGGCAACGCCGATCCGCCTGGTGTCGAGCGCCAAGAGCTGGCTCTGCCACGCCGGCGTCGACCGGCGCGCGGCAATCCTGCCCAACGACGCACCGCCGGAAGTGGCGCGCCTGTCGCCGCTCGAAGCCTCGCTGCGCTATCTCGGACACCTGCGCGCCGCCTGGGATGATGCGCAGCCGGAGGCCCCTTTCGTCGAGCAGGAGATCGTCGTCACGATTCCCGCCTCTTTCGACCCGGCGGCCCGCGAACTGACTGCCGAAGCGGCGCGTGCCGCCGGCTGCGAGCGCATGACCCTGCTCGAAGAACCGCAAGCGGCGCTCTATAGCTGGATTCAGCAGAGCGCCGGCGGCTGGCGCAAACAGGTACGGCCCGGCGACATCATCCTGGTCGTCGATGTCGGCGGCGGCACCAGCGACTTTTCGCTGATCGCCGTGCTCGAACGGGAAGGCAACCTCGAACTGCATCGTGTCGCCGTCGGCGAGCACATTCTGCTCGGCGGTGACAACATGGACCTGGCGCTGGCCTATGCCGTCGCCGGCAAGCTGGCCGCGCAGGGCAGCAAGCTCGACGCCTGGCAACTGCGGGCGCTGACGCACGCCTGCCGGGGTGCCAAGGAAACGCTGCTCAGCGATCCCGATCTCGCTGCCGTGCCGCTGGTGATCGCCAGCCGCGGCGCCAAGCTGATCGGCGGATCGATCCGCAGCGAACTGACGCGTGCAGAACTCACCGCAACGCTGCTCGAAGGTTTCTTCCCGCCAGCAAAGATCGCCGATCGCCCGCAGGGCCGTGGACGCGGCGGCCTGACGCAGCTCGGCCTGCCCTACGCGCAGGATGCTGCCATCACCCGTCACCTGGCCGCTTTTCTCGCCCGCCAGGTCGCCGCGACCGCCGATCTCGAGGGTTTCACCGGCGAGTTGCCCGAAGACGCGACCTTTCTGCATCCGACCGCCGTGCTCTTCAACGGCGGCGTCTTCAAGTCCGAACTGCTCGCCGAGCGCACCCTGACGACGGTCAATTCCTGGCTCACCGCCGAGGCCGCCCCGGCCGCACGCCTGCTCGAAGGCGCCGACCTCGACCTCGCCGTCGCGCGCGGTGCCGCCTATTACGGCTACGTCCGGCGCGGCCAGGGCGTGCGTATCCGTGGCGGCACGGCGCAGGCGTACTATGTCGCGGTCGAATCGGTGATGCCCGCGGTACCCGGCCTGCAGCCACCGGTGCAGGCGCTGTGCCTGGCACCGTTCGGCATGGAAGAAGGCAGCGAAGCCGCCTTGTCGGAGCTGGAATTCGGCCTGGTCGTCGGCGAGCAGGTGCGCTTTCGCTTCTTCGGCTCGTCGGTCCGCCGTCAGGACCAGGTGGGCACCCTGCTCGACGATTGGGAACCCGAAGAACTGCAGGAACTCGACGAGATCCAGACCACCCTGCCCAGCGAAGGCCGTGCCGCTGGCGAGGTGGTGCGCGTCAGGCTGCATGCGCGCATCACCGAAGCCGGCACGCTCGAACTCGAAGCCCTGCCGCACGATGGTCCGCAGCACTGGAAAGTCGAGTTCGACGTGCGCGCTGGAGCCAGCGACTGATTGCGTCACCCGTCAATTAGTATGATGTCGATCTTCCCTGAACCTCGAACTCACGCTCCGATAACGCATGACATGATGCCGGTCGCCGACTATTTGATCCGCATGCGCGATGGCACGATCAAGCAGTTCAACCCGTTTACCGGTACCGAGGTCTGGACGGTGCCGGGTCGCGGCCATCGCCCGCTCGGTGAAGACAACCATGCCGGCGCACCGCTCGATCCCGCCAGGCACGGCAAGCACTGCACCTTCTGCGAAAGCCGGCTGTTCGAGACGCCGCCGGAGAAAGCCCGTCTCGTACGCACTGCCACCGGCTGGGAAACGATCAAGGGGCTGTCGGCCGAAGAGACCGTGAATACCGATTGGGCATTCCGGCGGGTGCCGAATCTGTTCGAGATCGTTTCCTGCGATTACTGGCAAAAGAATTACGACTACACGCTGCCGGTCTCGCTGCAGTCGCGCAAGGACAACTACCTCGCGAGCGAGCGCGGCTGGCGCCATGTGCTCGACATCGTCAACACGCGGATGCGGCTTTGCGGGGCCGACGAGGCGACGGTCCGCGCCACACCGATCGAGGAGAAGATCGCGATGGCCAACGCGTTCTTCGGCGGCGGCCATGAACTCATCATCGCCAACCGCCATTTCATCGACGGCGCAACCCATGCCAATCAGCTCGCCGGTTCCGGCTCGATGACGCCCGAGGAGCACTACCAGTACTTTCGCTTCACCATCGAGGCGCTGCGCGAAATCTACCTGTCCAACCGCTACGTGCGCTACGTGGCCGTGTTCCAGAACTGGCTGAAACCGGCCGGCGCATCGTTCGATCATCTGCACAAACAACTGGTCGCCATCGACGAGCGCGGGGTCTCCAATGACATGGAGATCCGCCTGGTGCGGGCCAACCCGAACATTTACAACGAGGAGGCGGTCAATTACGCGGCCTACCGCAATCTGGTGTTCGCCGAGAACGACCATGCGATCGCCTTCGCCGGCTTCGGGCATCGGTTTCCGACGCTCGAGGTCTATTCGAAGAGCGAGCGCAGCCAGCCGTGGAACCATTCGGTCGATGAGTTGCGCGCCGTCTCGGATCTGGTGCACGCCTGCCACGCCGCGATGGGGCCGGGCATCCCGTGCAACGAGGAATGGCACTACAAACCGCCCGATGCCGATGTGCCGATGCCGTGGCGGGTGCAGATCAAGTGGCGTGTCTCCAACCCCGCCGGGTTCGAGGGCGGTACCCTGATCTACGTCAACACCATCGACCCGGAATCGCTGCGCGACAAAGTCGTGCCGCGGATCTTCGAGCTGAAAAACCAGGGCAAGATCGCGCTGATGAAAATCGCATTCGAGTGCGACTGCGTACCCAACTGCCTCAAGTACAACCCTGCAGTCCGCCTGCAGCAATCGCGCGACGGCGAGTTCCTGCCATTGTCGGGCGACGCGCGCAGCGAATCCTAGCCGGAGCGATGCTCCAGCCATCGAGACCGCCAGGGCACGGTGAAAACCACGGATACGCGCCAGATGTCGTGTGCCATCAGCTAGAATGGACGGCATCGGATTCGTAGCAGGGAGGCTTGCCAGTCCTGCGCGAGACCGCGGACTCTGGCCGCTTGCCGGCCATCAGCCGTCGCCTCGCCGGCGCGGCCCGCCATCACACTCAGGAGGCCTCAGTCATGTCGGCGCATGCCTATCTCTCACAGTTGCAACTCGCGCCCGTCGCTGTGCGCGCCAGGACGTCCGATTCCACAGCGCCTGCTCGGCCTCGGCCTGCTCGACGACCATGGGCAACTGGCCGACATCGCGCACGCCGCCGTCAACCCGCTCGCCCGCCCGCTGGTCGATGCCATCGCGGACGACGACGCCCGCCAATGGGCGGCCGCCGCGCTGCCGGCGCTCGCAGACGCGTGGATCGACGGCGACACCTTCCGCTGGCCGGTCGCCTTTGCCGCCGAGGCCTGGCGCCTGATCCAGCGGGCCGGGTCGGCAGCGCCAGCCCGGCTGATCGACGCCGCCACCGCCGTGCTCGCCCGCCATCGCCACGAGCAGGGCGACCGCGCCCAGGCCATCCTCGATCAACTGGTCCTGCCGGCGCGCCAGGCGCTCGCTGCGCAAGGCCACGCTCCGTCCCGCGACTTCTGGTCTGCCGTCCATGATGTGGCGGACCGCGCCGGCGACCCAGGGTTGCGCATGGCGAGCGTCGCGGGGCTCAAGAACCGCGCCACCTCGCCCTTCGAGCGTGGCTCGGCGCTGCTGCGGGAAGCAAGGGCCGCCCAGTCCAGCGGTGATCCCGACGGCGCCAATGGCTGCTTTGCGGAGGCGGTGGAGCTTTTCCGTTCGGCAGGTGCAGAGCGGGAAGTCGCGATTGCGCGCGGGGGTCAGGCCGACATCCTGCAGGCGCGCGGGCAGCTCGACGAGGCGCTGCGCATCCGGCGGGAAGAAGAGCTGCCGGTCTATGAAAAGCTCGGCGATGTGCGCGAGAAGTCGGTGGTGCACTTCAAGATCGCTTCATTGCGTCTGGACAGGAACGAGCAGCAGACCGAGGAAGGTTTCCTGGCCATTTTCGAGAGCCTCCGCCAGGCCTACGACATCGCCGCGCAGATGCGCATTCCCGACGGGATCTCGGCCGTCGGGCCGCTTCTTGCGCAGTTCCTGGCAATGGGGCAGGCGTTCGCGCCCGCGCTGGCGGTGCTGGCGCAAGTGGACGAAGCCTGTGCGGTGCTCGGGGACGAGGCCGGGCGGCGGCGGGCGGCTGATCTGCGGCAGCAGATCGAGGCGATGCAGTGCGGGCAGGCTTGACGGCCGCGAAGCTCGGTGGTCACGGGCGGGAAGCGGATTGGCTCGGGACGACCCGGGTGGACCGCATGAAACCTGACGCGGGCGCAGCCGCGGTCCGCGTCCGGCTTGCCGCGCGCCAACTGGCGCGGATCAGCGTGGCCGGCATGCGCGTCCTGAACGGCATCCGGATGCTCGGCTGGGCAGCGATCCTGGCGACCTTCCTGATCGCGACCGACGACGTCCAGGCTGCTCCCGATCGCCAGGCCGTTCTCGTACTGAGCTCGTACCACCTGGGTTTCGCGTGGACCGACGCCCAGGTCGAAGGAATCACGTCGGTACTCGAGGAGAGCCGCCTGCGTCCGGAGATCTTCCTGGAGTACATGGATGTCCTGCGACTGCCGGCCCCCTACGACGAGCGCGGCTTCGCAGACCATCTCGGGCGCCGCTACCGCTCGCAGCGCTTCGACCTGATCATCGCCACCGATGACGCAGCCGTTTCCTTCCTCGCCAGGAATCAGCCGTCGCTGTTCGCCGGCACGCCGGTCGTTTTCAGCGATGCGGCGGCCTTCGACGCGACAGCTTTGCCGCCGGAGATCGCGATCACGGGAGTGATCGAACGGATCGACATCCCGTCGACCCTGCAGGCGGCACAGCACCTGCGACCGAAGGCCGCGCAAGTCGTGGTGTACGCGAACCGGGCCGATTCCGGCACGGGTTTGGAGCATGCGCGCGAGGTCCTCGGCACGCTGAAGACGAACATACCGATCCGGATCAAGCACGATCTCGAGCTCGAGGAAATCGTCGCCAGCGCCGCCGCGCTGTCGGCCGAGGACATCGTCTTCGTCCTGGCCTCCGCCCATGACGCTGCGGGCAAGTGGCACAGTCCGGCGGAAGTCATCGGCCGGGTGAGCGCCGCGTCGCCGGCGCCGCTGTTCGACATCACCAGCCATCGCGTTCGCGGCGGCCTGACCCTCGGCGGCAAGGTCGAGGACGGCACCGACATCGGTCGGCTCGCGGCACGGATGGCGCTGCGCATCCTGGCGGGCGAGGACGCGCGGAGCATTCCGGTGCAACAGGCGCCGCTCGCCTACGTCTTCAACCATGGCCAAATGCAGCGCCACGGCATCGACGAGTCTGAACTTCCCGAAGGAAGCGTCGTCGTCGGCAAGCCGCCGACGCTGTACGATCAGTATCGCGGCACCGTCTGGGTGACGGCGGCCGTGCTCCTCGCCTTGAGCCTGGCCGTGCTCCTGCTAATCAACAGCATCCGCCGGCGCAAGGGCGCGGAGAGATCCTTGCGCACCTCCAACACCCTGATCAACGCCATCAGCCAGACGCAGGCCCTGTACATCGCTGGCGCCGATACCCGCGAGGTCTTCGAGCGCATGTTGTCCTCACTGCTGGAGATGACCGAAAGCGAGTACGGTTTCATCGGCGAGGTATGCCGCAACGAAGACGGCTCGCCCTTCCTGCGCACGCAGGCGATCACCAACATCGCCTGGAACGACGAAACGCGGGCATTCTACGCGACGCATGCGCCACAGGGTCTGGAGTTCCGCAACCTGAACACGCTCTTCGGCGCCGTGATGACCACCGCAAGGCCGGTGATCGCCAACGATCCCGACAACGATCCGCGGCGACACGGCCGTCCGCCCGGCCATCCCGCGCTGAACGCATTCATGGGACTGCCCTTCTTCCGTGGCGACGAGCTGGTGGGAATGGTCGGTGTCGCCAACCGCAAGGGGGGCTACGGCGAGCAACTGGCGACACAGCTCGCTCCCTTCCTGAACAACTGCGCAAGTCTCACCGAGGCCGTGCACGAAAACCGGAGACGTCGCGACGCCGAAACGGCGCTGAAGAACAACGAGGAGCGACTGCGCCTCGCCCTGGTCGCGGGGAACCTCGGCTTCTACGACCTCGACCTCGGCACCGGCGAGGCGGTGATCAGCGCCGAGTATGCCGGCATGCTGGGTTACGCAGCCGGCGAACTGGAATTGAATGCGGCGAGCTGGCTCGAGCGCGTGCACCCGGACGACCGCGACGCCGCCGGGCGGACATTGCACGAGTGCATCGCCGGCACTCGCACCGAATATCAGCTGGAGTACCGGCTGCAGACCAGGTCGGGCGAATGGCGATGGATTCAGTCGGTCGGCAGGGTGGTCGCCTGCGACGGGCAAGGGCGGCCGCTCAGGCTGCTCGGCACGCATGCCGACATCAGCACCCGCAAGCAGTCGGAGGAGATGCTGGAGCTGACCAGCCTCTCGGTGGAGCACGCGTCGGACGCCATCTTCTGGCTGGACCGGGACGGCGGTTTCGTCCATGCCAACGATCAGGCGTGCCGCTCGCTCGGCTACACGCGCGAAGAACTGTTGCGGCTGCACCTCTGGGATGTCGATCCGGACACCAGCGAAGCCGGCTGGCGCGAATCGGCGCAAGGCTCCGAACTGGCCGGCTTGCTGGGCAACGGCACGCGGCACCGGCGCAAGGACGGCAGCATCTTCCCGGTCGAAGCATCGTCGCGATCCATCGCTTTCGGCGGTCGGGTCTACGGCTTCGCCTTCGTGCGCGACGTATCCGAGCGCAGGCGCGCCGAAGAAGCGGTGCGCCAGAGCGAGGACCGCCTGCGGCAGGCGATCCGCGTCTCCGGGATCGGCATCTTCGACCACGATCACCGGGCCGACACGATCTACTGGTCGCCCGAGATGGGCGCGATATTCGGCTGGGGAGCGGATGAGCCACGGACCGTCGATGGGTTCATCGAGTTCGTCCATCCCGACGACCGCGAGATGGTGCTGGCGGCCACTCGCCTCGCCCACGACCCGAGCGGCGACGGCCAGTACGCATCCGAGTACCGGATCGTTGGCCACGCCGCTGTCGTCCGCTGGGTGCTGGCGATGGGGCAGACGTCTTTCGCTGGCGAGGGCGGCTCGCGTCAGCCACTGCGCACGGTCGGGGCCGCCCTCGAGATCACCGCCCGCAAGCAGGCCGAGGAGTCCCTCCGGCGTGCAAACGAGGATCTCGACGAGCGCGTCAGGCTGCGCACCGAAGAGCTCGCCACCTCCAACGCGCAGTTGCGGGAAACGCTGGACACCCTGCGTCGCGCCCAGGAAGAACTCATCCGCAGCGAGAAGCTGGCCTCGCTGGGTTCGCTGGTAGCCGGCGTGGCGCACGAGATGGGAACACCGCTGGGCAACAGCCTGATGGTGGCCACCACCCTGTCGGACAGGATCCGCAAGTTCTCGCAACTGACGGAGGGCGCGAGCCTGTCGCGCACGGCGCTGCGGGACTTCTTCGCCGTTGCGATGCAGGCCACCAGCCTGCTCGAGCGCAGCCTCCTGCAGGCGAACGACCTGATCGGACACTTCAAGCAGGTCGCCGTCGACCAAACCAGCGCGCAGCGCCGGCAGTTCGACCTCGCGGCGACGATCGGCGAGATCGTGGCCACACTGGAACCGCAGTACAGGAAGACCCCGCATCGCCTCCGGGTCGACATCCCGGACGGCATCGTCATGGACAGCTTCCCCGGCCCCTTGGGCCAAGTCATCACCAACCTGGCAGCCAACGCGCTCAAGCATGGCTTCGCGCAGGCCGAAGCAGGCCTCCTCGAGATCGAGGTGAGCCAGCCCCTCAACGGACGCATCACCATGACGGTCAGCGACAACGGCTGTGGAATTGCCGCCGAACACCTGCCGCGCATCTTCGATCCGTTTTTCACGACCCGCCTCGGCCAAGGCGGCAGCGGCCTCGGCCTGCACATCGTCTACAGCATCGCCACCCGGGTGCTCGGCGGCCGCATCGAGGCGCGCAGCACACCCGGCACGGGAACCACCTTTGTCCTCGAACTGCCGCTGCAGGCCCCTGACGCGCAGCCCGCAGCGGCCACATGGGGCACCGTGCCCCGCTGAGATGGTGCTCGCCCGTCGCCTGTTGCCGGTACGCGGACCGCCGCGGCGGCAGATGCCGGTCAACTGCCGCATCGCAAGCGATTGATTCGGCGTCGTGTCCGCGCAGCGCCATGCCGGCCGCTGCGAAGGCGAGCCGCCACGCCGCCGCGTCCTGCGGGCAGAGAAAGCCGGCGGCGAAGGGCGAACGTCGCGAGACCGCCGGGTTGAACTGCTGCGGCTGGAAGATCACCCCGGCGACCCCGCTGCCGTATCGCCGACGCGCGCTTGCCGACACTTCGCCCAGACGCACCCGGTTCATCACGCCCCAGGCGATTCCGCGCGCCACCCGCGGATCGCCGGCGAAGCCGGTCGACCGCGCCTCGGCGTACACCAGCCGGGCCAGCAGTTCCTCGTCGCCCGGCCGGACGGCGAGAAGCACCTCCTGTGGTGCCTGCTCCGCCACGCGTCGCAGACACGACGGCAGGTCCTCGGCAAATGCCGCGTGCGCCGCCAGCAATCCGCAGGCCAGCGCCGCCACGGCGGCTGTCGCCAATGGCCCTGCCCGTCCCCTGCCCCGCCCGCATCCTTGAACACGTCGTCGGCGCGGCCGACGTAGGTGATGTAGCCGTCGGCATCGATCAAGATCCCCCTGCTGCTGCCGTCCGCGGACAATACGCCGCGACCGACACCCTTCGACAAGTAATAGCGGCTTGATCTCCGCCAGACAAAGAAGGGAACGTCATGCTCTCGGCAGAGAGCATCCATCTCCTCGCCCCTGTTCTGGCGGGTCAAGGCGGCGCAGACCGGAATGTTGTCGAAATCAACGAACAAAGCGCTTTTCATGAACCGTCTTCCTCAAGACTCACCTCACTCAACCCCAATCGCCTTGAATACCGCATCCACCGGATCGGAATAGAAACTGGTCTGGAATTTGGCGAACAGTTCCCCCGGAACGCTGGGAATATCGCCAACACTGGACATTGGCAACAGTATCTTCTTCGCCCCGGCGTCAAACGCAAGCTGCAGGCTTTCGGCAAGATTGCGCACCTGCACCACCGTACCGCCAAGGCTCATGTCACCCATGATTGCCATCTGCGACTGAACCGGGCGGCCCAGCGCTGCCGAGCAAAGGGCAATGAAGCTGGCAAGCGTGAATGACTGCGGCGCACCCGCATTCTGCAACTCGAGCAGCTGCAGGTGGAAATCGTGTTCGCCTGGCTTGATCGATGCGCTGATGCGCGAGGAATTGGCCTTGAAATAGTCGAAGGCAACCCGCACCGGTTCGCGTGGTGCAGCACCCGACGCTGATACTTTTCCACCGCCGGCGATGGTTTGAATTTCGATACGGTAGATCCCCGGCATTTCGGACGTTCCCATGCTGATCGTGTGCAGCGCTCCCGGTGCGAGGCGGCCATCCGGAATCAGTGCGCCGCTCGATTGTTCGGGAACGGCAACAAAACGCTCCTGACTATCCTCAAGGTCGATGTAGGAGAAGTGCACGTCGTAGAACTCCATGCCGCCGATCTTCTTGAGCTGCTCCTTCACGCGCCGGCGGACTTCCAGCGCGTACTCAAGACACTTCCTCACGATCTCCTTGTGGTAATCGCCGGCGGGACAGATCAGCTTCAGCAGGCCCGACACCGTCCGGCGTACGGCGATGGTGTCGCGCTGATTCAGGTTGTTGCCGAGCTTGAACCACTTGTCGATGGCGTCGGCGAAGGTGTACTTGCGCATTTCGCGCAGGTACTCGGCCAGGTAATCGACGATCAGCCCGTACTGGTTCGTGAAAAACTCCGGGCGCATTTTCGGGATCTCCCAGCCCGGCACATAGGCGTGGAAGCGGTCAAAGAACGCCGAGTCGATCATCACCTCGGGGAAGGGTCTGAACAGGTGGCTGGTCTTGACCAGCGACTCGACCGTCTGGCCTTGCGGGAGGTTGCCGACGAAGACCATCGCCGCGTTCGCGCTGATCGCCTCGCGTCCCCGCGAGAATGATCCGCTGGCCATGAAGTCCTTCATGATCTGGACGCCGTCCTGATCCTTGAAGTTGATCCCGGCCACCTCATCGAAGGCCACCACGTCCCACAGGCCGACCAGGCCGACCTTGCGCGCCGCCATGTGGTAGAACAGGTTGGCGACCGTGGTCTGCCCACCCGAAACCAGAATGCTGTTCGGGCTGATCTCCTTGTAGAGGTGGCTCTTGCCGGTGCCGCGCGGGCCGAGTTCGCAGAAGTTGTAATTGTTCTCGACCAGCGGAATCATCCGCGCCAGCAAATGCCACTTCACGCGATCCTTGAAGCAGGAGGGCTCCATGCCCGTTGAGCGGATCAGCGCATCGATCCAGAGTGCTTCCGTGAAGGCCTTGCGCCCTTCGAACAGCCCTGGCATGTCCATGGTGGGCATCTGGATCGGTTTCAGATCGGTGACCTGGAATGGCGAGCCCTTCTGGTTCTCCTCGAATCGATACTGGAGCGTCACGATGCACCAGATGCCGCCCACCAGCAGCTTTTCGAACTGGCGAACGTAGGTATCTGAAATCTCGGCATTCCTGACCCCGAGATTGGACAGCAGCGCCTCATAGGCATCGCGCTTTTCATTGAGCCTGACCGTCACCTTGTCGATGACCTTGTAACTGCCGCTCTCGCGGATCTTCGACTTGACCTTCTCGGCTTCGTCGGGCCGAACATAGTTCTCGCTGAGAATCCGCTTTACATTGACCAGACCGGAGTCGATGGTCGCCTGATCATCGGACGCGCAGTACATCCCGAGCAGGTATTCGAGGACATAGACGGGAACATTGGCCCCTTCCTTGATCAGCTTGGTCAGATCCTTGCGCACCACCTTGCCGGCGAAATGCCGATTCAGCAGGGCATCGAGATCGGCGTCGTTCTCGGGGAGTTGTTCAGTCATGATCGGTTCTAGAAGTCGTTGGCGAAGGCCAGATCCACCTTGAGCGGAATCCGCATCACTTCGACCCTGGTCTGGGTGTCACGGGCAATCAGGAAATGGTCTTTGCTCTTGTCGTATTGACCGAACCTGATGGTCAGGATCACCGAGCGCTTGCGTTCGTCCATCAGGCCGGAACTGCTGTCGAAGGTCACCGGCTGTTCGTCGCTGATCATCGTCTCCCCGTCGCGCAGGGAGACCAGCACCGACCTTGCCAATACCCGTTCCGAAACCGGTTCCGTCTGGATGAATTCGAAGCGCTGCTTGTTCGTGACCACCTTGTTCGACGAGCCCAGCAGGCTGAATTCCACCGCGCGCGTCCTGGCCGACTGGTTTTCACTTTCGCGCAGGGTGATCACCGGGATCACGATCTCCTGCGGCATGGCGCTGCCATGCACAAAGCGGGCGCCGCCGGCAAAGTGAAAGCGGGCAGCCCCTTTCGGCACCCAGAAATCCATGCTGCCCTCACCCGCTGTCGTCCCCGCCGTGACGGCCGTATTGCCGCACCACGCCTTGCTGTTCTGGCCGATTCCTTGCCCCAGCAGGTAGCGCTTCTTCGCCCGTAACGTGCCTTCCGGCTTGTCGCCGAGTGTGGACTTGTCGGCGTCGTCGAGCGCCGATTCCTGGTAGAGAAAGCCATGATCGGCCGTGATCAGTACCAGCGACCCATTGAGGCTGTTGACGATGAAGGTGGCGAGCTGATTGAGTTCCGTCAGCGTCTGCGCCACGGCGTCGAAGGTCTGCCCCTCCGAGCCTTGCTTGTCGCCCAGCAGGTCGATCCTGTCGTGATAGACGTAGATTACACGGTGGTCGCGAACAAATTCCCGGCCCTTGTCCTTGCCCATGGCAAGCAGTTCATCGGCCTTGACGGCAACGCCCTGATATTTGGAGAGATGTGCGCTACGCTGCTCCAGCGTGGAAACCACGGCATCGTCGGCCATCACATCGAGGTTGCTGTTCTTCCTGTAGGCCAGCGTATGGTGCGGCAACAGCGACGCCATGCCGAGCGCGGTATAACTCGGCAGCACCCCGAGCATGGCTGTCAGGGCCGCCTTGAAGCGGCTCTTGCCGTTAATCTCGCGCACCAGCTCTTCCGCCGCCTCATAGCGGAACGCGTCGGAGATCACCACGAACACGCGGCGGATTCCTGCCTCCAGATGCGCCATGACGTGCTGCTCGAAGAAGTCCGGCTGATTGACCCAGGCACCGGTCTTCCAGCGTGATAGCAGCCCGTCGCTGCCCTCCAGCACCTTGCTCCAGGCAGATCCCAACTGCGGCACGAACCAACCCGAATAGGCGCTCTCGATGCGCTCGCGAAGCTCATGCAACAAGGCCCAACCCGTCGGCTCGACACCATCGGCAGCATGGTTGATCTGCCTGTAGAGTTGATCGAAGCGGAACAGCCCGGACTGGTACGCCGTCAAGCCGGCCTCGGCGTTGGCGAAACCGAATCCGGCGTTGAACTTCTCCTTCAGCTCGAAGAAGCTGGTCGCCGCTTCCAGCGCGTCGTAACACGACGCCAAGGCGCGTGTCGTCGCGCTGGAGTGCGCCAGCAGCTTGTTGGCCCAATGGCCGTCGCGACGACGGGCGATCAATTCGCGCAGGGTGTCCATGTCGGCACCGGCACCGGCGATGATGCGGTCCTTGAGGTCCTGGATGATGCGCCGCTCGACTTCCTCGAAAGTCATCGATTCCGCCAACGATTCAGCGGGCAGACCGGCAATTACCGCGCTCAGCCCCAGTTCGCGAGCCACCTTGCCGGACAAGGCGTCGTAGCTGCCGAAGTGCTGCATGTGCGACCGCCATCCGGCAACAAAGACCGAGGCATTCGCCGCGCGTGCCTTGTCGTTGAGGATGAAATGCGACAACTGCGCAGGACAGGAACCGCTGACGGTCCGCGAAAAATCCGTCACCAGGATCCGGAACAGTAGATCCCGAAGCGTCGGCGCGGCATCGCGATAGCCCATTTCCTGTTCGACCAGGACCCAGAACGAGTCCATCAGGTCATTGGCGACGATGTCGGTCCACGCCTTCGGTTCGGCATCCAGATTGGCGACGCCGTCCTGGACGAGGGCAGAGAAAAGCCGCAGCAGGATGCCGGAAAGTTCCGGTTGCTCGGCTCTTGCCAATACCGCGATCATCTTGCGGTCAAGATCCCCGGCGGCATCGTTGGGCGTAACCCAGCGCTTGAGGCGGTCGACACGATCCTTTGATTTGAGGAACTTGGCGCGCTCTTTCAGGTGTGCTCGCAGTTGCTGCGAGCTCAGGCCGAGATCCTCCAGCAGGATCGACGCATTGTCGGCGTGGAAGCTCCTGCTGCGCAGCCGGATGTCCAGCAGCCAGTCGCTGGCTGGGTCGGGAACCGGTTTGGCGCTGTAGAGGAGGAACCTGGCCCGAGGCGTCGCGCGCTCCAGTTGAAGCTTGATCGACAAGGCCGGCAGGTCGTCGAGATAGAGCAGTTCGATACCCTCGGGCAAGAGGTTCCTGACGGAGAAAGAGAACTCGCCGTCGGCATCGTGCCAGAAGACAATCGAATGGCTGGAGAACGCGGTGGTCAGTGCTTCGGTGATGCGTTGCTGGGTCATTGGATTCCCGCCGTAAAGTGCCCTGGCCGGGAATCGTCGGGGCCTACACGAGAGCGATTGTGCAACAGGCTCGTGCACAAATCGGTGTCAGTAGCCTCATTCATTACCGCATCCCTCCGGTTCAACCCGCGTTCGACCGCTGCGGTACGGTGGAGCAATCAGGCGGTATTTCTGGGTAGGACTTCTTGGTGATTCCGGCTGAGTCATTTCAACCAATCCTGCGTTCAGCGCCGGCAGTAGATAGTTCGCAGAAAACGTCGGTCGATGCTGCAACGCCAAACGCTCCATCGCCTCGCGCGTGCTGAGCGGGCCTTGCTTCAGGCATTCAAGGAAGCGTGCTACTTGTTCGGTTACTTGTTCGGTTACTTGTTCGGTTACTTGTTCGGTTACTTGTTCGGTTACTTGTACCGGGCGGATCGCTTCGGCCAGATGCACCACCACGCGCATGCGCATGCCCACTTCAATAATTTCAGGTTCAGGCAATCCCTGCGACAACGCTTCACTAAAAATTCGCCGCACTCCGCTGCCCCACTGCTCAATCAGGTTCAGTTCCCGGAACACGCGGGCGATCACATGGTTACGGATCTTGGAGATGCCCTGGCGCATGTCCTCCACCGTCATTCCAGCCAGCAGAATGCCGGGGTTTTCGATTTCGATGCGGTCATCAAAAAAGGCAACACGAATCGGCGCGCCGCGCTGCGAGTAGTCGGCATGCACCAGAGCATTGATCACGGCCTCGCGCAGCAGGGTGAGCGGAATGCTCCAAACATCTTTTCGCCGGGTGTCGGAAAAGTCAGCGCCGCGCATGGCGTGCTTTTTAAGGAACAGCATGATGCTGTCCACCGCCTGCGGCAGCGGGTCATGAAAGTCGATATGGTCAAAGATAGCCGCCTTGTCCGTGCCCACGAAGCGACCGCACTGCACCCAGGCATCGGAGAAGTGCTGGGTGCGCTGCTTGCCAAACAACAGCACCGCGCCCTTGGTCGGCACCAACCTGCCCTGATACGGCGTAAGCAGCCTGAGCGTGCGCAGCGCCTGGTCGTCCAGATCATTGATGCCCTGAAACAGTCGCTTGGCTGCTACCAAATCCAGATCGTCCAAGCCCAGGTCGGGCATGGGCAGCTCGTCAAAGGCCACACCGTCCGCTGTGCGACGCAGTTCGTCAATCAGCGCCTGATCCGCCTGCCGACTGGTCGAACCCAGTCGCACATAGACACCATGCTCCGGCCCCTCGGCCTTGAGCCAATGCGGGCGCGTGCCGCTGACAAACACCTCGACCACCAGCAAGGTCTTGCCCGCCACGGTGATCATTTCCACATTGGGCACCAGGCGCGGCGCGATGCGATCGGCAATCAGGCTACACAAGCGCTCTTCGTCATCCAAAGGGTTGGCCACGCCAAGCACCTGGTGGTCATCGGTCACGCCCACAAACAATCGTCCCCCGGCAGTATTGGCAAAGGCCACCAGGGTTTTCAGCAAGGGCTTGGGCGACGAGAGGTCGCGCTTGAATTCAAGCGTTTTGCCTTCGGGTTGAGTCAGCAGTTCCTCCAGCGTGTTGGATGGATGCTCAGGCATCACTCGCCCCTCCTTTTACAGCCTTCGCCTTCGCCAGCAGATCCCTGAACTCGCCGTCGGCATCGTGCCAGAAGACCATAGAATGACTGGAGAACGCGGCGGTGAGCCCGTCGGTGATGCGTTGCTGGCTCATGCTGGCGCGTCCTCGTCATCCGACGCTGCCTCGTCCTGCAACTCGGCCTCGATCTGCTCGATGCTGGGGAGATAGCGCGCCAGATCATCCGGCAATTGCAGCTTGTATTCCGCCATGCCAATGGGCTGCGTCATGCCGCGCAGGGCGTATTCGGCAACGATGCGATGCTGCTGCTTGCAGAGCAGCAAGCCGATGGTGGGCTGGTCGTCGGCACTCTTCAGCCGCTCATCCACCAGCGTGACGTAGAAATTGAGTTGCCCGGCGTGTTCCGGCTTGAAGGCGCCGCCCTTGAGCTCCACCACCAGGAAGCGGTGCAGGCGGTAATTGTAGAACAGCAGATCGATGTAGAAATCCTCTTCCGCCACCTCGACATGCACCTGGCGGCCGGCGAAGGCAAAGCCCTCACCCAGTTCCATCAGCAGCTTGGTGACATGGCGCACCATCGCGCCCTCGATGTCCCGTTCCAGCGCATCTTCGGACACGCCGAGAAAATCGAAGAGGTAGGGATCCTTCAGGGTTTGCTGCGCCAGTTCGGAATCCGGCCGCGGCCAGCGTTGTTCGAAGTTGGTCACTGCGTTGCCGGATCGCAAGTGCAGCGCTGTGGAAATGTGATGCCACATCACATTGCGCGACCAGCCGTGCTCGATGGCTTTGGCGAGATACCATTCACGGTCTGAGCGCGTCTTCAGCTTGTCCAGCAGGGTCACCTGGTGATACCAGGGCAATTGTGCAAGTACCTCTTGCACAAATGTCGGCTCTGGCCACGCGTCGGCGAAACTGCGCATGTAGAGCAGGTTTCGACGCGAGAAACCCTTCATGTCAGGAAACGCCGCCGTCAAGTCCCTGGCAAGCTGATCGATAACCTTCGCACCCCAGCCCTGCGCTTGCTGGCGCTCCAGGATGTCGCGACCGATCTGCCAATACAGCAAGACCAGCTCGCGATTGACGGCAAGCACAGCCCTCTGCTGGACGTTCTGGACGTGCTGCTTGATACCGGTCAGCCAGGCGGCATAATCGACTGGCAGCACGAGGACGTCACGCATTCCGGGGACCTTTCACCTCGACGGCGCGCCCGCCATCATCGTGATCCCGATCAGTGACGATGCGACCGCCAATTGAATAATGGTTCGGGATACCCAGCGACTGGTTGAGCACCTGGGCACGATGCGCAGCGACATTACCGATGGCGAGCATCTGCACCGCGCGGCGAAAGACTTCTGGATCGGTTACCGGCTCAAAGGGTGGATTGTTCATGGTGTGCTTCCAGGGCCAGCAAAAACGTGGCGAAGGCCTCCGGCGCGGCCTCGGAGATTTGCTCGAACTGCCCAATAGCCAACAACGAGGCGTCGCTCAGTCATCGCCAGCACCCCTCGGTCACCGCTTTATCTTCAGCCAGCAGATCGCCGAACTTGCCGTAGTTCACCTTCACTCCATCATCGAGATCGAGCGTGATGCGCCGATCGGCGTCGGACTGAGGCAATGGCAAGGCGCGGGAAAAGGTGGTCACCGCCTTGCCGGTACGGGCATACAGTTTTGACTTGAGTTGCAGTGCCAGCACATCACGGCTCCAGCCTTGCTCAAGGGTTTGATCGATATAAAAACCGGCTTCGGCTACGCTGCTGCACTGGGTAAAAATCAGGATGTTGTGGCCCCAGGGAATTTCCTTCAGCAACACAGAAAGCTGGCTTTCAGCCCCTGCCCAAGGGGTATCGCGTAATTTGGCAACAGCCTGTTGCCAAATTGCAGGATTGCAGTAGAAGCGAAAGAAAGCGCGGCAATACCGCAGGTTCTTGGATGAAAAGCCGCCGATCTCCGGGAAGGCTTGTCTCAAGTCGTGACTGAAGGCGTCGATGAACCCGCTTCCCCATTGGGCGTGGGATTCCCGATCAACAATTTGCGCCCCGATTTCGTAGTAGAGGGAGATCAGCTCCCCATTGGCGGCCAACGCGCCTTTCATCCGTGTCGCATGGATGCGCTGCTTGATGGCCTTGAGCCACTCCTGGTAGTCGGCCAGCGCAGCAGACGAAAGAGCTAGGGAGCTTGTGATACCCGGATTGCTCATCACTCGCCCCTCCCAGGCCGAAGGATGGCACTGGCCACCGCATGAAAGCGGTCGAAAAATGCTTTGAAACTGGGCATGGTGAGCATGTTTACCCAATCTCCTGGATTTTCGGCACACCAATTTGCTTCTTGGGCAGCAGTCTGAGGGCTTCCCATGAAGGCGTTCCACTGCTTTTTGGCAGAATTGGGCGAGTCGTCGTTTCCTGAAATGGCTTCCAATGCCGCGTGTGAATGCCTTGCCGTTTTCCCGGCGCATAACAGCCACGCTTCTGACTTCGGCTTGGGCAACATAGGCACACCAAACTCAAAAGCAACGGAAGCAAAACCATTCACCATGCTGTCCCATTTGCATTGCCACAACTGACCCGGAGCACTGCGCGTGCCGTCTGCATCGCGGAACAAAATAGCCATCACCGTGTCAGCGTGATCTTCAGCCCACTGTTGCGCCATCAGCCCCAGCTGCCGGGCATTGCTGAAATACAAACCCGTTTCAGCGGCTTGCTTTTTGCCTCGCTGCCGCTGCATGCGCGTGCTTGATTCTTTAGCCTTTTGTGCCAGCACCTTTTCAGTCACATAAACCACCGCCTCTGGCGTATCCAGCACGTTGTAGTCCAACTTGGCCGCCCACAACCGCGCCAGCCAAACGGCCATCGGCCCACGGTTGAAATCTCCATCAGAGCACTGGCCTTGCGCGTTGTTGCATGCGCCCAAGTCGCTCGCGCCTTCTCCACTGATCAACAACTTCATGCGTCACCGCGGTCGATCGCGTCTGATTCGGCCTGCTGTTCAGCACGAGCGATTGCTTCATTGCGCTCATCCAAATCAATACACTCCTGCGCAAGCAAGCGCAAATCGGTATCAACAAAGGCATCGCCTGGCCCCATGGCATTCAGCTTGTCAGCCACGCGCGGAATAGAAAAGAAACTGCGACACCTTGTTTCCCCTTGCGGGGTTTTGTAAAGAAACTGCACTGCTTTGCGCGCCACGTCATCGGGCAAATAGTTCAACAACAACGGGCTATGGGTGGTGACCAGCAATTGCTGCGGACTTTGCAGCAAGGTATCCACCAGCGTTTCCACAATTTCCTGGTTGATGCCGTTTTCCAGCTCATCCAACAGCAGCAGCGAATGATCTGCATCCGCTTGTGTCAGTACCGCCAGAATTCGCAGAAGACCATCGTTCAGGTGGAGCGCTTCGGTTTCCAGCTTTTGGCTGCCAAATTGCTCAAACACCGACAACTTCTTCCAGCCAGATCGTTGCGACGTAATCTTGAAGTCGACCAAGGCTGGGTAAAACTTTTTCAGCAGTTCCACCAGCTTGATTTTTTGTTCACCCTTGATGTTGTCCAGATAGGCCGACAGCTTTTCGCCACCTGCACCAATGTCGTGTTCGCTAACTCGGGCGCTCTTGCGTAATTTCTCAGGCGACAACAGCTCCAGCGAACGGACGCGACGCAGCGCATCACGGAACGCCAGCAAAGGCGCTGGCAATTCCGAATCTTTCAACGCCGACAGGATGGATCCCTGGTATTCAAACGCGATGTTTTGGCTCTCCTTGCCACCCAATGCAAATGTCTGAGCACTCAAGCGCAGCACGGTGGTGGTGCCATTTCCGTCATTCAGGAATGCCCTCTCGTGTGAGCAACGCAGATCAGAACGGTTCAACACGCCGATCCAAGTCAGCCCCCCCCCAGCGGTTGAAAACATCACGTTGAACGTGATGTTGCGTTCCTTGCGCAACTTGCAATTGAGGTCAGCCGCAGACCAGCCTCGCTGGTCAAGCCAGCCCTGCACATCGCCACGCATCAACTGTGACAAAAAGTCCAAGGCTTGCAACACCGTGCTCTTGCCCGCACCGTTCATGCCCACCAGACAGTTGAAATGTCCGAGTGGGATTTCCACTGCAGCAAGCGACTTGAAATTGATAACACGAACAGACCTAATCATCTGAGGCACCTCCAGTGACGATTTTCACGCTATCCAGCAGATCCCCGAACTTGCCGTAGTTCACCTTCACGCCGTCGTCCAGATCGATGCTGATGCGCATGTCGGCGTAGTGACGGAGCTTTTCGTCGTAGGCCAGCAGTTCGACGTGTTTCTTCTTCAGCGCTTCGATCTGCCTGGCGATCCTGTTGCGGGCGGCGGTGGAGGTGGCAGCGTCCCTGTCCTTTTCCAGCATCTCGATGCGCGACTGCATCTTGCCGGTGAGCGGGACGACGTACTCGGCGCGCAGGCGGGCCAGTGTGCCCTCGTGGTAGCGATGCAGATAGACCAGGGCCTGGAAGGCGCCCTGGCGGCCAGAGCTGAACAGCCAGTAGATCGGGCGCTTCTTGTAGGTTTGCAGGTGATCCTTGAAGAAGCTGGAGGCTAGGTAACGGCGGATGGTCTCGTCCGGCGTCTCATTGCCTTTGATGCCCAGGCTTTCGGCGAGCCAGGCCATGTTTTCGTCAAAAGTCGACGCTGACCAAACGGCGAGCAGGAATTCGCGGAAACGCTTGGCGGCATCGTCCTCGAACCAGAGTTCGTCGGTGACCGGGAGGATACCGTCGGCGTCGGCGGGGAAGGTTTTGTAACGGGTGGCATCGAAGCCGACGTTGCCCGCGTGGGCGTAGATCAGGCCGGGTTCGTCGAGACTGTAGCGGCCCATCATGCAGCCGATGGCGTAGGAGATCAGGCGCTGGGAGTCTGTTTTCCGGTCGGCGCGAGAGAGAGTGATTTGGTCTTCGGGAACCGCAGGGTCGATTTCATCGGAAAGGCGATAGGTCTCACTCAATAGGAGATTGTTTTCCTCCTCTAGGCTCTTCATTTCCTGCAATCGCGAAGTCGTGCGGTAATCGTATTTAGTCCAACGCTGCTCTAGCGCACGAGTTTCCTCCGCACTGAAAAGCAGTGGGTGCCCGCCAAACTCCCATGAGGTTTCATGTTCATCCCAGTCCGCTTTCGCTATTGCCACCAATTTCTTGACTGTGGCAGCAATTGCGTCTTTATCGAAGGAGACTAAGGGAATTCGGGCTAGTTCCGTACTGGTGAAGCTCATCAAGGGAGCCAGAACTTTGAGGTATTCGTGTGCAATGTTGGAGCATAAGACTCCCAACAATGGAAAAATGTCTGACTGATCCTCGCATACGACCGCTCGGCCAGTATCGTCATAGACAAACCCTTCTTCCTTGTAGCGTGCGGCGAAGCGCCCGGAACTTATTTTTGAGTAAGTAAGACCTTTCTTGAAATACGTTTCTGAATTTCGAATCGCAGAACCTTTGTGGCTCTTAATCCTGGCACCATTGTTTTGCCAGTCAACGACAATCTCGTTATTGCCATACCACTTCCTAAAGTTCCCGCCACTGTTGCAGGGATACCAGCGCTTCAGTGCCGTTTTATCGTTTCCCTTGCAGTCAAAACTAATCTTGGAAAGAGAAACTTCATGCCATAAACGTTGGAACCTTGGGTTGTCTCCAGTGGACATTCCAGAGCAAAATCGAGCAATCGAACCAATCGATTTTCCATTGAACGTGCTAAGCAATAGACGACTCGTCCAGTAGGCAACAGGAGAACCAGGGATGCGCGTGAGATCGCGCTGTGAAAACCGATCAAATTGACCCTGCCTCAACAGCAGTCCTTTCCTCTTGTCTTCCTCAGTGCCATCGACAAGACGGAAGAATGTTGGTCGGTATGCGCCATAATGGTTCGCAGATATGGAAAAGGCCGCTGTCTGTACTACCTCACCAGAGATCTCTCCAAACGCTCGCGGTCCAAACTGCGCCTCGGTCACTATGGTTTTTGTGGCAAGAATGCTTTCGCGAAACTCATCGAACGAGGACGAAAACATCCAACCTTGCATCGTAACCATGCTGTTGAAGCCAGTCGCCTTCAATAATGCGCCTCCCCTCTCTATAAACATGGCGTAAAGATCGGTTTTCGCTGTTGGATGATGCAGTTCTGCGAAGAACTTCAATGGCGCATTCATCCCCTTTGTGCCCATATACGGTGGATTCGCCACCACCGCATCGAATTTCATCGCCAGAATCTTCGCTTGCTGCACCAGCGGCACCAGATCCTGCGCCGCCGCCCTGGCAAACACATCCCCATTCTCGATGGCCTGGGCAATCCCATCTTCCAGTCCGGCCAGACCATCCTCCAGCACCTTGGGTATCTGAATCAGCGAACCGAAGGTCTTGGCATGGGCGAAGGTGCCCAGAAGCGAACCCAGCACCGTCCGGTCGATGCCGTGCGGCTTCATGTGGTCAGCGAACTCGTCGAGGTCCATGCCGGTGCTTTCCTGCAAGGACAGCACGTTCAGCTTGATCGGGCCATCCAGCAGGCGCCGGTCGTCCGCCCGTGCCTTCATCAGCAGCGCAAAGCCGGCCAGTTGCGCCGCGCGGTCGTCGATGTCGAGGCCGTAGAGGTTTTTCTCCAGGATCAGGCGCGGAATCGAGCGGGCCGGGTAGCCGCGCTCCAGATAGATGCCTTTCAGCACCGCGTAGGCTTCGACCAGGATGTGGCCCGAACCGCAGGCGGGATCGAGCACGGTGATGGTTTCGGGGTTCAGGCTGCCGCCATCTTCGTCCATGCGCGTCCTGATCAGAGCGTCCAGTTGCGTCTGCACTTCCGACGTTTGCTGGGCCGGCTCGATGTAATACGGCCACTGGCTCTTGAGACCTGAAGCGGGATTGGCCATCAGCCACAGGCGGCCGACGCTGTTCTGCACCAGGTACTGGACGATCCAGTTCGGCGTGAAAAGCTGCGTGGCGGCGGGGATGTCCTCGCTCTTCACCACCTTGCCGATCACCGCGTCCTTCTTCTCGCTGATGTAGAACTGGTACAGCCAGCCGATCACCTCGACTTCGTTCCAGTCTTCGTCGGGGATCGCTTCCACCAGCTTGGCGACGACGGAGTCGGTGCGCTCCAGGTTGCCGGGGAGCAGCAGTTCGGATTCGTCGTCGATGCGCTCGAACAGGAAGGGCATGGCTTTCGACAAGGCGTTGCACTGGGTGACCAGCAGCAGGCGGTACAGTTCGCCGTCCTGGTTGCCGGCCAGTTTCATCTCCGCCACAGTGGCGGCATTCAAGCCGGGAAGGCCCGACGACCCTGCTGCCAGCTCGGTGGCGTGGGCGATGATTTCCGGCAAGCCGCCTTCACGGCTCGACAGCACGCGGTGGCCGTGGCCGAGATAGTCGTGGATCTCCATGTAGCGCAGCGCGGCGAAGCGGTTGAACCAGGTGTAGGCGACCGCCTCGACGGTCTGCGCAAAGCCGTCCTTCTGCATCCGCCTGATCAGGCGTTCGCGCTGTTCGTGCACCTTCGCCGGCCATGCCTGACCGGCGATGACGGCGATGTCGCCCTTCCGCTCGCCGGGCGCGATGTCGAGCGTGCCGCCCTTCCCGGACAGCCCGAGGAGATGGGCGCGCGCCTCGACAGCGGCGACGAAGTCCCGCCGCGCCTGCGGTGCGTAGGTCTTGAGTCTGGCTTTGTTCATGGTTTGTTCTTACTGGATGCGGGCGCGCTGGCCGGCCTTGATGGCGGCGAGCAGCTCGGCCCTGAGTTTGCCCACGTAGCTTTCGACCTCGGCTGCGGTTTCCAGATAGATCGTCGGTGAAAGGTCTGCGGCCCGAATCACCTTCGCAGGTCTGGGTGCTGCGGTGCTGGCGCCGGTGGTCATGACCTTTTGCGTCGTCATGCTTCCGGAATCCTTCAACACCGTTGCGTGCTTCTGGCTGGCCTTCTCGATCACGACCATCGCCTCGTCGAGCAGATCGCCGGCTTGCCCCTGCAGGTACAGAATCCTGGGAATGCTGGTCAGCCCGGCGACTTGGGTCTTCAGCTCCTGCAGGGGCAGCAGTGCCCTGTTGCGCAGATCCGCACTCGCCTGAAGCTGATCGAGCGATTTCACGACCTCGGCGATCCTGGTGTCGATCGAGTGGAGGGCGCGTTCGCGCTTCTCCTGCGCTGCCGCTTCATTGGCCGCCTCAACCGTCCTGATCAGCGCTTCGATACGCGGGATCTGACCGTAAGGTGCCGGGTTGTCGCGGATCGATTCCAGTTCGGCGAGTGAGGCGGCAATCGGCGGAAGCTTCTGCAAGACTTCGCGGTTGTCGGCAAAGCTGCTCAGCGCTTCGAGCAGCTTGCGCCAGGTCGGAAGCTGGGTCTTGTAGAAGCTGACGACGTCATGGATGTCGTCGCTGGCGTCCAGCCAGTCGCTTTTCGCGCTCAGCATCGCCTCGATGAACTCGAAGGCGTCGCGGATCGCGAGCTGCTTGCCGATGCGGGTGACGGCCGTGTCGATCGCGTCCTTGCCGGGATGGTGCCTGATCGCGGCGGTCTGGACGTAGCCCTTGAGCTCGGCCTGCCAGTCGCCAAGGGCAGCGCGGTAATCCGCAACCAGCCCGTCCGCATCATCGCGGGCAATCCTGGCGAAGATTTCCTTGTAGAGATCGCGCGCCCGCTTGAGCGCGGCAGCATCCGGAACCTTCTTCTTGAGGATTGAAACCTGCTTGAAGCGAACCGATTTGGTCAGCGGGTCGACGGCGCTCTTCGGGTCGAGATCGTCGCCTTCGCGCATCAGCTTGATCTCGCCAGCCATGAACAGTCGGGCGACCAGCAGCACCACCTCCCACTCCGGCTTCCATCCCCAGGGGATGCCGGTGAAGCGATCGACGACATCGGAGAGCAGGACGCGCTCGCTGCTGGCCTTGAGGTGCAGGTAGTCGCGCAGTTCCTTGATCGCGAGGGGGTTGCCTTGTTCGCCATTCAGGCTGAGCCCCTGCTGGCCGATCGTGTCCACGGCCAGCACGGCCTTGATTTCGGCGATGGGGTCAGCCTGCCGTACCTTGAGATACGGGAGCTTGGTGTAGGTGTTGGAAATCAGATAATTGACCAGTTCGTCGAGCAGCGTGGTTGGGCTGGCGGCCTTGATCTGCGGTTTCTGGCCGAGCGCATAGCAGTCGCCGGTGACCATGAGTTCGCCCAGTTGCGCCAGGATGCGGCCACGACGCTCGCGGTTTTCGTCCTTGCGGTCCGACAGGATGCGTTTGAGCGATGCGGCAGCGATACCGGCCTTGGGACTGTCGATGTACTTTTCGATTTGCAGGTAGAGGGTCAGCTCGATGTCGAGCCGTTCGCCTTCGGCGGTCCGGATCAGCGCCCGGCCACCCGATTCCGAGCTGCGCAGAATGCATTTGGCTTCGCTGAGCAGTTCGTAGTCGTCGCCGAGCGGGGTGGCGATTTCAAGGCTGAGCGGATGGCTGGCGTTTTTCCACGGGGCGCCGTCGAGGAGGCGGTTGAATTCGTAGTCGGCCTTGGTGTCCTTGTGCCGCACCTTGGTCTGCCCGCCGAGGATGTCGTCGTAGATCAGCTCGCTGAGCAGCCGCCATTTTTCGTTGGCAGAGACGGCGACGTGGCCGATTTCGCGGGCGACATCGCGCTCTTCGTTGGTCAGGAAGAACCAGAGGTCGCCATTGCGGCTGACGAGTCGCTGCCTTTCGAGTCGGGCGAGGCTTTCCTGGATGCGGCGCTTGAGGGCCAGCTTGTCGGCGTCGATTTCATTGACGCAAAGGGTGGCGAGGTTGTCGATATTCGGTTTGACGATGTCCGGGATGTAACGGATCAGGAACATTGCCTTGAGCAGATGAACGTCGTAGGACTCGAGCGCAGCGTTGCCCGGCGCTTCGTCGATCGAGCGCTTGGCCGTGGTGTCGATGAAGCTCTCGATCGAGGGGTAGAAGTCGTAGAGCGGGACCAGCGCGTCGATTCCCCGCTCCGCATTGAGAATGGCGGCAGACTGGAAGGCGTCGAGCAGCGAACGTTCGCCTTTCGAGAGGTGCTTGCCGGTGGCGCCGACCTTGCGGATCGATTCAAAGATCTTCTGCAGCAGCGCGAACTGGTACGGGGCGAACGGGTAGCAGGCGACGAATTCCGCAGAGTCCTTGTAGCTCTTCATGGTGACCGAATTGCCGACGAAGGCGAGCTGGTTGTTGATGATGTCGCCCTTCTGTTCGAAGCGGTCGCGCAGGGCGACGTGGGCAGCTTCGGTCTTGGCGAGGAGACGTTCGCCGATCACCTCGTCGGTGTTGGAACTCGCCAGCGACAGACGGGTGTGGAAGCGCCCCTGAATCTTGGAGAAGTCTTGCGACCTGGCCTTGTTGGCTTCGCCGATGGCGGCGTCGATGTCTTCCTGACTGGTGACGATCACCCACGCGCGCCCCTGGCACAGCGTCCCCAGCTGCTCGGCGATGGTCTGCAAGGTGAGCATCAACTGCGTGTTGTTGCCGATGAACTGGCCGACTTCATCGACCAGAAAGACGATCCGGTGCCCGGCCGGCTTGCTGGCGAGGTAGTCACGGATCAGCCTGGCGAGCCCTTCGATGTTGATCCGGTAGGTGTCGCGTGCGTGGTCGAACCAGGCCGCGGCGGAGTCCTCGCTTTGCTTGAGCGCCCTGGCCAGGGCATACACCACGTCGTCACGCAGGAAATCGACGGCGTCGCGTTCGGCATTCCAGGTGGAGCCGTTCCTGTCGGCGAAGGCAGCTTTGAAGCTATCGTAGGCGTCCTTGCTGACGAGGTGGCGCTCCATTTCGGCGACGTGCGGCGCGTCGCCGCTGTAGCCGAGCTTTTCGTTGAAGACGCGCAGAAAGACCTGCAGGATGACATCGCGCTCATCCTTGCTGTCGGCCTTGGCATCAATATTGAACAGGATCACGTCGGAGCTGCCCCGCACCGCACGCTGGACATCGGCGAGCAGCATCGCGTCCTTGATCTTGTGCTCGTCGAAGAACTGCGCCGCTCGCTTGGTGCTACCGTCCTTCGGGTTGACCGCCTCGATGTTTTCCAGCAGGTAGGAGAGGATCTTGATGAAGTGCGACTTGCCGGAGCCGAAGGACCCCGAGACCCAGACGGCCATCCGCGCCGAGAGAACGGGGTCTTTCGGGTTGTCGGCGGCAGCGAGGAAGGCGTCGAAGAAGCGGCGGAAATACGCCGTCAATTGCTTGGTGACGACGTACTCGTCGAGTTCCTGCCAGATGCTCTCGGCGTCGCGCTGGTCAGCCTTGATCACACCATTGATAGGGCGGTCGATCGGCTTGGTGAAGATGTCCCTGATTTTCATTGTTGGTTGTTCCGGGAAAAGGCGTTCAGGCAACGAGACGGAAGGCCCGGTAATAGTGGTCGTCTTTCAGCCGGCTGAAGAGGCGTAAGGAATAGCCGTCGTACTGTCCGGGATAGAACATTACCAGCGGCTTGTCTTTCATGTGGGCGTGCAGCGCCGAGAGCAGTGTGTGGGTGCGCAGCATCGGATACACGGCGCCGACGTTCCAGAGAATGAGCAGGTCCAGTTCGGCAAGGTCGTGCTGGGCCACCAGCCGTTCGGCGAGCCTGTCTTCCTTGAGGACACGGCGCAGCGATTCAAGTGTCTTGGCGTCACCTTGCGTGCGTTGCATCTCGATGGCCTTGTCGAGCAGCTTGCGCTCTTCCAGCAGGCCGATCACGAGGTCGAAGAGATTGACCGCCGCGACCCGGATCGTCGGCTGATGCCTGGCCAGTGCCGGCAGGACGACCTCCTGGAGGAAAGTCCGCACGGCCATCTCGTCCTCGGGCGGGTAGTCGAAGATCCAGAAGCCGATCTCGCCGCCGGAACCGTGATTCGCCAACACGTCGGGCGAAGTCAGTTTGGGCAGTAGCTGGTTGAGCCGCTCGTTGAGGCCGTGACTCATCGAGTCATGTCCATGATGGCAAGCACTTCGGTCTCTCCGTGGCGCTTGAAGTAGCTGACGACGCCGGGGTGCAGGTGCGGCGGGGTCAGCCGCAATGTCTTGGTGGAATCGACATAGCGGCCTTCGGCGAGCACGCGGAGGATGACCTGTAGCACCTTTGCTTTGGTCGAAGCGCTGAGATTGGCAAGCTCGGGATCGCGCTGTACACATTCCGCGAGGAAGGCGTCCCAGTCTTTGGCGGGAGACAGGTTCTGCTCGAGCCGGCGAAGTTTTCCAGCGTACACGTCAAGCAGGAAGTCGGCGAGGATGCGGCTGTGCTTGACGGCTGCGGCAAACAACAGCTGCGTCGCGACCTCCTGCGAACCGGTGGCAATCAGCTTCAACCCTTCATCCTCCAGCGTCTCCAGGCGTTTGCGGATCAATTGCGCCTGGCGATGGGCCGTTGCCGGGGTCTTCTTCTGCAGCAGATTGTCGAGCTTGAGGGCAGCGAACCACTGCTCCCGGGAAGGACTGGTCAGGAGCAGACCAGCAATCCTGCGGCTTTCAGGCAGCATCAAGGAACCTGCCGAGATTTCCGCATTGTAGACTCCCATTGGATCCCCGTTCCGAAGGTCTCTCAGCCCAAGCAAGCGCACTCGGACAAGTTCTCCGACATTCCGGCCCTGTCGTTCCGCGATGGCAGCCACAGGAATGTCGAAGGGCTTTTTCAACAGCGCTTGATGATTTTTGCATATAGTCGTCTCGGCCCTTCGCTCGACGAGCTTCGAGGGCCTGCATCAGCGCGTCGTCCGGCAGGTAATCGAGCGCCAACGACCAGCGGTCGAGGTCGGAGCCGCTTTCAACGTCTTCCCAGGAAAAGAGCCGGGCTTGCGGGACATGGGCCATGGTAGCGCTCGTGAGCAAATGGAAGAGCGCTTATTCCCTCCCTCTTCCCCAACCCCTTCCACGGCCCGCGCTGCAGCCCGGGCCGGCTGCGGCGGCGCGGAGCAGTGCTCCGCGAAACCCCGCCTTCGCCCCCACGAGGGGGGAAGGGGAGCATAGTCCACCCAATATCTTCCTAGAACTCGAAATCCTCCTCGTAGTATTCGAATTCGCCGCGCGTCGTGGCCGCGCGATCCCGGTCCTGTTCGCCCCTGCGCAGGTCGACGCGGCGGATCTTGCCGGAAATGGTCTTCGGCAGCTCGCCGAATTCGAGTCGTCGCACGCGTTTGTACGGCGACAGACGGCTGCGCAGGAAAACAAAGATGTCGCGCGCCAGTTCACGCCCCGGTGCATAGCCGGCGCGCAAGGTCAGGAAAGCTTTCGGCACGGCCAGACGCAGGGGGTCGGGACTCGGCACGACGGCCGCTTCGGCAACCGCTTCGTGGTCGATCAGGACGCTCTCCAGTTCGAACGGGCTGATGCGGTAGTCGGAAGCCTTGAACACGTCGTCGGCGCGGCCGACGTAGGTGATGTAGCCGTCGGCATCGACGGAAGCGGTGTCGCCGGTGTGATAGAAGCCATCACGCATCACCTCGGCGGTCTTCTCGGGGTCGTCATCGTAGGAGATCATCAGCCCGAGCGGACGCGGCGATAGCGTCAGACAGATTTCGCCTTCATCGGAGACATGACCGTCCATGTCGACCAGGCGCACCTGGTAGCCGGGCATCGGGCGACCCATGGAACCGAGCTTGACCGCCTGTCCGGGCGAGTTGCCGACCTGGGCGGTGGTTTCGGTCTGGCCAAAACCGTCGCGCAGGGTGATTCCCCAGGCGGCCTTGACCTGGTCGATGACTTCCGGATTCAGCGGCTCGCCGGCACCGATCAGTTCGCGTACCTTGACCGGATACTTGCCGAGGTCTTCCTGGATCAGCATCCGCCACACCGTCGGCGGCGCGCAGAGGGTGGTCACCGAGCATCTGACCAGCGTTTCGAGGATCGACGCCGCGGCAAAGCGCGAGTAGTTGTAGATGAATACCGTTGCACCGGCGTTCCAGGGCGCGAAAAAGCAGCTCCAGGCGTGCTTCGCCCAGCCGGCCGAACTGATGTTCCAATGCACGTCGCCGGGCTGCAGTCCGAGCCAGTACATGGTCGACAGATGCCCGACCGGATAACTCTGCTGGCTGTGCAGCACCAGTTTGGGTTTCGAGGTCGTGCCGGAGGTGAAATAGAGCAGTTGCGGGTCGGTCGCCAGGGTCGGGCCGTCGGGTTCGAACTCGCTCGACCCCTGGTAAGCGTCTTCGAGTTGCTGCCAGCCGGCGACCGCCCCACCGACGGTGATGCGCGTGTAGTCGCCGGGCAGGCCGCTGAACTTGTCGGCGTGCGTGTGGCCGATGATCACATGCCGCACCTGGCCACGGTCGAGACGGTCGCGCAGGTCGTCGGGGGCGAGCAGCGTGGTGGCCGGCGACAACACCGCGCCGAGCTTGATCGAGGCCAGCATCGTATCCCACAGCGATACTTCGTTGCCGAGCATCATCAGAATGCGATCGCCGCGCCCGACGCCTTGCGCGCGCAGCCAGTTGGCAACCTGGTTCGAACGCTGCGACATTTCGGAGAACGACATCTTCTGCTCCGCACCGTCTTCGTTGACCACCCACAGCGCCGGGCGATCGTTGCCTGCTGCCATTACGTCGAAATAATCCAGTGCCCAGTTGAATTCAGTGAGCTGTGGCCATTGGAAATCACGGTATGCCGTCTCGTAGTCGGTGCGGTGAGTCAGAAGGAAATCGCGTGCCTGCACGAAGGCCGAATAAGACATGTTTGCTCCTCTCTTGTGGATGAAACCTCTGGATATTGCGGTCCAATATTGTAAGGGACTTGCCGGCAGAAGGGGGCGCCGGCGGACGAGGCGCAGCGATCAATCGTCGGCAGCGCGCGGCCGGCTGGTAGAATGACGGCCATGAGAGTCCATGGCAAGCCGACGCGAACGATCACCCCCGTACCCCAGGACCGCGCCGTCGACATCATCGACCAGACGCTACTGCCGCAGGCCTATCGCGTGTTGCGGCTGAACCGCCTCGAAGAAGTGGCGCAGGCGATCTGCAGCATGCAGGTCCGCGGCGCACCGCTGCTCGGGGTCACCGCCGCTTATGGGGTCGCGCTGGCGTTGTCGCCCTGTGCCGACGACGCCACGCTGCTCGCGGCGATCAGGACGCTGGGTGCGACGCGTCCGACGGCGGTCAATCTGCACTGGGCGTTGATGCGCCTGCAAGCCTGCCTGCTGCCGCTGCCGCCGTCGCTGCGTGCCGAGGCGGCATGGCTGGAAGCGGGCAGGCTCGCCGAAGAGGACGTGCAGCAATGTCGCCGCATCGGCGAGCACGGCCTGCGACTGCTGCGCGCACTCGTCGGTGTGCGCGGGCGCATCGAGATCATGACCCACTGCAACGCCGGCTGGCTGGCGACCGTCGACCACGGTACGGCGCTGGCACCGGTCTATGCCGCATTCGACCAGGGAATCGACATCCATGTCTGGGTTTCCGAAACGCGTCCGCGCAACCAGGGCCTGCTGACCGCCTGGGAACTCCGTGAGCACGGCGTGCCGCACACGCTGATCGCCGACAACGCCGCCGGTCTGCTGCTGGCGCGCGGCCGCATCGACGCGGTGATCGTCGGCGCCGACCGCGTCGCTGCCAATGGCGACGTCGCCAACAAGATCGGTACCTACCTCAAGGCACTGGCAGCGCGTGCCGCCGGCGTCCCGTTCTATGTGGCCGCACCACGGTCGACGATCGACTTTGCCTGCACGAACGGCGCCGACATCCCGATCGAGGAGCGCGCCGGCGACGAGTTGCGGCTGCTTCAGGGATGCGACGCGGCTGGCCGACCCGGCCAGGTCCGGCAGCTCGCGGCCGATGCCGCGGTCGCCAACCCGGCTTTCGACATTACCCCTGCGAGTCTGGTCAGCACCCTGATCAGCGAACGCGGCGCCTGCCCGGCAAGCAGCGACGGGCTGAGCGCCCTCTACCCGGAGGAACGGTCATGCCTTTTCGATACATCCATACATCCAGACATTCACACATCGTGAGTCACTGATGCGACTTTCACAGTAACGGCATGACTGATCTGCGCCAACAACTGATCGACAGCGCGCGCCGCATGCAGGCCGCCGGCCTGAACCGCGGTACCGCCGGCAACCTCAGCGTGCGCGTCGGGGAGGCCGGAACGGGGAATGACGGCGACTTCCTGATCACGCCGACCGGCATGGCGTACGACGAACTGGTCGCTGCAGACATCGTCCACATGCACCACGAGGGCAGTTGCCAGGGTCGCCGCCGGCCATCGTCCGAGTGGCGCTTCCACCGCGACCTCTACGCTGCCCGCGCCGACGCCGGCGCCATCCTGCACGCGCATTCGCCGTTCGCCACCAGCCTCGCCTGCCTGCGCCGCGACATCCCGCCATTCCACTACATGATCGCACGCTTTGGCGGCGACAATGTTCGCTGTGCCGCTTACGCGACCTTCGGTACACAGGCACTCTCCGACGCCGTCCTGCTGGCGATCGTGAAACGCCGCGCCTGCCTGCTCGCGAACCACGGCATGCTGGTGCTCGGCGACGATCTGCAACAGGCGATCGACCTCGGCATCGAACTCGAAACACTCTGCGAACAATACTGGCGCGCCTGCCAGCTCGGTCAACCGGTGCTGCTCGATGCCACCGAAATGGCGACGGTGCTCGACAAGTTCGCCAGCTACGGCCAGCAGCCTTGAGCGCTACTGCGGATCACGGCAAGGAACCGACCATGCTGCGGATCAGCGAAATTCGCCTTCCCATCGAGCATCCGCCGGCCGCGCTGGCTGCCGCGGTCGCCGCTCGCCTCGGCATTGCCGAGGCCGATCTCGGCGAGATCAGCGTCTTCCGGCGCAGTTGCGACGCGCGCAAGGCGAGTGCGCCGACCTTCCTCTACAGTGTCGACGTGGCGCTGCCCGACGCCGCCGCGATCCTCGAGCGATTCGCTGCCGACCGGCAGGTGCAACCGACACCGGACATGCGCTACCAATTCGTCGGGCAGGCGCCGGCGCAGCTCACGACGCGGCCGATCGTCGTCGGCTTCGGCCCGGCCGGCATCTTTGCCGCACTGATCCTGGCGCAGAGCGGATTCCGGCCGATCGTTCTCGAGCGCGGCAAGGCAGTGCGCGAACGCACCCGGGATACCTGGGGACTGTGGCGGAAGAAGCAGCTCAACCCGGAATCGAACGTGCAGTTCGGCGAAGGCGGCGCCGGCACCTTTTCCGACGGCAAGCTCTACAGCCAGATCAAGGATCCCAGGCACTACGGGCGCAAGGTGCTGATGGAATTCGTCAAGGCCGGCGCCCCGGCGGAGATTCTCTACGTCAGCAAACCGCACATCGGCACCTTCCGGCTGGTCGGCATGGTCGAACAGATGCGCCGCGAGATCGAACAGCTCGGCGGCGAAATCCGTTTTCAGCAGCGCGTCAGCGGCCTGCACATCGAACACGGCAGAGTGCGTGGCGTGACACTCGCGAGCGGCGAGGAACTGCGCGCCGAGCAGGTCATCCTGGCGCTCGGCCACAGCGCCCGCGACACCTTCGCGATGTTGCACGCTGCCGGCGTGTTCATGGAGGCCAAGCCCTTCTCGATCGGCTTGCGCATCGAACACCCGCAAGCACTGATCGACCAGGCGCGTTTCGGGCCATACGCCGGCAACCCGCTGCTCGGTGCCGCCGACTACAAGCTGGTGCATCATTGCCGCAACGGTCGCAGCGTTTACAGTTTCTGCATGTGTCCCGGCGGCACGGTGGTCGCCGCCACTTCCGAACCGAACGGCGTGGTCACCAACGGCATGAGCCAGTATTCGCGCAACGAGCGTAACGCCAACGCCGGCATCGTCGTCGGCATCACCCCGCTCGACTACCCCGGCGGACCGCTGGCTGGCATTGCACTGCAGCGGCAGCTCGAAGCGCACGCATTCGAACTCGGCGGTGGAACCTACGAGGCGCCTGGCCAGCTCGTCGGCGATTTTCTTGCTGGCCGCCCATCGACACGGCTCGGCACGGTGCTGCCCTCGTATCAGCCCGGCGTGCGTCTGACCAGTCTCGCCAGCGCCTTGCCCGACTACGCCATCGCCGCCCTGCGCGAAGCGATACCCGCCTTCGACCGCCAGATTCGCGGCTTTGCCATGCCCGACGCGGTGCTCACCGGCGTCGAGACGCGCACCTCTTCGCCGCTGCGCATCACCCGCGGCGACGATTGCCAGAGCCTGAACGTCAAGGGTCTCTATCCAGCGGGCGAAGGCGCCGGTTACGCCGGCGGCATCCTCTCGGCCGGCGTCGACGGGATCCGGGTGGCTGAAGCGGTGACGCGGGAAATGCTCGGACAGGTGGCCCGGCACAAGCAGTGAACCCGTTCGTGGTGACTGTCGGCGCCTCAGCGCGCCGCTTCGGCACGAATGGCTGCGGCAAGCGTCATCGTTCCGGCATCAATCGCCTGCATTGCGTAGCCAGGCGAGGACCTCGACGACGTTGCTGTCCGGCGGAAAGACGGGGTAGAAGACCTTTGCAATTCGTCCATCCTGCACGATCAGCGTCAGCCGCTTGAACCATTCCGTACCGGTTACGCTGAAGGTGGGCAGTCGCAGCGAGCTCTTGAGCTGCAGGCCAGTGTCACTCAGCAATTGAAACGGTAGATGCAGCCTTTCCCTGGCTTCACGCTGCACGTCGGTGCTCTGCACACTCAGGCCGAAAACGCCGGTATGCAAGGCTGTCAACTCGGCGTGGTGGTCGCGGAAACTGCAGGACTGCGGCGTGCAGCCGCGCGCACCGGGAATTCCGTCCCATCCCTCCGGCAACGGAAGTCCGGGCCGGCCGGTCATCGGATAGATGTAGATCACCCAACGCCCATCCAGCTCGTTCAAAGAAACGTTCGAACCGTCCGTGGCCGGGAGGGTCAGAGCGGGCAGAAACAGGCCTTGCAGATGCGCTGCAGCACCGTCGTCCGTAGGAACCGGAAGGTTTTCCGGCAATTCCGAGAAGTTCATGCGGTCACGGTGTCGGGACGACGCGGTAATACACGCCGTTGGCACCGAAGGCCGGCTGGAACCAGGTGTTCCCGAGCAGATAGTAGGTGGTGCCATACTTCTGGACCGGCACCGAGCCGGCGGGCAGTGCCGCGTAGTTCACCCCCATCGCGTAGGCCGCGGCAGTGTTGGCGCTGCCGGCGGCGTAGCCCGAAGAATAGGCGTTGCTGGTGGCAGCGGCGGTATTCGCCGAGGCGATCGCCGCACCGGCAGCGACACCGACGACGGCGCCGGCCGCTGCCGCACAGCCGTAGCAACCCGCTGCGGTGTAGGCGGGAACAACGACGGGCGGGTGGTACGGATAATATGGAGCGGCTGGGCGGTACGCCGGGTACGCCGGATACCCTGGCGGGTGATAGGCGGTCGCACCGTAGGGCGTGCTGTGGTAAGCCCCTTCGCCATACCTGCCGGCAGTGGTACCGCCATATCTATTGGTGTGCTCGCTGCCACCGTCAAAGGCGTGCGCTGAACTGCCGCCCCAGGCATTGGTATGCTCGGTTCCTACCCCCGCGACGTGCTCGGTGCTGCCGCCAAAGCGGTTGGCACTGCCCCAGGCGGCGGCCTCTCCGGGTAATAGCATGCTGCCGATCACCCCTGCAAGGGCAATAACGATCCTGTTCATGAGAGTGCTCCTCACTGCGACTGGGTGGACTTGGCTGGCTTAGGTTTCGCCGGCGCTTGCAGAGCCGCCGCCGCTTTGGCATCCGGGTGGGCGAAGGCTACCGACACCGCCGTGGTGGTCTTCGACGTGGCGAACGCATCCGCTGCCACGGCCGGGTCGAGCTTCCAGTTGGCAAGCTCCATCTGATGACGCAGGCGCAACGGATCGTCACGATAGACGGCGCGCAGCATGCGCGGCAGCTTGTCATCGGCGCCGATCCAGATCTGCACAAAGACTGCGTCGTTGACGTAGGCCAGCATGTCGGTGACCGTGCCGCCGACGACCTTCGACTGACCGATGTAGAAAGCGTTGGTCAGTCCCTCGGCGATGTTCCTGTAGGGGTCGGCAAGAACCACGTCGGCGAACGGAAAATAGATCGCGGCACTCTCGAATGCAGCCTTGAGTGTCGCGTCGATGGTCGGCGGTGCCGCGGCGACTGCGACGAAATTCTCCGCCGGCGAATAGGCGGTCATCGCCTTGCCATCGTAGTAGAACTCCGAAGCCGGGCCGTCGCCGATGGTGATCACCCGCAGCTTGTCTGGCCGTTGCATGAGCACTTCGGAGGTGGTCGTGTAGGCCAGCGCAGGGCCGAGGCGACTCGGTGCTTCGTAGGTGACCACGGCGGTGAACGCCATCGAACGCGCTGCCGCCAAGCGCTCGCTCATCGCCTTCAGAAGGTCGACGGCCTTGATCTCGATTACCGGCTTGGGCGCCACGGCTTTGCTTGCGGTCCTGGCCGGCTTGGCGGCTTTAGGCTTGCCCGATGGCTGCTGTGCCTGCACGCTGCCGGCCACGAGCAGACCGGCAGCGAGCAGCGCCACACGCCGGGCGAACGGGTGATGAATCATTGTCTCCTCCTTGAAAAGGCAGCAGAATGCCTGCGCAACGCTGCTTACGGGATCATTCCACATTCGAACATCTTGTTGGCGATCGGCGCCGCCACCCGATTCAGAAACTCGGTGCGCATCGCCGGATCGCTGCGCAGCAGGCCGATGACGCGCTGCTCCTCTGCCGACTTCGGCTGGCCTTTATTCATCCACAACTGCTCACAGGTCGCCGTCTGGTATTTCTGGACCACCTTGTCGGCGACCATGTCGAGGACCGGGAATTGCGCAAAGCTGAGGCCGGCGACGAAAACGGCCGGCAGGATGGCAAACCGCCAGAAATGCTTGTTCATGATTGACTCCTCATTGGTTGGTGTAAGAAGTATGACATTACTGCTTGCCTATTGCCTATTGCCTATTGCCTATTGCCTATTGCCTATTGCCTGACGCGCGTGAAATGGACATCGAACTTCTGCTGCACCACCGCCTGGTAGTAGACCCCTTTGAGGAGGTCGTTCTCCGGGTCATAACTGAGCGTGTAGGTGGATCCGTTGTAGCCACCGGCGCGCAATTCAAAAAAGAGCCTGATGGTCTTGCCGTCGCGTACGGCCTCGGCCCTCGAGAACGGCAGCGGGTTCGGGTTGGCGTAGGCGGCGTCGAGTTTACCGCCGGCATCGACACTCTTGATGGTAATCACATAGCCGCCGTCGGGCCGTACCCAGCGCCCCGGCAGGGCACCGAAAGTGGGCTCGGATGGTGGGTGCGGCGCCGTACCCTGTGCAGCAACCGGTTCAGCCAATATACTCAGGGCAAGCGCGAGGCTGGCCAGGGTGCGTACGATCGAGATCTGCATGCCTTGCCGACCCTTGAGAAAATGATTGTCCAATGATTTGCTGCGGCCGGCACTTCGGACGCCGGCCGCTTCGTTCCGGCTACTCGCTCACCTTGTTGTTGCGCATGGCCGCATCGAGTTTCTTCATGTCCTCGGGTGACAACTGCGGCCGGTCGACCTTGATCGTCAGCTTGTTGAGCTTCGCGGTCAGAGTGAACGGCGGCTTGTAGTCCGCGTCGTTCACGCCGGTCAGGGTATCGGAGCCGATGTCGAAGCTCTCGTCCCACTGCAGGATCATCGGCAGCGTCTTGGGCATCGTCCTGGTGGCGACGACCTGGCCGTCCACCTTCAGCGTGCCGGTACCGGGCCGGCCGACGCCGCTGAAGCTGTTGAAGGCCAGCGTGCCGGCACCCAGACCGTCGTACTTGAAATCGAACTCGAGCGTGTGCTTGCCGGGTGGTAGCGCCTCGGCGCCTTCCCACTTCAGGCGCTCGAGATCGACCATGTTCCATAGCCACACCGGCTTGCCCTTGAGCAGGTAGAAGCCGTAGCCACCGAAACGCCCACCCGAGGTCAGGATCATGCCCTCGGCTCCAGCGGCAGGCACCTCGATGTCGGCGGTGACGGTGTAGGAGGTGTTCAGCAGCAGCGGCGAATCCCCTTGCGGCAGGCCGACCATCGGTCGCGTGTAGACGAACTCGCTGCGCCCGGCAGTGATGTTCGGCCGTGGCGCGACGATGCGCGCCGCCACCGAAGCATCCATCGGGAAGACCTGGTGCTTCTTCGCCTCGGCGATGAACATCTGCTTCATTTCCTTGACCTTCTGCGGGTTCTTCGCAGCCAGGTCGGTGGTCTGGCTGAAGTCGCTGTTCAGGTTGAACAGTTCGAGCACCTGGTTGTTCAGGGGGTCGGGATTCGCCGGGCCGAAGGCTTCCCATGGCGCGCGATTCACCTTGGTGCTGAGAAACCAGCCGTCGTGGTACAGCGCCCACTGGCCCATCATCTCGAAATACTGGGTCTTGTGGCGCGTCGGCGCCTTGGCACTGGTCGCGTCGAACGTGTAGGCGAAGCTGGTGCCCTCGATCGGCGCCTGTCTGATGCCGTCAACCATCTCCGGCGCACGAATGCCCGCTGCCTCGAGAATGGTCGGCACGACGTCGATGACGTGCACGAACTGCTCGCGCAAGCCGCCCTTGTCCTTGATGCGCGCTGGCCACGACACCACCATGTTCTGGTTTACGCCGCCGAGCTGCGAGGCGTTCTGCTTGAACCACGAGAACGGCGTGTCGAAAGCCCAGGACCAGCCGGCCGACATGTGGTTGTAGGTTTGCTCGGTTCCCCAGACGTCGTAGAACTTCATCTGCACGTCCACGGGCAACTGGTTCAGGCCGTTGAAGAACGCGACCTCGTTCGGCGTGCCCAGCGGCCCGCCCTCGGCGCTGGTGCCGTTATCGCCGTTGATGTAGATGATCAGCGTGTTGTCGAGCTTACCAAGATCCTGGAAGGTCTGGATCACGCGGCCGATTTCATGGTCGCTGTAGGCGGCATAGGCGGCGAAGACCTCGACCTGGCGGATGAACAGCTTCTTCTCGTCGGCGCTCAGCTGATCCCATGGTTTGAGGACTTGCGACGGCCAGGGCCCGAGCTTGGTGTCCTTGGGGATCACCCCGAGCCGCTTCTGGTTCTCGAAGATGCGCTCGCGCAGCTTCTCGTAGCCGTCGTCAAAGAGGTGCATCGCCCTGATCTTTTCTACCCATTCTTGGGTCGGGTGATGCGGCGCGTGTGTGGCGCCGGGGGCGTACTTGATGAAGATCGGCTTGTCCGGCTGGATCTGGTGTACGCGTGTCATGTAGTCGATGGCATCGTCGGCCATCCCGGTGACGAGGTTCCAGCCCGGTTTGCCCTCGAAAGGATAGATCTGCGTCGTGTTGCGGAACAGGTTCGGCTGCCACTGGTTGGCGTCGCCGCCGACGAAACCGTAGAAATACTCGAAGCCCATGCCGCTGGGCCATTGGTCGAATGGCCCGACCTGGCTGGCGGCGAACGCCGGCGTGTTGTGGTTCTTGCCGAACCACGAGGTGGCGTAGCCGTTGTCGAGCAGGATGCGGCCGATCGTCGCCTTGTCCTTGCCGATGATGCTGTTGTAGCCAGGGTAGCCGGTCGACTGCTCGGAGATCACGCCGAAGCCGGCCGAGTGGTGGTTGCGCCCGGTGATCAGCGCGGCGCGCGTTGGCGAGCACAACGCCGTCGAGAACATGCGGTTGTAGCGCAGTCCTTCGTTGGCGATGCGGTCCATCGCCGGCGTCGGGATGACGCCGCCAAAGGTGCTCGGCACGCCGAAGCCGGCGTCGTCGGTGATGATCAGCAGCACGTTCGGAGCACCCTTCGGCGGCACGATGCGCGGCGCCCACCAGGGCTTGGATTGCAGGGCGTCGTCCTGGATCACGCCAGCAAATTTCGGATCGGGCGCGGGCAGCTGCTTGCCGCTGATCGAAGCCGTCGCGCTGGGTGAGCCGAGCACACCGGTAACTTGCTGGGCAAGGCCGGGGCCGGCAATCGCCATGGCCAATACAGCCAGGGCAAGCAAGGCCCATCGATGTATCCCTGTTTTCATTATCATCTCCTTGCGTTGTTGAAAATTTTCAGGTGTTTAAAAAAAGAAGGTCGCACCCACTGCCAGCCCGGTGAAGCGCGCGTCCAGGCCGCCGTGACCCTTGCCGTCAAAGTTGTAGCTGAGGTTGCGCAGGATCACTGTCACGTCACCCCAGCCGTAGCGGTAGCCGGTACCGACCAGCGCCTGCCAGGTCGTGTTTTGCGAACCGGCACCGACATCCAGGTAGTAGGGCATGAACCACCGGCCATCTTCACTGAGGCCAATCCTGCCCTTGACGCCGACAATCCCGTCCCACTTGTTGACGGAGACCGAGGCATTCAGATTATCCGGAAAAGGAAACAAGTTGTAATTCAGCGTTGTAACCAGGTTGAGGTAACGGGTGCCAGCGAATACATCGAGATGCGACGCGCCTTTGCGCCAGACACTGTGGCTGCCGGCGAGCGTCAGGACATTGGACTGGATACCCGACGAGGAGTCAAATGGTAACGCGCCTGCTGCTCCCGGTCGGTCGATGGGCTTCAGCCCCGAGTTCTGGTGGTCGAATTTCATGTAGATGTAGTCGGAAAACAGCGACCAGTCGCCTTTGCGCGCTTCGCCGGCAAGGAAAAAGGCGAAGGAGAGGTTGTGGAGGTAAGTGTCGGGAGTGCTGTGCAGCTTGCTGGTCACGCCATTGCTGATCCCGAGCGGGTTGAGCGTCGTCGTGTTATAGATCGTCGGCAGCCACACATAGGGCGTGACACTGAAGTGCCACTGCCCGTCGAAGATGTCCATCCGGGGCTGATTCTCTGCGGCGCTGCCTGGCGTGACCGCTAGCAGACCGAGTGCGCCCAGGGCACCGACGGTACATTTTCTGAAACCCTTTGCTGACGCCATGTTCACCCTCTCCATGAGAGACACGAATTTCTGCTGACCGGCAGTCTACCAGAGAGATGGCCGATGCGGCCACCGAGCGATGGTCCAACGTGGTCCGACCTCGAGCAGCGCTGGCCACCGCTCATTGACCGCTTGCCGGGCACGCGCTACATTCGCCTGGGGAGCGCTCCCCATGCTCACCGGATTGCCGGGCCACCTCAGGGAAGAAACAATAATGCCGAACCGTCAACGCCTATCAATTGTGATGCTGAGCAGCACGCTGGCCTTGCTCAGTCCGTCAGCCGCGCATGCGCAATCCTACACGAGTGACGGCGCGGTGCGCCTCGACCCAGCATTATCGCCCGAGGAGACCCATCCCGGACCCGTACTCTCGCCGGACGCGGTGCGTCCCGAGCGTGCGCTCTCCCCGCAAGAAACCGCAACCGATCCGGTGCTTTCGCCGGATGCCGTACCGCGTGAGCGGGCACTTTCGCCAGAGGCAACGAACCCGCCGCCGGTGCTCTCGCCGGACGCCGTTCGCCCTGACCCGGCCTTGCCGCCCGACTGATAGCGGACACCTCGATTAATGGTAATGATTGGAAACACCGGAATGACCCATACCCCTTCGTCAACGCCCAGCGGAACCGTGTACATCGTCGGCAGCGGTCCCGGCGACCTCGACCTGTTGACGCTGCGTGCTGCGCGGCTGATCGGCGAAGCGGATGCCATCGTCTACGACCATCTGATTGCCGATGGCGTCCTTGAACTGGCGCGTCCTGACGCAGAAAAAATCTATGCCGGCAAGGAACGTTCACGACACAGTGTGCCACAGAATGAACTCAACCAGTTGCTGGTGCGCCTGGCACGCGCGGGCAAGCAGGTCGTCCGCCTCAAAGGGGGAGACCCCTTCATTTTCGGGCGTGGCGGCGAGGAAATCGAAACGCTGGTCGAATCGGGAATTGCCTTCGAGGTGGTGCCGGGAGTGACTGCCGCCGCCGGTTGCGCCGCGTATGCCGGCATCCCGTTGACCCATCGCGAGCATGCCCAGGCCGTGGCCTTCGCGACCGGCCACCTCAAGGACGGGACGATCAATCTCGATTGGCCTTCGCTGGCGCGTCCGCGGCTGACGGTAGTCTTCTACATGGGCGTCGGCGGCCTCGCCGAAATCTGCCAGCAGATGATCGCCCACGGACTGCCCATGGACCACCCTGCGGCGGTCGTGCAGAACGGCACGACGCGGCGGCAACGCGTGCTCACCGCCGATCTGGCAACCCTGCCGGCGAAGGTCGCAGCCGCCGGCATCTCTTCTCCGGCGCTGATCATCGTCGGAACCGTGGTGCGCCTGCAGCAGAAACTCGACTGGTTCAAACCAGCACGATGAATCGACGGATCGGGCGGGAAGCGCCCGCCTACCCGCAGCGTGTTATACTTCAACACTTTGCGAGCATGTGCTGTTCTGGATGGTGCCGAGAGGGGGAATCGAACCCCCACGATGTTTCCACCGGCGGATTTTGAGTCCGCTGCGTCTACCGATTCCGCCATCTCGGCTTTGGCTCGCAACTCGCGAGCCGGAAGAGGCCCTGATTATCGCTGATTCTCCGGCAAGGAACAAGCGGACTCGACAACATTCGTTCCGCGCTGGCGCTCGCTCGACAACCCTCTGCAGACCCCACGCATGCTGACGCTCGACGATTTCGACTTCGATCTTCCCGGCGAACTGATCGCCCAGCACCCGACCGCAGAACGTACCGCCAGTCGTCTGTTGCAACTGGCCGACGGCACCATCCACGACCGCCGCTTCAGCGAGCTTCCGGGAATCGTCGATGCCGGCGATCTGCTGGTGTTCAACGATACGCGCGTGCTCCGCGCGCGCCTCTTTGGGCAGAAGGAAAGCGGCGGCCAGGTCGAGGTTCTGATCGAGCGCATCGTCGATGCTCGCCATGCCGTGGCACAAATCCGCGCCAGCAAAGCGCCGAAGGCCGGCAGCCGCATCCTCCTCGAAAACGCCATCCTGCTGAGCGTACGCGGGCGTAGCGGTGAACAGCAGGAGTTCTTCGACCTGGAATTGCTGGAACCGGCCGGCGAAAGTGATCTCTGGAGCCTGCTCGATCGCCACGGCCGCTTGCCCTTGCCGCCCTACATCACGCACGCGGCCAGCGCTGCCGACGAAGCGCGCTATCAGACGGTTTTCGCCCGCCACCCCGGCGCCGTCGCTGCGCCCACTGCCGGCCTGCACTTCGACGAGGCACTATTGACCGAACTCGCAAAGCGCGGTGCCGAGATGGCCTGGCTGACGCTGCACGTCGGTGCCGGCACCTTTCAGCCGGTGCGAGTACAGCGCATCACCGATCACCGCATGCACGCCGAATGTTTCGAGATTCCGCCGGCGACGGTCGCCGCGATTGCCCGCACGCGTGCCCGCGGCGGCCAGGTCATCGCCGTCGGGACGACCAGCCTGCGTGCGCTCGAAGCGGCTGCGCAGCACGGCGAACTGCACGCCGGCGCGGCAGAAACCGACATCTTCATCACTCCAGGCTACCGCTTTCGCGTCGTCGACCGGCTGATCACCAATTTTCACCTCCCGAAATCGACACTGCTGATGCTCGTTTCGGCTTTCGCCGGCCTGGACGCCATCCGCGGCGCGTATCGGCACGCGATCAATCGGCGCTACCGCTTCTTCAGTTATGGTGACGCCATGCTGCTGCACCGCGACTGATTCAATCCACAGGCTCGCCCTACTCTTCTGAAACCGCTGCCATGCTCAAGAACTCCTTGAACAACTCCGCCATCGAGCAACTCGACAAGCACGGACTGACTCCCGACACGCACAAGGTGGCACTGGCCTGTGCACTGTTGTGGACCGCCCGTACACAGACCGACGTACACCGCCTGCTCGGCTTGAGTGGTCTGACCACCAGTACCGGAAGAGCGTTCACCTTCAACGATGTGAAGAGCGCGGTCGAGGAACTCAAGGACAAGAAACTGCTCGTCGCAGCGGCACGCCCCACCGCCTTCCAACTCGTGGACGCTTTGCGTGCGCCGCTCTACCGGCAGTTGCTCGAGACCCGTCCAGGGAAGTGCCTACCGGGGCTGGTCGCCGAACTCGATCGTTTCGACCCCACACGATCCAGCTACTACTGGCCCAGCAGCAGTCTTCCGACGACCATTGCCTATGTGCGAGCCAAGTTCTTTTCCGGCACAGCGAGCGAAGAGCTATCGGCGATCAGGCAACTGGTCGCACGTTCGATGGACTGGAACGTCATCCTCACTCAGGCCCTCCTGCTCGGCTTCGATGGCCCCAGTTTCGAGTACATCGATCCGGTCGAACGCTCGCGGCTCGCCTGCCGGGGCGTGGCATCGATATGCTTGAACTGGGCGCCGGATTTCAACCCGATCGCGGAGTGGGCCCTTGACCAGATCAGACGGCACCCCGACCAAGTGTCCAGTGATCTGCGTCCGGCGCTTGCTGAGCTGGCGTTGCAACGCAGTGACGCCGACCTGTTGCAGCAAGCGCTGCAGGGGCTTGACAACGGCTTCGCTGCCGCTATCCGGGCCGCAGCCCTGGTCGTCGATAGCCAGTGGGCAGCCGGACAGGCCGCCTTCGAGGCAGCGCTGAAGCAGCGCAAGGGCGAAATCGGTGGCAACAAACACCTGCTGCCCGAGAGTATCAGCTGGCTCTATCCACTCGCATTGCTCGCCCAGTCGACCCCGAAGCATCTGGAACTGGCGCGCAAGTTCTGCATTGGCGAAGCCGGCCAGCGCGACCCGAGTCCATTCACCGTATGGGGGCGCTGGGTCCATGCCATCGACGTTCGTCTCGGCAAGACGCCGATCATCCATGCCGCTTTCCAGCCAGTCCGCGACCAGGAACATCGCTGGGGACTGGATTCGTTGTGGGCCATTCTGCTCTCGGCCTGGCTGGGTAGCGAGACGATCGCTGCGCCAGGTACGCAGAATGCACAGCATACGGCCAGCGGCTGGCATGAGACGATCATGGCCCTGCGGCGAAAGCTGCTGAACTGTCATCTGAAATTGCCGAGCCGCATGCTGCGTGGCGCCGAAGAGCTACTTTCCGGACGCGATCCACCAACCGGCTATTTTGTTGCCGCTGCTGGCGAGCAATGGCGCGCGATTCTCGACGCCCTGCAATCGCTCGGCGGCGAGCAGACTGCTGCCGACGCCGGCAGTGAAACGACACGCCTGCTCTGGGCCATCGAGATCGGCAAGGAGGGTCAGTTGCTCGGGATCAAACCGCTCGAACAGAAGCGCGGTCAGCGCGGCTGGGGCCGACCACGCGCGCTGAGCCTCGTGAAAATCTTCGGCAACGAACATCTGCCAGCGTGGGATGCCAAGGTGGCGCGCGCGCTGCGCCCCGAGCGCGGTTACAGCAACCGCTATCGCATCGATCTGCCAACGGCGATCGTCGCCCTGGTGGGTCATCCGTGCATCGTCCTGGAGAACGCGCCGGAGCAGTTCGTCGAACTCAGCGAATCGCAGCCGGAGCTGGAACTGGTCCGTCAGGGCGAACACTTCGTGATGCGCATCGAGCCACCGTTGCGACCCGTCGTCGAAAGCACGTACCTCTATGTCGAGGACGCTGACATGCGTCGCGAGAACGAAGCGCTGCGCCTGCTCACGCTCGTCCAGGACGGCCCGCAGCGTCTCCGGCTGGTGCGTTTTTCGGCGGCGCAGCAGCAGGCCGCGCAGCTCGTCTCGAGGCGTGTTGCCATTCCCGCCAATGCGCCGGGAGCGCAGGCAGAAGTCGAAAAGACCTTGCGTGCGCTGTCCGGACGTTTCCAGGTACACGCCGACTCGGCACAGGCCTCCCGGCAGGTCGCCAGTGATTCACGCCTGCGTGCCGAACTCTCGCCGGTCGGCGAGTACCTGGCGCTGCGCCTGGTGGTGACACCGCTGGGCCCCGACGGCCCGCGACTGCCGGCGGGCAGCGGCCGGCTTCGCCTGATGAGCGTGCTCGGAGGCGAAAGCGTCGGCACCGAACGCGACCTCCAGAGCGAGCGCCAGCATCTCGAAGCGGTACTCGACGCCCTGCCCTTCCTCGACGGCAGCGACGGCATCAGCGAGTGGCTGATCGAAGACCCCGAGCAGGCACTCGGGGCGGTCGAAACGCTGCCGACATTGGCCGCGATTGCCGCGGTTGAATGGCCCAAGGGCAAGGCCGTTCGCGTCGTCAGCGTCGATACGCGGCAGCTCGGCGTCAGCGTCAGCCGCGAGCACGACTGGTTCCGCCTCTCCGGGCAGGCGACGCTCGACGAGGGTCTGGTGCTGCAGCTCGAAACCCTGCTGACGGCGGCACGCGAAAAATCCCGCTTCGTCCCGATGGGTGACGGTGTGTATGCTGCGCTGACGCGCTCACTCAAACAAAAGCTCAGCGAACTCGCGGCGGTTATCGAAACCGACAAGCAGGGAGGCAAGGCACCGACGATCGCCGCCGCCTGGCTCGACGAGATTCTCGACGGCACCCGGCTCGACGCCGGCAAGGATTTTCGCGAGGCCATCGAGCGCCTGCGCAGCGCCCAGTCCGCCGAACCGAAACTGCCGAGCCTGCTGCAGGCCAGGCTGCGGCCCTATCAGGAAGACGGCTACCAGTGGGCGATGCGTCTGGCGACCGCCGGCATGGGCGGCTGTCTGGCCGACGACATGGGCCTGGGCAAAACGCTGCAGGCACTCGCCGTGCTGCTCGAGCGCGCCGCCGGCGGGCCGGCGCTGGTCATCGCGCCGACCTCGGTATGCGGCAACTGGTTCGCCGAAACACGTCGTTTTGCACCGACGCTCAACGCCCGCATCTACAGCGACGCCGGCGACAGCGAACGCGAGGAACTGGTCAGCCAGGCCGGGCCGCAGGATCTGCTGATCGTCTCCTACACGCTGCTGCAACTCGCGCAGGAACGCTTCGCCGGGCGCAACTGGCACACGCTGATCGCCGACGAAGCACAGGCGATCAAGAATGCAGCCGCCAAGCGCTCGCAGGCGGTGTTCGAGCTCAAGGCCGATTTTCGCCTGGCACTGACCGGAACGCCGGTGGAAAACCGCCTCGCCGACCTGTGGTCGATCATGCGTTTTGCCAATCCCGGCCTGCTCGGCACCGTCAACCGCTTCAACGAGCGCTTCGCGGGTCCGATCGAACGCAACCGCGACCGCGACGCCCAGCATGTCCTCAAGCGCCTGATCGGTCCCTTCGTGTTGCGGCGAAGCAAGGCGGAAGTGCTGCAGGAACTGCCGCCACGCATCGAGCTGATCCTGACGGTCAGCCCGGAGGCTGGCGAAGCCGCACATTACGAAGCCCTGCGCCGCGAAGCCGCAAACGAGATCAGCAGCACGCTCGACAGCACACCGGAAGCCCAGTCCCGCTTCAACATCCTCGCGCAACTGACGCGTCTGCGGCGTGCCGCCTGCGACCCGCGCCTGTGCAGCCCGGAGTTCGGAATCAGCGGCGCCAAGGTGCAGGCCTTTGGCGAACTGGCCAGCGAGCTCATCGCCAACGGTCACAAGGCGCTGGTCTTCAGCCAGTTCGTCGATTTTCTGAGCATCCTCCGCGAACCGCTCGACGCAGCCGGAATCCGCTATCAGTACCTCGACGGTGCCACCCCCGCCGCCGAGCGAACGCGCCGGGTCGCCGCATTCCAGGCCGGCGAAGGCGAACTCTTCCTGATCAGTCTCAAGGCCGGCGGCTTCGGCCTCAACCTCACCGCTGCCGACTACGTGGTGATCACCGACCCGTGGTGGAACCCGGCGGCCGAGGATCAGGCGATGGGACGTGCGCACCGCATCGGGCAGCTCAGACCCGTCACCGTTTACCGGCTGGTCACCAAGGGCACCGTTGAAGAACGTATCGTCGACCTGCACCATGAAAAACGCGCGCTCGCCGAGAGCATTCTCGCCGAAGGCGAAGCCAGTGCCCTGCCATCGACCGAAGATCTAATGGCGCTGATTCGGGGAAAATGACATGAGCCTCGCGAACCCTGCAGCCCCCCCCTCAGTCAGCTTCTGGCAGGCGTTCGCCTTCTGGCTCAAGCTGGGATGCATCAGTTTCGGCGGCCCGGCAGGACAGATTTCGATGATGCATGCGGAACTGGTGGAACGGCGCCGCTGGATTTCCGAGCGCCGCTTTCTGCACGCACTCAACTACTGCATGCTGCTCCCCGGTCCCGAAGCCCAGCAACTGGCCACCTACATCGGCTGGCTGATGCATCGCACGCGTGGCGGCATAGTCGCCGGAATCCTGTTCGTGCTGCCCTCGCTGCTGCTTCTGATCGGTCTGTCCTGGGTCTATATCGCCTTCGGCGAGACGCCGCTGGTGGCTGGTCTGTTTTACGGGATCAAGCCGGCAGTCACCGCCATTGTCATCCAGGCGGCGCACCGGATCGGATTGCGTGCCCTGAAGAACCAGTTCCTCTGGGCGATCGCGGCGGCTTCCTTCGTCGCCATCTTCGCGCTCGCTGCGCCGTTTCCCGTCATCGTCGCCGTCGCCGCGCTGCTCGGCTACATCGGCGGACGTGTCGCACCCGAGAAATTCCAGCTTGGCGGCGGCCACGGCCCGGCCGAAGCCGCGTTCGGTCCGGCCTTGATCGACGACGACACGCCGACTCCGGAGCATGCCCGCTTCGGATGGTACAGACTGATCAAGGTGGTCATCGTCGCTGCTCTTCTGTGGGCCGTCCCGATGGGCTTGCTGACTGCGACCTATGGTTGGCAGCACACGCTGACGCAGATGAGCTGGTTTTTCACCAAGGCCGCTCTGCTGACCTTCGGCGGCGCTTATGCCGTTCTTCCCTACGTCTACCAGGGGGCCGTCGAACACTACGGCTGGCTGACTGCGACCCAGATGATCGATGGCCTCGCGCTCGGCGAAACCACGCCCGGGCCGCTGATCATGGTGGTCGCTTTTGTCGGCTTCGTCGGTGGCTACCTCAAGGCCGTTTTCGGCCCGGACAGCCTGTTCCTTGCCGGCGCGGTCGCCGCCGCGCTGGTGACCTGGTTCACCTTTCTGCCCTCGTTCGTTTTTATCCTGCTCGGCGGACCGCTGGTCGAGACCACCCACAACCAGTTGAAATTCACCGCACCGCTGACCGCCATCACCGCGGCGGTGGTCGGCGTGATCCTCAATCTGGCGCTGTTCTTCGGCTACCACGTCCTCTGGCCGAAAGGTTTCACCGGCAGCTTCGACTGGATCTCCGCCCTGATCGCTCTGGCTGCCGCGGTCGCGCTGTTCCGCTACCGGCAGAATGTCATTCACGTCATCGCGGCCTGCGCCGTCGTCGGCCTGCTGCTTTCCTGGGGAATGACGAACTGCCCTTGCTCGGTCCATTGACCGTGTCGATGCTCACCCCGAAGCGGTAGATAAGGCGATAAAAACCGGGCTACTCGCCATGCTGCGGGTGCTGGCGACGCCAGCGGCGGATCAGCAGGCGCAGGCGGCCGAAGGTCCAGTGATCGTTGAGGACGAAGTTGGCGACGCTGGCAATGATGATCGCCAGTACGTTCGCCAGCAGATAATGCAGATAGCTGGCGAAGGCGTGCGTCAGCGCGAACTGCAGCGCGATGCCAAGCCAGCAGGCGATCGTGTATTGGCCGAACTGCAGAAGGATCGGGGTGTGTACATGCGCTCGCCGGTCGAGCCAGGTCCAGGCGCGGTTGAGCAGGAAATTGTTGATCGTGGCGAAGAAGATCGCAACCGCCAGCGACAGGTTGAGGCGCAGCGACGGCGGCGCGATGGCCACGAACAGGGTCTCCTGCGCGAGGTAGAGGACGGCCACGTTGACCAGCGTTCCGGACGCGCCGACAACCCCGAACTTGATGAAGCGGTGACGTAATAGACGGCCTAGCAGCGGCAGTTGCCGGAGCCTCTCGAAGCACGTCATGCCGTATCCCTGTCGGCCTGCGGATGGGCACTGGCGACGACGATGCGCGCCTCGGCGAGCACCTGCGCCGGCACTATCCGCTGCAGGCACTGGTTGTCGCCGTCGCAGGGCGAGTTGCGGTGGTTGTACGCGGTCAGGCAGGGCGAACAGGGAAGTGCGAGATGCAGGCAGCGTGCGTGCTCACCGAGTGGACCGTAGAGCAGCGGTGTCTCGGGGCCGAACAAGGCCACCGTCGGGACTGCGGTCAGCGAAGAAAACTGCGCCGGCCCGCCGTCGTTGGTGACCAGGAGCGCGGCGATCCCGAGCAGCGCGACGAGTTCGCGCACCGATTTCGTGTATCCCGTCAGGTCGATGCAGTCGGGATGCGCGACTGCTTCGGCGAGTGCTCGACCGAGCGCCTTGTCGGAGGGCAGGCCGATGATCGCCACGGCGTAGCCCTCGGCGAGCAAACCGCTGGCCACCTGCCGCCAGTTCGCCACCGGCCAGGCGCGAATCGGCAGGATGCCGCCACTCGGGTAGAGCAGCGCCAGCCGCCGTCCCACGATGCGCGGAAATTCTTCGCCGAAGCGCGTTCCGAAGGCTTCGACCTCGCCCATCCGGAATGCTGGCAGGGGCGCCGGCAGCGGTCCCTCGTCGAGGCTCTCCTTGTCGAGCGGATGGGTCTGCGACTCGATGGCCCGCGCCAGCGTCAGGAACTGCAGCGACAGGTGGCGATACGGGTTGTAGAGCACTGGCCGGTTGATGAACGAACCACGGTACAGCCCTTCCTGCGTATGGCGGTGAAAACCGACCCGCAGCGGCGCCCCGGACAGCCACGAGAGCAGGCTGCTGATGCGCGCGAAGAGTTCGCAGTCGAGCACGGCATCCGGTCGCAACTGGCGCAAGCTGCGGATCGCGGCGATGAGGGTGCGCAGCAGCCCGCCCAGCGAGCGGTCGTCGATGGCGATGACGTTCTCCGGCGGAACGCTGGCCATCAGATCGAGAACCTCGCGATTCTTGCCGAACAGCAGGACATGCAGCGAGGCTTCCGGATAACGTGCGCGCAGCAGCGCGATCATCGGTTGTGCGAGGACCAGGCTGCCCATCTCCGAGAGCAGGATCACGACGATGCGTTGCGGTGGCGATGCCGGCGGCTGCGGCGCAGCACGCCACGCGCGCAGCCGTTCGAACAGCGAGGCGAACGCGCACAGCGGCACGCCGAGGTAACGATCAATGGCGCGCTGAAGCTTGATATTCATTGTGGCAGCGGCGCCGGGCGATAGCCATAGACCACCCGCGCATAGTAGGTGGCGACGGCGACGCCGCCCTTCCTGGCGATGAGCACCTGCACCGGGCCGAGGCGCGTGGCCATGGCGGGCAGACGCGGATCTTCGAGGTTGCCGCGCCAGCCCGAGACCGCGATCAGATCGCGCCCGGCAAATGCCGAACGCGGAAACCAGAATTCGTACATCACGGCGTTTTCGTTGAAGAAGAGGTGCCGGCTGGCGGTGTCGCGGGCACCGTCGCCACGTGGATCGTAGAAAGCCATCTCGTCGGCGGTGTTGTGCTTGTCGAGGCCGACGATGGCGGGACGGCTGCCGGTTTCCCGCAGCACTGCCTCCTCGATGCCCTGCACCTGTCCGCGCAGGTCACGCCAGCCCATCTCCAGGTAGGTGTGGTGAAGGCGCAGCCCGGCCAGCCCCCAGACCGGGTAGTAGAACAGGCCATAGGCATAGACCAGCAGCAGCGCCTGCAGCAGCGGCATCCAGCCGCGGGCGAGCCATCGGTCGAGCGCGCCTTCGCCGAGCCCCGGCCGCGACATCGTCGCCGCGAGCACCGGCAGAATCGCCAGCCAGATCGGCCCGGTCCAGTGAAACTTGGTCTCCGCGCGCAGGCTCGATACCGCGAAGACGAGTAGCGGCAGCAGCGTGAAGACCTGCATGAACAGGCGTCGCCTTCCGGCCAGCAAGCTCGGTTCGTCGTTGGCCGGCACCACCTGGAAAGTGGAACTGATGCCGCCCTGTGGTCGCAACCAGCGCCACAGGGCGAGCACGCCGAGCGGCGTCAGCAGCAGGAGTGCAGAAGCCAGAAACTCCGGCAGGCTGAACTGTGGCGCCCGCGCCGCCAGCCGCCGCGACCCCTGAAAAGCGAATGAAGCCCAGTCGTGCTGGAGGTTCCAGACGATTACCGGCGAGAACACCAGCAGTGCCACGAGTACGCCACCCCAGGCCCACGCCGAGAGCAGGCTGCGGCGCGAACGCGCATCGACGAGCATGAAGACGAATGCGGACGCCGGCACCAGCACCATCGAGTATTTGGCGAGCATGCCGATGCCGATTGCCAGCCCGGCGCCGAGCCAGGCCAGCGGGCGTTCACCGAGCAGCGCGCGCTGCAGGAAGAACAGCGCAGCCGCCCAGGCAGCGGCGAGTGGCGCATCGGGCGTGATCATCACCCCGATCCCGAAGAAGAACGGCAGTGTCGCGGCCAGCAGGGCACAACGCAGGGCGTTGCCGCGCCCGGCCATGTCCTGCGCGTATGCGACGGCGAAAGCGAGCATCACCGCCCAGGCGAGCACCGCCGGCAGGCGCACGAAAAACTCGCCATCGCCGAGGGCAAAGGTTGCCGCGATCAGCCACGCGACCAGCGGCGGATGATCGAGGTAGCCGATGTCGAGATGCTGCGAATAGTTCCAGTAGTACGCCTCCTGCGGCGCCAGCTCGATCTGCCCGAGGTAGACCAGGCGCAGCACCAGCAGGTAGACCACCGCCAATGGCACCGCAACGGCAAAATCCTGCCGTCGCGTACTCGCGCCGGTCGCCGTGCCACCCAACAGCAAGGTCAATGCACCCGCCAGCGCCGCTGGCACGATCGCCACGAGAGGCGGCCACTGCGCCGCGAACAGCGAGAGCACGCCGGCGCGCAGCGGATAGGCAAGCGCGACGACGAAGCACAGCGTCGCCCAGCGGTGCGCGCAGCGGATCCCTCGCAGCACGCTGATCGCAGCCAGCAGCGCAGCGGCAAAGGCCAGCGCCTGCGCGAATTCGAGCGACACGCCAGCGCCGTGCAGGAGCGCGAAGGCCAGCATATCGGCGAGTGCAGCGGCGCCGGCAGCAAAGCGCCAGCGCCGAAGGAACGCGGGGTCGGTGTGCGCCAGTGCGGCGAGCGAACGCATGCCGCTGGTCGCGGCCTGCACATCGGCGGGAGAACCCGGCGAGAGGCGGTTTCTATGGTCTTCCAGTTGACGCTCTCTCTCGGCGGAGCAATGAGTCAGCAGCCGTGCCCTCTACTGCCAGCAGCCGTAGAGCAGCGCGATGGTCGCAATATCGTGGACCAGGCCCGGCGTTGCGAACCCTTGCAACGCAAGGCCGCGAATGTACCCAAAACTCAGGCAGAAGACAACCTCCCGATGCGCTGCAGGCGGTTCAGGATGAGACATTTGCACTCCTCGCAAACTCTTGCCACAGCTGTGCTGTAAACCGGGGCAGAATTTTCTTGCCCCGATTTAGTGATGGCGGATCGCGGGTTCGCCAATCTCTTGATCGAACACGGATACTGCCATCCGATTACGCGGCCACCGATTTCCAGCGACATTCCTGCACCAGTAGTCGCAGAAATTCCTCCGGCATCAGAGCCTCGTCCAACAGTTCCCGTTGCCGGCAGACATTGGCAAAATCACCCGCCGTCAATTGCTCCTGTGTGGTCAGGCGATTGAGCATCGGCGCCGGCAAACCTTCGGCTAGGCCAATGTCGCCCAGGGCTTCGCGGGCAAACATCGCCGCACGCTGGGGCAATGACTTCGGCATCCACGGTATTGAACAGCCGCGCAATGTTCTGCTCGGTTTCGCCGACATACTTCGACACCAGGTCGGAAGACTGTCGGACCACCAGTTCGCGGTCGAGCGCATCGGCCAGCACATGGGCGAACTCGGTCTTGCCGGTGCCGGGCGGGCCGAACAACAGACCATTGACTCCAGCCACGCCATCCTGAGCAGCGCGCTTCAGTACGGTTACCAGCCGCTGCCCGGCGGTGGCCAGATGCGGAAAGTCATCGAGCGACCAAGCCGGTGCCGGCGCAGGCTCGATCAGCAAATTGCTTAACCCGACTTGAACAGCGAATTGGCCGCATCAAGCGCTTCGGTCAAGTCCGTTCAACAGTCGACATGCTGAACTTGGTTCACCAGGGTACGGTCGACGAAAGGGTGTACGAGCGCCTATCGCAGCGAATGCATAACCGCTTCTTTCACGGTAACGCTACGGATGAGAAGAATGATACCTTCCACGCCGCTTATAATTCTCATTTACGCATAGAACCATGATCAAGCCGCGCCTCAATCCCCTGCTCGCCATCTCTGCTGCCGTCGCTGCCCTGGTTGGTTTGCCGGTGGCGAGCGTTCTGACCAATATCCTCAGCGGCGGGACCAGCGCAACCTGGTCGCATCTGGCGGCGACGGTGCTGCCGGACTACGTGGCGAATACCCTGGTGTTGTGTCTCGCTGTCGCCCTCGGAGTGATCGTCGTCGGGGTGGCCACGGCATGGCTGACGGCAATGCACGACTTTCCGGGGCGGCGTGTCTTCGAGTGGGCACTGGTATTGCCGATGGCCATGCCGGCTTATGTGCTGGCTTATGTGTATACCGACTTTCTGCAGTTTGTCGGCCCGCTGCAGAGCTTCCTGCGCGAATTCTTCGGCTGGAGCAAGGCAGACTACTGGTTTCCCGAGGTACGCAGCCTCGCCGGTGCGGTCACCATGTTTGTTTTCGTCCTCTACCCGTATGTCTATCTGCTGACGCGTACGACTTTCAGCGAGCGCGCCAGCGGCATGTTGGAAGCCTCGCGCAGCCTCGGTTTCGGCTCCTGGCGCAGCTTCTTCCGGCTCTCCCTGCCGCTGGCCAGGCCTGCGATCGTAGCCGGCGCAACCCTGGCATTGATGGAAACACTCGCCGACTACGGGACGGTTTCCTACTTCGGCGTGCAGACCTTCACTACCGGCATCTATCGTGCCTGGTTCTCTCTTGGCGATCGAATTGCGGCCGCGCAACTGGCAGCGGCGCTGCTCGCTTTTGTCATCGTGCTGCTGCTGATCGAACACGCTTCACGCGGTCGTTCGCGTTTTCACAACACCAGCGGACGCCGGCGATCGATCGCCCGTCAGCGCTTGCCGGGCTGGCGAGGCTGGCTGGCCATGGCAAGCTGCGCCGTGCCGCTGGGCATTGGCTTTCTGCTGCCTGCCTGGCTGCTGCTGCGACTGGCGCTAACCGACGTCGATGCGCAGTTCGGCGCGCATTTCGTCGCTCTGGCGCGCAACAGTTTCCTGCTCGCAGGATTGACCGCGATCATCGCCGTTGCCCTGGCGGTGCTGCTTGCCTATGGTGCGCGCCTGTCAAACGGGCTGCTGGCGCCGACACTCAATCGTCTGGTCAGCCTGGGCTACGCGGTACCGGGTTCGGTGATCGCCGTCGGTGTACTGATCCCGGTGACGCGTCTCGACCACTGGCTGGCCGGGCAATGGCAGAACTGGTTTGGCGACAACCCGGGGCTGCTGATCACCGGTGGCATCGCCGCCCTGGTCTATGCCTATCTGGTGCGCTTCCTGGCGGTCGCCCTGCAGTCGGTGGGCACCAGTCTGGCAAAAATCACCGTCAGCATGGACGACGCGGCGCGTAGCCTGGGACTCGGCCAGGCGGCGACACTGCGGCGAGTGCATCTGCCGATTCTGCGTGGCAGCCTGTTCACGGCCTGCCTGCTGGTGTTCGTCGATGTGATGAAGGAGTTGCCGGCGACGCTGGTGATGCGCCCTTTCGATTTCGATACGCTGGCGACGCAGGCCTACACGCTCGCTTCCGACGAGCGACTCGCCGAAGCGGCCAGCGTCTCGCTGGCGATTGTCGCCGTCGGCCTGCTGCCGCTGATCGCGCTGTCGCGCCAGATATCGCACGCGCGCCGCTAACGGTCATGACTTTTTCAGGCACCCCCGATCATGAAAGAAAACATGGCTCCGCCAAGCGCATAAGTTCGCTACAATCCCTGACGGGTATGAGGAGGAGCGCGAGATGGAACCTACATCGGTCATCAGCAAAGGGCTGGTCACGACCGCCACAGGCACTTGCCGATGGTCACCGGTAGGCGGGCAATGCGATGGGCGTCGTCTGTCTTCTCTGCCCCGATGATGACAGCGCAATGTTGACCCATTCGGCATTTGGACAGACCTGGTGGGGCAAGCAATGGCTCAACGCCCTGACCCAGATCGATTTCGCCAACCGCCTGCCACGTGGTCGCAGCTACGCCAAAAAGGGCGCGGTCAGGAACCTGACGGTCAGCGGTGGCACGATCCTGGCCAGCGTGCAGGGTTCGCGCATCCAGCCCTACCGGGTGACCATCACCGTGCCGCCGATCGCGGCACGCGCCGTGACCCGCCTGCTCGACCGGATTGCTGCCGACCCCGCGCTGATCGCCCAGATGCTCAATCGGCAACTCGATCCGGCAGTGCTGGCGCTGGCCAGCGAACTTGGCATCGCCGTCTTCCCGACCCGCTGGCAGGATCTCGACCTGCGCTGTTCGTGCCCGGACTGGGCGGTGCCGTGCAAGCACCTGGCGGCGGCGATCTATCTGTTGAGTCGGGAGATCGACGGCAATCCCTTCCTGGTGTTTTCCCTGCGCGGGATCGACCTCGCCGCCGCCCTCAAGTCGCGCGACATTCAGCTCGGTCAAGATGCCGGCAGCGCGCTGCCCGCCCTGAGCGAACTCCTGCCCACCGGCGACGAGCGGGTGAGCGCCGATGCCGAACTGCTCGACGGCATCGATTTCTCGCTCGTGCCGGCTCTGTCCGAACCGCTGCTGCGCGTCCTGTCGGCGCAACCGCCGTTCTTCCCGACGGGAGACTTCCGCATGCTCATGGGGCGTTTGCTGGCACGCGTCGCGAAAGCGGCCCGGCAGGCGCTCGCCGCGGCGCCAGGCGACGAGACCGGCGGACTCTCGCCCGACGACCGCCCATGCCTGGTGATCAACTCCGAGTATGCGTGCACGCTCAGCGGAGTCGCCGGGATCAGCGACTGGCCGGCGTTGTTGGCGACTCTCGCGAACCTCTCCCCAGCCCGCCTGCCCGACTTCCAGCCCGAACTCGCGGCACTGCAGCCGTTGCGATTGCTGGCCCTGCACCTGCTCGCCCGCGGCGCAGTCGTCCCGCAGATCTTCTCGCTACAGGGGCACGAGGCTGGTCTGCGCTGGCTGCCGGCGACCCTCGATCCGGCAGTACGCGAACTGATGCAGCGGGTTCAGGATGGGTTGCCGCCCGGACGGGTGCTACTGCGCCAGGGCCGCAAGACGCTTGCCCTGAGCGCCGAGGCGCAGGCGACGACGCTGTGCTCGCTGCTTCTCGATCACTTCATCCACGCGTACTGCGGGGCCGGCCAGGAGAAACCCGCCGGCGACAAAACGCTGGCGCTGTTCTTCGTCAGCGGACGCGCGCGCTACGACGGACCCGGCGAAGGGTCGATTGCCGCCGGCATCCACGCCTGGCTGGCACGCTTTCATCTTGCCCGCCGTGAGCACGCGCCGGTGCTCTGCCTCGACGAGTGTGCCGCCAGCGATGACGGTGATGCCGGTGACTTTGCGCTGGCACTGGCCGCGGAAAGCAACAATGCCCTCGAAGTGCCGGTCGCTCTGGCGACCGTACTCCGCGATCCTGCCTGGTCGCAGGCACGTTTCGGGATTCTGCAAACGGTGGCGCTGCTCGCCGAGTTCTATCCGCCGCTCAACCGCTATGTCAGTGCCGGCGCGCGCATACCGCTGCGCATTGCCGCCGACGAGCTGCCGGACCTGCTCTTCGACACCCTGCCGGTGCTGCGTCTGCTCGGCATCCGGACGCTGCTTCCGAAAGCGCTGGAGCGTCTGCTGCGGCCACGCCTGTCACTGCAGATCAAGGGTCAGGCACCGGACAGCGGCGGCTTCTTCAACGCCGATGACGTCTTCGCCTTTGACTGGCGGGTGGCGGTCGGCGAGTATCTGCTGTCGCGCGAGGAGTTCGAACGGCTGGTGCGCGAGGCGACCGGCGTGATCCGCTTCAAGGGCACTTATGTCTATCTCGACCCGGCCGAGATCGAGCGTCTGCGTGCCCGGCTCGCGCACTCCACCGAACTCCCCGGCAGCGAACTGCTGCGCGTCGCTCTCGCTGGTGAATACGCGGGCGCGCCGATCGGCCTCGATGCCGCGGCGCAGCAATTGCTGCAGCAGTTGCTGGAAGCCGGCGCGGTCGCCCTGCCGGCGGCCCTGCAGGCAAGGCTGCGCCCTTACCAGGAGCGCGGTTACGCCTGGCTCTATCGCAATGCCCGGCTCGGCTTCGGCAGCGTCATCGCCGACGACATGGGGCTCGGCAAGACCGTGCAAGTGATCGCGATGCTGCAGAAACTCAAGGAGGATGGCGCCCTGGCCGAGGCCAGAGTGCTGGTGGTGGTTCCTACCAGCCTGTTGACCAACTGGCAGAAGGAACTCGCCCGCTTCGCCCCGGAATTGAGCGTTGCCGTTTTCCACGGCAGCCGCCGCGAACTCGCGACACGTCCGGGGGAGCAGCGACCGGACCTGCTGCTCACCACTTATGGCGTCGCGCGCAGCGAGGGCGCCGCGCTGAAGTCCTTGCCCTGGCGGGTGGTCATCGTCGACGAAGCGCAGAACATCAAGAACCCGGCGACCGCCCAGACCCGGGCCGTCAAGGCCATCCCGGCGACGACCTGCATTGCCATGAGCGGCACACCGGTCGAGAACCGTCTCTCGGAATACTGGAGCATCATGGACTTCGCCAACCGCGGCTATCTTGGCAAACTGCCGCAGTTCGTCAGGGAATACGCGCTGCCGATCCAGACCGATCACGACCAGCAGGTGGTGCAGCGCTTCCGGCGTGTCACCGCCCCCTTCCTGCTGCGCCGGCTGAAGTCCGACAAGACGATCATCAGTGACCTGCCGGACAAGATCGAGCAGGATCAGTACTGCAGCCTGTCGAGGGCGCAAACCGCGCTGTACGAATCGGTGGTACAGGAAGGATTGCAGACCATTGCTGGCGAATCGGAGACCTTCCGGCGGCAGGGGCTGGTGCTGCAGATGATCCTGGCGCTGAAGCAGATCTGCAACCACCCGGCGCAGTACCTAAAACAGGGAGATGCCGACGCAGCGCTGTCGGGCAAGGCCGTACGTTTCCTCGAACTGATCGAAGACATCCACGCGAGCCTGGGCAAGGTGCTGGTGTTCACGCAGTTCCGCGAAATGGGCGAACTGCTCTGTGGCTGGCTGCGCGAACGGCAGCGACGCGAACCGCTGTTCCTGCACGGTGGCCTGACGCGCATCCGGCGCGATGCCCTGGTCGAACGTTTCCAGAACGATCGCACCGAGCGGGTGTTCATCCTCTCGCTGAAGGCCGGTGGCACCGGTCTCAACCTGACGGCGGCGGCCAACGTGATCCACTACGACCTGTGGTGGAACCCGGCGGTCGAGGCACAGGCCACCGACCGCGCTTACCGTATCGGCCAGCAACAGAATGTACAGGTGCATCGCCTGATCACCCGCGCCACTTTTGAAGAACGCATCAACGACATGATCCGCGCCAAGCGCGAACTCGCCGACCTGACCGTCGGCGCCGGCGAACAATGGATCGGCAATCTCGGCAGCGATGAACTCGAAGAACTGTTCACCCTGCATTGAGTACCAACAGGCAGAATCGAGCAGATTTTGAGGAAAGGATGGGAGGCGGTATGCGTGAACGGGTGATCATCGACTTTGAAACCACCGGACTGTCGGCGATGATGGGCGACCGGGCCACCGAGGTCGCGGCGGTGGTGATCGACGAAACGGGAATCATCGACCGTTTTCAGAGCCTGATGAACGGCGGCCGCCAGATTCCACTCTTCGTCCAGCAACTGACCGGCATCAGCAACCTGATGATCCGCCAGGCGCCCAAGGCCGAGACGGTGATGCGCCAGTTGTTCGACTTCATCGCCGGGCGTCCGCTGGTCGCCCACAATGCCTCTTTCGACCACGGCTTCCTCAGCGCCGAACTCGACCGCATCGGTGAATCCTGTCCGACCGGGCTGCTCTGTTCGATGAAAGTGGCCCGCCGCGTCTATCCGGAAGCGCCCAATCACCGCCTGGCAACATTGATCGCGCACACCCGCATCGAAGCGACCGGCCAGTACCACCGGGCGCTGGCCGATGCCGAAATGACCGCCCTGCTCTGGCTGCGCATGGAGCAGAAGTTGCAGCACGACTTCGCCCTGCCCGAGGTGCCGCTGGATCTGATGCGGCGCATCCAGACCGCGCCCTGCAAGACGCTCGACAAGTTCGTCGACAGCTTCAAGCGACGCACCTGGCCTGGCTTGAACCCTCTGACACACCCCTGAAGGACCCATCATGAACCAACCTTGTTCTCCAATATCACCAGGCAAGCTCCCCCTCGCCAAGCGCATCGCGGTCGCACCGATGTGCCAGTACTCGGCAGGGAATGGCGAAGCCAGCCGATGAACCACACACCAGACCCTACCGCGAGCCGCTTCCCGACCATCCGCCAGGTCCATGCCAGAGCCGTCTTCGGCTGGGTGCAGGCCGGCTGGCATGACTGTCGTCAGAGCGGCTTTGCCAGTCTGTTTTACGGCACGTGTTTTGCCGCCGCCGGCTGGTTGATGCAGGTGGTTTTCGAGCACGCCTCTGCACTTTTTGCAGGGCTGGCGACCGGCTTCCTGCTGTTTGGCCCTTTTCTGTCATTCGGGCTCTACGACCTGAGTCGGCGCATCGAAATCGGCGAGCCGCCACGATTGGCTCCGACCCTCGTCGCCTGGCGCCCGAATCTGGCCAACATTGGCGTGTTTGCAGCGCTGCTGGCGGTGGTCCTGCTGATCTGGGCGCGCGCGTCGATCATTGTCTTTGCGCTTTTCTTCGCCGGCGGCTTGCCCAGCTTTGCTGAAGTCGTGCGCACCGTTCTGACTTTCGAGCAAGCCGACTTTGCGATCGTCTACTTTGCCGTCGGTGGTTTCTTCGCCTGCTTCGTTTTCGCAATCAGTGTCATCGCCCTGCCCATGATGCTCGACCGCAAGACCGATGCAATCACGGCGGCGATCGCCAGTCTCTTTGCCTGCGCTCGCAACCCCGGCCCGATGCTGCTCTGGGCTGCCTGCATCGCGGTCCTTGCCGCCATCGGTTTTGCAACGCTGTTTCTCGGGCTGATTGTGACCATGCCCCTGGTGGGGCACGCGAGCTGGCATGTCTACCGCGAAGTCGTGGCCGACGAGGAGAAGACCGACCTGTGCTGAGCGCGATCGCAGCCTGACCAGGCTACTCTGACAAACTATATTTTAGATGGTCATAATCTTAGCCTTCGGGAGGGTTTGGAAGTTCAGGCTCAATAAGGACTTCAGGGCCTTGGCGTGATGAGAAGTTGGACGGGGAACCAGCAAAAACCTCCCGCTCGTGTGGCGGACCCGACGCGGCCACGGACCGGCCCGACCCGAAACGCCACGCTGCCAGCGCGCCGACCGAAAGCGCTCCCCCTTCGTACCCCCCCGACCCAGGCGGCCCTGGTTCGGGCAGGCACGCTACCGCAGGCAAGCGCCACGGTGACCCGTGCTTTGCCCGAAGAACCCCAGCCGGTGGCCAAGCACACGACGAATACTTGGTGGCGCCAACGCCCAACATTCAAATTCAGCGGTGAGCGAAGCGAGTCCGCTGCAATGCAGTGTTGGGCAAATTTGTTGGATTGGCGGGGGGAGGCACAATCTGGACGCCGGCCGCCTTCAGTCTGGCCTCGCCACGTTGTATCTCTTTGAACAGTGCGTCCAGATTATTGCCATACTTGGCGCCAATCGCATCCTTGATGCCATGGACTTCCATCATGATTTCGTCAGTCATCGTCACTTCCTCCAAGAAGTTCCTCGGGGGTGCATATGATCGGGAGGAACAATTCGAACTGTTCAAGATACACGGCGATCTTTTCCTGAATCACTGGATTGGCAATGTGACGGCAATTCCAGGTCAGAAGGAAATCAACGTGATGCAGTGTCGAAACAACAATATGGAGCGCATCCTCGATCGCCCTGGCAGGAATGATGGCTTGCTCGATAAGCGATCCGGCCAAGCGAATCATGTCTTGCGTTACCGCGAGGACGGGTATCCCCTCAAGTGCCGCAAGCCTTTTCTCCGCAGCCACCGGATCGCCAGCGGCGCACTCTTGCCAAACAGATTGAGAAACAAAAAGTTCATAGTCCGAGCGTAGCTCCCACCAAGCCAGCGTTATTTGCTTTCATAGTCCGAGCGTAGCTCCCACCAAGCCAGCGTTATTTGCTGATGGGCAGCGCCAATAATGGTCTTGCTGGGGCGTGCGGTCAGGTAGCTAATGACGGAGGTCTCAACGTAGACTTTGCGCTTCATGAAGTTGGTCCTTTTTCGGAAACCGTGGTCTGTCCCCTAAAACCTCTAAAACCTTATGCGTCTCGCGACGTAGGAATGAACGCATGTTCTCGATCAAGGACAGGATAGTCCGCTCCGTTCTGCACCGCCAACGCCGGCCAGTCTTCATCAGAAGGCCCGTCGAAATACAACGTCTCGACGCGCGTCCCAATTGCACTAGGCAAACGTATCGCACCACCAACCCAAGGCTCCGGAGAGGTTACGAGGCGCTTTATCCATCGCTCAACCCGCTCGATCGCGTCCTCGGTCTCTAGGGAGTCGCATGCCAGTAACCGACTCCTAAGCATCGGAACAAGCTCGCTGATGCGCGTCGGTCGCCCCGGGCCTAAGCACCAGGCATCAGCGATGGCCACACCGTTTGGAGCAGCTAATGAGGACGCTTCCGGAAGAGGCGCGACAGAGCGCCACTGATCCCAGGTGCTCTTCGGAATAGCCAGCGCGCCGAACCGCTTCAGCGGCCACGCTGGAGCATACTGCGCAATCGCCGATTCATCCGAGGCGTCGATTTGAGGCGTTGTCCAAAGTACGAGGTCATCAAGGTAGCTAATGTGAACGTACCCACCTGAGGCGCAACCTTCATAGCCGCAGGCATCGCAGAGCGACACTTGCACAGGGTTTACAGCCCAAGCGATCCACTCCAGCGAGTTGAACAGTTCGACGCCGTCGAAGCGGGACCTCGTCCACGTCGGACTCGTCTGTCCCGAAGAGGAAAAGTTCGGCGTCCACTTTTCCAACGCAATGGCGGAGCAGATCTTCATTCCTTCGCACACCGTCGAGCGACATCAAGACGCATAACGTTCAAATTCAGCGGTGAGCGAAGCGAGTCCGCTGGAATGCAGAGTTGGGCAACGGCTGTAACGGGGCAGAAATGTGTTTCCAGCCCTCCGCTTCGCTTTGAATTTCAGATTTTCGAATCTCTTCGGCAATGCGCCGGATGTCAAAACCAGATTCTTCGGCTAACGCCTCCTTGATCGCCCTTACCTCAACGATGATCTCGTCATTCACTTTCTTCTCCCAGCAGTTCTTCCGGTGTGCAGATGAATGGTAGCAGCAAGCCAATGCTTTCCAGATGTGCGGCGATTCGTGCCTGAATTATCGGATTGGCAATATGGCGGCAATTCCAGGTCAGCAAGAAATCCATGCCGTGGGCAGTAGCAATTGCAACATGCAAGGCATCTTCAGCGGCTTTCCTCGGGACAATGCTCAGAGCTAGCAGTGATTCCGCAATCTCAATGGCTTGGTCGTTGATAGCCAATGACGAAAACTCGCGCACTGCGTCCAATCTACGAAGGGCGGCAGTCGGGTCACCTGCCCTACATTCTCTGATAACCACATCAGACACAAAACAACGGTAAAGGTTGCGACGATCCCACCACCTCCGAGTGACCAGTTGATGAGCCGCACCAAGCAAGGAACTACTCTCTCGTGCAGAAAGATAGCTCACAATGGAGGTTTCAACATAGACCGATGGCAGTGGATTGTCCATACTTACACCTTAAAAACCGTAGTCTGTTGTTCCGCCTTTGCCGTCTCGCCAGCGCCGACTTTTCGGAAAACCGACCCTGGCCCCTTTTTCACTTCATAACGTGAAAGCTCAGGGGCGCTGCGCGGCATTATCGCGCAACGTCCCATGGAGCGCCGGGTTGGGCGTGCGCTTCTTGAAACACTGCAACCGGAACCGAGCGATCAACAGCGACAGACTTCCGAAGAGCCTTAATACGTTCGATTTCGTGGAGTGTCTGAGCCGAGAAGTACGACTCTCCGCAGTGAGGACACGACCACATGGGGATGTTCTCTATCACCAGAAGCGAAGAACCTTGTCCGGAACTGCGAGTTACCCTGCGCAGTTGCACGCCTGGACGGCCGCATGAGGCACAGAGCATTTCAGACAAGGTAGACCGTGATGACGAAGAGATTGCCGAGCGGGCCGAACTTGACGACTGCCTCGGCCTGGAGTCCGCCGACTGTGGCGCCGCGGACGACGAACTTGCGCTCGTGCGTCCTGCGGTCGCGCTGGCGCTCGACGACTTCGCTGGTGAGAAGAATGTTTTCGAGATCGAGGATCGTAAGGTTGTCATCGTCAAGTTCTTCTACAGCATGGATGGACACAACGTAGTTCAGTGAACGAACACAGTTGCGGATTCGGACGATAGTAGATTGAGCCACTCCTCAAGTGTAGCGGTTCAGCAGCGTCAGCGCCCAACGCTCAGCATCAGCGGCGGCGCGCAGCGCCGCCCGCGGCATGCTGTTGTTGGACGAAGCCGCTACGCGGAGGATGCGCGGTTGCGTCTCTGCCTTCAAAATGGAGCCTCACTCCCTCGGACGAGGGGTCTCTTTGACGAAACGTGAGGTTACCGGAAAATGGAAGGATTGTCCGCAGCAGAGAGGTTTGAGAAGAACTACCAGCAGCACCTGAAGCATCTGACGCTCCAGGGATTACAGCCCAAGACGATTGAGGCCTACGCACGCGCGATCCGGCGGGCGGGTGCGTACTTCCATCATCGGATTGACGAGCTGACCGAGGAGCAGCTGCTGGACTACTTCACGCAACTCGTGTCGTCGCACTCGTGGAGTTCGGTCAAGCTGGATCTGTACGGCTTGAAGTTCTACTACGAGCACGTCTTGCGCCGACCGTGGGTAGCGCCGGACCTGATCCGGCCGCCCAGGAGCCAGCACTTGCCGGACATCGTCACCGTCTCGGAAGCCGAACGAATCTTTCGGCAGACGCGTGTGGCGAGCTACCGGGTGTTCTTCTTCACCCTCTACAGTCTGGGCCTGCGCCTGGGCGAGGGGTTGCGGCTGCAAGTGGGGGACATCGACGCGGCGCGCGAGCGCGTGCATATTCGCGATGCCAAAGGGAACAAGGATCGCCTGGTGCCCCTGCCAAAGGCGACGCTCGCAAGCTTGCGACGCTTCTGGCAGCTCCATCGTCACCCGGTGCTTCTCTTTCCCAACCGCGCCGGCGGTTTGAAAGGCGCCGCGCTGGCCACCTCGCCGCTCGATCCAGGCGGCGTGCAGAAGGCCCTGCACAAGGTCGTCGACGCCTGCGGGGTAAAAAAAACATTACGCCTCATAGCTTGCGGCATAGCTACGCCACCCATCTCATGGAAGCCGGCGTCGATCTGATCGAGGTACAGAAGTTTCTCGGTCACCATTCGATTCTCACTACGGCCCGTTACACCCATCTGACAGACCAAACCAAGCACCACGCCATCGAACGGATCAATGGCTTGATGGACCGCTTCCCCATCGCCTGGGGGAACGTCAAATGATTCGGCTGGCTTCGGTCTTCGCCGCCTTTGAGGCGGACTTCTTGGCGCAGTACGCCAATCAAATCTCCGCGGAACCTCTTCGCGCGCTAGCGGCGATCGCGCAATGTCGTACGCAAGCGAGCGCGAAGTTCGAAGTGCAATGCACCGAATGCGACCATCAGGTGGTCATCCCGCATTCCTGTGGGCATCGCCTTTGCCCGCATTGCCAACATCACGAAAGCCAGGAATGGCTCGAACGTCAGGTCCAGAAGCGGTTGCCTGCCGAGTACTTTCTGCTGACGTTTACGCTTCCGGCAGAGTTTCGGGATCTGGCGAGAGCGCACCCCGGCGTCGTCTTTGACTTGCTGTTGCGCGCGAGTTGGGAAACCGTCCGTACGTTTGCCAAAAACGACCAGTCTTTGGAGGGCGATGCGGGGGCCATCGCGGTGCTGCATACGAACACGCGGCAACTGGACTACCACCCTCATGTCCATCTGCTGATGCCCGCCGCGGTGGTCGATCAGAGGAAGAAGTGCTGGCGAACGAAACGCCAGGGAAAATCCGGGCGGGTCTATCTGTTTCCCGAGAGAGCGCTGGCCAAGGTGTTTCGCGCGAAGGTGCTCGCTGCGATCGAGGCGCAGGGACTGGCGCTCCCGCACCACCATCCCCGAAAGTGGGTGGTACACATCAAATCGGTCGGCAGTGGGGAGCCGGCGCTGGTCTACCTGGGGCGGTACTTGTACCGAGGCGTCATCGCAGAGAAAGACATCCTCGCCTGCGAGAACGGTCAGGTCACCTTCCGCTATCGCAACGCCCGCACGGGAAGGAGTGAAAAGCGCACCGTTCCCGGTCCGCAGTTCCTTTGGTTAATTCTGCAGCATGTGCTGCCCAAGGGTTTTCATCGCGTGCGATGCTTCGGGTTTCTCCACCCAAACAGCAAGCGCCTGATCGCCTTGCTCCAGGTAGTGCTCCACGTCGTTCCTCGTTCTGTGGCGCCGCACGTCAACGACCGTGCTCCGATCTTCTGTCCGTGTTGCGGAGCGGTGATGGTGATCGTGCGCACCCGTCTGCGCCACATTTCTCCTGCCAATCCGCCGAACGACCCGTCGCCGAAGGAGGGCTAAGCAGGTAACGCGACTCTATTGGCGCTCTTTCCGGGACATCCGTTCCCTAGCGGAGGTGATCGTTTGCCGAAAAATCGGCTCCCGCAGAGCAAAACAGCCCTCTCCAGCGTCCGAAAACCACCCCAACGTCACTCCGCGCACCGACCCGCTCGCTCCCGACGCCTCGCCAGATCCCTGGCGGGGCCTGCTCCGCGAAACATATTTTCTGTACTCCTCTCCCCCGCCGCTTCCCTCCGAATCCGGGCTCGTCCAACAAACGGTTCAGATCGCGGCTTCGCTTCGCTCGCACGATCTAACCTTATTCGTTGGGCAGCCACCGCAACGGTAGATCAACAAAACAGCTTGAAGGGAGCACTGGACTCGGACGCCGTGAAGAAGTCTCCGACAACGTGCGATCGTTGGCGATCGAGGGATGAACAAGGGTGACCTCATAGACGGGGGTCCACCGGCTCACTCTCGAGGGCGAGCACGCCGAACACACACTCGTGAACGCGCCGGAGCGGCTCCTTCCGGACAAAGCGCTCCAGAGCTTCGATGCCCAGCGCGAACTCCCTGAGGGCGAGGGACCGCTTCGCGGACAGCCCGCGCGAACGCAGGCGCTCGAGGTGTTCGGGAAGCGTGTACTCCATGCCGTAGATGATCCGCAGATACTCAGGCCCGCGGCATTTCACCGCGGGTTGCGCGATGCCGCGTCGGCCCCGGGCGACGAACTCCATGGGCTTGACGACCATCCCTTCACCGCCGCGAGCCGTCAGGTCGTCCCACCAGCGAACGCCTTCAGCCTCGGATGCGGCATCCGTCACATCGACGACCTGGTGCGACGTGGCCATTAGGATCGAATCGCCGGCAAGGCTCAGCTTCGCGAGGATCTCCATGTGCCACGAGTTGCTCCGATCGATGTGAACCTTCCCCTCGCTCGCGAGCAGGTGGAACGGCGCGACTCGGAGATCTTCGAGCGATGTCACGGGCCAGCAGTACCTGCAGTAAGTGTCGACGTACTTCTCTGCGAGCTGCGCGCGATCGCGGGTGCGCTCCCTGAGCGAGCCTATGTCGACGCCCCGAGCAGCCGCGCGTTCCAACGCCGAGAAGGCCTCGCGCAGCGCCGCGCGGGAGGCAGCACCTACGGCCGCGTACTGGGTCCTGAGGAGCTCCTGTGCCTTCGCGGACCACGGCATCAGCTCGCAGTCCAGGCACAGCCAGTCGGTCGCGAGCTCGTCCCAGATACCGCCCTGGTCGGCGGCGCGGCGGATTCGATCGAGCAGCCCCCTCTCCTGCCCCAGGTCATCGAAGAACCGACGGCCCGTGCGCGTGTAGACGATGCCGTCCTCGTCCTCGACGATGCCGAACCGCCTTCGGGCGACGCCCGTGTCACGGCACACGATGATCACCGCGCGCGAACCCATGTGCTTCTCTTCGCAGATGACCTTCGGGATGCCCTCGTGTCGGTAGTAGGCGAACGCCTGCGCCGGATGCTCGAGTAGCCCTCCGTTCGGCGCGGTGTCGGACGGCGACATCGTCGGCGGCAGGTAGATGAGCCACTTCGGATTCGCCGCGAACCGGCTCATCACCTCTAGCGCGGCGATGGCGTTCTCCTCGCGAACGGTGACGGTGTGATGGAGGCGCGTCGTAACGATGCGCTTGCCGAGCACGTCCTCCATGTCGAGAACGTCGTCCTGTTCCTGCTGTGCCGTGAGGGCCGGTACCTGGAAGCCCTGCTCGAGGATCGGCTTCGCGGGCTGGCACCAGGTTCGCTCCGCCGGAACGGAGACAATCTCCTTTTCCGGGTAGCGAAGCGCGGTGAGCCGACCGCCGAACACGCACCCCGTATCGATGTTGATCGTGCTGTTGAGGCACTCGGGCTCGGGAACGGGTGTGTGCCCGTACACGACCATCGCGCGCCCTCGATACTCGGAGGCCCAGTTGTAGCGGATCGGGAGCCCGAACTCATCGGTTTCCCCGGTGGTCTCACCGAACAGGGCGAAGTCGCGAACCTTGCCGGAGCCGCGACCCTGCATCGACTCCTTCATGCCGGCGTGTGCGACCACGAGCTTGCCGTCGTCGAGCACGTAGTGCGAGACGAGGTGGTCGATGAAGTCCATCACGGTCTTCCGGAATTCCGGCGGCTCTCGTTCGAGCTGCGCGACGGATTCCGCGAGGCCGTGGGTTATCTGGACGTCTTTGCCGCGCAGCTTGCGCAGCAGCTTCATCTCGTGATTGCCGGGGACGCAGAGCGCGCTGTCGGCCTCGACCATCTTCATGACGATCCGGAGAACGCCCGGGATGTCAGGACCGCGATCGACCAGATCGCCGAGGAAGACGACCTTGCGCCCATCCGGATGCCGGGCTGCGCCGACGTCGTAGCCCAGCCGTCCAAGGAGGGTCTCGAGCTCGGAGCGGCATCCATGGATGTCGCCGATGATGTCGAAGGGGCCGTGATCGTCACGCCGGTTGTTCCAGAGCGGCTGCCGTTCGACGGTCGCCTTCTCGACGTCTTCAAGGGATGCCAGCACGAAGACGTGCCGAAACCCCTCGCGCTCGAGCCCGCGGAGCGAGCGACGCATCTGCTGGGTCTGCTGCCGGATGACGTGGGGTCCGAAATCCCGGTCGGGCCGCTCCCTGTTGCGTTCGTGGCAGATCTTCTCGGGCAGATCGAAAACGATCGCGACCGGCAAGCAGTGGTACTGGCGCGCAAGAGCCACGAGAGGCTTCCTTGCCTCTGGCTGGACGTTGGTCGCATCGACAACGGTGAGCCTGCTCGCGGCGAGTCGCTTCGCACTGATGAAGTGCAGCACCTCGAACGCATCGTTGGTCGCGGCCTGGCTGTTCTCGTCGTCGCTGACGAGCCACCGGCAGAAATCGGACGAAAGCACCTCGGTCGCCTTGAAGTGCTTCCGGGCGAAGGTCGACTTGCCTGCACCGGAAGGACCGACGAGCACGACGAGCGAGAGTTCGGGGATGGTGATCTTCATCGCGCGAACATTGCCATCTGCGTCGGTGGACCGACCGCCGCGTCCTCGGGACCCACCGCGACGAAGCGGACGCTGTACTTGAAGCGATCGGCGATCCCACGCGCCCACGCCTCGAACTCGGCTCTCGACCACTCGAAACGGTGGTCCTTGTGGCGGAAACGGCCCGCGGGCAAGTTCTCAAACTTCACGTTGTACTCGGCGTTTGGCGTCGTCACGATCACCGTGCCCGGACGCGCGAACTCGAACACGGCTCGCTCGAACGCCGCGAGTCGCGGCGGTTCCAGGTGCTCGATCACCTCGACGACCGCAGCGGCCTCGTAGCCGGTGAGCCGCCTGTCTCGATACATGAGGGAACCCTGGAAGAGCTTGATGCGCTCCCGTTGCTTCTCGGGCATCTGCTCGAGCCGGAGCCGATCGCTGGCGATCTCCAGGGCTCGATGAGACACGTCGACGCCGACGATCTCGTCGAAGGACTTCTCCTTGAGGAGCGCTCGAACGAGCTGGCCCTCGCCGCAGCCGAGGTCCAGGACCCGCTTGGCGCCGCTCTGTTTGAGAGCGGCGATCACCGTTCCGATGCGCTGCTCGTTCAGGCTGATCCGCTTCTCGATCTCCGCCTCTTCCTGGGCGTGCGCGGCCTGGAGTTCGTCGGCTGCCGGCAGCTCGTCAGCCATCAGCCGTTCGAGCGCATCGCGAGCCAGGCTGCGCTGGTGCTTCAGGTAGCGCCGCGCGATGGCCTCGCGCTCGGGATGCGTCGCCAGCCATCCCTCGCCCCGGCGAACCAGCTTGTCGACTTCGTCGTCGCCAACCCAGTAGTGCTTGTCGTCGTCCAGAACGGGAACAAGCACGTAGAGATGCGTGAGCAGATCGCAGAGCCGCTTGGTGCCCGTGATCGTTACGGTGAAATAGCGGCTCGGGCCCCAGTCGCCGTTCTTCTCATCGAGGGCGTGCTGCTGGGCGCTCACCTCGTAGCCGAGAGGCTCGAAGAGCCGCCGCAGGAATGCCTCGCCGCCGCCGCAGGGAAGAACCGAGAGGCGAGCCTTGAGCGGAAGCTCGCGGCTCGCCAGCTCGGGCCTCTCCTTGCTGCGCCCCGAGAGCGCCGTCCCGAACACCTCCGCGATCGCGACGCTGAGGAACGAGGACGCCACGTAGGGCCGATCGTTGACGTACTGCTCGAGGGTCCGTCCCTCGCCGGCAGGGCCCTTCCGACCCCGCACGAGCCCGATCGGATCGACGTCAAGGAGCAGAGCGGCGGTGCAGCGGTCCGACTCGGCCTCAGGGTAGAAGACGTGCGCCTTTCCGAAGGTGAGGCCAAACGCGTGCGCACGAAACGGGTTCTTGTGCAGCAAGTACCCGAGGTCTGTGGCCGGCGCGGTCGTGCTAGTGATCGTCAACAACATGAGTAAGCCGTATCGGTTTCATTCGGCTGCCCAACGTGAAATCTCAGGCGACGGACGCGGCTTTATGCGGCCGGTCGCCTGCAGCGCCGGGTTGGGCGCCTGTACCGAAGAGTACACCATCAGCTTGCAGATGTGCTGCGCCGCTTCGGGGACCGGCTCGCCGCTGACTTCGCGCTCGGGCCGGGGCGCTCGGTGAGACGGCCGGTGACGTACTTATGGAGAACGCTGGCGATCAGCGTTTGATACGGAACGCCTTCTTCGAGTGCCCTGACCTGAATGTCACACAGATCCCCCGACGACAGACGGATGTTCACACGGCGGTCTTTGATGGCAGTGGCACGCGCAGCCGCCTTCAACTTGGCAAGCTCTGCCTTGGTCGCGACCGAGTTAAGCTTTCCGCTGTCGAACGCAGCAAGAACTTCTTCTTCGTCGGCATCAGTCTTCGGCATCGGCTTCACCTTCGTTTAGATAGTCCCGAGTCGCTTTGCGACTGGGGATGATTGTCTTGAGGAAGAAGTAGTTTTCCTCCTCGACGAACGGCACCAAGTAAGCGTAGTTGTCCGCAGCGACGACGAGGATGCGCTGCCGCGGGTACTTCGCTTGGTTCGGATGGGCCAGGATGTCGAGCAGCCCGCCGGACTCGATTGCCACCACGACGCTCTCGAAGGAAATGCCCCGATCAGCCTTGAGCGCTTCATTCTTCTCTGTGCCCCACCGGAATGGCTTCATCGGGGCATGCTACACCGCTGTGTGCCTTTTGTCACCAGATGACGCCTGAGACTGAGACGCCCAACGTGGAGGTCACTGGCGCTGCGCGGCTTTATCGCGCAGCGTCCAGTGGACCGCAAAGTTAGGCGAAACTGAGCATTTTATTAGCGTAGTCTTTGCCTGCTGTTGTAGGAGGTAAAGCTTTACCGTCTTGTGCATACAGATCGAGGGTTTCCTCGACGATTTCACAGAGCTCCGCGAAGACCTGCTTTTCATCGCTGCCATGACAGCCTCCATAAAACAGACCAGGACAACTACCGACAAAGCACTGATCTTCATTAGACCACTCCACGATTTTCACGTAACGGGCACTTTCACTCATTTAGTTGAATCCTCTATGGCTATATTGACTGCTCTCTCTTGATAACGCAGAGCATCCGCACCAAGCTGGCCTGAAATTACAAGCGGCCTCGTCAGTTTTGGATGAACGAAGTTCCGGTGACTTCCTTTGCCACCACGGTTGACGAAACCGGCTTGTTCAAGGTCTTTTATCAGTTCTCTAATCTTCTTTGGCATCGCGTAGTTGTATAAAACAGACTGCCTAAGGCGGATAGCAGCAACGGCAAGGTAAGGAATTTAATTGGACCCTGGCCCTCATGGCGCTACGTTAGGCGAAATGCATCGCCGGAGAGGTTTATAGTGTACGTAAGGTTGGAGGTGGAGGCAACTCAGCAAGGAGGTTAGCCAGATATGAAGCCTATCAACAAACGAGAGGAAAGCCTGCGGCGCGAAGCGCTCAAGCTGCGCCATCAGTTCGCGCAGGGTGGGTGCGGTGCGTTGTCTGGGGTATTGCTGGCGGAGAGCGTGGCGGCGGTGATAGCGGCGGAGTGCCAGGCCTACCGTGACCGGCTGTATCCACCAGTGACGACCCTACGTCTGTTCATCGAGCAGGTGCGGAGCCTGTCAATAATTATGAGACACCAGGGTGTATTAATTTAGTGTCGAAGCCGAGGGGGTTGGTGGGGCAATGCTCTCAACCTATCAGAACATAGTCATACCCCGTTTTTGTAAGCATGTGATAAATGTGGTTTTTTGGTGAAATTTCTGGGAGATGACCTGTTTGGTTTTATCTGGACGAGGTTCTTGATGAGTTCGTCGAAGACGGAGGCGACATTGTCGAGAGCATTGATGCCCTGGAGGAGCCAGCGTCCGAGGGTGCGCTTGATGCGAGAGAAGGTGTCGCCGCGGTTGATGAAGTAGCGTGCGCGGGTATTGGGATCGAGGGATTCACTGGCGGCATGGACGGCCAGAGCATTGAGGTTGTCGCAGAGGATTTTTGCGCCGAAGTCTTGTTGTGCGGCCAGCCAGGACATGCCCGACAGGTGTTCGAGGGCCAGACGGTGCTTGAGCCGTTTGAAGGCTTCCTCAATTCTCCAGCGGGAGTGATAGAGCGCCCCGAAGGCGGCGGCGGGGTAGGCATCCAGATCGAGGAGCGAGGTCACGAGAACGCGCACCTTGTGGCCGAACACCTGGCGAATGAGTCGAACCTGGCAAGGAGTGCGGGCAATTTCGTAATCGAGCGCGTCCTGTTTGCAGGGGGCTGGCAGGGTGACGATTTGCTCAAGCAGGCCGGATCGGCGGAATGTCTTGATGACGTTGAAATTGAGGCTGTCGACCCGCATGCAGAAATGGAGTTTTCGCTGCCACAAGGCGGCGAAGAGCCAGTAGGCTGGGTAACCGCGGTCGAGCACGAGGAGGTCATTGTGGCGGAGTTTGTCGAGGTGTTCGAAGAGCATCTGGCGCTCGCCGACGTCGGTGGAGTAGAGCCTGGCGGCCAGGGTCATTTCGATCCCGGGCAGATAGAGCGCGAAGCCTTTGGCCTCGATCTTGTGGCGGACGGAGCGCTTGCCGTCACGGGTCTTGCCGAACAGGGTCAGGTGCAAGTCCGTGGCATCGCCGGCGACGACGCGCAGCCCGTGCCAGAGAGGAAAGCCGAACTGCGCATCGACCAGGGTGAGGAAATGATCGTTGAGAAGCGAGAAGGCGGCGGCCGACACCTGCTTCCGGGCTTTGGCAAAGGCCTGCGCCGAGACTTCTCGTGCCAGGTCGGCGCGGTTCGCCAGGTTGGCGAAGAAGGCGTCCAGTTCAGACTGCACTTTGGACGTGTACCCACCGAGCAGGCAGGCGATCAGGCGGGGAAAACTGAGGATGCCTGTTCGGGAGAAAGCCTTCTCCGTCAAACGCGACTGAATGAAAAAAGCTTGAGAAAAAAGGAAGTTAGAGAACGAGTCAACGACATTGACATAAAGATCTTGGCATATAAAATCTTACCTGGGTATCAAGGGGATAGGCATTTTGCCAGGAGCCTGCCCGACGTGCAACCGGGTATCTGACCGTTGATCAAATTATGACAATGGCGCGTTACGTTGAGAGCATTGGGTCAGCGCCTGGTTCAATTGCGCCCAGGTCCCTTGGTTACGCCACTTCTTGAAGTAGTAAAATACGACCGGCCATGGGGGAAAGTCATGAGGCAAACTCCGCCATTGACATCCGGTCTTCAGGAGATAAAAAATAGCATTGACCACCTCTCGTGTGTTCACGAGACGAGGTCTCCCCCACCCGAGCGGATGGCGTTTATTCAAGAACGGCTCTATTATTCTGTTCGTTCGTCAGATCGGAATCGTAGGTTGCTCTGCTCATATAATAGATAGATAATGGCGTGTTTAAACGGATGGAATATTTTCCCGGGTCAGACAGGCATCTCTTCCCGCCTTCCGGATGAGCCATCATTATAAATCAAGAGGTTAGGTTTTTTAACACGCTCTAACGTGAAAGTCAGGCGACGGACGCGGCTTTATGCGGCCGGCCGCCTGGAGCGCAGGGTTGCGCATGGATGCATGATTGCAAGACTTGACCCCAGGCTCTCTGTTCGATGTACGTCCACCACTCCGCAGGCCACCACTCGAACCAGAAGGGGCCAAGTTTCTTCTTCCAGAAATTGGCGAGGCTACGCTCGTGACACATGCTACTGACGAGGACGCCACCGGCAAAGCCGGCAATTGCAATGAAAGCGACTGCGGCTATGAGCCACGGTCTGTCGAACTTAAAGAGAAAGCTATTCGAGTCTTTGGCATTGGCGGCGATGAAGCCAGCAAAAACGCCAGCGACGGTGAGATAGACACCAATGTGGAACTTCGTGTAGTCGAAGAGAAGCTTTAGCTTCTCGAATTCGAACTCGTCGTCGGTCTTGGGTGCGGGCATATCTTCTCCTTGCGACCTAACGTTTGAATTTACCGGCGCCGGGACGAGGCGTTGCCGAAGAGCCAAAGCCGCTGCACCGGCGTCCGGTGGAATGAGAAGTTGGACGGGGAACCAGCAATAACCCCCCGCGCGTGTGGCAAGCCGACGTGGCCACGGACCGGCCCGACCAAAGACACCACGCCGCCAGCGCGCCGACCGAAAGCGCTCCCCCTTGGCCCCCCCGGCCCAGGCGGCCCTGGTTCGGGCGGGCACGCTACCGCAGGCAAGCGCCACGGTGACCCGTGCTTGGCCCGAAGAACCGAGGACGGCGGCCAAGCACACGACGAACCTCTTGAAGCGCCAACGCCCAACGTTTGAATTTACCGGCGCCGGGACGAGGCGTTGCCGAAGAGCCCAAGCCGCTGCACCGGCGTCCGGTGGAATGAAAAGTTGGACGGGGAACCCGCAATAACCTCCCGCTCGTGTGGCAAGCCGACGCGGCCACGGATCGGCCCGACCCGAAACGCCACGCCGCCAGTGCGCCGACCGAAAGTGCTCCCCCTTGGCACCCCCGATCCAGGCGGCCCTGGTTCGGGCGGGCACGCTACCGCAGGCAAGCGCCACGGTGACCCGTGCTTGGCCCGAAGAACCCCGGCCGGTGGCCCAGCACACGACGAACCTCTTGAAGCGCCAACGCCCAACGTGTCGTTCAGCCGCGCCCGCTGGCGGGAGTCGGCTGCAACGAAGGGTTAGAGCCCATAGCCACATCCGCATGCACCGCAACCACAAATAATCCATCCGCAGGCGACGCACTCAATGTCGATTGAGTTGTCCAGTGGATGCTTGCAGGAGTAGCAATGGGTGACGCGGTGACGCGTCAGCATACCGCGAGGCCTAACGCCTGGATTCTTCAACCCTCTCCTTTCGAAGAAGGCTCCGTGATGTATCTGCGCCCTCTCCGTATGGCTGAGGTTTTCTAGCTTTTCGCGCTCTATCTTCTGTCTTTCTCGTTCTTCCTTTTCAATTTTCTCTCGCTTTTCGTTCTCAATTCTCTTAACTAAATAAACGCGTTCCTCGTCAAGCAGCGATTTGAAGTTGACGAGCCACGCGGAATACAGGGAAATTGCCTCGTCTGAGACGCGAGAATCAGACACCGTCGCAACGTTCTTTCTCAAGATATCGCGGTTGTATAGTTCTACTTCTTGGGTTGTCTTGTTCCAAAGGACAACCAGATCGGATCCTGCTACTTGCGCGTCTGGATCATGGACAAGTAACTCAGTGCCTTTTTGGCCGACCCAAAGTGCGCTGGAATTCATGGGCTCTAACGTTTGAATTAACCGGCTGGCGCGGCTTTATCGCGCCAGTCCGGGTTGAATGAAAAGTTAGGCCAGAAAACCGTGGTCTGTCCCCGGATTCTACTCATCACTTCCCTCGGTACTTGAGCAGTGCCGCATCTCGAACCTGCTTTACGAGGTCTTCCTCGCACTTCTGTGCCCGATCCATCTTACTGATATAGGCCAAAAACACTGGATCAGTCGGAGGTTCCTTGTCGAATTTGGCAAAGATGTTGAATCCCCGGGATTTAAACAGTTGTGTGTCCTGCGCGGTCGGCGGTGAGCACTTTGCTCGAATCCATTCTGAATACGCGGAAGGAACCACTAGCAAGCGGGCCTTATCAGGTGGAGTGAGGTAATAGACGTCGTCAGAGCCAATTGAGAACATTTTCTCTATTGCAGCGGTCGTCATCTCCATGTTCTCAAGATAGCGTCGGGCTGCGCTGCGCAATTGCCGATGCCTTGCTTCCGCCTCTGGCAATGAGAGGCCAGAAAACTCCTTTGCTTCGAAGTAGGGGCGATGAATCCCGACGGCGGCATCATCCAATGCGCTCCTCGACGTACCAGCGACAAGGAGAAACACGCACGCGCTTGAACATTCTTTCGCAACGAAGGTCCCTGTGGCCGTCTCGCGGATGAACTGACCGATTCTCATTGCCTCCAGAAGGTCGCCTCCAGGCGAATCTAGCGTGAAGTACTTCGGGAAATTACCAGGTGCAGAAACGGACGCGACAATCTTGGCAAGGTCGCCTGGCACTATTTTTCCGGTCAGAAACGTCGTGTATTCGTTCCGTTTCTTGTCGTGCCTTACGTCCATACCGTAACTGAACGTCGGGGCGATCAGCATTAGCAGAAGAAGCACTGTCTTTCTGTTTAGCACAAATGGCTCCTATGCGATCTAACGTTTGAGTTCACCCGCGGACGGAAGCGGGCGCAGCCCGCTGTAGGCCGTCGGGTGCAACGAGGGGTTGGGCGTCAATGCGTCTGGCCACAGAATGAACATGCGTTGCTCGCGTCGATGACGCGAAACTGCTTGCCGCACGCTGTGCAGGTACGTAGTGCGTAACCTTCCGCGACCGCTTGGCCGACAGCAGCCGATGCACCGGAGCGACCAACAACGCGCCATTTGTCGTATGCGAAGTCGTACTCAGCAGCACTGTTGATGTGCTGGAGGGCGATGGTGTAGTGACCGGCATAGCGCATGGCGCCGGCCTGGGCACCTTTGCGAGATACAAGCATGCCGTGCACCTGAAACGTTGCTCCAACCCGGGCAGCGACGTCATCGAGTGTTGCCTTGAGCACTTTGACGTGAGCCAACTTGATGGGCTGATTGAGATGCTTGCACTCGATCAGCACCAGCTTGGGTGGTGCAGTACGGGTGTCTTCGAACGACACATCGATCTGATGGCGAATACCGGATGCGCCAACGACATGGTTGCGCAGGCCACTTCCCACAGTGAGGGAAATCGGAGGCTGAAGGATGGTACGCGCGAGTCCTGCGATGAACTCTTCGAACTCAGCATATGGATGCGTCATGACGCCCAACGTTTGAATTTACCGGCGCCGGGACGAGGCGTTGCCGAAGAGCCAAAGCCGCTGCACCGGCGTCCGGTGGAATGAAAAGTTGGACGGGGAACCCGCAATAACCTCCCGCTCGTGTGGCAAGCCGACGCGGCCACGGACCGGCCCGACCCGAAACGCCACGCCGCCAGCGCGCCGACCGAAAGCGCTTCCCCTTTGCACCCCCGGCCCAGGCGGCCCTGGTTCGGGCGGGCACGCTACCGCAGGCAAGCGCCACGGTGACCCGTGCTTGGCCCGAAGAACCGAGGACGGCGGCCCAGCACACGACGAACCTCTTGAGGCGCTAACGCCCAACGTATAGTGAACACCGATTTCGGTGCAATCTACTTTTTCGCGAGGGGTGTTCCCAGGGGGTAGTTCCAGACGCGTCAAGGTGTATACCGAGACACATTGATGTGTATACTGCGAACTCGTGAGAACAATGCTTAGATTCATAACGAATTGTTGCCCGTGAACACACCAGGAAACACACAAGGAAACACCCCAGGACCGCCGAGAGAGACACCTTCCGGTCCGGAAAACACGCCTGCCGAAACCGGAAACTCCCCCTCCCAACCCAAGCTTCTCGACCAAGTGCGTGATCAGATCCGCTTGCGCCACTACAGCATACGCACTGAAGCACAATATGTCCACTGGGTCAAGAGGTATATTCTCTTTCACCATAAGCGCCATCCCCGTGAGATGGGCGCGACTGAGGTGGAGGCGTTCCTGACCCATCTTGCCGTCGACGAGCAGGTGGCATCGGCGACGCAAAACCAGGCCTTGTCGGCGCTGTTGTTCCTTTACCGCAAGGTATTGGGCGTCGAGCTTCCGTGGCTCGACGATGTGGTGCGAGCCAAACGCTCCCAACGCTTGCCGGTAGTCCTCACTCGCGGCGAAGTTCAGCGTGTGCTGGAGCGGATGGACGGCGTTTACGGCCTGCTCGCGTGTCTCCTTTACGGCACCGGAATGCGCTTGATGGAAGTAATCTGCGCGAGCACCTGCAGCAGCGGAAGCTGCTCTTCGAGGATGATCTGCGGGTCGGCAAGGCGAGCGTCTATCTGCCGGACGCGCTGGAGCGAAAGTACCCGGGGGCAAGCACATCCTGGCCCTGGCAGTATCTGTTTGCTTCGGGAAGTTACTCGGTCGATCCGCGCAGCGGCGTTGAAAGGCGTCATCATCTGGACGAAAAGCTGCTGCAGCGCGCGATGAAGAAAGCGGTCATCGCGTCCGGCATCGACAAACCGGCCACCCCGCACACGCTGCGGCATTCCTTCGCCACCCATTTGCTCGATAGCGGCTACGACATTCGAACAGGGGTAGAGTCGCGCAGCACTTGCTCCCTACAGCGCGCCGAGCACTCGCCGCGGCTGCAGGTGTCCCGCGTCATCAAGCTCGCCGAGACCAAGCAGGCGATTCTCGGCGTAGACCCGGCATTTCCCCGGCAAACCGGCGATCGTGACCGAGTTCCCGTGCCTGAAGCGCTGCCCGGCGACATCGTCCAGGTACACTGCCGGCAGACTCTGCAGCAGGGCATCGGGCGCCAGCAAGCAGTCTCCGCGTGCTTCTTCGGCAAGCGCGGCGAGTTGATCGAGCGTCACCGCATCGGCAATCTGCAGCGGCCCGACAACAAGCCGCCGCAAGGCCGTCAGATGCGCTCCGCAAGCGAGTGCCGCGCCCAGATCCTCGGCCAGGCTGCGAATATAGGTACCCTTGCTGCAGGCGACCCGCAAGCGGCAACGATCGCCTGAAAAATCAAGCAGCAACAGTTCGTGGATCGTCACCGCGCGTGCCTCGCGCTCGACTTCGATCCCCTGGCGAGCGAGCTCGTAGAGCGGTCTGCCGTCGCGCTTGAGCGCCGAGTACATCGGTGGAATCTGGCGAATCGGACCGCGGAAATGGGTCAGTGCGGCTTCGAGTTCGGTACGCCCGAAGCTCACCGGGCTCCGCATCACGACAGTGCCGTCGGCATCGCCGGTATCGGTCCGGACACCGAACAGGAGTTGCGCTTCGTAGGTCTTGTCGGCCGCCAGCAGATCGACCGAGAACTTGGTCGCTTCACCGAAACAGAGCGGCAACAGCCCGCTGGCCATAGGATCGAGGGTGCCGGTGTGCCCGGCCTTGGCTGCCGAAAAGAGACGCCTCGCCGCCTGCAGCGCCGAATTCGAGGACATGCCGGCCGGCTTGTCCAGGAGCAGCACGCCATCGACGCGGCGCCAGCTCTTCCGAACGGTCATGACTTTTTCAGATTCAGCCCAACTCAGGCCTTGTCCGGCTCTTCACCGTGATCCGAGATGGCTACCGCCTCGCTGATCAGCTTCGATAGCTCGGCGCCACGTTCTAGCGAGTCGTCGAAAACGAAATGCAACTGCGGGATCATGTGAATGCTGATGCGCTTGCCCAGCTCGCTGCGCAGAAACCCGGAAGCCTGCTGCAGGCCGGCCTGTACCGAGTCGAGCGTGTCGCTACCCGCCATGCTGCTGAAGTACACCTTGGCATGCGCGTAGTCCGGACTCACCTCGACATCGGTAAGACTGATCATGCCGACGCGGGGATCCTTGAGCTCGCTTTGAATCACCTCGGCAAGCTCGCGGCGGATTTGTTCCGAGATCCGGTCTCGGCGTGAAAATCCCTTGTTTGCCGGCACTTAGAGACTCCTTGCCACTTCCGTGACGTCGTACGCTTCGAGTTGGTCACCTTCCTCGTAGGAACTGAAGTTCTTCAGTGAAAGACCGCATTCGAAACCGGCCCGTACTTCCCTGACGTCATCCTTGAAGCGCTTCAGCGACTCGATCTCGCCATCCCAGAGGACGATATGGTTGCGCAGCAGGCGCGCACGCGAACTGCGCTTGATGACGCCTTCGAGAACATAACAGCCGGCGATGGTGCCGATCCGGGTGGCGCGGAAGACCTGCCTGATCTCGACCAGGCCGGTGACATCTTCGCGTTTCTCGGGTGACAGCATGCCCGACAGCGCAGCTTTCACTTCATCCACCGCATCGTAGATGATGTTGTAGTAGCGAATGTCGACCCCGGCGGCTTCGGCCGCCTTGCGTGCGCCGGCGTCTGCACGCGTATTGAAGCCGATGATGACCGCCTTCGAGGCTTGCGCGAGGTGCACATCGGACTCGCTGATCGCACCCACCGCAGCGTGGATGACGTTGACCTTGACCTCGGCGGTCGAGAGCTTCTGCAAGGACTGTACCAGCGCTTCCTGAGAACCCTGCACATCGGCCTTGATGATCAGCGCCAGGACCTTGGCCTCGGCCTCGGTCATCTGATCGAGAATGCTCTCGAGGTTGGCTGCCTGCTTGGTGGCCAGCTTGACGTCGCGGTACTTGCCCTGGCGGAACAGGGCAATCTCGCGCGCCTTGCGTTCGTCAGCGAGTACCACGGCCTCCTGGCCGGCCGCGGGCACATCGGAGAGGCCGAGGATCTCGACCGGAATCGAAGGACCGGCCTCCTTGATCACCTTGCCGTTCTCGTCGAGCATCGCGCGCACCCGACCAAACACCTGACCAGCCAGCAGGATGTCGCCCTGGCGAAGCGTTCCCGAGAGAACCAGCATCGTTGCCACCGGGCCACGCCCGCGGTCGAGGCGTGCCTCGATGATCAGGCCCTTGGCTGGCGCGTCCCTGGGCGCCTTCAGTTCCAGCACTTCTGCCTGCAGCAGAACGTTTTCGAGCAATTCGTCGATACCGACACCGGTCTTTGCGGAAACCAGGACAAAAGGTGCGTCACCGCCGTACTCTTCGGGCACCACCTGTTCGGTCACCAGTTCCTGTTTCACTCGATCGGGCTGGGCACCCGGCTTGTCGATCTTGTTCACTGCCACGACAATCGGCACAGCAGCCGCCTTGGCGTGGTGAATCGCCTCCCTGGTCTGTGGCATCACGCCGTCGTCGGCAGCCACCACCAGAATGACCAGGTCGGTCGCCTTGGCACCGCGTGCGCGCATCGCCGTGAATGCCTCGTGACCCGGCGTGTCGAGGAAGGTCACCATGCCCCGGTCGGTCTGCACGTGATAGGCACCAATGTGCTGGGTGATGCCGCCCGCCTCGCCACTCGCCACACGGGTGCGACGAATGTAGTCGAGCAGCGAAGTCTTGCCGTGATCGACGTGTCCCATCACCGTCACTACCGGCGCGCGTGCTTCTTGCGGCACGTCCTTCTGCTCGATGGCGCTGTCGTCGAGGAAGGCATCGGGGTCGTCAAGCTTGGCAGCGAACGCCTTGTGACCCATCTCCTCGACGATGATCATCGCCGTCTCCTGATCCAGCACCTGGTTGATGGTCACCATCGAACCCATTTTCATCAGGGCCTTGATCACCTCGGTTGCCTTGACCGCCATCTTGTGTGCCAGGTCGGCGACGGAGATCGTCTCGGGCACATAGACCTGGTGAATCACCGGCTCGACGGGCAACTGGAAGGAATGCTGCTCATCTTCGTCACTGACGCCGCGACCGGATCGCTTGCCGTGCTTGTTGTCCCGCCAGCCCGTGCCACCAGTAGCGCCGCGTGTCTTGAGTCCGGGACGCTTGTTGGCGCCTTCGCTCTTCCATTGCCCCTTCTTGTCGGCAACCTTCTTTTCGGGCGCTTTCTTTTCGGCAACCTTCTTGTCGGCCGTCGCCGGTTTGGCGACCGGCTTGTGCAGTGTCTTGTCTTCGGCTGGCCGCTCGCTCGCGGTCTGGGCGGCAACCTGCTTGGCCACCCCGGCCGCCTTGGCCGCGACCGCCTTGTTCTCGGCATCCTGCTTCAGGCGTACGAGGTCGGCGCTGCGTTGCTGCTTGCTCTTGAACTCGGCTTCCTGACGAGCACGCAACTCGGCGTTACGCCGCTCTTCTTCGGCGCGCAGGCGCTGCTGCTCCTCGCCGATGATCGAAGCACGTGTCACCACTTTTTTGGCGCTGACCTTGGCGTCAGCCGCCACCGGCGCTTCGGTTTTCGTCGCCGCGGCCGCTGTAGCGGCAGGCAGGTCTGGCACCGGCCGGGCTTTCGCCCTGGCCGGCGATTCGGACTTCACGGCAAGAGCTGGTTCCACTTTCACTGCGACAGGCGGTGCGGATTTCTTGACTTTCGCTTCGACGACCGGTTCTCTTTTCTCGACCCTCTCGACTTTTTCGACGTTTTCGGCTTTCGCAGCGACGACCGTCTCGATTTTTTCGGTTTTCCCCTCGACGACCGGCGCAGTTCTGATCTCGGCAAGCGCTTCCACCCTGGCTTCAACGACTGCCTCGGCCGCCGCTTTCGGCAAGGCCGGTGGCAACTCGGCGCGGACTTCGGGTGCCTCCCGCTTCACGAGAACGCGCTTCTTGCGAACTTCGACCTGCACCGTATGCGATTTTCCGTGCGAATCGTGTTGCCGGATCTCGGTCGTTTCCTTGCGCGTCAGGGTAATCTTGGTCTTCGCATCCGTCTGACCATGCGCCTTGCGCAAATAATCCAGCAACCTCGACTTGTCCTGCTCGGACAGCAGGTCATCAACCTGTTTCTTGGCCACACCGGCTTTATGCAATTGTTCGAGCAGCGAACCAGCCTGCATCTTCAGCTGTATGGCAAATTGGGCAACACTCGTTTGCGCCATATGAATTCCCCTCTTTCCCGCTTACTCGAACCAGTGCGCACGCGCCGTGGTGATCAGTTGTTTGGCCCGTTGCGCATCAATGCCGGTCATCTCGGTCAGTTCGTCGACTGCCAGGTCGGCGAGATCGTCGCGCGTCTTGATGCCATTACCAGCCAGTTTTCCGGCCAGCGACTTGTCCATCCCTTCAAGGCCCAGCAGATCCTCGGCGACGTTACCGATTTTTTCCTCGGTGTCAATGGCCTCGGTGAGCAGAACGTTACGCGCCCGCTCGCGCAACTCCTGGACGGTGGCCTCGTCGAAGGATTCGATCTCGAGCATTTCGTGCAGCGGTACATAAGCCACTTCCTCGAGAGTCGAAAAGCCTTCGTCGATGAGGATGTTCGCCACATCCTCGTCGACATCGAGTTTCTCCATGAACAGCACGCGAATCGCCGCCGCCTCGGCCTCGACCAGGGTCTTCGACTCTTCCTCGGTCATCAGGTTGATCGTCCAGCCGGTCATTTCCGAAGCCAGGCGAACATTCTGGCCGCCACGGCCAATGGCGATTGCCAGGTTCTGCTCGTCGACGACCACGTCCATGCTGTGCTTGTCTTCATCGACGATGATCGAGCTGACTTCAGCCGGCGCCAGCGCGCCAACCACGAACTGTGCAGGATCAGCCGACCAGAGAACGATGTCAACTCTTTCACCGGCCAGTTCATTGGTCACCGCCGTGACTCGCGATCCACGCATGCCGACGCAGGTACCGATCGGATCGATCCGCTGATCATTGGACTTGACGGCAATCTTGGCGCGCATGCCGGGGTCACGGGCAGCAGCCTTGATTTCCAGCAGGCCATCATCGACTTCCGGGACTTCCAGCGCGAAGAGCTGAATGATGAACTCCGGAGCGGTACGCGACAGGATCAGTTGCGGACCGCGGGCGGATCGGTCGATGCGCAGCAAATATGCTTTGACACGATCACCCATGCGCAGGTTCTCGCGCGGAATCATCTGATCGCGTGGCAGCACTGCTTCCATCTTGCCGGTTTCGACAATCGCATTGCCGCGCTCCATGCGCTTGATCGTCCCGGTTACCAGATGCTCCTTGCGCGCCAGGAATTCACTCAGCACCTGTTCGCGCTCGGCGTCACGAATCTTCTGCAGAATCACCTGCTTGGCAGCCTGCGCACCAATGCGACCGAAGTCGATGGGTTCGAGAGACTCCTCCAGATAATCACCGATCTCAACCTCGGGATCCTGCTTCTGGGCTTCCGACAGCGACACCTGCTGTTCCTCGTCGAGAAAGTCTTCGTCGGCAACGACTTCCCAGCGCCGAAAAGTTTCGAAATCACCGGTTTCGCGATCAACCGCGACGCGTACATTGGCGTCGTCGTGGACGCGCTTCTTGGTAGCCGATGCCAGCGCCAACTCCAGCGCGCCGAAGACGATGTCTCTGGTCACGTTCTTTTCACGTGCCAGAACATCTACCAGCAGCAAGATTTCGCGGCTCATTTCTTCATTACCTCCTAAACCGGCTTCTCGCCCGATTTCATCGTGTCGAACTTGGGAATTACCCGTGCCTTTTCCAGATTGACCCGATCGAACTCCATTTCGCCTGTATCGGTCTGCAGACGGACCTTGCCGTCGTGCACGCCAAGCAGGACGCCACTGAAATTGCGCCGACCGTTCAAGGGCAGGCGTAACTTGAGACTGATTTCCGAACCCGCGAAACGTTCGAAGTCAGACGCTTTCTTCAGCGGTCTGTCGATCCCCGGCGAAGAAACTTCAAGACGATCATAGTCGACGTTTTCGACGGTCAGCACGCGTGACAGATGATTGCTGACCAGCGCACAGTCGTCGATATCCACGCCACGCGGCTTTTCCGGTTTGTCGATGAAGACGCGCAGAACGCGGCCACGCGGGCTACGTTCCACGTCCACCAGCTCGTAGCCGAGACCAGTCACCGTGATTTCAAGTAGTTCGTGCACATCCATGGCTGCAAATAAAAAATGGGCGAATAGCCCATCCCCGAAAATTGCCCCTGAGGGGCGAGCGGAAAACCCTTGGATTATAACGAAAATATCGGCAGGGGTAAATCAGCCTGTGATCGGAAGAGTACTCTCAAGCGGGTCGCGGCCGCCGCGGCGGGCGGCCGGATTCGGCAGTCGCCATGCCGAAGTCGGCAAGCAGCTTCTTTACCTCGGCCTCGGGAAGTTCGTAGACCTGCCCCCGCTTCAGGCTCGGCGGCAGCACAAAGGGACCGAAGCGAACACGCATCAGGCGACTGACGACGACGCCGACGGCTTCGAACATGCGCCGCACCTCACGGTTGCGACCTTCGAAAAGGGACACGCGATACCAGCGATTGGCACCCTCTCCGCCAGCTTCCTGAAAGCTTGCAAACTTCGCTGGACCGTCGTCGAGTTCGATGCCATCGAGCAGACGCCGGCGGGCATCGTCGGGCAAGTCGCCGAGGATGCGCACCGCGTACTCGCGCACCAGCTGATAACGCGGATGCATCAGTCGATTGGCGAGATCCCCCGAGGTGCTCAGGAGCAGCAGGCCACTGGTGTTGAAATCGAGACGGCCGACCGCCACCCAGCGTCCGGCCGACATCCGCGGTAGCGAGGTGAACACGCTCGGCCGATGCTCCGGGTCGTTGCGCGAAACGATCTCGCCTTCGGGCTTGTGATAGAGGATCACCCGCGGCAAGCGGTCGGAGAAGCGCAACTGCACCAGCTTGCCATTGACCTTGATCCGGTCGCCCGGACTGACCGTCTGACCGAGCTGCGCCGGTTCGCCATTGACGTGGATGCGACCGGCGGCAATCAGTGCTTCCATCTCCCGGCGCGAGCCGATGCCGCTGTTGGCCAGCAGCTTGTGCAATCGTTCCGGCTTGCCTGCAGTCTCCAGATGACGAGTGCGCCGTGCCGACTCGCCGGCGCTCGCTCCTGGTGCCGGGCGTGCTTTCCTGGCCGGGTCAGCAGACTCCAGAGGAGCTGCCGGTGGTCGTCGCTGCCCCGCTGCTAGCGATGCCGGCGCGGCTGGACGTGGCGAACGAGGAGTGGAACGAGAAAAGTCCGCGGTTGGGCGGCGTTTGTTATTGGGCATCAGCAAGTTCCAGGGTGGAATGGATTTGTTCGAGCGCCGGCAGCTCGGCGAGGGTGCGAAGACCGAGGTCGTCGAGGAATTTTTTGGTCGTCGCCAGCAGTTCCGGTCGACCGGGCGTATCGCGATGGCCAACGACCTCGACCCAGCCACGCTCTTCGAGTACCCGGATCACCTGTGTGGCAACCGTCACGCCGCGGATGTCCTCGATGTCACCACGCGTCACGGGCTGACGATAGGCGATGATGGCCAGCGTTTCCAGCACTGCCCGTGAATAGCGCGGTGGTTTTTCCGGGTGAAGCCGTTCCAGATAGGGCAGGTACTCGGCGCGCGTCCGAAAACGCCAGCCGCTCGCCACCGGCAGCAACTCGAGTGGTCGCTCGCTCCATTCGCCGCGCAACTCGTCGAGCAGTCCGCGCAGGATCTCGGCAGTGACCTGGTCGGCGAATACCTTGCGCAGGTCGTTCAGCGTCAGGGGTTCTCGAGTGCTCAGCAGCACCGCTTCCAGAACCCGTTTCACTGTCGCAACGTCGGGGGGTTTCGCGGCCGGCACTGCCGACACTGCCGGCACTTCACCGGGAGTCACTGTGGGCATCGGCCAAGCGCAGATAGATCGGAGCGAATGCTTCCACCTGCGTCATTTCAAGCAGATGTTCACGTGCCAGCTCCAGTAAAGCCAGAAAATGCACGACCAGTACCGGCGCCCCCAGCGTCGGGTCGAAGAGGTCGACGAACTCGACAAAGCCGTCGGCATCGCGCAGACGACGCAGGATCAGGGTCATGTGCTCGCGCACCGACAGTTCCTCGCGCTGCAGCAGGTGCCGGGTATGCAGTCTGGCCTGCCGCAGAATACCGCGCCAGGCGTTCTGCAAATCCAGCACCGTGACTTCCGGCAGACGTCGCAGCAGGGTCTTTTCGACCCAGACCTCGACCCAGTCGAAATCGCGCTCAGCCTGCGGCAGTTCATGGAGCGCCTGCGCGGCCAGCTTCATCTGCTCATATTCGATCAGTCGCCGCACCAGTTCGGCACGCGGGTCTTCCGCCTCTTCGCCGATGGCGGCTTTCGGTCTTGGCAGCAGCATCCGCGACTTGATCTCGATCAGCATCGCCGCCATCACCAGATAGTCGGCTGCCAGTTCGAGGTTTTGCGAGCGCATCGCTTCCACGTAAACCAGATACTGCAGGGTGAGTGGCGCCATCGGAATATCGAGCACATTCACGTTGGCCTTGCGGATCAGATACAGCAGCAGATCCAGTGGCCCCTCGAAAGCGTCGAGCATGACCGCCATCGCATCGGGAGGGATGTACAGGTCGTGCGGCATCTGCGCCAGCGGTTCGCCGTAGATTCTGGCCAGCGGACTGACCGGAGTCTCGATCGGTGCCGCTGCCACGGCGATGGTCGCGCTAGCGCTCATCGCGGATCGCCGAACTGCACCATTGCTTAATGTGAAAGTCGCGTATGCGACTCACGAATCTCCCCTCCCCCCTCGCGGGGGCGCAGGCGGGGTTTCGCGGAGCACCGCTCCGCGCCGCCGCAGCCGGCCCGCGATGCAGCGCGGGCCGTGGAAGGGGTCGGGGGAGAGGGAAACGGTCATGACTTTCATGATCGGGGGTGCCTGGAAAAGTCATGACCGTTAGCGGTAGTCCATTCCCATCGCCTGACGCACGTCGCGCATCGTTTCTCGCGCGAGATGACGCGCCTTGCTGTTGCCGTCGGCAATGATCGATCGCACCAGTTGCGGATCGTCCAGAAAAGGTTGCGCACGCTCGCGCATCGGTGCCTGCTCGCGCAAGATGGCGTCGATGACCGGCTGCTTGCAGTCCAGGCAACCGATGCCGGCGCTGCGGCAACCTTGCTGCACCCAGGCCTGACAGGCCGCGTCCGAATACACCTGATGCAATTGCCAGACCGGACATTTGTCCGGATCACCGGCATCGGTACGGCGAATCCGCGCCGGGTCGGTCGGCATGCGCCGGATTTTCTGCGTCACCGAGGTGGCGTCCTCGCGCAGCGTGATCGTGTTGCCGTAGGATTTCGACATCTTCTGGCCATCGATCCCAGGCATCCGCGAGGCCTCGGTCAGCAGCGCACCCGGCTCGACGAGAATCATCTTGCCGGTGCCTTCGAGGTAGCCACGGAGGCGCTCGCGGTCGGCGTGCGAAAGGTCATGAACCTCGTCCAGCAGCGCGTGTGCCTGCTCGATCGCCGCCTGCTCGCCCTGCTGCTGGAAACGCGTGCGCAATTCTTCATAACGGCGCGCCCGCTTCGACCCGAGCTTCCTGACCGCCTCCCTGGCCTTGTCCGCGAAACCCGGTTCGCGTCCATAGAGATGATTGAAGCGGCGCGCCACCTCACGCGAAAACTCGATGTGCGGCACCTGATCCTCGCCCACCGGCACCTTGTCGGCCCGGTAGATCAGGATGTCGGCCGACTGCAGCAAGGGATAGCCGAGAAAGCCGTAGGTCGACAGATCCTTGTTCTCGAGTTTTTCCTGCTGATCCTTGTAGGTCGGCACGCGCTCCAGCCAGCCCAGCGGCGCCATCATCGACAGCAGCAGATGCAGTTCGGCATGTTCGGGCACCTGCGACTGGATGAACAGGGTCGCCCGTGCCGGGTCAACACCGGCTGCCAGCCAGTCGATGACCATCTCCCAGGTAGCATCGACGATGCCCTGCGGGTCGTCATACTGGGTGGTCAAGGCGTGCCAGTCGGCAACGAAGAAGAGACAGGGATACTCATATTGCAGCCGCACCCAGTTCTTCAGCACGCCGTGGTAGTGGCCGAGATGCAGGCTGCCGGTCGGGCGCATCCCGGAGAGGACTCGTTCTGCGTACATGTTCTGTCTTTGGCGGTTCAGGAGGGTAATTGAAAAAGGATCTCGATCAGTGCTTCAAGCACTCGCATCACCGGTGTCAGAAGCGAACTCAGAACACCGGTGAACAGCAGCAACAACATGATCGGAAAGCCGAAGCGTTCGACTTGCGCAAAGCGCCAGGCGGCTTCTGGCGGCAGCAGGCTGACGGCAATCCGCCCGCCATCCAGTGGTGGCAGTGGAAACAGGTTGAGTACCATCAGCGCGATGTTCACCCCCATTCCGTAATGAGCCATGACCTGCATCGGCAAACTGAAAAAACTGTGCGTCTGCAGCAAGGCCAGCTTCATCAGCGCCGCCCAGAACAGCAGCATTGCGAGATTGGCCGCCGGGCCAGCTGCGGCCACCCACAACATGTCACGCTTCGGGTGATGCAGACGCCCGAAATTCACCGGTACCGGTTTTGCCCAGCCGAACAGAATGCCTCCCGTCGACAGCAGCAGGATGATCGCCGGCACCAGGATCGTCCCTACCGGATCGATATGCTTGAGCGGATTGGCCGTGATCCGCCCGGCCTGCCAGGCCGTCGGATCACCGAAATGGCGGGCTACATAACCATGGGCAGCTTCGTGCAGGGTGATCGCGAGGATTACCGGCAACGCAGCCAGGATGAAAACAGTGGGGTCCATGCCTCGTTCCTCAGTCCAAACCCACCGGCGCCAGCGCGCCGAGCCCGGCGCGCACCAGCAGCGGCAGCGCACCGGTCAGATCAACCACGGTCGTCGGCTCGATCCCGCAATAGCCACCGTCGAGGATCAATTCGATCTGGCTGTCGAGCCGTTCACGGATTTCCCAGCCTTCGGTCAGTGGATCTTCATCACCGGCGACGATCAGGGTCGAAGTCAGCAATGGCTCGCCAAGCGCTTCGAGCAAGGCCAGCGTGACCGTATGCGCCGGAATGCGCAGCCCGATGGTCTTGCGCCTGGGGTGCAGGACGCGCCGTGGCAATTCGCGGGTTCCCTCGAGAATGAAGGTATAGCTGCCCGGCGTCGTCGCCCTGAGCAAGCGGTAGCGGGCATTGTCGACACGCGCGAACTGACCGATCTGCGACAGATCGCGGCACATCAGTGTCAGGTGGTGACGGTCATCGACACCACGCAGACTGCGAATTCGTTCGACTGCGGCCTTGTCGCCGAGATGGCAACCGAGGGCGTAACTCGAGTCTGTCGGCAGTGCGATGACGCCACCCTGACGGACGACTTCGGCGGCCTTCTGCAGCAGCCTTGCCTGCGGATTATCGGGATGAATCGTGATGTACTGAGCCATGATGCCTTCCGGTCGCTCAGAACATCTGCCAGACGGGTTTCAGCCCATCCGGCAGTGGTGCCAGTTTGCCCAGATCGACATAACTCTCGCCCGGCCCGTGAAAATCGGAGCCGCGCGACGCCAGAAAATCGTACTCCCTGGCCAGGCGCCCGAAAACCTCCACATGCTCCTGCGTATGACTCCCCGACATGACCTCGATCGCCTGCCCGCCCAAGGCCTTGAAGTCGCCGAGAAAGCGCCGCATCTCGGCGCGCGACAGCTTGTAGCGCCCAGGGTGCGCCACCGCTGCAATCCCGCCGGCGCCAAGAATCCAGCGCACCGCATCGGCCAGCGTCGCCCAGCGATGATCGACATAACCCGGCCGACCAGGAACCAGGTACGACTCGAAGACGCTGCGCAGGTCCTTGCAGACGCCATTTTCAACGAGATAGCCACCAAAATGCGCGCGACTGACCAGGCTCGGGTTGGCCGCATAACGCATCGCGCCTTCGAAAGCACCAGCGATGCCGACCTTCTCGAGCGCCGCCGACATGCGCCGCGCACGCTCGATCCGGCCCGAGCGAATCGTCGCCAGACCGTCGTTCAATACCGGATCGGCGCTGTCGAAAGCGAAACCCAGGATATGAATCTGCAGCGTCTCCCACTCGATCGAGATCTCGACGCCGTTGACGAAGGCCATCCCCAGTTCTTCCGCCGCTGCCCGCGCCGGCGATAGGCCATCGAGGTCATCGTGGTCGGTGAGCGCCAGCATGTCCACACCATTCGCCGCTGCTCGACGGACCAGGTCGTCCGCAGAAAGGAGACCGTCCGAGCAGGTGGAATGACAATGGAGATCGCAGTTGAGCACGTGGATAGGCCAGTAGGGGCGGCCGGAAATCGGCAACTGCACATGATAACACAGGCAAAGGCCTGCACCCGGTCACTTGCGCCGCTCATGCAGCCCTGAATATGGCGCGTTGCCGAAGGAGCAACGAACGCCCGGTCGTAAGCGCCCTTCTGATCACTAATAGGACGGTCGCCAGCCTCCAGGATCCTTCGCCTTTTTCGCTGCCGATGGCGCAGCGTCCGGGGTCGCCAGGGCAGCGCCGGCAGCGTAGTCGGCCAGCTCGATCCGCTCGCCTCCGACCACCGCTCCGCCCTTGCGAACCAGATTTTCCATCGCCAGAAAGCCGCGCATCCTCTCGGGAGCGACCCAGGCCGTGCGGTCGAGCTGAACGCCGCTGCCCAGGTCGACGCCGCGGGCTTCGATGCGGTAACTGTCGAAAGTTCCGGCAGGCAAGGTGATCCGCTCGCGTGCGGCGACACGCAACTCGAAGCGCACATTGACCTTCGTGCCATCCGCCCGGGTGACGATGAACTGTGCCGGCCAGCGCTTGCCGAGCGCGTAGTCGTTGATGAAGAACTGGTAGGGTGTCCAGCTTGTGCCGTCAGGAGCGCGGACATTGTTGCCGAACAGGTCGCTCACCTTGCTGCCGTCGTTGTACAACACCTCGTCGCCGGCGATCCTGAGAACGGTATCCGTGCTGCGTGCGGTTTCGGTCTGGCTGACGAGATCGACGGTGCGATACGTGTAACGCTCGCCGGGGCGGAACGAAACCACCTTGCCGCTGTAGGAAGCGGCCTTGCCGTCGGCAGCGCCCGGCACGCACATTTCCGGCCCGAGCGGCGGCGGTGGCGCTGCCTGGACAGGCTTTTCGCCGCGCTCGCGCAGGACCGCGTCGAGTCGATGCTGCGCAAGCTCGGCAAACTTGCCACTCGGCCGCTGCCGGATGAAGGCCTCCAGTGGCTCGGGATCTTTCGCTTCGCGCAGGCTGTTCCAGGTCGCCAGATCGGCTTCGAACTCCTTCTGCTCGCGGCTCAGGTCGCGACCGCTGCCAGCGACGAAGGCGAAATCACCTTCCAGCGAGGTGCTCTCCCAGGGAATCTGCGCGCCCTCGGAAGCCCGTCGCACCGCCAGCCGCACGCGCTTGAAGACGTCTTCGACCGGTGCGCCCGGCACTTTCATTTCCTTCAGCAGATTCTCGGTGTACAGCCCATGCGCACCCTCCCCGTCGTCGGCGGTGTTGCCGGGTGCGGTGGCGTAGGCCAGCAGCGTGCCGGGCGGCGCGTCGAGCTGCGAGAGACCCCGGTCGTCGGTGCGGAAAGGCTTCCCACTTAAGCCGGGACAATCTCTAACTTCAATGGGTTATGCACAACCCGGTGGCGGGACTTCCTCGGTAAGGGAAGTTCCCCCATCTGGTTGAGCAGCCAATCGAAAAGATCAGGGAAAGAGGTGCTAAACAGACGTTCGGCTGCGATAGTGCCGTCACTACGTCTCACCCCATAGTTGTGGATAACCGTTAGCGCAGCCAGGCGGCATTTCGTCAGACCTCGCCCGTTATGATACAACTGGGACAAGCGGCCATTGCGCCCTTCGACGGCGGAGGAGCTGCGATGGAACTGTCGCACCATCCATTCCCCCCATTCTAGCCAGCGCTGCAACTCACTCTCGGAGAATCCCGAATGGAACGGGTCTGCTTTCCAGGCCTCTAATGCTCGCTGCCAAGCCTCCTGATACCGTTTCCGGTGAACCCTGTTTTGCGTTTTCCGCATTTGGTAGTGCCAATAGAGTACGGGCAACAGCTTGCTCGTCAGCCATTGCCGAGTCGCTTCATCCAGAGACCAGCCCAGCAGGATTTCTTCTACCCAAAGCCACCAAAAGCTGACGTGACTCGATAAGGCGCCGATCTGGGCACGGAACTTCTTCAGGGCGGAACGGGTATCCTGGATCCCTTGTTGCGCCGCCAGAGTTTCCAGGGCCTGTGCTCGCGTTTCCAGTCCTGCCACTACGCTCTCCGCCGTCGTGCGAGTATTCTCCTCCAGGGAGAAGGGATGGATTTCCTCGGCGATTCCCAGCAACTGCTTCTGGTACTCTTGCTGCGCCTGTTCCACTTGCGCGCGGGCTTCCCAGGCACAGGCCTGTTGTGCCGCCAAAGCCGCCTTTTCCTCGGTACTGGCTCCGCGCGACGGCTGATCAAGGGCCTTCTGGGCCAGTTCGCAGCACTGATCCGCCTTGGCTTTTCGACGTCCCAAGGCCGGTGACAACCAGCGACTGAGGCCATATTGCTCGTGGAACGTATCCGCGCCCGAGGTACACTCAAAGCCTGTGACCGCTAATTTGATCAGGGCCTTCGCCCGGTCACTGATGGCGTGGTTGACTTCGATACCCAGTGCTTCCAGGCGCGGGGTCACCTGGGCAAACCAGGTATCGAAACCCCGGTCCTTCTGAATCGACTCCAGCAATAGGTAGCCCGAGGACAAATCCATCAGCACCAAGATCAGAATCTCCCCAAAGAACGTCTCATCCGCGGCCACCACCGCTTGGCGTGTCCGCGTCGGTACCGAGGCTTCACACTGTTGCTGAAACAGGGGCAACAGCGCTTCCATCCGGCTGAGTTGGGTCTGCAAGGCGCTGGGAGACACCCCCACATGGGTATGAAGGCGGATCAATTGGAAGAAATCCGACAAGGCACCCGCCCCCACATGATGTTGCAGCCCGAACGTGTACAGCACAGCAAATACCAGCAATCTCAGCCATGCCTCCCCCTCTTCGGTTTCCCAAAACCCCGATTCAGGATGTCGGTTCCTACGGGCTTGCGCTTGCAGGTGGCGATGAACACTGCTTTTCGGGCGATGAATTAATTCCCCCACTGCACGCAGGCTTCGTTTTCCCTGGTCTGTAAGTGCGGCAAAAATGACGCGGCTGGTTGTCCGTATGGCTTGAGTCGTAGAGTTTTTTTGTCATAAAACTGATGATACAGGAGATGCGGCAACCAGTTCCCATCTCCTCAGCTCCCTTCATCCTCAGACTCTATCGGTAGCATGACTGTCCCGCTTTAAGTGGGAAGCCGTGCGGAAATCGCTGCCAAAGGGATTGTTGCGGCAGGCGTCGAGAATCACCAGATTGAGCGGATTGCGCGCACGCCCGAGACTTTCGAGCAAGAGGCCGACGTCGACGCCCTGCGCAGCAATATCCGACGGGCGGGTGATGCGTACATCCACCGGCAGCATGAAATTCCGCCAGTTGAGCTGGACACCATGGCCCGCGTAGTAGAAGACACCAACCGCCCGGTTGTCGCGCGCGAGCGCGTCGCCGAAGCCGCGGATGGCTTCCTGCAATTCGCGGCGCGGCGCGTCCACCTTCAGCGTCACGCGAAACCCCGCATCGCGCAGGCGTTCGGCGACCGCGCGCGCATCGCGCGCAGGGTTGACGAGCGGTGAGGCGACATAAGCGCCGTTGCCGATCACCAGGGCGATTCGTCCCGCTGCCGCTTCAGGCGCGACAGCCGAGGCGCTCAGAGGTGCAAGGAGCGCCAAACAGGTACAGAGTGCGGTGACTTTTTGGGCAGGGCGTGGTGGCTTCATGGAGTCTGCTTTCCTTACTATGAAAGTCGCGAGCGACTCTCGAATCTCCCCTCCCCCCTCGCGGGGGAGGGGTCGGGGGTGAGGGGAAACGGTCATGACTTTCATCATCGGGGGTGTCTTCTAAAGTCATGACCGTTTGGTTGATGGGCACACACATGGTCAAACGCTGTGGGACCGATTATGCCAGATGCCGCCCATCACCAACTTCCATTGCGCTCACGCCGATGGCAGACGATAGTCCTTGAACATCTCCCGCAGCTTCAGCTTGTGCAGTTTGCCGGTCGCGGTATGCGGCAGTTCGTCGACAAAGGCGACATCGTCCGGGATCCACCAGTTCGCCACCCTGCCCTGCAGGAACTCGAGCATCGCCTCGCGGGTCAGCGCCTGGCCTGGCCTCCTGACGATCACCAGCAGCGGCCTTTCCTGCCATTTGTCGTGCGCCGCGCCGATCACTGCCGCTTCGGCGACCGCCGGGTGTGCCACCGCGGCATTCTCGAGCGCGATCGACGAAATCCACTCGCCGCCGGACTTGATCACGTCCTTCGAACGGTCGGTGATCTGCAGGTAGCCATCGCTGTCGATGGTCGCGACGTCGCCGGTGTCGAAGAAACCATCGGCATCGACGATGCTGCCGCCCTCGTCCCGGTAATAGCCGCAGGTGATCCACGGACCGCGCACCAGCAGGTGGCCGGCGGCCTGGCCGTCCTGCGGCAGGCGCTTGCCCTGGTCGTCGACGATCTTCATCTCGACGCCATAGACCGCCCGCCCCTGCTTCTCCTGGATGTCCAGTCGCTGTCCAAGCGTGTAGCCCTCGTGCTTGGGCAGCAGATTGCAGACCGTTCCGACCGGTGACATCTCGGTCATTCCCCAGGCATGGACGACAAAAGCCCCGAAAGCGTTCGCGAAGGCTTCGCTCATCGTGCGCGGAGCCGATGAACCCCCAATCACGACGCGGCGCAGGCATAGTTCGTCCCTGGGCTTCAGGCCGGCGCCATCGACATACTGCAGGAGCATCAGCCAGACCGTGGGTACGCCGAGTGCCAGCGTCACCCGCTCGTCGCGCAGCAGTTCATAGACACTCTTGCCGTCGAGCGCCGGGCCGGGCATCACCAGCCGGGCGCCGCTCATGGCGCCGGCGTAGGGCATTCCCCAGGCATTGACGTGGAACATCGGGACCACCAGCAGGAGGGTTTCCGCCGCGCCGATGGCCAGGCCATCGGCCGCACAGGCGGCCCACGCGTGCAGCACCGACGAGCGATGCGAATAGAGAACGCCTTTCGGGTTGCCGGTGGTTCCGGAGGTATAGCACAGCGACGAGGCGGTGTGTTCGTCGAACTGCGGCCAGTCGTAGGCGTCGGACGCGGCGCCGAGCAGTTCCTCGTAGCAGAGCAGGCCGGGAATGTTGCATACCGGCAGGTGCGCCCGGTCGGTCATGACGACGAAACCGCGAACGCCGGGAACCGCTTTCGCCAGCTTTTCGACCAGTGGCACGAAACCGAGGTCGAAGAACAGGAACTGGTCTTCGGCATGCCTGACGATGTATTCGATCTGTTCCGGGAACAGGCGCGGGTTGATGGTGTGCAGAACCGCTCCCATCCCTGAAACGCCATAATACAACTCCATATGCCGGTAGCCATTCCACGCCAGGGTGGCAATCCGCTCGCCCGGTGCAACACCCAGCGCGGTCAGTGCGTTCGCCACCTGCCTGGAACGGCGGCTGATGTCGGCATAGGTACAACGATGCAGCGGCCCCTCGCTGGTACGCGAAACGATCTCTGCCTGTGGATGGCAACGTGCCGCGTGTTCGATCAGCGACGAAATCAACAGCGGCCGCTCCTGCATGAGTCCACTGAGCATGAGGTATTCTCCTTGTATCGGTCGAGGTTAATGTAAAAGTCGCGTCAGCGACTCACGAATCTCCCCTCCCCCCTCATGGGGGAGGGGTCGGGGGAGAGGGAAAGGTCATGACTTTCATGATCGGGGGTGCCTGGAAAAGTCATGACCGTCAAAGTGTTTGCAGCGCTGCGAGTAGTTGTTCAGTGTAGGCGCTGAAGCGATGGACATCATCGTGTGCTGCCGCCGGCAGTCGCAGCAGGCGCGCCTGCGGTGCGACGGACAACAGTTGTTCGCTATGCGTGACCGGAATCAGCCGATCCTGCTCGCCATGCACCAGCAGCAATGGAGCGCGCAACAGCGAGGCATCCTGGCAGGTCGCCAGCGGGTAACGCAACAACCAGGTCGGTAGCAGCGGATAATGCGAATGCATGAGCTGGGTCATGCTGCAATACGGCGAGACCAGGATCGTCAGGTCGGGCTGCACCTCTGCCGCCAGGCCCGCAGCCAGCCCGGTGCCGAGCGAGCGCCCGAAAATCACCTTGCGCTTGCCGGCGTATTGCGGGGCAACGGAATGCCAGGCGGCCAGCACGTCGGCGCGAAGCTGTGCCTCGCTCTCGATGCGGCCACTGCTCTTGCCGTAGCTGCGATAGTCGAACATGAACAGATCATAGTTGGCCTCCCGGTAGAATTCGACATTGCTGAACCAGGTCGCAAGATTGCCGTTGTTGCCATGCAGATAGAAAACCACTCCGCGTGGATTCGGCAGTTGCAAGTGCAGCGCCGAGAGCGTCGCGCCGGCGACCGGGATGTCGACCTCGTGCACCTCGGCAAGCGCAAAGCGGTACGTCGCCGGCAGCGGATCCGGTTGAAAGATCAGGGTTTCCTGGTAGCAGTAGATCCAGGCCAGCGCTGCCAGATAAGAACTGCCGGCCAATGCGGCGACGAGCGTCAGCGCGCGCCGCCACAGCGCGTTGATGTCGACGCCGATCTTGGCATTGCTGATGCTTCCCTCGTACATGTCAAGCGATCGGGCTGAAGCGATGGATCAGGGGAGGCTGCGCCAGCAGTTCGCCCGCCAGCGTGATTGCCTTGGCCACATGTGCGCTCGCCAGGTGAGCGTCAGCGACGGCCTGATCGGCCCACTGCTCGACGGTCACGAACTCGAGCGGATCATCCTGATTCTGGAACAGTTCGTAGCTCACGCAGCCGCTTTCCTGGCGGCTTGGGCCGAGCAAATCCTGCAATACCGATCGCAGTTCGTTCTCTCTACCGGAGCGGGCGGTAATTCGGGCCATGATTCTGATCATCGTCTCCTCCTTGTATGGGTCGTCTTGAGAAGAGGCAGCAGCAGCTCCTCACCTTTTCATGGGTCGCCGTCCACTCAGCCCAGCGGGGGCGGTCCGAGCGATTCAATGCGGTAGCCCTGCGGATAATCGGCTCGCGGAATCTGCGTGCGCAGTTTCGGACGCCGGCGGCGTGGCAGCCAGCGCAATACCCTGGCCCGCAAACGCAGCGCATGCTCGGCAGTCCATACCAGCCAGCGTGGTGCCGGCTGCAGACCAAAAGCGCTGAGCAGCGGCGGATCGAGCAGCGCGTGAATGCTGCTGCGAACGAGCGGGCGAAAAACGCCGGGAAACCAGCCGGCGAAGAGTTCGCGTGTTGCCAGCGCCACCTGCTGATTGGCACTGCTGAAGCGGAAGTTTGCCGCTTCGTAGGCGCGGCTGGCACGCTCGAAGTCGCCCAGACTGTCGGGCAGATCGCGGATCAACATCCGTTCGCCGAGGTTCCGCCAGAACCAGAACCATGCCTGTTGCTCGAATTCGGTCATGCGCCGCCAGCCGAAGCGTTGATTCCAGCGAATCGGCTCGAAGACGAAGGTCGACAGCACGTACAGGAAATCTTCGTTGGCGATCCTGAAGCGCCCATGCAGGGCATTCATGCGCGCGATGGCGCTGGCACCGCGCGGGCTGTCGAAACCGTTTTCGATGATTTCACTGATGATCAGGTCGGTATCATCGTAGCGCTTCTCGGTGCGCTTTTCGAATTCGCCGGTGGCATGCAGCAGACCGCCGATGCGCGCCGACGCAAAGGTGCGGAACAACGCGAGTTCGAGCGAGCGTGTGGTATCCCAGGGGAAGAGCAGCGTCGCCAGATGGCGAACGATCTCCTGGCAATCGCGTCGCGGGTCAGGTGCCAAGCTGCCGTTCATCATTTCCCTTTCCGTCGTTCCTGTTCGTATTTCCTTGATACGCGCCACGTTGGCAATTGGATGCACATCGTTGCATGCCACCCTCGCCGGCCGGACCGGACCGGCTCAGCAAACGCCATAACCAGCCCTGCGCATCCTGGCCGGTCAGCACGTAGCCGAGGACATTCCGATTGTCGAGAATGAGGTTCTGCGCCAGTTTGGCGGCGCGCGTCCCGGCAAACAGCAAGTGGTCGCCGGGCTGCAGGAGCATCTCGTCTGCGGGTTGTTGGTGGTCACGACCGTCGCGCAGCAGCAGCAAAGGCACCAGCGGCAGTGTCTCTGCACGCGCCGCCGGGTCTTGGCGCAAGCGGCCAAGCGCCATCGGCTTCTGCTCCATCATCAGCCACTGGTGCACCGCCGGCGCCTCGGCGGCATTCAGCCTGACTCCCCAGACCAGCGGCACGCGCCCGCCACAAAGCGCTTCGAGTTGCCCGGCGACCGCCGCCGCACGCTCGTCCGGCCAGCAGCGAAGCAGACCGAAAAAGCGGCTCAGCAAGGGCGAGGTGATCAGCGCCAGGCATTCGCGAGCGACGATCTTCGACGGCACCATCATGAAATTGGCATTGTAAGCGTCGAACAGCACCTGATTGGCCACCCGGTTCTGGCGCAGGACGACGAACAGGTCCGGATTGAGCTCCTTGGCAGTCATCGCGATCGAGAGGTTATTGGTGTCTTGGTCGCTGCCGGCGACGATTCCAACCGCAGTTTCGATCCCTGCCCGGCGCAGCGGCTCGGCCTCTGTGCCCTGACCCACGATGTGATGGACGCTGCTCGACAAGTTCGGGTCGGGGTCGATCACCGTCAGGCTCACCCCCTGCCGCTCCAGATTGCGGACCACCGCCTGCCCGAAACGACCGTAGCCGCAGATCACCCAGTCGCCGGCCGGAGGATCGTGTCGTTCAGGGAGTTCCTGACCCGGCAGGCCGGTGAGCAGATCGACGAGACGGTACCAGTTCGGGGAATGGATTGCCTGTGCCAGATAGTCGGCGAATTTCTCGAAATGATTGACTACGTAATGCGTTCCGAACGACATCATGTTGGCCTCGATCGACGGGCTCGCGACACGCGCGACGACCATCAGGCGCGGATTGATCAGGCGACTGGCGATCGCCACCGCGAGATTCGCCGCATCGTCATCGGTGATCGCCAGCACGCCGCGACAACTGCGGTGCTTGAGGCCGGCCATCAGCAACTGTTGCGGCTGCGCCGCGTCGGCACAGAGGGCAAGGATGTCGGCAGAGAAGTCTTCGAGTTCGAGTTCCTGGATGCGCGCCTCACTGCGTTCGATGGTCACCACGCGGATGCCGTCGCGGTCGAGCGCGCGCGCAATCAGCAAGCCGGTCTCGCCGCAGCCACAGAGGATATAGAAGGGTTCGCCAAGCTGCCTGACCTGGCGAACGAATCGACCGGTCAGCAACACCTGCTGAAAACCCCGGTCCTGGATCAGCGCCAGCAGGCTGATGATCGAGTACGACCAGCCGATCACCGAGAGGAAGATCACCACCGTCACCCACATCCGCTGCGCTTCGGAAAACGCGCCGGGCAGCTCGCCGAAGCCGATCGTGCTGGCGGTGTAGCTGACGAAGTAGAAAGCGTGAAAGAAGCTCATCGGTGGCGCCGGCCGCCCTTCCGCGTCGATGCCGGGAATCAGCGTCAGGCCGAGCGTAGACAGCGCATAAATGACGATCAGCACGATCAGCGGCGCCCGCATCCGCCGCAAGGCGAGGAAGAAGACGCTGGCATTCATCGTGGGATGCAGTTCAGCGACGCAGCATCACGGTTTCGGCGATCAGCAGGATCACCGAGACGACATTGGCAAAGAGCGCGCCACCGCTCAGCGAAACCACGCTGATGGTGACGTCCGGCGACATGCCTTCGCCGGTGACATGCGCCGCGACGCCCCAGACGCAGGCCGCCGCCACCAGTTGCAGGTCGGCAACCAGGCTGGTCGACAGGTGCACCGCACCGATCTGCGTGCGATCACCGAATTTCAGGACCGTGGCAATCAGGTTGACGACGATTGCGGCGAACAGCTCGTAGATATGATGGTGCTTCGGTTGGTCGATGTCGCCGATGAAGAAACCGAAGTTCAGCGTTGCAGCCAGAACGATGAAGAAACCGAAAACCACTTTCTCGAGATTCATGACCCCATCCAGGCCGGCTGCCGTTGCGCCGATAGGTTTGAGATCACGGCGACCGCCGAGGCAGATGTCGCCGAGATCTGGGAATGAGACGGCCGCGGTCTGGCTGAACCTCAGCCGGCAATCACCGACAGCGCATCATGATATTCATAGTTCAAGTCTTCGGCAACCTCGCGGCAGGTGACCTTGCCGAAGGCGACGTTGAGACCATTGCGCAGGTGTTCGTTGTCCAGCAGTGCCTGCCGCCAGCCCTTGTCGGCGATCTGCAGCGCGAAAGGCAGGGTCGCGTTGTTGAGCGCGTAGGTCGAAGTGCGCGGTACGCCGCCCGGCATGTTGGCAACGCAGTAGTGCACGACATTGCCGACCATATAGGTCGGGTCGGCATGCGTCGTGGCCTTGGCCGTCTCGCAGCAACCGCCCTGGTCGATCGCGACATCGACGATCACCGAACCCGGCTTCATGGCGTCGACCATCTGGCGGGTGACCAGCTTGGGCGCTGCGGCACCGGGAATCAGTACGCCGCCGATCACCAGATCGGCACGCAACACATGCTGCTCGACGTTGTCCCGGTTGGAAAAGACGGTGATCACGCGTGCGCCGAGCAGGCGGTCCATGCGCCGCAGCACGTCGATGTTGCGGTCGATGACCACCACCTGGGCGCCGCTGCCGACGGCGACCTGTGCCGCATTCGAGCCGACGACACCGCCGCCGAGGATGACGATTCTGGCCGACGGGACCCCGGCGACGCCGCCGAGCAGGACGCCCATGCCACCGTGCGCCTTTTCGAGGCAGTAGGCGCCGGCCTGAACCGAAAGGCGGCCAGCGACTTCCGACATCGGCGCCAGCAATGGCAGACCGCCGCCGGGCTGGGTGACGGTTTCATAGGCGATGCAGACGGCACCGCCCTTGACCAGATCGGCACACTGCGCGGGATCGGGTGCGAGATGCAGGTAGGTGTAGAGAATCTGGCCCTCGCGCAGCATCGCGCGCTCGCCAGCCTGTGGCTCCTTGACCTTGACGATCATTTCGGCACGGGCAAAGATCTCCGCAGCGCTGGGCGCGATGAGCGCACCGGCTTTCTGGTAGACCTCGTCGGTGGCGCCAATGCCTTTGCCGGCGCCGGTTTCGACGGTCACCTGATGGCCATGGGCGACCATTTCCCGAACCGATGACGGGGTCAGGCCCACACGATATTCGTGGTTCTTGATTTCTCTGGGTACGCCGATGTGCATCTCTGTCTCCTTACCAGTGGTTGCGGGCTGCTCATCTTAATATGAAAGTCGCGTCAATGACTCACGAATCCTGCCCTCCCCTTCGCGGAGGCGAAGGCGGGGTTTCGCGGAGCACTGCTCCGCGCCGCCGCAACCGGCCCGCGATGCATACTTCGGCTAACACTTTCGTTCGCACCCTCGTCCGCTTGCGTATACACTGTCAGGGTGCTGCTCGAGGCAGCCGCCCCTGCACCCTCCCTGGCGGCGCTCCCGACATGCCGATCGTTTTCCGAGAGCCATGATTCTTGCCAGACTCCCTTTCTCCTTTGCTGACGGTTCGAGCGCATGATCGCGAACGCCGGCGACAGTGCCGATCAAACACCATCACCCAGAGCCAGGAGCCGGACCTTGCCGCCGGCGGCAGCGGGCATTGCTGCTGAACTGACCGGTTTTCGGCGCGAGATGCTGCGCTTTGCGGTGCTGCAGTTGCGTGACCAGGCCAGCGCCGAGGATGCGGTGCAGGAAGCCATGCTCGCCGCCTTGCAGGGGGCCGACCGTTTCGGTGAGCGGGCCAAGCTCAGAACCTGGGTCTTTTCGATTCTCAAGAACAAGATCGTCGACATCATCCGGCGACGCATTCGCGAGCCGAGCTACCAGGAGCCCGAAGAAGAGATCGATGAAAGCGATTTCGACCCGCTGTTCACCGCCAACGGCCACTGGCAACGCGATGCCCGCCCTGCGGACTGGGGAGACCCGGAAAAATGCTTTGAGAACCAGCGTTTCTGGGCGGTCTTCGATAGCTGCCTGAACCACCTGCCGGCAGCGACTGCGCGTGTCTTCATGATGCGCGAGATGCTTGGCCTGGAGACCGGGGAGATTTGCGAGGAACTGTCGATGAGCAGCAACAACTGCTGGGTGATTCTGCACCGGGCACGCATGGGGCTGCGCTTGTGCCTCGAGCAAAAATGGTTCGCGAACGGAGATCGGGCCTGCTGATGAACTGCAAGGAAGCCATCCGGCTGATGTCGGAAGAAATGGACCGCGATCTCGCCGGCAGCGATCGCTTTGCACTGCGGCTGCACAAGCTGATCTGTGTCGGCTGCCGCAACTACCACAAGCAACTGACCTTCCTCCGGCAGGCGTGTCAGCAACCGCTGGCTGCCGACGATATCACCCCGCCACCGCCGATCTGAAACACCCGTTTCTGCAACAGTGTTGCATTTGGCGGCCGAACGCGGCAAGATTCGCGCTTCGCCACCGCCCTCGACCAGCCACTATTCCTGCCGGCACGATTCCCTGATGTCCATTCCCACCCATTCCACTCCCTTGGCTAGCATCCCGAAACTCGATCCGGTGCTCTGCAGCAGCGCCGCGACACGCCTGTTGTGGGCCATCGCTGCGCTGCTGCTGCTGTGGATGACCGTTTTCTGGGCACTCGATTGAACGCTGCCCGACCGCTTTACCCACTCTCGCCACGACCCGCCGAAGTGCAGATCTGCTTTGACAACCTGACGCTCGGCTACAACCGGCATCCAGCCGTGCACCACCTGCGCGGCGAAGTCGCTGCCGGCAGTCTGCTGGCCATCGTCGGCCCCAACGGTGCCGGCAAGTCAACGCTGCTCAAGGGTATCGCCGGCGAACTGCGACCTCTGCAGGGGCGGATCGACCGGAACGGCCTGCAGCGCCGGCAGATCGCCTACCTGACGCAACAGGCGACGCTCGATACGAGCTTCCCGATCATTGTTCATGACTTCGTGGCGATGGGTTTGTGGCGCGAAATCGGCGCTTTTTCCGGCCTCGACCGCGCGCGCCGCGCACGCATCGAAACGGCGATCGCCAGTGTCGGTCTGAGCGGACTCGAAGGGCGCCCGATTGGCTCGCTCTCTGGCGGCCAGTTGCAACGCGCGCTGTTTGCCAGGGTACTGCTCCAGGATGCGCCGCTGGTGCTGCTCGACGAACCCTACGGAGCGATCGACGCGGCCAGCGTGCGTGACCTGGCGGCGCTGGTGCGCCACTGGCACAGCGAGGGAAGAACGGTGATCGCCGTCCTGCACGATCTCGAACATGTTCGCCAGGAGTACCCGGAAACGCTGTTGCTGGCGCGTGAAGTCGTCGCGCGTGGCGACACCGTGAGCGTGCTCAGCGAAGCCAACCTCTTGCGCGCTCGCCAGCTCGCCGAAGGCCGCGGCGAAGAGGCACACGCCGCGATCTGTCACAGCGATCGGCTTGGTGCATGACCGAAACGCTCTCGTCGTTGCCACTGTTCTCGCCGTTCATCGAGTTCGGCTTCATGCGCCGGGCGCTGGCGGGTTGCCTGGCGCTGTCGCTCGGCGCGACGCCGGTTGGCGTCTTCCTGATGTTGCGCCGCATGAGTCTGGCCGGTGATGCGATGTCGCACGCGATCCTGCCGGGTGCCGCCATCGGTTACCTGATCGCCGGCCTGTCGCTACCGGCGATGACCCTCGGCGGCCTGGTCGCCGGTCTGGCAGTGGCGGTGCTGGCCGGCGGCGTGGCGCGCAATACGGTGATCAAGGAGGATGCCAGCCTGGCGACCTTCTACCTGCTCTCGCTTTCCGCCGGTGTGCTGATCATCTCGCTGCGCGGCAGCAGCGTCGATCTGCTGCATGTCCTCTTCGGCAGCGTGCTCGCGCTTGACGATGCAGCACTGTTCCTGCTCGCCGGTTTCGCTACGCTATCGGTGGTCGTGCTCGCAATCGGGCTGCGCCTGTTCGCACTCGAAGGCTGTGATCCGGCTTTCCTGGCGCGCATCAGCCGCCTCGCACCGCTTGCCCACTACGGTTTCATGATCCTGCTGGTGCTCAACTTGGTAGCTGGATTTCATGCGCTGGGTACGCTGATGGCGGTGGGAATCATGATTCTGCCAGCGGCCGCGGCACGCCTGTGGGTGTGCACGCTCGGCCCACTGCTGCTGATCGCCGTACTGGCCGCTTTTTTCGGGTCGCTGATCGGCCTGCTGCTGTCGTATTACGCCAATCTGCCGGCCGGGCCGGCCATCGTGCTGACGCTCGGCGCCATCTACCTGCTGTCGATGGTGGTCGGACCACTCGGGCCGCTGGCCAGCCACTGGCGGCCGGATTGGCATTTCGAACGCTGAACCCTGATGAGGAATCCGATGCGCGAAGCCATTCTGAGCATGCCGTACCGACTCGCCGTGATCTTACTGCTGAGTATCTCCAGCCTTGTACTGAACAGCCGGGCAGCGGCCGCCGAAGCGCTGCCGGTGGTCGTCAGCTTCAGCATCCTCGCTGATCTGACACAGCGGATCGGAGGTGACCGCGTGCAGGTGCACAGCCTGGTCGGACCCGGCGCCGATGCGCATGTCTATCAACCGACGCCTGCCGACGCCAGGACACTTTCCCGGGCCCGGCTGGTGATCGTCAATGGGCTCGGTTTCGAAGGCTGGATCGATCGCCTGATCCAGTCATCCGGCTATCGCGGCACGCTGCTCGTCGCCAGCCAGGGGATCAACGCACTGCGCCAGCCATCGGCGCATGCCGGCAAGCAGGTGGACCATCACCAGCATACCGGTGGCCTCGACCCGCATGCCTGGCAGGATCTCGCCAACGCTCGCCGCTACGTCGCCAACATCAGCGCAGCACTCGGCGATGCAGACCCGCCAAACCGCAGCATCTATCAGGCCAACGCAGCCCGCCTGGAGCAGGCGATGGCGACTCTCGACGGCGAAATCCGCGCCACCTTCAGTGCCCTGCCGGCCGACAGGCGCAAAGTCGTCAGCTCACACGACGCTTTCGCCTACTTCGGCCGCGCCTACGGGATCCACTTCATCGCCCCGGTCGGCGTCAGCACCGATGCCGAGCCGTCGGCCGGCGAGGTCGGCGCGATCATCCGGCAGATCCGCAAGGAAAAGATCAAGGCGATGTTCATCGAAAACATCGCCGACCCGCGCCTGCTCGAACGCATCAGCCATGAATCGGGTGCGCGCATCGGCGGCACGCTGTACTCCGACTCGCTGGCGAAACCCGGCAGCACGGCCGACAGCTATCTCGGCATGATGCGGCAGAACGCCAAGACGCTGGCGGCGGCACTGGCTGACTGAGTGCCTGGAAGGAAACCATGAATCGAATCGAGCCGGAAATCATCAAACGGCACGAATTCCTCTCGGGAATCCGAGATACGCTGCCGCTGCTGCTCGGGGCGCTGCCGTTCGGGCTGATTTACGGCGCCATCGCTGCCACCTCGGGTCTGTCGATGACGGCGGCAATCCTGATGTCGGCGCTGGTTTTCGCCGGTTCGTCGCAGTTCATCGCCGTCGGGCTGGTCGCCGCCCAGACTCCGGTCGCGATCATCGTGCTGACGACGCTGATCGTCAATCTGCGCCACATGCTCTACAGCGCCACCCTCCTCCCGTATCTCAAGGATCTGCCGCAACGATGGCGAATTCCGCTGGCGTTCTGGCTGACCGACGAAACCTTCGCGGTGACCGTGCACCGCTTCCAGAGGAGCGATTCTTCGCCTTGCAAGCACTGGTACCAGCTCGGCTCGTCGATCGCCATGTATCTCAACTGGCAATTCTGGTGCTTTCTCGGCCTGGTGCTCGGCAACCGCATTCCCGACGCCCAGAGCTGGGGACTCGATGTGGCGATGCCGGTGACCTTCATCGGAATGATCATCCCTTTTGTCAAAACCATTCCGGTCCTGGTCTCGTTCTCACGGCCGGGGCGGCGTCGCTGCTCACGCTGGCGATGCCCTACAAGCTCGGGATCGTCGTTTCCGCTTTCGCCGGCATCGCCTCGGGCCTGCTGGCGCAGCGCATCATCGACGCGCGCCGGGAGGAGCAGCGGCGATGAGCAGCGCTGAAGTCTGGATGCTTGTCGGGATGGGGATCGTGACCTTCGGCATCCGCTATTTTCTGTTCGCGGTGGCGGACCGGATTCGCCTGGCGCCGTGGCTCGAAGTCTCGCTCAAGTTCATCCCGCCGGCGGTGCTGACGGCGATCACCGTACCCGCCGTCTTGTTGCCGAACGACGAGTGGCAGGTTTCGTTTGCCAATCCCTACCTGGTCGCCGCGCTGCTCAGCCTGGCTGCCGGAATTCTCACGCGCAATCTGTTGGCGACGATAGCCATCGGCCTTGCGGCGTTCTTTGTGCATCGATTCTTCCTCTAGCTCGGGAAGAACCGGCTGCAAATCGCGCACATCACTGCCCGATCAGGCCGCGTGCTACTGCCCCTCGCCCGCCCGCTTGCGCAGCATCTCGATGATCATTGACGCGGTCTGCTCGATCGAGCGATGGCTGGCATCGATGATCGGCCAGCCGCGCCGGATGAACAGGCGACGCGCTTCGAGCACTTCCTTGCGCAGGCCATCGTAATCGGCGTAATCGGTATTGGCGTCGTCCTGCAGCGCCGTCAGGCGGGCTGCGCGGACCATCGCCAGCCGCACCGGATCGACGGTCAGCCCGACGATCAGCGGCTTGCTTGCACGTAAGAGCGCGAGCGGTGGCGGCGCTCCCGGCACCAGCGGCACATTGGCGGCCTTGATGCCGCGCGAGGCGAGATACATGCAGGTCGGCGTCTTGGTCGCCCGCGAAACCCCGACGATGATCACGTCGGCACCCTCGAGATCATCGCTGCCGATGCCGTCGTCGTGGGCCAGGGTGTACTTCATGGCCTCGACGCGACGGTAGTAGTCCTCGTCAAAGGCGTCGCCCGAACTGTTGTGGAACTGCACCGTGGCGCCGGAGTACTCGGCGAGCCGGCCGATCAGCGGTTCGAGGGCAAACTGGCAAGGGATGTCGAGCCGGTGACAGCCCTCCTCGAGTGCCGCGCGGACATCGCTGTGGCTGATGCTGTGCAGGACATAGCCCGGCGAACTCGCGAGTACGCCGAGGATCTCGGGAACCTGGTCGAGGCGGCGGACCATCTTCCACAGCCGGCGTTTCACCTCGAGTCCATCGAGCTGGTTGACGGCGTTGCGCGCCAGCATCTCGACCAGCTCGCCCGAGGCATGCGAGACGAGATGCAGGACGATGGTCCTGGTCTGCGCCGCCTTCGCCTTGTCCTTTCCCTTCTCCTTCGCCATCACGCCGCCCTCTCAGCGGTGGTAGCCGCCGTCGAGGCGCAGCACGCTGCCGTTGATCATGACATTCTTGAGGACATGCAAAACCAGCATCGCGAACTCGGCAGGGTCGCCGAAGCGGTGTGGAAACGGGATCTGCCTCGCCAGCCGCGAGTCGAGGTTCTTTTCCATATCGAACAGGGTCTGCGTGCCGAACAGACCAGGCGCGATGCCGACGACGCGGATACCCAGGGGACCGAGTTCGCGGGCCGCCGGCAGGATCATGCTGACGACGCCGCCCTTCGAGGCGGCGTACGCGGCCTCGCCGCTCTGTCCTTCGTAGGCCGAGACCGACGCCGTCGACAGGATGACGCCGCGCTCGCCGTTGGCCAGCGGCTGCAGGCCCGCCATGTCGGCGGCGGCGAGCCGCATCATGTTGAAGGTCGAAATCAGGTTAACCTCGACGAGCTGGCGGAAATCCTCCAGCGGCATCGGCCCATCGGCGCCGACGATCGGCTTGCAGTGGCCGCGGCCGACGCAGTGCACCAGCACGCGCGCCGCGCCATGCGCCGCGCGCGCCATGGCGATCGCCTTTTCCGCCGACAGCGCATCGGCGACGTCACAGGGAATGGCATAGCGCGCCAATCTCGTCGGCAAGTTTCTGGACGCCATCGGCGTCGATGTCGATCACCGTCACCTTGGCACCCGCCTCGGTGAGATAGCGCGCCGTTTCGGCACCCAGGCCCGATGCCGCTCCGGTGACTACCGCCGGACATGCCCACAGATCCATCACACGCTCCCAAGTTCTGCCGGCCTGTCGACCCGGCGCCAGTGCGCATTATCGGGCGATGCGTGCCGGTACGCAAACGGCTCGTCGCGCGCGCGTGTGGGCGGAGCCGCGGACAGGACGGTCGTCGTTCGCCTGGCGGTACCAGGCGGATGCAGCGACGCTCCGTCATCAATCCGTCACAAATCTGTCACATAATCTCGGTGTCGTTTCGATCAATTCTAGTCACGGAGACTTCCCATGAAGCGCGATCTGTCAGACTCAGCTGCAACTTCGTTTTTTCCCGCAGTCGCTTTTGCTGCTGCCCTGGCTTTCAGTCCGCTGGCCATTGGCGCTGCACCTGTGGTCAGGATCGACGGTTCGAGCACGGTCTATCCGATCACCGAGGCGGTTGCCCAGGATTTCCAGCGGGCCAAACTGCACGAGGTGCACGTCAATATCGGCGTTTCCGGAACCAGCGCCGGTTTCGCGAAGTTCTGCCGCGGCGAGACCGACGTCTCGAACGCCTCGAGGCCGATCCTGAAGAAGGAAATGGACGAATGCGCCAAAGCCGGCGTCCGCTTCTACGAAATGCCAATAGCCTACGATGCGCTGACCGTGGTGGTCAATCCGCAGAATACTTTCGTCAACAGTCTGAGCGTCGCCGAGCTGAGAAAACTCTGGGAACCGGGCGCGAAGGGTCGGATCAACACCTGGAAGGATCTCAACCCGGCATGGCCGGCCCAGAAGATCAATCTCTATGCCCCAGGCGCCGATTCGGGAACTTTTGAATCCTTCACCGAAGTCGTCGTTGGCGCCTCCAAGTCCAGCCGCAGCGACGTCAACACCGCCGAAGACCACGCCGTGCTGGCGCAGCGGATCGCCGACGACAAGGACGCACTGGGCTATCTGAGCCTCGACTACTACGTCGAAAACGAGAAGAAGCTGAAGGCTGTGGCGATCAGTGACGGCAAGGATGCCGTCCTGCCGACGGTCGCCAACATTCGCAACGGCAGCTATCAGCCGCTGTCGCGTCCAGTCTTCCTCTATGTCAATGAAAAATCGCTCGAAAAACCCGCGGTCAAGGATTTCATCGACTTCTGCATGAAGAATGCTGCCCGTCTGGTCGTGGAAGCGAACTATCTGCCCCTGCCGGCACGGGCATATGGCGAGAACCTCGAACGGGTCACTGCCAGGAAAGTCGGCAGCGTCTATGGCGGCGAGAACAAGGCCCGCCCGCGGCCCGAGGACATGCGCAAGTTGCTCGAAGCTTTGATGCACGGTTCCTGAGCATCGCCACCACTCCGGAGCCTCCCTCCGGAGAAAACACCCTCCCGCGACGAGGCGCCGGACAGCCTTTGGCCAATCCAGCGCCCCCGTTGCCCCTTGAACCGCTTCTGTTGCATCCTGTCACGGAGATTTGAATGTCCGCATCAGCCACACTTCCCGGCGATGACCCGATTGCCGCCGCCGCACACGAACTCAAACTCAGAAGGCTCGCCGGAAAAACTGCCGAGAAGCCGACCCGGAAAAAAGGGAAACAAACCGCAAAAACGGTTCGCTGCAAGATACGCCTGACGAAAAGCGAATTCCTCGAACTCTCCAAGCTGAAAAAGCAACTGGCGCGCAAGGGCGTCTCCGCCAGCAAGGAAGAACTCGTTCGCGCCGGTCTGCTGCTGCTCGTCCATCTCGACCGCAGCGAGCTGAAGACTGCGATCCGCGACGTCATCGCTCCGGAACCTGCGACCGGAGAAAACGAATAGCTGGCAGCGCCGGGCGGCTCCGCACATTGCTCACACTGTTGCAAAGGATCCCACTCCGCCTCGCCCACACCGGCGAGGCGGAGTGCGTTTGACTTCTGGCGTCTGGCTGGCCGTTCATTACCGCCCAGCGCCGCTGCCGGAGTGAACGGCCAGCCCGCCTGCCGGTCTGGCCAACGCTACACGCACGATTCACAAGCAGGCAATTTGTCGTGCAGGGATGGGCCAGGCCGGTTATGCTATCAAGGTGAAACCGGCAACCCACATCGTCACCGCTTTTCCCACCCGCCGACAAGGCGCACAATTCGATCTTGCCCACTGCTGAACCATTCCTTGATCCTACGGCCCTGCCAAGAAAATGGACCCTGATCTGCTCGATGCCAATCTGGTTTTCGCCAAGACACCGGCCGGTGAGGAAGCGATGCTGCAACGAACGCGGGTCGTCCAGAGAAACATCCGGATGGTCCTCATTCTCGTCGATGGCAACGCCACAGTTGCCGAGTTGTGCGAAAAGACCGGCAATGCACCGATCACCCAGAACGCGCTGCTCGAACTGGAAAACGATGGTTTCATCGAGCGACGAGTCGAGAAAAACTCGGTCTGGCGGCACGCCAAGGACTCGCCCACAGGCGTCGTGGCAACGGCCATCCGCGTAGTCTCCGAATTCTCCACCTTTGGCGAGAAGCCGCCGGCAGCGCCGGCCCAGCCACCCCTCTCGGATGCTCAGAAAAGCCGGATCATTCCATTTCCGGAAAATCGGGAAGGCCGACTTTCGCACTCCTCGGGCCTGCTCACGCCCCAGCCTTCACTGAGTGGTGGTCTGCATTCCGGCGCGGCCATACCGTTGAACCGGGAAGCCACAGCGGCGCTGCTGGAAACAGCCGACGTAGCGGTTCCGAGACCATCCCTGATGGATCGTCTGAAGGCCATCACCAGGCCCGCCACTGCTGACGACCAGCCGGATCTCAAACCGATCCGGCGTAGCCGCCCGCGTTGGTCGCTGACCTGGTCGCTGAGCCTGCTGCTGGGGGGATTGTTGCTCTGTGCCCTGCTCTTTCTTCTGGCGCTGTTCTTTCCCTACGCCAACTACCTGCCGGAAGTGGAAGCCAGCCTGGCGCAAAGCACCGGGCAGCCTGCCAAAATCGATCGCATGCATGTCAGCTTCTACCCGCGGCCGGGCATGCTGCTCGGCAATGTACGTCTCGGTGAGGGAGACGACAGGGTTCAGATCGCCGAGGTCCGGCTGCAGCCCGCACTGCTAACGCTGCGGGCAGACAAGATTCTCTTCAAGGAGGTAGAGCTGAGCGACCTCAGGCTGTCAGCGAATGCGGTCGCGAATCTGTCGCGGATGCTTGCTTCTGCCCAAAGCAAGTCAGCCCGGGCCGGCGTGCTGCGCGTCACGCTCAGGAATGCGGCATTCTCGTTCGCCGAACTGGTCATTGGCGAAATGGATGGCCAGTGCGAACTCTCTGCCGATCACCTCCTGGAATCGATCTCGCTGCGCTCGCAAGACCGCAGCCTGCAGCTGAAGCTCAACCCGGGCGAGCGCGGGGTCGCGGTTCAGATCGATGCGATCGCCTGGCGGGTAGCGCAGGGTTCGCCGTATCTGTTTGATTCCTTGAACGTGAAGGGCACAATCGAAGGAAGCGATTGGGTCATCGACAGCTTCGAGTCGCGGATTTTCGATGGCCTGGTACGCGCAGCGGTGATACTGCGTGATGGACAGCAAGCGGCCATTGCTGGTGAACTGTCGTTCGAGCGGATCAATGCCCGGAAGCTCGGCGAAGCCCTGGGAATTGGGGGGCAATTCGAAGGCGAGACCAATGGCAAGCTGAAATTCTCGGCAAACTCGGCCAGTTGGCCGGGTCTGCCTGCCGCTCTCCAGGCCAATGGAAACTTCACCATGCATCGCGGCAGACTGGGTGGCATCGATCTTCCCGAGGCGGTACGCCGGGCATCGGCTGCGCCCGCTACGCTGGGCGGCTGGACCCGTTTCGAGGAATTGTCCGGCGCCATCACGGTAACGCCAAACGCTTTCCTCTTTTCGCGCCTGCTGCTGAATGCCGGATTGATGCAGTCTAGCGGGCAGATCGAACTGAGCCGCAATCTGCAGTTGCGCGGCAGGATGGACGTTCTGATGCGCGGCCAGGCCGATCACAGCAGCCGGCTGATCCTGATCAGCGGCCCCCTCAAGTCGCCGCTGACGCAGACGGCCAAGCGCTGATCGCCGTTAAAGAACGGCCGCGATGGCGTCAGCCACGTAGTCGATGTTGTGCGTATTCAGCGCTGCCAGGCAGATTCGACCGGTGCTCACGGCGTAGATGCCGAATTCCTCGCGCATGCGGTCGACCTGCTCGACGCTCAGCCCAGTATAGGAGAACATCCCCCGCTGCCGGATGACAAAGGAGTAGTCCTGGCTGACTCCCCTGCCCCGCAGCTTGTCCACCAGGCTGATGCGCATGGCGCGGATTCGCCCGCGCATTTCTGCCAGTTCCTCTTCCCACATCTGGTGCAGTTCCGGACTGGACAATACCGCAGCAACGATGGCACCGCCATGCGTCGGCGGGCTGGAGTAGTTGGTGCGGACGATGCGCTTGATCTGTGACAGCACGCGCGCCGTTTCATCCCGGTTGGCGGTGACCACCGACAGGGCGCCGACGCGCTCTCCGTACAGCGAGAACGATTTTGAAAACGAACTCGCCACGAGGAACTGCAGGCCGGACTCGGCAAACAGCCGGAGCGCCAGTGCATCCTCTTCGAGGCCGTCGGCAAAACCCTGATAGGCGATGTCGACGAAGGCCAGGAGGCCACGTGCGCTGAGCACGTCGATGACTTGGCGCCACTGTGCTGCGTCGAGATCCGCGCCGGTCGGATTATGGCAACAGGCATGCAGAACGACGATCGAACCCGCCGGCAAGGCATTCAGTCCAGCCTGCATGGCGGCGAAATTGACGGCACGCGTCGCCGGATCGTAGTAGGGATAGGTCGCCACCGTGAAGCCTGCATTCTCGAAAAGTGCGCGATGATTTTCCCAGCTCGGATCACTGAGGTACACCGTGGCGTCGGGCAGCAGTCGCCGTAGATAGTCGGCACCGACCTTGAGCGCGCCGGTGCCGCCCAGCGCTTCGATGGTGAGCACACGCCCATCCGCGAGGAGTGCCGAGTCGGCGCCGAAAAGCAGCTTCTGTACGATCTGGTTGTAGGCGGCAAGACCGTCGATCGGCTGATAGGCACGCGGCGGCATGGCTTCCAGACGGGCCTTTTCGGCCAGCTTGACCGCAGAAAGCAGGGGAACCTTGCCGCTGCCGTCGAGGTACACGCCAACGCCGAGATTGACCTTGGTCGAGCGGGCGTCGGCGTTGAATGACTCGGTAAGGCCGAGAATGGGATCGCGTGGGGCCATTTCCACGGCAGCGAAAATCGAAGCGGTCATGCAGTTTTTCCTCAGTTGCTCAGTTGGTCAGAATGGGTCCGTTGCGCCTGGACGAAACCGGTTGTGCATGGCTGACTTCATTCACCGGAGGCGCAATCTGGTCCGCGGGACAGATTGCCCGACTGCCGTTTTCGTTCCCGGCGCCGGTCTGTCGCGAAACAACGTAGAATTCTAGCATGCCAGATCGAGCAAGTTCTCCTCAAAAGCCGCCCTTCGTCACCTTCGAGGGCAGCCCGTTTCGTCTCTACCAGCCCTTCCTGCCGGCTGGTGATCAACCGGCGGCAATTGACCAGCTGGTCGAGGGACTGCAGGATGGGCTCTCGTTCCAGACCCTGCTCGGCGTCACCGGCTCGGGCAAGACCTACACCATGGCCAACGTCATCGCGCGAACCGGCCGTCCGGCGCTGGTGCTGGCACCCAACAAGACGCTCGCTGCACAGCTCTATGCCGAATTCCGCGAGTTCTTTCCCGACAACGCGGTCGAGTATTTTGTTTCCTATTACGACTACTACCAGCCCGAGGCTTATGTTCCGGCACGCGACCTGTTCATCGAAAAGGATTCGTCGATCAACGAGCACATCGAGCAGATGCGCCTGTCCGCCACCAAGAGCCTGCTCGAACGCCGTGATTGCGTGATCGTTGCCACCGTCTCGTGCATTTATGGCCTCGGTGACCGCGACGAGTACAGCAAGATGATCCTGATCATGCGCGTCGGCGATCGCATCGGTCAGCGCGAGCTGATCAAAAGCCTTGCCGACATGCAGTACGAGCGCAATGAGACCGACTTTCACCGCGGCACCTTTCGCGTTCGCGGCGACACCATCGACGTATTCCCCGCTGAACACGCCGAACAGGCGATCCGGATCTCGCTGTTCGACGACGAGATCGAAGGCCTGCAGCTTTTCGACCCCTTGACCGGTCATCTGCAAGCCCGGCTGCTGCGCTTCACGGTTTTCCCATCGTCGCACTACGTCACCCCGCGCGAAACGGTGTTGCGGGCGATCGAGGCGATCAAGGGCGAACTCCTTGAGCGGATTGCTTTCTTCAACGCCGAAAATCGCCTGCTCGAGGCGCAGCGCATCGAGCAGCGCACCCGTTTCGACCTCGAAATGCTCGATCAGGTCGGTTTCTGCAAGGGGATCGAGAACTATTCCCGGCATCTCTCGGGACGCCAGGCCGGTGAACCCCCGCCCACCCTGATCGACTATCTGGCTGCCGATGCGCTGATGTTCATCGACGAGTCCCATGTCTCGGTTTCGCAGGTCGGCGGCATGTACAAGGGCGACCGCTCGCGCAAGGAGAACCTCGTCAATTACGGATTCCGTCTGCCGTCGGCACTCGACAACCGGCCGCTGAAGTTCGCCGAGTTCGAAGCCCTGATGCGGCAGACGATCTTCGTTTCGGCCACCCCTGCCGACTACGAAACGACACATCAGGGACAGGTTGTCGAGCAGCTCGTCCGTCCGACCGGGCTGGTCGACCCGATACTCATCGTTCGCCCCGCCTCGACCCAGGTCGACGACCTGCTGTCGGAGATCCGACTGCGCGTCGCACAGGCAGAGCGGGTGCTGGTCACCACGCTGACCAAGCGCATGGCCGAAGATCTCACCGACTACCTCAACGAACACGAGGTGCGGGTGCGTTATCTGCATTCGGATGTCGATACCGTCGAGCGCGTCGAGATCATTCGCGATCTGCGCCTCGCCCGATTCGACGTTCTGGTCGGCATCAACCTGCTGCGTGAAGGCCTGGACATTCCCGAAGTCTCGCTGGTGGCGATCCTCGACGCCGACAAGGAAGGTTTCCTACGTTCCGAGCGCTCGCTGATTCAGACCATCGGCCGCGCCGCCCGCCACCTGCATGGTACCGCCATCCTCTACGCCGACAGGGTAACCGGCTCAATGCAGCGCGCGATCGCCGAAACCGAACGACGGCGGCTCAAACAGCTCGCTTTCAACGAAGCCAATGGCATCGTTCCCAAGGGAATCAGCAAGCGCGTCATCGACATCATCGACGGGGTCTATGATACCGAGAACGCACAGCGCGACCTCAAGGCGGCGCAGCAGCAGGCCAACTACGAAGCGATGAGCGAAAAGCAACTGGCACGCGAACTGCGACGCCTGGAAAAGGAGATGCTCGAGTACGCCAGGAACCTCGAATTCGAGAAAGCCGCCGCCGCGCGCGACGAATTGTTCCGGATCCGCAAACAAGTGTTCGGGATCAGCGGTGCGGAGCCCCCGGCGCCGCCTTGACCCTCGTGACCCCTTCGATGAGTGGATGCTTAATGGGACAGGCTTGATGGGATATGGCGTAGGGGGATCGGAACCAGCCGTGCGGAGAAACCCTCAAGCCCCCCGGCAGATCAGCACCACCGCCTCGGTGGCGATGCCCTCGCCGCGGCCGACAAAGCCCAGCCGTTCGGCGGTCTTGGCCTTGACATTGACACAGCTTGCGGGCACCTGCAGGTCGGCAGCGATGTTGGCGACCATCTGCGGCAGGTGCGGCGCCATCTTCGGCTGCTCAGTGATGATCGTTGCGTCGACATTGCCGATTTGCCAGCCGGCCTGCGCCAGCAGCGCAAGCGTCGCGCGCAGCAACTGCCGGCTGTCGGCACCCCGATAGCGGGCGTCGGTATCGGGAAAGTGACGGCCGATGTCGCCCAGCGCAGCGGCGCCGAGCAGTGCGTCGGTGATCGCGTGCAGCAGCGCATCCGCGTCGGAATGGCCGAGCAGGCCGCAGGCATGCGGAATGTCGACGCCGCCGAGGATCAGCTTGCGTCCCGGAACCAGCGCGTGAATATCGCAACCTTGTCCGATGCGAACGGTCATGACTTTTCCAGACACCTTCGACCATGAAAGTCATGACCGTTTCCCTCTCCCCCGACCCCTCCCCCGCGAGGGGGGAGGGGAGATTCGTGAGTCGCTGACGCGACTTTCACATTAATCATTGACCCTCCTGCATCCTCGCCAGCAGGATCAGTTCCGCCAGTCGCAGATCGACCGGATAGGTGACCTTGAGATTGCTGGCGTCACTCTGCACCAGTTTCGGCCGGAAACCGGCGGCCTCCACGGCCGACGCTTCGTCGGTGCCGGTGCGATGTTCCGTCAGAACCCGGGTCAGCAGGCCGTAACGAAACATCTGCGGCGTCTGCGCCTGCCACAAGCCATCGCGCGGCTCGGTACCGGCCACGCGCTGCTCGGCGTCGGCGCGTTTCAGCGTGTCCGCCACCGGCACCGCGAGAAGGCCGCCGACGGGATCGCCGGCAAGTTCATCGCAAAGGGCCGTCAACATCGCCTGCGAAAGACAGGGACGCGCGGCGTCATGCACCAGCACCCAGTCTTCGTCGTCGGCAGCCGTCGCCGCAGCGTCGAGGCCATTGCGGACGCTGGCGGATCGTGTCGCACCGCCACAGAAAATGGTTTCCAGTTTATAGCCTAGACTTGTCCAATCGTGCTGTCGCCACCATTTATCTTCTGGCGACAGCACCACCCAGACCCGCTCGATGCGTGCATGGCGAGAGAGTGCCGCAAGACTGTGATAGATCAATGGTCGTCCGGCAAGCATCTGATATTGTTTGGGCGTTTCGCCGCCAAAGCGCGATCCCGAACCGGCAGCGGGGACGATTGCGTAGTAGCTTTGCATGGCGTAATTTTAACCAGTATCGAGGAGCAAGCACATGACCCATTCGACACCGCAAATCCGTCCGGCCGCAGTTGCCGGCATGTTCTACCCCGGATCCTCTTCGGCTCTGGCGCGCGACCTCCAGCAAATGCTGAGCCACACACCGCCGGCATCAGGCCTGCGCCCGAAGGCGATCATTGCCCCGCATGCCGGCTATGTCTATTCGGGTCCGGTCGCGGCCAGCGTCTATGCGCCGCTCGCGGACCTGCGCGAGAGCATTCGCCGCGTGATCCTGCTCGGACCGACCCACCGGGTCGCGGTCGATGGGCTGGCGCTGCCCTCCTCCCGCGCCTTCGCCACCCCGCTCGGCGTCGTCCAGCTCGACCAGGAAGCCATGGCCAGCATCGAACCATTGCCACAGGTCATCGTCAGCGACGCCGCACATGCCCTTGAACACTCGCTGGAAGTGCAGCTTCCTTTCCTGCAGACGGTGCTTTCCGGGTTCACGCTGCTGCCGCTCGCGGTCGGCCGCGCTTCGGCAGCAGAGGTGGCTGAAGTACTCGAATGCCTGTGGGGAGGAGACGAGACGCTGATCGTGATCAGTTCCGATCTTTCGCACTACCTGCCCTACGCGCTGGCCCGGGAAACCGACAGCAACACCGCACGCCACATCGTCGCGCTCGATGCGCACCTCGATCATCAGCAGGCGTGTGGCGCGACACCGGTCAATGGTCTGTTGCTGGCCGCACGCCGGCACGGACTGCGGGCGCAACTGCTGGACCTGCGCAATTCCGGCGACACCGCCGGCGACCGGTCGCGAGTCGTCGGCTACGGCGCCTTCAGTTTCAGCGCGGAGCCCGAACATGCCCACTGACGCCCTGGGCAGCGCTTTGCTGACGATCGCCCGCAACGCCATCGCCGAGCGTTTCGGACTGGCCGCGCAGGCCGTCAGTCCGCTCCCGGAACTTGCCGAGCCGGGAGCGACCTTTGTCACCCTCACCCAGAACGGTCAGTTGCGCGGTTGTATCGGCAGCCTCGAAGCGCAGCGGCCACTTGCCACCGACGTCGCTGAAAACGCCGTCGCCGCAGCCTTTCGTGATTCGCGCTTTGCGCCCCTGAGTCCGGCGGAGTTTGCCCGCACGCGCGTCGAAGTCTCGCTACTGACGCCGCCCGAGCCCTTCGCCGTCAGCAGCGAGGCAGACGCGCTGGCGCGTCTGCGACCCGGCATCGACGGTCTGGTCGTCCGCTATGGCAGGCGGCGCGCGACCTTCCTGCCGCAGGTCTGGGAGTCGCTCCCCGAGCCACGCCAGTTCCTGGCGCAACTGAAGCTCAAGGCCGGGCTGCCCGCCGACTTCTGGCACGAGCAGCTCGCCCTTGCACGTTATGGAGTACGAAAATGGAAAGAGAACTAGACCATTCCCCCAAAGTGCCGGAATCGGCGCATCCAGGTCGCTGGTGGCATGCCATCGAAGACGAACGCATTCAGTGCGATCTCTGTCCGCGTGACTGCAAGCTGCATGATGGGCAGCGCGGCGCCTGCTTCGTTCGTCAGAACCTCGGCGGTCAGATGGTGCTGACCACCTACGGGCGTTCGTCGGGCTTCTGCATCGACCCGATCGAAAAGAAGCCGCTCAACCACTTCTATCCCGGCTCGTCGATTCTCTCCTTCGGCACCGCCGGTTGCAATCTCGCCTGCAAATTCTGCCAGAACTGGGACATCTCGAAGTCGAAAGACATGGACCGGCTGCTCGACGCCGCCACTCCCGAGGGCATCGCCGCCGCAGCGGTCGCCTACGGCGCCCAGTCGGTGGCCTTCACCTACAATGACCCGGTGATCTTCGCCGAATACGCGATCGACACCGCGCTGGCCTGCCATGAACGCGGCGTCAGAACGGTGGCCGTCACTGCCGGCTACATCCATCCCGAACCGGCGCGCGAGTTCTACGCCGTGCTGGACGCCGCCAACGTCGATCTCAAGGCCTTTACCGACGATTTCTACTTCAAGCTCTGCGGTGGCCACCTGCAACCGGTACTCGACATCCTCGCCTACATCCATCACCAGACGAAGTGCTGGCTCGAAATCACCACCCTGCTGATTCCGGGCAAGAACGATTCCGCCGGCGAAATCCAGGCGCTCGCCGACTGGGTGGCACGCGAACTGGGGCCAGAAGTCCCGTTGCACTTCACCGCCTTCCATCCCGACTGGAAAATGAGCGACCTGCCCCCAACCCCGCCTGCGACGCTGACCCAGGCGCGGCGCATCGCCATCGACGCCGGTCTGCACTACGTGTACACCGGCAATGTGCACGACAGCGAAGGCGGTACCACCTTCTGCCCGTCTTGCCAGGCCGCGCTGATCGAGCGCGACTGGTACAACATCCGGCATTACGACCTGCCGGCCGATGGCCGCTGTCCCCACTGCGGAACCCTGATTGCCGGCCACTTCACCCGTTTCGGGAAGCCTTTCGGAGCACGTCGTGTGCCGGTGCGGCTGGAGCGGCGGTGAACGAAGCGATCAATTTTCCGGGTGATACACCGATCGCCATCCCCTCCGGACATGCTTCGCTGCAAGGCTTGCTGACCCTGCCGGCACGCTTGTCGGCACTGGTCGTGCTGACGCATGCCGGCGAGAATCCCGAGGCGCGCGACGATGCTCTCGCGGTGGTCCTCCAGCACGCCGGCATCGGCACGCTGACGCTTGATCTGCTGACGCACGCCGAAGAACGCTTCGCCGACATTCACCACAATGTCCCGCTGCTCGCCAAACGCCTGCTCGATGCGCTGGCGCTGATCAAGCAAGGAATGCTGCTGAGCGAACTGCCGACACTGCCGATCGGCCTTTGCGCCGCCGGCGATTGCTCGCCGGTGGCACTGCGCGTTGCCGCCCTGCGCGACCATGACATCTTCGCCGTCGTCTGCCGCGGTGGCCTGATCGATCTGGCCGGCATGCTCTACCTGCGCTCGCTCGCCGCACCGCTGCTCGTTCTCGTCAGCGAGGAGGACGAGCGGGTGACGGCAAGCAATCGGCGCGCCCTGCGCGAGTTGGCCTGTCGCCAGGAGCTGAAACTGCTGCCGGCCGCCTCGCCAGACTCGGCCACCGCTCTCGGGTTCGTCGCCCGCGAGACGGTGCACTGGTTCTTCCAGCACCTGCCCAAACTGGTCTGACCAGGCTACGGGTTTCCTGGTAGATCGGATTGGCCCGCAAGGCGTAACCCGACCTGCCTTGCTCAGGGTTGTCGGGTTACGCTGCGCTAACCCGACCTACGACGACTGTGCGTCAAAAAACCGGATCCGGTTTCCCCCGGCTTCCTTGGCTTGATACATTGCCGTATCCGCCCACTTGAGAATGTCGTCCCGGCTCGCTTCATGATCGCGAAACAAGGCGATGCCGATGCTCGCCGTGCATCGATGTTCAATGGTCGTGTCTGCCTTGCCTTCGTGCTTGACGGTCAGCCGGTAGGGTTCCGACAAGATGAGGCGAATCTTCTCGGCAACGATCCTGGCGTGGGCAATCGACCCGGCTTCGTCTGCATGCAAATCGCTCAACATCACGACGAACTCATCCCCGCCGAAGCGCGCCACGGTGTCCATCGCACGTATACAGGTTTTCAGTCGATCCGCCACCTCGATCAACAACAAATCGCCCACCTCATGCCCATAGGTGTCATTCACCGGCTTGAAGTTGTCGAGATCAAGGAACATCAACGCGCCATGATACCCACTGCGCTTGTTCGTAGCCATGGCCTGGCGCAGGCGGTCGTTGAGGGTCAGGCGGTTGGGAAGTTGCGTGAGCGCGTCGTAGAAAGCCAGACGATGGATTTTCTCCTCGTTTTCCTTGCGTTCGGTGACATCATGAGAAACGACGACCACGCACTTGGTGCGTCCTTCCTTGCCCCGGATGACACCGGCGCGCGATTCCATCAGCCGGATGCCGCCGTCGGCCATCAGAATGCGAAATTCGAGATGTTGTCCGATGCCGGTGGCGACGGTGTTGCAGAATGCCATCCTGACGCGTTCACGGTCGGCAGGATGGATATCTGCAAATGAGGAGGTGCCGGAAATGTCCCGCTCCCCGAACAGACGAGCGTAAGACGGACTGTTGTACAGCCGCCGCCCATCGACATCGAGAACCGCCACGAAGCCCTGAAGGTTCTCGGCGATCAGACGGAAGAACTCTTCCTGTTCGCGCAGCGCCACTTCCGCCTGTTTGCGCTCGTTGATGTTGGTGTGCGAGACCACCGCACCCTGGCCGGCCGGAGTCAAGGGGGAAACGACCATGCTGAACCATTGTCGTTGCTCCGGGGTATCGCAACGATATTCGAGGGTGAAGCTGGGCAGGCTGCCGTCGAGCACCGCTCCGATACCGTGGTAGGCCGCGATTGCTGTATCCTGCGATGGGGAATCCATGCTTGCCTGGCACACGCTCAGATAATTGACACCGACTCCGGTACGCGGCGCCGGCTTGCCGTCTTCGATGCCGTTCTCCAGAGCGAAGCATATCCAGGGTTGGTTGACCATCACGATCATTCCATCACGGTCGAGCACGGCGATTTCAGCCGGTATCGAATTCAGGATGGCATTCTTGAAGGCTTCGCTTTGCTGCAAGGCCTTTTCGCGCTCCGCCAGGATTGCCAGCAGATGATTGAAGCCGCCGATGAGCTGGCCGATTTCGTCCTCCCGGAAAATCGGCAGAGGCTGCAGGCGATCCTTGGCATCGGACGCGCTAGCCAGTTTTCTCGCGGCGGCCAGCAGCGGTGAAAGCTGGCGCTGCAACATCCACCAGATCAGGAAACCGACCAGCAGGGTCAACCCGACTGTAGTCAGCAGCACGTGTTGCTGCATGGCGTGAATCGGGGCAAAGGCCTCGGCGGTCGGCAGGATTGCCAGCATGTCCCAACCTGCGACAGGAATGCGTTTGGCCGAGGTCAGGAGTTCAACGCCGGTTGCCCCCACGTAAACAACCGGTCCCTCGAAGCCCTCGATGAATCGGTCGATGGTCGGGTTGATCCCGGGAGCGGGCAAAGTGGCCATGACCCGGCTCTTGTCGGTGGCGGTGATGATCAAGCGGTACTGCGGTGCCACCAGAACATAGCCACCAGTCTTGCCATAGTGGCTTTGGGTGATCTGGTCCACGGAATTGGGCAGACCAAGGTCCACCACCCCCGCCAACGCACCGATCACCTTGCCCTGCTGATCGCCAATCGGCACCGTCATGTTGAAGACGGCCTGCAGTTTTTTCCCCATGACCGGCCGGCCGATCGTCGACTTCCCTTCCTTGAGCGCGACGGTAACGGTGTCGATGTCCAACTCATGGACAGCGATGTGTTCAGACGACAACGGCACCGAGGCAAGCACCGTGCCATCCAGCCGAGAAGCGATGACCCCGGCGTTGAACAGATCCTGAAGGAGCGGGTGTTCTTCCAGAAAGGCCTGCAAGGCGGTCGCATTGCCGAGCATCGCCGGGCTGATTTTGCCGGCGATCAGCCCCAGGACGCGCATCCGGTAGCTCAGCTCATGATCCATTTCTCTGGCAAGCAAGGAAACCGCCGCCACCTGCTGGTCGCCCAGGACACGTTCCATATCCTGACGCAGCACCTGGCTGGCGTAGAACGCCAGCGACCAGATGCTGATCAGGAAAATGGCCAGCATAAAAAGCGTGATTCTGGTCTTGATCGATCGCCAGTGAAAGATCGTCGCGTTCATGTCCTGATTGCACAATAGCACACCCGCAGAACGCAATTTGATCGACCACTCATCACGATCGCCGTTGGAATATTGATGTTCAATAAATCATTGGCTTGTATTTTTTGCCCAACGGATGGCCGCTTCAGCTTGCGACGATTCGCCGTAGAATGTCGCCCCATGAATCCGCCAAACTATGGCATCCCGCTCGCCGCAGCGCTGCTGGCCGTTCTCACCGCCTGCGGGAACGAACGGCCGCCCTTCTTCCAGGGCTACATCGAGGGTGAATTCCTGTATCTGGCGGCGCCGCAGGCAGGCTACCTGAAATCACTCGACAGCCCCCGCGGCAGCCGCATCAAGGCCGGGCAGGTGATCTTTGCGGTCGCTGCCGACCCGGATTCGCAGACCCTGGCCGAAGCCGAAGCGCGCACCAGTTCAGCCCGTGAAAAATTGTCGAACCTCGGCGATCCCCGCCGGCCACCCGAGATCGCTGCCCTCGAGGCGCAGGTGCGTGCTGCCGAGGCGGCGCTGCGACTTGCGCAAACGCAGCTCGGTCAACAGCAGGCACTGGCGCAACGGAATTTTGTCTCGCAGGCCAGACTCGACGAAGCAAAAGCGACGCGCGACCGTGATGCCGCACAACTCGAAGCCGCCCGGCAGCAACTGGCAAGCTTCCGGATTTCGCTCGGTCGCCAGGGCGAAGTGCGCAGCGCCGCCGCCGAGGTCGAGGCAGCGGCAGCGGTGGCGGCGCAGAAACGCTGGCTGGTCGAACGTAAGGCGGTCGCCGCACCGGCCGACGGCGAGGTGGCCGATACCTACTATCAGCCTGGTGAATGGGTACCGGCCGGCGCAGCGGTCGCCAGCCTGCTGCCCGATGCTCGCCGGCGCCTGCGCTTCTACGTGCCGGAAGTGCTCATCGCCGGCATCCGACCGGGCCAGCCCGTGGAAGCGCAATGCGACGGCTGCGCCGAGGTGATCCGCGCCAGCATCGATTTCATCGCCCCAGAGGCCGAATATACGCCACCGGTGATCTACAGCCGCGGCAGCCGCGAGAAGCTCGTCTTCCGCGTCGAAGCCGTGCCGGCGCCGGAACAGGCCGCCCGCCTGCGGCCCGGACTGCCGGTAGACGTGCGCCTCGGCGGCCGATGAACGGCCTGGTCATCGACGTCGCCGGCATCAACAAACGCTTCGGCGACAAGCACGTGGTCAAGGATCTGAGCCTGCAGGTCCGCCAGGGCGAGATTTACGGCTTCCTCGGCCCCAACGGCAGCGGCAAGACGACCTCGATCCGCATGCTCTGCGGCCTGCTGACGCCGGATAGCGGTCGCGGCACCTGCCTCGGACTCGACGTCCTCCGGGAAAGCGCCGCGATCAAGCGCCAGGTGGGCTACATGACCCAGAAGTTCTCCTTGTGGGACGACCTTTCGATCGGCGAGAACCTCGATTTCGTGGCGCGCATGTTCGGCATGCGCGAGCGCCAAAAGGCCGTCGATCGATCCCTCGATGAACTCGGCCTGAGCGGCCGGCGCCAGCAGTTGGCCGGCACCCTCTCGGGCGGCTGGAAGCAGCGCCTGGCGCTCGCCGCGTGTCTGCTCCATCAACCCCGGCTGCTGCTTCTCGACGAGCCGACCGCTGGCGTCGATCCCAAGGCACGGCGCGATTTCTGGGAGGAAATCCATCGCCTTTCCACCGCCGGGATCACCATCCTGGTGTCCACTCATTACATGGACGAAGCCGAACGCTGCCACCGTCTGGCCTACATCGCCTACGGCAGCCTGTTGGCCACCGGCACAGCCAGCGAGGTCGTCGCCAGTTGCCGTCTGAACACTTGGGAAATCAGCGGCGACAGAATCCACGGCCTGGCCGAAGACCTGCGCGGCATGGCAGGTGTCGACCAGGTGGCAAGCTTCGGCGCGACGCTGCACGTCAGCGGCCAGGACGGAGCCCGCCTGCAGGCGAGCCTGCAGACGCTCTCGCAGGTCAGCGATGTGCGCATCGTCGCCGTGGCGCCGTCGCTCGAAGACGCTTTCATCCACCTCATGCAGCATGCCCAGGACCCCTTCGCCGGCTGAGCGCATGGAACATTTCTCCCGCTTCTCTTTTTCCCGCTGGGTCGGCATCCTGCTCAAGGAATTCATCCAGTTGAAGCGCGACCGGCTGACCTTCGGGATGATCGTCGGCATCCCGATCATCCAGCTCCTGCTCTTCGGATTCGCGATCAATTCCGACCCGAAACACCTGCCCACCGCCGTGGTCATGGCCGACCCCGGCCCTTTCGCACGCGCCTACGTCGCCGCCATGGCCAACAGCGACTATTTCCGGATCGTCGGCCAGGTCGACGAGCATCAGGCCAGCGAACTCCTCGACCGCAGCAAGGTGCAGTTCGTCGTCACCTTCCCGCCCGGTTTCCATCGCGATCTGGTGCGCGGCAGGAGTCCGACGCTGCTGGTCGAAGCCGACGCCACCGACCCGATGGCCACCGGCGGCGCCATCTCGGTGCTCAAGAGTCTCGGCATCGAGGTCTTCGCTCCCGACCTGCAGGGGCTGCAACGCGTGCCGACGCCGCCGGTCGAACTGCGCATCCATCGCCGCTACAACCCCGAGGGGATCACTGCCTACAATGTCGTGCCGGGGCTGCTCGGCGTCATCCTGACCATGACCATGGTCTTGATGACCGGTCTGGCGATGACCCGCGAGCGCGAACGCGGTACCTTCGAGAACCTCCTCGCGACGCCGGCCACCCCCCTCGAAGTGATGACCGGCAAGATCGTTCCGTACATCCTGATCGGTCTGCTGCAGGTGACGCTGGTCCTGCTTGCCGCGCGCTGGCTCTTCGACGTACCGATGCACGGCAGCCTGTTGCTGCTCTACGCAGTGGTGCTGCTGTTCATCTGCGCCAACCTGACGCTCGGCATCACCTTCAGCTCGATTGCCCGCAACCAGTTGCAGGCAATGCAGATGACCTTCTTTTTCTTCCTGCCATCGATGCTGCTCTCGGGCTTCATGTTTCCCTTCCGCGGCATGCCGGAATGGGCGCAGGTGATCGGCAACGTCCTGCCGCTGACGCATTTCCTGCTCCTGGTGCGCGGCATCCTGCTCAAGGGCAACGGCGTCGACATGCTCTGGGAGCAGGTCTGGCCGATCCTCGCCTTCATCGTGGTGGTCCTTGGCGTCGGGCTGAAGACCTTTCGCAGAACGCTGGACTGAGGCCCATGCGCAAAGGGCATGCGAACACGCCTTGCTTCTTGCTCCTTATTGATGGGGACAAGCACCTGCCGGCGGCCACTTAATCCTATCTGATTTAAATGGATAACAGTTTTTGGCATGGATTATGCTTGGAACAATATGGGCACGACTATTCTTGCGGTTCGGCCCGAATCGCTTCCCGTAACTACTCCTTCCGGAGGATAGAAATGAACACAGCAATCAAGAATCGTCTGTTGGCCTTGTTTCTGGCAACTGGTGTACTCACCGTGTCTCAGATCCCATCCGCCTTTGCTGCCGGTCCCTACCTGGGTGGTCCGTCCATCATCGGCCGCCACGAACCGGCAGTGTTCAATGGTGGCAATTACGCACCCAATTCTGTCGTGCGGATGGTCGTCGCCTATCCCGATAATACCCAGCACAGCCAAGTTCTTCTCGTAGGCAATGATGGTACCTTGAAATACGAGGTTCCCCTTGCTGTCGCCGGCAATTACACCCTGACCGTCCAGGATGAGAAGGGCAAGGTTCTCAAGTCGGTGATCTTCGCGGTGACCCAATAGGGATGGGTCGGCGAACCCCCTCACTTTCGAACAACCAAACTCATGAACGAGGACAGCCAAGACATGAGTGAAGATACGATAGCCAAAAAACGGCCGAGCTTGCGTGATGCCACTGTTCCCTTATTCGTCGCTGCCTGCATGGCAGGAAGTGGCCCATCCTCCGGAATGCCCCCCCAGCCTGCCGAGACATCGCTTCAGGAGTTTGTGTTCACCTCCCTTCGCCACGGCACGATGCAGATTTACAGCATGCGCGGTGATGGTACCGCCGAGCGGCGCCTGACCCAGACGAGCAGCACCGAACTGCAGCCTGTCTGGTCCCCCGACGGCAGCAAGCTTGCCTATACTTCTTACCGCAGTGGTCAGGGCGATATCTATGTGATGAACGCCGACGGTAGCGGGCAGATGCGCCTGACCAGCATGCCCGGTCTCGAGCAGCATCCCCGCTGGTCACCGGATGGCAGCAAGATCGCCTTCATGGCCGACCGCAATGGTCCCAGCGGCATCTTCGTCATGGCCGCCGACGGTAGTGGCCAGCGGGCACTGACTCCCGCCGACATGGATGCAGCCGACCCGGCCTGGTCGCCGGACGGCAAACGCATCGCGTTCATCCATGCCCAGGGCAAATCGGCCAAAATCATGATCGTGGATCTGGATAGCGGCGCAATCAGTCCTCTCACCCGGGACGGCAAAAATGAACGCAATCCGCTCTGGTCTCCCGATGGCAAGCAGGTGATGTATCTGCTTCCCGGCGGACGTACCGAAGGCGTAAACATTCAACTGGCCAGCGTCGACAGCGGCAATGTCGTGGCGCTGACCAGGAACCAGTTTCTCAACAGTCAGGCCAGTTTCTCGCCAGATGGTAGCCGCATCGTGTACCTGAGCAATGCCGATACCCAGGGTGGACCAATGAACCTGCATATCATCAACCGGGACGGGACCGGCGCCACCAATCTGACCCGTTCTGACGTGCAGGATCTCGCGCCGAGCTGGTCCGGGGATGGCCGTCATATCTACTTCATGAGCTTTCGTGACTGGCCTGGCCAGATCTACCGGATCAATCCGGACGGCACCGGTCAGCAACGCCTGACGGCCACTCAAGCCCAGGAGAGCTATCCGGTCGCACGTCCGAGTGCCAGGTATCAGGCCTCGGTCGGGCAAGCACGGTAACCCAAGAACGCTTACAAGGGGATCAACATGAAAAATCGTACCAGCAATTGCAGCATGTCCAATCTGACCCTGACTCGCCTGGCTGCAGCCCTCGCCGCATCGTGCTGGGTGCCGATCGCGCTGGCTGGCACCACCGTCTATACGCTCGACGCGCAATTCGACCAGGGTGTGCTTTCGGGGGTCAACCACGACACACCGAACAACGACCAGTTGCAGCTCAGTTCCGTCGGTACCACCTTCCCGGTCCTGTGGGTCGCCAACGCCGGCGAGGACACCCTGTCCAAGATCGATACGACAACGGGCAAAGAACTGGCTCGCTACCGAACCTTCTTCGGCAGCGGCCCATTCGCCAATCACACCGCCTTCAGTGGTCCGGCACCGTCCCGTTCGGCGGTGGACATCAACGGCAACGCCTACATCCTCAACCGGCATTTCGATGGCGGCAGACCCTCGCTGATGAAGGTGCTGGCCGAGGGCTTCATTGACCGCAACGCCAACACCACGGCCGAAACCTCCACGGATGGTGACATCAGCGGCAGTATCAGTTCCAGCGAAACCAAGGATGTCGTCGATGACAACAGCAACGGGCACTTCGACTGTGCCATCCCGCCGGGCACTTGCGAGAGCCGCGACGAGAGGGTGGCGTGGGTGACGACTTTCCCCGCCGCAGAAGCCGGCCAACTGGGGCGGGCGCTCTGCATTGGTACCGACGGCAATCTGTGGGCCGGGATGTACAACTCGGGACATTTCTACAAGATCCGGGCATCCGACGGGGTCATTCTGAGCGGACCACACTCCGTTCCCTGGAATCCCTACGGCTGTCTGGTGGACGGAGCCGGCATCCTGTGGAGCGCCTCGCTGAGTGGCAGGCTGGGCAGACTGGATACCAGCAACCCCGCTTCCGTCAGCTTCTTCGATGACAGCAGCCAGAACTACGGCATCGCCCTGGGCAACGGCAAGGTCTACCTGGGATCGCTGAGCGGATTCGGTTTCCGTGAATTCACGCCAGGCCCCAATACCTTCACCACACCCGGCGGGTCCAAAGGCTTCGCGTCCACCGGTATCTCGGTCGATGGTTCCGGCAATATCTGGACGGGCTTTTACAGTGGTGGCGGGGTCAAGAAATACAGCCCGGCCGGCGCGGAGTTGTGCTCCGGTGCGAGCCAATCCTCCACGGAGACCCGTGGCGTGATCGTGGACTCGGACAACAATGTCTGGCAGATCAACCGCCTCACCAACAGCGTATCCAAGTACCGCGGCAGCGATTGCGCTCCGCTGGGCGTCTTCCCGGTCGGCTTCGACCCCTACACTTACAGCGACGCAACCGGTTTCGCCGCGCGCAACATCACCAGTCCCACTGGTACCTGGACGGTGATCAAGGATAGCGGTGTCAGCGGCCAGGCCTGGAGCAAGGTGAGCTGGACCGAGCAGGTGCCAACGGGTGCCAGCGTGCAGGTCAGCGTGCGAGCCGACAACAACCAGGCCATTCTGCCCAACCTGGCCTACCAGCCGGTGGTGAATGGGGCGAACCCGGGTGTGAGCGGCCGCTTCATCCAGGTACAGGTGCGGCTCAACGCCAACACCGACGGCGCTTCGCCGATCCTCTTCGACCTTACTCTGAACACCTCGGATGGCGTCTGCGACGTGGATCGTGATGGCGATATCGACTCGCTTGACCTGTCGCTGATCAGCAAGGCTCGCGGCCAGACCCCGCTGCCCGGCGACCCGCGCGACGCCAATGGCGACGGCAGAATCGACCCTGCCGACGTCAAATTCTGCATTCCCAGGTGCACGCGGGCCAATTGCGCCATCAACTAATGATGAATACCAGCCCCCGGCCCTGCCAGGGGCGATTGCTATCTCGCCCATTTGAATGAAAGGAACTTCCCTCATGAAATCCTTGATGCGAAACCTCACAGCTCTTGCCCTGGTACTGGCCTCAGCCGGTGCCGCGCACGCCATCCCGCTATCCAGCCTGCTTGGCGGTGCCAGTATTACCGCTGGTGACAAGGTGTTTGATCACTGGGCCCTGAACTTCTACGGCGCCAGCGACGGCAGGACCTTCAACGCCGACAACATCGACGTCACGCCTCTCAACGATGGCGGCATGGACCCCGGTCCTGGTTTGCATTTCAGCGTGCTGAATGGCGAGTTCAACGTAACCGGCGATGGCCTTTACGCCTATCTCGATACTAGCTTCGGGTTTCGCATTTCGGTGCTCGATCCAGGCAAGTTGATCAAGGACAATTCGCTGATCTTGACCGATGGCTTTGTCACCAATCTGGGGGACAACGGTTTCTACATCCGGGAAACCATCGGTACGGCAGCGGGCCTGGATGATCTCGGCGTCAAGGAAGTCGAATTCAGTTGGCTCGATGGCACTGGATTGATCTCCAACCTGACCGATGTGGCGAATTTCACGCCTATGCAATCGATCTGGGTAACCAAGAACATCCTGGTCTGGGCGACAGGAATCGACGAGACGGCCAGTCTGCAAGGTTTCGAACAGCGCTTCTCGCAGCAGGAAGTCCCCGAGCCGGCCTCGCTCGCTTTGCTGAGCCTGGGTCTAGTCGGTCTGGGTGTCGCTCGCCGGCGCAGGAGCTGATCCCCTTGTCCCGGACGCGGCGTGCGCCAAGCGCGCGCCGCCCGTCACCAACAGAATGATCAAAAGGGCCAGCCAGGGTCGGGGTATTTTGGTAGTTTTCTCCTTTTGTCTTCTATGTTCTCTCATGCCAGAATTCTAGTCTGCCAGCGCACAACAGACATGAGCGAAATATGTCTTGATTCACTGATCGTCCGGGTGGCCCCGGATCGGGCTTTGGCCGAGCCGAGCTACCAGCAGCTTTACCGGAAACTAGCCGAGCAGATCGAGTGCGGAGCGATCGCCGATGGTCAGAGTCTGCCCTCCGAGCGGGTGCTGGCCGAAAGCTTGGGCTTGAGCCGGGCGACCGTGCGCCGGGCCTACGATGAGTTGTGCGCCCGCCGTTACATCGAAACCCTGGGCCGTGCCGGGTGGCAGCAAAGTCGCCGCCGTGCCTGACGCCCCAACTCGGCCGCCTGAAAGGGTTTACCGAGGAAATGCGGGAATTGGGCATGGTCGCATCGACGCGCCTGCTGGAGCGCGCCGTTCTCAGCAACCGCAGCATCTCCTCGATGTTTGGCCGGCCGTCTGCGGCGCCTTTCTTGCGTTTGATCCGGCTGCGACTCGGCGACGGTATCCCTCTCTCACGAGCCCAAGCTGGATTATCATGATCCGGGGTGCCGGGAAAAATTATGACCGTTAGTTGCCGCGTGCTTACGAAGCACTGTTGCAGCGTCGGGCAAATGCTGCAGCACCCCTTCGCCGGCAGCGACCAGCGCGCCGCAAACATTTCCCAGCGACAGGGCCTGTGAGACCGAGTCGGAGCGCAGCAGGGACCATACCAGACCACTACCAAAACGTCACTGGCGCCGGCAACTATAACAACGCCTACGGTTCGCCTTCAGGTGCCTTGGTGATTTCCAACTACGCCGGCCCGGCCTGGGTGCGGCGGTCAGATGGCGGCGCCTTCGATTTCCTCGGCGCCCATTTTTCTACCTGGACGTCGAACAACAACCTGGACTCGAGCAGCGCCACCGAATTGCTGATCGAGGGATTTCGCGGTAACGATCCAGCCGGCTCGCTAACGGTCATGACTTTTCCAGGCACCCCCGATCATGAAAGTCATGACCGTTTCCCTCTCCCCCGACCCCTCCCCCGCGAGGGGGAGGGGAGATTCGTGAGTCGCATACGCGACTTTCACATTAACGCTGCGTTCAGCGCTGGCGGTTACCGTCAGCTGGATGTGGATTGGCGTGCTGTGACCCGCCTGCGCTTCAGTAGCGCCAACAGCATCGTGCCGCCAGAACAGACACGCTGGTTGATGGACGATTTCAACTATCGGATTACGCCGCCAGCAACACTGCCGGAGCCGGCAACGGCGGCGCTACTATTGCCTGCGCTGTTGAGCATCCTGGCGATCCGGCGACGCCGCAAGGACCTCTGCCTCGACCAGTTGGACGAAGCACAGGCCCGAACCATTCTGCCGCACCTCGATTGACCTCAGCCGGCAGCCCGCAGCAACCACACCACCGACCATGGCGGCAATTGGCCCTGCTTGAGCGCATGCTCGGCTTCACCGGGTTCGGCCCACAGAACCACGCCTTCGGGCCGATGCAGTCCCGCTAGCGGAAGGTCGCCGTAATTGCCCAGCAGGGACAGCATCGAGTCGTCTCCGAGCGTCCAGCGGATCAATAGTCCGCGTTCGCCTGGCAGGGTAAACCGCACCGCTTCCTCATGCATTCCCGCCAGGCGGGGAGTGATTTCCCGGTGGCGAACCGCCAGCAGGCGGCGATAGAAATGCAGCCAGTCCGCGTGCGGTGAGTGATGCACGCTGTTCCAGTCCAGTTGGCAGCGCTCAAAGGTGGCCGGATGGTTGGGGTCGGGAATGCGGGCCCGCGCTTTGGGTGTACGAAATCCCGGAAGATGGGCAAAGGACTTGCGCCGGTTGATGGCGATCTTCTTGATCAGATCCGGGTTGAAATCGCAAAAATACAGGAACGGCTGTGCGGCGGCGAACTCCTCGCCCATGAACAGCGCCGGCGGCATCGGCGCCAGGAGAGTGGTCGCCACCATGGCTCCCAGCGGTCGCGGCGACACCAATTGGTGGAGACGCTCACCCAGAGCGCGGCTGCCAATGCAGGAATGATCCTGCAGGAAGGTCACGAAAGCGTTGGGCAGCAGGGAATCTGGCCCGCCAGCGGTACTCCCCCGGCTTAAACACGCGCCCAACTGGTCGAGCGGCCGATCGACAGCGGTCACGCCAGCACCGATCAGCACCTCCTGCATGGCCTGCTGAGCGGCGTCATTCCAGACCGCTTCGTAGCGGCGTGGCGCGCTGTGATCATGCCAATGGACATAGCGCGCAGCGCGCCGATCATGACCGAGCAGCAGGTGGCAATGACGGTCTCTGCCAGGTCCCTCGCGGACGGCGCGAGCCAGCGCTTCCAACAGTTCCGACTGCCCAGCCTGCTCCTGCAGCAGCGCCGCATTCAGGCGCAGGCCGTCGAAGTGGAACTCTTCCAGCCAGTACAGCGCATTGTGGATGATGAACTCGCGCACCACCGGGTTGGCCGCATCGATACTGCGGCCGGCCAGACCGGTCGCGCCGGCCGCAAAGAACGCCGGCGCGTAAAGGTGCAGATAATTGCCTTCGGGACCGAAGTAGTGACAGGCAAGGTCCAGCAATACCATCATTCCCTTGTGGTGAGCCGTCTGAATCAGATCTTTCAGTTCGTCCGGATGGCCATAGCTGGCGGCGGGCGCAAACGGCAACACGCCGTCGTAACCCCAGTTGTGTGCCCCGGCAAAAGCGGCGACCGGCAGCAACTGGATGGCGGTCACGCCCAGTTCCCGCAGGTAATCGAGCCGTTCCCGAACGGCTGCAAAGGTGCCCTGCGGGGTGAAGGTACCGACGTGCAGTTCGTAGAGGACCGCCTCTTCCCAGGGCCGGCCCCGCCAGTTGCAGTCGTTCCAGACGAACTGACCGGGGTCCAGCAACTGGCTGGGACCGTGTACGCCCTGGGGGTTGTAACGCGAAGCCGGATCCGGGAATTCTCCGACGCCGTCGATCCGGTACCGGTAGAGATCGCCCGCCCTGGCCCGATCGGTGCTCAATTCGTACCAGCCGGCTTCCCTCGCCTCCATCGGCAGAAGAACGGTGCCGCCCGGCTCTTCCAGCGACACTTCCACCCGCTCCGCCAGCGGCGCCCACAGGCGAAACCGAATCCGGCCACCTTCCAGTAGCTGTGCGCCAGCGGGCATGAAATAACGCCGCCGCAACAATGGCACCGCCACCTGGCCGGCCTGCCGCCGCTGCGTCAGCAGCACCAGCGAACGGCCCTGCACAAGATAGGACTGGTCCATGCACGGCTGGCCGGTTCCGCCCTCCGACAGGGCGGTATCCAGCACCAGCTCACTGTTCCCCTTCCACGGCAGCGTGCAGCGGATCGCCTCATAATGGCCGTTGAGCAACAGCAGAAAATCATCATCCTTGACCCATTGGCCGCGTTCGTCCTGTTCTTCCAGGGCCTCGCCGATCAGGTACACGCCGAAGCAACGGGCATAATGATGGTCCCAGTCCTCATCACTGATCTCGCTGCCCGTCGGATGCAGCCAGATGATGTCCCGGACGCCCGCGCCGCGGATGCGCTGCCCCTGGAAGAAATGTCGCCGACGTAGCGCCGGATGGGCTTTGCGCAGATCGATCAGGCGGCGGGTGAATTCGAACAGTTCACGGTTTGCGGGCAGCCAGGCCAGATCCCAGTTCACCCAGCTCAGTTCATTGTCCTGACAATAGGCATTGTTGTTGCCGCGCTGCGTCCGGCCCATTTCATCGCCGGCGAGCAGCATCGGTACGCCTTGTGAAAGCAATAGGGTTGCCAGCAGGTTGCGCCGCTGCCGCTCCCGCAGCCGCAGCACTTCCGGGTCGGCGGTGTCGCCTTCGACGCCGCAGTTCCAGCTACGGTTATGCGAGTCGCCATCGCGGTTGTCTTCGCCATTGGCGGCATTGTGCTTGTCGTTATGACTGACCAGGTCGTAGAGCGTAAAGCCGTCATGGGCGGTAATGAAGTTGATGCTGGCGTAGGGCCGGCGGCCGCTGTGCTGATACAGATCGCTGGAACCGGTCAGCCGGTGGGCCAACTGACCCATCAGTCCCCCCTCGCCCCGCCAGTAATCGCGCACCACGTCGCGGTATCTGCCATTCCACTCGGTCCAGCCGACCGGAAAGTTGCCGACCTGATAGCCGCCTTCGCCGAGGTCCCAGGGCTCGGCGATCAGCTTCACCTGCGACAGGACCGGATCCTGATGAATGATGTCCATGAATGCGCCGAGTTGATCGACTTCGTGCAGTTCCCTCGCCAGCGCCGCCGCCAGGTCGAAGCGAAAACCATCGACGTGCATCTCGATCACCCAGTAGCGCAGGCTGTCCATGATCAGTTGCAATACCCGCGGATGCATCATGTTCAGGGTATTGCCGCAGCCGGTGTAATCCATGTAGTAACGGGGATTGCCCGCGACCAGCCGATAATAGGCAGCATTGTCGATTCCACGGAAACACAGTGTCGGTCCCATGTGGTTGCCTTCGGCGGTGTGGTTGTAGACCACATCCATGATGACCTCGATGCCGGCAGCGTGCAGCGTCTTGACCAGGTGCTTGAATTCGTTGATCTCGCCGCTGGCGGAATAGCGTGGCTCGGGGGCGAAATAGCCGATCGAATTGTATCCCCAGTAATTTTTCAGGCCCTTTTCCAGCAGAAGGCGGTCGTCGATGAAGGTCTGTATTGGCAGGAACTCCACCGCCGTCACCCCCAGGCGCTTGAGGTGGTCGATGACCGGCCCCGCGCTCAGGCCGGCGTAGGTACCGCGCAATTCGGGCGGAACATGCGGATGCAGCTGGGTGAAGCCCTTGATGTGCAGCTCATAGATCACGGTTTGATGCCAGGGAACATTGGGGTGGCGGTCGCCCTCCCAGTCAAAATCCGGATCGATCACCTGACACCTGGGCATCCCGGCAGCACTGTCGCGGCGGCTGAAGCTCAAATCCTCCTGTGCGTTGCCGATGCGGTAAGCAAATTGGGCGTCGCTCCACTTGATTCCGCCAACAATGGCTTTGGCGTAGGGATCCAGCAACAGCTTGTGCGGGTTGAAGCGGTGCCCCTGCCCGGGTCGGTAAGGACCATGTACCCGGTAGCCGTACAACTGGCCGGGACGGACTTCGGGCAGATAGGCATGCCAGATTTGATCGGTTTGCTCGGGGAGTTCGATGCGCCGTTGTTCCAGCCGCCCGCTGGCGTCGAACAGGCAGAGCTCCACCTTGTCTGCGTGTTCGGAGAACAAGGCGAAATTGACTCCTGCGCCGTCCCAGGTGGCACCCAAAGGATAGGATTTTCCAGGCCAGACGGCCGTCAGCGGTTCAGACATGGGGGTTCTTTCTGTTTTACAAGATAGGCCATGGTAGGCAAATGGTTTTGACTCCTGCGCATTTTATCGCACCTGCAGTCTGCCGCGAACTGCGCTTGCACGCCGGCGATGACGGTATTCAAGTGTTCATGCAAGCTTGAAAACCGGTACGATAGCGCGATGGAAATCTGGACACGCCCCGATGGCCGCTTCTATTGCTTTGAGCTGGGCCGTGACCTGTTCGGCCTCGCCGTCATCGTCTATTACGGCGGTTATCGCCGATCGAGAGTCCGAATCGTTGCGGTCGACAGCCCCGCGAACGGAGAAAAGCTGATGGCCATGATGGCGGCACGGCGGGCGAAACACGGCTACCAGCGCGTCGACGAGTCACCCCCTGCATAGGTAATGAGCATGTGCCTTCTTCGTATCCTGCTGTTTTTCCATTCGCTTCTGTTCCTCGTGGCGTGCACCGGTGTTCCTCAAGGAATCACCCCGGTCAGCCCGTTCCAGCTCGATCGCTACCTCGGCAAGTGGTACGAGATCGCCCGCCTCGACCACTCTTTCGAACGCGGACTCAGCGATGTTTCGGCGCAGTACCGCCTGCAGCCCGACGGCAGCGTCGAAGTGATCAATTGCGGCTACAGCGCAGAAAAAGGTACCTGGAAGGAAGCCATCGGCAAGGCACGGTTCATTGGCGAACCGACGCTCGCTTCGCTGCAGGTGTCGTTCTTTGGCCCTTTCTACGGCGGCTACCATATCGCCGCACTGGATGAGCACACTTACCTCTGGTCGCTAGTCGTCGGCCCGAGCCGTGACTACCTGTGGATCCTGTCGCGCGAGCGGCGACTGCCCGCCGAAGTTCGCGAGCAGTTACTGGTAAAAGCGCGACAACTCGGTTTCGATATCAGCCGCCTGATCTGGGTTGGGCAGGATCGGACGGATGCTTGCCAATCGGCAGGGCAGTAGCCGCAGGCTCCCGATTCGCTGCCTGGGTGCCGAGTCGAGATCCTGAAGGTGTGATTCCCGGGTCAGCCAAAGGGGGCGCATGCTTCTCGGGCTCCAACCTTCTTGGTCATTTCCTGGGCGCATACAATGGCGAGGACAATAGCGAATTCAGCGTGATTTCGGCGATCACATCACCGGCTGCCGCCTGCTGTTTCAAGCGGGCGATCAGATCGACGGTACCGGCAGGGACGCACTCCTGAGGGTGCGAACGAAAGTGTTGGACGGGGAGTCTCGGTTTTAAGCCGCTCTGCGTAGAGGCTCCGCCCAGCGCTTTTCCCAATAGGTTTCCCACAGCTGGTTATGTCGCATGACACGCAGGTTGATCATGGCTTGAGCCATGTCCGCACGCCACCAAGCCCCTGGGCGCTTGAGGCGGGCCTGCACGAGGTAGCGATGAGAACTCTCGACCTCGCCAGAGCCGACGGGCAGATTCAGCGCAAGTGCGCGGGGGTAGTCCAACTGGTCGAGTCGGTTGGAGAAATAGCGCCAGGCGACGCGCACCGGAGCCTGCGGGTCATCGACCGATGCAGGTTCGAGGTGCAGTTTCATCTCTGCAACCACCTCGCGGGCCTGTCCCAGCAGGAATCGCGCCTTCTGGGAGGCCACCCAATCCTGGGCAGAATCCGGCGCGCAGACCTTGCTGGCTGGGGTCAGATATTCGCAGACGTGGAACAAGTCGACCAGGAAGGTCCCCTGAGTACCGAACAGTTCCTCGATTTGGCTGCTTATCCAAGCCGCCCCGTCGCCAACACAGTGAACCTGGGTCTTGGGGCCAAATCCCAGCGCATCGACCAGCCGCTTCAGGATGGCCCCCGCTTCCCGGGGACCCTCCATCGTCACGCCGGCCTTGGGAACGGCCTCGCCCTGCCGCTGTGCGATACAGACCTTCGCTTCTCGCCAGTGCGTGCGCTTCCCCTTGCGGGCGTCCGCAGCGCCCTCCACGGTCTCGACAAGGGGCACCATTCCGCCGTCCGTCTCCACAATCAGCCTCTTCGCGGTGTTCGATGGGCCCGCCACCGGCAGGCAATCTGCCTCCGTTAATTCACAGGCCACCCGTTCGGTGAGCGTCCGGGGCGCACTGACCGCCAAGTCAACACCGTAGTGCTCCTTGATTTTTGCCGCAACCTGTCCAAAGGGAAGGTCGGCGCCCAAGTCCGTCACGGCGCGCTCCAGTGGCAGAGAATGGCTCCGGCAACGGACACCGGCAGCTTCTGAAAAAGGACGAAGCAGCCGGTTTGTTTCTTTGTGGAGAAAGCATTCCTCCTCCACCATGACCGAGCCGTATGTCGTATACCAGAGAACTTTTTTTTCGCGTGTACCACGACCGGCTCAGCGGCCCGCACCTCGGCTGTCACCGCCTCAGCAACCTGCTCGGCCCATCCCGTCAGAATCTCCTGGCCCGTCCCGCGGAGAATTTCTATCACGCGGCGCTCGGCTTCATCGGCCCGACGCAGATCCCCTTCGGCGTTCTCCACCAACTCCAGCATCTCTAGCACTTTCGCCAGTATCTTTGGATTAGCCTCCAAACGGGCCACCAAGTCTCTGGAATCGCAAGGTTCGATGTGGGAAATCTTAGGCATGGCTTCTCTCCGTGGATGGGTTCCCTACTCTATCGCAACTCTCCGCTAATTTCCTTACGTTTGCTCACGTCGCTGACAATTATCAGAGCGGGACTCGCCCAACACTTTCGTTCGCACCCCACTCCTGAGGCTCTGTTGCTTTCCCCAAACATTGTGCAGCCTCGGGGATGCCCAGATCCGCCGCCAGTTCGATCCACTGGCGGCCCGCGCTGGGGATGCCTCTACCGTCATCGAGGGAACGGTAGTACTCGAACAAGTGCCGCGCGGCGTCTCGTTGCCCCATCTGCGCTGCCTGCTGCAGGAAGTCACGGCCTTCATCACTATCGCTGCCGAGCAGATCGCCAAGCTGGTACTTGGCATCGGCATCTCCCTGATCAGACAAGACTCTCAGCCGAACGAGATTCCTGAGCCTGGCAGCGGCAGGAACGCCTTCGCCGCCGGCACGTTCGTACCACTCGATCGCCTGCTCCTCGTCGCGTGCCACAGCCTCCCCCTTTTCCAGCAGGGAAGCCAGGCGCAACATGGCATCACGATGACCGCGCGCGGCGGCTTCTGCATACCAGCGCAGCGCCTGCTCGGTATTCCGGGGGAATCCCGGCTTGCCCTCCAGCCAGAAGTTGCCCAGGTGGTGCATCGCCGCAGCTTCGCCATTGGCCGCCTCCTGGGTGAGAAACTCCTTCTCCCAATAGGCGGCTCGATGGAAATCCCGCGCCACACCACGACCCAGCGACAACAAGCTGCTTAACTGTTTCTGCGCGTGTACCAGGCCCTGCTGAGCCGCCTTTTCCGTCCAGAGATAGGCAGCGGAATCATCCGGCTGCCCTACCAATCCGCTTTCGTAATAGCAGGCAAGCTTGAATTGCGCGTGTACATGGCCGTTCTCTGCCGATCTTCTGATCCAGCACATGGCTTGGGCAAGATCGATGACATCGAATTCGCCGTATTCATAGGCTACGCCCAGATCGTACTGGGCCTGCGGGTCATTGGCTTCGGCTGCCAGGATCAGCACCTGCAATTTCTTGTTGGAGCCTGGGAGTTTCATGATGATCGGATCTCCTGACAACGAGGTGTAGGGAGGAAGACAGCATTAACGTGCTGATAGGCATTGTTTCCCATCACCAGGGCAACGCGGCGCTCTTGCACGGGCACGGCAACGGTGCGCGCAGGGGCTGGGGAGGACTCGGCGAGCGGAGCAGGCTCGGTGGGGGGAGTGGCCGATTTCGGAAGCTTGCCGAGGGCCTCGAAAAGCCCCGGTTCGCCGGACTCGGCGTGCACGACGGGCATGCAGACGGAGAGGGACAGCACCGCCACAATCGCCCAGCGCACCAAGAGGGAGGGAAGAAGGGTGTACGGCATGTCTGGCAGATCCTTTTCGGCCGGTGCGAGGTCGAACGCCGCCAAGCGGATGCAACAGACTCAGCCGCTCGTCCTGGCACCGCATTCGGGGCAGAACTTCGCGCCCGCTGGGATCCTCGTTCCACATGCGCACACACCAGGGACGCCAAGGCGCTGGCCGCAGTCGGGGCAGAACTTCGCAGCGTGCGTTTCTGCTCCGCAGGCCGGACAGACGAGTTGCCGACCTCGCCCGACTTCGCGCTGGCTGCCGCGGCGGACACCTTCGGCAACCGCGTTCTCCGTCGCACCCTGGACCTCGCCCTGATTGCGCGCGGCCTCGATCTCTACCTCGACGTCCGGCGCGCAGTTGTAGCAGAGGCCGCTAGCGGAGTTGAAGCAACGGTCGCAGACGTAGGCGTGACACTTGCCGCAGCGGTGAAAATGCGCCTTGGCCTGCTCGATCGCGCGCCGGAATTCGCCATCGCGGGCCTCGCCGAAACCATGTTGCGCGAGTCCATCGATCGCCGAACCGACGCTGCCGAGGACTCCGCCGAAAATGCTCGCGGCCTTGCCGACCCAGCCTGAAGCCTGGCCGCTGCGATAGGGAGCGAACTCCGAGCGCCAGGTATCTGAGCAGCGCTCGCAGTAGAACTCGAACTGGAAGCCTGCATCGACACCCTGAGCGTGTGACAGGTCGTTGAAGTTTTTGGCGAACTGGATTTCGGCCATGTGTCTGTCCTCAATATGTCGGTGCTTCGGCGTTTTGCACCGTCAGTGTCGTGATTTCACACTGGAATGAGCGACCGTATATTGATCCAGCGCAATACTTGCACTGGCGGCACTGCTGGCGGCACGAGCACAAGCCTGGGAATGCATGGCGTCATGGCGCCGAATCTGCCGATTTTTCCCCGGATCGCTTGCTTCTGCCTTGTTCCCGCGGATCGAGGCCATCGTCGGCCGCTGCCTTGGCGAAATCGAGGTCGTAGACCAGCCTTTCGCCGCCGGACAGGACGATGAAGCGCTGCCCCCTGGCGCGCCCGATCAGCGTCAGTCCGGCGCGCCGGGCAAGGTCCACGCCCCAGGCCGTGAAACCCGATCGCGACACCAGGATCGGGATCTCCATCTGAACCGTCTTGATCACCATTTCGCTGGTCAGGCGTCCGGTGGTGTAGAAGATCTTGTCGCGGCCGCCGAGACCGTGGCGGTGCATGTAGCCAGCGATCTTGTCGACGGCATTGTGCCGTCCGACATCCTCCATATAGACGAGTGGGCGGTCACGCTCGCAGAGGACGCAACCGTGAATCGCGCCGGCCTTCTGGTACAGGCTCGGTTGCCGGCCAATCTGCAGGAACAGGCTCTGCAGCCATGAGCAGCGTACCTCGGCGGCAGTGTCGAGGCGGATGTCGTCGAAGCGCTCCATGATGTCGCCAAAGATCGTCCCCTGCGCGCAGCCCGAGGTGCGAATCTTGCGCTGCAGCTTCTGTTCGTAGCTCGACTCGCTGCGCGTGCGAACGACGACCACGTCAAGGTCGCCGTCATAATCCACGGCGGTGACCGCATCGTCGCCGGCAAGCATGTTCTGGTTGAGGAGAAAGCCCAGGGCCAGCAGCTCGGGGTGGTCGCCGATGGTCATCAGCGTGACCACCTCGGTACCGTTCAGATACAGGGTCAGCGGTCGCTCGACGACGACACTCAGCGCCACCGCCTGGCCGCGGTGGTCGCAGCCTTCGACCTTGCGTGTGAGTTCCGGATCGTCGGGGTCGGGCGCCAGTGCGAAGGTGCTCATTCAGGCACGCTCCAGGCGTACCGCACAGTACTTGAATTCGGGAATCTTGCCGAAGGGGTCGAGTACCGGGTTGGTCAGGCGGTTGGCGGCGGCTTCGTGGAAGCAGAATGGCAGCCACAACGATCCGGGCGCGACGGCCGGATCGGCGCGGGCCGTGGCTTCGATTGCACCGCGCCGGGTGCTCAGGCGGACACGCTCGCCGTCGGCAAGTCCCAGCCGACGCAGGTCTTCGTCACTGACGGTCACCACCGCTTCGGGTTCGAGTGCGTCGAGCGTGGCGCTGCGTCTGCTCATCGCGCCGGTATGCCAATGCTCCAGCAGGCGCCCGGTTGACAAGATCAGCGGATACTCCTCGGACGGCTGTTCGTCGGGTGGCAGCAGGGCGGCGGGAACGAAGCCGGCACGACCACTGGGCGTCGGGAAACCATTCTCGAAAACGACGTCGGCACCCGGCACGTCGTCGCCGGCGCAGGGGTAGCTCACCGAACCCTCGCGCACGAGACGCTCGCGTCTGATGTTGGCCAGCGAGGGCATCGCCATGCGCATCTCGGAATAAATCGCCGTTGGGCTGTCGTAGCGCCAGTCGAGGCCGAGCCGGCGTGCCAGCTCCTGGATGATCCACCAATCGGGCCGGGTATCGCCGGGCAAGGGCAGCGCCTGCCGACCGAGCTGCACCTGGCGATTGGTGTTGGTCACGCTGCCCTCCTTCTCCGGCCAGGCCGAAGCCGGCAGGACGACGTCGGCGTAGATTGCGGTTTCGGTGAGAAACAGGTCCTGCACCACCAGATGTTCGAGAGACGCCAGCGCTTGCCGCGCATGCCCGAGGTCCGGGTCGGACATCGCCGGATTTTCTCCAAGGATGTACATGCCGCGGATGTCGCCGGCGGCAGCGGCGTTGATGATCTCGACCACTGTCAGCCCCGGCCGTGGATCGAGAGTGGTGTTCCAGAGCTGTTCGAAACGTCGGCGATTGGCGGCCACCGAGATCGGCAGGTAGTCAGGCAGGACCATCGGGATCAGACCGGCGTCCGATGCGCCCTGGACGTTGTTCTGCCCGCGCAGCGGATGCAGACCGGTGCCGGGACGGCCGATGTGTCCGGTCATCAGCGCCAGAGCAATCAGGCAACGCGCGTTGTCGGTGCCATGCGCGTGTTGCGAAATCCCCATCCCCCAGAAGATCATCGACGCTTTCGATCGGGCGTAGAGTCGCGCCACCGCGCGGATTTCGCTGGCCATGATGCCGCAGACTGCGGCCATCGCTTCCGGGCTGAAAGCGGCAAGGTGCGTGCGCATCTCGGCAAAGCCGCTGGTATGGCGGGCGATATACGCCGGGTCGAACAAGCCCTCGTCGATGATCGTGTGCAGCAGCGCGTTGAGCAGCGCGACATCGGTCCCGGGCCGGAACTGCAGCGTCTTGTCGGCAAAGCGCGCCAGACCATGGCGGCGCGGGTCGATGACGATCAGGCGGGTGCCCTGGCGTGCGGCGCGCTTGAAGAAGGTCGATGCGACCGGGTGGTTGGATTCCGGATTGCAGCCGATCAGGATCGCCACCTCGGCGTGGTCGATCTGCATGAACGATGCCGATACCGCGCCGGAACCGACGCCTTCGATCAAGGCCGCGACCGACGAGGCATGACAGAGGCGAGTGCAGTGGTCGACATTGTTGGTGCCGAAACCAGTACGTACCAGCTTCTGGAACAGGTAGGCTTCCTCGTTGCTGCACTTGGCCGAACCAAAACCGGCGAGTGCGCCGCCACCGTGTTGCTGGCGAATCGACCGCAGCCCCGACGCGGCCCGCAGCAGCGCCTCTTCCCAGCTCGCTTCACGAAAATGTGTGCCGGGCCTGGCCGGGTCGAAAGCTGCGTCGGCGACCTTGGGCGCGTCTTCGCGGCGGATCAGGGGTTTCAGCAAGCGCTGTGGCGAGTGCACATAGTCGAAGCCGAAGCGCCCCTTGACACACAGGCGCTCCCGATTGGCCGGCCCGTTGCGGCCGCTGACGGCGATGATCCGATCCTTGCGAATCTGATAGTCGACCTGGCAGCCGACGCCACAGTAAGGACAGACGCTGGGAACGACGCGGTCGACGGTCTCGCCTGCCCCGAGCAGGCCGCTGCCATCGTCGGCAAGCATCGCTGTCGGCAGCAGTGCGCCGGTCGGGCAGGCCTGCACGCATTCACCGCAGCCGACACAGCTCGATCGGCCCATCGGGTCGTCGAGATCGAAAACGATCCTCGCCGCTGCGCCGCGACCGGCCATGCCGATCACGTCGTTGGCCTGGATGTCGCGGCAAGCCTGCAGACAGAGCTGGCAATGGATGCAGGCGTCGAGCCGCACGCTCATCGCCGGGTGGCTGCGGTCGGCGCGGGCAACTCTTGTGCGTTGCGGAAAGCGGCTGGCATGCACACCCGACTGCCCGGCCCAGTACCAGAACGCCGAGTTACGGTCGTACGCCTGCGCGCGTGGCGGCTGTTCGGTGAGCAGCAGTTCGATCACCATGCGCCGGCTTTGCCGGGCACGCTCGGAAGTGTCGCTGCGCACCTGCATCCCCTCGCTGACCTTGCGGCTGCAACTGGGGGCGAGATTTCGCTCGCCGTCGATCTCGACCATGCAGGCGCGGCAGTTGTTGCCCGGCTGATAGTCTGGCGCTGTGCGCGTACACAGGTGAGGAATCGTCGTGCCGGCACGCCGCGCTGCCTGCCAGATGGTTTCGCCGGGCAGCGCCGTCAACGGGCGGCCATCGAGAACGAAGCGAAGCTCTGCCGATCCGGTCTCAGTCATCGCCGTGGCCGGTCATCAGGTGCTGTGGCAGATAGCGCAACGCGGTAATGAGCGGATTCGGCGCCGCCTGGCCGAGGCCGCAGATCGACGCATCGCGCATCACCGTGGCCAGTTCCTTGAGCAGTTCCAGGTCCGGTTCGGGTACACAGAACAAGGCCAGCATCTTTTCGGTGCCGACCCGGCAGGGCGTGCATTGGCCGCAACTCTCGTCAGCGAAGAACTCGAGCAGCGCCTGCACCGCAGCGCGCAGGTCGTCGTGGTCGGAGAGGACGATTACTGCCGCCGAACCGATCAGGCAGCCGACCTTCTCGAGTTCGCCGAACTGCAACGGCAGATCGGCCATGCTCGCCGGCAGAATCCCTCCCGAGGCACCGCCGGGCAAGTAGGCCAGCAGTTGATGACCCTCGGCCATGCCGCCGCAGTAGTCGTCGATCAGGCGGCGCGCGCTGATTCCCGCCGGCGCCTGCTTTACCCCTGGCTCGCGCACCCGGCCAGAGACCGAGTAACTGCGCAGACCAGCAAAACCCTCACTGCCCAGCGCAGCGAAGCGGGCGCCTCCGCCGGCGACAATTCCCGGTACCAGCGCCAGCGTCTCGACGTTGTTGACCAAGGTTGGTCGCCCGAAAAGTCCGGCCTCGGCGACGTAGGGCGGACGCTGTCTCGGGTAGCCGCGTTTGCCCTCGATCGACTCGAGCAGCGCCGACTCCTCGCCGCAGATATAGGCGCCGGCGCCGCGGCGTAATTCGATGAAGCCCGCTTCGACAAGTTTCAGCCGTTCGAGCAAGGCGATCTCGCGGGTCAGTATGGCGTGCGCGGCAGGGTATTCGTCGCGCAGGTAGATCCAGCAACGGGCAGCGCCAATGCAACTGGCCGCCAGCAGCAGCCCTTCGAGGAACTGGTGTGGCTGCTGTTCCAGGATCAGGCGGTCCTTGAAAGTTCCCGGTTCGCCCTCATCGGCGTTGCAGACCAGGTAGCGTGGTGCCGGCGCCTTGCTGACCAGTCGCCATTTTCGAGCGCTCGGAAAGCCGGCGCCGCCCATCCCGCGCAGCCCCGCCACTTCGACTTCGTCAAGTAGCGTTTCGGTCGGCAACACGCCGTTGCGCAGCGCCTGCAGCTGCTGGTAGCCGCCGCGTGCGCGGTAGGCGTCGAAACTCTCGCTGGCGACCGGGAGCGGTGTCAGGACCGCGGCCTCGATCAGGGCGAGCACCTCTGCAGTGCTCGCCCGATCGGCATGGCGCTTGCCGACCTGGACCACGGGTGCGAGGTCGCAGCGACCCATGCAGGGTGCCCGGAGAACCCTGGCACGCACCGGCGGGAGCAACTCGCGCAGCGACGCCGTCAATTGCAGCGCACCCTGCAGTCGGCAAGCGAGGCCGTCGCAAACCCGGACCGCAAGCGCCGGCGCTGGATCGCCATCGTCACAAAGATCGAAGTGAGCGTAGAAAGTGGCCGTCTCATAGACTTCGGCGACGCCAATCCGCAGCAGATCGGCCAGCGCCAGGAGGTCTCCCGAGCGCAGGCAGGCGTGCTCGTCCTGCAATCGATGCAGATGTTCCAGCAACAGGTCGCGGCGCAGGGGCAAGTCGGCGAGAAGCTTCGCGACGGCGTCACGCCGTCCGGCATCGACCCGTCGGCCCTGGCGCTGCCCATACCCCTTGCGCCGCCCTGCGACGGGCTCTTCGATGTTGTGCATGCCCTTCCTTCCCGATTTGAAGTAGCGATGCTAACAAATCGGCAGCGGAATGGGCGAACTCAGGGCAATCGCTTACGCAGATGTCGTACGCAGCTGAGAATATTCTTTTACTATCATGCATTTATGCCATAGTATTGATTTGCAAATAGCAATGGGGTCTACTCTCTCCTTTTCGGAGGGCGGTTTGATGACGCTTGTAGAAACGTTTTCGGGATTGCCGGACAAACGTCGAGGTCCGGCCAAGCGCTACGTCTTGATGGAAACGGTGGTGATGGCGGTTTGCGCGACTCTGTGTGGCGCCGACAACTGGGCGGAGGTCGCAGACTGGTGTCGGGATCGACAAGAGTGGTTGCGGGAGCAATTTGGTTGGGCTCTGAAGGGAGGGACGCCCTCCCATGACACGTTTGGCGATATCTTTCGGGTGCTGGATGGGAGCGTATTTGAGGAGCGCTTTCGGCAATGGGTCGCGGGATTGGTCGGTGTCGTGGAAGGAGTGGTCGCTTTCGACGGGAAGACCTTGCGTGGTTCGGGGAAGAAAGGAAGCAATGAACTCCTCCATAGGGTGACGGCCTACGCGGTAGGAAGTGGCCTTTGTCTGGCGCAGGAGGGAACTTGCGGCAAGGGACACGAGTTGGCGGGGCTCAAGAACTTGCTTGAGGTACTCATATTAAAAGGATGTATTGCCACAACAGATGCTCTGGGTTGCCAAACCGAGGTGGCGGAGAAGATCGTCGACCGGGGTGGGGATTACGTCCTGCAGGTCAAAGACAACCAGAAGAACTTGGCCGAAGCGATTCGGGAGTTTTTTGAGGAGGGCAACCAGGCCGGCTTTGGTCGCCTGAACGTTCAGCGTTTTGAGGAAATCGAGAAGGATCACGGCCGGATCGAGACACGCCGCTACACGTGGATCCATGACGTCTCCTGGATGGACAAGCCGATGCGCCAGGCGTGGAAGAAACTCGGGGGTGTGGGCATGATCGAGTCGGTGCGGGAAATCGGCAATACCGTCCATACCGAGCATCGTTACGCCATTGGTTCCAGCGGCGTCCAGACCGTCGCCATGTTCGCCAATGCGTCTCGCAACCATTGGGGCATCGAGAACGGTTTGCACTGGACACTCGATGTGGTCTTCCGCGAGGATCACTGCCGTGCCCGCAAAGGTCACTCAGCGCGGAACTTCTCCGTTCTGCGCAAGTTCGACTTGGCGACCTTGCGCAAGGATGAGGATTCGAAGATGGGTTTGCGCCGCCGACGCGTTCACGCCGACCGGCATCAGGATTACCGCGAATCCTTGATCAGTCTCGCTTTCTCGGCGACGGCGAGCGAAGACATCATGCTATCCGTGTAAGCGATTGCCCTGTGGGCGAACTGGCGCAGGCCTGCTATTCTGCGCGGATGCGCAGCCGTGCTGATGCAGTCCTGCCGATTTCACCCCCCCCATCCACTGCTGCCAGCGGCGTGCTCCACGGGAACTCCTGAGTCATGAATTACACCTTTGCCTCGGCCACGATCCTGCTGATTCTGATCACCGACCCGATCGGCAACATCCCGATCTTTGCCAATGCGCTCCGACACGTGGCGCCGGAACGTCGATCACGGGTGATTCTGCGTGAGGTATTGATTGCCTTCATTCTGCTGCTGACCTTCATGTTCATCGGTGAGGGTTTTCTGCGGCTGATGAACTTGAGCGAGCTGTCGCTGCAGATCGGCGGCGGCGTGATCCTGTTTCTGATTGCGCTGCGCATGATTTTTCCACCACCCAGTGCGGACACCCCCGACCCCGCGGGTGAACCGCTGATCGTGCCTCTGGCCATTCCGGCGATTGCCGGGCCCTCGGCGCTGGCCACCGTCCTGTTGCTGGTCTCGCAGGCGCCCGACCGGCGCATGGAATGGATCGGCGCACTGAGCATCACCATGGCGATCAGCGCCATCATCCTGGTGCTCGCCGAACGCATTCAGCGCGTCGCCGGCGATCGTTTCGTGGTGGCGCTGGAGCGTCTGATGGGACTGGTGCTGGTGGCGATGTCGATTGAAATGATGTTGCGGGGAATCAAGACCTTCGCGCTGCAACTCGGACGCGCCTGAGCCGCCGGCTAGGGCCGGATGACCACCAGACTCGCGCTGCGCTGGAAGCGCAATGTGCTACTCGAAAAAGCGACTTCCAGGGAATAGGCACCGGCTGGGGCCGCTGCCGGTATACCGATGAAGGCATCGAGCTGCCACTTTCCGGGTCTGATCTCGAAGCGACGCGAAACATCTTCGAAAACCGTATTGCCCTTGAAGAGGATGCGACGGGAAAGGTCCCCCACCACCACTTCCGCAGTGCGTATCGGACACATCGAATAGATCATGCGGTGATTGAACTCTTCCCCAGCGGTGACACGAGAGGGCAGGACCTCGTTCAAGTCGATGTCGATATAGGGACGTTGCAGCCTGGCGCAGTTGCGTTCCTTCCAGACGACATCGGCAGGGCTGACGAGCTTTTCACCGGGCTGGCGCGTGCCTTTCTCCATACGCGAGAACCAGGACTGAATGGCGCCGACCGGGGAGGAACCCTGACCGGTGGCACAGGCGACCAGCAGGAGCGTGCCGAAACTGAGCAGCAGAGCGCGCAACCGCGAGGTGGTTCGGAAGGCATTGATCATTTTCGTATGGTCCATCCGCCCGCCGAACCGGAATCGTCACGCTTGACGACCGGCGGGTTTGGGTCGCTGCGGACGCTGGGCTGTGGAGAAGGCGCTTCCCTTACCCTCGACTTGACTGCGACCTTTTCTCCCGAACCAGAACTGGCTCGTTCGCGACTGACGGGCGCGGGACCAGCAACAGGACCTGCTAGCGGCGCCGGGATCGAAGAAGGCGGGACCTCTGCCGGACTGCCCGGAGCAGCCGGGACGGATAGTGGGGCACTCGCCGGCAGCACTGGATCGCGCAGCGTTGGTGCGCTCAGGGCGGCAGCTGGGGACTCGCCACGCGGCGGCGAAGCCGCAGGCGTTACAGCCACCGGGGGTTTCTGCGCCAGCTCGCCAGACACCTCGGCCGGTGTCACTGGACTCTTCTTGCTGCTGCTCCACCAAGCCAGAGCACCCAGCACCAACAGCGCAACAAACAGGGCCACGATGCCTGGGTACTTTTTCCAGAGCACCTGCCCTGGCGATGCGCGTATGCTTCCCTTGGCGGCATCGGCCGAGATCCGAGCCAGCGCTGGCTCCGCGACGCCGGCAGTTCTGCCGGCGTCTGCGGCGGCGGAAGTGGCATCCTGCGGGGTGAACAGGCGCGTCGTGGGAACCAGACGGGGCAGCGTGTCGGGCATCGGAACGTCATTGAACAGCGCTCCCTCCAGCGCCCGGCGAAACGCGCCGGCATCCGGGAAGCGCTGCGCCGGATCCTTGGCCAGCGCTTGCGACAGGATGCCCTCAAGCACTACCGGCACGCCGCCGGCAAACTGGCGCAGTGGCGGCGGCGGCTCCTCGAGCTGCGCCTTCATGATTTCAAAGTCGGTCCCCTTCGAGAACGGGACACGCCCGGTCAGCAGTTCGAAAAGAACCACGGCCAGCGAGTACAGATCCGAGCGGGCGTCCACATCCCTGCCCTGAACCTGTTCGGGCGACATGTACTCGAGCGTTCCGATCAGATGACCGCTACGCGTCAGGCGCATCTTCTCGAGGATTCGTGCAATGCCGAAATCCATCAACTTCAGCGACCCGTCCACTGCCACCATCATGTTCGCGGGCTTGATGTCGCGGTGTACCACGCCGGCACGGTGCGCGTGCTCAAGACCACTCAGTGCGGCGATTGCGTAGCGTATCGCTTCCTCCCAGGGTAACGCGCCGCGTCGGGCGACGAGTTGGTCCAGCGTTTCGCCGGCGACAAATTCCATGACCATGTAGTACTGGTCAGCATGACGGAAAAACCGATAGACGCCGGCGATGTTCGGGTGATTGAGGCGGGCCAGAGCCACCGCCTCGGTTCGAAAACGTTCAAGGATATCCGCGCGCGCAGCAAATTCCGGGCGCAGTGACTTGATCGCGACATCTCGCTCAAGCATCGTGTCGCGGCCCTTGAAGACCTCGCCCATACCCCCTTCGCCAATCTTGGCGACGAGTTCGAAATCACCGATGAGATTGCCCATTACCTGCCCTCCGCCGGGTCCAGGATCATCTCACGCGTCACCGGTATCGGCCTCTCCTCGGCCTCGGGAGGCCGAACGGCAATGACGCCGACGGAAATGTTGTCGCTGCCGCCCCGCTCGCGCGCCAGTTCGATCAGCCGCCGACAGGCATCCTGTGGGTCGCACGCTTCCACCACCTCGGCAATCTCGCGCGCTTCGACACTGTCGTACAGGCCATCCGAGCAGAGTACGAAGGTGTCGCCAAGCTGTGGCGGGTCGCCGCCCTCGGCTGTAACACGCAGATCCGGATGCGTCCCCAGAGATCGCAACAGGATATTGCGCTCGGGGTGGTAGCGTGCTTGTTCGGCCGTGATCAGCCCTTCGTTCACCATCTGTTCCACGAGGGTGTCATCCTTGGTCAATTGCGTGAGCTGGCCATCCGAGCAACGGTAGAGCCGGCTGTCACCCACATGCCCAAAGCACATGCGCCGACCGATCAAGGCCAGCACCGTTGCCGTGGTTCCCATCCCCGAGAGTGCTCGATCGGCCTCGGCGTAGCGAAAGATCGCGGCATTTGCCTCGAGTAGCGCCTGCTCGATGGCACGCAGAGGGTCGTCATCATGGCTTGCGAAATATCGACGGCAGATCGTTTCCACCGCAACCCTGCTCGCCACCTCGCCGCCATTGTGCCCACCCATGCCATCTGCCACTACCGCCAGCACACCCCGCCTCCTGAGTTCCTCGGGGTCGCCCGGAGAAACGAAAGCGATCGAATCCTGGTTGCTGGTTCGCACGCAACCGATGTCCGTGGCCATGCAGGTCTCGATGGTATAGTACACAGGCGCTTCACTCATCGACGAATCACTGTCGCCCTTTCGGTCGGAGCTGCCAGGCCAGAAACTCGTTACCGCTCTGGCGAACCTCGAACTCCACTCGCTCATCTTCATGTCCTTCTCGCTTGAGCATCAATGCGACATGGGCCCCTACCGGATACGGCTTCTCGAACACCCTTGCCGTCGTGCCAAGCAGTTTGCCTTCTTCGTAGATATCTGCAGGCCCGTCGATCGTTCCAATACGCACCACCCGCAGCGCGGCACCCGGCAAGCCGGCGGGCGCCGCATGCTCCAGGCTTGACCTGGGTGGAGCGTCCACCGCGGTTTCCGGCCGCATCTTCCAGAAGAACCCGACAAACAGCACGCCAGCAAGCAAAAACCCGGCGCCGATCAGAGGCCAGTTTCCCCGCCAGGTCGACCACCCGCCTGATCGAAATCCACGCTCCGCCGCCGGAGTCAGCGCCGGCGGCGATTGCCCGATCTGCCCGAGATCGTCGAGCAGTTCGCGGGCGTCATGATAACGTTCGGCCGCATCGCTGCGCAGGCAGCGCCCGATGATGCGCTGCAGATCCGCGGACAGCGGGGAGGCCAGAGTCGGAGTACGGTACTCTGCGCGGCTAATGCGTTCACAGAGCACACCCACCGAATCGGCGGCGAACGGCATGTTGGCGGTCAGCATTTCGTAGAACAGGACGCCCAGCGACCAGACATCTGCCCGTGCATCCGCAGACTTGCCCCGGATCTGTTCGGGAGCCAGGTAATCCATCGTGCCGACACAACCGCCGACCATCGTCAGGCGCTTGCTGCCGGGATCCTTGGCAATTCCAAAGTCCAGCAGCTTGACCTGTCCACTCGAACTGAGCTTGATGTTCGAGGACTTGATGTCCCGATGGAGAATGCCGCGTCCGTGCAGATAGGCAATGGCTTCGACTACGGCACGAAAGACAGTCAGCGCTTCGGATGCCGGCATGCCGCCACGAGCGCGCTGTATCCGATCATGGAGGGTAATGCCATCAACATACTCCATGATGATGCAGGGACGTCCATCGAACTCGACGAAATCATAGAGTTCGGCAATGTGCGGATGGTGCAGCCCGGCCTGGATGCGCGCTTCGTTGATGAAGCGCTCGGCCAGACCTGGTCCCGGTTCGGCACCCGAGAGAATCTTGACTGCAACGACGCGCCCGATCCTGGAATGTATCGCGCGGTACACTTCGCCCATGCCCCCGGCACCAAGCGATTCGAGCAGACGATATTCGCCGATCGCTGCGTTGGCGAGCATGGTATGGGCCGCCGACACCGGAGGCAAAACTACTGGAGCACGGCCTTGACTTCCATCAGTTCCTTGGCGAACTTGATGGGTACCGCAAAGGTGATGGTCGGATTGCCGGCGTAGAAGAGACCGATTACCCGCCCACGATCGTCGAAGACTGGCCCGCCGCTGTTACCGGGTCCGGTGGCGTTGGCCGTCAGTTGATAGGAATCCGAGGCACTGTAGTAATCGTCTTTGCCGCCGCTGGTCGTGGTCACCGTACCACGTATGACCTTGCCGATGGCCCCTGGGGTGACGGTCGGCACCGGAATGTCCACAATATTCATTCCGCCTGGGTCGAGTATGTCTTTCGATTTGCCGGCGAAGAATACCTTGGGCGAGACCCCGGGATAGCCCAGCACGGTGATCGTATCGCCCGGCCTGACCTCCTCGTAGCTCGACTCGGGTGCGAGTACGGTCGGTTTGACTGCTGCCGGCGTGTCCACCTTGATCAAGGCCACGTCATGCTCGTCCGAGACGCGGGCGAGTTTGGCGGGAATGCGCAGCTTGTTGTTGGCGAAAGTCACTTCCAGCCGGTCATGTCGTCCGGCAACGGGTTTCTGCTCGCCGAGAGGCGTCTGCGACCAGACGCTTCTCTCGGGATACCAGCGGTGCTGTGGAACATTTTCGACGGCGATTAGTTGCTTCTTCTGGTTCAATTCGAGTCGCACTCCTGCTGGTAACACCTGGTAGGCTTTCCAGGGCGCAGCTACATGGCGATTGGTCAGGATGAACCCGTTCTCGGTGACGGCGAATCCCGAACCAGAGTGGCTGCCGCCAATCGGCGCAGCGTTTTTCTGCGCCTGTGGCGTCAACACAGGCTCCAGATCCCCCTTGTTCGTCCGCACATAGGCCGGCTTCCCCTCCCAGGATTGGTGATACAGCGGTTGCCCAGAAGCCAGGTCGATCAGCTTCCAGTTCACCTCGATGTACACCGTAGACCCCGAATACGCAGCAGCAATTTCCTTCGGCGTCATTACATTCTGCATCGCCTTGACCGTCGACGCAGTCGCTTCCGATTGCGATTTGGCCGCCTGAACCTGCGATGTCGTGGCCTCGATCTTCTTGTCCGTTTCCCTGCCCATGAAGACGAACACACCAGCCACCACTGCCACCAGAGCCAGCAACGCCGCAACGATGTTGACCATGGACTTGCGCGACTCCACCCTGGTCTCGGTAATCAGCCTTTCCACCGTTTCCTTGCCTACCCCGCGCGTGCCTGCCATGGTCGCGGAGGGCGCGGCTGTTTCGCTGCCGGCTGCAGCCGCCAGCGGGGCCACCGTCGCCTCACGGGTCTGCGCCGGCGGCGCCTGGCGCGGGTCGAACTGACGCGTCGCCCGGAGGGCGTCGGCAGGCGGCGGATCCAGTTGGAACGAAAGCTCGGGCCCTCCCGCTCCGAACTGGATGAGGTCATTATGGTGCAAGGCGACACTGTCGCGGATGCGCGCGCCATTGACAAACACGCCATTGCGACTGTTGAGATCGACCAGCGTGAAGCCCTTCTGCTGGGAATCGCGCTCGATCTTCGCATGATTGCGGCTTACCGTATCGTCACGCTCGGCGTCGTAGGACACACTGGCTGCAGGGTCGCGACCAAAGCTGATCTCCGTGGTTTGTGCGACCGGAAAAGTGACCTCCTGGTTCGCCTTCGAGCCGGTCAGGTGTCTGAGCACGACGCGTTGCGGTCGTACATCGGCATTCGCCGCCGGCCCCAGGGAAATCTCGCGGGTAGGTGCCGCCTGCCTCAGATCGATCTGGCGCGTCGCCTTCGCAGTGAGTGCCGGTGGCGGATCCATCTGGAAGCTGAATTCCGGGCCCCCGGCACCAAGCTGCACGACGTCCCCATGATGCAGCGCCGTGTTGCCGGTGATCCTCGACTGGTTGACGAAAACACCATTGCGGCTGCCGAGGTCGGTGAGGATGAAGACCGTGCTCTGTGCGGGGTCACGAGTGATCCTGGCATGGTTGCGGCTGACGGCATCGTCACGTTCCATGTCATAGGCAACGGTCGATGCGGCATCTCGTCCGAGCGATATTTCCGGCACTTGATCGAGGGGAAAGCTGATCTCCTGATTTGCTTTGGAGCCCGAAAGGTGCTTGATGACGATACGTTCCATCCGACCATCCTTCCTGTGAGTGCCACCCGATTGTATTGACTACCGATACATCACCCTGTGTGCCAGTCTACCCCAAGGCTCATCAACCTTCAATTCAATCCTGCGACATCGATGGCAGAGTTCCTGGAAACGCCTACAAACGACGTTATAATGTTATTTAAAACGTACGTTTAGACTGATCTGTAGGCTCCAGTCCCGATTGTTTCACAAGCTCTGGGCGGCGATTAGCGCTCGATGAAAGGAAGATGAATATGTGCAAAAGAACATCCTTCTGTGGCTGGCGGAGCAGCGTGTTCCTGGCTGTGGCGGTCAGCACCTCTGCCTGTTACGTGGTGCCGGCGGCAGGGCCCGATGGCACGGCTCAGTACAGATCTTACCCCTTGCCACCCGCAGGAACGCCGCTGCCACCGCCTGCAGGCGCCACGCCAGCGACGCTCACGGTCAGGCTCTATCCAAACAATGAACTGGCGACCCCCACCGGTGTCGTCAGCGGCAGCGTCACCAACATGATGACCGGCAAGGGCCGCTTCGTGGTCAACTATCTTGGCGAGGTACTGAGCGGAGAAGCGACGCGCATATCGAACGATGAAAAGCGCGGCGTTGCGAGCGCCTTCAGTTCTGGCGGCATGTACATGTCCTGTGAGTATCAGATGAACACGCCGCATCAGGGTGCCGGAACTTGTTCGTTCGCCAACGGTGCCAAATACCAGATGCACATCGGCAACTGAGCAGTCCGGCGGTCAGCGCTTCCAGGATCCGGATCTACGGCGCCGCCTGGCGTTGGCCAGGTACAGGCGCCAGGCGACCTGGGTCGCCAGATAGCCCAGGACCGCGAGAATGATGGCGAGAGCGACCAGTCCCGCTGCCAATGGTTTGCCGACGGCGAACATCCAGAGCCACACCTCCTCAGCCCAGCCGGTGATGGCGGTGATCCTGAACTCCGGCGGAACGATGAAGCCGGTAGAGTCGCCGGTCAGCAGACGGCCAAGCTGGTAGGCCAGCAGGTAGAGCGGGATGATGGTCAATGGGTTGCTGTACAGCGTGACCAATAACGCCAGTGGCAGATTGACGCGCAGGATCAGCGCGCCGATTGCCGCTCCGATCATTTGCAGCGGCCCCGGAATCAGCCCGCAGAACAGTCCGACCGCCACCGCGCCGGCTGCCGAGTGGCGATTGAGATGCCACAAGCGCGGATGCAGCAGAGATGCCTGAAACGGTCGCAAGTAGAGGTTGCGGTGAATGACCTCGCGCTCAGGGAGATATTTTTGTAGAAAGCGGCGCACGGCGATCATTATCCCAGCATCGAGATCAGGCGCGCGCCGGCCAGCGCAGCACCCCGGTCGCCAGCGTGGTCCCAGCACGACGACCACGCCGCCGACGAGCATGCCGGCGTCGAGCCTCTCGCCGAAGAACAGGCTGCCCCAGAGGACGCCGAAGAGCGGGATCAGGAAGGTCACGGTCACCGCGCGCGAGGCGCCGACGTTGGCAATCAGGCGGAAGAACAGCAGAAAGGCGAGCGCGGTGCAGCCGACGCCGAGAACGATCGCCGCCGACCACGCCATCCGCCGGGCTGCACGCTCGGCCAGAACCACAGGCGAAAGGGCAGCAGGATGATGGCGGCGACGATCTGCGATCCGGCAGCACTGACCAGCGCCGGAACGCCGCCGAGCAGGCGCCGGGTCAGGTTGGCGGCAAAGCCATAGGACAGCGTCGCCAGCAGCATGGCGACGATCGCCCAGCCGCTGCCGCCGGGCTTGAAATCGGCCTGATCGGCGGCGAGCAAGAGCACGCCGGCGAAACCGACGGCCAGACCGGCCGCGCGCGAAGCGCCGAGGCGCTCGTGCAACCAGAGGGCGCCGATCATCGCGGTGAAGATCGGCACCGTGGCATTGAGTATCGACGCCAGACCCGCGGTGATCGACAGCATCGCCCAGGCAATCAGCACGAATGGCAGCGCCGAACCGAAAACGCCCATCACCGCGATGCCGAAGGCGTGCTCGCGCAGCGCCCCGCCCTGCCGGCGCAGGATCAGCAGGGGCGCCAGACACCCCGCGGCGATCGCGACGCGCAGCCAGATCAGCGGCAGCGGACCAAAGCCGGCGCGGCGTAGCGCATGAACAGGAAGGAGCCACCCCAGAGCGCGGCGAGAAGAATCAGATCACTCAGATCGCGTAGTCGCATCGGGCCTCTCCTCCTTGGCAAGGCTGGATCCCTGTGCTTGCAAACCACACATCGGTTGACATTTCGAAACCTCACTCTCGGGAACGGACTCCATGGTAAATGCCCTCCCAAGGCCGAACGATACCCCAGGTAGACAAGAACGGGACAGAATCCACAGTGATCCGTGCACACGGCTGAGACGAGATGCAAAGTCGTGAACACGACTTGCTTGTCAAATTTCGCTAATGGATACAAGACGCCACTAGTGATTCGTGAAAAAAATCTCAAGATTTCGAGCAGACATCCGTTTCTGAGGGTACTACCCACCCTCACCGGCAGCGCGACGGAGCCAGTAAAATGTTCAAGCATGACCACTTAGCCATTATGCATTCTTCCCGGCGCGTCTCCCGCCGTTTGCACCGGCGCCCTGCCCTTCATGCCATGCCGTCGGCACAGCCGTCCGATTTCCTGCAGGCAGCGGTCGGCCGTGCGCAACACACGCACATTCACCGTTTCGCTACGCACCAACGGGAAGCTGCCGCACTGGCACTGCTGGCCGCCGAACTGCGCATCGGCGACCTCGAGAGGGCCTTGAGCGAAGCGCGAGCGGCAGCCCATACCGACGCGCTGACCGGCGCACTCAACCGTCACGGCTTTGCTGAAGCCTACCAACGCGAAGCGGCGCGCGCACACCGCAAGCACAGCCCCCTGGCACTGGCGCTGATCGATCTCGATGACTTCAAGCGATTGAACGATGCCCTCGGACACCAGGTGGGCGACGAGGCACTGGTTCATCTGGTCAAGGTTCTGCGCACAGCGCTACGCCCATCAGACATCCTCTGTCGCTTTGGTGGCGAGGAGTTTGTCCTGCTGCTGCCCGAAACGGCACTGAGCCAGGCGGCAACCGCAATTTCCCGTTTTCAGCGACAACTTGCCGCGCAGGCCATCCCGGGCAAGGACATCGTCCTGACCTTCAGTGCCGGCGTCGTCGTGCAGGAAAATGGCGAATCGCTCGAACACTCGATTCTGCGTGCCGACGCAGCGACCTACGCGGCCAAGCGGGCAGGCAAGAATTGCGTCGTCACGGGCTGAGCTTTCCCTGCGCACAGGCATACCGGAAACACGGCTCCGCACCGGCGTCAGGGGAGAGCCTGGCATGGTAGACTGCTCGCCAGTCGCCATCAATCCTCCATACCCCATCCGCCTCTTCCTTACGGTCATCGCCATGCGCTATATCTCGACTCGCGGTCACACCGCCAGTTCACCGAATTCATCAGCTCACACATTTACCGAGATCCTGCTCGGCGGGCTGGCGCCAGACGGCGGCCTCTACCTGCCGGAGGCTTACCCGCAGATCGGCCGTGATGAACTTGAGCAATGGCGGGGTCTGTCGTACGCCGATCTGGCCTACGCCGTACTCTCCAGATTCATTGACGATATCCCCGCAGCCGATCTGCAAGCCTTGCTGGCCAGGACCTACACCGCCGAGGTTTACTGCAACGGTCGCGTCAGAGCACAGGCGAGCGAGATCACCCCCTTGCTCTGGCTCGAACCACCGGATCCCGCGCGCGGCGAAGGCGGACTGGCGATCCTCGAACTATCCAACGGCCCGACCCTGGCTTTCAAGGACATGGCCATGCAGTTGCTCGGCAATCTTTTCGAGTACGTACTGGCCAGGCAGGGCGAGGAAATCAACATCCTCGGCGCCACCTCGGGCGATACCGGTTCATCGGCCGAATACGCGATGCGCGGCAAACAGGGTGTGCAGGTGTTCATGCTCTCGCCGCACGAGCGGATGAGCGCTTTCCAGCGGGCGCAGATGTATTCTCTACACGATGCGAACATCCATAACATCGCGGTACGTGGCATGTTCGATGATGCCCAGGACATCGTCAAGGCGGTGTCCAATGATCATGCCTTCAAGGCAAAGTACAAGATCGGAGCGGTCAACTCGATCAACTGGGCACGGGTTGCCGCGCAGATCGTCTACTACTTCAAGGGGTACTTCGCAGCGACTGCCGGCGGCAACGCCCGACAGGTCGACTTTGCGGTACCTTCAGGCAACTTCGGCAATATCTGCGCTGGCCACATCGCGCGCATGATGGGTCTGCCGATCGGCCGACTGGTTCTGGCGACCAACGAGAATGACGTGCTCGACGAATTTTTCCGGAGTGGCGTCTACCGCCCACGCGCGGCAGCCGAGACCTGCGCCACGTCGAGTCCGTCGATGGACATCTCGAAGGCGTCCAACTTCGAACGCTTTGTCTTCGATCTCGTTGGCCGCGATCCGGCCATGGTTCGCGAGTTGTGGTCAGCGGTCGATGCGGGTCGCAGCTTTGACCTGTCCGGAACGTCGTTCTTTGCCCGATTGCCGGAATTCGGCTTTGTTTCCGGGAAAAGCTCGCACGCCGATCGTCTGGCAACGATCCGCCGAACCTTCGACAGGTATGGCCTGATGATCGATACGCACACTGCTGACGGGCTCAAGGTCGGCAGCGAGTGGCGAACACCGGAGATACCGATGATCGTCCTCGAGACAGCCTTGCCGGTCAAATTCGAGGAAACCCTGGTTGAGGCCCTTGGCCGGAAACCCGAACGGCCAGCCAGCCTGCAGGGGATCGAAAACCTGCCCCAACGGGTTGCGGTCATGGACGTCAGTGTTGATGCAGTGAGAAGCTTCATAGCGCAGCACCTGCGCTGATTCTGGGCAGCCCGGCCGAAGCGGGATGGAGAAACCGCGTTCTAGAGATAGATCACGGCCGGAAAAACGGCGACGGCGAGCACCAGGATCAGCCATTCGAGATTATGCCGCGCCAGGAATCCCGTGAAGTGCATGATCAGAATCGAAATTGCCAACACGTAAAACAGCGCAAACAGCATCGGACCACCCCCCCTTGTTGCGCAGAACCAACGGCCAGCCGGCTTTGCATCGCTCGGGCCAAATTTTATATGACCGCCTTGCTCACCGTTCCGGTCGGCGATCGCGCTGCCGGACGGCAACCCTACAGCAAAGCCGCACGCTGTGTTGGCGAACGCCTACAGCACCTGAAAACGCATCGACAGATCAAGGGCGCGAACATCCTTGGTCAGGCTGCCAATCGAAATGCGGTCTACTCCGGTCTCGGCGATGGCACGCACGCTATCCAGGCTGACGTTGCCCGACGCTTCGAGAACGGCACGACCGGCGGCAATCGCTACGGCCTCACGCATCTCGTCAAGCCCCATGTTGTCGAGCAGAATCATTTCCGCACCGGCATCGAGTGCCTGCCCCAACTCGGCCAGGGTTTCGACTTCGATCTGAACGAACTGGCAACGACCTGCCGCGCTCTCGGCGATCCGTTGCGCGGCAGCCAGGGCGGCGGCGATGCTGCCGGCGGCAAGAATGTGGTTTTCCTTGATCAGAATCCCGTCATAGAGGCCAAGGCGGTGATTGCCACCACCACCGCATCTGACCGCGTACTTTTGTGCCAGGCGCAGACCGGGAATCGTTTTGCGCGTATCAACCACCTGCGCCCGCGTACCGGCAACCAGATCAGCGTATTGCCTGGCTTTGCTGGCAACCCCGGAAAGCAGCTGCAGGAAGTTGAGCGCACTGCGTTCGCCGGTGAGCAGGGCGCGCGCCGGTCCCTCGATTTCGCAAAGCAGTTGATCCGGGTTGATGCGTTGGCCATCCTCCGCCTTCCAGACGATGGCGATCGCCGCATCGAGCCGGGTGAAGCAGCGTTCGAACCAGGCGGTCCCACAAAGAATGGCGTTTTCACGAGCAATCACGGTGGCGCGCCGGATTTCGCCGGCGGGAACCAGTTGTGCGGTAAGGTCGCCGCTCCCGACATCCTCGCTGAGCGCGGCCGCGACGTTGCGCTCGATTTCCGTATCCAGCATGGCTGCAAAGGTCATGACAATTCCCGTACACTAAGAGCTGACTTGACCAATTCTACCACCGAAGGGAGACACATATGCTTGACCTGCTGCTTGTTGGCCTGGGGGTGATGCTTGCCCTTGCATTCGCCGGCGGCCTGGTTTACCTCTATGTACAGGACGTCACGCAGGAAAAGCATGCCGTGTTGCGGAATTTTCCGCTGGTCGGTCATTTGCGCTACTTTTTCGAGACTCTCGGCGAATACTTCCGGCAGTATTTTTTTCTCGGCGACCGAGACGAGATGCCCTTCGACCGGGCGACTCGCAGCTGGGTCTACCGCATGGCCAAGAATGAAGGTGGCATTATCGGCTTCGGCTCGACCTACCGGATCCATACGCCCGGCGCTCTGGTTTTCGTCAATGCTCCGTTCCCCGTCCTCGATGAGGAGCAACAGGCAACACCAGCGCTGGTGATTGGTGAAGGCCATTGTCGGACCCCTTTCGTCGGCCGCTCGCTGGTGAACATCAGTGCCATGAGTTTTGGCGCCATCTCCCAACCTGCCGTACGCGCGCTGTCTCATGGCGCAGCGGCGGCCGGCTGCTGGCTGGACACCGGTGAGGGGGGGCTTTCTCCCTATCACCTGGAAGGCGGTTGCGACATCATCTTTCAGATCGGTACGGCCAAGTACGGCGTTCGGGATGGCAACGGCGAGCTGTCCGACGAGCGCCTGCGCGAACTCGCCGCACAAGCGAGCGTACGGGCTTTCGAGATCAAGCTTTCGCAGGGAGCCAAGCCGGGCAAGGGCGGGGTTCTGCCGGGCAACAAGGTGACGCCCGAGATCGCACGCATCCGCGGCATCGCCGAAGGACGCGATTCACTGAGCCCGAACCGCCACCGCGACATCGCCAACATCGACGAACTGCTCGACCGGGTCGAACATGTCCGGGCCATCACCGGCAAGCCAGTGGGTGTCAAGACCGCCATCGGAGGTGATCGCTTCATCCAGGAACTCACGGCAGCGGTCGCGCAGCGTGGTCTGCAGGCAGCACCCGACTTTCTGACCATAGACGGCGGCGAGGGCGGCAGTGGTGCCGCACCGCAGGCGCTGGCCGATCACATGGCGATGTCGATTGACGAAGCCCTGCCACTGGTTGCCGACGCACTGCTGGCCAGCGGCCTCAAGGAACGGATTCGGATCATCGCTGCCGGCCAACTGGTGACGCCGGCGCGCGTCGCCTGGGCGCTGGCGACGGGCGCCGATTTCGTCAATACCGCGCGTGGCTTCATGTTCTCGCTGGGCTGCATCCAGGCCCTGCGCTGCCACACCAATACTTGTCCGACCGGCGTCACCACGCACGATCCGCGCCTGCAGCGCGGCCTGGTCGTCGAGGACAAAGCGACGCGGGTGGCGTCCTACTGCCGGAACATGAACAGGGAAATCGAAATGATCGCTCACTCCTGCGGCCTGCGCCATGCCCGCGAACTGCACCGCGAGCATGTACGCATCGTGCAGCCTTCCGGACAGAGCGTCGCACTCGACAGACTCTATCCCTATCCGGCGACGTCGCCCTGAAATCAGTCAGCCGCCGCGACGATGGCCAGCAGGTCTTCGCCGTAGCGGTCGGCCTTGGCAAGGCCGATCCCCGGTACGGCGAGCAGCGCCTGCACAGAGTCGGGCAGCAGCGCAGCGATCTCGTAGAGCGCGCGATCATGCAGGATCACGTAAGCGGGCACACCCTGTTCGCGCGCTCTCTCGCTGCGCCAGGTCCGCAGCCTGGCCAGCAGTGGCGAATCCTTGGCTCGCTGCGGCGAGCTGCCTGGCACGACCTTGCTCCGGGCTGGCTTGCCCTTTGGCCGATCCGAACGCCGTCGCAGCTTGAGGCTGATTTCCCCCTTGAGAATCGGCCGTGCGCTGTCCGTCAGCTTCAGCGCCCCGTAGGCCGCAGCGTCGGCTTCGAGCACCCCAGCGGCGAGCAACTGCCGAAATACCGAGCGCCAGCCCATGTCGTCCATCTCCGCTCCGACGCCGAAAGTCGGCAGGCGGTCGTGACCGAACTGCCTGACCTTGTCGGTAAGCTTGCCACGCAGGATGTCGATCAGATGCCCGGCACCAAAACGCTGGCCGGTTCGCAAGGCTGCGGACAGTGCTTTCTGTGCAGCCACCGTACCGTCCCAGAGCAGCGGCGGGTCAAGGCAGACATCGCAGTTGCCGCAGGGCGCTGCGGCCTCGCCAAAATAGTTGAGCAGGAGGACGCGACGGCACTGTCCCGATTCGCAGTAGGCGAGCATGCTCTCGAGCTTCTGCCTTTCGACGCGCTTCTGCTCGAGCGGTGCCGACGACTCCTCGATCATTTGCCGGTGGATGACCACATCATTCAATCCGTAGGTCATCCACGCCTGCGACGGATCACCGTCGCGCCCGGCGCGCCCGGTTTCCTGGTAATACGCTTCGAGGCTCTTGGGCAGGTCGAGATGGGCGACGAAGCGCACATCGGGCTTGTCGATTCCCATCCCGAAAGCGATGGTGGCCACCATCACCAGCCCATCCTCGCGCAGAAAGCGCTGCTGGTGACGCTGCCGGTCGCCAGCGGTCAGTCCGGCATGGTACGGCAGGGCAGTCACTCCCTGCGCATTCAGCCAGACGGCGGTTTCATCCACCTTGCGGCGCGAAAGACAATAGACGATGCCGGCCGCACCATGGTGCGCACCGAGAAAGCTCAGCAACTGCCTGCGCGGGTTGTCACGCTCGACGATCGTGTAACGGATGTTTGGCCGATCGAAACTTGCGACGAACAAGCTCGCTTCCTCGAGGTTCAGGCGGGTGATGATTTCCTGCCGGGTCAGCTGGTCGGCAGTCGCCGTCAGGGCGATTCGCGGTACCCCAGGGAAGCGCTGGTGCAGCTGTGAGAGCTGAATGTACTCCGGGCGAAAATCGTGTCCCCATTGTGAAACACAATGCGCCTCGTCAATCGCAAAGAGTGCGAGTTGCCGGCGCGCGACGAGTTGTTCGAGCAGGCCGATGAAACGCTCGCTGAGCAGCCGTTCCGGTGCCACATAGATCAGATCCAGCCCGTCGTCCAGCAATCGGCGCTCGGTATCGACCGCCGACCGGAAATCCATCGACGAGTTCAGGAAAGCCGCGCGCACACCCGCCAAGCGCAGGGCATCCACCTGGTCCTGCATCAGCGCGATCAGCGGCGAGACGACCACCCCAACGCCCTGGCGCAGCAGTGCCGGGATCTGATAGCAGAGCGACTTGCCGCCGCCGGTCGGCATCAGCACCAGTGCGTCACCGCCAGCGACGAGCTGGTCGACGATTTCCTCCTGCTGACCACGAAACGACGGGTAGCCGAAAACCCGGCGCAGGATGTCGACCGCGGGCTTGCTCATGGCCTGCGTGCGCCGTGGTAACGACCGAAGGGAATCAGATCCAGCGCTCCCGGTACAGTTCCCGGCCATCCCAGCAAAGAAACTCGCCTTGCGTCTCCTGCCAGTTCGCCAGGACCCAGCGCTCGACGTGAATGCCGTCGACCAGGTGGGCATGCGTCGCCGGACGATGTGTGTGACCGTGGATCAGCGTGGCATAGCCATGCGCACGCAGGAAATCGTCAGTCGCACCGGCATTGACGTCCATCAGGTAGTCCGCCTTGTCGCGCTTGGCAGATTCGCTTTTCTGGCGAGCCGCGATGGCCATCGCCTTGCGCTCCGGCAGGGATTTGCCCAGAAAGGTGGCCTGCCAGTCGGGCCGACGCGCCAGCGCACGAAATGCCTGGTAGTCGTGATCGTCGGTGCACAAGGCATCGCCATGCGACAGGACGAACTGCCATGCCGGCAGCGACAGGACATAAGGATCCGGCAGCAGCCGGGCGCCACTGCGGGCGGCGAAGTGGTCTCCGAGCAGAAAATCGCGGTTGCCATGCATCACCGACACGCGAACACCGGCTGCCGCCAGCGCGTGCAGTGCATCGACGATGTCAGCGGCAAAAGAATCCTCCGGATCTTCGAGGCAGTCGTCACCTGGCCAGGCTTCGAACAGATCGCCGAGAATGAACAATTGCTCGGCGGCACGCGCACGGCCACCGAGAAAATCCAGAAAAATGCGGGTGACACCCGGCGCCTGCGGCGCCAGATGCAGATCGGAAATGAACAGGATCACTACGGGGATGAATCGTGAACTGGTGCGGTCATCAGCAGACCTCGGCACGCTCGATCAGTACATCTTCGACGGGCACATCGCCATGCCCGCCGGAAAAACCCGTTTTGACTGCCTTGATCCGATCGACCACATCGCGACCCTCAACCACCTTGCCGAACACGCAATAGCCCCAACCCTGGGCATTAGGCGCACGGTAATTGAGAAAATCGTTGTTTACCAGATTGATGAAGAACTGTGCGGTGGCCGAGTGCGGTTCCGAGGTACGCGCCATGGCAACCGTGTAGGCATCATTCTTGAGCCCGTTGCTGGCTTCATTTCGGATCGGATCCTTGCAGGCCTTCTGTTTCATGCCCGGCGCGAAGCCACCGCCCTGCACCATGAAGCCGGGAATCACGCGATGGAAAACGGTGTTGTCATAATGACCGGCCTCGACGTAGTCGAGGAAGTTTCTGGCTGACAAGGGCGCTTTTTCGGCGTCCACTTCGATGGCGATGACGCCAAAATTGGTATGCAGCTTGATCATGGCTTTCCTTTCTCGGGAATGATCTTGACCGACTGGATGATGACCGGTTCAAGGGGAACGTCCTGGTGCATCGAGCGGTTTCCGGTCGCCACCCTGGCGATCTTGTCCACCACCTCCATGCCTTGTGTGACCTTGCCAAAAACCGTATAGCCCCAGCCATCGCTCGCGGGATAGTTGAGTGCGGCATTGTCGCGGTGATTGATGAAGAACTGTGAACTCGCCGAATGCGGATCCGCGGTACGGGCCATGGCGATCGTTCCCCGATCGTTTTTCAGGCCATTCTTTCCTTCGTTCTCCACCTTCCTGGCCGCCGACTTCTGTTGCAGGTCAACGGTAAAACCACCGCCCTGGATCATGAAGCCGGGAATGACGCGATGGAAAACCGTGCCGTTGTAGAACCCCTCATTGACGTACTGGACAAAGTTCTGGACAGTTTTTGGTGCCTTTTCGGAATCGAGTTCAATCACGATCCGGCCCATGCTGGTCTGCATGTCGACGCTGGGTGTAGCCAAAGCCGCCACCGACAGCAAGCCACCGGCAATCAGGGCAAGTTTCCTGTACATCAGAGAATTCCTCCAGGTAAATAATGATCTTCAGCCGATGCGTTCCTGCTGAATCAGCCACCTACCCCTGGATTTGACCAGGACGATGGTCTTGGTCACGGTGGATTTCAGGTAGGGCGAACTGTAATGCTGTCGGAGCCTCACCGTTGCCTTATCGTCGGCAAACGAGACCTTGATGTCCTCGATTTCAACCTGTAGCCTGCCGGGCTTGTTCATCGGTCGGGTACGCTCGATTTCCCATGCCTTGCGGGGAATCCCTCTGGGCGTACGAAAATCCGCTGCATAGTAAGCGAGATAGGCCTTGGCATCCTTGCGTGACCAAGCGTTGGCCCAAGCTTGCAGGGCCTTCGTCACCGCCTCCTCGTCGCCGGCAGCCGCCGCGGCCATCCTCGGCACCTCGACCCGGGCCGCCGCTGCTTGCTGTGCCGACTGGTCAGCCGCCGTCGCAGCGGCGAGTGGAGCGATGCCCTGGCCCGCGGACACGACGGCAGCCGCCGTGCTGGCAGCCGGGGCTGAGGCAACAGGCATGGCAGCCAGCTCGGTACCGCTCATCCGGCTGCTGGTCTCGCCAGCCGGCCGCATTGCCACCCCCGGGCTGCTTGTCGAGGGCTTGTTGAGTTCCCGAAGCCTGGCCAGCTTGGATTGTGTCACCCTCCTCGACGGATCGAACTGCAGCGCCTTGTCATAAGCCTGAGCGGCGAGCCTGGCGTAGACATCACCGAGGTTGTCGTAGGCAGTGGTGTAGCCCGGATGAATCCGGATGGCCATCTCGAGTGCCGTACGCGCCTTGTCGTACTGTTTCTGCTGAGCATACAGAACCGCCAGGTTGTTGTAGGGCTCGGGCAATTCCGGATAGTCCTCGGTCAGCTTGCTGAAGACGGCAATTGCTTCCGGCGGCTTGCCCATCTCGGTGAGGAGCAGGCCCTTGAGGAATCGCCCCTGGGCGTCCGCGGGTTTGCTCGCCAGGTAGGCATCGACCTTTTCGAGCGCCTGTGACTTCTGCCCCTGACGCATGAGCCGCTGTGCATCCGACAGCGTGTCGGCAGTGGCAAAGAATCCGGCGCAGCCCAGAAGGAGGCCGACGATCAGGGCTGAGGAAGTGGGCATAGACGTCGGGAGGTTCGAGTGCATGGTTATGGTATACTTGCCCACACGGCGGTTAGGTGTCACTAAACCGATCGATTCTAACAAGAAGTGCGTCCAAACCAAAGTCCTCTGCGTGCGTCCTTTGCGGAGCGCTACCGTGAGCCTGAAAATGCTGAAGATCTACAACTCGCTGACCAGAGAAAAGCAGGACTTCATTCCGATCACGCCCGGCTGCGTCCGCATGTACGTCTGTGGAATGACCGTCTATGACTACTGCCACCTCGGCCATGCACGTGTTCTGGTCGTTTTCGACATGGTGCAGCGCTGGCTGCGAGCGAGTGGGCTACGGGTGTGCTACGTCCGCAACATCACCGATATTGATGACAAAATCATCAAGCGGGCGCTGGCCAACCAGGAAAGCATCGGCCAACTGACGGATCGCTTCATCGGCTTCATGGATGAAGACGCAGCGGCACTGGGCGTGGAAAAACCCGATCATGAACCCCGGGCAACCCGATATATTCCTCAGATGCTCGACCTGATCGAGCGATTGGAGAAAAACGGGCTGGCTTACCAGGCGGCCGCTGGTGACGTGAATTTCTCGGTCCGCAAATTTCCTGGCTACGGCAAGCTGTCGGGCAAGTCCGTTGACGATCTACGCGCTGGGGAACGCGTCGAGCTTGATTCTGGCAAGGACGACCCGCTTGATTTCGTGCTCTGGAAACATGCCAGGGAAGGGGAACCTTTCTGGCCATCGCCCTGGGGCAATGGTCGCCCCGGCTGGCACATCGAGTGCTCCGCGATGAGTTCGGAACTGCTCGGCAAACATTTCGACATTCACGGCGGCGGGCAGGATCTGCAGTTTCCCCATCATGAAAACGAGATCGCGCAGTCCGAGGGCGCACATCGCTGCCCTTTCGTAAACTACTGGATGCATAACGGTTTCGTTCGTGTCGATGACGAAAAAATGTCGAAGTCGCTCGGCAATTTTTTCACGATCCGGGAAATCCTCAAGCAATACGATCCCGAAGTGCTGCGTTTCTTCATCCTGCGTGCGCACTACCGCAGCCCACTCAACTATTCTGATGCCCATCTCGATGATGCCCGGCAAGCGCTGAGCCGGCTGTATACCGCAATCAAGGCGGCGCAGCCCGCAGTCGAAGTGGCCGCAGTGGACTGGCATGAGCGGCATGCGATTCGCTTCTGCCAGGCAATGAACGACGACTTCAATACCCCCGAAGCGTGTGCAATTTTGTTTGACCTGGCAAGCGAGGTGAACCGCAGCAAGTCCGTGGAACTGGCCAGCCAGTTGCGAGGGCTGGCAGGCCTGCTGGGCCTGCTCAAGCGTGACCCACAGGTATTTTTGCAGGGGACGCCGGCGAACGACGCAGAGATCTCCGCAACCGCCATCGAAACGCTGATCGCCGACCGGCTGGCAGCGAAGAAACGCAAGGACTACTCCGAAGCAGACAGAATCCGAAGCGGACTCCTGGCCGCGGGAGTGGTCCTCGAGGATGACGCCAAGGGAACCAACTGGCGGCGTGCCTGATCGCTGATGGATTAACGAAGAACCCGGCCACTGTTGCCAATGACCGTCAGATCGACAAAGTGGGAACCCAACCTCTCATTGGCCGAATAGCTGACGCGATAGCCCCCCAGGTCGTGGTTCTGCATGCCTTCCAGGCTGGCAAGCAGCTTGTCGCGGCTCAGGTCCTTGCCCGCTTTGCGAATCGCATCGATCAGCACTTTCGCCATGGCGTAGGCTTCGACGCCGTAGTAGGAGAATTTTCCATTCTGGCCGAGCAGCTTCTGGTATTCGCGCACCAGCGGCGTGGTGTCGTTCCAGGGATAGGGCATGACCTGTGAAATGCCGATGCCGCGCGCCTCGTCGCCAAGCTCCTGCACCAGCAGGTCCGCTCCGACCGGCGAAAGGGTCATGAACTGCGGCTTCTGACCGGTTTTCCTCATCGCGCGAACGAAGGCTGCAGTCGGCTTGTACAGGGTCACCATGATTACTGCTTGCGGGTTCACCTGGGCGATGGTCTGCACCGCCTGGCTGACCTCGACCGAGTTACGCTCCACCGTGGCCACCGCTAATGGAGCCTGGTTGTGCTTCCTGAGCGCCGTGATGACACCATCGAGGCCGGATTTGCCGAAACCATCGTTCTGGTACAACACAGCGATGTTCCTGAAGCCGAGAGAGACCAGTTGATTGACGATCGCTTCGGTTTCGTTCGCGTAACTCGCCCGCACATTGAACATGTAGCGATTTTTCGGGTTGTCCCTGGGCGACTGACGGATCGAGTCGGCACCGGAAATCGCTCCGACCAGCGGCACTTTGGCAACGCCAAAGACCTCATTCATGGCCGCTGTCGTTGGACTCGAACCATACGACGCAAGCAAGGCAAAAACCTTCTCCTGGTTGATCAAGGTGCGGGTATTGGCTACCGCACGTTCCGTTTCATAGCCGTCATCGAGTGCGCGCAACTCCAGCCTTCTTCCATGAATCCCACCGGCGTCGTTGATCTGGCGAAAATAGGCGTTGATGACCATCTTCATGTCCAGTCCGTACGCCCCGTTAGGGCCGGAAAACGGCGCAGTCATGCCGATCAGAACGCTGTTGTCGGTGACACCCACCTCAGCGGCAAACACACAGCCGAACCAACTCAAGAAACCAAACAGTAGCGCTCTGGCGATCCTCATGCCATCTCCTTCAGGTAGTGCGTGTGCCGCGACCGTTTACCGATCGCCGGCTCGCGCTAGCCCAGGATGGCGCAGCAAGCTGACACCCTCCTTACACGAAGCGACTCCGTGCTGAATAATGTGTCGCCTGGCACTGCGCTGCGCCGAGGGCGCAGCGACGACAGATCTCAGGTGGCAGCGAAGAAATCGCGCACGCGATCCATCCAGGATTTGGCGCGCGGGTTGTGGTGGGCGGAGTTCTCGCGGCTGGACTCCTCAAGCTCGCGCAACAACTCCTTCTGACGTTCGGTGAGATGCACCGGGGTTTCCACGACCACATGACAGAGCAGGTCACCGTGGGTGTTGCTACGCACGCCCTTGATGCCTTTTCCACGCAAGCGAAAGATTTTTCCGGATTGTGTCTCCGCAGGAACCCGGATCTTTGCCGCTCCATCGAGTGTCGGAATATCGATTTCTCCCCCCAGGGCCGCGGTGGTAAAACTGATCGGCATCTCGCAGTGCAGGTCGTTCTGTTCACGCTGAAAGACAGGATGCGTCTTGAGATGAATCTGCACGTAAAGATCCCCGGAAGGTCCGCCATTGATGCCGTGCTCGCCTTCGCCCGAGAGACGAATCCGGTCACCCTCATCAACACCCGCCGGAATCTTCACCGCCAGACTTTTGTGCTGCTTGACCCGACCCGCGCCGTGACACGGAACACATGGCTCGGCAACAAAGCGCCCGGTTCCGTGACATTTCGGACAGGTCTGCTGAATCGAGAAGAACCCCTGCTGCAGGCGAACCTGACCGCTTCCCTGACAGGTCGGACAGGTCTTTGGCTGCGTACCGGCCTTGGCACCACTGCCATGGCAGGCGTCGCAAACCTCCATCGTCGGAATGCGAATCTTGGTTTCCGTGCCAAAGGCCGCCTGCTCGAGGGAAATTTCAAGGTTGTAGCGCAGATCGGCACCACGGTAGACATTGGAACGTCCACCGCCGCGACGACCACCGAAAATCTCATCAAAGATGCCGCCGAAGGCTTCGGAGAATCCCCCTGCCCCTGCGGCGCCCATGCCGGCCTGTGGATCGATGCCGGCGTGACCGTACTGGTCGTAGGCCGAGCGCTTCTCCGGGTCGGAGAGAATTTCGTAGGCTTCCTTGACTTCCTTGAAGTGCTCCTCGGCCTTGGGGTTGTCCGGATTGCGATCCGGATGATGCTTCATCGCCAGCTTGCGGTAAGCCTTCTTGATTTCTTCATCGGAGGCGTCGCGATTGACGCCGAGAATGTCGTATAAGTCGCGTTTTGCCATCGGTATCTGAACAATTGGAGGGGCGGAGCGAGGCGCGATTATACGCCTCGCCTGGCAGGCAGAGGCCTACTTCTTGTCTTTGACTTCGGTGAACTCGGCATCGACGACGTCGCCGTCATCCTTCTTCGTTTCGCCAGCAGTCCCTGCGGCATGCTCGGTACCCCCCGCGTGCTCCTGTTGTTTGGCGTACATCTTCTCACCCAACTTCTGCGCGGCTGTCCCGAGCGCCTCGTTCTTCGCCTTGATGGTGTCGAGGTCGTTGCCACGAATGGCCTCCTCGGCTTCCTGCATCGCCCTTTCGATGAGATGTTTCTCGCTGTCGGAGAGTTCCTTGCCATATTCGGCAAGAGACTTCTTGACGGTGTGGATCATGCCATCGCACTGGTTGCGGGCTTCCGCCAGTTCATGCGCCTTCCGGTCCTCTTCGGCGTGCAGCTCGGCGTCCTGGACCATGCGCTGTACTTCCGCCTCGCTGAGGCCGGAAGACGCCTGAATCTTGATCTTGTTCTCCTTGCCAGTGGCCTTGTCCTTGGCGGAAACATGCAGAATTCCATTCGCGTCAATGTCGAAGGTGACTTCGATCTGTGGCATGCCACGCGGCGCCGGCGGGATATCGGAGAGATTGAACTGTCCAAGGCTCTTGTTACCGCTGGCCATTTCGCGCTCACCCTGCAGGACGTGAATGGTGACTGCAGACTGGTTGTCGTCCGCCGTCGAGAAAACCTGTGTCGCCTTGGTCGGGATGGTGGTGTTCTTCTTGATCAGTTTGGTCATCACCCCACCCAGCGTCTCGATACCCAGCGACAATGGCGTCACATCGAGGAGCAGAACGTCCTTGACCTCGCCTTGCAGAACGCCACCCTGGATCGCTGCCCCAACGGCAACCGCTTCGTCCGGATTGACGTCCCGGCGTGGTTCGCGACCGAAGAACTCCTTCACCCTTTGCTGCACCTTGGGCATCCGGGACTGGCCACCGACGAGAATGACGTCGTCGATGTCGCCGATCTTGCAGCCGGCATCCTTCAACGCAATGCGGCAGGGCTCGATGGTCCGCTCGATGAGATCGTCGACCAGCGCTTCGAACCTGGAGCGTGTGATCTTCAGCGTCAGGTGCTTGGGCCCGGAGGCGTCCGCGGTGATGTACGGCAGATTGATTTCGTTTTGCTGCCCGGACGAAAGCTCGATCTTGGCTTTTTCAGCAGCATCCTTGAGGCGTTGCAGGGCCAGCACGTCGGCCTTCAGGTTGACACCCGATTCCTTCTTGAACTCATCGATGATATGGTCGATCAGACGCTGGTCAAAGTCTTCGCCACCGAGGAAGGTGTCGCCGTTGGTGGACAGCACCTCGAACTGGTGCTCGCCTTCGACCGCTGCGATTTCGATGATCGAGATGTCGAAAGTACCGCCGCCGAGGTCATAGACCGCGATCTTCTTGTCACCCTGTTTCTTGTCCATGCCGAAGGCCAGGGCCGCTGCCGTCGGTTCGTTGATGATGCGTTTGACTTCCAGACCGGCGATCCGCCCGGCATCCTTGGTCGCCTGGCGCTGGCTATCGTTGAAATAGGCCGGCACGGTGATCACCGCCTCGGTGACCTCCTCGCCCAGGTAATCCTCGGCGGTCTTCTTCATCTTGCGCAGCACTTCGGCGGAAACCTGCGGCGGGGCAATCTTCTTGCCGCGCACCTCGACCCAGGCGTCACCATTGTCCGCCCTGAGAATCTTGAACGGCATCAGGGAGATATCCTTCTGCACTTCCTTCTCTTCAAAGCGGCGACCAATCAGCCGCTTGATCGCGTACAGAGTGTTTTTCGGATTGGTCACGGCCTGACGCTTGGCCGGCGCTCCGCAGAGAATTTCACCATCTTCCGCATAAGCGACCGTTGATGGTGTGGTACGCGCACCTTCAGAGTTCTCGATCACTTTCGGTTTGCCGTTTTCCATGACAGCAACGCAGGAGTTGGTCGTTCCGAGATCAATGCCGATGATCTTGCCCATATCAGAATCCTTTCAATATTGTTTTTCAAAAACATTCGCCAAAACCGGAATGTCTGGTGATACGCTGCAGTTGGGGATTATCGTGACGATTTCAAGCGCCTGCCCTGGCGACGACGACCAGCGCCGGGCGCAGCACGCGGTCAGCCAGCAGGTAGCCCTTCTGCAGTACGCTGACGACGGTGTTTGGCTCCTGTGTCGATTCGACGACGCTGATCGCCTGGTGTCGATGCGGATCGAACTTCTCGCCAAGCGGATCGACTTCCGTCAGTGCCGATTTTTCGAAAGCGGCGACCAGTTGCTTGAGGGTCAGTTCGGTACCGGACCGAAGGCTCTCGACGCTGGCTGTTTCGGTCGCCAGTGCAGCTTCGAGGCTGTCCTTCACGGCCAGCAGTTCCCGAGCAAAACGGTCAACAGCGAACTTCGCAGCCTTGCTAATGTCTTCCTGGGCACGACGGCGCACATTCTCGGTTTCAGCTTTGGCGCGTAGCCACGCATCGTGGTACTCCTCTGCCTGCAGTTGCGCTTGCCTGAGAGTTTCTTCGAGACTGGGCGTGCCGCCTGCAGGCGCGGCTTCCGATGGGAAGGCAACGATTTCCGGTGTTTCGGTAGCAGCAGTGGTCTCTTCGGGTACTTTGTCGTTCGTTTGCATAGATGTTGATCTCCCTAAAACGGAAAGGAGTTTGGGGCGAGTTCTTCGATTTCAAGCTTTTTTTACCTTGGTCGTGCCGGGCAGCGAGGCAAATCATGCATAATTTTTCATGTACAAGACGATTCTGCTGCTAGCATTTCAATTCCCGATGGTCGTCGATAGGGTGTGGTTCTGGCATGTTGGAGAAGATCGGCAAGTATGAAATCATTCGCTCCCTGGGCAAGGGTGCGACTGCTGTCGTCTATTTGGCTCGAGATCCGGACCTGGGCAGCCAGGTCGCAATCAAGCTGATCCGCTTCGGTGAAGAAAATGCAGCCATGTCGCGACGTCTGCGCAAGCTTTTCCAGACCGAGGATGCGATCGGCCGTCGTTTGAATCACCCGAACATCGTCAAGATCCACGACGCCGTGGTGGAACCCGAACAGGCGTATCTGGTGATGGAGTTCATTGATGGCACCGCGCTCGACAAATATTGTGCAATCAATCGCCTACTGCCGATGCACCGCGTCATCGGCATCATCTTCAAGTGCTGCCTGGCCCTCGATTACGCCTTCCGCCAGGGCGTCGTGCATCGCGATATCAAACCGGCCAATATCCTGCTGGATGCCGACGATAATCCGAAAATCACCGATTTCGGTTTGGGGCTCAATCTCCTCAAGGATATGGGCAAGGACTCGACTTTCGTCATGGGCGTCGGCTCACCAGCCTACATGTCCCCTGAGCAGGTCAAGAACTATCCGCTCAATCACAAGACCGACCTCTATTCGCTTGGTGTCCTGCTATTCCAGTTGCTGACCGGGCGACTACCATTTCGCGCCAACAATCCCGCAACGCTGGTCTACAAGATCATCAACATGGACTCGCCTTCGGTATGCGCACTCAACCCGACTTTGCCGGCAGGCCTTGATCCGATCATCAAGAAGGCACTCGAGAAGGACCTGTACAGCCGCTACCGCAATGGTGCCGAGTTTGCCAAGGATCTTTCCTCGGTACGCTACCAGATGCTCGAAGAAGATCAGATGCAGCAAGATCTGACACACTTCGAAAAGTTGCGCAAAGTGGAGTTCTTCACCGAGTTCGAGGATATCGAGTTGTGGGAAGTGCTGCGCATCAGTGTCTGGCGAGAACTGTCGGAAAAAGTCACGCTCATCCGTGAAGGTGAAAACCATCGCAAGTTTGGCGTGGTGGTTGACGGCTTTGTCGAGATCTCCACAAATGGACGGGTGATCTGTCGGCTCGGCGCAAGCGAGGTGGTTGGAGAAATGGCATTCCTGCACCCGACCGACCCCCGGCGTCACGCCACGGTGGTGACCTTGGAGCCGACCCTGTTCCTGGAGATCAATAGCGCAGCGCTGGACTTGAGTTCTGACGAAGTACGGGAACGCTTCAACAAGGTCCTGCTGAGCAAGCTGCTCGGCCGCTTGCGCGAAGCCAACAAAGTGCTGGCCAAGCTCGGTCAGACCGCTGTGCAGGGCAGCTCTTCGGCTTACGCTGCAGGCCTGATGCCGCCCCTGGAGTTGCTTTGATGCCGGTCCTGGTGGTAGTGAAGTAAGCGGCAGAGCTGCGGGCTAGAGAACGTAGCGCGACAGATCCTCGTTCTGCGCCAGTTCGGCAAGCCGGCTGTCCACATAGGCTGCATCGATGGCAACGCTCTCCAGGCTTCCCTCGCCGGCGGAGAACGACACCTCTTCGAGCAGCCGTTCCATGACCGTATACAGTCGTCGAGCACCGATGTTCTCGGTACGCTCATTGACCGACCAGGCAATCTCGGCCAGGCGCTTGATCCCGTCCGCGGCAAAGTCGAGGGTCACCCCTTCGGTTGCCAGCAGTGCCTGGTATTGCATGGTCAGGCATGCGTCAGTCTGCGTCAGAATGCACTCGAAGTCGGCGACCGACAAGGAATCCAGTTCCACCCGGATCGGCAGGCGACCCTGCAGTTCAGGAATCAGGTCCGAGGGTTTCGCCAGGTGGAAAGCACCGCTGGCAATAAACAGGATATGATCGGTCCGGATCATCCCGTACTTGGTCGATACCGTGGTACCTTCGACGAGCGGCAGCAGGTCGCGTTGCACCCCCTGACGCGAAACGTCCACACCGTGCGTGTCGCTGCGAGAGGCGATCTTGTCGATTTCATCGAGAAAGACGATGCCGTTCTGCTCGACATTACGGACGGCATCGTGTTTGACATCCTCATCATTGACCAGCTTCGCGGCTTCCTCCTCGATCAGCAACCTGCGTGCCTCGAAGATCTTCAGCTTGCGCGATTTCTTGCGGCCCCCACCCATGTTCTGAAACATGCCCTGAATCTGCGAGGTCAGCTCCTCCATTCCCGGGGGTGCGAAGATTTCGGCCTGCATCAACGGAGCGGCGACATCCACCTCGATCTCCTTGTGGTCCAGTTCGCCCTCGCGCAGTTTCTTGCGAAATTTCTGCCGAGTCGCACTGTCTTCCGTCGATTGCGCATCGTTGAAGAAATTGCCGCGTGCCGGCGGCAACAGGGCGTCGAGAATGCGGTCTTCGGCAGCGTCTTCGGCACGTATACGAACGCCCGTCATTGCCTGTTCACGAGCACTCTTGACGGCAATCTCGACGAGGTCACGGATAATCGTTTCGACATCGCGGCCCACGTAACCGACCTCGGTAAACTTGGTGGCCTCGATCTTGATGAACGGCGCGTTGGCCAGACGTGCCAGCCGGCGCGCGATTTCGGTCTTGCCAACACCAGTGGGTCCGATCATCAGGATATTCTTCGGCGTGATCTCCTGGCGCAGCGGCTCGGCGACCTGCGCGCGCCGCCAGCGGTTGCGCAGCGCAATCGCCACGGCCTTCTTGGCCTTGCCCTGACCAACGATATGTTTGTCCAGTTCGTGAACAATTTTCTGCGGAGTCATCGACGACATATTATTCGAGCACCTCGATGGTGAAGTTCTGATTGGTATAGATGCACAGATCGCTGGCGATCTGCAAGGACTTGCGGACCACCTCGGCCGGATCGAGTTCGCTGTTTTCTACCAGTGCGCGTGCCGCCGCTTGCGCATAAGCCCCCCCCGAGCCAATGGCGACGATGCCATACTCCGGTTCGAGCACATCACCATTGCCGGTGATGATCAGTGAATTCTCCTGATCAGCGACCGCCAGCATGGCCTCCAGCCGACGCAGGGCACGGTCGCTGCGCCAGTCCTTGGCGAGTTCAACTGCCGAGCGGAGCAGATTGCCCTGGTGCTTGTCCAGTTTGGCTTCGAAACGTTCAAACAGGGTAAAGGCATCCGCCGTCCCACCCGCAAACCCGGCGAGAATCCGCCCCTGATGGATGCGCCGAACCTTGCGGGCAGTGGCCTTGATGACGATATTGCCCAGGGTTACCTGGCCGTCTCCACCCATGGCAATGCGCTTGCCGCGGCGAACGGACAGGATCGTCGTGCCGTGGTACTGGTCCATACAAAACTCCTGTTGGTGGTTCTAGTTTCTGGCGAGAACGATTTCCGCCACGGCTTTCAGCCCGACGACGCGGAACAGTTCGGCAAGCAGGTAATGGGGATGACGGAAAATGATCTGCCGGCCCTTCCGCTTGACCATGGTCAGGATGTTGAGCAAGGCGCCGGCACTCAGGAAGTCCATACGCGTCACGGCAGCGCAATCGATCAGCACCGGATCGTTGGCTTCAGCGTACGCCGGCAAGTCAGTGAAACGGGAAGCCTTGACATCGCCCTTGATGACATACGCCTCGGTCACCAACTGATCGGCGACGGCCAGCACCAGTGGCGGCGGTTCGGCCTCCATCACCCGTCTGGGCTCCCAGGAGGGTGGGGAAATCTCGAAGGTCACTGCATAGTTGACCGCCAGATCCTCGAAAGCCTCCAACTGCCCGCGCAACTGACATACCTCGAGCTTCAGCAGCCAACAGGCCTGGTTTTCTGTTCGACCGGGCATGATCAGGGGGTCAAGCAGGGCCGCGAGGTGATCACGACCCAGCAACTCGATCTCGCGCCGATCCTTGTGCGCCTGCTGCAGCAGATCCAGAAGCCACTGGCAACCGGCAGCATCCAGTCTACGCAGCTTGGACAAATCGAGACGAAGACGCGGGTTCCTCGCGAGAGCCTGGCGTACCGCCGTAAATCCGGCATCGTTATCACCGGTCAACTCACCCTTGAACAACACCGACCCAACCACTTTGGCGTGTACCGGCGCGGCGACAGCGGTATCGCGCCAGCCTGGCGGCGATTTCTCGAAAGACTGTGCGTAGTCGATTCCCAGCGCCTCAAAAGGGGCTTTCTGGCCAGTCAGCCGGAAGAGGTCGAAAAGCATCAGCCATAAGCGCTCGCCCGGGCCGGAACGGTAGGAGCGGGTCGAGTTCTCGAGCAGCGAGCGCACCGCACTGTCCTGGCCATTGGCAAAGAGCATGGCCGCCTCTTCAGCCTCGGCGTCTACCGGATCAATCTCAACCTCGATCGGAATATCATGCGCGTGCTCACTGAACACAAACTCGCTGAGATCCAGAGGCTGCCCTTCGATCTTGGAAACCGGAGTGGCAAAGGGGAGGTCAGCCCGCAACAGGCCGACTGGCGCGGCGGCGGCCGGCTTATCATCCGGCGCCTGACCCAGGGCTTCGCCCCGCTCGTCGCGGGCGCGGGGAGCGGCGGCTGGCCGGGCAACCATTTTCTTTTCCGGTGGCTGCTTCTTGAAAAACGAAAAAACCATTTGGCGAGAGGGACTGCGGTTGAATTCGTGAATCCGCGATGAGTTTACCTTGTAACACATCGTCCAGCACACTGCAATTTCCTTCCGGAGTCCATTCATGCTGGATGCCTGTGTTTCGCTGAAGATCTTCTCTGTGACACACAAGTGACCGATTCTCCACGCTTTATCTGGATGGACGAATTGACCCTGATTTCGTTGTCAGGCATTGCACCTTGTCATCTGAATTCGGTATGATCACCGGGAGAAATTTCCCTCGATCTTTCCACCGAACCACTCCTACGGAGCTCCATCATGGCAAAAGCCAACAAAGTCAAGAAAGCAGAAAAGGCCGAGAAGGCCGAGAACGTCGAACAGCCCGAGCAAGCCGAGGCAGCGTCTGACGTCACCCCTGAATTCGTCAAGATCACCAAGGTCGTCGGTCGACAGATCCTTGACTCGCGCGGCAACCCGACCGTCGAGGTCGACATCACGCTCGACAACGGATTCATGGCCCGCTCCGCAGTCCCATCAGGTGCGTCGACCGGGGAATTCGAAGCCTGCGAACTGCGTGATGGCGACAAGAACGCTTATCTCGGTAAAGGCGTGTTGAAGGCGGTCGAAGCCGTCAACACCAAGATTGCCAAACTGCTCAAGGGCAAGAACCCTCTCGACCAGCGCGCACTCGACGAGGCAATGATCGCTCTCGATGGCACGCCCAACAAGTCGAACCTGGGAGCGAACGCGATCCTCGGCGCTTCGATGGCGATCACGCTGGCTGGTGCCCATGTCAGCAAGCTGCCGCTCTGGAAATACATCGGCAAGATCCACAAGAATCGCGACTTCACCTTGCCGACACCGATGGCCAACATCATCAACGGTGGCAAGCACGCCGACAACCTGATCGACTTCCAGGAGTTCATGATCATGCCGGTGGGTGCGCCGACTTTCTCGGAAGGGCTGCGCTGGATCACCGAGGTTTTCCATGCACTGAAGTCGATCCTCAAGAAGGGCGGGCATGTCACAGCCGTTGGTGATGAAGGCGGCTTTGCACCCAACCTCACCAACGACGAATCGCTCGAAGTCATCATGCAGGCGATCGTTGCGGCCGGCTACAAGCCCGGCAAGCAGATCAGCATTGCCCTCGACTGCGCATCTTCCGAACTTTTCGACGAAGGTGGCCGCCAGGGCTACAAGTTCTGGAAGTCGAATCCCGACAAGCTGTTCACCGACGACGAGATGATTGCCGTCTACAGCGAATGGTGCAAGAAATACCCGATCGTCTCGATCGAAGATGGTCTCGACCAGAGCGACTGGGAAGGCTATGTCAAACTGACCAAGGCGCTCGGTGACAAGGTGCAGATCGTCGGCGACGACTTCTTCGTCACCAATCCGGTACGTCTCAAGCAGGGCATCGACATGAAGGCAGCCAACGCGATCCTCATCAAGGTCAACCAGATCGGCACCGTCACCGAGACGCTCGACGCCATCAAGATGGCCCAGAAAGCCGGTTATGGCGTCATCTCGTCGCATCGTTCCGGTGAAACCGAAGACTCTTTCATCGCCGACCTGGCCGTCGGTACCGGCGCCGGGCAGATCAAGACCGGCTCGCTGTCGCGTACCGACCGTATCTGCAAATACAACCAGTTGCTGCGTATCGAGGAGCAACTCGGCAACAAGGCCGTCTACAAGGGTCTGAAATCGATCAAGGGTGCCGGCTTCTAGGCTAACGGTCATGACTTTTCCAGACACCCCCGATCATGAAAGTCATGACCGTTTCCCTCTCCCCCGACCCCTCCCCCGCGAGGGGGGAGGGGAGATTCCTGAGTCGCATACGCGACTTTCACATTAAGCAGCCGCAGCTTGAGAAGGGCATCGCCGTGGCGATGCCCTTTTTTCATCCCGCCAGCAAGCTGACGATTCGCGCATCGCAATGGACTTCAGCTTGCGAAACATTTCCATAATGCTAGAATGCTAGAAGCAAGTGAAACTCCGGTTCACCTGCTCGGTAAAAAACCCGGATGATGGTCGCAAACCCGATAGGACCAAGGCAATGCCCAGGCTGGCTGCAAATGCTTTACGAGATCGGCAATATTTCGGTATTGTGGGAACGATGACCAATACCGATGCCGTCACCGCGCTGGCCGCACTGGCACAAGACAGTCGCCTCGCCATTTTCCGGCTGCTGGTGCAGAGTGCGCCGGCGGGCCTGACCGTCGGCCTGATTGCCGAGCAACTGCAATTACCGGCACCCACCCTTTCCTTCCACCTCAAGACCCTGACCCATGCCGGTCTGGTCAACACCACACAGGAAGGCCGTTTCGTTCGCTGTCATGCCGCGCTGGACAGAATCGACGCCCTGCTCGGTTTCCTGACCGACAACTGCTGTGGAGGACATCCCGAAATCTGCAAACCGCAGCCCTGACGGTGATGACTCTTCCAGGCACCGCCGATCATGAAAGTCATGACTCATGGCAGGATTCGTGAGTCGCTGACACGACTTCCACATTAATTCTACTTTGCCACATTTCTAAAATGGTTGAAATACAGGCTATTGAGCTACATATCTAATGCTCTACCACATAAGGAGTATGACGATGAAATCGCCAAATTTATTTATTTGGGATCGGGCGTGCGGTGGCCAGCTGCTGCGAGAATCTGACCAGCCATTTTCAGTCGTTCCGGGAGTGTTTCCGCAGTAAAACGCGAAGCACGGCCGAGCAAGCTGAACAGTACTTGCGGGGCCTTTTTCAAAGCCCTCGTGCGAACCTGGAACAGATGAGCGAGACGGTGGCGGAGACCGAGTATTACAGCCTCCACCACCTGTTGAGCGATGCTGCATGGGACTTTGAGAATGTGCGTCGGGAGACGGCGCGACAAGCGGACGAGTGGATCGGTGGGCCAGAGACGGGACTGTTGCTCGATGAGTCTGGGGTCCAAAAGAAGGGCGACCATTCAGCGGGCGTGGCCAGGCAGTACAACGGTCGCCTGGGTAAGGTCGAGAACTCGCAGGTTGGAGTGTATGCCGCCTTGGCACGAGGGTCGCAGGCGGCGATCATCGACTTCGAATTGTTCCTTCCAGAGCGTTGGGTTGAAGACGCCAAGCGTTGCCAGGAAGCGGGGATTCCGGAATCGGCACGGGTCTTTCGGACTAAGCCGCAGATGGCTGCCGAGATGGTCAAGCGGGCACGAGCCGCCGGGGTGCGCTTTGGCTTCATCGGTGCCGACGGCCTCTATGGCCACGCGACTTGGCTGCTGTTTGATTGGGACGATGCAGGTGAGGTATTCGCCACCGAGGTGCACAGCGACCAGCAGTTTTACTTTACCGATCCGGGAAAGGCGTGGGTACCGGCCTGGGAAGCCCGCGAATGGGCCGCGCGCCTGAAACGAAAGGAGTGGCACCCGGTGATCCTGCGCGACGGGGAGAAGGGTGAAGTGCGCGCGATGTTTGCCCATACCCGCGTGTGGATCAGTCATCCGAACAGCGCACAGGCCCGCCAATGGCATCTCCTGGCACGCCGCGATGGCAAGGAGGTGAAGTTCATGCTCTCCAACGCGGCGCCCGACACGCCACTTCGCGAGCTGGCACGCATGCAGGCACAGCGCCACTTCATCGAGCGCGCCTTCGAGAATGCGAAAGGTTGCTGTGGGATGGCCGACTACCAGGTACGCAAGTGGCGGGCTTGGTACAACCACATGGCGCTCGTCTGCGTTGCACTACTCTTTCTCGTCAAGGAGCGGCGGCAACACTCACCCTACGCCGAGTTACTGTCCTGTGCCGATGTCGTCGACATGCTCGTGGCGCAGCTCCCGGTGAAGATTCACGGTCGCGAAGACCTCGTGCGAATCATCGCCGAGCGTCATGCACGGCGACAAAGCGCCCGCGACAGCGCCTACCGAAGGCAGCCGCCAGCACCCAAAAATGCCATTAGAATCTGTTAATGTAGAATTAACCGAGACCCTTGAGAAAGGCGGCACGCTCGGGCTCGGAGTCGATCTGCTCGGAAAGCTTGCGGTAGAGTTCCTGCACGTCGCCGGAATCGTTCATTGCGCGCTTGATGAGCACACGGGCGAGCGGCCCGACGTACTGTGCGAGGCGTTTCTCGGCCGCGGCAAGGGTCGCAGGATCGAAAACCGCAGCCGGTTTTGCGGAAGGCGGCTCGGGCAAACTGGTCGACGTTGGCGGCATCGATGCAGGCATGGCCTTGTTCAAGCGCTCGATACGCTTCAGGAAATCGGCACGTTCGACGCCTTCGGGAATGTTTTCGGCAAGCCTGGAGTAGAACTCCTCGACGCTCTTGGCCTGCTCCATCCCCTTGCGCACCAGGTGCTTGGCGAGTGGACCGATCGACCGGATCAGCGAGGACTCGATCTCGGCCAGCGCCCCTACGGGCAGCGGCAACGGCATCGACGCACCCAGAGTGCTCGTGTCAATGCTGCCAATGCTGTCATTTCTGACGACAACGCCGGGTACCGGCGCGGGTGGCAGCATGCTGTCGGCGCTGCTGCCGGGAGGCCTGGCCACCGGCTTGCTCTTGACGAAAGCCGCCAACAACGCATTGGTGAATTCGCGTGCACTCTGAAAGCGTTCGTCCGGTTTCTTTGCCAGCGCACGTTTCAGCAGGGCGTCGAAAACCGGTGGTAGTGAGGACACGATTGCCGATGGCCGTGCAGGCTCGATGTGCATGACTTTGTACATGACCGTGACCGGCGTATCGGCGAGAAACGGCCCGCACCCGGTCAGCATTTCGTAGAGGATGACTCCGGCCGACCACAGGTCGGCGCGGCAATCCGAAGGCAAGCCCAGCAGTTGCTCTGGAGCAATGTGCGTCGGCGTACCGATCACCGTGCCCACTTGCGTGAGCGACGAACTCTCGATCCTGGCGACCCCGAAGTCCATGACCTTGATCTTCATCCCGCTCAGGACCATCACGTTGGTCGGCTTGATGTCCCGGTGCACGACGCCCTGCCGGTGCGAATAGTCGAGTGCTGCGAGCAGTTGTTTCATCACCTCGAAAACGTCGATCAGTTCGAAGCGACCGCGCTCGCGCAGGCAATGTCGCAAGGACTGCCCCTGCACGTACTCCATGACGATGAATGCCCCTTTTTCGTCCTCTCCGTATTCGTATACCCCGACGATCCCCGGATGCTGCAGCCTTCCTCCGGCCTGCGCCTCGTGCTTGAAGCGTGCCACAGCGGCCTCCGATTCAACATTGGCCAGGTACTCGGCAAGAATCGTCTTGATCGCCACCGAGCGTTTGATGACCGGGTCGAAACCCTCGTAAACCGTGCCCATCGCGCCCTTGCCGAGTTCGCGACGGATCTCGTACTTGCCGATATGTTCAGGGATGGTCATGGCGTGGGTGCTCCGCTCTCAGCTCTCGATCAGCTGGATTGCCTTTTGCAGGCTGCGGCGCATGCGATTGAAGGAGTTCGCCAGAACGTCGATCTCGTCCCCCGTGTGTGCCGGGAATTCGGGCACCGCGAAATCACCGGTGGAGATTCTGTCGGCGGCCTCCGACATGCTCGAAATGGGCCTGATGATCAGCAAGGACAACATGATGTTCAGCACCACGAAAGTGGCAAGAAAAATACCGCCGAGCGAGAGCATGAAGGTGTTGAAGGTGCGCTGTGCATTGGCCAGCGGAACGGACATCGGCACCGAGACCACCTGCGCGCCGACCGTCTCCATGTGCTTCCAGCCGAAACCATTGTTCACCCCGTAGATCCTGATCATCGATGCCGGTGCCGCAGCGGGAACACTGTGGCAGGCAAGGCACGCCGGGTCGGTAATGGTGATCGGCCGCGCCAGGTAGAGCATGCGGCCGGCTGGCGTTTCCCGCTCGCCGGCAAACTCCCTGGTATTGCCGTCAGCGCGAAATTTTTGTACCAGGTCACTCTCCCAATCGAGCGCGCGGTCGCGTGGGTTGGTGGGATTGAGCGTGGCCTCCTTGTAGGTGAAGTCCGGATACTTCGTGGCCAGATTGCTGAACACCTCGGTGGCAGCATAGGCAGGTACCGTCTGCGGCAGGAAAGTCTGTTCCATCTGGGTCTCGAGAAGCGGCTTCACCTGCTTGACCGTATAGCTGCGCACCGAGAGCGCCGACTCCATCATCAGGCCGGCATTGCGCAGCGTCTCCTGCTTGGCATTCTCGTTGAGCAGGCGGTGCGACACGTACGCCGACATGGCCATCCCGGCGCCAAAGACCAGCAATAGTACCAGGTTGAATTTCAGTCGCAGACCCATGAGCACGGCCCCCTGCAAGGATGAGGATGAAATACGTAACGGCATCGCCGGAAGTGTATGTGGCGCGGCCAACGATGAAGGATAGAAAATCCAAGGCCACCGGCAAGAGTATATGTTCCGCCATCAACTGCGGTCAAATCGACCCTTGGCTGGCGAAGAAAACCGGCAGGATTCCTTGCCGCACCAGGGAAAAACGATGAGCGGAACAAGGAATGCATCCCGTTGCCCGCCTTGCCTCAACGGATTCTGGTCTATCATGAAGTCTGCAAACCCGGCGATATGCCAGGGCACAGCACAAGCTGAAGGAATGTTACGCCCCTGCGCCTCGCTGCGGTAAGCGGCTGGCAACGGGTCTCGCCAGCACCCCGAGGGAGTGAGTACCATGATGAATTTTGACGACAAAGCAAAGACTTGGGACTCTGATCCGGTCAAAGAGGAGCGGACGCTCGCCGTCGCCATAGCGCTGCGCCAGCGGGTGCCGCTGGCGCATGACTGGCATGCGCTCGAATACGGCTGTGGAACCGGACAATTGAGTTTCGCCCTGCAAGCCGATCTGGGCCGGGTCACGCTGGCCGACAGCTCGCCCGGCATGTTGGCGGTGTTGCAAGAGAAGATCATCGCTGCCGGGCTTTCGCATCTGCATCCGCTGGCCCTCGATCTGATGACGGATCCGCCACCTGCCGAGCGCTACGACCTGATCTATACCCTGATGACCCTGCACCACGTCACCGACACGCACCGGCTGCTAAAAGTTTTTCATGGCCTGCTGCGGCCGGGCGGCTGGCTGGGAATCGCCGACCTGGACCAGGAAGACGGTTCGTTTCACGGCCCCGGCTTCACCGGGCACATGGGCTTCGATCGGGACGCACTGCGGTCGCAACTGGCGGATGCAGGGTTCGCCAGGGTGGATTTCTCCACCTGCTTTCTGATGAAAAAAGCGACCGATCAGGGGGTACGGGAATACCCCCTGTTCCTGGCGGTCGCCACCCGGCCGTAGCGAGAGCGCTCGCGCGCACACCGCTTCCGGTCCAGAAGTGCTTCCATTTTCTCGGGCTATCTCACGATGACAGTGCGTGCGAACTGTAGGCCCCACCACCAATCGCCACTTCGGCAACTTCGAGAAGATGCTCATGGTGCGTCAGAAACAGCACCTGTGTCCGCCTGGAGAGTTCAGCGAGCACCTGGAAGGTCGCTGCTGACGCCGCATCGTCGAACTGGATCAGGATGTCATCGATGATCACCGGCAGGGGTTCACCGTTGTCGAGATGGCCTTCGATGGCGGCCAGGCGCAAGGCCAGAAAGAGCTGATCGCGGCGCCCGGTACTCAACTGTTCCATCGTCAGTCGTTCGCCATCGGCGCGAACGGCCTTGAGAATCTGCCTCTCTTCTTCGTAATCGATCACGACACCGGAAAAGCGGCCGGCGGTGATCGCGGCAAATCGCCTGGACGCCTGTGCGATGAGCGGTCCCTGGTTGCGCTTCTGGTAGGTATCGATGACCTGTACGAGGACTGCCGACGCAATTCGTGATGCCGCATAGTCGGCACTGAGTTCGGCAATCCTTGCGGCGTGCTGAGCCGTTTTCTGCTGTGCGTCGGCCGCCGTGGCGGATCCATCCATGGCATCGAATACCTGCCGGGCGGCAAGGTATTCCTCGTGGCGTTTCTGTACCTTGGCTGCCATCTCCTCATTTTGCTGCAAATTCTGCTCGAGCGCGGCCGCGATGGCATCCGGATCCTGCGCTTCGGCTTGTTGCAGCGCTTCGGGCAAAGGCAATCCGGCCGATTGCACCAGCCGCGTTTCGATGTCGCGAATTTCGCTGGCAAGCGCCGACCGTCGCATGCTTTGCTCCTCGACCAGTTCGAGACTTTCGAGGGTGATGCAAGCCGCCTGGAGCAGGAGCCTCTCGATGATTGCGGTGGCATCGGCGGCAGTCTGCCGAGCTTCGTCTACCGCGGCCTGGTCATCTGCAAGCTGTTTCGTGAGCGTGGACCTGGTCTCCTGCAATGATCGGCTTGAGCGGAGTTCGCGGTACAACTCGCCCGCCAGAAGCTCATGGGTTCGCCCGTCCGCAGCGATGGGGGCACCGCGAACCCGTTGCCAGGTCCCGGCTAGTCGGGTTTCATAGTCGCTGATCCGGATTCTGGCCTCGCGCTGCTCACGTCCCGCCAGATTCAAGGCAGCGTGCGCCTCTTCAAGTGCAGCAAACTGTTCGAGTCTGGCCGTTGCCTCCTCTGCACTCGCATCGGGCTCCAGACGAATGGCCAGCATGGCTTCGCGCCACTGCGTCCACCAGTCGTCAGCTTTCTCCCGGCTCCTGGATTCAGCGGTCTCGGCATGTCTGCTTGCGACTTCGGCCGTGGCCCGGGCAGATTTCTTCAGTGCTCGCTGCGTCATCTGATCGGCGTGCTGCTTGGCAATGGCACGCGCTCGCGCCAGGATTTCCGACAGCCGTTCCGTGGCTGCAGGTGGAGGCAATTTCATCGCTTGGAAGATTGCAGTGATCCGGGTGCAGATCTCCTGTGCCAACTTGCTGCGCTGCTGCGCCTCTTGCTGTTTGAGCTGGATGGCATCGAACTTTTGCAGAAAGGCGTCCCGCTTGGCGATCCATTGTCCTGCCTCGGCGATCGAGACGGCCGGCATACCGTGGCCAGCGAGCAATTCGGCCCAACGCTGCCTGATCGCCGCCTGGTTTTTCGCGATTTCTTCCGCGCGGCCCCGCTCCAGGCCGAGAGCATTTTCCATCTGCGATTTGCGAACACGAAACTCGGCATAACGGGTAGCCCGCTCGGCATCGGCAAACAGCCCGTCGGCAGCATCGTCGGCGTTGCTGACGGCATGCTCATAGCGTTCCGCGGATGGCGGTGGATCCGCCGCTATCGATTCGCCTGCTGCCGGCATGAAGCGTCGGCGAATGCCCAGCCAGAGTTCGTTTCGTTTGGCCCGCTCCACCGATACCGCTTCCTTGGTCGGCACATCACCGCGAATCTGCATGCCCTCGATCTGGCCTCGCAGGGCCGCGAGGTCGTCTTCGATCTTTTCAATCGCTTCCCGGATGGAACGTGCCTGGCGGCGCAATTCCTCATCTTCGGTCTTGAAACGCTGGACTTCTGCCTCCAGCGGCACGGTCCACTTCGCGACGGCATCGGCCGATGGCATCTTCAAGGCGCCGGCTTCGGCGTTCAGCTTGACGGTCGCTGCCACCGCATCGCGTTCGAGCTGCTGCGCTTGCGCTTGTGGATCGCCGTGGTCGGCAATCGAATCGAGATAGGGGCCGAGGCCGGCGTCGGCACCGTCTGTACCCAGACTGAGCAACTCGGCGTCCAGTTGCGCGATCGCGAGCTGCTTTTCGCCGAGTGCCTTGAGGTCGGAAGCATGCCTTGCCTTGATCGTCGCGCCAGTAGTAATCAGGCTGCGAATCCTGGCTGCCTGGATGGGATTCGGGATCCATTGCAGGGCTTCGTCGGGCCTTGCATCACCCGCGATCTGCTTGAGTACGGAAGCAAAGGCGGCTTGCGCTGTGGCAATGGCGGCGGTGGCCGTGGCTGACTTGACGCCCGCTTCGCGGTAGGCCGTCGTGGCGTGATGAATGGCCTCGATCGACTCGGCATCGGCGAGAACGGCATCGTTGACTTGAATCGCGGCCAATTCGCCTTGCCGCTGTGCAAGTCGCAGGCTGGCCGTCCGTTCGGCGGTGACGGCTGCATTTCTTTTCGTGACGGCGGCTATTCGCTCCGCGGCGGCGGATGGCGGAAGCGGCGGAATACCGGCCAGCTCGGCCAAGCGCTGCTGTGCCAATCCAAGTGCGGCGACATCCGGAAGAATGGCCGCCAACCGTTCCAATCGACGTGCTTCCTTTTGTAGTCGAAGCTGATCCGCCCTGGCTGCTTCGTATGCCTTGCTGGCGAGTTCCATGGTCGTTCTCGCAGCCGTCCACTCGGTTGGACGTACGGCAGCGTCTTTCGCCTGCTTCCGGGCTTCTTCGTAATCGGCCAGCGTTCTGTAGACGACCGAAGTGGATGCGCGTGGCTTGAACAGGGTTTCGGCTTCGCGATCGAGCCTGGCACGCAAGCTGCGAATCGAAGAGAGCCCGGCTCCGGCTTCAAAGAGACTTTCGCCGGCATCGCCCCTGCCCTGCGCCAGCGCTACGCCACCCCGCAACAAGGCTGCGTGGTCGAGGCTGAACATGGCCAGAAAAAGCCCCTCGCTCAGGCCGCCAAGCCAGTCGCGCAGGCGTTCGTCGGGAACCGAATCCGCGAGTTCGTTCCCCGTTGCCGGATCGTACTTGAGCAGGGTATTGATCCGGCCTTTCCGGCGCATGACGGCCAGACGTTCGCCGGAACGTGCGCTCAGAATGAGCCCGATCCGAATCTTTTTCGATTCGTGGAGGAAGGTATCCGGAGAAACATTGGGAATCCCGAACAAGGCACCGTTGATGGCCCGCCAAAGGGTGGTTTTCCCGGCTTCGTTGGGCCCACAAATGATATGAAAATCAGAGGGTCCGCTCAGTCGCAACTGCTGATTGCTGAAATGGCCGTAGGCCTTGAGGTCGATCTGCTCGATCTTCATTCGTCGTCCTCGGCGGCGATTGCTGCGAGCAGTCGTTCCTTGGCACTCGCCAGGGCTTCGGCCAGGGCAGTGGTGGAATCGAGCGCCCAAATGCTGTCGGATGCACGCAGCTCTGGCGGGATTTTCTGCCCGAGATCCCCGAGCACGGATGCGGCAAGTGCGTTGAGCGCTTTCGGGTCCTCCTCCAGCGCGGAAATACTGCGGATCAGGAGCCCGATCGGATCGTCACGTTCTTTGAGCCGGGGCAGATCGAGCGGCGCAGTGACCTGGATCCGGATTTTTTCCAGCCAGGCATTGCCCGACGAAGCTTCGCCAATCGATGCCGCGAGTTGCGCCCGAATGGCTTCGCGGTGCGAAACGATGGCGTGATGCAGCGAGCCGCGGCCTGCCAGCGTCAGGCGAAGCGCAAGGATCCGGTCGTCCGCTGCGGCTTGCGCGTTGCGTACCTCGGATTGCACGGCGGCATGCAGATCGTCCTCGCTGCTGAGGCCGGAAATGTCGATGAGCAGGTGTTGCCAGCGGGCAAGGTCGGTGGGAACGAATTCGACGCTCTGGATTCCGACGCCCGCTTCTGCATCGACGACCATGCAGCCCTTGGCGCCCGTTTCGCGCGCATGCCGACCCTGGGTATTGCCTGGAAAGACGATCCAGGGGGAATCGCGGACGATTTCGCGCTTGTGGACGTGGCCAAGTGCCCAGTAGTCATAGCCTTTGTCAGTCAGGCGATCAGCGGTGGTTGGAGCGTAGGGCTGATGGCCTTCGCGGCCGGACAAGGCGGTGTGCAGAACACCGATGTTCAACAATCCGGCAAGCGCTGTGGGATAAGTTGCGGCAAGGTCGCTGCTCACCGCCTCGGTCGCGAAACTTTGCCCATGAATCGCGACGCCCAGCGATTCGATGATCTGTGTCGCTGGAGTTTTGGCTGGGAAGCTGTAGACCTTCTGTGGCAGCGGTACCGACTTCGTCAGCTTGCTGAGCGCATCGTGATTGCCATAGGTCAGAAAAACGCGAATGTCGGCGTCGGTGAGACGGCGCAACTGGGACGCGAAGTACAAGCCGGTGTTAAAGTCCGGCCAGTCGCCGTCGAAGATGTCGCCGGCAATCAGGACGAAGTCGACCGAGCGTTCGAGAGCCAGGTCGACGAGCCTGGCGAACGCTCGGCGGGTGGCCCGGCGCATTTCGTTTGCCGGCGCCCCCGCGTACACCTCCAGGCCACGCAGCGGGCTATCGAGGTGAATGTCAGCACAATGAATGAAGCGCATTTGCCCTCCCATGCAAGTGGCGGATCCGTTCAGCGACCCTCATGCCGCTGCGGGTGCAGCCGCAGGCCAGGCAGCCGACGTCAGGATCCACAAAATTGACGATTGACCACGGTTGTTGGGGAAGCATATACTCGCCTAGGCATGCTTGAATTTCCTTTTGCTGCTCTGGATCAGAAAATATTGCTGTATTGTTGAACTCTACAGGAGGGTGAGACAAAGGGCAGTGAGCAGTGTAAAGCATATGAGTCTATCCCCAATCCTTCTTCAAGCCAGCGAACCCGGGCGTAAGCTCCTGATCATCAGCTCGCTGCTGCTCGCGCTGATCGGCTGCGATGCCGTCCAGCAGAAGCTCGGCCTCGAGGCTCCGGCAGCCAAGCTGGCCCGCAACGAGGCCGAGGGGAAAGCGGTCGGCGGAGCCTGCCGGCAATCGGGACGCGCCATCGAAGACTGCTACTCCATTTATGCGTGGCTGCCGAAATCCGCGATCTACGAAGGCTGGCGTGACATGGACATCTACATGCGCGAGAACAAGCTGCAGACTGTCGAGCCGCAACTGCCGCCACCGCAGCCTCCTGGCACCAAGAAAAAGAAGCCGGCGGCGCCGCTCGCCGAGGAGACGGCAGCAGAAGCCCCGGTCGACCAGAAGGCAGCCGCAAAACATTAGCAAGGAAGGGAAACGGTCATGACTTTCATGATCGGGGGTGTCTCAAATCGCCATGACCGTTAGGTGCGAAGTACAATATACGAATCGAGACCCCTACCCTCGCCTGGCCTGCCATGAATGTCTGATCGAAGCCGTCTGCCGCAAACACCGAAAACAAGCGAAGATCGCTTCGATATTCTGTGCGCCAGCAAGGATCTCTTTCAGCACCGGCTCACCGACATCATCCGGCAGTGCGGGATGCGCATGCCGACGGTGCTCGAGGCCTTCAGCCAGGAAATCGGCACAGCGCATGACGAGTTGGCCGCAGCATCGGGCCTGGAAGAGGACACCGATCAGCGCTCCGACTTTACGGCCTCGCGCCTGACCTTGATGGGCGACGAGGACCTCGAACTCGACATCCGCATTCGCAGCCTTGCCGTTCGCTTGCGTGAGGCTGGCGGTCACAACCTGTGGCGCAGCCAGTTGCGCTACATGACCTTGCTCTCCCGGCCATCGATGAGCGAGGCCGCCAATCCGGTAGGACCGGAAGTAATCTGCCTGGGCCTGTGGGCGATCTGCAGACACGCCGGCGGCGATCTCGAACCAACGCTGGCGCTGCTCGACCGACTCGAACAGGGCCTCTGCCAACAGATCCCCGGACTCTACGGCGGCGATCTCGAACCAACGCTGGCGCTGCTCGACCGACTCGAACAGGGCCTCTGCCAACAGATCCCCGGACTCTATCGAGAAATCGACGGTCTGCTGGCAAGCCACGGCATCGGGCCAGCGCCAGGACAGAACACATCGGTCACGACCGAACTCAGATCGGGCCGGGCGCAAGCCGGCGAAAACCAGCCGGCGATCGCCAACGCCCTGTCTACCCTGCAACAGGCGGTCAGTCAGCAACTCGAAACGGATCAGCCGGCGGATCCACTGCAGTTGAGTTACCGCGGAGCGAGATCGGCGAATCCTGCTCTCGATGCCGCTACGCGGATCATGCTCGACCATTTGTTCGACCGCCTGACGGCGATCGAGAACCGCTCAGCGGCCGCAAGCCCTGACGACGCAGTCGCGGAATCACCGCCGCGTACGCCACTGAGCGCTCTGAAGGCGAAGGATCTCGACCTGCCCCTGGGCAAACGCGAAGCGGTCACCCTCGATACCCTGGCGCTGATTTTCGAGGCCATCTTCGACTCCACCGAGTTACCCAAGGCCATCAAGGCCGCGATCGGACGATTGCAGATGCCGCTGATCAAACTGGCGATCATCGATCCCTCGCTGTTCTCCAACGACCAGCATCCTGCGCGCTCGCTGATCAATCGCATGGCCCGGGCAGCTCTTGGGCTGCCGCAGGAGTCAGAGCATCCGCTCTGCCAACGAATCGGCCGGCTGACCGTTATCGCCCGCCAGACGCTCGAACAGAATGGCTCGCTCGATCCCCAATTGGCCGAACTCGACATGCTGATCAGGGCGCGAGATCAGGCGGTTCGGCAGGCCGCCGAACCGCATGTACAACTGCTGCTTGAGCACGAAAACCGGCAATACTCGACGCGGCTCGCCGACAACTGGCTGCGCGTCAGCCGGGCGCGAACCCGCTCGCCGGAAATTGCATCGTTTCTTGAACAGTACTGGTTGCGGGTCATGATCGCCGCCGCCGCGGATGGCGGCATCCAGGGCGAACGCTGGCAACAGGACAGCAACACTGCCGATGAGCTGATCTGGAGCGTTCTGCCGAAGCCGACCGCCGAGGAACGTAAACGCCTTGCCGGCCTGGCCTCGTCACTGCTCGTGCGAATCGGCGCCGGGCTCGATTCGATCGGCGTCAGCGCCGCCGAGAGAAGGCCTTTTCTCAACACCCTGTTCGACCTGCAGACCAGCGCCTTGCGCCGCCAGGCACTGGCAGCAGCGCCCGCGGTCGAGCGCCAGGTACAGGCCAGCAACCCGACCGCCGAAACCGGCTTTCTCGAGCGCAACGGGCGACAGCTCCGTTTTCTGCCAGTGCCGGCGGGCAGCAAGACGCCCCAGAGGGCACCCGCTGGCGAATCGCTAGTGGGCGAATGGCTGCGATTCCTGGTTTCGCCGCAGGAATCCTTGTGCGGCCTTTGCTGCTGGCAAAGCCCGGCCTCGGGTATGGTTCTGTTGTTCAACCCGGAATGGGACTACGCGGTCGCCATGCCACAAGCTACACTGGAGCAACAGCTACGCTCGGGCCATGCTCGGATCGTTTCGCGTATCGCCGTTTTCGACGCGGCCGCAGAGTGCGCACTCAAGCGCCTCGAGCAGCGCTGACTTCCCGCCGGAACCCGCAGCGCAAGCCGAGCCGGCGCAGCCTCCCAATCGATGTATAATTCATATTTCATGCAATTGATTTTTTAACTGATTTTAAAGGTTTCGCGGATGCGTTTTGATGAACTCGGCCTGGCGCCTGATCTCCTGAGAGCCCTTGCCGACCAGGGCTACACCGAGCCAACGCCGATCCAGGCACAAGCGATACCGATCATTCTTGCGGGTCGCGACCTGATGGGTGGGGCACAGACGGGTACCGGCAAAACGGCCGCTTTCACGCTGCCGCTGCTCCAGCGTATTCTTGCCTTCGCCAGCCCGAGTCCGTCGCCCGCGCGCCACCCGGTACGGGTGTTGATGCTGGCGCCAACTCGCGAACTCGCGATCCAGGTGTACGAGTCGGTAAAAACCTACAGCAAGCATGTGCCGATCCGGAGTTCTTGCGTTTTCGGTGGCGTCGACATCAAGCCGCAGATTGCCGAGATCCGCTGCGGGGTCGAGGTGCTGGTGGCCACCCCCGGCCGTCTTCTCGATCTCTTCGAGCAAAAATGCCTGAATTTCGCAAGCGTGCAGGCGCTCGTGCTCGACGAGGCGGATCGTATGCTCGACATGGGCTTCGTCCCCGACGTCACGCGCATCATCAACCTGCTGCCCAGGCAGCGGCAGAGCCTGCTGTTCTCGGCGACGTTCTCGGAAGAGATCAAGAAACTGGCCGACGGCATGCTGCAGTCGCCGGTGCTGGTCGAAGTGGCCAAACGCAACACCGTGTCGGAGACGATCACCCACCGCGTCCACCCGGTGGCTGCCGAGGCCAAGCGTGCGCTGCTGGTCAAACTCCTGAAGTCGGCCGATTTCAATCAGGTGCTGGTGTTCACCCGCACCAAGATCGAAACCAACCGGCTCGCCCGCGAACTGCAAAAGGCCGGGATTGCCGCCGACTCGATCCATGGCGACAAGAGCCAGCAGGAGCGCCTGAAAGCGCTCGAAGCCTTCAAGGACGGTTCGGTACTGGTACTGGTCGCCACCGACGTCGCCGCGCGCGGCCTCGACATTGACGAACTGCCGCACGTCATCAATTTTGAACTGCCGCGCACACCCGAAGACTATATCCACCGCATCGGCCGTACGGGCCGTGCGGGCAAGCCGGGGACGGCGATTTCACTGGTTTCGGCAAGTGAAGTCCAGTATCTGGTCGAGATCGAAAAGCTGATCCGGATTCAGGTCGAGCAGGTTCTGGTCGCCGGCTTCGAACCCGAATACGACTATACCTACCCCCCCGGCAACAAACGCAGCCATCACCGACGCCTCCCGGCGCCGCCGCTCTTCGCCCCACTGGCGGCGCCACCGCCGGCGACTCCGCGCAGCGAGCGCATGGCGGGCCGCAGTGCGCAGAGAGAAGGAGCGAAAAGAACCGGCAGCGGACATTTCCCGAACCTCGCCGCAGATGGTTTTGATTTCAGCAAACCTTACGAACCGCAGCCAGTTGCGGCAGCGGTCGGTAACGACGCCGAGCGCCCACTGCGGCACACGGAAAACCCGCACAAACCACGCCGCCTGGTCGCGGCGCTACTTGGCGGCCTGGGGCGGAAGTAGCAGACCAGCAGTCGGTTCGGCAAGCGGTGCTTCAAGCAGTTTCAGGATGGTGATCGAGATGTTGTCGCCGTCCTTGTTGCCAAGCGCCCGTGCCCGGCCGATCAGCAACTCGGAAGCCTCGCGTGCCGTCGCCGAGCCATTGATCACCCACCCCAGTTCCTGATCGCTGAAATAGGCCCAGAGACCATCCGAACAAAGCAGAAAGGTGTCCCCTGCCTGCAGGCCCTCGGCTTCGCCAAAAGCGATCTTGGGTTTTTCGACGCCCCCCAGCGAAGTCAACAGAATGTTCCGGTTGGGATGCACCAGGGCCTGTTCAGGCGTGATTCTGCCCTGCACCACCAATTGCCCGACGTAGGAATGATCGGTACTGCGAAAGAGCAGGCTGTCGCCACGAAAATGGTAAATCCTGCTGTCACCGCAATGCGCCCAGCTCGCCTTGCCCGGCTGCAACAGCAGCAGCACGACGGTGCTGTGCGGATCCTTCTCGTTGATGAAACGCGATGCCTTGATCAGCATATGTGCTTCATTGATGATCGATTCCAGCAGCACGCGCGCCGATTCGGTGCGCGCTGAAAAACCATCCAGATTGTTGCGCGCGGTGTGGATCACCTGCCGGGCAGCAATGACCCCCCCGGTATGGCCACCCATGCCGTCCGCCACCACCGCCAGGGTCACACCACCGCCTCGGGGATGTGGCAGGATCGCCGCCCGGTCCTGCTGCTCGCGGCGATCCCCCTGATGCTGGGCGACACAGGCGTCAATCGTGATCGGCATCGAATGAGCCTCCCGGCGGTCGCTGCATGACCTTCAATCGAGCTGCCTGTTCAGGCACTTCGCTCATTCCATCTCCTCAAGACAAGCTCTTGCAGGCCTTGCTGCCGCCCCTGGCCAGCGGCCCCAGGGCATGGCAGAGCGGCGACGAATTCTATCGCTTTCAGCCATGCATGGGTTGACCGCCAGGGTGGAACGGTTCCTCGGCACGCCCCTGGTACCAGAAATTGCCATCTGCATCGATCTTCGCCAGTTCACCGGTCAGGACCCAGCCCTCGGCGATGAACTTCCTGGCCGTCGCTTCGGGATTCTGCCAATACCCGAGCATGACCAATGGATCGTCTTCACCATTGCACTGCCGATGTACGGCGAGTTCACCGAGTTCGCCCGGTGGCAGGACCTGGCCCTGGTGATCGACGATCGCCAGCCGATGCCCAGGGTACGGGCGGCCCATCGCACCCGGCTTCACTGGCCAGCGCGAAGCGCAGTTGCCGAGCATATCGCCCATCTCGGTCTGCCCGAAGATTTCGTTGATCGTCACCCCGAGCTTCTCCCTGGCCCAGTGAGAAACCGCTGCAGCAACCGGTCCGCCAGCGCTGACCAGCGTGCGCAAGTCGAGATCGTAAATCGACCTCGGGTCGGGTACCGCCTCCATCATCCTCTGCAAGTCGCAGGGAGAGAGCGAGCTGTTGCGTATACCGTACTTCTCGATCAGGGCAAACGCCCGCACGGCGTCGAAACGTCCCGGGTAAGCGAGCAGTGGCATCCCGAAGTGCCAGGTCGACAACAAACCATCGCCAAGACCCGCAGTGCTCGCCCAGTCGGCAGACGACCAGAATAGGTCACGCGGCTGCGGAAAGAAGTCATGCGAGCAGACATAGCCGCTGAGCCTGCCGAGCAGCGTACGATGTGCCAGCAGCATCCCCTTCGGTCTGGCGGTGCTGCCGCTTCCATAGAGGATCATCGCCGGATCATTGGCGGCGGTCGCCAGCGGCGTGTAGCGTGGCGAAGCATGTTCGAGCACTTCCTCCCAGCGCCTGAGATCCTTGCCGGCCGCAGCGCCGACGCCGAGCAGATGCTGCAGTTGCGGCAGCTTGTCGCGCAGTTGCCGCAACGTCGGCAGCGTCGTCGCATCGACGATGGCCAGGTGCGCACCCGCGTCGCCGAGACGGTATGCGAGTGCATCCGGCGTGCACAGCGGCGACAGGGGGACGGCCAGCGCGCCCATCTGATAGATCGCGACATGCGCAATGGCCGCCTCCGGACACTGCGGCAGGATCAGCGCCACCCGGTCGCCAGGCAGCGTGCCGAGTGCCGCAAGTACGTTGGAAAGGCGATTGGCTTCGCGCTGAATGTCCCAGAAGGTATGCGCCGAAGAGAAACCGCTCGCGTCCTCGTAGTACAGCGCGAAGCGGCTGCGGTCCTCGGCCCAGCGGCCGCAGACGTCGACGCCGATGTTGAAGCGCTCGGGAAGCTGCCAGCGGAAACTCCTGCACAAGGCATCGTAACTGCTGGCCTGACGGTCGATGAACATCGCTCTTTGTACGTGTGTGGTCTGTACGCTTCAGGAAGCGGCGCGCAAACGCTCGTCGATCAGTTCGATCCAGTGCTGCACCGGCAGCGTGCTGCCGCTTTGCAGATGCATCTGGCAGCCGACATTGGCCGTGACCAGCAGATCCGGCGAACCGGCATGGAGCGCCGCCAGCTTATGGTCTCGCAACTGCCTGGCGAGAACCGGCTGCGTAATCGAATAGGTGCCCGCAGAACCGCAGCACAGGTGCGCATCGGCGACCGGCGAAAGCTGGTAGCCAGCGGCAGTCAACAGCGCTTCGACGACCCCGCGAATCTTCTGTGCATGCTGCAGGGTGCAGGGCGAGTGAAAGGCCACCCGCTCGCCGACACCGACACTGGCTGCGCGCAGCAACTCGAGCAGGCGAGGCTGCTCGGCGGCGAGCACCTCGGAGACATCACGCGTCATCGCCGCAATCCTGGCCGCCTTGTCGGCGTAGGCCGGGTCGTGTTTGAGCAGTGCAGCGTACTCGCGCACATGCCCGCCACAACCCGATGCGGTCATCACGAATCCCTCGACGCGCCCACTCTCGAGTTCTGGCCACCAGGCATCGATGACACGCCGCATGTCGTCGAGGGCTTGTTCCTGGGCATCGATGTGGTAGCGCAAGGCACCGCAACAGGCGGCTCCTGCCACCTCGATCAATTCGATGCCGAGCCGGTCGAGGACGCGTGCGGTCGCCGCATTGGTATTGGGCGCCAGCGTCGGCTGCATGCAACCGGCCAGCGCAACCATCCGGCGCGCGTGTGCAGCCGGCCGTGGCCAGGCACCGATGCGAGCGCCAGCAGGCATCGGCACCTTTTCGGCGAGCATGTCTGGCAGCAGCGGCCGCAGCAGTTGGCCGATGCGAACCGCCGGCTTGAATATCCAGCGGCGCGGCAGCGCTTCGCGAAGCAGCGAACGCGTCGCCCGCGCAGCCAGCGAACGCGGCACGCGCTGCTCCATGACGGCGCGTCCGATCTCGTACAGGCGGTGGTAGTTGACCCCCGATGGGCAGGTGCTCTCGCAGGCCCGGCAGGTCAGACAACGATCGAGGTGGAGCTGCGTCCTTGCGGTCACCGGCTGCCCTTCGAGCATCTCCTTGATCAGATAGATGCGGCCGCGTGGCCCGTCGAGCTCGTCCCCGAGCAACTGGAAAGTGGGACAGGTGGCATTGCAGAAGCCGCAGTGCACGCAGCTACGCAGAATCGCGTCCGCCTCACGCCCGGCCGGCGTGTCCTTGATGAAATCGGCCAGATGGGTTTGCATGCTTGGCGAACTTTCAGAAATCCGGGTACATTCGGCCGGGGTTGAAGACCCCCTGCGGGTCGAAGGCGTGCTTGAGATTGCGGTGAATTTGCGCCAGCGGCGCGGGCAAGGGCTGGAAAACACCGACCGCGGCCTTCAAGGCGTCATCACCCCGGAACAGCGTTGCGTGCCCACCGGCTTTTGCCGCTGCCGAACGTAGCGCACGCGCGTCGCCGGCACGCAGCCAGCGCTGCGCGCCGCCCCATTCGATCAGCGTCGCTCCGAACCCCTGCGGCGGCGCCACCGACGGGAGCGAGAGACGCCACAGCGGCGCGTCGCCGGCAAAAAAGGCGTGCGTCTGCTCGCGCAGTGATCGCCAATAGGCTTCCGCCTCGGCAGCATCCATTAACTCACCGGCGAGCAGGCGCTCTGCGGCAGCGACCGCCGCCACGGCACCCGACAGGCGCAGCGTCAGAATCCCGTCGTGCCAGGCAGACGCCGAAATCGGCAAGGGTCGCCCGCCCCACTGATTGAGTTTCTGCAGCGCGGTCGCCTCGTCGATCGCAAAACGCAGGCTCCTCTCGGCCACCGGCAGCGGCAGCACCTTCAACGACACCTCGAGCAGCACGCCGAGCGTTCCCAGGCTGCCGGCCAGCAGCCGCGAGACATCGTAACCGGCGACATTCTTCATCACCTGGCCGCCGAAGGAGAGCACCTCACCCAGGCCATTCAACAGCTTGACGCCGAGAACGAAATCACGGACGGCACCGACCGCCTGCCGGCGCGGACCCGACAGACCGCTGGCGAGCATGCCGCCGACGGTTGCAGTCGGCGCGAAATGCGGCGGCTCGAAAGCCAGCCATTGTCCCTTTTCGGCGAGCGTTGCGGTCAATTCGACGAGCGGCGTGCCGGCGCGCGCGCTGACCACCAGTTCGGTCGGTTCGTAAGCGACGATCCCTCGATAGGCGCCGACGTCGAGCCTCTCGCCTTGTTCCCGTCCACCGTAAAAGGTCTTGCTGCCGCCACCACGAATCGCCAGCTGGCCAGCACTGCCGGCAGCGTCGTTGATGCGCGCTGTCCAGTTTTCGATCCAGGGATCCATCACTGCCTCGAAGAGTTCATCGAGTTCATTGAATTCTGCTCGCCGCCGCCGCGCGCCAGCGTGTATTCCCGGCAGCGTGCCAGCGTCGGCACGCCCTTGCCGGGATTGAGCAGGCCATGCTCGTCGAAAGCCGCCTTGAGGCGATGGAAAGCGCCGATCTCGGCGAGCGTGAACTGCTCGGCCATGAGATCGATTTTCTCGATGCCCACCCCATGTTCACCGGTGATGGTGCCACCGAAATGTACCGACAGTTCGAGGATCTCGGCACCAAAGGCTGTCGCCCGCTCGAGTTCTCCCGGCTGGTTGGCGTCGTACATGATCAGCGGGTGCAGATTGCCGTCGCCGGCGTGAAAGACGTTGGCACAACGCAGCGAGTATTTCCCGGAAAGAGCGGCGATCGCTTCGAGCATATCGGCCAGATGCTTCCTCGGAATCGTGCCATCCATGCACAGATAGTCGGGGGTCAGGCGACCGACCGCCGGAAACGCCGCCTTGCGCCCGGCCCAGAACTTGAGCCGCTCGGCTTCATTCTGCGAGACGCGAATCCCGGCAGCACCGCTCTTTTCGAGCACCGCCGTCATCCGCCCGATTTCCTCGGCGACTTCTTCGGGCGTGCCGTCCGACTCGCAGAGCAGGATCGCTTCGGCATCCATGTCGTAACCGGCGTTGGCGTAGGGTTCGACAGCCAGAATGGCTCTCCTGTCCATCATTTCGAGGCCGGCCGGAATGATGCCGGCGGCAATGATGCTGGCGACCGCGTCGCCAGCCCGGCGCACGTCGGCGAACGAGGCGATCACCACCTGTGCCAGTTCGGGCTTGGGGGTCAGCTTGACGGTGACCTCGGTGATCAGCGCCAGCAGACCTTCCGAACCGTTGAGCAGCGCCAGCAGGTCGTAACCAGGCGCATCGAGGGCCGCGTTGCCGAACTCGACGATTTCGCCTTCAATGCTCAGGCCGCGCACGCGCAGCACATTATGGACGGTCAGTCCATATTTCAGACAATGCACGCCCCCCGAGTTCTCGGCGACATTGCCACCGATCGTGCAGGCGATCTGCGACGAGGGGTCGGGGGCATAATAGAGACCGTAGGGCGCCGCTGCCTCGGACACCGCCAGATTGCGCACACCGGGCTGGACCACCGCAGTCCGCGACACGGGGTCGACGCTGATGATCTTCTTGAGCTTGGCGAGCGCGACCAGCACGCCGTCCGCATGCGGTGTGGCGCCACCCGACAGACCCGTGGCGGCACCCCGCGCCACCACCGGCGCGCGCAGTTCATGACAGATCCGGAGAATCGCCTGCACCTGCGCTTCGTCCTCCGGCAACGTGACCAGCAGCGGCAACTGCCGAAAAGCGGTGAGACCATCGCAATCATATGGCCGCAGGTCTTCTTCCTCGAACAGCAGCGCCTGTGCCGGCAGCACCTCGCGCAGGCGCTGGATCAGCAGCGACCGGTCAACGGTGAACGGTCGATCGGCGGTAGAGTCCTGCAAGGTAGTCACCGGCATGCGCATCCTGCCTCCTCGGATCATTGATGACCTCAGAATACACGAAAGCGCTGCCGATGCAATCTCGCAATGCAACACTTTCCCCGCCTCTGGCGCACTGCACCTGAAAAACGCTTGTCAAAGGCCTGCAAGCGTGATGACATTGCGGCCCGATCAGCCATTTCCAACGGAAACAGGGTCTGCATGCACAATTTCACGATCAAGGCCCGAGTCCTGATACTCGGTCTGATTGCCGTCGGCAGCATGGTCATCGCCAGCGGCGTCGGTATTTTCGAGTTATCCCGCTTCAACACCCAGCTACGGGCTGACCTGGTCGACATACGCCAGGGCATCGGAACCCTGATCGACATCCAGACCGCCGCAGTCGCATTCAAGACGCAGGTGCAGGAATGGAAAAACATTCTCATCCGCGGTAACCAGGAACAGGAATTTTCCCGATATGAAAAGGCGTTCCTGGAGAGAGAAAAGGTCGTTCAGGAGCGGCTGAAAACCACGCTCGACGCACTCAAGAGCAATCCGGCGAAGGCAGGGCTGATCGCCGATCTCGACAAGCTCATCCAGGATCACGCGACCCTCGGCGCCACCTACAAGGCGGCGCTCGGCAGTTTTGACAAGAGCGATCCGGAGGCTGGCAAGAAAGTCGATGTCGCGGTCAAGGGCCGGGACAGAGCGACCACGGAAGGCATCGCCAAGGTGGTGGCCACTTTCGAAAAAAGCGAAATCGATCATCTTGAGCATCAGTTGATCGCCTCGGAAGCGTCGCTGGCATCCGCACGCAAGCTGCTGATCGCATTGATGGCAATCGCCTTCATCCTGTCCGGCGCGGTGGTGGTAGTCACGGTGCGACAGATCTCGGGGCAGATGGCCAGTGTCCAGGAAACCACCGCAGAGATCAGGGAAACGCTTGACCTCAGCCGCCGTATCCCGATTTCCGGAAAGAGCGAGATGGCGCAGGTGGCATCGAGTGTGAATTCGCTGCTCGACGAGTTTCAGGCAGTGGTCAGGCGCATGCGGGACACCGGCGACCATGTCGCTGGCGCTTCCGTTGCACTGGCACAGTCGGTCGGGCATCTGGCAGCGGCAACCGGGCAACAGAACGATGCCACGTCATCGATCGCGGCGACAGTGGAAGAGATGTCGGTCAGCATCACCCATGTCGCCGATTCCTCTGCCACCGCCCAGGAAATCGCGCGGCAGTCCCTGGCTACGGCCGTGAGCGGTGGGCAGGTGATCGAGAAGACCGTCTGCGACATGGTGGCCATGGCCGAGACCGTGCAGAGTGCCTCGCACACCCTGGAAGGACTGGGAAAGCGTACGGACCAGATCGGCAGCACTACCGACGTGATCAAGGAAATTGCCGATCAGACCAACCTGCTGGCGCTCAATGCCGCCATTGAAGCCGCTCGGGCTGGCGAGCAGGGACGCGGTTTCGCGGTCGTGGCCGACGAAGTGCGCAAACTTGCGGAGCGGACAACGACCGCAACGAAGGAGATTTCCGTGGTCATTGGCGCGATCCAGGAAGAGACACAGCGCGCATTGGCCGATATGCGGCAGGTGGTGGGGCAGGTGAACAGCAATGCCGAAGGGGCTCGTCAGGCAGGCAAATCCATCGTCCAGATTCGCGATGGAGCGATCCGCGTCGTTGACGTTTCGTCGGACATCGCCAACGCGCTCAAGGAGCAAAGCGCTGCCAGCGAGCTGATTGCCCAGCAGGTCGAAAGGATCGCGTCGATGAGCGAGGAAAATACGGCTGCAACGGGCGAAGCGACAGGCGCCTCGGCGGAAATGAAGCGCCTGGCGACCGAGATGCACGAGTTGGTCGGTCGTTTCCAGGTCTAATGGTCATGGCTGTAGCAGGCACCCCTGATCATCAAAGCCATTCGAGGTACAGCGTCTGGCGGGAGCCCGTCGCCGACCAGGTGCCGGTGAAGTGCCGCCGTCCATCCGCCGGCGCGACGGTCGCCGACGGTGGTTGGCCACAGGCCGTGGCCAGAAGCACGCAGACCAGCACCGATGGACGCCAGCAAGGGCTGGCAGATGCGCTTTGCAGACCATGCATTCGGGTATCTCCTGCAAACATTCTCTCATACCGTGACGGCCTGGCTCTCGAAGAAGCGCATGCCAGCCGCCTCTTCGCCATTGACGCCGGCCTCGACAGCGACGCCTTACGCGCCCGCTACCCCGACCGCAGCCGCCACCTGATCCTGCGCGGCACGGTACGACCGATCGTTCGCCAGCACGACGAACAGCACCATCTGGCAGGCTACCTCGACAAAATCACCATCGGCCAGATCAATGTGCCCTTTGCGCTGCGTCCGCTGCTCGAACCGCTGCGCGACATTGGCCGCCCGGCACCCGCTGAACGGACGCCCCGCTACCAGGTGCAGATCGTCATCGGCCAGCGCCTCGAACCGTGGATCGAGAGTCTGTCGTCCTTGCCAGCCGATTCCCGAACCTCGCCAAGTCTCCCGGCACCCTGACGCCGCCGCCGATGATTTCGCCCGACGTGGAACAGCCGATCGTCCGCGCTTGCGACCAGACATCACGGGCAAGACCGGCCATGGTTTTGCCGAACGGATAGCAAGGAGCTTTTCTCGCCGACCTCGTCGAGATCGCTCCTTTTCACCCAGAACAACACGCAGAACAGGCCGGCGGCAGCAAACGCCGAACTCAAGGTATAGGTCAGCCCGGCACCCAGGCGCTCCCAGGTCCAGCCGCTGAGCAGACTGCCGAGCAGGCCGCCGGCACCAAAAGAGATGCTCGAATACAGCGCTTGGCCGCGCGCCTGGCAGCGTCCGGGAAACCAGCGATTGACCGCGGCAATCGCTGCAGCATGATAGGCTCCGAAGGTCAGCCCGTGCAGGATCTGCGCGAGGACGACCACCAACAGCCATTCGACGCCCCAGCCGATCATCAGGAAACGCAGCACCGCCGCAGCAAAACTGATGAGCAGAATGACCCGCAGGCCCAGGCGGTGCAGCACGGCCGCCATGCAAAGGAAAACACCGATTTCGGCCAGTACGCCGAGCGACCACAGGCAACCGACCAGGAACTTGCTGTAGTGATGAGCGGCGAGGTGGATCGAGTAGAACACGTAGAGCGCGCCGTGCGCCGCCGACATCAGAAAGCACGCGGCAAACAGTGCCCGAACACGCGCCTGGCGGAGGATCGTGGCCACCGGTACCGGCGCGTCTGCCGATCCGTGCGATGCCACCTCGGGAACCAGGAGCGCGTAGACCAGAATGCCGACCAGCGTGCCGATGATCACCCACAGCAGCATCGACAAGGAGGTGCTGTCCAGCAGCGCACCGGTTCCCATGACCGCGACAATGAAGCCGACCGATCCCCATACGCGGATGCGGCTGTAACGGCCCGGCTCGTCGCGCAGATGGTCGAAAGTCACGGTTTCGACCAGTGGCAGCGCGGCACTCCAGAAGAAGGCCAGGACCGCCATGGCAACGAGCATCGCCGCGAAGCTGTGCACGGCAAAAAAGGCCGAAAACCCGAGCAGGCTGAGCAGGGCCGCAAGACGGACGATTCGCACCCGCTGCCCCAGACGATCCGCGAGTGCGCCCCAGAGATACGGCGCGCACAGGCGCATCAGCTGCATTTGCGACATCAGCAGGCCGATGTCCCAGGCCGAAAAAGACAGCGACTGGAGATAGAGCCCGAAATACGGCGAAAACGCGCCGATGAAGGCGAAATAGAAAAAGTAGTAGCCGGAAAGACGCCAATAGGGAAGATCATGCATCCGGCAATTCTACCGGATGCATTCGACGACACCGGCTTGGATCGGATCAGTCGCCGTTCTTGTGCGCGACCAGCATTCGGTACATCTGGTCCTTGAGCCAAACACGGTGCTTCTTCATGTTCTCGATCGTGAAATCGTCAACCGGCAGGTCTTCTTCTTCTAGCCGCTCGACTTCTCTGGTCAGTTGATGGTACTCGTCATACAGGTGGCCAAACTGCTCGCTCGCGTTTTTCAGCGAGTGGATGTAATCCAAATACTCGGGAAACTCATGGTGAAGGTCGTGGTGCTCAACTTGCATGATCATCGCCCCTGGCTAGTCCCGGCCCGCCCCATGCGCGACCGGACAACGAGATTATACCCATTGCCAGGTCTGCCCGTCACCCCAACGGATGCGCCGGAATCACGGGGGTCGCGCAGACCACATCGGCGCACTGGGCGCGATGCCGCAGGGCCTGATCGATCAACACCAGAGCCAGCATGGCCTCGGCAATCGGCGTCGCGCGGATGCCCACGCAGGGGTCGTGTCGGCCATGCGTTGCCACCACCGCCGGCTGGCCATCGAGAGTCACCGAGCGACGCGGCAGACGAATGCTCGAGGTCGGCTTGATTGCCAGATGGACGACCAGATCCTGGCCGCTGGAGATACCGCCGAGAACGCCGCCGGCATGGTTGCCGAGAAAGCCCTGCGGCGTCATCTCGTCACCATGTTCGCTGCCCTTCTGGGACACGCTGGCAAAACCGGCGCCAATCTCGACCCCCTTGACCGCATTGATGCCCATCATCGCGTAGGCGATCTCGGCATCGAGCCGACCATAGACGGGTTCCCCCCAGCCCGGGGGAACACCGGTTGCCGTGACCGTGATCTTCGCTCCCACCGAATCGCCGGATTTGCGCAACAGATCCATGTAGTCCTCGAGCTGCGGGACGATGGCCGCGTTCGGGGCGAAAAAGGGATTGCCATCGATCTCGGCAATGGCGACAAAGGGAATCTCGATCGGACCGAGCTGGCTCATCCAGCCGCGGATGCGGACACCGTAACGCTCCGCCAGCCACTTGCGGGCGATCGCTCCGGCGGCAACGCGAACCGCCGTCTCGCGCGCCGAGGAGCGACCGCCGCCACGATGGTCGCGAAAGCCGTACTTCTGCGTGTACACATAGTCGGCGTGTCCCGGACGGAAGGTCTCGGCAAGGTTGCCGTAGTCCTTGCTGCGCTGATCCTGATTGCGGATCAGAAGGGCAATCGGCGCGCCCGTGCTCCGACCGGCGAAAACTCCCGACAGAATCTCTACGGTATCGGGCTCGCGCCGCTGCGTCACATGCCGCGAAGTTCCCGGCTTGCGGCGATCGAGTTCGGCCTGAATGTCGGCCTCGCTGATCGAAAGTCCCGGCGGGCAGCCATCGACCACGCAGCCGATCGCCGGCCCGTGTGACTCACCAAATGAAGTCACGGCAAACAGGGTGCCGATGGTGTTACCGGACATGGCGGCCTCTTGAGCGTTAAAATGGAACAGCAGCAGTCTACCATAGCGCTACCCACCCTCTTCGAGCTCGTCCTGATGACCGCCAAGCCGACACATCCTGACCGACCCCATGCCAAAGCCACCCCGAAAAGGGCTACGCCGCAGCCCGTTGCCGGCAAGGCCCTGCCCCAACCACAGACCCGCTGGCAAAGAACGGCGCGTTATAACTGGGACAAGGGTGGCAGCCGAGGGGGCCGCTAGGGTAGAGCGTGCAGTCCTTGATAACCGACATAGAAGCCGACCAGCAGGATCAGCATACCCGAGAAGTAGGGTGCTTTGCGGGCAAACTCCCCGAAGCCGCTCCAGCGCGTGGAAATTTGTTTCACGCTCAAGGCCGCCAGGGCGCCTGACGCCACCATCGTCAGTGCCAAGCCGATGCTGAAGCACAGAACCAGGGCCGCCCCGAGTGCGACCTCTTTCAGTTGCAGGCACAGCAACAGCACGGTGATCGAGGCGGGACAAGGAATCAGCCCGCCGGTCAGGCCAAAGACGATGATCTGGCCGGTCGTCACTTCCCGGTTGGCGAAGCGGCGGCGAATGTCGTTGGCGTGGGCCAGTTCGTGCGGGTCCTGATAGCCCGGTGCGGAGACATCCAATCCCTCGTAGTCCTGGATCGTATGCTGATGGTGGTCGTGCTCGACGTACTCGACATCATAGTCGTGGCTGTGTTGCGCGTGCCCCAGGCGAAGCCGGGCGACGAATTCGTGCGGCTCCGGAATCTCCTGCTCGGACTCGACGAAGCCGTCGCGCTGCACGAAGGTGAAGGCCTGGCGACTGCCGTCGGCGCGTTCCGTCTCGACCCTCACCTGGTCGGCTGCCCAGACCTGACCGTGCCGGCTCTCGGTGAACAACCGGAAGCGCGGCGGCACACCCTCTTCAAACACTTCCAGCCGAACGACCCCGTGGCCGGTATCGATGTACCGGCTCTCGTCATGATGGTGGTCGTGTTCATGGTCGTGCGCCGCGTGCTGTTGCCGCCAGGTCCGCCACATCATCCACAGCGCAACGCCGACGATGAGTACGGCGGACGCCACCTGGAAGTAGGATTCGGTCACCTCGGCATTCCAGTGACGCCCGAAGTACAGGCCCGCCATCGCCACCGCCCACACCACGGCGGTATGAGAAATCGTTGCCGACAGCCCGAGCAGAACGGCTTGGGTAAGCGTGCCGCGAATCGCGACGATGAAGGCCGCCATCATGGTCTTGGAATGGCCGGGTTCGAGACCATGCAGCGCCCCGAGCAAGATGGCGCTGGGAACGAACAGCCAGGCATTGCCCTGCTGCAGCAGCGCAGAAAACTCGGTCACGGGGTTTCCTTACAGGTACTTGGTAATGGCTTTGAACTCGCGGATGGTGTCGTCGGCGCTTTGGCTGCCTTCGCGTACCGCGTGTTCAAGGCAATGGTCGATGTGGTCATGAACCAGGGTTTTCTTGGCACTGCCGATCGCGCTCTCGACCGCCTGGAGCTGTTGTGCAATGTCCAGGCAGCTACGCTCCCCTTCGAGCATGCCGATGATGCTCCTGAGGTGGCCTTCGGCCCGCTTGAGCCGCTTGATGATTTCGGGGTGTGAGGTGTGTGTCGTCATGGCTCTATATCCTATCCTGGGGGACAGGATAACACATCCGGTGACGTTTCTGCGCTTTATTCAGGCTAGCCCAGGTGCGTCAATCATGATTATGACAATAAAAAACCCCCAGGTAACAGCCTGGGGGTTCGAGTCAGCCGATGGAGGGCTTACTTGCTGACCGGCGCCGGCGCCTCGGTCTTGCTTGCCACTTTGGCTTCGGTCTTGGTGTCGGTCTTGACCACCTTCTTCTGAGCTTGCTTCGGAGTCTGGGCTGCGTGCTCTACGCCTGTGGCCGTGCCGGCAGCGGCCATCGTCGGGTGGGCAATCTTGACGGCTTCAGCCTTTACCGGCTCAACGGCTTTCGGCGCCTCGACCTTCTTGTCTGCAGCCGCCGGGGCCGTCGTCGGGTGGGCAATCTTGACGGCTTCAGCCTTTACCGGCTCAACGGCCTTCGGTGCTTCGACTTTCTTGTCTGCAGCCGCCGAGGCCGTCACTTTGGTCGCCGGAACGGCGGCGGGGGTGGCAGCGGCAGGCGCGCTCCCCTGCGCAAAGGAAGTGGAAGCGACGCCAGCGGCAAGCATCAGAGCGATCAGGGTCTTGTTCATTTTGCATCTCCTTGAGTGGTTTGGTTTTCGGGTACTGCGATAGTGCAGCGCCTTGTGCCGAATAACGCCCGCAGCAAGCAGGAGATGTCATGAGCAGTGTAAGACCGTGTATCGCTCTGTGACCTGGGGGTTTCAGAGCAGCCCGGAAGCGATATTGATGGTCAGCGCCAACAGCGTGGTATTGAAGAAGTAAGCCAGGACGCAGTGCACCAGACCGGTTCGCCGCATGGACCGGCTGCAGAAGCTGATATCGGCGGTTTGTCCGGAAGTGCCGATGATGCAGGAAAAATACAGGAAGTCCGCGTAATCGGGCGAATGCGTGCCAGGAAAATCCAATCCGCCGGGATTGCCTCGCATTTCAGCGGCGTAATAGTCATGCGCGTAGTGCAGCGCAAACATGACCTGCGTAAAGGCCCAGCAGGACACCAGCGTCAGCACCGCCAGCGACTCGTGCACATAGCGCAGCGTTCCTTCGGATTTCCGGGCGACGCCGAGCTGGACGATAATCGCACCGAGGCCGATGATCGCCGCGCTGACCACCAGGGCCAGCACCACGATTCGCCCTTCATCCTGCTGCAGCGCCCGGATGCGTATCTTTTCGTGCGTCGACTGGAACATCATGTGTGCCGCAAACAGAAAATAGAGGCAGACGCCGACATTCCAGCCGATGATCCAGCGGGTGATGTCCGGCAACGCAAGTCCCTGCGGCAGCAGGCATGGGGTCAGCAAACCGATCAGCGTGCACACGCAAAGTCTCGGCCGTGCCATGACCACTCGCAGCAGCTTGGGCCGTACTGGGGGAGAGGAAAGGTTGTCCACCATGCGCCGATTTTACCTTGAACCGGGTAGGCCGACGGCGTACGCTCTCGGCAATGCTCAGCCTAACGGTCATGGCTTTGTGAGACACCCCGGATGATCAAAGCCCTGACCGTTTCCCTCTCCCCCGACCCCTTGTATGCTTCGTTTTGTGGTTTTTCGTTCGTTCAAGAGAGGAGATGAAGTCATGGCTGGAAGGGTGTCAAGAGGACCGTGGAATAAATGCGAGAGAGGTATTTTTCTCTTGCGTTTATGCCGCGAAAGCCTCTTGACATCCTGTAAGCCAAGTACACTTGAGGCAGGGGCTGGGGAGGGGTTGATCATCCCCGGCCGCTGCCTCACGGCGAGTGCGGGGTTTGGGGCAGAGCCCCAAGGTTTAGGTCGTAGAGTGCCACGGAGGTGTGGTGGAAACGAGTTCGGAAGGCGACGCACAGCCCGACGCCCCTCTGGGACATCAAGCCCGTGGGAGAGCACTTGGCGTGCATTGTCAGCCGTTTGTCTGAATACCGAACAGTTGCTGGTTGGCACGTGCCGGAAAGCCGTGACCACGTATTTGCAAGGATGGCTATAGATGAACGCTTCTGAATCAACGTTTGTGGGTATTGACGTTTCCAAAGACACGCTGGAGATCGCTTTAGACGACCAATCAAAAACCCAATGCATTGCCAATGCTGACGCTGATATAGCGGCGTTGGTCAAAGAGCTCGTTCCACGTTCTGAGGAGATTGGGGCGATCGTATTGGAGGCCACGGGAGGCTTCGAGCGCCAGGTGGCGGCGGCACTCTGTGCGGCCGGGCTGCCGGTGATGGTGGTCAATCCGAGGCAGGCGCGAGACTTTGCCAAATCCATGGGATACCTTTCCAAGACGGACGCCATTGATGCGCGAGTCCTGTCGCACTTTGCGCGGACACTGCACCAATCGGCGCAGCGGGAACGGCTGTTGATGAAACTGCCCGATGCCAACCAGGAGGCGTTGGAAGCCTTGCTTGTACGCCACAACCAGCTCATTGGCATGCGCGTGGCGGAAGGAAACCGATTGGCCCTGAGCCATGGTTCGCAACACAAGAGCATCAAGGCAGTCCTCAAAATACTGGATCGACAGATCGTGGCGGTTGATAAAAGCATGGCTGGCATGCTGAAAGAGCATTTTGCCGAGAAGCTCGCTTTGTTCAAAGGCTTCAAAGGGGTCGGACCGTGTACGCAAGCGAGTCTGATGGGGGCATTGCCTGAGTTGGGCCAACTCACCCATGCGCAGATTGGCAAGTTGGTCGGAGTCGCTCCATTAAACGCGGACAGTGGTCGCCACAAGGGTAAGCGCATCACCTGGGGTGGTCGAGCGACGGTCCGTACCGCTTTATACATGGCGGCCTTAAGTGCCATACGTTACAACCCCGTCATCAAGACCTTTTATGAACGTTTGCTTGCTAACGGAAAACTCAAAAAAGTCGCGCTGGTCGCTTGCATGCACAAGATGCTGACGATCATGAACGCCATAGTCAAATCGGGTATTCCGTGGAATCCAGAGCATGCAAAATGCGCCTAAAAAAGCTTGACTGGGAACACAGTTGCTCTCCCGCAAGTGGAGCGGGGAGATTCGTGAGTCGCTGACGCGACTTTTACATTAAGGCCCGGCGAAGTACAGCGCGACCAACAGCAGGAGCAGCGTCAGCCCCTGAAAACCGACCCGCATGATCATGTAGCGGGTACTATGAGTCCGGTCGTACTCTCCACCACGTTCCATGGAGTAGAAACCGAGGATCAAGGATACGGCCGTGGCAGCCATGGCCAGAAAAATCAGGATGGTGAGCAGTTTCATCGCGTTTCTCCTTTCTTTTGACTGAACCGCGACGGGTTATCGCGTCAGTAGTGGCAGCAGTCTCTGCCTTGAAACATTGCATTCACCAAGAAGGATAGGAAACGCGAACAGGAAATGCAAAGCCACATCCGAACGATCATGACTTTTCCAGGCACCCCCGAGCATGAAAGTCATGGCCGTTTCTCTCTCCCGCTTGCGGGCGAGGGCAGGATTCGTGAGTCGCTGGCGCGACTTTCACATTACAGTGCCGCTGGCTACGGCAGCCGCAGTCAGCCCTCAGTATTTGACACGCGCAAAGTAGGTTTTCTCGGCAGCCTCAAGCGCTTGCCGCAACGTCACGATCCCCATCTGGGCGAGCAAGGGCAGCATCTTCAGGAACACTTCGCCGGTGGCGCAGGCGTCGCCGAGTCCGCTGTGGCGGCCGTCGATGGCGATTCCCAGGCGTTCGGCGATGCTGTCGAGCTGGTGTGAGTCCTGGTTGGGATGCAGCACGCCCGAGAGCAGCAAGGTATCGAGTACCGGCTGGCTGAAAACCACACCGGTACGCGCTTCCTTCAGTTGCAGGAAGCGCATGTCGAAAGCCGCATTGTGCGCGACGAGTACGGTGTCGTTGCAGAAATCATGGAAGGCCGGTAGAACCACGTCGATGTTCGGCTGCCCACGCAGCATGTCGTCGGTGAGGCCATGAATGCGGGTTCCTTCGGGTCGCACGAAACGCTCCGGATCCACCAACTGGTCGAAAATCTCGAGACGCAACAGACGCCCGTTGACAATGCGCACCGCGCCGATCTGAATGATTTCGTCGCCGGCCGCAGGCTCGAGGCCGGTGGTCTCGGTATCAAAAACGGTGTAGCTGAGATCTGCTAGCGGCCGGTCGAGATCGACACTCTGATCGCTATAATGGAACAGGTCGAAGTCGTAATACTCCGGGCGCGCATCACCGTCATCGACCACCTCTCCAGTCGCCATGTTCTCCGGGGAGGCCACCGGCAGGACAAAACGGAAAAAAGCCCGATGCGCAGCCTTTTCACGCTCATACCAGATCTCGCCGCCATGGCGATCAATGACATCACGCAGCGACAATGGCGAACTCTCCCGTTCCACCTGCATGGCATCGGTTTCCCAGGTGTAGAAAGTCTCCGATGACATCGCGTGCCCGGCCCAGATGAGGTCCAGATAGGCCAGTTTGCCAAATGGGAGAAGCCGGAAGCGTAATTCCTTGATCTGATAATGTTCGATCAGGCGTGCTGCCAGGAAACAGATCGAGAACACCAGCGAGAAGCTCTCGGCTCGCAGCCACAAGGCTTCGTCAACTTCCTCGGTCTTGCTCGGCAGTTTCAATTGTTCCTCGATGCGACGCTGGGCGGCAGCGATGATGTCGATCCCCAGCACATCTTCGAGCGGCCAGCGGGTTTTCAGGGAATCAGCAAACTCGCTCATGGTCTGATCGAGACGCTGGCTCATGCGCAGCACCTCATCGCTGATGATGCCGACGAAGCGTTCACGTATCTCCGCTTCCATGTCCGGATAGTCCGTCAGGTTGCCGACGGCGACGCGGATATTGGCCAGACTGCCACGGCTGCCATCGGTCAGCGACTGCAGCACCTGATCCCGGCGGGATTCCTGCTCCAGGCTGCGCGTAATGTTCTCGACGGTGAGCACATAGCCGCTCATCACCCGCTGTCGGGAATCCTCTCTGGCAGACAATACGGGCACCATCTGGACACGCAGGAGTTGCCCGCCACGCGCCGTGGTAATGAAGTTGGCAATTGCTGCAGCGGCGCTCTTGTGCAGACGCTGACGAACCACCTCGAGCGCGTGGTCGATCTGATTCCGTTCGAGGATCGAGAAGATCGAACGGCCCAGGCCAATCAGCGCACCGCCCGTTCCGGCTGTGCTTCCCTGTGCCAGGGCCCGGAACTGGAGTCGGGCACGGCTGTTGTAGAGCAGGATGCGGCCATCCAGGTTGCAGACCACCACCGCTTGCGCCAGCTCGGACATCAGCGCCGCCAGACGGTTCTTCTCCTCCTCCACCGAGGATTTGGCGGCGGCGATCTGGGCATCGACATCGTCCATCAGACCATCGCGCTGTTGCGCCAGGTCATTGATCGCCAGCGCCAGCAACTGGACTTCCGGCGGCCCTTCCGGCGCAACCCTGAAATTGCGGTTCGCCGACAGCATCAGGCGCAGGTTCTCGGCCATCTTGAGCAAGCCCTGGACATACTGGCGAAACAGGCGGTGGATGACCAGCAAACCGACCACGAAGCCGAAGGTGGTCATCATCGCGCCGAGAGACAGGTGCGGCATGATCAACTGGATGAGCAGCGCTTGTTCGGCGGCTTGCGCACTCGCCCAGATCAGCAGCGCCGTAATCACGAAGGGGCCGGTCATCAGCAGACCGAGAATGACGACCGCAAGAAGGAAACGGGTGCGCGAGTTCATCGAGTCCAGCGAGTTCATATGCTGAACCTGTTCGATGATTGCGGGTACTCTGACATTGATGATCTCCCTTGCCTAGCCTTATTTATTCTACCGCTTATCATCATTTCGATTGACTGCGGCTACCTTGGCCAGCAATACTTGCGAACGTAACGCTACATTTCCCATCCTGCAATGCATCATGCAAACGCCAACCACACGCTGATCGACCTGCACCAGGGGCTGGCAACAGGGGTCGGTACTCGGCTGTCACAGTGATGGCGGCGCAAAGCATGATGTCCATCCTGCTAGAGGGTCTGTTGCAGAATCATCTGCTGATCGGTGGCGTGGCGATTCTTGTCTTGTTGGTGCTGAACATCAGAACCAGACAGTACCTGACGAAAGAGCGCGCGACACATCTCGTTGAGCTTGCCGAGCGCAAGCGGGCGGAGGCAGCGCTACGGGAGAGCGAAGTGCGGTTTCGTACCGCCATCGAAAGCATCCCTTTCGATGTTTTCATCATCGATACCAAGAATCGCTATGTTCTGCAAAACTCCACCTGTCGAAAGAATTGGGGAGATGTGATTGGAAAACATCCTGAAGAAGTCACCGATGATGCGCAACAGTTGGCCCTTTGGAAGAGCAACAATTGCAGAGCCTTTGCCGGGGAGATCATCGAAGGAGACGTGCTTCTCACTGTCGGCGGCGAAAAGAGATACATCCGTAACATCGTCGCTCCCATTAAGGACGGGGACGTAACACGGGCCATCCTGGGGCTGAACATCGACATCACCGAGCGCAAGCGGGCGGAGGCCGCCTTGCAGGAGAGCAGGGAATACTATCGTCTCCTGGTCGAGAATCAGACGGACTTGGTAGTCAAGGTGGATCCCGAAAACCGCTTTTTGTTCGTCAGCCCATCCTATTGCCAGGTCTTTGGCAAGACCGAAACGGAACTGCTGGGCAAGACCTTCATGCCGCTGGTGCACGAGGACGACCTGGAATCAACGGCCAGGGCCATGGAGGATCTGTATCGGCCACCCTACCAGGATTATCACGAGCAACGCGCCCTGACCGCAGCGGGCTGGCGCTGGTTCGGCTGGTCCGACAAGGCAGTGCGGGATGAAACGGGCCAGGTGGTGGCGATCGTCGGCGTGGGAAGGGACATCACCGAGCACAAGCAGGTGCAGAATGCACTGCAGAACAGCGAAGAGCGATTGCGCCAGGCCGTCCGTGCTTCCCAGATCGGCATCTTCGATCATGACCACTTCACCGACACCATCTACTGGTCTCCGGAGCAACGGCAGATCCACGGCTGGGGGATGGATGAACCGGTGACCCTGCAGGCGTTTATCGATAGCGTACATCCCGAGGATGGTGAGCTCATCGCAGCGGCTGTCCGGCGCGCCCATGACCCGGCCGGGGATGGCTTGTACGACGTTGAGCATCGGATCATCCGCCCGAATGGCGAGATCCGGTGGCTGGTCACACGCTCGCAGACGTTTTTCGCAGGCGATGGTGAGGCACGTCACAAGGTACGGACGGTAGGGGCCGACCTGGACATCACCGAGCGCAAGCTCGCTGAGCAGTTGCTGTTGCAGGAAAAGGAACGTGCCCAGGTCACCCTGCACTCGATTGGCGATGCGGTGATCACTACCGACGCCAACGGCATGGTCGAGTATCTCAACCCGATTGCCGAGAAACTGACCGGCTGGCCGGTGGAGGATGCCGCTGGTCAACCCCTGGCGAGGGTATTCTGCATTGCCAACGAAGAGACCGGCGAGCTCGTATCGGACCCGGTAGCTCGCTGTATCCAGGAAGGCCGCATCATCGGGCTGGCGAACCATACCTGTCTGCTCAGTCGATCCGGGCAGGAATATGCGATCCAGGATTCTGCCGCGCCGATCCGTGCTCCCACGGGAGAGGTATTCGGCGCCGTGCTGGTGTTCAGCGACATCACCGAGACGCGCCAACTGACCCGGCAGATCACTCATGAAGCGACGCACGACACCCTCACCGGGCTGGTTAACCGGCGTGAGTTCGAAAAACGGCTGGACCGTGCACTCGCCAGTGCCAAACAATACGGCGCCCATCATGCCCTCTGTTATCTCGACCTGGATCAGTTCAAGATCGTCAATGACACGGCCGGTCATGCTGCAGGGGATGAACTGCTCAAACAGATCAAAGGCGTTCTGACCAGGGTGTTTCGCGAGCGTGATACCCTGGCCAGGCTGGGTGGCGACGAGTTCGGCCTGCTGCTCGACAACTGCCCCCTGGAGAAGGCCTGTAAGATCGCCGAAGACCTCGTCGCAGCCATCCACGATTACCGATTTGCCTGGGCAGGGCGCAGCTTCCAGATCGGAGTGAGCATCGGGCTGGCGCCCATCACGGCCAGCGTCGAAAACACCGCCCAGCTCTTGAGTCAAGCGGATGTTGCCTGCTACACGGCCAAGGAGCGTGGGCGCAACCAGGTGCATGTGTACCAGACCGAGGACAGCGAATCCGCCCAGCGTCACGGCGAAATACTGCGTGCCGCCGGGCTGTGGGATGCGCTGGAGCAGGAGCGATTCTGCCTGTATTGTCAGCCCATCGTCTCCCTGACAGGGGACGGCGACACGTCGACACACTTTGAACTTCTGCTCCGGATGCGCGATGACGACGGCAAACTGGTGGCACCAGCGGCTTTTATCCCGGCGGCGGAACGTTACGGTCTGATGGGAGCGATCGACCGTTGGGTCATCCGGACCGCCTTTCGCCACTACTCGGAAACGCTCAGCACCTCGGCTGCGGAAATGTCCATTAACCTGTCCGGAAACTCGCTGAACGATCATACCCTGCTGGATTTCGTGCTGGCCCAGTTTTCCGAATTCTCGCTGCCACCCGGGCGGGTTTGTTTTGAGATTACCGAGACTGCGGCGATCTATAACCTCAGTCAGGCCATCGAGTTCATGGCGGCGATCAAGCAGCACGGCGGCCGCCTGGCGCTCGATGACTTCGGCAGCGGGCTATCGTCTTTCCGATACCTGAAAACCCTTCCTGTGGATTATTTGAAGATCGACGGCAGCTTTGTCAGCAACATGGTGGAGGATTCCATCGACCACGCCATGGTGGCGGCGATCAACCAGGTCGGTCACCTGATGGGTATCCAGACGATTGCCGAGCATGTCCATAGTCAGGCGATTGTCGAGCAACTCCGGACGCTGGGGGTGGATTATGTGCAGGGCTATGCGGTGGGGCGCCCGCTGCCCTGGCATTGATCCAGCCCTCGGCGAGATGGCCGTGCCGTCCCAGCCACTGGCGGCAGCCTGGCAGCCGGACTCTTCCTCTTCGCTCCGAAGCCGATGATGCAAGGCTTCGGCGATGGCCTCGTGTTGATTCGTGTTGATTATTCTTCGAGCGATCAATTTCTCAGTGTGCAATTTGTTAGGCAAGATTCACGACGAACTGCCAGCGAGCTGCATGAGCGGCGTCTCCAGCAACCGCACCTGTGAAATCGGTCTGACGGCGGAAAGCGGGCGGACCTATCGTTCTGTCGCCTACCTGCTGGAGGAGTGCAGCCGAACACAAACCATGGGAGCGTGTTAAACCGCCTGGAATCATGAAGCTTCGCGGTGACTGGTGTCGACTTTTTTTACACTTGCCGGATCGATAGCCCGTAAAACAGCAGCCGGAACCGCGAAATTCCCCTCGAGCGATTATAAAAACCCATAAGTTTCCGAGGCTTACGATGTATTGTCGATTTCTGGCTTGCTATTTGCTTTGGTAATTTTGTCTATATAGACAAACACTATCGACGGGAGACGAGAAAATGTCCAATCATGACAACAGTTTTCGGAGCGTGCTGGCCGCTTGTGGATTGGTGGCAGCGCTGGGTTCAGGTGCCGCGGCCGCCGGACCTTGCAGTCCCACATATGGACCCATCTACAAGGACATAGACCAACCACCGGCACTCACACCAACCCCCTTCGTGTCACATCACATTGTTGGCGGGCCCGTTCTCGCCGACGACTTCATTCCGACAGCCAGTGGCAAGATTGAATGCGTTGAGTGGTATGGCAGCCGTGCGACGAGCGACCAATGGGAACTCACGCTGCACCTGAACAACGATGCAAATCCAGCAGCGCCGGATGTCAACCCGGCGTTGACGGGTGGATTCAAGATCTTCGTACAAAGCGCTGGCGTGGATCCGGATGGGGATGGAATCTTCCTGTACTGGGCAGCTTTCAAGGATCCGCTGTGGGTTGTCGAAAAGGATCAGCAATACTGGTTCAGTGCGGCCAACCTTGATGACCACTGGACTTGGGCAGCGAGCGATGGCATCCCGGAGGTGGGTAACCAGAACCAGTGGGCCGTCCAGTCCGTCGGCACCAACCCTTGCCCGGATGGCGGCCCCCATTGCGGTCAGTGGAATCCTCTCACCGGTACCAACTTCGCTTTCGCGATCTACGTGCCCGAACCGGCTTCGGCTCTGCTGCTGAGCTTGGGCCTCGGGGCGTTGGGCCTCACCCGTCGGCGGCGCGAGACGTAGGAGTCGGACCGGCCCACACAGCACGCGCTTCCTGAACGGACCCGCTGGGGTCCGTTCATTTCGGTGCTTCGACTGGCTGTGGGCATTGAAGGCGATGATCGAAGCAGCGACGCACCTTGGTAGTTCTGTTTCATCAGAGGCCATCAAGCCGGGGACCGGGGTGTGAGTGTCACCAACATCGTGCCAGAGTTCCAAGGTGTATCACTTTTACGTCGGTCACCACAAAAAACTCGCTCAGCTTCAAATCGGAGTTGACAACGCCCCCAGGAAGTGGAGAACAATAGCGTAACTGTACATCGTGTTAGATCGCAAAGTTAAAGTTGTTTATGATGGTTGCCGGCATAGGGCTCGTGCCGGTCAGCATAAAAATCGCTGCAATAACCAGGCCAGGTCGGCAGTTGCCAACGGATCAACTGGGCAACCGCTGCCTGAGACACTCTCCTCAAGGAGTGAAGAACATGAATATCCCGGATGATCCCACCCTTCGTTTCCTTCCCGGTCTTGGCGGTCACTTCTCCAAGCCGGATTTCTCGGATACGGAATTCCTTCGCCAGCAAGTTGCCGAAATCGAAGCGTATGTAGAGCGCTTTCCATCGGACGAGCGGGAACTCCGTGCACTGGCATGGATCGAGGCCAATGCCAGTCAATATCGCCAACAGTGGCAAATACAGACGCTCAAATCGCGCTTATAGCCATATTGACTCTCGGCTCCTTGCATTCCCCTCCTCTCACTCATGCCCCACAGCAGCGAAAACCCCAACGACTATCCCCGTCGCATTCTCGTCGCCGTCACCGGCCTGTCGCCGCAGATCGTCACCGAGACGCTCTACGCGCTCGCCGTCGCGCCATCGGGAACCGCTTTCGTGCCCACCGAGATCCACCTGATCACCACCCGCAGCGGCGCCGAAAAAGCGAGCCTGCGCTGCTCTCGGAGACACCGGGCTGGTTCCACCACCTCTGTCGCGACTACGCGCTGCCGAGTATCCGATTTCCGCCGACACCATCCACGTCCTTGAAGACGCCGACGGCCGGCCGCTCGACGACATCCGCTCGCCCGAAGACAACCGCCGCGCCGCCGACGGCATCACCGCCCTGATTCGCGAGTTCACCGCCGACCCGACTGCGCGCTGCATGTCTCGATCGCCGGCGGCCGCAAGACGATGGGCTTCTTTCTCGGCTACGCGCTGTCGCTCTACGGCCGCCCGCAGGACAAGCTCTCGCACGTCCTGGTCTCGGCGCCCTTCGAGTCGAGCCTCGGCTTCTACTACCCGACGCCATCGAGCCACGTCCTCGAACTGCCTGGCGGGCGCCTCGTCGACAGCGCCAGGCGCAGGTGACGCTCGCCGAACTGCCCTTCGTCAGCCTGCGCCACGGCCTGCCCGAAGCGCTGCTGACCGGTCGCGCCAGCTACAACGAGACCGTCGAAGCCGCCCGCCGCGCGCTGGCCCCGCCGAACTGCAGATCGACCTCGCTCGCGCCGCGTCCTGGCCGCCGGCAAAGTCTTTTCCTGCCGCCGGCCGAACTCGCGCTGCTCAGCGTCTTCGCCCGGCGCGCGCTGCGCGGCGAAGCCGCCACTGGCCGGCACCGGCCAAGGAAGTGCCCGATGGCGACTGGAAAAGGCGCTATCTCGTCGAACTGCGCTGGATCGCCGGCCCGCTCGGCGATCTCGACAAAACCGAGACGCGCCCTGCGCCATGGCATGGACGGCAGCTACTTCTCGGCCCACCTCTCGAAGCTCAAGAAAATTCTCAAGCGCGAACTCGGCCCCGCTGCCGCGCCCTACCTGATCAGCGACGGCGGCAGCCGGCCGCGCCGCTACCGGCTCGCCTGCCGGCGGCGGTCTGGTATGGCGGTCAGCTACGACAGGCACCCTCGGCAGGCGACCCCATTCCACCAGCATCGCTGCCCGGCAACCAGCGCCGATCGACGTGACCATTCCCACCCGGAGCATGACCATGAGCACCCTCATCAGCTTTCTCGGCAAAGGCCGCGCCGACCGCAAGACCGGCTACCGGACGCCAACTACCGCTTCGACGCCGGCTTTGCACGCAGCGTGCCGTTCTTCGGCACTGGCGCTGACCGATTACCTCAAACCCGATCGCCTGGTCCTCGTCGGCACCGCCGGCAGCATGTGGGACGTCTTCTTCGAGCGCGCGGGCGCCGACGACGACGCCATGCTGCGAACTGATGGCGCCGTCGAGGCCGGGCAGGTCGACGATCGCCTGCTCGACCTGCCGCGCCTGCAACTCGCTGCGCACTCGGCATCCCGGTCGACTGCCTGCTGATCCCCTACGCGCGCGACGCCGCCGAACAGGCCGAGATCCTGCGCCGCCTGGCCAGTGTCGTGCAGCCCGGCGAACACCTCTCGATCGACGTCACGCACGGCTTTCGCCACCTGCCGATGCTGGCGCTGGTGGCGGCGCGCTACCTCGGCCGCGTCGTCGGCGTCAAGGTCGAGGAACTCTATTACGGCGCCCTCGAAATGACCGCCGGACGGCGAAACGCCGGTGCTGCGCCTCGGCGGCCTGCTGGCGATGCTCGACTGGGTCGACGCGCTCGCCACCTACGACAAGGACGGCGATTACGGCGTCTTCGCGCCGCTGCTCGCCGCCGACGGCATGGAAAAGGGTCGCGCCGAGCTGCTGGCGCGCGCCGCCTATTTCGAACGTACCAGCAACCCGGTGCGCGCACGCGAAACGCTGAGCAGCGTCTTTCCCTCGGTCGAAGCGCATGCCGGCGCCCTCGGCGGTCTCTTCGCCGAAACGCTCAGGAAACGCATCGACTGGTTTCGCGGACCCAAGCGCGACGACTGGGAACTCTCGCTCGCCGACGCCTACCGCGAGCGCGGCGACTACCTGCGGGCCGCCACCTTCCTGTACGAAGCTTTCATCACGCGCGCCTGTTTCGAGCGGCCCGGCAATCCCAATGACTTCAATGACTTCAAAAAGCGGAAGGATGCCTACGCCGTCGCAAGAAGCGAAAAGCCCGCGGTGGCGCAGCTCGAATACCTGCGCAACGGCCTCGCGCACGGCGTCCGCCCGCGCAACGACCAGGTCGTACGCACGCTCGACGACGAAAACGAACTGCGCGCCGCACTGAAAACGCTGCGCAAGCATCTTTTCCCCTGACGGTCATGATCAGCCCCGATACCGCGCTACGCCATGCCGCCGTCGGCTGCCTGCTCGGCACCGCCGTCGGCGATGCACTGGGACTGGCCGGCGAAGGACTGTCGAAGCGGCGGCTGGCCCGCATCTATCCGGACAGCACGCGCTACCACCTGCTCTTCGGTCGCGGCCTGTGTTCCGACGATACCGAGCACGCCTGCATGACGGCGCAGGCCTTGCTGACCGCCAGCGCCAGCCACCCCGACCACGCCGCCCGAGTCTTCGCCGGCGATCTCGCCCGGCGGCTGCGCTTCTGGCTGCTGGGGCTGCCGGCCGGCGTCGGGCTGGCCACCGGCCGCGCCATCATCAAGCTCTGGCTCGGCTGGTCGGCCGAGACCGCCGGCGTGTATTCCGCAGGCAATGGACCGGCCATGCGCGCACCGATCATCGGCATCTTCGCGGGCAACGATTCGCCGTACCTGCGCCAACTGATCCGGGCCTCGACCCGCATCACGCACACCGACCCGCTTGCCGAGCAAGGCGCCCTGGCGGTGGCTCTGGCCGCTCAGCGCGCGACCAGAGCCGATCCCCCCGCCGCGCTGCGGGTGGGGGAGGAACTGGCGACAGCTCTTGCCCCCGAGGGGCGCGAACTGGCCGCGCTGATCCGCCGTGCGGCGCAAAGCGTGCACCAGGGCGAGACGACGCCGGCCTTCGCCGCCCACATCGGCTGCGGCCAGGGCGTCAGCGGTTACATGCTGCACAGCGTGCCGGTGGCGCTGCATGCCTGGCTGTCGCATCCCGAGGAGATGCAGGCAGCGCTCACGGCCGCGATCGTCTGCGGCGGCGACACCGACAGCGTGGCCGCCATCGTCGGCGCCCTGGTCGGCGCCCGCATCGGCCCCGACAGGTTCCCCGCGCATTTGCTCGATGGCCTCGTCGAATGGCCGCGCACGCTCCAGTGGCTCACCCTGCTCGGCGAACGACTCGCCCGGACTCGCACGCCGCAAGCCCTGGCCACACCGCTCGCGCTGAACCTTCCCGGCCTGCTGCTGCGCAATGTCTTCTTCTTTGCGCTGGTCCTGATGCACGGCCTGCGCCGCCTGCTGCCACCGTATTGAGCCGCAGGGGCGGGGATCGGCCTTGCACGGTTTTATCGGGCCAGTCCGGGTGACAAGCCAGTACCATGATCATTACCGAGGAGAACACTTGGGACCAAAGAGTAGCGGTGTTGGAAACGCATTTTCGGGGCATCCACCGTAAGGCCACCTTACAGCGCTGCTGATTCCTGGAATCCACCGACTTGAAGTCTGATCGCCACAAACCGGCCAGCCTGACCACCGCAAGCTTGTCATCCGTCCCTGCCGGAGAAAAACAGGGACAATGACCGACTGTCCCTACCCGCTCAGACAAGACGATGCCCAACGCCCGAGAAAACCCCCACGAATATCCTCGCCGCATCCTGATCGCCGTCACCGGCCTGTCGCCGCAGATCGTCACCGAGACCCTTTACGCCCTGGCCGTCTCGCCCACGGCGAGCGCGTTCATCCCCACCGAAATCCACCTGATCAGCACGCGCAGCGGCGCCGAAAAAGCCCGCCTGGCGCTGCTTTCGGAGGAACCGGGCTGGTTCCACCGTCTCAGCCGCGACTACGCGCTGCCGCCGATTCATTTCAGCGCCGACACCATCCACGTTCTCGAAGACGTCAACGGCAAGCCGCTCGAAGACATCCGCTCGCCGGAAGACAACCGCCGCGCCGCCGACGGCATCACCGGCATCATCCGCGAGTTCACCGCCGACCCGGATTGCGCGCTCCATGTCTCGATCGCCGGCGGCCGCAAGACGATGGGCTTCTTCCTCGGCTATGCGCTGTCGCTCTACGGCCGCCCGCAGGACAAGCTGTCGCATGTCCTGGTTTCCGAGCCCTTCGAAGCCAGCCTCAGCTTCTACTACCCGACGCCGGCCAGCCACGTTCTCGAAATGCCCGGCGGCCGCCTCGTCGATAGCGCACAAGCGCGGATCACGCTCGCCGAACTGCCCTTCGTCAGCCTGCGTCACGGCCTGCCCGAAGCGCTGCTCACCGGCCGCGCGAGCTACAACGAAACCGTCGAAGCGGCGCGCCACGCCCTGGCGCCGGCAGAACTGCAGATCGACCTGGCGGCGCGGCGCATCCGCGCCGCTGGCAAGACCTTCCCGCTGCCGCCGGCCGAATTCGCGCTGCTCAGCGTCTTCGCCCGGCGAGCGCTACGCGGCGAAGCGCCGTTGCCGGCGCCGGCGAAGGAAAGCCCTGACGCGGACTGGAAGAATCGCTACCTCGTCGAGCTGCGCTCGATCGCCAGGCCGCTGGGCGACCTCGACGGCACCGCACATGCGCTTCGCAACGGCATGGACGGCGGCTATTTCTCGACGCATCTGTCGAAACTCAATAAGATTCTCCGGCGCGAACTCGGCCCCGCCGCCGGACCTTACCTGATCAGCGACGGTGGCCGCCGGCCGCGCCGCTATAGCCTCGGTCTGCGGCCGAGCGCGATCCGCTACGACATCCCCGAAACGGCGGTACGAGGGTGAGCGCACTGCCTGCCAGTGCCACGAGCCCTGATCCGATGCGCCGGCGGATGGCAATCGGCAACCGACAAGCTTGCCACTGCTCAATGTGTCCGCAATAACCGTTATGCTGTCGCGGACTCCAGCTAATGGCCGTCCCCCAGGTCTGCATCCGACCCATCATCCGGAACCGATGAGGAAAAAGTAATGACAAGAACTCCCCTCGCGTACAACCTCAGCTTCGCGACGCCCGCCTTCGTCGGCGATGCCGCACAGCAGGCGCAGTGGCGCACACCACCGATCAAGGCACTGATTCGCCAGTGGTGGCGAATGGTCAAGGCACCGCAAGTCCATTTCAATATCGATGGGCTACGTACCAGGGAGGACACGCTCTTCGGTAGCGCCTCCGACGAAAATAACGTTCCATCACATCAGTCCCTGTTGCGCCTCCGACTGTCGACATGGGATGGTGGAAAATTGACTTCATGGCCCACCGGGGAGCTTAAGGAAAAACATCCCGAGGTCGGTTTCCCTGTCGGCGCCGAACTCTATCTGGGCTTCGGCCCTCTTGCCTACGACAAAGCAACCAAAGGAACCGCCTTGGGAACAAACGGCGGCAACAAGCGCACTGCCATAGACGACAAATCTGCGGTGGCCCTTCGCCTGCTGTTCCCCGACGAGCATACGACGGATCTACAGAATACGCTGCAACTCGCTGCCTGGTTTGGGACACTTGGCTCGCGCGCCCGCAACGGCTGGGGCTCCTTGCAGATCGCACATCAGCACCTGAAACCGTTGACTCGCCAGAATCTTGAACGCATCGGCATCACCCGACCGCTGCAGGAATGCCTGACAATGGACTGGCCACACGCCATTGGCGAAAGCCGCGGCGCCCCGCTCGTATGGAAAACACGTGTCGAGGGCAGTTGGCGGCAAGTCATGAAGGAACTGGCGCGGATCAAGATCGCTTTCCGAACCCAACCCGCTCTGTCACTAAAGGGTGTCGTCGCTGGAGCCTTTTCGAAGCGACATCTACTTGCCTACCCGATCACTCACCATGCCGTCGCTGGAACCTCATGGGGTGGTCAGGGCCGGCTCGCCAACCAAGTCCGTTTCAAGGTATTGCGGGAAGAGGAACAACTGGTTGGCGTCATCGTTCATGTGCCGTGCTCTCTGCCGGAAGAAATGGCACGCAATCTCCCTGCATACACCCGCGCAAACCTTGATCAGCAAGATGTATGGGAAGCCGTCCACACCGTTCTCGACAACAACGCCAACAGGCTCGTCTGATTATGACCCAATCCATCCACTCACTCTGGAAAAAGAAACTCGCCGCCTGGCTGCACGACCCGGCGGAGAAGGCGCTGGTCCTGATGCGCGACGACGTCGGCCATGAGCATGGTTCAGTGAAAACCTTGCGGGAACGGCTTGGCATCAACGACGCCGATTTCGACAGGCGCGCCGACCGGTTCGCAGCAGCCGCCGACCGGCCGCAATGGCCCTGCGAACCCGGCCGGATGCGCCCGGCGTGGGCCAACGTCCGCTTCGCCAATCAGCCGCTGCTGATTCATCCCCTCTCCGGCGAAGAAATCGACCTCGGCAGTCTCGACGACATCGCGGCGAAGCACATCCGCACGGTCAGCCTCGACCACTTCAGCGATCTGATCGAACGTGACGCGCACGGCGAACCCGATCTGCGGCTGACCTATCTCGCCTTCTGGCGCTTCGGCCCGGAGCCTGCCCTCGTCGCGCCGGAAATCGGCGATCTCTGGCGCGTCCTGCCCGCCGACACCCGCGTCCCCGATCACTCGATCTGGTCGCATCTGGACACTGTATCGGCGCTGGCCGGCGCGCTCACCGACGATGCACCGGCCCTGCTCAGCATGAGCTTCGGCCCCGTGCAGGGCTTCATCGCCCAGGCCCGTTCGACCTCCGATCTGTGGGCGGGATCGCACCTGCTCTCGTCGCTGGTATGGGAAGGTCTCAAGGTCATCTGCGCAGCGCTCGGGCCTGACGCCATCGCCTTCCCCAGCCTGCGCGGTGTCGCCGCGGTCGACCGCTGGCTGCTCGAAGTCGCCGACGCCGACGGCCGCGGCGAACAGTGGCGCCAGCGCTTCACCACCATCGACGCGGAGTGGCTGCAGCGCACCACTGACGCCAACCCGCTGTTCGCCGCAACGCTGCCCAACAAGTTCATGGCCATCGTACCGGCACGCCAGGCCGAGCAACTCGCGCGGCAGGTCGTTGAAGCGGTCCGGGACGCGGCACGCGCCTGGGCCGCAGAAGCGGCGCAGCACGTCCTTGATGACCGTGACCAGGGGCAGCACTGGCAGGAGCAACTCGACAGCCAACTCGCCGGTTTTCCCGAAGCGCAGTGGGCCATCGCCGAGTGGCCGACCGGCAGCGACCGCGACCGCCTGCCCGATGCCGATCGGCTACGGCAGGCGCTGGCTGGCTACGGCACCGACAGCCTGTTCGGAGAAGAAGTCTGGAAAGTGCTCAACCGCGAAGTCAGGATCGACGGCGCCGAATTTTTCAAACCCAACGCCGGCATTGTCTATCCCGCCGTGCATGAACTGGCCGAACGCAGCCTCGCCGCTGCCAAGAGCCTGCGTCCCTTTGCACCGCTGCCACAGCACGGCCACCGCTGCACGCTGTGCGGCGAACGCGAATGGCTCACCGAAACGGCCGCGCAACTGCATGTCCCGGCCGGCGAGCGTCGCGAGACGCCCTGGCTGCGCAAGGCACAGGCCGGCCGGTTCGGCATCCGCAAGGGCGAACATCTATGCGGCGTATGCACGCTCAAGCGCCTGTGGCCGACGCTGTTCGTCGAAGGTCTGGGCGAATTGCTGGATGAGAGACCGGCGCGTTTCGTGATCAGCACGCACACCATGGCGCTGGCGACTTCGCTCGACCGCCTGGTCGAGAATTACAAACCGGAATCGCTCGCAGGGCTCAGCGCGCTATCGCGAAAGTTCGCCCTCCTCGACTATCCGCCAGTGGCGCTTCCGAACGCGCTGCACAGGCGCCTGTCCTCGCTCCGGCCAGCCACGGTCGTGGACATCGTCAAGCGCCTGCCTTCTGCCCTCGACGAAGCGCGCAACGAAGACGCCGAAGAGCGCCTCGCGGCAGGCATCGCCGAACTGCTCGGTGCCAGACCCGAAACCTACTACGCGCTGATCCAGATGGACGGCGACCACATGGGTGCCTGGCTTGCCGGCAATGACCCCGACTACCAGTGCCGCTTCCCGGCGACCTGGCACCCGCAGGTCCGCGCGTCGCTTGATCGCTTCCGCGGTGACCCGGCGGTCGCCGCCTATCTGGACTCGTCGCGGCCCGCCTCCCCGGCCCGCCACGCCGCCATTTCCGCGGCGCTCAACGACTTCTCGACGCACGTCGCCCGACACATCGTCGAAAACGTCTGCAAGGGCAAGCTGCTCTACGCCGGCGGCGACGATGTCCTGGCCATGCTCTCGGTCGACGACCTGATGCCGGCGATGCTCCTGCTGCGCGCCGCCTGGAGCGGCAGCGGCGACTTGCGCGGCTTGCCCGGCCACATCGACGTCAGGGGACTGCAACTGGCCAAGGGCTACGCCCGCCTCAAGGGCCGCCTGATGCCGATGATGGGCAGCCGTGCCAGCGCCAGCATTGGCGCCGTGGTCGCCCACCACCAGGCGCCACTGTCGGCCGTACTACGCGAGTTGCGCCGTGCCGAAGCAGTAGCCAAGGCGCATGGCCGCAACGCTTTCTGCCTGCGGGTCATCAAGCGCGGGGGTGGCGAAGTGGGCGTCACCAGCCGCTTCTGGGAAATGCCGCGCGCCGTCGGGGCAACACCCGCGGCACCACTGCTCGCCGACACGGCGTTGGGACTGCTGCTGCGCTTTGCCGAAACGCTGGCGCAGCCCGAGATGTCGCGACGTGCTGTTTACAACACCCTCGAATGGCTTTCCGGCCTGCCGGAACGTGGCGGCAAGGACATGAGCGAAGAAGCCTGGCGACACCTGCTCGCCAGCAATCTCGCCTGGCAGATCGAAAGGCAGGGCGGAGTGGTGCAGCACGCCAGGGAGTTCGTCGACCTGGCGTGCCGCGAAAGCGCCAAGCCGGCCGAGACGATCCGCGTCCTCGGCGATCTACTGGTCACCGCCGAATTCTTCGCCCGCAACGGCCGTGCCTTCGGCCGAGCCGCCGCACAAGCAGGAGCACCTCGATGAGCACCTACCATTTCGTTCAGCCGCTCGACGTGCTGATGATCCGCGGCAACAAGTCCTTCGGTGGCGACGGCCAGCACGGCGAGGCCGTCATGCCGCCCTGGCCGTCGCTGTTTGCCGGTGCCTTCCGCTCGGCGCTGCTCGGCAAGGATGCCGGCCAACTCGCGAGCTTCGCGCATGCTGGCGACCGACTGGCCGGCGACCTGGGTGCGGTGCTCGGCAGCCGTGACGAGCCGGGCAGTTTTGCCATCAACTGGCTGTCACTCGCGATTCTCGGCGCCGAGGCCGGCGTGCCGCTCGCGATCGTACCGCTGCCGGCTGACCTCGTTGCCTTCGACGCCCCCCGCGTCGCGCCGCTGGTTTCGCTCCAGCCGACCAGTCCGCCGGCCGGCAGCATGGCGAGCGGCGGGCTGCCACTCGTCGCCCACCTGCGTATCGCCAGGCAGGCCAAGCCGCAGGCCGGCCGCTGGCTCGACGCCGCCGGACTGGCTGCGTATCTGCGCGGCGAACTGCCGGCGCGCACGCTGAGCAGCGCGGATCTCTTCAAACGCGAAACCCGGCTGGGCATCGCTCTCGACAGCGGCTCTCGCACAGCCGCCGACGGCGCGCTCTATACCAGCGAAGCGATCGCCCTCGACAGTTCGGTCGGCTTTCTCGTCGGCTGCGAGGGAGACGGTGGCCAGTTGGCGAAAACAGGTCACCTGCGACTCGGTGGCGACGGCAAGGGCGCACGCTACCGCGCAATTGCCTTCACCGCACCCGTCGTGCCCCGGCACGCAATCACCGCCCGCCGCTGCTTCCGGATCATCCTCGCAACACCTGGCGTATTCGCCGGCGGCTGGCTGCCCGAACGGGTCACACGCTGCGGCGCCGGGGACTACCGCCTGGAAGGCGAGGGTTTCTCGGCGCGTCTCGCCTGCGCCGCCGTCCCGCGCTTCGACACCATCTCCGGCTGGGATCTCGCCCGGCAGCAGCCCAAGACCGCCCAGCGCGTGGCGCCCGCCGGCAGCGTGTACTGGTTCGACGACTTGGCCGGCGATGTCGGCAAGCTTGCCGAATGGGTGGCAAGCGGGCTGTGGGGCGATAATCCTGACCGACAACGCCGCGCGGAAGGTTTCAACCGCGCCTGGCTCGGACTTTGGAGGAGAAATACATCGTGACTGTTTCACTCCCGAGTCACCGATTCAATGCCACCGCTGCAACCTGATCCCCGACGAAAGGTCACCTCCATGTTCGAAGCCCAGCAACTCGTTTTCTACTCCTGCGTCAGCCCCGTTCACATGGGCGCCGGCCAGGCGATCGGTGTCATCGACAATCCGATTCAGCGCGAAGTCCATACCGGCCACCCCCTGATCGCCGGCTCTGGCCTCAAGGGCGCGGTGAGGCACCACTTCACGCGCACCTGGAAGGACAGCGAGCTGATCAGCCGCCTGTTCGGTCCCGAGCGCAACGCATCCGACCATGCCGGCGCGATCGCTTTCACCGATGCCACGCTGGTCACCTTCCCGGTGCGTTCGCTGCGCAACGCCTTCGTCCATGCCACCTGCCCGAGCGCCCTGGCTCGCCTCAAGCGGATCGCCGGAAGCACTGCGACATGGGTCGTGCCGACCGTCACCGAGGGGAGCGCACAGCTTGCCAGTGCGGCCATGCTGACCGACAAACGCCTGCTGCTCGAAGTGTTCGATTTCGCCGGCACAGCAGACATCAAGGTCACCGCCATCGCCGACTGGCTGGCCGCGAACGCCCTGCCACCCGGCGACGAACATGAATTCTTCCGCGACAAGCTGAAGAATGACCTCGTCGTCCTTTCCGACACCGATTTCGGACACTTCGTCCGCAACGCGACCGTCGTCGAGGCGCACGTCAGAATCGACGACGAGACCGGTACGGCGGCCGACCGCGCGCTGTTCTACACCGAGAACCTGCCGCCCGAATCGCTGCTCGCCGGTCTGCTGCTCGCCAGCGTCGAGCGCCGCAAAGGTCCCGGCAAGGACAACCTTTACGACGCCGAGCGCGTGCTCGCCAGCGTGCTCCATGACCAAGGGGAGCGCCGCGGGCTGCAAAACCACCTGCTACAGGTCGGCGGCGACGCCACCAGCGGCCGCGGCCTGATCGTCGTCCATGCCGCCGCGGGAGACCGCGCATGAGTACCCTCGACCAGCGACGCGCGCAATACGCCTGGGAGCGTGCGAACCGCAACACCAGGGTCGACGGCTATCGCGAGATGGTCAAAGGCGCTCCCGCACTGGTGATGGGCAACGGGCTGATGGCCACGCTGGCCTACTACCGCTCGCGCAGCGGCAGCAACGAGCGCGCCGCCCAATTGGTCCTTGACGACGTGCTGAGTTGGCTGGCTAGGCGGCAGATCGTACCCGCCGATTTCGCATCGGCGATGGATGCCTTTTTCAACGCTGGGGCGCAGGACGTGATGCGCGCCACCGACGAAACGCTGGCGATGCTCCGCTGGCTGCGCCAGTTCGCTGACGCCGTGGAGGGCGCACGATGAACGTCGCCGCCGTACCCAAGTATGTCCGGGATAGCGCCGCCGGCTTTCGCAATTGCCCGCCCGGCCATCGCTTCAACCTCTATTTCGAAATCTGGCAGGAGGGCAACTGGCTGATCACCAAGACCGGCAAGGCCGACGCCTTGCGCGCTTGTCTCGCCCTGGGCGACGCAGCGCTGGTTTTGCAAGCGCTGCGCGCGCGCCAGAAAGCCCTCGCGGAAGCCCTGCCCGAAGAACAACGCCAGATCATCGACGCCGTGTCGACCTCCCCTTTCGCCACCGGACTCGGTCTCGAACACCCGGTCGATAACGGCTTCTCCTTCCTCTCGCCCTACGGCCTGCCCTACCTCGCCGGCAGCGGCGTCAAGGGCGTGCTGCGGCAGGCGGCGAACGAACTTCACGACGACGGCGACACAGCGATCACGCAACCGTTGATCGATGCGTTGTTCGGCCAGGAGTTGCAGGGCGCCGATGCGCGGCGCGGCGCCCTGACCTGCTGGGATGTCTTTCCGCAGCCGTTCGGCGACAACCTTGTCGTCGAGATCATGACACCCCACTTCGGCGACTACTACCAGAACAGGGGCACACCACACGATGCCGGCAAACCCAATCCGATTCCTTTTCTGGCCGTTCCCGCGCGCTCCGCATTCCGCTTCGTCGTGACCTGCGATCCCGCGCGCCTGCCGGCAGATGCCCCCGACTGGAAGAGCATCCTCGACCGCATCATCGAACACGCCTTCGCCTGGCTGGGTTTCGGCGCCAAGACCGCCGTCGGCTACGGCGCGCTGGCCGAAGACCCGGCGGCAGCGGACGAGCGCCGGCGGGTGGAGGATCAAAAGCGTCAGCAGGCGGCAGCGGCAGCCGAGGCCGAGCGCCGCGCGCAACTCTCACCCGCGGACCAGGAACTGGAAGCCGCCCGTGGCAGCACCGCTGTCCTGCGTAGCGCTCTCGAGAGTGCCCAGGCAAAGGGAAAATACCAGCCCGGCTCGCCGATCGACCAGGAACGACTGAAGCTCTTTCAGCAGGCGATCACATGGCACGCTCCGATCGCGCGCCGCGAAGCCGCCGCCCTGTTGCGAGAGGTCATCAAATGGACCGGCTGGCCGGGCAACAAGGAACGCAAGCAGCAGTTCCAGAGCTGGCTGTCGGAGCTGGAATCATGACCTGCGCACGGCAAGGCTGCCTGGCTGATTACCAACGAACAAACCTCTGGATCCCCCCCCACGACGAGCCAACCGGAGCATGAACATGACCACCCTCATCAGCTTTCTCGGCAAGGGCGACCCGCGCAAGGGCTACCGCACGGCCACCTACCGCTTCAATGCCGACGTCGCCTACACCGAGACCTTCTTCGGACTAGCGCTGACCAAATTCTTGAAACCCGATCGCCTGATCGTGCTTGGCACGCCGAGCAGCATGTGGGAAATCTTCTTCGACCGCGAGGGTGTCGAGGGCGACGCCATGCTGCCCCTGATTGACGCCGTCGCCGCCGGAAAGGTCGATGATCACCTCCTCGAACGGCCGCGCCAGCAACTGGCCGATAAGCTCGGCATCCGCGTCGACTGCCTGCTGATCCGTTATGCCTGTGACGAGGCTGAGCAAGCCGACATCCTGCGTCGCCTGGCGGCCGTCCTGCAGCCCGGCGAGCACTTGTGGATCGATGTCACGCACGGTTTTCGCCACTTGCCGATGCTCGCCCTGGTGGCCGCACGCTACCTGGCAAGAGTCGTTCGCGTCGAAGTCGAAGAAATCTATTACGGCGCGCTGGAGATGACGCCTCCCGCCCCCGGCAGCGAAACGCCGGTGCTCAAACTCCGTGGCCTGCTGTCCATGCTCGACTGGGTCGATGCACTGGCTACCTACGACAAGGACGGCGACTACGGCGTCTTCGCGCCGCTGCTGGTCAAGGACGGGATGGACGAGCGTCGTGCAGAGTGGCTGGCCACCGCTGCCTATTCCGAACGTACGAGCAATACGAAATTCGCAGGGGAAATGCTCCGCAAAGTGTTTGATTCGATCGAGACCCACGACGGGCCGCTCGGCGGACTGTTCCGCGAGACGCTGAAGGAGCGCATCGGCTGGTTTCGCGAGCTAAAATCCTATGATCGGGAACTTTCGCTCGCCGACGCCTACTTCAAACGGAGCGACTATCTCCGGGCTGCCACCTTCCTGTACGAGTCATTCGTCACTCGTGCCTGCTACATCGAGAAATGCGGTGACACCGATGCTCAGGAACGCGATAAAGTCTACGACAGAGCCAGAAAGCAGACACCGGCGGTCGGAAAACTCAAGAACCTGCGCAACGCGCTCGCGCACGGCGTCCGGTCGCATGGCGAGCGGGCAGACGAGAGCGCCAGAACAATCGCCAACGAAATCAGCCTGCGCAAGGTTCTCAAAGACTTACGCAACAAGCTCTTCTAGCCGACGAGACAGACCCGTATGGAACTCGAACCGTCAGCCACCCGCCGATCCGATCAGCAACCCTGGCATCCACAAGGCCTCAGCGCTGCGCACCTGCCGAGCCGTGTGACTTCCTTCCCGGTCGCCCGCTACCGCTTCGAGTTTAAGGTGCGGCAGACCATCCGCCTGCCTGACTACGCCGGATCGATGTTGCGCGGCGCCTTCGGCCACGCCCTGCGCCAGCTTGCCTGCATGACCCGGCAGAAGGAGTGTGCCGGCTGTCCGCTGCTCGCCACCTGCCCGTATCCGGCGATCTTCGCCCCGCCCGCTCCCCCGGCGCACCGCCTGCAGAAGTTCTCACAGATTCCCGCCCCCTACATCATCGAGCCGTCGGACTGGGGAAGTCGAGTACTGGTGGCGGGCGAGACCCTGATTTTTCATCAGGTGCTGATCGGGCGGGCGTTGCAGGAACTGCCGCTGATCCTCCTCACCTGGCGGCGCGCCCTCGCGCGCGGCATCGGTGCGGGTGACGGTACGGCGGATCTCGTCCGCGTCGTGCATTGCAGTGAGCGCGGCGATCAGGAAATTCATCGCCCCGAAGTCGGCACGATTGCGACGCATGACCAGGGGATTGCGCTGGTCGGCAAATCCGACGATTCGCCGACGAGCACAGCCACACTCCGGTTTGAAACCCCTCTGCGCCTACAGCAGAACGGCCGTGCCCTGCCACCGGACAGACTACAGGCACGAACACTGCTGATGGCACTGGCGCGGCGCGCCAACCTGCTCGCCGAGTTCTATTCACCGAGTGCTCTGATCGACGACTTCGCGACACTCAGCGCCACCTGCGCCGACATCCGCGAGGACAAGAACCTCCGTTGGCTCGACTGGACCCGCTACTCGTCGCGACAGCAGCAGAAGATGAGCCTCGGCGGGGTAGTCGGAACCTGGCGGCTCGAAGGTCCGCTCGCGCCTTTCGCCCCGTTCCTGCAACTCGGAAAATGGCTGCATGTCGGCAAGGAAACCGTGTTTGGACTGGGGCGATACACGCTCACCGACGGCCTGCCGGGAGACATCTCGGCAGGTCCATTGAGAACTTGCGAACACCCCTGCCAACTCGTTGAAAAACAAGCTACAATCACCTAGGTGCAGTCAGTAACCAGCCCTGAAATCAAAGGGATTGAGACCTCCTCTAATTGAGGAAGCCGACAACCTGCTCCCTGTCAGTAACCAGCCCTGAAATCAAAGGGATTGAGACTCCTCTAATTGAGGAAGCCTGCAGCCTGCGCCTGTCAGTAACCAGCCCTGAAATCAAAGGGATTGAGACCGCCTCTTCGAGTTGATTAGGGCGGCAACCTGCGTCAGTAACCAGCCCTGAAATCAAAGGGATTGAGACCTCGTTAGATTTTCAAATTTCTCAAACGGTTTTTGTCAGTAACCAGCCCTGAAATCAAAGGGATTGAGACAAGGGCATCTAAAGCATCCAATGACCGTTGATCGTCAGTAACCAGCCCTGAAATCAAAGGGATTGAGACGGCGTTTCCGGCGTGGCTTCCGGCGTGGCTTCGTCAGTAACCAGCCCTGAAATCAAAGGGATTGAGACGATCGTATTTGCCGTAACGTGGTCGTGATCATTGTCAGTAACCAGCCCTGAAATCAAAGGGATTGAGACTTTCTCGGCTTCGGCGCAAATCTGCGCCGTGCGTCAGTAACCAGCCCTGAAATCAAAGGGATTGAGACGTAGGCAGCAGCCTTGATATAGACGGTGCCGTCTGTCAGTAACCAGCCCTGAAATCAAAGGGATTGAGACGCCCCTGCCGCCGCTAATACTTTGTCCAGTTCGTCAGTAACCAGCCCTGAAATCAAAGGGATTGAGACCAGTTGCCGGCCATTGGTATAGAGCCGCAAGCCGTCAGTAACCAGCCCTGAAATCAAAGGGATTGAGACGCAACAGCGGCTTCTTTTACACGTTCCCGCGCCGGTCAGTAACCAGCCCTGAAATCAAAGGGATTGAGACTTTTTTCGCCGTTATACGCTTCCAGGAATACGTTCGTCAGTAACCAGCCCTGAAATCAAAGGGATTGAGACGGCTCCTAAGTGGTTGTCGGAAGGACCGGCAACCGTCAGTAACCAGCCCTGAAATCAAAGGGATTGAGACCCGGCAACGGCTTCAACTACAGCGTTACCAGCGGTCAGTAACCAGCCCTGAAATCAAAGGGATTGAGACAGCGACCATAATGACGTCAGCGTAGTCGAGCTGATGTCAGTAACCAGCCCTGAAATCAAAGGGATTGAGACACGCGGAAAAGCCTCGATCGATATTCTCCAATATGTCAGTAACCAGCCCTGAAATCAAAGGGATTGAGACGCAGGCAATCTCATAATCTAAGAATGTAGTGAGGTCAGTAACCAGCCCTGAAATCAAAGGGATTGAGACAACGTCGACGGCTAACCCTGCGGTCGACCTCGTTCGTCAGTAACCAGCCCTGAAATCAAAGGGATTGAGACCCGATCATGTGGAAAACCTGCTGCCTATAGTCGGTCAGTAACCAGCCCTGAAATCAAAGGGATTGAGACTCGCACTTCCACTCAAGCGTTACGTAATCCTCTGTCAGTAACCAGCCCTGAAATCAAAGGGATTGAGACGTTTTCATTTTGGACTCCTCGTCGTCTTGATCAGTCAGTAACCAGCCCTGAAATCAAAGGGATTGAGACGGCACCGGGATTTTCAATTCCGCTTGAAAAACTGTCAGTAACCAGCCCTGAAATCAAAGGGATTGAGACGTTCGGTTTATGCTCATTTCAAATTGCCTCGCGGTCAGTAACCAGCCCTGAAATCAAAGGGATTGAGACACTTCCGATGCTTCACACCAGATGCCATTCGACCGTCAGTAACCAGCCCTGAAATCAAAGGGATTGAGACCGCGCATTTCACGCAATCGAGCTGCACCAGGGAGTCAGTAACCAGCCCTGAAATCAAAGGGATTGAGACTAGCTCTTGATGATGGAAGAATCCCGCTCATCGTTGTCAGTAACCAGCCCTGAAATCAAAGGGATTGAGACACCCCCGTCGCAGTGAAGTCAACACTGTTGTATGTCAGTAACCAGCCCTGAAATCAAAGGGATTGAGACTTAGGCCACAGCGGCAGCGCGAGCAGCTTCCATTTGTCAGTAACCAGCCCTGAAATCAAAGGGATTGAGACTATCGCCCTCTTCGCACTTCCACTCAAGTGTGAGTCAGTAACCAGCCCTGAAATCAAAGGGATTGAGACTTGGCGCCCTCCTTGAATTCCTGGCTGCGCGGCGTGTCAGTAACCAGCCCTGAAATCAAAGGGATTGAGACAGTCCAAAAACCACGCGCGTACTCTGTACTGGGGTCAGTAACCAGCCCTGAAATCAAAGGGATTGAGACGAGTATGCTAACACGACAGCACGTAAAGATGTGGTCAGTAACCAGCCCTGAAATCAAAGGGATTGAGACGCCACGCTTACGAGGATTTCTTGCACATTCTGTCAGTAACCAGCCCTGAAATCAAAGGGATTGAGACCTGCGCGTACTGCCGCAGCCAGGGACTTTGCTGGTCAGTAACCAGCCCTGAAATCAAAGGGATTGAGACAGAGTCCGGCAGCTTGGCGGGCTGTCGGACGGGTCAGTAACCAGCCCTGAAATCAAAGGGATTGAGACTCTTTCTCAGCGGCGAGCATGAGATTTAGCCGGGGTCAGTAACCAGCCCTGAAATCAAAGGGATTGAGACTTCAAGACCGTCGTACCTGCCGCCAGGGTGATGTCAGTAACCAGCCCTGAAATCAAAGGGATTGAGACCCACGACTCGGGCGATTTCGCCCATGCCGTAGGGTCAGTAACCAGCCCTGAAATCAAAGGGATTGAGACTTTCGACATCTCGATTCGCGCATCCGCCATGTCAGTAACCAGCCCTGAAATCAAAGGGATTGAGACAATCGTCTCTGGATTGGTAACGCATCCTGCGCGTCAGTAACCAGCCCTGAAATCAAAGGGATTGAGACCATCCCGTCGCTGAACAGTGCGCGCATGATTTGTCAGTAACCAGCCCTGAAATCAAAGGGATTGAGACATCGAGTTCAGCGCGTGAAGCAGCATAACTGGCCGTCAGTAACCAGCCCTGAAATCAAAGGGATTGAGACACCATACGGTGCACATACTTACCCCAGGGGGTAGCAGGTCAGTAACCAGCCCTGAAATCAAAGGGATTGAGACCGACGTTTTTGACTTGATATTTCTTGCTCATTTCGTCAGTAACCAGCCCTGAAATCAAAGGGATTGAGACTAAGAAGCTAAGAACTCTTAGCTTCTATTTGTACGTCAGTAACCAGCCCTGAAATCAAAGGGATTGAGACCCGGCTGTCGCTGGGCTTTCGTTCTCCAGTTACGCGTCAGTAACCAGCCCTGAAATCAAAGGGATTGAGACTTCGCACCAGAACTCCAGTTCGTTGTCGCCAACGAGCGCCATGAGGGTCAGATCCCTTTTCTTCTTCTTTCAACATATAGATGTGAAATAGGAGACGAAAAGTACCATGACTAGCTTGCTTGAGAAAGCCTTTGAGATTGCCTCAAAGCTCCCGACTTTGGAGCAAAACATTCTTGCCCGGATGATTCTTGACGAGATCAAATCGGAAAAGAGGTGGGATGAGCTTTTTTCTGAGTCGGAAGACATCTTGGCTCAGTTGGCCGCCGAAGCTTTGCGGGAAGAAGATCAAGGCAAGACAACAGAACTAGATCCGAACAAGCTGTGATATCAAGAGCCACTCCAAAGTTTTTGAAATGCTTTCGAGTGTTGCCACGAGACATTCAAGCTAAAGCCAAGGAAGCCTATACATTATTTCGTGACGATCCGTGGTATCCAAGTTTGAATTTCAAGAGGGTCCATTCGAGTCTCCCCGTTTACTCCGTGCGAATCACCAAAGATTACAGAGCAGTCGGTATTCTGGGCGGTGAAAAAATTGTGTGGTTCTGGGCAGGAAGTCATGCGCAGTATGACGGCTTACTGAAGCAGATGAAGAATGAACATTCGGCGCACTCAGGGGAAAGCTCGGGGGACCACACTCACCGGCCCCTTGGAACGTGCGCCTGGGCCACTCTTATTCATAGTGCGTCCACATCCTGAGCACGCGAACGACGCGTTCTTTGACGAAAACCTCATGGATCAGGCGATGCTGGATATTGATGCGCCGAGAATAGGCACCCGCAAGATCACCAACCAGCTTCTCGTAGGACGGCGGATTCTGGAATGGATCGTTGGCAAGTACTGCAAGCAGCTCTTGGGCTTTTGATTTCAGGCCTGCCGCGGCCAGCTTCTTCGCATCTTTCTCTGCATGCCTGGAAAAAACGACCTGCCAACTCACCAGTCGAGCCTCGTGGCGCTTTCGCCAAGAGGCTCGGCCATGCCTTCTTTGATGGACTCGCGCATGCCGGGTACGGAGAGCAGATACAGCGTTTCCTGGACGGCCTGCCAATCCTCCGCCGAGAGGAGAACTGCACTGCTGCGCTTGCCAGCGATGTGGATCGGCTGATGGGACTCTGCGGCCTGATCAATGAGGCGGTACAGATTGGCTCGGGCTTCGCTCGCGGTGAGTGTGATCATGGTTGATCTCCAATGAGAACGCCATGGTACGTATTTACGTACGCTACGTCAATCCGTGCGAACGGGCTCGGACAGGCCGACCATCTGCTGACGCCGCATCCCTTGTATGGTGAATTGGGAAGGACCGAAGCGGACCGGCGGACGGCGTATCGGGAGTGGTTCGACCGGGAACTGAACGCCAAGACGGTCGACGACATCCGCCTGGCGCTGGATCAGGGCCAGCCTCTGGGGGATTCCCGGTTTCTCGACAGCATCGAGAAGGCGACCGGACAGCGGCGCGAAGCCCGACCGCGTGGCCGGCCGAAAAAGCCGGCAGTGGTCGTACCAGAGGCGAGAGAGCAGGAGCCGTTGTAGCTTGATTGAAATCTGCAGATCAAGCTTGCCCCTTTGTTGCTTTCTATTGCCGAGTCGCTTCATCCAGAGACCAGCCCAGCAGGATTTCTTCTACCCAAAGCCACCAAAAGCTGACGTGACTCGATAAGGCGCCGATCTGGGCACGGAACTTCTTCAGGGCGGAACGGGTATCCTGGATCCCTTGTTGCGCCGCCAGAGTTTCCAGGGCCTGTGCTCGCGTTTCCAGTCCTGCCACTACGCTCTCCGCCGTCGTGCGAGTATTCTCCTCCAGGGAGAAGGGATGGATTTCCTCGGCGATTCCCAGCAACTGCTTCTGGTACTCTTGCTGCGCCTGTTCCACTTGCGCGCGGGCTTCCCAGGCACAGGCCTGTTGTGCCGCCAAAGCCGCCTTTTCCTCGGTACTGGCTCCGCGCGACGGCTGATCAAGGGCCTTCTGGGCCAGTTCGCAGCACTGATCCGCCTTGGCTTTTCGACGTCCCAAGGCCGGTGACAACCAGCGACTGAGGCCATATTGCTCGTGGAACGTATCCGCGCCCGAGGTACACTCAAAGCCTGTGACCGCTAATTTGATCAGGGCCTTCGCCCGGTCACTGATGGCGTGGTTGACTTCGATACCCAGTGCTTCCAGGCGCGGGGTCACCTGGGCAAACCAGGTATCGAAACCCCGGTCCTTCTGAATCGACTCCAGCAATAGGTAGCCCGAGGACAAATCCATCAGCACCAAGATCAGAATCTCCCCAAAGAACGTCTCATCCGCGGCCACCACCGCTTGGCGTGTCCGCGTCGGTACCGAGGCTTCACACTGTTGCTGAAACAGGGGCAACAGCGCTTCCATCCGGCTGAGTTGGGTCTGCAAGGCGCTGGGAGACACCCCCACATGGGTATGAAGGCGGATCAATTGGAAGAAATCCGACAAGGCACCCGCCCCCACATGATGTTGCAGCCCGAACGTGTACAGCACAGCAAATACCAGCAATCTCAGCCATGCCTCCCCCTCTTCGGTTTCCCAAAACCCCGATTCAGGATGTCGGTTCCTACGGGCTTTCGGCAAGCTTGCCGGACCTGACAGGAGTGCCGGATCGCCCTATCGTGGCGCCATGAGTGATGCGGCGCGAACGCTGTACCTGGTCTGCTACGACGTGTGCGAGCCGAAGCGGCTGCGGCGGGTGCACAAGTATCCTGATCGGCTACAAGGTCGGCGGCCAGAAATCGTTCTTCGAGTGCTGGCTGACCGCGGCCGAACTGCGCGAGGTGCGCAGACACGCTGGCCGAACTGCTCGATCTCAGAAGAAGACCGCGCGCACATCTTCCAGCTCGATCCGCGCATGCCGCGCGACTGCTGGGCCGGGCGACGGCAGCCGGTGACCGATGTTTTCCTGATCGTTTGACAAGGAGAAACGATGACCAGCCTGTATGTTGACCGCCGCGGCGTGACGCTCAAGGCCGACGGCGAGGCGCTGGTGTTCTACGAGAACGGCGAGCGCATCGGCACCGTGCCGCTGGCGCCGCTGTCGCGGGTCTTCATGCGCGGCGACGTGACGCTGTCTTCGGCGCTGCTCGGCAAGCTCGGCGAGCGCGGCATCGGCGTCGTCGTTCTCTCCGGGCGCAAGGCGGTGCCGACGATGCTGCTCGGCCGTCCGCACAATGACGCCGCGCGGCGCGTGGCGCAGTACCGGCTGTCGCTCGACGCCGACTTCTGCCTGCGCTTTTCGCGGGCCATCGTCGAAGCCAAGCTGCGCGCGCAGGCGGGCTTCCTCGCCGAGCGCCGCGACAGCGAAGCCGCGCTCGCGCTATCTGCTGACGCTGTCCCTGCAAGCGACTGGCGAGCAGCATCGCGGCGGTCGATCAGCAGGGCTCGACGGCTTCGCTGCGCGGCCTCGAAGGCGCCGGCGCGGCGGCCTACTTCGAGGGCTTCGCCGACCTGCTGCCCGACCGCCTGAAGTTTCAGTGGCCGCAACCGCCGGCCGCCGCGCGATCCGGTGAACGCGATGCTCTCGCTCGGCTACACGCTGCTGCACGCCGAGGCGGTGCTGGCGCTGTACGGCGCCGGGCTCGATCCCTTCGTCGGTTTCTATCATGCGCTCGACTTCGGCCGCGAGTCGCTGGCCTGCGACCTCGTCGAGCCGCTGCGCGTCGAGGTCGATCAGCACGCGCTGATGCTCTTTCGCTCGGAGAAGCTGCGCCCGAGGATTTTTCACAGACCGAGAGCGGCTGCCTGCTCGGCAAGGCGGGACGCGCGCGCTTCTACGCCGAGTGGGAGCCGCTGGCCGGGCGCCTGCGCAAGCTGCTCGCCGAGAGCGTGTCCGACGTGGCGAGCGCGATCGTCGCAGGCGGGGGCGGTCGATGCGCCGTGCTCGCCAGCGATCGATGCACGCTGCTGCCGGCATCGCGGAGGCCGACACGATACGCTCGCCGAAGGCGACGACGATGACTTCTGAACGGTTTGCTGGCCTTCGTGATCGGCTACGACATCAGCAATCCGCGCCGCCTGCTGCGCGTCCATCGCGAGATGTGCAAGCACGCGGCGCCGCTCGAGTACAGCATTTTCCTGCTGGTCGGCAGCGACGCCGACAAGGATCGCTGCCTGGACGAGATCGCCGAGCTGATCAAGCCGCCGACGACGACGTGCGCTGCTACCCGCTGCCGGCGCGCGGCTTTCAGGGCCGCATCGGGCGCGCCAGCCTGCCGGCGGGAATCGTCTGGACCGGGCTGCCGGCGGCGATCGCGCGCCGGCGCCAGAGCGATGGGGAACAGCGGCTTGCCGAGCAGCACGCGGGCGCTGGCTTCGGGGACCGAAATACAGTCGCCGTATTGCACAGGCTCGCGGTCTCTGGCCCTGACCTGCACTTGCGAGACCACGCCGACCAGTCGGCCTTCGCTATCCAGCAGCGGCCCGCCCGAGGAGCCGGGACGGCAATAGTTATTCGACACCAGCACGCTCTCGCGACCGCGGTCTACGCGCATGCGGAACTGCCCTTCCGACCAGATGATGCTGCTCGACCCGCCGGGATGTCCCATCGTGTGCACAGTGTCCCCTGGTCGCAGCGAGTCCGAACTGCCCCAGGTGAGGCTGTCGTTGCCGGCGCCGGGAGCGAACAGCAGACATGCGTCTTCGCCGTCCAGGCGTGCGTATTTTTCCACTTTCGTCGCTTGCTGCGAACGGTCTGTTGCTGTTTCGCCAGCTTGCGATCGTATGCAGCGCGCTGATCGGCATTGCGCAGCGTTTCGTAGGCCACAACGCAGCAGCGAAAGCTCGTCCGCCTGACCCTGCAAGGCCAGCTCCCGAGCCCGGAAAATGGCGTCGATCTCTTCGCTGCCGGCATCCGGCGCCACGCCGAGAACGGTGTACAGCGTATTGGCGGTCGTCATGCGCGAAATGGATCGGTGACCTGGGAGCAAGCCGAGCCTATCACAGAAAGAAATGCGGCCGCTTCGCGCGGCCGGGCTTCACCCCCCCATCGCCCACCCCCTGCGGGGGGCGGGCAGAAAGCGGCCGGGCGAAGACGATCAGGTGAATACCTTCTCGTTGATCGACGCTGGCGTGCCTTCAAGCTGTGGCGTCTGGCTCGTGTTCTTCGCCTTGACGGCCGGCGTAACGATCGAATCGAGCCTGCCGCGGGTGACGTTGGGGTAGGTCGCGCGCAGTGCCTTGCAGAAGCAGTAGGTGAAGAAGCCCCGAATCCCTCCATCGATCGGTCCCTCGCCGGATAGCTGATTGTCACGGCAACCGGCCCACAGTACGTGGTTGAGACCAGGCACGACTACCGCGTCCCGCGCGGCGGCCCCCCGACCCATGAGGCGCCTGAGGTCGGCCCTGGGATTGGCGTCCCGGAAGAAGCTCTGTTCGAGCGGCGGATCGACGTAGCGTACCGTGAAGTTTGCCAGTTCCCGGGTCGCCGTGCCGGAGTGGCAGGAATCCAGGATCACATCGAGATTGGCGCCCGCCGCAAGACCGGTAATCGCCTGCCGCAGTACGTCGTCGGTGATCATGCCAGCGCTCGCGAAGTCATGTGGGCAGATGGTCTCGTCCATGTGGTCCACCGACTCTTCCGAACTGGGATCGGGAATCTGGGAGCCATGCCCGGAGTAATAGAACACCAGCACATCTTTCGCCTTTGCGCCCGTGATCAGCCATTTCAGCCCGCTGAGGATATTGGCCCGCGTCGCATTCGCATTGGTCAGGATGCGCATGCTCGCCGGTACCGCCGGAACGATTCCGAGCACATGCAGGGTATTTGCCATGTCTCGCGCATCGGCTACACACCCCCTCAGGTCGGGGCCTCCGGCTCCGACCGGTGCATAGTCGTTAATTCCCACGATCAGTGCTTTCTTTGCCATTTCTGACTCCTTTCTCATCAACGTCAGTTGCCGGAAACGCCTGTCCTTTCCTCGGCTGCATAGCTCCAGATTGACCGGCACTTGCATGAGTCGAGGCAGGCAATTCATTTAATTCAATATAGACGGCCGCCCGAGAAAAGCGAGAAGTTTTTCGATTGACCGCGTTTGCCGTGCTCAGTGATACTCTCTGGCGTAGCACTGCATTTCCTATCTTTCGTGTGCAAGTCATGCCTGCAGCGTCCCTGCTCCTGGCTTGCACGCTGCGGGGACGACGATGATGATCTGGATGAATCACCTGGGACGATGGCTGTCCTGTCTTGTTTGGTCCTGTCTTGTTTTCGCTGCCGGCGCGGAGGCTGCGGAGGTGCGCTACTTCGAGCTGCCGCGCGGAGCACGGCCACACGACGTGGCGCCCGACCCGAAACCAGGCGGCCCGGTCTGGTACACGGCGCAAGGGCAAGGCGCGCTTGGCAGGGTCGACCCGACGAACGGCAAGGTCGAACAGATCGGACTGGGGGAAGGCTCGTCCCCGCACGGGGTGATCGTTGGTCCTGACGGTGCGCCCTGGGTCACTGACAGCGGACTGAATGCCATCGTGCGCGTCGACCCGGCGACTCGGGAAATCAGGCGCTGGCCGTTGCCAGGCTCGGCCTACGCCAACCTCAACACCGCGACTTTCGACCAATCCGGCCGCCTGTGGTTCACTGGCCAGTCGGGGTACTACGGCCGGCTGGACCCGACGACAGGAAAGGTGGACCTGTGGAAGTCGCCACGCGGCAGTGGGCCCTACGGCATCACGACCACGCCATCAGGCGAGGTCTACTATGCCTCGCTCGCCGGCAACCATATCGCACGCATCGACCTCGCGAGTGGTGAGGCGAAGCCCATCGACCCGCCGACGCCGAACCAGGGAGCGCGGCGCGTATGGAGCGATGCGAGCGGACGTATCTGGGTCAGCGAATGGAACAGCGGCAAGGTCAGCGCGTACGACCCTGCCAGCAAGTCCTGGAAAGCCTGGAAGCTACCTGGCGCCTCAGCACGTGCCTATTCGGTGTGGGTGGACGAGCGCGACAAGGTCTGGCTGACCGACTTCACGGCCAATGCCATCGTGCGTTTCGATCCCCAGAGCGAAACTTTCGAGAGTTTCCCGAGCAGCGCACGCGGCGCAAACGTACGCCAGATGTCAGGCCGCGCCGGCGAGGCCTGGGGAGCCGAATCGGGCGCAGACCGGCTGGTGGTCGTCCGGTATTGATCGCACTCTGTGAAACGATCCACCGTCTCGCGCGTGGGATTGCTCGAAGCCTGCAGCGTGCTTCTGGCGACAGCGACGTTCACCGGATTTCTCGGACGACTGTGGTGGATTTTTGAACTGAGCGCCCATTTCCGTGTTCAACTGGCGGTCGCTCTGTTCACTCTGGCCGGGCTCTGGGCATGGCAAGGGCGCTGGCGGACAACGGCCATTTGCACTGCCTGTGCGACCATCAACGGAGTGTTGCTGCTGTGGCTGCTCTGCCCCACCGGAGAGGTAGCGGCGGCCGGCGCGCGCTTGCAGCTCGTCAGCATCAATGTTCACACCGCCAACCAGCGCAGCGACCTGCTGCTGGACTTCCTGCGCCACGCCGATGCGGACGTGGTCCTGCTGATGGAAGTGGATGATCGCTGGATGGACAGGCTTGCGCCACTGGCCGGCGAGTATCCGCATCGCATTGCGAACGCACGCGATGACAATTTCGGCATCGCACTCTTCAGCCGCACAGCTCTGACCAGGGCAAGCATCGTCGAGCTTGGTCACGCCGGCGTTCCCTCGATCACTGCGACGGTCCGATTCGACGGCCGTGACATCCTGCTGCTCGGTACCCATCCGCTACCGCCTGTCACTTCGCAATACGCCGAGCTGCGGAATGATCAACTCCGGGAAATCGCGGCCTTTGTCCGCAGGCAAACCTCGCCGGTCATCGTCATCGGGGATCTCAACACGACTCCGTGGAGTCCGTTCTTTGCTGATTTGCTTGCTGATGGTCGCCTCAGGAACACCTCCGAGGGACGTGGCCTTTTCGCTTCGTGGCCCGACTGGATGCCGCTGGCGCGAATTCCTCTCGATCACTGCCTGGTGACGGAGCCAATCCGCGTGGTGGACAAGCGACTGGGACCGGAAGTCGGCAGCGATCACCTGCCTGTCATCGTGTGGATTCAGATCAATGCAGAGCAATGGGACCGTCATTGACCCTGCGAACCACTTTTGTCCGCGGGGACAAGCGTGTATCGTGTTGGCACTCGCTTGGGTCCGGAGGACTGCGCAGTATTTGATGACTGTTCAGCAGGAAAGGGGGCGCTTGGCAAGGCAACCAGAGGTGACCGTGAAACGGCGCATGTCGCCGCCGCATGCTGCTGTCGAGGGACCGGCGGGCGAAGCGGCGAACCGCTCCATGGAAGAACTCGTGCACACGCTCCAGGTGCAACGGGTTGAACTGGAAATCCAGAATGACGAGTTGCGGCGGACACAGCTCGCTCTCGAGGAATCCCGCGACCGCTACCTTGATCTCTATGAGTTCGCACCGGTCGCCTATCTCACCCTTGCCAGCAGCGGCCAGATCGCCGAGACCAACCTCACCACCGCCGCCCTGCTGGGGGTGGAACGTCAACAACTGCTCGGACAGCACTTCACGGGCCTGGTCGCCAGCGACGATCGAGAGCGCTGGCAGCGACTGTTCAGAGGGCTGACCCGGACCGACGCTGCACAGAATGCCGAATTGGCGCTGATGCGCGGCAACGGCACCGTTTTCCATGCGCTGGTGAACTGCCGCCGTGTGGCCACCGAACAGAGGGACCCGGTGGTGCGCCTCACGCTGACCGACATCAGCGAACACCAACAGATCGAGGATGCCCGCCACTTCCTGCTGGAGTGCGGCAATCGGCACGCCAGCGAGGACTTTTTCAAATCGCTGGCACAATACCTCGCGCAAAGCCTGCAAATGGATTACGTCTGCATCGATCGCCTCGAAGGCGACAGTCTGCACGCCCACACGCTGGCGGTGTATGCCGATGGCGCCTTCGAAGACAACGTGTCCTATGCGCTGCAAGATACGCCCTGCGGCGATGTCGTCGGCAATCTGGTCTGTTGCTTTCCGGAGAAGGTCCGCGAACGCTTTCCCTGCGATGAGGTGCTGCAGACGATGGGCGCCGAGAGCTATGTGGGAACCACGCTGTGGAGTTTCGATGGCAAACCGATCGGCCTGATCGCGATCATCGGCCGCAAACCCCTGGCCAACCGTCGCCTGGCCGAATCGCTGCTGCAACTGGTAGCACCGCGCGCCGCCGGCGAACTGGTGCGCAGGCGTGCCGAAATGGCTCTGCGCGAGAGTGAGGAACGCTTGTTCGAGTTGTTTGACGAGGCGCCGCTTCCCTATCAGTCGCTCGACATCGCCGGCAACATTCTGATGGTGAACCAGGCCTGGCTCAGCCTGATCGGACGTAACCGGGAAGAGGTGATCGGGCATTTCATCGGGGAATTCATCAGCGATGCCTCGCTGGCAACGCTGAGCCTGGAATTTCCACAATTCAAGGACCGTGGCCGCGTCGATGCTCCCGAGTTCGACTTCGTTCGCCCGGACGGGAGCCGGCGAAGGGTGCTGATCAACGGGCGTATCGCTCGTGATCAGGCAGGCAACTTCCTGCGCACGCACTGTATCCTGACCGACATCACCGAACGCAAACACGCTGAACAGCAGCTTCGTGTCGCCGCTGCAGCCTTCGAGGCGCAGGAGGGCATGATGGTCACCGATGCCGATAGCGTGATCCTGCGGGTCAACGTAGCTTTCACCGAAATCACCGGCTATTCTGCCGCGGAAGCAGTCGGTCAGACGCCACGCCTGCTCCGCTCGGACCGCCACGATGCCGCCTTTTATGAAGCGATGTGGGACAGCATCCGGAGTAAGGGGGCATGGCACGGAGAAATCTGGAACCGACACAAGTGCGGCGAGGTGCATCCCGAATGGATGACCATCACTGCAGTGAAAGGGGCTGACGGCGAGGTCAGTCACTACGTCAGCACCCTGACCGACATTACGCAGAGCAAGGCGGCGGCGGACGAGATTGCTCATCTCGCCTTCTACGACACCCTCACCGGGCTGCCCAACCGGCGGCTCCTGCTCGATCGACTGCAACGGGCCACCGCAACCAGTCAGCACAGCCGGCGTCAGGGAGCGCTCCTGTTCATCGATCTGGACAACTTCAAGACCCTCAACGACACCCTCGGTCACGATATGGGTGACTTGCTGCTGCAACAGGTTGCCCAGCGACTTGCCGCCTGCGTCCGCGAGGGCGACAGCATGGCTCGCCTCGGCGGCGACGAGTTCGTCGTCGTGCTGGAGAACCTGGACCGGAGTGCCCGCACCGCCGCCTTGGCGGCCAAGAAGGTTGGCGAGAAAATCCTCGACTACCTGAACCAACCCTACCAGCTTGCCGGTTGCGAGCATCACAGCACCCCGAGCATCGGCATCACGCTGTTTCGTGGGCACCGGGAAGGCGTCGATGAACTGTTGAAACAGGCCGACCTGGCCATGTACCAGGCCAAGGCCTCGGGCCGCAATACCCTGCGTTTCTTCGATCCGGAGATGCAGGCGGGGGTTGCGGCGCGTGCCGCTCTCGAAGCGGATTTGCGCCAGGGCATTCGCCAGCAGCAGTTCCTGCTCCACTACCAGCCGCAGGTGGACGGCCAGGGTCGCCTGACGGGTGCCGAAGCCTTGCTGCGCTGGCAGCATCCCGCACGCGGTCTCGTCCCTCCCGCAGAGTTCATCGGGCTGGCCGAGGATACCGGCCTGATCGTTCCCCTCGGCCAATGGGTGCTGGCAACGGCCTGCGCCCAGTTGGTCGCCTGGGCCGCACGACCGTCGATGGCCCACCTCAAGCTGGTCGTCAATGTCAGTGCTCGCCAGTTCCAGCACCCGGACTTCGTGCCACAGGTGCTGGCGATGCTCGAGGAGAGCGGTGCCGACCCGCGGCGGCTCAAGCTGGAACTCACCGAGAGCCTGCTGTTGAACGATGGCGAGGAAATCATCGCCAAGATGGCTGCACTGAAGGCTTGCGGGGTGAGTCTCTCGCTCGATGACTTCGGTACCGGCTATGCCGCCTTGTCTTATCTCAAGCGCTTGCCGCTCGACGAATTGAAGATCGACCAGTGTTTCGTCCGGGATTTGCTGACCGACGTCAGCGACGCCGCCATCGCCCGTACCATCATCGCCCTGGCGCAGAGCCTGGGTTTGCGGGTCATCGCCGAGGGCGTGGAAACCGAGGTGCAGCGGGATCTCCTCGCCGGCTATGGCTGTCGCGCCTTCCAGGGTTACTTCTTCGGCCGACCCGGACCCGCAGCGGGGCTGTTCGCAGAAAACGGTGATCCTGAAATCCTCGGATGACGCAGGTGGAAGCAGATACAACACCGTTCATTCGCACCGTTTGCGGCACGCTTCCTTTCACCGTCGGTCGATGCCCCTTATAATCAGGCGTCCCGCCATGAGTCGTTCGAGCCCGTGAATCCCCACCTCAGCAAGCTGCAACCTTATCCCTTCGAGAAGTTGCGACAGCTTTTTGCCGGCATCACGCCAAACCCGCAGTACCGCGAGATCAGGCTGTCGATTGGCGAGCCACAGCACGCGACACCGGCGTTCATCAGGAACGCCCTGAGCGCCGGACTGGGCGGTCTGGCCAGTTATCCGAGCACGCTCGGCAGCAGCGAATTGCGCAACAGCATTGCTGCCTGGCTGCAGCGCCGCTATGGCCTGCAGGGGATCGACCCGGAAACCCAGGTGATCCCGGTCAATGGCTCACGCGAAGCCCTGTTTGCCTTTACCCAGACGATTGTCGATGCGTCGCGAGGCAACACGCCGCTGGTCGTCAGCCCCAACCCCTTCTACCAGATTTACGAGGGTGCCGCGTATCTCGCCGGTGCCGAGCCGCGCTTCCTGAATACCCTGCCGGGCAACGATTACGCGTTCGATTTCGCAGCGCTGAGCGAGGCCGAATGGCAGCGGGTGCAACTCTTCTTTGTCTGCTCACCGGGCAATCCTACCGGCAAGGTGCTCAGCCTCGATGACTGGAAACAGCTGTTTGCCCTCGCCGACCGGTACGGCTTCGTGATCGCCTCGGACGAATGCTACTCGGAGATTTATTTTGACGAGGCGAGGCCGCCACTCGGCTGCCTGCAGGCCGCCAGCCTGCTCGGTCGCGGTTTCGAGCGCCTGGTGATGTTCTCCAGCCTGTCCAAACGATCCAATGTTCCCGGCATGCGTTCGGGCTTCGTCGCCGGCGACGCCACTACCCTCGAGTCTTTCCTGCTCTATCGCACCTATCATGGCAGTGCGATGAGTCCGGCCATACAGGCGGCGAGCGTCGCGGCCTGGAACGACGAGGCACATGTGGTCGAAAATCGCCGCCAATACACGGAAAAGTTTGCGGCGGTGACGCCACTTCTCACTGAGGTATTGACCACGGCAATGCCCGACGCCGGTTTCTACCTGTGGGCCAGGGTACCGTGCAGCGACAGCGATTTCGCCCGCGCGCTGCTCGCCGACTATAATGTCGTTCTGCTGCCTGGAAGCTACCTGGCGCGTACTGCCCAGGGAGTCAATCCAGGCGCCGGCTACCTGCGGATCGCACTCGTCGCGCCGCTCGCCGACTGCGTCGAGGCCGCCGAGCGTATCCGTTCATTCATTGCAACATTGTAAAACTCTAGGGAAGGCAGTCATGCAGGCAATCCAGAAGATCATCGATGAGGCGTGGGAAAACCGCAGTTCGCTGCAACCCGGCCAAGCCCCGGCAGCCATCGTCGAAGCCGTGGCAAGCGTCATCGACCAGCTCGACCAAGGCACCCTGCGCGTCGCCGAAAAGATTGCTGGCGACTGGGTCACCCACCAATGGATCAAGAAAGCCGTGCTGCTTTCGTTCCGATTGCAGGAAAACACGCTGCTCGATGGCGGCGCGATGCGCTATTTCGACAAGGTACCGAACAAGTTCGCCAGTTATGACAGCGATCAGTTCGCGCGTGGCGGTTTTCGCGTCGTTCCACCGGCAACGGCCCGCCGTGGCGCCTTCATCGGCAAGAACGTGGTGCTCATGCCCTCGTACGTCAACATCGGTGCGTATGTCGATGAAGGCACGATGGTCGATACCTGGGCAACGGTCGGTTCCTGTGCCCAGATCGGCAAGAACGTGCACCTCTCGGGTGGGGTCGGTATCGGCGGTGTGCTGGAGCCGCTGCAGGCCAACCCGACGATCATCGAGGACAACTGCTTCATCGGAGCCCGCTCGGAAGTCGTCGAGGGAGTCATCATCGGCGAAGGTTCGGTGATCTCGATGGGCGTTTATCTGGGCCAGTCCACCAAGATCTATGACCGCGAAACCGGTTCGGTGAGCTATGGCTGCGTGCCGCCGGGGTCGGTCGTGGTGGCCGGCAATCTGCCCGCCAGGGACGGCGGCTACAGCCTCTACTGTGCGGTCATCGTCAAGAAGGTCGACGCGGGCACCCGCGCCAAGACCAGCATCAATGATCTGCTGCGCGGCGACTGACCGCTCCCCCACCGATTCCTGATCCGGCGGCCAGCGGATGATTCTCGACAAACTCTTTCAGGTGATGGCTGATCGGCGCGCCTCGGATATCTTCATCTGCGCAGGCGCACCGATCCACATCAAGATCCAGGGTGCTACCGTACCGGTCAATCAGCAGGTCATGGCGCCGGAGATGATCGAGAAGATCGCCACCGAACTGCTGAGTCCGGAACAGGCAGCAAGATTTGAAGAGACGAGGGAGATGAACCTCTCCTTCGGCATCGCCAAGCTTGGCAATTTCCGGATCAACCTGTTCCGGCAGCGCGGCTCGATCTCGATCGTCGTTCGTTACGTGGTCGGCAATATCCCGGCGCTCGATACCCTGGGGCTGCCGCCGGTGCTGGCCGACCTGGTCATGGAAAGGCGCGGCCTGGTGCTGATCGTCGGCTCGACGGGTTCGGGAAAATCAACCACCCTGGCGTCGATGCTCGACCATCGGAACGGCACTTGCACGGGTCACATTCTCACCATCGAGGATCCGATCGAATATCTGTTCAAGCACAAAAAGTCGCTGGTCAACCAGCGCGAAATCGGCATGGATACTCTCGGCTGGGAGAATGCCTTGAAGAACGCCATGCGGCAGGCCCCCGACTGCATCCTGATCGGCGAAATCCGGGACAAGGAAACCATGCAGGCGGCAATGGCCTACTCACAGACTGGCCACCTCTGCCTCGGCACGCTGCATGCCAACAACAGCTATCACGCCCTCAACCGGATCATCAACTTTTTCCCCAGCGATAGCCGGGGCGCGCTGTACATGGACCTCTCGGTCAGCTTGAAGGCCATCATTTCGCAGCGTCTGGTCAAAAGAAAAGATGGTCTGCAGACGCCGGCGGTCGAAGTATTGCTCAACAGTTATCACGTGCAGGAACTGATCGAGCACGGCAACATCCCTGCCCTCAAGGAAGCGATGGAACAGAGTCTCGCACCAGGATCACAAACCTTCGAGCAGGATCTCGTCCGGCTGTATCGCAGCGACGTGATTACACTGCAGGAAGCGCTGCTCAATGCCGACTCACCAACCAATCTGTCATGGCTGATCAACAACTTCGAAGCTACCGGCGGATCGGGAAGCGAAGAAAAGCTGCACGAAGCGACTTTCGACCTCGCTGGTACCAACCCCTGCAGCCCGTCGTACAAGGAGTTTACGCTCAGCCTTGACGAAGCCGAGAGCGGACCCCAGGAAGCACGAGATGGCAGATGACGGCAACGGGGCAGCGACTCGCGACGCCACGGTGGTGCTGGCCGAGCAACTGATCGCTCGACGCTCGATTACTCCCGAAGACGCCGGTTGCCTGCAGATCATCGCCAACCGCCTCGAAACCATCGGCTTCCACTGCGAGTTCATCAATCGCGGCAGCGTCAGCAACCTCTGGGCGCGCCGCGGCGATAGCCGCCCATTGCTCTGTCTGGCCGGCCACACCGACGTCGTCCCGAGCGGACCCCTGGAACAATGGCACAGCGACCCGTTCCAGCCCGTGCAGAGAGACGGCCTGCTGTATGGACGCGGCGCCGCCGACATGAAGGCTTCGCTGGCCGCTTTCGTGACGGCTGCCGAGGCTTTCGTCGCCGACTGTCCGGCACATCGCGGCTCGCTCGCCCTGTTGCTGACTTCGGATGAGGAAGGCGACGCCATCGACGGCACCGTCGTCGTCACCGATGCGCTGCGCCAGCGTGGCGAGTTGATCGACTATTGCATCATCGGCGAACCAACAGCGCTCCATCATCTCGGCGACATGGTCAAGAATGGCCGGCGTGGCTCGCTCTCGGGAAAACTGACCGTCAAAGGCGTGCAGGGCCACATTGCCTACCCGCATCTGGCGAAAAACCCGATCCATCTGGCAGCACCGGCGATTGCCGAACTGGCGGGAACCACCTGGGACGACGGCAACGAGTTTTTTCCGCCGACCACCTGGCAGGTCTCGAACATCCACGCCGGTACCGGCGTCAGCAATGTCATTCCCGGCAGCGTCGAGATCGACTTCAACTTCCGCTTCGGAACCGCCAGCACTCCGCAACAATTGCAGACCCGCCTGTGCGCGCTGCTCGACCGGCATGGCCTGGACCACGACATCGTCTGGACGCTGGCGGCCAGGCCCTTTCTCACCGGCCGTGGCGCCTTGATCGACGCCGCACTGCTGGCGATTCGTGCGGAAACCGGCCATGCCGCCGAGCTGTCGACCAGCGGCGGCACCTCGGACGGCCGCTTCATCGCCGAAATCTGTCCGCAGGTGCTCGAAATTGGCCCGGTCAATGCCACCATTCACCAGGTCAACGAATGCGTCGAGGTCGCCGCCCTGCCGCAACTCGCCGCGATCTATCGGCGGATGATCGAAGAGTTGTTACCCGCCGATGTTTGACCAGGCCCAGACCGAGCTGTCGACGCTGCGCGATCTGCTGCGCTTCGCGGTCAGCCGCTTCAACGAGGCGAAACTGTTTTTCGGGCACGGTGCCGACAACGCCTGGGACGAAGCCGCCTATCTGCTGCTGCACAGCCTGCACCTGCCACTGGAGCGGCTCGAACCCTTTCTCGACGCGACACTGACCAGCGACGAACGGGCCGCCGTGCTGCGGGTCATCGACCGCCGCATCCGGGAGCGGCTGCCGGTCGCCTACCTGACCAACGAGGCCTGGCTGGGCGAATATCGTTTTTATGTGGACCAACGGGTGATCGTTCCGCGTTCGTTCATCGCCGAGCTGCTGCGCGAGCAACTGACGCCCTGGATCGACGATGCCCACGCAGTGACTGCCGTTCTCGACCTCTGTACCGGATCGGCCTGTCTCGCGATCCTCGCGGCGCACGCTTTCCCGGCCGCCCGCATCGACGCCGTCGACATCTCGCCGGAGGCACTCGCGGTGGCGCGGCGCAACGTCGACGACTACGATCTCGCAGCGCAGATTCGGCTCGTCGAAGGGGATCTCTTCGCCGGCCTCAGGAGCAAGCGCTACGACCTGATCATCGCCAATCCGCCCTACGTCAATGCTGCGTCGATGGCGACCCTTCCCGAGGAATATCGACGCGAGCCCGAACTGGCGCTGGCCAGTGGTCCGGATGGACTCGACCTGACGCGTGCAATCCTCGCTGGCGCGCGCCAGCATCTGCGGCCAAACGGTCTGCTGGTCGTCGAGATCGGCCACAATCGCGATGCCCTGGAAGCCGCTTTTCCGGCGACGCCCTTCACCTGGCTCGACACCAGCGCTGGCGATCAGTATGTCTTCCTGCTGCATCGCGACGAGCTGCCATGATCCGAAGATCGCGATATCTGCCCGATTGACAGGCCATGAATCGCCTCCGCCTGCTGCTGTTCACCATTCTCCTCCTCGCCGGCTGCCACGACTCGGCGCGGCTGGCGTCGCTGCCGCCAGGCAGCCAGATCCTCGCCTTCGGCGACAGCATCACCTTCGGTAGTGGCGCCGCTCCGGGCGAAGACTATCCGGCTCGGCTCGCAGCGATCAGCGGCTGGCAGGTCCATAACGCCGGTATCCCGGGCGACACGGCAAACGCTGCCCAGGCGAGAATTCGCGAGGCGATTGCCCAGACCCGGCCAGCGCTGGTGATCGTCGAAATCGGCGGCAACGACTTTCTCCAAAGGCGCCCGGAAACCGCCGTCAAGGACGATCTGCGCGCCATCGTCGGCGCCGTCAGGCAGTCCGGCAGCCAGGTCGTTCTGGTCGCCGTGCCCAGGCTCTCGCTGCTCGGCGCGGCAACCGGCAGGCTACCCGATTCGGCGATCTACGCCGAACTGGCCAAAGAAGAAAAACTGCCGCTGGTCGAAGGCGTTCTCGCCGCCATTCTCTCTGACCCGACGCTGAAGGCCGACCCCATTCACCCCAACGCCGGCGGCTACCGCAAACTCGCGGACGGCATAGCCGAGCAACTGCGCCGAACCGGCCTGCTGAAGAAGCCCTGACCCAGTGCACCCGCCGGCGCCTTGACCGATCGTCGTCGCCAGACGGGCACGACCGGCAGAAAGACATGGATACTTGATGAAGACCGAAACCCCGCAGATCATCCATCGCCAGGATTACACACCACCACCCTTCCTGGTCGATCGTGTGGACCTCGACGTGCAGTTCCACGCCGACGCTGTCCTGGTCCATAGCCACCTGCAATTGCGGCGCAATCCGGTGGCGGCGCCCGGGCAGCCGCTGCAACTCGACGGCCATGGACTGGCAACACTCTCGGTTTCCGTCGATGGACAGCCGCTCGGCGCAAACGACTACACCTGCACCGACTCGGCGCTGACCATCGACAACCCGCCGGATGCGCTGCTGTTGAGCACGCTGACGCGTATCGACCCCGACCACAATACCAGCCTCTCCGGACTCTTTCGCTCGAAGGATGGCTACTTCACGCAGTGCGAGGCACAGGGTTTTCGCAGAATCACCTGGTTCCCGGACCGCCCGGACATCATGTCGCGCTATACCGTCACCCTGCACGCCGACAAGGCGAGCCTGCCGGTGCTGCTGGCGAACGGCAACCCGGTCGGCAGCGGTGACGAAGGACACGATCGCCACTGGGCAAAGTGGGAAGACCCTTTTGCCAAACCCTGCTATCTGTTCGCGCTGGTCGCCGCCCGCCTCGAAGTGCTGCGCGACCGTTTCACCACCGGCAGCGGGCGCAGCGTGCAACTGGCGGTGTATGTCGAGCCCGGCAAGCTCGACCAGTGCGCGCACGCGATGGACGCCCTGCAACGCGCGATGCGCTGGGACGAGGAAGTCTTCGGACTCGAATGCGACCTCGATCACTACATGATCGTCGCCGTCGGCGACTTCAACATGGGCGCGATGGAAAACAAGGGCCTGAACATTTTCAACACCAAGTACGTTCTTGCCCGTAGCGACACCGCCACCGATGGCGATTACCAGAACATCGACCGTGTCGTCGCGCACGAGTACTTCCACAACTGGACCGGCAATCGCGTGACCTGTCGGGACTGGTTTCAGCTCTCGCTCAAGGAAGGTCTGACCGTCTTCCGTGACCAGGAATTCGGCGCCGACATGCACAGCCGCGCGGTCACCCGCATCCGCGACGTCCGCGCCCTGCGCGCCGCGCAGTTTCCCGAAGACGCCGGCCCGATGGCGCATCCGGTACGCCCCGACTCGTACATCGAGATCAACAATTTCTACACCAGCACCGTCTATGAAAAAGGCGCCGAAGTGGTGCGCATGCTCCAGACGCTGCTCGGCAGGCCAGCCTTCCGGCGCGGCATGGACCTCTACTTCGAACGCCATGACGGTCAGGCAGTGACCTGCGATGACTTCGTCGCTGCCATGGCCGATGCCTCGGGAGTCGACCTCTCGCAGTTCAAGCGCTGGTACGACCACGCGGGTACGCCGCGGCTGCGCGCCAGCGGCAGTCATGACCCGACATCGCGGTGCTACCAGTTGACGCTGTCACAGTCGCGGCCAGGCGCCGATGCAGCCGGCGAGCCTTTCCACATCCCGGTGGCGATCGGCCTCAACGGTCCGGATGGCACCGACCTGCCGCTGCGGCTGCTCGGAGAAGGCGATTGTGCCGAGCGAGGCCGAACGACGCGCGTTCTCTCCCTGACAGCGAGCGAACAGCAGTTCGTCTTCGAAGATCTGCCGGTCGCCCCGATCCCTTCGCTGTTGCGCGATTTCTCGGCGCCGGTGATTCTCGATTACGACTGGCGCAATGCAGATCTGAGTCACCTCCTCGCCCACGACAGCGACCCCTTCAGTCGCTGGGAGGCCGGACAACGTCTGGCCAGTCGGCTGATCCTGGCAGCCGCAGAAGACCTGGCCGCTGGCCGACCGGCACACTGGCCGCAGAGCTTCGCTGCGGCCGCCGCACAGGTTCTCGGGCAAGCCTCGGCAGACCCGGCTTTCGCTGCCGAAGTCCTGACGCTGCCCGGCGAAGCGACGCTCGCCGAAGAAGCCGCGACCGTCGACCCGGATGCCCTGCACGCGGCCCGCAACGGTCTGCGCCGCTTTCTTGCCGAACGGCTCGACAGCGAATGGCTCCGGTGCTACACCTCTCTGGCGCCGCACGGAGCCTACCAGCCGACACCCGCCGCCGCCGGCAGGCGCGCGCTGCGCAACCTTTGCCTGGGCTATCTCAACGAACTCGATGATCCCCAGATGCGAACCCTGGCACTGCATCAGTTCGCGTCAGCCGACAACATGAGCGACCAGTTCGCCGCCCTCGGCACGCTCGCTCAACAGGACTGCAGCGAACGCACCGAGGTGCTTGCCGCATTCTACGAGCGCTGGCAGGACGAAGCGCTGGTGGTGGACAAGTGGCTGTCGGTGCAGGCGTCGAGCCGGCTACCCGGAACGCTGGCAGCAGTGCAGCGCCTGCTGAGCCACCCCGCTTTCGACCTGCACAATCCGAACAAGGTCTACGCGCTGATCAACACCTTCGGCAACAACCATGTACGTTTTCATGCTGCCGACGGCAGCGGATACCACTTCCTCGCTGCGCAGATCGGCCGGCTCGACGCCATCAACCCGCAGGTAGCCGCGCGCCTGACACGGCGCTTCGATCGCTGGCGCAGGTTTGACGAGACCCGGCAAGGACACGCACGCTCGGCGCTCGAAAGCCTGCGAGCGATCGATGGACTGTCATCAGATGTCCTCGAGATCGTCGGGCGAGCACTGGACTGAGCATGGATCCAGTCTCGCGAGGCATTGCGGCTGATCCCGGCCGACACGGCCAAGGCGGAACATCGGCCCTATTGGCAACGGCAATGCAAATAGTGCTTGAGTGAGGCGAATCGGCTGGGTATAATCTCGCCCTCAAACAAGGCAAGGCGCCCGTAGCTCAGCTGGATAGAGTACTTGGCTACGAACCAAGGGGTCGGGCGTTCGAATCGCTCCGGGCGTGCCAATAGAATCAAGCGATTAGGCCAATCTTCGGATTGGCCTTTTTGCTTTGTTGGGAATTTGTCACAACATTTGTCCCAACAAATGCATGGGCTGGGTACTGCCAGCATCCCCAGCCCAAACCGTGTGGCTACTTCTGAACCGAGACCCTCGTCTCGAACCGCCCCTTCTGCCGATAGGCATCAAGATTGACGCCCTGCAGCTCAGGCACCCGCTTGTAGTCGACGTTGCCAGGCAGCGCATGAAGTCGTCCCAGGCCTGCTGTATCCGCTTCCAGCGAGCGGGGTCCGCCGCCACCTCCAGCAAGAGGCCCTCCTGCTGCTCACCGTCAAAGACGTACAGATGCGCCATAGCCGCCTTCGATACCATCAACTGGTGTTCGTCGTAGTGTGCGGGTATCTGGGCCTTCCAGAGGGTGGAAGTGCATCCCCTGACCGGGCACTTGATCTCGACGATCAACTCGCCGTCGAAGGTCAGCCCGTCGAGATTATCGACCGCATCAATGTCGCCAAACAGTCTTGTGGTGATTGCGGGAAGCCCCGCCGGTCACCGGCAGAGCCCGCCCGGCGCCCTGGGGCGCAGGGACAGATCGCGTATCGGTGAAGAGATTGCCCAATACGTAAGCAGCACCGACGGGACATCAGCGCAGCCGGGAAATTCGGGAGGTTTCCATAGGCTTTTTCGACGATCTATCCACAGAATTTGTGGATGAGCCGGCTCTCCACAGCCTGTCCTCAGCTTTGTCCACAGAATTGCCCACAGCGTCTGTACGCTTCAGGCAGCGAGCGGCATGGCGTCGGCCAGGGTGATCAGCCCGGCGTGTTCAAGCAGATAGTCGGCTGCCTTCTGGGCTTGCGCGGAAGCGGTGAACACCGCGCGCTTGTCGCGCTTGAGGACTTCCAGCCAACTGGCGATGTAGTTCGCGTGCTGCACCTGACCTTCAAGCCGGCAGTGCGCGGCCAGGAAGGCCGCGCCCATCTCGGCGATCCGCTCTTCCATCGCGTACGCCGATTCGCCAAAGCGCTTGCCGAGCTTCCTGCCGAGGCGAGAGGCGTGGCCCGTCCAGTGGCAGAGCTCATGGAGTGCCGTGCTGTAGTAGTTCGCCTGGTCCCTGAAGGAAGAACGGAGCGGCAGGTAGATGAGATCGTTGGGTGGCGAGTAGAAGGCCCGGAAGCCGCCGTTGCGAATCTCGGCGCCGGAACACTCGATGATCCGCTCGGCGACCTCGGAAGGTTCCCAGGCGGGTCCCGTGTCCGGCGCTGCCCGGTATTCGTTGGGCAAGCCATCGACCTGGGATTGACTGGCGTCGCTGACACCGACAGATTGAGAAGCGGAGCCACCTCGATGCCATTGCCGGCAACCGCCGGCAATGGCATCGAGTCACAAGCAAACATGGCCCCCCATGGTGAAGTCGTCGTGCGCGCGTGGCTCCCGGAGCCAGTCACACGCGCTTTCTCCGAGTTTACGTTCCGCAGTAGTCCTCGCGCAGCATCAGGCGCTCAGCGCCAGGACAATGCCGGCAAGCGGCGGCACCGTAATGGACAATGAATACGGGCGGTTCATCCACGGCACTTCCTCGGCGACGAGTGGCCCATCGCCATTGCCCAAATCGCCACCGCCGTAGAAATGCGAATCCGAGTTGAGGATTTCTCGATAGCTGCCCGGTTGCGGCACGCCAATGCGGTAATCCATACGCGGGACGGGAGTGAAGTTGACGATCACCACCACGAATTCGTCGTCAGTCTTGCGGACAAAGCTCAGGATCGACTGTTGGTAATCGTGGCAATCGATCCACTCGAATCCCTGCCACTCGAACTCGTTTCCATGCAGGGCGGACGAGCCGCGATACAGGTGGTTGAGATCCTTCACCAGGGTTTGCATCCCGGCATGCAAAGGAAAGTCGAGGACATACCAATCGAGAACCCCCGCGCTGTTCCACTCGAGACCTTGACCGAACTCGGTGCCCATGAACAGGAGCTTCTTGCCCGGATGAGTGAACATGTAGGTGTAGAGCAGTCTGAGATTGGCGAAACGCTGCCATTCGTCGCCGGGCATGCGGTTGAGCATCGAGCCCTTGCCATGCACCACTTCGTCATGCGAGAAAGGCAGCATGAAGTTCTCTGAAAACGCATACAGCATGCTGAAGGTGAGCAGGTCATGATGGTACTGGCGGTAGATCGGTTCCTGTCCCATGTAGCGCAGGGTATCGTTCATCCAGCCCATATTCCACTTGATGTCGAAGCCCAGTCCGCCAATGTAGGTGGGGCGCGTCACCTGCGGCCAGGACGTCGATTCCTCGGCGATGATCAGCGTGCCGGGAGCTTCCGTGTGGGTTGTGGCGTTGAGTTGGCGAAGGAACTCGATCGCTTCGATGTTCTCCCTGCCGCCGTACTGATTGGGCACCCATTCGGTGCGCGAATAATCGAGATAGAGCATGGAAGCGACGGCATCCACCCGCAAACCGTCGATATGGAACTCGTCAAGCCAATAAATGGCGCTGGAAATCAGGAAGTTCTTCACCTCGTTGCGGCCGAAATTGAAGATCAGCGTCGACCAGTCCAGGTGTTCGCCCTTGCGTGGATCCTCATGCTCGTAGAGCGCCGTGCCGTCGAACCGCGCCAGCGCATGGGCATCCTTGGGGAAATGGGCGGGAACCCAGTCGAGAAGCACGCCAATATCGTTCTGATGGCAGAGATCGACGAAGTAGCGAAAGTCGTCCGGTGTGCCGAAACGGCTGGTCGGCGCGAAATAGCCGGTGACCTGGTAGCCCCACGACTGATCGAACGGATGCTCGGTGACCGGCAGGAGTTCAATATGAGTGAAGCCCATCCGGGTTACATATTCGACCAGTTGTCTCGCCAACTCTCGGTAGTTGAGGAATTCCCCTTCGTACCCACGCTGCCAGGAGCCGAGATGGACCTCATAGGTAGACATCGGCGCATGCTGCCAGTCGGCCGCGGCGCGCCGCTCCATCCAGGTGGTGTCCTGCCAGACGTAAGTGGAGCGAGGAGCGACAATCGATGCATTTCCTGGCCGCATCTCGAAGCGTCGGCCGTAGGGGTCGGATTTGGTGAGCACCTCGCCGCTGTTCCGGTTCCTGATCTCGAAGCGGTAGAAGATACCGGGGGTGATGTCGGGAATGAACAGCTCCCATACCCCGCTCCCCGGACGCACGCGCATCGCGTGGCGACGACCGTCCCAGTGATTGAAGTCACCCAGGACGCTCACACGCTCGGCGTTGGGTGCCCAGATGGCGAACAGGATGCCAGCGACGCCGTCAATCTCATGTTCGTTTGCCCCGAGGAAATTATAGGCGTGACTGTGCCTGCCTTCACCGAACAGATGCAGATCGAAATCCGTTATCTGCGGCAGGTAGCTATAAGGATCGTGGGCAATATGGTCGTGATGCCAGGTATCGCGCCAGATCAGGCGATAGTGTTCCGGAAGGTTCTTGCCGGAACCCCGCCACTCGAAAAAGTCGGAATCCGGAATACGTTCCAGCGGCAAATTGCCTTCGGCGATGAAAACTTCCGTCGCGTGCGGGATGTAGGCCCGTACCACAACGCCTTCACCGCAAGGATGCCTTCCCAGCACCGAAAACGGATCGTGGTGGCGAGCCTCGGCGATTCGGATCATTTCGTCATTCAACTTGGCTTCTATCATAATTATTCCTTCCCTTGCTCAGGGTAAATCGGTTGTGAAATGCGCAAGACGTCACCGGTTTTGACTATCGTTCCAGCTCACCCGCATGTTCCTGCAGCAGAGCCGCATTGAGGCGCAAGCCAAGTAGCCGATGGAATCGTAGCCCCAGTAGTTTCTCAGCCCTCGGTCCAGTAGATGGCGGTCGTCGACGAAACCGGGATCGATCACCTGGCACTTGAACATGCCGGGCGCGCTGTCGCGGCGGCTGAAGCTCAAATCCTCGCGGGGGCTGCCGATGCGGTAACCGAACTGGGCATCGCTCCACTCGACGGTGCCGACAATCGCTTTGGCGTAGGCATCCAGCAGCAGCTTGTGCGGATTGAAGCGGTGTCCCTCCTCAGGCCGATAAGGACCATGGACCCGGTAGCCGTACAACTGGCCCGGACGCACTTCAGGCAGGTAGGCATGCCAGTTTTGGTCGGTTTGCTCGCCCAGCTCGATGCGCTGTTGTTCCTGTCGTCCGCTGCCGTCCAATAGACACAACTCGACCTTGTCGGCGTGCTCGGCGAACAAGGCGAAATTGACCCCCTCTCCGTCCCAGGTAGCGCCCAGGGGATATGATTTGCCGGGCCAGACGGCTGTCAGCGCTTCAGGCATGCAACTCTGCTCATCAAAACCATACCTCAAGCGCTGGTACTTCACGCAAGGGCCATCGCTGCAACAACATGCAGGCAAGTCCTTGGCCAGCACACTGAGCAGGTTCAACGCGAGTGCACTGCACCCTCAACACCAAGTCAAGTACCATTGCCCCTGCCCGTGAGCCGACGCCAGCCCGATCGCCCAAGCGCTGATCGGAGCCAGTTCCCGGTCCGTCGACTCCGACGCGCGGGGTGGTTCTGCCCAGCAGACTGGTAGGATTGCGGGCCAGCCGAATGACCTGCTCGCTGCCGACGCGACACAGCGAAGACCAAGCCACTCATGCCAGTGTTGAGATTGTAGCAGCGTACGACGCAACTGTCCAAGCGGGCGCCTCCTCGATGTAGGGAACAAGTAATCTGTCCGGTTTATGTTGCTGCCAAGGAGGAGCGAGACGAGACGGACGGAGTTGCTACCGGAGATCAGGAAGATGCGGTTTGAAGAAGCGTATGGAGGCTGGGAAGCGGGTCGGCTGACGCAGGCGGAAGCGTCGAGTCTGCTGGGGGTTTGCGAGCGGACGTTCCGACGGTACCTGATGCGGTACGAAGCGGATGGCCTGGAAGGTTTGCTAGATCGGCGCCTGGAACAGGTTTCGCATCGGAAGGCGCCGGTAGACGAAGTGATGGATCTGCTGTCGACGTACCGGCGGCGACACGAAGGCTGGAATGCGAAGCACTTTTACGCGTGGTATCGGAAGCGAGTAAGCAGGAACGGAGGGGGGCCGGTCATGCCTCCTGCACCGGCTCGCCGCCAGACAGCGTCGCAGTCAACTCGAAGCCTGACGGACTGCCCTGCCGCGTTTCGCCTGCAGCTCCTCACTGATGCTAAACTACAGTCATTTCGATGTCACTGGAGAACCCTATGCCGACCCTCACCTTGCGCGATGTGCCTGCCGATCTGCACCAGTGGTTGAAGGAACAGGCGGGGGCCCACCGCCGTTCGCTCAACCAGGAGGTCATCAGTCAACTCGATGCGTTGCGAAGCCTTCCTGCCAGCCGGTCTGATGCCGACCTGCGGCTGGCCCGTATCCGCGCGATTGCCACGCGCAGCGCTCGCCTGCCTGTGCTCGATGAGCGCCCCGAGGCCGAGATCCTCGGGCTGGGAGCGGACGGACTGCCGCGCTGAAGATGGTCGTCGACAGCTCGGCATTGGTCGCCATCCTGCTGGGGGAGCCGGAAGGCGACGCGTTGGCTCTCGCGCTCGCCGGCGCGGAAATGCCGGTGATCTGTGCACCCAACTGGCTGGAGGCGATGATGGTGATCTCAGCCCGGCTCGGCTGCCCGGGTGTGCAGGCGTTGGGCGAACTGCTCGACGCCGCGGAAGTGCAGGTCGAACCCGCCGACGCCGAATTGGTGCAAACAGCCTTCGACGCCTGGCAACGCTTCGGCAAGTGGCACCATCCGGCCGGGTTGAACTTCGGCGATTGTTTCGCCTATGCCTTGACCAGCCGCCGGGGTGATGTGCTGCTTTTCAAGGGCCATGATTTTTCGCAAACGGACGTCATGCCGGTTCCTGGTCAGCAATGAACATCATCATTTCTGCGCTGCGCGGGCCAATGAGGAACAGCACCGTGTGGGTGGTGACCAAAGCCCACAGCCACAGCAGCAGGCCGGATTCCTTCCACGGCGTAACTTGGCGTCCGCCGCCAGCGCTAGCCCACACGCCGCACAGTTCTCCGGTCGGTGCTCGCAAGTAGCGGTGACCGTCAGTTTCTGGGTACGGCCAAAGCCCTGACTGCCGGCTTGCCGGCCTTCTTCTTTGCCGCCTGCGGCGCTGAGGGGGACTTCTCTTCCGATTGGGCCGTCTCTTCCGTGATCTCCCGGTTTCCGTCTCCCCTTCATCCGCTTCTACCGGGTCGGTCTCGCTTGGCGAATCCCGGCCCACCTCCGCGTCGCTGGCTCTCTCCCAAGGGGCCAGGCTCGTGGGCGGGCGCGAGCTGTTGTCCGGGTTTTGGTTCAGCCGATCATGTCACTCTTTGACGTCGTCCAGCAGACGCTTCGGCACCTCCAGCAATCGCTCCGCCGGCAGCTTCTTCAGCCACTCGTCGTTCATTTTTTCAGCCAGTTTCACTACCAGCCTGCGCCAGAGCGACAATGCTCGCCTTCTTGTCGTCCGGCAGTGCAGCGATCACCACGCCGACCGCTTCGTCAATCGTCACCGGCCATTGCTTCTGAGGCATCACCGCTCGCCCTTCCGCCACAGCCTACCATGCAGGCAATGCGACCCGGCAAACAGACGACAGCCCCTCCTCTTCCGGCAATTCCATCGACTTGGCAAGGTGGTTCATGTCCTTCATTATTTTGCAAGTGTCTATCAGATCCAGTCCAGAGGCACCTACTGCGATCGCGGCCCCGACAACTGGAATCGCTTTCCCGGACAAGGTCGACGCGCTGCGAACAGCACCCCTAGAAAGCCTCGCGGTAGCGCGCCCCAATATGTCATGCGCCACGCGTCGCATCTCCTCGTGCCGGTTCTCATACCACTGTGCCCATGCTGTCGCTTTGATCATTTCTGCCTGAAGAGCACTGGTGTGTGCGATGAGAGTGTTTACGGCTTCCACCAGGATCAGGGTACGATGCGCCAAGTTCTTTTTCTGCAATACCACGCGATCATTCTCGGATAGCAGTTCCTGATTCCGGGATACGAGGTGCTCATTCTGAGATCTCAGTTCTCGCGTAGCCGCAACGGCGCGCCTTGCGACCTCGGTTGGGCTATTCTGGAGCACTCCGACACCCACCGTCGCTCGTGCGATGCTTTCCAGAAATCCGTAGGCTTTCGCATGCACGCTGTCATTGGTCAGCGTTAAGAGATTGAGCGTCACCAGACTCAGCAAGGCAACGGCAACGGCGATTGCCTTTGACTTCTTCCTGACCGCGCTGAAGGTACTATCCATTTTATTCCTCCTTACCGCATACCACGCCGCCAGTCCCAGGGCAGTACCGGGTGACCATCTGCCCACAGGCCGGTACGCTTCGCTCGCACCTCCTGTTCGGCGCACTCGTACCGGCCAGCATCCTGCGGTGACTGATCCTTCGCGTATTTCTGGTACCACCAGGCGAGCCCGACCGTGAGCTGTGCGAGCCCGGCGTCAAGCGTCTTGGAGCACGTCGGACAGTCGGAAGGTTGCACCATCACCTTGCCAATGTGACAGCGACCTTCAACAAGCTGACATGGCCGGCCTTTCTTGACGCGTTGAGGCTGGTGCCCTGTGCTGCGATGCTATCGCATCGTCCCATTCAGATCGCAGAATAACGCAGATGGGGGCAATCGGCCCCTCCCCCTGCGCCTAACTCCTTGCCGTGCCGCGCCAATAGATAGGGCGTTGTGCGTCACCTGTTGGCGAGTAAGGCAACTGCCCGAAGGCAGTTCCAATCAAACAGTCCGGGACTCGCGCCCCAACGGCCTGATCGCCCCATTGCAGTTCTGAACCAGCTAGGACATTCCAGAAGCTGTTGGATGGGAGCACGATCATAATTGTTTCACCACCAAATGTGCTCCCGCTTCAGAGTTGCCGGCTAGGCGAGTAGATTGACATTCCCAGCCGAATGGCGGCTTGCGGCCGATCGCTCCAGGTCAGGCTCGGCGATTGAGAAAAGTCGCCAGCGTCAATGCTGGCATGGTGGCCGGCGGCGATTGTGGTCAGTGCTCAGGATTGGACGAAGAATCGATCGGCGAGCATGGCGGAAATGAGGCATGTTGCAGAAAAGAGACAGAGCGTTACCGGAAGCATTACAGCGTGACTGTCGACACCCTACCGACTTGGTTTCCCTTGCCTGACGTTGATCTGGATTGCTGGATTTTGCTTACGCAAACGACTGGAAACAAAAAAGCCACCTTTGAAAGTGGCCTAAGTGCTTGATTTTATTTTGCTCCCCGACCTGGGCTCGAACCAGGGACCTACGGATTAACAGTCCGTGATTCAATTCAGACATGCGGATTAACATACCTTAATAAACCTATACACAGCAACATGTTACGGCTATACTCACCTTAATGGGGTTACACCAAAAAGCACCGTTTTTGATGGCAAATGTAACCCCGGCGTAACCCCAGCACAGAACGAACGCATAAGGTGATGTCATGGATGATGCGGCAAGATTCCAGTTCAACAAGGAGAGAATCCTTGCGCTGCCTACACCTGCGACCGGCACGCGCGCAACGTATTACGACACCAAGACAACAGGCCTGCAGCTACGTGTAACCCCGGCTGGCGTGAAAACCTTCTCCATGTACCGGCGAACCAAGGGCGGCGGGCCGGAACGGGTAACCCTGGGGCGCTTCCCCGCGATGACGGTGGAGCAAGCGCGCAAGGCTGCCGCTACGGTCAATGCCGAGATCGAGCACGGGGCGAACCCTGCCGAAGTGAAACGCACCTTCAAGGCTGAGCCGACGTTGACCGAATTCTTCGCCGAGTACGGCACCCGGCACGGTGAAAAGAAGCTGTCATGGCGCGACGATCAGCAACGATTCAGGTACTACCTGCAGAAGCCACTGGGCGACAAGAAGCTGACGACAATCACGCGAGCCGATGTTGCCAGAGTCGTTTCTGGCGCCGAGAAGGCAGGCAAGGCGGCGGCGACGGTGCGCCAGATCCGGGCGCTGGCATCGGGGCTGTTCGCCAAGGCGATCGAGTGGGGTTATCTCGACGCGAACCCGGCGCATGGCGTCAAGGTGGCCGGGCGAGTCGTGACCCGTGACCGATTCCTGCAACCCGACGAACTGCCACGATTCTTCGCGGCGCTGGCCGAAGAACCGAGCATCGCCATGCGTGACTTCATCCTGCTGGCGCTGCTGACCGGTGCGCGGCGGGCGAATGTTTGCGCGATGCACTGGCGCGAGATCGACCTGGCGGCAGGAAACTGGCGGCTGCCGGTGACGAAGAACGGTACTCCCCAAACGGTGACACTCTGCCCGGAAGCGGTGGAGATCCTGAAGGCGCGCCAAGAAGCGACTGCTGGCGGCTTCGTGTTCCCTGGCATCGGCGCAACGGGGCACATGGTGGAACCGAAGAAGGGCATTATCCGGATCATGGAGCGGGCCGGCATTCCCTACGGGCGCAACGAGGCGGACGGCGTGACCCTGCACGACCTGCGGCGCACCCTGGGAAGCTGGCAGGCGCGTACAGGCGCATCACTGGCCGATCATCGGCAAGAGCCTGAACCACAAGAGCCAGCAGGCAACGGCGATCTATGCCCGGCTGGACCTTGACCCGGTGCGGGCCGCAGTGAATACCGCGACGGCTGCCATGCTGGAGGCTGGCGGCCTGAAGTCCGGTGCAGATGTGGTGCAGATAAAGAAGCGCGGAACGGTGTAGCCATGCCTGAGATTTCACGATTTTTCGGCATCGTCATTTACATGAACTGGCGAGAGCATCCGCCAATGCATTTTCACGCGGTCTATGGCGAGCACGAAGCCTTGATGACCTTGGACGGCAAGCTGTACGCCGGTTCGTTGCCCGGACGGGCGCTGTCAATGGTGCGCGAATGGCTGGCGCTGCACCGGAAAGAAATTGAAGCCGACTGGGAGCTTGCCATGCTGCGCAAGCCGCTGAATCCGATTGATCCACTGGAGTAACCCTCATGATTCTGCACACCACGGAAGTAACCCCGCTGTCGGGCTATCGCCTGCTCCTGCGCTTCAACAATGGCGCGGCGGGAGAAGTCGATTTATCGAACGAGCTTGACGGCGAAGTGTTCGAGCCGCTGCGCGATCCGGTGCTGTTCGCCACGGCAAGCCAACATCCGGTCATGCGCACGGCGGCATGGTCAAACGGCGCAGACCTTGCACCCGAATTCCTGCTGGACCTGATGCGCGTGCAGCAAGGCGACCGGGCCGCGTGACCGGAGAAAGCCGAACATGGTCACGAGGAAAATCCCATGAGATGCCCTGCCGGCACGGTGAACCCCGACCTGGCGCTGTGACTGTTCCACTTGAGCGCGACGGCATGACGATCGTTTTCCGCGAAGTCCCGGCGCTGGTGTGCGAGAACTGCGGCGAAGCCTTCCATGACGAGGCCGTTACTGCTGCCTTGCTGAAGCAAGCCGAACAGGCGGCGGTGGCCGCGTGACCTGAGAAAACCTGAGTTTTGCTGCGCCTAGATCGGCCAATCGAAAACCGGGTTCCCTTGCCCGGCTGGCGCGGCATCCTGAACCAAGGGCGAAGCGTGAAAGGGGCGCTTGAACGGGTGTGATTCAAAGTGATGCGCGGCATACAATTCCCCTCTGGATGTCCGTCATGATGAACCTGAGGAGCCAACTATGCCCCCCTGCCAGAACAAGACCTTGCCTTTTTACAGCGGCTCAACGATCACCCGGTGCTACGTGCCCGTTTTGAAAGCTTGCTCGGGGTGGTGGAGGATGCGGGCGGCGACTTGGAAAAAGCGGACGCAGCCGAGCGCCGGGTGATTGAAGAAGTCAGACAAATGGGCAATGAGGGGTTAACGGCGTGGGCGCAGAGCGGGATCGCGCGCAGCGCAGCGCTGGCGCAATCGGCGGGTCGAAGCGGGGGTAAAAAAACTTTACTGGCACACGACCTTCGGCGACATCACGGTAGAGGAGCCCTTACGGCGTGTGGGGAGGCGAAGCGACGGCCCTTCAGTGAACGCGCAGGGGTGGATTGCCGGGGGACTTCACTGGCCCTGCAGCGGGTGTTGGCCGATTTTGGGGCTGACGTGCCATTTGGACAGGTGCCAGACAAGCTAAGAGAGCACTATGGAATCGCGATGCCAGTTAGTACGATCCAACGGATCACCGAACCTCACGCGCAAGCCATCTACGAACAAGAGGCGGCGCGAGAGGGGGTCGACGGGAGCGAAAAACGCCCGAACTTTCATTGGTGAAATCGACGGTTCGATGGTCCCGGTGGTGGAAGTCTCACCCGATGCGCAGGACAAACGCCAAGGCAAGACCTTGCTCTGGAAGGAGGTCCGGTGGTGTCTGGTGCATCCCGTGGGCAGCGCGACCCCGGTGTTTGGTGGGCATTTTGCCGGTGGCGTCGAAGAAAGCGGGCGGCAGTGGGCGCGTTGCGCGGCGAAAGCCGGGTTTGGTCCCGCCAGCCACCTTCATGCGGTGGGGGACGGTGCGACCTGGATGGCGTCGCAATTAGACGCTCGCTTCGGCACGCAAGGTGCTTTTCTCGTGGATTTCTTTCATCTTTGTGAGTCCCTCGGCGCGGCGTCCAAGGTGTGCGCCGCCCAGGATCCGAAGGCGTGGATGGAAAAGCAAAAAGGCCGCTTCCAGGCGAATCAGGTCGATGCCGTCCTCGAAGCGCTGGCGCCATTCGTCGAAACAGACCGCGACGACCACCCCGTCACGGCGTGTGACCGCTATATCCGTAATCGCCTGTCCCAATTGGACTACCCAGGGGCGATACAGCGCGGTCTGCCGATCGGCTCGGGGGAAATCGAAAGCGCCCATCGTTATGTCATTCAGGAACGACTTAAGCTTCCCGGCGCCTGGTGGGCACCCAGAAATGTCGAAGCCATGCTGGCCCTACGGATCAACCGCGCCAACCGGGAATGGGCGGGAATGGGCCGCTTATTGGCAGGGTGTCGAAAATTGCAAGCCGCATAACCAGAGCATTTCGCTGGCGCATCACTTTGAATCACACCCAAGTGCATCGCGCCCCCGGGTTGTTTCCGGTACTGCGCGGATTGATCGACCGCGCTCGGCGAGCAGGTCGCACAACCGGTCAATATCTGCTGCTGGGGTCCGCGTCGCCTGATCTGCTCAAGCAGTCAGGCGAAAGCCTGGCCGGCCGCATCAGCTATCTTGAGCTGGCGCCTTTCAGCGTACTGGAAACACCCAACCTGCCAACCGATGAACTCTGGCTACGCGGTGGGTTTCCGGACAGCCTGCTCGCGGCCAATGCAGCCCGCAGCCTGCGATGGCGCCAGGATTTCATCCGCACCTATCTGGAGCGCGATATTCCACAGTTCGGGCCTCGCATCGCCGCCGAAACCCTGCGTCGCTTCTGGGGCATGTTGGCCCATCATCAGGGCGGCCTGCTCAACATTGCCCAATTCGCGCGCAACCTGGGCGTAGACGCCAAGACCGCCGCGGCCTATCTCGACCTGTTGGCGGACTTGTACCTCGTGCGCCGTCTGCCCGCCTGGCATGCCAACCTGGGCAAGCGTCTGGTCAAATCGCCCAAGGTATATGTGCGCGACAGCGGCCTGGTCCATGCCCTGCTAGCCATCCCCGAGAAGGAAACCCTGCTGGCACATCCGGTGGTCGGGCAAAGCTGGGAATGCATGGTCATGGAAAACCTGCTCATCGCCGCTGCCGGCAAGGCACAAGGTTACTTCTATCGCACCAGCGGCGGTGCCGAAATCGACTTGCTGCTGGCCTGGCCGGACAACAGCCTATGGGCGGTCGAAATCAAGCGCAGCCTCAATCCAAAAGTCGAACGAGGCTTTCATGCCGCCTGTGAAGACCTGGCCCCCGCGCGCAAGTTCGTCGTCTATCCCGGCCAGGAACGCTATCGAATGGCCCACGACATCCAGGCCATCTCACTGCTCGAACTGGCAACCCAAGTTGCCGAAGGCTGACTACAGCACCGGCAGGGCCACGCCGCTCCGATTACCGATACCCACCCTCATGGCGAGGAGGCGCAGCCGACGTGGCAATCCAGTGCCGCAAGCTCGGACAGCTCAGCTGCTACCGCCGCCCTCTACCTTTCCAGCGCCACCTCCCGAGGCGCCTCCCCTCGCCCGATGGCGTGATACTCGATCCCAAGGCTGTGGACCAGGGCGGGGTCGAAGAGGTTGCGGCCGTCGAAGATCAGCGGCTGCTTGAGCAGCGCCCGCATCTGCTCGAAGTCCGGGCTCTTGAACTCGCGCCACTCGGTGACGAATCTCCCCTCCCCCCTCGCGGGGGCGAAGGCGGGGTTTCGCGGAGCACTGCTCCGCGCCGCCGCAGCCAGCCCGCGATGCAGCGCGGGCCGTGGGAGGGGTCGGGGGGTGAGATGGGGAATTCGCAGAGCATGCTCTGCGCCCATCGAACGATTCCGGCGTGCAAGCCGGAATGCGCCCTGCAAGGGAGGGAAACGGTCATGACTTCCATGATCGGGGTGCCTGGAAAAGTCATGACCGTTCGGCGCTGCGCGTATCCATCCGCAGCAGCTTGTCGCGGTTGCGCGAAAACGGCGCGTAGATCGCCCGCATCAGCAGCCTGGCGCGCTCGTCGTCCGCTCCGATGATGATCCGGTCGGGGCGCATGAAGTCCTCGACCGCGGCACCTTCCTGGAGAAACTCCGGGTTGCTGACGACGGCAAAGTCCACGCGGACCCCCGTTCCGCCAGCACCTCCTGCACCGCCGCACGCACCCGGTCGGCGGTGCCGACCGGCACCGTGCTCTTGTCGACGATCACCTGGTAGTCGGGACAGCGGCGTGCTTGAGGCGAACGTCGTAGTAGTCGTTGCGGTTGTCGATGCCGACAACCGTGTCACCGCGATGAAGGAGGCGACGCCCAGGGACCGCGAGCGCGGACGGAAAGCCTGACTGCATCCTCCCACCCGCCACCACATGTAAACGATGAAACGTTACTGGGCTACTCACCCACTCGGGTCAGCACCATCCGGATCACTTCGGCGGAAATACGGAAGTCGGACTGGTGCAAGGCGCTGAACACGTCGCGGGCGGAAGCGACGAGTCCTCGGGTCTTGGCCATGCCGATGACCGCGGCCGTACCGGCTACCTGGAGGCCCATTTCCAGCGCGCTTGCCCGCCCGGCCCGCTCATCCATCAGCACCAGCGACTCGCCGGCATGACCCATGGCAACACGGATGCAGGCGGCTTCTCCCTCGTCTAGGTCCGGCAACGGCAAATCACCAACCGGTTGCGACCACACACGCAACCAGCCCGTCGCCATCGCCTCCCGGATCGCCTGCTCGCCGGGGAAGCCGCTGCCTGAAAGCACCTCATTCCTGACTTCCTCGGGCATCCATACTTCGCCAAACAACGCGGCCAGCCATGGCAAACCATCCACCAGCGACAAACCGATCAGCGGACTCGCGTCAGTCAGGACGATGCGAGCCATTGATCCAGGGTATCCAGGTCGCTGACGGCCTCCTGAGCATCCAGTTGGATGACCGCGATGCCGAGCCGTGAAACATGGGCGGCGAAGTGCGACATCGTCATCCCGGCCAGGCGCGCCGAGCGGGCCAGCGACAGATGTCCTTCACGGAACAACACTGTCGCCAAAGCCGCCTTGACGCCCGGCGCCGCCAGCGCGCCATCCTCGTTCAGGCCCACTATCAGCGCATCCGGCCGATCACGATTCATGACGAGCACCATGTCTTCATGGGCCTTGCGCAACGCATCGGTCGGGTTGTTCTTCAAGCTACTCACATTCACCACTTGCATTCCTATCTCCTATAGGAATAAATCGTGCCAGATTATAGCAGCCAGCCCGGCGATGACTGACGCGGCTGCGCGGTAGCGCGCACGCTGACCCGGATTCCTTCGTTCTCTTGCGCCAGTCAATCGGTCGTTCCACATCGCCTGCGGGACTCGCACGACGGTCTGAGAGCGGGAGCGTCCTGGCCCCACGGGCCGACGCGATGTTTGCGCAATAGTGCGGACGGTATCCTACAATTTGAGAATTGCTGGAGTCTTGAAGTCACTTCATTCGCTGGCGAATAACAGCGTATCCCCCTGGCGCAACACGTCAGCCAGATTGCGAGTGCTGGTGGTCAGTTGAGTACACCGGTCCGAATTTTCTCTTGTTTCCGAGTGGCGACGTCAGTCCTGACAGTGGTAGGATGAAAAGCTTCAGCGAGTTGGCGGAGATCGCACATGACAGCGTTGAATAGCCCGCACGACCACTTCGAACACAAGAGCTACGTCGAGTCGCGAATCGGCCTGGACCTCCTGCGTTACCGGGTACGGATCTGGGAACAATGGATGAACGCCGGGAATTCCGGCCGCTTGCCGGTGATCGTGCCGGTCGTGGTCTATCACGGCACGGCGACCTGGCGCGTCAGCCGGCAATTCGCCGATGAGGTGGAAGATGCTCCGGCCCTGCGCGCCTATGTGCCGGCGTGTGTCTATCACCTGATCGACTTGAGCGGATACCGGGACGACGAGCTGCAGGGCGCGGTCATGCTGCATACGGCGCTGCTGACCCTGAAGTACATTTTCCGGAACGAATTGCGCGAACGGCTGCCGGAAATTCTGGGACTGCTGCGGGACCTCGCGCAGAGCTCGATGGGGTTGGACTATGTCCGTACGCTTTTACGGTACCTGGCACAGGCGGCGAGCATCGACCGCTTGAGCGGTGACCAGTTACGCCAGGTCGTGACAGAAACTTTGAGTGGTGGAGGTGAACTGATGCTGACGATTGCCGAACAATGGGAACAACAGGCGATGGAGAGAGGGATCGAAAAAGGGATCGAAAAAGGGATCGAGAAAGGGATCGAGAAAGGGATCGAGAAAGGGATCGAAAGGGGAATTGAAAAGGGAATCGAGAAGGGAATCGAGAAGGGAATCGAGCAAGGCGAAGCACGGCTGCTGAAGCAGTTGTTGACCTGGCGCTTCGGAGCCTTACCGGCCTGGGTCGAGAGCCAGCTCGCAGGCGCTGCACCGGAGCGCCTGGAGGCGTGGGCGAAGCGCGTGCTCGACGCACAGACCCTGGACGCCGTGTTCGTCGAACGATCCTGAACACCCCCCTGCTGCGACGGGCCGACCGCGTTCCTGTCCGCGGCGGCCCGAATGGATCACGCCAACGGGGCTATAGGGTAAACAGTAACCCCTGCGAATGAACAGAAGGTCGTCTCCATACGCGAGGGTCTCATCGTCGTGATGGGTGTGTATTCTGCCATCAATGGGCGCTGCATTTTCGGAAATCACCTTACTCTGACGAGAGTTAGGTATACCGTCACCTTTTTTCGTCATCACCATTTTTCACCGAAATAACCTTGCAGATTGATGATGACGTTGATAATATGACAGAATGTATCGTCACAGAATCCTATCCGAACGGCTGCAAAGGCTCGTGGAAGCCTTTCCGGTCGTCGTCCTCAGTGGTGCCCGCCAGGTAGGCAAGACCACGCTGCTCCGCCACCTTTTTCCCAAGGTTGACTACGTGGTGTTCGACGCCAGCCTGGATGTCGAAAATGCGCGGCGGGAGCCCGATCTTTTTCTGCGCAACCATCCCGCACCGGTCATCCTGGATGAAATCCAGTATGCGCCCGAAGTAGTAGCAGCCATCAAGCGTCACGTCGACCGTGACCCCCATCGCGTGGGTCAATATCTGGTGACCGGATCGCAGCAGTGGCAGGTTCTACGTTCCGTTTCGGAAAGCCTGGCCGGACGTGCAGCCTTCCTGGATCTCTATGGTTTCTCCCTGCAGGAAATCGCCAATTCAGATACCGGCTGGTTAAGCCGCTGGCTGGAAACGCCGGATGCCTTCTTCGACTGGAGCCGCCAGGCTGCACTCCACGAAACCAATCTGCCGTTATGGCTCTGGCGGGGAAGCCTGCCCCGCGCAATCGAAATGAACGAAGACCTGATACCGGACTTCTGGGCCGGCTACCACCGCACATATGTCGAGCGAGATGCCAGACTGGCCGGTGGCATCGAAGACTGGCAGGACTTTGGCCGCTTCGTTCGTCTGATGGGCGCGCTAACCGCCCAGGAAATCAACTATAGCCAGTTAGGCCGGGAAATCGGGATGACCCCGCAAACCGCCCGGCGTTGGCTGGGCATCATGGAAGGCACGTATCAGTGGTTTTCCCTCCCGGCCTTCTCGGGAAACCCCGCCAAGCGAGTCTCCTTGCGCCCCAAAGGACACCTCGCCGACACCGGGCTGGCCTGCCACCATGCGCAAATTTCCTCTCCCCGGGCCTTGACCGCCCACCCCCTGTTCGGCGCCTTGTTCGAAACGGCCATGGTCGGTGAACTGATCAAACAAGCGTCCCGGCTACCTACCCACCCAACATTTCACCACTGGCGCGCCGCCGGCGGGGCCGAGATCGACATCCTCCTGGAACGCGACGGCATGCTCTATCCCATTGAGATCAAACTCACCGCCAACCCAAACCGGCACATGGCAAAAGGTATCGAAGCCTTCCAGGCCGCACATGCCCATTTGAACTGTGGCCCAGGCGCACTCCTCTGCCCCGTGGAACAAACGCGCTGGGTCAGTGAAAACGTATTGGCAATACCGTGGAACCTGATTTGAGGTGATTTCCGCAAATGGCCGTACCAAGAGTCATGGTGTTAGGCCGGGCTCATGGCCAGAAAAACAAGCCGCTGCGGTAGTTGTTCGGGATCTTGATTCCCGGAAATCACCTGAGACGATGGAACGAGGCATTCAGAAAGGGATCAAGCAAGGGCCATGCCAACGCAGTGCAGCCAGGCAACGCGCATGGGCCGCGTTGTAGGCCAGGTCGGGCCGGGTTTCCGGCATCCTTCAGACGCGCGAGGGCCGAGCGCTTCAGGCCTGCAACCTCACGTGCATCCGGCGGCTCCTTTGCCAGCGGCTTGCCTGGCCCGCAGAGATTCTCAAGCTGCGACGAGGTCATGCTCATCTCCGATCAGCCATAGCTTGGGCTGCGCCAGCACCCGCGTCACGAAGGCATTGCCTTCGCCAACCCGACGAGCCAGTTCCGCAGGCGAATAAACCGTAGGGCTTACGGGTCGGCCAAGCTTCCCCGCCACCGCTTCCAGCGTCCCGAACAAGTCTGCGTAAGTCAGGCTGTCGCTTATCACCATCAAGTCGATGTCGCTCGCCGCGGTGTCGCTATTCTTCGCCACCGACCCGAACACGAAAGCAGCTTCAATCCGATCAGCCAGCGCTGCCAGCGCCAACTTCCCGGGGCACCTCCCCTCGACCGATGGCGTGATACTCGAGCCCCAGGCTGCGGACCAGGGCCGGGTCGAAGAAGTTGCGGCCGTCGAAGATCAGCCCTGGCAGGTCGCCGAACACCCGCCGCGCTTCGTCCATCGCCACCGGGGTCGTACGCCCGGATCGCCGCGCCACGGCGCAGCAGCTCGTGCACACACCCGACTCGGCGCTTCGCGCATCTCGTCGGTATCCGGCTTGAAGGCCAGGCCCCAGAGGGCGAAGCTTCGCCCCTGCAGATCCTCGCCGAAGCCGGCGACTACCTTGTAGACCAGCACCCGCCTCTGGCTATCGTTTGCCGCCTCGACCGCCGTCAGCGCGCGCAGGTCGATATCCATATCGTGGCCTCGTGGCCGTTGCGAACCAGCGCCTTGACATCCTTGGGAAAGCGCGATCCGCCGTAGCCGGTGCCGGCGAAGAGAAAGTGCGTGCCGATGCCGTGGCGCACTCATCGGGCGGCATGCCGACGCCTCTGAACTGCAGCGCCCCGTGATGCACCGCGACGACGAGGTCGGTGGTGAACTGCAACCGGCCATCCGCGGAATTGCGCTGGACCATCTGTTCCAGATCCGGCTCATGGATCAGGATGCCGCCATTGTTGAGGATCTCGATCTTGCGCTCATCGACATCGATTCAGAGTGGCGACGTCAGTCCTGACAGTGGTAGGATGAAGCTTCAGCGAGTTGGCGGAGATCGCACATGACAGCGTTGAACAGCCCGCACGACCGGTTTTTCAAGGCGGTGTTCGGGCGCACCGAGGTGGCGGCGGAGTTCCTGGAACGTTATCTGCCGGCGGCGGCAGGACAGGCCCTGGACTGGAAGACCTTGCGCACGGCCAAGGATTCGTTTCTCGACCCGGAACTTGCGCTGCATCCCGCGGACCTGCTGTACGCGGTCGATCTCTGCGGCGGCGGAACCGGCTATGTGCACGTGCTGTTCGAACACAAGAGCTACGTCGCAAGAGCTACGTCGAGGCGCGAATCGGCCTGGACCTCCTGCGCTACCGCGTGCGGATCTGGGAACAATGGCTGAACGCCCGGAATTCCGGTCGCCTGCCCGTTGTCGTACCGGTCGTGGTCTATCACGGCACGGCGACTTGGCGCGTCAGCCGGCAATTCGCCGATGAGGTAGAAGACGCTCCGGCCCTGCGCGCCTATGTGCCGGCGTGTGTCTATCACCTGATCGACTTGAGCGGATACCGGGACGACGAGTTGCAGGGCGCAGTCATGCTGCATACGGCGCTGCTGACCCTGAAGTACATTTTCCGGAACGAATTGCGCGAACGGCTGCCGGAAATTCTGGGACTGCTGCGGGACCTCGCGCAGAGCTCGATGGGGTTGGACTATGTCCGTACGCTTCTACGCTACCTGGCGCAGGCGGCGAGCATTGACCGCTTGAGCGGTGACGAGTTGCGCCAGGCAGTGACGCAAACTTTGAGTGGTGGAGATGAACTGATGCTGACGATTGCCGAGCAATGGGAACAGCAGGCGATGGAGAGAGGGATCGAAAGGGGAATCGAGAAGGGAATCGAGCAAGGCGAAGCACGGCTGCTGAAGCAGTTGTTGACCTGGCGCTTCGGAGCCTTGCCGGCCTGGGTCGAGAGCCAGCTCGCAGGCGCTGCACCGGAGCGCCTGGAGGCGTGGGCGAAGCGCGTGCTCGACGCACAGACCCTGGACGCCGTGTTCGTCGAACGATCCTGAACCCCCCCCTTCTGCGACGGGCCGACCGCGTTCCTGTCCGCGGCGGCCCGAATGGATCACGCCAACTGGGCTATGGGGTAACCAGTGACCCTTGCGAATTCGGTGACAGTACACACTCCATTGCAAGCTCGGACAGCTCACACGCCGCCGCCCTCACCCCTCCAGCGCCACCTCCGCAACAACAACCCGCGGGTAATCGATCACACCCCCCGCTGGCACGACGGGCTGGGGTGGCTTGAAGCAGCCTCTGGGCAGCGCTTGGCTGGCACGGGATTTATCGATGACCGACCCCAACCCGAACTCCCCAGGTTACGCTGTAGCGATCTGAACTCGCGGGACGATTAAGATGCTGTCCCTTGTTTCACAGGATCCGGCTCGTGGATCGGCACGCTTGCAGAAAAAACTGACCGTGAGGTGGCGATCCTCTCGGTCACCTCGACCGCGAGCAACAATCCGCCGACTGTCGGCCAGAAGCCCCCAGAGATACATATATTGTCCCCGAATTACCTGGGAATTCGCCTTGGTGCATGTGACTGTTGCAGATGTGTCGTAAAACATTTGTTTGGCGACACATGCCTTGAACTTGCTGCACTTGTAAATTTACCTGAACAGGTATAAATTGCCATCATGGCTGATGAAGAAAAACCGCTCGAATGGATTGCGAGTAGCTACAAGGATTTGATGGCGTTGCCGCCCGATGTGCGTCGGCGTTTCGGTTACGCCTTGTCGCTGGCGCAGATGGGCGACCAGGACGACGCAGCCAAGGTGCTCAAGGGCTTCGGTGGTGCCGGCGTGCTGGAGGTCGTCGAAGACGATGCTGGCGGCACCTATCGAGCGGTCTACACGGTCAAGTTTGCGGAGGCAATGTTCGTCCTGCACTGCTTCCAGAAGAAGAGCAAGAGCGGGATCGCCACGCCGAAAGCAGACATGGACATCATCCGCGCTCGGCTGAAGGTGGCCGAGACATTGGCAAAGGAGCTACGAAATGCAGAAACGAATCATTGAAGGCGTCGAGGTTCAACGCAGCTCGGGCAACGTTTTCGCCGACCTCGGACTGCCCGACGCCGAGAAACTGAAAATCAAGACCGGTCTGGTGGTTGAGATCAGGAAGGCTGTGCGCGCCCTTGGACTGACGCAACAAGCGGCGGCTAAGCGCATGGGCATCCCGCAACCGAAGGTGTCGGGCATGATGCGCGGCGACTTCACCAACCTGTCCGAGCGCAAGCTAATGGACTGCTTGAACCGCCTCGGCTACGACATCGAAATCAAGGTGCGGCCGGCGGCCGAGCCGATCGGGCATCTGACGCTTGCAACCGCCTGACCGGAGCCCGCTGATGGCAGCCCGCATAACCGATGAAGAATGGGACAAGCTATCCCCGGAGAACTTGGAAGAGATACAGGAAACGCTGTCACGGTCGACAGCGCTTTACCCGGACAGCCTGTGCCATGACGGCTTGGGCGGTAACGAATGATCGACTGGTGGATTGTCGTATCGACGAAGGCGAGGAATACGCCCGACCACCCCAACGCCAGGTCGTACACCCATGAAGAAGTCATGCAGGCAATACAGGAACGCATCGACCGGGCGCGAGACAAGCCACGTTGATCGGCTGACGGAAATTTCTGGGGTTCCGGCTTACAACCCCGTGATGCAACCTGAGTGTGCAGGGTGGTCCGCGGCTTCTTCAGGCTGGCGTATCAGGAGGAACACGCATGCTGTCACCGTGTTACCCCCCCCCAGTCGGGCGGCCACCTTGCCACAAGCTTCGATCAGGTCGGCTACGAGCCGCTCGTCCACGTTCAGATCGCCTTCGTACTCGCCCAGATTGCGGATTGCATGGCATTTGGCCAGCACACGCCAAACCTCCGGGCCCAGACCCAAGGTGTGCGGCAGCACCTGAAACACGATGTAGCGGTTGCCGGCCCGGTAGCCATGCCAGCGCAGTGCAGCCAGGCACAACGCATGGGCGGAGTTGTAGGCCAGGTCGAAGCGGCTTTCCAGCGAATTGGCCGGGTTTCCAGCATCCTTCAGACGAGCGAGGGCCGAGCGCTTCAAGCCCGCAACCTCCGCGTGCATCCGGCTGCTCTTTCGCCAGCGGCTTGCCTGGCCCGCACAGATTCTCAAGCGGCGACGAGGTCATGCTCATCCCCGATCAGCCATAGCTTGGGCTGCGCCAGCACCCGCGTCACGAAGGCATGGCCTTCGCCAACCCGACGAGCCAGTTCCGCAGGCGAATGAACTGGGGAATACGGTGACAGTATTCTCAGTTGCAGGCTCGGACAGCCCAGCCCCTGCCGCCGCCCTCTACCCCTCCAGCGCCACCCCCCGACGCGCCCCCTGATGCGCCTCCCCTCGCCCGATGGCGAAATACTCGAGCCCCAGGCTGCGGACCAGGGCCGGGTCGAAGAGGTTGCGGCCGTCGAAGATCAGCGGCTGCTTGAGCAGCGCCCGCATCTGCTCGAAGTCCGGGCTCTTGAACTCGCGCCACTCGGTGGCGATCAGCAGTGCATCGGCATCGCGCAGCGCGTCCGCCTGCTGGCTGGCGAAGCTCAGCCCCGGCAGGTCCCAACACCCGCCGCGCTTCGTTCATCGCCACCGGGTCGTACGCCCGGATCGCCGCGCCGCGGCGCAGCAGTTCGTGCACGATCACCCGACTCGGCGCTTCGCGCAGGTCGCGTCGGTGTCCGGCTGGAACTGGAGATCGGCCGAACCGTCCTCGTCGGGCGGCGTGCCGACGCCGATGAACTGCGGCGTCCCGTGATGCACCGCGACGACGTCGGTGGTGAATTGCAGCCGGCCATCGGCAGCATTGCGCTCGACCCTCTGTTCCAGACCGAATTTTCTCTTGTTTCCAAGTGGCGACGTCAGACCTGACAGTGGTAGGATGAAGCTTCAGCGAGTTGGCGGAGGTCGCACATGACAGCGTTGAACAGCCCGCACGACCGCTTTTTCAAGGCGGTGTTCGGGCGCACCGAGGTGGCGGCGGAGTTCCTGGAACGTTATCTGCCGGCGGCAGCAGGACAGGCCCTGGACTGGAAGACCTTGCGCACGGCAAGGGATTCGTTTCTCGATCCGGAACTTGCGCTGCATCCCGCGGACTTGCTGTACACCGTCGATCTCTGCGGCGGCGGAACCGGCTATGTGCACGTGCTGTTCGAACACAAGAGCTACGTCGAGTCGCGAATCGGCCTGGACCTCCTGCGTTACCGGGTACGGATCTGGGAACAATGGATGAACGCCGGGAATTCCGGCCGCTTGCCGGTGATCGTGCCGGTCGTGGTCTATCACGGCACGGCGACCTGGCGTGTCAGCCGGCAATTCGCCGATGAGGTGGAAGATGCTCCGGCCCTGCGCGCCTATGTGCCGGCGTGTGTCTATCACCTGATCGACTTGAGCGGATACCGGGACGACGAGCTGCAGGGCGCGGTCATGCTGCATACGGCGCTGCTGACCCTGAAGTACATTTTCCGGAACGAATTGCGCGAACGGTTGCCGGAAATTCTGGGACTGCTGCGGGACCTCGCGCAGAGCTCGATGGGGTTGGACTATGTCCGTACGCTTTTACGGTACCTGGCGCAGGCGGCGAGCATCGACCGCTTGAGCGGTGACCAGTTACGCCAGGTCGTGACAGAAACTTTGAGTGGTGGAGGTGAACTGATGCTGACGATTGCCGAGCAATGGGAACAACAGGCGATGGAGAGAGGGATCGAGAAGGGAATCGAGCAAGGCGAAGCACGGCTGCTGAAGCAGTTGTTGACCTGGCGCTTCGGGGCCTTGCCGGCCTGGGTCGAGAGCCAGCTCGCAGGCGCTGAACCGGAGCGCCTGGAGGCGTGGGCGAAGCGCGTGCTCGACGCACAGACCCTGGACGCCGTGTTCGTCGAACGATCCTGAACAACACCCCCTGCTGCGACGGGCCGACCGCGTTCCTGTCCGCGGCGGCCCGAATGGATCGCTCCAACGGGGCTATGGAACGTTCAAAAAAACAACCTGCGGAAATTCATTGCTGGATTGGAAAATCGGTAGCCTTGGGCCTGCCAACCCACCGGCTTCGGGGCCTTCGTGAGCGTCAAGGCCCCTCACCGCCCCAACTGCATAACCACCCCCAGCATCCTTTTCGCCATAGCCGTTCGGTCGTATTTCTTTGCGGCTTCCAGACACTGGGCGCGATAGCGCTCATACGTAGGACGATCCTGCTGCAGTAACCGCAGGTGTTGCACCAGTGCAGCCGTGTTTTCCGGTTCGAACACGATGCCCACGCCCTCGTCCCGCACGATGTCCGCAGACTCCCCTGCCACCCCGTGCAGCACCGGCAAGCCCATACCCATGCACTCGAACAACTTGGAAGGAATCACCGTCGTGAAAAGCTCGGTCTTTCTGAGGTGGATAACCGACACATCGAGCAACGACCAATAGCGCGCCACCTGCTCCTTGGGCACTGAATCGATGAAGGTCACATTGTCCAGATCCCGCCGCGCCGCTTCGTCTTTGAGTGCCTGCTTGCGCGCGCCATCCCCCAGGAAAATGAAGTGGTACGAAGCGTCATCCGGGTGAGCGCGCAGCATCTCGGCCGCGTCCAGCAGGGTTTCCAAATGGTGCGCCAAACCGTGAGTACCCACATAACCGGCGACGAACTTGCCTGCCAAACCCAGTTCCCGCAGCAGTTCAGCGTCCTTGGGCATAGGCTTGAATCGGGACATATCCACGCCGTTGGTCACCACTTCAATTTTCTCGCCGTCCACACCGCGAGAGATCAACGTTCTCTTGAACGAATGCGTCACCGAAACGATCCGGGCCGCCTTCCGATAAAGGAACAACTCCAAACGCTCCAGCGCCCGGATAGCGGCGGATTCCTTCATCGCGCCCACCGCCTTGATCGACTCTGGCCACAGGTCACGCAACTCGAACACAAACGGAATCCACTTCAAACGGCTCACCACATAGGCCGCGCACACGGTAAAGAACTGCGGCGAGGTTCCTATCACCACGTCCACACCACGAACGAATAGCGCCGCCAAAGTGGCTGACACCATGAAACTCTGGTAATCCAGAATCCGCTTCACAAAGCCGTCATTCGCGGTGATGTAAGACCACACACGAATCACCCGAATGCCCGCCATCTCCTCGATTTGCCATATCCGGTTGCGATAGCCATCAAACACCTTGCCCTTGGGAAAGTTAGGCGCACAGGTGATCACCGTTACTTGATTGCCAGCGCGCACCCACTCGCGACAATGTTCGAAAGTACGCGAAGCAGGGGCATTCACCTCCGGCGGAAAGTTATCCGTCAGAAACAGAATGTGCATATCACTTCCATGAGAAATCCATCGCCACATCAGCACCTTCGAATTGAATTTCTACGCACTGACTGGGTACGGTGACCCCGAACTCCGGGTGCCACGTAGCGGGGACCACTCGGGCAACACCGCCCGCGACAGACCAGTTCACAATCTGCCCAGCGGACAAGATGAATTGCCCTGCCTGACCTTGCCCGGTTACCTGAACAGTGGGGTGCAGATAGTAGCGAGCCACCGCCACGCGGAACCCACCCTCTATGTAATCGCTCACCTGCAAAGAGTGTTCCGCCAGCCACCAGCGCCGGCGGTGAATTGGCTTGCCCTTCAAACGCCGATAGCCATCGTGAGCACAGATCACTTTCAATCCTTGGTCTTCATCCGTGATCGCCAGCCCGAAAGGTCTCGCCCGCTGGGCCACACGGAAACCGCCCCACACCTCGCTGGAGTCCGCGCCATCCACTTCAACCGTGCTATGCGCAGCCGTCCCGCGCTGGCGCAGACGTTCCGCGCCAAGCCCATACTGCGACGTCCCCGAATTGACCACCACGCGCTGGCCAAATAGCGAAAGCTCAAAAGAAAGCGTATTGGCATGAGCATGGCCCGGCAAGTAATCTGGTCCAATTCGGGCCACATCCAACAAAGCTGCCGCATTGCCCTGTTGCAGCCGTACGTAACCGGAATCGGCAAGGTGCACGCATCGCCCCTTTGTCGCCATCACGCTTGGAACGATACCCAGCCGCTCTGAATAAGCAGCAAGTGCCGCGAAATCTGCCGCAATACCCAGAGCCGCATCGTTGAAGAAAGAAATCCCGCCATCCGGATGAATCATCTGTTGAAGCCAATACAACATCCGACCCGCCACTTCCCGCCAGTGAGCAACCACCGCATCCGGCACCTGCCCCGGCCAGACGTGGGCCGCGTTCAACAGATCCAGCACGTCCTCAAGAATGATCGCGTGGTACATCGGGCTGAGCTCGAAATGACCGCCGTCCGGCAGCACCTGTTCCGGCACCTCCCGAGCCAGAATTCTCAGACCCCGCGCCAACCATTCGGCGGCTTCGTCACCTGCAAAAAAAAGGCCCGCAAACACGAGGGCCTTGGCGTTCACAAACAGGTGGTTACCCAACAAATGCCACTCGATATGTCGTCGCAGCCAGCGCGCCTGCACGGCCAGGCTATCTACCCAGGCCAGTTCCAGCACATTTCCTGCAAGCCACCACTTGATCCAGTTCACGATCCGCAACGAACTCGGGTAGGGCTCCCAGCCGTTACCCACTCCCGGTGGATTCTCCGCCACCCAACGCGCCAACAGCGCCCGATGCCAGGCAGTGCGCTCAGCCGCAGCGACCCCATTCAGATCGTCAAAGTAATGCAGATTGTAGAGCCACAGCTTTTCCCTTGCCGGATGATTCCAATCCACAGCATTCCGCACCTGGCCAATCACAGCCAAAAAGCGGAACGCATCAGCCGCCAGCATGGAAGCGGGCCGTTCAACCGTAGTGGCCCACTGACCTGCCACCAGACTAGGCGAGGGCGCAGCCCTCAGATCAGGCTTTGCCGGGTTCACGCGATGCCAGAGCCGGCCGGTGATCTGCACTGGGCGCAGGTGACGAAGGGTATGGAAATAACGTGCCGGGTTCATTGTCAACAAAAGAGAAGTTCAAACCAGAGGCACTAAACCATCTTGCGTAAAGTACCGACCAGCAAAATCCGGAACGGTGCCAAGAGGCTTGTCGAATTCACAAGGCGCTCATACAGAGCACCAGCCAAGTAAGTAGGCCAAGTCATGCGCAAGTATTCAGGCCGACCTTCGATACGCTCAATGCGTTCAACGGTGAAGCCGGCTTCGGCAGCAAGCCGCGACACGTCGCCTTTCGTATTGGTGCGATATCGCGTTGGAAACGTATCCGCCTCGGCGCGCCCACGTAGCCTGTTCACAAATTGATGAAAACCGTGCGGTGTCAGGCGTGCGATGGTCGGCATGTAATGCCATTTGTTCGGGGTTTTGAACAAGAGCACACCGCCTGGCTTCAATACACGCGAAACCTCCTTGTAAACCGACAATGGGTCATCGAGATGCTCGAATACATTGTCGGAAAACACCACGTCGAACACCTCGTCCTCGTAGGGAATTCCACGAGCATCAGAAACCCGTCCTTCATGCAGCATGGGGTTATCCACCACCCGTGGATCCAAATCCACACCACAGACCTTTTGTGCCAAACCCTTGAAATTCATCTGCGCAACGATGCCCGCCCCTGCACCAAGATCCAAGACGACCGAATCCGGTTTGATGTGGGCTATGATCCGCTCGCGGAACATAGCGTCATCCCAGTTCTTCGCATAAGCCGAATACCAGCTACTGTCGATCCACTCTACCACGCTCCCCATGATAATTCCTCAGCAACCAGCAAGTTCGATGGAAACCCGACTTGACTCGATAATTTCAGAGAACGGGATGGGCGCCAATCCGCCCTCAGAAATTGCTTTCACAAACGCCGCAGCGCAGGCTTTCTGGCCCTTGTCCTGGTGCCACAGATTCATATCCTTGAAGCCCGGCCACACATAGCCCTTCAGCCTCCGGAAGTTATCCATCTGTAACACCCTTCCGGCGGCAAACACCTCCAGGCGCTCTTTCGGGAAGGCCTTACAACCATTGGCGAAGTAATGCACGGTGCCGATGGAACCATCAGCAAACCGAAGCTGCAGTGTGACGGTATCGCCATTGGGCGAATCCATCGCTAACCGGGAATATGCAACGATCGAGCTCCCCACCAGAAAACGCAGCAGATCAATGAAATGACACGCCTCACCTATGATGCGTCCGCCACCGATTTCACTATCCTGCGTCCAGTGATCTGCGGGAATTGCGCCGGCATTTACCGTCATCACCAGCGACTTCGGTCCGCTAACCCCGGCCAGCAGCGACTTCATCTTCTGCACGTGCGGCGCAAAACGGCGGTTGAAGCCGACCATGACCAACGGCGCCCTGCCCTGATTTTCCAGCCGCGCATGCGTCGCCTCGATCTCATCTAGCTCTTCCAAGGTCAGGCACATCGGCTTTTCAACAAAGACCTGCTTGCCCGCGGCCAGCGCCTGCAGCACGAACCCCGCGTGGCTGTTGTGTCGGGTGGTGATCACCAGGGCATCCACTTTCGGGTCAGCAAACACGCTGGCCGTATCCGTGGTGGTCTCGGCAAAACCATACTTCCTGGCGGCATGCACCCCACTTACCCCGGTGCTGGAGGCTACCGAAGCCAGAAAAGCTCCCGCTTCCTTGAAGGCCGGGATCAATACCCCGGTGGCGTAGTTTCCGGAACCGACAAACGACACAGCCGGCTGCTTACCTGTCCCCGTCAGCGACCTCTCGGACACCAGACGAACGGTCGATTCCCGCATCACCGCGTCAGGCTTCTCCATACGCGTCGGATATTCCAGCAAGATGCCCATCGACGGTTCGCTGCCGCCCACCACCGCGTACGCCGCTTCAGTCTGATCCAGCTTGAAACGGTGCGAGATCAGCGGCTGCACATCCAACCGGCCGTCGGCCAGCATGTCCAGCACCGCCTCGAAGTTTCGCTGCTCGGTCCAGCGCACAAAGCCAACCGGGTAGTCCTGCCCCTTCTCCTCGTAGTTCGGGTCATAGCGGCCGGGGCCATAAGAAGCAGATACCTGGAAGGTCAACTCCTTCTTGAAGAAGTCGTCGCGGGACAACTCAAGTCCGGTGACTCCCACCAGCACGATGCGCCCACGCTTGCGGCACATCAGAGCCGCCTGATGAATCGGCTCGCTGCTCTTGGTGGCCGCCGTCACCAAGACTGCATCGACCCCGCGCCCACGTGAAAACCGCTCGGCAGCCTGCACCACATCTTCCGCGGCACCGAGGTTCACGACCTCCGCACCGAATGACCTGGCCAACGCCAGTCTCCCCGGATCAAAATCAATCCCCAGGACCCGGCAGCCGTTGGCCCGCAACAACTGCACCGCAATCTGCCCGATCAAGCCCAGACCCGTCACCACCACCACCTCACCGAGGGTCGGCTGAACCAGCCGAATGCCCTGCAAGGCAATCGCGCCAAGCACTGTAAACGCCGCCGCCTCGTCGGTCACGGCATCCGGTATCCGTGCGCACAAATTCAGCGGCACGCTCACCACCTCGGCGTGCTTGCCATTGGACGCGACCCGATCCCCGATGGCAAAGCCTGCAGCGCCCTTGCCGACCTCCACCACCTCGCCTACATTGCAATACCCCAGCGGCAATGGCTGCTCCAGTTTGTTGCGCACGGCATCCAGCGTCGGCATCAGCCCGTCTGTCTTGACTTTGTCCAGCACCATGCGCACCTTATCCGGCTGCTGGCGGGCCTTTTCGATAGGATTCCCCTTACCGAAATCGACCATCATCCGCTCCGTGCCGGCGGAGATCAGAGAACGGCTCGTGCGGATCAACAACTGACTGTTGCTCGCGCGCGGAGAAGGTACCTCCGCCACTTCAGTACTACCGCTCTTGAGATTTTGGAGAATCTGTTTCATATTATGTCAGGTCTATACACTCGCGGTCGCCCACAGCGGCCGGAGGTGCTCCAGCGACGCGAAAAAGATTTTGAAAGAAATACAAGGAAGAGTTGTCATAGCCAGGAAATCGTGGAGTCGCCGCGCGCAGCTTGCACTTGGTTCTAGCGCAAGCCGCGGTTGGCGTAGCCCAGTAGCACCTTGGCACGCTCCACCTCGCGTACCGACGCCGCTCTCGGTCGCGCAATTCGTCAACATCGCCCGCTCATCGGCCCTCGAGACCAAGGCAGCCCGCTTCGCTTTCCCGGCGGTGATCATTCCCGTCAAGAGTTGTAGGAGAATCATAACCATTCACGCATAGTTTGCAGCTCTATCGAAGGATAATAACTACTAGATTCCAGAATTAATCAAAATAACATCGCCGCCCGCTCCAGCATTACTCATTGCGCTTTCTCGGCACGATATCGCTCATCAGAACAAAATCTGCATTGTCACCAGCCGCATAGTCAACAAAACGCGCCAGCATATCGCGCTTAGTCCCATTGTCACGGAGGTCCCAGTAGTGAGTATTCACCACCATCGGATGCGTGTATTTCTTACACAGATCAAACATCCCCTTTAGATACTCATACGACGCCATCCGACACGCATTGAGCTCGTTATGTTTAGCATACTCCAAGACAGCGGGGTAAGGGTACCCATAGATTCCGCGATATAGCCACCGAAGTAAGTAGTTGACCACACACTGCCTATTTAACTCACGATCAATTCTTAAACCGATGATGCCTGACAAATTCATTCCTGCCGATATCACCGCCTTAATGCCGTTTTTATAAATTATATTGCTTGGCGGGACAAACCAAGAAATATCCGAGTTCGTCAGCCGCTGAAGGTGCTGTCGCGCTTCTAGCAGTTTGTTGGGCAAGGTGCTTTGGAGCTCACGCCACTGCATTTCAGCTAGTCTACGTCCGTCGTCGAAGCGGTACTCGTGAGTGACGCCATGCAGCAGTACTTCAATACGTCCAGTATTAATGCCGCTGGATAGAAAAGATACCAAGTCTTTGTTGTCGGCTACGTCATAGTAACTCCCCGAATCGATACCAGATGACTCGGGACAATCCCCGTTGTAGCCGCTCACCCAGGGCACAACACCCACTGAAATTGGAATGCTTTCAAGTCCCTTATATGCCTTACAGAAGGAGTCTACGTCTGTAAAAAAATTAGTGTCATCATCTCGTATGGCAACCTTAACCATAACTCACTCCGATGCCGGTTAGTCAAAGCAGTCAAAGAAAGGCATTGGTACACTACTAGCTGTTCTAATAGATTAGGAACATTGCGCAATTATTCCAAGCATCTGCGTCGATATAAATTCTCACTCACCACTCTTGGAACAAGCCATAAGTAGCGCCAGTGGATCGTCAAATAGCCCACCAAGTTCCGCGATCGTTTCGTCCGGATAGTCCCACCACCTCGTCATATTGAGTTGTTCCCGAACCTCTTCTGCAAACCTAAATCGCACATGTCGAGCTGGTACGCCCGCGACGATTTCATAGCATTCGACATCCTTTGTTACTACACTACCCATTCCAACCACTGCCCCATTTCCAATTCTTACACCTTGCCTTATATGCGCTCCATAGCCAATCCACACGTCGCTACCTATTATCGTTTTTTTTGGGGAGCTCCTCTTGTGGTTTGCAAACTGAGCCGGAATGCTGCGCTGACCTTCGTAAAATGCAGGAGACGTAGACACCCAGTCTACTGGATGCTCACCGCCCCCGATACTAACAAAGTTAGCTATCGAAACAAAAGCGCCAATATCACAATTGCTTATCTCGCAATCGTAGCCACAATACGAATGCTTGTTCATCACCACGTTACAAAGGTTGCTTCCCGACTGAATTCGAGAGGTGCTGTGGATGCAGCAATCCTGTACTGAATGCAAACGAGCCTTCTTAAAGAGCCTTGCAAATAAGCGTCTAACCATCTCTTACCCCAAATAGCTGTGACAAATTGTCTTCCTTTACAACCTTACACTCATCCGAAAAAAGCAACCTAATTGGAATTTCAGGCACATCTATTAGCGCCGAGACGGCCTCTCTCGACGTATAATACGCCGTCGAATAAAGGCTCAAACCCAACGATTCTGCTGGTTCCCAACCATTACTATGGTCCCATTTGACAGCATGACTTTCCTTAACATACAAAGGCAAGCTTCTAGTATTGTTTGGGTGCTGCCTGTAAAACAAGCGCACACCGCTAGCTTGGCATATTCTGGCGAGCGCCTGTAAAACCCGCTTTTCTACGGGAGCAATTATGGCGCTGGACTTCGTAAGTTGCGAATAAAAAATGACCGCTTTCGGTGTTACCTGACTCTGAGCGTTGTCGCTGTTCCGTTTTGTAGCGAAGTCGTAAATCTCAATCTTCTTAATGTCATTTAGCGAGGAATAATAATCAGCCTGACGTTGATCAAACACCTTTAACTCGTCCGTAAAAATAAATGGAGAGTACGTTCCAATGCCATGCAAATAAGTCACAACAGTTTTCTTGCAGCAATTAACTCTGTTCACAATCATGCTAAGAGGATCGACGTCGTCCATGTTCAAGAGTACCTCAAAATGGAGATTTTGCAAATACTTGTTAAGCTTAATCGCGGCATCTAGTTCAAAAGCGAACTCATCGTATTTACGACGTCGGACAATGATCGTCGCCAATCTCCTTAAGCTGTATGGATTGCCGCAGAATTCTATATCCCTTGACGGATCGTTATCGGTAAGCAACCCATAAATATATCGCAATTGCCTCTTCATGGACAACGGAAAAGGGAATATCAGCACCAGGTGCCGTTCGTCCTTTCTTAACGCATGAAAAGATTCGTACTCCACCTCAACATAGGTCTTAACTACGTACCGATATTCATTTGCGTGTTTAGCGCCAAGCAGTATAAAAAGCCGGTGAGCACAGTATTTCGCAATGGCCCTAACTATCTCTCGATGCGAAAGCTTCCGATTCTTGAGCTCTCGTTCCAGATCTGCTGCGGCAATTGGAACATCGGCATCGACCCTTTCATGGTGGGACCTGCATTTTAGCACATAGAAATTAACCGCTGCCTTTTTATAGTCGCTTAGATCGACACTGAGACCACCCAAGCCCCGGCCGAGGGCTTCGGCGGTACGATAATACCACGCAAAATCAGATTTCACTTTGAAACCTCATATAAAACCCGATACCTAGCATTGTCCGAATGCATAAGAGCAGGAACTGTGAAAGCGCATACACCCCAACCATATATTCTATTGACAGGGTTCTAGCAGCCAAAACTAGCCCTACCACATTAAAAACTACGGCGGCAACTGTAGATACCGCCGTATATTGGGTTGCGCGTTCCATGTAGTATAGCACATACTGGAACATTGAGTCGCAAAACTGGCAAAATACGGCAGCAAATAGTAGTAATATCAACTTATCATTTAACGCGTACCTGCTATCGAAGATTATACTGAAGATTTTTGCTGACATAGCGTACATTATGATAACTATCAAGAAGAAAGCGGCCACATAACCAAAGAAAAACGGCAACAGAGTCCTTATTTGCATCTTGCAGCCTAATTTCTTGTATAACGATTCTTGAAATGAATACAAAAGGGCGTACGAAACAACGTTAGCCATATATGGGATGTAGTTACTAGCGGCCAGCATTGCCGCCGACTCTGCGCCAAGCTGTTTCCCTATGAATACCAACGTAAAACCGTATAACCCCCAACTTGCGATAGTGTGCGGTGCAATCTTGGCGCCATACGACAATAGATCAATGATACTTTTTCTTGAAACGAAATTCAGATTTATATGTGTGCGGTGCACGGCAAGGACGTATAGGAGCGCGGCTGCGAGAGCCAACAAGTATGACGCCAAATATCCGGTCATACCGCCGTCGATCCATACAACGAACGTCATTATCGACGCAGCTTGGACAGCAACCTGAATAATTGTCAAACGCGCAAATGCAGGATACTCTCCGGTAACTCTAAGAATCTTGAGCGCAGAAATGACGATTGGCGAAATTGCTACAGTTATTATGGAAATGTACCTATCGCGCGGCCTTAAATTAGTTGTGAAGTAGTTATATAGTAAGTCTGAAAGGAAGTAGCTAAACAGGACAAATATTGAAGATGCCAACAATAGAAGCACATATCCATTTGTCAGAAGGGAGCCATAGTCCGCCTTTGAATGAGATGCTCTTTTGGCTAGAGCCTCATCGGTGCCGAATATCACAAACAATATACACAAGTTGCCAATATATAAAACTTGGCTAGCCTTGCCAAAATCTTCAACGCTCAGCGACGCGATAACAAATGGCATCAACAAAAATATGCTGGCCTTCTGCAGAAGAATTAGTATGCCATAACCAAAAATGTTTCGTAATAATATCATGGTAGTGTTGGTGCAATAGGCGTTCGTATAGTAATGACCCGCGGGTGCGGCAGGGCGTGGCATCTGAGAAGGCTGGCATGGCAATGCGAGGTAACCGGGAGACTGGCGAGGTGGGCCTCAAGCAGCGATATCGTGGAGGAACTGGTTGGAGTACGACGGCGCGTTGGTCAATGTCAATGGCGGCCAAAAACCGCGGAAATCTGGCGTCGCCAAAAACTCGGGCACGCAAATTGCGTTCCTGGAGCCGGGTCAAGGGCGGGCGACAGCCCGGCGCAGCATACCCTTGACGCGGCGGAGGGACGGATACGCTGGGGCATGGCTGTAAGCGCGGCATTTCCGCGCTTACAGCCATGTTGACCTGCGCTTTTCTCCGCCAGATTTCCGCGGTGTAACCGTTTAGCCCCCCCGACGACCACTACCAAAAATCAGGCAGCAGCCGGTAGCAGGGGCGCTGCGTTGCCTTTACGCCGCTCGGCGACCACCTTGGCCAGGTAGGGCCAGGGCAAGATGTGGCGACGCCGGCAGGTGTCGATGACACTGGCCAACAGGGCAAAGGCACGGGTACCCTGCTCGGTACGGGTGCCTTGGCTGATGAGCCGGGCGATGACCCAGTGCCGCAAGGCCCGTTCGGCCTCGTTGTTGGTGAACGGCAGATAGGGATGGGCGACGACGATCCAGACCGCCTCCCAGTCGTAGAGAAATTCGCGCGCCAGCGCACGGGTTTTCTCATGAGCCGAATCCCGGTGCTCTTCGCATAGCCGACGGAAGGCGTCCAAGCGGTCGCGGAAGCGAGGCGTGAGATCGACCGGAGGGCCTTCACGTGCCTGGTAAATCGCAGTGATCAGGTCGCTGAGCAGGCCGTGGGTGGCCTCTCCAAAGGCCCGCGCCTCGGTGCTCAGGCTTTCTTTGAGTCCCTCGGCCTTGCGCAACAGGTGCGCCCAACAGCGCAGCCGCTTCTGGAATCGGCGATAGACGCAGTAGCCATCGCTCATCAGCCAGCCGACAAACCCCTCGCCTAGGACGTTCGCCAGAATCTCCTTGCTGCGGTAGCCAATGAAGTACAGGCAGATCGTCGGCGTGATGATCACCCACAGCCATAGTAACTGGCCCCATTCCTTCCACGGCGTTTCATCGGCATAGGCCAGCACTTCCTGCTGCAGTTCTTCCACCCACTGCGCTTCGATCGGCTCGACCGCCCGACCGGCTTCATGAATACACTGGTTGATCGTGCTGGTGGAGAGCGCGATGCCCAGCCAGTCCCGCAAAAATTCTTGCGTCCGCCGCCGCGACAGGTGCATACGGTGCGATAGGCACACCAGCAGGCTCACTAACAGCGGTCCGACGAGATGCCATTCGCTCAGTCCTACGGTCCACCCGGGTTCGGCGGGACAGCGGCCGGGCTCGCTGCGGTTGACATGCCCACAGTGGCCACAGCTTATCTCACCGTAGACATGCTTGTCGTGGCGTACCCGTAAGCCACGTAGCCCCGCACTCGGCTCGGCCTCGATATCCAGGACATACAAGCCGTTGCACGCGATGAACCCGGCCGGATCCAGCGCCTCATCGCAGCCCGCGCAGAATTCCGGCGCGTGGATCACGGTGTCGCTCACCGGCAAACTCACCTGCCGGCTATGGCCCGCTGCCCCCGGACGCCGACCGGCTTTCTTGGGCTTCCCGGCCGTCGCACTCAAAGGCTTCTTCCCCTCAGCCGGTGCCCCGACGCCGTTCGGCTCTGCATTCGCCGCCGCGTTCGCGGCGCTGCCGCTGCCCTGCGCTTCGGGATCAACCGCACCATCTGCCTCCCCGGCCGCTTCCGAATCCTCATCCCCAGAGTTTGTGCTGTGCCACGGAGGGTCACTGCGGGGTGGCCGAGAACTGGTCTGGGAGTTCGCCTTGAGCCGCTCCCGCGCCTCTTTCAAATCCCACAGCAACTTCACCAGCAAGCCATCTTTCTGCTTCGCCGGTAACGCCATCAGCTTCTGCTCATCCCACTGCTGAAGATCAAAGTCGCTCAGGTACACTCACTTGCCTCACGAACACGATTACCCGCTCACTGGTGAGATACCATAGCCAAACCATCCCTCGCTTGCAACCACTGCAGCATAGTTGGTATATGTCGTAGGGGGCTAAACGGTTACCGATTCTCTATTAGCGATGACCAAATACGCCTCTTACTCCATTGTTGTTATGGCTATTTTGGTTTGCTAGCAATAAGGAAAAAAAGAACACGAAGTAGCCATTAAACAAAATCGTCGCCGATAGGGAATGCAACATGACTATTATTGCCAGGTTTCTTTGGAAGTTGCTTCCGCGCAAAAAGTACTTAACTACCAGTAAAAAGAACAGAACCATTGGAACGACACCATACACCACTCCAAGCCCAAACATGCCAGACAAGTACGTTGAACCATCCGACTGGATCTCCATATAATTGTATAACCAGGGCATTAGGAAGGCGTTTCGTCTCATAAACTCATCTACGCCTACATTCAAGCCAAAAATCTTCTCAGCCAGGCTCATATGATAAAATACAGCCGGCGAATTGGCCAGTCTAACATTTGTGGCCACATCGGTACTTAGGAGTTTCTCTATCGCTGGATCAAACAAGGCGGTATACTGGGTTGCCATAAGCACGGCAACGAACAGCACCGTCACAACTACAAAAGTAGCATAGCCGGCATCTTTACGCCTGCTCATCGTCATATTACTAAGCAACAATGCCCCGGCGATTACAATTCCGTACGTCGATCCGCTTACTAGTATTCCACAAATCAGTATCGCCGCAACCTTGGCTTCCCTTTTTACCAACGCCAGCGCGATCCCAGGCAATATAAATGCGGCGTACATTTGTGGCTCGGTAAAAAATCCTGAGGCTCTACTTGCCGCGATCCATAGGCCCTGTTCTTGCTCTGCTGTTGTTGTTGGAAACAACTGAATAGGAGCCAACAGATCGCCCGTCGCGGCCATGTAAACTCCTTGAACCATCACCACCCACGACGCAACAAGGCACAATACCCTATATTTCTTGTAGAATTCATCGATGTTTAGTCTTGAAGAGAACGCAACAACACACAACGATAGCAGCACGCCCATAAAGTAGTAATTCTTGTTCGCTGTAAATAAATCTCTTAAGGCTATGGATTTAACAAGAAGTATTATATATATTGACAGCACGAACAGCAAGAACAGTTTATCGGTCTTAAGTACTAGATTTTGTCTTAGCGTGAATAGCGCAACGACAACGCCGACCACATAACCCATATTTGCGAACCCCATTAGACGATATTGGGAGAGCAATAGGTAAACCGCGAGTGTTACCGATATCGCGCTAGAAGTACGCGCTGTGACGCCCGAGACTATCATAAAGCCTGTCCTTTCGGCAAAGCTACTATTTTCCCCAGCAGTTCTCATGTCAAACCCACGCAAGGCGGCTGTTGGCGTAGGTTGGCGCACGAGGATTGGCAGACTTGGGCGATGAAGATTGAGGGAAACTACGGCTGTTCTGAAAATAATCCTGGTAAACAGTGTGTTATGGTGTTAACCTCGAACTTGATCGAAGTATTGATGATTTTCAGGTTCGAGAAGGTTCGAGATGCATTCCGGGCTTTACCGGACGGGCGCAAGCGAAGCAACGCCCGGCTCTATGAGATGGAGGATGCGGCCCTGTCGGCCTTCGCCGTGTTTTTCTCGCAAAGTCCGTCCTTCCTCGATAAGCGGTCCTCAAAAAGTCTTCCGACATTCCAGCAGCGATTCGAGGAGAAATTCCGCCCTGTGATTGTCGGAGAACTTATCCGAGACCGCTTATTAGAGTTGCTATTAGCGGACCAACCCCAATAAAGATATGCCAACTTGATCACCTGTTGGCAATTGCAACCGCAAAACAGTCGTTGTACAGTCTTAAGACTGATCCTTCGCTAAAGCGACGGCAGTATAGCTTCACGTCCTTGCTTTCGCAATTTTTGTCTACTGCCTGTAATAGCTTATCAATTATCTCCTTGGTATTGTTAACGTCATTAATTAAAGTAACACAATCGCTCTCTTCAAGCATGGATGCTATTTCCATTTTGCCGTTGATCAACACCGGCACCCCGTAGGCAAGAGCCTCTATGACAGACATACCAAACCCCTCTACCTTGCTAAGCAAGACGACCAAGGAGGCTCGTAAGTAATACTGATTAAGATTGGCCCGTGGAACATGGCCATGGAATTCCACAACTCCCTTCAGCAGATCGTTAGTCTTGTATATGTCGACAGATGCGTCGCATACTTCGCCGCAAAAAACAAACCGAAACCGATCGCCTATCCGATCTCTATGCTCAACAACTGCCTGCAATAACGCAGCTTGGTTCTTTTGCTTGCTTATGTTACCAACGTACAATATCGTGTGTCTATTGCCCTTTACTTTGTTGGTTTTTGCCGAACAAAACTCGTCTCTCAAGAAGTTGGGGATTACGTGGATTCTGTTTGCCACACTAGGTCCACAATACTTAACCACAATCTCCTTCGTCGCGTTAGTCAACACCGTTAATTGTGCTTTTTTTGACTGAACAAATTCGCCTAAAAAGCGTTTCTCCCACTCTTTGGTCATTAGACTCGCTTTGCTATGCTCCGAAAATGAATTTAGCCCATGAAGCGTTACGACAACCCCCTTATCGGAATTGTTGGCTGCTTCCCAAGCGGGATACAAGTTAGGACTACAGCCGTGAATGTGAATGACATCGGCCAGCGCAATATAGGTGTTTATGTAATCCTGAGCATAATACGCATAACATACTCTGAGGACTTCTCTGGATATGGATCTTGTTTTCAAAATAAACTTAAGCGCACTCCACGTCGCCCATAGCTTACGTGATCGCACTAATATCGTTACTATTCTGTTTCCTAGGTACTTGACACCACAAAATGCGAACGTAGTGTAATTTCCGCTGTAAGAATAAAATGTGACATCAGAGCGTTTCGACATGGCCATTAGGATATCTTGAACAACGTAGCCATAACCAGTCTTATTTCGGCTTAAGTCCTTTAAGCTATCGTTTGTTGCATAGTTTGCAATGCTTAGGACTTTCAGCATACTCGATCTCCTCAGAAACAAAGTTGCTTATGTTGGCCACTTTATGCCTAGCGGCGTTGGCGTATTCGTTCGTACAAAATCCCGGGAACTTAAAACCAAACGTAACACCGCCCACTCGGGAACCGCTGATTAACGCACCTTTCCGACAGACGCGGGGCCGCGAAGCCATCCGCGGCAATCCCAGACCTGACTGGTTATGACTCGAACATGCGTTATGTAAAGATTCACCCCCCTACGCAGTTGCCGGGATGGCAGGGAGCGCGGGAAGTTCGAGGCCCTTGCGGGCAGCCTCGATGACGGTGCCGAGATAGCGCCAGGCGCATGCCTCGCGGCGGCGGCAGGTTTCGATGACGCTGGCCAAGAGAGCAAAGGCGCGGGACCCTTCTTCGGAGCGGGTGCCGTGGCTGAGGTAGCGCGCAATCACCCAGTGTCGCAGCGCCTGTTCGGCGGCGTTGTTCGTCAGCGGCAGATGGGGCTCGTTGACCGGGCGCAGGATGACCTTCCAGTCGTACAGGAATTCGCGGGCGACGCTGCCCAGCACCTTGTGGTCATCCGCCTGGTGCGCCTCGCACTGTTGCCGTAGCCGCTCGATGGCCGCGGCGTAGCGAATCCGCAGTCCTTCCAACGGCGGGTCGATTCGCGCCGCGTAAATGGCGGCCATCCAGGTCTTCATCAGCCCTTCCATCTCCTTTCCGACCTCCGCCACCCGAGCATCACTCGATTCGGCCAGTCCCCGCAGCTTGCGCATCAGGTGCGCCCAGCAGCGCAGGCGGTTCTCCCAAGCGCGGTAGACTCGGTAGCCATCACTGATGAGGCGGCCATCAAAACCGTCTTGCAGGGCGTTTTGCAGAATTTCCGCCGTGCGGTAGCCGATGAAGAACACCACGGTGTGGGTCGTGACCAGCGCCCAGAGCCAGAGGCATTGGGCGCGTTCCCGCCACGACGTTTCATCGACGAACCATTCCGCGGCCTGCCTGACTTCGGTGACCAGGGCGTCTTCCAGCGGGTAGCTGGCGCGCCCTGCTTCGCGGATCGTCTCATCGATCACGCCGATGCTCAGCAGCAGGCCGAACAGCTCCCTCAGTAGTTCGCGAATGCGCCGCCGGGAGAGGTGCATCCGCAGCGCCAGGAAAACGATCATCCCGGCCAACTGCGGACCCACCAGGCGCCATTCGCCCAGTCCCACCCGATCCCACAGGCTGTCGGCTGGCGCGCGCCACGGCAGCGCACGGGTGGTATGCCCGCAGGGGCAGCTCACTTCGAGCATCTGGTGACGCGTGACCCGGAAGATCAACCCGATCTGACCGTCGACGGGGGGCGCAATATTGACCTCATCCCAGGCCGTGTAGGCCTGCGACGGGGTATCCGTCGCCAACGCCAGACCACAAGCCGCGCAGCACGCCGGCCGGTGCTCGCACGTGTCGGTCACCGTGAGCTGCTGGGTGCGGCCATGACCCTGACTGCCGGGCTGCTTGCCGGCCTTTCGGTCCGACGCCTTCGGCGGTAAGGGCGGCGGCACGTCTCGCGGGACGGTTTCTTCCGTCGAATCCGCTGGGTCCATCGCCTCCGTCGCCGCTTCCGGGACTTTCGCCGGGGGCCTCTTCGCAGGCATCCCTTCGTCCTCTTCCTCGCCCGCGCCGGGTTTCTCCCAAGGCGCCTGGCTGGTCGGGGGCCGCGAGCTGTTGGCCGGGTTCTGATTCAGACGATCCTGCAATTCCTGGACGTCATCCAGCAGGCGGATAGACACGTCCAGCAATCGCTCCGCTGGCAGCTTCTTCAGCCACTCGGCGTCCATTTGCAGAAGGTCGTGCTTGCGGAGGTGCATTGCGTCGGTTCGTTGTGGAGTAACCACATTATGACATACAAATTACTGCTGGGGAGATTTTTTGGGGGGGGGGTGAATCTTTACTGCGTTATGGTCTTGTCGGTGAGGTTCTCTACCTTTTTCAACACCGTTCGTGGCCTCCTTCGTTCATCAGGGCGCAACTTGGCCGTTGAGCGCCAACAGCCGCCGCTTGACGATCATCAGGTTGGCCAGGCCAAACAGGGTGTGCAGTTGCGCCGTGTTCTTGGCCAAGCCTTTGTAACGCACCTTCCGGAAGTGGAACAGGTTCTTGACGATGTGGAACGGGTGTTCCACCTTGGACCGAATGCTGGCCTTTACGGATTCCAGCTTGCGCCGGAGCTGACCCAGCACACTGTCTTCCGGCACGGCCTTGAGCTTGCCGCGCTTCATAGCTACCTGCCAGTCAATGTCCCGCTCCTTCAGTTCTTCCCGCTTCTCGACGCCGGTATAGCCCGCATCCAGATACACCGTCTTCTCGCCGCCGTGCAGTACCTGTGCGGTCTGCGTCACATCCCCGACGTTCGCCGCCGTGCCCACCACCGTGTGCACCAATCCGCTTTCGGCATCGACACCAATATGAGCCTTCATGCCAAAGTACCACTGGTTACCCTTCTTGGTCTGGCGCATCTCCGGGTCGCGCGCCTTGGCTTCATTCTTCACCGACGGCGGTGCGGCAATAATCGTCGCGTCCGCAATCGTCCCTTCCCGCATCATCAGCCCCGCGGCAGACAGCTTGCCGTTGATCGCCTCGAACAGTTTCTTCGTCAGTTCATGTTTCTCCAGCAGGTGCCGGAACTGCAGCAGCGTCGTCGCATCCGGTGCGGATTCCCGCGACAGGTCGATCCTGACAAACGCCCGCAACGCTTGGCTGTCGGTGATCGCATCCTCGACTCCCTCATCCGACAGGCCGTACCATTGCTGCGCCAGATACACCCGCAACATCCGCTCCAGACCCACCGGCGGGCGACCCCGCCTCCCCTTCGGGTAGTGCGGCGCGATCACCTCAAGTACCTCCGCCCTCGGGGTTACCTTCTCCATTTCGGAAAGGAACACCTCCCGATGCGTCGTCCGCTTTTTGCCTTCAAACTCCACCTGGGAAAAACTGATCTGCTTCATCTCGCTACCCGACGTACGCTGGAATGCCAATATTATACCATGTGGATATGCTGCGATTAAATCAGCAGTTCCCTTGATGACATCGGCATGAGGGCACTTATCAAGCAGGGCCTCCGCACTCGGATAGCATAGTCAATTTCGTCATATCTTGAAAAGCAGAAATCGTTGCCAGCCATGAATTTATGCCAATAGCTTGCAAACCCGCGCAAGATCGGGTCTAGTCTCGTCTTTTGGACGAGCGAAATGACTCTGACGAAGGGGGCAAGCCTGTTTCAGGGAAGTGGACGACCCGCGCAAACCCAGCAATGGAACGCTGCATGACTTCCAAGAAGTTCTCGTGATTGCTATCGCAGCCGTGCTCTCCGATTGTGACACCATCGAAGACATCGCCCATTGGGGACGGGAGAAGGAAGATTGGTTGCGTCAGTTCCTGGTGCTGCGGAACGGTGTGGCCTCCGAGGAAACGTTTCTGCGCATCTTCCGAGCCCTCGACCCGAAGCAATTTGAGGCGGCGTTCCGCCGTTGGGTGGCTGGGGTGGTCGGTACCCTGAAAGGCGGCCTGGGGGTCGATGGCAAAACGGTACGCGGGTCGGGTAGTGGCGGCGAGAGCGCCATTATGGTCAGCGCCTTCGCGACGGAACTGGGCGTCGTCCTCGGCCAGGAAAAAGTCGCCAGCAAGAGTAATGAGATCACCGCCATCCCGGAACTGCTCAAGGCACTGTATATCAACGGGTTGCTCGTTACCATCGACGCCATGGGGTGCCAGCGGAACATCGCCCGTCAGATCACCGACCAGGGCGGCGACTACCTGCTGGCGGTCAAAGGCAACCAACCGACGCTGCTGGACGCCATCGAGACGGAATTCATTGACCAGTACCAATCGGACGACGTCGACCGCCACCACCAGGTCCACCCGTCCCATGGTCGGATCGTCGCTCAAATCGCCACGGTGCTGCCCGCGCAAGGGATCGTTGATCTGGCCGATTGGCCCGAATGCAAGAAGATCGCTCGGGTCGACTCCCTGCGTAAGGTCGGTGACCACGAGTCGAAGCTTGAGCGGCGCTACTACATCAGCTCTCGTGAATTGACGGCCGAACAACTCGCTGCAGCGGCTCGGGGCCACTGGGGCATCGAGGACCGCCTTCACTGGGTGCTCGATGTCAGCTTTGGCGAGGATGCCAGCACCGTACGCAAGGACAACGCCCCACAGAACCTCTCCCTCCTGAAGAAAATCGTTCTCAACCTGATTCGTCTGGATACCGCCGACAAGACCAAGACCAGCCTGCGGCTGAAGCGCAAGCGCGCCGCTTGGAAGGACGGCGTCCGGGTGAGGATACTGGGCTTCACCTTGAAATGACATCCGAGTGCGGAAGCCCTGACTTATCAAGGCAGGTTTTCTGTCCAAATAAACGGGGCTACCTCTGTCGCTCCGGGCTCAAACACTAACACCAACATGTTTGCGTCAACACCCGCTTAAGCGCCTAATAAAGGTATGTCAGATCCTGTCGAGCATATTCTCCGCCAGCAGCCAGTCCCAGTCCGAGTCGATATCCAGCGCCTCGCGCTTATCTTCGATCACAAGCGGAACCGTCTCGCTTCCGAGGAAACTGGAATTGGCTCTCAAATAACCAGGTGTCGCAAGGTATACCTCACCATTGACAACATAGGCTGGTGGAAGATCCTGAGACCTTGTTGGCTGATCGACCCCATGTACGAACGGATATATGGCATCGCCAGCGACGCGATAGCACCACATCGGATGAGACTCCGCTGGCGAAAACGCGACGACAGGCCTCTCTGCATATTTCTTGAATAGTTGGATCGCTGCCTGAATCGTTTGGGTCTTGCGAAAGGGCGATGTCGGCTGTAACAGTAATAGACCATCCAGCTGACCGTTTTCTTTCTCGTACCAGTCGAGCGCGTGCATGCACACGACGATTGATGTAGCAGTATCCGTCGACAATTCGGCCGGTCTAAGCCAGGGCACGAGGGCACCAGCGGCACGCGCCACATCCGCGATTACCAGGCTGTCGGTTGAAACCAGAATATCGAGGATTTCCGGTATACCTTGGGCAGCCTCGATACTCCAGTTGATCAACGGCTTGCCGCCCAGTTCCCGAATGTTCTTGTTCGGCACCCGTTTGGATCCGCCTCGGGCAGGAACCAGCGCCAGGATTCTCATGCCACCCCTCCAGATCTTTGCGCGGTTTCATAGTCACTCGGCCGGCCCACGTCCAACCAGGGTTCGTGCATGGGATAGGCCACGGTGCGTTTTTCCCTGGCTTGCAGGCGCTCGAACAAGGTGGGCATGTCGCAGGGTTCGTTGACGCCGAGCACGTCGAGGGCTTCCGGGGCCAGAACGTAGACGCCGGCGTTGATGTGACTTCTGGCGATGGGCTTTTCCTCGAAGCCGATGATGTCGACGCCCCGGGTCTGCACGACGCCGAAGGGGTGTTGCCATTCATGTACCCGCACCGCCATCGTGGCCGCCGCCTCCTGGCGAATGTGAAAATCAAGCAGTTCACCGTAGTGGATGTCCGTCAGCACATCGCCATTGGTGACGACGAAGGGCGCTTCGGGCTTCTTCGGCATCAGACCGAGGGCGCCGGCGGTGCCGAGGGGCGATTGTTCCCGCAGATATTCGATGCGCGCGTTCAGGCGCTCGCCGTCGCCGAAGTGCTCTTCGATCATGTGACCCAGGTAGTGCACCGCCAGGAGGAAGTGGCTGAAGCCGTCGGCCATGGCGCGCTTGATGATATGTTCCAGCATGGGCTTGCCGCCCACGGGAAGCATGGGTTTGGGACAGTTTCTCGTGTGCGGGCGCAGCCGGGTGCCCTTGCCACCGGCCATGATCACCATCAGGTTGGGCCGCGCCTGAGGGGCGTTGATTTCATCCCATAGGTGCAGGCCGATGACGTGATGCTGTTCGTCTACCACGGGAATCTGCTGAATCTTGTTGGCCACCATTAGTTGCATGACGGTTTCGCGCCCCATTGCCGGTGGGACGACGAAGGCGTTGCGATGGATGACCGTGGTGATTCGACTGTTCAGATCCAAGCCTCGCAGCAGGCCCCGGCGAATGTCGCCATCGGAAATAGTGCCTTCCAGTTCGCCCGACTCGGCGACGACCAGGACGATCTTGATCGCCACCTGATCCAGATTGCGAATGGCGTCCTGAATGGTGGCGGTGGTCGGCAGGAGGGCGCGGCGCCAGATTTTTTCGTCGGTGTTCACGTGGTGTCCGTTTTTCAGCCAATGGTTAGGTCGTGGAAACGCTTCTTCACCAGATGGTCGAGCGGGGCGCTTTTCAGAACCTCCACCACCCGCTCGCTAGCGCCCCCTGAACCGTACGGATTCTCCACGCTGGCGAGGCTTTCCTGGAACTCCGGATTGTAGAGCGTAGCCAGAGCGCGGGCGATGTCCTGGCGCTCCGGTTCGCAATGGATGACGCTGGCCGCCCGCAGTCGGCCTCGCTGCCGGTCGCCGATGTCGATGGTTCCCTTACGAAAGGTGGGAACTTCGATGAGGCCACTGGAAGAGTTCCCAACCACGCCATCGACCTGAGCCATGCAGGATAGATAGCGCAGTTGGCCCAGGGAAGTGTAGGCGCGGGCGTTGTCATGGGCGGCGACGAAGCCATGCACCATCTGAATCAACTCACGGCCGGCAGTGTCGGCGTTGGGGAGGGTGAAAAGGAGGCGGGTGTCGCGCAAGGGTTCGAGCGCCGCCAGGAGCTCGGCCATTTGATCGGCTGCCGTGCCGTTCTCGAGGGTGGCCGGATGGAAGGTGATCAGGAGGCTTTTCTCGCCCAGGCGGCAATCGAGGGTTTGCTCTAGGGTGGTACGATCCAGGAGCTTGAGGCGGCAGATGTTGTCGAGGCCCAGTCCGCCCACCAGATGCACCCGTTCCGGCGCTTCGCCCAACTGGATAACGCGGCCGCGATATTCCTCGGCGGCGACGAAATGCAGGTGCGACATCTTGGTGATAGCGTGGCGCAGCGCTTCGTCGAAGGCGCCCTCGGTCTTCTCGCCGCCGTGCAGGTGGGCCACTGGAATGCGGGCCACCAGGGCGGCGGCGACAGCAGTGAAAATTTCAAACCGGTCGCCCAGGATGACCAGCAGGTCGGGACGCAGGTCGTTCAGGGCGTCCGCCATACCGATCATGCCCAGCCCCATGGATTTGGCGATGCCGACCGGGGTGTCGGAACTGACCAGCATTTCCACCTTGCGGTCGACGCGAAAGCCGTCTTCCTCGATTTGGCGGTAGGTCAGGCCGAATTCCGGGGACAGATGCATGCCGGTGGCGATGATCTGCAATTCGAGCTCGGTATCGTCCCGGATCAAGTGCATGATCCACGCGAGCAGGCCGTATTCCGCCCGCGTCCCGGTTACCACGCAGATTTTCCGGGTCATAGCTCGATCATCTCGTCGGCCTGGAAATCGCGGCGGGCTATGCGGCTGACAACTCTGTCCCATTGCATGGGGGAGATCCCGGTACCCGGCCGCTTGGCGGCGAGGTTTTCCTCGGAGAAGACTTCTCCCGCCCGGATCGAGCGCGCGGCCACCAGGGACTTTCTGGCCACCGGGCGGTTCCTGGCCTCGCTGGGGGTCAGGCGCTTGATCCCATTGCCCAGGGCCGTCTCGATGTTACGGATTGCCGTGACCATCGCCTTGAGTTCATCCGGTTCGAGGCTGGCCTTATGGTCTGGCCCAGGCATGTTGCGGTCGAGGGTGAAGTGTTTTTCGATGACCCGCGCGCCCAGGGCCGTAGCCGCGATGGCCACTTCGATGCCGGGGGTGTGGTCAGAGTAGCCCACCGCCACCCCAAAGGTCTGGCCAATGCTTTGCATGGCGCGCAGGTTGACCTCCTCCATGGGGGTGGGATATTCAGTGGTGCAATGCAACACAGTGAGCCTGGAGCGCGGCGTGCCGGCCTGTTCCAGGGCGTCGATGGCCGCTTCGATGTCGCCCAGGGTGGCCATGCCGGTGGATAGGATGATTTCCCGCCCGTAGCGGCCCATGTTGCGCAGATAAGGAAGGTTGGTGATTTCGCCGGACGGGATCTTGAATTTGTGCTGCCCCAAGCTGGCCAGAAAATCGACGCTTTCGTTGTCGAAGCCGGTGGAAAAGAAGCCGATACCACGCGCGCCGCAGTGGGCAATGAGTTCGTGATGGGCCTCGGGCGAGAGTTCCAGGCTGCGCAGCATTTCATGCTGGGTTTCGCCGCCGCCGCTGTTGCGAGTCTGATAATCGGCCTTGCGCGCCGCTGCGGTGACCAAGCGGTCGGCCTTGAAGGTCTGAAACTTGACCAGATCGGCCCCAGCTTCCGCCGCCGCGTCAATCAATCGCTTGGCCAGACCCATGTCACCGTTATGGTTGACGCCGGCTTCGGCGATGATAAGAATGGGTATGTTCATCTGATGATCCGAGATTGGGCGGGGTGGTTTTTCCGCACAGCCAGCCCCATGCCGACCAAGCAACGTTCGCCCAGCGCGACGCCTTCCCGCAACACGCTGCCACTGCCAACGAAACTGCCCGCGCCGACCCGCGCGCCGCCATTCACCAAGGCGCCGGTGGAGATGTGGCAATGGTCCTCGACCACGGCGTCATGCTCGACCAGCGCCCGGCTGTTGAGGATGCAATTGCGGCCGACACGGGCGCAGGCGTTGACGATGGCGCCGTGCATGACGATGCTGCCCGGCCCCAGACTGGCGTGTCGGGAGACATGCCCACGCGGGGACACCACGACCGGCAGGGTGTAGCCCAGACGTTCGAGCAGGGAGAAAAGCCGGATGCGAGGTTCCGGCGATTGGATCTGGCCCAGGGTGATCAGGGCGTTGTGGCAGCGTTCGCGCAGGGCCGGCAGTTCGGCGTCGCCGCCCAAGATTGGATAGCCCAGCACGGCCCCGCCGACTTCATCGGGCATGCCCACCAGTCCGGCAATGGCGTAGCGGCCTTCCTTTTCGATTACGTCGATGCAGGCGCGGGCATGGCCGCCAGCGCCCACCAAGAGGATTGCGGGCTGGTTCATGCGCGGAAGTCCGCCAGTTTTGCGCTGCTGGGCACGTTGATGAGGCGAGCGGCCAGGGATTTGGCGCAGGCGAGGTTCATGGCGGGACAGTCCCGGTAGGGGCGCAGCCGGCTCATCAGGGTCCAGGCCGGCCGGGTCATCAGGCCTGCGTCGTTGCTGGCCTGGAGGATGGCTTGCTGCCGATCCGCCAGTTCCGGGGCAAGCACCAGAGTTTGCAGCCAGTAATTGCTGCGACAACCTTCAGGTTCCTGGAACAGCGTGACCCCGGAGAGTGGGGCGAAGGCTTCCTGGTAGCGCTGGAACAGGCGGCGCTTGGCTTCTAGGAAAGCGGGCAGTTGTTCCAGTTGGGCACACCCCAGGGCGGCGTTGATGTTGGGCAGGCGGTAGTTGTAGCCGATCTGATCATGCTCGAAGGCCCAGTGATGCGGCAGTTTGGCGGTGGTGGTGATGTGTTTGGCGACGCTGGCGAGTCCCGGGTCGTTGGTGAGGATCGCGCCGCCGCCGCCGGTGGTGATGGTCTTGTTGCCGTTGAAACTAAGGGTTCCAAAGCGGCCGAAAGTGCCCGTATGGCGGCCGTGGTAGTCACTGCCCAGGGATTCCGCCGCATCCTCCACCAACGCCAGGTTGAAGTCGCGGGCAACGGCAAGCAAGCCGTCCAGATCTGCGGGATGGCCGAAGGTGTGCATGGGGACCAGTGCGCGGATGACCCGGCCGCTGGCGAGGTGGATGCACTGGCCGTCGCGTTGTTCGCTGACGACCTGGAGATGTGCGCGCAATTTGGTGGCGTCGAGGCCCAGCGTGCGTTCTTCGCTGTCCACGAAGTGGCAGGTGGCGCCGCAATACGCCACGGCATTGGCGGTGGCGACGAAGGTCAGGGCGGGAATCAGGACTTCGTCGCCGGCTTCGACGCCGGCCAGTTTCAGGGCGATGTGCAGGGCGGCGGTTCCGTTGACTACGGCCACGGCATGTCTTGCCCCGGTGAAGGCTGCCAGATCGGCCTCGAAGCGATCGACGAATTTGCCAACGGAGGAAACAAAGGTACTGTCCAGGCATTCCTTCAGATAGGCCCATTCGTTCCCGGCAAAACACGGTTCGTGCAGGGCCACCGGGCCTGAACCTGCCACTTGGCGGATGGCTTCGACGACCTTTTCGACGAAAGTGGAAGTGTCCACGGTCGCACTCTCAGAGGTTGTAGATGTCGGCCTTGTAGCCGCGCAGGTTCTCGGGCTCGGTGAACCATGCTGCGGTTTCCGCCAGGCCCCGTTTGAAGCCTTGGCGCCCGCCATAGGCGGGTTCCCAGCCGAACAGATCCCGGGCCTTGGAGTTAGCGGCCCAAAGCCGTTCCACCTCGGACTTCTCCGGACGCAGCCGCGCCTCGTCGGTGACGATTTCGATCTCGGTATTCATGGCCTCGGCGATGAGGCGGGCGGTATCGCCAATCGTGATTTCGAAATTGCTGCCGAAGTTGACCACCTCGCCCAATCCCCGGTCGGAATTCAGAGCGGCGATGAAGCCGGCCACGGTGTCTTTCACGAAATTGAAATCGCGAGTGGGGGAGACCGCGCCTAGCTTGATCTGGCGTTTGCCATTGGCGATCTGGGTGATGATGGTGGGGATCACCGCGCGGGCCGACTGGCGCGGGCCGTAGGTGTTGAAGGGGCGGGCGATGATCACCGGCAGGCCGAAAGCGGCATAGAAGGAATAGGCCAACTGGTCAGCGGCGATCTTGGTGGCTGAATAGGGCGACTGCCCTTGCAGGGGATGTTCCTCAGTGATGGGCACGAAGCGCGCCGTGCCGTAAACCTCGCTGGTGGAGGTATGGATTACCCTTTCCACATCCAACTCGCGCGCCGCCTGCAGCACGTTGAGGGTGCCCTTGACGTTGGTGTCGACGTAGGTGTCGGGGGAATGGTAAGAGTAGGGTATGGCGATGAGTGCGGCCAGATGCAACACAGCATCGCAGCCCTTCATCGCCTCCTTCACGCCGTGTGGGTCGCGGATATCGCCGGCGAATACATCCAGTTCGTCGCGGATTTCCTTCGGCGCACGGTCCAGCCAGCCCCAGGAGTTGAAGGAGTTGTAGAGTACGAAGGGGCGTACTTTGTGGCCTTGATATAGGAGCGCTTCTGTCAGGTGCGAGCCAATGAACCCATCGGCTCCAGTTATCAGAATGCGTTTGTTCTTCATTGTTTCAACTCATTTTAAGTGATTTAGGAGCTCGCCAGAAGTGCGCTAACTTCTTCCTGTAGTCGTTGCTCCAATTCGTCCTGCAGCCGCATCGGCCGGTCGATGACGCTGAACAAGTCGATGATGCTCTGTTTCTCCGAGTTCCGTTCGTAGAGCAGCTCGGCCAACTACCACTTGACAGCGTACCATTGTTCGGGGTCACTGCTGGTGCTGGGTGTGAACAGGTGATCCGCATTGAGCAGGGCAAACGCATCCGTGCCTTCAACGAGAGCTTCAGTCTGACGCACGTAATTCAGGAACCTGACGATTGAAAGGCAGATGTCGACAGTACAGCCGAACTGTTGATAAGCGAACTCGCTGGGCTTCCAGTTCTCGCTCTCGTCTGCGAGCACGGCCAGGCTGGCGATTGGTCGGCGGTAGCCGGTCGTAGAGGCAATAGTTGTCGGGGGAACAGCCGCCCTGCAAAGTCCGCATCCTGCGGCCCCTGCACTTCGACGTGGACATGAACCCATTGTTTGCCCCCGTCCCGAGTACCGACATGAGAAATAGAAGGTTCAGAGCAGCGCCTACTCAATAACTTCAGCTGACCTTGGTCATGGCGCGAGGCCGCGCTGTCAACAATTGGGGCGGCGCCAGGAAGCCCTCATTCCCGCGCAAGCGCGAACGCGCTTCCTATAACCCATTTCCATACCGCCATGCCTGCAAGAACAAGCCGATAAACCAGGCAACTTCTCGCTTGTGCGGGAATGACGGCCAGTGTCACCCTCGCCAGCCAGGAATTCACACGCTCTCGGTCCTCACCGGCAAAGTACATGGGCGCGCCCCGGTGATACGGCGGCGAACTGGACGAACTGGACGACGAACTGCCGACCGCTGTATGGCCCGCCGGGTGGCAATGACGAAGTCGTGAGGGGGTGTCCTGCGACATCGCAACCGGTTGGGGTGTGCTGTCCCTTGCTACGGTCGGCGCGGATCGAAGACTTCGTCCAGGGACTCGGCATCGAGCACCTTGATCGCCCATTCTTCCAGCTGATCGATCGTGGCGGTGTTCAGGCGGACCTGGACGGCATCGGGGAGCGTGCCAAAGTGACGCGCGAGCTGGCGCTTCAGGAGGGCAGCCTCGCCTTCCTGGCGGCCTTCCTGGCGGCCTTTCTCGATTCCGAAGCGTTCTGCAGAGGTGACGTAGGGCATGCGGACATTCCTTTCCAGTGTGTAGACTTCGTGCAGCAGCCGTTGCTCCAGGTCTGTCGTCAGCCGCATCAGCCAGTCGATGACCCCGAACAGATCGATGATGCGCTGCTTGTCCCAGTTGCGTTCGTAGAGCAGCTTGGCCAGCCGCCATTTTGCCGCATAGCGCTGTTCCGGGTCACCCTTGGTGCGCCGGGTAAGAAGGTGAGCCGCGGTGACCAGTGCGAAGGGGTTGGGGTCTTCAAGCAGGGATTCGGTCTGGTTGGCGTAGTCGAGGAGCTTGACCACGGGAAAGCGGATGCCGACCTCGCAGCCGAACAGTTGATAGCCAAACCCGTTCGGCTTCCAGTTTTCACGTTCGTCGGCCAGCACGGCCAGGCTGGCAACCGGACGGCGGTAGCGGTCGTAGAGGCGGTAGTTGTAGGTGAACAGGCGCTCGGGGAAGTCGGCATCCGGCTGGCCCTGGACTTCGACGTGGATGTAGACCCATTGAGAATAGCCAACGGGCGCTGCGCCGCATGATCATGGTGCGCGGTTGCCTATGACGCGATGCGCAGCTTATTGCGCCCTGCGACAGACAACCGGGCTCAACCACCGGAACCGACCCTGTTTGTCCGGTGGGTCAAGCGCTCAGTGATCCTTGAAGCCCTCTTCCAGCGTGGTGGCGTCAAGGATGTTTTCGGCCCATTGCTCCAGTTGTTCGACGGTGGCGGCCTGCAGCCGAGCCCGTGTCTCCGCGCTGGGCGGGCCGAAGCGGCGGGTGAGTTGGCGTTCGAGGAGGGCAGACTCCCCTTGCCGCATGCCTTGTTGCATGCCTTGCTGCATGCCTTTCTCAATGCCGATACGTTCTACCGAGGTGATGTAGGGCATGGTTCGGTTCCTCTCCAGTTGTTCGAGGTCTTGCCAGAGTTGATTTTGCAGGTCTTTGGGCACTTGCATCATCCAGTCCAGGCCTGCAGGCCCCACCAGCCGCAGCACCAACGGGCACCGGCAGGGCCGCAGCCACGTCCCGCGGCAGCGGACAGATGCCTACATGCAGTTCTCCAACAAAGGGGGCCACTGGGTCGTTCAGTTCGATCCGGGTATCTCGCCCAGGTGCAGGGCAACCCGACCAATCAATCCTGCATTGTAGTGGATGCCTTGGTGTCGCATCGCTTGCGCGGCTTCATGGAATGAAGGGATCAGGCCAACCGACTTGGCTTTGGCAAGCACACCGAGCGTGCCTGTCACGTTCAACCCAAGATACTCGGCAACGCGGCGTCCCAGGCGCTCGTCGATGATCACTCTGTGCGCGGAGTATTTCATCGCCAGAATGATGGTTTGCTTTTCTCCACGATCCAGTTCGAGGAGGACGGGTAATCCTGATGTGGCTTCATCTACTACGGGGATGACCCAATCCAGTGATCTCAAAGCGGGAACCAGTATTCGTCCGCCTTCAGCGCATTCGCCGATGACCGATTCCGCGACGTACACCGTGGCGAATAACTGCGGCAAGAGATTCAACTGGCCGATGCTGGCAAGTGCAATAAACGGCGTGGTGTTGGAAAAAACGATCACAGCAAGGAAATCTCTCTGAGAAAGTCGTCATCGTTGTCTTCCAACAGGTTTGCGCCACCTGTCTGCATGGCTTTCAAGAGGAAATGGGCGCGCGGAATGCCAAGCCAGTTTGCTGCCATGCCAGACGACAAGCGACCCTCGCGAAACAAGGCTATCGCGGCTTCCTCCTTGACCAAGTCGGCGAATTGGTCTGCGTCCAGGTGCAACCCCAACAAGATTTCCCGTGGGCACTCTATTTCAATGGTACTTTGCATAGCAATCCGCCTCCGAAAGGTCCTCGCATGCCTGCGGGCAAAAACGGGGACAGTATATGAAATACCTTGAGAGAAGAGTCACCCCCGGGAACCCCAGCTGGGCTGGGCTATGTTGCCTGCAGCCTGCCTCAACCCAGCACGCACGGATTCCTGCCGTGCAGATCGATGGTGAGTCGCGTATGCCGACCGCCACGGGGCTGGTGGCGGCTTGACGCGGCGTTCAAACGGGTCAACTGGAAATGAGAGTGGCGTCGTGCGTCAGTACCGTGGCGATGATCAGTCGGTCTTGGGGATCGCGATGGAGTTCGGGAAGCTGAACGGCAGTGCGGGCGATGCGTGCGGTGATCGGCAACAGCGTGATGCCCGAACCATCGGGGGCTTTCTCGAACCATGCCTCTTCGGCACATGGCAGGTCGATTCGGCCATGATGTGCCAACCCGGCGACTGCAAAGCAGGAAATGGCAGAAACACCGACCGGCTCAGCACTTTCAATACGCGCGGTCCAGGCCAATTGGAGACGTATCTGATCCTCATTGATCCACCAGAGCCAGATGTGGGTGTCGAGAACGATCATCGAGGCAAGTCCCAATCGCTTTCGGGAAGGCTGCCGAGAATATCGCCATTGATTTGAACTCGGCCGGCAATGTGCGGGTGGAGGCGCCGACCAACCGTAACGGGTTCATCGGCGGCGAGGACAATGATCTCGACGCGGCGATTATTGCAGGCATCGGGCAGTTCAATCAGCACATGCTTGCCGCATAGCGCTGTTCCGGTTCACCCTTGGTGCGCCGGGTAAAAAGGTGGGCGGCGGTGACCAGAGCGAAGGGATTGGGGTCTTCGAGCAGGGATTCGGTCTGGTTGGCGGAATCCAGGAGCTTGACCGTGGGAAAGCGGATGCCGATCTCGCAGCCGAACAGTTGATAGCCAAACCCGTTCGGCTTCCAGTTTTCACGTTCGTCGGCCAGCACGGCCAGACTGGCAACCGGACGGCGGTAGCGGTCGTAGAGCCGGTAGTTGTAGGTGAACAGGCGCCCGGGGAAGTCGGCATCATGCTGGCCCTGGACTTCGACGTGGATGTAGACCCATTGAGAATAGCCAACGGGCGCTGCGCCGCATGATCATGGTGCGCGGTTGCCTATGGCGCGATGCGCAGCTTATTGCGCCCTGCGACAGACAACCGGGCTCAACCACCGGAACCGACCCTGCTTGTCCGGTGGGTCAAGCGCTCAGTGATCCTTGAAAACCTCTTCCAGCGTGGTGGCGTCAAGGATGCGTTGCTTGTCCCAGTTCCGTTCGTACAGCAGTTTGGCTAGCCGCCATTTTGCCGCAAGCCTTTGCCGGTCGTCGCCTTTGGTTTGCTGGGTGAGCAGATGAGCGGCAGTAACCAGAGCGAAAGGGTTGGGGTCGACCAGCAGGGCTTGGGTTTGCGGCTGGTAGTCGAGTAGCTTTACGGTGGGGAATTCGAGGTAGTGCCGGCAACCGAAGAGTTCATAGGAACGCCTACGAAATAACTTCCCGTTTTGACTGTGCGCTCGGGCATGCCACTTGCTTGCTTGGTTGTTCTGAAAACAGCAAAGGGAATGCAGCGTGGGCTATTACCGGGAAGACGTAGAGCGGCGAATGAAGGAATTCTATCGGCGACTATCGGAAAAGGATCGTCGCCGGTACGCGGCGGTGGAGTCTGACAAGTTAGGGCATGGGGGCCAGCAGTACATCGCGCAGTTGTTTGAGATCGATCGCAAGACGATCCGACAAGGACTGGCCGACCTGGACATAGCGGAAGAGGCGACGGGGGATAAGCTCCGAAAAAAGGCGGTGGGCGGAAGCGTAAGCTCGACCTGACGCCCGAATTATCGACGACGTTTCTGGACGTCGTTCGAGAGCATACGGCGGGCTGTCCGCAGCACGCCATTCGTTGGACCCATCTGCGCCAGCCGGAGATTGCCCGGCGCATTAGCGCGACGGGAACCCCGGTCAGTTGCCGGATTGTTCGCCAGTTGCTGAAGCAGCATGGCTTTGTTCGCCGTCAGGCGCAGAAGAAGACGTCGTTCAAGCAGCACCCTGAGCGCAACCCGCAGTTTGAAAACATCACAGCGCTCAAGGCCGCGTACCTGGCGGCTGGTCAGCCCGTACTCTCCATGGACACCAAGAAGAAAGAGATGCTCGGCAATTTTTACCGGAACGGCACGCTTTACACCCGAGAGACCCTGGCCGTGCTGGATCATGACTTTCCCAGCTATAGCGAAGGCAAAGTCGTACCGCATGGCTTGTACGACATCGGTTTGAACAAAGCCCATGTCAATCTGGGCACGAGTCATGACACCACGCAGTTCGCGTGTGACAGCGTGGAACGTTGGTGGTCTTTGCACGGACGTCACGATCATCCCAATGCCGATAAGATATTGATTCTGTGCGATGGCGGTGGCAGCAACCCCTCACGCTCGCCGTTGTTTCAGCAGGACTTGCAAGCGCTTGCCAATCGGCTCAAGCTGGAAATTCGGATCGCCCACTTCCCGCCGTATTGCTCCAAGCACAATCCGATTGAGCACCGCGTCTTCCCCCATGTCACGCGCGCTTGCGAAGGCGTCGTATTTGAAAGCGTGCCTCTGGTCAAACAACTGATCGAGCGTACCCAGACTCGAACTGGACTTCAGGTCACCGTCGATATTATCGATCGCGTCTACGAAACCGGACGGAAAGCGGCGCTTGATCTCAAGGCATCCCTGCGCATCGTCGCCGATGCACTACTGCCCCCATGGAATTACACCATCCTGCCAAATTCAACAGCATAAAACCGGGAAGTTATTTCGTGGGCGTTCCATAGCCATACGTTTGCGGCTTCCAGTGTGGGCGGTCGTCCGCAAGCACGGCGAGGCTGGCGATAGGGCGCCGGTATTTGTCGTAGAGGCGGTAGTTATACGTGAATAGACGTTCGGCGAAGTCGCCGGCTCGGTCGCCCTGCACTTCGATGTGGATGTACACCCAGTGTTCGCCGCCGTCGTGGGTGGCGACCTGGACGAGTTTGTCGAGGAGCCGCTTGCCGAGTTCGGCATCTTTGACAATCTGGGCGAGTTCCTGATCAAAGGTGTAGCCGCGGTTCCAGTCGATCTGCCGATGTGCGTCGGGAAAGTAGAATGCGATGAACTCTGGAAAGTAGCGCGTGACGGCGTCTTTCCAGGGGGTGTCGTAGTCGTCGTTGGCGACGGTGGTTTCGGGGGGCGGGTTCAAGGTGAAGGCGTCATGTCGAGATCAGGGCACAGTATAAGAAATACCTCTCGAAGAGGAGTCAACCTGGGGAAACCTAAGCTGGCTGCGGCAACATGGCCTGCAGGCCCCACCAGCCGCAGCACCAACGGGCACCAGTCAGGGCATCCCAGTGGCTGATCTGATAGCGTTCGCCCACGTACATGGCTTGCAGCGTGACATCGGCGGTTATCGGTACGACTTCGCAACGGCGCAAGAGTATCTGGCCCAGTCGATTGGCCGCAGGCCGGTCTATCCGGTGCTTGCTCAGCAATACACTCAAGAACTCGTTGATGACCTGGACGCTGATCACCGGCCGGCGCCGGAGGATCTCAAAGCAGCGCTGGCGCTTGTCGGAGTCTTCGTCCAACGAGTAAACGGCAATATTGGTATCAGCGAAGAACCTTGCGGTCATAGCACTCGTCCCGATGGTATTGTCCCGACCAAGCGCACGCGTGCTTCTCAAATTCCACCCAATCTGCCGCCTCGTCGCCCTCGGCGAACTCAGCCGTCCGGTGTTTCGACTTCAGGTAACCCACAAAGTCGAGCACTTGACGCACCTCAGCTTCGGGAAGGCTACGCACTTGCTCGAAAACCAGTTCTGCCACGCTGTTCATGTGACCTACCTCACCATGCACTTTTCTTGAGTTTAACCACTTCCGTCGGGTTCTTCAGCCCAGCAGCTTTGAGCATGCCGAGTGGCGGCGTTGACGAAGTCTCCGAAGCCCTGCTGCGCGCCACACCGCCGCTGATACTGCGCAAGCCTTTGCCCGCCTGGTGACGCGACGGCGCCAGGGGATCGGCTACTCGCGATGCGTGTCTTCAGGCATCCGGTAGCCAGTCATCATTGAGGACTTCTTCTTCCATCGCCCACGGACAGGCGTCGGGAAAGCCATCGAGGCCGGTTTCCCCAACCGCCTGAGCAACCGCCTTGGCCCACACCATCTCAAGCCATCGCGTTTCCTGCAGCTTGGGGGTGATGCTTGGGGCGTCACTCAGTCCATAGGCAATCTCCTTGCGCTGCGCGACGATGGTCTTTTCCCAACTGGCTCCCCCGCCGCTCCGGCTGATATCGCCACTGGAGCAGATGAGCCAGTAGAACCGACATCCGGCTCGCCAGTTCGCGCTGTTCGCTCTTACCCACGTCCTCAATTTCCTCCGCGATGTGGTCGCGGTCTAGCAGCTCGAACCGCCCGGCACGAAGGAGGCTGGCCTGCTCGTTTGCCCATGCCACGACATCGGCTTCGTAACTGGTGCTCATATCGAGCTCCCTCCACAATGACCTGTAAGTCGATTCTACCCGAAGCTCCGGTTTCGAGAGCAGAAGGTCGGTTGGCATCACCGTAGTTTTGCTGCAGGTTGGAGAGAGCAGGCAAGGCCTTGTGAGGGCTGCCCAGTCAGCCGCGAGACAGGTCGACGGCCTTGGCCCGGCGCACCGGGACGCGTTCTGTGCGGCGTGCTGCCGATCTCCGGCACGGTGCGTGGCGAGCGAACAGAAGGGGTTCAGGCACGCTACCGCCCTGCCGGAATGCCTGAGCATTCAGCGAAATGGGTTGCCGATGGGGTCTGCGGCGGGTGGACTGGCAGCCGGCTGCCCGGTTCTGGTAGCCAGGCCTTTGCCAGAAGCGGCGAGTATACCGCACCGACCTTTGGGCGAACCATCCCATGTTGCCACGCTGTCGTCAGGCGGAGTAGGCACGATTTCCTCATCCGGTGCTTCTGCCACCTGTTTGGCGGGCCATCGAATCGCCGTCCACGTCGAACCCTGGGGAGCTGGCTTTCATGGAAGCTCCAGGTTGATCATCGTCAGCGCTGCCGCCAGAAACCGTCGTTCAGGCGGATGATCCCGCCGTTGCGCGCGGTCCAGTCGAGGCGCCTGGCCATGCGCGCGGTTTGCCGGGTCACCAACCCGCTTGGCCTGGGATGATGGGGCGATGACCTCGCCGGCCTCGGCCTGGCAGAGACGATGCCAACTTCGTCGGGAATCCAAGGGACAGGAGATGAAATACCTCCCGAAGAAGCGTCAACCGGGAAACCTCCGCTGGCCGCGGCAACCTTGCCTGCATGCCCCACCAGCCGCAGCACCAACGGGAATGCCTCTCTCCTCGACGTGTCGTCGTAGTTTGCTTCATGCCGCTGGCGCACTGCTTTCCTGCCGTAGCTACTGAAGGTTCCCGCCGCGCTGCCAAGCAACTGGCGCACCAGCCAATGCAACACGAGGGGTTGGGAAATCGCGTGATGCTCAAGTACATCACGCAGCAGGACGACATGGACCGCGCCTTGGTTGGCCTTGTCCGAGGCCTCAGGCCACTGCAGTCCTGTTGCAGTTCTCGTACAGTCGTGCCGGCGAGAGTTCCAGGCCGTTCGGCCAGCATAAGGCACCCATATCGACAAACAGGAGCTTGAAGAAATTCTCATCGCGCAGCGCTTCTATCAGCGTTCCGTGGCGTTGTAACAAACTTGTACCGTCCAAAATCCCTTCTTTATTGTCAGAGAAGACAAGTGCAACTTGATAGTTGCCAAGATAGCGTGCCGTAATCACCCGTTTCCATACCGCCATGCCTGCAAGAACAAGCTGATAAACCAGGCAAGTTCTCGCTTGTGCGGGAATGACGACCAGTGTCACCCTCGCCAGGCAGGAATTCACACGCTCTCGGTCCTCACCGGCAAAGTACATGGGCGCGCCCGGTGATACGGCGGCGAACTGGACGAACTGGATGACGAACTGCCAACCGCTGTATGGCGCGCCGGTGGCAATGACGAAGTCGTGAGGGGGTGTCCTGCGACATCGCAACCGGTTGGGGTGTGCTGCCCCCTTGCTACTGTGGGCGCTGATCGAAGACTTCGTCCACGGACTCGGCATCGAGCACCTTGATCGCCCATTCTTCCAGCTGATCGATCGTGGCGGTGTTCAGGCGGACCTGGACGGCATCGGGGAGCGTGCCAAAGCGACGCGCGAGCAGGCGCTTCACGAGGGCAGCCTCGCCTTCCTGGCGGCCTTCCTGGCGGCCTTTCTCGACTCCGAAGCGTTCTGCAGAGGTGACGTAAGGCATGATGACCTTCCTTTCCAGTGTGTAGACTTCCTGCAGCAGCCGTTGCTCCAGGTCTGTCGGCAGCCGCATCAGCCAGTCGATGACCCCGAACAGATCGATGATGCGCTGCTTGTCCCAGTTGCGTTCGTAGAGCAGCTTGGCCAGCCGCCATTTTGCCGCATAGCGCTGTTCCGGGTCCCCCTTGGTGCGCCGGGTAAGAAGGTGAGCCGCGGTGACCAGTGCGAAGGGGTTGGGGTCTTCAAGCAGGGATTCGGTCTGGTTGGCGTAGTCGAGGAGCTTGACCACGGGAAAGCGGATGCCGACCTCGCAGCCGAACAGTGGATAGCCAAACCCGTTCGGCTTCCAGTTTTCACGTTCGTCGGCCAGCACGGCCAGGCTGGCAACCGGACGACGGTAGCGGTCGTAGAGGCGGTAGTTGTAGGTAAACAGGCGCTCGGGAAAGTCGGCATCGTGCTGACCCTGGACTTCGACGTGGATGTGAACCCTTTGCTCACGATGTGCCAGTCGATGGCGTCGTAATTGTGGATGACGATGTTCCGAAATCCGACCGCTTTTTTCATCCGGCTGGAGGGCATTCTTCCGTCACCCTGACCAGGCAGCGGTGCAGAGATTCGAGCTTCTGTTCGATCACCTGTCGATCCATGCACGCCTCCGTTCGGCCAATATGCGGCCGCGATACAGCGCGAAATCCGCGTCATCAGTAAGATTGCCGGCGCAGCAGTTCTGCGTAGCGTTACCGTGAAAGTCGCGTCAGCGACTCACGAATCTCCCCTCTCCACTCGCGGGAGAGGGGTTGGGGGAGAGGGAAACGGTCAGGGCTTTCATCATCCGGGGTGTCTCACCAAGCCATGACCGTTAGGCATGAGCAGGAACGCTGAACATTGTTATCAAGGGATGCGAGGGAGCGGAAAGCGGGAACTCGGACAAATAAAGTGCTGTCGCTTCTGTCAAATTTGCAATCGCCTCCTCGATTGTTTCACCTTGGCTTGTCGTCCCCGTTTCAGGATTGAGGGCTACATACCCGCCCTCTTCGGCGGATGTAAGAACGGCAGTGAGTTCCATGGTCTTGGTCCTCCGGCTAATAAAGGGACATATGGGAAAAAACGGGGACAGTATAGTAAATACCTTCCAGCGCAGGGCCCACTCACCAACCTCAGCTGACCTCGGTCATGGCGCGAGGTGTCGGGGGCTGTCGAGAATTGGGGCTGCGCCAGGAAGCTCTCGTTCCCACATGCTCACGGAGCGGTCCGTCGCCGTGAGCATATCGAAGTTGTGCGCCAGCCAATGATCCTGAGTACAAGAGCACGCCTGCGGCTGGTGCATTCCTGCCTTGCTGACGGTTGATCAATTGCCGTGCAGCCGTACCGCTGCTGGTACTGCGCAAGCCGCTCTCCGCCTGGTGAGGTAACGGCGCCGGGGAGCGGTTGGGCGCGATGCGTGTCTTCAGGCTCCGGTAGCCAGGCATCACTGAGGACTTCTTTTTCCATCGGTCAGGGACAGGGGTTGGGAAGGCCATCGAGGCCGGTTTCGCCAAGCGCTTGAGCCACTCATTGGGCTCATTCGCCCGATGAATCGGGCTCCTACAGGATGCTGGCGTGGCTCGGTGGTCCATGGGCTATCTCATGGCGCGGCGCGAGGACGGTCTTTTCCCAACTGGCTCCCCGCCGTTCCGGCTGATATCGCCACTTGAGCAGATATGCCAGAAGAAGCGACAGCCGGCTCGCAGGTTCGCGCTGTTCGCTCTCGCCACCACGGCGGCGGTGCGGGCTGTCGTGAGTTGGGGGGTCAAGCTGCTTCCAGTTCCCGGAAGGGCATCTTGCTCAGAATTAATCGGCTGATATCCGCGTGCTTGCTGGCATGTTGGACATCAATGCCAACCAGCCCGCCGTTTTCGTCAAAATCAAGCACAACGCCATCCGCAACCTCATCGCTGTCTTTGCTTGGGTTTTCGTTCAGGTGAATGTACAGCGAATCCGTTTCTGGATCATAAGAGAGTCTCATGGCTTGAATCTCCTGCCGGGGAATGCGTTGTGAAGGGTAGCACCGTCTTCCAAGGTCACCACCCGCAGATACCTGCCCAGCTCCGGAGCGAATATCCAGTGGCGGATTCGCTGGTCCTCGGGCTGGACTTCCTTGCGCACGGGGTGGTCCAGCGCTTCTTTGCACCATTCGAGGCGAAGGTATGAACGTTTTATCAACACGTCGTTCCGGAAATATTCCGTCATGGGGTGTTGGGTGGTCGGGGAATCTGGCATACAGCGTTGCCGCCTACTCGTAGTAGTCCATGGCCTTGTCGCCATGCTTCTTGATGAGTTCGTCGTGCTCGGCGGATTTGAGGTCTTCGCGGACTACTTCGACGACGAGTTCGTCAAAGCTGATTGTGGGGGTCCAGCCGAGTTTGGCTTTGGCGGGCTCGCCGAGCAGGGTTTCGACTTCGGTGTGCCTCATTAAAGGGACACCCAGGGAACGATCATTGGCAATCTGGAAACCATGGTTCTACTCGAGTGCGGCCAGCGCTAGCTCGGGTGCCTTGTCCAACACTTTGAACAAGGCCTTTGCCGCACCGGCCGGGGAGCGTTTGCCTTGTTCCCAATTGCGGATGGTCTCGACAGAAACATCAATACGCCGCGCAAACTCGACCTGGCTGAGACCAAGGCGCGTTCTGACCCTGCGTGCGTACCGGCCGCATCCAGCCTGGCTTCGGATTCATCCGCCGCGCGCTGTGCAGCGATGCTCTCTTCAGTCGTAGCGTCCACACGTGCCGGGTCGATACGCCCAAGTGTCAGCCCACCTGCAGAGGCGGCATCAATCGTCACTCGAACTGTTTTCATGGAGCGATAAGGGGGACAGTATAGGAAATACCTCCCGAAGAGGAGTCAACCTGGCAACCTCAGCTGGCCCCAGCAACATGGTCTGCAGGCCTCACCAGCCGCAGTACCAACGGGCCCCGGTCAGGGCCACAGCCACGTCCAGGTGGGTAAGGCTGGCGATACGTGATCGTGAGAGGCTTGACAAGAAGCGTCAGCACTCGGCACTCAGCCATGCAAGAACGGATTGGCCACCGTCAACCTTCCCTCGAACACTTGTCCATCCTGCATGTCCTCGGAATAAAGGGTGTCGCAGCCGGCGGTCAGGGCTGCAGCCACGATCAGGGCATCCCAGTGGCTGATCTGATAGCGTTCGCCCACGTACATGGCTTGCAGGGTGACCTCGGCGGTTATCGGTACGACTTCGCAACGGTGCAAGAGTATCTGGCCCAGTCGATTGGCGGCAGGCCGGTCTATCCGGCGCTTGCTCAGAGCAATACACTCAGGAACTCGTTGACGACCTGGACGCTGATCACCGGCCGGCGCCGGAGGATCTCAAAGCAGCGCTGGCGCTTGTCGGAGTCTTCGTCCAACGAGTAAACGGCAATATTGGTATCAGCGAAGAACCTTGCGGTCATAGCACTCGTCCCGATGGTATTGTCCCGACCAGGCGCACGCGTGCTTCTCAAATTCCACCCAATCTGCCGCCTCGTCGCCCTCGGCGAACTCAGCCGTCCGGTGTTTCGACTTCAGGTAACCCACAAAGTCGAGCACTTCACGCACCTCAGCTTCGGGAAGGCTACGCACTTGCTCGAAAACCAGTTCTGCCACGCTGTTCATGTGACCTACCTCACCATGCACTTTTCTTGAGTTTAACCACTTCCTTCGGGTTCTTCAGCCCAGCAGCTTTGAGCATGCCGAGTTTTTGGCGGCGGCGTTGACGAAGTCTCTGTGAATATTGTACGCCGGTGGCGATGACGAAGCCTTTGGGCTGGATTGTCGGTCCTCACCGGCAAAATACACAGGCGCGCCCCGGTCATACGGCGGCGAACTTGACGAACTGGACGACGAACTGCCGACCGCTGTATGGCGCGCCGGTGGCAATGACGAAGTCGTGAGGGGGTGTCCTGCGACATCGCAACCGGTTGGGGTGTGCTGCCCCCTTGCTACTGTGGGCGCTGATCGAAGACTTCGTCCACGGACTCGGCATCGAGCACCTTGATCGCCCATTCTTCCAACTGATCGACATCGGCGGTGGTCAGCCGAACCTGGACTGCATCGGGGAGCGCGCCAAAGCGACGCGCGAGCAGGCGCTTCAGGAGGGCAGCCTCGCCTTCCTGTCGGCCTTCCTGTCGGCCTTCCTGTCGGCCTTCCTGTCGGCCTTCCTGTCGGCCTTCCTGTCGGCCTTCCTGTCGGCCTTCCTGTCGGCCTTTCTCGATTCCGAAGCGTTCTGCAGAGGTAATGTAGGGCATGCGGACCTTCCTTTCCAGTGTGTAGACTTCGTGCAGCAGCCGTTGCTCCAGGTCTGTCGGCAGCCGCATCAGCCAGTCAATGACCCCGAACAGATCGATGATGCGCTGCTTGTCCCAGTTGCGTTCGTAGAGCGGTCGTAGAGGCGGTAGTTGTAGGTGAACAGGCGCTCGGGGAAGTCGGCATCCGGCTGGCCCTGGACTTCGACGTGGATGTAAACCCATTGCTCACCTCCGTCCCGCGTCGCGATCTGCACCAGGCAGTCAACCAGGCGCTTGCCGAGCTGCGCGTCCTGCACCACCTGGGCGAGTTCCTGCTCCAGGAAAATGTGCGGCTGCTGCCAGTCGATCTCGGCGTGGGCTCGGGGGAAGTAGAAGGCCATGAACTCCGGGAAATAGCGCATCAGCGCGTCTTTCCACGGGGTGTCGTAGTCGTCGCTGGGTAGGGTCGGTTTTTCCATCGGTCTGTGCTTGGCGGAGATGGGTCACGCCTCGTCGCGGAAGAACCGCCGGGCCGCTTCCATGGCGACCGGGTCGCGGGCGGTGGCGGTCACTCCGGCAGCGAAGAGTTCGTTGAGCAGCGTCCGACTCGGCGCTTCGCCCATGCCCTCGGTGTTCGGCCTGAAAGCCTGTGCCCAGATAGCAAAATGGCACCCGTTTGGGGTCGCTTCGGCGAGGTTGGCGCGTTCGTTGATGAAGCTGAACCGCGTCGCGCGCATCGCGTCTAGCGCGGGTTGGATCCGGTCCGCGGCTTGCAGTCCGGCGATTGGCAGCCGGTCTCCCGGCTGGGCCCGACGGGGGTCGTACCCGGCGTCCGACGGCGCGCGCGCGGGCACGCTACCGCCATGCCGGAATGCGCTGGCATTCAGCAGATTGCTCGTCTTTTCTTCCATGCCCAGCGGCCGTGACGGCGCGGTTCATTTCGCAAGGGCTCGTAGTGGGCCGCCCTTGCGGGAAACCGCCGCTCGCGCACGATCAGCGGTCGCGATGGTTCAACGCCAGGCCGCACGGCGAGCGCGCCGACGTGCGACTGCCCCGGATGATCCCAGCGCCCGGGCCGGTCGCGTGTGAATTGGTTCACGGTTGCCGCGGCCCAGCACTGCAATACCCAGGGTCCGCGTACTGCGGCAGCACGTGGTTGCCGTGCGATGGACGCGACCACGACCACTCGCTCGCCCGCGCCGATCGTCTGCCTGGACCATCAAGCCCAGCGGCACCTTTCGTGCTTCGCCGATCAGTGCCTCGATAATGGCGACCTGCACGGGAACGACACCATGCGCAGCCCGCAAGGTGCTGCGCACCAGCTTCGGATGCGCGCTGCTTTCACGGCCCATCTGGTTCCCGATTCTGCGCACGGCCAGCCAGCGGTCGGCCAAGCCGAGCAGACGCCGGATCTCGGCCCGGTCTTGATGGTTGATGAGGGCGCCACGTTCTTCGCCGGGTGCGCGAAAGATCAAGGCAGCTTGCTACTGGCTGGCCCGCCGCTCAATCTTCCCGGAACACGTCCTCGAGCGTGGTGGCGTCGAGGATTTCGAGCGCCCACGCCTCCAGTTGCTCGGTCGTCGCATCCAAGAGCCGTTGGCGCGCCCAGTCCGGTAGCGGCCCGAAACGGCGCTCGAACTGCTTCTGCAGCAACGTGCTCTCGCCTTCGAGGCGACCTTCGAGGCGACCTTCGAGGCGACCTTCGAGGCGACCCTCGCGCAGCCCGTCTTCTTTCCACTGCCGTGTCCAGCTGTCTACCGTTTCCGCCAGCATGGTGTCGATCTCCTGTAGTTCGTTAACTTCCGCGATCGCCTGGCCGGGCATCAGCCGGCGAAGTACGACCCGGTTGATCCATACGACCAGCGCCCGGCGCAGGCTGTCGTACTGCGGACCCTGCAGCCGCTGATGAAGCCGCGCGACAGCTCGACGGATGTCGGCGGGCGCGCCACTCTGCTCGATCCGGATGATGCCGCCGACCGTGTTCGACTCGTCGGCCAGTTGCGCTTCCTCGACGCTCGCTTCTTCGAGCAGAAAGTAGCGGTTCATCGGTCGATAGCACTTCAGGCTGCCGGGTAGTTCGTCGATCAGTTCGCCGACGTCGCGGGCGGCGCCCCACGGATCACGGCCATTGTAGATGACCAACGGGAAAACCGCCGGCAGTTTCTCACCGCGGCCCACTTCGCCCTTGCGGTAGAGTAGAGGACAGGCTTTCGCCTGCCCTCCCTCATCAAACCGTGCATGCGATTTTCCCGCACACGGCTTTCCGATGCTCTTCACGCCACGGCATGCGCCGAGTTCCAGCCCGCCTTCGTAGGAACTTTGTATAGCCCGTAGCGCCCGTAGAGATGAGCACTTGGAAACCGGCGGAAACCAGTTCCTCGGTCCTTCACCTGATGACGCTTCATCAAATGGGTTCGCAACCGGTCTTCCGCGTGGTATCTGACTTTGCTCATCGCCAGACTTGAGTTTCGATAGTGGAAGTAGTTTGCCCAGCCTCGCAGGCTGCGGTTGACGTTTCCCACGATATCTCTCAAGGGGATGGGGGTCAGTTTCCGGCCCGTGAGTTCCGTCAGCCTCGCCTTGATTTTCTTCAGCGATTTGTCTGCTGGCCGGACATTCGGGTACGGTTTTCCAGTCTTGGCCCCTCGACTCATCTGAATCGTGAAACCCAGGAAGTTGAAGCTTGCTTGGGTGGCGTCCACGATGTGGGTCTTCGTCTCGTTGAGGCTGAGGTCCAGACGGTCCAGGACATGACGCACCACTTTCAGCGGTTCCTCTACCTCTTTTCGGCACAGGATGACAAAGTCGTCCGCGTAACGCACGAGATGTGCGGATAGCTTGCCCTTCAGGTGCTGCCGTTGCCATATTCGGTCGAGAATATGCAGGTAGCAGTTGGCCAAGAGCGGGGAGATCACGCCGCCCTGCGGCGTGCCTTTGCGATTGGCTTTTCCACCACCTACGGTCTTCTTCACTCCGTTGTCGTCTTCGCCGATGACCGGGGCTTTGAGCCATTGCTTGATGAGGTGCAGAATCCCCCCATCGACAACACGCTCGGCCACCACGGCCAGTAGCTTGGCATGCGGAATGCTATCGAAGTACTTTGATAGATCGGCGTCTATGACTTGAGTGTAGCCGGCCCATAACGTGTGGGCGATGTCATCCACGGCATCGTGGGCCGACCTCCTGGGCCGGAATCCGTACGAGTGCTCACAGAAGTCGGCTTCAAAGATCGGTTCGATGATGAGTTTCACCGCCATTTGTGCGACCCGATCGCGGAGCGTCGGTATCCCAAGCGGGCGCTGACTGCCATCCGCTTTGGGAATCATGACGCGCCTTACCGGCTGGGCGCGGTAGGTCTTGTCTTTCAGATCACGGGCCAGGTCCCGCAGAAACGTCTCTACCCCGATTCCGCTCTCGATGGCCTCGAAGCTGATCCCATCCATACCGGGACTGCCTCGGTTCGACCGGACAAGCCGCCAGGCATGACTGAGGATGTCTTCCCGGTAGAGCTTGTCGTAAAGCGCGTAAAAGCGATAGGCTGGTTCTTGCTTGGCCTTGGCATACAGCTTCCTCTGTAGCGTCCTGATCGTGTCCGGGGTGGTTAGCGACATGGCAATCCCTCGATCCTCCGCTCTTCGGTTGCACGAACAAAGTAGGGTCCCTTCCCTCGTCCGGGGTTATGTTGTCCCACGAACTCAGACGGTACTATGAACCCCTCCGACTCCCGCCTGCAGCCGCTGCGCTTTCGTTGCCTTATACGCAGCAGTCGGTGGTCTCCCCACCTCCGCAGACGGGCCTCCAGCACTGGGCAGTAAGTCTTCAAGAACATGCCATCCCTGCTACCCCGGGAGTCGATTGACGCCACTTCCGTTATTCCAGCGCCCATCCAACGGCCTTCCCCTTCTGACCACAGGGTCGGCTCCTCCACATAATTTACGAGGCTACTCATAGGTTCACTTGCGTTACGGCCTGCTCTCTTGCTGTTGGAAACTCACGACCCCGTGTCGCCACGGCGCCGCTTCCTCATGCTACCGGGGCGTACGGACAACTCCCCAGACGGGACTTAAACCCGCTAGACTTGCTGCTGTTACTGCGAACGATCAGGTCCTGATACAGCAGGCCGGTATAGACGAGTATCCGGAGGGCCATCCAGGGGTCGACGGCACTCTGGAATTCGAGCAGCAGGTAGATGTACAGCCAGCCGTCGCGCCGCCGAATCCGCCAGATCACATCGTCTTCGCGTTCACGAAGGTCGTCCGTGACGTAACTGCCCCCCGACTTCTCGAGCGTCGAGAAGTCGAGTTCTTCGACCCAGTCTTCGCCGACGAAGCCGCGCAGCAGGTCTTCAACGACGACGGCGTGCGAGAAGATCAGCTTGTAGCCGGTATCCGGGGTGGAGTCGGTAGCCATGTGCGATGGGTGTCCGGTGGAACGGGCTGCCCGGAGCCCCGTACCCACAGCTCGTCAGACAGCCGCGGGATTGGCCCGGCAGGGCATCGAGAGAATCTCCGGGCTGCGGTTGCCGATGAGGTACATCACCGTGGTGACGGCGTTGCATACCCACAGCCACCACGACAGGCCATTTTTCCCGCCACAGTGTCTCGTCCAGATGCAGCCGAATGGCTGTCCGTCGGACGCGAGCCGTTGAATGATCATGGTGCGCGATTGCCGATGGTGCAATGCGCCGCGTATTGCGCCCTACGACAGACAAGCGTGCTCGACAACCGGAAGCGACGCGGCTTAAGCGGTTGGGCAAGGGATCAGTGGTCCTTGAAGACATCTTCCAGCATGGTGGTGTCCAGGATGTTTTCGGCCCATTGTTCCAGTTGTTCGACGGTGGCGGCCTTCAGCCGAGCCAGTGTCTCCGCGCTGGGCGGGCCGAAGCGGCGGGTGAGTTGGCGTTCGAGGAGGGCAGACTCCCCTTCCCGCATGCCTTGCTGCATGCCTTGCTGTGTGGGGCTACCCACTTAAGCCGGGACAGATTGCAATTTCAATGGGTTACGCACGACCCGTTGGCGGGCTTTCCGAGGCATGGGAAGTTCCCCCATCTGGCTGACCAGCCAGTCGAAAAGATCAGGGAACGATGTACCAAACAAGCGTGCGGCCGCCGTAGTTCCGTCATGGCGTCTCAACCCATAGTGGTGGATGACCGTCAAAGCCTTCAGACGCCTTTCCGTCCACCCACGCCCGTTATGGTACATCTGGGAAAGGCAACCATTGCGCCCCTCAACGGCGGATGAACTACGATGGAATTGGCGCACCATCCATTCTCCCCAAGTAAGCCAGCGTTGCAGCTCACGATCGGACAACGCGACGTGGAATGGGTTGGCTTCCCAGGCCTGCACTGCCTTCTGCCATGTCTGCCGGTAACGTTTCCGGTGAACTTGGTTTGGGGTCTTGTCCATCTGATGATGCCAATACAGCACGGGTAACAGGGGGTCCGTCAGCCACTGCTGGGTGGCTGGGTCCACTGCCCATTGGGTCAGGATTTCCGCTACCCAAAGCCACCAAAAACGGATGTGGCTGGATAAGCCATCCATCTGGGCGCGAAACTTCCGCAGGGCAGAACGGGGGTCCAAGATGCCCTGTTGCGCCGACCAAAAGCCGGAGACAACCACCGGCTGAGGCCATATTGTTCATGAAACGTATCCGCGCCCGAAGCACACTCAAAGCCTACGACCGCCAGTTTGATCAGCGCCTTGGCCCGATCACTGATCGCATGGCCCACCTGAATCCCCCGCGCTTCCAACCGGGGGGCCGCTTGAGCAAACCACGTATCAAAGCTGCGGTTGTCCTGTAGAGTTTCCAGCAGCAGATAGCCGGAGGACAAATCCATCAAGATCAGGATCAGCATCTCCCCAAAGAAAGTCTCATCCGCCGCCAATACAGCTTTTTGTGTCGGCGCAGGGGCAGAGGCTTCGCAGATCTGCGGGAAGGCGGGCAATAGCTCTTCCATCTGACGGAGTTGCGTCCGCAAAGCTCCGGGAGATACGCCCACGTGGGTATCCATGCGGATCAGCCTGAAAAAATCCGATCAGGCATCCGCCCCCACATGGGGCCGCAACCCGAACGAGTACAGCATGGCAAACACCAGCAATCTCTGCCAGGCAACTCCAGCCTCGGTTTCCCACAATCCCGATTCAGGGGGCCGGTTCCTGCGAAACTGTGCCTTCAGGTGTCGGTGGACGCTGCTTTTCGTGTGGCCAACCACCTTCCCCAATGCGCGCAGGCTTTGCTTGGCAGCGATCCCAGCAACAATCGCGCGGCTGGCCGCCCGTATGGCTTGAGTGGTGGCGTTTTTTTGTCATGGTCGGAAGGATACAGGGATACAGCAACCAGTTTCTACCGCCTCCTTCCTCTGAATACGGCAACATCACTGTCCCGGCTTAAGTGGGTAGCCGAATGAACCGTATCTAGCCTGGGCGTCCGACTTCACTCGCAGTTGGACGGCGCTGCCCCGGTGTTGCGTTTGTTTCGGGTGTTGCTGTTGACCTTGCTGTTGCTTCTGCGGGGGAGAAACTCCTGTGAGGCGTAGTGGAACAGCCTCTGCGGCGCGATCAAGTCCAGGCGCCTGGCAATGTGCGCTGTTTGCCGGGTCAGCGACCCGCTTGGCCTGGATGACGGGGCAATGACCTCGCCGGCCTTGGCCTCGGCCCGGTTGGCGGTCACGGCGGCGACGATGTCAACTTCGTCGAAGGCGATTTCCAGGACGAGTTTCTCTCAAAAACTGCCAGACAAAACAGGTGGATTCCTCCCGCGTGCTCACGAAGCGCTCCCTCGCCATGAGCGTGTCGAAGTCGTGCGCCAGCCAATGCTCCTGACCACGAAAGCACGCCTGCGGCTGGTGCATTCCTGCCTTGCCGGCGGTTGATCCATTGCCCTGCTGCGCGCCACACCGCCGCTGGTACTGTGCAAGCCTTTGTCCGCCTGGTGGCGCGACGGCGCCAGGGGATCGGCTACTCGCGATGCGTGTCTTCAGGCATCCGGTAGCCAGGCATCATTGAGGACTTCTTCTTCCATCGCCCACGGACAGGCGTCGGGAAAGCCATCGAGGCCGGTTTCCCCAACCGCCTGAGCAACCGCCTTGGCCCACAACATTTCAAGCCATCGCGTTTCCTGCACCTTGGGGTGATGCTTGGGGCGTCACTCAGTCCATAGGCAATCTCCTTGCGCTGCGCGAGGATGGTCTTTTCCCAACTGGCTCCCCGCCGCTCCGGCTGATATCGCCACTGGAGCAGATGGGCCAGTAGAACCGACATGCGGCTCGCCAGTTCGCGCTGTTCGCTCTTGCCCACGTCTTCAATTTCCTCCGCGATGTGGTCGCGGTCTAGCAGCTCGAACCGCCCGGCACGAAGGAGGCTGGCCTGCTCGTTTGCCCATGCCACGACATCGGCTTCGTAACTGGTGCTCATATCGGGATCCCTCCACAATGACCTGTAAGGAACGCCCACGAAATAACTTCCCGGTTTTATGCTGTTGAATTTGGCAGGATGGTGTAATTCCATGGGGGCAGTAGTGCATCGGCGACGATGCGCAGGGATGCCTTGAGATCAAGCGCCGCTTTCCGTCCGGTTTCGTAGACGCGATCGATAATATCGACGGTGACCTGAAGTCCAGTTCGAGTCTGGGTACGCTCGATCAGTTGTTTGACCAGAGGCACGCTTTCAAATACGACGCCTTCGCAAGCGCGCGTGACATGGGGGAAGACGCGGTGCTCAATCGGATTGTGCTTGGAGCAATACGGCGGGAAGTGGGCGATCCGAATTTCCAGCTTGAGCCGATTGGCAAGCGCTTGCAAGTCCTGCTGAAACAACGGCGAGCGTGAGGGGTTGCTGCCACCGCCATCGCACAGAATCAATATCTTATCGGCATTGGGATGATCGTGACGTCCGTGCAAAGACCACCAACGTTCCACGCTGTCACACGCGAACTGCGTGGTGTCATGACTCGTGCCCAGATTGACATGGGCTTTGTTCAAACCGATGTCGTACAAGCCATGCGGTACGACTTTGCCTTCGCTATAGCTGGGAAAGTCATGATCCAGCACGGCCAGGGTCTCTCGGGTGTAAAGCGTGCCGTTCCGGTAAAAATTGCCGAGCATCTCTTTCTTCTTGGTGTCCATGGAGAGTACGGGCTGACCAGCCGCCAGGTACGCGGCCTTGAGCGCTGTGATGTTTTCAAACTGCGGGTTGCGCTCAGGGTGCTGCTTGAACGACGTCTTCTTCTGCGCCTGACGGCGAACAAAGCCATGCTGCTTCAGCAACTGGCGAACAATCCGGCAACTGACCGGGGTTCCCGTCGCGCTAATGCGCCGGGCAATCTCCGGCTGGCGCAGATGGGTCCAACGAATGGCGTGCTGCGGACAGCCCGCCGTATGCTCTCGAACGACGTCCAGAAACGTCGTCGATAATTCGGGCGTCAGGTCGAGCTTACGCTTCCGCCCACCGCCTTTTTTCGGAGCTTATCCCCCGTCGCCTCTTCCGCTATGTCCAGGTCGGCCAGTCCTTGTCGGATCGTCTTGCTATCGATCTCAAACAACTGCGCGATGTACTGCTGGCCCCCATGCCCCAACTTGTCAGACTCCACCGCCGCGTACCGGCGACGATCCTTTTCCGATAGTCGCCGATAGAATTCCTTCATTCGCCGCTCTACGTCTTCCCGGTAATAGCCCACGCTGCATTCCCTTTGCTGTTTTCAGAACAACCAAGCAAGCAAGTGGCATGCCCGAGCGCACAGTCAAAACGGGAAGTTATTTCGTAGGCGTTCCTTAGGGTGAGAAAGCGGGTGGCCTCCATGATCCCCGGATTTTGGATCAAGACATTGGTCGCTTGACGGATCGGTCGTTCTTCGGTCATCAGTGTTTCGCGGTCCGCTGCCGATCAAAGCCTCGGCGCGATAGCGAGCACCGTTGCGCGCTGCCGCCCCGTTGAAGCGATTGGCGTCCCTTTGTCTTGGTCCTCACCGGCAAAGCGCACGGGAGTGCCCCGGCTATACGGCGGCGAACTTGACAAACCGGGCGACGAACTGACCGACCAACTGCCGACCGCTGTATGGCGCGCCGGTGGCAATGACGAAGTCGTGAGGGGGTGTCCTGCGACATCGCAACCGGTTGGGGTGTGCTGTCCCTTGCTACTGTGGGCGCTGATCGAAGACTTCGTCCAGGGACTCGGCATCGAGTACGATGTGGACGTACACCCAGTGTTCGCCGCCGTCGTGGGTGGCGACCTGGACGAGTTTGTCGAGGAGACGCTTGCCGAGCTCGGCATCTTTGACGATCTGGGCGAGTTCCTGGTCAAGGAAGGTATAGCCGCGGTTCCAGTCGATCTGCCGATGCGCGTCGGGAAAGTAGAACGCGATGAACTCTGGAAAGTAGCGCGTGACGGCGTCTTTCCAGGGGGTGTCGTAGTCGTCGTTGGCGACGGTGGTTTCGGGGGGCGGGTTCAAGGTGAAGGCGTCATGTCGAGATAAGGGGACAGTATAATTCCGCCCAATCTTCCGCCTCGTCGCCCTCGGCGAACTCAGCCGTCCGGTGTTAGGAACATTTCAATAAAAGGGGTAACTACTCAGGTACTGCATCTTGTTAAAAATCAACACGTTGCGAATATTGAAATAGCATAATGACGAATGGGACTGATTTAGAATCAAGTGGTTGCAAATTTATGCCATTGTTTTCATGTTTCTAACCAATTGTTTTTACATAACAATTTTACCTGAGTAGTTACTAAAAGGGACAGCATATGAAATACCTTGAGAGAAGAGTCACCTCGGGAGCCTCCGCTGGGCTGGGTTATGTTGCCTGCAACCTGCGCAAGCCCCAGCCGAGCACGTGCGCATTCCTGCTGTGCGGCTCGATGGTGATTCGCGTTTGCCGACCGCCACCGTGGCTGCTGGCGGATTGACGCGGCGTTCACGGGTCAAGATCCGGTTGGCCTGGAGGATACGTCGGGCTTGTCCTGGCACGCGGCGCGCAGAGACTCTTGAGCCAAGGCGGTCTTCGACAACCTCAATGCGCCCGCCGCGCCGACCAAGGGACATGGCTGCTGGATCAGGCGTTTGTGGCTGAAAATGTAGTCCGAGATCGTCGGCAGACGCACCGACCACGCTCTGGCACTTCTCCATTCGCCAGTCGTCCGCTTTCGTCGGCGACGGGGGAACACTTTCGGCAAATCGTTCAATACGTCGCGCATCGCTGCTAGGGAAGCAGGCTTTCATCAATCTCGCCAGCAAGGGTGATGAGCCGCTTGTCGACGGTTAGCACCCGGCAACCGTGCCGACGCGCCAGAATGACGTAGAGCAGGTCGTAGACCGGGTGGCTGTAGCGAATGGCGGCGGACAAGGCTTCGGTGGCGAGCGCCTCGTCCGCTTCGAAAGCGTCCACCAAGCCGACGGCCTCGGCGTAGCGAGCCAAGGCCGTGTCTTTGCTCAGATCGCCGCAACGGACGTATTTCCAGAGCGTGTTCGCAATTTCACTATGAAAAAGAGAGGGCGCGATGACCAGTCGGCCTTGTCCAAGTTTTTCGATCAGGGCCGGCGCAAGATCAGTGCGCAAAATGATATTGGCAGCCGCGGAGGCGTCCAGGACGATGCGCATGGGCTAACGGTCCCGGTCTTCGCGGAGCAGTCGTTCGGGCGGGAAGGAAAGCGTCCGGATGCCGGTAGTCGCGATGTCGAGGCTGATTTTTTCCAGAATCTGTTGCCGGCGCCCGCTATCGGTGCTCTCCGTTGCCCTGCGAAGCGCGATCAGCGCCTCCTGCGCCAAGCTCCGGTGCGACTGTTCAGCGCGAAAAGCCAGCGCTTGGTACAGGTCGTCTGGCAGATTGCGAATTTGCAGGGAGGGCATGATCAGGTTCCGCGAACGAGTAATGTTTCATTGTAGTGCATGCATTGTGGTGAAGACAATCTTTCTTCAGCCTTTTCCAACGGTCGAAAGAGGACAGTATGGGTATTCCCCGGAGGCTACCAACGACCGGAAAAGGGACGCTGGCCTCGGAAGCTCTCCTTGGTCCGCCGACATGCTCGGCACGATCGGGAGCTTCTTGCGTGCGTCTGGCGGTAGGGTCGCCAAGCGCGCCGAGCACTCCGCGTAACCGGCAGCGCGCCTCGTAGGTCGCTGCAAACAGCGTCTTCGATGAGCTTCCTGCCTCAGGATCCCAGTTACCCGGAGCCGGCCTGGGCTCCGGCGTTCCTGCCCCACGGGGGAAGGGAAGGTGCGCCACCACACCGCCGTTTTCGCGGTGTCTCGAGCAGAGACCTTTCACCAGCTCGTCTCCTTGCTACCAGCCTGCTTGATGGTGCAGTCCACTCCGCGACGGTTTCGACCTGCATGATGTCGATCTGCTGCAGTTCCTTGACTTCAGGTATCTCCTGGCGGGGCATCCATCGTCGAAGGACGAGGCCATTGATGCCGACCACGAAAATACGTCTGAGGCTGGCGAATTCCGGGCCTGGCAGGCGGTTGATCCATCCCTGCCGCGAAGGGCATTGCTCGGGGGCAAGCTGGAATCCTGTTCGTAGAACCAATGGCTTTCGAAAACAATCCGAGGAGGAAGATGGATGGCCGTTTGCCGGCAATGACGGCGGGTAGGAACTCAGCAGATCTCTGCGGAAGAAAGAGGAACAACCGAAACGCCTCTGACCTCTTCTCTCTGGCGTCTTGCTGTAGGTTGAGGCGGGCAATGCCTTGTGAGGGCCTGCCCAGTCAACCGTGAGACAGGTCGACGGCCTTGGCCCGGCGCGCCGGGAAGCTTTCTGTGCGGCGTGTTGCCGATCTCCGGCACGGCGAGTGCGAGCAATCAGAAGGGGTCAGGCACGCTACCGCCCTGCCGGAATACCTGAGCATTCAGCAAAACCGGGTTGCCGTGGGGTCTGCGGCAGGTGGGCTGGCAGCCGACTGCCCGGTTCTGGTAGCCAGGCCTTTGCCAGAAGCGGCAAGTATACCGCGCCGACCTTTAGGCGGACCATCCCATGTTGCCACGCCTTAACACCCATCAGTTTATGTGTAATATTTCAGGCTATGCAAATGACACGCTTCGCGCCTGGCTGCCGGCGGGCGCGTAGGTGTGGCTGTCGGCCGACCGGTTTTACGGTACGGTCGAGTGGCTGCAGTATGTCCAGGCGGCGGGATGGCAGTATCGGATTCGGCTCAAAGGCCACTTCCTGGTCGATACCGGTCAGGGCGATCTGACCACCACGGGAGAGCTGGCGGAAAGGGTTCGCGAGCGCTACCTGCCCACCGTCACCCTCTTTGCCCAAGCCGTACCGACCGCCATCGGCATTCTGCAGGAGTCCGGGCACCCGGAACCCTGGATCATTGCCATGGACTGTCCGCCGACGCGGGCCCGGGTACTCGACTATGGGGCGCGCTGGGGGATCGAACCGATGTTCTCCGATTTCAAATCGCGCGGCTTTGGATTGGAGAACTGAAGTTTAGACATACGTCTCTCCCGCCGGCCGGGATTTTCCAGGTGGCGAGCGATGACGGAGATGACAACGGAAGGCCTCGATGCCGCGGTGGACGCAAGGCAAGAGGCCTCAGCACTGCAACCGCTGATCCTGACCGGGTAAAGGCATCGCGAAATGACCGGACTTCGGGTCATAGGCGTCGCGCACGCGAAGTCCGATAAAATTGATTCGCAGCCATTGGGCAAAGAGCCCCGCCGTGATGACCATTCCCTTGCGCCAAGGAGCGACTTCCATCAGGGGAAAGAACTCCCCGAGCTGCAAGGCCAGGAGTTGTGTCAACGCATACGCCATGGAACGAGTCTGCATCCACAGTTCGAGGGCTTGCTTCGACTGTTGCCACAAATTGCAGGCCCCCCACCACCGCTTCAGATTGTGGAACAGGGCTTCAATTCCCCAACGCTGGGCATAGATCTCCACCACTTGGCAGGCCCACCGGTTGATCTCCGTCGCCAGAATCAGGCGTGTGCGCGACCAAGTATTGTCCGACTGAAGCATCTCGCACCACACCGCCCGCACCGGCAGTCCCCTCAGAAATCTCGCCACGGCAAGGACCGAGCGTAGCCGGACTGTCTGGACCTTGCCGTACAAAGGCAATTCCATCACGGTCGCCGGCAGGGCCTCGAGCATGGCCGCATCAATCCGCTGACCATACTTGCGTTTCGGTCCGCGACGTTTTGGCTCCGCCTCTGGCGGCAGATACCAGGCCGTATCCCGCCGTACCTGTCCGATGATTCGCACGCCCTGCGCGATCAAAGGCAGAATCAGGCTCCGGCGCATGAACCAGGCATCCATCAGCAAGCGCACCTCCTTGACGTGCCCCCTGACCGAATCGATCAACTGACGTGCTACCCAGAGTTTGCCGCGTTGGCCCGATTCTTCGAGCAGCCATGAGCGAATCGGCACCGTCAGGCGGGTCTTCCCCCCGTAGCTGTTTAAGTGCTTGAAAACATTAGTACCGTTACATGCCTACAAATGAGCTAAGTGCTTGAAATTATTAGAGCGAGGGGGGAAGATCCGTCAGGGCAGAGCCCAGACGCACCCAGAGCACCAGAGCCAAGGTGACCCAGCACTGACTGTTCACAAAGGTCGGACGATTGGCCTTGCGGCTGTGGTCATGCTTGATGCGGATGCCCGGTCCTGCCTCCGCGCAGCGGAGCACCAGAGAATCATCGACGACCAGAGTGATCAGTGCGGCCGGGAGCACCCATAGCACAAGTTTCAGCAGACGAATGGACAAGTCGGCGGCCGGTACCGTGGCCCGCTCGATGAGCTTGTAATAAGTCGTCCAGTGCGCCCTCTCGGCGAATATAGAGCCGATAGCTGACTAGCAGACACTGACGGAGGCATATCCCGTGTCAGAACCCGCAGTGAAAGTCCGTTTCTTAATTATCGGCTCTATAGTCCCGATGGCGCGGGTGACCCACCCTTCCGGGTTGAGCAGGCAGCCGATCAGGAGTTCGACGAAAGTACGACGCGAACGGGGTGGGACAGCCTCCAGGAGGAACGAGATCCATTGAGAGAGCAGCAAGCAAACGTTGGCGGCAAGTGACATGAGGAAATCTCCGAGATCGAAAATGATCCCTCATTGACCCTTGGCCATCTCAAATCTTCTTGCGATGCCGAAGGGATTTTCGCGGGCCTTGATCATCATTCCGGCCAAAACCGTCCGTTGCGCTTGATGAAAGTCCTGCGAGAGAGTGGCAGAACCCTCGAAATTTTGTACCCTTGGAAGTGCGAACTAACCGAGGGAGAAGGAATATGCTCAAAGGTCCTGCCGGGATGGACTGTAACCCAGACACAAGGAGAGTGCCCCTGCGCGCGGCACGGGCGTCGATGGATGGTTGGTTGTGATACGTCGCTCGCGCCTGGAGCGGGCGGAGCAGCTTGGGGCGGCCACCGTTCGCCTGGCGGCGGGGCAGACGCAACGGCAGGTGGCCGCCGAACTCGGCGTGGCACGCAGTACCCTGCAGGATTGGCGCAAGCCGGAGGCGGTCGGCGCGGCTCCCGCGGTCCTGGCGGCGTGGATGGAGACGCCGGAGGGCGTACGGTGGCTGCATCAACTGGTGTTGGCGGCGCATTTCAGCATCACCCTGCAGGGCGCTGCCGGCATTCGGGTGGTGTGCCAATTCCTTGAGTTGAGCGGGCTGTCGGCCTTCGTCGGCGCCAGCTACGGCACCCAGCAAGGCCTCAATGCGGCGCTGGAGGAGGCGCTGGTCGCCGTCGCGGAGGAGCAGCGCGCGGCGCTGGCGCGGGGCATGCCGCATCGGGATCTCACGGTGTGTGAGGATGAGACTTTCCATCCACAGATGGGTCTGGTGGCGCTGGAGCCGGTGTCGGGCTTTCTTCTTCTGGAGCAGTACGCGGCGGATCGTCAGGCGGCGACCTGGACGCAGGCGCTCCAGGAAGCCCTGGTCGGCTTGGATGTCGCCGTGATTCAGGGCACCAGCGACGAGGCCGGGGCGTTGCATCGGCATGTCGAGGTGGACCTGGGTGTGCATCATTCGCCGGACCTCTTCCATGGTCAGCACGAGGTATCGAAGGCCACCAGCCTACACCTGGCCCGCCAGGTCCGGCAGGCCGCTGCGACCGTGACCGCCGCCCAGACGCGCTGGGCGGTTGAGCGGGCGGCCCAGCAGGCATACGAAGACCAGTCGCCACGTCCCTGCGGTCGCCCGCCCGCGTTCGCCGCCCGCATCCGCGCCGCCGTGAGCGAGGTGGTGCAGGCCGAAATCGCGCATGCCGAGGCGCAGGCGCGTCAGTGCGAAGCCCGGGAACTGGTGCGTGAACTGGGCATCGGGTATCACCCGTATGACCTGGAGTGTGGACAGGCACAACCCGTCGAACAGGTCGCGCAGCGCCTCAACGACGTCTGGACGCGGCTCGGGCGCCTCGCCGCAGCCGCTGAGCTGCCGACGCGCGCCCGTGAACGCCTGGCCAAAGCGCAACGTTTGACCACCCAACTGCTGGCCACCATTCCCTTTTTCTTCGCCACCCTGCAGGTGCAGGTCGAGGCCCTCGCGCTGCCCCTCGACCTGGAGCGCGCCCTCGTCGAAGAACTGATTCCTGCTCTGTATCTGGAGCGCGTCGCCGAGCGCAGCACCCTCGCCGAGCCGCGTCACCGACTACGCGCGCTGAGCCGCCAGTTGCTCGAACCGCTGCGTCACGGCGCGCATCCGATCCAGGCCTTACCGTCCACCGAGATCGCGCGCCTGGAACAGGTGGCCGGCGAATGCGCCGATCGCTTCCAGCGCAGCAGTTCCGGGGTGGAGGGCCGTAACGGACAACTGGCCCTGCATCACCAGGGCCGCCATCGCCTGAGCGACCGCAAGCTCGCGGCGCTCACCGCCGTGCACAACTATCACATCCGTCGCGCCGACGGCACAACCGCCGCCGAGCGCTTTTTTAGCCGTGCCCACGAAACATTGTTCACGCAGGCGCTCCAGCGCATGCCGTTGCCCCCACGACCCGCGCGACGACGACTTCGACCGCCCAAGCCGCCCTATCTGATGCCGCTGGCGGCGTAGGGGGTGGCCGGAACGATGATCAAGGCCAAGCCACCGAGGTGGGTGGCCTGCAAGTTTGTCGCTGAAACGTTGTCTGGAAGAACTTGCAACTCAACGGGTCGAGACGGGTGCGAACGAAAGTGTTGGACGGGGAGTCTCGGTTTTAAGCCGCTCTGCGTAGAGGCTCCGCCCAGCGCTTTTCCCAATAGGTTTCCCACAGCTGGTTATGTCGCATGACACGCAGGTTGATCATGGCTTGAGCCATGTCCGCACGCCACCAAGCCCCTGGGCGCTTGAGGCGGGCCTGCACGAGGTAGCGATGAGAACTCTCGACCTCGCCAGAGCCGACGGGCAGATTCAGCGCAAGTGCGCGGGGGTAGTCCAACTGGTCGAGTCGGTTGGAGAAATAGCGCCAGGCGACGCGCACCGGAGCCTGCGGGTCATCGACCGATGCAGGTTCGAGGTGCAGTTTCATCTCTGCAACCACCTCGCGGGCCTGTCCCAGCAGGAATCGCGCCTTCTGGGAGGCCACCCAATCCTGGGCAGAATCCGGCGCGCAGACCTTGCTGGCTGGGGTCAGATATTCGCAGACGTGGAACAAGTCGACCAGGAAGGTCCCCTGAGTACCGAACAGTTCCTCGATTTGGCTGCTTATCCAAGCCGCCCCGTCGCCAACACAGTGAACCTGGGTCTTGGGGCCAAATCCCAGCGCATCGACCAGCCGCTTCAGGATGGCCCCCGCTTCCCGGGGACCCTCCATCGTCACGCCGGCCTTGGGAACGGCCTCGCCCTGCCGCTGTGCGATACAGACCTTCGCTTCTCGCCAGTGCGTGCGCTTCCCCTTGCGGGCGTCCGCAGCGCCCTCCACGGTCTCGACAAGGGGCACCATTCCGCCGTCCGTCTCCACAATCAGCCTCTTCGCGGTGTTCGATGGGCCCGCCACCGGCAGGCAATCTGCCTCCGTTAATTCACAGGCCACCCGTTCGGTGAGCGTCCGGGGCGCACTGACCGCCAAGTCAACACCGTAGTGCTCCTTGATTTTTGCCGCAACCTGTCCAAAGGGAAGGTCGGCGCCCAAGTCCGTCACGGCGCGCTCCAGTGGCAGAGAATGGCTCCGGCAACGGACACCGGCAGCTTCTGAAAAAGGACGAAGCAGCCGGTTTGTTTCTTTGTGGAGAAAGCATTCCTCCTCCACCATGACCGAGCCGTATGTCGTATACCAGAGAACTTTTTTTTCGCGTGTACCACGACCGGCTCAGCGGCCCGCACCTCGGCTGTCACCGCCTCAGCAACCTGCTCGGCCCATCCCGTCAGAATCTCCTGGCCCGTCCCGCGGAGAATTTCTATCACGCGGCGCTCGGCTTCATCGGCCCGACGCAGATCCCCTTCGGCGTTCTCCACCAACTCCAGCATCTCTAGCACTTTCGCCAGTATCTTTGGATTAGCCTCCAAACGGGCCACCAAGTCTCTGGAATCGCAAGGTTCGATGTGGGAAATCTTAGGCATGGCTTCTCTCCGTGGATGGGTTCCCTACTCTATCGCAACTCTCCGCTAATTTCCTTACGTTTGCTCACGTCGCTGACAATTATCAGAGCGGGACTCGCCCAACACTTTCGTTCGCACCCGGTCGAGACACGGCTACCCCACCGCCAGTCACGCTGCTCTGCTATTCTATGGTTCTGTGCGTTTCAGCTTCAGCAGACGCTCGCCACTTTCACCCTACGCTGCGTCTCACCGAGGAGACATCTCGCGATGGCGTACCTCACGAAACCAAAGCATACGCCATCGCGAAACCCGCCAAGACCACTCAAATGTTGGTCGGGCTTTTCAAAGTCGGGCAGCACAACGTCAAGTGCGTAGAAGCGGTATCCACACACCTGCGCCACGGCAAACATTCTACCTCTTCCGTCCCTCTCGCCCTGGCTGCTGCGGGGACTTTTTGAACATCTCGTAGTGGCGCTTCAGCCTGTCGACGTAGGTCTTGTCTTGGATCATTTGCTCGAACGCAGCGAGGAAGTCTCGTGCGTGTGAGGACTGCGGGTTCAGCGGATCCAGGGTCGGACGCTGCCACTCATGGGCATTTTCCGTTCCCCGAGACCACTTTCGATAGAAGGCGGCTTGTTCCCATCCGTAGCTGATTGTCGCCCAGACCTTGTCGGCGCTCTTTCGCCCGACGACCTTGATGATCACCCGTCGGCAGTCGCAATCGTCGTCGGTACAATAGAATTCGAGAAAACCATACTCGTCAGCGGGGACAGGATTTCCAGGAGGAACGGTGAGCACCCGCATTTCCTCAAACGCGAGATCGCCAAATCTTTCGAAAAACGCCAGCATTGTCATGGCCCATCCTCATCGACTCTTGTCTGACTATGCTACAACACAAGCGCTGGTTTGGTCGGATTCGCGAGCGACACAGGTGCACCATCAATGACTGCCCTTGGCTATCTGCCTCTTGTCAAAAAGCACATGGTTTGTGTTGGCATACCCCACAAAACCAAAGCATACGCCATCGCAAAACCCGCCAAGACCACTCGAAAACTCAAGCAAAACCAATAGCTTGAAAATTCCGTACCAAATTCGCGAAGTCAGGAGGTTTCGAGAGAAACGCCCCGTAAGACGCCAAATTACGCCAGAAATGACATTTGTGGGGTAGGCGAAGTCAGGAGGTTTACACGAAAAACCCCGCAAAACAAGGCGTTGAGCGGGGTGTTCGTTTTTGGCTCAGACAGTTTGCGTCTGGTATCCTGGCGGAGAGAGCGGGATTCGAACCCGCGGTGGGTGTTATCCCACACACGCTTTCCAGGCGTGCGACTTAGACCACTCATCCATCTCTCCGGAAGGAGGGCATTCTAACAGAAGGTTTGCTAAACACCAAAACTGCAGCAATTCTCCCAGCCCTGACGCATGACCCTGCCCAAGCATGACCCTGCCCAATCGAGGCTGTTTGCCGGCAACGCCCACTTTCGCCGCCGGGGCGGTCAAATTGCGGGTAGCGGGCGGCAGAGTGGCGCTTGCGGCGCGGGTGGGGTGGTCAATCAGGAGGCGGTCGAGAGGTGGTTGGAGGTCCGGTCGTGTGGTCAGGCGAGCGTTTCCCGGCGCGGAGTGCGCCGCGCTGGGGAAGAGGTCTTGGTAGGCTCGGGCAAGGTCACTCGAGTTGCAGCAGGAACGGCTCGGCGAGGAGCACACGCATCCGCGCAGGATCGAGCCAGGGGGCGGCGCAGGAGCTTCGGATGAAGCGAATAGCGCCGCGCACACCGAGTTCTTGATACAGGCTGCGTAACTGCCGAGTGAAACGTGCCAGGGTATTGAACCCATGCGCCAGGCGCATGAGGAGGTGATAGCCCCTCATGGCATTCCAGTCCAGGGCAAAGGCATGCTCATAGTGGTAGCCCTGGCGTTTTTCAACGAGGAAGCCCGCTTCAATGCCCCAGCGGTAGCGGGCGCCGAGGTTGCAGCGCGCATGGACCTTCTCGCGGCTGAGCGGCTGGCTGGAGAGCCAGGCATGGAGCGACGTTTCGGTCACCGTCCTGGCCCGTTCATCGACCCGCTCCCAGATCTCCTCACAGACCACCACGTGCAGCGGGAGGCGGTGTCGCCCGTTCGGACCCAAGGCGTAGTCGAGGTCGTTGACCCAGATGAAGTGCTGTTGGCGTTTTCCCCAGTTCTGCTGGAAGCCCTGTGGCTTCCGGGCATGGAGCGTGTGGAACTCCTGCCAGACGGTGAACAAATCCTGGTCCTTGAGCACGATCATGAACGGCCAGTGGAGGTCACGGCAGCGCTGCATCACCGGCCCGTTGGCGTAGAGGCCATCGAGCAGGAGCCGGATCGGCAGACGTGGGAACCAGATCTTGAGCCGGTCGCTCAAGCGCACAAAGCCGCGCAGTTCGCAATCCTGCTTTTGCGCTTCGGTATCGCCCAGCGCGTGTTCGAGGAACTCGCTGAGCAGCGGGATGACCAGGCCGTTGTGAAAGACCAGGCTGGCCTCCAGGACGTAGACGAAGTACTGGAGGTGGCGGGTTTCCTCTTTGCCTACGGTCCGCTGCAGGAGTTCCTCCGCCCAGAGGGGGTCGCCGGCGAGCTTTTGCGAGCCGTCGATGGCGATCGGATAGCCGTGGTGGATCAGGTAACGGCGAAAGCTCTTGCCGCGGATCCGGCGCTTCACCAGCTCGAGGTGGGCCTGCTCGAGGTGGGCCAGGTCGATGTCGCGCAGCAGCCGAAACAGCGTGTCGACAAGTGCATCGACAAGGCATTGGCGGCGGGCGTGGCCGCTGGGCTCAAGGACGCCTACCATCGCCCGCATGCACCCGAGATTACTGAAGAGGCGAAGGCCTGGGTGGTCAGCGTGGCCTGTACGAAGCCCAAAGATCATGGACTGGCAGCCGAGTTGTGGTCCATTTCGGCGCTGGCCAAGTTTGTCTCCGAGCATGCCGAAGGGGCCGGGTATCCACGCTTGGCGCAAGCCGGCAAGAGTACCGTCTGGCGGATCCTGAACGAATACCAGATCAAGCCGCACAAGATTCGCTATTACCTGGAGCGACGCGACCCGGAGTTCGACCGCAAGAGGCAGGAAGTGTTGATGATCTATCGCGAGGTCTCCCTTTACCGTGAGGGCGCCGTTCATGATGGGCGCCCGAATCCCATCTACACGGTCAGCGTTGACGAAAAGCCCGGAGTTCAGGCGCTTGGCCTGACCGCCCCCGACTTGCCCCCAACGCCGGGAAAAGCGACGACGGTGGAGCGTGACTACGAGTACGTCCGTCACGGCACCGTCTTCATGCTGGCCGGCATTGATCTCCACTCTGGCCATATCTTTGCCCATACCGAGGATCGACACCGTAGCGTCGAGTTCATCGAGCTGCTGAAAGACATTGACGCCTACTATCCCCCCGAAGCGATCATTCGTGTCGTCCTCGACAACCATTTGGCGCATATCTCGAAGGAGACCATGGCCTTCCTCGCGACGCGTCCCGGACGATTCGAGTATGTTCATACGCCCAAGCATGGATCCTGGCTCAATCTCATCGAGTGTGCATTCTCCAAAATGGCGCGCACCTTCCTCCGCCACATCCGTGTCGCATCCGTCGATGAACTCAAGTCCCATATCCTCAAAGGCATCGACGAAATGAATCAGGCGCCCGTTGTCTTTCGGTGGAAGAAGTTCGACATGGGGATCGTCTGATATGTATCTTTTTTGGCGGAACGTTTTACTAATTCTCGTGTTTCCCAACACAGCGGGAATTGACATCGGGGCGTCAAGCCACTGGGTGGCGGTACCCAAGCGTGAGTGGGAAGACACGGTACGCGAGTTCGGCCCAATGACCGACGACCTGAACCGCCCTGGCCGACTGGCTGCTGCAGAGAGTCTGACCGCGTCGCTTGCCACAGTGACGGAGACGGAGACTGGGCCAATCGCGGCGACCGCAGTGCAAATCACCGCCCCCGGCGCGTCGTCCGGCAGCAAGAAGGAAGCAGACGGGGGATGACTTTTCATGGGTTTCTGGGATCCAATCCGAGATTGACGCCCCTTGATGAAGGCTCATATACTCTTTTGATGGCGCCGTTGGATTTCCTATCCTTGGGGTCCAGCTTCCGGTTGGCCAGAGTAATTGACACAAGCTCGAAGCGGATCACTTACACGGCGGGAGGCAAGGTGCTCTATATTCTTTCAACGGACGATGCGAAAACCCGCGCCGACGAGATTGCGGGCGAACTCGCTAAGGCATACCCAGACCTCCAGGTGCTACAGTGCGGGGAGGTAGAGGCCCCGCCGCTTCTGACCGCGCAGAGTTGGCCGCGCTGGGACGATCTGCTGGTCGTCGTCTTCGGCGCCGGACCGCTGCCGGCGCCACTGCAGGGAACGCTAAGTCAGGAGGTGTCGGCGGCCAGCACCGAACGGCGCGACGCACGCATCCTGCCGATCTCGACTTTGCCCGATCTCAGGGTACCGCCGGCGCCGCTCGATGCCATCAAGGCCCTGCCGTGTCTGCATGATCGGAACACCGATGTGAGGGACGTCGTGCGCCGGGTTGGTGTCCTGCTCGGGCTTTGGCTGCGCGGTTCCGGCAAGAAGTTCTTCGTGTCGTACCGGGAGAGCGATGGGCGGGAGGTGGCAAAGCAACTGGTCGAGTACCTGACGCGCCACGGCTACCCTGCCTGGCTGGACGCAGAGCGCCTCGATGGGGGGCAAATCGTTCAGCAGGAGATCGAAAAGCACGTCGCGGGCGCGGACATGGTGCTGTTGCTCGACACCCCGCAGGTCACGGACTCCAAATGGATCAAGAAGGAAATCGACGCGGCGATTCATGGTTTCGTGCCGATCTTCCCGCTGGTGCTGCGCCCTGCCGCAGGCGAGCTCAGAAAACCGGGTTCGTCGTTCTTGGCCTTGCGGGAGCTCTATTGCCACGAACTCGAGGTCACGCTTGGCAACGACGCCATGTGCGTTTCCTTGTCTCAAGAGGATTTGAACCAGGTACTGGTGGCGATTGAGCAGCGCCTGCTGCAAATCGTCCGCAACCGCATGAAACTGCCGTCGCATGCCCGTGAGGCCTTCGAGCGAGTGCACTTTTCCTGGAGCACGCTCGACCAGCATCGCCAAATGTATGAGTCGACCAGAAAGGAATCCAGGTTTTCGCAAACCCGGATGCTGGCCCACTGTTCGGTCGACGGCCCCACCTTCCACCGCTCGGTCAAGGCCTTCCAGAGCTACCATCCGGCCGCGGCACCGGCGGGCGGCTCTGCCGGCACGGCCCCGCCGCCACGGGCTTACAACTTCAAGCTGTTCCTCTATGACGAACCTGTTCCGGAGCCGAATCTGGAGGAGATTGCCGAGCATTTGCGTCTCGATGAAGACCCCCTGCTGCGGCTCGTCGACCTGACCGAACTCACCCTCCACCTTGAAACCTTCCGCAGACCGCAGGCGGCATGACATGACCGCATCCAGACTTGTCGACATCAACCTTTCCGGTCTGCGGATCGGACTGTCGGGCGCCGTGCCGGACCAGGCCGAGTGGGGCGCGCGCGCCCTCGACTGGGAAATCCTGAAGTTCGTCTCGACTTTTGCCGATGCGGTCTTTCGCTACGGAGGCCGGCTGGTTCACGGCTGCCATCCCAGCTTCACGCCCCGCATTCTGGGTCTTGCCGAACCGTACAAAGGGACACGCAGCTCCCCGCTAGTCACCTTCGTGATGTCCGAGCTGTGGTCCGGCGAACACCTCGGCAGTCAGCTCCGCCAGGAGCGGTATCAGGGGCTCGTCGAGCTGATCGAGGTCGATCGGGTGGTGCCGCCTGGCGCGAGCGGCGACAGCGCCAGTGATTCCCTGGTCAGAAACGCCAGCCTGACGGCGATGCGCCAACGGCTGATAGCCGAGATGGACGTGCTGGCCGTCATCGGCGGCAAGCGCTGGGCGGGCACCGCGCTGCGCCCGGGCACCCTGGAGGAACTCGAACTCGCGCTGGCGAGAAAGATCCCGACCTTTCTGCTCGGTGGTTTTGGCGGCATGGCCGAGGAGCTTGCCCGGCGCACCGGCGGAGAAAGCGATTCGCACGAGCATTTCGCCCACGGACTCGATCCCGAAACCAGCCGCTACCTGCTCAGCACCGCCAACGCCGCCACGGCAAGCGCGCTGATCATCAACACGTGTCAACGGCTGCAAGACGAAGGAAAATTCATGCCTCCTCTCACGCAAGCGACGGAGTAAGGTGATTTCCGCAAAACGCCGTACCAAGAGTCATGGCGTTAGGCCGGGATCAGGACCAGAAAAACAAGCTGCTGCGGTTAGTTGTTCGGGATCTTTATTTCCCGGAAATCGCCTAAATTTCCAACGCCCACCAGTACCACCCCATCGGCAACTCATGGGAGGGAAGACCGATGACCCAGCACGCCGTATTTCTCAGTTACAACAGCGTTGACAAAGCCGCGGTCACCGAGATCGCGCATCGCCTCCGCGCCTGCGCCATCGAACCCTGGTTCGACGAGTGGCACGTCGCGGCCGGGGACAAGTGGCAACCGGTGATCGAGAAAGCCCTGACCGAAGCGCGTGCCTCGGTCGTCTTCATTGGCCCGAGCGGAGTTGGTCCGTGGCAGGACGAAGAAATGCGCGTCGCCATCGAGCGGCGTGTCCGCGAGCCCGGCTACCGGCTCGTACCCGTGCTCTTGCCTGGTGTCACGCGGAGTACCCATGGCGTATTGCCCCCATTCCTCGCCAACATCCGACCGGTCGAATTTCAAAGTGGCTTCGACGAGGAGCCAGCGCTCCGAACCCTGATTGCAGGGATCGGAGGCAAGCCGCCGGGCCCGCCAATCGCCCCAGCCATCGCAGCGTCCAGCGTCACGCCCGACCGGAAGCCGCCGCCGCGGGCAACCAGGGACTCGTACCTGCCCTCACGCGCCGGGTCCCGCACCGAGTCCCGCGTCTACGAACTGACCGTTCATTTCGAGCGCGGTGAGGATACCCTCGATACGCGCTATTACCTGCCGGGCAGCGACGCCATTGCCTCGGCGAGCCGCCCCTGGAGCACCTTCGAGGCACCGCTCGGCTCCATCGCCACAGCGCTCGACACGCAGCCAGTGGCATCCCTTCAGGACCTGATCGATCGGCACGCGGGCGAGTGGGGAGCTTTCCTGTTCGATCTCTTGTTCGGGTCGGCAAAGCAATGGGAGGACGTGTTGCGCACCCTCTTCCACCAACCGCTGCCGGCAACGCGCCCCAACCCGCCATGGGCGCCCGTGCGACTGCGTATCGTCGCCCGCGACGAACCGCTGCTGCTCGGCCTTCCCTGGCGGCTCACGGCCTAGCGCAACACGCGGCTCGTCGATCGCGACTGGGAGTTCAGCACCGGCAGCGCCATCGATCCGCGGGAGAATCTGGTGACTCCGGCGCCGGCCAGCGTGCTGATCGTCGCTCCGCAAGCCCGATCCGATGGCGCAGCACCGGACCCCACCCACGTGCAGGCCATTGTCGATGTGTTGCAGAAGGTCTGGCCGAGCCGCCGGCAACCCCCCGAGTACCTGCGCATCGTGCGCACGCGCAACGAGCTGGACAACGCGTTGCGCGGCATGCAGCCGCACCTGGTCTACGTCTACGGTCACGGCGCCGGCACCGCCGAACGACCCGGCCTGCTGCTCGATGGTGCCGACGGTCCCGAGCTGCTGCCTCTCGTGCAGCTCGCCGCGTCGGTCCGGAAAACCTCACGACGACCGGCAGTCATCTGCCTCAATGTCAGCGGGCTGGCGACCCAGGTGCTTACGCCGCTCGCCGGGCTGGTGCCCTTGCTGATCTGGCGCCGCCTGCCAAACTGCGAAGCGGACGCCACCGGCGTGGCGGCCGCCTGGCTCCGCTGCTGGCTGCAAGACGGCGACGACCCGCTCACCGCGCTGCAGCAGGCGAGCAGCGAGCGGCCGCTCGCGGAAGCCGTCGCTTTCGCGGCACACGGTGATTACCGGCTCTGGAACACCGAAACCCATGCCGCAGCGGCGGTGCAAGGCGTTCCGCTCCTGACGCTCGACCGCGACGAGGCCAAGGGCATGGCGGCGAAGCATTTCCGAGAGTTCCTTCGCAGCGACAGCTTGCGGGTCATGGCGCTGGTCGCCCATGCGGCCCCTGGTAACATGCTGCGCGCGCTGCCCGACCAACTGCAGCACTATCTCGAACTCGAGGCTTTCGAGTACTCCGAAAGCAACTGGCTGCGGCTGAGCTTTCCCGTCGCGCGGGGTGAGAATCCCGACCCCGTCTTGCGGAGCGAGGAACTGCGGCGCAACCTGGAGCAGGAGCTCACGCTGCAGTTGCAGAGCGACGGCAGCGAAGCGGTCCGGCACCTCCTGCGCCGGCATGCGCCCAACGTCAAAGGCACCGCAAAGCGCGGCGTGCTGTGGCTCAACTGGGGGCTTTTCGGTCACGGGACGGATTGCCAGCCACCGCTGACGCTCCCCCAGTTGAGCGACTGGCTGCGCTTTTCGAGCGAGTTCCTCGCTGCCCACTGCCCCGATGACCTGCGCATCGTTTGCTTCCTGTCGATCGAACTCGAAGCCAGCAAACACGCAAGACTCGCCACGGCATTTCGAAAGGAGCTCTGGCAGCCGTGGTGTGCCAGTCCACGTTTTCGCATCGACCATCTGCCGGCGCTCGGGCACGTGGACGAAGGACACTTGTTCACATACCTGGGCGACGAGCGGTCGGGTTGCCCCACGCTCCTTCGGCAGGAGGTCGCTCAACGGCTGATCAAGGCAACGGATGGCGACTTCGGGCAGGTGGTGGCGCTGATCGATCTGGCGCAGAAGGGCTCCTGGTATGATCTGCTCGGCAAGTTGCGGCGAGAGCAGGGCGTGGAGCAGCCTGTCGATGACGAACCTCTCTGATTCCCGACTTTTCCGGCATGGCGATGACCCCCTTTGAACTCCTTGTCCCCGACGACCGCACTCCGGCCCGGCGCGAGGCGCTGGCGCAACGGCGCCTGCCCGAGACGCTGTCCAGCCTGCGCGCCGCGGCGCCGCATTTTCAACCCGACCCGGAACTGGTGGACGCGGTCAATGTCGCGCTGGCCGTCGGCGCGCCGCTGCTGCTGACCGGCGAGCCGGGCACCGGCAAGACACAGGTCGCCTACTACCTGGCGTGGTATTTCGCGATCGAAGAGCAGGTCTTCCCGCTCTTCGTGCGCAGCACGACGACCGCCGAGGACCTGCTCTACCGCTTCGACGCCGTTGCCTACCTGCACGCGGCGAACGCCCCGCAGCAAGGTGGCAAGCCGCTCGAGCGCGCGAGTTTCGTCGAACGCGGTCCGCTGTGGAAAACCTACGACGCCGAGACACCTTCGCTCGTCCTGATCGACGAGATCGACAAGGCGCCGCGGGATTTCCCGAACGATCTGCTGAACGTCCTCGCGCAGCACCAGTTTCACGTTCCCGAAAGCGGGCGGACGGTTGGCCGGCAGGGACCGCCGCCGATCGTGCTGATCACCAGCAACAGCGAGCGTCGCCTGCCCGAGCCGTTTCTCCGGCGCTGCATCTTCCATCACATCAAGTTCTCCCCGGAACTCGTGCGTCGGGCCGTCGATGCGCGCTTCGGCGACTTCCCGAATCTGCCCGAAGTGGTCCGCGAGGCCGCCATCGAACGTTTTTTTGAGCTGCGCAGCCGCGACATCCGCAAGCCACCGGCCACTGCCGAGTTGCTCGTCTGGCTGACGGTGCTGTCGGCGCGCGGCGTGGTGAGCGAAGGTGAACTGCGCGATTGCCGGCTCGTCGACCTGCCGGCCTTGTCGGCGCTGATCAAGGACCGGGACGACCTGCAGGTGTTGCGGTGACGGTTCTCGAGAATGGTCGAGACCCGGCGTAGCAGCGCCGGCATGACCGATCCGCTCTCTCTCGAGGCCTTGCTGGAGGCCCTGCGGCAAGCCGGCCTGCCGATCGGGATCACCGAGGCGATTCGCTTGCAGCGGGTATTCGCCCTGCGGCCGGGATCAGCCGACGACAGGCGGTTGAAATCGATCCTGCGGGCCATTCTGGTCAAGGGGGACGAAGACGACGCCGTCTTCGATCGCGTCGTGGAGGCCTGGCTGGCAGGCGCTGCAAGCGAGGTCGAGGCGCGTGCACAGCGGCCGTTCGAACCCGTTCGACGGCCGGCAAGACGGCCCTGGCAACCGCCGGCCGGCGGTTCCAGCAAGCCTGAGACTCAGACCAGGAAGAAAGCTTGGCCCTACGCCCTGGTCGGCGCGCTGATCCTGCTTTGCGTCCTCGTTGCTTATCGGATCGATCCCTCGCCGCCCACCTCGCCGGCCGAAAACCCTGCCCAGCTAACGACTGACCAAACCTCCAAACCCTCGACACCAACGCTTGCGCCCGCCGACCTTCGCCGGCAGCGGTTCACCAGTTGGACCCCTACCCTCACCGTCACTCCCGCCAATCCGCTATGGACCGGTGGCCTGCCGCTCGCGCTTGGGGGACTGGCGGCCGCGGCTGCCGGCGGCGTCTGGCTGACCCTCGGGCGCCGTCGCTGGCTGCCCGAGCCGGCGCCCGCGCCGATACGCAAGGGCCCGCCACGGGTCTTCCTGCCGCCGGCAGATCTCGCCGGCGCGCAGTTGCTCGACGCGCGCCAACAGGAAGCGCTGGTCTGGGGTATCGGCCGTTTCATCGCCGACGAACCGACGCGCCGCCTCGACATGGCCGCCACCGTCAAGGCGACTGCCGCCGGCGGCGGAATCCCCGCGCTGCGTTTCGAGCGCGCCGTCTATCAGCGCGAAGTCTGGCTGTGGGTTGACGAGACGGCCGACGACCCCGCGCTCGCGCGACTCGCCGACGAGGTCGAAACGGCGCTCATGGCGCACGGCTTGCCGGTCGAACGGGCGGCCTTTCGCGGCATCCCCGACCGACTGGTCACCGCCGCCGGCGCGGTCTTTGCGCCGCGCGAGATCGACGAGCGCCGCGACGTCGCCCTCGTCGCGGTACTCACCGACGGTCGCGTGCTCTGCCGCCAGTACGAAGCCGGCGACCGGCGGGTGCGCATCGATGCGCTGTTGCGCAACCTGTCGCACTGGCCGCGCCTGGCCTTCGTCGATTTTTCGGTGTCCGCTAGCGAGCTGGCGACGATACTCGCGCCGCACGACATCCCTCCGTGTCAATATGGCCTGAGACACCTACCCCTCACGAATTAGAGTAGAAAGGTAGGACTGAATCATGGCCAATACGAAAGAAGACACGATGAGCACACCCAACGCCTTGGCGCTGGAGGACCCGTTGGAAGGAGCCCGAAGGGCGACTGGAAACGGGTCCTCCAGCGCGCCGCCGCCGAACCCGGAAGTCGCGGCTACGGCGAAACGGCGCCAGTTTTCCAGTAGCGAGAAGCAGCGCATCCTGGCCGAGGCCGACGGCTGCACGGAAGCCGGTGAGATTGGCGCGCTGCTGCGTCGTGAAGGTATTTATTCCTCGCACTTGAACACCTGGCGCAAGCAGCGGCAGGCCGCCGAGCAGGCCGCGCTGACGCCGCAAAAGCGCGGGCGCAAAGCCGACCCGGCTCTCCAAGAGGCCCGGAAAATCACCACACTCACCCAAGAGATTGAGCGCCTGCGCCATAAGCTGGCGCAGGCCCGTACCATCATCGACGTCCAAAAAAAAGTTTGCGCCTTGTTGGGGCTGCCGACGGACGAGACGCTGCAAGAGTTATTCTGATGAACGCCGTCCATGTCTTGGCTCCGGCCGTCGGGCTGGCCTGTGCCTGCGCCGTCATGGACATCCCGCGTAGCGGGGTCTACCGCGAGGACGCCCGACGACGTCAAGTGGTGTTCGGCCCGATGGCGCCAGCGCCCCGTCCGCCGGCACCGCTGGCTCTTTCCGAACCCGAGCGGCAAGCCCTACGGGGGGTCCTGGTGAGCGAGCGCTTTGCCGATTGCGCACCCGCCACCATCTATGCCACCCTGCTGGACGAGGGGATCTATCTCGGATCGGTCAGTACCATGTACCGTCTGCTGGCCAGCGACGGGCCGTGCCGCGAGCGACGCAACCAGCTCACCCATCCCGCCTACGCCAAGCCAGAACTCCTGGCCACCCAGCCCAACGAGGTGTGGAGCTGGGACATCACCAAGTTGAAGGGGCCGGCCAAGTGCACCGGCTTTCACCTCTACGTGATCCTCGATATTTTCAGTCGCTATGTCGTTGGCTGGATGATCGCCCCCAGGGAAACCGCCGAATTGGCAGAGCAGTTGATCGCCGACACTTCCGCCAAACAGGACATCGCGCCCGGCACACTCACTCTCCACGCCGACCGCGGGGCCAGTATGCGCAGCAAGCCCGTCGCCTCCCTGCTGGAGGATCTCCGCATCACCAAGAGCCACAGCCGGCCCTATGTCTCTGACGACAATCCCTACTCCGAGGCCCAGTTCAAGACCTTGAAGTACCGTCCCGAATTCCCCGAGCGCTTCGGTTGTATCGAAGATGCCCGCATCCACTGCCAGCAGTTCTTTGCGTGGTACAACACCGCCCATCGCCATTCGGGGATCGGTTTCATGACCCCAGAGACCGTCCACTACGGCCGTGCCCAGGCTCTCTACGAGCTGCGCGCAGATACCCTCAACGCCGCTTTCCTACTCCATCCCGAGCGCTTCAAAGGCACTCTCCCTCAGCCACCTAAACTCCCAACCGCAGCTTGGATCAACCCTCCAAAACCCCAAGCAGCCCCACCAACCCCCTCGGCTTCGACACTAAATTCAGACTTCCTGATCTCGCCGGAAACGTTGTTGGCACTTTTGTGGCTCTTGAATCACGGTCTTGCTGGCGTTGATGGCAGTTTTTGTGCCATTTCAATTCCTGGCAAATGCCCCAAAGCCCCGCCCGGATCAGGAAGTCTGAAATTAGGTGATTTCCGAAAATGCAGCGCCCGTTAATGGCAGAATACAGACCCATCACGACGATGAGACCTCACGTATGGACACGACCTTCTCTTCTGCGAACAATCCGTCCCTGGACGCATCTCATATTGATGACCTGAAGCAGGCAGCGGCGAAGATGCTGGGTGCGCAGCGGCGGTCGTTCGAAGCGGCGATGGCCGTCAAATATTGCCGGGGCAGTGCTCGGCAAGCAGAGGTGATGTTTGGTTGGAGTCGCCAGACGATCGAACTAGGGCTTCATGAGCGGCGCAGCGGAGTGATCTGCCTAGGTGCGCAAGAAGCCTTCTGCGGAAACAAGTTGTGGGAGGAGAAGCATCCTGAGGTAGCGGATGCCCTGTGGGCCTTGGCGGCGTCGCACTCCCAACAGGATCCGACCTTCCGCACCACGCTTTCGTATACTCGACTGACGGCGGCGGAAGCGCTGAAGCAGTTGCAAGGGCTGGGCTTCGCGGAAGAAGTTCTGCCATCGCCGAGCACGATGGCGGAGGTGCTCAATCGCAACGGCTACCGGCTGCGCCCGGTGCTCAAAGCGAAACCCCAAAAAAATTCCAGAGACCGATGCCCTCTTCGCCAACCTCCATGAAAAGGACAGACAAGCCAGAGAGGGAGGCCAAACCAAGCGATTGAGCATGGACTGCAAGGCGACCGTGAACATCGGTGACTATTCCCGCGGCGGGAAGACCCGGGGTGACCACCAGGCCGCCGACCACGATATGGGCTGTCAGGAAAAGTACACGCCATTTGGCTTGGTCGACGAGGACGGCGGGCAACTGGATCTGGCCTTTGGCAGTTCCGCGAAGACCAGCGACTTCATCGCCGACTCCCTGTACGACGTGCCCGTCTGGGGACACTGTCTTGCCAACGGCAACGTTTTGCCCAGCGGTCACGCCGTCACCCGGTGGGCATCGCGCGGGTCGGCGCGCCGGTCGGCGGCGCCTGTGCCTCTCTCACGGGGTGAGTTTGTCGCTGTCCCCGCGTCCAACACTGCGGTCGAGAGGGACGGCCCGAAGCTGCGCTTCGGGTTCCCTCCGCGCCTTCGGCGCTCCGGCCGCCCCTCACCTCCACGTTATTCCAAGTAGCTTTCAAGATGAGACGAACTATGGCATGCTTGAATCTGTCGACATCGACGGAGGCATCGCATGGCCAGACCGAGGCGGGTAGATACGGAATTGGTGGCCAAAGCGCAGGAGCTGGCGCTGCAGGCCAATACCCTCGAAGATTTGCGCTGCGCGCAGGCGGTGCTGATGCCGGCGCTGCTGGGGACCACGCTGGAGCAGACGGCTGCCGTGCTGGGCGTGGGTCGGGCAACGGTGGCGCGATACCAGTCGCGGCTGCGAGATCGCGTCGCGCGGCCGGCCACTGCAGCGCCTCAGTGGGGTGGCCGGCGCCATGCAGCCATGAGCCTGGAGGAGGAAAAGTCGTTCCTTGAGCCATGGCGGCAACGGTCTGCCCAAGGCGGCGTGTTGGTTGTCTCCCCAATCCGCGCAGCGCTGGCGCAGCGATTGGGGCATCCGATTGCGCCTTCGGTGGTGTACCGCATGCTCGCTCGCCACGGCTGGCGCAAGGGAGCTCCGGACACCCGACACCCCAAGAACGACCCTTCTGTCCAGGAGGACTGGAAAAAAACTTCCTGGCGAGCTGGCAGCCTTGCTGAAGCCGCAGGATGTTCGCGGCCGAAAGGTGCGGCTGATGTTCCAGGACGAGGCCCGCTTCGGCCGCATGGTGCGCATCCGGCGCTGCTGGGCTCCGAAACCGGCACGCCCGATGGTCGGCAACGGCTACGAGCGCGAGTTCTTGTACGTCTACGGCGCCGTCAGCTCGCTGCAGGGACAGTTCGACTGGATGATCACCCACATCATGAACACCACCCACATGAGCGAGTTCCTCGCCCAAGTCAGCTCGGCTCATCGGCGAGACTTCATCGTCATGGTGGTGGACGGAGCGAGTTCGCACAAGGCACATGACCTGGTGGTGCCGGAGAACATGCGGCTGCTTCGACTGCCGCCGTACTCGCCGGAGCTGAACCCGCAGGAGCATGTCTGGGACGAGTTACGAGAGAAAGAATTCCCCAATCGAGTATTCAATGATCTTGAATCGGTTCGCCGGCAGCTTGAGGACGGTCTGCCGAGGTTGGCAGCAAATAGAGCTAGCATCCGGAGCCTCACTGCCTGGCCTTGGATTGTTAGTATCAACTTGAACGCGCACTAGAATTAGGCGTCACGGTGCAGTAGCTACGGACGCCAGCATCATGCCCAAATAGACTGTGCCAGCGAATACTCCAGCGTCGTAGACAAGCTTCATAAATAGTGCTGTATTCCAACGCCTTCTGTCGGCCAAGTCGGCAATGTGCAACTCCTTTGGGGCATTGTCTGCTATTTGGAGGGCGTTCGCGTTACCTTCAACTTGCATTGCATTCAGTTTGGCGGAGCCAATGATTTCCAGGATTGTTCGGCGAAGAAGGTTGAGCTTGTTGCGATAGCGCTCGGTAGCTTGGCGCTCGCTGCGAGCGATATTTCTGCAGGCGAATGACACTGATAGCAATGCTAGGGCATTTGCGAAGTGGGCGCATGCAACCAACGCTTGAGATCCGCTGGCCGCCAACTCTGATACGGCCAACAAGACTAGTCCCAAGAATATGCAGAATCCAACGAAGAGCCAAAGGCGTTTATCCTCAAGCGCACCAAGGTGCCGCCAAGACACTTCGAATTCCGTTCGCAAGTACTCAAGTGACTCGCTCCGCTCGTTCCGCTCATGTTCTTGCATAACTGCCTTCGCTCTGTATTTACACAATAAGTAGATTGCTCGAAACTGATCAATCGCTCGATGATCGGTGCCGTCTCACTATCACCGTGCCGAATTGTACAAAAACCCCAAAAGCGACCGCGGCAAGTACCGAGCGAGCAGCCCAGAGGCAACCGATCAAGAGGGCCCCGAGTGATGTGGCAGAAGACAATTTCATGCATGCATGATCACTACCAAGAACCGTCGAGAAGACTGCGAGTAGAGCGCGCTGATCGACGGTGCCAAAGCCAGTGCAATCCAAGCCTTGCGAATCCAGCAGGAGTCTGGACGGATGGAGGTCTGATAGCAGCAGAACAAGAAATGCTGCCTGCGCAGCGAGAGCGGCCGCCAGCGCAACGAACGCTGCAAGCATTAGCGGTAGCACGAGAAGGATGAGCTGCGAGGAATGTACGTCTGGCAAGGCAAGGCGAATCGAAATTGGCTGCGCAAGAAACTGTGGTCTGACGCGAACTAACTCCGATTCACGATCGGCGAAGTAGAGCCAAAACCAAAAGGCGCAGAGCCCGAGAAAGAGTAAGTTCATTGCACAAAGTAATGCGGTCTCCATCAAAAGTCCCAACCTGGTGACTACTGGCAAAAAGTCTGGCCGGGGCAGAACTTGCAACATGATAAGCATCAGGAACGCACCGAGCGCTAATTTGTGGCTAGATCGCGCCTCCTTTACGGCGGGCTGACACTTGTCGATAGCAACAAATACACTGAGCGCGATGCCTTTGATCCTAGCTCTGCAACTTGAATTTGATGTAGTCACCGTCTTTGCTCTCGTACTGCACTCCACCAATTGGACGCGAGGCGTAGCGCGGCGTAATTTTCATAGGTAAATCCGGTAGTTCCTGCATCTGCTGTCCCGTACTTTGCGAGGTAGCCGAGGTGAAGTTCCTTTAGCGACAGAAATGCGACGGGCTTCTCGTCAATGAGAACTGCCGATATCCATGTTGCCGGGTTGAGAAGGCGAACGCGCTCTCGCCAACTGCCTTCACTGTACTCATTCTTGTCCGTGGGGTTTCGGGATTCAATCAGTGTTTGCAGGTCGGCACAGGACATATTCGAGGCCTCAGCCACGAAGAAGAAATTTGGTTTTCCAGCCCGCTTAAGTTCGCGGGCGAATGCAAGGGGGTAAAGCGAAATGCCATCCGTCGGGAGCAAGCCCGTTTCCTCTTTCAACTCGCGCCACATTCCGTTTTCGATTCCGCGAATCAGCCATCTCAAGTCTGCGACGCCGTTGTCGGCATCGTTCCAAAGTAGGTCCTGCCATGTAGTAACTCCGGAGGCGCCGCAGTGCCACCCCTTCTCCATAACTGCCATACGCGTCCCTTCCTGGCGGTTTGGGAGGTCCCCGGGGCGGCCTCGAAATCGAAGGAGGGGAAAGCCGAATTGATCAATTAGAACTAGCGCGGCCCCAAGAGTGTTGGCCAGACAACTTTGTGGTCGTAGCGCGCCGAGCCGGCCTGCGACCGTTTCGGATGCCCGTAGGGTGAGATGGGTCCCCGGTCGAGACCTGTCCGGCCAGATGTTAGTTGTGAGCTGATCGAGATAGTTTGCCCGTTCGAGGTCTATGGCTTCATGCGTGAGCGACGCTACGCGAATGGTGTCATCAATCTCGAACTCGGAGAGTTGCGGCTGTAACAACCCATAGTTGACGGGAAAGCGCGAGAAGTTTGGGTTGGTCTTCTTCTTATTCTCTGGGGTTGGCAGAACTAGGCGTCGAAGATTTTGAGGCTCAGCTGCGACAGACCGCATGTGGGCTTGCATGTCAGCATCGGGCGTCCAATACGGCGCCTGTTCGCCAACTCCGCGCGTGCGCACAGTGTTTGGCAATCTAGCGGTGTCACAAGGCGTGAACAGGTGAAAGACTTCGCCGGAATACCAGAACGAGGGATCGTCGCAGTAGAGAGGCTCATTCGGGTAGAACCGACGGAGCTTTGCTTCTTCTTCTCCGTAGGCAGTTGGCCAGTTCATAATGCGATCTCCGGTTCTGAAGAGTGACGCCTAACGAATAGCGTTTATCTGCCGCGCCGAGCCGGTCGAGTTCAACTGCAGACGTATCCGCGGCAGATAAACCTCGTTGGACTAAAGCGCCTTGGCGGCAGCAGTTATGGGGATTGTAAGCATTCCGCGCCTTGGGTCAAGTCGCAGCCTTTTCGAGACATTTTCGATGTGTCGATTTTCCGTGTCCTTTCGGCAACGCTGCGAAACCCCGGTCGCGCGGGCCTCAGCCGCGCGGCGGCTGATCCGCGGTGACCGCCACGGGTGGCGCGCGGCCCCGCGGCCGTGCGCAGGCAAGCTCCAGCGGCAACCCGGCGTTCGCTTCCGTTCGGAACGTTGGAGATCGTTGCGCTGCCGGGTTAGTCCGGCGGAGGTTCGGTACTCTCCGCCTCGGCGTGTGCGAGGGCTTCGCTATAGTTCCAGGGCATCCAGGCCGCCGGATCGAGCGCCACCTGGCCCGAGTGGCGCAGCAGGGAAACGAGGTAGTGGAACGGCTCGATCTTGTGGAGTTCGGCGGTATGGATCAGGGTCATGAACAGATCACCGACGCGCGCGCCGTTCAACGTGCGATAGAAGAGCGCGTTCTTCCGATGCAGAATGGCCTTTTTGAGTATACGTTCGGTGATGTTGTTGTCGAGTGGGGCGCCCGGCACGCGCAGGAACAGGGTCAGCTTCTCCCAGTGGTTCTGCATGTACGCGATCGCCTGGCCGAGTCCTGAGTGGGGCTCCACGGTGTGCTCCGCGAACTGCTTGGCCATCCAGTCTTGCAGCGCCTTCATCCGTGGGCCGCTTTCCTTCTGGTGAAGGAGCAGGCGCTCGGCGGGCGAGAGCCCCTGCTGCTTGGCCTGCGCGTCGGTGTGGAAGACGGCGCGCAGCGTGTGCAGGACAAAGGCCACTTCTTCCGGAAAGGCCTCGACCACATCGACGTAATTGCGTCGCGCATGCGGGATGCACGAGGCGGACAGCGTGGAATGATCGCCCGGCCGGTTGCGCGTCGAGGCATCGGACATGTGGATCGGCGGATCGGTCACTTCCCGCAGATCGAGCACTTCGGCAAGGTGTTCGCCGGCATGACAGGGCCCGGTCTTGAACAAGGCGATCAAACCATTTGGCGTCTCGGCAACGACACCGGAAGTGAACACGCCGGTGCGATCGGCGGACGCGCCGGCGGGCAGCGCTTCGGCGCGTGCCTCTTGCGTCAGGGTCAGGATGCGCATCGCCGTATCATCGTTGTACACCACGGTTCCTTGGGCTGCCTGCCGTGCCAGTTCGTCGAAGACCGGCATGAGGGGCGCGGCGGCGGCGGCCACGACTTCCCATTGCGTGCCGACCGGCATCGGGATGGCCAAACCCTGTTCCAGCCGCTCGATGCGGTGGAACGGCAGACCGCAGCCGTATTTGAGGAGCGCGATCATCGCCGCGGCGCTGTCGTCGTACTTTGCCTTGCCGACGCCTGGCGGGGGGTCGGCGGTAAACACGGTGCCACACAAGCCGCAACGCAGCCGTTCGAGTTCGTAGACCTCCGCAAGCAGCGGCGCTACGCCGGTGATGCGAACCAGGACCGCGGGCTCTCCTCGTTGCCCATACACCCGACCGGTACACCCGTCGACGGGACACGGATCGCCGTGCCGTAACGTCGCATGCGGTACGGCAATATGCGGCGCTCGCGGATAATCGGCCGCCCCGTTCCTTCCGTGCCCGGGGCGCTTCTTCTTGGGCTCGGCTACCCCGGATTCCGGGGAGGTGGTGTCCGAAGGAGCCTGGCCGGCGGCTTGTTCGTCGCCGCCTTCCGCCGATGGACGGGTCGGCGTGTCCGCTGGCGGCGTTTCGCCCTTCTTCCCTTCCCCGAGCACATGGGCCGTGCGCTCGGTCGGCGCGCCGAAGAGAATCCGCCGTAGGCGTGCCAGCGTGGTTTCCTTCGTCTCGAGTTCGGCGGTGAGCCGCGCGAGGGTGTCCACCGCTGCCTTCAGGGTCGCCTGTTCGGTCTCGGTCAGCGGTCTGGTTCCGCTATGCTCGACGATGGCCTCGATCTCCTGCACCGGGATGACCATCCGCTGCGGCGGGTTGTGTGCAGGCCGCTTCCGGTGGGATGCCCGCTGCCGGCTCATGGCCGTACGCCAACGAGCTGGCCGAAGTCCCCCCGCAGCCGCTTCCGGCAACGGTTCGAGCGATGGCGGGGGGCCTTGCGGCCACTGACCGCGGCTGCGCGGAGGCTCGCAACCTCCTCGGCGCGGAACTCCCGTCTGCCGTACCCCCAGCTTTGCGAACTCACCAACTGCATTCTCAGTCCTCCAGCAGTGACCCTTTCTACCCAAGGTATTCTGCCAAAGACCAGCGACGATGTCTAGTCCTTTCGCGAAAGGTCGTTTTCGGTATCCCCGTTGCGGTGGGTGACGACCGGCTTTCGGAAGTTCTGCTTGCGGGCTGCGCTCTCGCAGGTCAGACGACCGCTCGCCATTCCGGGATTCCGCCGGCCGCGGCGTAGTCGCCTCCCGAGAGCAGGACCGCCAGCGCGTGCGGGGCGAGGAGCTTCCCTGGTGACTCCTGCGGCCAGAAGCGGTAGTGCCCCTGCGACAGCCGCTTTTGACAGAGCCAGAAGCCTTGCCCGTCATAGACCAGGAGTTTGACCGCCGTGCGCCGGCGATTGCAGAAAACGAACACGCCGCCGCTGAACGGGTCTTGGGCCAGTTTCTGCCGCACACGTCGGGCGAGACCGTCGATGCCGCAACGAAAATCCGCGGGCTCGGCAGCTACCCAGACACGCAGGCGCGCGTTCAGCGCGAGCATGGCTGGACCTGCCAGAGGCTACACGCGACCTCGGCCATGTGGCTGCTGGCCGCTTGTGGCAGTTCGATGCGCAGCGCGCGGCCCGCTCGGTCGGTGAGAACCAGGACGCACACAGGTGGCGCCAGCGGCAGGCCGAGATCGAGTTCGACGAAGCTCGATGACACGGGCGCGCTGCGCGCGTCTTCGGCGGCGTTCCTGGCGGTCAGGCGGTGCTTCAGGCTCTTGTAGTCGAGCTTCAGGGCGACGGCAACCTTGGCGATGCCGTACCGCTCGGCGAGTTCGGTCGCTTGCGACCACAGCTCCTCCGGAATGCGAGAACTGCGGCGGCGGGTGCTCCGCCACTGGGCAAGCGCCGCGGCGGTTTCGGCCAGTGGCGGGGCGGTTGCAGGTAAAGACGTTGACATTGGTAGGCCTTTCTAACGGTCGTTACGGGCCTACCAAGGTACCAGGCCAGCGCTGGAATTTCACGCAGCATTGCCGAAAGGACACGATTTTCCAGCGTCCAAAATATACCCTAAGCTGCATCAGGTCGGACACAGTCCCGAACTTGATGAGCTGCGGGCCAACATATTCAGCGAAGATGGCGAACTCCTGAACCGCCGGCGGGTAGGTGAAAAAGCAGTTGAGGAAATGGTAGCTCTTCACGAAGCGGGCCAGTAGAGTGACGAACGCCTTGCGCTCTTCCCAGTCGGTGAGCTTCGCCTGAAAGCGCGTCCGCAGAGCGTTCACCTGGAATTGCACCCGCGCATCCGTCCCGTTCTGGAGCAGGGCGAGCAGGTCGCCAGCGTCCTTCTGGGTGAAGACGCCCGCGGCGAGAATCTCCGCGTACAGGTTCGGGCAGGTCTCTTGATCCGGTTCCTCCGGCTCGAACGGCGTGCCCTTCCGATACTTCGCGAAGGCTTTGAGGATTTGCTTCGCGTTGTTGGTGAAGTCCACGACCACCACAACCTTCTTGCGGGGGTGGCAGCGGTTTAGCCGCGAAACCGTCTGCACGGCATTGCGCTCGAGCACCGGCTTGTCCAGGAACATACCCGCGAGCAGGGGCTGGTCGAAGCCGGTCTGAAATTTGTTCGCCACCACCATGAGCCGGTAGTCGTCACCCTCGAAGCGGTCTTCGATCAGCTCACCGGTCTGCAACTCATTCACGGCGTGTTCACTGATGGCCGCGTTCGTCTGCGGGTGCACGAAGTCCGAGAAGGCATAGAGCACCTTGTAGTCGGCGCCGCGCTCCTTGAGCTTCTCCCTGATAATGTTGAAATACCGTAGCCCGGCCACCCGTGACGAGGCGACGATCATGGCCTTGGCGCGTCCACCGATGAGTGGCTTCACGTCCTTCTCAAAGAGGCGCAACATCACCTCGGCCTTGTACTGAATCAGCCCGTCGTCCTGAAAGGCCAGGTTCTGAAGCGCCTTGGACACGACGCCCTTGGGGTAGAGCTTCTCCTCGTCCAGGTTCGGGACTGTGGGGCAATGCAGGTGGTAGAGCGTCTTGTAGGAGATGATGCTCGCCGCCACGTCGACGATGTAGCCCTCGGCGATGGCCTCCGCCTCGGTGTAGCTGTCGAACGGCTTGCCGAACATCGACACGGTGGCCGGCGCCGGTGTCGCGGTAAAGGCAACGAACAACTGGTTCAGGTCATGCTCGCGGATGACCTTGGCAATCTGCTCTTCAGGGTCGTCTTCGGGGGCGTCGTCGTCCGGCTCGCCTTCCTTGCGGAATGGCAGGCGGATGGCCGCGCCCATCTGGCCCTCCTGTGAGCGGTGGGCTTCATCAATCAGGAAGGCCACCCGCAGTTTCTTCAACTCCGGGTTCCTCTGAATCTCCTCGAGCACCCAGGCAAACTTCTGCTGCGTGGTGACGATGATGGATTTCCGTTCCTTGAGGAAGCGCGGCAGGTCGTCGGCCTTCTTCGCAATGCCCACCACATCCTTGAGGTGGGTGAACTTGTCGATGTCCTCGCGGATGTTCGTGTCGAGCGATTTCCGGTCCGTGAGGATGAAGGTGATGTCCACCAGCTTCTCGTTCGTGCCGGGCTTGAAGAGGCTGTGGAGGCGGTCGGCCAGCCAGCAGATGGAGAGCGTCTTGCCACTGCCAGCGGAATGATCGGCCAGATACTTCCTGCCGATGTCGCCCGCCGTGGCGAAGTGGGCGGTGATGTCCTCCGCCACGCGCCGCACCAAGCGGCTTTGGTGATAGCGCGGGAAGAGGGTGGCGGCTGGGCGCGCCGGTTTGTCGTCCTCGACATCCCGCTCGGGCACGCGGATGAGGAAGAACGACAGCGCCTCCAGCAAGTGCTCCTGCGAGAGCACCTCGCGGTAGAGGAACTCGACCGGATATTCGTCGGCATGCGTCGGGGTGTTGGTCAGCCCCATGTTGTGCCAGCGGAAGTTCTCTTCCTTGCGCGGGTCTGTGGCAGCCATCGCGTCGCTGGTGTCGGCCGCGAGGTAGAGGAAGGGATGCTGGAAGATCTTGTGCCTGTGGTCGCGCCGGGTGAACTGCGCCACCGCGTCGTGCACGTTCTGGTTGGCCTCGTGCTTCAGTTCCAGCGCCACAATGGGCAGGCCGTTGAGATAGAAGACGAAATCAATCTCCTGATGCGCGTCGCCGAAGTAGAAGTGCGGGCGGAAGGTGAAGCGGTTCTCGGCGTATTTCGCGGCGGCGGCGCTCGCCGCTGAGCGGGGTTTGGGATAGAACAGCCGGAACTCCAGTCCGCGCACCGGCAAGCCCTGCCGAAACAGCATCCACAGCGGCGTGTGCTCGAGCTCCTTGCGCAGCGCCTTGAAGACTTCCTCACGTGCGTCCGTGCCGTAATCGTCTTCCAGCTTCTTTAGCGTGTCGGCCTGACTGGCTTTGAGAAAGGCCCAGAGCTGGTCTTCCGCGATGAAATGCTCGCTGTCCGTGATGTCGGACTGCTCCAGCACGCCATACTGGTGCTCGCGGACGAGGTACTCCGCGACGTGCTGCTGAAACGTCAGCTCCGGGGCCTTCTTCTTTTTAGCCATGGGCTTTGACCCGGTTGAGGTCCGCCTCGGTGATCCGCCGCTGGCCGGTGACGCATTCGTGGATCAGGGACTTGCGGTAGGCGGTAAGGGTGGCGATTTGAGTTTCGATGGCAGCTTTTACAGCGTTACATTCCTTGGTCCGTCGCTCGATTTCGGCACATATCTCTTTCTGCTCGTCCCTCGGAGGTATTACGACTCGAAGTCGTTTCAACTCGGACGAGTAACTACTCAGGAGTCCTCCGCCAAGCGGACAGGCTGAAGCGTGGCGACGCTCAGGTACTGGAATTTTTGCTCAGAGCGAACGTCCAAGCTTTCAAGAGAACCCAGCATTGACCTCGCAATGGATAGGCTTCGTACAGGTGAGTGGGCATGGACGAGATTCCCGACCTTGAACGACTGAGTGTTGCCGAGAAGGATGATCTGATCCGCGAGCTTTGGCCCTTACGTGCGCTGGTGCGGCAGTTGAGGGGAGAAGTGGAGAAGCTGCAGGCGAAGGTGCAGGAACTGGAAGGTCGAGGGGCCAAGAATAGCCACAATTCGAGCAAACCACCGTCCTCGGATGGGCTGGCCAAGCTGCCGGCCAAGCCCCGTTCGCTGCGCAAACCGGGGCAGCACCCGAATGGCGGACAGCCGGGGCATACTGGACACACGCTCCAGAAGGTAGAAAAGCCGGATCGAGTCGTCGTGCATTTGCCCGCGGCCCACTGCCACGCGTGCCAAGGCCCCCTGGGGGAAGCGACGATGGCCGAGAGCCGGCAGGTGTTCGATCTGCCGCCGTTGCGCTTTGAGGTCACCGAGCATCAAGTTTGGGCGGCGACCTGCGCCTGCGGCGAGGTGTGCCGTGGCGAGTTCCCGGAAGGCGTTTCTTCGCCGGTCCAGTACGGGCCGGCGGCGTTGGCGGCAGCGGTGCATCTGACGCAACACCACATGATGCCGGTGCAACGCACGTCGGAGCTGATGGACGATTTCTTCGGACTGCCGATGGCCGAAGCCACGGTACTCGCCGCCTCACAGGAGGCCGGGGTCCGGCTGACGCCGACGGTGAGCACCATCGGCCAGGCCCTTCAAGTCGCCGATGTCGCGCACGCCGATGAGACCGGGCTGCGTGTCGCCGGCTCGCTGCACTGGATGCACGTCCTGGCGACCACGCTGCTGACCTGGGTCGCCTGCCATGCGAAACGCGGCAAGCAGGCGTTCGATGCCCTGGGAATTCTGCCCGGCTTCCTGGGCACCCTCATTCACGATGGCTGGAAGCCTTATCGTGACCTCCTCTGCAAGCACGGTCTGTGCAATGCCCATCACTTGCGCGAGCTGACCTACCTCTTTGAGGATCTCGGGCAAGCCTGGGCCGGCCGCATGATCGATCTCCTGCGGACGGCCTGTCATGAGGTCGGTCAGACCGGCGCGCCGCTGCCGGAATCCCGCCGGGCGTTCTTCCTGTCCCGCTACGCCGACATTCTCAGTGAAGGGGAAGCCCTCAATCCCCGGGCTCCACCCTCGGGCAAACGCGGGCGTCCCCGGCAAAGCAAGGCGACGAACCTCCTCCTGCGCTTGCGCACCTACACCGACGATGTCTGGCGCTTTGCCACGGATCCCGGCGTTCCGTTCACCAACAACCTGGCCGAGCAAGCCGTGCGCATGTCCAAGGTCAAACAGAAAGTCTCCGGCGGCTTCCGGACCAAGAAGGGGGCCGATGCCTACTGCATCATTCACTCGTATCTCGCAACCATGCACAAGCAGGGCGCCAATCTCTTCCACGCCCTGATCCTCACTTTCCAGGGCCAGCCCCCTCAGCCTCGCCTCGCTTGAGCTTCGGCGTGGTCGCCCTGAGTAGTTACTCGGACGAGTTGAAAGTCTTGTTAACTTTGTCCTTCGCACCGGAGAAAAACCCAGCGTCCTTCAAGATGCCCAAGTAACTACGCAGGAAGAAAGGATCCATGTGCCGACCGCAGCGGATGCGAAGCAGAAACGAGACGTGGGCAACCTCGCCTTCCATGTCGAAAAAGGCCGTCTTCCCGACATGGTATTGGCTGCCGTTCCGCCAATTGAAAAGCAGGTCTCCTCGCCACAAGTAATCGGCTCTCGTTAGCTCGGCAGGGTCAATGTAGTATTCGTCTTCAAGATCGAGGTTGCCGTCGATGGTGAGGTTGCTGACGGTTAGAATGCGCACGCCGTCCCCAACAGATTGGCCTTTCTCCAGTTGTAGCGTGATACCGTAGTTGACCTCGCACGCATAGCGTATTTGCTTTACGTCCCAATGCGCGGGAATGACACCAATGGATTCGATGCCAGAATCTTTGAGTGGCAGGCCAAGCCGTAACCCCTCGGACAAAACTTGATGCACGGCGGACTTGCGGATTTCGTCGAGGGTTTCGAGTTGGCGGCGTTTGGCGGCTACGGCAGCGTCAATCGCCGCGCAACTCGCATCCAGATAGGCTGCGATGCGTTGTTGCTCCGGCAGCGGCGGGAGAGGGAAGTTGAACTGCGACAGTTGGGTGGGCCAACTGACACGCGGCATTTTTGCACCGTAGGCGAGCGCGTTACATCGTTCGATAAACCACCGCGACCCAAGGCAGTAAAACAGGAAGCAACTCGCTATCCGCTGTGGTTTGAACGCCAGAATTTCCCCCGTGCATTTGCCATCAAACTCGGCTTCCCAATATTTTTCCAAGTAGGGGCGCAGCTTTCCAAAGAGCACGTCCCCTTTCTTGAACAGCGTGACAGCGCTACCAACCTCAAGTGTGTTCCTACGGCTTAGGATTCGGCCCGAACCTGATTCCAAGTCCTCAAGTTCGAGGTAATCCTCTTCTGCACTAGACTCATCCGTCTTCTCGTTGCGCAGCGTTACGATATCTTTGAACCGGTCGAACTTCCATCCGGCGGGCAAAGTGTCGAGGAAGCGGTCATGGGCGTCGTTCATCTCCCCCCTCCATTTCCCCGCGCACCACATCCGCGAGTTGCTTTGCGGTGGGCAATTTCCCTTTCAATTCCCCCGGCAGTTTCGACTGCAATGCATAGGCGGCGACGCCGATGGGATTGGTTTTGCTGCGTAGTGCATATTCCACCTCTACATCATCTTTCGCCGCGCAGAGGATGATGCCGATGGAGGGCTGGTCGTCGGGGCCGCGTTCCTTGTCGTTGAGCAGGTTGAGGTAGAAATCCATCTTCCCCGCGTGCTCTGGCTCGAAAGCGCCGACCTTCAGTTCAAAAGCGACGAGCGCCTTGAGGAAGCGGTGGTAGAAGAGCAGGTCGATGAAATACTCCTTTTCGCCCAGCGCCAGCCGGTATTGGCGTCCGACGAAGCAGAAGCCGTAGCCGAGTTCGAGCAGGAAGGCTTGCAGGCGCGAGACCAGGCGGTCTTCCAGCTCCCGCTCCTTAACGGTCCGTTTCAGGCCGAGGAACTCCAGGTTATAGGAACTCTTGAGCATCTCATCCGCCTGCTCGGCGAGGTATTCCGGCATGGCAAGCGGAAAGTTGTGGGTCTTCTTCTCGGTCACCGCCCGTTCGTAGGCGCCGGCCTTGATCTGATTGAGCAAGACATTGCGCGACCAGCCGAATTGCGCGGTAGCGCGAAGGTAGTAGATGCGGGCGGCGGGATCGGTGAGTTTTGCCATGACATTTGCGTGATGTCCCCACGGCACCGTCGCCACCATTTCTCTCACAAGCTGTGAGAGATTTTCGTGGGCAGGCACGGTTTTCTTTTCCTTGCTCAATTCTTTCACAAGCTGTGCGAGAAATTCAGGAGCGGTGTGTGTGCGGTAAAATTGCAGCATCCGCCACACATTTTGCACGGAAAAGCCGGTCGTTCCCGGAAATGCCGTCTGGAGATCCTTGGCCACCAGCTCAACGACCGATTCGCCCCAGCCCAGCACCTGCTGTTTGTCGACGATCCCGCGCCCGATATCCCAGTAAAGCATGATCAGTTCGTGATTGACCTTCCTTGCCGCAGAAATGCGGGCGTTCGCGACGCGCGCCTTGAGTGCTTCGATGAACTGCCGGTAATCGGCATCGCTCGTCAGGTTGGTATCCGACGGTATTTTCATTTAGCGAGTCCCTCCAGCATCTTCTCGGCCTCCTTCTCCAGCCGCCAGAACTCCGCCAGCAAGTCCTTCGCGGGCGTCGGCGGCTGGTAGCGGTAGAAGTATTTGTTCGGCAGGATTTCGTAACCGAGGACGGTCTTGCCGTCCTTCTTGGTCTCCTCCCAGCGGATGATTGGCTTGGCGATTTCGCGCTTCAGGAAGGCCGCGATGTCCTCGCCATGCGGGATGTACTCGTCGTCCTGCACATAGCGCCGGTGCGTCCATTCGACGGCGAGGGTCTCGTCGGCGCCGGCCATGGCTTCCTTGAACTTTCTGGCGGCGTTGTCTTCGCTCTTGACGGTGAACCCGACGGTCTTCTCCTGGCCATCAGTCTTTACCCGCACGCGAAAGCTCAGGTCGCTCTCGTGGAAGTCCTGTTCCTTCTTCACGTTCGCGGCGGTGAACGCCTTCTCGTAAGGCTCGGTGACGATGGCGGGCTGGTCGTGCTCATCGGTCTGCCAGAAGACGACGCTGACCTTGTGGTAGGCGAAGTCCTCGCGTGGAAAGACTTTGACCTGCTCGTCGGCGTAACCCTTGGCCCAGCCGTCGCGGTAGCGCTCTTCGATCCAGGCGCGATGGGCGTCCGTGATGCGGTGGCGCTTGTTGCCGAAGGACTTCGGCTCCTTCTCGAACTGCTGCCGGGCGTCGATGAGCATCACGCGGCCGTAGTGACTGGCGGGCTTGTCGTTGCGCAGCAGCCAGACGTAGGTGAAGATGCCCGTGTTGTAGAAAAGCTGATCAGGCAGCATGACAATCGCGTCGAGCCAGTCGTTCTCCAGAATCCAGCGGCGGATTTCGCTCTCGCCCGAGCCGCAATCGCCATTGGAAAGGGGCGAGCCATTGAAGATGACGGCGATGCGGCTGCCGCCTGTCTCGGGCGGGGCCATCTTGGCGAGCATGGTTTGTAGGAAGAGCAACGCGCCGTCATTCACGCGTGGCATGCCGGCCTGGTAGCGGGTCTTTGCCAGCTTGCGGGCTTCTTTCTCGTAACCATCCTTGCCACCCCAGGTGACGCCGAAGGGTGGGTTGCTCAGCATCCGGTGGAAGCGCCATTTGGTCTCCGGCCACTGGTCGCCCGACTCTCGGCTGTACGGCTCGTGCGGGATGAGCGAGTTACCGAGGTAGACGGTGGCCTGCCGGTCGTTCTTGATCAGGAGGTCGGCCTGACAGACGGCGTAGTTGGTGGGAGAAAGCTCCTGCCCGTGAACGGTAACGTATTTCTCCACGCGTGCCTTTTCGTCCGGCGTGTCGGCGCGCTCCAGCAGGTGCTCTTTCGCCACGGACAACATGCCGCCGGTGCCGCTGGCGGGATCGTAGATCGACAGATGCTTGTCCGGGATGGGAATATCGAGCAACTCGACCATCAACCGGATGACCTCGCGCGGCGTGAAGTGTTCCCCGGCCTCCTCGCCGCTCTGTTCGGAGAATCGCCGCAGCAATTCCTCGTAGATGTAGCCCATTTCCAGGCCGGAGAGCTGGTCGGGGCCGAGGGGGAGCTCCTTGTACTGGTTGAGGATCGGCGCCAGCCGGTTATTCTTCACCATCAAGCCGATCGTGGCGCGGTAATTGAAGTGCTCGATGATGTCATCAATATTCTGCGAGAAGCCGTTGATGTAGGCGCGGAAGTTCTCCTCCAGCAGCGCGTGGTCTTCCTCATAGACCGAGCGGAGTGTCCAGTCGGTGGTATTGGAGAACGGGCACTGCCGGGGATTCAGCTCCAGATCCTTGACCAGCCTGGCGAGTTCTTTCCCGGTGAGCTGGGGTCGATTCTTCAGCACCTCGGCGGACTTCTTCTCTCGCCAGTCAATCAGTACGCATTCCAGACGGCGAATGACGATGATCGGCAGGATGACGCTCTGGTATTCGTAGGATTTGAACTTGCCGCGCAAGCGCTCGGCGGATTTCCAGATGTCGGAAGCAAGATTGTCGAGCTTGGGTTTGTTAAGCGAGAGAGCCATCAAGAACTTGTACCTATGGTTGAAAGTCTGGGCGCCATGGGCTCGTGCCGTTAGCCCCGGATCGCCAACCGGACTTCTTTGGGGGCGGCCTGCTCGCGCTGGTGAACCTGGTCGACGGGACCGCGGGGCGGGCGCCGCGCCGCCCGCTAGCCGGTATTGCGCAGCCCGGCTGCAACGCCGTTGATCGAGATGTGTATGCCGCGCTGCACACGTTCCATGGCTGCCGCGTCGGCTGGTGTGCTGTTGCGGTAGCGTCGCATCAGCTCGACCTGCAGGTGGTTGAGCGGGTCGATGTACGAGAAGCGGTGCTCGATCGAGCGCGCCAGCGAGGGATTCGACGACAGGCGCTGCTCCTCGCCGGTAATCAGGGCGAGTGCACTCTGCGTGCGTCGCCATTCGGCCTCGATCAAGCCGAAAATGTGCTCGCCGAGTGCGTCGTCCTCGACCAGTTCGACGTATCGTCGGGCGATGCCGAGGTCGGTCTTGGCGAGGACCATGTCCAGATTCGACAGCAGTGTGGTGAAGAAAGGCCACTGCGCGTGCATTTTCCGCAGCAGCGCCAGGCGGGCATCATGTTCACCATCCTGGCCGCCGAGGTAGGCGTCGACCGCCGACCCGAAGCCGCACCAGCCCGGCAGGGCGACCCGGCACTGTCCCCAGCTGAAGCCCCAGGGAATCGCCCGCAGGTGCTCGATGGCGTTGCTTGCCTTGCGGGCGGCGGGGCGGGAGCCGATGTTCAGCTCAGCGATTTCGCGGATCGGCGTGGCGCTGAAGAAGTAGTCGGCGAAGCCGGGTGTTTCGTACACGAGCTGTCGATAAGCCGCCATGCTGGCCACGCTCAGAGCCTCGGCGGCGGCCAGAAAGCGCGCCGGTGCCCGCCGGGTCGGCGGTAGCAGGGTCGTTTCCAGCGTTGCTGCGACCAGTGTTTCGAGGTTGCGGTGGCCGATCTCCGGGTTGGCGTACTTGGAGGCGATCACCTCGCCCTGCTCGGTGAGGCGGATCTGGCCATTCACCGTTCCCGGCGGCTGCGCCATGATCGCCTGGTAGCTTGGTCCGCCGCCGCGTCCGACCGTCCCGCCACGGCCATGGAAGAGGCGCAGCGTCACGCCCTGCGACTGGTGGAGCCCGGCAAACAGGGCGGCCAGCGAGGTCTCGGCCTTGTAGAGCTCCCAGGTGCTGGTAAAGGTTCCGCCGTCCTTGTTGCTGTCCGAGTAGCCGAGCATCACTTCCTGCTCGCCGCCCGAGGCCCCGATCATCTTGGCGATGCCGGCGGTGGCGTAGAAGCTGCGCATGATCGCCGTTGCACGGCGCAGATCGTTGATCGTCTCAAACAGCGGCACGACGATGAGTTCACTCTGCGCTCCCTCGCGCAGCGTGCCGCGCAGCAGCCCGGTTTCCTTGAAGAGCAGGAGGACCTCGAGCAGGTCGCTGACTTCCTCGGTGTGCGAGATGATGTATTGGCGGATGGCGTGGTCGCCGAACGCCTGCCGCAAGCTCGCAGCAGCCTCGAAGATCGCCAGTTCGCCGCTGGCCAGGGCGCTGTAGTCGCCGCCGCGCACGCGCAGCGGTCGGGCATCGTCGAGCAGTCGCAGCAGCAGGGCGCAGCGGGCCGGTTCAGCCAGACCGCCGTAGTTTTCCTCCAGTCGGGCGACGCGCAGCAGTTCGGCGAGCACGGCCTCGTGCTGGTCGGAGCTCTGCCGCAGGTCGACCGTCGCCAGGTGGAAGCCGAAGACCTCGACCGCCCGGATCAGCGGCGCCAGCCGGAGGGCGATCAGGGGATCGGCGTGATGGAAGAAGGGCGCCAGTTGCTCGCCGGGGAGCGCTTCCTCAAGCGCGCGGTAGAGGCGCGGGATCTCGCGCAGGAAAGTGGCGTCGTAATACTGGAGAGCGTTCTCGATCTCGTCGGCGACCGTCAGCCGGGCCAGGCGCAACATTCGCGTCTGCCAGATCTGCGTCACCCTGGCCTTGATCAGCGCCTCGTTGTCGGCCAGTTCGCGCGCGCCGAGCAGGGTTTCGCGGCATTCTACCAGTTCAGCGATGGTCCGTTCGGCAGCGAGGATGCTCTGCCGCTGGACCTCGGTGGGATGCGCCGTGAGGACGGGTGAGATGTGCGCCGAACGCAGGCTGCGGCCGATTTGTTCGGGTGATACGCTGGCCGCTGTCAGTCGCCGCAGGCTCAGTGCCAGCGATCCTTCCTGCAGGTGCCCGGTGCGCTCATGAAGCCGGCGGCGGCGAACGTGCTGCCGGTCCTCGGCGATGTTGGCCAGGTGCGAGAAGTAGCTGAAGGCACGGATGACGCTGACCGTCTGGTCGTTCGATAAGCTACGCAGCAGTTCATCGAGTGCCTGCCCGGCCTCATTGTCGCTTTTCAGGCGGTAAGCAATCGACAGCTGCCGCACACGTTCGACCAGCTCGTACGCGTCTGGGCCATCCTGTTCACGGATGACCTCGCCGAGGATACGCCCGAGCAGGCGGATGTCTTCGATCAGGGGGCGGTTCTTGTCGTCGGCGGCGGAAGCGGGGTTGGAGTGGCGGGTCATGGCAGCGGGAGGGACGGGTGATGGTCGCGGCATGGTATCAGGTTCACGCCGCACGAGCGCTCTCGCTGGCGGCGAGACCGCGCTCCCTTCCCTAATCTGACCGGGCCCGCTACAGTCGCGCCTTGGTACCGCCAGCAAGCGCACGCTGGCGGCAGCAACGGGGGTGGGTGAATGAAGAACATGAGTGGGCTGGACGGTTTGTTTCTACACCTCGAAACGTCGGCGACGCCGATGCACGTGGCCGCGCTGTACCTGATCGAGCCGGCGGCCGACCGCGACCGGGATGCGGACTTCGCCGGCGAGATCGGGCGACAGCTGATGCCGCGGCTGGCGCTGGCGCCTTTCTTTCGCGCCCGGCTGGCGCCGATGCCGCTGCAGTTTGCCAACCCGGTGTGGATTGACGGCGGCGTACCGGATTTTTCCTATCACCTGCGCCGCATTGTCCTGCCGGCAGCGGCCACTTTCGCCGATCTCGAGGCCTGTGTCAGCGGCCTGCACGCGACCCCTCTCGATCGTCGATATCCCTTGTGGGAGCTGGCGATCATCGAGGGCCTGGCGAGCGGCGAGATCGGCCTGTATCTGAAGATCCACCATGCGGCGCTCGACGGTGTCTCCGGCATGGCGCTGGCCGGTGCCCTGTTCGATGCCACCGCCGAGCTGGCAAAGGTGCCCGCAGACTGGCGGCAACAGGTGGGCGAAGGCGAAGCCCCCGGTCTCGGGCAGCGGCTTGCTGCGGCTTTTCGCCATACCGCTACCCAGTATGTGAAACTGGCGCGTCACCTGCCGGCGGGGCTGCAGTTGCTGACCGGGATGCTCAGGTCTGCCGGCCAGGGAAGTGCGCCCGGCATGGGGCAGAACCTGTCGTTTGGTCCAAAGACGCCGCTCAACGTGCCAATCAGCGCTGCGCGTGGCTTTGCTGCGCTGTCGCTGTCGCTGGTCGGGGTCAAGGAGATTGCCCGGCGGCACGGGGCGACGGTCAACGATGTCGTGCTCGCCCTCTGCAGTGGCGCCCTGCGTCGCTACCTGCAGGCGCAGGGCGGGCTGCCGCGCAAGTCGCTGATTGCCACCATGCCGGTGTCGCTGCGCGAGGCGGGGAACACCGAAACGACCATCCAGGCGACGCTGACGCTGGTCCGGCTGGCGACGCACCTGGCCGATCCGCTGCGGCGACTGCACGCGGTGCGTGCCGCGGCCGGCGCGGCCAAGGCCTTGACGACGCGTGCGCGGTCGATCATCCCGACCGATTTTCCATCGCTCGGGGTACCCTGGATCGTCGGCGGGCTGGCGGCGTTGTATGGCCGTTCAGGCCTGGCGAAGGCCCTGCCACCGCTGGCCAACCTGGCGATTTCGAACGTGCCCGGGCCGCGACAGCCGCTCTACATCGCCGGTGGCCGGATCCGTGCCTGTTGGCCCCTGAGTATCGTCGAGCACGGTCTGGGCCTCAACATCACGGTGTTCAGCTACTGCGATGCGCTCGATTTCGGCCTGACCGTCGCCAGCGATGCCGTTCCGGACGTCGCCGCGCTGGCACAGGCGCTGCACACCGCTTATGCCGAACTCGAGCAACTGCCGGCGACGGCAGCGGCCAGCGAGGCGGCAAAGATGCATGGCCCAGGGAAATCGGTGGTGCGGCAGCCGGCGGCAGAAGCGAGTACAGTACCCGCCAGGGCAGGTCATCCTGACTACCTGTATCCCGACCCGCGTCGCCGGGCCCGGTATTGAGCGGCAAGGCTGCCGCGCTGGCGACGAGACGTGGGCGCCTTGGGCACTGAGCCGGCGCCGCCCGAAGGCGAGGCGATGGTGCGCGCCAATGGGATCAACCTCTGCTACCAGAGCCTGGGTGATCCTGGTGCACCGGTGATCCTGCTGATCATGGGGCTGGGCATGCAGCTCATCGCCTGGCCCGACGCGTTCTGCGCCAGCCTGGTCGAGCGGGGCTTTCGCGTGATCCGTTTCGACAACCGTGACGTCGGCCATTCGACACATGTGGTCTGGGGACAGCGGCCGAGGGTGCTGCTCGCGGTCGCGCGCGGCGTGCTGGGCCTGCCGGTTCGTTCGCCGTATCGCCTGAGTGACATGGCGGACGATGCCATTGGCTTGCTCGACGCGCTGCAGGTCGAACGTGCGCATGTCGTCGGCGCCTCGATGGGCGGCATGATTGGCCAGTGCATGGCGGCGCGTCATCCGGCGCGCCTGCTGAGCCTGACCTCGATCATGTCTGGCAGCGGCAACTGGCGTGTCGCCTGCGGCCGGCCGGCCGTCCTGCGACAGATCCTGCGCAGGCCAGCGCGGCCGGATGATCCGGCGAGTCAGGTCGATCACCTGATGCGACTGTTTGGCGTCATCGGCAGTCCAGGCTTTTCGACCGACCAGGCGGAACTGCGCCGCCAACTCGAGCGCGGCGTTGGTCGCGCGCTTTACCCGGTTGGACCGTACCAGCAGTTGCTGGCGATCGTCGCTGCCGGTGATCGGCGTCGTGAACTGGCCAGGATCCGCGTGCCGACTCTGGTTATCCACGGCGCCGACGACCCGCTGCTGCCGGTCGCGGCGGGCCGGGAAACCGCGAGGTACATTGCCGGTGCCCGGCTGCAGGTCATCCAGGGCATGGGACACGACCTGCCTCCGGGGGTGCAGGCGTTGCTGCTGGAGGGAATCGTCAGTCACTGCCGGGGAGCCGACAAGGCTGGCGCTGCCGGTGCCCGCGCCGAACAGGAGGCGTGATTCGGCGGCTTCCTGAACCGCGGCTTGTGCTTGCTGCTGAGTCGGGCCGGCCGCTGGGTGAGCACCACGCCCAGATCCTTAACCGGGATGTGCAGGCTGCCGCTTCGGCCGCCGCAGTAACCGTCGACGCGACCCAGCTCTTCCGCCATCAGGCGGCGCGGCTCGGCGCCCCGGGCGATGGGGGCGATTTCGGTGCCTGTTGCATGCTCAGTTCTCCTTGCGTTTCGCTTAGCGGCTGGCCTGCTTGCCGGGCGGCAGGTTCTTGGGCACGAACTCGACATAGGGTGTGGCCACCGGCTGGCCGGGGGCGACGGCCACAGGCGCGGGGTCACCGGCGGGGCCGAGGAAACGTATGTAGCGGTACAGGGCGAGCAGGTCCTTGTCCGACATTTCGCGCAGGTTGAACCAGGGCATGGGCGGACGCATGGGCTGGCGAGCTCTGGCGATCCATTGGGCCTCGCTCATCTTGTCCATGTAGAGGCGCAGGTTGACCGGGTAGCTAGTGCCCCACGGCCCCTGGAATCCCACGTCGGCACCGGTGAGCCAAAGGTTTTCCGGCACCTTGCCCTCGTTTTGCATGTAGCCGGGCGTGTGACAGTCATTGCAGCCGGCTACCTGCGCCAGGTATTTGCCGCGCTCGATGAGGAGCGCGTCGTTGCCGGAAGCTGCCGACGCTGGTGTCAGAGAGATGATGGAGAGGGATGACAGGACCGCGAGGGCGAGAGCGAAAGCTTGCATGGTTGATGACCTCCGATGAGAATAATAGGGGATGGCACGTGCAATACGAAGACTAGGCTCCCGCGGCGAAGCGTGTTGCTAAGTATCTGTCCAGAAATAAGTTGTACAAGTTCAAACCGATGGCCGGATGGTGTAGTTCCATTCACCATGAAACTCGGAGCGTTCTATGTGAACTTTATCGAGTTCATCATCAGTCACGTGTATGCCTTTCGCGTAGGTGTTGGTATCCATCTCCGCCTCAATTTTTAGGCCTGCTTGTGTGGTGGTGGCAGCAATCAAATTGACGATGACCTCATGGCTGACCAGAGGCTTTCCTCGCCAATTCATACTGATGTAGCTGAACATCCGATGTTCGATCTTATTCCATTTGCTAGTTCCCGGTGGAAAATGGCAGATCGAGATGCATAGGCCGGTTTGGTCGGCCAGACGCTGTAAAGCGACCTTCCATAACCGTACTCTCGCCCCATTGCTGCCACCACCATCCGCAGTCACCAACAGTTCGGTAGCCCCGGGATAACGAATTCGTCCCATCTTTTCCCACCACCGTCGTAACGTTTCCACCGCAAACTCGGCGGTGTCATGATCGACCCCAACGCTAACCCAACCGGTGTTTGCCGTTGGATCATAGACGCCATAGGGATTCACTTTGCCTAGGGTCTTGTCGATAAAGTCATGAACGCGAACCGGTTCGGGGTTTCCTTTGGGGCGCCACTCTCGGCCTCCATTTTTGAAGTCCCCGACGAGTTCCTTTTTCTTGGTATCGACTGAAACCACAGGCTGTCCCCGTCGTTGGAAATCCTCGACTCGACCGTGAATGTAACGGAATTGAGCATCCCGGTCCGGATGGACGGTGCCTTCCTTGGTCTTTTGATTTCCCTGAAGGCTATAGCCCAACTTATCCAGCAAAACCGCTACGGTCTGACGACCAATCCGGTGGCCTTGTTGTTCAAGGGCCGCCGCCAGTTGACGGGTACTCAGACAGGTCCACCGTAAAGGATTCTCAGGGTCTCCCCGGGTGGTCGGTTCCACCAATCTTTCCAGCGCCGAGAGCAATGTCGGCTCGTGCTCGATCAGCTTCTTGCGTCCACCCCCTGCTTTTCGGACGTGTCTACGAGAACCCGCCGGGTCGTCCTGGGCATGACCGCATTTTTCCGAATACAGCGTCATTCGCGATAGCCCCGTGGCTTTAGCGACGATGCTTTGTCCGCCGTAACCGAGCGCCTCGGCTTCCGCCAACGCCCACACACGACGCCCCCGCTCATCCAAAACCGTGGACACGCGCTCGAACTTCTTACGGATCGTTTCAACTAGCTCGTCATTACTCATGACGAGATCGTCGCCTACTCGTATAAGTTGTACAAGTTATTTCTGGACAGATACTAAGTGTTTCATACCGAATTGCTAATAATTTACTAAAGGGCGCCGGAACGTGGGCGCGAGGTAAGCTTGTAGAATCCCCCCACATTCCCGATCGAGACATTTGGTTGTTGCCGCCATGCTCCAAACGAAAGCCACCTCCCCTCTTCTGGGTGCCGCGCAAGCCGCGTTTCTTGGCGGCCCGGTGGCGATCAACTTGGCGTCACACGACGCTGCCCTGGTACCCTCCATCGCCCGGGCCTTCGGCTGCCGCGTGTCGGCCGACCGGCTGGAAGTGGTGGTGTTTCTCTCGCAACCGCGTTCCCGGCGCATCCTGGACGATCTGGCGGCGGGCGCGCCCATCGCCGCCGTCTTCAGCAGGCCCGCCACCCACGTGACCCTCCAGCTCAAGGCCGCTGGCGCGCGCATCCAGCGGCTGACGGAAGGCGACCGGGAGATCATGCTGGCCTGCGGCGCCGCGTTCATCGCCGAGATCATGGCCCTGGGCTATTCGGAAAACTTTTCCCGGGCGCTGATGGCGCCGGCCGGGGACGATGCGGTGGGCGTGGCCTTCACCCCCGAGGCGGTGTTCGAGCAGACCCCCGGACCCAAAGCGGGCATGCGTTTGGAGCCCAAGCCGTGACACCACCCACCCTGCGCTCGCTGCGGCGCTGCTTCGAGGGCGCGGTGCCCGCCACCATCGCCACCTGCGCGGCGGACGGCATGCCCAACGTGGCCAAACTCTCACACGTGCACTTCGTGGACGACGAGCATGTGGCCCTGTCCTACCAGTTCTTCAACAAGACCCGGGAAAACATCCTCCTTAACCACCTCGCCACGGTGGAGGTGGTGGACCCGGTAAGCGCCGCCCACTACTGCCTCCAGGTTGAATACCTGCGTACCGAGACCGCGGGGCCCCTGTTCGCCTACATGAAGGCCCGGCTGGCGGCCATCGCCTCCCACTCGGGCATGAGCAAGGTGTTCCGCCTGCTGGGTTCCGACATCTACCGGGTACTGGAAGTGGTGGCGGTGAGTGGCAACGTGGACGCGGACACCCCTCCGCGCGCCAACCTGCTCTCTGGCCTGCGCGCCTGCCAGGCCGTTCTCGCCGGTTGCGCCGATCTCGCCCGCCTGCTCGACACGCTGCTGGAAGGCCTGGAACGGCACTGGGACATCTGCCATTCCATGCTGCTCATGGCGGACCCGGACGGCAAACGGCTCTACACCGTGGCCAGCCGGGGCTATGCGGAGTCCGGTGTGGGCTCCGAGGTGTACATGGGCGAGGGCATCGTTGGCGTCGCCGCCGGGGAGCGCACACCCATCCGCATCGGGTATGCGGTACAGGAATACCGTTACAGCCATGCCACCCGGGAACGTTTCGCCGCCAGCGTCGATGGCTACGCCCTGGAAACCGAGATTCCCTTCCCAGGTCTGGCGGAAGCGGGTAGCCAGTTGGCCGTGCCCCTGCTGCTAGGCGGTCGCCTGTTGGGAGTGCTGTTGGTGGAAAGCGCTGAGGAACAGCGCTTCACCTTTGAGGACGAAGACGCCTTGGTGGTACTGTCAGGTCAATTGGTCATGTGCATCGACTACCTGTCCCGCAGCGCGGATCTGCCCTTGGAACCGGCCGCACCTGCCTCCAGCAGCCCACCCACTGCGGCGTCTCAGGGCGCACCTGTGCTTATCCGCCATTTTCCCGCCGACCACAGCGTGTTCGTGGACAACGACTACCTGATCAAGGGCGTGGCCGGCGCCATCATCTGGAAGTTGCTGCGGGAACACATGGTCGCAGGCCGCTCCGAGTTCACCAACCGGGAACTGCGCCTGGATACCACACTTGGTCTTCCGGATATCACCGACAACCTGGACGCCCGTCTGATCCTGCTGCAACGCCGGCTCGCCGAACGTTGTTCGTTTATCGCCATCGAGAAAACCGGGCGCGGTCGCTTCCGCCTCAACGTGAGCCGGCCGCTGCAACTGAGCGTGGCTGCGCCCCACTGACGTATTGCCGGAGTTCCTCGGCCGATCCTGCTGTTCGTTGCATCGCCCCGCTTCATGCGTCATCTCGGCTTGATACATGCGATAACCATTGTCCGTTAACTGGCCGTATCGAGAATCGAGAAAAAATGACCAACACCCCGATACATGCAATCGACGAGATCACGATCCCCCTCCCCGCAACCGGCTTGTCGCTGTTCTTCACTGCCGGGATCGCTGCGCGGGCCTGGGAATAACGGGTCTGAAATTGGAGGGTCGAGCCGGAAGCGCTGATTACCGCTTTCCGGCACGTGGCGCAAAATCGCTCGACTGCACGCGCGCATCCGACTTGGCCTGGTTGATGAGCAAGGCACAGTCGCTGTCCTTGTCGTCGCCAAAGTCGAGCAGCGGTATCAGTACTCCCACACCTGAGGTCACCGCACCCAATGCCACCGCGAGAGCGCCGCGCGCAATCACGCCGCCCATTTCAGGTCGTAGCGTCGGGCTTTTGAACGTGCCCGTGATCGCGATGGGGCCGCGCAGCGATGCCAGACTGAAGCCCTTCGACTGGGACACCAATCTGAGGTTGAGCGATTCGTCGGTGAAGTCTACGTTGCCGCTACCGCTAATGTTTGGGTGTATCGAGCACCAGATCCTGAACGCTGAAAACGCCATCAATCGCTTTGAAATTGCCCACCATGCAGCGAATCGGAACCTGCCTGTCGCCACCGAGCATGACCAGGAGCGAATTGGCCATGTCCAGGTTCGACAGCCTGAGAACCAACTCCCCGACCGACCCACCATCCATGATCAAAGCGGTTTCGCCGTTGGCCGAGGCGAGCATTTGTGCTACCGAGTTGCCGTGGCCAGCCAGTCTGGCACGCCCCCCCAGCGTGCCGGTATTGGCGTCAGCCAGCCTGAAAGTCGGGAACAACTGGTCCAGGTGCAGACCTTTCGCGGTGGTGTCTACATGTATCGCGATCGGCAGGTGGCGTCCGTCCATTTCGATGCGCGACACCAGATTTCCGCCAGCGATGCCGAAATCCAGCGGTGCGAGCTTCAGCACACCGTCGTTTACAGTGAGATGCGCATTCATCTTGTTGAGCAGCATGTTCTCGGTCAGGATCTTCTCGCCACGGAAATGCACATCCGCGTTGGCCGCGTTCAGCTTTTCCAGACTGAACGGCTCGGCCGGCAGCACCTTGTCGCTGAGTGGCGGGGTCCGGCTCGGCTGCGTACCGCGCTCAGCTCCGATGAAGCCGCCGAGGTCTCTCATCAGCAATTGTTTTGAGACCAGGTCGGCGCTGATCATTTGCGGCCGCTGACCCCGATCAACCGTGAAATTTCCCCCCAGATCGCTTTGCCCCACCGTCCCCTTGAAGCGGCGAAAAGTCCACACGTCGCCATCATGATTCAGAAATCCGGCGAACTTGTACGCTGGTGTCGGCGGAAATGGCACACCGATGATCGGAAAGAGTAACGCCAGGTCGCTACCTTCAAGCTTGAAGTTCAGTTCCTCGCCCTTGAGATGCAGAGGATCGAGCAAGCTGCCCTCAATACTGGCCCTGGTGGTTCCCAGCGTCGCATTGGCCCGGATCGGGTAGGGATTATCGGCGCTGCGCAGACTCAGCAGCCCGCCACCGCGCGCGTGCAGCGTTGTCGGCAGGCCCTTGAAGCGGCCTTTGCCCGCCACTTCCAGCCTGAGTTGTGGATCATCCTTGCCGTCTTCCAGCGTTCTGATGTCAAGCGCCATCTCGGTATGGTGGTTGCGATCCCGATAGATCACGCTGCCGTGATCGATGGTCAGCAAGCCGATGGTCGGAACATCGACGGACTTGTTCTTGTCCTGCGCGTCGAAGACCCAGTTGGGCACGCCATCCTGATTCACCTCAAGCAGCACGTGCGGCTCGGACAACGCGACTTCGGGAAATTCCAGCCTGCCGCTCAGAAGCTTGAAGAGGTCGATCGTGAACTCCAGGCGCTTGATCTCGGCCATCGCGGGGTCGGGGCTCCACGCGGCATTTCCGAAGACCACGTTGTTGGCAACGATGCGCGGCCGCCACGAAAGATGCACGCTCAGATCGCCGTTGACGGCGACGCTTCTGCCAGTGCCGCTACTGATCCGGCGCGCAATCGGCTCACGCAAGCCGTTCCAGTCGACAAGCAGGACGATCAGCACCAGCAGTGCGAGAAAAACGCCAGCCGTCCATTTGAGCGAACGCGTCAGGGTCATGGCGGTGCAGGAGGAAAGGTGGGTGATGTTTCCAGGAGGAGCCTGCTCAAAGGCCGGCCCGGCGCGACCAGTGCGCGCCAGATGCAGCCAGCAAAAAATTACCCAGGATGGCCTGCCGTCCGCCCGTTACGCGGCCTGCCGGTTCCTCGCCGCGCAACGGCTCAGGCCATCTGCCAGCGATCCCTTGCCGCCAGGTTGGTCGAGGCAGCTGGCCCCGAGGAGACGGCCGCAGCGGGCGAGATGCTCGGGAACGACGCGCGCAAGTGCCCGACTGCCGACTGCCAGTATTCAGGCGACTCAATCACCGCACATTCGGCGGTCGCGTCGCGCAGCGCTTTTCTCCACAGGCGATGGGCGGCATGGTCGGGAGTTCCGGTCTTGCCGGCCAACCAGGCCAGTATCTGGGGGTACATTGGTTTCATTGCATGCTCCTTCGTTAGGCATCGTGAAGCGCCTTGCCATCGCTATCTCGATCGAGCTCGCGAATCGTGTGCTTCAACAGTCAATATGGACAATACGCTCGTGAGCCGAAACCGTCGGTACGCCAGCGCACAGCGCCATCTCGTTGTCGCCGAAAGCGTCAGTACATGCCTGCTTGCCGTCAGTTGGCTGCCGGTGACGGAAAAATTCCCGGAACGTCGAGGACGTCCCGGGCCAAGCGGTGCGGGCGTTCATGAACCAAGGAGGGAGGAAATGAACACCTTCATGGAATTTACGTCATCTCGCCACGACCCTCCGTACGCTGCCGTACACAAGCTGCGCTGCTCTTTCCTGTTGGCGCCGGCCGCGCACGACGAACTTTCGACCGCCATGCATGACGGCAACGCCTACAGCAAACGCTGCCAGAGACTGGCTCCCCACTCCTTGAAGCGGAGCATCGGCGATCTCCGTTCCCAGGTGGCCTGGTCGATGGCGACCGACGCGTCGAGGTCCTTGGCGAACATGGCCTGCATTTGCTGGCCAAACTCACGCCCCAGCACCACCACGTTGATCTCGTCGTTGTCGAGAAAGCTTCGCCAATCGAGGTTGCTCGAGCCGACGCACGACCATAGGCCGTCGATGAGCGCGGTCTTCGAATGGAGAAGCGCCCCCTGTCGCTCGTAGATCCTGACACCCGCCTTCAGCAAGGCGAGATAGTGCGAGCGTCCGGCGTGAAACACGACTTCGGAGTCGAAGTGGCTCGGCAAGATCAGCTTCACATCACTGTGCCTTTGCCGACAGGGGGTTGATCGGATTGAACTCGAGCACCGCGATGCCCCCGTCCGTCAGCCGCTCGAAGAAGACCTTCGGAGTGTTCAAGGCACCAACGCTGTCATACCGGCATGCCGCCGAGAGAGCCCGCGCCGTCGAGGATCAGCGGGCGGGAGCCGGAGCGGCCGGGACGACCACCACCGTACCCCCGCCCGTCTTGCCGCGGTCACCCGTGGCCCCCGTATCACCCGTGCTGCCGGTCGATCCTGTCGATCCGGTGGCGCCAGTCGATCCGGTGGCGCCAGTCGATCCGGTCGATCCCGTGGCACCCGGCGGGCCTGCTGGCCCGGGAACGGCTACCACGGCTGCCGGTGTCACGACCGTCGCTCTCTCGCACGCGCTGACACCGAGGGCGAGTACTACCGCAGAAAATACTATCGAATAGTTCATGAGAATTCCTCTTGATTGATTGATTGATTGATTGTTGGATGACGACGACTGCCCAGATGCAGGCGTTCGCCACGACCCCGGAGCCTGTGTGGCGCGAATCGCCGCGTACACCCCCGCCGGCTCGCCGGTGAATCTTCGGCCGGTCGTTCCGGGCCGGAACGGACGCGCTATTTCTTGTCGCCCTTGGCTGCGTCCTGGATACTGTTACCGACTTTTTCCACTTGCTGCCCGACCTTCTCTGCGGCCTTGTCAACCTCTTTGCCGGCCTTCTCTGCGGGACCTTCCTGCTTTTGACAGCCGGCAAGTCCGACAAGCAAGGCGCCGACGAGTAGTGCGGCTCTGCTGGTCTTTCCAGATTTCCCCATGGCAACTCTCTCCTGATGGTCCCTTGGCCGGCGACGAAAGCAAACCTGTCGGTCACTCTCGCAGGCGGATCAGGGTGCGACGGCAGCGCGACGACCGGAAACATCAGGCACGGCGCCCGTCAATAATTTCTAGTGCTTGACTTCGTGGCCGATGACGCCGCCAACGGCTGCACCACCAACGGTACCGACTGCGCTGCCGCCCGTCAGGACGGCACCGCCGACAGCTCCAACACCGGCCCCGACAGCGGTGTTCCTGTCCTGTGCCGACATCCCTGAACACCCTCCCAGACCGAGCAGCACGGCTGCGGCAACTGCGGTGAAGGCAAATCTCTGCTTCGTTCTCATGGCATTACCTCATTGTCAAACATTGTGTTTTCGGTGCATCGTGTCTGCTCGAGTGCCGGATGCTACTTGCCCGCGTGCGCCTTCGCCTGGACCAGGCAATCGTCCTTGGCCGCGCCGGCCTTGGCGTCGCACTTCTCCTTGGCCACCGCGTACTGCGCGTCGACCTTGTCCGCCGTGGCGTCCTTGCGGGCCTCGGTCGTCTTGGCGCTGGCCGTGCTGCGTGCATCGGCAGTCTTGACGTTGGCTGTGACGTTCGCATCCGTCGTCTTCATCTGCGCCTTGGCGTCGGCTTTCGCGGTCGTCTGCGCCGCCTTGGCTTCCTTCACGCAAACATCCTTGGCGTTGCCGGCCAGGTCGTCGCATTTTTCATTGGCCACGCCATAGTCGGCCTCCGCTTTGGCGACGCGCGCCTCATAGCGGGTTTTCGGCGTCGGTTTGTAGCTGGCTTCGAGTTCGGCCGATGCGACCTTCTGAGCGCCCTTGGCCTCGGCGACGCAGATATCCTTGGCGTTCGCGGACAACGAGGCACACGCCAGCTTGGCCGCCTTGTAGTCGGCCGAGATCTTGTCCTTGCCGGCGGTGTAATCGGTCTTCGTCATGCCTTCGGCCATGGCACCGGCACTGAAACCGAGACTGATCGCCAGTGCGATCGCGTTGATGTTGAGTCTGTTCATTTTCTTTCCTTCGTTTGATGAGCTTCGGAATGATGCCGCGGCAAACCACGCCGCGGTTTTCTTCGTCGCCAGGAGCGCGTTGCGCGCAGGCTCTGTGCATTGCCTGCGACGAACAAGGGACGCCACATGTTGGTTCGGAAGGCTCAGCGTAGAGGCAACTGCCGGCACCGTCTGTCCGCTGCCGCACACAAGCGGCTGCCCAGGCACATCTGTGCGCTGCAGTACAGACCGCCGCAGGTGCAAGCGCGGCGCACCAGTTGCGCGGCCCGACCCTCGTCGGCTCGCTGCTGCGAACGACGCGCAGGCGGCGCTGGCTATCAGCGCCGGTGATCATCGGCTTGTCGCGATTGACGATCACCGGCAGTTCGGGCTTGTTGAGCTTGAGTCGAGTTCGGCCGCCGGCGTTGCCCCATCAAGCGCCAGCAGCAGCGAACCCTTGCTGACCGCAGCCCCGTCCTGGAAGTGGATCGAGGCGGTTCGACCGGGTGCCTCCGGACGCAGAACGATCGACTCGTTCGAGCGCAGCGGACCGACTGCGGTGGCATCGAGGGTCAGTTCGGCTGCGCGTACGCGTGCCGATTCGACGCGCAGCGGCTGCCCTCCTCCCGGCGGACCGGCAGGCGCAAGCGGCGCCCGATCGGCCGGCAGCCGTTCCCGCTGGCGGCGCCATCAGCGCAGCAGGCGGCTTTCTGCGAAAAATTTGGCAAACCATGGTGCTTTCCAGGTTTAATACTGACCGGCGCAGTGATACAGTGAAACGGTCAGTGATCGTAGATTGATTCGATTGTTTGACCGCCAGCCCGGATTTTATGCCTCGCGGTCACTTGTACAGGACTTGGACAATGAGGATTCCATCTGAATTATTACCGCCCATCGGCAATCTCGGCAAGGAGGTCGACAGGAAGTCCGAGCCAGTGGAGCCAGTGGAGTCTGCGGCCAGACTCGCCGACGAGCTGGCGGCCTCGCCGCAAGGACAGCCACCACCGAGTAAAAAGGGTGGACGCCCAGAGTCCCCGAAGGCGGTCGGCCCTGACGATGAGAGCAAGCCCGAACCGGTAGAGCGCAGACACGCCGACCGTCGTTCGAAGGACCAGCCAATCCTGCTCGACACGCGCACGAACCGGGGCCGGCGGCGCGCGCCGGGCGAAGCTCATATCAACATCAAGGTTTGAGCGCTATTTCATCCGAGTGCGGAAACTCTGGTAGGCGCGGGAAGCCGTGGAAATAAGATCAAGAAAAAAGGCACGATATCGCCCGACCTGTCGCTCCGTGGGATACGAGAGTGCAAAACAAGTCAAGAAAACTAACACACCCAATAGAGTCACGGAATATGCACTGTGTTTCTGTAAATGCATGTTCGCGGCAATGAAGTACAAGAGCGGAGCATGAAATAGATAAAGGCTGAACGTGGAACCCGCGAGATATCGAATGGACGACGAAATCCAGACCGGGGGGTGTAGTCCCTCCATTGCAGGCTTTACCGTCACAATTGCGGTCGCGAACAAGATCCCCAACAGTATGTCTGCTGGTAGCTTGGGAAGGTCACCCAGGAACAATGTATGGCCACCCAGTGTCCAGTATCGACTATGGCTGCCGCCAAAGATCGCGTCGTTCAACGACTGAAGGACCGAATGGCCAAAGGTCGTCATGTAGAGAGCGATGCCCAAGCCAGAAATTGCGAACAACACGCAGGCGCTGCTCCTGTGTAAATGCGTTTTCTGGTCGAGTCGATAGGCTACCACTCCCAACAACCAGACTGGCATCGTGAAAATGATTCGTGGTCCCGCAGCGAGGCAGGCCAAGAGAATGACAATTTGTCGAGAATAACCGCTTAGCAAGGTGTAGGCGCCAAACACCACGTAGTACCAAAACTCAAAGGCCAGTGACCAAAACGGCCCATTCGATAGCGGCGCGGTTGTCAAATTCCAGCTTTCCTGGAGATTTGCCAGATTAATCAGGATGCGCAAGACAACATGGTCTGCAACGATTTCACGATACAGATCCGGAGCTGCTTGCCGGCCGAAGTGATCCAGTAGCGGCGTAATGAAAAGCGCAGGAAGAATTACTGAATACAAGCGGCCGAGTCGGGCTGAGACGTAGATCTTTAGATCTCGCTCCCGAGAATCCAAAACATAGGCGATCACGAAGCCTGAAATGACAAAGAAAGCGATTACTGCTTCTCGGCCCCAAGGGACAGGAGAAAAAGACGAGTTGAATGTTTGACCAGTAAGGTGATGTAGAAGCACCGTCATGGCAGCGGTGAAACGTAATGTATCCAGAAACAGCGACGTGGTTTGATGCATAATGTGGCGACCTCTTAGACTGGGGAAGGACAGGAAACTGAACGCCAGGTCCAGGAGTATCACCGGCGACCGCAGCCACAGTCAATCGAGAATCGGGCGGCATTCGCCATCACCCACCTTGTCGAGAAAGCATGCGACTGTTCGACGACTTTTCCCCCGCGGCGCTGATTGCCGGTTTTGTCGCTGTGCTGGTCGGCTTCACCAGTTCGGCGGTGATCGTTTTCCAGGCTGCCCAGACGCTGCAGGCGACGGCCGCCGAGATCGCTTCCTGGATGTGTGCCCTGGGCCTGGGAATGGGCCTGACCAGCATCACCCTCTCGCTACGCTACCGGGTGCCGGTGCTGACCGCCTGGTCGACGCCCGGCGCGGCAATGCTGATCACCAGTGCAGCAGGCATCTCGATGCCTGAGGCGATCGGCGCCTTTCTGGTTTCGGCGACGCTGATCACCCTCTCGGGTTTCAGCGGTTATTTCGAAAGGATGCTCGACCGCATCCCGATCTCGATTGCCTCCGGCATGCTGGGCGGCGTCCTGCTGCGCTTCGGTCTCGATGCCTTCATCGCCATGCAGAACCAGTTCGCGCTGGTCTTGCCGATGTTCTGTGCGTATCTGCTCTGCCGCCGGCTGCTCCCCCGCTACGCCATCGTCGTCACCCTCTTGCTCGGCATCGGCATCGCTGCCGCGCAGGGGCTGCTGCAGGTCCAGGCACTGCACCTCGAACTGGCCACACCAGTGTTCACCACCCCGCAATTCTCATGGCGGGCGCTGATCGGTGTCGCGCTGCCCTTGTACGTGGTCACCATGGCCTCGCAGAATGTTCCGGGAGTCGCCGTCATCCGCGCTTCCGGCTACCAGTTGCCGATTTCACCGCTGATCGGCTGGACCGGCGCGGCCAATCTGCTGCTTGCCCCGTTCGGCGGTTTTGCATTGAACCTGGCAGCAATCACCGCGGCCATCTGCATGGGCCGTGAAGCGCACCCGGATGCCGACAAGCGCTACGTCGCCGCCATCGCCGCCGGGGTTTTCTACCTGCTGATCGGACTCTTCGGAGCCACGGTCGGTGCGCTTTTCCTGGCCTTTCCGAAGGAGTTGGTTCTGGCGATCGCCGGTTTCGCGCTGCTCGGCACGATCGGCAGCGCGCTCGCCAGCGCACTCGCCCAGGAAGCCGAACGCGAGCCGGCCTTGCTGACCTTCCTGGTTACTGCCTCGGGCGTCGTGCTGGCCGGCATCGGTTCCGCCTTCTGGGGGCTGCTGACCGGTCTCGCAGCGCTGTTGGTCCTGCAGGCAAGTCCGGCACGACGGCAGCGGCTGTACGCACAGCAGCCGAAGGAGCCGCCGGCAGGCAGCAAACTCGACCAATAGGAGTTAATGTAAAAGTCGCGTACGCGACTCACGAATCTCCCCTCCCCCCTCGCGGGGGAGGGGTCGGGGGAGAGGGAAACGGTCATGACTTTCATGATCGGGGGTGCCTGGAAAAGTAATGACCGTTAGCTCTCGAGGGCTTCCCAGCGATCGAGCAGGGCCAGGAGTTGCTCATCGATTTCGCGCAAGCGCGCCGACAGCTCTCGTGCTGCCTGCAGCGGTGCCTGATACAGAGCGGGGTCGGCCAGTCGTTCGCCGATCCGCTTCTGCTCGGCCTCAAGGGCGGCGATGCGTTGCGGTAGTTCGGCGAGTTCCTTGGCCTCCTTCCACGACAGTTTGCTGGCGCTGGCCTTCGGCTGGCTCGGCCTGGCGATCTCGGCCGGTCGCAGATCGCCGCGTTTGCTGATGCTCTCCATCGTGGATGATTCTTCCCGGCGGCGAGCGGCCTGATAATCGGCCCAGTCCTGATAACCGCCGGCGTACTCGCGCCAGATGCCGTTGCCCTCGGCAGCGATGGTCTGGGTCACGACGTTGTCGATGAAGGCACGATCGTGGCTGACCAGAAACAAGGTGCCCGTGTAGTCCTGGAGCAGTTCTTCGAGCAGTTCGAGAGTCTCGATGTCGAGGTCGTTGGTCGGCTCGTCGAGCACCAGCACGTTCGCCGGCCGCGCGAACAGACGCGCCAGCAGCAGCCGGTTGCGCTCGCCACCGGACAGCGAACTGACCTGCGAGCGTGCGCGCTGCGGCGCAAACAGGAAGTCACCGAGATAGCTGATCACGTGTTTGCGCTGATTGGCGATCTCCACGAAATCCGACCCCGGCGAGATCACGTCGATCAGTGTCGCCTGTTCATCGAGCTGACTGCGGAACTGGTCGAAATAAGCCACCTGCACTTTCGTCCCGAGCTCCACCTTGCCGGTATCGGGGAGCAACTCACCGAGAATCAGGCGCAGCAGCGTCGTCTTGCCGGCGCCATTCGGGCCGATGATGCCGATCTTGTCACCGCGCTGCACGCGACAGGAGAAATCGCGTACCACCACCTGCTCGCCAAAACACTTGCCGGCGTGCTCGAGCGCCGCCACCAGTTTGCCGCTGCGGTCACCGGCATCGAGCACCAACTCGACCTTGCCCTGGCGCTCGCGCCTTGCCAGACGTTCGCGGCGCAGTCGCTCGAGGCGTAGCACCCGCCCTTCGTTGCGGGTGCGACGGGCCTTGATGCCCTGCCTGATCCACACTTCCTCCTGCGCGAGAAACTTGTCCGCGCGTGCATTGTTCAGCGCCTCGTCGTGCAGCATCGCCTCCTTGCGTGTCTGATACTCGCTGAAACTGCCCGGGCAGGAAAGCAGGCGGCCACGGTCGAGTTCGACGATGCGGGTTGCAACCCGTTCGAGAAAACGACGGTCATGGGTGATGAACACCAGCGTGACGCCCGAGGAAACCAGCATCTCCTCGAGCCATTCGATGGCGCCGACATCGAGATGGTTGGTCGGCTCGTCCAGCAGCAACAGCTCAGGGGAAACGGCCAATGCCTGCGCCAGCGCCAGGCGTTTTTTCTGACCGCCGGAAAGCGTTCCGACCAGGGCGTCGGCGTCGAGCGAGAAGCGCTGGATGACGCGCTCGGCCTGCGCCTCGAATGACCACGCGTGCCGCGCCTCCAGTTCCGTCTGCAGCGCCTGCATACGTTCCAGCAGCTGTTCATGGTCTGCCGCAGGCTCGCCCAGGGCGTGCGAGACCGCATGGTACTCGGCAAGCAGCGCGGATAACTCGCCCATGCCGGCAACGACGGCGGCAAAGACCGTCAAATCGGCGTCGAAGGGCGGCTCCTGCGGAACATAGCCGATCCGCAGGCCCGGTTGCAGCCACACCTTGCCGTCGTCGAGCGCCCCACAACCAGCGAGTGCGCTCAACAGCGAGGACTTGCCGGTACCGTTACGGCCAATCAGCGCAACCCGTTCGCCAGCGTCGAGCTGGAAATCCGCATGCTCAAGGAGTGGCACGTGGCCAAAGGCAAGGGAGGCGTCGGAGAGAATCAGGTACGGCATGAGCGCGCTTCCTTGTCCTGGGGGATGGTCTGAGCAAATGCTGCGGCAAGTTGGCGTAATTCGGGGTCAGCGGCTACAATACGCCCCCGACTCCTCGTAGCACAATGGATAGTGCACACGCCTCCTAAGCGTGGGATACAGGTCCGATTCCTGTCGAGGGGACGCGAGAGGCATTCAAGGCTGTCCAGCATGGTCGATCAAACCCGGTAAAAACGAGCGCGGATTGTACCTAGTACCTGGCAGAAAATGCCATTTTACCTTTCGCCGTGGGGTCAGGCTGTTCGGGTTTGTGGATATGCGCGATCTGCGGCCAGCCACCCGCCCCGCTTCCTCACACCCGAACGATACGCACGCTGTCGGTGCTGCCGGCACGCGGTCCGGCCGAGCCGAATACCAGTGCCACGAGATCGCCGTCGCGCACGATGCCAGCAGCGCGCGCAGCGGCAATCGAGAGTCGCAGTTGCTCGCCACGGTCGGCATTTTCGGCGATCAGCAGCGGCTGCACACCCCACACCAGCGAGAGGCCACCAAGTACTGGCGTGCTGTGTGAAATGCCGGCAATCGGGACCGTCGGCCGGAATGCCGCAACGCGATGGGCGGTATCCCCGCTGCGCGTTGGGCAGAGGATCGCGGCCACGCTGAGGTCTTCCGCTGCTTGCACCGCAGCGTGCGCCACCGCCCAAGCGACGCGGTCGGAGTCGGCACCGACACTGGCGGCGGGATCGACGCGCTGGCGCGGCCAGCCCTCGGCCGACTCGGCCACTTCACTCATCATGCGCACGGCTTCGTTCGGAAACAGGCCGACGGCGGTTTCTTCCGAGAGCATCAAGGCGTCGGTGCCATCGAGCACCGCGTTGGCCACGTCGTTCACTTCGGCACGCGTCGGTAACGGTGAGCGGGTCATCGACTCGAGCATCTGGGTGGCGGTGATCACCGGTTTGCCCGCCAGGTTGCAGAGACGGATGATTTCCTTCTGGAGCAAGGGCACTCGCCGCGCCGGCATCTGGATGCCGAGGTCGCCACGCGCGACCATCACCGCGTCGGCAGCGTTGATGATGCCAGCGAGGTTGTCAACCGCCATCGCCGTTTCGATCTTGGGCACCAGCGCCGGCCGCAGGCCACGCTTGGGGAACATGCTGCGCACCCGTTCGACGTCTTCGGCCCGGCGCACGAACGAGAGTCCGACAAAGTCGACCTTGGCGGCAATCGCCATCTCGAGTGAGCGTGCATCGCGCTCTGTAAACGGCTCGACGTGGCCCTCGGCACGCGGCAGGTGCATGCCCTTGCGTGAGCGCAGCATGCCACCGCGAACGACTTCGGTGCGCACGTCGTTGCCGATCGATTTGAGCACGCGCAGGACGATCTCACCGTCGGCGAGGTAGATGTCATCACCGTGACGCGCCCAATGCGCCAGGTCGGGCAGGGTCGTGGCGACATGCCGGGCATCCCCCTTGCCGTCGTCGCTGCCACTGAGCATGAATTCCTGACCGGCCACGAGTTCTACCGCATCGCCGAGCACCACACCGCTACGAATTTTCGGGCCAGGCAGGTCGACCAGCACCCCGACGCTGCGCCCGAGGATCTGCGCCAGCTCACGCACCTGACGAGCGTTCTTGCTGTGCGTTTGCATGTCGGCATGCGCAGCGTTGAGTCGCACCACGTCGACGCCGGCTTCCAGCAGTTGCCGCATGGCCTCCGGCGAGGCGGTGGCCGGGCCGACAGTAGCCACAATCTTGGTTCGACGCATCAGGGACTCCTCAATCCTTTGCAAAAAACGCGATTCTTCCGCATGCCAAGGCATGAGATCTTGATCCAGCGCAAGTATTGCCGCGATGCCCGGAGAAGCACCCAGGCCGATCTACAACGGGATTCAGGGGAGAGAGGCTGTTTCGCCTTTTGGACCTTGAGGACCCGGAGATCCCGCTGCTCCCTTGGGGCCAGCCGGTCCCTGGGCGCCTTTGGCACCTGGCGCTCCCTGCGGTCCTGGATCGCCCTTGGGGCCCGCTGGACCCGGATCGCCCTTGGGTCCGGCTGGCCCCGGCTTGCCCTGCGGCCCCGCTTCTCCTCGTGGCCCCGCTTCTCCTCGCGGCCCCGCTTCTCCTCGCGGCCCCGCTTCTCCTCGCGGCCCGACAGGCCCTTCCTTCAGGCTGAGTTGTGCGAACTGCTCCTCCAATGCAGCGACGCGATCCTGCAACAACTGCAATGGATCAACGGCTGGCGTCAGCGACTTCTTTGTGTCCGCCTTGGCAGACTTTTTCTTTTTTGACAATGTGGGTCTCCTCTCGTAATCCGTGTGCGCGGAGTCACGCGACAAATTTACACTCCGGGCGTAGTAATACGCGCAAAGAATAAGCCAGTCAATGGACCTATGAGTTTGCACAGTGTCGTGAGCCGCTGCCGCAAATTCACATTAACGCAATTTTTGCTCCACCCATGCGGTCAGTTCTGCGCTCAAGGTTCCGGCAGCCTTGGCCATGTGCAGGGCATCACGCGCCTCGCTGGAACGTCCATCGGCCTCCCATGCCAGACCCAGACCCAGCCACCAGCGCCCATCGCCGGGCGCCACCCGGGTTGCTGCCTGATAATGTTCGGCCGCTTCCTTGTTCCGCCCGAGTCGTTGCAGGAGGTGCGCCGTGAATCCTTGATAATCCGCGTTGTTTCCCGCCGCTGGCAAGGAATGATCCAGCGTTTTCCACGCACCGGAGAGATCCCCGCGATCGAGTTGCAGGCGGGCCAGAGTCATCGCCCAGCCGATCTGCTCCGGCTGCCCCAGCAACCCTTCCTGCAATACCTGCACCGCTTCATCCAGCCGTCTGGCTTCCAGCAAGAGCCTGACCAGTACCTGCCGAGAGGCTACATGAGAACCGTCCTGCCGCAAGGCGTTACGCAAGCCTTCCAGAGCTTCGGCAACCGCTCCCTGGTTGAGTGAGGCAATGGCCTTGCGGTACTCGGTCTCGGGACGATCCGCTGACGAACCAAGGGCATCGCTCCTCTCGATGAGCGGCATCCTGGCCGATCGGTTCTCCCCCTGCGGCGGTGGTGCAGTCAGGGGCTGCTCGATTGCGGCAAGCTTGCTGCGGTCACCGGCGAATCGGTTCTCCACTACCGAAGAAGCAGTGGCAGGCTTCACTTCACTTTGCGGCTGCGGTAGTGATCCCACGGAGTCAGCGGACATCCGTGGGCCACCATCCATCGCCGCCAATCCTGCGGGAAGCGCTGCTTCGGCTGGCAGGCTTTTCAGAGGCTCGGCCGCGAGTTGCGCAAGGGGTGGCGGAGAAGCGGCCGTCAACACGGCCGGAGCGAGTGCAAGTGGTGGCACACCGGACAGGGCAGAGTGCGCGGTCTCCTGCCGTATCTCCCAGTAAAGGAAGGCAGAGCCGCCGGCCAGAAATGTCAGCACCAGCATCCCCAGGACCATCGGCAGACGTGAAGCCTGCGGCTTCGGCAGAGGACGCACTGCATTCGGCAAGGGGTTACCAACACCCTGGGCCGCCCTGCGCGCATCAAGATCCTGCAGCATCTGGTTGAGCAGACTCATTGACATCCCATCGACATGATTATCCCCAAAACCACCCGACGCGGCGAGTGCCCTCGGTATCCCTGCGTGCCAGCCTGATGTGACGCACCTTGACCAGTTGCCGACCTTCGCCAAAAACCGACAGCAATGACTTGTGCGCCAGGATGTTGATCAAGCGTGGCGTTCCGCCACTGGCCCGATACAGTGCCCGCACTGCTGCCGAGGTGAACAGGCCATCGCCCCGGTAACCGGCGACTCGCAAGCGGTGCGCAACATAGTCCCCGATCTCGCTGTTCTTCAGACCACCCAAACGGTAGTGAAAAGCAATGCGCTGGAGCAGTTGTCGCACTTCCGGACGGCGCAGCTTTTCATCGAGTTCCGGTTGACCGAAGAGAGCGATCTGCAACAGCTTGCATTTTTCGGTCTCCAGGTTGGACAGCAGGCGCAGGGCTTCCAGCGTTTCGACCGGCATCGCCTGTGCTTCGTCGATGCAGACGACAACGCGTTTTTTCGTTTGCGCATGCGCAAGCAGCAGATGGTTGATCCGCCGCATCAGATGATACGGATCCAGGCCAGTGGCGTCATCGATGCCCAACTCCTCGGCCAGCGCCAGGAACAGGGTATCTGGCGCCAGATTGGGATTGGGCAGATAGGCACTCACCCAGCCATCGTCCAGCGTCTGCAACAGCCGACGACAGAGCAAGGTCTTGCCGGTACCGACTTCGCCAGTGATCTTGACGAAACCCTCCCCGGCATTCAGCGCCAGCAGCAGGGTATTGAGCCCTTCCTGATGATACTGGACGGAATAGGCAAAGCTGGTGTCCGGAGTGATCCCGAAGGGCAGCTCGGTGAAGCCGAAATGATTCAGATACAAAGCCGGCTCCGCAGCGACGACACCATTACCGACCCACTTGCGGCCGGGCAAGGCGCGGATCAAGTTGCTGGATTCGACCCTGAGTTTCGATCAGATCATCTTTCCAGCTCGAGTCGTTGCGGATGATGGTTGGCTTGATGAGGATGACCAGTTCGCGCTTCCTGAGATGGCTGTCACGCGTTCCAAACAACAATCCCCAGGTCGAAGAGGCCGTCGTACCGGGAAAGCCGTTGGCATCCGAGGCCTGCTCCTGCTTCATCAGACCACCGATGGCAACGATATTGCCGTCCTGCACCCGCACCACACTATCGGTTTCATTGACTGCGCTGTTGGCCAGCGGCAGCGTAAATACGCCCAAGGTGCCGAGGTCGATCACTTTCTGCTTCTCCTTCACCAGGCTGATCGACGGGTGGACATGCAGGACGATATTGTTTTCGTCATCAATCTGCGGCGTCACATCCAGGGCAATGCCCGAGAAGAAAGGCTGCAGGGTAATATTCGGCGTGGTGACATTACTGTTTCCGGTCGAGGTGACCGTAGAACTCACGTTGGTGACAAAGAACTCGTCGATGCCGACCTTGAGCACCGCTTTCTGGTTGTTGATGCTGGCAATTCGCGGGCTCGACAACACCTGAACATTGCCCTGGGTTTCCAGGAAATTCAGTAGTGCCGCGAAGTTGGCGCTCTGAAAGGCCAGTCCGAAAAAGCCATTTCCCAGCCTGGTCGCGGCAGCAATCCCGCCGGCCCCGGGCACCACACCCACCCCATTGCCGAGTATCGCACCCGCTCCGCTCTGCGCCACATTCGACGCATCGAATCCGGCTCTGTTGGTCGTGTTCAGAACCGTTCCCGGCTGAACCGCACCATAGGCAAAACGGTTGCTGCTGCCACCAAAGTGGTTCCAGTTGACACCGGCCTGGAACTCTTCATTCAACTCCACCTCGATGATCTTGGCTTCCAGCATCACCTGCCGCTCAACGATCAGCTGGGTAATACGCAAGAAGTTCTCGACCGATCGCAGATCCGCGGGAAAGGCCTTGACCAGAACCACTCCGGAACCCGGACTGACAATCACCGCACGTCCGTCCTGAGAACCGACGATGCTGGTCAGCGCATGGGTCAGATCATGCCAGAAATCGCTGGTCTGTGTCGTCGAGATGTGGCTGCTCGGGGGCGTCGAGCCCGATCCCGTCCCGGTTGTGCCTGCAGGCATGGCGGGGACAGGACTGGCGCTGGCCGGATAGGCGGTACCCGTATTCGGCGGCTGATTGGCGACCGCCGAGTTCGAAATCACCCGCAAGTCGGACTGCCCCTGACGTTTCCCGGCCAGATAGTTGATCCGGAAGATACGCGTCTGGATGGTGTTGGGCTGAATATAGATGCGTGTTCCCTGGAACTTGAACTCGTAACCATACAGCTCCCGCAGCGTCTCCAGCGCTTCACGCACCGTAACGTTTTTCAGACGTACGGTCACGTTGCCGGTCACTTCTGGCGACACCAGCATGCTGTAAGGCGTGTTGCTCACCAGCGCCATGAATACCTGACTGGCTGGCGCATTGCTGAGGGCCAGATCAAAACGCGGCTCAACGCTTTTCGCCGAATCGGGAAGTTCCAGCTGCAAAGGCGGCAGCATGGCCTGACTCAGCGCATCGTCCACACCCTTCGAGCGAGCGCCGACAGCGTTCTGCATTTCCTGGCCGATTCGGTCGAAGGTGCTGGTTACAGGCGCTTTCTGATGGCTGGCGCAACCGGCAAGAAGCAGGGCGATTGGCATGGCCAGCAGAATCAATCCGGACTTCACGGTCTGTTCCCACTCTGCGCCTTGGCAGCAGGCGTGGTGACTCTGGTCTTTTCGATGCCCGGTGTCAGGAACAAGCGTTCGATCCCTGCAGGCCCCTCGAGAACGGCTTCCCACTCGGTCAGCTTGATCAGGCGACGCTCGCCGTACTTCTGGCCCAGCCTGATCTGCTGCCCCCCGATCAAGGCGATCGGTTTGCCCTGCTCCGGAATCATCACCGACTGCAGTACCTGGCTGTTCATTACCTCTGCATCCGGCGTGTCTGCAGACAGGGCCGGCGGAGGACGTGTTGGATCCGACAGCGCCTGCGCCCGCACAGGAAGCACCACCAGCAGCGAGGTCAGCAGGACAATGAGGCGATTCATACGATGAGCCATGCCCGATCCAGACTCAATGTGAATACGGTCAGCGTCAGCACCAACCGGGGGTGCCGGTCGGCAGAAAGAGTAAGCTTGCTCCACAGCAGTTTCCGCTTGGTCTGCTCCAGCCGCTCAAGATACGCCGCCAATTCCAGATAACTGCCCTCCAGTCTGATTTCAACGCCATGCTTGAAGAGACCCGCATGGATCGGCTTGCCTGCCGACTTTGCCGCTTCGCTTTCCTCGGCGCCGACCTTCTTGTCCAGCAATGGGGCAACCGGCAGTGTTTTCAGGCTGAGCAGATGCAAGCCGGTCCTGCGCCCGATCATGTCTTCCAGCAATCCGGACATGTGCTGCGCCGGCACCAGCGAACTTTCCATGGTTTCGAGGCGACCGGCAATTTTTCCCAATTGTCTTTTGAGATCGTCGACTTCGGCACGGACGATCTCGTCCGGGTTCTGTGCAGGCGATTGCAATGCCGCCATCTGCGCCTGCAGGCTGGACAATTGCGCACGCTGTTCGGTGATATTGCGATCAGCCAGTTGCGAACGCTGCAGCGCTGGCTCGATGAGCAGGCTGTAAGCAATCAGAACCATTCCACCAAGCACGGCTACTGCAATCAGCCAACGCTCGCGCAATTGCAGCGCATCATAGCGGGCAGCCAGTTTCAACCATTGTTCCTTCATGGATTCACCGTTTCGTACCTGCTTCAACATTCCCAGCATTCCCAACGTTTTCCGAGCGAAGAATGAACTCGACATAACGCGGCAATTTTGGAACGGATCGGGATGGTACTTCCGCAGCCGGGTTTTTTTCAGCCACACCGATCACACCCGCTTGCTCCGGCACCTGCTCCTCGGGATCAACGCCCCGCATTTCCAGCGCGGCAAAGCGGCGCCCCTGAAATACTGGCTCGCTACGCAAACGCTGTACATAAGCCGGCAACTTCTCGGGATCAAGCAGGCGTCCCTGAATCTCGATTTCCCCGCTTCCCGTCACCCGAAATCCCGTGAGCCATAAATCGGTCTGCGATTGCCGTGCGAATCCGGTCATGAAACCGGAAAATCCCTCGGTATTGCCCAGCATGCCTGAATCCAGCACCTCGATGACCTCCTCGGAAGCCGCCAGCATGGTTTTCGTTCTTTCCCGTTCGGCAATCAGTCCCGGCGAGACCTGTCGCTGCGCAAACAGTCTGGTCAGCGCCGTCAGTTTCTCCTGTTCCTCGGCCAGATGCTTTTGTAACGCCGAGGCTGTTTCTGACTTGCGGCTGGCCTCCGCGCGTACCCATAGCGAAAGCGTCGTCATCAGCATCAGCAAGACCAGAGTGCAAATCCCGAGATTGCGCGCTGTGGCCAGTTCGTGACGGGGTCGCAAGCGCGCTTCGTAGAGGTTGATTTGCTGACTCACGTCGATCCCTCTGCGGTGCGCAACGCTGCACCAATTGCCAGAAAATTCTTTGCCTGGTACTGGAGGTTCTTCAGTTCCGGCACTGCCGGGAAATCCAGCACCGACGAGAGATCCATCTCCTTGACCGGTGCATAGATGTTATCTCCCAGTTCGGTGACAAGATTCTCGACCTGCGGATAACTCGCCAGAATCACCTTGGAAATGGGAATCTGACTGTACTGCCGATCAAAATTGTCGAGGCTGCGCTGTAATTCAAGTACCAGGCGCTCCTGCACGCGCGCCCGTTGATCTGCATCACTCCCGTTCAACTGCACTGAATTCATTTCGCCACGCCGCACGGCAAGCAATTCCCCATGAAAAGTCAGCGTCAGCATCATGCCGGTTTCGTCGATGCGGAGAAACGCCAGCCCCCGGTTCTCGTCTTCCAGCAAGGCCGCCACATTACGTTGCGCCAACTCGGGAATATCCAGCGCATCCAGCGCTATCCTGGCTTCCTCAAACACCGCGACACGTGCACGCACTGCCTGCTCGGCGGCGGAGACCGCCAGAACGCTCGCCGCCCGCCCTTGCGGCAAGCCCGCTCTCGGAATATCGAGCACCTCGATGCAGGCGGTATCGACCGGATAACTCACCATTTCCTTGAGCACCCAGCGCAAGGCCTCCTTGCGTTCCTCTGCGGGTACGGGCGGTGCGTCGAGCTGCGAGACGGTGTATTCGCCTTCACCCATCAAGGTCGTACAAACATAGGATTTCAGTTGCCGCGCCACACGCAGATGCTGCAAAGCTTCGCGTACGCCGCCATGGTCAAGAGCGAAACTGTCGAGCAGCCTGACTTCCGGACGGCCATTCGGGTCGCGCAGCACATGCGCAAGCGTCACCCAGCCGCCTTGCGGAATGATGGCCAGCCAGCCTGGCTTGCGTCGTGTGAAGAGAAACGGAAGAATCCTCTTGCCCTGCATATGAGTTCGTTGAAATATACCGACTAAGCCGCTCAATGACAATGAATTTTCGATGAAGCAAACTCCCGATCAATCCCCATTGAATGAAAAGTCACTCGATGAAGGCCTGAATCTGTCTTTCGGTATACGCGGCATTGCCCACAGCACCACCCGCCGAGGCGGTGGATGTCACCCAGAATATCGTCCGGTTGCTTACGCCTTCCGTGTAAGTATTCGAGGTACAAGTCACCAATACCGTGAAGCCGTCGGTAAACGCCGGTTGACCTGACGGGCACGCGTTGCTGCTGATGATCGCTCCTGCCGCCCATTGCACTCCACCTTTGGCCGCCCAGTACGCGCGTGAACCCTGAACATCCTGTGCGGAAGTGAACTGCTGAGTGTTCGAAAAAGTAAGCATGAAAGCACCCAGCGCCGCCAGTACCACGAGCAGAAAAATCGCCGAGACGATGGCGAAACCGCCCTGCGCGAACCGTGCTGAACGGGTTCGCTGTCTGTTCATGGCGTATTGTCCACATGCGCCTGGTGATACAGATGGATGGTTTCACCTGATGCCACATCAGTGATCCCCAAAGACATCGAGACAATACCGAAGCGGCTCAGTCCGGTACTGACGCCCGGCGGATCATAGCTGAGACTGCAGGTGCCAAGATTGGTCGCCAATACTGCAGCAGTAGCCCCAGCCACCATCGCCGCACAGTTCGCCGCTGGTGTCCATGCCGCACTCAGAACACGCGTATGCCGGGTCAGTGATCCCCCATCACATCGGAAAGAGACTACGTGCGAACCGGCAGGGATCACCTGGAATCGGCCTCCCGGCGATTCGCTCGGCAATTGCTTGCGGCCGAAGGGCGCTGCCGCTCCAACAGTGACAAAGCTGATCGCGGTGGTGTTCGGGGTTCCGCCAGGCTCGGCCACCCCCGCCACCTGAATGGCGTTGATGCCGGTATACGCATTGCCGCTGGAACTGCCATCGTTGAACACCACCACGACATCGCCCGCAGCAATCCGGCTGTCGGCGGGCAAGGTGCTGTTCAGCCAGAGCATCTCGAATCGGTCGTCCACCGTAGTGAAATCAAGCGGATCGCCATTCCCGGTCGTACCGTCGACCACGGCGCGATAACGCGCGCCGATCTTGGTCGGAATGAATTCAATGCACAATCCGGACCCGTCTGTTGAGGTTCGCACGCTATTCGGCAAGGCCAGCCGGAGATCACGGGCCATTCGTCGTACCGCCGTATCAGCAATATCGGTCAGACCGGCACGGCGCTCGGCATCCAGGTAGCCATCGACCGGAGTCCGGATGAACACCGCCACCATACCGGCAATAATGCCCGTGATGACGATCACCACAATCGCCTCGATCAGCGTGAAGCCACGGTTTCTGGTGAGCAGGCAATACATGCTCAGAAACCTGCGGCGCGATAGCCGAAAAGCGTGATTTCCTGCCCACCGCCCGTCACCGTAACCGCGACCCTTTGCATGGCAATACCGCTGACGTTCACGGCGGTCACGGCCACGGTTGCCGAAAGACTCGCGAGAGCAGGGATCGACGTCGAACCGAGCGTATGCACACCACTGATGACGGCTGTTGCAGGCACACCGTCAAAGCAGCTGTAATCTGCCACACCGACATACAGGGCGCGGTTCGAGCAGGTGTTCATATCCGTTTCCGGCAGAGTCGCCGTCGCATTCCTGGATAGCACTTCTTCGAGAATCGCTTCGGCCATGGCCACGGCTTGCTTGCGCAGCATGGGATCGGCACTCGCTCGAGTAGTCGAATTCATCACCGTGAGAATGCCGAAGATCCCGACGTTGATGATGATGATGAACAGGATCAGCTCGATCAGCGTCAAACCACGTTGACTGGAGGGGTGTGAATGAAAGTGTTGGGAGGGTCCGATGTGCTCCCCTCCCCCCTGGCGGGGGAGGGGTTGGGGGAGAGGGGGCGTCCCTGCCCTCGCAGAGGCCAGCAGAGCAGACTGACGGCTCTGGCCATGTGCTTTCGCAAGGATTCGACGAATTCGTGTGCAACCATGGCCCCCTCTCCCCCAACCCCTCCCCCGCGAGGGGGGAGGGGTGATCACCCATGCCAACGCCTCTCCATAGAACAAAGGAACGCCCACGAAATAACTTCCCGGTTTTATGCTGTTGAATTTGGCAGGATGGTGTAATTCCATGGGGGCAGTAGTGCATCGGCGACGATGCGCAGGGATGCCTTGAGATCAAGCGCCGCTTTCCGTCCGGTTTCGTAGACGCGATCGATAATATCGACGGTGACCTGAAGTCCAGTTCGAGTCTGGGTACGCTCGATCAGTTGTTTGACCAGAGGCACGCTTTCAAATACGACGCCTTCGCAAGCGCGCGTGACATGGGGGAAGACGCGGTGCTCAATCGGATTGTGCTTGGAGCAATACGGCGGGAAGTGGGCGATCCGAATTTCCAGCTTGAGCCGATTGGCAAGCGCTTGCAAGTCCTGCTGAAACAACGGCGAGCGTGAGGGGTTGCTGCCACCGCCATCGCACAGAATCAATATCTTATCGGCATTGGGATGATCGTGACGTCCGTGCAAAGACCACCAACGTTCCACGCTGTCACACGCGAACTGCGTGGTGTCATGACTCGTGCCCAGATTGACATGGGCTTTGTTCAAACCGATGTCGTACAAGCCATGCGGTACGACTTTGCCTTCGCTATAGCTGGGAAAGTCATGATCCAGCACGGCCAGGGTCTCTCGGGTGTAAAGCGTGCCGTTCCGGTAAAAATTGCCGAGCATCTCTTTCTTCTTGGTGTCCATGGAGAGTACGGGCTGACCAGCCGCCAGGTACGCGGCCTTGAGCGCTGTGATGTTTTCAAACTGCGGGTTGCGCTCAGGGTGCTGCTTGAACGACGTCTTCTTCTGCGCCTGACGGCGAACAAAGCCATGCTGCTTCAGCAACTGGCGAACAATCCGGCAACTGACCGGGGTTCCCGTCGCGCTAATGCGCCGGGCAATCTCCGGCTGGCGCAGATGGGTCCAACGAATGGCGTGCTGCGGACAGCCCGCCGTATGCTCTCGAACGACGTCCAGAAACGTCGTCGATAATTCGGGCGTCAGGTCGAGCTTACGCTTCCGCCCACCGCCTTTTTTCGGAGCTTATCCCCCGTCGCCTCTTCCGCTATGTCCAGGTCGGCCAGTCCTTGTCGGATCGTCTTGCGATCGATCTCAAACAACTGCGCGATGTACTGCTGGCCCCCATGCCCTAACTTGTCAGACTCCACCGCCGCGTACCGGCGACGATCCTTTTCCGATAGTCGCCGATAGAATTCCTTCATTCGCCGCTCTACGTCTTCCCGGTAATAGCCCACGCTGCATTCCCTTTGCTGTTTTCAGAACAACCAAGCAAGCAAGTGGCATGCCCGAGCGCACAGTCAAAACGGGAAGTTATTTCGTAGGCGTTCCAAAGTACTTCGACCAACACTTTCATTCGCACCCTGACCGGAGCGCTGCCAGGCGGCTTTAGTCAACATGACCGGTCATATGATCGATGGTCAGTGTGCCGGCCGTGCCGGCCACGGTGATGGTCACATTGCTCGCCTGATCAGTATCGCCCAGGCTGCGAAACTGCAAGGCCGCAACCGACGAAGACAGGCCTACGCCAGCACGCGGCGTATTGGGCAAGGCCAGTGGGGTATCGCAAACATTCGAGTCGGCCGCGGCAGCGATCGTCAAGCCCACACCGGTCGCTCCGAGTGCCACACAAACCGTGCGCCGCTGCGCCACGGCCGTCTTCTGCGCGTAACGCAGCAGGGATTTCGTTTCATCGTAAAATCCTCGCGATTCAAAGACGTTCCGGTCAAGAAAACGCGGCAATGCGGCAACGGCCAGAATTCCGACGAGGATCAGCACGGTAATCAGCTCGATCAGGGTAAAGCCACGCATTCTCATCTTCTCATGGCCATCAAACGGGATCAAAAGCCTTCTCGCAGATAGATCTGCCGGTTGGTGCTGGTGTTGTAAATGCCAAAGGTCGCTCGCGCCACGGCATCGCGATCGAAGGCCGCGCCGCACCATTTGCCGCGCAGGTAGGTCGCTGACCTTGCCGTTCCGGCCGGATACGTTGGCGCCCAGGCCGGACACATGGCCAGCGCAGGATCGAGACGCAACACCACGTCTACGCTGCCCGCAGCATTCGGTGCCGCGAGTCGAACCGTTCCGGCGCCGCCGCTGAAGGTGCCCAGCGTGATCGAGCCCGCCGGCAGAGTGGTGCCGTTGACCGAGCCCTGATAGTTGCCGATGCCGACGTTGGCCGTGCTCAGCGCCGTACAGCCATCGAGCGCATTCCGGAGGAAAGCTGAGCCGTTCCAGTACTGCGTTTCGTAGGGCAAGGAAAGATCATTACGCTCCGAACCGTAGGCATTGCCCAGCCACAGGCGGCCGTAACGCAACGGTGTACTCGCCGTTTGAACCGCGCTGGCGGTAACCATGGTGACCCCGTCGCTATCGCGGGGTTGGGCAAACAGCGTGATGCTGGTTTCACCGGTCAGTGCGCTGGGGCGGCTGATCTGGTGTTTGGCACTGACCGAGGCGACGCCCTGGTTCCAGGTGCCGCTCGGAGCCGTAGCACTGCCTGAGAGCGTTGAGCCGGCGGGCAAGGCGGGACTCGTGGTGAAGGCAAAATTACTCCAGGTGGAGAGTCCCAGTTTGGCGAACGAGCCAGTGTAATTCTGTGTGGTGGTATTGGCAGAATTCTGCGCGGTCAGGGTGAAGGGGGTCGTGAAGCCATCCTGCCCGAAATAGGTGAAGGTGCCGCAGCCAGCGCTTGGCGGGCTGGCGGTAATCGCAAAATGGTCAGGATAAAAACGCCCGACCTTGCCACTGGCGATGCCGGTCGTATCGCCAGCACCGAGATAATTGCCATCGCCAATGCTGGGCGTCAGGGTGATGATTCCTGCTTCGCCCCAGTTCAGGGTGGTGTTGCTGGCCGAGCCATTGTTAAAGCTGCCAAAAGCAGCAGGGTTGCCGAGCGCCGGGTTGTTGGTCAGATCGACCAGACCACTGGCCAGTGCGCGGCTGAGCATGACCGATTCAGGCGTGCTTTCCTTGCCGAAATTCCTGCTGATGCACGCTGCTGGAATATCGATCAGCCGCGTATAGGTGGACAGGCCCGCGGCGCATGCGGCATTGACCGCGCTCACCGTGACCGAGAAATTTTCTCCCGCTCTGACAAACGCGCCTCCTGAAGCGTCGGCAGCGCCCGGATTGGCCGTGTTTGGAGCGGCAGTCTGCCTGATATCGGTCAGCACAAAGGCATAGGGCTTGACCACAAACCCCGATCCGCCCGTACCTTTCACCGTCCCGGATAGAGTTGCACCAGCCGCCGTCGCCGTGGCCGAAATACCGATCTTCCCGACATCGAGGAAATTGAAGGAACCCAGGCTGGCATTGCCGTTGGCATCGAAGGACAAATTGATCGACGTGCCACCACTACCGATGGCCGAGCCTCCGACCGACAACAGGTTACCGCTGCTGCATGCCGCCGGATTGATGCACTGGTACGTGAATGTCACCGGATGCGGTGAGGTAAACGCCGCTTCGCAGCTCTTGGTCGAGGTATTCGTCTTGACCGCCCGTAACCAGTACGGAGCGGAGTTCACCCCTGCAATCTGATCGGGTACGGTCGCTTCCAGCGCATCACTAGCCGTCGAGAAGATGAACCCGGCCGTATTGAAGATCGTCGCACAACTGTTGGCGGCCACGCAGTTGATGCCATCAGGACAACATTTGCGGGGATTTGTGGCAGGCGTCTGCTCGCCGGAGAGGGTGACCGTCACCCCGGTTCCGTTCACTGCAGCCGGGTAGCTCAAGGTTGCACCACCAATGCCGGTCGAATCAAAAACCACCGGACTGAGAAGCGTGCCGGCCGAAGTCGCCAGATTCGCCGTTTTGCCATTCACGGCTCCCTGGCGATTGCTGCAGGGGCTGCTGGCGTCGGCACAGGCCGTTACGATCACCGATGTCGGCAAACAGGCAATGCTGGAGGTCGGCAGCGACAATTCATAGTGATCCACCGTCGCCGCGCAGGCATGGACCAGATCGGCAAGCGCTTCGATTTCCAAGGGTGTGAGTGCGCGGTTGTAGAGGCGAATCTCGTCCATGTAACCGTTGGCCGTATTGGCCGTGTAGCCGGCTGGGATGCCATTGATTTTCGTCATGTGCTGCGCGCCGAAATACAGGCTTGCCATGTTGCCGAGAACACCGTTGCTTGCCGTCACCGAACTGGCCACCGGGCTGGTATCCCCATCGAGGTAAATGTACAGCCTGTTGGCCGGAAGATCCCAGGTTACCGCGATGTGATGCCAGACATTGGCTGCAAAATTGTAGGCCACCGAACTCGCCCTGGAATCGGTATCGGAGGTATCTTCGAGGGCAAAGCGCAAGCTGCCGGAACCATCCTTGATCAGAAAGAAGTGCTTGTCCAGGACAGGATTTCCCAGATCGTTCGAGGCATCGAAAAGTATGCGCGAGTTCCTGTCGTTCCAGGCCGTATTGCTGCGATACCAGAAGGCAATGGTACCGGCGTTACCGATATTGTTCACGTCGATGGCTGTATTAATGCCAATCGCGGTGGTACCCGACGGGATGCTGGCCGCGCCACAGGTCCCGGGACTACCGGGAATGGCCGCGCCGCTGCCGGGCGGGTTGCCGGTGGTCGTCGCCGTCCCGAGTGGCGAGGCATTGCGGCCATTACCGCTGGCATCGGTAAAGCTGTTTGCCCCAGCCGTTTCGTCCAACTGGTAATAGGCGTAAGGATTCGGGAGTAAGACGTAAGTATCGGTCGCCGTATTGTTGGCAAGATTGAAGTCGCCACCCGTACCCGATACGGTTGCCGTATTGGCCAGCACCCCGTTGGCACTGGCTGCCACATTAACATGGATCACCAGAGGCGTCGCTGCAGCCCCGGCAGCCAGCGCACCTGTATTCGTGCAGGTCAGCACTTGCGCAGCCACTGAACAGGACCATCCGGCACCCGATAGCGAAGCGTAGGTCAGGCCCGTCGGCAAGGTATCGACGATGCTCAGCGGCCCTGGCTCCGACAGGGAGCCGACGTTGGTCACGGTGATGGTGTAGCTGGCGGTTCCGCTCGGCACCAGCGGGCCGCTGCGGCTCATGGCCAGGGTGAGGTCGCGCAGAGAGGGTTTCAAGGCCATCAGGTGGCCGACCCCGGTATCGGCATTGCCCGCAGCAACGGCCTGCGTGGCCCCCGTGGCGCCGGTGGCTGCCCACGGCACCGTCGCCATCTGGAGTGTCGTACCGATCACGTTCGCCGCCGCCGGCGCCCGGACATCGAGGCGCTCGGTAATGCCGGCAATGCCCGTGGGATTGGCAAAGCTGCTCCCCGAAAGGTAGCTGATCGACGAAACGATCATGGTATTGGCGACTGTCGTCGTAATCGAGGTCGTGCCATGCGTCAGACCGCTGGCAGTCAAGCGCTGACTCCAGACGTCGATCGGGCTGGATGAGGTATCCACACCCGAGAAGGCAAGGATGCCGCCGACCGCGCTGCCGCCCTGATTGAGATAGTTATTGACGAAAGTCCAGGTGTAGCTGTTGGGCTCCGAAGTACCAGCAATCCGGTAGTAGGTCAGCAGGGTCATGCCCTGCGGCAAGGTCGAAAGACCGCCACTGGGCTGATTCGTCGAGGTCATCAGGTTCCAGCCGGGCGGCGGTGTCCACACGACCCCCTGCGACACGCCGGGAGGATTTTGCTGCTGCGGCCGCGCCGCAATGGAAGCGATCAGCGCCATCCCGGGAGTGACGCCGGCCGGTTTGGGAATGACCAGTGCCCCTGCCGTGCCATCGGTCGGGATGGCCGGATTCAGTCCGCTGCTTGCGCCGACATAGACAATCGCGGCTTCGGTGGAGCGGGCACAGAACCACATCAGCAGCGCGAGCAACGCGCAGATTGCCGAACACAGATCGCTCCGCTGCGTATCCTGTCTGGAATCCTGCCTAGTTACCCGCACCCGCGACCACATACGTCGCAGTCCAGCCTGAGGCACAGGGAGATCCTTTGCCCATATTCAGCGTGCAGGTAACCGGAGTCCCGTTGGTCGTGCTCGCTGCGGTATCCGCAGTGAGGTAGTACGCTGAAGTGCTGCAAGCGGTGCCCAGGGTCATCGGAGGGTGCATCAGCCCGCCCACGTCCGAGCATTTGGTCATCTTGACGCACTTGCCGGCAGTCGCGACGTTGCCAATGACCGAGCAGCCAGCGTAATTGATCGAATCTGCAGAGGCCAGCCCACCGCTGACTCCCTTGACCGCGGCCGTCTGCGCATCGTCGGTCAAATCGACGAACTTCGGCAAGGCCGTCGCCGCCAGGATGCCGAGAATGACGATCACCACCACCAGTTCAATCAATGTAAAGCCACGCTGCATTTGTTTCATGGTTTTTCTCCTTGGTAAATTATCAACAGCCTGCCGTATTCAGAACAATGACCGGAGCCAGAGCCGCCGTTGCTGCCGTATAACTGATGCGGCAGGTCGCCGGGGTCGTTGCACCGTTGATCGTGATCGTCAGAGGCGGCCCAAGGGCAACCGTGACGCCATCATTGACCGTATCGATCTGGGTGGCGGCGATGATGCCCGCCAAGGTCGCCGCCGGATAACGATTGACCATCGTGATGGCGGTGCCATCCATGTTCGCGGTTCCTGCCGTTGCCGTACAGGTGGCGCCGACCGCCACTCCCCCGGCCAGATCCAGCTCGCAACGGGATCTGGCCAGCGCCGCCGCTGAACGGACACTGCCGAACAAGGCTTGTGCCTTGGCAATGCGCGCATCCTGCTGGGCATTGATGAAGCGCGGCAGCGCCACCGCCGCCAGAATGCCGATGATGGTGATCACGATGATGAGTTCGATCAGGGTAAAACCTTGTGCTGTACGCCGCATAGTCTACGCTCCCAGAAGAGCCACAGAGACAGAAAGATACGCCTCATGGCTGATGACGGCACAAATCGCCGATTTCTTTACCATTATTTCAACTTCCACCCAAAACCCATCGGCAGTCTGCAGCCGCTGCCAATCGCAGGCCAGCGCCGCTCGCCATTCTTTCCGACACCCGTGTCACGCGCCAGCTCAAGACATCGCAGCGACCCCCGTCGTCAACCGCAGGAACACGCAGATGCCCGGTATGGCGTGGCCGATACATCAGCTGGCGACGGTCACGGTCAAAACACCACGCCCCAGCAGGCAAATCCCGGCTTTCGGCGGCCGAACACTCGCCGCGATACCCTGCCGGATCGGAACCCAGCCAGCGCACGGGGTTGATCCCCACCCATGCGGCCATTTCACCTTCCCGCTGCTGCATCAGCGCCTCACCCACGGCCAGTTGCATTCCGGTCCGCATGTTGCGGATGGTCAGCTCGACCGCCTGCCTTTCCGCCCGTTCATTGGCATCGTGCAAGGCCGACAACAGGCCGATGGCCAACAAGCCGATCACCACCAACAGCACGGCCCACTCGAACCGGTGCGAAGTGGCATAGTAGCCGGGACGCCGGATCTCTTGCGAAATCATCGTTTGATGGCCACCTTGCCCAAGTCCCACATCGGCAGGAAGATGCCCAACGCCAGGATCAGCACCATGATGCCGAGCATGACGATCAGAATCGGTTCGATCTGCTGGCTCAGCGTTTTGAGTTCGTATTCGACTTCCTGCCGGTACATGTCACCAATCTCGTCCATCATGTCATCGACAGCCCCCGACTCTTCCCCCACAGCCACCATCTGCAGCACGACGGGGGTAAAAATGCCGGAGCTGATGGACGCGCGCAACAGGCTTTCGCCACGTTCTATATTCTCGCGCATGCCCTCGATGCAACGCGAGATGTAATGGTTATCGACCGTTTGCGCCGAATTCGATAAGGCCTGCATGACCGGAACACCGCTGCGCATCCCCAGCGAAAAACTGCGGGCGAAGCGGGAAAGCGCTGCCTTGTGCAGGATTTTCCCGGCAATCGGAAATTTCAGGGACATTCGGTCCCAGTCGTAACGCCCACGGCTTGTTCCCCGCCAGAAGTTAAAGGCTATTCCGCAAGCGATGACGCCAAGCAGCAAGGATGGCCAGTAAGCCACCATGAAGTCGGAAAAGCCGAGCAATACCCGGGTCAGCATCGGCAGTTCGGCCCCAAAACCGGCGAAGACCTTGGCAAAGGCAGGAATCACGAAAAGATTGACGATGACCAATGCCATCACCATAACCAGCACCACAAAGCTTGGGTAGCGCAGCGCCGATTTCACCTGCTCGCGCATGTAGCGCTCGAACTCGAGGTGCTCGAACAGGCGGAAGAATATTTCGTCGAGCAGACCGGTCGCTTCACCGACACGAACCATCGACAGGTAGAACGACGAAAAAACGCGCGGATGCCGGGCCAGGGTCTGTGACAACTCCCGCCCGCCTTCCAGGCTCTCGCGAACCTCGCCAATGACACGCTTCATCTCGGGATTGATCGCTGCCTCCTGCAGACCGCTCAAGGAACGCATGATCGGCACCCCCGATTTGAGCAGCCGGTGCATCTGTCGGCTGAAGAGCAACAGGTCGATATGCGAGATTTTTTGCCTGAACAGCGTGACGTTCCGGTGGGAAGCCGGTGAGGTCGCCCGGGTTTCCTTGATCTCGACCGGCGTCAACCCCTGTCCGCGCAGAAAATCAACGATAGCACCACTATTCGCCCCTTCAAGCGATCCCTCGACGAGATCTCCGCCAGCGTTACGTCCTTTGTAAGCGAAGTTCGGCATCCTCAATCTTCAAACTGATTGCTGATGCGCATGGCTTCTTCGATGGTCGTGCGACCTTTCACCACCAGCCGCAGAGCATCGCGGCGCAGCGTTTCGCCGGCCATCTGCCGGCGTGCCGCCTGAACAAAACTGCCCGCATCGTCGATGTTAATTCTACATTAACAGATTCTAATGGCATTTTTGGGTGCTGGCGGCTGCCTTCGGTAGGCGCTGTCGCGGGCGCTTTGTCGCCGTGCATGACGCTCGGCGATGATTCGCACGAGGTCTTCGCGACCGTGAATCTTCACCGGGAGCTGCGCCACGAGCATGTCGACGACATCGGCACAGGACAGTAAGTATCTGTCCAGAAATAAGTTGTACAAGTTCAAACCGATGGCCGGATGGTGTAGTTCCATTCACCATGAAACTCGGAGCGTTCTATGTGAACTTTATCGAGTTCATCATCAGTCACGTGTATGCCTTTCGCGTAGGTGTTGGTATCCATCTCCGCCTCAATTTTTAGGCCTGCTTGTGTGGTGGTGGCAGCAATCAAATTGACGATGACCTCATGGCTGACCAGAGGCTTTCCTCGCCAATTCATACTGATGTAGCTGAACATCCGATGTTCGATCTTATTCCATTTGCTAGTTCCCGGTGGAAAATGGCAGATCGAGATGCATAGGCCGGTTTGGTCGGCCAGACGCTGTAAAGCGACCTTCCATAACCGTACTCTCGCCCCATTGCTGCCACCACCATCCGCAGTCACCAACAGTTCGGTAGCCCCGGGATAACGAATTCGTCCCATCTTTTCCCACCACCGTCGTAACGTTTCCACCGCAAACTCGGCGGTGTCATGATCGACCCCAACGCTAACCCAACCGGTGTTTGCCGTTGGATCATAGACGCCATAGGGATTCACTTTGCCTAGGGTCTTGTCGATAAAGTCATGAACGCGAACCGGTTCGGGGTTTCCTTTGGGGCGCCACTCTCGGCCTCCATTTTTGAAGTCCCCGACGAGTTCCTTTTTCTTGGTATCGACTGAAACCACAGGCTGTCCCCGTCGTTGGAAATCCTCGACTCGACCGTGAATGTAACGGAATTGAGCATCCCGGTCCGGATGGACGGTGCCTTCCTTGGTCTTTTGATTTCCCTGAAGGCTATAGCCCAACTTATCCAGCAAAACCGCTACGGTCTGACGACCAATCCGGTGGCCTTGTTGTTCAAGGGCCGCCGCCAGTTGACGGGTACTCAGACAGGTCCACCGTAAAGGATTCTCAGGGTCTCCCCGGGTGGTCGGTTCCACCAATCTTTCCAGCGCCGAGAGCAATGTCGGCTCGTGCTCGATCAGCTTCTTGCGTCCACCCCCTGCTTTTCGGACGTGTCTACGAGAACCCGCCGGGTCGTCCTGGGCATGACCGCATTTTTCCGAATACAGCGTCATTCGCGATAGCCCCGTGGCTTTAGCGACGATGCTTTGTCCGCCGTAACCGAGCGCCTCGGCTTCCGCCAACGCCCACACACGACGCCCCCGCTCATCCAAAACCGTGGACACGCGCTCGAACTTCTTACGGATCGTTTCAACTAGCTCGTCATTACTCATGACGAGATCGTCGCCTACTCGTATAAGTTGTACAAGTTATTTCTGGACAGATACTAACTCGGCGTAGGGTGAGTGTTGCCGCCGCTCCTTGACGAGAAAGAGTAGTGCAACGCAGACGAGCGCCATGTGGTTGTACCAAGCCCGCCACTTGCGTACCTGGTAGTCGGCCATCCCACAGCAACCTTTCGCATTCTCGAAGGCGCGCTCGATGAAGTGGCGCTGTGCCTGCATGCGTGCCAGCTCGCGAAGTGGCGTGTCGGGCGCCGCGTTGGAGAGCATGAACTTCACCTCCTTGCCATCGCGGCGTGCCAGGAGATGCCATTGGCGGGCCTGTGCGCTGTTCGGATGACTGATCCACACGCGGGTATGGGCAAACATCGCGCGCACTTCACCCTTCTCCCCGTCGCGCAGGATCACCGGGTGCCACTCCTTTCGTTTCAGGCGCGCGGCCCATTCGCGGGCTTCCCAGGCCGGTACCCACGCCTTTCCCGGATCGGTAAAGTAAAACTGCTGGTCGCTGTGCACCTCGGTGGCGAATACCTCACCTGCATCGTCCCAATCAAACAGCAGCCAAGTCGCGTGGCCATAGAGGCCGTCGGCACCGATGAAGCCAAAGCGCACCCCGGCGGCTCGTGCCCGCTTGACCATCTCGGCAGCCATCTGCGGCTTAGTCCGAAAGACCCGTGCCGATTCCGGAATCCCCGCTTCCTGGCAACGCTTGGCGTCTTCAACCCAACGCTCTGGAAGGAACAATTCGAAGTCGATGATCGCCGCCTGCGACCCTCGTGCCAAGGCGGCATACACTCCAACCTGCGAGTTCTCGACCTTACCCAGGCGACCGTTGTACTGCCTGGCCACGCCCGCTGAATGGTCGCCCTTCTTTTGGACCCCAGACTCATCGAGCAACAGTCCCGTCTCTGGCCCACCGATCCACTCGTCCGCTTGTCGCGCCGTCTCCCGACGCACATTCTCAAAGTCCCATGCAGCATCGCTCAACATGTGGTGGAGGCTGTAATACTCGGTCTCCGCCACCGTCTCGCTCATCTGTTCCAGGTTCGCACGAGGGCTTTGAAAAAGGCCCCGCAAGTACTGTTCAGCTTGCTCGGCCGTGCTTCGCGTTTTACTGCGGAAACACTCCCGGAACGACTGAAAATGGCTGGTCAGATTCTCGCAGCAGCTGGCCACCGCACGCCCGATCCCAAATAAATAAATTTGGCGATTTCATCGTCATACTCCTTATGTGGTAGAGCATTAGATATGTAGCTCAATAGCCTGTATTTCAACCATTTTAGAAATGTGGCAAAGTAGAATTAATGGCTTCGACAATTTCGTTGGTCATTTCGAGCATCTCGTAAACCCCGGTACGCCCCTGGTAGCCTGTTCCGGCGCAATGCACGCAGCCCTTCCCCTGCAGGAAGCGGTGCTGGTCGACCGTGTCAGCCAACTCGTAGCGCAGCCATTCGTGTTCCTGTGGCGATGGAGGATGTGATTCGGCGCAGTTTCCGCAGGTCACCCGTACCAGTCGCTGCGCCAGCACCAGCTGCAACGACAACGCGACCATGTAACGAGGAACGCCCATGTCGAGCAATCGAATGGGTGTCGATATGACGTCGTTGGTGTGCAGGGTCGACAGCACCATGTGGCCCGTAATGGCCGCTCGCATGCCGATTTCAGCCGTGGTCTGATCGCGCATTTCGCCTACCAGAACGATGTCCGGATCTTGCCGCAGTGCAGAACGCAACACGCGCTCGAAGGTCAGATCGATCTTCTCGTGCACCTGCACCTGATTGATGCCGGGGAGCCGGTATTCCACCGGGTCTTCCACCGTGATGATCTTTTTCTCGGTGGTATTGAGTTCGGACAGCGCAGCATAGAGCGTCGTCGTCTTGCCGCTTCCGGTCGGACCGGTGACCAGCACCATGCCACTTGGACGACGTATCGCATGGCGCAGACGCTCGAGCGTGCGTGGCGGCATGTTCAGCCGATCCAGCCCGAGCAGACCGGTGTTCTGGTTCAGCAGGCGCATCACGACCGATTCGCCATACTGCGTCGGCATGGTCGAAATCCGCACGTCGATCTGGTTACTGCGCACCTTGATGGCAAAACGACCGTCCTGCGGCAAGCGCTTTTCCGAGATGTCGAGTCCGGACATCAATTTGAGACGCAGAGAGAGGGCCGGGGCGATCTTGGTATCGGCCTCCATCTGCACCTGCAAGACGCCGTCGATGCGGAAACGAACGCGCAGCGACCGCTCCTGCGGCTCGATATGGATATCCGAAGCGCGCGAACGAATGGCTTCTTCAAACACGGTTTGCAGCAATTTGACGACGGGTGCTTCCTCGGCACCCGTCGCCGTTCCGAGCAAGCCGCCAAATTCGACCGGCACATCTTCCAGGTCGGCGGTCAGTTCCCTGGCCAGGCCGCTGATTTCTTCGGTGCGCCTATAGACGCGATCGACCAGCGCCAGCAAATGACCCTCGGCAACTACCACCAGGTCGATTTCGCGACGCAGCAGACGCAAGATTTCGTCATACGCCTGCAGGTCGGTGGGATCAACGAATCCAACCCGCAGTCGGCCACGCACCTCGTCGAGCACCACCGCGCGAAAACGCCTCGCCTGCGCCTCGGGCAGCAGATTGACCAGTTCAGGGCGTGGATTGAAGTGTCTGAGATCGACGTAGGGAACGCGCAATTGTTTTGCAAGCGCCTGCGAAATCGCCTCTTCGGTGACAAATGAACTGTCTACGACGATGCGGCCCAGCTTGCGTCCGCTGCGTTTTTGCTCATCGAGCGCGAACTTGAGCTGTTCATCGGTGAGCAGGCCTTGCTGAATGAGCAGATCGCCGAGGCGAATCTTTTCCGGGCGAGCCATGGCAAGTTCCAGTTGTCTTGAGGCAATCATGCTAATCGTCCGATTCTACCTGATTGGCTGGCCAAGGCGACAATCGAAGCAGCGAAGCGAAACGGATCGCCGCGGGGCCGGCAATCCCGGCAGGCTATAATTGTCCTCTCCGTTGACGTTTGCCAGGGCGGTCATGCTAATTTTTCGCGTCGGTGTCTGTCTGTTGCTGCTGGCTGGGCTAGCGGTGGCGAATGCCGCCGGTGCTCCACCGATTGCTGCCGCTGCCGATCTCAAGTTCGCACTTGCAGAGATCGCCGAGCACTTCGAGAAGGCGACGGGGCGCACGGTGAAGCTTTCTTTCGGTTCCTCGGGACACTTTGCTCACCAGCTTGAGCAAGGCGCTCCCTTCGAGTTGTTTCTCTCTGCCGACGAGAACCTGGTTTTCCGGCTTGCCGACCAAGGACTGACGCTGGATCGTGGCGCCTTGTATGCCATCGGCCGCCTGGTGCTGTTCGTCCCGCACGGATCAACCCTGCAGGCGGATGCCACCTTGAATGATCTGAGGGCGGCATTGGCCGACGGCCGCGTCAAGCGCTTTGCCATTGCCAATCCGGAGCACGCCCCCTACGGTCGCGCGGCGCGCGCGGTGCTGCAACAGGCAGGGCTGTGGTCGGCAATCGAGCCGAAGCTGGTGTTGGGCGAAAACGCCGCGCAGGCCATGCAGTTCGCCGCCTCGGGTTCGAGTCAGGGAGGCTTGCTGCCGCTGTCTCTTTCCAGGGCACCGGCAATCGCCAAATCGGGGACCTTCACGCTGATTCCCGGCGAATGGCACGCGCGCGAACCGTTGCGCCAGCGCCTGGTGCGGATGAAGTCCGCCGGCGATACCGCGCGTGCCTTCCACGATTACCTTCAGCAACCTGCCGCCCGCGCCATCTTCGTTCGCTACGGCTTCGTGCTGCCGGGCGAAGCGCCGCGCTAACGGTCATGACTTTTCCAGGCGCCTCCGATCATGAAAGTCATGACCGTTTCCCTCTCCCCCAACCCCTCCCCCGCAAGGGGGGAGGGGAGATTCGTGAGTCGCATACGCGACTTTCACATTAACGGTCATGACTTTTCCAGGCACCCCCGATCATGACATGAAAGTCATGCGTGCGTCGCTGACGCGACATCCACATTGATGGACGCTACCGCGATCGTTCTGTCGGCCAGACTGGCCTTGCTGACCTTGCTGCTGCTGCTGCCTCCAGCGATTCTTGCCGCCCACTGGCTGGCGGTGACCCCGCGCAAGAGCAAGGCCTGGATCGAGGGCCTGCTGGCACTGCCGCTGGTACTGCCGCCGACGGTGATCGGCTACTACCTGCTGGTGGCGATGGGCAGCCAATCGCCACCGGGACGCTGGTTCGAGGCGCTCGCCGGCCATCCCCTGGCCTTCAGTTTCAGCGGGCTGGTGGTGGCTTCGGTGATCTTCAACATTCCCTTTGCCGTGCAGCCGATCCAGCGCGCCTTCGAAGCCATTGCGCCGGACATCCGCGAAGCCGCGCAATGTTGCGGACTGACTTTCTGGCAGGCTTTCCGCAGGATAGAACTGCCGTTGGCCTGGCCCGGCATTCTCTCGGCATCGGTGATGACCTTTGCCCACACCCTCGGCGAATTCGGCGTGGTGCTGATGGTAGGCGGCAACATCCCCGGTGAAACCCGAACCGTCGCGATCTCGATCTACGACAAGGTGCAATCCTTCGACCACGCTTCGGCGGGAGCGATGTCGCTGTTGCTCCTGCTGATTTCGCTGCTCACCATCTCGGTCAGCTACGGACTGGCCGGACGCCTGTCCAGGCGGCGCCGCGCGACGTGACCCTCAGCGTGCAACTGCGCCACGGCAGTCCACCCCTCGATTTTGCCGCCGAGATTCCCGACGGCTGCATCACGGCTCTGGTGGGCCCTTCCGGCAGCGGCAAGACCTCGATCCTGCGCGCCATTGCCGGCCTGTTGTCCGTCAGGCAGGCACGCGTGGCGCTGGGGATGGAGGTCTGGGCCGAAGGAGAAAAGCACCGACCGACGCGCGAACGGTCGATCGGCTTCGTTTCCCAGCATTACGGTCTGTTTCCGCACCTGACGGTACAGGGAAATGTCGAGACTGCACTCCTCCATCTGCCGGTCGGCGCCCGTCGGGAACGAGCGTGGCATTGCCTTGCCCTCGCCCATATCGAAGGTCTCGACCAGCGCTATCCCGACGAGCTTTCCGGTGGCCAGAAGCAGCGCGTGGCACTGGCGCGGGCGATTGCCCGCCAGCCGCAGGTGCTGCTGCTCGACGAGCCCTTCTCCGCCGTTGATCGCAGTACGCGCAAGCGCCTCTATATGGAATTGCTGCGCCTGCATGAGCAACTCGGTGCGACGGTGCTGCTGGTGACCCATGATCTCGACGAAGCCGCTCAACTGGCCTCGCACCTGATCCTCCTACGGCATGGGCGACTGGTGCAAGCCGGTGCCACTTCCGAGGTGTTGACGCGCCCTGCGACCGAGGAAGCAGCACGCCTCCTCGACATCCCCAATATCTTCACTGCCCGGGTGGACAATGCAGCCAGTGGGCGCAGGCTGTTGCTGCGTTGGGGACCACATGCCCTGCGTGTCACCGGCCCGCTGCCGGTGGGCATCAACAGCGATCTGCGCTGGGCCGTCTTGCCGAACAACGTGCTGCTCGTCCGCCCGGACAAGCCCTGGGGCAGTCACCTCGAGAACCCGCTGCAGGTCGTGATCGAGGAAGTCATCGAAATGGGCGCCGAAGCCATCGTCCGGCTGCAAGCGCAAGGCCTGCCGGAGGCGCGCCTGCAGATGCGCCTGCCGGTCCGCGCCGTCCATCGCTACGGGGTTGCGGTCGGCCGGGAAGTGACGGTTTCGCTGCGGGCAGGCGACATCGTGCCGCTGCGCCCAGGGCCGGCATCCGAACAGATGAACGATGCATCGAGCGCCCCCCGGTCTAACGGTCATGACTTTTTCAGGCACTCCCGATCATGAAAGTCATGACCGTTTCCCTCTCCCCCGCCCCCTTGTATGCTTCGTTTTGTGGTTTTTCGTTCGTTCAAGAGAGGAGATGAAGTCATGGCTGGAAGGGTGTCAAGAGGACCGTGGAATAAATGCGAGAGAGGTATTTTTCTCTTGCGTTTATGCCGCGAAAGCCTCTTGACATCCTGTAAGCCAAGTACACTTGAGGCAGGGGCTGGGGAGGGGTTGATCATCCCCGGCCGCTGCCTCACGGCGAGTGCGGGGTTTGGGGCAGAGCCCCAAGGTTTAGGTCGTAGAGTGCCACGGAGGTGTGGTGGAAACGAGTTCGGAAGGCGACGCACAGCCCGACGCCCCTCTGGGACATCAAGCCCGTGGGAGAGCACTTGGCGTGCATTGTCAGCCGTTTGTCTGAATACCGAACAGTTGCTGGTTGGCACGTGCCGGAAAGCCGTGACCACGTATTTGCAAGGATGGCTATAGATGAACGCTTCTGAATCAACGTTTGTGGGTATTGACGTTTCCAAAGACACGCTGGAGATCGCTTTAGACGACCAATCAAAAACCCAATGCATTGCCAATGCTGACGCTGATATAGCGGCGTTGGTCAAAGAGCTCGTTCCACGTTCTGAGGAGATTGGGGCGATCGTATTGGAGGCCACGGGAGGCTTCGAGCGCCAGGTGGCGGCGGCACTCTGTGCGGCCGGGCTGCCGGTGATGGTGGTCAATCCGAGGCAGGCGCGAGACTTTGCCAAATCCATGGGATACCTTTCCAAGACGGACGCCATTGATGCGCGAGTCCTGTCGCACTTTGCGCGGACACTGCACCAATCGGCGCAGCGGGAACGGCTGTTGATGAAACTGCCCGATGCCAACCAGGAGGCGTTGGAAGCCTTGCTTGTACGCCACAACCAGCTCATTGGCATGCGCGTGGCGGAAGGAAACCGATTGGCCCTGAGCCATGGTTCGCAACACAAGAGCATCAAGGCAGTCCTCAAAATACTGGATCGACAGATCGTGGCGGTTGATAAAAGCATGGCTGGCATGCTGAAAGAGCATTTTGCCGAGAAGCTCGCTTTGTTCAAAGGCTTCAAAGGGGTCGGACCGTGTACGCAAGCGAGTCTGATGGGGGCATTGCCTGAGTTGGGCCAACTCACCCATGCGCAGATTGGCAAGTTGGTCGGAGTCGCTCCATTAAACGCGGACAGTGGTCGCCACAAGGGTAAGCGCATCACCTGGGGTGGTCGAGCGACGGTCCGTACCGCTTTATACATGGCGGCCTTAAGTGCCATACGTTACAACCCCGTCATCAAGACCTTTTATGAACGTTTGCTTGCTAACGGAAAACTCAAAAAAGTCGCGCTGGTCGCTTGCATGCACAAGATGCTGACGATCATGAACGCCATAGTCAAATCGGGTATTCCGTGGAATCCAGAGCATGCAAAATGCGCCTAAAAAACTTGACTGGGAACACAGTTGCTCCCCCGCAAGTGGGGAGGGGAGATTCGTGAGTCGCATACGCGACTTTCACATTAACGGTCATGGATGAAGCCGCGTGCACATTACTCGCTACCCCATGCCCGGGGCTTTTGCTTTGCACCGTCATTGCCTCAGGTGTCCTGATGCGGGTCATTGGCATACCGCGCTTCCACCTCAGCCATTTTCCTCGCCAGGTCGTCGGGAGCAAGGATCTGTTTTTGAAACAAGATGACGGAAAAAGCGGCAATCCAGCGCTCATAGTAGGTGAGATTGTTCATCATCTCGGCGCCGAGAGACTCCACCCCGCGACGCTTTTCCTCGGTGTTGATGATTTTATGGTAGTCCAGCACATCCGCCAGCGCGTGGCAGCGCTTCTCCCAGGGCAACAGCACATGGTCCGTTTGCTGGACTCGGTCGGCCGGCAGCCCGCCGATGTCGTTGGGCAGGCGTTTTAATAAGTCTTCACTGTGGTTCATGGTGTGTCCTGTCTTTGGTTTTCTACTCGGACGACGCCGATCATCGCATCGCGCGTAACCAGGGCTGCGAGTTGTTCCTCGCTCAAATCCTCCGTGCCCGCCGGTCGTTGCGGCAGCACGAGATAACGAACCATCGCGGTCGAATCACTAACGCAGATCTCTACATCCCCGGGAATGTGTGTGCCAAATTCCTCCAGGACCGCCCTTGGCTCTTTCACCGCGCGAGCCCGATAAGGTTTGGACTTGTACCAGTCAGGCGGCAGCCCCAGCACCGGACGCGGATAGCAGGAACAGAGCGTGCAGACGATGAGGTTGTGAACTCTGTCGGTGTTTTCGAGCACGATCAACTGGGTATCGTCGTAAAAGCTGATCCCGAATTCTTCACAGGCGGTACGGCCATTGGCCAGCAGACGCGCGCGAAATCCTGGATCAACCCATGCTCGCGCCACCACCTTCGCCCCCAGAGCCGGCGTGCGGGAGTCGAGCACTTCGATCTGGCGGCGAATTTCACCCGGGCCGATCAATCTCTTCTCGATGAGCAATTCGCGGACAGCGATCTCCATGATTTCATAATAGCCCGGCATCGGTTCATCCGACGCCTTCGGATGATCGTGGTCGTGGTCGTGTGTCTCCATGGTTCAAATCCTTTCCAGCCAGGTTTCAAATACCTCAATGACCAACTGGTCCTGCGCTGGCCCTGCGTATCCAGGCCACAATTCCAAAAGCAGAATGCTCACCCGATAGTAATATCTTCTGATCCCGGCATTACGGCCATAACCTTCCTCCTCATTGTTGACGGCCACCGGCCTCAGGATCATTTTCACCACGCCTTGCTTGCCGCGGACGTAGAGCGGCACGCGGTAGTGGCCAATGGGAAAACGCATCGAAATCCGGACGCAGTCCCCGACCTTCAAAGCGGGTTCCTCACCGAGAGCTTTCACCACCCGCAAACCAGATGGCGTAATTGCTGAGGTTGTTAGGGTCATGTCTGATATTCCTTTTACAGGTTAGCGAAGTAATCGGCCCGCTGCCGCAAATCGCGCCGAAGAAACACAGGGAGGGAATGATGGAGCAAGCCAGGGCCCAACGCAATCGAAGCCTCCGCCTCCAGCCGGGCCAGTCCCGAGTGGCGATGGAGTCTACCGGCGTGTACTGGATCCCCTGGTTCGAATTGCTGGAGTCGCGTGGCTTCACGGTGCTGCAGGTCAACGCGCGCCCCGTGAAGAATGTTTCTGGCCGCAAATCCGACGTGCTGGACTGTCAGTGCGCCGAGTGTTGCGAGCGGTGGCGAGACCTGGCGCTGGCCCATCTGAGTACTGACCGCGCGAGATGCACTGTCGAAAAATCTTACAGTACGTGACCGAATTTCAGGCAAGTCATTGATTTTTCATCATGGTACGTTCAATGCTTATATCTGGCCGTCAACACTGTTCTGATAAATAAGGAGTGCCGCCATGAACGTGACAGCAACTTACACCCGCCACCTGGCGGCCGCCGCAATGCTGGTTCTCGGATCTGCCGTCGCCGAGGCGAGCGTACTGAACTTGTCGACCGGCCTCGATGCGTCGGATACCTTGATCACCCTCGGCAACACGCCCGACGCGCACTGGACCGTCGACCAGCCGGCAGGCGGGATCGCCCCCGCCAAGGTCGTCGATGCAACGAACACGGGCGGTGCATTCTTCGCCTGGGCCGCCAACGGACCTGGGTCGTCCTGGATTACCATCGATCCTAACAGCCTCGGCAATGGATCAGGGACCCCGTTCTCCTATTACCGCTCATTCACGCTCGCTGCCTCAGAGGTCGCGTCGGCCTCGATCTCTGGTGTCTGGGGAATCGACGACTCGGGTGATTTGAAATTGAATGGGAACCTTCTCAGCAGCCTTGTCGCGGACTATTCAGCCACCACTGCATTCTCCGCCGCAGCGGGAAGCGGCTTTTTCGTCGCGGGCTTGAACACGCTGACGATTACCATGACTTCCTCGGACAACGTATGGGAGGCTGTCAGATTGCAAGGTGCCCTCACCGTTCCCGAACCCTCGATGCTCTCCCTCCTGATTTTTGGCATCCCGCTCGCCCGCCGGCGCGGCCGCCAGGCTACGCCGGCCTGAGGCGCGCAGCGCCAGTTTGGCGCAACCAGGACTGCAGCGCCCGCTTTATGCCGTCGTGCACGTGCAGGTCGGCTGGCCGCGCGACCAGCGCCTGCACGGTGTCGGCCTGGGCGTTGCAGCCACCAATGAAAGTATATGAGTGAGCCCCCATCAAGAGGTGTCAATCTCGATCCACCTTTCCGACGCCAGCGGCAACTCATTCAGTTCCGCCCTCGCCTCCCGCCAACTCGGGATGCGACAGTGCGCCAGGTCGGCGAGGCTGAAGACGCCGGGCGGATCGAGCGGTAAGTCGTGCAGCACGGATTCGAGGCAGGCAGCGCGTTCGCTGGTGGCCGCGTAGCAGGTGCCGACCGGACCAATGCTCTCAACGTAACGCGCCATTGTCATAATTTGATCAACGGTCAGATACCCGGTTGCACGTCGGGCAGGCTCCTGGCAAAATGCCTATCCCCTTGATACCCAGGTAAGATTTTATATGCCAAGATCTTTATGTCAATGTCGTTGACTCGTTCTCTAACTTCCTTTTTTCTCAAGCTTTTTTCATTCAGTCGCGTTTGACGGAGAAGGCTTTCTCCCGAACAGGCATCCTCAGTCTTCCCCGCCTGATCGCCTGCCTGCTCGGTGGGTACACGTCCAAAGTGCAGTCTGAACTGGACGCCTTCTTCGCCAACCTGGCGAACCGCGCCGACCTGGCACGAGAAGTCTCGGCGCAGGCCTTTGCCAAAGCCCGGAAGCAGGTGTCGGCCGCCGCCTTCTCGCTTCTCAACGATCATTTCCTCACCCTGGTCGATGCGCAGTTCGGCTTTCCTCTCTGGCACGGGCTGCGCGTCGTCGCCGGCGATGCCACGGACTTGCACCTGACCCTGTTCGGCAAGACCCGTGACGGCAAGCGCTCCGTCCGCCACAAGATCGAGGCCAAAGGCTTCGCGCTCTATCTGCCCGGGATCGAAATGACCCTGGCCGCCAGGCTCTACTCCACCGACGTCGGCGAGCGCCAGATGCTCTTCGAACACCTCGACAAACTCCGCCACAATGACCTCCTCGTGCTCGACCGCGGTTACCCAGCCTACTGGCTCTTCGCCGCCTTGTGGCAGCGAAAACTCCATTTCTGCATGCGGGTCGACAGCCTCAATTTCAACGTCATCAAGACATTCCGCCGATCCGGCCTGCTTGAGCAAATCGTCACCCTGCCAGCCCCCTGCAAACAGGACGCGCTCGATTACGAAATTGCCCGCACTCCTTGCCAGGTTCGACTCATTCGCCAGGTGTTCGGCCACAAGGTGCGCGTTCTCGTGACCTCGCTCCTCGATCTGGATGCCTACCCCGCCGCCGCCTTCGGGGCGCTCTATCACTCCCGCTGGAGAATTGAGGAAGCCTTCAAACGGCTCAAGCACCGTCTGGCCCTCGAACACCTGTCGGGCATGTCCTGGCTGGCCGCACAACAAGACTTCGGCGCAAAAATCCTCTGCGACAACCTCAATGCCCTGGCCGTCCATGCCGCCAGTGAATCCCTCGATCCCAATACCCGCGCACGCTACTTCATCAACCGCGGCGACACCTTCTCTCGCATCAAGCGCACCCTCGGACGCTGGCTCCTCCAGGGCATCAATGCTCTCGACAATGTCGCCTCCGTCTTCGACGAACTCATCAAGAACCTCGTCCAGATAAAACCAAACAGGTCATCTCCCAGAAATTTCACCAAAAAACCACATTTATCACATGCTTACAAAAACGGGGTATGACTATGTTCTGATAGGTTGAGAGCATTGGGCGAAGAAGGCGTCCAGTTCAGACTGCACTTTGGACGTGTACCCACCGAGCAGGCAGGCGATCAGGCGGGGAAAACTGAGGATGCCTGTTCGGGAGAAAGCCTTCTCCGTCAAACGCGACTGAATGAAAAAAGCTTGAGAAAAAAGGAAGTTAGAGAACGAGTCAACGACATTGACATAAAGATCTTGGCATATAAAATCTTACCTGGGTATCAAGGGGATAGGCATTTTGCCAGGAGCCTGCCCGACGTGCAACCGGGTATCTGACCGTTGATCAAATTATGACAATGGCGCGTTACGTTGAGAGCATTGGCCACACCCGGACTACCGCCTTGATCCTGATGGGTGACTGGTGCGGACTGGTTCCGACACCGCAAGAACGAAGACCAGGGCGCGAGCGCCGATCTGATGCCAGGAGCGGATTTGCTCACGAATGTATCGCCGCTGCATCGCGAGAGGTTTTTTTTAACCTGTTGACAGGGGCCGGCTAATGGGTGACCCCGCGGCTTTGACCCCTCCTACGGCAATTTCCGGTTCTTGTGTCGCCGTACTCGTAGTATTGCTGCCAGGCCTATACCAAGCAACCCAAGGGTGGTAGGTTCAGGCACACTCGTTGCCGGGGGCAAGGCTGAAAATAGCAAGCCAGACTGCGAGTGAAAGCTCAGACCATTCGGTAGGCTAACGGGTTGAAGTACAAATGATCGAGAGAAATCTGCAGACGCGTCACCGAATGTCTCGACTGCCAATGCAATCTGGACACTAACCCACCGGTTTTCCGAAGTAATGGTATAAGGCAGTTCAAAATCGAATGCCCCATAGCCGGAACCACTCGCATACTGCTCCAGGGTGTTCGATACGAATCCGCCGCCATAGGAGGTACTGCTAAAGGCAGCTCCGGCAAACCCGAAGGCCTCCCGATCCCATGGCCAACCGTCGAGAACATCGCGATAAAGCCCCTTTGGTTCAATCACCCCATCAACGCGTGCCCGCAAGGATCCGGTATAACCCCCTTCGGGGATATCTCCCTCAAAATAGATCCAGTCACGCAAGAGAGCTCCCGCAAATGCATACTGATGATCGTACTCTGGATTGTATTGAGTGGAACTGGAAGCGCGCAGCACTGCTCCCTCGAGAGATGACGAAGATGCACTGACGCCTGTACTGCTAACATCGCTCCCTGACGAGACCAGTACTACAGGCGTAGATGTTGAAGGAATACCCCAGCAAGAACCGCTACTGCCACAGCCGAAAGCGACCGCGAGGCTATTGTTCCAGTTTGCCATACCGATATCCCAGAGCACATCTCCCGGCGTGTCATATCCACCCCGCAACCCGCGCGCTAAGGCTTCAATTTCCGGATATGGTTCCCCTCGCAACCACTGAAATCCCGTAGAAGACTTATCACTCCAGTCAAGGCCCGCGCTTGCTGGCTGGCTTAAGCACATCAAGGAAACCAGCCCCACACCGAGATAAATTCGCGCCTTGTTCACTCCTGAATCCTTGATGCCTCCCCCCTCAAGCGCGGCCCGCCCCGCGCCGCGAAAGGCCTGCCTGGCGATCTTGCCGGAGAGCCAAACATCTCTCGACATTCTCCTGATTGATTCGACACCACCCCCGCCGCAAACGCTCACTCGCTGCCCGCTACCCGTCTTCTGAATTGGCAAAATTCGCTTCCGTCCCATCACTGTTTCTCCTTGAGTGGCCACAAAATCCGTGGCCGAGACAAGCAAGAAGTAGGCCACTTTTCGTAAGTGCATGACGGGAAAAAAATAAAATAAAATAAACAATAAGAAGTGTAAAGTTTTTCGACACTTAATCCAAGGGGCCAGGCTCAAATAGTATGCCGTAGCAAGAAATAAAGGGCCACGTTCGCTTTATCCAGCGAAAATCAGGTAAAGAAGTGGGCCTCTTGTTGTCTTTCGGCGCCAAAGGGATCAGCAGACAAAACACGCCTGCCCCTTTGATTTCGACTACGGCATCGAGTCGGGGGCGATCAAGCGTAGCTCGGGAAAGTAGCTGCGATAACGGCGGGCATCCCGGGTGAGCAAGGTCAGCCCGGCAACTTGGGCGTGGGCGCCAATGTAAAAGTCAGGCATCGGGGCGGTTTTCGTCCCGCCTGCACGGCGGTAGGCGACAAAAGCTCGCCCAGCGCGGAATGCCGCCTCCCAGGGAAGGTCAGCGCGCTCCAGCAGCATATCGGAGAGGATCGAGGCCATCTGCGACTCCGAATCGGCATAGCCGGCCAACTCCGCGTAGATGATGGGGTTGATGAACACCGCGCCATCGTTCGAGGCGGAGATGAGCTGGGCAGCCGACCAGGCGTACCATTGGGAGTCCGGGTCCGCGGCATCGATGATGACGTTGGTGTCGATGAGATAACTTCGCATCAGTCCTCACCCCGGGTTTCGCGCATGATTTCATCGGTGGTCATGCCGCAGCCCTTGAAAGCGCCACGCAGGCGCTCGACGAGTTGCTGGCCGCGTGTTCCTCCCTTGGGCATGAGCCGGACAACACCGTCCTTGAACTCGAACTCCACATCCGTATTCGGCATCAGCCCGGCCTGTTTGCGAATTTCAACGGGAATGGTCACCTGACCTTTGCTGGTGATGCGCATAGTTTTCCCCTTCTTGCTGTAAGCAGTAAGAATAGCACGGCATTACGTCGGCGACCGCGTCGTGGAACGTCTACCGCCGGAGCATTCGCAGCCCGATCGCGCCGGCCACTGGGATTCGCTCATCGTCGCGGCGGCGCTGGCCGCAGGCTGCGCAATCCTTCACTGTGAGGACATGCAGTACGGGCAGGTATTCGAGTTAAGGGGGCCAGGCTCGAATAGGGTGCCGTAGCCTTTGATCGGATGGCTCCAACGGGTCAATGGCGACGTCCAACATCCGCGGCGGGAGACTGACGACCGTATGGCCACAAGTCGCCTCGATCTTCTGAATGTCGGCGCAGATGGCACGGAGGTCGAAATTGAACCTCCGCGCATGTTCAGCGCGATACTTCCGAACTTCGTCAACAATAGGGTCGATCATTCCAGATCTCCAAAGACCTCTTCCGGCGAACACAGTTCGGGGCACTGGCAGCCGTCCCGCTCGATGACCGACCGTATCTTGTGCCGGGTGAGCGCGTTGTTGACGTGGGTGGGTGGTGTCCCTCAAGTGGATATGCTAACCTATAAGATATTGATTATAAAATACTATATGAGGCTCATATCCACGTCTGGACCACTACCGTCAGCGCATTGTGCCAACGCTCCCGCTCGGCCGCATCTTCGTCGCCGGGACGCGGCCGGCCGGTCTGGTTGAGAAGAACGATGACCGGTTTGCCGATCCACTCGAGAACGGCGAGTTCGAGCGAAAGATAGCCCACGTCAGTAGGTTCTTCGGACGCATTGACCAGGTACAGTACAACGTCGGCCTGCTCGCGCACGTTGAACACCGCCTGCTGCAAGAGCCAGAACACGCGGTCGCGGAAGCGATCCCAGAGCTGCGCCAGGAACCAGCCGATGGGGTTGCCCTGCTGCTGCAGACGCCTGGCCAGGCGGGCGCTGTCACCGAATCCGGGGGTGTCCCAGAGAAGCAGTTCATCACCTTCCGGCGTGCCGATCAGGGAATGGCTGGTGGCCTCGAGGGTGACGTGCGGCGCGTCCCGCACCCCGCCGACATCTCGCCCGAGCAGGGTGCGCGCGCGAGTCGTCTCGGTTCGAGCACAGCCCCCCGCAATGGTGTCACAATGACAGTTGCCGGCCAGTAGGCAATCGCCGTCTTGCCATCTGGCCAGTGCGATGTGACTGAAACCCGTCGTCGGCACGGAACCGCTATGGATGTTGCCTCCCCGATACCAGTTGAACCCACCGCCGGCAATTCCCGGCCGCCCTCGTCGGCGCAGGATGGCCCCAGATACGCGCGCCTGTTCCTCGCGCTCTGGCCGGCGCCCGCGGAAAACTCGGCACTCCTCGGTTATCAGCAGCAATGGTTGTGGCCGAAGAGATCATCACCCGTCCCTACCGAGCGGCTGCACCTGACCCTGCACTTCATCGGCGCCGTCGAACGCCTGCGCCTGGAAGCCGTGGGCGCCGGACTGCAGGTGGCAATGACCCCTTTCGAGCTGCATCTGACCCAGGCTGCGATCTGGCCTCGCGGCCTCGCGGTGCTGCAGGCGAGCGCCATACCCGAGGCGCTGAAGGAACTGCATTGCCGCCTTGGCGAAGCGCTGCAGGCACTGGCCCTGCCGGTCGAGTCGCGTCCCTTTCGCCCGCATGTGACGCTGGCCCGACGTGCTGCCGGAACCATCGCACCCGCCGCAGCGCCGGCACTGCTCTGGCAGATCGGCAGCTACGTGCTGGTCGAGTCCTTGCCGGGCGCCACTGGTGGCTACCGGATCCGGCGCCGTTACCCCTGAGCCGCAAGGCAGCGGTGTCGGAAAACTCGCAGCAGTGCTTCCAAAGCCCGCAAAATCAGGCACAATGGCGCCCTTTTGCAAACGCCACGGCCGCTTCGCGGCAGGAAGCGCTGAAATGTCGCATCGCCGTGCTGCCGCGCTGATGGTGCTGGTAACGCTGCTCTGGAGCATCGCCGGGGTGGTCTCGCGCCATCTCGATGCTGCCGGTAGTTTCGAGGTCACCTTCTGGCGCAGCCTGTTCAATGCGCTGGCGCTGAGTGTTGCGCTGACGCTGATGCGTGGACCCGGCCTGTGGCGCGGACTGGCACACGCCGCATGGCCGGTGTGGTTCTCGGGCCTCTGCTGGTCGGTGATGTTTACCGCTTTCATGCTGGCGATCACCCTCACCACGGTCGCCAATGTACTGGTGACGATGGCCATCGGCCCCCTGATCACCGCCTTGTTCGCCCGCATCTTCCTGCAGCACCGACTGCCAGCCCGAACCTGGCTGGCGATCGTGGTGGCCGGCGCAGGCATTGCCTGGATGTTCGGACAAGAGGCGCAAAGTGGCCTGTCGCTGCTTGGCACTCTGGTCGCACTCGCCGTGCCACTGGCCGCCGCGCTCAACTTCACGACGCTGCAGCATGTTGGTCGTGGCCGGAATGCTGCGGATGGAGCAGTTCGCCAGGACATGTTGCCGACGGTGCTGATCGGTGCCATACTGTCGGCAGCCTTCACCCTGCCGATGGCGTATCCCTTCCAGGCATCGATCCATGACCTCGGTCTGCTGGCACTGCTCGGTGTCGTGCAACTGGCGATTCCCTGTCTGCTGGTGGTGCGCCTGTCGCGCGAACTGCCGGCGCCGGAGATCGCTCTGCTCGGTCTGCTCGAAGTCGTCTTCGGTGTCACCTGGGCCTGGCTCGGTGCCGGCGAGCAGCCGGCAGCAAGCACTCTGACCGGTGGCGCGCTGGTGCTTGGCGCGCTGGTGGTCAACGAAGTACTGGCCGGCTTCCCACTCAAGCCAGGACGATCTCTAACGGTCATGACTTTTCCAGGCACCCCCGATCGAAAGAAATGAGCGCTGTCACCAAGAAACTGTCTTTCCTCGACAGATATCTGACGGTCTGGATTTTTGCTGCCATGGCGATCGGTGTCGGCCTCGGTTTCTTCGTTCCGGGCATCGAGGCTCTGATCAATTCCTTCCAGGTCGGAACGACCAACATTCCGATTGCGCTGGGCCTGATCCTGATGATGTACCCGCCCTTCGCCAAGGTCCGTTACGAAGAACTACCCGACGTCTTCGTCGACAAGAAAGTCCTTGGCCTGTCGCTGCTTCAGAACTGGGTCGTCGGGCCGATCCTGATGTTCGCGCTGGCGATCATCTTCCTGCCGGACAAACCCGAGTACATGGTCGGCCTGATCATGATCGGCCTCGCCCGCTGCATCGCCATGGTGATCGTCTGGAACGAGATTGCCAAGGGGTCTACCGAGTACGCTGCCGGCCTCGTGGCCTTCAACTCGATCTTCCAGGTACTGTTCTACAGCGTCTACGCCTGGCTGTTCGTGACGGTCCTGCCGCCACTTTTCGGGCTCTCCGGTTCCGTGGTCGATGTCTCGATCGGGCAGATTGCCGAGAGCGTCTTCATCTACCTGGGAATTCCGTGCGTCGCCGGGGTTCTGACACGGGTGATCCTGCTGCGCTTTGTCTCGAAGGAGTGGTATCACCAGCAGTTCGTACCAAAGATCGGTCCGATCACCCTCGTCGCTCTGCTGTTCACCATCGTCGTCATGTTCAGCCTCAAGGGCAAGCTGATCGTCACCATCCCGCTGGACGTGGTGCGCATCGCCATCCCGCTGCTGATCTATTTCGTGCTGATGTTCCTGATTTCGTTCTACATGAGCAGGAAGGTGGGGGCCGGCTACGGAAAATGCGCCACTCTGTCGTTCACCGCGGCGAGCAACAACTTCGAACTGGCGATTGCCGTCGCCGTGGCCGTCTATGGCATCAATTCCGGCGCCGCCTTCGCCGCCGTCATCGGTCCGCTGGTCGAGGTGCCGGTGATGATCGGCCTGGTGAGTGTGTCGCTGTGGTTCCAGAAGCGCTACTTCGCCTCTGAAAGCACGAGGGTGTAAGTGTCAGTGGCGGTCAAAACCCGCCGATAGCTGGCGGAGAAGCGTAGGAGAGGCTCCCGGCGAGGGATGGTCCGTAGTCGAGACGGATTGGGGTTTCGGAGCGGCCGGGTCACCGATGATGCGGCAGGGGGGCGTGTCGGAAGGAGCCCGAAGGGCGACTGGAGACACGCCCCCCTGCCGCGCGCCGGCCATCGGGGAAGCTTGCCGCTCATCGGCGAAGGGGGCAACGCGGAGATGACAAGCCCGTTCGCGATGCGGTAAAAAGGGCCCGCCAAGAAGAACGAGCACGACACCGGCCAAACCCGCAAAGTTGACACCGATGCCGTGCCCCACACCGTGCTGGGCACGGGTGCAGGGAGAGTATTTCACGATCGACATCTCCCTGTCGATCGCGCATTGGCATGCCGGAAACCGCCAATGGAAATCACGGGCCGACTCTTCCTTTGTCATGGCTGCCGAACCCAGGTCGTCGTCTGCCGCCGCTGCGACCGGGGCCAGATCTATTGTGCCAGAGGCTGCGCCCAAGCCGCACGCCGCGCTTCGGTCCAGGAAGCCGGCCACCGCTACCAGAAGAGCCGAAGAGGCCGCCTCAAGCATGCCGAAAGAAGCCGCCGTTACCGGCTGCGCCGGCAGAATGTGACGCATCAGGGTTCTATGCCAGCGGCACAAAGTGATCTACTGGCGGCGAACTCGGCGGTGGGCCGGGAACCGACGGCAGTCGGTCCGACCGACCCTTCCCGAACGGCGCGCTGCCATTTCTGCGGTACGCGCTGTTCGGGCTTGCTCAGGCAGGGCTTTCTGGGCAGCTGCCGGGTTCCATCCGCTGTCCCACCTGACCGAAGAGGAACCCCACTTGACCATTTCCCCTGAACTGGAAGCGCAAATCCTGCGCTACTTCCACGCCGAACACTGGCGCATCGGCACTATCGCCAGCCAACTGAAGGTGCACCACGGCACCGTCTCGCGCGTCATCACGCAGGCCGGCTTGCCACGGGTCGGCGCGCCGCGGCGCGCTTCCCGCATCGACCCCTACCTGCCCTTCATCCGCGAGACCCGGGAACAGTTTCCCCACCTGACCGCGAGTCGGCTATACGTCATGGTGAAGGGCCGCGGCTACAGCGGGCAGCCCGATCATTTCCGGCACTTGCTCGCCTTGCACCGACCGCGGCCCACCGCCGAAGCCTACCTGCGGTTGCGCACGCTGCCCGGTGAACAAGGACAAATCGACTGGGCCCACTTTGGTCATCTCGATATCGGCCGTGCCCGCCGGCCTTTGATGGCTTTCGTGATGGTGCTGTCGTGGTCGCGACAGATCTTCCTGCGCTTCTTTCTCGATGCCCGCATGGAGAATTTCCTGCGCGGTCACTCCGCTGCTTTCGAGACCTGGGTCGGCGTGCCGAGGGTCCTGCTCTATGACAACCTCAAGAGCGCCGTCCTGGAGCGACAAGGCCAGGCGATCCGATTCAACCCGACGCTGCTGCATTTCGCCGGTCATTACCGCTACGAACCACGGCCCGTGGCAGTGTACCGAGGAAATGAGAAAGGGCGCGTTGAGCGCGCCATCCGGTATATCCGAGAGGCCTTCTTTGCCGGCCGCAGCTTTGCCGATCTGGCCGATCTCAATGCTCAGGCCGATGCCTGGTGCGCCGGCGAAGCCGCCGACCGGCGCGGCCCGGAAGACGTGACCCTGACCGTACGCGAAGCCTTTGCGCTGGAATCGGCGCATCTCATGGCCCTGCCGGACAATCCCTATCCAACCGACGAGCAGGTGGCGGTAAAGGTCGCCAAGACACCCTATGCGCGTTTCGACCTCAACGATTACTCGGTTCCCCATACCCACGTGCAACGCACGCTGAGCGTCGTCGCGGATCCCCGGCAGGTGCGCATCCTCGAGGGCCAGACGCTCCTGGCGACGCATGCGCGCAGCTATGATCGGGGGCAGTGCATCGAGAATCCCGCCCATCTCGAGACGCTCGCCGCACACAAGCACCAGGCCAGTCAGCACCGCGGTACTGACCGCCTGACCCAGGCGGTGCCGGAGAGCCGGGACCTCCTCGTGCGGGCTGCCGAGCGTGGCGGCCATCTCGGCGCGATCACCAGGGCTCTGTTGCGCCTGCTGGATCGTTATGGTGCGGCCGAATTGCGCGTCGGCGTCCTCGACGCATTGGCGCGCGAGGTGCCGCACGTGAACGCGGTGCGCCTGGCTCTGGAACGTCGGCGCGAAGCCCGAGATCAGCCGCCGCCGGTCGAAATCACCTTGTCCGAGCAGGTCCAGCGCCGCGACACGCCGGTCCAGCCACACCGCCTGGCAAGTTATGACCAACTCACGGAGGCCGACGATGACCCCGCTTGAGAGCCTGCGCCGGCGCGCAGAGACCTTGCACCTGCATGGCCTGCTCGCCCATTGGCCAGAATTGGCCGACAGCACCTGGGTTGAGCCGCTACTGGCCTGGGAGGAAGCCGAACGGGCACGGCGCAGCCTCGAACGCCGCCTCGGCTGCGCCCATATCGGCCGCTTCAAGCCGCTGGCCGATTTCGATTGGAACTGGCCCACGCAGTGTGACCGAACGGCGATCAGCGAATTGATGGGGCTCGATTTCCTGCACAGCGCCACCAACGTCATCCTGGTCGGCAGTAGCGGGCTGGGGAAGTCGACCATTGCCCAGAACATCGCCTATCAGGCCGTCCTGCACGGCCACACCGTGCTGTTCACGACCGCAGGCCAACTTCTCAATGATCTCGCCACCCTCGATAGCGATTCGGCTCTGCGCCGTCGATTGCGCCACTACGCCGCACCGTCTCTCTTGGTCGTCGACGAGGTTGGCTACCTGTCCTATTCGAACCGCCATGCCGATCTGCTCTTCGAACTGATCAACCGCCGCCACGAAACCCGCAGCACCTTGATCACTACCAACCGCTCGTTCTCGGACTGGGCGGAGGTCTTCCCCAACGCCGCCTGCGTCGTCGCGCTCATCGATCGTCTCGTCCATCACGCCGAGATCATCGCCCTCAAGGGCGAATCCTATCGCCACAAAGAGGCCCGCGAGCACGCCGAGCAGCGCTCCCGAAAACGCAAGGCAACCGCCGGGAGCACCCCATGAAACCCTACCCCCAACCCTCCGGATTGAACCACGGCCTCGACTGCCTGATATCCGCCGAATGGACACCGGCCCAGGCTTTCGCCGTCGTCGAACTGCTCGACGACTTGCGGGACCGGATCTGCGCTCACTACCAGACCGCCCTCTTTGAACTGCTTCGTGACGAGCAATCCAGGGACAGCGACGCCAATCCCTACGACCCCTGGACCGAAGAGCCGCCGTTCTAACCGCTGCCAACCTTCCAATCCTCAAGGGGCCCTTACCGGCCCCTCCTTTGTCCACTCAATCAGTCCAGCATTCTCTGCCATTCTTCTGCGCCATTTATGCGCGCTTCCTTCCAGCCACTAACAATCGGCAAGGATCTCCAGCACCATCAGCGCGCCGTGCTCGGTGCGCGTCTGCCAGCGCCACGAAAGCTTCAAGCCCTGTTCATTGACAGCGCGTTCGAACCCCATGCGCTTCAGGTTGTCCTCCAGCGAGTGGTACGCGTCGGTGTCGGCCAGGAGCTGCAGATCGATGACGATGTCGACATCCAGCGTGCCGGCGTGCGCAGGCACGTCGGGTGGACGCTGGGGCACCAGATAGCGCAGGGTCAGTCCTCCCACTAGGAAAACCGATTCCTTCCATGGGCCGAGTCCGCGCAGCAGCGTGACGAGAACGCGCTCGCAGTCCACGGTGTAGGCATCGCTGTATCCACCGAAGTGGGTCGGTTTGACCATCAGAAGCCGATCCTTTCTTTGCGCAGGTGCTCGGCCAACTCCTTGGCGCGCCCCTCGGCGCACACGAGGTCCAGGTAGGTCTGGATCGGGCTGGCCAGCCAGACACCGTCCACCCGCTGCCTGAACAGCAGATCCCCTGGCGATTTGGCGTCGATGACCACCAGATTCGCTCCCTCACTGACGGGGCGGGCGCCCAGTTCGCCCAGCGCTGCTTCGGTGGCCGAGCCGACTGGCAAGCGGATGCGAACCTGCGAGACGTTCGACAGAAACGGGGCGTAGCGCTGGGCAGCCGCTTCATGGGTGACCGCGTAGTCGATTCCACGCGATGAACACACGCCTTCGAGTCCTGCGGCCAGGGCGTCGGTTTTCATGGACGGAACGAAGAACCTTCGCATCGCCTCGGCCGGTTGCTGCTTCAGGCTCGTTGCCCAGGCATCCAGCAGTGCGGCAGGCTGACGCACGCGCCGCTGCTTGCCCGGCCCCTGTCCCCGCGAACCCAGCCAATCGAGTCGCTCCAGTTCGGTCAAGACCATCGACACCGTCGATGGGGATGCCGAGACGTCTTCGGCCAGATCGGTCACACCGAGCCAGTCCTCGCGACGCATCAGCAGACCATGCAGCACGTGCGCACGGCGCCCTGAAAACAGCGAACGAATGGCGCGGGAGGTCGACTTCGACGGCGGCTTGTCCACGAAGAAGAGCGCACCCGGTGCGGGGAGGTACAGGCTGCCCCCGGCGTCGAAATAACCGACCCGCTCCGCTTGCAGCAACTCCTTGGCGCCCGGGGAGATCGATTCGGCTACAAGCAGCGACACGGCGTTTTCTGCGCCGGCATCGCCAATGCGCCGCGACGCCGCATCCCGGATCTGCCAAAGTGCCTGCCGGACATCCCGCGGATAGAGCGCCTTTCGGATCCTGACCAGCAGTGCCAATGGACGCCCGGCGACCAGCATCGAGACCGAAACGTCGTTCACCGCGGCCTGCCCGCCGGCGTCGCCTTGGCACGCGAGATCAGCCGTCACGTCCGGGAGGGCCCGCAGGGCTTCCAGGAGTTCGGCGATCAACGCGCGCTCGACTTCAGGGGTGTTCACGATCGTGCCTCATGGGTTATTCGCTGTGCAGCGAATGAAGAAACTGTATAGGATATTCCCAAGATAAGGCAATATTTGCTGCACAGCAAATCTTTAGGATTCCCTGAACCACGATCGCAACGATCCACGAAAACCGAAAACCTGTCCCCGTGAACCCGTCCGCTGAAGCCACAGATGGTCAGTCGCTCAGACGCCCTGGCGACGTCTTCAGCGCTTCCATGGTCAAACGGAAGTTCGTCGCGGAGGTACTTGCCACCATCGGGCCGACTGCCACCGCCCATCAAACCTTTGTCGAAGGCAATATGCTCGCGACCGGGGAGCGCAACGCATGAACCGTCCGCGACGGCAAGGCCGTGAGGCGCCCACCACGACAAGATGCTCGTCCAAGACCCTCGACGAATGCAAGGCGATCCAGCTTGAGCACCGTCAGGCCATGGAGGCACGCGCCAAGGAAAAAGGCACGACCTTGATGGCAGCGCGGCAAAATGCTTGCGACCGCATGCAGGCACGCGGCTTCTTCAGCGAGCAAATGTCGGAGACCGAGGGACGATTGCTTAAACCGGTTTCGGGGGCCATGATGCTGGGAGTGGGCATTCTGCTGATCGCTGCCCCGGCGGCACTCAACGACCTGCGCGTGGCGCTGGTCTTGCTGGTTGGCTCGATCGGCTTTTTCGGGTTGGTCCATTGGCTGAGGAAGCCTGTGCAGGGTGCAGACAATGAATAGAGTCCTGATCATCACGCTGCTGCTGTCGGTCGCCGCAACTGCGCAGGCGCGTGGCCCCGTGCGCGCGAGCGAGGGGAATACCCGCGGCTGGCAGTTGATGACAGCGGATGAGCGAATCGAACATCAGGCGAGGATTCGTGGCTTCACGACGTACGAGGAGTGCCGCAGCTACCAGGTCGCGCATCACCAACTCATGGAAGAGCGCGCCAGAGCGCGCGGCATGGCGTTGCCGCAGGGAGGACGTGACATCTGTGAGCACCTGCGGCCGGCAAGCGACTCTCGCCAGCCCTCCAGTTGATTCCTGCGCGAGCCCACCATGTTCCTCCTTCGCTGGCTATCGATTCCGCTGCTGATCCTTGCCTTTACCGCAGGCCCCGTTTACTGGGCCTTCCCGGAGGGCCTGTCGCTCGCACGCAGTCTGGGCATTGTCCTCGGTTGGGCGGGCTGCGGCCTGCTGCTCGCCAGCCTGCTGCTGATGCTGCGGGAAACCTGGCTGTCCCGCTGGCTGGGCGGACTGGAACGGATGTACCAATGGCATCACCGCGTCGGCATGGCCGCTTACGTCCTGCTGCTGGCACATCCGCTGGCGCTCGCTGCCGATGCCTGGCCCGCGTCTCCTGCTCTGGCCTGGCAGACGCTTTCACCGTTCAGCCAGGGCTGGCCGGTCAGGCTCGGTTGGCTGTCGCTGCTGCTCCTGATGCTCGGGCTGGCGGCCACTTTCGCGACGCGCCTACCCTATCGACCCTGGCGCTGGCTGCATGTCTCGCTGGGGGTCGGCGTGCTGGCCGGTCTGTGGCACCTGCTGCAACTCGGCATCGAAGAACCGGTATTGCCGATCCTGGCACTGGCCGCCCTGTTCCTCGGCTGGCGACTCCTGCTGGAAGATAGCGGATTGGCGGCGCGGCCGTACATCGTGCAATCGGCCGTGCCAGTTGCTGACGGCATGGTCGAGATCTCTCTCAAGCCGCTGGCAGAACCCATTGCCGCCACTGCAGGACAGTTCGTCCTGGTCGCTTTTTTCGCCGGGCCGACGTTCCGGGGTTGCGGCGAATTTCACCCCTTCACGGTCAGCTCCATCGGCACCGACCGTGCAATCCGCGTCGGCGTCAAGGCCCTCGGCGATTGCACCCGGCGCATCCAGTCCATCGAGCCGGGCGTCCTGGCGCGGGTGCATGGCGCCTTCGGCACCTTCCTGGCCGAGCGGCCAGCGGCACCGCAACTGTGGCTGGCCGGCGGCATCGGCATCACGCCTTTCCTGGCGCTGCTGCGAGCAGGCCCGCTCAGTCAGCAGACGACTCTCGTCTATCTCTATCGCGCCGAGGCCGACGCTGCCTTTCTGCAGGAGCTGCGCGCGCTCGCCGAACGCGATCCACATTTATCCCTGCAGGCTCTGGCCACCGGGAACGAGCCGCCGGATGTCAATGCTTTCCTGCCCGACGCAGTCAAGCTGGCCGGAGTTGAGTGTTATCTGTGCGGGCCGCCGGGCATGCTGGCCGCGGTCAGACAGTCCCTCCACGCGCGCGGCATCCAGCCTCGCCATATCCATTTTGAAAACTTCGGATTCCGATAATGCGCCGACTCTACCTATCCACCACCCTCATTTTCTGGCTGCTGGTGTCAGCCTTCTGGGCAAGCAGCCTGTGGTTGCCGCCCGCTGAAGAAAGCGTTGCAGTAGCGGCCGAAAAGGTCATCGCAAGGAGCGAACTGGCCAGGCACGCACTGCCGGACAACTGCTGGATGGCGATTCGCGGCGCGGTCTACGACCTGAGCGCCTATCTGCCCCGGCATCCGTCGCCCCCCGAGATCGTTCTGCCCTGGTGCGGCAAGGAGGCGACCGAGGCCTATGACACCAAGACCAAAGGGCGCCCGCATTCCGCCTATGCCGACGAGTTGCTCGCCAAGTACCGGATCGGCATCCTGGCTGCCAACAAACCGTGACCAACGACCTCCTGGCTTCATTCTCACCACCCGGCACGGCGAGGCCACCCTGCCCAGCACCCGAACAGGCGCCGCTGGGGGTCATCGAGGAGGTGCACGGGCCGGTCATCGACATCCTGTGCAGCCGCCTGCCGCCGCTGCATCAGGCGGTGTATGTCTGCCTCGATGGCGAGCGTTACACCTTCGAGGTGCATCGCCACCTCGACGAATCCCGGGCCCGGGCGATCGCCCTGCATCGCACGGCCGGTCTGCGCCGGCTGCTGCCAGTCTTTGACAGCGGCGGGCCGCTGCAGATACCGGTGACCCCGGATTGCCTGGGCCGCTTGCTCGACATCTTTGGCCACCCGCTGGATGGTGGCCCGCTGCTCGCGTCGACGGAATCTCGCCCCATCGTCGCGGCCCCGGCGCCGCTTTCGGAAGCGCTCGGCATGGGAGAAATCCTGCCGACCGGCATCAAGGTGATCGACCTCCTGTGTCCCTTCGTGCGCGGCGGCAAGACCGGCCTGTTCGGTGGCGCCGGTGTCGGCAAGACGGTGCTGATCATGGAATTCATGAACGCCATCGTCCACCTGCACCAGGGGGTATCGGTCTTCGCCGGAGTCGGTGAGCGCATTCGCGAAGGACATGAGCTCTGGCACGACATGCAGGACGCCGGCGTCATGCCGCGCTCGCTGCTGGTGTTCGGTCAGATGGACGAATCGCCGGGAGTCCGCTTCCGCATTGGGCTGTCGGCGCTGACCTATGCCGAATACCTGCGCGACCATGTCGCCAAGGAAGTGCTGTTCCTGATGGACAACGCTTTCCGCTTCGTGCAGGCGGGCAGCGAGCTCTCGGGGCTGCTCGGGCGCATGCCGGCGACGGTCGGTTACCAGCCGACACTGCTCTCCGAAGTGGCGGAATTGCAGGAGCGCATTTCTTCCACACGCAGCGGCAACATCACCGCCGTCGAGGCCGTGTATGTACCCGCTGACGATATGACCGACCCGGCGGTGGGGGCGATCCTCGCCCACCTCGACACCACCGTCATTCTTTCGCGCAGTCAGGCGGCCAAGGGGATCTACCCGGCGGTCGACCCCCTGGCTTCGGGCAGCCGCATGATGGATCGCGTCACCCTCGGCGACCGTCACTACCGGGTGGCGCAAGCAGTGCGCGAGCATCTCGCCCGCTACCGCGAACTTGAAGACATCATCGCCATGCTGGGCATGGAAGCGCTGTCGGAAGCCGACCGGCGCACCGTTCTGCGGGCGCGCTTGCTCGAACGTTATCTCACGCAGCCGTTCTTTGTCGTTGCCGACCACACCGGTATCGCCGGGGCCTCGGTACCTCTGGCAACGACCCTCACCGATTGCGAGGAGTTCATCAAGGGGAGCTACGACGAGCTGCCCGAGGATCGCTGCTATATGCGCGCCGGTATGGAGTGTGTGCAATGAGCAGCGGGATCACCCTGCATCTGCAGAGCGCAGTGCGCTGCGAGCGGTTCGACAAGGTGCAGAGCTTTGTCGGCAGCGATGCCAGCGGCAGCTTCGGCATTCAGCCGGGACGCGCCCGCTTCATGACAGTCCTCGACTATGGCCTGTCGCGTTTTCGCAGCACGCAGGGTGCGTGGCAGTATCTCGCCTGCCCCGGCGCCGTACTGCGCTTTGCCGACGATCAACTGACCGTCAGTACCCGGCGCTACCTCTGCGACGAAGACTATCAACGAATCTCGGAACTGCTGGCAGGGCAACTGGCACAGGAAGAAGAGGCTCTGAGGAGCGTCAAGGACAATCTCCAACAACTGGAGCAGGAGCTTTTCCGGCGCCTGCGCACCCTGGATCGGTGGCCGTCATGAACGACCATCACCGCAAGTCATCATGAACGACCATCTTCGCAAGTCATTATGAACGACGATCTTCGTAAGTCATTATGAACGACGACAAGTGGCGTCGCGAAGTTTCCCGTGACAGCGAAAGACTCAAGGAGGCTGAACGGAGCCGGCGCTCTCTTCTCGTGCAGACGGTCTTCCTCGGCAGTCTGTCGGTGCTGTTCCTGGCGCCCCTGCTGGCGGGGGCCTATCTGGGGCGCTGGCTCGACAGCCTGGGTGAGGGCTACACGGTGCGGTGGACGGTGAATCTGATCCTCCTCGGCCTCGCGCTCGGCGTGTTCAATGTCTATCTCTTCATCCGAAAATACTGGTAATGGAAGCGGCAAGCGTTGTTTTCAGTCTGGGGGGCTTGCGCATCACCTCGACGGTGGTAACCACCTGGGGCCTCCTGCTGACCTTCGGACTGTCCTGCTGGCTGGCGACCCGACGACTTTCGGTCGACCACCCCGGTCTTGTGCAAACGGCGCTGGAAGGTGTCGTCCAGTCGATCGAGGCGGCCATCGAAGGGGTGCTACCGGGCCGATCCGGCCTGCTCCTGCCTTTCATTGGTACCCTCTGGCTGTTCGTCGCCGTGGCCAATCTGACCGGGATCGTTCCCGGTCTGCATGCACCCACCAGCGATCTGTCGACCACCGCCGCGCTGGCCTGCCTGGTCTTTGTCTCGGTGCACTGGTTCGGCATCCGCAGCGAAGGTCTGAAGAATTATCTGCGCCACTATCTGGTCCCCAGCCCGATCCTCCTGCCGTTTCATTTGCTCGGCGAGTTTTCCCGCACCATCGCGCTGGCAATGCGCCTCTTCGGCAACATCATGAGCCTCGAAATGGCCGCCCTGCTGGTTCTCCTGGTTGCGGGCCTGCTGGTGCCGGTACCGGTACTCATGCTGCACATCGTCGAAGCCCTCGTCCAAGCGTACATCTTCGGCACGCTGGCCCTGATCTACATCGCCGGCGGCATGCAATCGCATGCTGTGGAGAACCCCGAAGCCCCCCCATCGAATGACACGAAAGGAAGCAGCCCATGAGCGACATGCACTGGTTTGTCCTGGTCTCCACCGTGGCGGCAACGCTGGCCATCGCGATCGGCATCATCTTCCCGGCCATTGCCATGGGCCGGGCGATCACGCAGGCGCTGGAGGCTCTGTCGCGGCAGCCGGAGGCGGAGAAGTCGATCACCCGCACCCTGTTCATCGGCCTGGCGATGATCGAGTCGCTGGCCATCTACGTCCTGGTGATCGTGCTGATCATCCTCTTCCGCAATCCGCTGCTCGAATACCTCTTGAAGTAGGAGGCGGCCATGGAGCTGGACTGGACCACCTTTGCCCTTGAAATCATCAATTTCCTGGCGCTGATCTGGATCCTCGAACGCTTTCTCTCTCGCCCGGTACTGGCGACCCTGGCCGAACGCCGGGCCGGAATCGAAGCCACCCTCAACGAAGCGCGCGCGACGGAAGCACGGGCCTTGGCCCTGCAGCGCCAGTTCGAAAGCCGTCTGGCCGACTGGGAGCGAGAGAAGGCGGCCGCTCGCAGCCAGTTCGATGCCCAGATGGCGGCAGAGCATGCGCGACAGATGGAAGGGCTGAACCGGGACCTGGCCACTGAGCGGCAACGGAATGCCGCCCGTGAAGCACACCGGCAGGAGACCCTGCAGCGCGAACTCGCCAGCCAGTCCGGCGCCCTCGCCCGCCAGTTCGCCAGCGCACTACTGACCCGGCTTGCCAGCCCCGAGATCGAAGCGCGGCTGCTGGAAATCTTCGTCGAGGAACTGTCGGCTTTACCCGAAGAACGTCTGGAGCCTTTGCGGGCGGGCCAGAATGGTCATCGGCAAGGCGTGTTGCGCAGCGCCCATCCGCTCTCGGAGGAACAACGCCGGCAGATCTCCGGAGCCGTCGATGCCCGGCTGGGAAAGCTCGTCCACCTCGATTTCGTCGAGGACAGCGGGCTGCGGGCCGGCGTCCGGCTATCGCTCGGGGCCTGGCAACTGGATCTCAGCCTGGCCGGCGAACTGGGCGTTTTTGCGGAAGCAGGCAGGCTTGATCACTGACCCATCTGCACTGAACGCTGGCGGCCTGCGCAGCCAGTGGCTCGCCGGCTACCAGCCGCAATTGCGGATCAGCGAAATCGGCAAGCTGGCGGCGATCGGCGACGGCATCGCCTGGATCGAGGGGCTGCCATCGGCGGCGATGGACCAGATCCTGCGTTTCGAGAATGGCAGCGAGGCGCTGGTGTTCCATCTCGGCAGCAAGCGCATCGGCGCCATCCTGCTCGGTCAGGAGGAAGGCCTCGCTGCCGGTGCAGCGGCCCATCTGACCGGACGGCGACTCGATATCGGCGTCGGTGACGGCTTTCTCGGCCGCGTGGTGGACCCGCTGGGGAATCCCCTCGATGGCGGGCCGCAACCGAAATTCACGCGGCGCCGCGCGCTGGAAGTCCCCTCACCACCGATCACCGCCCGTGATTTCGTCAGGCGCCCTTTGCTCAGCGGCAGCAAGATGGTCGATACCATGATCCCGATCGGCAAAGGCCAGCGGCAACTGATCATTGGCGACGCGGGCACCGGCAAGAGTTCGCTGGCGATGGACACGATCATCGCCCAGAAAGGGCGCGATGTGCTCTGCGTCTATGTGCTGATCAGCCAGAAGCGCTCGGCGGTGGTCGCCACCATCGAGACCCTGCGCCAGGCAGGCGTTCTCGACATCAGCTGCGTCGTCGTCGCCGAGGCCACCACCACACCCGGGCTCAAGTTCCTCGCGCCCTTCGCCGGCTGCGCCCTGGCGGAAGAATGGATGTGGGGCGGCCGCGACGTGCTGGTGGTGTACGACGACCTCACCACGCATGCACGGGCCTATCGCGAGCTGTCGCTGCTGCTGCGTCGCCCGCCGGGGCGGGAAGCCTACCCCGGCGATATCTTCTACCTGCACGCGCGACTGCTCGAACGCTCGACCTGTCTGGCCTCGCGTTACGGTAGCGGCAGCATGACCGCCCTGCCGATCGTCGAAACCGAGCAGGGCGAGATCGCCGCCTATATACCCACCAACCTGATCTCGATCACCGACGGCCAGATCTACCTCGATCCGGCGCTCTACGCGCGCGGTTTTCTGCCCGCCATCGACATCACCCGCTCGGTTTCGCGAATCGGTGGCAAGGCGCAGTTACCGGCCATCAAGGCCGAGGCCGGGCGCATGAAACTGGATTTCCTGCAGTTTCTCGAACTGGAGGTCTTCACCCGCTTCGGCTCGCGGCTGGAGGCCGGGGTCGATGCCAAAATCCAGCGCGGCCGGCTGCTGCGGGAACTGCTCAAACAGGAACGCCTGGCGCCGCTGTCGCCGGAACAGCACCTGGCCTGGCTGGTCGCCTACAATGAGGGAGCATTCGACGCCTTGGCAGGTGAGGCGGTCCAGGGACGGCTGGCGAGACTGCTGCACCAGGCGGCGGCTGGGGGACCCGGGCTGGCCGCGGGTCGGGATGCCTGGCGGGATGCCGTCGCCGGCTGGCTGCAGGAGGCGTGCGATGAGCCGCCGGCGTGAGATGGAATACACTCTGTCGCGGTGGATCTTTGGTCGGCCGTGTATTGGTTGGCATGCAACGCCCCCTTCACGAGGAAGTTCGCAAGCTTTACCGCGCAGTCGCTGCTGACACCCTGATTGACCAAGGCACTGTGGTTCGGCTCAAGACACAGTCGCGGCCAGCCGGTGGACCTGTGTGCCTCGAAACCGCAAGCTCTGGCGGACGGTTGACCACGTGCCGACTGGCCTCCCGAGCCTATGAGCACTGGCGTGGGTTGCTGCGGGAGTTCTCAAAGAACGCCAATCTGCTGGCAGGCGTCGAGAAACGGCTTCTTGAGAAAGTTGCACTCAGCATACGGATGCTTCTGCGCCTGCCGCACCAATGTCGTTAGAAACTCGGCAGGATCTCGGCCATCCTCTTTCCATTCGTCCAGCACCTGCGTCATCCCCTGCTCCTTATCCCCAGACTAACGAATGATAATGTCCTTTATCATGCATAATATGACGGACGAAAACAGAGGTCAACCCAGCATAACCCCGCAAAAGCGCACGGAATCCTGGATATTGCCAAATCATGTTTGACACGACTAAGTAGGATTGTTACCTTGAAGCCATGCGAACGACGAAAACACTCTCCATTACTCTGCCGCCCGAAATGCTCGCCCGCGCCGCGGAGATGGCCCGGCGCGAACACCGCACGATGAGCGAACTGGTGCGCGAAGCCCTGCGCGAATACGAGCGCAAGAACTGGTGGGCAGAAATGAATGCCTTTGGCCAGGCGAAAGCAGCCGAACGGGGTCTGACCGAGCCCGATGTCGAGCGGGCCGTGCACGAAGTGCGTCGCGAGCGGGCGAGCCGCGATCCCAAGCCCACGGCGTGACGGTCGTCGTTGCCGATACGAGCGTCTATGTTTCGGCGCTCGTCTTCGGAGGGGTGCCGCAGACTGCCCTGATCAAGGCGCTCACGGCCCCCTTCCGCGTCGCGGTCTCCCCTGAGCTGAAGGCCGAGCTTGTGAAACCCTTGAGCGAAAATTTGACTGGCCTTCCTCCCGTGTGGCCCATGCCTGCGCCTACTTGTGGAGAGAGGCTATCTGGTGCGAGCCGGCTGCCGTTCATGCCTCGCGCGATCCCAATGACGATCACGTGCTTGGCTGTGCAATCGCTGCTTCAGCCAACGTGCTGGTCACGGGCGACAAAGACTTGCTGTCGTTGCATCCGTTCAAGAGCATTGCCATCGTGACGCCCGCGACATTTCTCGCGATGCCGTGGACGGTCCACGGTGACGACCGAGTACCAGCTTGAGGATGTTATCCGCAAGGCGTTTCGCCTCATGGACGAACAGGATCGCGTGCGGGCGGCCAAGCTCGAACAGTTACGCCAGGATATCCGCGATGGCCTCGACAGCGGCGAGCCCACGCCATGGGACCCCGAGGAAATCAAGCGCGAAGGCCGCAAAAGAAGAGCCGCGCGCGTTCCCGCCAGCCAAGATGTGTAGACTCGCCCGCCGGGAACTCGGCGTTGAACGGACCTGCTACGGCGGCACGATCAAAGGCGTCACCCCTTCCATGGTGCTCAATGACAGCAAGGGCGAACTGTGCCCGGCCGTCGCCCGCGGGTCCATCGAACGGGCGCAGCGCTTCGAGCGACTTTGCTATTGGGCGCTGGCCGAGGGGCTGATCTCGCTGAGCAAGGCGCCGGAGTTGCTGCGCGCTCCCATCTCCGATGTCAAAAGCGGCCTGCAAGGGCCGCAGGCCGCCCATGCGCATCATCGTCAGCGACAGCAGTTGTCTGATAGACATCAGAAAGGCGTCCTTGATCGACGCCCCTTTTGGCCTCGATCATCATTCCGGCCAAGGCCAAGTGCTGAGCGTGGAGAAAGGAGTGGCAGGCCCCTCGAAATCTCGTACCCTTGGAAGTGCAAACTCACCGAGGGAGAAGGAAGATGCTCGAAGGTCCTGCCGGGATTGACTATAGCCCAGATACGAGGCCGGTGCCACTGTGCGCTGCACGGTGGTCGATGGTGGGTGGGTCGTGAAGCGCCGCTCGCGCCTGGAGCGGGCTGAACAGCTTGGGGCGGCCAGCGCGCGCTTGGCGGCGGGACAGCCGCAACGGCAGGTAGCCGCCGACCTCGGCCTGGCACGCAGTACCTTGCAGGAGTGATGCAAACCGGTTGCGGTCGGCGCGGCCCCAGCGGCTTTGGCGGCGCACTTCAGCATCACCCTGCAGGGTGGTGCCGGAGTTCGGGTGGTGTGCCAATTCCTTGAGTTGAGCGGGCTGTCGGCCTTCGTCGGCGCCAGCTACGGCACCCAGCAAGGCCTCAATGCGGCGCTGGAGGAGGCGCTGGTCGCCGTCGCGGAGGAGCAGCGCGCGGCGCTGGCGCGGGGCATGCCGCACCGGGATCTCACGGTGTGTGAGGATGAGACTTTCCATCCACAGATGGGTCTGGTGGCGCTGGAGCCGGTGTCGGGCTTTCTTCTTCTGGAACAGTACGCGGCGGATCGTCAGGCGGCGACCTGGACGCAGGCGCTCCAGGAAGCCCTGGTCGGCTTGGATGTCGCCGTGATTCAGGGCACCAGCGACGAGGCCGGGGCGTTGCATCGGCAGGTCGAGGTGGACCTGGGTGTGCATCATTCGCCGGACCTCTTCCCTGGCCAGCATGAGGTTTCGAAGGCCACCAGTCTCTCCCTGGCCCGCCAGGTTCGGCAGGCCGCTGCGACGGTGGTGGCCGCTCAGCAGGCTTGGGCGGTCGAGCGGGCGGCCCAGCAGGCGTACGAGAACCAGTCGCCACGTCCCCGCGGTCGCCCACCCGCGTTCGCCGCCCGCATCCACGCCGCCGTGAGCGAGGTGGTGCAGGCCGAAGTCGCGCACACCCAGGCGCAGGCGCGTCAGAGCGAAGCCCGCGAACTGGTGCGGGAGCTGGGCATCGGGTATCACCCGTATGACCTGGAGCGCGGACAGGCACAACCCGTCGAACCCGTCGCGCAGCGCCTCAACGACGTCTGGACGCAGCTCGGGCGCATCGCCGCGGCCGCTGATCTGCCGACGCGCGCCCGTGAACGCCTGGCCAAGGCGCAACGTCTGACTACCCAACTGCTGGCCACCATTCCCTTTTTCTTCGCCACCCTGCAGTTGCAGGTCGAGGCCCTCGCGCTGCCACCCAACCTGGAGCGCGCCCTCGTCGAGCAACTGATTCCCGCCCTGTATCTGGAGCGCGTCGCCGCGCGCAGCACCCACGCCGAGCCGCGTCACCGACTGCGCGCACTGAGCCACCAGTTGCTCGAACCGCTGCGCCACGGCGACCATCCGCTCCAGGCCTTGCCGAGCGCCGAGCGAGCGCGCCTGGAACAGGTGGCCGGCGAATGCGCCGATCGCTTCCAGCGCAGCAGTTCCGGGGTGGAGGGCCGTAACGGACAACTGGCCCTGCATCACCAGGGCCGCCATCGCCTGAGCAACCGCAAGCTCGCGGCGCTCACCGCCGTACACAACTACCACATCCGTCGCGCCGACGGCACGACCGCCGCCGAGCGCTTTTTTGGCCGTGCCCACGAAACATTGTTCACGCAGGCGCTCCAGCGCATGCCGCTGCCCCCACGACCGGCGCGCCGACGACCTCGACCACCCAAGCCGCCCTATCTGATGCAGGTGGCGGCGTAGCGGGAGCGGCCGGAATGATGATCGAAGCCCTGTTTCGCGGCGAGGTGATCGAACTCGCCTGTATGGCCCATGCCCGGCGGAAGTTCTTCGATCTCCATCAGGCGAATGGGAGCCCGGTCGCGGCCGAGGCCCTGCGCCGTATCGGCGAGTTGTATGCCATCGAGGACGCTGCGAAAGGGAAGACGGTCGAGGAACGGGCCCGACGACGAAAGGAAACCAGTCAGCTGTTGCTCGAAGCCCTGCACCTATGGCCCCAGAACACTCGCCGATCGGTGGCCGACGGCGGCGCACTGGCCAAGGCGATCGACTACAGTCTGCGGCGCTGGCCGGCCTTTGCCCGTTCTGCCACGAACGGTTTCTATCCGATCGACAACAACCCCGTCGAGAATGCCATTCGCCCGATCGCCATCGGCAAGAAGAATTGGCTGTTCGCTGGTTCCGAGGCGGCCGGCCAACGCGCCGCGGCGATTCAATCGCTGCTCGAAACCGCGCGTGCGAACGGTATCGAGCCCATGGCCTGGCTGACCGACACCTTGGCGAAACTCCCCGACTGGCCAAACAGCCGCATCGACGAGCTGTTACCTCTCAAAAAACCAGTGTAATTGTGCGCACCCAGGGGTGGGTGCGCTGAACGCTTACGCTGTTACTGCAGCTTTTGACCCCGCAGCTTGACCCGGACATGACCCCGCGGCCTGGATGTGATGCCCGCGTGTGAGCCACCGCCTTGGGACAGGGTCGACACGCCGGTCGGTCAGAAGAACCCGCTTGGAGAACTGGCGCCCGAATACGAATTCGGACAACGCCTCTCCTGGTAGCCTCTCGTCCAGCCCCATGGTGGGACGGAAACTCCACAGTCGCCAAGACCCATTGACAGTGGGAACAGGCTTCGGCTGTTGACTACTGGTCCCGGAGTAACTCCTGCAGTTGGATTTCTCATCGTTCGCCCCTGAGCGATGACGACCGGAATCCTCCTAATTTCCCATCCTTGCCGAACACGACGCGAACCGCTTTACCGAATACCATAGATCACTTCCACCCGGCGCATGATCTGGCGGCATTCGGTTGTTCTACAGGCCGGCATTGCTTCCCCTCGACCGACGCTATAGCGACGCAGCGGATGAATCTGTTTCTTGGGAACGCCGTAGGTGCGAAGGAGCTTGGCGACGGCTTCGATACGCCGCTCCGCTATCGCCAGATTATATGAGTCACTGCCCAGGTCGTCCGTGTAACCGGCCAAGGTCACCACCTGCGCCGGATTCGCCTTCAAGCGCACTGCATGATGCCGCAGTTTGTCCTGCCCCGCCGTATCGATACGGGTTGCGCCCTTGGCGAAGTAGATGCTGTTAGCTTCCTCCAGCGCTACAGAATCCGTTTCCTTGGTTGAGGGCGCATCCAATGGGGTATCTGGGGCTGAAGAAGAATCAAGCGACTGTTGCGGCATCGGCTCTGAAGGTGAAATGGCCAAGGTACTGCATCCGATGAGCATTACGCCATAGAACAGCTGTATCAGGCTGGAGAGCCTGGACATGATCTGAGCAGGCCTCATTCCGGATCCCGCAGCATGTCTGCCAGCGGTATGCTGGCGAAGGCATCGTCTCGTCCGGGCAGATGCCGTATCAACTCAAATAGATTGATATACAATGTTTGTAGGGCGACTTCCGGCATGGCGGCAAGCGCTTCAGGAAGGACGCCTTCTGCGGACCCTGGTAGCGCCGCGATGGCCTTCACTCCGTCTGGTGCGAGCTGGAGACCGACCCGGCGCTGATCTTCCTGCTTGCGCGTCTTGATGAGGCATCTTCGGGCGACCAGTTTTTCAACAAGTTGACTACAGGTAGACTGGTGTATACCCAAGCGTGCAGCGAGATCTGTCACGCCAAGCCCCGGGCAGCGATGCACTTCCTGCAGAATCCACATCTGTGAACCAGGGAGTCCGCAACGATCTTCCACCTCACGGAAATACTGGCGCATCGTGCCGTAGATCACACGGAACTGTTGTAGAACCGCCAAGTGGACCGGCGGTGTGGCGGCCGTCAAAGGATGTGTCATCGGCGTGAGGCATTGCTCTAATCGAGATAGAAAGACTATTATATTCACCATCAATGTAATATCGATAGATTTTTTGTACTTGCACCTTTGGCGACAGCATTGTGCCAAGGCCGCTGGTCACGTTTTTGTGCCACTCAGAGCACCGGTAAGGGTTCGCGACTCGATGTTCAATTCGATCCAGATTTTCGGCGTGGCGCTTCTTGGCGGCCTGGGTGCGGGCGAGTTTTCGCGTCGTGCGCTGGCTTTACCACGAACCACCGGCTACGTCGTTTTTGGATTGCTGGTCGGCCAGAGCGGACTGGGTTGGATAGCGCCTTATCACATCGAGTCCAACCAGCTTTTCATCGATCTGGCATTGGGCCTGATTCTGTTCGAATTGGGCTATCAAGTTCCGCTGGTGGCAGTCAGTGAAGGATGGAACCGACTGAGCGCGGGGATACTGATCTCCCTGACCACCGGAGCGACCGTAGTTCTGGCGCTCCTGGCAATGGACTTCTCCGCCAGTTCCGCAGTTTTCGCGACAGCCCTTTGTCTGGCCACTTCGCCAGCGATCACGATTGCCACCTGCAGCGACGTGGGCGCCAGAGGAGAAAAAACCGGCTTGCTGTTCACCATGGTGGCAATCGATGGATGCGTTGCCTTGGTTGTCTCTACCTGGTCAATGCCGCTTCTGGTCGAGGATGGGGCGATTTACAGCCTCGCCGGCGCCTGGACAGCGACGCAGGAAGTCGGTGGGGCCGTGGTGCTCGGTGGTGCCTGCACTGCGCTCGTCCTGACCGGCGCTCAACTCCTGGGACGGCGTTCGGAACACCAGCACCTGTTGATTCTGGGAACCATCGTCCTGGGCGTTGGAACTGCGATCCACCTCGACATTTCCGCATTGCTGCCCATGTTGCTCTTCGGCTATCTGACGCGCGCCCTGGATCGAAACAAGCAGGTCGTTGCCATTCGGATTGCCAGTGACGCCCGGATTTTTCTCGTCGCCACGTTCGTTCTGGCCGGTGCCGCGCTCGACATTGGAGTTGTCGTGGAGAGCTGGCCGGACGCTGTCCTGGTGATCATCGCGCGCTTCGCCGGGCAACTCGCAGGCGTTCTCTTGAATCGCAATCGCCTCTGCTTGGGAACCGCATCTTCAATCTACCTGTCAATTGGTTTACAGCCGATGTCAAGCATTGCTTTGGTTCTTCTTGCCAACATGCAGACGCTCTACTCCGGGCTTGAGCCACGACTGACGGGCGCCTTGCTGGCGACGATTCTTCTCATGCAGTTGTTTGGCCCCTTGGCCACGCAGACGGCGATCAAGGGCTTCGGCGAAGCAACCTATCTGCAATCGGACGACCCGGCAGCAGAGAAGCCTGCCTCCAACAAAGGTTCCTGGGGAGACAAATCATGAGCAGACGCCCTTTACGTATCGGTCTCTCCGCACGCATCTACCACCCAGTGGTCGGCGCCACGGGTTTGCAGTCGAAGTCCCTACAGTACCTCGAGCAATCGGTGGCGCACTGGGTGATGTCCCGCGAAGTGATGGTGTTCATGATCCCCGCGGTCAGTGGCGACGCCATGGTCCATCGCAGCAGCATCCGGCTCTCGGACTACCCGGAGTATCTCGATGGCCTGATTCTCCAGGGTGGAGCTGACCTCAGCCCACAAAGCTACGGGGAGGAGCCGTTGCACCCCGACTGGGCTGGCGACCGGGTGCGCGACGCCTACGAAATGGAACTTCTGCACGAATTCATGGAAGCCGGCAAGGCGGTCCTCGGCATCTGTCGCGGAGCTCAACTGATCAACGTGGCGCTTGGCGGGACACTCTATCAGGACATCGCGACACAGATCGAAGCGGCGGGCGAGCACGTCCATAGCGATTACGACCAGCACAGTCACGCGGTCGAGTGGGCCACAAAGTCCGGCTTGGCGAAGCTCTACCCGGGCAAGACCGCTGGGCGGGTGGTTTCGATACATCATCAGGCGATCCGAGCATTGGGTCGGGACCTGCAGGTCGAAGCGCGCAGCACCGCGGACGGCCTGATCGAAGCCATTCGCCTGCAAGGCAGGCCGTATGTGCTGGGCCTGCAGTGGCACCCGGAGTTCCATCCCCCCGGCAGCGAGGTACTGTTGGACTGCACGCCAATCCTCGACGAGTTTCTCGCTGCCGCGCGCGGCCGATTCTGGTGAGCGGGACGAACCAATGCTGAACGAGATTCTGTCGTCGGCACGCACCGCCTGGGAAGGCTTGCAGGAGCGCCTCTTCTTCCTGCCACCCTTCCCCGATGAACTCGATTCTCTGGCCTTGTTCAGCATGCTGCTGGTCGTCGGTTTGCTGGTCGGCGAGTGGTTGCGCGCCAAACTGGGCTGGCCGAAAGTCATCGGCTACGTCCTGGCAGGAACATTGTTCGGCCCCTCCTTGCTCGGCTGGATCAGCATTGAGGCACTGGCCCAGATACGGCCAATGGCCGATGCAGCGCTCGGACTCCTGATGCTCGAGATCGGGCGACGCCTCGATCTGCGTTGGCTCGGTGAAAACCGCGACTTGCTGAGAGCCACGCTTGGCGAGATCACCCTGTCCTTCACGGCCATTTTTCTCTTCGCCTGGGGGGTGGTTGGTCTGATGGCGGCATGGGCGGCCGCGGCGGCGGCTGTTACCATGGCCTCGGCGCCGGCGGTTGTCCTGCTGACCGTCGAGGAATCGAACGCGCAAGGGCAGGTCAGCGAACGGATCATCCTGCACACGGCGCTGAGCGCGGCTGCGTCATTCGTCGTGTTCGCCGTCGTCGTCGGCGTGGTACATGCGCAATACAGCGACGACTGGCTGAATGCCGTGGCCCATCCGCTGTGGGTGGTGGTCGGTTCCGTGATGATCGCCTGGCTGATGGCGCTTCTCGCTCGTCTGGTCGCGGCACTGTTGCCAAAACGCTCTCTGGCACAGGTCTTCATCCTCGTGGCCACGGCCTTGCTCGCCGTTGGCACCGCCCGCATGTTGGCGGTGCCGGTTTTTCTGACCCTCTTCCTGATGTGGGTAATCCTGTCGTTCAGCGATCAGGAAAGGACGCTCAGCTATACCAACCTGCCGGAAGGACACTGGTTGCTGGCGATCATCCTCTTCGTCGTCGTCGGCGCCTCGCTACCCTGGCAAGACTTCACCTGGCTGATCGGACTGCAGGCGATTGGCCTGTTGATCGTTCGGGCGGTGGCCAAGGTGGCTGCCCTGGCATGGGCCGGCGGTGACCTGGGCGTTGCCAGGCGGGTGCTGGTTGGCATCGGCATTCAGCCGCTGTCGGCCACTGCCGTTTTCATGGCCTATGAAATCGCCGGACTCTACCCGGAAATCGGCCGTTCGTCGCTGTCATTGCCGCTGTTTGCGGCCGCCATCATGGAACTCGCCGGCCCTGCCCTCTGCCGTTTCGCCGTGGTGCGTGCCGGAGAGACCGCGGCGACCGACAACAGCAAGGAAGGAGTGGCATGAGCCAGCCAATCGCCGAATTCAAACAGAGCCAGCCACTGACCCTGGGGGTCGAGCTTGAGTTGCAGCTGGTTTCAGTGCGCGATTTTGATTTGACGCGTGGAGCGACGGATCTTCTCGGCAGCATGGACTACGATGGCCGCTTTGGTGAAATCAAGCTTGAAATTACCGAAAGCATGATCGAGGTCAGCACCCTGCCGCGTACATTCGTCGATGGCATTGCTGCCGATCTGGTCGGCCTCCGACAAGCGCTCGTCAGTCAGTGCGCGCGCAACCATATCGCCGTCTGCGGCGGCGGCACGCACCCCTTCCATCGCTGGGCGGAGCGCCGGATTTGTCCGGGTGATCGCTTCGATGAGATCTACCACCGTTATGGCTACCTGGCCAAGCAGTTCACGGTCTTTGGCCAGCACATTCACGTCGGCTGTACATCCGGTGACGAAGCGATCTGGATGACGCAGGCCCTGGGACCCTATGTGCCGATCTTCATTGCGCTGTCGGCGTCGTCACCGTTCGTCGATGGCGAAGACACACTGTTCCAGTCCGCTCGTCTGAACGCCGTCTCGGCCTTCCCCTTGAGTGGGCAATGCCCGGCCTTGCGCGACTGGGCAGAGTTCATTGAACATTTTTCCTTTCTGCAGGCCTGTGGCATCGCTCGCAGCATCAAGGACCTTTACTGGGATATTCGTCCCAAGCCCGAATTCGGCACCGTGGAAATCCGCGTTTGCGATACGCCACTGACGGTCGAGCGCGCCGCAGCCCTGGCGGCCTTGGCGCAAAGCCTGGTACGCCATCTCTTGCGAACTCGACCCGCGCTTGACACCCAACGGCATCTGTATGTTGCCCGCTATAACAAGTTTCAGGCGTGCCGCTATGGTTTCGATGGGCAGATCTCGGATCCGATCGGCCTGCGGCAAGTCCCTCTCCGGCAGATCGCCCGTGAACTGCTCGCCGTGTTGATCGAGGATGCCCACGAACTTGGCTGTTCCGCCTGGCTGCAACTGCTCGACGCCTCCCTGGCCGGAGAGATCTCCGACGCCAGCTGGTTGCGCGGGCGTCAGGCCATCCACAGAAACCTGAACGATGTCGTCCGTGAGGCCACAATGCGCTTTCGCAATAAAAGGAGCATGCACCTTGCCGAGGGCCCACGATGAAGCACTGGCTGACATTGCTGGCGTTGATGGTACCTTGGGCGTGGCCACTGCATGCGGCAGAGGAGTGTGTCATCGAGTCGGTCCCCAGGAGTGCCAAGGATCCTGGCCCGTGGATCGACCAGGACAACTGGTTGGCACCTGAAAATTTGCGCATCGGCTTGCAGTCATTCGGCAGCTTCACGCCTTCGCTGAAGATCAGGGCGACAGGAACAGCCCAGATGTTCCGCCCTGCTCCTCGACAGCTCGAGCTCGACAAACTCAAGGCCCGCGACCCGCTCGATCAGCAGCTCCGCGATGTCGGATTCCTGCTGGCCACGCGCTTGTATGCCGATGGGCTGTTGGTGCTGCGCGACGGCAAGGTGGCGAGCGAGCGCTACTGGAATGGGCTGGTAGCGCAGGACCAGCGACTGCTGCTTGGCGGAACCCGACCACTGCTCTCCCTGATGGGTGCCATGGCGGTCGCCCAGGGCAAGCTCTCGCCGGACCGCTCGATCATTCGCTACATACCCGCCCTTAGTGGGCAGACGGGGTTGCGAAAGCTGTCGATTCGGCGCCTGCTCGAAGGAGAGAGCAGCTTCGATTGGTCGTCGCACGACGTCAATGACTGGTTGGCGGCCGGTGGATGGAACTCCGGCAACACGGCCGGAGGGATTCGCGCTTGGCTCAACCAACCGGGTCGTTGGGAAAGGGACTTTTCCCCGAACCCGCAACTCGGCGAAGTCGGACCTGACACCGACCTGCTCGTCTGGGCACTTGCGGAAGCGTACCGGGTTCCGCTCACGCGGACTTTTTGCCAGGAACTGTTCGAAAAACTCCGACCCGAGAACGCAGCCCTCTGGCTCACCGACTCGCAGGGAACGGAACTGTCCGCTGGATTGGCGCTCTCGCTACGCGATTTTGCTCGTTTGGGGCAACTGCTGATCGACGCCAGGAACAGCAATCGACGCAACAAGGTCCCGAACTGGTTCATCGAAACGCTGACAGCCTCCGCCGGGCTGCGCATAGCGAATTCTTCGGATCTTGCTGGCCTCAGAAAGGGAAGCGAGTACCGCTATGGTTTTGTGCACCTTGGTGGAGCACCGAACCGCATCGCTATTATCGGCCCCTACGGCAACAGCCTCTACGTCGATTTCGATCGCCGACTGGTGATTGCCATTTTTGCAGCCTATCCGAGGAATCACAGCGCCGGCATGCGGGCGACACTTGAGCAGGTCTGGGACATGCTGGGTTCGGCAACACAGCCCAGCGGCAAGCGTTGAAGCTGGAGTTGAGGGAGGCTACACTCGGCGAACGGTCTTCTGGATCATCAGGTGTCAATGGCGGTGGAAACCCGCGTAAACCTGGCGCAGAGGTGTGACGGGCCTAGCGCTTGGCGAGTTTCTGTCGGCGAACCAATCGAATTGTTTAGGGCGACTCGGAGATCGATGGCGCGGCAGAGCCATGGCAGGTCGATGCCCGATCGGCGATTGGCAGTGAAACGGGGATGACAAGGGTGTTCGAGACGCGGTAAAAAGAACCCGCCAAGAAGAACGAGCACGACACCGGCCCAAACCACCAAGTTCACACCGATGCCGTACCCCACACCGTGCTCGGCACGGGTGCAGGGAGAGAATTCCACGAAAACGTCGACTTCTGCTGCGCCTTCACCAGCCCGAAGCCAGCAATGGCGGTCGTTTCCAGCCGATGGGTTGTAGTTGTGAATTCCCGAGTTCGACACTTTGCGCTTGCAAGAGTCGAGCGGTTTGAGATCCCAGGTTGTCCTTTTGCGGTCCTTTTCACCGTGAAGCGGCCTCACCTCGATGGTCCATCGCTCCCTGCTTGAATGCCTATGTGATGAACAACCGGAGAATTGCTAAGCATTCGGCACGCTGTATCAGGGAAGCTCATGGGTAATCAGAATCGCTCGGAAGTCATTGACGTTGGTCAGCGTCGGCCCGGTGATGACCGAGTCGCCCAAGGCTTCGAAGAAGCCGTGGGCGTCGTTGTCATCCAGGCTGACGAGCGGCTTGATACCCTTGCCCCAGGCGCGAGCCAGGCTGTCCGGTGCGAGCCAGGCGCCGGCGATCTCTTCCTGGCCGTCCACCCCGTCGGTGTCGCCGGCGATGGCGTGGATGCCGCGATGCCCATTCAGCGCCACGCCCAGGGCAAGCAGAAACTCGACGTTGCGCCCGCCGCGCCCGTTGCCGCGCACCGTCACCGTCGTCTCCCCGCCGGAGAGCAGGACGCAGGGCGCTGCGAAGGGCTGGCCGCGACCAGCGACCTGCAGCGCGATTCCGGCCATGACCTTGCCCACGTCGCGCGCCTCCCCTTCAATGGCATCGCCCAGGATGTGCGCCGCCACGCCGGCTTGGCGTGCCACCGCAGCGGCGGCTTCGAGTGCCATCTGCGGTGTCGCGATCAGGCGCGTTTCGACTCTGTCCAGACGCGCGTCGCCAGGTTTGATCGACTCGCCGCGGCCATTTTCGAGGATGTCGAGCACTGCTGGCGGTACGGCGATGCCGTAGCGGCGGATGATCGCCAGGGCGTCGGCGCAGGTGGTGGGGTCAGCAACCGTCGGACCGGAGGCAATGTCGATCGGGTTGTCGCCGGGCACGTCGGAGATCATGAGGTTCACCACGCGCGCCGGATGGCAGGCCGCCGCCAAGCGCCCGCCCTTGACAGCCGAGAGGTGGCGGCGAACGCAGTTCATCTCCGAGATCGAGGCGCCGGATTTGAGCAGGGCTTTGTTTACACCCTGCTTGTCCGCCAGGCTCAGGCCCTCGAACGGCAGGGCGAGGAGCGACGAGCCGCCGCCCGAGATCAGGCACAGCACGGTATCGTCGGCGCTGAGTCCCTGCACCAGGGCGTGGATGCGCTGCGCTGCAGCGACTCCGGCGGCGTCCGGTACCGGGTGAGCGGCCTCGACGATTTCGATGCGCTGGCAGGGAACGACGTAGCCGTAGCGAGTCACCACCAGTCCCGACAACTCGCCCGGCCAGTTCTCCTCCAGCGCCTTGGCCATCGCCGCAGAGGCCTTGCCGGCACCGATCACGATCAGTCGGCCGCGAGAGGGTTCCGGCAGATGCAGCGGGATGCAGTGCGCCGGCTGCGCGGCGGTGATTGCCGCTTCGAACATGTGGCGCAGCAGTCTGCGGGCTTCATTGGTCTTCATCGTTCGTCTCCTGATCAGGCAGCCAGTTGCGGGCGCTGCGTGGGCAAATTCGTTTCTTCCAGGCTGCTGGCTGCCTCGTCACCCTCGTACAAGGCCTGCAGGTCTTCGGGATCGCTCTTGCCGTCGAGCACCTGGTTGAGACGCTCCCGGTCCACCGAGCCAACCCAGCGGGCGATCGCCACCGTGCCGACCGCGTTACCGATGGTGTTGGTGATCGCACGGGCTTCAGACATGAAGCGATCGACGCCGAGCAGCAGCACCATGCCGGCGACGGGTATCTTGCCCATCGAAGCCAGTGTCGCCGCCAGAGTGATGAAGCCCGAACCGGTCACGCCTGCCGAACCCTTCGAAGTCAGCAGCAGCACGCCCAGCACCAGCAGTTGGTCGGTCAGAGTCAGTGGCGTGTTGGTGGCCTGAGCGATAAAGATCGCCGCCATAGTGTAATAGATACACTGTCCATCGGGGTTGAAGGTCAATCCTGAAGGCACGACCAGGCCGACCACCGGCTTCGAGATGCCGGCATGCTCCAGTTTCCGCATAAGCTGCGGGACGACCGACTCGGACGAACTGGTACCGAGGACGGTGAAGATTTCGTCCTTGATGTACTTCAGAAACTTCCAGAGGCTGAAGCCGGAGAGTCGGGAGATGCCTCCCAGCACGAGGACAACGAACAGAAAGCAGGTCAGGTACATCGTGGCCATCAACTTGCCGAGCGAGACGATCGATCCGAGTTGACGACCAGCAGGCCAAGCGCCAGCGCAAAGGTCGACAGCACCTCGAAGTAGATCAGCGCCCGGACACCGACGCGGCCGAGTTCCTTCATGTTTTCCATGCGGGCAATGCCCAGTACCACGGTGGCAAAGATGATCGGTGCGAACACCATCTTGATCAGCTTGATGAAGACGTCACCAAGCGGCCTCAGGTCGGTTCCGATGTTCGGGGCGACAACGCCCAGAATGATGCCGGCAGTCACGCCGATCAAGACCTGGACATAGAGTTTTCCGAAAAAGCGGCGAATCATGATGTCTCTCCTTCCTCTTCCGAGGCGATAAGTGGCCCCACAGCTCTGGCATGGCTGTGTTGAAGCCGAATGGGTGACGCCTTGACGACAAGCCCGGCGCGTCAGGCGGTCGCGCCGGGCTGGAACGACGGTCAGGCGGCCTGGCGCTCGGCGCTGACGGCCAGGTGATCGCACACGGCCCGGGTGACTTCGGCAGTAGTTGCCTTGCCGCCGAGGTCGCGGGTATGTAGCGCCGGATCGGCGGTGACGGTCTCGACGGCCTGCATCAGGCGTTTGGCAGCCTCGGCTTCACCGAGGTGTTCGAGCAGCATCACGGCCGACCAGAAAGTCCCCACCGGGTTGGCGAGGCCCAGGCCCATGATGTCGAAAGCCGAACCGTGGATCGGTTCGAACATCGACGGATAACGGCGCTCGGGGTCGATGTTGCCGGTCGGCGCGATGCCCAGGCTGCCGGCCAGGGCCGCTGCGAGGTCGCTGAGGATGTCGGCGTGCAGGTTGGTGGCGACGAGGGTGTCGAGCGACGCTGGACGGTTGACCATGCGCGCCGTAGCCGCATCGACGAGTTCCTTGTCCCAGGTGACGTCCGGGAACTCGCGGGAGATCTCGGTCGCGATCTCGTCCCACATCACCATGGCGTGGCGCTGGGCGTTGGACTTGGTGATCACCGTCAGCAGCTTGCGTGGCCGCGATTCGGCCAGGCGGAAAGCGAAGCGCATGATGCGCTCGACGCCGACGCGGGTCATCATCGAAACATCGGTGGCGGCCTCGATCGGGTGGCCCTGATGCACGCGACCGCCGACGCCGGAGTATTCGCCTTCGGAGTTCTCGCGCACGATCACCCAGTCGAGATCCTCTGGCTTGCAGCGCTTGAGCGGGGCGTCGATGCCGGGCAGGATGCGGGTCGGGCGCACGTTGGCGTACTGGTCGAAGCCCTGGCAGATTTTCAGACGCAGTCCCCAGAGCGTGATGTGGTCGGGGATGTCGGGGTCGCCGGCAGAGCCGAAGAGAATGGCATCCTGGTTGCGCAGTGCATCCAGTCCATTGTCCGGCATCATCACGCCGTGCTCGCGAAAGTAGTCACCGCCCCAGTCGAAGTTCTCGAACTCGAAGCGGAAAGTGCTGTTCGAAGCGGCCAGCGCTTCGAGAACCTGCTGACCGGCGGGAACGACTTCCTTGCCGATGCCGTCGCCGGGAACCGTGGCAATGCGATAGGTCTTCATCATTTGTCTCCTGTCTATGAGGTGGTGGGGGGTGGCACGGTGCGTACTATAGGAACTCCACAGGCTCCTCGAGTCAGTTGTTGACGCGCATCCGGTCGTTCGTCGACTTTCTCTCGGAAGCGTTTACCAGGCTCGGGAAAAGCTCGGACTAAAACCTGGAAACTCTCTGCCGATGCAGACAGGCCGTCGCGCGACTTAAATTGGAATGGATCTGAGCGCGGCAGCCGAAACAGCAGGATGTAAGGGGAGAGGCCGCTTGTTTCAGACAGCTGAGACGTCGTTTCTCGCTCGTCGGCGCCCAGTGACGAAAATCCCCTCCATCGTGCCGTGCTGATCTCGTCTGAAAGCTATTGGCAGATTCTTCGACTCAACACCGAGAGCGCCAATCTGCTACCGTTCGCCCTAGGGCGAGATGTCCAGGTGCAGACCACATGCTCGAGATTGAGCAGGCCGAACGCACTTCGATCTCGCTCAACTCACCGAACAATCGGAGTTGCTTTTCGCATCTTCACTCGCTACAGGAGTCCCTCGTGAAACGCCTTATCGGACTTTGCTTCTTCATCGTCGTCACCACGGCCCTCCTCAACACTGATGCAAATGCCGCAGAGCCAGCTCTGAAACTCGGTGTCGGGCTGTTCCAACCAGACAAGGAAAAGAACGATGCCACCTACCGCCCTCTGGCGACTTATCTTTCGAACAAGCTCAACCGACCGGTAGAACTACGCACGGTCGATAGCTGGGAAGGCCTGGCCAAGTCGCTGGCCAACGGCGAGACCGACATTGCCCTGATGGGACCATGGGGCTATGTGCTGGCCAATCACCAGGCAGGAGCGCAGGTGGTGTCCACGATCCTCTACGACGGCAAGCCTGAATATTTCGCCATCATGGTGACCCACCCGAACTCCGGCATCAACCAGCCAGCCGACCTCAAGGGCAAGACTTTCGCCTTCGGTGACAAGGGTTCTACCTCCGGTTACCTGATTCCGCTGCACTATTTCATGACCCAGGGCATCGACCCCGAGCGCTATTTCAGCAAGGTGCTATACACCAAGCATCAGGCGATCGAAACTCAGGTCACCCAGGGGATACTAGACGCCGGCGCAGACTACAACCGTAACCGCAATGCGATGATCGAGCAGGGTCTGATCAAGGCCGAGCAATCGAGGATCATCTGGCAATCCGCGCCATTGCCGAACGATGCTGTTGCTGTCAGCAAGGCCCTGGCCGCCGACAGAGCCTTCGTCATTCGTTTGCAAGCGGCGCTCAGCGAGGTCGGTGATGTCCTGAAGACCGAGCCAAAGCTTCTGCCGCCGCATTACACCGGCTTTGTCAGCCGCGACAACAATTTCTACAAGCCGATTCGCGATGCCGGCCTGGCAACAGGAATCCTGCAGGCGAAATGAGGATGGTGCGTGTCTCGCGCTTTGCCGATCGATTCGGCGGCCGGCTCGGCTTTCTTGGACTGGCCCTGGCTTATGCCATACTGGTGATCGCTTGTCTGGGTTCGCTCGCTGACGAAGGCGAATTGACGCTGGGGCGAAATCCCCTGCACAACCTGATCAAGACCGTCGGCGAGTTTGCCCGGCCGAGTTTCCTGGATGTCTGGTTCGGCAAGCCGAATCTCGAATACCACAGCGACGACGGCACACTGTTGCGCATCGAAAACCGCCAGGAGGTCGAACTCGGTTACCTCGCCGGGCTCGCGCGAGCGACATGGACGACGGTGCGCATTGCTACGCTAGGCTCATTGCTCGGCGCCGTGCTGGCCTTGCCGCTGGCGGTGCTAACCGCGCGCAACCTGGCGGCGTCGCGGCCGCTGTTCTGGCTGGCCAAGGCGATCCTCGATGTCGCACGCTCGATACACACGCTGGTGTTCGGGCTGGTGCTGGTTGGCATCGTCGGCCTCGGGCCGACTGCCGGCATTCTCGCCATCGCGCTGCATTCCATGGGCAGCTACGGGAAGTTGTTCGCCGAAGCCATCGAGTCGCTGGACATGGCGGCCATAGATGCCGTGCGCAGCGTCGGGGCCGGGCCGGTGCAGGTATTCTTCAACGCCGTCTGGCCGGCAGTGTTGCCACAGTTCGTTTCCAGCCACCTCTACCTCTGGGAATTCAACATCCGTGACTCAACCATCCTGGGAATCATCGGCGCTGGCGGCCTTGGCCTGCTGATCAGCGAAGCGACTTCACTCTTTCAGTGGGGCCGGTTATCGACCGTGCTGCTCGTGATCATCGTCCTGGTCGCCGGATTCGACGCCCTCAGCCGGCGAATCCGCAAGGCGCTGCTATGAGCCGACCCTGCGTTTCTCTTGAATCGGTGCTGTGCGCGGTGCACGGCCGTGCGCTGCTGGAAATCGACCATCTCAGCGTCGCAGAGGGCGAACGCGTCGCCATCGTTGGCCACAATGGCGCTGGCAAATCGACCCTGCTGCGCCTTTTGAGCGGCTTCCTGCAACCGGTTCACGGCAGCGTGGAAGTACTCGGCCGAACCCTGGACCGGCCATTGCCGCCAGGCGAGCTGCGCGCGCTGCGCGTGGAAGTCGGCCAGGTGATGCAGGGCATTCATCTTGTAGGCCGGCTGTCGGCCCTGGAAAATGTGCTCATCGGTAGCCTCGGATGGATCACCGGCTGGCGTAGCTGGACGCGCTGCTTTCCGGCCAACGAAGTGGCTAATGCGGAGGGTGCACTGCGTGCCGTCGGCCTTCTGGCGCGCGCCGATACCCGAGCCGACCGGCTGTCTGGCGGCGAGCGGCAGAAGATAGCCATCGCCCGGCTACTGATGCAGCGTTCGCGGCTAATTCTCGCCGACGAACCGACGGCAGCCCTCGACCCGTCCGCGGCGAGCGACGTCTGTCGACTGCTGGTCAACGCCGCCGCCAATGCCTCCCTGATCACCGTCGTCCATAACCCATCGCTGCTGCCGCTGCTGGCCGATCGGGTCATCGGCCTCAAGATGGGGCGGATCGCCTTCGATCTGCCGCCGGCCATGGTCGGCGAGCAGAAACTCGTCGAACTGTATCGACCAGACATGGGCTCGAATCGAACGTACTGGGGGGCTTCGGCCATTCCAGGCTCAGAGGCTGGGGTGGAGGCGTTTTCATGAGCGATGTTGCCGGACGAGCCTGCCCTGTTCGCTACTGCCCCCCACCAGTACTCACGTGCCCCGATAACGAGTTGTGATCCAGGGTGCGATTGCACCACCGTCCACGACCGACACGCCTGGCTCGAAACGCGATTGCCGCCAGGCGAATGCCGGACTATCATCTCGTATGTCATCGAGCCTGGGAACCTGCCATGCCCACCCTACGGAAGATCCGCGAACGCGCTGCCGTGCCTTATCACCGCTGGTCGGTGGAGGAGTTTCATCGCATGGCCCAGTCCGGTTTGCTGGATGAGACCGACCGCGTTGAGTTGATCGATGGAGAACTGGTGGATATGGCGCCGATAGGCAGCAGGCATGCGTTTCTCGTCGACCGTTTTGCCGAGTGTCTCGGCAGCGGCCCTTCCGCCAGTTATATGGTGCGGGCGCAGAACCCCATCGTCCTTGACGAACGGAGCGAACCGCAGCCGGACATTGCCCTCGTCAAACGCGCCAACTATGCCGACCGACACCCGACAGCCGCTGACGTCCTGTTGATCGTCGAGGTTTCCGACACAACCCTCGAATACGACCGCGATGTCAAGCTTGCGCTCTATGCGCGCCAGGGCATTCCCGAGGTCTGGCTGTGTGATGTCAAGGCCGGCAAATTGGCGGTCTATCGCGAACCCATCGAAGGGCAGTACCGCCTAATGCACATGCCCACGAACTGCGAAACAGTAGCACCGCTGTGGGTGCCGGGGGTCTGGGTTGCATTGGCGGACGTGCTGGCGTGAAGGGAATCACGAGCCGGGCGCCTTCTTCTCGCCCATGCAGGGGTGTGAGCTTGTCCCGCTAACGCTGGAAATCACATCCGGCAAGGATGCTACAACCGGATAAGGAACGTTTCAAAAACAATTTGCGAAAGCTGATCAATGGAATCCCACCGTTTTTCCAGTCCAGCAATGAATTTCCGCAGGTTGTTTTTTGAACGTTCCTAAGAGGGCTGCGTACAGGGGATCTTTTCAGGCGGCAGCCAGCGCCTGCTCCAGATCGTCGATCAGGTCGTCGATATGTTCGATGCCGACCGAGAGACGAATCATTTCCTCGGAAACGCCCGCTTTGGCCAGTTCTGCCGGAGCCAGTTGGCGGTGCGTGGTCGATGCCGGGTGGCAGGCGAGTGACTTGGCGTCGCCGATGTTGACCAGCCGGGTAAACAACTGCAGCGCATCCTGAAAGCGAGCGCCGGCCTCCGCAGCACTGCAGTCGGTGCCCTGGACGCCAAAGGTGAGAATCCCGGAAGCCTTGCCGTCCATGTACTTCTGCACCAGCGCGTGGTCTGGATGATCGGGAAGGCCGGCGTAATTGACCCATGCCACCTTGGCGTGGCCCTGCAGATAAGCGGCGATCTTTTCGGTGTTGGCGCAGATGCGGTCCATGCGCAACGGCAGCGTCTCCAGGCCCTGCAGAATCAGGAAGCTGTTGAACGGCGAGATGGCGGCACCCATATTGCGTAGCGGTACGACGCGCGCGCGACCGATGAAGGCAGCCGGCCCCAGGGCTTCGGTGTAAACGACCCCGTGGTAGGACACGTCCGGCTCGTTGAGACGCCGGAATTTCACCTTGTGTTCCGCCCAGGGAAAGCGCCCGCTATCGACGATCATGCCGCCGATCGAGTTGCCATGGCCACCGATATACTTGGTCAGCGAGTGGACGACGATGTCGGCGCCGTGCTCGAAGGGACGGCACAGATAGGGCGAAGGGACCGTGTTGTCCACAATCAGGGGCAGACCATGGCGGTGCGCAATCTCGGCGAGTGGTTCGAAGTCGGTAATGTTGCCAAGCGGGTTGCCGACCGACTCGCAATATATGGCCTTGGTCTTGCCGTTGATCAGTTTTTCGAAACTGGGCGGTTCGGCCTGGTTGGCAAAGCGCACCTCGATACCGTACTGTGGCAGGGTGTGTGCGAAAAGGTTGTAGGTACCGCCATACAGGGTTGCCGCCGAGACGATATTGTCACCCGCTTCGGCGATGGTCATGATCGCGTAGGTGATCGCCGCCTGGCCCGAGGCCAGCGCCAGTCCGCCGATGCCGCCTTCCATCGCGGCAACGCGCTTTTCGAGGACATCCTGGGTCGGATTCATGATGCGCGTGTAGATGTTGCCGGCCACCTTGAGGTCGAACAGGTCGGCGCCATGCTGGGTGCTGTCGAAGGAATACGAGCTGGTCTGGTAAATCGGTACGGCGACCGCCTTGGTTGTCGGTTCGGGACTGTAGCCGGCGTGGACGGCGAGCGTTTCTAGCTTCATGCAGGTTCTCCCTGGGGGTTGGCGCTTGGGCAAGGATCGATCTTAGCATCTCGGATGGCCCACTTAGATGCCGGGGAACTCTCCATTGCCGATGCGCACGCGATCGCCGCTGCGCCACAGCGGTGCTTGCGATTCGTTGACGGTGCGCATGCTGCCATCGTGGAGGCGAACGGTGACCTGGTACAGTGGACTGCCGCTCCCCTTTTTCGTCAACTCGCGCACGTCGACTACGGTACCGCAGTCCCGGCAAGCGCCAACAGCAGGTCGGCTGTGGTTGACGTAAAGCGTGTTCTCCTGTTGCGAGTCTTTCGCTATCGGCCTGGTGCCACGGTTAGTGTGGTAGGAGCTGGAAGTCGCAATGGATCGCCCCTTGCCGGCGACTGCTGCGGTCGGTCGAGTGGCGACACTCTTGCTTGCCTGGCTTGCGGGAGCTTCGCTGACGGTATGCACCGTGACCCTCGAACCGGCAGGGATGTTCAGCGTCGCGGACTTTTCCGCGGGCGTAGCGCTGGCGGTCGGCGTGGGCGCGCTGGTCACTTGCGGTGCCATCATGGGGCTCGGCAGCCAGCCCAGCAGCGCCGCGACACTGGTGAGGCTGAGCAGGGTGACCGAGGCTGCGGCAACGAGAATCATCGGGTGGGTGCTTGGGGACTGGTTTTCCATACCCTGGATTTCCTGGAAAAAAATCGCAGTGTAACGCTTTGCGGGCAGCCGTGGAGGGCGACCACTGCGCAATTTTCACGCTCAGGCTTGACGGAGGATTCACCTGTCGCTGCGCCACCGCTGGCTGCGGCCACGCAGCAGGAAGCGGCCGGGATCGACGGCGTTGACCAGGTCGTCGGCGAGCGGCAGTGGCGCACCGGTGATCAGGCAGGCCAGCAGTTCACCGGCGAGCGCCGACCAGACGATGCCGCGGGCGCCAAAGCCGTTGATCAGGTAGAGACCTGGCAGGCGCGGCATGGCAGCGAGCAGCCGCGACGGATACGCCGGATCGATGGCGGTGGCGTCGGCCAGTGCGCCGATCATCGGCAGACGATCCGGCGACAGCGGGCGGAAGCCGACGCGGCCGCCGAGTTGCGCCGGGTCGATGCCATGGCTGTAGCCTGGCAGGATGAAATCGAGTTTGGCCAGGTTTTCGGCATGATCGGCCTGGCGCAGCGCGCTTTCCTGGTCGTCGACACAGAAGGTCGCGCCGGCGCAGCGCAGGCCGTCGATTGCCGGCGTCACGTAGCCGAGGCGGCAGACGACAATGGCCGGCGGCGAAGCCGTCGCGGCCGGCAGATGCGAAACCTGCCCGCGCGCAGCGCGCAGCGGCAGATGCGCGGCGGGGGCAAAGCATCGGGCAGCCGCTGCGTTCGCCAGAATCAGCACCGGTGCTGCGGCGATGAGCTTGCCAGCGGCGTCGCAGGCCTGCCAGAGATCCGCCTGCTGCCTGATTTCTGCGACCTGGCATCGATAGTGCGGCCGGATCGCCGTCGCGTGACGAGCCAGGTTGGCCCGGCAAAGCGAAGCGGGATCGACCCAGCCGCCAGTGGGGAACCACCAGCCGCCCTTGGCGACCGGCCAGCCGGCCAGCTGGCTGGCTTCGTCACGGTCGACGAAGCGCAACTCATCGGCTGCAGGCTGCTGGATTTCGACCACCCGCTGCTGCGTCGCGGCGTGTTTGTCGTCGCGCGCCAGATGCAGCACACCAGTACGACCCCAGCGCAGCGGCAAGCCGGCGGCGGTCAGCGACTGGAGATGCGCATGGGCGTGGACGAAACCGGCCCGCGTCAGTCGTGCCAGGCGGTTGTGATCGAGCGAGGGCAGCGGGCGCAGAACGCCGGCGAGATTACCCGAAGCGCCCTCGCCGGGCGCGTCGGCGCGCTCGATCAGATCGATCGTCCAGCCGCGTGCCGCCAGCCGCTCGGCGGCACTGCTGCCGGCCAGACCGGCACCGATGACGATCGCGTGCTGTGGCATGCGCCGGGAGTGCCGGTCGATGAGCACTCTGGCTAGCTGCAGTTGCCTACTCCGGCCGCATCTGCGGAAAGAGGATCACGTCACGGATGTTTGCCGAGTCGGTCAGCAGCATCACCAGCCGGTCGATGCCGACACCGCAGCCAGCGGTCGGCGGCAGGCCGTATTCGAGGGCGCGGATGTAGTCGGCGTCGTAGTACATCGCTTCCTCGTCGCCGGCTTCCTTGGCTTGCGCCTGTTCGAGGAAGCGTGCCGCCTGATCTTCGGGGTCGTTCAACTCGGAGAAGCCATTGGCGATCTCGCGGCCGGCGATGAACAACTCGAAACGCTCGGCGACCTCGGGGTTGCTGTCGCTACGGCGCGCCAGCGGGCTGACCTCGGCCGGGTAATCGATGATGAAGGTCGGATCCCAGAGATCGGCTTCGGCAGTCTCCTCGAAGAGCTTCAGTTGCAGCGCACCGAGCCCGGATTCTGCAGCGACCTCGACCTTCATCGCCGTCAGTTTTGCACGCAACCAGGCGGCGTCGCCGAGTTGTGCGATGCTGTAGCCGGGATGGAACTGACGGATCGCTTCGATGATCGTCAGACGGGCAAAGGGCTTGGCGAAGTCGATGCTGCGGCCCTGGTATTCGAACACTTCGCTGGCCAGCGCCTCGCGTGCGCTGTGGCGCAGCAGTCCTTCGGTGAAGTCCATCAACTGGCGGTACTCGGAGTATGCCTCGTAGAATTCCATCATCGTGAATTCGGGGTTGTGGCGCGGGCTGAGCCCTTCGTTGCGGAAGTTGCGGTTGACCTCGAACACCTTTTCGAGGCCGCCGACGACGAGGCGCTTGAGATACAACTCCGGCGCGATGCGCAGGAACAATTGCATGTCGAGCGCGTTATGGTGTGTCGCGAAGGGGCGCGCCGTCGCACCGCCAGGGATCGGGTGCATCATCGGCGTCTCGACTTCGAGGAAGCCGTGATGGATCATGAAGTTGCGGATCGATTGCACGATGCGGCTGCGGACCACGAAGGTGAAGCGGGATTGCTCGTTGGTGATCAGGTCGACGTAGCGCATGCGGTACTTCTGTTCCTGGTCGGTCAGGCCGTGGAACTTTTCCGGCAGCGGTCGCAGTGACTTCGAGAGCAGTCGGATCTCCATGCACTGCACGGTCAGCTCACCCGTACGGGTGCGGAACAACGTGCCGACGGCACCGACAATGTCCCCCATGTCCCAGCGCTTGAATGCTGCATAGGTTTCATCGCCAACCTGGTCACGGCTGACATAGGCCTGGATGCGGCCGGAGAGGTCCTGAACGGTGATGAACGAGGCCTTGCCCATCACCCGTTTGAGCATGATGCGCCCGGCGACCCGGACGGCGACCGGCGCCGCGGCGAGTTCCTCAAGCGTTTTGCTGTCGTAGAGATCGTTGATCTTGCCGGCAGTATTTTCGCGCGCAAAGTCGTTCGGGAAGGCCTGGCCGCTCTGCCGCCATTCGGCGAGCTTGGCACGACGATCAGCGATGAGGTGGTTTTCGTCCGGCTGCAGCGCAGGGTCGGGGAGGTTTTCGGTCGGGGACATGACATGATGGGGTTTCGCGATCAGTACTTGTCGTGAAAGTCGCTGAGCGACTCACGACGCCCCCCTCTCCCGCCAGCGGGAGAGGGGTTGGGGGTGAGGGAAACAGGCATGGCGTCGGCTTGCATCATTCGGAGTGGCATTCTTCGCCATGACCGTTGGTCGGGTTGGGCATGCGGCTCAGACACCCTGTTTCAGGCTGGCTTCGATGAACTGGTCGAGGTCGCCGTCGAGCACGCCCTGGGTATTGCCGACTTCGACGTTGGTGCGCAAGTCCTTGATCCGCGACTGGTCGAGCACATAGGAACGGATCTGGTGACCCCAGCCGATGTCGGATTTGGCGTCTTCGAGCTTCTGCTGCTCGGCCTGGCGCTTGCGCATCTCGGCTTCGTAGATACGCGATTTCAACATCGCCATTGCCTCGGCACGGTTGCGGTGCTGCGAACGGTCATTCTGGCACTGCACGACGATGTTGGTCGGCAGATGCGTGATGCGCACCGCCGAGTCGGTCTTGTTGATGTGCTGACCACCGGCGCCGGAAGCGCGGTAGGTATCGATGCGCAGCTCGGCCGGGTTGATGTCGACTTCGAATGAATCGTCGATTTCGGGGTAGGCTGTCACCGAGCAAAAACTGGTGTGGCGGCGTGCATTCGAATCGAAGGGCGACTTGCGGACCAGTCGATGGATGCCGGATTCCGAACGCAGCATGCCGTAAGCGTAGTCGCCGGTGAGCTTGATGCTGGCCGTCTTGATGCCGGCGACTTCGCCTTCCGATTCCTCGAGCACTTCGACCGCGTAGCCCTTGCGTTCGCCGTAACGGATGTACATGCGCAGCAGCATCGCCGCCCAGTCCTGTGCTTCGGTGCCGCCGGCGCCGGCCTGGATGTCGACGAAGCAATTGAGCGGGTCGGCCGGGTTGTTGAACATGCGCCGGAATTCGAGGCCGGAAACTTCCTTCTCGATGGCGTCGACATCGGCGATGACCGCGTTCAGCGTGTCGTCGTCATTCTCCTCGCGCGCCATCTCGAAGAGATCAGTGGCGTCGCGCAGGCCATCGCCGACACGGTTCAGCGTCAGCACGACGTTTTCCAGCAAGCGCTTCTCGCGCCCGAGTTCCTGCGCGCGCTCGGCGTTGTCCCAGACCTTCGGATCCTCGAATTCGCGTGCGACGGCCTTTAACTGATCGGCTTTCTGATCGTAGTCAAAGATACCTCCGCAGTTCGGTGGTACGCTGACCGAGGTCGGCGAGCCGGTTTTCGATGAGGTTGAGCTGTTCGGCTTCCATACTGGACCCTGCTTGCTTGATGAATGGACTGTGCATTATATACGTGCAGCGAGCCGAACCGGGCGGGCAGGCAAGAGTAGGCAGGTGTAACGTCATCCTGGCGCCACGCCATTGGCCATGCGGATGGCCGGAAAGAAGAATCCACCACCTGTTCATCATTTCGCCCACTTAGTTGAGCACGGGAGTTTCACGAAGTGCAGTTTCGGTGATCTGCTGGACTTCTTCCAGGGTGGTAACGGCCAGGGCATCCCTGGCGACCGTTTCCATCTGTTCGATGGTCATCTGTCGCAGGAAGCGGCGGATACCCGACGCCTGGAAAGGGTTCATGCTGAAGTTCCGGACCCCCATTCCCACCAACAGGCAGACGGCCGCCGGAATTCCTGCTGCTTCTCCACACACCGAGAGGTCAATCCCCTGATTCAGGGCAGTCCGCACCACATGGTCTGTCGCCCGCAGCACACTGGGATGCAGGAACGCCAGTGCGCCAGGAGATTCCTGTGACTGGCGGTCCGTGGCCAGGATGAAATGGGCGAGATCATTGGTCCCGATGGATACGAAATCGACCATCTTCACGATCTCACGGATATAGATCACTGCCGCCGGGGTTTCGATCATGGCACCGATGGCTACCCGCCTGGCCAACTGCTCGACTTCGATCAACTCGGCGACCCGATGGCGTGCTTCCCTCAGATCGGCCACCCCAGTGACCATGGGAAACATGATCCGCACATCACCCAACCGCGCGGTGCGGAGGATGGCCTGAAGCTGGGTGCGGAACAGGGTTTTCTCGGCTAGGGAAAGTGCCAGGCCACGTCCGCCCGTCCGGAAAACAAAATCACTCTCGGTGCGCTTGAATTGCGGGATTTTATCCCCGCCAAAATCCATCGTGCGGATGACGACGACAGATGGATCAAGCGTCGCAGCCACCGCGGAATAGGCCGCAAGCTGCTCGTCGAGAGTGGGCGGCTCGGCGACATCGAGAAAGAGAAACTCGGACCGGAAAAGGCCCACGCCATCCAGCCGATACTCCGACACCAGATGCGCTTCATCCGGTCTGCTGATGTTCGCATACAGTCCGATGCGGATGCCGTCCCTGGTAGTGGGCTCCTGCTCTGGGTCGGCTGCCGCCGCGGACTCGTGCGTGGCATGTTGGCTCCGGCGCTCCGCGAAAAGCTCGGATTGAATCCTGGACGGTGCGACGGTGACCGTGCCGGCTTCTGCATCCACCAGCAGGTGGTCGCCCGTTGCCAGCAGCGCCGTGGCATCCTTGATGTCGCTGATCGCCGGGATGTTTCTGGTGCGGGCAAGAATTGCGACATGTGACGCGGCACTGTTACGCTCGGTGACCAGGGCCACCAGATTGACGCGATCGAGCTGGAATATGTCGGACGGCAGGAGTTCGGTGACGACGAGTATCGTGCATGGCGGAAGTGAAGCCAGATGGTTGGCTGGTGGCTCGCCGGAGACCCCGAGATTGCGCAGAACCCGACGACCAATGTCACGGATGTCGGCACTGCGCTCCCGAATGGCGTCCTGGGTCGACCCGTCCAGGCTCTCGGCCATTTCCCGAACTTCTTCCGCAACAGCCTGTTCGACCTGGATCAGATCCGCACGTACGCGCTGCTTGCACACCTTCCAGAACTCGGTGTCGTTGAGCATGGCCAGGTGTACGTCCAGCAGGGCGCTCTCCGCCGCGGCCATATCGCCGATGAGATGCTGCTGTCTGTTTTCCAGCTCCCGGATCGCAGCCGCCAATGCGCTGTCGAGCCGGTCGATCTCAGCCTCCACATCGTCCTGTGTGATCGGCTGCTGCTCGAAGGTCGATTCGCCTTCCGATGGCAGGTAGATCCACGCCACTCCGTCCGCCATGCCAGGGGAAATTCCCCGCCCTTGCAGGGTTGCACTCGTCATCCGGGCAAAGGCGCGCAGTTGGCTCACCTCGCGTTCCCTTGCCGTAGCCGTCTTCGTCAAACCTCTGGTCCGTGCCGTGGCTTCACCGACCAGATACGCGTACAGCAGCATGGCGGCGATCTCGATCACGGCGTTGATGTCGGCAATGACAAGCGATGCGTCGGTCCCCCAGGGAAATTCAAGACCGATCCTCAGTACGGGCAGCGTCATCGCCAGACCATATGCCAGATATCGCTGGCTACGCCATGCTGCCAGGCCCACCGGAAGGACATAGATGAGTGGGAATTGGATCTCGGTGCCGGTGACGATGTCGATCCACAACACGAGCGCCGCCAGGAGGAGGCTGGACAGCCTGGCATATCTTTTTTGGATCCTGTCCAGGCATCGCAGGGCGCGCGGCATGCGCCTGTTCATCTCCCATACTCTGGAGGCGGCGGAGGCGGATTGCCCGGTGGCGGTGGCGGTGGCGGCGGGTAGTTGTCAACCGGTGGCTGCTGGAGAAGCATCGGTGCAGATGACCGAGGCTGCGTGAATGTGCCGGAGACGGGAACATTCTCACCCCTGGCGTACATGCACTGGACGTAGGCGTGGTCGTAGCGTCGCTGGTTGCCGTAGGCAGAGGTCCGGGCGGTATCCGTGCCGGCCAGGCTGCCGATGAGGAGCCCGGTACCGGCGCCTACGCCTGCCCCGTCACGTCCACCGATTGCCGCACCGACAATGGCACCGAGCAGGGTACCCAACACGGCGCTGCGTACGCCGGCGTCGCTGGCTGCCTGTTCCGCTGTGGCACCACCCACCTGGCTGAGCGCATATTGCCTGCATTGGGCATCATCCAGGCGAAACTCGTCGAAGGTCTTGCCCGTGCCTGGAAGGGCCATGACGCTTGGACCGGTCGGTAAGCTGACACAACCGCCGATCAGCGTCAGACCCGATAGGGCGACCGCAGTGGCCAATAATGATTTCATGTCGATCCCTTCTGGTCGGGGTCAGGGTTGGCCCGGAGGCTGCGATGGCACCGCCTGCCAGCCGCTGGGACACTCCCTGAGGTACGGATAGTAGCTCTTGGCAGCCAGGCAATAGTACCAATAGTTCGTCTGCGGGGCTGCTGCCGGTGCAGTCTGAAACGCCAGAGGTAGGGTCGTCTGTTGCTAGGTGGGCAAGCGGGCAGCAGTACGGGCAATGTACCGCCTGGAACATTTACACACAACCCGGCTGTCCCAACATTTGTCTCTAGAATGTGAGGACATCGCAGCCATGTCAGGATTGTCGGTTGCGCCGACGTTGCCGAGCGCATCATTTCTTTGGCCAACTGGTCTCGCTGGCTGGCACCTGGATGCAGCAGATCGCCATGATCTGGTTGGCCTATCGCCTTTCCAACTCGGCCTTCGTGCTGGGAACGATTGGCTTCGCCAGCCAAATCCCGATCCTGATTTTTGCCTCGATCGGAGGGGTATGGACCGACCGCCTCGACCGGCGGCGGCTGCTGATGTGGACACAAGCGCTGTCGATGCTGCAGGCCATCGTACTGGCTGCCCTGGCCTGGCAAGAATGGGTTTCGCCCGGACTGCTGATGGGTCTTGCGTTATTCTTGGGCTGCATCAATGCCCTGGACGTTCCGGCTCGACAGGCGATTGCGATTCAATTGGTGGACGATCCGGATGACCTGCCGAATGCGATCGCACTCAATTCGCTGCTGATGAACAGCGCTCGCTTCGTCGGTCCGGCACTCGCCGGATTCGTCGTCGCCGCCGTTGGCGAGGCCATCTGTTTCCTGCTCCATGCCCTGTCCTACTTGGCCGTGCTCATCGCGCTGGGAGCAATCCGGATTACCGTCCTGCCCAATCGGTCGATGCCCACCCCGGACGGGTCTTCCCCCGTAGCTGTTTAAGTGCTTGAAAACATTAGTACCGTTACATGCCTACAAATGAGCTAAGTGCTTGAAATTATTAGAGCGAGGGGGGAAGATCCGCCGGAGGCGCTTCAACAAGGCCTTGGCCGCTTGCGGGGCAATCACGCTGGTCGCGGGAATGATGTATCGCCATCTGGCCATCCGGGGAAACCGCAAGATGCGCCGATTCTGACGCTGGCCGCAACCTCGCCGTGACGGGTGATTAGCGATGCTCGTAAATCACGAAATCGAAAGCAGGGATACTCCCGGGAGTGGCAGCGGCCGGCGCTTGGACGTTTCCGGTGCGACGGGAGACTTCCCGCCACTCGGCAAGCGAAACTTCGGGGAAAAATCGGTCACCCGGCGCATTCTCGGCGACTTCGGTCAGGTACAGACGTTTGGCCAGCGGCAGGGTCTGACGATACAGTTCTTCACCACCAATGATGAAGACCTCAGCGACTTCGCCTGCCAGAGCAATCGCCTCTTCCAGCGAACGGGCCGGCGTTGCTCCGCTGGGCAAGTAACCGGGGTTGCGGCTGACGACGATGTTGTGCCGTCCGGGCAATGGGCGAAAGGCTGTCGGCAACGATTCCCAGGTCTTTCTGCCCATGATCACCGGCTTGCCGCGAGTCGTTTCGCGAAAATTCCGCAGGTCTTCCGGCAAATGCCAGAGTAATTGCTGGTCCTTGCCAATCGCACGGTTGCTGGCAACGACAGCAATCAGCGAGATCCTGGGGAGCAGTCCTGCTACTGCCGGCGCCTGCACACGCATCGGCCTGCAGGCCTAGACAGCAACCGCAGCAGCGATGTGCGGATGAGGATCGTAGCCTTCGAGCACGAAATCCTCGATGCGGAAGCTGAACAGATCGCTTACCGCTGTTTGCAGTCGCATCGTCGGCAAGGCACGCGGAGTACGCGTCAGCTGCAGGCGCGCCTGTTCGAAATGATTGCTGTACAGGTGTGCATCCCCAAGTGTATGCACGAAATCGCCCGGCCGGTAGCCGCAGACCTGCGCCAGCATCAAGGTCAGCAGCGCGTAGGAAGCGATGTTGAAGGGTACGCCGAGAAAAATGTCGGCGCTGCGCTGGTAGAGCTGGCAGGAAAGCTTCGCCCGGTGATCCGCATCGGATGCGGCAGCCGGTGCGACGTACAACTGGAAGAGCGCGTGACACGGTGGCAGCGCCATGCGCTCGATGTCACCCGGATTCCAGGCGGTGACCAGGTGGCGGCGCGAATCAGGGTTGTTCTTCAGGCCGTCAACGAGTTGCGCGATCTGGTCGATTTCGCTTCCCTGCGCAGTCTGCCAGTGACGCCACTGCTGGCCATAGATGGGACCGAGATCACCGTTCCGGTCGGCCCATTCATCCCAGATGCGGACGCCGTTGTCCTGCAGGTAGCGCACGTTGGTGTCGCCCTGCAGGAACCACAATAACTCGTGGATGATCGATCGCAAGTGCAACTTCTTGGTGGTCAACAAGGGAAAACCGGCACCAAGGTCGAAACGCATCTGCCAGCCGAATACCGAGCGCGTGCCGATACCGGTGCGGTCTGCCTTGAGGGTACCCCGTTCGAGGACGTGCCGCATCAGGTCGAGATACTGCTGCATGCTGTGTGCCTGTCGATCTGCCAGAGCGCATTGTAAATCGGTAATCGGTACTGCGGCGTCGCCTTTCGCAGGGCAGCCACTATTGATCGGCAGGGATTGTGCTCCTGGTTTACAATTCCCCGTCTCAACCCGGTAATCCGTTCCAAGTCTGGATCTCAATGCGCATCCATCTGTTCCCGCAACGTCCTGACCATCCCCTCGCTGACGCCAAGGAGTTGAAGCGGATCCTCGCCGAGCTGCACGTCGATAAGGCAGCCAATGCCGTGGATGAACTGACGAGCTGGTTTGATTCCTTGAAGCACGCCAGGAACTTTCGCCTTGACCACTACTTTGACGTGCTTCGCCAGCTCGATGATGCCGGGCAGCCACATCTGCGGCGCCTGGCGCGCGACTACCTGTACTCGTCATACCTGTCGAGGCGCGAACAGCAACGGCTATGGGAGCGGAGTTACGGTTATTGGGCGGCGGTCGCTGCGCTCTACGACCTGTGCACCACACGCGCTCGACTCGAATCCAAGGACAGAGGAACGGATGCCTTCAAAATCTCGCTGCCTCTGGCCGACGCGCGCTTGCAGGCCGCCCTTCGGACATGCATCAAGTGGCTAACGTATCGCTACGAGCCGATTGAGAAAGATCTCTGGAAAGGCCTCGGGAGAACCGTTCTGGCGGCCGAAGCGGCTGGCCACGCACAGAAGCCGGTACCGCTGTATCCCGGCCCCATGAGCTCGAGCAGTGTCGCCCAGCAATATCTGCACGCCCTGGTGTTCTCTACCTCTTCGATGGATAGCTTGGTACCGCAACAGATCGAACTGGCTGATCGACTGATCGCACATTTCCTGCCCGCCTTTGTGTGTTCGCCGGATTGCCGAGCAGGGAGCATATATTGGGTCGACGCGACAAGGGGCTCGGCACCGGCGCGGCTGGCTCGTCAACCCGGCGCGGCAAGACCCGGCCTGCGCTTCTTCTCGCCGGGGCAGGCGCTCGCTGGACTCGAAGAATTGATCCATGTGGTCGAACGCGACGAGGTTCCGGCCAGCCTCAATCTCGGTGGTGAATTTACGCAGAAAGCCTTGCTGCCGGTATTGCGCCATTTGCGCGTTTGCTGGGCACTGCAACCGCCACAGCGACGCCATCAGCGCCATACGGTAGCGACGCGAATGGCCGTGTTGCCGGGTTTCGACCACAGCTATACGGTCTTTTCTGGCGCAGCGGCGAGTCTGCAAGCGGAGGCGCAAAGCTGGGTCGTCGAAAACGTCAGCCTCGGAGGGCTGCGCACCTGCTTCGACGATTCATCGACCGACCGGATCACGCTGGGCTCGCTGCTCTGCATGCAAGTGGAAGGTGGCGATAACTGGCTGCTGGGAATGGCCAGGCGCTTCAACCGACTGGCCGGTGGACGCGCCAACCTGGGTGTGCAACTGCTCGCGCGGCAGGCACAGAGCATTGAGCTGCGACCACGCCGCAGTGGTTTCTCGGCAGCCGTCGCCATTCCCGGCATCTGGTTGCACGATGGCGAAGTGCCTGGCATCGTACGCATCGTGCTGCCCCTGGGGAGCTTCAGTGTGCGCGAGACCCTGGATTTCAGCCAGGATGGCCGTCTCCATCTGCTGACTCCGATGGAGGTAGAGTCAACTGGCAGCGACTACGAGATTGCTCGGTATAACGATCAGTCACCTGCCTGACTCCGCTTTGGTAGAATGCGCCTTTGACCCGGTTGCGCCAAAGCCAATGACCCGCAAGATTCTCGTCACCTCCGCCCTGCCGTATGCGAACGGCGCAATCCACCTTGGTCATCTGGTCGAGTACATTCAGACCGACATCTGGGTACGTTTCCAGAAAATGTGCGGACAGGAATGCTGGTACGTCTGCGCCGACGATACACATGGCACGCCGATCATGCTGCGTGCCGAGAAAGAGGGAATTACTCCGGAGGCGCTGATCGAACGCGTACATGGCGAGCATACGCGCGACTTTGCTGGCTTCCACGTCGGTTTCGACAACTACGATACGACACATTCCGAGGAAACCCGTGCCTGCGCCAACGAAATCTACGCGCGTCTGCAGGCGGCCGGCCTGATCGAGACACGCACCATCGAGCAGTATTACGACCCACTCAAGCAGATGTTTCTGCCAGATCGTTTCATCAAGGGCGAATGCCCGAAATGCGGTGCGCACGACCAGTACGGTGACAACTGCGAGAGCTGTGGCTCGGCGTATACCGCCAACGAGCTGAAAAACCCCTATTCAGCGGTTTCCGGCGCCAGGCCGGAGCTGCGGCAATCGGAACATTTCTTTTTCCGGCTGTCGGATCCACGCTGCCAGGCTTTTCTACGGCGCTGGACGCAGGGCGAGGGTCGACTGCAGAACGAAGCGGCCAACAAGCTGCAGGAATGGCTCGGAAGCGAAGGCGAGAACAGGCTCACCGACTGGGACATCTCGCGCGATTCACCGTACTTCGGCTTCGAAATCCCCGACGCTCCCGGCAAGTACTTCTACGTCTGGCTCGACGCGCCGATCGGCTACATGGGCTCTTTCCGGAATCTCTGCACCAGGGAAGGCCTCGATTTCGACGAGTACTGGCGGCCGGATTCGACCGCCGAACTATATCACTTCATCGGCAAGGACATCCTCTACTTTCATGCGCTGTTCTGGCCGGCGGAACTCGAAAATGCCGGCTACCGTACGCCAAGCAAGGTCTTCGCACATGGTTTCCTGACCGTCGATGGCGCCAAGATGTCCAAGTCGCGAGGCACCTTCATCACCGCCGAAAGCTATCTGGTGCAAGGCCTCGACCCGGAGTGGCTGCGCTACTACTATGCAGCCAAACTTTCGGGTTCGATGGAAGACATCGACCTCAACCTCGACGATTTCATCGCCCGTGTCAATTCCGACCTGGTCGGCAAGTTCGTCAACATCGCCAGCCGCTCGGCCGGCTTCATCGTCAAACACTTCGCCGGCCAGCTGTGCACCTGTGACGAATCGCTGCCGGCGATCCAGGCCATCCGCGAACGTCGGACGGCGATCGCCGACCATTATGAAGCGCGCGAATTCGGCAAGGCGATCCGTGAGATCATGGCCCTGACCGACCTTGCCAATCAGTACATCGACAGCGTCAAGCCCTGGGAACTGGCCCGGCATGCGGGTCGCGAAAGCGATTTGCAGGTCGCTTGCAGCAACGCCCTGAACCTCTTCCGGCTGTTCGCGATTCTATTGAAGCCGGTATTGCCGGCGCTCGGCGCCAAGGCAGAAGCCTTCCTCAATGTCGCCCCCTTGGTCTGGGAGGACAGCAACACGGTCCTCGCTGCCGGGCATGCGATCAACGCTTATCGGCACCTGCTGACACGCGTCGACAAGAGACAGGTCGATGCACTGCTTCTGGCCAACCGTGAATCTCTGGCGTCACCCCCACAAGCCGCCCCGCAGAAGCACGCCGAGCGGCAGGAGAAGGCGGCCACCGTCGCCGTCGCGCAGGCTGCCGTCGGTGCCAGCACCGGGCCGCACATCAGTATCGACGATTTCATGAGCGTCGACCTGCGCATTGCACGCATCAGCGAAGCCACACCAGTGGAAGGCTCCGACAAACTCGTTCGCCTGCTGCTCGACGTAGGCACGCTCGGCACCCGGCAGGTCTTTGCCGGCATCCAGGCCACCTACGATCCGGCCACGCTGGTCGGCCGGCTGACGATGATGGTGGCCAACCTGGCGCCGCGCAAGATGAAGTTCGGCCTGTCTGAGGGCATGCTCCTGGCCGCCTCCGACCCAGACGGTCAGACACCGGGTATCTTTCTGCTCTCACCCGATGCCGGTGCAAAGCCCGGCATGCGCGTCAAGTAAGCCGGCATGGACAGCCGACAGCAGCTGAACTCCGGACGCAAACGAATGCCCAAGCAACGCTGCCAGCATGGTCGACGGCAGTCCCCTTTACACTTCACTCCCGATAAGGAATCCACATGACAAGCACAGTAACGCTAGGCGGCAAACCGTTTCAGGTCCATGGCAGCTTCCCGCAAAAGGGCGAGACAGCACCGGCCTTTACGCTGGTCGGCAAGGATCTGGCCGACGTTTCGCTAAGGAACGCCCACGAAATAACTTCCCGGTTTTATGCTGTTGAATTTGGCAGGATGGTGTAATTCCATGGGGGCAGTAGTGCATCGGCGACGATGCGCAGGGATGCCTTGAGATCAAGCGCCGCTTTCCGTCCGGTTTCGTAGACGCGATCGATAATATCGACGGTGACCTGAAGTCCAGTTCGAGTCTGGGTACGCTCGATCAGTTGTTTGACCAGAGGCACGCTTTCAAATACGACGCCTTCGCAAGCGCGCGTGACATGGGGGAAGACGCGGTGCTCAATCGGATTGTGCTTGGAGCAATACGGCGGGAAGTGGGCGATCCGAATTTCCAGCTTGAGCCGATTGGCAAGCGCTTGCAAGTCCTGCTGAAACAACGGCGAGCGTGAGGGGTTGCTGCCACCGCCATCGCACAGAATCAATATCTTATCGGCATTGGGATGATCGTGACGTCCGTGCAAAGACCACCAACGTTCCACGCTGTCACACGCGAACTGCGTGGTGTCATGACTCGTGCCCAGATTGACATGGGCTTTGTTCAAACCGATGTCGTACAAGCCATGCGGTACGACTTTGCCTTCGCTATAGCTGGGAAAGTCATGATCCAGCACGGCCAGGGTCTCTCGGGTGTAAAGCGTGCCGTTCCGGTAAAAATTGCCGAGCATCTCTTTCTTCTTGGTGTCCATGGAGAGTACGGGCTGACCAGCCGCCAGGTACGCGGCCTTGAGCGCTGTGATGTTTTCAAACTGCGGGTTGCGCTCAGGGTGCTGCTTGAACGACGTCTTCTTCTGCGCCTGACGGCGAACAAAGCCATGCTGCTTCAGCAACTGGCGAACAATCCGGCAACTGACCGGGGTTCCCGTCGCGCTAATGCGCCGGGCAATCTCCGGCTGGCGCAGATGGGTCCAACGAATGGCGTGCTGCGGACAGCCCGCCGTATGCTCTCGAACGACGTCCAGAAACGTCGTCGATAATTCGGGCGTCAGGTCGAGCTTACGCTTCCGCCCACCGCCTTTTTTCGGAGCTTATCCCCCGTCGCCTCTTCCGCTATGTCCAGGTCGGCCAGTCCTTGTCGGATCGTCTTGCTATCGATCTCAAACAACTGCGCGATGTACTGCTGGCCCCCATGCCCCAACTTGTCAGACTCCACCGCCGCGTACCGGCGACGATCCTTTTCCGATAGTCGCCGATAGAATTCCTTCATTCGCCGCTCTACGTCTTCCCGGTAATAGCCCACGCTGCATTCCCTTTGCTGTTTTCAGAACAACCAAGCAAGCAAGTGGCATGCCCGAGCGCACAGTCAAAACGGGAAGTTATTTCGTAGGCGTTCCTAAGCCGTTTTGCCGGCCAGCGCAAGGTTCTCAACATTTTTCCCAGCATCGACACGCCGACCTGCGCCACCTCGGTGCGCAAGTTCAACGAAATGGCAGGGAGGTTGAGCAATACGGTGGTACTCTGCATTTCTGCCGACCTGCCCTTCGCGCAGAGCCGCTTTTGCGGTGCCGAAGGACTGGACCAGGTATTGACTTTGTCCTGCATGCGCGGTCGCGATTTTCTCGAAGCCTACGGCGTGGCCTTGAGCAATGGTCCGCTGGCGGGGCTGGCGGCGCGTGCGGTGCTAGTTCTCGATGCCGACGACCACGTGCTGCACAGCCAGTTGGTTGCCGAAATCAAGGACGAACCCGACTACGCCGCCGCGCTGCAGGCGCTGGCCTGATCCCTGCAACAGGCCAATGTCCGAGACCATCAGCACTGAACCGACCAAACAACGACAAGGTATCCAGTCGATCGAAGTCGGCACGCGCTTGCTGCGGGCGCTGGCGGCCGGCAGGCGGTCGATGATGCTGCGCGACGTCGCCCGTAACGCCGGCATGCCGGCGGCCAAGGCGCACCGCTACCTGGTGAGCTTCATGCGCATGGGGCTGGTCGAACAGGACGCGAATACCGGCCGCTACGATCTCGGAGAGTTTGCGCTCGAACTCGGGCTCGCAAGTCTGGCGCGGCTCGATCCCGTGCGACTGGCAGGGCCAGTGCTCGACGACCTCTGCGAACGTAGTGGTGAAACAGTGGCGCTCGCCATGTGGGGCAATCACGGCGCTACCTGTGTGCGCTGGGTCGAAGCCGGCGGCCCGGTGACGATCACCCTGCGAACCGGCGTCGTGCTGCCGCTGACTTCGTCGGCCACTGGTCTGGCTTTCGCGGCTTTCTATCGTTCGCCGTATCTCAGGAAAATGCTCGACGCCGAAGTGCGGGCGACTGCCGAGGCAAGCAATGCGCAGCCGGCAGCGGTATTCGAAGCGCTCACCGGGCAACTCGACGAAATCCGCAGCCACGGCATCTCGCGCGCTTCGGGCAGCGTCACACCGGGGATCAATGGCTTCAGCGCCCCAGTCTTCGATCACAGCGGACACATGGTCGCCGCGATCACCTCGCTGGGCATCATGGGGAACTTCGACATCGACTGGGACAGCCAGATGGCACGGAATACGCGCGAGGCGGCAGCAACGCTTTCCCGGCGGCTCGGTCACGGCAGCGTCGATGCCATCCATGCAGACGACTCGTGACTGCCGTACGGCCTGCGCCGCCTGCTGTATCGCGCCCTCGATCAGCACGCCGATGCCGGGCCACCCCAGGGGTAAACCGGCCGGCGAGCGCTGCGCAAATCTGAACGAGGCCTGGCGCTGCGGCTTGTGGGGTCGCCCCGAAAGGCCTTCATGCTGCGCCGGGCTACAGCCATCCGGCGAGATGTGCGGAGATGATCGACAACAGGCGATCGCCTGGTTATCGGCACTGGAACGGGCAACCAGACCCTGAGTGCTGGAACGCCGATTGATGTCTCTCCCCTCGAGTCGGTAGATGTCGATGGGGTTCTGGACCAGCTCAGCACCAGCGACCTCAATGTCGTGATCCTCGATGCCTGCCGCAACAACCCGTTCGAACGTCGAGCAAACCGTAGCGTTGGCGCCGCCGGCCTTGCCCAGATGGAGGCACCCAAAGGCAGCCTGATCGCTTATGCTACCGCACCAGGCCGGACAGCGGCCGATGGAGAGGGCCGCAACGGCTTGTATACCCAGGAACTGCTGAAGCAGATCCAGATACCGGGTCTAACCATCGAGCAGGTGTTCAAGAACGTCCGCCGAGAGGTTGCCAAGGCGACTCGCGATACGCAGATCCCCTGGGAAGCGTCATCGCTGACCGGAGACTTCTACTTCCTTCCCGGCACGCGTCAATCCCCGACGGCGACTCCACAGGCCGCGAAGCGCCCGTCGGAAACACCGATTGCCACAAGCACGTCGGCACCAACGCCGACCCCCTCTCTGCCCAGACAAAATGGTGGCGACTCTGCCACAGCCAAGCCGCCCTTGACACCGCCGACCGCTTCACAAACACCAGCAAATACGATCGCCCTGCCCGCCCAACCGAAAGCTGCGGCACCCGAGGTGCAGGCGGAACCCTCGGCGCCACTGCTCAAGCCGGCGAATCAGGAGCCACCATCCGTTGCCGCCACCCAGCCGTCGACGCAAGCGGAAGCGCCCATTGATCTCAAGGAGCAAGTGATCCAAGGGGCGGACTTCAGAGCAAGCGGCAGGCTGTTGCTTGATCGCGCCAGCGGGACGATGAGCGGCGAAGGGGTCATTGAGTGGACGAATGGCGATCGATACGAGGGAACGATGCTTGCCGGCAAGAAACACGGAAAAGGCATCTTCACCTGGAAATCCGGACAGCGCTACGAAGGTGAATGGGTCGATGACAGGATCAATGGCAAGGGAGTGGTGCATTTCACCAATGGTGATCGTTACGAAGGTACGTTCGAGGGCGGTGAGCCGCATGGTACCGGCACCTATACGATGCGCAACGGTGATTACTACACGGGCGCCTGGGTCCATGGCAACAAACACGGTTTCGGTCGCCTGACATGGGCTGCCGGTGACTACTGGGAAGGTGAGTTTCGCGACGGCAAACAGACAGACAACGGCCGGATGCACTCCAGCACAGTGATCGCAGAAAGGATGTCCGAACAAGCGGCAGCATCCGAGAAAGCAGCGCCAAAGAAGAAAGGCAAGTAGCTATCGGCAGCGGAACGGGCAACCCGACCCTGGGTGCTAGAATGCCGCTTTTTGTCGAAAGCCCCCTGTGGACCTGTTGCTCCTGCTGAAAGCGCTGATTCTCGGTTTTGTCGAAGGCTTCACCGAGTTCCTGCCGGTATCATCGACCGGCCACCTGATCCTCGCTGGCGACCTGCTCGATTTCAACGACGAGCGCGGCAAGCTGTTCGAGATCGTCATCCAGTCGGGAGCGATCCTGGCGGTGTGCTGGGAGTATCGAGCGAAGATCTCGCAAGTGCTCCTTGGACTGACCAGGGAACGCGCGGCGCAGCGTTTTGCGCTGAATCTGCTGGTGGCCTTTCTGCCACTGGCGATCATTGGCCTGCTGTTCGGCAAGACGATCAAGGCGCATCTGTTCAACGCGCCGGTGGTGGCCTTGGCTTTCATCGTCGGCGGTTTTTTCATTCTCTGGGCCGAGCGGCGCGAACATCGCATTCGCATCGAATCGGTCGATGATCTGTCGCTGACCGATGCTTTCAAGCTCGGCTGCGCACAGGCATTGGCATTGATCCCCGGCACCTCGCGATCAGGAGCGACGATCATCGGTGGCCTGTTCTTCGGACTGTCGCGCCGTGCAGCAACCGAGTTTTCGTTTTTCCTGGCGATTCCGACGCTGATCATCGCCACCCTCTATCAACTGTACAAGGAACGCGCACTGCTCTCCTTCGACGACCTGGGGATGTGGGTTATCGGTTTTCTGGCCGCCTTTATCTCGGCTTTCTGGGCGGTGCGCGGGCTGTTGCGCTACATCAGCACACACGACTTTTCAATTTTCGCCTGGTACCGCATCGCTTTCGGCCTCATCGTGCTGCTTACCTGGCAGTACAACTGGGTTTCATGGACGAGCGGTTGAAATGGCGAGTGCGAACATTCTCTATCTGCACGGCTTCTGCTCGTCGCCGGCGTCCTGGAAGGCCAGGCTGCTCGGCCAACGTCTGGCTGCCGTCGGTCTCGGCGACCACTTCCTGTGCCCGCAGTTGTCGCCGGTGCCACTGGCGGCGATCGCCAGTGCCGAAGCGCTGTTGGCCGGCAGCGACGGTCCAACGACGCTGGTCGGCAGTTCTCTGGGAGGCTACTACGCGAGCTGGCTGGCTGAAAAGCACGACCTGCGCGCGGTCCTGATCAATCCGGCAGTAATGGCGCCGCTGCTGCTCGACGGGCTGGTCGGCACGCACAGCAACTTCCATACCGGTGAGATCTTCGAGTTCACACCGGCGCACGTCGAACAACTGCGCACACTCGAAACATCGCGTGTTACGGCCGCTCGCTATCTGTTACTGGTCGAAACCGGCGATGAAGTGCTCGACTACCGTCAGGCCGTCGCGCGCTATTCCGGCAGCCGCCAGATCGTTCTGGCAGGAGGCGATCACAGCTTTACGCGCTTCCCTGATCTTGTACCGCAAATCCTTGAATTCTGTGGGTTATAATTGCTGCGATGCATGTTCTATTCGAAGAAGAGGGGGCCTTCAAGGCGGCCACCATTGTGACCGACAACGATACGTCGTTGCAGGTTGAGACTGCCTCCGGCAAGCGCAGCAAAATCAAGTCGGCGAACGTCCTGTTACGTTATGATGAACCGGCTGCGGCGGTTCTGCTCGATCAGGCCGAGGCGCTGGCCGCCGGCATCGAGCCCGATTTTCTCTGGGAGTGTGTCGGTGACGGCGAGTTTTCTTTTTCTGATTTTGCCAACGAGTACTTCGGTCACGCCGCCACGGCACTTGAAGCCACTGCGCTCCTGCTGGCCCTGCATGCAGCGCCGATCTATTTCCATCGCAAGGGCAAAGGTCGTTTCCGCAAGGCTCCGACCGAGATTCTCCAGGCGGCCCTCGCCGGTCTCGAAAGGAAACGCCAGCAAGCCCTGACCATCGAGCGCATGGTTGGAGAACTCAAGGCCCTCTCGCTGCCACCCGAGTTTCTGCCAATTCTCGACCAGTTGCTCTACAAGCCCGACCGCAATCGCGGCGAGACCAAGGCACTCGAAGCGGCGTGCAGTGAAACGGGTCTTTCGGCGGCGCACCTGCTCGAAAAGTGTGGCGGCATCCGCTCGGCACATGACTATCACCTGCAGCATTTCCTGCTCGAACAGTTCCCGCGGGGCACGGCTTTCCCGGCGATGGCCGCGCCGCCACTGCCGGTCGGCCTGCCGCGTGCCGACGTACAGGCATTTTCGATCGACGATGCGACGACGACCGAAATCGACGACGCCTTTTCCTTGCAGACTCTGCCCGGCCTGGGTTGGCGAGTCGGAATTCACATTGCGGCGCCGTCGCTGGGTATCGCGCCGGGGTCGCCACTGGATGACATCGCGCGCAAAAGGCTGTCTACGGTCTACCTGCCCGGTAGCAAGATCACCATGCTGCCGGATACGGTGCTGGACGGCTTCACCCTCTCGAGTGGCCGTGACTGCCCCGCCATTTCCCTATACCTGACGGTGAGCCCCGAGTTCGAGATTACTGCCCACGAGTCGCGCATCGAAATCGTTCCAGTAGTCGCCAACCTCCGCCACCACGACATCGAACCGCTGTTCAACGAGCAGACGATTGCCGATGGTCTGCCCGAGTTCCCTTTCCATGCGGAACTGCTGACCCTCTGGCAGCTCGCCAGTGCCTGCGAAGGCCGGCGCGGCAAGCCTTCGGCGATGCAGGGCAACTTCGACTACCATTTCCGGATCGACGGCGATCTCAGCGATGCCGAGGCGTGCCGGATCGAAATTTCCGCACGCAAACGCGGCAGCCCGCTCGACAAACTGGTCGCCGAGTTGATGATCGTCGCCAACAGCACCTGGGGCGGGCTGCTGGCAGCAAAGAGCGTGCCTGCAATCTATCGCGTGCAGACCGGCGGAAAGGTGCGCATGAGCACCTCGCCGCAGCCGCACGAAGGCCTCGGGGTAAAACAGTACGCGTGGTCTTCGTCGCCGCTGCGCCGCTATGTCGACCTGATCAACCAGTGGCAGTTGATCGCCTGCCTGCGGGAAGAGACGCCGCCTTTCGCTGCTCGTTCGGACACGCTCTTCGCGGCACTGCGCGATTTTGAGCTGACCTACAGCGCCTATGCCGAATTCCAGCGCAACATGGAACGGTACTGGTGTCTGCGCTGGCTTCGCCAACAAGGGATCGACAGTATCGAGGCAACGATCGGCCGCGAGAATCTCGCCAGGCTCGACCATCTGCCTCTGGTATTGCGGGTGCCGTCGGCACCGGAACTCAAATCTGGCCAGCGCATCCGCTTGCGCATCGAGTCGATCGACTATCTGACACTGGCACTCGGCTGCCGCTATCTCGAAACCGTCGCAACGGCCGAGACCAGTGTCGAGAATGCCACCGCAGGGGCACTGGAGACCCTGGAGGCGGTCGATTGAGGTGAGCGCCGGATCGCGTCAAATGTTCGTCCGCTGGTTTGCAGCGCATACTCTGTGGCTGGCGTTCGCGGCATCGCTGCTGCTGCACGGCCTGCTGCTGTCGCTGCACTTCCGCTTCCCGGATGCCTCGCGAGCCTTCAAGGACCGTGCTCTCGACATCATCCTGGTCAATAGCCGTTCAGCCCGCGCGCCTGCCGACGCGCAGGTACAGGCGCAGGCCAATCTCGACAATGGCGGCAATACCGAGCAGAATCGCCGCGCCAGGACGCCCTTGCCGCCGGCCCTCAGACATCAGGAAGGTGACGACCCCGAACACGCGCAAAAGCGCATCCAGGCCATCGAAGCGCATCAGCAGCGGCTGGCGGCACAAAGAGAGAGTCCGACCACGATTGCTCCGAAAGCGGAGAAGGAAGCGCAGCCCGAACCGGTACCCAATGTCAGCGGCCGTGACCTGGCGCAAAGCGCCTTGGCGATGGCACGTCTCGAGGGCGAGATTGCCAAGGAACTCGACGACTACAACAAACGGCCGCGCAAGAGATTCATCGGCACGAGCGCAGTGGAGTACCGCGATGCACAATACCTCGATGAATGGCGGCGCAAGATCGAGCGCGTCGGCACGCTCAATTACCCGGAAGCAGCGCGGGGCAAACTGTACGGCAACTTGGTCATGACGGTGACTCTCAGGAGCGACGGTACGGTCGCCGGAATCGAGATCAACCGTTCGTCCGGGCACCAGATTCTCGACGACGCGGCGCGGCGGATCGTCGCCATGGCCGCACCGTTCGCCGAATTCCCACCCGCCATCCGGCACGATACCGACATTCTGACGTTTACCCGCACCTTCAACTTCACCCAGCGCGACAGCCTGGAGACCAAGGGGGCGAAGCGATGAGCGACCGTTACTGCGTGTTCGGAAACCCGGTTGGTCACAGCAAATCGCCGGCCATCCACGCGGCCTTCGCTGCGCAGTGTCGCCAGGATCTCAGCTACGAGGCGATTCTCGTGCCCAAGAGCGGCTTTGCCGACAGCGTCCAGCATTTTGTCGCCAGCGGCGGTCGTGGCGCCAACGTCACGGTGCCGTTCAAGGAAGAAGCCTGTCGTCTGGCGACGCGCCTCACTGCCCGCGCCGGGATCGCCGGCGCCGTCAATACGCTACTTTTCAATGGTCCCGAGATGCTCGGTGACAACACCGATGGCGCGGGCCTGCTGCGTGATCTCACCGTCAACCTGGCCTGCCGCATCACTGGACAACGGCTACTCGTCCTCGGTGCCGGCGGTGCCGCGCGTGGCGTCGTCGCCCCCCTGCTCGACGCCGCACCGGCGACGCTGGTGATCGCCAACCGCAGCGCCGCCAGGGCGCACGACCTTGCACAGCGCTTTGCCGGCACGACTGTGCTCTGCGCTTGCGCTTACCCGGAACTCGCCGGCCAATCCTTCGACCTGGTGATCAACGCCACTTCGGCAAGCTTGGCAGGCGAACTGCCGCCGCTGCCCACGTGCGTATTCGCGCCCGGCAGCCTCGCTTACGACATGATGTATGGCCAGGACGATACGCCATTCCTCGCCTTTGCCAGGGGTCAGGGTGCGGCGCGCGTCGCCGATGGTCTTGGCATGCTCGTCGAACAGGCGGCGGAAGCTTTCCAGCTCTGGCGAGGGCTGCGCCCAGAGAGTGCTCCGGTGATGCGCATGCTGCGCAGCGTGGCTGCGAAGGTCGTCGCAACCCGATGAGGTTCGTGCTGTGGGCGAAGCGGCTGCTTCTCGGCTGCATCGCACTGCTGCTGCTCTACCAGTTCTGGCTATTTGGCTGGGTTCTGTGGTGGAACTGGGTCAACCCCGACACCACACGCTTCATGAACATTCGCCTCGATGAGTTGCGGGTCAAGGATCCGCAGGCGCAACTGCAGAAGCAATGGATCGGCTACGAGCGCATCTCGACGAACCTCAAGCGTGCGATCATCGCTGCCGAAGACGCCAAGTTCGTCGACCATGAGGGCTTCGACTGGGAAGGCATCCAGCACGCACTCGAAAAGAATCAGCAAAAGGGGCGTGTCATCGCTGGTGGCTCGACGATCTCGCAACAACTCGCCAAGAATCTCTTTCTGACACCCGCCAAGACGCCCTGGCGCAAGGCTGAAGAGGCGGTCATCACGCTGATGCTGGAGACCGTATGGAGCAAGCAGCGGATCCTTGAGGTCTACCTCAACGTCATCGAGTGGGGCAACGGCGTTTTCGGCGCCGAAGCCGCTGCGCGTCATTACTACGGAGTCCCGGCCGCGCAGCTCGCGCCCGAGCAGGCCGCCCGGCTGGCTGGAATGGTTCCCAGTCCGCGCTACTACGACCGCAACCGCAACGCCCCGGGATTGGCAAGAAAAACCGCAATCATCCTGGCACGCATGCGCTCTGCCGATCTCCCATGAGGCGCCGAAGCGTGACGAAACCCGTTCTGCCGGTAAGCTGGCGAGCGATCGGCAAGCCTGCGATACTAGCGGTATTTCTGCATACCGAGCCTGTGACTTTTTCCTGGCGGTCAATCAAGGAGTGATCACCCCATGAAGCTTCGTACCATTTTTCTGCTGCTCATCCTCGGCGCCATCGGGGCATTTTCTCTGCTCAACTGGAATGCATTCATCACCCCGACGACGGTTTCCCTTGGCCTTGCTGAAGTTCAGGCACCGCTGGGAGCGATCATGCTCGGCATGGTGGTGTTTCTCACCGCTTTCTTCCTCGTCTTCGTGGTTTACATGCAAGCCTCGGCGATCTTCGACTCCCGGCGCCACGCCCAGGAGCTGCAGGTCAACCGCGAACTGGCCGACAAGGCCGAGGCCTCACGCTTCACCGAATTGCGTAGCTTCCTCGAGGTCGAGCTGCAGAAACTGGGCAGCCACAGCAGCCCTGGAACGTCGACAAACGATCAGGCCGTTCTGGCCAGACTCGATCGGTTGGAGAAGGAACTGCTGATCGCCGTCGAGCAGTCCGGTAACAGCCTCGCCGCCTGTATCGGCGAACTTGAGGATCGGCTCGAAAGAAGCGCACTGCCGTCCCGTCAGCAGGGTAATTCCTGAGTATTTCAACGAGCACCCGGCACAGTGTCATCGCTGAACGGTCGTAGCGCATCAAGCGAAGGATTCAGTCTATCTGACCCGGGAAAGCCGAAAGCCCTCGCCGCTAAGGAGCGGGAGGGCTTTGGGGGGAAGGGGAGCCTGGCGGTGACCTACTTTCACACATGAAGTATGCACTATCATCGGCGTACCTTCGTTTCACGGTCCTGTTCGGGATGGGAAGGGGTGGGTCCAAAGGGCTATGGCCGCCAAGCATGAGGGGTACGCACGCCGGGGTGAGCGGGTGCGGAGGAAGAAGGGGTGGTGATTGGGGGGACGAATGGGAGTTGCTGCTCAAGGTTATAGGATCAAGCCTCACGGGCAATTAGTACTGGTTAGCTGAACGCATTGCTGCGCTTCCACACCCAGCCTATCAACGTGGTGGTCTACCACGACCCTTCAGGGGGATCAAGTCCCCGGGGAAATCTCATCTTAAGGCGAGTTTCACGCTTAGATGCTTTCAGCGTTTATCTCTTCCGAACATAGCTACCCGGCGATACGACTGGCGTCATAACCGGTACACCAGAGGTTCGTCCACTCCGGTCCTCTCGTACTAGGAGCAGCCCCCTTCAAATTTCCAGCGCCCACGGCAGATAGGGACCAAACTGTCTCACGACGTTTTAAACCCAGCTCACGTACCACTTTAAATGGCGAACAGCCATACCCTTGGGACCGACTACAGCCCCAGGATGTGATGAGCCGACATCGAGGTGCCAAACACCGCCGTCGATATGAACTCTTGGGCGGTATTAGCCTGTTATCCCCAGAGTACCTTTTATCCGTTGAGCGATGGCCCTTCCATACAGAACCACCGGATCACTATGACCTACTTTCGTACCTGCTCGACGTGTGGGTCTCGCAGTCAAGCACGCTTTTGCCATTGCACTATTAGCACGATGTCCGACCGTACCTAGCGTACCTTCGTACTCCTCCGTTACACTTTAGGAGGAGACCGCCCCAGTCAAACTGCCTACCATGCACGGTCCCAGACCCGGATTCACGGGCCGTGGTTAGAACCTCAAACAAACCAGGGTGGTATTTCAAGGTTGGCTCCACCCGGACTAGCGTCCCGGTTTCACAGCCTCCCACCTATCCTACACAAGTCGGTTCAAAGTCCAATGCAAAGCTACAGTAAAGGTTCATGGGGTCTTTCCGTCTAACCGCGGGGAGATTGCATCTTCACAACCATTTCAACTTCGCTGAGTCTCAGGAGGAGACAGTGTGGCCATCGTTACGCCATTCGTGCAGGTCGGAACTTACCCGACAAGGAATTTCGCTACCTTAGGACCGTTATAGTTACGGCCGCCGTTTACCGGGGCTTCGATCAAGAGCTTGCACCCCATCACTTAACCTTCCGGCACCGGGCAGGCGTCACACCCTATACGTCCACTTTCGTGTTTGCAGAGTGCTGTGTTTTTATTAAACAGTCGCAGCCACCAGTTCACTGCAACCCTTTCAGCCTTCACCCGCGAGGGGCTACAACCTATCAGGGCGCACCTTCTCCCGAAGTTACGGTGCAAATTTGCCGAGTTCCTTCTCCTGAGTTCTCTCAAGCGCCTGAGAATTTTCATCCTGCCCACCTGTGTCGGTTTGCGGTACGGTCTCTGGATAACTGAAGCTTAGAGGCTTTTCTTGGAAGCAGGGTATCAATCACTTCGCGGCCGAAGCCACTCGTTATCACGCCTCGACATTGATCTCCCGGATTTGCCTAAGAGACCTGCCTACACGCTTGAACCGGGACGTCCAACACCCGGCTGACCTAACCTTCTCCGTCCCCCCATCGCATTACCAAGAGGTACAGGAATATTGACCTGTTTCCCATCGACTACGCTTTTCAGCCTCGCCTTAGGGGCCGACTCACCCTGCGCCGATGAACGTTGCGCAGGAAACCTGGGGCTTTCGGCGAGGGAGCTTTTCACTCCCTTTATCGCTACTCATGTCAGCATTCGCACTTCTGATACCTCCAGCATCCTTCTCAAGACACCTTCATCGGCTTACAGAACGCTCTCCTACCATATCCTTGCGGATATCCGCGATTTCGGTGCATAGTTTGAGCCCCGTTACATCTTCCGCGCAGGACGACTCGACCAGTGAGCTATTACGCTTTCTTTAAAGGATGGCTGCTTCTAAGCCAACCTCCTGGCTGTCTAAGCCTTCCCACCTCGTTTCCCACTTAACTATGGCTTGGGGACCTTAATCGGCGGTCTGGGTTGTTTCCCTCTTGACACCGGACGTTAGCACCCGATGTCTGTCTCCCAAGCTGCACTCGACGGTATTCTGAGTTTGCAATGGTTTGGTAAGTCGCGATGACCCCCTAGCCATAACAGTGCTTTACCCCCGTCGGTGATACTTGAGGCACTACCTAAATAGTTTTCGGAGAGAACCAGCTATTTCCAAGTTTGTTTAGCCTTTCACCCCTATCCACAGCTCATCCCCTAATTTTTCAACATTAGTGGGTTCGGACCTCCAGTGCGTGTTACCGCACCTTCATCCTGGCCATGGATAGATCACTTGGTTTCGGGTCTACGTCCAGCAACTATCGCCCTTATCAGACTCGGTTTCCCTACGCCTCCCCTATTCGGTTAAGCTCGCTACTGAACGTAAGTCGCTGACCCATTATACAAAAGGTACGCAGTCACCCCACGAAGGGGCTCCCACTGTTTGTATGCATGCGGTTTCAGGATCTATTTCACTCCCCTCCCGGGGTTCTTTTCGCCTTTCCCTCACGGTACTGGTTCACTATCGGTCGATTACGAGTATTTAGCCTTGGAGGATGGGCCCCCCATATTCAGACAGGATTTCTCGTGCCCCGCCCTACTTGTCGCAAGCTTAGTACCACGATCGGGTTTTCGCGTACGGGGCTGTCACCCACTACGGCGCCACTTTCCAGAGGCTTCCGCTAACGCCATCGCTATCACTTGCAGGCTGTTCCCATTTCGCTCGCCACTACTTTGGGAATCTCGGTTGATTTCTTTTCCTCCGGCTACTTAGATGTTTCAGTTCGCCGGGTTCGCTTCCTCACGCCTATGGATTCAGCGTGGGATACTCCTTGCGGAGTGGGTTTCCCCATTCGGACATCTCTGGATCAAAGCTTCATTGCCAGCTCCCCAGAGCTTTTCGCAGGCTTGTACGTCCTTCTTCGCCTGTAATCGCCAAGGCATCCACCACATGCACTTATTCGCTTGATCCTATAACCTTGAGCTCTCTTGCGAGACTCACGTTACAGGCAACTCTTTCGTGCTCCCCCTGCCTGCAGGGGGGTTGATGCAATCACCACCGTATTGCCGACTCCCAATCCCTTGGGAAATCCGCAATACAACCTTCTTCCAGTTTGTTAAAGAGCACATACCCGGTAACGGGTCAGGCCTGCAGGGTCAACCACCCCGCAGGCCTGACACTTCACCTCGGCAGTATTGGTGGAGGATGACGGGATCGAACCGACGACCCCCTGCTTGCAAAGCAGGTGCTCTCCCAGCTGAGCTAATCCCCCGCTGATCGGCTACCCGCACCGCTCCAGCTTCACGCCGCATCGGGTCCATCCCGGCCTGCGCACCTCGCAGGCCTGCCGTCGATCCGCTGGTGGGTCTGGTTGGAATCGAACCAACGACCCTCGCCTTATCAAGACGATGCTCTAACCGACTGAGCTACAGACCCCTGCGCTTGTGCCGCTTGCGACAACCGATAGGTTGTGAGCTCTCGATCCAGTTTTTCTCTAGAAAGGAGGTGATCCAGCCGCAGGTTCCCCTACGGCTACCTTGTTACGACTTCACCCCAGTCACGAACCCTGCCGTGGTAATCGCCCTCCTTGCGGTTAGGCTAACTACTTCTGGCAGAACCCGCTCCCATGGTGTGACGGGCGGTGTGTACAAGACCCGGGAACGTATTCACCGCGACATGCTGATCCGCGATTACTAGCGATTCCGACTTCACGCAGTCGAGTTGCAGACTGCGATCCGGACTACGATCGGCTTTCTGAGATTGGCTCCCCCTCGCGGGTTGGCAACCCTCTGAACCGACCATTGTATGACGTGTGAAGCCCTACCCATAAGGGCCATGAGGACTTGACGTCATCCCCACCTTCCTCCGGTTTGTCACCGGCAGTCTCATTAAAGTGCCCAACTCAATGATGGCAATTAATGACAAGGGTTGCGCTCGTTGCGGGACTTAACCCAACATCTCACGACACGAGCTGACGACAGCCATGCAGCACCTGTGTTCAGGCTCTCTTTCGAGCACTCCCAAATCTCTTCGGGATTCCTGACATGTCAAGGGTAGGTAAGGTTTTTCGCGTTGCATCGAATTAATCCACATCATCCACCGCTTGTGCGGGTCCCCGTCAATTCCTTTGAGTTTTAGCCTTGCGGCCGTACTCCCCAGGCGGTCAACTTCACGCGTTAGCTACGGCACTAAAAGGTTTAACCCTCCCAACACCTAGTTGACATCGTTTAGGGCGTGGACTACCAGGGTATCTAATCCTGTTTGCTCCCCACGCTTTCGTGCATGAGCGTCAGTATTGGCCCAGGGGGCTGCCTTCGCCATCGGTGTTCCTCCACATCTCTACGCATTTCACTGCTACACGTGGAATTCCACCCCCCTCTGCCAAACTCCAGCTGGGCAGTCTCAAATGCAGTTCCCAGGTTGAGCCCGGGGATTTCACATCTGACTTATCCAACCGCCTGCGCACGCTTTACGCCCAGTAATTCCGATTAACGCTCGCACCCTACGTATTACCGCGGCTGCTGGCACGTAGTTAGCCGGTGCTTCTTCTCCAGGTACCGTCATCTACACAGGGTATTATCCCGTGCAATTTCTTCCCCACCGAAAGAGCTTTACAACCCGAAGGCCTTCTTCACTCACGCGGCATGGCTGGATCAGGCTTGCGCCCATTGTCCAAAATTCCCCACTGCTGCCTCCCGTAGGAGTCTGGGCCGTGTCTCAGTCCCAGTGTGGCGGATCATCCTCTCAGACCCGCTACGGATCGTCGCCTTGGTAGGCCTTTACCCCACCAACTAGCTAATCCGACATCGGCCGCTCCTCGAACGCAAGGTCTTGCGATCCCCTGCTTTCCTGCTCACAGAATATGCGGTATTAGCGTAACTTTCGCTACGTTATCCCCCATTCCAGGGCACGTTCCGATGCTTTACTCACCCGTCCGCCACTCGCCACCAGAGTGTTACCACCCCGTGCTGCCGTTCGACTTGCATGTGTAAGGCATGCCGCCAGCGTTTAATCTGAGCCAGGATCAAACTCTTCAGTTCAATTCCTAAAACTCTCGCTTGACGTCTACTCCATCAACCAGGATTCCTCCCAATCAATGGCTTTTCCATCTGTGCGAGTCCTTCTTATCCTTTATCCATCCGCTTGCGCAGATCTTCCCAGATCAAGAACCCACACCTATCGGTTGTCCAATTTTTAAAGAGCTGGTTGCGGGGACAGGATTTGAACCTGTGACCTTCGGGTTATGAGCCCGACGAGCTGCCAGACTGCTCCACCCCGCGACCGTTGGGGTGTTCAATTAAGTGCCCCCATAAATTCTTCACAAGTTAGCAGGAAGGAGCCGGCTGGTGCTTCCTACCGAGTCGAAACTGCCGTGCTGCGAAGAGGAAGCATTCTATCAGCGGTCCATCTGCCAGTCAACACACTCCATCGAAAAATTCGGGATATGACCTGCCACAACTCGCAGGCTGACGGGGCAGCATGAATGCGCATCACCCGCGCACCAACGAGGTCTGCCAGTTGTTCATTGGGCGATCCCGGGTCTCAGCTCAGCATCGAGGCAAGGAAATCGAGATGGAAGTTCCCGCCCACAAAGCCCGCCATTCCTGAGGCCAGGCCTACACCCGCGAACACCAGTGCAAACCAGATCAACCATCTACGGCGCGTCAAAGCGGCGATACCCAGTACTGCCAGCGCGACGGTGATCCCGGCTTCGGCAATGTCGAACTGATCGTCGTGATAATTCAAGCGATCGTATTCTTGTTCGTAGCCCTCCGCCTGCTTCTTGATTTCTTCCTTCTCGCTTTCGTACCGAGCCACCTTCTCGCGGTAGAACGCAATTTTCTTGTCGAGCAGGGTTGCGGCCTCCTGCGTCAACGGGCTTTCAAGCTCGCGCTCGAAGGTGAGCTGATCGAGCATGGTCTCGGCGAGACTCTGTTTGGTACTCTTGGCCTGGAAATAAGCCCAAGCGTTTACGCTCCTCGCCTGCGCCTGCGCCATCGCCTGAACGATGTTCCCGTCCTTGACGTTGAACAGCGCCATCAGCGTCGCCAGAATCGCCACCAGCAAAGCAATGACTTTGTTGAGCCGGTCGGAATCCTGTCCGGACTTGTCCACCACTTCGCCAATCGCGTCCTTGATATCAGCCATTTCACCATCCTCCTCGCAAATTTGAACAATTCAGGAAAAGCCGCCAAACGGCATCCGTCTGCCACAGTCCGCCAGCATCGTCCTGCGAGTTTGCCGGGCCTCGCTTGCCATTGCAAGAAAGCGGGACCATTCTTCTCCGGACAATCACCCCAAGGGCCTTGAAATTCCCGCTGCCTGCCCCTATTATTAGCACTCGTTAGCGGTGAGTGCTAATATTTTTACTCCTGAGTCTTGTATCCATGACTGCAGGATCTGATAGTCGATGTTTGTTTAATTTGCTTAACCCAAGGAGAAGCTGCATGAAGATTCGTCCGTTGCATGATCGCGTGATCGTCAAACGTCTTGAAGAGGAGCGCAGGACCGCCTCCGGTATCGTCATCCCGGATACAGCCGCTGAAAAGCCTGACCAAGGTGAAATTCGCGCCGTTGGCAATGGCAAGATTCTTGATGACGGAAGCGTCCGCGCCCTCGCGGTGAAGGTTGGCGACCGGGTTCTGTTTGGCAAATACGCCGGCCAGACCGTCAAGGTCGAAGGAGAGGAACTGCTGGTCATGCGGGAAGAGGACATCATGGGCGTCATCGAAGCGTAGCCTGGCAATCTGGCAGCGTTGAGCCCACCCTTTGCTACACCACTTTCCTGTTCCGATTCAAATCATTAAAGAATTCTAGGAGTTATCTCTATGGCAGCTAAAGACGTCAAGTTTGGCGATAGCGCACGCGCTCGCATGGTCGAAGGCGTAAACATTCTTGCCGACGCGGTCAAGATCACGCTCGGCCCGAAAGGCCGCAATGTTGTTCTGGAGCGCTCATACGGCTCTCCAACCGTTACCAAGGATGGGGTCTCGGTCGCCAAGGAAATCGAACTGAAGGACAAGTTCGCCAATATGGGCGCCCAGATGCTCAAGGAAGTTGCCTCCAAGACTTCCGACATCGCTGGTGACGGAACCACGACCGCTACCGTTCTGGCCCAGTCAATCGTTCGCGAAGGCATGAAGTACGTTGCTGCGGGCATGAACCCGATGGACCTCAAGCGCGGTATCGACAAGGCTGTCGTGGCCACCGTCGACGAACTGAAAAACCTCTCGAAGCCCTGTTCGACCAGCAAGGAGATTGCTCAGGTCGGCGCGATCTCGGCCAACGCCGATGCGGACATCGGAGACATCATTGCCAGGGCGATGGACAAGGTTGGCAAGGAAGGGGTGATCACCGTCGAAGACGGCAAATCCCTGAACAACGAACTCGACGTCGTCGAGGGCATGCAGTTCGATCGTGGCTACCTGAGCCCCTACTTCATCAACAACAACGAGAAGCAGAATGCGATCCTCGAAAACCCGTATATCCTGATCTTCGACAAGAAAATCTCGAACATCCGTGATTTGCTGCCGATTCTTGAACAGGTCGCCAAGTCCAGCCGCCCGCTGTTGATCGTCGCCGAAGATGTCGATGGAGAAGCGCTCGCCACCCTGGTCGTTAACAATATCCGCGGCATCCTCAAAACTTGCGCCGTCAAGGCGCCAGGCTTTGGTGACCGCCGCAAGGCGATGCTCGAAGACATTGCGATCCTGAGCGGCGGCCAGGTGATTGCAGAAGAAGTCGGCCTGACCCTGGAGAAAGCCACCCTGGCCGACCTCGGCCAGGCCAAGCGCATCGAAATCGGGAAGGAAAACACCACGATCATCGACGGCGCCGGAGTCAGCGGCAACATCGAGGCACGCGTCAAGCAGATTCGTGCGCAGATCGAGACCGCCACCAGCGACTACGACAAGGAGAAGCTGCAGGAGCGGGTCGCCAAACTCGCAGGTGGCGTTGCCTTGATCAAGGTTGGTGCCGCTACCGAAGTCGAGATGAAGGAGAAGAAGGCACGCGTCGAGGACGCGTTACACGCCACTCGTGCCGCGGTCGAAGAAGGAATCGTTCCTGGCGGCGGCGTCGCCCTGCTGCGTGCCCGTGTGGCGCTCGCGTCGCTCAAGGGCGACAACCACGACCAGGACGCCGGTATCAAAATCGTTTTGCGCGCGATGGAGCAGCCGCTGCGCGAGATCGTCGCCAACGCTGGCGACGAACCCTCTGTAGTGGTCAATGCCGTGCTTCAGGGTACTGGCAATTTCGGCTACAACGCCGCCACTGGTGAGTACGGCGACCTGGTTGAAATGGGTGTTCTCGATCCGACCAAGGTCACGCGCACGGCACTGCAAAACGCAGCATCGATCGCCGGCTTGATGCTCACCACGGACTGCCTGGTCGCCGAGCTGGCTGAGGAAAAGCCGCCCATGGGCGGCGCCGGTATGGGCGGTATGGGCGGTATGGGCGGCATGGGTGGTATGGACATGTAATGTCCGCAGGAGCCATGCCCATTCAAAAAGAAACCCCGCTTCGGCGGGGTTTCTTTTGAAGTGGAGACGATTAGCGTTCCTTGCTCTCCAACGCCGATTGGTTGATATCAATCTTGTAGCGCAGGCGCAACCCGGCGAGGTAGGCAGCGAAATCCTCTTGGCCAAGGATCGTGCTGTACTCGCGCTGCAAGGCCTTGCGCCGGTTGTCGTCAACCTTTGCCGGATGACTGACCGTCATGATCTTGTAAAGCATGTAGTTCCCATCGCCCACATCAGCACCCACGTAGGCTGGCAGCTTATGGACGTCGGCTCGAAAAATTGCCTTCAGCGCCGCTGCCGGTAGCTGGCGATCATCCTGTCGGGAAACTTTCCTCACCGACACCCAGGCAAGCTTGTCTTCCGTCGCTCCCTGCTGCAACTCGCGGAGTTTGGACTCGCCCGCTGCACGGGCCAGTGCCGCTTCTTTCTCAACCTTGAGCAATGCTTCAATATCAGTCTTGACGGTCGCCAGGGGCTTCGTGGTCGCTGGCCGGTATTCAATCACCCGTGCCGCCAGGAGGGTGTTTGGAGCAATCTCGACCACTTCGGTATTACGTTTGTTTTTCAGCGATTCTTCCGAAAAAACCGAGGCGAGAACCTTCTGGTTGCCGAGCTGGCCCAGGCCAGTCAATAAATCCGGGGATGGGTTGCGCGGCAACCAGCCGGATTGCTGGATTTTCAGTTTGAATTTCTCCGCGGCCGGCTGCAGGCTGTCCGGCTGCTCATAGACCATGTTGCTGAAGGCCTCGGCGGCTTCAGCAAACTGTCGCGAAGCCGTTTGCCGCCGCAGCTCATCTTCGATCTCCGGGCGCACGTCAGCAAGCAAACGCTGCTTGCCCGGCTTGATCCCTGTCAGCCTGATGATGTGAAAACCGAATTCGGACTGTACCAGACCGGAAAGTTCATTCTCCCGCAGTTTGAACACCGTATCCTCAAACGGCTTGACCATCATACCGCGGCCAAAAAAACCAAGATCGCCCCCTTTTTCGGCAGATCCAGGGTCCTGTGAATATTGTCTGGCCAGCTCGGCAAATCTTGCCGGCGACTTCTGGGCCTCCATCAGCACCTCTTCTGCCCTGGCCCGGGCTTTTTCCTGGTCCACATCACCGCCAGTCAGGATCAGGATATGACTTGCTCGCCTCTCTTCAGCCTGTTGGTAACGATCCTTGTGGCTCTCGTACCAGGCTGCCACTTCGCCATCGCCGGGCTTGAGCTGCGCCAGCAATCCTTCCAGAGACAGGACCAGGTACTCGACCTTGGCCTGTTCCGTCACTTCAAAGCGCTTCAGGTTCTGTTCATAGTATTTCTCGATGTCCGGCGCAGTAATGTTCACCTGACCTGCAAACTGCTCCGGAGCGATTCGCCACTCGGCAATCTGTCGCTCTTCGGCCTGTATGCGCAGCAGTTTGTCGATCACCGTGCTGCTAGCAATGCCGGAATCTCCCAGTGCACCGACCAATTGCTGCAGTGTGAGATCCTGTCGAAGCTGTGCCTCGAACTGCGCTTGCGACATGCCTTGGGCGGCAAGCGCCGTCTGATAGCGGGACATCGAAAATTGACCGTTTTCCTGCAAGGCAGGAATTTTGCTGATGACTTCCCGAAGCAGTTCATCACCGGCACCAAGCCGTCCCTTTGCCGTCTCGAGAAGCAAAAGGCGCTGATCCACCAGCGAATTGAGAACTGCAAGCTTTGCTGCCGGGGTATTCATCAACTCTGGACGAAAACTGGCACCCAACACCTGCCGCATGCGGTCCTGCTGAGCTCGCCAAGCCTGGTCGAACTGCGGCATGGTAATCTTGGAGTCACCAACACTGGCCAGATCGGCACCCGCCCCGGTGTTGCGTACGTAGGAGTCGACGCCCCAGAAGGCAAAGGGCAAAGTGATCAAGGCAAGGAATATCTGGACAACTCTCTTGTTGTTGCGAACAGCGTCAAAGAACATGAGGGTGGCTCGCTAACTCACTGGATTGAAGCGAAAAAGAAAAAAGGCGAACTTGCGTTCGCCTTTCGGCAGTGGCGGAGTGGACGGGGCTCGAACCCGCGACCCCCGGCGTGACAGGCCGGTATTCTAACCAACTGAACTACCACTCCCAAATGCTCTGCAACACCGCTCTCCCTGGTGGGTGCTGACGGGCTCGAACCGCCGACATCCAGCTTGTAAGGCTAGCGCTCTACCAACTGAGCTAAGCACCCGTCGTGTGACCAAAGCATGAGTTTCTCAGTCTACCGTATCCGTCACGACTTGGCCAGACCGAAACCAGCATCTCGCGATGGATCAAGTACGCAAGACAAGCCGGCAAGCGCGCTTCCCGACCTGCCCGACACGGCTCAATGCGTGATGACGGTGGAAACACTCTCCGGAGCAGGCGCTACAACCGGTGGGGTGGCAAGCTCCTCGGTCGACACAGGCTCGGGTTTGTGCTCAAGCGCATGCTCGAGCACCTGATCAATCCACCTGACCGGAATGATTTCCAGTTTGTTCTTGATGTTGTCTGGAATCTCGGCCAGATCCCTGACGTTTTCCTCCGGAATCAACACCCTTGCCAGGCCGCCACGTACGGCTGCCAGAAGTTTCTCCTTGAGTCCGCCAATCGGCAAGACCTCGCCACGCAGAGTTATTTCGCCCGTCATCGCGACATCGCAACAGACCGGGATGCCCGTGAGGACGGAAACCAGCGCCGTGCAAATCCCGACACCCGCTGACGGCCCATCTTTCGGGATAGCTCCTTCCGGAAGGTGGATATGAATATCGCTCTTCTGATAGAAATCATGATCAATACCGAGTGACTGCGCGCGCTTGCGCACCACTGACAGCGCCGCCTGGACCGACTCCTGCATGACCTCGCCGAGCTTGCCGGTAGTGGTGGTCTTGCCCTTGCCCGGCAGGACCACCGACTCGATGGTCAGCAGTTCGCCACCGACTTCGGTCCATGCCAGACCCGTCACCTGGCCCACCTGGTTTTCGCGCTCGGCGACACCGTAGTTGAAACGACGCACACCCAGGAATTTGTCGAGATTGCGCACACTGACGGCAACCTTCCCCTGGCTTTTTCTGAGCAGCAGCGTCTTCACCACCTTGCGACAGATCTTGGAAATGTCGCGTTCAAGCGATCGAACGCCCGCCTCGCGCGTGTAGTAGCGAACGATGTCGCGCAGTGCGCTTTCCGCCACCGTCAATTCGGTGATCTTCAGGCCATTGTTCTTCATCTGTTTCGGCACCAGATAGCGCTGGGCGATGTTGACCTTTTCGTCTTCCGTATAACCGGACAGCCGGATCACTTCCATACGATCGAGCAAAGGCGCCGGGATGTTCAGCGTATTGGCCGTGGCAACGAACATCACTTCCGAGAGATCGTACTCGACTTCAACATAGTGATCGACGAAAGTCGAATTCTGCTCGGGATCAAGGACTTCGAGCAGCGCCGAACTTGGATCGCCCCGGAAGTCCTGGCCCATCTTGTCGACTTCGTCGAGCAGGAAAAGCGGATTCTTGACACCGATCTTGCTCATGTTCTGCAGAATCTTGCCCGGCATCGAGCCAATATAGGTCCGGCGATGACCGCGGATTTCCGCCTCGTCGCGTACGCCGCCGAGACTCATGCGAACGAATTTGCGGCCGGTCGCACGTGCGATCGACTGTCCAAGCGAGGTCTTGCCGACACCAGGTGGACCAACCAGGCAGAGAATCGGCGCCTTCAGGCGTTCGACCCGCTGTTGCACGGCAAGATACTCGATGATACGTTCCTTGACCTTTTCCAGACCCCAGTGATCGGTGTCGAGGATCTTGCCGGCTGCTGCGAGATCCTTACTGATGCGTGTCCGCTTGCGCCACGGCAGACCGATCAGCGTCTCGATGAAATTACGTACCACCGTCGCTTCTGCCGACATCGGCGACATCAACCGGAGTTTCCTGAATTCCGCGAGCGCCTTGGCAAGTCCCTCCTTGCTCATTCCGGCAGTCTTGATCTTCTTGTCCAGTTCCTCCATGTCGGCGCCTTCTTCACCTTCACCGAGTTCCTTCTGGATCGCTTTCACCTGCTCGTTGAGGTAATACTCGCGCTGACTCTTCTCCATTTGGCGCTTGACGCGACCACGGATGCGTTTCTCGACCTGCAGAATGTCGATCTCGGATTCGAGTTGTGCCAGCAGACGCTCGATACGTCCGCGGATATCGAACATTTCGAGAACTTCCTGCTTCTGCTCGAGCTTCAGGGGCAAATGTGCGGCAATGGTATCGGCAAGACGCCCCGCATCCTCGATGCCCGCGATCGAGGTCAGGATCTCCGGCGGGATTTTCTTGTTGAGCTTGACGTACTGATCGAATTGCGCGATCACTGCACGGCGCAAGGCCTCGACCTCATGATTGAGGCCCTCGTCAGCAAGCACCGGGCGAGCGCCCGCGAAAAACATTTCCTCGCGCGCGTCGATGGCCTCCAGACGCGCGCGTTGTGCCCCTTCGACCAGTACCTTCACGGTACCGTCCGGCAGCTTCAACATTTGCAGGATATTGGCCACACAACCAACACCATATAGATCATCGGCTTCCGGATCGTCCTTGACCGCCGATTTCTGGGCCACGAGGAGAATGCTCTTGCCGGTCTCCATGGCCACTTCGAGCGCCTTGATCGACTTCGGGCGCCCGACAAACAGTGGAATCACCATATGCGGAAATACCACAACATCGCGCAGAGGCAGCAGTGGTAGTTCGACTGGCTCGGCAGACAGCTTGGGGGTTGCAGACATCGATTGTGCCCTTTAGGTAAGAGTTCAAGCCCCGAGATGGTGGCAAGAACCTGTATTTCAAGCCGCGCGGGGGGCGGCCAGCACATTAGTTGCCGCCAGACACCTTCGGTTGATCCGCATAGATCAGGATGGGCCGCGCGTCGCCGACGATCACGTTCTCGTCGATAATCACTTCTGAGACATTCTCCATTCCGGGAAGTTCGTACATGGTGTCCAGCAATACCGACTCGAGAATCGAACGCAGGCCGCGTGCCCCGGTCTTGCGCTCCAGTGCTTTCTTGGCAATGGCCAGCATCGCCGCAGGACGGATTTCGAGCGCCACCCCTTCCATCGCGAACAGCTTCTGATACTGCTTCACCAGCGCATTCTTGGGTTCGACCAGGATTTGCACCAGCGCCGTCGTCGACAGCTCCTCTAGCGTGGCAAGCACTGGCAAGCGCCCGATCAGTTCCGGGATCAGGCCGAACTTGATCAGGTCCTCGGGTTCGACGCTGCGCAGCACCTCACCGATCGCTTTCTTGTTGTCCTTGCTCTTCACTTCGGCGCCAAAACCGATACCGCCACGTTCCGAGCGATTGCGAATGACTTTTTCAAGACCGTCGAAGGCACCGCCACAGACGAACAGGATATTGGTGGTATCCACCTGCACGAAGTCCTGATTCGGGTGCTTCCGCCCACCCTGTGGCGGGACAGAAGCCACCGTACCCTCGATCAGCTTGAGCAGCGCCTGTTGCACGCCTTCGCCCGAGACATCACGGGTAATCGACGGATTATCGGACTTGCGTGAAATCTTGTCGATTTCGTCAATGTAGACAATACCGCGCTGTGCCTTCTCGGTATCGTAGTCTGCCTTCTGAAGCAACTTCTGAATGATGTTCTCGACATCCTCACCAACGTAGCCGGCTTCGGTAAGCGTCGTCGCATCAGCCATCACGAAGGGCACGTCGAGCATGCGCGCCAGCGTCTGCGCCAGCAGCGTCTTGCCCGATCCGGTGGGACCGATGAGCAGGATGTTGCTCTTGGCGAGCTCAATCTCGTCCCTGCTCTTGCCGACGTGACGCAGCCTCTTGTAGTGGTTATAAACGGCCACCGACAGGATTCGTTTGGCCGGCTCCTGGCCGATCACATACTGATCGAGGAGCGCCGAGATTTCCCTGGGTGTCGGCAGATCGCTGCCTGCACCCTTGCCACCCGGCTCGCCGGTGACTTCGTCGCGAACGATATCGTTGCAAAGCTCGATGCATTCATCACAGATGAATACCGATGGCCCGGCAATGAGTTTCTTCACCTCATGCTGGCTCTTGCCGCAGAACGAGCAGTACAGGAGTTTTTCAGTGCCACTCTTCTTTTCCGTCATATCGACCTACCTCACTTTCAAGCCTTATGTAGGCTGCCCGGATGCGAAATCAAATCGCTTCCCGATTGGTCAGCACCTTGTCGATCAGACCGTATTCTGCCGCTTCCTGCGCTGAAAGGAAATTGTCGCGATCGGTATCGCGTTCAATTCTCTCAATCGCCTGGCCCGTGTGATGAGCCATCAGGTCATTGAGTTTGGCGCGCAGGGAAAGGATTTCCTTGGCGTGAATCGCGATGTCCGACGCCTGCCCCTGAAACCCCCCCATGGGCTGATGGATCATCACGCGCGAATTGGGCAGGGCAAAACGCTTGCCGTGGGCACCCGCCGCGAGCAGAAAAGCCCCCATCGAACAGGCCTGCCCCATACACAGGGTCGACACGTCGGGCTTGATGAACTGCATGGTGTCGTAGACAGAGAGGCCAGCCGACACCGCGCCACCCGGCGAATTGATATAGAAATGGATATCCTTGTCCGGATTCTCGGCTTCCAGAAAGAGAAGCTGCGCCACCACCAGATTCGCGGTCACGTCATTGACCGGGCCAACCAGGAAAATCACCCTTTCCTTGAGCAGTCGCGAGTAGATGTCATATGCCCGTTCGCCACGACCGCTCTGCTCAATCACCATCGGGACCAGGCCCAGCGCTTGCGGATTCCAGTTGCTTGAGTCAAAGTCAATGCCCATTTCGCTTCCTCTACTTGGAGAATCGTGCGTATTCAGGATCATCGGATCAGGATTTCTGCTCCATCAATTCAGCAAAAGCAAGCGGCTTGTCGACCACCTTCACCCTTGCCAGCACCCAGTCAACCACGTTGGCCTCGATTGCCGCACTCTCGAAAACACTGAGGCGATCCGGCTGGGCATAGTGCCAACGAATCACCTCTTGCGGATGGTCGTAACTTTGCGCAGCTTCCTCGACCATCGCTTTCACCTGCTGCGGCTGCGCCGCCAGTCCGTGCTGTTTCACGATCTCGGAAAGAATCAGGCCGAGGCTGACTCGTCGCCTGGCCTGATCGGCAAACCACTCGGGCTGTATCTGCAGATCCTTGGTCTGCAGGCCGCGCTGCTCCATATCCTGGCGAGTCGACTGCATCAAGCGGTCGATCTCTCGGTGGATCAGTTCCCTCGGCACCTCGATGGGGTTGGCCTGCAGCAGCGCATCCATCACCTGACCGCGAATCTTTGCTTGCAGACGCTTCTTCACCTCGCGTTTGAGGTTGTCCTCGATCTCGGCGCGCATCTTGACGAGATCGCCATCCTCGATGCCAAGGGTTCTGGCGAAGTCAGCATCAACCTCCGGGAGTACCGGTTCGCCCACTTCCTTGACGGAGATGTCGAAGGTCACCGACTGGCCCGCCAGTTCCTGGGAGAAATACTCTGCCGGAAAGGTCATGTCGAAAGTCTTGGCTTCGCCCGGACACATACCGATGACGGCGCTCTCGAAGTCAGACAGCATCGACCCTGCGCCCAGCACAAAACGGTAATCCTTGCCCTGGCCACCGGCGAATGGCTGACCATCCCGCTTGCCAAGGAAGTCGATGCTCACCCGATCCGCCTTTGCTGCAGCACGATCGACCAGTTCGTAACGCACACGCTGCTTGCGCAGGATGTCAATCGTCCCGTCGATCTCGGTTGAGCCGACTTCTTCGAGTATCGGGCGTTCGATTTCCACGCCCGCCAGATCATTCAGCACAATCTCCGGAAAGACTTCGAAGATTGCCGAGAACTCGAGATGCGTAGGATTTTCGCTGCTCTTCGCCTCGATCTTCGGAGTCCCCGCGACGCGCAGATTCTGCGCCATCGCCGCCGTTTTGAACAGTTGCCCCAGCGCCTCGCTCAAGGCATCATGGCGAGCCTGCTCGCCATACTGCAGCCTGGCAATGCTTGCCGGCACCTTGCCGGGCCGGAAACCCGGCATCTTCATGTTCTTGCTAAGGCGTTTGAGACGCTGGTCAACATCCTTTTCGAAGTCGGCGATGTTTAACGACAGGTCAAGACGGCGCTCAAGGGCGCTCACCACTGGTGCACCAGGGGCTGATACCTCATTCATAGCAGCGTTCATTTATTAAGAATCCTTGTGATTCAGGCTGAAAGGTGACCGGAACCTGGCTCGGTCGGAAAAACCCGCGCCAGCAGATAATGCAGTGCTGGCCGCCAGAGCGAAGTCGCCAGAGATCATCCTTTGCTGTTCGAGCAATCGTCCGGAGTCAGGAGACTTCACGATGCAAAGGGTTTTCAGGAGCATTCGCCAACCATCCGCAACATCCGCGAGTTGCGCACCATCCAGCACGCCCCCCCGCATCGCTTCCGCGTCCATGTCCGCGCGCAAATACCGCCTCCGCGCACGGAAAGCGAACGATTCTACAGCAATATTTCACAGCTCGAAACACCCGTGGCGCTGCGGCCAAGCCCTGAATCACCCGCTCAGCACGGCAATCATGCTCGGCATCGCCAGCCAGCCCGCACTGCGACAGCCAGGCACAGCGCTGCAGAAGTGCCTGAAATATCGTATCGTGACTGCCTTAGGAACGTTTCAAAAACAATTTGCGAAAGCTGATCAATGGAATCCCACCGTTTTTCCAGTCCAGCAATGAATTTCCGCAGGTTGTTTTTTGAACGTTCCTTAGCCAGGATTCGCCGGCCGTTTGCCCGCAGATGCCGACATGCGTGCGTAAGGAAACCCAGAGCCTTTCCGACCAATGTCGACAAACCATCGGAGAATGAAAGTCATGCACGCCACCCTGCCGCTTCTCGCGACCACCACTTTCCCGGCTTTGACCCGGCGCTCGGTGGAGACGCTCCAGGTCAATCTCGGCTATCGCTGCAATCAGAGCTGTCTGCATTGCCATGTCAATGCCGGTCCGCAGCGCAAGGAGGAAATGACCGCCGAAACGATCGATGCGCTGCTCGCCTTCATCACCGCCAGCCCCGAAGTCAAGACGCTGGACCTGACCGGCGGCGCGCCCGAGTTGAACCCGCATTTCCGCCGCCTGGTCATCTCCGGCCGCGAACGCGGCCTGCGGGTGATTGACCGCTGCAACCTGACGATCCTGGAGGAAGCCGGTCATGCGGATCTGGCCGACTTCCTTGCCAGGCATCGCGTCGAGGTGGTCGCCTCGCTGCCCTGCTATCTCGAGGAAAACGTCGATCGACAGCGCGGCAAAGGCACCTTCGAAGCCAGCATCCAGGGCTTGCGACGCCTCAATGCGCTGGGCTATGGCGTGCCGGACAGCGGCCTGATCCTGAATCTGGTCTTCAATCCGCAGGGGCCAACGCTGCCGCCACCGCAAGAATCACTGGCCCTAGCCTATCGGGAGCACCTCGGACGCGAATTCGGCATCGTCTTCAGCCAATTGTTCACGCTGACCAATATGCCGATCCAGCGCTTCGGATCGATGCTGGTCTCGAAGGGCCAGTTCAACAGCTACATGCAGCTATTGCGCAACGCGCACCACGACGCAAACATCGAGCAAGTGATGTGTCGCAAGCTGCTTTCTGTCGACTGGCAGGGTTATCTTTACGACTGCGACTTCAACCAGCAACTCGGTTTGCCGATAGCTGGCAGCGGGCGCTCGCGCCTGCACATCACCGAGGTGAACGCGGCCGTACTCGACGGCTATCCGATCCAGGTGGCCAACCATTGCTACGGCTGCACCGCAGGACAGGGATCAAGCTGCGCTGGCGCCCTCGGTGACGAGATGGCCGCGGCACCGACCTGCGGCGCCTGATTGCACCAGCCTGACGGCTGCAGCCAGGCGCCGTTGCCCGCCCTTGTCGATACCACGAAAGGAAACAAGAACCATGAACATCAAGCACATCGACGGCATCGAGGCCTGTGTTTTCGACGCCTACGGCACGCTCTTCGATTTCAACAGTGCAGCGCTCGCGGCCAGCGACGAACTCGGTGGCAACTGGCAGAGCCTTTCGGAACTCTGGCGTCAGAAGCAACTGCAATACACCTGGCTGCGCGGACTCGCCGGCCGACATGCGGACTTCTGGCAGGTCACCGGCGATGCGCTCGATTTTGCCCTGAACACCCTCGGAATCGACCACCCCGACCTGCGGGCACGGCTAATGGACCTTTACCTACATCTCGGATGTTATCCCGAGGTTCCCGAAACGCTGCGCCGGCTGCAGGCGGCAGGAATGAAGCTGGCGATTCTCTCGAACGGCACGCCGGCGATGCTCGCCGCGGTGGTCCGCCACAGCGCTCTGGAGAACATCTTCGATGCCGTATTGTCAGTGGAGGAAGTGGGCGTCTTCAAGCCACACCCGGCAGTCTACGCGCTGGCCTGCGAACGCCTGCAACTCGCCCCGGCAGCGATCTGCTTCCTCTCGTCGAACGCGTGGGATGCCTATTCGGCCAAGGCCTCCGGCCTGCGGGTCCTGTGGTGCAACCGCTTCGGACAGGCACCGGAACGGATTCCCGAAACACCGGATGGCGAGATCAAGGATCTCTCTGCTCTACTGACGACGCTGTTTCCTGCCGCTTCCCGCTAGCCAGCCGACGCAGACTGTAATTCGGCATTCGCAGTGCGCGTGCCGACTTCGACTTCGACTTCGCCGAGGTCATCGCGCGTGTGCAGCGTGTGATCCGGAGCTTCGAACGCACGACTCGCGCGAACGCCACTCCGAACTCGGTGTCGAGGTCATCGAAGGCACGGCGAAGATTGTCTCACCCTGGGAGGTCGAGATGGTCCGCCATAGCGGCGAGACCGAGCGGATCAGCGCGCGCAGCATCGTCATCGCTGCCGGCGCACGCCCCGCAGAATCTCCTCAGTTGGGTCGCGCGTTTCCACGCCTGGCGTCTCTGTTAATGTGAAAGTATCGTCAGCAACTCACTCGCGGGGGAACGACCGCCCGGCTTTCCCTTGCGCTGTCAGCGCCAACAGCAGGAAAAAACAGCCCAGGACGGTTGCAGCCATGCCACCCTGCAGGAGGGTCGCAAGTTGAAACGTGCCCAGGTAGTACTTGCCTGCCAGACGCAGTACCACGGCGGTGATGCACAGCAGCAAGCCACCGATGCCGGCGACACGTCCCAACAGGAGCAGAAGGGCGTCCATTTCCCACCTCATTACGTAGACGACAAAATGTGATTTTCGGCTGTTCCCCTGGCGATGATCTGGCAAGAACTCGTCAGGCGAAGCATTGATACGGCACAACCTGCCGGGATTGTAAGCGAGAGTGGACCGGAGTCAAGCACCCACGGAGTGAAATTCAAAGTGATGCGCTAGTAGTTCGTTCCATTAAATGGGCTACAGATCAGGCAGCTTTCCTGTCGAATTTCTTCCAACGAAACACCACGGGTGCCTGATTCATTTCCTTGAAGCCCTTGAGGATGCGCGTCTTGGTAGTGGTCCAGACGTGGATATGAGTCCAATATAGTATTTTATAATCAATATGTTATAGATTAGCATATCCACTTGAGGAACACCACCCACCTTGACATTCACCGACAGGCAGCCCACGGACTACGGGTCCACCGAATAGTTACTGCTGGCTGGAGGAAGATCCGCCAGAGCGTGGTACCACAATCCGATTCAGGCGACATTCGTCTGATGCAAGCGGCCGCGGCCGAATACATCTTGGCAAGCCCTGCTGCGGGAGATGACTCGCTCTGGATTGCCCGGAAAAGAAAGTTTCCACTTTGCACGCCAGACGCAAAGACAGATTCCATCCCGCGTATCACCATAGCAAGTATTTATTCATTAAATCAATGATATTATTTCTGGCACGTTTCTTGTTTGCATCGTCATCACTTGCTGCATGCATACGTTCGGGGCGTACCGATCTTAAGCTCCGGACAATTCGTCGTGCAACGAGATAGGGGGCGGGAAGATGGCAAACACTGGTCTGTTGAAGCTGGAGGCTGATGCGAGCACCGGGCCGATTTCGATGCTGATTGTTTCGCCATGGAGTTGAGCGAAGAAGGCCACCGGAAGGTTACTGCCTTTACAAACTCGGCTCCAAGAGTCCCCGAGAAGCCGACACCATTGCCCAACGATCCTGTTCGACGGCGCTGGCGGCGGCATCTGGTTCCTTGGGTTGGGGTCTTTTTGAGGGGAAGCACATGAAGAAAATAAAGCTGATCGCACCGATAGCGGCCCTGTTATTGGGCATCTCTGGTCCGGCATCGGGAAAGTTGGTCTTCAATCTGGACTTTGGCCAGGACGGAAACTACGAGACAAGCTGGAATCTCGCTCTGAATGACACCATTCGGGCGGATCTTTACGTCTCTAACGTCCCGAATCCCGGTCTGATCTCCATGGGGTTTGATCTGGTTTATAACCTTTCCCACCTGCAGGTAGCGAGCGCCAGTGTGGCGTCGATCTGGGAGTTAGGGTGGGTGAACAGCACGGCTCCGGAGGTAGAAGCCGGGGGAGGACAAGTGTCATTCCCACCGTTAGCAGGGGATCGCATTCTGCTCGCAAGCGTGGAGTTCACGAGTAGCGCCTATGGGATGAGCACGCTGTCGCTCTATGACAGCGACCGTGGAGGGTTCTTCGACGACTTTGTTCTCGAGAACGGCACCGTCCTGGATGACGATCTCGCGAGCGGTATCGTCCTGGCCCAAGTCAACACTCCCAACTTGATACCTCTCCCAGGCACCCTCGCATTATTGGCGCCCGGTCTGGTCGCGCTGCTGGCGTCGAGGAGCAGAATGAAGCTGATCGATGAGGAGAAGAGATCATGAAGCGGATCAAGAGTATCAAGCGCATGCAGTCCTGCGGCAACGCCTTGGCCGTCGGGGCTGTACTGGGTATGCTGCCGGTCGTTGGCCTGCAAGCCGCTCCACCGGCCGGAGCCATTCCATTGCAGAAACGGGCGCAGGTTCCCGTCAAGAAGCCGCTACCCATACCGGCAACGCGCAGTGTGTTGCCACGCATCGATGTAGCGCCCAACGCGCAAGGGGAGCGTATCCTGACCGTCCCGGGACCGATCCTGCCCTCTGCCAAGGGGGCTCCAGCGGCGGGAAAATCCTCTCTCCTCCCCAAGGGCCAGGCGGCGCCGCGCAAGGCTCATTACAAGGAGGGCGAAATCCTGCTTCTCTTCAAGAAGGGGGTTAACGCAGCCACGGCCAGCCAAGCGATGAGCACCAACGGCTTGACCCTGGCCAAAAGCTTCGACAGCCTTTCCAGCATGACCGGCCAGGTTTTCGCCCTGGCGCGGGGGCCCAAAGGGATGACAACTGCAGCGCTTCTGACCCGGATGAAAGCCGATTCGCGCGTGCAGGCGGCTTCCTTTAACTATGGCAAGCGGCCCACCGCGGGATGCCCGGGCACCCCCCCGAATGACCCCTACTTCGATGGTAGTCAGTGGTCGCTGTGCAACTACGGGCAAACCGGCGGGGTGGTCGATGCAGACATCGACGCCACCGAGGCCTGGGCTCACCACACCGGCTCCAGCGGTGTCGTCATGGCCGTGCTGGACACCGGCGTAGATTATACCCACCCGGACCTGCAAGCCAACATGTGGGTTAATCCGGGGGAGATACCCGGCAACGGTATCGATGACGACGGCAACGGCTATGTGGACGACATCCATGGCATCGATACCGGTATGGGCGACAGTGACCCCTACCCGGTTGGCCACGGCCACGGCACCCATGTGGCCGGCATCATGGCGGCGGCGGGAAACAACGGCCAGGGAGTAGCCGGAGTCAACTGGACGGGCCAGATCATGGCGATCCAAGGCTTCTCGCCTGACGGTTATCTGTACGATGATGCTGAATTGGAGGCCTTGCAATACATCCTGATGATGAAGCAGCGCGGCGTGAACGTGGTGGCGGTCAATGCTTCCTATGGCTGCACTGGCTGCTATAACGAGGTCGAGAAGACAGCCATTGGCGCTCTGGGCGATGCTGGGATCATTTTCGTCGCGGCGGCGGGGAACGACGCTGTAAACAACGACATTGATCCCCACTACCCGTCAAGCCACGACCTGCCCAACATCATCAGCGTGGCCGCCACCAATCACAATGACGCGCTGGCCGGGTTCTCCAACTACGGCCGGAACTCGGTGGACCTGGGCGCGCCTGGGGACTCGATCCTCAACACCTTCTGGTGGACTCAGTATTGGCCCAGACCGGGCGACTCCTTCTTCGACGGCATGGAAGCAGGATCCGGTGGCTGGACGGCGGCATCACCGTGGTCCATCACCGGGGAGCAGTCCCAGAGTCCGACCCACGCCTGGTCCGACAGCCCCGGCGGCAACTACAGCGACAACCAGTCCGTTGCGCTCACCAGTCCGCCGATTAACCTGAGCGGCGTGTCGGGGCCGCTGTCCCTGGGCTTCTATGCCCGACACGACCTGGAATATGGCTCCGACTGGCTGGATGTCTATTACGTCATGGGTGGATCATCACCACAGTGGACGCTGACGGAGGAACAGTCCCAGAGCCCCACCCACGCCTGGTCCGACAGCCCCAATGGGAACTATGTCAACAACGCTTACGTCGCCCTGGAAAGCCCGACGATGAATCTGTCCGTGGCGCCGTCAGGGAATACCTGGATGACCTTCTCTCTGAGGGGCGAAATCGAAAGCGGTTTTGACGAACTGCGCGTATTCTGTTATGGGAGTGGTGTATGGACCTACCTTGGTTACCTGGACGGCTTAGTCGCTAACTGGACCCTGTTTTCCGCACCGGTCCCCGATGCCTGCCGGACCGCGGACGCCAAGTTTGCCTTCGATCTGGTGACGGACTCCAGCATCACCTACGACGGTTACTACATCGACGACGTGGCCGTAACGGATGGTAGTTTCACCACGACCTACTTCTCCGACAACATGGAGAACGGCCAGAACGGTTGGATGGTGTACAACTATGGAGGTATTTATTATGTAGGCGGCCTCACCGGCAGCAGCGAAGGCCAGTGGCGGCTGTACACCGCGCCGATCGACCCGGCGTTCTACACCAACCCGTTCCAGGTGATGTTCGTCTTGAACACTGACTCTTCCGTTACTGCCGACGGCGTATACCTGGACGACATCGGGATCGGTGTACCCGAGGGCACGAATGGCTATTCCTTCCTGAGTGGTACCTCCATGGCCGCGCCTCATGTAACCGGCGCGGTAGGCTTCCTGGCCGGTCTTCATGACGAGCCAATGCCGGACCGCATCAATCGCATCCTGCGCAGCGCGGATCGTATACCGGCACTGGCAGGGATCACGGTCACCGGAGGGCGGCTCAACCTGGCCAACGCCATCGACCGGGCTGACCTCAGTCTGGCCATGACGGTGAACAACCCAACTCCCACCCTGGGCAGCAACGTCAGCTTCACCATCACGGTGAGCAACGCGGGTCCTCAAGCCGCCACCGGCGTGCAAGTCCTGGATCTGCTGCCCGCCAGCCTGAGCTTCGTCTCTGCCACGCCTTCCTCTGGGAGCTACAACTCAGGCAGCGGTCTGTGGCAACTGGGGACTATCACCAATGGCAGCAGCGCCACCTTGCAGATCACCGCTATGGTGACCGCCACCGGATCGATTGAGAATATCGCTCAGGTAGCGGCCGCGAATCAACCCGATCCAGATTCGACCCCGGGCAATGGCGTAGTCAGCGAAGATGATCAGAGCAGCGCCTTCCTGATCATTCAGCCGGTCCCACCGTGCAAGGGCGACTTCGACGGTGATGGCGATGTGGACGCGACGGATTTGGGCATCTTTAATGCGGCCTACGGCTCGCGGAGGGGTCAAGTCCGGTACAACGACGCCGCTGACTTCGACCAGGATGGTGATGTGGACGGTACCGACCTGCGCACCTTCCGCGCGCATTACGGGCGGACGGACTGCCCGCCGCTTTTGCCCCAGTCGGTATAAGCCCTGGCCAGCCCTTCTGTCAGGCTCACCTTGGCTCGACAGCCCAGGGCGTGCAGGCGGGAGATATCCATCAGCTTTCTTGGCGTGCCGTCCGGTTTGCTGGGGTCGAATTCGATACGGCCGGGGTAGCCGATCGACATGGGCAACAGTTTCGGCCAGTTGGCGGATGGTGAGTGTCTTCGCCGGTGCCGACGTTGATGTGCGAGAGCATCGGCCTGGGTGTGGGCCTGGTAGGTGGCCGGTCGAGGTTCATCACGTGCATGCTGGCCTCGGCCATGTCGTCGACGTAGAGGAATTCGCGCATCGGGGTGCCGGTGCCCCATAGCGTGAGGCAAGGCTCCAGTTGCAAGGTGCAGGTGTCGTGCAACTGGCGCTTGAGTTCCTGGGGAATGGGCCGTTTCTGGTTTCGTCCTGTTCGATCGCCGGCCAGTTGCGGGCGGCGGCGAGTTTGGCAAGGTGCAGCTTGCGGATCATCGCCGGAATGACGTGGCTGTTCTGCAGATCGTAGTGGTCACCGGGCCGTAGAGGTTGGTGGGCATGACGCTGCGGTAGTCGGTGCCGTATTGGCGGTTGTAGCTTTCGCAGAGCTTGATGCCGGCGATCTTGGCGATGGCGTAGGGTTCGTTGGTCGCTTCCAGGGTGCCGGTGAGCAGTGCCTCTTCCGGCATCGGCTGCGGGGCGAGTTTGGGGTAGATGCAACTGCTGCCGAGAAAGAGGAGTTTCTGCACGCCGACGCGCCAGGATTCATGGATGATGTTGAGCCTCGATCATCAGGTTCTGGTAGATGAATTCGGCCGGGTAGGTCTTGTTGGCGTGAATGCCGCCGACTTTTGGCGGCGGCGAGATACACCTGTTCGGGTCTTTCCGCTTCGAAGAAGGCGCGCACGGCGGCCTGCTGGGTGAGGTCGAGTTCGGCGTGCGTGCGGGTGATCAGAGTCGCTCCGCCGCGCTGCTGCAGGCTGCGGACGATGGCGGAGCCGACCATGCCGCGGTGGCCGGCGACGTAGATTCGGGTTGGCGTCATGATCTGCTCATTCGTTGTGGTCGAAGGTCTTGAAGCCGGCGAGCTTGACCAGTGCGTCGCGCCTGGCCGAATTGTAGTCGGCCAGCACCATTTCCTGGACCAGTTCGTGCAGGCTGGTGGTCGGCGTCCAGCCGAGTTTTTCGCGGGCCTTGCTGGGGTCGCCGAGCAGGGTCTCGACTTCGGTCGGGCGGAAAGTAGCGCGGGTCTACCCGGACGATGACCGCCCGGTTTGACTTTGGCCTGGTCGCCTTCGACTCGGGTCACGATCCCGATTTCATCGACGCCCTCGCCTTCGAAGCGCACGCGATGCCCAGTTCCAGCGCGGCGAATTCGACAAACTGGCGGACGCTGTATTGCACGCCGGTGGCGATGACGAAGTCTTCGGGGTGGTCCTGCTGCAGCATCAACCACTGCATTTCGACGTAATCGCGGGCGTGGCCCCAGTCGCGCAGGGCACTGAGGTTGCCGAGATAGAGGCAGTCCTGCAGGCCGAGGGCGATACGGGCGATGGCGCGGGTGATCTTGCGGGTGACGAAGGTTTCGCCGCGAACCGGGCTTTCGTGGTTGAAGAGGATGCCGTTGCAGGCATAGATGCCGTAGGCCTCGCGGTAATTGACGGTGATCCAGTAGGCGTAGAGCTTGGCGACGGCGTAGGGGCTGCGCGGATAGAAGGGGGTCGTTTCCTTCTGCGGGATTTCCTGGACCAGTCCGTAGAGTTCCGAGGTGCTGGCCTGGTAGAAGCGGCTTTTCTTTTCCAGGCCGAGGATGCGGATCGCTTCGAGCATGCGCAGGGCGCCGATGCCGTCTGCGTTGGCGGTGTACTCGGGTTCTTCGAAGCTGACGGCGACGTGGCTTTGCGCGGCCAGGTTGTAGATCTCGTCGGCTGCACCTGCTGGATGATGCGGATCAGGCTGGTCGAGTCGGTGAGGTCGCCGTGGTGGAGAATGAAGCGCCGCCCGGGCTCGTGCGGATCCTGATAGAGGTGATCGATGCGGTCGGTATTGAACAGCGAGGAACGGCGCTTGATGCCGTGCACTTCGTAACCCTTGTGGAGCAGGGATTCAGCCAGGTAGGCGCCGTCCTGGCCGGTCACGCCGGTAATCAGGGCAACCTTTTGATGGGAGGTCATAGGGGGGTCATCCGTCAGGGAATCTACGATGCTTGGGAAGGTTGAAGGGGTAGAGCGATCTGCGCTGGGCTTGCGCCCATGCTAGCGCCGTGCCCGAATGTATCGACATTCAACAGGTTTGTATTGCGGGCAGAAGTCGCTCAACCCGCAGCAGGGGCTGGGGTGGCGACAGGCTTTCAGCGGCCGAACGGGCCAGGCAGCACGATTCTCCACCTTGCGGTGAAGCCTGGAACGATACCAGACGAGTCCTTGAACGGACAAGCGCATCTTTTCCGGTCTGTTGTGAAACCAGGCGCGGGCCCCCGGCACCAAAGGGATCAGCAGGCAAATTCCCCGCTACCGGGTCAGCGCCATGAACAGTTCGGGCAGCCGCTCCGGCAAGCGAGCGACGCGGTCGATCACCGAAAACCTCCGCCCGAAGATGTCGCTGACGTAGTCGTCGGCCTTGCGGTCGAGGCTGATGCAGTAGGTGAAGATGCCTTTCTGGTCGAGTTCACCGACCGATTTGCGGGCGTCTTCGATCAGCAGGCGCGGATCATGGACGTCGACGTCGGCAGGCTGGCCGTCGGTCAGGACCAGCAGCAATTTCTTCTCGGTTTTTTGTGCGCCGAGGTAGTGCGCGGCGTGACGCATCGCCGCACCCATGCGTGTCGAATAGCCGGCCTGCATCGCCGCGAGGCGGCTCTTGACGGTATCACCCCAGCTTTCACTGAAGCCCTTGAGGTGCAGGTAGCGGACGTCGTGACGGGTGTCGGAGTGGAAACCGGCAATGGCGAAGGGGTCGCCAAGCTGCTCGATCGACCAGCCGAGCAGCGATACAGCTTCCTGACTCAGTTCGAGAATGCTCTGTTCGCCACCGTTGGTGCCGACCTTGACCCGGTCGGCCAGCGACTTCGAGAGGTCGAGCAGGAGCAGCACCGCCAGATTGCGGCCGCTGCTGCGGTGGCTCATGTTGATGCGCGGATCGGGATGGGCGCCGCCCTTGAAATCGATCAGCGAACGAATGGCAATGTCGAGATCGAGTTCACTGCCGTCTTCCTGATAGCGGATGCGGACTCGCTCCTGTGGTCTCAGCAGATCCAGCAGACGCTTCAGGCGCCGAGCCAGCGCTGCGTGTTTTTCCAGCAGGCGATCGATGTCACGGGCGTCAGCACTCGGGTGCAGCGATTCGTAGAGGCTCACCCAGTCCGGCCGGTAGCTCTGGCTCTGGTAGTCCCACTCCGGGTAGTGGCGCGGCGGCAGGCGTTCGACCTCGGCGGCGGTGGTCGTTGAACGCTGCTCGTTGAACATTTCCTCGTCGTCGCTCAACTCGTGGAAGCGCCAGAGATGGCGATTGTCGTCGCGATAGCCGACCTCGCTATCGGTAAAAAAGACACTGGCCAGTTGGTCGCTCTGACGTCGGGTGCGTGCGACGTAGGAGAGTGCGAGCTGGGCGATTTCTTCGCTGCTCGAATCGCCTTGCTGCAGCGTTTCCTGGAAGCGCCGCACGAACTCCAGCAGGATCACGTCCTGGTAGCCGTGCTCGGGGTCGAGCACGGCGCGTGACAGCATCGCCAGACGATGGCGAAGGCAGGAATGAGTCTCCGGGTTGCAGGCACCTTCCACCGGCTTCGGATGCAGCGCCAGGAAACTGCGACGCAGGCCGGGATACGCGCGCAGGATCAGCGTCTCGATGCGACTGTCTTCGAAGAACTCGATCGCCATGCGCTGCATGGGGCTGAAGTTGTCGGCAAACATCGCCTGGCTCCAGCGCCGATGCGCTGCGATATGGGCCAGTGTGACGCGGTAGCGGTCGATGCCGGAAACACCGCTGGCGTCATCGAGGACGTCGGGCAGGCGGATTCCCGACGGGTCGTAGTAGGGAAGCGGCGGCAGTGCCTGATCGATGTCGCTGGCGTAGGGGACCAGTTGCGCGCTGTCTTGCCACAGGGCACGCAGGTAGAGATCGAGCCGGCGTTCGTTGTCGAGCAGGAGCGTGCCGTGCCGCTCGCGCTGCAGCACGGCGCGGCTGTCGGCCGACTGCAGGCTGAAGTAGGCACGCTGTCGTTCGGGATGGTTGTGGTAATTGCGGATGCCGTAGTCAAGCCAGTTTCTCAGTCCGGCGATGGTCAGCGCATTGAGCAGCCGTGGCGCCTGCGCGAAAAACTCCGGTAGCCCTGGGCTGGCGAAGGTCTGGTGGATACCATGGATTGAACCGGTGGTGCGCTCCATGAAGTCCAGCGCCAGGTCCAGGTAATGTTGCATCTGCTCGCGTGCCCCCAGCCGTCGGGCGACCGCCGCCAGGCTCTGCAGGAAAGGGGTGATGGCCTTGCCATTCGGTGATTTCCAGAGCCTGTGCACGGTCCGGGTGAGCGGCGGCAAGGCGTCTTCACCGAGGATTGCGGCAATCGCTGGCCACTTCTCGAGGAATGCCAGCACCGGTTCGACGCCACGCCCCATGCGGCTCAGAAAACGTGCGTAGTCGAGGTAGGCAGCGACACCATCGGCGGTGAGCACGCGCAACGCCTCGACCAGACAGCCCTCGAAGACCTCATTGACCTGCGGAAAGCGGCAGTCGAGTTGCTCGCGGTACAGGCGCAGGCGTTCGCTCCAGGCGGCGCCCGTCTGCTCGTCTGTGCTCGAGTCCGCTGGCATGCTTTTACGTTCCATCGCGATCAGGCAAAGGTCGCGTCGATCGCGTGATCCAGGGTATCGCGGATATCATCGTCGTCAGTGATCGGCCGCACGAGAGCCATTCGACAGGCGTCACGGGGCGCGACGCCACCCTTGATCAGGGTTGCAGCGTAGACCAGCAGACGCGTCGAGATCCCCTCATCGAGACCATGACCTTTGAGCCGGCGGGCGGCGGCGCCGATGTTCACCAGTTGCACGGCAATGCGGCTATCGATGCCGCTTTCACTGCAGAGGATGGCGGTCTCCAGATCGGCATCGGGATAGTCGAACTCGAAAGCCGTAAAACGCTGCTTGGTCGACTGCTTGAGATCTTTCATCAGGCTCTGATAGCCAGGGTTGTACGAGATGACCAGTTGAAAATCGGGATGCGCGTGGATCAACTCGCCCTTCTTGTCTAGCGGCAGAGTACGCCGGTGGTCGGTCAAGGGGTGGATCACCACCGTCGTGTCCTGACGCGCCTCGACAATTTCGTCGAGGTAACAGATCGCCCCGATGCGCGCGGCGGTGGTCAGCGGCCCATCGAGCCAGCGTGTGCCGTTGGCTTCGAGCAGGTAACGCCCGACCAGGTCGGAAGCGGTCATGTCTTCGTTGCAGGCGACGGTGAGCAGGGGCTTGCCAAGCTTCCAGGCCATGTATTCGATGAAGCGGGACTTGCCGCAGCCGGTCGGTCCCTTGACCATCACCGGCAGGCGCGCCGCGTAAGCGGCTTCGTACAGTGCTACCTCGTTTCCTTGCGGCTGGTAGAAAGGTTCGGCGATTACCCTGAATTGCTCCTTGTCGGTCATTTCCCATCCCTCATGTGCACTCATCCGACCGGTGTCAGGCAACAGCCCAGCATCGGCCCGCGCCTTCTGACCACAGACCACCGACTCAGCGATGAACGCCGAGCTTCTCGCGCCAACCCGGATAGAGCTTGTCGGCGTCCCCCGGGAAGGACTCGAAGGCGCGTGCGAATTCATGGTGCTCCCTCGCCCACTCGATCGGATCGGCGCCAGCCTTCCAGCACTCGTAAGCCTGCCGCAGCGAAAGCGCACCGGCCGCCGGACTGTCGATATGGCCATAGGAACCGCCACCGGAGGTGTTGATGACGTTGCCGTGGCCGAGATTCTCGAAAAATCCCGGCAAACGCAATGCATTCATGCCGCCGGAGATGATCGAGGTGGTCGGCTTCATGCCGTACCACTTCTGGTAATAGACCGGGCCCTGACACTCGTCACGCTCCAGCATGTAACAGATGTTCTTGTCCGAGCTCTCGCCTTCCATCTTGCCGAAACCCATGGTACCGACATGGATGCCGGATGCCCCTTGCAGACGCGCAATCTTGCCCAGCACGAATGCCGTGTAGCCGCGCTTGGCGGATGGCGAGGTGATCATGCCGTGACCGGCACGGTGATAGTGCAGATATTGGTTGGGGTACTGCCGGCGGGCGGTGGTGATCATGCCTGGACCGCCCACGAAACCATCGACCAGGAAGGCGACTTTGTCGGCATCGGGGCCGAAGGTTTCCAGGATGAAGTCGGCGCGATGGAGCATTTCGTAATGGTCATCGGCAGTGATATTGGCGGAAAAAATCTTGGCCTGCCCGGTTTCATCCATGGCACGCTTCATGGCGTCATAGACCAGGGGGTACACTTTCCTCGCCGGGCAGAACACCTGATTGCCCTGCGGCTCATCATTCTTGATGAAGTCGCCGCCCAACCAGAACTGGTAGGCGGCCTTGGCGAACGGCTCCGGACGCAGCCCCAACTTGGGCTTGATGATCGTGCCGGCGATGTAGCCGCCATCCTTGAGCGGGCGTCCGAGGATCCGCCACAGATCCGAGATGTCCTTGGCCGGGCCGTCGAAGAGCTGAATGGCGCGCTCGGGAACGAAGATGTCATGGATCTTGCCGTGTTCGATGTCGCCCATGCCCTGGTTGTTGCCGATGATCAGCGTCAGAATCGATACCATCATCATGCGACCGTCGATCATGTTGCGGTCGAACAGATCCAGTGGATAGGCGATGCGCATGTCTTCGGTGGCTTCGTCGATGGAATAGACCAGGGCATCGACGCCCTTGGTGAAGTCATCGGTGGTACTGGTCTCGACATTCGTACCCGTGGAAGATTCTGCGGCAAAGTGAGCGGCCGACTCAAGATAGCCATAGCCGGCTTTCGGCTTCATTTTGTACGCCACCAGAATGTGCTTGCCCCCCCTGATCAGGTCTTCTTCCTTCAGGCTGAGGTCGGCGTAACGATTCGATTGGTCCATGCTTGTCTCCGTATCGATGAGGGTAAATACCGTGTTGGATCATGTGCGACAAGTGTAGGCGGCCAAATTGATTATTAAAAGTTAAACTTTTTTCTATTTATGGTTAGTTTTTGCTTTCCTATTGAACGCCCGCCGAAGAACTGAACCAGTCCCTGCCCGATGCCCGCCCAGCAGTACGCACCCTGCCCGCCAACGCTTCGTAACGGACAGTGGCAAAGCCTGCCATTTTGGCGGATAATTTGTCCATGCGACTGAACCCACCGTCCCGAGCCAGCGAAATATCGTGCCTACTGCGTTCCCCCCCTGACCAGCGTCGTCCACGCCCTTGCCATGGACGCGCTCCAGCATGCCAGTTCCGGCCATCCTGGCATGCCTATGGGATGGCCGATGTCACAACAGTCCTCTGGCGTCGCCCCCTGCGCCACAATCCGGCCGATCCCCTGGCCGGATCGCGATCGTTTCGCTCTCTCGAACGCTCACGGATCAATGCTGAATATGTTGGACGCGACGGTGCCGTGGTCGGCATCGATCGCTTTGGAGAGCCGGCAGCTGCCGGCCAGTGGTTTGACTTTTTCGGTTTCACGGTGACCCACCTAGTTAGCACCGTGAGATCACTGTTGTCATTTCTCAAGGAGACCGTTTCATGACAATCAAAGTAGGGATCAATGGGTTTGGCCGTATCGGCCGGATGGTGTTTCGCGCCGCAATTCAGAATTTCGAGGACATCGAAGTGGTCGGCATCAACGACCTGCTCGAACCCGACTATCTGGCGTACATGCTCAAGTATGACTCGGTGCATCGTCGCTTCCAGGGTAGCGTTGCGGTCGAAGGCAACACCCTGGTCGTCAATGGCAAGAAGATCCGTCTGACCGCCGTCAAGGACCCGGCCGAGCTGAAGTGGGACGAGGTTGGTGCAGACATCGTCGTCGACTCGACCGGCCTCTTCCTGACCACCGAATCGTGCCAGAAGCATATCGCCGCCGGCGCCAGGAAGGTCATTCAGAGCGCACCCAGCAAGGACGACACACCGATGTTCGTGTTCGGCGTCAATGACCAGACCTATGCCGGTCAGACGATCATCTCGAATGCTTCGTGCACCACCAACTGCCTGGCACCTGTTGCCAAGGTATTGAATGACAACTGGGGGATCAAGCGCGGTCTGATGACCACCGTGCACGCCGCCACGGCTACCCAGAAAACCGTCGATGGCCCGTCCAACAAGGACTGGCGCGGTGGCCGTGGCATCCTCGAGAACATCATTCCGTCCTCGACCGGTGCTGCCAAGGCCGTCGGCAAGGTCATTCCCGAGCTGAACAAGAAGCTCACCGGCATGGCCTTCCGCGTTCCGACCTCCGACGTCTCGGTCGTCGACCTGACCGTCGAGCTGAACAAGGACGCCACCTACGAAGAAATCTGTGCAGCCATGAAGGCAGCCTCCGAAGGTCCGATGAAGGGCATTCTCGGCTATACGAACGAGAAGGTGGTGGCCACCGATTTCCGTGGCGAGAGCTGCACTTCGGTGTTTGATGCCGAAGCCGGGATGGCCCTCGACAGTACCTTCGTCAAGGTTGTCTCGTGGTACGACAACGAATGGGGCTATTCCTGCAAGGTGCTGGAAATGGTCCGCGTAATGGCCCGCTAAACGACCATCGAGGGGCGCTTCCGGGCGCCCCTCTTGCCTCTCCGATTCTCCTGTGAGAGTGTGCGGTACCCTCACATTGCTGCGAAGCAGGGCAGGGAGTTTCCTCCGTTGAAGGATACTTCCCGTGCTTTCGGTCCCGTTTCGGGCCCATTGACCCCGCAGCCCTCTAATCGTCGCAGGGCAATAAGACCGTGCGCTCCGTGACAAGAAAAAAGGAAACCCATGTCACGCGATACCAAGATCGTTGCCACCCTCGGTCCGGCCTCATCTGATGCCACAGTACTGGAACGTATGATCCGCGCTGGCGTCGATGTCGTGCGCCTGAACTTTTCCCATGGCAAACCGGAGGATCACATCGCGCGGGCACAAATGGTTCGTGAGGTGGCAGCCCATGTCGGGCGCCCGGTCGGGATTCTCGCCGATCTTCAGGGACCCAAGATCCGCGTCGGCAAATTCGCCGACGGCAAGGTCCGGCTCGAGAACGGCGAACGCTTCATCCTCGACGCCAATTGCGAACTGGGCAATGCCGAGCGCGTTGGCCTCGACTACAAGGCTCTGACCCGTGACGTTTCTGCCGGAAGCGTATTGCTGCTCGACGACGGTCGCATCGTCCTTGACGTGAAACGCGTCGTCGGTTCGGAGATCTTCACCATCGTCCGCCACGGAGGCGAGCTTTCCGACAACAAGGGGATCAACCGCCAGGGCGGCGGTCTCTCGGCGCCTGCACTGACCGCCAAGGACATGGAAGACATCCGCACAGCGGCAGGCATCGAAGTCGACTTCCTGGCCGTCTCCTTTCCCAAGAGTGCGGCCGACATGTACATGGCCAAACAACTGATTCACGCGGCGGGTGGGCAGGCGCAGACCATTGCCAAGATCGAACGGGTCGAGGCCGTTGCCGCTCTCGAAGAGATCATCGCCGCCTCTGACGGCATCATGGTCGCGCGCGGGGATCTTGCTGTCGAAGTCGGAGATGCCGCCGTTCCGGCACTGCAGAAGCGCATGATTCGCCTGGCACGCGAGAAGAACAAGCTGGCCATCACGGCAACGCAGATGATGGAATCGATGATTTCCTCGCCGGCGCCGACGCGTGCCGAAGTCTCCGACGTCGCCAATGCGGTACTCGACGGTACCGACGCGGTGATGCTTTCGGCCGAAACCGCATCCGGCCGGTATCCGGTCGAAACCGTCGAGGCGATGGCGCGCATCTGCCTGGAAGCCGAAAAGTCTGCCGCAGTAACTCTCGACCACGAGTTCCTCAATCAGGTCTTCACGCGTATCGATCAGACCATTTCCCTGGCTGCCATCTGGACGGCGCACCACCTCAAGGTCAAGGCCATCGCCGCACTCACCGAGACAGGCGCGACGGCCCTGTGGATGAGCCGCCTGAACTGCGGTGTCCCGGTCTATGCATTGACCCCGCAAGCCGATGCAGTGACCCGGATGAGTCTCTACCGAGCGGTATTTCCCTTGTTCATGAAACAGCGGCCAGCGACTCGCGAAGAACTGCTCTATGATGCCGAGCAATTGCTGATGAATGAGGGGATTGTGGAAAATGGAGACCTGATCGTGCTCAGCGCCGGCGATCCGATGGGAACCAGCGGCGGCACCAATACGCTGAAGATCGTCCGGGTTGGCGATCCACAGCCATACAAGATCTAACCCCGAATTGCTACCGGATCAAGCACGTGACCGAAGCCCTCTTTGAATCGACGATCACCAGCCTGCCGCTGCTCGGCCGCGGCAAAGTGCGCGACATTTACGCCATCGACACCGAGAAGCTGCTGATCGTGACCAGCGATCGCCTTTCGGCCTTCGACGTCATCCTGCCGGACCCGGTGCCCGACAAGGGAAAGGTACTGACACGGCTGGCCAGTTTCTGGTTCGCCAAACTCGCCGGCATCATCCCCAACCAGATGACCGGCATCGACCCTGAAACGGTGGTGAATGCCGACGAGCGTGCGCAGGTCCGTGGCCGTTCGCTGGTCGTGAAACGCTTGCGACCGCTGCCGATTGAAGCGGTGGTGCGCGGCTATCTGAGCGGATCGGGATGGCAGGACTACCAGGCCAGCGGCAGGGTTTGCGGAATCCGACTAGCGGCCGGTCTGCGGCTCGCGAGCAGGCTGCCGCAGCCGATCTTTACTCCGGCAACCAAAGCGGCCATCGGCAATCACGACGAGAATGTATCTTTCGAACGCGCCCAGGCCGACTGTGCGCTGGCACTCGCCGATCTGCTGGCTGCGACCGGCCAGAGCGCCGAGGCAATCGTCACGCAGGCGCGCGACGCGGCCATTGCGCTGTATCGCAGCGCCGCCGAGCACGCGGCGGCACGCGGAATCATCATTGCCGATACCAAATTCGAATTCGGCGTCGATGCTGTCGGCACGCTGCATCTGATCGATGAAGCACTGACTCCTGACTCGTCACGCTTCTGGCCGGCCGACGCCTACCACAACGGCAGCAACCCGCCGTCCTACGACAAGCAGTACGTCCGCGACTATCTTGAGACACTGGACTGGAACAAGCGAGCGCCGGGCCCCCGATTACCGCCAACGGTGCTCGCCGCAACCCGCGCAAAATATATCGAGGCCTGCGAGCGCCTGACCGGCGAAGCGTTTGTCGATTGACCGGCGCACGGATATCAGCATCACGACACGCCCGTCTACGTCCACCTCAGCAAGGAGAACGCATGCCTCTGGAGCCAAGCCCCCCTGATCGCAGCAACATCCCGCCGAAAGTCCGCAGCGCCTCCATCGACCGACCTTTCGCCTGGCTGGCGACGGGCTGGGCTGACCTCTGCGCCAACCCGATCGCCAGCCTTGCCTATGGTCTGTTGTTTGCGATTGCCGGCGACGTGATCACGATTTTTGCGTGGCACAAAGGACAACTGTTCATCATCGCGACTTCCGGCTTCTTTCTGGTCGGCCCGTTTCTTGCCGGAGGGCTGTACGAGATCAGCCGCCGCCGCGCGGCAGGCCAGACTTCGACTTTCTTCAGTTCGTTCGCCGGTGGCCGGCGCAACGCGCCGGAACTCACCATGATGGGCCTGCTTCTGGCAATGATCGGGCTGACCTGGGAACGCATCACGACCTGGCTGTTCGCCTTGCTGGCACCGATGATTACACCGGACCTGCTCGAGCTGCTGGCAGAGATCCACCTGTCGACCGACCATCGTGATCTGCTGCTGATCTGGATCATGATCGGCGGAGCGCTGGCCTTGTTCGTCTTTTCCATCACCGTCGTCTCGGTGCCGATGCTGCTCGATCGCCGGGTACCCTGCGGCATTGCCATCCGAACCAGTCTGCGCACCGTCGATGCCAATCTGCTGCTGATGATCCTCTGGGGTGCAATTGTGGTCATACTGACCGGGATCGGTTTTCTCACCCTGTTCTTCGGACTGATCGTTCTCATGCCGCTGCTTGGCCACGCTTCGTGGCACGCGTATCGCGACCTTGTAGAATAGGGGAACTGCCGAGCGTCGCGTCGTAATCCGCGCTCGCCCCCTTCTGGAACCACGGAATCCCTGATGACTGAACACACCCTGCAAGACAACCCGCTGCTCGATTTTTCCGGCCTGCCTCGCTTCGATGTGCTGACGCCGGCCGATGTGCAACCCGCGATCAGTGCGCTGCTCGAACGCGGCCGCGCACTGATCGAGCGGCTGACCGCCGACGACCTTGCTGCGACCTGGGCTGATTTCGCGGCACCGCTCGCCGATGGTTTTGAACAACTGTCACGGGCCTGGGGAATGGTCTCGCATGTCCACTCGGTCAATGACATTCCCGACTGGCGGGACGCCTACAATGGCATGCTGCCCGAGGTCTCCTGTTTCTACGCCGAGGTGGGGCAGAACCTCAAGCTGTTCGACAAGTACAAGGCGATCGCCGCAAGCCCCGAATACGCACTTCTGTCGGTGGCGCAGCAGCGAATCGTCGAGCACGAGATTCGCGATTTTCGCCTCAGCGGTGCGGAGCTGCCCGCAGAGGACAAGCCTCGCTTCCAGGCGATTGCCGAGGAACTCGCACAGCTCTCGGCAAAGTTTTCGGAGAATCTTCTCGACGCCACCAACGCATTTGCCGAAGTGCTGAGCGACGAGAGCGAACTTGCCGGACTGCCTGAGGATGCTCGACAAGCTGCCCGCGAAGCTGCTGAACGAGACGGCAAGAGTGGCTGGAAGTTCACCCTGCACATGCCCTCCTACCTGCCGGTGATGCAGTACGCCGACAGCCGCCGTCTGCGCGCCGTGATGTACCGCGCCTACGCCACACGCGCCGCCGAATTCGGTGCCGCCGAACTCGACAACACGCCACTGATTCGACGCATCCTCGAACTCCGCCGCGAGCAAGCGCAACTGCTCGGCTACCAGAACTACGCCGAGGTTTCGCTGGTGCCGAAAATGGCCGCATCGGTGCCCCAGGTGCTCGACTTCCTGCACGATCTGGCGGTCAAGGCCAGGCCTTTTGCCGAGCAGGACATCGCCGACCTGCGCGCCTTTGCCCGCAGCGAACTCGCTCTCGATCGCATGGAAGCCTGGGACGTCGCCTACGTTTCCGAAAAGCTGCTGCAAGCACGTTATGCCTTCTCGGAACAGGAAGTGAAACAGTATTTTACCGAGGACAAGGTTCTCGTCGGTCTGATCACGGTCATCGAAAAGCTGTTCGGCGTTCGTATCCAGCCCGACCGCGCGCCGCTATGGCATGCTGACGTTCGCTTCTACCGGATCGAGACACCTGCCGGCGAACTGATCGGTCAGTTCTACCTCGACCTCTACGCTCGCGAAACCAAACGCGGCGGCGCCTGGATGGACGAGGCGATCAGCCGTCGCAAACTGCCACAGCGGTTGCCAACGCTGACCAGCGACGATATACAGAAACCGGTCGCCTATCTCAACTGCAACTTTTCCCGGCCAGTCAGCGACCAGGATGGAAGGCTGCGGCCGGCAACCTTCACGCACGACGAGGTGATCACCCTCTTCCACGAGACCGGTCATGGCCTGCATCACCTGCTGACACGTGTTGACGAGATCGGTGTCGCCGGCATCCATGGCGTCGAATGGGATGCGGTCGAATTACCATCGCAGTTCATGGAGAACTATTGCTGGGAATGGAACGTGCTGCAGGAAATGAGCGCTCATATCGACACCGGCGAGCCCTTGCCGCGCACCCTGTTCGACAAGATGCTGGCAGCGAAGAACTTCCTGAGCGGCATGCAGACCCTGCGGCAGGTCGAGTTTTCGCTGTTCGACCTGTTGCTGCACAGCGAATTCGACCCCGCCGGTGATCTCAGCGTGCTCGAACTGCTGTCCGAGGTACGGCGCCAGGTAGCGGTCCTCGTTCCACCTGAATGGCATCGTTTCCCGAACAGCTTTGCGCACATCTTCGCCGGCGGTTACGGCGCTGGCTACTACAGCTACAAGTGGGCCGAGGTACTCTCGGCTGATTGCTACGGCGCTTTCGAAGAGACCGGCAACCCCTTTGACCCGGCGACAGGACAGCGCTTCCTCAACGAAATCCTGTCGATCGGCGGCAGCCGTTCGGCGATCGACAACTTCCGCGCCTTCCGTGGCCGCGAGCCGCAGGTCGACGCCCTGCTGCTGCACAGTGGCATGATCAAGGCGTAAGACATCGAGGACCAGACCAAGCATGCTCCCTACGGCCGCACGGCGCTTTGGCAGCGCCACCGCCATCCTGCTGCTGATCACCGGTACGGTCAGCGCCCAGACCACCTACCGCTGGATCGACCCGAAAAGTGGCGGCACCATTATCTCCGACCTGCCGCCGCCACCGGGAGCCCGACAGGTCATGAAATATACGAACACGACCGGCGTGGATGAACAGCAGTTACCGTATGCGGTTCGCCAGGCAAGCGAAAAATTCCCGGTCGTCCTGTACACCAGCGCCGGCTGCGTCACCTGCAAGCAGGCGCGCACTCTGCTCAATGGTCGCGGCGTTCCGTTCTCCGAGAAGGTGCTCAACAGCGAAGAAGAACTCGCCGAACTCGGCCGGCAACTCGGTGGTGGTGAAGCGTTGTTACCCAGTATTAGCGTCGGTCGGCAAAACATGCGGGGCTTTGCCCCAGCCGCCTGGAACGAACTTCTCGACGCCGCCGGTTATCCGGCCAATGCACCCTATCGCGCCAAGCCCTCCGGAAGAACTGCTATGGAATGAAGCGAACCGTGCTACAAGCAAAAACGGCCCGGGAGTTGCATGACTCCCGGGCCGTTTGCCGAACAGGCGACTACTGGTGCTTAGTGACCCGAGGCCGAGGAAGAGCCGAATCCGGTCTCCGAACGAACCTTCTGCGCTGGATAAAGCGAACGCTCAAGCTGAGCCTGCTTGCTATTGTCCAGCTTGGAAACCACATAGATCACCACGAACGCCGCGGTCATCGAGAAGATGGCCGGTGAAGAGTACGGGAACCATGCGCTGCCTTTGGGATTCTTCAGGACGGCTTCCCACACCGATGCCGACATGATGGTCAGGGCAACCGAGCTGATCAGGCCGACAATGCCACCGGCCACGGCGCCCTTGGTCGTGCAGTCCTTCCAGAGCACGGACATGAAGAGGATCGGGAAGTTCGCCGAACACGCGATGACGAAGGCCAGCATCACCATATAGGCAACATTTTCCTTCTCGAACGCGATCCCGAGACCGACCGCAACGACACCGAGGCAGACCGTGGTCATCTTGGAAACCCGCAGTTCGTGCGCCGAGTCGGCCTTGCCCTTCTTGAACACCGTCGCGTAGAGGTCGTGCGATACCGCCGAGGCGCCCGACAGCGTCAGACCGGAGACCACCGCCAGGATGGTCGCGAAAGCCACTGCCGAGATGAAGCCGAGGAAGACATTGCCACCGACGGCGTTCGACAGGTGGATGGCCGCCATGTTGCCGCCGCCCCGCAAGCCATCCCAGACCAGCTTGCCGTCCGCTCCGACGGCTTGCACACCATCGACCATCTTCGGCACGTAGTAGGGTGCCGGATCCTGCGTCAGCATGACGATGGCGCCGAAACCGATGATGAAGGTCAGGATGTAGAAGTAACCGATCCAGGTGGTCGCCCAACCGACCGACTTGCGTGCTTCCTTGGCACTCGGAACGGTGAAGAAGCGCATCAGGATGTGCGGCAGGCCCGCCGTCCCGAACATCAACGCCATGCCGACCGAAATTGCGGAGATCGGATCCTTGATCAGCACCCCCGGAGACATGATCGCATCGTGCTTGGCGTGTATTTCGACGGCCTTGGAAAACAGTGCCTCGGGGTTGAAATTGAACTGCCAGAGCACGGCCAGCGCCATGAAGGTGGCACCGGAGAGCAGCAGGATGGCCTTGATGATCTGCACCCAGGTGGTGGCAGTCATGCCACCAAAGAGCACATAACACATCATCAGCACACCGACGATCATCACCGCGTAGATGTACTCGAGGCCGAACAGCACCTTGATCAGCTGACCGGCACCGACCATCTGGGCGATCATGTAGAAAGCCACGACGACCAGCGTGCCGACCGCGGCAAAGGTCCGCGTCGGCGTTTGTGCGAAGCGATAGGAAGCCACATCGGCAAAGGTGAACTTGCCCAGGTTGCGCAGCCGCTCGGCCATCAGGAAGGTGATCACCGGCCAGCCGACCAGCCAGCCGATCGAGAAGATCAGCCCGTCAAAGCCGTTGGCGAAGACCAGACCGGAGATGCCGAGGAAGGACGCAGCGGACATGTAGTCGCCGGCGATCGCCAGACCGTTCTGAAAGCCGGTAATGCCGCCGCCGGCAGTATAGAAGTCGGCCGCCGTCTTGGTTTTCATCGCGGCCCAGCGGGTGATCCCCAGGGTAACCAGGACGAAGGCGACGAACATCGCAATCGCCACCCAGTTGGTGGCCTGCTTGGTGGTATTGCCGAGGTCGGCACCAGCCGCCAGAACGCCGCCGCTGGCAAGCAGGCCCAAGGTCAGGCCGAGAATGTTGCGTGTGGATTGGCTGATCATCTCTTGTTGGCCTCCCTGAGGATCTCGGCATTCATATCGTCGAACTCGGTGTTGGCACGACGGACATAGATGTTGGTGACGACGATCGTGAAGATGATCACCCCCACCCCCAGCGGGATCCCGATCGACGTGACCATGCCGGCACCCAGCTTGCCAGCCAGCCATTCCTTGTTGAAAGCAATCAACAGGATATAGCCGTAGTAGACAATGATCATCAGGGCCGACAGGATATAGCCGAATGAATTGCGCTTATGCACCAGCTCGTGATACTTCGGATTGGCCTCAATCCGTGCAACGACGTCTTCGCTCACTATTGTCTCCTCCTCAAAAAATTCCCAGTGTCGAGTCACTTATCATGACTTCGATCTAATCATAAAGACCAATACTTACTTCCTGCTTACGCCAGCATGGGAACTCCCGAATCCACCAGAACTTGCTAGAATTCGCCTCCATCCATTTGACCCGGCATGCCATAAAAATGACTGATGCAAGCCTGCTCCATGAGTTGATCCAGAGATCTGCCAATCGTCAGACGGACGCTGTCGCGCTGACTTACGGCAAACAGTCGATGAGCTACGGAAAACTCCAGCAGGCCATTGCCGGTTTCGTCAGCGGTCTCGTTGGCCTCGGCCTGCAACGCGGCGAGCGGGTGGCCATCTACCTCGAGAAGCGGCTGGAAACCGTCGTTGCAAGTTTTGGCACCACTGCCGCTGGCTGCGTCTTCGTGCCGCTGAACCCCTTGCTCAAGGCCGAACAGGTGGCCTACATCATGCGCGACTGCAATGTGCGGGCGCTCGTCACCTCTCCCGAACGTCTGTCGCTGCTGTCTGCTGCTCTTCCCGTCTGCCATGATCTGCGGCACGTCATCCTGGTCAATGCCGACCCCTTGCCTGCGGGCCCTGCTCCGCTCGCCTACCTGGGCTGGGGCGATCTGTTGCAGGCGGCCGCACAAACTGGCCACCGCGTCATCGACACCGATATGGCAGCCATCCTCTACACCTCGGGAAGTACCGGCAAACCGAAAGGGGTCGTACTTTCGCACCGCAATATGGTCGCCGGCGCCCTAAGCGTCGCGAGCTATCTCGAAAACAGCGCCGAAGACACACTGCTGGCCGCCCTGCCGCTGTCTTTCGATGCCGGCTTCAGCCAGTTGACTACGGCATTCCACGCCGGTGCGCGCGTCGTGCTGCTCAATTACCTGTTGCCCCAGGACGTGCTCAAGGCACTGGCGCGCGAAAGCGTGACCGGGCTGACGGCGGTGCCTCCCCTCTACATTCAGCTCTCGCAACTCGCCTGGCCAGAGGTCATCGGAAAACACCTGCGCTATTTCGCCAATACCGGCGGGCGCATGCCGCGCGAGACTCTGGCCGCCTTGCGCGCGCGCCTGCCGGAGAGCAAGCCCTATCTGATGTACGGTCTGACGGAAGCCTTCCGTTCGACCTACCTGCCGCCGGAGGAGGTGGACCGACGCCCGGACTCGATCGGCAAGGCCATCCCCAACGCCGAAATACTCGTTTTGCGCGAAGATGGCTCGCCCTGTGCGGCCAACGAACCAGGCGAACTCGTCCATCGCGGTGCGCTGGTGGGCATGGGTTACTGGAACGACCATGAAAAGACCGCCGAGCGCTACAAACCGCTGCCCGCGAACATGCCGGGCCGCGATGCCGGTCTGGTGCTGCCCGAAATCGCCGTGTTTTCGGGTGACACCGTGCGCCAGGATGAGGAGGGTTTCCTCTATTTCATCGGTCGCCGCGACGAAATGATGAAAACCTCGGGCTACCGGGTCAGCCCCACCGAGGTCGAGGAGGTGATCTACGCCACTCGCCTGGTCGGTGAGTGCGTTGCCTTCGGCGTGGATCACGCGACGCTCGGGCAGGCCATCCAGGTGATTGCCACGCCGGCCGCGGGCGACAGTCTCGATACCGCCAGCCTGCTCGCTGACTGCCGTAGCCGGATGCCCGCATACATGGTGCCGGCGGGCATTGTCGTGCGGCCAGGCCCCCTGCCACGCAACCCCAACGGCAAGATCGACCGCAAGGCCCTGGCCATTGAATTTCTCGCGACAGAGGTGGCCGCAGGTGAATAAACGAAGCTCCCCGGTGCATGCGCCGATGCGCCAGTTGCCGGTACAGGACGGCGAACTCGTCGTCGGCGGCATGCCGCTTTCGCGACTCGCCGCGCGTGTCGGGCAAACGCCTTTTTATGCTTACGATCGGCACTTGCTCACGCAACGCGTCGGCGAACTGCGGGCAGCGCTGCCGGCGACCCTGAAACTGCACTATGCGATGAAGGCCAACCCGATGCCGGCGCTGGTCTGCCACATGGCCGGCCTGGTCGATGGCATCGACGTGGCATCGGCTGGCGAACTGCAGGTCGCTCTCGACGCCGGGGTGAATCCGCGCGACATCAGCTTTGCCGGCCCAGGCAAACGACGCAGCGAATTGCAGCAGGCGGTCGCTGCCGGCATCCTGATCAACATCGAATCATTTCGCGAGGTTGCGGAACTGGCAGCAATCAGCGACGCGACCGGTTACACGGCACGCATTGCCGTGCGCGTGAATCCCGACTTCGAACTCAAAAGCTCGGGAATGAAGATGGGCGGCGGTGCCAAGCCGTTTGGTGTAGACGCCGAGCAGGTGCCCGAACTCCTGGCCGAGGTCGGCCGCAGCGGCCTGGCCTTTGAAGGCTTCCACCTCTTTGCCGGCTCACAGAATCTCAAACCGGAAGCCATCGTCGAAGCCCAGGGCAAAAGCTATGAACTGGCGCTGCGCCTCGCACAGTCTGCGCCGTCAACCGTCCGTTTCCTCAACCTCGGCGGTGGTTTTGGCATCCCCTACTTCCCAGGCGAGCAGCCGCTCGACCTGGCGCCAATCGGTGCCCATCTCGCCAGCATCGTCGAACGGGCCGGCCGCGAATTGCCCGCTGCCGAACTGCTCATCGAACTGGGGCGTTATCTGGTGGGGGAAGCCGGCATCTACGTCGCCCGCATCGTCGATCGCAAGGTCTCGCGCGCGCACACCTTTCTGGTCTGCGACGGCGGACTGCACCACCATCTCTCCGCATCGGGCAACTTCGGCCAGGTGATCCGCAAGAACTACCCGGTCGCCATCGGCAACCGGATGACGCCAACCGAACTTGAAACGGTATCGGTAGTGGGTCCGCTGTGCACGCCGCTCGACTTGCTGGCGGACCGAATGGAACTGGCCGAGGCACAGGTCGGAGATCTGGTCGTGATCTTCCAATCCGGCGCTTATGGTTTTACGGCCAGCCCGCAGGCCTTTCTCGGACATCCCGCCTGTGTCGAATTGCTGGTCTGAGCGCCAGCGAAGGCGCTCAGCAATCGGACGATCCAAGCGCTTCTTCTCAGAAAAATTTTCAGGGTGACCCTCAAGAAAAAGATCCAGGCGACGTTTACCTGATCAGGATATCCAGGAGAACCCCCATGAAATTCGCTCTCCCATCTCTTCCCCAGGTACTGATGATCGTCGCAACCGCAGTCCTTGCAGTCAATAGCGTTGCCGCTGCCCATTTCCTGCCGGGCAGCGCGCGCGTAGACAAAGGCCTGACGCTCTACCTGCCCAGCCCGGTTCAGGCCATGGCCGGCAGCATCCAGGCAGGGAGCGATAGTGCCGATTCCCTCGACCTCGACCAGATCCGCACGCAGGTCAGCACACTTGGCCTCGCCGGCTCCCAGAGTATGCTTTTCGACAGCAGATCCCGGGTGGTGGTCGCCGACGCCAACGGCTACCACAGCGCGCGCACCACGCAGAGCGATCTCGGACTGGGCCAGGCCGACCTGTGGGCACAGCGGCTGGGGAACATCGACAGTTCGCAGTCGGAATATGGCGGCATCCTCAATACCAACGACATCGCCATGCTGCGCCAGGTCATCCCGAGCAGCGGTCAGGACGGCGAATCCTCGCCGGCAAGCGCGCTGGCGATCATCGTGCTGCTGCTTGGCGGCCTGGGATACGCGCAATTGCAGGGAAAGGCAGTCAAGCCTCAACATGCGAAGCGGCGGCCGCTGTTTCCAGGATGACGCGTCATCTGCGTGCCGACCGGAGAAGTAGCTCGCTATGACGAGCTTAAGCGATAGGGTTCTTCGAAATCGAGGAAGTCTTTTTCGGCCAGGGCGCCATCGACCCACGCTTGCACGCCCGGCAAGGCACACACGCGCTCCATGTACGCAGCCACGTCCAGCGCCACGGGCAAGAAATAGGTTTTCAGTCGCATCACCACCGGGGCGAAGTAGGCATCGGCAATCGAGAAATCGCCAAATAGCATCGGCCCGCCGGACGCGCGCAGCAGCTCACTCCACATGCGAACGATACGTTTCACATCGGCACGCACGGCCGGCTGGTCACGCCAGACGAGCTGACCGGTTTCGCGGAGTGATGCCTCGATGTTCATGGGACAGTTGGAGCGCAAGCCTGTAAAACCGGAATGCATTTCGGCACACACGCTGCGGGCCTGCGCCCGTGCCGCCACATCTCGCGGCCACAAAGCCTTTTCCGGAAACTTCTCGGCCAGGTACTCGGCAATCGCCAGGGTATCCCAGACTACCAGTCCGTTGACCACGTCCGTGTCCACCAGGACCGGCACCTTGCCCGTGGGACTGATGGCATCGATGATCTGCCTGAAGTTTGAACCGGCAGCGAAGGAGTCGAAGCGCACGACGACTTCTTCGCAGGCGATGTCTGCCTGCTTGATGAGCACCCCGGTGCGCATCGACCACGAAGAGTAGTTTTTGTTGCCAATGAACAGCTTGAGCATGGTCACTTCCTGACGGGTTGAAGGTTTGCGGGCTCAAGGGCTTGCCCCTTTGAGCGGCCATCTTACTACGCGCACGGCCCTGGTTCATCGGTTTTCCGAGTGCTGTTGACGCCTGCAGGGTGATGGGCTGCTCGGCCGAGGCGGTTGAAGGCGATGATCGGGGTCAGGTCGGGCCGCTGCTGTCACCGCCACGCCCGGCCAGGAAAGCCTGAGCCTCCTCTCGGCGCTCGAAGACGTGGGGAGCGATGCTGCGCGCGGAAAAGGCCTCGCCCAGCTTGGCGCGCAGGAAGGCACTGGTGGCGTAGCGGGTGATCTGACTGAAATAATTGGCGAGAAAGTAGCGGTCCATTTCGGCATAGGCGTCGTACATGTCCTGATTGATCCGAAACCGGTCGTAATTGATGATCACGCCGACCCGCTTGCCGGCTGCCCGGCAGCGCAGCTCGCAAATGTCCCAGATCGCCTGCACGTCCTCGACCACCCGGACATGCATGCCCTCGAAGTTGAGGAACAGGATGTTGCGCTCGGGATCGTAAATGACCCGTTCCGGCAACGACAGGTTGAGCAGTTCAGCCTCCAGACCCATCGGGTTGGCGTTGAAGATGCGGGCATCCATCTCGCCGTATTCTCCGACGATCGGCGCGAAGTCCATGTTCGGCAGGATGTCCCGGTCTACGTCGATGCCCGGCGCCACCTCGATCAGCGCCAGCCCGCCCCGGACCCGGCGGAATACGCAGCGTTCGGTGACGTAATAGACCGGTTTGTCGCGATCATAGGCATACTGGCCATTGAAGGTGATTTGCCCGACCTGCTTGAGGAACTTGCGCTGCCGGCCCTCCTCGACGATCCGCAGCTTGCCGTCATCGACCTCGACCCGCAGGCCATTGCCGGTGAAGGTGCCGACGAACACCACGAGGCGAGCATTCTGGCTGATGTTGATGAAACCGCCGGCGCCGGTCAGGCGACCGCCGAAGCGGCTGACGTTGACGTTGCCGGCAGCATCGCACTCGGCCATGCCAAGACAAGCCATGTCGAGGCCGCCACCATCGTAGAAGTCGAACTGCTGATTCTCGTCGATCACCGCATCCATGTTGACCCCGGTCCCGAAGTCACCTCCGGTCGATGGAATCCCGCCGATCAGGCCGGATTCCACGGTCAGCGTCAGCAGGTGCGAGATCCGCTCCTCCTTGGCGACCGTCGCCACGCCTTCGGGCATGCCGACCCCCAGATTGATGATGCCGTTGGGCGGCAATTCGAAAGCGGCACGACGGGCGATGATCTTGCGCTCGGTCAGCGGTGTCGACACCAGGCTGGCCTGGGGAACCCGGAACTCGCCGGCGTAGGCGGCGTTGTACTGGGTCGCCAGGGTCTGCATGTGCTGGGCCGGTTCAGCCACGACCACGCAATCGACCAGAATCCCTGGAATCTTGATTTGCCGCGGCGGTAGCCCGCTACGCTCGGCAATTCGTTCGACCTGGGCGATCACGATGCCGTTACTGTTCTTGGCTGCCATCGCCATGGCGAGGTTGTTGAGGGTCAGTGCTTCGCGCTCCATCGATATATTGCCGAAGGTATCGGCGGTGGTGCCACGCACGAAGGCAACATTGACGCTGCCGACCTTGTAGAACAGCCACTCTTCGCCGGCGACTTCGACCAGACTGACGATGTCCCTGGTAGTGGCGGCATTGACCCGGCCGCCATCGTAGCGCGGATCGACGAAGGTATGCAGTCCGACCTTGGAGAACGAACCGGGTTTGCCGGCGGCCAGATCCCGGAACAACTGACAGATGATGCCCTGGGGCAGGTTATAGGCCTGGATGCGGTTGCCCAGTGCCAGTTGCCCCACCTTCGGCATGCGTCCCCAATGGCCCGCCACTACCCGGCGCAGCAAGCCTGCATGGCCCAGGTGATTGAGTCCCAGGGCCTTGCCGTCGCCCTGGCCGGCGGCGGCGAACAAGGTCAGGTTCTTTGGGCTGCCGGTGTCGAGGAAGCGGCGCTCCAGCGCCGACAGCAACGCCTCGGCGAAGCCGGTCTGGACGAACCCGGTACTGGCCAGGGTATCGCCATCCCGAATCAGGGCGATGGCTTCGTCGGCAGTAACGATCTTGCTGCGCATGCTGGTTTCCTCTCGCTGATGTTCCCGATGTCCGGCCGCCGGACCGAGCGATCAAAGAATCATTGCGGCGGCAGCTGCTGGGTCAGCGCCGCCCTCGACCCGATCAGGTCTGGCTGCTTGACAGATCGAGTTTACATCTATTGACTGATTGATTGACACGCCGTGTTCGGCAGTGATCGAACTTGACATTCTGCCAGGTGGCAGCTCAATCCAGAGGATTTACTCATGAAACTCCCGATACTTCGCAACATCATAGCTGCCGCACTGACGGTGGGCGCCCAGCTTCTTGCCGCTGCACCAGCCGTGGGGACCCTCGAAACCGTGGCCGAATTACCCATTCGCCCTGGCAATGTCTCCGCCACAGTCGACGGACGGGTGTTTGCCACGGTGCACCCGCTGGGTGTCCCTTCCGGCCTGCAATTGATCGAGATCACCGGGCCAGATTCCTTCCGTCCCTGGCCATCGGCAGAACTGCAAAGTAATGCGTCCAATCGCGGCGATAGCCGCATTGATGCACCCTTGGGGATCACCCAGGACGGCAAGGGGCGCCTGTGGATCACCGATATGGGCCTGAACATTGGCAAGAGCCGGCTGTGGGGCTTTGACATCGCGACAGGAAAACTGCTTAAGCGCATCGATCTGCCGAGCACGGTAGCGCCAAAGGACAGTTTCATCCAGGATCTCGTGGTGGATGCCGAGCGCGGTTGGATCTATCTGTCGGATATCAACAATCCTGCCCTGCTGGCCCTGCGCATCGACGATGGCCAGATTCGGCGTTTCCAGGGGCATTCCAGCCTGCAGGCAGAAGATGGCGTGGAAATGCGGGTTGGTGGCAAGCCGACCCTGTTCGACGGAAAGCCGGCAAAAGTCGGCGTCAATCCGATTGGCCTGTCGGCTGATGGTGAAACGCTGTTCTTTGGCGCGATGTCCGGAACCCACTGGTATGCCGTACCCACCCGCTTGTTGCGGGAAGGAAGTGATGCCGATGTCGCTGCCGCCATTCGAATGATTGGACGCAAGCCGCTTTCCGATGGCGCCACCACCGATGCGGCAGGTAACCACTTCTTTACCAATCTCAACGAGAATGGCATCGATTGGCTCAATTCCCGCGGAGAGCTGCAGCCGCTGGTTCGCAATCCCCTGCTGAACTGGCCGGACAGCGTACAGTTTGGCGCAGAAAGCTGGCTCTATATTTCAGTCAACCAGTTGCACAAGACTCAGGCCTTTACCGGCGCATGCGATCAGGGAACGCCGCCCTACCGCATCCTGCGTGTCTGGACCGGAACGGCCGGCGCAGTACGACGCTGATGATTCCCGAACTCGCAACCTGGTTGCCGCGGCGGCTCGGCTACTGAAGAGGCAGCGATCGCTTCAGCCGATAAGCGCCGCCGCGTGATGATGCAGGTGATCGTCGATGAAACTGGCGATGAAGTAGTAGCTGTGGTCGTAGCCCGGATGCAGGCGCAGGCGCAAGGGATGGCCGGCGGCGACACAGGCCTGGCGCAGCTTCTCGGGTTGCAACTGCGTGCTGAAAAATACGTCGGCTTCGCCCTGATCGACCAGCAGAGGCAGGCGTTCCTCTGCCCCGGCGATCAGTTCGCAGACATCCCAGGCTCGCCATGCCACACGATCTTCGCCAAGATAGCGTGCAAACGCCTTCTGCCCCCAGGGGCTGGCGAGCGCGTGGCTGATCGGCGCGAATGCGGACAGCGAGCGGTAACGGCCGGGGTTGCGCAGCGCGCAGACCAGCGCGCCGTGGCCGCCCATCGAATGGCCACTGATGCCGCGGCACGCGTTGACCGGCAGATTCGCCTCGACCAGCTCCGGCAATTCGTGGACGACGTAGTCGTGCATCCGGTAGTGTTCCGCCCAAGGCGCCTGCGTGGCATTCAAGTAGAAACCGGCGCCGTGACCGAAATCCCAGGCGCCGTCCGGATCGCCCGGTACCCCGGGGCCACGCGGACTGGTATCGGGTGCGATCAGGGCGATCCCGAGTTCGGCGGCGGCGCGCATTGCGCCGGCTTTCTGCATGAAGTTCTCATCGCTGCAGGTCAGCCCCGAAAGCCAGTACAACGCCGGCACGCTGCCGCTGGTCACCTGTGGCGGCAGATAGACGGCAAACACCATCTCGCAGCGCAGCACCTGCGAACGATGGCGGTAACGCCGGTGCCAGCCACCGAAACAGCGATTGGCTGCGATCTCTTCAAGCACTCGCGAAGCTCCGGTCGTCTCAGAAAAGAATCACCGAACGGATGCTCTTCCCGGCATGCATCAGATCGAAAGCCAGGTTGATGTCTTCGAGTCCCATGGTATGGGTGATGAAGGTGTCGAGCGGAATCTCGCCGCGCTGCGCACGCTCGACGTAACTCGGCAGCTCGCTACGGCCGCGCACACCACCGAAAGCCGAACCGCGCCACACCCGCCCGGTCACCAGCTGGAAAGGTCGCGTCGAAATCTCTTCGCCGGCACCGGCCACGCCGATGATCACCGACTCGCCCCAGCCCTTGTGACAGCACTCGAGCGCTGCACGCATCACGTTCACGTTGCCGATGCATTCGAAGGAGTAGTCAACACCGCCGTCGCAGAGATCGACGATCACTTCCTGGATCGGCCGGTCGTAATCGGCCGGATTGATGCAGTCGGTAGCGCCGAGTTGCCGAGCGATGGCGAACTTGGCCGGATTGGTGTCAATGGCGATGATCCGCTCCGCCTTCGCCATGACCGCGCCGATCACCACCGAAAGACCGATGCCACCGAGGCCGAAAATGGCGACGCTCGCCCCTGGCTCGACCCTGGCGGTATTGATCACCGCGCCGATGCCGGTGGTCACCCCGCAGCCGAGCAGACAAACCTTCTCCAGCGGCGCATCCCTGGCGATCTTCGCCAGCGAGATTTCCGGCAACACCGTGTACTCGGAGAAGGTCGAGGTGCCCATGTAATGAAAGATCGGCTTGCCGTTTCTTGAAAAGCGGCTGCTGCCATCGGGCATCAGGCCTTTCCCCTGGGTGGCGCGAATCGCCTGGCAGAGATTGGTCTTGCCTGACCTGCAGAACTTGCACACGCCGCACTCGGGTGTATACAGCGGGATGACGTGGTCGCCGACGGCCACCGAAGTCACTCCCGCACCGATGGCCTCGACGATGCCGCCGCCCTCGTGCCCGAGAATGCTCGGGAAAATCCCTTCCGGATCGGCACCCGAAAGCGTGAACGCATCAGTATGGCAGACGCCGCTGGCGACGATGCGTACCAGCGCCTCACCCTGGCGCGGCGGTGCGACATCGACGTCTGTGACTTCCAGCGGTGCGTTTGCGGCCCAGGCAACGGCAGCGCGTGCTTTGATCATCGGTGACTCTCCTCGAGATCAGTGAAAATCCCCCGGCTTCAGACGGGCCAGGCGGAACACCTCGATCCCCTCTTCCAGCAGCGCCTCGACCTCCTCGGCGCTGGCTTCGCCGCGAATCGAGCGCGCCGGCGCCTCGACATAGTGAATTCGTCTCGCTTCATCGGCAAAGTCGGCGCCGACATCCTCGCAACTGGCGAGCAGCATTTCGCTCAATTGCCGGAAAGCGGCGAGCGCGCCGGCACGCATGTCGATCGCCGCGGTGGATGTTGGCAGCGGCGGCTGCGCCGAAACCGTCGCGGCGGCTGCCGGTAGCGTCAAATGTACCGCCGAGGGCACCCGGCGAATCTCCGGCGAAGCGCAGTGCGGACAAGCGATCAAGCCCCTGGCGAGTTGGCTGTCGAAATCCTCGCGCGACTGAAACCAGCCTTCGAATCGATGGTTGTGCTGGCAGGCAAGGTCAAAAATGATCATCGGGAAGCAGGGCAGGAAGCACGCAGTGGAAGACAGGGGTGGTACCCGGAGCCGGGGTCGAACCGGCACAGCCGCAAGGCCGAGGGATTTTAAGTCCCTTGTGTCTACCTATTCCACCATCCGGGCGCAAGCTTTTTCAATCGGTTACTACCGTTTTTTACTTCAGCAGAGGCCCGCAGGCTGCACCATCTTCCTGCGCAGTTGTACAAAATATGCACAACTTACATGGCTTCGGCTTGCCTGCATGATACCAGACGAGAGAATGTCCTGATAAAGTGATTGAACGTACCGTGCTGCCAAAGAAGATGCCGAGATGCCTCGGGTGTATGATGCCACCTCCTGTGTTAATCCATGACTGAACTCCTCCCTACGAAAGGAATCGCGCCATGACCGAAACCTCCCCCCCCATACCACTGCGCGGCATCATTGGTGAACCGCGCAAAGGCAAGATCGGTGTTCTGGTCGAAGAACACTTCGACATGACCGAGTTTCGCCTTTTCAACGAGTTGTTCCCGAAGCACGGCTATCAGGTGGTCTATCTCTCCCACTTGTGGGGCAATCCTGCCCTCACTTTCGGTTCCAATCCCGATGCCGGCTGGGTGGAAGAACACGTGCTGGTGGAAACCGAGATCGCGGCCGCGGACCCGTCGGATTACAAGGGCATCATCATCATCGGAGCCTACGCCAGCGACCGCCTGCGTTACCAGGTCACTCCCCGCAAGGGGGAACCGAATCAGGCCCCGGCGGTGGTCTTCATCCGCCGGGCGCTTGCCGCCAGCCATCTGAAGATCGGCACGATCTGCCACAGCTTGTGGCTGCTGTGCGCCGACCGCGCGCTGCTGCAGGGCCGCCAGGTCACTTGCGCCCACAACATCGTTTGTGACGTCGAAAACGCTGGCGCGGAAGTGATCTATGGTCCAGAAGGCACCGTCGACCTGGTCATCGATGGCAACCTGATCACCGGCAAACATCCGGGGATTACCGACCAGTTCATCACCACTTTCCTGACCGAAATCGAGAAAGGGGACTGAGCCTGTGCTGGTACCCCCAGGCTCGCGCACTTTCTCATCGGCGGCGGCCGGGACGGCTCTGGCAACAGGACGGCTCGCCGCGTCGATGGTCTCAGCGAAGGTAATGAATGATTCCGCCAATCTCGGTCGCGGAGAACTACGACCAGTATTTTGCCAGCCGGCTGTATGACCGGCGCTACCCGCGGCCGAACCCTTCGAGCCTGGCCATCATTATCGGCGAGATCGACGCACTGGGTAAGCGGGTTCTCGACGTCGGCTGCGGCAATGGCCGCTATGCCGAAACCCTGCTTGCGCGCACCGACGCGACGATCGTCGCCTGCGACATCAGCAGAGAAGCGATTGACGAGTTGACTTCCCGATGTTTCGAACACGTCGCATCGGGCCGCTTGTGTCCCTTGCTTGGCGATCCAACGGTGGTGGCCGACAGCATTGGCCGGAGCGAGAAGTTCGACCTGGCGATCATGGTGTTTGGCGTACTCGGTCACATCTATCCCCGCTCACTGCGTCGGGCGACGCTCACGACCATCCACTCCCTGCTCCGACCGGGAGGACGGATCGTCGTCACGGTGCCGAACGCCGCGCGCCGATTTTCCAGGCAACAGGCGTCTTCGCAAAGTCTGGTAGAGCAGGGACATCTCGAGGCCGGCGACATACTGTACGAACGAACTGCGCATGACCGCGCGGTAAAGATGTACTACCACCTGTACTCTCTCCAGGAGTTCGAGCAGGAACTCGAACAACAGGGATTCCGCCTGATTCGCCTGACTGCCGAGAGTATTCTGCCGGAGAGCGGCATCGTCAGGTCGCGCCTGCTGCGCGCGATCGACCGCTTCCTGGCAAGGATCCTGCCGCTGCGCCATGCTTACGGTTTTCTCGCGGTGGCCGAGGCGGTCAGCGAGTCGAAGCAGGGCGAGGATTTGCCTCAGCCATCCGACTTCAGCCAGCCGGCATAAGGCAGGCGATGGACAGCCGCTCGGGATTTCGTGCCGTCTGCTTGCTGGTGCTGATCGCCATCCTGGTTGGCCGGGAAGCGCAGGCCGACCGGCTCGATCTGATCCAGAAGCGCGGGACCTTGATCGTCGGTGTCAAATCCGATTATCCACCGTTCGGTATGCGGGACACCCACGGCCGCCTGGTCGGCTTCGAGCCCGATCTTGCTGCTGAACTTGCCCGCCGCCTGGGCGTCAGCTTGCAACTGCTGGCCGTCACTTCGACCAACCGCCTGCAGCGGCTCGAGGAAGGCGCTGTTGACGTGGTCATCGCCACACTGGGCGACAGCCCGCAGCGCAGACAGATTGCCACCCTGGTCGAACCCGGTTATTACGCCAGCGGCGCAACGGTGGTCGCGCCGCCCACCCCCCGGCTGTCGAGCTGGATGGACCTGCGTGGCAAAAAAGTATGTGCCACCCAGGGCGCTTACTTCAATCGACCGATGGCCCAACGCTTCCTTCTCGATCTGCAGATCTTCAACGGCACGCGCGACGCCCGCCTGGCGCTGCGAGATGGACGCTGCGTCGCCTGGCTGTACGATGATACCAGCATCGCCGGTCTGCTGGCCGACCCGGAATCGGCGAACTACCAGACGCCGTTGCCTTCGATGATGATCTCGCCATGGGCCATCGCCCTGTCCGCCAAAGAGCAAGGATCCCGACTCGAGCAGATGATCTCCGGAATGGTCGCCGACTGGCACCGTAGCGGCTGGCTGATCGAAATGGAAAAGCGCTGGGGAATCAAGCCGAGCCATTATCTGCTGGAGATGCGCGACCTCTGGAGCAGGCGCAATCCCGACGGAGGCCTCCTCTGTACACGGCTCGACAATGGCCAGTGGCCAGCAGCGTGCCGTCACAAGTTGCTCCTGAGATCTGATGAGGTTGGCGGCATCGAGCATCTGGGCCTGCTGCTCAAGGAACAGACGGGGCTCAACGTGACCATCATCCACGATGCCTACGATCGCACATTATTCCTGCAAGGCCTCTGGATCACGCTGCAACTGATGGCCGCGTGCATATCCGGCAGCCTGATCGTGGGCTGCCTCGGTGCTTTGGCGGCAGAGTCTGGCCTCCCTGGCATGCGCGCTGGTGTGCGGCTGTCGGCTGCTCTTGGCCGAATGACACCGCCGCTGTTGCTGATCTACCTGGTTTTTTTCGGCGTCGGCCACATCATCGTCAGTCGTTTCGGCTGGACTTTCGACGGCGCTTCGATCGTCATCGTCTGTCTTTCGACCTATACCGGCTGCGCCATCGTGTCCGCCCTGCTCGAAGCAGTCTCCGTACTCAGGGAGCAGAAACCAGGCTTCCGGCTCGGCTGGCGGGAGCTGCCGCAGGCGCTACGCCTGGCCTACGCAGCGGTAGTCGCTTCGCTGGTGAACGTCGTGAAAGCGACCGGTATGGCGAGCGTCATCGCCGTACCGGAACTGGTTTCGGCCGCCACCGCCATCGTTGCCGAACAAGGCAATCCCGAGGTGATGATGAATGTGCTGATGATCACCTACTTCCTGTTGGTGACCACTGTCGTCCAGATCTTCAACTATCTGGAACAGAGGATTCCGAATCTTGGCCAGCACTGAAATCGCTGCCCTGTTGCTGACATGGACACCGTTTTTGGCCGGCGGCTTCGCCTGGAACATCGTGGTCTCGCTGGTGGCGATGGTCATCGGTACGATCTTCGGTGCGGCCCTGGCATGGCTGCGCCTATCCGGGCGCACGCCGCTGGCGCACGCGAGCCTCGTCGTCACCGAACTGACACGCAACATCCCCACTTTTGTCTTCCTCTTCTACCTGGCATTCCTGATTCCGACCGAGTTCGAATTGACCGGGCAGATCTACGCCTTTCCAGTCTGGCTCAAGGCATCGCTGGCGCTCTCCGTGGCAGTCATCGGGTTCGTCTCGGACAACCTGTTCGTTGCCCTGCAGCACAGGAAGCGTCGGAATCATGCGGCGGCATTGCTGTTCATTCCGAGCTGGACCACTTACCTGCTGATCATCGTCATGGCATCGAGCACTGCTTCGGTGATCGGCGTCGGAGAAATCGTTTCACGCTGCAATATCGTCATCGCCGCGGTCGGCGATGAAACGATGCTTTGGGTTTATACTTACGCCATCTGCTACTTCCTGGTCTTTTGCTTTCCACTCAACTGGGCAATGGGTTGCGCAAGAAAACGCTTGCTGGCCCGTGTCGGCGTGCCAGCGCCGTAAGCGGTCGGCGACTTAGGGGAAACCATTGATACAGACCATCGCAATCCTTCGCCACTGCCTGCCGGGCATGACTGTAGCCGCGCTGCTGGCGTTCGCTCTGCAGGGATCGGCATGCGCCGAGTCGGCTCTCGACCGCATCAGGAACACCGGCATCCTCAACGCGGGAACCCGTGCAGATGCCATGCCGTTCGCTTACCGGTTGCAGCAGGCGGGAGAAAAGGAAGAAAGGCTGGCCGGTTTCTCGGTTGACCTGATCGAACAGATTCGCAAGAAGCTCTCGGAAAAATTCGGTCGCGAAATCGAGACCCGGCTGCAGATCACCAAGGCCAGCGACCGCCTGGCATTGGTCGCCAGCCACGCCATCGACATCGAGTGCGGCATCACTACGCCCACCTGGGAGCGCCAGAAATTGGTCGATTTCTCGATTCCGTTCTTCGGCAACGGCACCCGTGTCATGGTCCTGCGCAAAACCGCCAAGGGCTTCGACGATCTGCGCGGCAAACGTATCGGCGTCGCCGCCGGCACGACGACCGCAGCCATTCTCAAACAGCACGTGCCGGATGCGATTGTGGTCGAAGTACCCGACATGGCTACCGGCTTCAGGATGTTCGCCACGGGAGAACTCGACGGATTGTCCAACGTCGGCATCGTGCTCCGTGCTCTGGTCGAGAAGAGTCCGCTCAAGAGCAAGGTCACCTTGCTGCCGCGCACCGAGGCGCTGTCCTACGAATCGATGGCCTGCAGCCTGCCTCTCGACGACTCGAAATGGCGCGCCTTCGTGAATGAGGTACTGGCCGACCTCCTGGACGGCATCGACCAGTACCGGGGGGGTTATTTCGAGATCTACGACAAATGGTTCGGACCACGCGGGATCGTCTATTTCCCGCTTGACTATACCATCGCCCAGAAGCTGTCCGCCTCGATCATCTGGCTGAAGTAGGGTCGTCACGATGACGCTGCGCCGCCGGCTATTCCTCTTTGTCAGCACCCTCATCGCCATTGGCCTGCCGAGCGTCGGCGTGGTGTTCGCCTATGTCTCCTGGCTCTCCGTTCTGGAACGAACCGAACGCGACGGCATCCTGATCGCCCAGACCCTCGCCCAGTCCGTCACTTTCATCCAGCAAGTGCCAACGGCCCTGGAGCAGATCATTGACAAGAACGTGCTCACCCAGGCGGATATCGTTGCACAGCTGACCCACCTGGCACAGCAGAAGAAGACCTCTGCGCTGGAGATCAATCGGGCTCTGCGAACCATCGCCGTCCGCAACGGGATTCCGGAGGTATGGGTGACCGATGCCAGCGGTAAGCCGCTCTTCTGGTCGCTCGACGACCTCGACGCGTCCATTGCCCTTGACTCGGGGCTGACTCTGCAACCGGAATTCAAGCCGCTACTGCAAGGGCAGCAATACAGCCTATCCACCGACCTGAAGTACCGCACGATTGACCACCGCGAATTGTACTACGGCGCAGTGACGATGCCGGATCGGAGCGGCGGCATGACTCTGATCGCCCATCGGCCAAACCTTGCCAACAGCATCATCCAGAACGTCGGCCTGAAGAGGATGGTAGACAGCGTTCTCTCGGGGGCACTGATCGACGCCATCTGGATATTCAATGAAAATCTCGAAGCATTGGCCGTCAGTTCGGTCACAGGCATCGACGGGACTGCCGCGCTGGGCGATGGACAGCGTGCCTTCATCGAGACGGTGCTCAATACCAGCACACCCGCTTCCTATTTCGAAAACAAGGCGTTGTTCCGGCACGCGCTCTTGTACGTTGCCGCGCCAACCTTTGGCGCGGATGGCTTGCCAAACGGGGCAGCGCTGATGCGCCTGCCGGTCAACATGGAAGCGGAGCTGTATTTGCTCCTGACCATCGGTGGCGGGGTGACCGTGGTCATGCTGTTGCTGGGAATGGCTCTGGCCCTGCCTTTTCTCAACCGCATCGTCCGACCGCTGGCGCGCCTGACCGTACAGACCCATCGCCTGGTTGCGCACCACTTCGACCCGGATCAGGAGATGCATGCGGAGCTGCTCAAGGTGTCGGAGAACCGCAAGGATGAAGTCGGATACCTGGGGAACGCCCTGTACTCGATGGTCACTACGCTCAAAACTCATATCGCGGACCTCAAGGCAACGACTGCCGCCAAGGAGCGGATCGAAGGCGAGATGTCTGCGGCCCGCGCCATCCAGATGGGCATGCTGCCGCGCAGTTTCGGGTTACCGGCGCCTGGCGCCCGCTTCGACCTGCACGCTGTGCTCGAACCGGCCAAAGCGGTAGGTGGCGATCTGTTCGATTTCTTTCCGCTCGACGAGCATCGGCTATTCTTTCTGATCGGTGACGTGTCCGACAAGGGGGTGGCCGCCGCGCTGTTCATGGCAGTGACCAAGACGCTGTTCGCTGTCGAGGCGAAGCGCGACTCCGCATCGGTCGGCAGCATCATGGAACGGGTCAACCACAGCCTCTGCGAGAGCAATCCCGAAGGCATGTTCGTCACTGTCTTCGCCGGCATTCTCGACCTGCGAACCGGGGAAATCAGCTGTAGCGACGGCGGCCACGAGCTGCCTTTCCTGCTGCGGCGCGACGGCGGCGCGGCAATCATCGAAAAGAAGAAGGGGGGGCTGGTTCTGGGCTTCGTTGCCGAATCCGTTTACCGCAATGACCTCATCCAGTTGCAGCCTGGCGAAGGACTGGTGATCTACACCGACGGCGTCACCGAAGCGATGAACGGCGAGCACGAGCTGTTCAACGCGACACGTCTGGGCGACAGCCTGGCCGCGATCCCGCCTGCCTGTTCTGCACGCACGATCATCGACAGCGTGATGTTCGCAGTCCGCGCTTTCGTCGGTACGCATCCGCAAAGCGATGACATTACCCTGCTGGCGCTACGCTGGCATGGCCCTTCCGGCACCGGGCTTCCCTCTGCTGAGTAGGGCGCCGCGCGCCAGCGATGCCGCAGGCGAGCGGGCCGGATGCGCGAACGGAAAGTACGCCAGACCACTCTGGCTAGGTGCTCGCCACCACCTGAGGCAGAGCGATGATGCGTGGCGGGTGTCGGATCTGCTCGAGAAATCTCAGCAGATCGTGCGTGGCGATCGCGGTGGTGCGGTCATTTCGGAGCGGGTGGCAGTTGAGGACATCGCTGTCCAGCAGCTGCTGCTCAAGGACCACGCAGACGCGACCATGCACGTCGTTGATCGCGGCGAAAGGCGAGACGGCCCCCGGAACGACGCCGAGGATTTGCCCCAATTCCTCCTCGCTGGCAAACGAGAAGCGCGGCGCCTGCAACAGGCACGCCGCGACCCGTAGATCGACACGGGTCTGTTCCAGCGCCACCAATAACCAGTACCCGGCCTTCTTGTCCCTCAGGAACAGGCTCTTGGCGTGCCCTCCCGCAAGGTTTCCGCGCAGGCGTTTGCTATCTTCAAGCGTGCGCAGTGGCGGATGCTCGACGGTCGTGGTGACGATGTCCAACTCGGCAAGCATGGTCATCAGATGTTGGCTATCGGCAAGGGTCATTGCGAGTCCTCGGCATACCGCTTCTCGTCGTCATGGGGCCGCTCACCCACCTGCCCGGATCGAACCAGATCATGATTTATGAAAACAATTCCGCGCGGCAAAAAATCGGCAAGTAACAGTTGACCGCCTCTGAAGATTGCAGCTAACCTAGCACCATGATTCGGAGGAAACAACAACCAACAACCAACACCCAATATCGGGCTTCCCACTTAAGCCGGGACAATCTCTAACTTCAATGGGTTATGCACAACCCGGTGGCGGGACTTCCTCGGTAAGGGAAGTTCCCCCATCTGGTTGAGCAGCCAATCGAAAAGATCAGGGAAAGAGGTGCTAAACAGACGTTCGGCTGCGATAGTGCCGTCACTACGTCTCACCCCATAGTTGTGGATAACCGTTAGCGCAGCCAGGCGGCATTTCGTCAGACCTCGCCCGTTATGATACAACTGGGACAAGCGGCCATTGCGCCCTTCGACGGCGGAGGAGCTGCGATGGAACTGTCGCACCATCCATTCCCCCCATTCTAGCCAGCGCTGCAACTCACTCTCGGAGAATCCCGAATGGAACGGGTCTGCTTTCCAGGCCTCTAATGCTCGCTGCCAAGCCTCCTGATACCGTTTCCGGTGAACCCTGTTTTGCGTTTTCCGCATTTGGTAGTGCCAATAGAGTACGGGCAACAGCTTGCTCGTCAGCCATTGCCGAGTCGCTTCATCCAGAGACCAGCCCAGCAGGATTTCTTCTACCCAAAGCCACCAAAAGCTGACGTGACTCGATAAGGCGCCGATCTGGGCACGGAACTTCTTCAGGGCGGAACGGGTATCCTGGATCCCTTGTTGCGCCGCCAGAGTTTCCAGGGCCTGTGCTCGCGTTTCCAGTCCTGCCACTACGCTCTCCGCCGTCGTGCGAGTATTCTCCTCCAGGGAGAAGGGATGGATTTCCTCGGCGATTCCCAGCAACTGCTTCTGGTACTCTTGCTGCGCCTGTTCCACTTGCGCGCGGGCTTCCCAGGCACAGGCCTGTTGTGCCGCCAAAGCCGCCTTTTCCTCGGTACTGGCTCCGCGCGACGGCTGATCAAGGGCCTTCTGGGCCAGTTCGCAGCACTGATCCGCCTTGGCTTTTCGACGTCCCAAGGCCGGTGACAACCAGCGACTGAGGCCATATTGCTCGTGGAACGTATCCGCGCCCGAGGTACACTCAAAGCCTGTGACCGCTAATTTGATCAGGGCCTTCGCCCGGTCACTGATGGCGTGGTTGACTTCGATACCCAGTGCTTCCAGGCGCGGGGTCACCTGGGCAAACCAGGTATCGAAACCCCGGTCCTTCTGAATCGACTCCAGCAATAGGTAGCCCGAGGACAAATCCATCAGCACCAAGATCAGAATCTCCCCAAAGAACGTCTCATCCGCGGCCACCACCGCTTGGCGTGTCCGCGTCGGTACCGAGGCTTCACACTGTTGCTGAAACAGGGGCAACAGCGCTTCCATCCGGCTGAGTTGGGTCTGCAAGGCGCTGGGAGACACCCCCACATGGGTATGAAGGCGGATCAATTGGAAGAAATCCGACAAGGCACCCGCCCCCACATGATGTTGCAGCCCGAACGTGTACAGCACAGCAAATACCAGCAATCTCAGCCATGCCTCCCCCTCTTCGGTTTCCCAAAACCCCGATTCAGGATGTCGGTTCCTACGGGCTTGCGCTTGCAGGTGGCGATGAACACTGCTTTTCGGGCGATGAATTAATTCCCCCACTGCACGCAGGCTTCGTTTTCCCTGGTCTGTAAGTGCGGCAAAAATGACGCGGCTGGTTGTCCGTATGGCTTGAGTCGTAGAGTTTTTTTGTCATAAAACTGATGATACAGGAGATGCGGCAACCAGTTCCCATCTCCTCAGCTCCCTTCATCCTCAGACTCTATCGGTAGCATGACTGTCCCGCTTTAAGTGGGAAGCCCAATATCGCGAGGAGCAGTCATGAAGACGCAAGCCTATTCTTATTCAGATACCATTACCGGTTACGTCACGCAGGTTGATCGCGCAGCACGCAGCTTTGCTCTCAAGACCAATAGTGGCCAGGACTTCCGGGTGTACCTCACGCCGACCACTTACGCCCGCATTGCAGAGAACCTTGAGGACAACTACCAGGATTGCACCTCGCGCATCCGCGAAATGCTGCAACCGGGCCAACAGGTCTTCGCTTACTGCATCTTCTATCCACAAGCGGGAGAGTTGCGTGCCGAAGTCAAATCGATGGTCTTCCCAGGCGAGGGACCCGGGATTTATCGCCACGAGGAACCCGACTGGTGGGTCAAACAGATCCGCTCCATCGCCAACAGCTACCTGCGCTGGCAGTTCAACTACCCCAGCCAGTCGATCGACTATCGCAATTATCGCACGATCCTGCACCTGGCCGGCGGCAAGAAAGGCGACTACCTGCAGGAAACCGACACCATTTCCCGGATGGTTTACGGCATGGCCTCGGCCTACATGCTGACGGGCGAGGAAAGCTTCCTCGAAGCCGCCGAAAAAGGGACAGAGTACCTGCGTGCCCACATGCGCTTCATGGATGCGGACGAGGATCTGATCTACTGGTACCACGGAGTCCAGGTTTCCGGAGACCGCGAGCACAAGCTGCTGACCTCGGAGTTCGGCGACGACTACGACTCGCTGCCGATGTACGAGCAGATCTACGCCCTCGCCGGACCGACGCAGACCTATCGCCTCACCGGCGACCCGCGCATTCTCTACGACATCGAGAAGACGATCGAGCTGTTCGACAAGTACTACAAGGACAACGATCAGGGCGGATATTTCTCGCACATCGATCCGATCGGCCTGGATCCGCGATCGTCACTGCTCGACAAGGGCAACAACCGCGCCCGCAAGAACTGGAACTCGGTCGGCGATCACGCCCCGGCCTACCTGATCAACCTCTGGCTGGCGACGGGTGAGGACAAGTACGCCGATTTCCTGGCTGACACCGCCGACACCATCGTCAAGCACTTCCCCGACTACGAGCATTCGCCATTTGTCCAGGAGCGCTTCCATGAAGACTGGAGCCACGACAGCACCTGGAACTGGCAGCAGGACCGCGCGGTAGTCGGCCACAATCTCAAGATCGCCTGGAACCTGATGCGGATCCACAGCATTCGTCCGAGTGCCGATTACGTCGAACTGGCCGAGAAGATCGCCCAGCTGATGCCCGCGGTCGGTTCCGACCAGATCCGCGGTGGCTGGTATGACGTGGTCGAGCGCGCGCTGGCGCCGGGCGAGGAGATGCACCGCTTTGTCTGGCATGATCGCAAGGCCTGGTGGCAGCAGGAGCAGGCGATCCTCGCCTACCTGATTCTGCAGGGCTGCCTGAACAAGGCGGACTACCAGAAACACGGCCGCGAAGCAGCAGCCTTTTACAACGCCTTCTTCCTGGATCACGACGATGGCGGCGTCTATTTCAACGTCCTGGCCAACGGGCTGCCTTATCTGCTGGGCAACGAAAGGCTCAAGGGCAGCCACTCGATGAGTGCCTATCACTCCACCGAGTTGTGCTTCCTGTCGGCGACCTATATCAACCTGCTGATCAACAAGCAGCCGATGTGTTTGTACTTCAAGCCGCGGCCCGATGGTTTTCCGGATCGGATCCTGCGGGTGTCTCCGGACATCCTGCCCAAAGGCAGCGTCCGCCTGACCGCGGTCGAGATCGACGGCAGGCCTTACTCCGCCTTTGATGCTGAAGCCCTGTCGATCCAATTACCCGATTCCCGTCAGGATGTGCGGGTCAAGGTTACCCTGACGCCGGTCAAGTAACTCCATACCAATCGCAGCCAAGGATTCAAGCATATGTCGATCGAGGTTGAAGCTTTCCCCCGCGACGGGATGACGGTCGTAGCCGTAACCGGCGAGATTGACGGCAGTTCCGCGCCCAGTTTGCAAAGCAAGATCCTGCCCCTGTTGCAGGAGAGCGGTTCGCTGATCCTGGATCTGAACCGCGTCACCTATATGTCCAGCGCCGGTCTGCGCATGCTGCTCCTGCTCTACCGCCAGGCGGCGGCGCACAATGGCCGAGTCGCTCTGGCCGGTCTGGCGGAATCGATCAGGGACACCATGGAGATTACCGGTTTTCTCAAGTTCTTTACTGTCGCGAACAGCGTCGATGAGGCGCTGACGGCCCTCAAGCAGGTGTGATATGGATAGCCGCATCGATTTCTACCCGACTCACCGGCACGAGGGCTACCAGTTCCGCCCAGGGCGTGTATTTCCATTCGGCAGCACCCTGGTACCGGGCGGCGTCAACTTCGCCATCAGCTCTGGCCACGCCACCTCCTGTACACTGGTTCTCTTCGAAAAGGGCGCGCCAGAGCCACTGGTGGAAATTCCGTTCCCGGACTCCTTCCGCATCGGCAACGCCTGGTGCATGGTGGTCTTCGATCTTGACTACGAGCGCATCGAGTATGGCTATCGCATGGATGGCCCCTGGGATCCGGTGGCCGGACATCGCTTCGATCGGAGCAAAATCCTTCTCGACCCGTACGCCAAGGCGATCGGCGGCCGGACAGTCTGGGGCAAATCGCCCGACTGGAACGACCGCTACCCGCACCGAGCCCGACTGATCTTCGAGGATTTCGATTGGGAGGACGACCGCCCCCTGGAAACGCCGCTCGCTGACCTGGTGATCTACGAACTGCACACGCGCAGCTTCACTGCCCATCCCTCGGCCGGCGTCAAGCACCCCGGCACCTATGCGGGGATCATGGCCAAGATCCCCTATCTGAAAGAGCTGGGGGTGAACTGCGTCGAGCTGATGCCGGTTTTCGAGTTCGACGAGTTCGAAAACAGCCGCCCCAATCCGCTCACCGGCGAGACGATGTACAACTACTGGGGCTACAGCACGGTCGGTTTCTTCGCTCCCAAGGCCGGCTTCGCAGCCTCCGGCCCCTTCGGCATGGAGGTCGATGAGTTCAAGAACCTGGTCAAGGAGTTTCACCGCAACGGCATCGAAGTCATTCTCGACGTGGTTTTCAACCATACTGCCGAGGGCAACGAGCAGGGTCCGACGCTTTCCTTCCGGGGAATCGACAACCAGACCTACTACATGCTGACTCCCGAAGGCTACTACTACAACTTCAGCGGCTGCGGCAACACGCTCAACTGCAACAGCCCGGTGGTCCGCAACATGGTTCTCGACTGCCTGCGCTACTGGGCAGCGGAATATCACATCGACGGTTTCCGCTTCGATCTGGCCTCGATCCTGGGACGTGCCCCCAGCGGCGCCCCCTTACCCAACCCGCCCTTGCTCGAGAGCCTGGCCTTCGACCCCATCCTGGCCAAATGCAAGCTGATCGCCGAAGCCTGGGATGCTGGCGGCCTGTATCAGGTCGGATCGTTCCCGGCGTATGGACGATGGGCCGAGTGGAACGGCAAGTACCGCGACGACATCCGTCGCTTCCTGAAGGGAGACGAGGGCATGGTCCCGGTGATGGCCGAGCGCATCCAGGGCTCGCCGGACCTCTACGGCTGGAACCAACGCGGTCCGACGGCATCGATCAACTTCATCACCTGCCACGACGGCTTCACCCTCTACGATCTGTTTGCCTACAACGACAAGCACAACGAGGCTAACGGCGAACAGAACCGCGACGGCGGCAACGACAACCATAGCTGGAACTGTGGCATCGAGGGCGAAACCAACGATCCTGGAGTCAATGAGCTGCGCCAGCGAATGATCAAGAACGCCTTGGCGATTCTGCTGATGAGCCACGGCGTACCGATGATCCTGATGGGTGATGAAGTGGGCCGAACCCAGCGTGGCAACAACAATACCTACTGCCATGACAATGAATTGAACTGGCTCGACTGGACGCTGTGCGAACGTAACGGCAATCTGTTCAATTTCGCTCGCCGGATGATTGCCTTGCGCAAGGCACACCCGCTCTTGCGCGCCCGCGAGTTCTTCGGGAGCAGCCCCACTCAGGCCGACATCATCTGGCATGGCACACAAGCCTGGCGAGCCGACTGGTCGCCAGGTGCACGGACCCTGGCCTTCATGCTCCGCGAGCGGCAGGCCGGACAAGGGGGAAATGTCAGTCCGGTGCTGTACATGGCCATCAACTGTTATTGGGATGCCCTCCCCTTCGAATTACCGGAATTGCCCGTCAACTATCACTGGTACCTGTTCGCCAATACCGGCTTGCCAGCCCCCGATGACATCCGGGAGCCCGGCCAGGAAGCGGAACTGGAAGAGAACCTGCCCAGTTTCCTGGTCGGTGGGCGGGCAGTGGTAATACTGATCGGGCGCCCTCGACCGCAGACCTGACAACTTGATCATTCTTTGGAGACAGCCAACATGACATTCAGTACAACAGTGGAAACAAGGGGCCGCGAGGCATGGATCACGCTCGATGGCGAGCTCGACGCGGCGGTCGCCGGGGAATTCCGCGAGGCAATCGAGCGGCTGGCCCAGGAAAAACCCGAGAAGCTCGTGCTCTTCGTCAGCAAGTTGCAATTCATGGCCAGTGCCGGCTTGCGTGTGCTGGTGTTTGCCAAGCAACGGATGGGGAGCGAGGTCAGCATACACGTCGTCGGCGCCACCGGCCCCGTCCTCAACACCTTGCAGATGAGCGGCTTCGACCAGTCTGTTTACCTTCAGGAAAGCTACCCCTGAACCCGGCACGTGCCCAGTCATGGCAAGGCACAGCATTCCGGCCAACCTGGCGGCGCTCTCGTCGATTCGTCATCTGGTCACACAGGCCTGCCTCGAGGCAGAGCTCGACGAGTCAGCGACCTATCGTCTGACCCTGGCCGTCGATGAGATCGCTACCAACATCATCACCCACGGCTACCAGGAACAAGGTCGGACGGGTGACATCGTGATTTCGATCGAAGCAACGGAGCAGACGCTGACCGTGATTCTCGAGGACACGGGGATCGCTTACGATCCCCGCACGCGAGGCATGCCCACTGCGGAAGACCTAGACAAACCGTTATCGGACGGATCTTCCCCCAGCCAGCAAGCGCAGTTATGCTGTAACTATCGGTTTTTGTTAAAAAAATAGCCGATGCCGCAAAAGCGGCGCCTGCCTACGCGGCGAGCTTGTCGGCTTTGGCCTTGAGCGGGAAGGACAGACCGATGGCGCTGAGGATTTTGGCCTGTTGATCGTCCGGGCGTGGCAGATGCGTGTGACGCTGACCGTTGCGGTCGGTGGTGTAGAGATAGGTCAATCGTCCGAGGGCCACCAGGGCGTCGTCCGGGGTGATGGCGGCGGGGTCGTCTTCGGTGCTGCCGAAGGTCTGCCGCAGAGCCGCTTCAAACCGCCGCGTGATTTTTAAGGCCAGCATCGCCACGAAGACATGCGCCTTGGTCCGCTCGGCCTTGCGCAGGAAGATCGGGCGAATTTCCAGAAAGGTGGTTTTCACGGTGCGGAAGTTGCGCTCGACTTTTTGCAGATCGCGATAACGCGCATCGACCGTCTTCGCGTCCATCAAGGTGAGCGGCACATTGGTTTCCAGCAGATAGCAGCCGTCGAGCAGAGCGTCTTGCTCTTTGGCCTCCTCGTCGATGGTACAGACAATGACGCGTTCTTTCAGCGTCAGGGTGACAAACGCGCTGAGCTTGTGGCTCTTGGTCCAGCGCTGCAAGGCGGCCAGGCCTGCTGCCGCGCTGGCGCGCTTGGAGTCCTTGACGAAGGCATTACGTTCGGCGACCTTCGCTTGCAACTGCGCCAGCTTGTCCTCCCGCCGACGCTCCTCGCGCACCCGCACAGTCTCGTTGCGGCGCACGATCAGGCGTTTATCGTTGTGCTCCACCTCGCACAGATGCGCATCGAAGAGATCCGTCTGCAGCACCCCCTCCTTGAGGAAGGTGCGTATCTGCGCGTCCGTCAACGCCGTGATATAACGGAAGCCCTGTACCGACAGCGCGGCTTTCCCCTTGGCCTTGATCATTCCCCGATCGCCGACCATCACCACCTCGGCAATGCCGAATTGTTCCTTCAGGATCGTGATCTGGCTGGCCACCGTCGTCGGGTCCGCGGTATTCCCTTCGAAGACCCGCACGGCCAGAGGCTCCCCGTCCTCCGCGGTCAACAAACCGATGACGATTTGCGGCTTGCCGCGCTTGCCGTCGCGGTTGTAACCATATTGCCCCAGCTCGTTGCATTCCCCTTCAAAGTAGCTCGAAGTGACGTCGTAAAGCACCAGCACGGGCGGTTGGCCCTGCGCCTTGACATAGGCCTGGTAAAGCTCCCGCTCGATGCGTTCCTGCTGGCTCGCCAGCCAGTCCAGCGCGGCATAGAGGTCGTCCTCATCGAACGCCTCCACCGCCAACACATCGGCCACCGTGTGCTGTTTCGCCCAGCGTACCGCCGACAACCGCGAGCCACCATGCGCGATACGCGCGAGAATCAGGAACAGGTTGAGCTTGCTTTCCGCAGCGCTGCCCAGCACCCGCGTGAGGCCCACCTGGTCGGCCAACTGCTTGAGGGCAAACAGCACCCCAAAAATCTCGCCGCTGGTCATCTCTCCCGACCAGTCGTCGAATTCGCCCTTCACCAGACGTTCCATGGCGACGATTCGTTCCGGTGCCCAGTTCGTCAGATTGGCGATGGTTCGTGTGCAGACTTTGCCTCCCTCGCGATAGGACTCGCGAAGCAGGATGGCCGGCCTGGACTTTCGGTTGGGGACGCGGGCGATGTACATGCCGACAATAATAGCCAATAGCACATTGTTTGTAAATAGCTATTATTATATTTACATGCCTACATTTTTGCCGATTTTCTGGTTTCTTGCCATGAATCAACGACTTACCTCAAGGGCTCCGGGAAGGTCCGTCGGAACGTGACATCGGTGGCCTGGGAATTTACCTCGCGCTGCAAGGCGTCGATCGCTTCGACTATCAGCGCTGCGAGCAGGTCAACCGCAACATTCTTGAAGTCGAACGGTCCTGCTGATCCCTGCATGGTCGGGCAGAAACGACCTGCTCACCGGCGAAACAGAGCCTCTGCTGTAATTCTGTCGAGATGGCCCCGATTGCAATGAAAAATGGCCAACTCTGCGTTTTAGTTCTGAAATTTCAAGGAGATAATCGTGGCAAGAAAAAAGGAAAGCTATTATCAAAATTTATCTGCGGACTATTCTCGCCCCAATCTGGTCCCACCGGCATTGCAGGCAGAACTGGTCGAGTTTGCCGAGAGAATCGTCGCGATGAAAGAAGAGGAATTACCTGCGATTGATTCGAATTATACCCTGGCACAGATCGAAAAAGAAAACATGGAGTGGTGGCCTACTCATTGCGAAGCATTGAGACAGGGCCGCGGTGACATCTTGACCGGTGAATATCGAGATGATCTTGTCTATTTTTGTCAGGATGGACCCTATCGGGGAGTCGAGCAACAGAAGGAACGCGAGAAGCATTGGTGGGCATTAATCGCCCAGCCGGGAGTCACCATGTGCTGGCCGATCGTGATGTTCTACGGGGAGCATACCTACTTTGAATGGAAGTGTGTGGATGACATCACCAATGAAACCCTTGCCAAAGGCAACGTCACCTGGGTTCGTCGTGGTCACCGGGGAGGCTGTTATCTCAAGACCGAGCAATTGACGTTCTATCGGGATGTGTTTGCTGAAGATAGCTTGCTGAAGTTGATTCAGACATAGGAAATCATGCAGCGGAGTCGGTTCATTATTGATTTGTCGCGTATCTTTTTTCGGTCCAGCACTCGAACTCGCCAGCTTCTGCTCGCGCAGTTCGGAGAACTCTCACACCAAGCAAATGAGGAGAAATAAAAATGCCTGTAATCAGTCTTGATATCATTGGCGTCAGAAACGGGATCGCCTTTTATCCAACAGCGACAGAGGTTGCCACTCTTCAGGACAAGATCACCAGTGCTGAATTAGGGGTGCTGTCGTCCAATTTCCCGAATCAGTTAGGCTTCGTTAGCCATGTGGATCCAAAAACGGGTCTCAATCAGTATGATATAGCGAAGCAAGCGGTACGCGATGCTTTTCCTGGGTATATCGTTGTTGCCGCAGATCAGTCGGCTTATCCGACTACCGCGTATACCGCAAACCTGAACAATGGGATCACTGTATTGGCAGACATTCGCATTGTCGAACTGGCCTTGAACGAGACCATTCAGGATGCAATGCTCAGAAGCCTGACCACAACAATTCAATCCTCCCTGAGCACGAATTACCCGGATCTCAAGATCAATGTCGCTTCGACCATGATCACGGGCAATGTGGATATCTCCCTCCCTGGCGTATTGAATGTTACCGGGGGAGCCGTGGATGGTGTAATCAGCGCGATGGAACGAACTTCGGCGGATGGTACGCAGAATGCCAGTTTTCATCAGTTCCTGTGGGACCGTATCCTAGCCGCAACCGATGCCAGGAATATGGATTTACATTTGCTCAATCAACTGGACAATATTGACGGTCTCCGCGGCGGTGCAGGCAACGACATCATCGAAGGAGGCAATGTAGGTGACTTCCTGCTATCCGGCGGTGCAGGCAATGATTTCATATTCGGCGGAGGTTATCCTGACACAGGTACCAATGTAATGGACGGCGGCACCGGCAATGACATTCTGGTTGCCGGCGGCCATAAAACCAGCCAGTTCGCTCAATATCTGGCCAGCAATCCATTCACGCCGAGTATGCCAATAAATGACTTCACTTCCATTGCACAAAGTGTCGCCGACAACTCTGCCGGCAGATCATATAATGTTTTTGCATTCCATAACAATAGCGGAAACGACAGGATTTTCAACTTTCATGCTTCAACCGACAAAATCCAGATCGACGCCGGAATCAATGGCTCCAATATTACCAACCTGAGCAGTCTCATCCAGCACATCACTCTTTCAGGAGACAACCTGAGCATCGACCTGGGCAATCAGAATTCCGTCACCCTGGTCGGTGTCGATATTGCAGGATTGAGTGCAAGCAATGTTGTTTTTGTTTAACGGTCGTTCGGCGCCGTCAAAATCAAAGAAAGGGAAGGTGCGCGATGCACCTTCCCTTTCAAAATCTGGAGCGGGAAAAGAGTCTCGAACTCTCGACCTATACCTTGGCAAGGTATCGCTCTACCAACTGAGCTATTCCCGCGAGTGAATTGTTGCAAAGCACGTCTTCCGGACTGAGCCGTCCTGTTCCAGAAGCAGCAGCAATTATCCGTAGGCTGGCGGGCGCTGTCAAGCACAAGTCAATCCGCAAGCGCTCGGGAGCGAACCCCGAGAAGGCGCCGGCATGGCATGTAGCGGCCGCGGGAGGTAGAATTCGCCATGACATCGAACACAAGCAACGAGTCCTGCGAGTCCGGCCCATCGACCACCGTGAATGAGCCGCGACTTTGGTGCCACAAGGGCTGGAGCGCCCGCATCATCAAGAACGAAGACGATGACGGCTGGGCTGTCGAGATGCGCAAGGACGGCGAACCCGAACCCGCTCTGGTCGGCCCGTGGACGATGGGGCGCGACAAGAGGAACCCTAAGCCGCTTGACGCCGCGGCATTCAACACCCTGGTCAAGACTGCCTCGGAAGTCCTGCGCCGCCATGAACAACAACGGCACGCGCTGTACCACAAGCAGCTCGCGGTCGACACGCCGTCCGGACGGATCAGCGTCACGCTCGACATCATCGCCGATGAAGACGATCCGCATGCCCTGCTCAGAGCCTGCGATGCTTACGGCGAGCCACTCGCCGAGTTGCGCGTAACGGCCGGATTCCGACTCAGCATGGCCAGCGCCAGCGCGTGGATCGACGACGACTTCCGCAAGCCCCGCTGATCGACCCTGGCCTGTTCGGCGGGTCTCGCCCGTTCAGTTCGCCGCGTACACCAGGAACTCGGGGTTGTCCTGCAGGCCGCTGATGAAGGTTTGTGGTGGACCAAAATCCGCCCCACAGCAATAGATCGCCTTGTCGTCGCGCGACGCGACGTAAAAGTTGCCTGCCGCGTCGAAACACATTCCCGAAATCGTCCTGACGCCGCGGACCACCGTCTTCAGTTCGCCACTGCCGAAGTGATATTGCAGGATCGTGTCGGTACCGCTGCTACCGATATACAGATAGTCACCATGTGCGAGCAGGTGCACGGGTGCCCGCAGGAACTGGGCGTCGGCGATCTGCCCCTGCAGTTGCCCCCGGGTTTTGCCGCCGGCGAGATCGTAGATCTTCACCGCGTCGCCCGGTTCATCGGCGACGTACAGTGAGTTGCCGTATACCAGAACATCGCGTACCGAGTGCGCGACCTTGGTCCGCTTCGGATTCTTTCTTGACGGATCGGGCGCGACGACCACCGCCAGCCCTGCCGGCTGCCGGCAATTCGATGGCGGACGCGCCGGCGAAGCCGGCAATTTTCCCCTCGACGAGGCAACGAAGGTACCCTTGAGGAAGCGCTTCCCCTTTTGTGCCCGCAAGCTTGCCGCAACCGCCAGCGCCAGACTGCGTTTCCCGGCTCTTGGCGGTTTCAGCGCGGTGACCACGTTGCTGTCCTGACTCGACAGATAGCCATGGTCACTGCCGTCGAAAGCCAGCGCAAAGGGATGCACGATGCCATCGGAGACACGGGCATCGGCATAGATGCCCTGGTAGGCGTGGCAATGGTCGGCGTCTTGGATACCGCTGTAGCGGAGCACCTGGCTGGCGTCCTTGTAGCCATTGATCACGAACAGATTGCCCGACGGACCGAAGACCAGATCACGCAGTTCACTCAGTACCGGAGAGCCTGGCGGGGTCTGCAGGGCGGCAGTGGTGATGCACACCGGCTGACCGTCGATCAGATCATAAACATGCACGTTGTTGATCGCCGTACCGACACTACCGCCGTGAAATGTGATGTAGAACATCAGGCCCCTACCTTTCTGTCACAGGCTCAAGCAATGAACGGAGGTGAGAATGACGTCTGCCGCTGACTGGCCGCCGGCGGCCTGGTGTTGGATCGCCGCCTGGCGCGGGTCGCCCGCCGGCCTCGAGAATGTAGCACGCTTTCCGTCTAACGGTCATGACTTTTCCAGGCACCCTGCAGGGAACAAGCAATCTGTCCGGGTTACTATGAAAGTCGCGAGCGACTCTCGAATCTCCCCTCCCCCTCGCGGGGGAGGGGTTGGGGGAGAGGGGAAACGGTCATGACTTTCATCATCGGGGGTGTCTTGCAAAGTCATGACCGTTTGTAGCAAATTTGAGCGGCTCATCAAGACGATCGAGCCGACGCAACGCGAAATCCGGCCGCGAGCCGGGCGCAAGCGCTGGCCGGGCAGCCGCATCGGTAGCTTGCGCTAGTAGACGTAAGGAAGCAGCTTGCGCACGCGTTGCCGATACTCGCGGTATTCGGGGAATTTCTGCTCGAGCCAGATTTCTTCTCGGCGCGACTTGATGTCGAGGAAGATGAGCAGCAGCGAGGCGTAGCCAAGAGTGAGCCAGCCATTGACCCACAGCGCCCAGCCGAAAGCGGCAATGAGCACTCCGCTGTAGATTGGGTGGCGGACGAAGCGGTAGATGCCGGCGACGACCAGCACGGCGTCTTTCCTCGGCTGCGGCAATGCCGTCAGGTTTTTCCCGAGATGCAGGCAGGCGAGCAGCGAGATGGCGATGCCGAGCGCCAGCAGGACGCCGCCGAAAAACCTGCCGAGCCAGGTGTAGGGTGCCGTCCAACCCCCGCCGGGCCAGGTGCTCGGCCCGAGCACCAGGAGTGCGAAGAGCATCATCTGTGCGACGACGTACCACTCGCCGCGGCTGCCAAAGCGCGCTTCGTGCGGCTGCATGCGATTACTGCCGGGGGTTCATGCTGGCGGGCTGGCGGTGGCGCCGGAACCCGTCGCGAGCGAGCGCGCCGATCTGCCGCCGGGGCCGCTTTCTTTCTTCTTCCGCCGCCGGTAGCACCCGACGAAGACACCGATCAGCAGGCAAAGGAGCAGAAAGACGAGCAGCCAGAAGAGCAGCCAGGGAAATTTGTCCGCTCCCACCTTCCGGATCACGTCGTTGACCAGGTCCGCTTCGACAGCGCCGAGCGCGCATTTCGGGCCGCTGCGCGGATTGCCGTAGAGATCGCGGCCGTCGACGAGATCGTGCGCGGCGCAGACCGCCATCGCGCCCGCATCGCGCGCGGCGCTGAACATCGTCGGCGCGAAGCGCGCGTCGAGCGACGGGTCGGCGACCGGGATCGTCGCGCCGCAGCCGCCATCCGGGTGTTGCAGGTTGGCGCCTGTGGCCTTCAGGCTGGCCACCGCGTTCGCGCAGTTGCCCTTGTTGCCCGCGAGGATGGCGTTCGCGATGCTTGCCCCTTGCGTGCCGCCCGGCGCGATGTGCAAGCCCTCGCTCTGGTTGCCGATCAGCGTGCTGTTCGCCAACTCGACGTTCTGCGCAAAGAGCGCTGCGCCGCCGGCGGTAGACGCGTTGCGCGCAAACAATGCGTTGCCGAAGCGCAGAATTCCCGTGCCGGCATCGACCGCGTGCTGCGCGGCGGAGTTGTCGAGCACGAAGACGCGCATCAGCTCGACCCGCGTCGGCTGCGTGCCGGGCGCGGGCAGTTCGTTGGCGACGTTTGCCGGCACGGCCTCGGTCGGCGACGCGCTGGCGCTCGCCACGGCGATCGCGCCGCCCGACTCGCCGGCCTTGTTGCGGCTCATCTGCACGGCATCGCCCGACACGTCGCCGAGCAGGAGCAGCGCGCCGCCGTCCTTCGTCGCCTGGTTGTCGCGCAGCTTGACATGCCCGAACAGCAGGCGCAAGCGGGGATTGAGCGGATTGCTGCCGGCCGGCGCGAGGTAGGCGACCGCGCCGCCGGAAACCGCGCGGTTGGCGTCGAAATCCGACGACTGGAGCGTCAGCGCCGATCGCGAGGCGAGCAGCGCACCGCCGAGCATGCCGCGGTTGCCCTTGAACGTGCTGCGCGAAATCGTCGCGCTGGCGAGCGCCACTTCGAGCGCCCCGGCGGCGCTACGTGCCAGTTCGAGATAGATGCGGTCGGCGTACAGCCGGCCGCGCCCGCCGGCGACGAAAGGCAGCGCGTCGCCGTTGTCGGTGAAGGTCGATTGGTCGACGACGAGGTCGCCGGCGGCCCAGAATGCTGGCCGCTTGTTGCGCTCGAAGGTGCTCTGGCGAACACGCGCCGAGATCTTGCGGCCGCTGGCAACGGGATCGCTGCGCCAGAGCGCGTGGAACGGCCGCGAGAGATTGTCGCGGAAGGTAACCTGCTCGAGATCAAGCTCGCCGGCCATGACGACGCCGAAGTCGGAGTTGTTGGCGTCGCCATTGCCGGTGAAGGTGCTCGCGCGCGCGACGAGCTTGCGCACGGCGAATGGCAGACGAGTGTCGGTGACGGTCACGTTGCTCAGCTCGACGGCGAAGACGTCGTGGCTGTCGTAGACGATGCCGGTGAACACGTTCGGGTCGGCCGGGTTCGACGGCGGATTCTTCAGTGTCATGTTACGCAGCGTCAGCGGTGCCGGCCCGGCCGGCACGAACATGACGCCGCTGCCCGGGCCGCTGAGCGTCACGCCGCCGCCGTCAATCGTCGTCGCCGAGGGCAGCGCGCGCTCCGCGCCAAGCCGGATTTCGTTGGGCCCGCCGGCACAGGCAATGCGGATGTCGCCGCCTGCTGCGAGCGCGGTCACGAGGTTGACGCCGCCGCCTGCGGTGTCGCTACCGCAGGCAGTGACGACGGTTTCCGCACGCGCGCCGAGCGCCACGGCGAACAGCAGGACGACGGTCAGGATCTCACGGCAGCACACGTTTCGGATTCTCCTTGTCGCTGAAATCGATGTGCATCGTCTCACCGGTACGTGGATTGCGGATGCGGTAGCTCGCCGGGCCGGTGCGATTGATCACCTCGCCCTGCGCGCGTGGCCAGGCGGGTACGGCGCCGTGCGCCTGCGCGACGCCGCCCGCTTTGCTGACCCACGAGCCATGCGCATCGAACTTGATGACGCCGTTGCTGCGGGAAGCGTAGGTGAGCGTACCCTGGCCGGACTTGCTGGTCATCTCATCGAAGTTCGCCGTATTGGCGGCGAGCACCTGGTCGTGCAGGTCCTTGCGGGTTGGCGCCTGCTCGCGCGGCACGACTTCGATGAAGCCCCACTTCGCGCCCGTACCGCAGCCGTTGCCACCCTTGCACGCTTGCTCGTAGACGACGACGAAAACGTCGTCCGTAGCGTCGCCATTGTCCCACCAGGTGCAGTTGGCGGAATCGATGATTGAAAACTGCCGGCCCACGGGAAGCGCCGCGGACTCGCTGCCGGCCATGCACGCGCGCAGGAAGTCCGGGATCTTCATGTTGATGCCGCAGGCGAACGATCCGTGGACGCAGAAGTTGTCGTTGAACGACATCGGCTCGTCCTCCTCGTCGCGTGCCCAGGTCACGATCTTGCCCTCGAAGCGGATGAAGTCGGCGAACTGGGCCTGCCGGCGCGGCTGCTCAAGCCGCGCCGGCGGCAGGCCGACGCAGGAGCCCGCGGCCTCGCAGGCTGGCAGGCGCTTGCCCGAGCTGACCATCAGGGTGGTCGGCACGCCGGCGCCGCGGTCGCTCCACTTGATGAAGGCCGAGGGGTAGATGGTGCCGGTCGGCGTGCGGAAGCCCTGCGCGTAGCCGCTCTCCGTGCCGCCGGCGGTGAGCAGCCAGGAGCGGCCGCTGCTGTAACGCTCCCAGCCCGCGTGGTGCAACGTCTGCGTCCACGGCGTTTTAACCAGCGCCAGGTCAAGCACCAGACGGTGCGGCGTGTAGTTCGACGTCGCCTCCCAGATCATCTCCGCGAGACCGGGCTCGCTGGCGCGGCCGTCAGGGCCGTGGAAGGTCTGGCCGGCCCAAAGCTGCATCGCGGCGATCTGGTGGTCGGCGATGCCGGCGAGGTCGAACAGCGAGGCGACCGCAGCGCGCTTGCTGTGGTCCTTTTCCAGTTTGCCGAGGGTGTAGTCGGTATTGGCGTGCGCAAGGCGGCGGAACGGCACGATGCGCCGGCCCTGGTTGCTGCCCAGCGCCATCTTGGCGGAGGTGAGGTCGCCGACGGCGGCAACGCCGGTGACAAGGTGTGCATCGTTGCCGGCACACGGCGGCACGCCGGCCTGGCAGGCGAAATCGTGCACGTTGAGCAGTGCCGTGAAGCTCAAACGGCCGTAGGGCTTGGCGTTGAACTCCGCGAAGTCCTCGTCGGCGACGCGCTGCAGCCGCTCCATGAACCAGGCGTGGATTTCCCGGTTGTACGCCTGATAATCCCCGACTGCGTCGGTGTCGCCGATCGCCGCAGATTCCTCGATCAGCATCTCGTTCTTCAGATACTTCGACGAATTCTGCATGAACAGGTGGTTCTCCGTCTCTTCGACGCCACCGAACAGCGCGCCCAGCGCAATCTGTGGGACCTCTGCGGCGACCGCGAGCGCGGTCAGCACGGTGATGATGATCGCCGCGAGGATCGGGCCGACGATCGCGGCGAGCAGCGCGGCAAGCAGCGCGAGAGCGATGCCGGCGAGGATCAGCGCCAGGAACAGCAGCAGCAAGGCGAGGAAATCGAGGAAGTCGTCGCCGGTATCCGAGCCTTCGGCGTCGCCGTCCACGTCCCGACCGAGGTCCGGGTCGTAGAAGCGGTTGTCGTCGAGGCGGTCGCGCGCGCTGCCGTACTGGTTGTCCGGATTGCCGCAATGCCAGAGCGGATGCACTTCCTGCGCCTTGCCACCGCTCAGCGTGAGCAGGCGCTTCTGCAACTTGTCCATCGCGTCGGCGCTTTCCGGGGTCAGCGGATGCAAGGCGGCCGCCTTGCGCAGCAGAAAGGTGAGGCGCGTGAGCAGCGTAACCGCCATGTCCCAGTCCGCCTTCGGCGGCGAGCCGAACAGGTGACACGGCAAGCCGCTCGAACCGGGATTCCCTTCGCGCACGAAGCGCCGGTCGAGGATCACCGAGTTGATCTGCCTTTCGAGGCAGGCGGGGCTGATCGAATAGCTCACCCGGTATTCGACGGCTTTCCCGGCCGGGTCAGCGCGCGTGACGATGCGTGGCTCGACCTGTGGGACCACCTCGTCGCAGGCGCCGCCGAAGACCTGCGTCGCAAAGCCATTGAGCAGGCGTTTGAGGGTGTCCGCGACTTGGCCCGGGCGCGCCGGGTCCGGCGGCAACAGCTTGTTGAGGTCCTGGTCGAGCGCGTCGATCGCCGCTTGGAGTGACGGCCATTCGGGCAGTAGGTTCTCCCACTCCCTGACCTCGAAGACCTGCGTCGTCTCGCAGTGCCGGTGATGCGGGTCGATCAGCCCGGCGATCACCGCCGCCTTGGCGATCATGATCTCGTGCGGGCGCTCGGAGAGCGTCAGCTTCTGGCGGATGAAGGTCCATTCGACACCGCAGGCGAGTTCGCGGATGACGCGCTTCTGGCGATCCGGCAGTGTCGCCTGCGCCGCCGGGCCGTCAACGGGAACTGGACCCAGATCGCGCGAGCGTGCCTGCGCCAACGGCATGCACACCAGAAAGAGCAAGAGGACGGTCAAGATCCTCGGCATTTCCTTCTCCCCGCAAGACGGTCACCGCCGACTTGCGGAGAATAAGAGATTCGAGCCCACTTTCGCAAGAGAATGGGTGAGATTGAAAGTGTTGGTCAAAGTCCCTTGTTCAATGGAGATGCGTTGACATCGGTGATCACCCCTCCCCCCTTGCGGGGGAGGGGTTGGGGGAGAGCAACTGTGTTCCCAGTCAAGCTTTTTTAGGCGCATTTTGCATGCTCTGGATTCCACGGAATACCCGATTTGACTATGGCGTTCATGATCGTCAGCATCTTGTGCATGCAAGCGACCAGCGCGACTTTTTTGAGTTTTCCGTTAGCAAGCAAACGTTCATAAAAGGTCTTGATGACGGGGTTGTAACGTATGGCACTTAAGGCCGCCATGTATAAAGCGGTACGGACCGTCGCTCGACCACCCCAGGTGATGCGCTTACCCTTGTGGCGACCACTGTCCGCGTTTAATGGAGCGACTCCGACCAACTTGCCAATCTGCGCATGGGTGAGTTGGCCCAACTCAGGCAATGCCCCCATCAGACTCGCTTGCGTACACGGTCCGACCCCTTTGAAGCCTTTGAACAAAGCGAGCTTCTCGGCAAAATGCTCTTTCAGCATGCCAGCCATGCTTTTATCAACCGCCACGATCTGTCGATCCAGTATTTTGAGGACTGCCTTGATGCTCTTGTGTTGCGAACCATGGCTCAGGGCCAATCGGTTTCCTTCCGCCACGCGCATGCCAATGAGCTGGTTGTGGCGTACAAGCAAGGCTTCCAACGCCTCCTGGTTGGCATCGGGCAGTTTCATCAACAGCCGTTCCCGCTGCGCCGATTGGTGCAGTGTCCGCGCAAAGTGCGACAGGACTCGCGCATCAATGGCGTCCGTCTTGGAAAGGTATCCCATGGATTTGGCAAAGTCTCGCGCCTGCCTCGGATTGACCACCATCACCGGCAGCCCGGCCGCACAGAGTGCCGCCGCCACCTGGCGCTCGAAGCCTCCCGTGGCCTCCAATACGATCGCCCCAATCTCCTCAGAACGTGGAACGAGCTCTTTGACCAACGCCGCTATATCAGCGTCAGCATTGGCAATGCATTGGGTTTTTGATTGGTCGTCTAAAGCGATCTCCAGCGTGTCTTTGGAAACGTCAATACCCACAAACGTTGATTCAGAAGCGTTCATCTATAGCCATCCTTGCAAATACGTGGTCACGGCTTTCCGGCACGTGCCAACCAGCAACTGTTCGGTATTCAGACAAACGGCTGACAATGCACGCCAAGTGCTCTCCCACGGGCTTGATGTCCCAGAGGGGCGTCGGGCTGTGCGTCGCCTTCCGAACTCGTTTCCACCACACCTCCGTGGCACTCTACGACCTAAACCTTGGGGCTCTGCCCCAAACCCCGCACTCGCCGTGAGGCAGCGGCCGGGGATGATCAACCCCTCCCCAGCCCCTGCCTCAAGTGTACTTGGCTTACAGGATGTCAAGAGGCTTTCGCGGCATAAACGCAAGAGAAAAATACCTCTCTCGCATTTATTCCACGGTCCTCTTGACACCCTTCCAGCCATGACTTCATCTCCTCTCTTGAACGAACGAAAAACCACAAAACGAAGCATACAAGGGGGCCATCGTTGCACACGAATTCATCCAATCCTGGTGAAAAGATCCGTCAGTCGGCTCTGCTGGCATCTGCGAGCATGGATGCCCCCTCTCCCCCAACCCCTCCCCCGCAAGGGGGGAGGGGAGTATATCGGTCCCTCCCAACACTTTCATTCACACCCCAAGAGAATGATCGCGGTCGGCGATCCCTGCGGGGCGCGGCGCGGGCTTTCATCGCGGATGATCTTGTTCATGCCCAGAATCTGCGGCGCGACTTTGTCGCCGCGCAAACCGGGAGCCGCTACGGCAAACCCTGCGCATCGCCGCCGGCACCCGCTCCGCTGGCGCCGGCACTCAATTCGGCGGCTCCGCCGCCGAATTCCCTCTGCTCGGCTACGCCGGCTCCGCCGGCGACTTTCTTCCCGCCTGCCAAGCCGGCTCCGCCGGCTTCCCAGGACCTAGGGCGAGCCGGAACCCGAAGTCGCCGGGGCGCCAGCCTGGCTCGTACCTGTAGCGGCAGGCAGAACGCACGAACCAGCCGAAGTTGAGCCACGAGCCGCCGCGCAACACGCGGGCGTCGCCCGACGCCGCGCCGCACGGGTCCACCTGCGGCGTCGTCGGGTAGTCCCCGTACCAGTCGGCACACCACTCCCAGACGTTGCCATGCATCTCGTACAAGCCCCACGGATTGGCCGGCAAGGAACCCACCGGCACGGTCTGCTGGCAATACACGCCCTTCGCGCCACCGGCATACGGATGATTCCCGTTGTAGTTGACCTGCTCGGGCGTGATGTTCTCGCCAAACGAAAACGGCGTCGTCGTGCCCGCCCGGCACGCGTATTCCCATTCGGCTTCGCTCGGCAAACGCGCTTCGAGACCGGGCAGCCGCCGGTTCAGTTCGACCAGGAAACCCTGAACGTCGTCCCAGCTCACCTGCTCGACCGGCTGCCCGGGCTGGTCCTTGAACCGGCTCGGGTTCTTGCCCGTCACCGCCTGCCACAGCGCCTGCGTGCACGCCGTGTCGGCCAGCCAGTAACCTTCGCTCAGCGTCACTTCGTGCTGCATTTCATTGTCGTTCCGCTCCGGCTCGTCCTCCGGCGAACCCATCCGGAAACGCCCGGGCGCGATCCAGCGGAAGCGCTGCTGTGCTTCGGCCAGTTCGAGCGTCATCCAGAGGCCGTACTCGTCTTCACCCCAGGCGCTGGCCCAGCGCAGCGGGAAGCGCTCGGGCAAGAAGAGAGCGGCGCGGTCGTCAGCAAGCGAGGGATTGGGCATCACGGGCATCCAGCGAAGCGCCACTTCGGCAGGCGTTCGGCATCTTGCCTACCAGCCTGCCGAAGGGCATGGGCTTTTTGCCGCCGGTATACGGCGGACAGGAAGGTCATCTGGTCCTGAGCCGGTCTCCTTGACTCCGGAGCTAGGGCGAGCCGGAACCCGATGTCGTCGTTGTGCCTGCCTGGCTCGTTCCTGTTGCGGCAGGCAGAACGCACGTTCCTGCCGTTGTTGTTCCACGAGCCGCCGCGCAACACGCGGGCGTCGCCTGCGATGGCCTCCCTTGCTACTGCACCTGCCGAGCAGCCGGACCAGAAGTGGATCGTGGATTGGGCCGCTCATTGCGCACTATAGCGCGAAGGGTGGAGTTCGAGGTGACGTTTTCGCCAGCTCAGGCTGTCGCAGTGCAGCGTTGGCGCCAATACCGCGGCGTAAGCGCGCTGCAACGTCGCTTCGTCGATGATGCCGGCCAGCCAGGCGGCTTCCCAGCGCCGGCAGCCGTGCCGGTAACGCGCCTGCTTGCGTGGCGTGAGGCGCAGCGAACCGCGCAGCACGCGCGCGCCGCAATAGCTGACGCCACGCTCGCTGCGGTTGATCTGAACGTTGTCTTTCAGCGTCAGGTGCCGTTCGCGTTGCAGCCATTCGCGCAGATCTCCGACCACCTGCCTGACGCTCTGCCGGTCGTCGCCCCAACAGATGATGTCGTCCATGTAACGCACCTGGGCGCGGACGAGCGGATGCGCGAGCAGAAAGCGGTCGGCGCCGTCGAGGTAATGGTTGGCGAAGTGCTGCGAGGTCAGCGAGCCGATCGGCAGCCCGCGCCCGGGAGCCGCCGGGCACGAGGCGATGATTCGTCCGAGCAGGGCGAGGAAATCGGCACCCTTGAAACGCCTGGCGAGCAGCCGCACCAGAATCGCGTGGTCGATCGATGGGAAGTAGGCGTCGACATCGACCTTGGCGAACCACGCAAAGCGGCGCAGCTCGACCTGCACCTGGCGTATCGCGCGATGCACGCCGAGCCCCGGCCGGCAGGCGTAGGTGCTCGGGAGCAACGTACGTTCGAAAACGGGTTCGGCCAGATTCATGATCGCGTGGTGGAGAACGCGGTCGGCGAAGCACGCGGCGTGGATCAGGCGTTGCTTCGGGTCGTGGATCAGGAAACTGCGATACTCGCCGTAGGGGACGACGCCAGCCAGGATGTCGCGGCGCAAGCGGGCAATCGAGTCATCGAAATGCGCGCAGAAGCGCCTCACCTCCGGGCGCTGCCGCTTGCCGCGCGCCGCCTTGCACGCGGCCAGGGCCAGGTTGTCGGCACTCGCCAGGTCGGCGAGCTCAATTCGCGCGCGCCGCATCACCAGAACCGCTTGCCAGCGCCGGGAAGGCTTTCCGCAGGAGCGGCAGGAAATGGCCGGCGTACTTTTCCACTCGCGCCTTGCCGACGCCTTCGATCTCGCCGAGCGCCGCCGCCGTCGTTACCTGTCGCGTGACCATCGCCGCAAGCTGCTCGTTGGTGAACAGCGCAAACTGCGGAACGCCCTCGTGCTCGGCGAGCGACCGGCGCAAACCGCGCAGATCGGCATAGACGGCAAAGTCGGCCTCGTTCAGCACCTCCCGGTAATCGATCCGCTTTCTTTCGGCAGCCGGGCGAGACGAGTCCTCGCCGTCGAGCGTTGCCACGCAGAACGTCCAGTACGAGTTGAGCCCCTGATCGACGAAACGCTTTTCCACGTCGGCAAGGCGATGCTGCGCGCAGAACGCGTTGAGTGCGTCCTGTCCCGGACCGGGATCGCGCACTTCGATGGTGAACACATGGAATCTCATGGGCGTTTGAAGAACTCCTTCCATCGTTGAGTCAACGTGCGCGATGTGCTGCCGCGCACCCCGGAGCTGCCGCCCGTCCCGGGCGGCAGCTCGCCCGCCGGCGCCCGCTCCGCGGGCGCCGGCGCTACATTCGGCGGCTCCGCCGCCGAATTCCCTTTACTCGGATTCGCCGGCTCCGCCGGCGACTTCCTTCCCACCTGCCAAGCCGGCTCCGCCGGCTTCCCGGGACCTAGGGCGAGCCGGAACCCGATGTCGTCGTTGCGCCCGCCCGGCACGAACCTGCCGCGGCAGGCAGAACGCACGTTCCTGCCGTAGTCGTTCCACGAGCCGCCGCGCAACACGCGGTAGGCGCCCGACGCCGCGCCGCGCGGGTCCACCTGCGGCGTCGTCGGGTAGTCCCCGTACCAGTCGACACACCACTCCAAAACGTTGCCATGCATCTCGTACAGACCCCACGGATTGGCCGGCAAGGAGCCCACCGGAACGGTCTTCCGGCGATACACACCCTTCACGCCACCGGCATACGGGTTGTTTCCGTTGTAGTTGACCTGCTCGGGAGTGATGTTCTCGCCCAACGAAAACGGCGTCGTCGTTCCCGCCCGGCACGCGTATTCCCATTCGGCTTCGCTCGGCAAGCGCGCTTCGAGACCGGGCACCCGCCGATTCAGCTCGCCCAGGAATCCCTGAACGTCGTCCCAGCTCACCTGCTCGACCGGCTGCCCGGGATGGTCCTGGAACTCACTCGGGTTCCTGCCCGTCACCGCCTGCCACAGCGCCTGCGTGCACGCCGTGTCGGCCAGCCAGTAACCTTCGCTCAGCGTCACTTCGTGCTGCACTTCATCGTCGTACCGTTCGGGCTCGTCTTCCGGCGAACCCATCCGGAAACGCCCAGGCGCGATCCAGCGGAAGCGCTGCGTAACGCCCGCGACGGCGATTTCGCCGAACAGCCCGTAACGATCGACGCCGAGCGGTTGCTCGCCCGACCAGACACCGGTACTGTCGCCACCGCCCTCTGGCGGCCGCCAATCGAGGCGACAACGCTGGCCGCACCAGAAAACCTCGACGTACAGGCCACGCGCGTCGCAGCCGATGGCGATCGCCCAGACGGGCTTGCCGAGCGGCGTGACGGCGAGATCGAGATGCTCGCTGTGCAGCGTCAGCCGCTCGACCTCGCGCGTCAGACGGGCGAGCCTCTGCGGCAGCGAGCCGGCGGCGAAATAGCGCCGGCTCGCCGTATCGGCGCGGTCGGCGCTTTGCGTCAGGGTGACATAGGCGCCGCGATCGACCAGCGTCAGCTCGGCGCAAGGACTGCCGCCGGCGCTTCCCGATACCTTGCCCGCAGCGTCGGCTGCTTCGAGCCACAGCTCGTCGCCGCGCTGGCGGAGCGTGCAGCGCAGGCGTGGTGCCGGCTCGTGCTCGTCGTGCAGGAAATAGCCGATGTCTTCCTCGCTGACGCCTTCTGGCAGCTCGACAGCGGCGCCCGCGGCCAGCCGCTCGCGCTGCGCCAGCGCCCAGTGCGCGGCGAGCGCCGGGTTGGCGGCGAGCGCGGCATCGCTCTGGCGCGCGGCGTGCCGCTGCAGCCACTGGCGCAGCGCGAGATCGTCGCACCGGCGGGTGGTTTCGGCGATGTCGGCCTGCCAGCGCTCGGCGTCCGCGGCGAGTGCCGGCGGAACGGCTTCGGGAGCGAGATGCCGGCACGCCAGCACTTCGGCGCAGCGCACCGAAGCCGGCAGGCCGGCGTGTTGCGCGAGGATGTGCGCGACCGCCGCCTGGCGCAACCCGGGCGCCAGCGCGCGGAACTTCTGCTGGTATGCCGCGATCGCCGCCGGACTCGCGAACTGGCCGGCGTGCGCACTGGTGACCAGGTCGGGATGCTGCCAGACCAGCGCCTCGACGAACCCGTCGGCGTCGCTCGCCGGCAGCAGGTAGCGCAGCGCGCGCAGCAGTTTCGGTTCGATCACGACGGCCGGCGCGAGCAGCGTCAATAGCGTGTCGAGCGCGCGCTGCCGGCGCTCGTCGCCGGCCCGATCGCTCGCCAGGGGGGTCGGCGTGCCCGAACCGGTCGACGAGGTGGACGATGGGCGCAGGCGGCTGTGGCGGTCCCATTCGACGAGCGCCAGGCTGCCTGGCGGGCCGGCGCCCTGCGGACGCGTCGGCAGCGGGCAGAGGACCAGCGCCGGCACGCCGGCGCTGCGCAGGCGATGGCCGAACTGCTGCCAGCCGTTCGCCGCCTCGGGCGCGTCGTCGAGCAGGCCGACGTCGCCGAGGATCAGCAGCGGCGTGTTCGGCGCCGGCAGCGGCCAGCACTCGGTCATGCTGGCACCCGGCTGGCGAACGCGCGGCTGCCGGCCGGGGTCGCCGGCAAGAATGCGGCGGTCGATGCCGGCCTTGCCGTGACGCTTTTCGAGCGCCCGGCAGAGCGCGTTGAAGTCTTCGTGAAACGGCCGGGTGCGCCGGCTGTAGTCGCCGAGGATGGCGATGCGCGGGCTCCAGCCGTGGCACTGCAGCAGCGGGATCGCGCGCAGCACTTCGCCGCGCGTCAGCCGTTCGAGCAGCCGCGGCAGGTCGGGCTGGCACGTCGCGAGGCGGCGGCCGAGGACGCGGCGCAGGAAAGGCCACAATCGCGACCAGCGGGTCAGCGGCTGACGCGGCGGCAGGTGCAGCGAGGCCGCAGGTGGGCGCGCATCGGTGCCGAGAACGCGCGCGTTGGCGAGCCACGGCGGGGGCGGCGGCCCGACCCTGGCGTCGGCTTCCGGCTCGCGCCGGCGATGTTCGACGACGCGGAAGAAGCGCGCCTTCGGCAAGACCGGCGGACGCTCGGGCAACGCGGCTGGCGCGCTGCTGACGATCGGCTCGCCGCAGCGCGTGTCTTCGATGCCGCCGCGGATGACCGGCGTCGGCGGCGCCGGATCGCGCGGCCGCCGCTGGTAGCCGAGCGCGGCGGCGGCGCGCGCGAGCGCTTCGTCGCCCTCGGCGGCGTAGATGCGCAGCAGGTCGGCACGACCGACGGCTGCCCGCGAGTGCAGAACCATCGTGGACATCAGCCGGCCGGCGGGTGCTTCCTGAGCGCGAACTCGCCGACCTTGGCGAGCAGCGCCGGTTGCTCGTCGATGACCGGTGCGAGGGTGACGACGACGCGCAGCAGGTCGAGGTATTCGGCCTGTCCGGGCCCCTGCAGGCCCTGGTTGGCCGCCGCCTGGCGGTCCTGCCAGAGCTGGCGCGCGGCTTGGCGATAGACTTCGGCGTGGCAGCGTGCGTCGAAATGCAGCCGGCCGCGTTCGATCAGCCGGGCGGTGAAAGCGTCCTCGCCGCCCGGCCAGCGCAGGTTGAGCACCAGGCAGCGGCGGATGAACGCCGCCGGCAGTTCGCGCTCCTCGTTGGTGGTGATCACGACCAGTGGCGTCGGCATGGCCGGCGCTGCGCAGACGGCGGTGTCGAGCCAGGGTACGCTGAAGCCGCCGTTGCCGAGCGTTTCGAGCAGGCCGTTGGGCAGGTCGGCTTCGGCCTTGTCGATCTCGTCGATCAGCAGCACGCTGCCCCTTTCCGGCGACCAGCCGGCCGGCGGCTGCGGCCGTGCGCTGCGCCCGCCGCTCTGTTGATGCTGCCGCAGCGCCGACGGCCAGTCGAAAACCCACCACAACGCGCCGGGACTCAGGTAATTGCGCGGGTCGAGGCGCTGCCGGACCTCGTCGGCGCCATGGGGGTGGGCGCCCATCGCCTGCGCGTCGCCGAGCCGGCCGAGCGCGTCGAAGCGCCACTGCAGGTCCTGGCTCTCGCTACGCGCGTGCACGACTTCGGCAATGAACAGGCGGCCGAGCGCCTCGGCCGCGGCGCGCGCCAACTGGCTCTTGCCCGACCCCGGCTCACCGCGCACCAGCAGCGGCCGCTGCGCGGCGAGCGCCGAGCGCACCGCCCACGCCGATTCCTCGTCGAAGCGGTGCACCGACGCCGGCCACGAGCCGCGCTGCGGCAGGGGGAGGTCGGTGAGCGGGATGGCGGGGATCGTCGGAAGGGGGAGGTTCATCGTTTTTTCGCCAGCAGGTCGGGGATGGTCAGGAATTCGCGGATGATGGTGATCAGACGGCTTTCCTTGTCAACCAGAAACGGGGGTTCCGGTCCTGGGGCGCGCATGTAGATCACCGTCAAGGGGAACTCACGGCTGAGCATTTCGTGGAAGTCGCGCCGCTGCAAGGGCGAGTGGTCGTCGGTGGTGATCAGGAGATAGTGATGGTGCGACTTGTGCTTGGCGCGTTCGCCGAGCGTTTCCCTGAGGTTGTCGAGGATCTCGTCGTCGCTTGGCTTCGCGGTCGGATTGGCCGCGCTTTTCAGCTCGGGGAAAAGCTGCGCGGCAATATCCAGGCCGATTTGCCTGACCGCGTACTCGTCATCCCAGCCGGACTCGACTACCGGGAGATCGAGTCGTTCCTCACCGACGATGTCGAAGCCCCTGACCGGACCGAAGCGTGGGCGTAGCTGCCGGTAGCGCGAGCTGAGGATCTCGACACCGCACTCGGTTCTGACCAGGATCTCGAAAGTGGATTCTCCGTCACTGTCGAGTTGCTCCCGCTTCTGCACCCACTCGGGACGGACGGCCAGAACGCTGAGCCACGCCAGCAGCGTCTTGGCGTTCTCCCAGACATCGGAGTTGCGGATGGTCTGTGGCGATCCGCGCGGCAGGGCCTTCTCGGTTGCCGGCCGTAGCACGTCGCTGAGTGCGACTTCCGGCCTGGCTGCAGCAAGAGACTTGGCGAGGTCATTCGATGTGTTCAGCAGCCCTTGCTCCCTCGCCTGCCCGCGAAGGACGCTGGCAAACGAGGGCAGCGCATCGAGGATCTCGCGTATCTCCATTTCGACCCTGGCGACGAACTCCTCGTCCTTCTGCCGCGACACGTGTGCCTGCTGCCTGCTGCCGCCTGACTTGCCCGCCAGGATCCCCGCGATCAAGGCGGCGAAGTCGGTGTTGAGATGCACATCGGGGTCAAGGGCGTTCATGTCGCAGACGGTCGCCAGCCAATCGGCAATCAAACGCCGAAACTCCGCATAGTCGTCCACGACCTGGTTGAGCGGGCCGGTGTACTCACGGTCGAGCTTGTTGAGCGCTTCCCCCAGTCTTTTCTTCTTGCGCTCCCAGTACTCGAGGTAGACGGCCCAGTCTTCCGGTTCAAGCGACGTGCCACGCAGTATGATCGGGCTGACCCGCGCCCGGAAATTGCCATTGCGCCAGATTTCCCGTAACTCGTACAGGCAGTACCGGGAGCGCAGATAGCGGTCGCTGAACACCACCACGACATGCCCCGCAGCAGCCAGCCGATCCATGAACTCGCGGATCGAGCTGCCATAGCCGATGTGGGAAATGTCGCGCCCCAGGTCTATCCCGCGCGCCTTGCACGCCGTCCCGAGTCGATCGACGAGCTGATTCTGCTCCGCATCCTTCCATGCATACGAAACATAAACGCTGACCATCGCAACCCTCCCCCGCAGGCTTGTGGACCGATCCGTTCGCGAAGACGGCGGCGCCGCGCTCACCTCGCCACGCCATTCGTCTCTTGCTCGCGTTTCTGCTGCCTCTCGCTCATCTCAAAGAGCGTTCGTTCTGGACCTCCCGCAAGCAGCATGGGCCAGCCGACCCTTCCATGATAACCGCGTGAACCCGACAAGTCGCGTGTTTCACGACGCGCCCCGGAGGTCGGCATGATCGCCGTCGCACCACCCAGCCGACTGCCTCAATACAGCTCTTGAAACAGGAACAAACATACATACAATCAGCGCATGCGCTACAGTTACGATCCGGAGAAACGAACCTCGAACCTGAAGAAGCATGGCTACGACTTCGAGGATGCGCCGCAGGTCATCGAGAGCGACCGCACGGTCACCTTCGAGGATCGCCGCTTTGACTACCATGAGCAGCGATTCATTACCCTGGGCCTGTTGCGTGGGGATGTGGTGGTGATCGCCACCGCCGAGACGGATCAGAACATCCGGGTAATTTCGATGCGGAAGGCAGAGCGAAATGAGCACGAAATTTTCTACAGCAAGTGTTGACGAGGACGCCCCGATTACCCAGGCGGACATTGACGCCGGCAGGCTGATCCTGCGCCAGCGGGTCGAAGGCCGGGTGGTGCAGCCGAAGAAGCGCGTCACCCTGTACCTCGATGCCTCTCTGGTTGAGCGTTTCAAGGAAATGGCCGGCGAGCGTGGCTATCAGACGCTCATCAACGAGACGCTGAAAAGCTCGCTCCAGCAGTCCGACATGGAAGCGATGATCCGGAAGGTGATCCGCGAGGAACTGAAAGGGACGGCGGGCCACATCGCATGAAAGAACATGTTTAGCGTCAAGAAGTTCGTGCAATCCCCAGGGTCAGCGCCGTACCGACCAGAATGATGGCCCCGCCAAGCAGCATCGGCAGCGTCACGACTTCGCCGAGGAAGATTCCGCCCCAGCCAGCCGCAAACACCGGAATCAGGAAGGTTACCGTCGACGCCCGCTGTCCGCCCAGATGGGCAATCAGCCGGAAATACAGGATGTAGGCCAGCGCCGTCGAAAACGTCGCCAGCAGGATCAGCGCCAGCCAGGCGTATCCCGACGGGGTCGCTGTCGGCCAGAATGCCAGGGTCAGCGGTGCCAGTGCGATGGCTGCACTGGTCTGACTGCCGGTGGCGATGGCCAGCGGCGCGACGCCGACCAGCGTTCGCCTGGCGAAGTGGCTGGAAAAACCGTAGGACAGTGTCGCGAGCAATCCGGCCATGATCGCCAAAGCGCTGCCGCCCTCCCGGAAAGTGACTTTCCCCCAGGTCAGCACCCCCATGCCGATGACGCCGAGCAGCAGGCCGATCCACTGCCTCGGCGTCAGGCGGTCACGCAGCCAGAGCATGCCGACGAGCGCGGCCCACAAGGGCACCGTCGCATTGATCAGGGCGGTGAATCCAGCGGTCAGGGAAAGCGACGCGTAGGCCAGGAGAACGAAAGGTAACGCCGAGTTGCAGATCCCGACCGTCGCCATCGGCAACGCATGGCGACGCAGCGAGGTCGCATCCGAGCCGGCCAGCAACAACGGCCACAAGCACAGCGCCGCAATCGCCACCCGCAGGCCGATCAGGGCAATCGGACCGAACTCCGGTGCGCCGACGCGCATGAACAGAAACGAAGCGCCCCAGAGCATGGCGAGCAGGACGAAATCGCCGAGGTCACGGGTTTTCAGGGTTGCCTCCCCGCGGTGGCCGCGCCGACCAGGTGCCGGAAATCTGGAAGTACGTTGTCAACGTTGCCTCCCCGCGGTGGCCGCGCCGACGCGCAAGGTGCGTCGGGTCAGCGGTGCGATCAAGCGGCGCCCCCTTCGAGTCGCAACAGCAACGCCTTGTTGTGCAGCCCGCCGGCGTAACCCGTCAAGGCGCCGTTGGCGGCGATCACGCGGTGACACGGCACGACGATGGCGATCGGGTTGCGGCCGTTGGCGGCAGCGACCGCGCGAACCGCCGCCGGTCTGCCGATCGCTGCCGCCTGCTGGCCATAGCTGCGCGTCTGTCCGTACGGGATCCGGGTCAGCGCGAGCCATGCCGCTTGCTGGAAGTCGCTCCCCGCGGGCGCCAGCCTGAGTTCGAACCTTCGTCGCTGACCGGCGAAGTATTCGGTCAGTTCCTGCCGCAACTGCAGGAATACCGGCAGTTGCGGCGAATCGAGCCAGGGCTCGGCGGGCGCTGGCGGATGCTTGCCACCAAGGATATGCAGGGCAATGATCGCGTCGTTGGCGGCCAAGGCCAGCAGGCGGCCGACCGGCGAGTCGAAATGCGTCGAATGAGTCGTCATGCGGTTTTCTCCTGAGAGTTCCACAGGTGCATCAGCGCATAGCTGCGCCAGGGTCGCCACGGCTCGGCGATCGCTTCGGCTGCGCGCCAGCCGCTGGCGGTGTTCGGCAGGCCGAGCGCCTTGAGCAATCCGGCATCGTGCGGCGGCCACGCATCCGGCCAGGACAGCGCCCGCATCGCGATGTAGTGTGCCGTCCACGCGCCGATGCCCTCGATCGATTGCAGGGCGGCGCAGCTCGACTCGAGGTCCGCGTCCGGCGACAGGTCGAGTTCACCGGCGAGCACTTTTTGCGCCAGCGCAATCAGCGCATGCGCACGTGCGGCAACGATGCCCAGGCGGGTGAGTTCGGCCGGCATCAGAGTCGCCACCCGACTCGCCGTGGGAAAAGCCACATGCAGGTCGGTGAAGGGTGGCCTGTCCTCGAATTCGATCGGCTCGGCGAAAGCGGCGACGAAGCGCGTCGCCAGCGTGCGTGCCGCGGCGACCGTGATCTGCTGCCCGAGGACGGCCCGCACCGCGAGTTCGAAGCCATCGAAGGCCCCGGGCAGGCGCAGGCCGCTCGCTCCCTGCGCGAGCCGGCCGAGCGCCGCGCCGATTTCCCAAGGGTCGGCGTGCACATCGAAGACCCGTTTGACCTGGCTCAGCACAGCAGCGATCACCGGCGCAAAGGCGGGCGACAGCGTCACTTGCAGCGCATTCCTGTGCGCCTGGTCGGCCACTTGCAGCCAGCCGCAGATGGCCTGCGCATCGCTGCCTCGAACGTAACGCAGGATGCGACGATAGCTGCCGTCGCTGACGGCCTCGACGCCCGCGATGGCGCGCTGCTCAAGAAAGGCGAGCAGCGCCGGCCAGTCAAACGGGGCGCGATACGCCAGGCTGAAGGTGAAGAAGCGCGTGTTTTCGGCGACGGCTGCGCTCGCTCCGCCCGCCTCGGCCAGGGTGTTGCGCAAGCGCGTCGGAGCAAATCCATAGCGCTCCGAAAACAGCGCATTCATACGGCGAACACTGGAAAAACCGCTGGCGAAAGCCACCTCGGCGACCGGCAAGGCCGTATCGGTCAGCAAGCGCTTGGCCAGCAGCAGGCGATGCGTTTGCGCATACTGCACCGGCGACACGCCGAACTCGGTCTGAAATATCCGCCGCAAGTGCCGGTCGGTCACTCCGACGCGCGCCGCAATCGCGCTCAGCGGGTGCACCGCGTCGCCATTGGCTGGGCCACCGATCCCCGCGATGGCATCTTCGATGAAGCGCGCCGCGCTATGTGCCAGCTTCGCACTCGCCTCGCTGGCGGCGAATCCGGGCGCGAGTTCCGGCCGGCATTTCAGACAAGGCCGATAGCCGGCTGCTTCGGCTGCCGCTGCGCTGATGTAGAAACTGCAGTTCTCGAACAGCGGCAACTTCACCCGGCAGATCGGCCGGCAGTAGATTCGCGTCGAAGAAACGCCGACAAAGAATCGACCATCGAAGCGTGTGTCATGCGCCTTCATGGCCTGGTAGCAGGCAGCCGGGGGGAACTGGCCGGCATGGGCTTGCATCGTCGCGGGATGGTCGTTGGCTTCAGGCATGCTGCCAGTCTAGCGGCAAGCGTTCAGCGGGGCTGGCCGTTTTCGGACATCCAGTGACTTCGTAACAGGCCGTCCGGCACCGGCGTCGATTTCCTCGACACTTCCGAATCTACGGCCCGTACATCGATCTCCAGTGCTGCTGCGCAGGTACGGCCGGCGGGCCGAATTCGGCTGGCCCTGGCCGTCAGTACTTGCCTAGACCCTGGTACTGACGACGTTCCCGACGGACGAAGCGGCAGGCATGTTGCTGGCGAAGGCCTGCAGAAAGTCCGCAAGCGTCGCTTTGCTGCTGCTCCCGCCAACTGCCCCCAGGAGCTTCTGGAAACTTTGCTGCAGCGCACCCACCGAGGAGTCGGACGAGCCCGAACCCGTCGAATTGCCACTCGACGACGCGAGCTTCTCGATCAGACTCTGCATGTCCGACTGGAAATTGTGGCGGTGCTGGCCGGAGCTGCCCGCGATGCTGCTGTCGTTCGTGGCGGCCTGAGTGCTTTGCGAATGCAGGGCGGCCATCAGGGTCTGCATGAAAGCGGCCAGAGCCCGTGCCGGATCCTCGGCCGCGGATGTTGAGGAGGAGGACGAAGCCGATGCCGACGTTGCGGCAGTCTTGCTCGAAGCACTCGCACTGTTGCCGACGCCGATTTTCGCCAAGGCCTGGGTAATCGCTTCGAGCATGCCGCCGCCGGCGGAAGGCCCAGGGGACGGGATCTCGTCCACGCCACGGTTGGCTCTCGTGCCGTTCGTTTGGCTGGTGCTGCTCAGTTGGCCAAGCTGGGAAATCCAGTTGCTCGCACTCAATACGCCGCCAATCAACATTTTTCTGTCCTGGTAGTAGTGGATCATCTCGGCCAACTGCCCTTGACCGCCTGCGGTCGCAAGGCACTCCGCCCTGCCCGCTGGGCGACTGGCACGTCCATGCAGGCGGGAATAACCGGGCGGCGTGCCGCAAGGATAAAGAGCACAAGGATAAAAAGCAATTTCCGGGCCAGAGAATTCCAGACTTTGCGCTCATTTCCCAAAATACACCCGCTCAAGCAGAAGAACAACGCCGATCATCGAGTCCAAGGCACCGAAAACGGGGGTTGGAGGTCGCCCCAATGATTGATTCCGTCATCGATCGGCAAGAAATGCCGCTCGGCACCAGCACTCGGGGCCGGGTTTACCGGCAATCTTTGCCGCCGCCGGCCGCAAGCATCGACAGCTGCGCATCATTCCTTGCCGACAACCGGCGAATCGATCGATAGGCGAAGCATGCAGCGAGGCATCCGTTCCGCAATATGGCGTCACGGACTCACTCATCGCGATCGCTGCTGCGCTCCTGGTGCCGAGTGCGCAGGGCCATCGCCATCTCGAATGCCGCCTGCGTGAAGCTCACAATCTCGGCGAATTCCTGGTCGCCGAGCGTACGCGCATCGTCATTGCTGCGATAAATGTTGACGAACTGGTGTTCGCGAACGGTCTGTAGCACCAGCTTGCCGATTCCCAGATTTTCGAGGCTTTTCCACAGTTCGGGATTGGTCGTGCGGGTAAATCCCATCACGAAACCAATCGGGTCATTGCGACCGAAAACCGCTGCCAGACGCAGAATCAGCTCGAACGACAGGGCGATGCGGCCATTCTCGAGAGCCTCGATCAGCGAAGGATCCTTGAGGTCGATGGCGGCACTGACTTCGGCGATCGTCAGCCCGGCCGTCTCGCGCATCGAGCGGATCGCCGCACCGGTTTTGCTCCAGGCAGTAGGTTCCACCATCCCTGGCAGTACTGCCCGCACGACTTCGCTGGCCGCATCGATCGGATGCCCTTCCTGCAACGCCCGGCTGACCTTGCCGGCGGTCTGGAGGGCACGCCCGGCAACCCCGGTGGCCGCACTGATGTCCAGCAGCCTGCCAGCCATCGCGCGCACCTGGTCGACGAGACCTGGCTCGGCGGGCAGGTCGGCATCGGGTTTCGCCAGAGTGTCTGGCTTCTTGACGGTACGCTTGGCCACAGCGGGCTTGCGTCTTGCCGATGGTGAGGGCGGATTGGTCATACCTCATCCTTTCATGGTGGCTTCGGAGGTGCGGCTTTAAGCTGTTACCATTCGCCTGGAAACCGCAGTGGGTCCGCAGATGTCGCAGATTAGCGCAGATATACGCTCCTGTGCTGTTGGCAACAAGCTCCGGCAATGCTCTTGCCCCTGGCGGTCACAAGTGCGAATATTACCGACCGCCGATTTCGGCGCTGGCTGATTCTTGCGAAAAACCGCCCATGCATGCAAACCAACACGGCATAAACATTGAAGCGCTGCTGGCGCATGTGCCGCTGTTCAATGAACTGGCGACGGAAGAAATTGCGCGCCTGGCCCGTGGCACACGTGAAATCACCGCTGCGCGCGGTGACATCCTGTTCCACAAGGGAGATACACCGACCGGCTTCTACCTGCTGGTTTACGGCCAGGTGAAACTGGCGTTCACCTCGCCGAATGGCGGGGAAAAACTCGTCGATATCATCGGGCAAGGTCAGACCTTCGGTGAGGCCGTGATGTTTACGGACAGACCGTTCATGGTCTATGCGCAGGCACTGGTCGACTCGCTGCTGCTGCACATCTCGAAGACGGCGATTCTCGACGAACTCGACGCGGACCCGAAGTTCGGTCGCAAGATGATTGCCGGGCTGTCGATGCGTCTGCACCACCTGGTCAGCGACGTGGAATCGTATTCCCTGTGTTCTGGCCGGCAGCGCATCATCGCTTATCTGCTACTGGACATTCCCGGCAACGGAGGCGAGGGAATCACCGTGACGCTGCCGACCAACAAGGGCGTCATTGCCTCGCGCCTCAATCTGACGCAGGAGCACTTCTCGCGTATCCTGCACGAGCTCTCGGAGAAAGGGCTGATTGTCGTTGAAGGGCGAAGGATCCACATTCCCGATGTCGAGAAACTGCGCATGCACGATTCCTGAAATCTGCGGCACCCACATCACCCCACGAGGAGACAATAACAATGGCAATGGAAACCGAGATCAAACTGAGCCTGCCGGCAAGCGCTGCACGGCGGGTATCTGCACACGCGCTGCTGGCCAACAGCCAGCCGATCCGACAGAAGCTGGTCAATACCTACTATGACACGCCTGACCGGCGCCTGCAGCGAAAACGTCTCGCCGTGCGCTACCGCCGCAAAGACTCGACATGGCTGCTGACCGTCAAGAGTGACGCGGCCTCTCCCGGCGGGCTGGCACAACGCCGCGAATGGGAGGCGCCCGGCCAACCTGGCGAATTCGATTTTTCCCATGTGGACAACCCCAAGCTCCGCCGCTTTCTCGAAGCGGCGATCCCCGAACTGGCGCCGGTTTTCAGCACGGACTTCACGCGCAACTTCTGGCTGCTGACGCCACAGGAGGGAACGCGCATCGAGGTCGCACTCGACCGCGGCAAGATCGTCGCCGGCGACCATCAGGAAACCATTTGCGAAGTCGAACTGGAATTGCTCGAAGGGAAAGTCTCCGACCTGTTCGATGCTGCGCTCGCCCTGCAGAGCGAACTGCCGCTGCATCCCGGGAGCGCCAGCAAGGCCGAGCGCGGCTACCGGCTGGCCAACGGAACCGCACTGACACCGGTCAGGGCTGCCGACGCGGCGCTGGAAATGGGGATGACCAGCATCGCCGTCTTCCGCAGCACCGTCTTCTCGTGTCTGGCGCAACTCCAGGGCAATGAACGTGGTCTGCGCGAAACCAACGCGCCCGAATACATCCATCAGGCGCGCGTCGCCATGCGTCGCCTGCGTTCGGCGATCCGGCTCTGGCGACCGCTGCTGCCGGAAGAATATGTCAGCAACTTCGACCCACGCTGGCGTACCCTGGCCAATCAACTGGGCGACACCCGTAACTGGGATGTCTTCATCACCGAGATCCTGCCGCCGATCCACAAGGCGTTTCCCGATCATGCCGACCTGCACCGGCTCGCCAGCCAGGCCAACAGCCACCTGGCCGCCTGTCGCAAGGCGGCGCAGGCAGCCATGACCGCACCCACCTACTCGCAGTTGTTGCTCGAATTCACCGCCGCCACCGTCGCCCTCCCGGAAAGCAAGAAGCCGCCAATCACCGCCTTTGCGCCAAACTCCCTGAACAAGCGCGCCAAACGTGTCGCTGCGCTGGCGGTTGAAACCCGGGATTCGGATCCGGAGGCCCGACATGCCCTGCGTGTCGCCTTGAAGCGGCTGCGTTACGCGCTCGAGTTCTTCGCCCCGCTGTTCCCGGCACGGCGCATGCAGCGCTATCAGCAAAGTGCCACTGGCCTGCTCGACCTGCTCGGCCGGATGAACGACACCACCGTCGCCGAACAGCTTGCCGTGCAGGCCCTGCCCGGCCACCACAGCGACCTGGTCCGCGCCTGGCTGGCCGGACGCACCGATCTGATGCTCGCTCAACTCGATACGCTGCTGGCCAGGTTTCTCAGCCACCCGCCGCCCTGGGAGCACGGCTGAACGACGTACTTCAGCGTCTGGCCATACTCGTAGGTCGGGTTGGCCCGCAGGGCGTAACCCGACATTCATCGGGCAGGGTGTCGAGTTACGCTGTGCTCACTCGGGCTACGGTGGCGGCTTGCAATGCCTTGGGTAAAATGTCGGGTTACGCTGCGCTAACCCGACCTACGCAGCCTTGGCAACCGGCGCCAGGGTTGCCCGCCCTTCGCAAAATCGTCGTGCTCGCGTTGATCGCGCCTGGCCTGCCGGCAGCCCAGGCGGCAGACCTGCCGCCGGCGGTCAGCCAGGCACTGCAGGAAGCCGGCATCCCCGCGCGCTCGGTCGCCGTGGTCGTGCAGGCCGTTGATGGCGGCCCGCCGCTACTTGCTCACCACCCGCGGCAGGCCATGAACCCGGCTTCGGCAATGAAACTGCTGACCACTTACGCTGCCCTCGAACTGCTCGGGCCGGCGCACACCTGGCACACCGAAGTGCTTGCCGAGTCCGCAGCCGTCAACGGCCGGGTCGATGGCAATCTCTATCTGCGCGGCAGCGGCGATCCCAGGCTCGGTCTCGAACCGTTCTGGCTGCTGTTGCGGCAACTGCGTGCGCGCGGCGTGGCCGAAATCGGCGGCGACCTGGTTCTCGATCGCAGCGCTTTCGCAGTTCCGCCACACGATCCGGGCGAGTTCGACCAGGAACCGTTACGGCCGTACAACGCCGGTCCGGATGCGCTGCTGGTGAACCTCAAGAGCATCCGCCTGACGCTGCTGCCGGACCCGGCGCGCCAGACGGTCCAGGTGATCATCGATACGCCGAGCGCAGGCCTGCGTATCGACAATCGCCTGAGCCTCGGGCGTGAGGCCTGCGATGACTGGCGCGAACAGATCAGGCCGGTGGTCAACGGCCAGAGCATCGAGCTCAGCGGCAGATTTCCGGCGGCCTGCGGCGAGAAGGCGCTACACCTCGTGCCCTGGGCTGCCGACCTGCAGGTCGAGGATCTGTTCCGTGCCCTGTGGCGCGAACTCGGCGGCAGCTTCAGTGGCCGCGTCCGCGCAGGCCGCGTGCCAGCCAGCGCGCGCACGCTGGCGGTACAGGAGTCAGCGGCGCTCGGCGAGGTGATTCGCGACATCAACAAGTTCAGCAATAACGTCATGGCGCGCCAACTGTTCCTGAGCCTCGACAGCGAGCGCCCGGCAACGGCGGAAGGTGCGCGCCGCCGGATCGCCGGCTGGTTGCAGGCGAAGGGACTGAAACTGCCTGAACTGGTGCTGGACAACGGCTCCGGCCTGTCGCGCAGCGAACGCATCTCGGCCGCAGACCTGGCCGCTTTGCTGCGCGCCGCCTGGCAAAGTCCGGTGATGCCCGAACTCATCGCCTCACTGCCGATTGCCGGCGTCGACGGCACTTTACGCAAGCGTTTCAACGAGGGATCGCTGTCCGGGCGCGCGCACCTGAAGACCGGCTATCTCGATGGAGTGCGGGCACTTGCCGGTTTTCTGCTCGACCGCAGCGGCAAGCGCTGGATCGTTGTCTGTCTGATCAACGACCCGAAAGCCCGACTCGGCAAGCCAGCGATCGACGCCCTGCTGCTCTGGGTGGCAAAGCGCTGAGCAGCCCTCAGCACCAGCAAGCGTGGCTCGCGAAGGCTGCGAACTGCGCTGCCGGCAGCGGCTCACTGAACAGATAACCCTGTGCTTCATCGCAGCCCTTGGCACCCAGAAAAGCCATCTGCTCTTCGCTTTCGACGCCTTCGGCGATGGTCTGCAGGCCGAGGTTGTGCGCCAGGCCGATGATCGCCGCAATGATTGCCTCATCATCCGGATCGCTGGCCAGGTCGGCGACAAACGAGCGGTCGATCTTGAGCTTGTGGACCCGAAAACGCTTGAGGTAACTCATTGACGAATAGTCGGTACCGAAGTCGTCGATCGAGATGCGCACCCCCCGCTCGCGCAGCTTGTCCATCATCTCGACTGCCGCCAGCGGGTTGTCCATGGCCACGCTCTCGGTCAACTCGAGCTCGAGAAACTGCGCCGGCAGACCTTCCTCGTCGAGGATTCGCGACACCACCTCGGCCAGATTCGCCTGCCGAAACTGCACTGCCGAGAGGTTGACGGCAACGGTCAGCAGCGGCAGACCGGCTTGCTGCCAGAGACGCATCTGACGAACCGCAACGCGCAGGACCCATTCGCCAATCGGCAGAATCAGCCCGCACTCCTCGGCAATCGGAACGAACTCGGCCGGCGAGACCATCCCCAGTTCGGGATGCTGCCAGCGCAGCAGCGCCTCGGCCCCGACCAGACGGCGCTCAGCGATCACAAACTGCGGCTGGAAATGCAGGCTCAGCTCGCCATGTTCGAGCGCGCGCCGCAGGTCGTTTTCGAGTTGCAGGGTACGTGCCGATCGCTCCTGCATCTCGGGGGTAAAGAAGCAATAGGCATTGCGGCCGCGCTGCTTGGCGCGATACATCGCCGTATCCGCGCACATCGACAGCGTTTCGAAGCTGTCGCCATCGGCCGGATACATGGCAATACCCAGCGACACCGTGCAGCTCAGCTCATACTGCTCGATACGATAAGAGGGCGTGGTGAGTTCGAGCAGTTTGCTCGCCACGTGCGCGGCGCCGACGGCGTCGGTATCCGGCAAGACGAGGATGAATTCGTCGCCACCGAGACGGGAAACGGTATCTTCCGCGCGGACGGCGCCGACCAGACGCTTGGCGAGCTGAACCAGGATCTCGTCGCCAATCCGGTGCCCGAGCGAATCATTGACATTCTTGAAGCGGTCGAGATCGAGGAACATCAGCGCCAGCGACTCGCGACCGCGCTGGGCGCGGCTCAGATCATGCCTGACCCGCTCGGCAAGCAGGCTGCGGTTGGGCAGACCGGTCAGCGGGTCGAAGTGCGCCAGACGCTTGATGCTGGCCTCGGCTTCCTTTTGCTCGGTGATGTCGACAAGGGTGCCGAGGTAGCCGGCAATCCCGCCCTGCAGATTGTGCATCACCGTCACCGACAGGCGCACGCTACGGCGGCAGCCGTCCTTGCGTATCAGGGTCATTTCCCGCTCATCCACTTCGCCGCTGCTGCGTGCCCTGGCGACCAGCGCGTCGAAACCGGCTTCGACCCGATAACCCAGGGTCTCGCTCAGCGCTGCGGCCATCGCCGCGATCTCGTCGCTGTTGTGAAAGAGGACGGGGGACACCTGACCGACCACCTCGTCGGCAAGGTAGCCGAGGATCGCTTCAGCGCCCGGGTTGAATACCGTGATCACCCCATCAGGATCGGTGGCAACGATGCCGCAAGCCGCATTGGCGAGCACCGACGCCTTCAGGGCCTCGCTTTCCCGCAGCGCCTGCTCCGCCTGCCGGCGTTCGGCGAGCAAGGCGGTGTTTTCCAGAGCGACCGCGGCGCTCGCTGCCAGACCCTGCAAGAGACGTACATCGGTCTCGTCGAAACCACCGGGTTTGTTGTGGATCTCGAAACAACCGAGCAGATCACCGTGGCGGCTGATGATCGGCATGTCGAGCAGGTTGTACGAAGCAAGCGCCTGCTGAATCTCCGGGATCATATAGGGATCATGCTCGGCATCGTTGCTGAGATAAAACGCTCTGGTCTGCATGACCCGGCCCGGCACGCCGTAACCGCTTGGGAAACGGTAGTCAATCGGAATCCACTGGGCAGCGTGGCGGTACTCGCTGAAAACCATCTGTCCGTCGCAGAGGCGCGCCGCTGCACCTGCTGTCGCGGCGGTGATTTTCAGCGCGGCGGCCACGAGTTGCCGCAGCACCACCGGGATCTCCAGCTCGCTGTTGATTTCCTGACTGGCGGCCGACATCAGCGCCAGTTGCTCGCTGCGCCGCAGCAGCGCGGCCTCCGCCTGCTTGCGCTCGCTGATGTCCCGAGAAAGAACGATGAAGCGCGGTTCTTTGCCGTTCGCAGCAAACTTGCGTGCCACCGACAGTTCGAACCAGCAGTTTCCCTGCGCCAACGGCAACTCGAACTGCTGGCCAAGCGAGCGACCGGTCTCCTGCGCTTGGCGCAAGGCCGACAGGCAAATGGCCGCGGCAGCGGGCGGCAACACCTCCGATATCAGCCTGCCGATCAGGCGATCAGGGGGGGCGGCCAACAGATCGGTACGCGGGGAATGGTAGTCATGGTAGCGACCATCGAGCCCCACCTCGAACATCAGATCGGGAACGGCATTCAGGGTGGCTTCGAGCTGGGCGGTGCGCTGCCGGACGAGACGCCGCAGGGTCATCACCCAGATCAACAGCAGACTGCCCAGCAGCGAGCCGACCAGAAGTGCGTAGCCAAGATAACGCGCAAAGGGGGACAGAATCAGCGGGATCCCCATCCATTTCTGACGTAGATCCCGCTCTTCGTCCGGAGAAATACTGGCAAAACCCTTCTGCAGCAGTGCCAGCGTGGCGCTATCGCCTTTGTGCACGGCCCGATGAAATTCCCCCGTATACAGGGTGAAGGCCTTGTTGAACAGGTGCTCGGCGTGATTCAGGTAGAGCAGGTAGTTGGCGGGCGGCTCGTCGAGGCAGAACACCCGGACTTTCCCTTCCACCGCTCCGCGCACCAGCGCCTCGTAACTGGCGAATGTCTGCAGCGTGCTGACGCCAAGGCTGGCGAGCTTGGTGACACAGGCGTCGCCAGCCTTCACGCCCACCAGAAAACCCTGCAGGGTCATGGCATCGACGATACCGCCGATGCTGGCATGGGTGAAGATCGACACCGGGATCGTTTCGTAAGGCGGCGAAAAATCGAGTGTGCGCTCGCGTTCCGGGGTCCGGAAGATGGTATCGATGACTGCCGCCTGCTGCCGGCTCATGCGTTGCTGTGCGGTCGCCCAGTCGCTTCCCTGCAGGTCGATGGCTACGCTGGTCTTTCTTTCCCACAGCCGCCAGCGATCGACCAGATAACCCGTGAGGGTGCCGCCGGCATCGCGAAACACATAGGGCGGATAGTTGTCGTCGATGACCACGGTCAGCGCAGCGGGCAACTTCGGCGCGGCGGCATTGCCGGCAGTGCCGCAAAGTGGCAACAGCATCGCCAGCGCGAGGAAGAGGTGGCGGCAGCTACGCACGCAGCTCAACCGAATTCACATATCACTGCGCAGCGCCGAAAACCCGGCAAGCTCAACTGTCCCCGATCGGTCGCCGGTCTGCCAGCGCGAGCCAGCCGCGAATGACGCGATAGGCGACCCAAAGACCGAGGATCACGATCAACATCCAGGCGATCGGAATACCGATGAGGGTGATGATCAGCAGGCCGTAGACCAGCAGCCAGAGCAGCGTGAACCAGAAGGTCCGGATCTGCCAGCGATAGTGGCTGTAGAGCCAGGTGCCCGAGACCTCGGCGCGCTTGAGGTAATTGAGAACGACGGCAATCAGCGATGGTAGCCCGAAGACAAAAGCGCCGGCGACCGTCGCCGCACCGGTTACTCCAACCACCACTGCGAGTGCGTGCAGGCCGTAGATGACATGGCAGCAGGTGTGCGCAGAGTCGATATTCCTTTCGGGAATCAGGTCATTATTCACTTTGCTCTCCAGTCTTGTCTGCCCCGGCCGGGCGGAGAACCGGCACTCACAGCCCCAGTTCGTTCCATAACGCGTCGACGCGCTGTTTCACGGCAGCATCCATGACGATCGGTGTTCCCCACTCGCGAGTGGTTTCGCCAGGCCACTTGTTGGTGGCGTCGATTCCCATCTTGCTGCCGAGACCGGCGACCGGGCTGGCAAAGTCGAGATAGTCGATCGGCGTGTTCTCGGCGATCAGCGTATCGCGCACCGCATCGACGCGCGTGGTCATTGCCCAGATCACTTCCTTCCAGTCGCGGATATCGACATCGTCGTCCACGACGATGATGAACTTGGTGTACATGAACTGGCGCAGGAAACTCCAGATCCCGAACATCACGCGTTTGGCGTGCCCCGGATACTGTTTCCGGATGCTGACCGTCGCCAGGCGATACGAACAGCCTTCCGGTGGCAGGTAGAAATCGACGATCTCGGGAAACTGCTTCTGCAACAGCGGTACGAACACTTCGTTGAGCGCCACGCCGAGCATCGCTGGTTCGTCCGGCGGCTTGCCGGTATAGGTGCTGTGGTAGATCGCTTGCCGGCGCATCGTGATGCGCTCGATGGTGAACACCGGAAAACGTGACTGCTCGTTGTAATAGCCGGTATGGTCGCCATACGGCCCTTCGAGCGCGCTTTCGGCCGGATCGATGAATCCTTCGAGAACGATCTCGGCTGCTGCCGGTACCTGCAGATCGGAGCCCAGGCACTGCACCACTTCGGTCTTGGCCCCGCGCAGCAGACCGGCAAACTGGTATTCGGAGAGACTGTCCGGAACCGGCGTCACTGCCGCGAGAATCGTCGCCGGATCGGCGCCCAGTGCCACCGCCACCGGGAAAGGCTGGCCCGGATGTTGCAGGCAGTGCTCGCGAAAATCGAGCGCGCCGCCGCGGTGCGCCAGCCAGCGCATGATCACCCGGTTGCTCCCGATCACCTGCTGGCGATAGATGCCCAGGTTCTGGCGGCTCTTGTGCGGCCCGCGCGTCACCGTCAGTCCCCAGGTGATCAGTGGCGCTGCGTCGCCCGGCCAGCAGAACTGGATCGGCAGACGCGACAGGTCGACGTCTTTGCCTTCCCATACGAGATCCTGGCAAGGCGCCGAAGAACGCACACGCGGCGCCATGTGGAGCACCTGCCGGAGTACCGGCAGCTTGTCCCAGGCATCCTTGAGTCCCTTCGGCGGTTCCGGCTCCTTGAGGTAGGCGAGCAGCTTGCCGACCTCGCGCAAGGCCAGCAGCGAGTCCTGCCCCATGCCCAGCGCCACCCGCCGCGGCGTGCCAAAGAGATTGGCCAGCACCGGCATGTTATGCCCTCGGGGATTCTCGAAGAGTAGTGCCGGGCCGCCGGCACGCAGCACGCGATCGCAAATCTCGGTCATCTCCAGGTGCGTGTCTACCTCCACAGCGATGCGCTTGAGTTCACCGAGACCTTCCAGTTGCGCGATGAAGTCGCGCAGGTCGTGATATTTCATCGTCCGTGGGGCTATCTGAGGCGATAGGAGTAGTGGCAGCCGACACAGGCCGAGGTCAGCGACGGCAGTGCAGCGATGGTTTTCTCGCGATCGGCGCTGGCAGCGATGCGGGCAAAGTCGCTGGCCGCCTGATGCCCATCGATGCCGATGCGGTGCATCGCCGGTGGCATGTGCGGCCCAGGACGCGCGTCGAAAGGCTGGCCGCGATGTCTGCCCATTGCCGAGAGGCCGAGTTCCTTTTCGGCAAGTTCGCCGGCCTCCTTCAGTTTGCCGGCCGCTACCAGGCCGAGAATTTCGTTCAGGGCAAGCAGGCTGGCACGCATCTCGGCACGCAGATTGGCTTCTGCCGGCGCCGGCATCGGTGCCAGCTGGCGAGTGTCTTCGGCCGCCTGCAAGGTGCCCGTCAGTAGCAGAAGCGCGCAGAACAGGTAATTTTTCATCCGTTGATTCCACTTGTGACCAGAAAATCGAGGGCAATACCGGCGAAGACGCTGGCACCCAGCCAGTTGTTGTGCCGGAAAGCCGTGAAGCAGCGCTGCGGATCGCGTTCGCGGATCAGCGTGTAATGATAGGCGGCAATCGCCGCCGCGATCGTCAGCCCGCAGTAAAACAGTTCGCCGAGGCCGAGTCGGTAACCGAGCGCAGCGATCAGGCCGAGAGCGAGCGCGTAACAGAGCATCACCGCCGCCACATCGGCGCGACCAAAGGTGATCGCCGAACTGCGGATGCCGATCTTCAGATCATCGGCCCGGTCGACCAGTGCGTATTCGGTATCGTAGGCAATCGCCCAGAAGACGTTGGCCAGCAGCAGCCACCAGGCTTCCAGCGGCACCCTGCCGAGTTCTACGGCATAAGCCATCGGGATGCCGAAACCGAAAGCGACGCCGAGATAGGCTTGCGGCACGGCGAGAAAGCGCTTGCTGAAGGGATAGCTGGCGGCGAGAAACAGTGCTGCCACACAGAGGCCGGCCAGCAGCCAGCTAAAGAGCGGCAGCACCAGGGCGAAAGCGGCCGCCACCAGCGCCAGAAACAGCAGAATGGCCTCGTTGGCCGATACCCGGCCGGCGGCCAGTGGGCGCTCGCGGGTGCGCGCCACATGCGGGTCGAAATTGCGGTCGGCCAGGTCGTTGATCACGCAACCGGCCGAACGCATCAGCACCGTCCCGAGGACGAAGATCCAGACCACCAGCCAGTTCGGCCTGCCCCGTGCCGACAGCCATAGTGCCCACAAGGTCGGCCAGAGCAGCAGCAGGATGCCGATCGGTTTGTCGAGACGCATCAGCCGCTCGTACAGGTCGATCCGTTCGCGCAATTTTTTGCCTGGAAGGTTCATGGCCCTCATTCTAACGGTCATGGCTGTTGCAGGCACCCCCCAATCCATCCACAATCCATGAAAGCCGTTTGACGGAGCATCGCGAAGAGTGCACTATTTCCTGGGGAAGCGCTGCGGATCGATGTGCAGTACAGCGCGGGCCTGTCCGCTGGTCGCACCCTGTCGGTTCAGCGCACGGCCAACGGGTCCATCAGCGGGCCTGGCCATTCTATTATCTTCGCTCTACGGGCAATCTGATGACCACAGTCCAAAGCCGTTTGATCCTCGAAATCGATGAACAGTAAGCGGGTCGAGGATCACGGCCTGTTGTCCACCTGGTTTGTCGCGGAATCCGCCGAGGTCGAAGCTGCGCTGGTCGACAGCCCGTGGAAGGTGCTGCTGGTAGACGACCAGAAGGATGTTCATGCCGTCCTTCACCTGGCTCTGCACGATATGCTGATCGAAGGCCAGCGGCTGCTCCTGCTCGATGCCTTGTCGGCCAGAGAGGCGCGGAGGGCGATCGCCGCCAACCCGGACATCGCCCTGCTCCTGCTGGATGTGGTGATGGAGTCCGATCAAGCCGGCCTGGAATTGGTGCGCCACATCCGCGAAGAACTGGGCAACCACAGCGCCCAGATCGTGCTGATCACCGGTCATCCAGGCTATGCTCCGGAGCGGGAGGTGATCAGCGGCTACGAGATCGATGGCTACCTGCTCAAGTCGGAACTGAGCGCCAATCAAATTTTCGTGCAGGTCTATTCCGCCATCCGTACCTACCGGCTGATGCGCGAGCACGAGATCCTGCAAGAGGATCTCAAACAGAAGATCACCGAGCTCAAACGCTCGAATGCCGAACTGGAACAGTTCAGCTACGCCATTTCGCATGACCTGCGTCAGCCCTTGCGAATGATCTCGAGCTATATGCAACTGCTCGGAATGAGCCTCGCCGACCAACTCGGCAGCGAGCAACGTGACTACTTCAACTTTGCCATCAACGGCGCCAAGCGCCTTGACCGAATGCTGCTCGGCCTGCTCGAGTACTCGCGCGTCGGTCGCCTGGGTGAGCCGCCGGAGTGGATCGAAAGTCGGTCGATCCTCGATGACGCGCTACTCTTCCTGCAAGCAACCCTCCTCGAAGCACAGGCGAGCATTCGCGTCGGCGGCGAGTGGCCGCGTGTCTTCGTCAGCCCCGACGAGATACTGCGACTGCTGCAGAACCTGATCGGCAATGCGGCCAAATTCAGGAATGCCTGCCGGACTCCGGAGATTTCGATCTCCAGCAAGGTGTCCGCCGGACACTGGTACCTTTGTATCGCCGATAACGGCATTGGCATTCCTCCCGAGCAGATTGCCCGGCTGTTTCAGGTCTTCCAGCGCTTGCACAGTCGTGCGACTTTCGACGGCAGTGGTGTCGGACTGGCGCTTTGCCGAAAGATTGCCGAACATCATGGTGGGCGAATCTGGGCCGACTCGGCAGGCGAAGGCCAGGGAAGCCGATTCTGTGTGTCGCTGCCGATACCGCCGGAGGTGGCATGACGCCACCGGCAAGTCCGCCAGCGCCCGCCCGCAGTCCGCGCCGGCCAAGGCTGGCGGAGAGCAGCGGCAAGCTGCTGTCGCGGCCGGCGTATGTGGCTGTGTTGGTGTTCGTCTGGTCGCTGGTCCAGAAATACGATGTGATCAAATGTCAAATATGAACCCGTCGGCACAGAACTTCGTGATCCTGATGGCCGAGGACGAGCCGGCCGATGCCTATCTGCTCAGGCTGGCATTGAACGAGAGCTGCCTTGCGGCCGATTTGCAGCATGTCGTCGATGGTCGCGAGGCGCTCGAGTATCTGCGGCGCCAGGGTCCGCGCTTCGCCCAGGCAAGCCGTCCCGATCTGATTCTGATCGATCTCAACATGCCGCGCATGGACGGCCGTGAGTTCCTCGCCGTCGTCAAGGAGGATGCTGCACTACGCGACATTCCGGTGATCGTGCTGAGCACCTCGCAAGTGGAACGTGATGTGCTCGGAGCCTATCGTCTCGGGGCCGCCGGCTACATCGCCAAGTCCCCGGATGTCACCGTGTTCATCGAAGACATCCGGCGATTGAGCCACTACTGGGTGTCCCGGCCACGTTTGCCAGAATATCGATGATGGAGAGCTGTGGATGAATGAGTCGGAGCAAAGGCGAATTTCGATTCTGGTGATCGAAGACGAACCCGGTGATCTGGGTCTGATCCAGGCGTATGTCCGACTCGCCGGCATCAGACGTATTGGCGACCAGGATCCGGTGGTCTGGGCGTCGACGCTCGCGCAAGGGGTCGCCGCTGCCGCGGCCAGCATGCCGGATGTCATTCTGCTCGATCTGTCTCTGCCGGATTCGTCCGGACTGCATACGGTCGAGGCGATGCACACCGTGGCGCCCGATGTGCCGATCATCGTTCTCACCGGTCAGGACGACCATCAGCTTGCCGAGGCGGCCCTGCAGGCCGGGGCGCAAGATTATCTGGTCAAGGGCCAGTTTCAGCACGATGCGCTCGGACGCGCCATCCGGCATGCGCTGGTCCGCCAGAAACTCGAATCGCGCCTCAGCCTCTTCAGGGCGGCACTGAATTCCGTGGCCAACGGCATCCTGATCACTGACATCGATTCGACCATCGAATGGGCCAACCCGGCGTTTACCCGGATGACCGGGTTTTCGCTGACGGAAGCCGTGGGTCGCCACACCGGCGAGATGCTCAATTCCGGGAAGCAGGATCCGCAGTTCTACCGGCGCATGTGGGACACCATTCTGGCCGGCCGGGTGTGGACCGGTGAACTGATCAACCGCCGCAAGGACGGCAGTCTCTACGCCGAGGCGCTGACCATTTCCCCGGTCACCGATGGCAACGGCAGGATTCAGCATTTCGTCGCCATCAAACAGGATATTTCCGAACGCAAGGCCAACGAAGAGCGCGTTCAGCATCTTGCCCACCATGACCAGTTGACCGACCTGCCGAACCGCAGCCTGCTCAGCGACCGCCTCTTCCAGGCCCTGGCGCAGGCGCGGCGGGACCGCGGTACGGTGGCCCTGATGTTTCTCGATCTCGACAGCTTCAAGCCGGTCAACGACACGCTCGGCCATGACATCGGCGATCTCCTGCTCAAGGAAGTCGCACTCCGTCTGCAGAACTGCGTACCCAGGGAGTCGGACACCGTTGCACGCCTCGGCGGCGACGAATTCGTCATTCTCCTGGCACAAATCGAAAAGGCTGCCGATGCCGTGGTCGTGGCCGGCAAGCTGCTGGCAGCGCTCGAGCGTCCGTTCCTCATCGGTCCTCACCGCATCAGCATCTCGGGGAGCATCGGCATAGCGGTCTATCCGCAGCACGGCGACGAGGTCAACCAGTTGTTGAAGAACGCCGACATCGCCATGTACCACGCCAAGAAGGCCGGCCGCAACTGCTACCGGTTTTTCCGGGAAGTCACCGAAACTGCAGGAGTCTGACATGCCTGTCACGCCGGCACTGATGTCTGGCCTGCTGCAGATTGCCGGCGTCTTCGTGGCGCTGCTGCTGATCGTCTTCCTGATTCGCTCGTATCAGAACCGTATCGATGACGTGCGTCGCCTGGGCAGCGATCTCGCCCAACGCAGCAGGGAGCTACAGGCGCGTGAAGCCGATTTCGAGCGGGACCTCACCGCAAGAAGGGAAATGGAAGCCGACCTGCGTGAGCAGAAGGAGTTTTTCCGGCTGATCTCCGAGAGTATCGGCGAGCATATCGCCGTTCTCGATCTGCAAGGGCGACGGGTATATAACAGTCCTTCGTATCGGCAATTCTTTGGCGATACGCGGCAACTGGCAGGGACCGATTCGTTCGGCGATGTCCATCCCGAAGATCGCGAACGGGTACAGCGAGTCTTCCAGGAAACCGTGCAAACCGGCACCGGGCAGGAAATCGAGTATCGTCTGGTACGACACGATGGCAGTGTCCGGCACATGGCGTCGGCCGGAAAAGTGATCCGGGACAAGGCCGGGCAGGTGGTCCGCATCGTCGTTGTCTCGCACGACATCACCGATCGCAAGCAGGCGGAACAGTGGGAGCGTATTGCCGCGACCGCTTTCGAGTCGCAGCAGGGCATGTTCATCACCGACGCCGCCGGGGTCATCCTGCGAGTCAACCAGGCGTTCACCGAGATCACTGGCTACAGCGCCGAAGAATGCGTCGGCCAGACGCCGAAACTGCTCAGTTCGGGACGCCACAACGCCGCTTTCTATGCCGCGATGCGCCAGAGTCTGGAACGCAGCGGCTCCTGGCAGGGTGAAATCTGGAACCGCCGCAAGAACGCTGAAATCTTCCCGGAATGGCTGACGATTTCCGCTGTGATCGACAACGAGGGCAGGGTTACCCACTATGTGTCCACACTGACCGACATCAGCCTGCGCAAGGCTGCCCAGGAAGAAATCCAGCAACTGGCTTTTTACGACGCCCTGACGCGTCTGCCGAACCGCCGTCTGTTGCACGAGCGCCTGCAGGCAGCGATGGCCGCAAGTGCGCGCAGTGGCCGCCAGGGTGCCCTGCTGTTCATCGATCTGGACAATTTCAAGACGCTCAACGACACACTCGGGCACGACATGGGCGATCACCTGCTGCAGCAGGTCGCCAAGCGTTTGCTGACCTGCGTTCGCGACCGCGACACCGTTGCCCGTCTCGGCGGCGACGAGTTTGTGGTGATGCTCGCGAGCCTGGGCGCACGTGCGCAGGAGGCGGCTACCCAGAGCCGGATCGTCGGCGAGAAAATCCTGGCTGCTCTCAACCGACCCTACGATCTGGCCGGCAGCGAGTACCACAATACGCCGAGTATCGGCATCACGCTGTTTGGCGGCCAGCATGACGCGATCGACGAACTGATGAAGCGGGCCGATCTGGCCATGTACGATGCCAAGGCCACCGGCCGTAATACCTTGCGCTTTTTCGACCCACAGATGCAGGCCGTGGTCACTGCCAGGGCGGCTCTGGAGAGAGACCTCCGGGAAGCGCTGCAAAAGCAGGAGTTCTTCCTTTGTTACCAGCCACAGGTCGACCAGGCGGGCCGCATCGTCGGCGCCGAGGCGCTGCTCCGTTGGCGGCACCAGCAACGCGGCCTGGTGACCCCCGCCGAGTTCATTCCTCTCGCCGAGGAAACCGGGCTGATCCTGCCGCTCGGCTTGTGGGTGCTGGAAACCGCCTGTGCGCAGTCGGCTGTCTGGGCGGCACAGGCAGGACGAGCGGGACGGGAAAACTTTACCGTTTCGGTGAATGTCAGTGCGCGGCAGCTGTGTCAGCCCAATTTTGTCGAGCAGGTGCTGGGGGTTCTGGCGAGTACGGCGGTCAACCCGCACAACCTCAAGCTCGAACTCACCGAGAGCATGTTGCTCGACAATGTCCAGGAAATCATCGCCAAGATGACGGCGTTGAAAGCACCCGATTACCCACAACTCACTTGACATAGGAGCGCGCGGCGTGGCTTGACTCCAACGCGATAGCAAACGCTGTTGCATTTCTGCTTACCCACCCCATATATGCAAACGGCAACAGTTTTCAAGCTGTTGTTAAAACGTATATTTCGTAATCTTGCGGAGGTATGGCATGGGTTGGGCAGCGGAGGAGTTCAAGGATCTGGATTTGGGGGATGCGCGGCGGACGCGGCGCTTGATCAAGCTGGTGGATGATCTGTCGGCACAACCGACCGGAAGCATCCCGGTGGCTTGCGGGGGTTGGGCGGAAACCAAAGCGGCCTACCGGCTGCTGGACAATCCCGCGACGGACTGGCGTGAAATCCTGGAGGTTCATACCCAGCAAACGATAAAGCGGATGCAGGGCCAGCCGGTTGTCTTGTGTGTTCAGGATACCACCGAAGCGGATTTTACCTCGCAGCCGGGGATTGCCGGGCTGGGACGGTTGAGCTACGACGCCCAGCATGGGATGTTTGCGCATCCGACCCTGGCGATGACGCCGAGCGGGTTGGTGTTGGGCGCGACCGACTGCTGGATGTGGGCGCGAAAGCCAAAAGGTCAGCCCGACATCAAGGAAAGTATCCGCTGGGTGGAAGGCTATACCATCGTGGCCGATCTGGCCGAGACCGTGCCTGGTAGCCGGCTGGTATACATAACGGATAGGGAAGGCGACATTCGAGCGGTGATGAACACGGCCGCCGAGCGGGACTATCCGGCGGACTACCTGATCCGGTCCAAGCATAACCGCAAGACGAGCATGGGCGACAAGCTGTGGGACCGTGTGGGCGGTGGCGAAGCGGAAGGAGAACTGGAATTCACCATGCCCGCAGCGCCAGACCGCCCGGCCCGACTGGTGCGGCAAACGCTTTACCGGGAGCGGGTCACCTTGCCCGTACGCAAGGGTGCGCCGGTCGTGACCGTGACCGCGATCCTGGCGCGAGAAGAAAACCCGCCGGTTGGGGAGGAGCCCATTGAATGGAAATTGCTGACCAATCGGACGGCGGAAACGCTCGAAGACATCGTACAACTCATTGATTGGTATCGCCGCCGCTGGCTGATAGAAATTCTTTTCCGCATTTGGAAATCAGGCTGCAAGATAGAATCCCTGCAGTTGGGCAGCATGGAGCGACTGGAACGCGCCTTGGTCATTTACCTGATTATCGCCTGGCGCATCCTGTCCTTGGTTACCTGGGGCCGGGACTGCCCCGATTTGCCCTGTGACGTGGTGTTTGATATCGAGGAATGGCAAGCCGCCTGGATCGTCGCCCATCGCTCACCACCGCCGGATGCTCCCCCGCCCCTGGGTCAGATGGTGCGGCTGATTGCCGGCTTTGGCGGCTTTCTCGGGCGAAAACACGACGGGCATCCCGGCCCCAAGGCGATCTGGGAAGGGATGCAGAAGGTCAGGGCATTTGCCATTGCCCTGGAGGCTGGCCGTGCCGCCTATTTCAATGACGGATGAGTTGTGGGTAATCGGGTGCGTTGAAAGAGCGCGGCGTCGGTTTCTCTCTCGACGACTTCGGTACCGGTTATTCGTCACTGTCGTACCTGAAGCGGCTGCCGCTCGACCAGTTGAAGATCGATCAGTCGTTCGTGCGGGATCTGCTGACCGATCCCAATGACGAAGCGATCGCGCGTACCATCGTTGCTCTGGCCAGCAGCCTCGGTCTGGAGGTGATCGCCGAGGGCGTCGAGAGTGTCGAACAGCGCGACGCTCTGGCAGCACAGGGCTGCCACACCTACCAGGGCTATCTGTTCAGCCGGCCGCTGCCGCTTGCCGATTTCGAGGTTTTTCTGCAGGCTTCGCATTCCTTGCATTTTCCGGAGGCATCCCGTGGGCCTTGCCGTTCGCGATCATAACTACCATACCTACGCCGACTACCTCGCATGGCCGGAAGACGTTCGTTACGAATTGATCGACGGCACGGCCTATCTGATGGCCCCTGCACCAACGCTGGAGCATCAGGAGGTGGCCGGCGAGATCTACTTTCAGCTCCGGCAAGCGCTGGCGGGCAAGACCTGCCGCGTTTTCATTGCGCCGCTGGATGTCCGGTTTCCCAAGACGGAGGCGGCAGACGAACGGATCGATACCGTTCTGCAGCCGGACGTTTTGGTGGTCTGCGATCTGTCCCGCCTGGATCACCGCGGCGTCTGCGGTGCCCCGGATCTGGTGGTGGAGGTCCTGTCGCCATCCACTGCCAGCCACGATCATGTCTGGAAGCGACGGGTCTACGAGCGTTCAGGCGTACGGGAGTACTGGCTGGTCCATCCCATCGACCGGATGATTACGGTCTACCGTTTGCAGGATGGGGAATATGGCAAACCGGATGTGATGGAATTGAGCGGCGAAACGGTGGTTGGCATCCTGCCGGGCGTGGCGGTCCGCTGGGACGCCCTGCTTCAGCGTTTGCCGAAACGGGAGTATTGAAGAAACTCCTGAAATTCAGACCAGCGATTGATCGCCTGCCGGGAATTCTGCAGCCTGCTGCCGGCGTCTGCTCCGGATCAGGCCAGCGTCACGTGATCGATCGGAATGGCCACTGGTTTTTCGCGGCCCAGCAGGCTGAGCAGCACGGTCACCCGTTCGGCAGAGACGGCGGAAACGATACCGGAGAGGCCCTTCAGGGGACCATTACTGATTTCCACGCTGTCGCCGGCCTGAAACGGCAATGATTCCTCATTCAGGTCTCTTGCCTGGTGCTCCGCCAGGGAACGTATCGCTTCCAGCGTCGATTCATCCAGCGTCGCCAGAACGGTGCCGAAGGTCAGCAGACAGCTCACGCCGGGGGTACTGCGGATCGGGGCAACGCTCTGCTCGGGGCGGCTGCAGCGCACGAAAGCGTAGCGGGGAAACATCACCTGCTGCTTTTTCGTCCAGCACCCTTTCTTTTTCTCCCACTGCGTGAGCATCGGCAGAAAAACCAGGTAGCCCTGTTCCTCGAGCTTGCGCACCGCCAGAAACTCCTGCCGGGGCTTGGTGAAACAGATGTACCAGCATGCTGGCGGGAATGCGGTCGAAGATACGCTGCTCATCGGGGAAGCTGGCGCTGCTCGTCCTCGCGCTTGACCGACACCTGCTGCCAGCGGGGACCTTGCACCTGCGGCAAATGCAACGTCAGCAACTCGCTGCCGAGCAGGGTGACCTGGCCATCCCGACGATTGTCGCCGGTATCGCTGTACTCGAAATGATAGACCCGCCGCAGACGCAGCCGGCCTTCGTCATCGCGCGCCGGGCGCAGCGAACCGAGCGCAACCGTGTCGTCGAGCAGGAGCAGGTCCTCTGCCTCACATGCCGCACGTGCGGCGCGCATGCCCACCTCCCTGGCCTGGAAACTGTCGAACCAGAACCAGCCGGCGGCCAGCAGAACAAACAGGCTGATCGTCTCCATCCAGGGCATCGTCTGGATCGCTGTCAGCGTGCCATACCGACAGCCCGATCGTTCCGGATGCGGTTTGCAATCCCTGCAGCCATCGTGCATGTGGTCGTGAATTTCACCAGCGCAGCCCCTTGTTTCGTGAATCGACCCGGACGGTCACAATTGCTTACAAAATAATCCCTGCAGAACACCTCAGCAGCCCTCGAGCGCGCGCGAAATCGCAGCCAGGCTGGCTATACTAGCGAAAAATGGCCTACACCACACCTCGATCAGCTTCGCTGCCAGCCCTCGCGCAGCGCGCCAGACGCACCCGCACCTTCCGCCGCCTTGCCATCGCCACGCTGCTGGCGGCGCTGGCGGCCGAACTGCCGGCCTTCGAAACCAGCGATCCCTTCGCCACACGCAGCCTCACCCCGCCGCGCCCGGCACTGACTGGCACCACCCTGCCCTGTCAGCCGCTGCCGGCCGAGGCCAGCCATGGCGTTCTCGAAGTCGTCGATCTCGCGCTGTGTCGCAACCCGAGTACCCGCGAGGCGTGGTCGTACGTACGCGTCCAGGCCGCTCAGGTCGGCATCGCGCAGTCCGACTTCCTGCCGACGCTCGACGGCCAGCTCAGCGCCAGCCGGGTCAGGATCGACTCGCAGACCGCCAGGCAGCGCAATGCCTCGCTGACGCTCTCCTGGCTGCTGTACGACTTCGGCGCACGTTCGGCAAATCTCGAAATCGCGCGGCAAGTGCTGAGCGCCGCAAGCTCGACGCTCGACGCGACCGTCCAGAGCGTTTTTCTCAATGCCGTGCAGGCTTATTACAACACCCAGGCTGCGCGTGCGGCAGTCAACGCCGCCCGCGAATCAGAAAACGCCAGCCGCGAAAGCCTCAGCGCTGCCGAAGTCCGCTACCGCGTCGGCACCGGCACCCCCGCCGACCGCCTGCAGGCGCAGACCGCCTGGTCGCAGGCGACGCTCACCCGCATCCGCGCCGAAGGCGTGCTCAGGAACGCCTTCGGCCGCCTGGCCAATGTCATGGGGCTCGACGCCAACCAGAGGCTGTTGCTCGACGACATTCCCTCAGCCACCCCCGACGCCAGCTTCGTCGGCGACGTCGCCGCGCTGATTGATGAAGCACGCGCACGCCGCCCCGAACTCAGGGCCGCCGAAGCTGAACTCAGGGCCGCCGAAGCCGGCGTCGATTACGCCCGCGCCACCGGCCTGCCAACACTCTCGCTGAGCACCGGCCCGCAGTGGGCAGACCTCGGCAGCGCCTCGGCCAACGGCAACTCGATCGGACTGACGGTCAACCTGCCGATCTTCTCCGGCTTCAACACTACCTACCGGGTCCGTGCCGCCGCTGCCCAGACCGAGGTCCAGAGCGCCCGCCGCGACAACGTCCGCCAGCAGGTCGCGCTCGATGTCTGGGAAGCCTATCAGAGCCTCAGCACCGCCACCCAGACCATTCGTACCACCGCCGACCTGCTGGCCAGCGCCGAGCATTCCGAGCGTGTCGCCCTCGGACGCTACAAGGCCGGCGTCGGCAACATCCTCGACGTCCTCAACGCCCAGAGTGCGCTCGCCAACGCCCGCCTGCAACGCATCCAGGCGATGCTCGACTGGCACGTCTCGCGCGCCACGCTGGCCAGAGCCATCGGCGCCCTCGACAGCACGCTGCTGCTCTCGATCAGCACGCAGAAAGCCCGCAATCCATGAAGCGTTCGCGCAGCCTCCTCGCCCTCCTCCTCTTCGCACTCGCAGCCGGCGGTGTGTACTGGTATCGCCAGAGCAGCAGCCAGTCGCTCGAACAGCGCTACAAAATGCAGCCCATCGAAAAGGGGGATGTCAGCCAGACGGTCTCGGCCAATGGCACACTCAACCCGGTGGTGCTGGTCAGTGTCGGCACACAGGTTTCCGGGACGGTCACCAGGCTCTATGTCGACTTCAACGACAAGGTCGAGAAAGGCCAGGCACTGCTCGAACTCGACGACTCGCTGCTCGCCGCGCAGGCCCGGCAATCGGCGGCCAACGTGCAGAACGTCGCCGCTGCGCTCGACCTGGCGCGCGCCAGCGAAGCACGGATGAAAGCCCTGTTCGAACAGGAATACGTCTCCCGGCAGGAACTCGAGCAGGCCATCCAGACGCGCCGCTCGAGCGAGGCGCAACTCGCACAGGCGAAAGCCGCCGCTGAAAAGGATCAGGTCAACCTCCATTACACGACGATCCGCTCGCCGGTGTCGGGCGTCGTCGTCGACCGCGTCGTCGACCTCGGACAGACGGTTGCTGCCAGCCTGCAGACGCCAACCTTGATCAAGATCGCGCAGGACCTCTCGGAGATGCGCATCGATTCGAGTTTTGCCGAGGCCGACATCGGCAAGATCCGTGAAGGACAGAAAGTACGCTTCACCGTCGACGCCTTCCCGAACCGCAGTTTCCAGGGCGAAGTGCAGCAGATTCGTCTCAATCCGACGACCCAGCAGAACGTCGTCACCTACAACGTACGCGTTTCGCTCTCCAATCCCGAACAGATCCTGCTGCCCGGAATGACTGCCTACGTGAGCATCGGTGTCGCCAGTCGCCAGGACGTCCTGCTGGTGCCCAACGCGGCGCTGCGTTTCAAACCCAGCGAGAGCAGCGACAGCGAGCGCAGGCCTGCCGGACAGAAAGCGGCGAGCGAGAGCAGCGGGGAGAGCAAGGGCAAGGGCAAAAAGCGCGACACGGCCAGCGGCACGGTGTACCGCATCGAAAACGGCGAACTCAAAGCGCTTAGCGTATCGCTCGGAATCACCGACAATCGCAATACCGAAGTGCTCGGCGGTGATCTACAGGTCGGCGACATCGTCGTCACCGGCGAGAATGTCGCCAGCAGCAACGGCAAGCCGAGCAGTGTGGGGATGAGACTGTTCTGATGGCCGAGGCGGTCATTCGCGTCGTCGGTCTCGGCAAGTCCTACGAAACCGCGGCCGGACTCTTCCCGGCGTTGCGGGACGTCGATCTTTGCATCGAGGCGGGTGAATTCGTGGCGATCATGGGGCCCTCGGGGTCGGGCAAGTCGACCTTCATGAACCTGCTCGGCTGCCTCGATACGCCGAGCAGCGGCGACTACTTCCTGGTCGGCCGCAAGGTCGCGCAGTTGCGCAAGGACGAACTGGCGCGACTCCGGAACCGCAGCATCGGCTTCGTCTTCCAGGGTTTCAACCTGCTGCCGCGAATGACCCTGGCCGACAATGTCGCCCTGCCGCTGGTCTATGCCGGCATCGAGCGCGAGCAGCGGCGGCAGCGCGCGCGCCACGAGCTGGCCCGGGTCGGCCTCGGCGATTATGCCGACGCGCTGCCGAGCCGCATCTCGGGCGGACAACAGCAGCGCGTGGCGATTGCGCGCGCGCTGATCAACTCGCCGCAACTGATCCTTGCCGACGAACCGACCGGCAACCTCGACAGCCATACCAGCGAAGAGATCATGGCGCTGTTCACGGCCCTCAACCGTGAAGGGATCAGCATCGTGCTGGTGACCCATGAGCCCGACATTGCCGCTTACGCCGCGCGACAGGTGCGTTTCCGCGACGGGCGTCTGGTCAGTGACCTGCCGACACCCACCCAAGTGCTCGCCGCATGCTGAGAGCGATGCTCGGCGAAGCCTGGCAGGCGATGGGCGCGAACCGCATGCGCAGCGTGCTGACGATGCTCGGGATGGTCATCGGCGTCGGTTCGGTGGTGCTGATGATGGCCATCGGCCAGGGCGCGCAGTACGCCGTGGCGCAGACCATCAGCAGCATGGGCAGCAATCTGTACATCCTGATCTCCGGCTCGACGAGTGCCGGCGGACTGCGCAGCGGGGGTGGCGGCGGCCCGACGCTGACCGTCGCCGACGCCGAAGCGATCGCCGAACTCGACGGCGTCAGCAATGTCGCGCCGGTACAGCAGGGCACGCAGCAACTGGTCTATGGCGCGAACAACTGGAGTGCGACGGTGGTCGGCACGACGCCGCCGTATCTCGACGCGCGCGCGTGGACGATCGTCAGCGGATACCCCTTCGGCGACTCAGATGTGCGCGCGGCGACGCGGGTGGCGCTGATCGGCCAGACCGCCGTCGACAATCTGTTCGGAAGCGACGACCCGCTCGGCAAAACCATCCGCATCCGCCAGAGCCCTTTCGTGATCGTCGGCGTGCTCGGCAAGAAAGGGCAGAACCTCGACGGCCGCGATCAGGACGACACCGTGATCATTCCGCTGACCACCGCGCAGCGCAAGGTCTTCGGCAATCCATTTCCGGGCTCGGTGCGCCTGATCATGGTGCAGGCGACTTCGGCCGAGGCGATGCCGGCGGTCGAGAAGAGCATGACCGCGCTGCTCCGTCAGCGCCATCGCATTCGTGAAGGGCAGGACAACGACTTCTATCTGCGCAACCTCGCCGCGGCGGCCGACTCGGCGGCCGAGACGACACGCGTGATGTCGCTTCTGCTCGGAGCGATCGCTTCGGTTTCGCTGCTCGTCGGCGGTATCGGGATCATGAACATCATGCTCGTCTCGGTGACCGAACGCACGCGCGAGATCGGCATCCGCATGGCGATCGGCGCGCGCCAGCAAGACATCCTCGCGCAGTTCCTGCTCGAAGCGCTGATGATCTCGGTCGCCGGCTGCCTGATCGGGCTCTTTCTCGGCATCGGCGGCGCGCTCCTGACCAATGCGCTGACCGACATGGTGATCGTCATCTCCGGTGCCTCGATCCTGGTGGCTTTCGGGGTCGCCGCCGGGGTCGGCATATTCTTCGGCTATTACCCGGCGCACCGCGCCGCCGCCCTCGATCCGATCGAAGCGCTGCGCCATCAGTAGCGCGACAGGCTACAATCTTCCTTCTGCCAACTCCGCGAGAAACCCTCCATGCCCATCTACACCCTCGGCGCCCGGCGCCCTCAGATCGACCCGCAAAGCTGGGTCGCCCCCAATGCCATCGTGATCGGCGACGTCCGCCTGGCCAGAAATGCCTCGATCTGGTGGAACGCGACGGTGCGCGGCGACAACGACCCGATCACGATCGGCGAGAACAGCAACATCCAGGACCATTCCGTCCTGCACACCGACGAAGGCGTACCGCTGACGATCGGCCGCAATGTCACCGTCGGTCACCTGGTGATGCTGCACGGCTGCACCATCGGCGACGGATCGCTGATCGGCATCGGCTCGGTGCTGCTCAACCGCGCGGTGATCGGCCAGGGTTGCATCGTCGGCGCCAACACGCTGATCCCCGAAGGCAAGATCGTTCCGGACCATTCGCTGATCGTGGGTTCCCCTGGCAAAGTGGTGCGCCAGCTCAGCGAGGAAGAGGTCGCGCGCCTGCAGCATAGTGCCGACCACTATGTCGCCAACTGGCAGCGCTATCTGCGCGAACTCCAGGCGCTGTAGTCTTTACTTGTAGTCTTCATTTCCCCGCAGGGGAGGAAAAGGCCGTCGAATGACGGCCTTTTCCCATGTTTCCATGCAGCTGTGGATAAGTCGAAACCGCTGTTCGCTATCCCGAAAACGCACGGACAAGACTGTGTGCAAGCTGTGGGTCGGGCGTGGAGATCTGCCGCAAGGCGTTCTTTGCCAAGGGAAATTTTCTACTGCCTAAATATTGGGCACGGCGGGAATGATCAAGGCCGTTTAGCCGACTGAACGCGCCTTGACGCCGCTGCACGGGCGCTCATCCAATCTCGATGGTGCTCTTGGATTTCTTGTCCTTCGATCGCTTTGCGCTACACTGCGCCCATCCACCGCCGCAATCACCGACGAGCCGCCGATGCCTGCGTCCAAGCCGCGAATCCTCCTGCTGCCCGACATCGACTGGGTTCTCATCCCGGGCGGCGAGTTTGTCTATCAGCAGGGTGAGCGACGCACGCTCCCGCCGTTTCGCATCGCGCGCTATCCGGTGACCAACGTGCAGTACCAGACATTCATCGATGCTGGTGGTTACGACGACGATCGCTGGTGGAGCGGCCTCGAGCGACCCGAGCCTGCAGCGTCGCGCTGGCCACAAGCCAACCGACCGCGCACCAACGTCAATGCGTACGAAGCGGTCGCGTTCACCCGCTGGCTCAGCGCGCAGTTTCGCTACGCAGTGCGCCTGCCACACGAAGAGGAATGGGAGCGCGCAGCGCGTGGCAGCGATGGCCGCGAATATCCGTGGGGAAACAGCTACGAGAGCGGGCGCGCGAACATCGACGAACGGGGCGACAACAGGGGTTTCCGGTTGGTGTCGTCTGCCCACATTGCCGCTTCCGCCACGGTCGCCAGGGATCGCCGACCACGGTTTGCGATACGCGAGGGCGGGGCGAAAATGGCGCGGGAGCATCCCGTCCGCACGCGCTTCGCGTCGGGCGCATAACAAAACCGGGAGCACCGCCAGGGGCTTACCCTGGGGTGCTCCGTCTCTCGGACTCCTGCCGCACCCAGCCACCGAGCAGCCGGCCAAGCTCGGCAACCAGACGCCCAACATGCTCGTACTGCCCGTCGTTCAGCCAATGCCAATGGTGCGCCAGCCGCAAGTAGAGACGCAACTGGTCGAGGCGCGCGTCGGCTTCCTGCAAGCGCTGCCGGCGGGTGGTTCCAGTCGCCTTGCGCGCACGAAACAGCAGTTCCTGGAAATCCAGCGCACTATCCACCAGGCGCTGCACTACCGTGTGACGATGCGCCCTGGGAAAGGTTTCGCTCTTCGGCACCAGCCAGGCGAGCAGATCGAAGCAGCGCGTAAGGATGACAAGTTTGTCTTGCTCTTCATCGTTTCGTTCGCGACGAGCTCGGCTGCCGCGCCTACCTGCGTTACGTCGATGACTTTGCCCTGTTCGCGCCCGACAAGCCGACATTGTGGCGGTGGAAAGAGGCTGTGCGCGATCGCCTTGCCGCTCTGCGCCTCGAGTTTCATGCCGGTAGCGCGCAGGTGCAGCCGGTAGGCGCCGGAATTCCGTGGCTCGGTTTCGTCGTCTTCCCGACCCACCGCCGCGTCAAGGCACGCAAGGTCGTGCAGGCCACGCGCCGCCTGAACGGTCGCTACGCGGCGTGGCCGCGCGGCGAGATCAGCTTCGCCGACTTCGACGCCAGCGTGCAGGGCTGGATCAACCACGTGCGCTACGCCGATTCCTGGGGACTGCGAACGCACGTGCTCGAGCCCTTCGTGATTTGAAAAAATCGCGGCCGCCAGCGAACAGCGGTCAAGTCATGGGGGCAGACGACACCAACCGGAAACCCCAGCCGCCGCGCTGGTTGCCTGGGGGGTAACCGCCGCGCAGCACCGCGCGCGCGACGCCTGCGCCGTGGCCCCACGAGCCACCGCGCACCACGCCCGGCTCGCCGCTCGCACCGGCCTGGATCTGTCCGGGATCTTTGTACTTGTTGAGGCACCATTCCCAAACATTGCCCGCCAGGTCGAGCACGCCTTCCGGCGACGCGCCGTGCGGATAGACACCAACGGCGGTCGTCTGATCGAGAAACCACTCGCCGACCTTGTCGCCAGAGTAGTGCGCCGTCTCGTCGATATTCGCACGGCCACTCTCGTAGCTGTTGCCCCAAGGGTACTCGCGCCCGTCGCGGCCGCGTGCCGCGCGCTCCCATTCTTTTTCGGTAGGCAGACGGACTTCGTAGCCAAGCTGTTGGGTCAGCCAGCGTGTGAAGGCGAGCGCTTCGTACAAGTCAACATTCGTGCGCGGCCGGTTGGACTGCTGCCAGCGGGAAGGCTGCGGTTCCGGTCGCCGAAGATCGCGCCACCAGTCGCCACGTTGTGCGGCGTTACCTTGCCGGCGACCGCCTACTTTATTCACAGTCCCCTGGCTCACGTCGCTATACGCCCCGGCATCGATGAACGCCTGGAACTGCGCGTTGGTCACCGGGTAGCGCGCCATGTAGAACGTCGGCAAAGACCGCTTCTCCCCATTCTGATAGAGAAATTCGCCGCCGGGAATCTCGACCCAGTCGATCTCGGGAACACCGCGCGAGTCGAGCCCGACGCCGCGCCGCGGGTCACCGATTTTCGCCAGGCGGTCGCCAATTGCCAGCCGCCGCGGCGGAGTCGTCGCCGGATCGTCGAGTTCGGCGAGCAGACGGCCCACTTCGTCATCGATCTTGTCAGCCGGTAACGGCGGCTCTTCCGCATCGGCACCCGCCAGCCAGTGGTCCAGCTGGCGCAGGAAGTCATCGGCAATCGCCGCGGCCTGGTCGTTCTGCCAGCCGCGCAGGTCGATGACCTTCTCCGCTGCGTAGCCCGGCTGCGGCAGATCGACTGCCGGGTCGAGCCGCAGCAGGGCGCTGCGCGCCGCCGGCAAGTCGAGGTCACCGGCTGCCGCCTGCTGGCGACGCTGCGCCGCTGGCGTCCACAGGCGCAGGATCGGCAGCGCTGGCGTCGGCTCGTTGCCGCTGCCACGCGCGCTCGGTGCCACCACTTCCTCGACCAGCTCGCTGCCGATGCCATTTCGCCGCAGCCAGCCGGCGATGGCGCGCGCCTGCTCGCGGTCTTCGGGCAGATGGCTGAAGAGCAGACGCACAGGCAGCGGTGGCGGGCGATCGTCGGGCAGCCGGGCTTCGAGGCGGTAGCGACTGCCGTCGATCGTCGTCAGCACGATCGGCAGCGAGGTGGCGGCAGATCCGATCGGCAAGCGCAGACGATCATCGCCGTGGATGACGTGCCAGCGGGCCGGGGTTCCTGCGCAGTCGACGTGCAGTTCGGCGGGCAGGGGCGTCGGCAGTGGTATCGTCTCGCCCGCCCCGCCCGCCTCGCTGGTTTCGCGGATGTGCAGCACGAGGTGGTCGGCGGAACGGTCGTAATGGACAGTGACGGCAAGGCGGGCGCAGCGAAAGTGGCGCACCGGTTCCTTCTTCGATTCGCCGATCCACGCCGGCAACGGCAACGCGGGCCGGCTTGCGTCGGCAGGAGTCTCGGCGGTGGTGCCCAGCCGCACACTCGTGTATTGGCGCAACCAGTGCAACTCGTCGCAGGGCAGCAGGCGGTCGCTGCCGATCGTCGCCAGCGTCTGCCGGATCGAACGTGCGAGGCGCACGCGCCGCTTCTCGTCACCCTCGTCGGCGACGAGCTGCAGCATGTCGCGCAGGCCATTGCGCAGGCTGTCGTCCTGGCGGCGCTCCGGCGCGTCGGCCGGCGGGCGTAAGGTCGCCAGACGCATCGTCTGTTCGAGGCGATCCTCCGGCGGCCAGTGGCTGGTGTGCCGCTCGATGAAATCGATCGCGGCCTCGAACAGCGCCGCGTCGTGTTGCAGCGTGTTGGCGAGCAGGCGCGAAACGCCGGCGTGGAAGACGATGTCGCGGTTGCCGCGCGCGGCGACGAGCCGGCTGAACCAGAGCAGCGACTCGATCTCGCAGCCGCTGCCGGGGAGGAAGTGCAGCCGGGCGTTACGCAGCAGCAGCGGCTCGATGCGCGTCGCCGGCGCGAGCAGACGCGCCAGCCGCACAACCGGCGCCCGCTCACCCCATTCGGCGCGAAAGTTGGCAACGAGCCGCTCTTCGAAGCCGCCCGGCTCTCGCCAGCTCATCGCGCGACGCGGCGGGAAAGGCCGCGCTGGCGGCGCAGCATCGCGGCGCTCGTCGCCGGGTGCCAATGGACGATCTGCGGGTGCAGCCCCAGATGACTGGGCCAGTAGCCGCGCGACCACGGGACGAAAAAGAGCAGCGGCGCACCCACCGACACGCAGCGTGCGACGAAGGCGCGCCACTCGGCGCCGCCGTGGCGCAGCGACGGCGTGCCGCGAATTCCGAAATCGGTCGCGACGAGGATCGGACGTTCGGCTTCCGGACGCCAGGCGACGAGCCTCTCGCGTTCGACATCCCAGCGCTGCGCTTCCGCTGGCGTGCCGGCGAATTCGTAGGCGCTGACGAGATCGTCGCCAAGTACGGCGATGGCCTGCTGGGCGAGTTCGCGCAGGTCTTCCCACCACGGCACCATGCTGTCGCTGAAGTCGAGCAGGAGCTGGCAGCCGCGCTCGAGCGTCGCCACCGGCAGGCTGGGCAGCCGCTGCGGCATGCGCTGCTCGGCAAGGAGGCGGGTCAGTTCGGTGACGTCGATCTCGCTGCCCGTGCGCCAGGTGGCGAGCGCCGCGACGAGCACGCCGCGCGCGGTGCGTGCCGGCAGCAGCGCGTGCCGCAGCGGCGTCGCACGTTCCTGGGGAAGCAAGCGGTACGCCTCACCGAGCCATGCCGGACGCTCTTCGCCGCCACCGGCAAGCGGCGACTCGCGGAAGATCTGTGACGGCAGCACGTCGTCCGGCAGTGGCTCGGGAGCGGGAAGCAGCGGCGGCATCGCCCAGCCGGGCAGGCGCTCGTGCGATGGCGTCTGTTGCGGGCGCTGCGGCGTCAGCGGCCGCTGGTGGTCGTAGATTGCTGGCGTCGGAGCTGGCTGCGCGTTGAGGTCGGCCGCGCGCAGGCCGAAACCGAGTACGCCGGCGATCGACGCCACGTCGTCGGCATCGGCGGGGCGCAGCGACCGCAGCGCGCTAGCGACGTCGCCGAGACCGATCTCGCCCCTACGCCGGTCGAGAACGCTCATCTTCGGTGACCATCGGTTTGCGCAGCGTCACCAGTTCGATCTGTTGCCAGGTTTCTTCCCAGTCGGGCGAATCGACGGCGATGCGCAACTGCTGGCAGGTGTTCACCGCGTCGAGGAACTCGCTCGTTCCTGGCGGCCGCCGGCCGCTCTCGTCGAGCTCCTGACGCAGGGCCTCGATGCGGTCGGCGACCTTCTCGACCAGTGTCTTCTCCGCCTGCGGCGCGCGCACCGCGGCGATGGCGACCAGTGCCTCACGCGCCGGTTCGGCGAGCAGCAGCGTCACGCAGCGGCGGACGAAGGCCGGCGGCAATTCGCGTTCGCGGTTGGTGGTAATCACCGTCAGCCGCTGCGCGCCGTCCTGGGCGCGCAGCGTGCGGCCGTCCGGCAGGCCGAAACTGCCGCGATCGAGCGGTTCGAGCAGGTCGTTGGGCAGGTCTGGCTCGGCCTTGTCGATCTCGTCGAGCAGCAGCACCGTGCCTTCCCGCGCCTCGTCTGGCGGCTTGCGCTCGACGCCAGGGAAACGCGGCTCGCTGCGCGGCCTGGCGACGCTCTCCGGCAAACCGCGCCGCCGCGCGCTGTGTGCGTCGAACGCCCACCAGAAGATGCCCGGGTGGTAGTACTCCTCGTCGCGGTCGGCGAGCGCGTGCGGGGACGTCGAACGTGCAGCAAGATGAGCGTCGTTGAGGCGGCGCAGGTGGTCGACCTCGACCGTGAGCTGCTCGAGGCGAGTACGCGAGGTGATCGTCTGGTAGACGAAGTTCCAGCGCAGCACCGCCGCCATCGTCTCCGCCAGGCGGCTCTTGCCGCAGCCCGGAGGACCGGCGACGAGCAGCGGCCGACCGGTTGCCAGCGCGACATCGACCGCAATCACTGCCTCGCGCGAGAAGATGTAGGGGTCGGCCGCCGACTCGGCGGGGTCGCGGGGATCGCCACGGAAGCAATAGTCTGCGGGCAGCGTGAAGTTTCTCGGCGTGTAGTGGCTCATGAGTAGTACCGTTTGAGAGTCTCGCGGGTCTGGATTTCCTCGGTCGCATGCAGATCGTCCTCTCCGCGCAGCGCGGGAAGAATCGGCTGCAGCCCGGGCAGGAGCGATGGCGGTGGCATCTGTGGGCCGACGTTGTAGACGAAGATCAGCGACGGACAGCCCTGCGTCAGCGCTTTCCCTTGGAGTTCGCCGAGCAGCTCCGGGTCCGGGGCGGTCTCCGGCGCGGGCGTCAGGAGAACGATCAGGTGTCCGCTGTACTGCCGGACGTGCTGGTCGAGGCGCGCCGCGGGGAGGCATCGGCCAGGGGATGAGCGCAGCGGGGAACAGCCTTCGCGGACCCCTTGCCAGATCTCTTCGGCACTGTGCATGCGCGTCACGGAAACGATGCGAATCTCGCTGCTGTCCGGCCAGGCGCGTTCGAGGTAACGGTCAAGCGTGAAAAACCGGCTGTCACATTCGGGAATTTCGGTAGCGACGAACTCACCGTTGAGCGCCAGCGCACTACCCGGTTCCCTGGCGTCGGCGATGATCCGTGCCGCGCCGGCGTCCACCCAAAGCGAACGGACGTACTTGAACAGTTCATCCGCCCGCTCGCGCGGCGGGCGCGGAAAAATGTCAGCGATCAGTTGCCGGAACCTGCCCTGCGCTGACTCGCCATCGCGGAGAAGAGCGCACGCCAGGCTCCTGGCCAGCGCACGTCTACGGTCGAGGTGGCAGCGCGGCGGCGACTGTTCGCCCAGCCGCCGGCAATGCTCCTCGAGCGTGCGCTCGTCGATCTCGGCAGCGAAGATGCTTTCGACTGCCGTAACGATCTTTTCAAATGGCGTGCGCGGTGCTCTGCGCAAGGAAACACGCTCGTCGAGCCGCGGCCGCAGAGCCGCAAGGATGCTCTTCGAGCAGGCCACATCCTGCACGACCCCGAACCGCGAAAGCCGCAGCGTCCGGAAAAACGGGTCACGGTCGATGTCCTCCGGCGTCTGGCCGTCGAGCAGCACCGGATAGAGACGGAAATCCGGCTCGTTCGCGGCGCGCCAGCAGAGAATCGACGCTTCTTTCCTCACCCATTGCGACTGCACGGCGCGCTTCGAGAGCAGCAGAACGCCGGCGTGGCAATCGTAGAGCCATCCGTCGAGACTCTTCTCCCAGTCATCGCCCGGCTGAAGTCCGTCGTAATCGACGAGAACTTCCATGTCGTCCGGGTACGCGTCGCGAAGGGCGCAGCAGGTCTCCTGCAGCAGCCGCCAGTTCGCCTGCGCCTGCGCGGCGCTGGTCTCGTCATCGCGCAGGCGCGAGCTGTGGCTGACGAAGATGCGCAGGGCAGGCATGGCGGGGTTCAGCGCTGGCACGTGCGGCTCGTACCTACGCCGGCGGGAACTGGCTGGTCGGAACCATGGCGGCGGCGGCTGGAAAAGCTCATGCTGAAATCCTCGCAGGGTGAGTCACCGGCGGACGACAACGAGGCGACGACCCAGCACGCGCGGCGAAAGTCGTTGCCGGCAACGCGGTCGGCGCGCGGCAATGGTAGCATTTCGTCTGACTCGGACTGGGCTAGCGCGAGAACTCGGGTGTGAATGAAAGTATTGGGAGGGTCCGATGTGCTCCCCTCCCCCCTTGTGGGGGAGGGGTTGGGGGAGAGGGGGCGTCCATGCCCTCGCAGAGGCCAGCAGAGCAGACTGACGGCTCTGGCCATATGCTTTCGCAAGGATTCGACGAATTCGTGTGCAACCATGGCCCCCTCTCCCCCAACCCCTCCCCCGCGAGGGGGGAGGGGTGATCACCCATGCCAACGCCTCTCCATCGAACAAAGTACTTCGACCAACACTTTGATTCGCACCCCGAGAACTCGATCCCGTTTTCCTACATCGGTGACGATAACCAGCCGTGGCTCGGAAGGCTCCTATACTATACTCTGGATGCTGGAGTTGGATTTCCTATCCTTCGGCGACCCAAGCGAGTAGACAGCCACAGGGTCTTCAGTGTCGGGATTCTTTACACCTGCGGCCTGGCTAGGGGAAATTACCTCTCCACGGAAGGTGCGAAAATAGAATAACAAGAACAACATAATTACGTTTGTAAAATTCTGGCACGAAAACTGCTTCAGACGAAACGACGGTACGATTGAACGAAAGGTCAAGAACGATGAAAAGCATCCTGACTCGGTGGATTTCTGCGCTTGGGTTGGCAATTTCGGCGGTACTCGGGATGTCGGGCACCGCATCGGCCGCTCTTCTGACCATCACTATCGCCCCAATTGCTCTCACTGACGTTGGCGCCTGCAAAGGACCCGATCTTGCCCCCTCTGCTGGCTCGGCGGTACCAGATTTCAGCGGAAACTGCTGGGACCTTGGGAGTTATCCGAAGGACCCTGGGGCCGATCAGATAAGCCTCACGGGCGATACGTACACTGCCGACCACCTGGCGTTGCCCCCTTCGTTTACTCCGCTCACCTTCACCTTCATTCCGGGACATACCGGTGGCGGCTCGGCAGGTCCGGACACCGGGAACTGTTCGGATGGCGTTCTCAACCCCTTCAGTCTGGACCGCGCCATCACGATCAATGGTGTTTCGGGAACGCTTACGCAATCGGGATCCTTGAAGGTCGGGTGGTGCTTTGACACGCTCAATATTTCCCAGGGTACGGCTAGTATTGATGTGCCCCAAATCGGTATCGTGACCATCTCGGTGGGTGGAGTCGTAGATCTGCCGGCCGATCTCGATCCGGAAGGCGATCTGCCCGTGACTGCAAGTATTTCGCCTTCTGCGGAGGTTTCGCTGCCCTCGACACTTGCCCTTGCCTTGATCGGCATCGCTGGCCTCACACGAAGCCGCCGTCGCGCCGCCTAGCGCTTCATGGTCGTCGAGCGGTGGCGCAGAAAGCCGCGTCGTTTGTTCTTGTTGCTGCAGGCAGCAGAACGTGCTCACAAGCGTCAGAATAACTTTGGCCGCTGCGAGCATGTGTCCGGTTACGGCGTGAAACCAGCCGCATCTTCCTGACGACCTCGTCGAAGGTGGACACCGGAGTGACTTCCGCCATGACCGATATCACCGCTCCCCGCGCCATCGCGGCCAACCTGGCCAAGGTGTTGCATGGGCAGCACGCCAACGTGCGCAAGATCGTTTCCGCCTGGGTTGCCGGCCTGCACGTGCTGCTGGACGATTACCCCGGCACCGGCAAGACGACGCTGGCCAAGGCACTCGCCCGTTCGGTCGAGGCACTTTTTTCGCGGGTACAGTTCACCCCGGATCTGCTGCCCAGCGACATCGTCGGCGTCTCCATCTTCGACGCGAAGACACAATCCTTCCGCTTCCATGAAGGACCGGTGTTCGCCCATGTATTCCTTGCCGACGAAATCAACCGGGCTTCGCCGCGTACCCAGTCGGCACTGCTGGAAGCCATGGCCGAGGCGCAGGTGACGGTCGATGGCCAGAGGCGAGCTTTGCCTCAACCCTACTTCGTCATCGCCACGCAGAACCCGGTGGAGCAGGCCGGCACCTATCCACTGCCCGAGGCACAACTGGACCGCTTCGGCATCCGGCTCGGCCTGGGCTATGTGAGTGCCGAAGAGGAAGAGCGTCTGCTCGACTACAGCGCCGCACGGCATCCGCTTGACCAGCTCGTGCCTTGTGCTACTGTCGCCGGTCTGCTGGCGGCACGCGATGCTGCGGCCGGAATCACGGTGGCGCCGGTGTTGCGCCGGTACATCGTCACCCTGGTCCAGGCCACGCGCAGCCATCCGGCGGTTCAGATGGGCGCGAGCCCACGCGCCTCGATTGCGATTTTCCAGCTGGCCCGGGCACTGGCGCTGTTCGATGGCGCATCCTTTGTCACGCCGGACACGATCCAGGATATCGCGCCCGACGTGCTCGCCCATCGCCTGGCGCTCGATCCGCAAGCGCGCTATTCGGGCACCACGGGTGCCGAAGTGGTACGCGACGTTCTCGGGCGGATACCCGTGCCACTCTGATTGGCGATAGGCCGTGGCCACGCACAAACTTGCGCTCTTCCGCTTCGTCTTCGTGGCGTCGCGCTGGCTGCGCGAGCGGCTGACACCAGCCGGACTGGTGATTGTCGCGCTCACTGCCTTTGCCGGTGCTTTTGGGCTCGACACCCAATCGAATCTTGCGCATATGCTGTTCTCCCTCGGCGCGAGCGTCGTTGCGGTCGACGCTGCCGCCGCTGTCCTTGTGCACCGTCGTGCGCCACGCTTGAGCGTGCGCCGCCATTTACCCGACTTCGTGACGTCTGGTGAGCCAGCAAGATACCGCATCGAAGTGCAGAATGAACGTACGCAGCCAACTCGAACAGGCGGCCTCGTCGAACAGTTGCGCCAGCCCTGGCCATCGCCGACATCACTCGAGCATTTTCGGGGAGCGGCGGCAAGCAACCGCTTCGACCAGCGGATCGGCTACCCGGCGTTCCTGGAGATATTGCGACGCTTACGCGCGATCGACGTGGAACGGATCAGTATGCCGCCGCTACTTCCAGGCCAGCGTGTCGACATCGAAGTCGCGATACGGCCAACGGCACGCGGGCTCGCCGTTTTCGAGAGTCTTGCGCTTGTCATTCCCGGTCCGCTCGGACTGGTGGAAACGCGCGTGCCGGTCAACGCTGGAGAGGCCACGTTAGCGGTGCTGCCGACGCGCCTGCCGGTGGAATTGCCGCCCGCCGCCAGCCATCGCCTGCTCCAGCCCGGTGGCATTGCGCTGGCGCAGCACGTCGGCGACGCCGAGGAGTTCCGTTGCCTGCGCGACTACCGCCCGGGCGATCCGCTGCGGGCCATCCACTGGCGCAGCTTCGCACGCACTGGCAAGCCGGTGGTGCGTGAATTCCAGGAGGAATTCTTCGCGCGGCACGCGCTGCTGCTTGACACCGCTGCACCGTATCCGTTCGCGCCGGCTTTCGAAACGGCGGTATCGATGGCGGCCTGGCTGGTCGCCCAAGCGCGCGACGCCGACAGCCTGCTCGACCTGATCTTTGTCGGCGAGCGTGTGCATCGCGTCACCGCCGGCCGCGGTCTCGGCGGCGCCGATGCCTTGCTGCGCCTGCTCGCCACGGTCGCGCCCACGCCACCGGCGAGTATCGATCCCCTGCTGGCTACGCTCGAGCGCAACGCCGCACAGGTGTCGTCAGTCATTGCCATCTTCCTGGCCTGGGACGAGCCCCGCCAGAACGCGGTCCGGCGCCTGCTGGCGCGCGGTGTGCGACCGGCAGTGTGGGTCGTGGAGCCGGATGGCGCGCGCTTCGCTGGTGACGATGCGGGCTTCGCCGGCATCCTGAGGCGCATCGCCGTTCCCGAAGCACCCGCCGCGACGCCGGCGACATGACGACGCCCGCGTGGCTGCAAGCGGCCGGACTGCTCCTGTGGGGCTTCGCCACCGGCCAGGACGCGCTGGGCATTCTGCTCGCCGTTGCCCGCCTACTGGCACCCGCCAGCGGCCTGCGGCTGACCCTGACAGACCGCGATTTGAACCGTGCGGTCGACCTCTCTGCACTGGCGGTCTTGCTGACCGTAGGGGGATTTCTCCTGGCGCAGGGCTTGCCGAAGGGATTGCTGGCGGGTACCGGCTGGCTGCCCGCCGCACTTTTCCCGCTGCTGCTGCTCGAAGCGCTGAGCGAAACGCGGCTCCGTCTGCGGCACCTGGCGTTGACGCTGCGTCGCTCGACGCACCCGGATGCCGACCACGTAGCCAAGCTGAGCGCACCCTACCTGGCCATGACCATGCTCTCGGCAAGCGCGCTGGCCAAGCCATCGCCGTGGTTTTTCTGGGCATTGGCTACCGTCATGCTGACATGGCTTCTCCTGGCGCGGCCATCCCCTCGCGGGAAGGGGCTTGCCGCCTTCGCTCTCGCTTCGCTGCTCGCGGTTGCCGTGGCTTATGGTGCGAGTGTAGGGTTGCAGCGCGGTCAACTCGCGTTGCAGGAATGGGGCATCGATATCCTGTTCGATACCGATGCCGACCCCTACCAGAGCCAGACGCGGATCGGTGACCTCGGCCGCGTCAAGCTCTCCGACCGGATCCTCTGGCGGGTCGAGCAGGCGCCACCCGCCGTTGCTCCGCTGCTACTGCGCAGCGGCGTGTTCACCCGGTACGCGAATGGCGCCTGGGTGGCGCGGCAGGATTCTTTTGCGCCGCTGCTTGCCGCGCCGGCCAAGGGCCAGCCATGGCTTAAGCTGCACGGACAAAGCCGCAAGGGTGTCGCAATCATCCCCGTACCCGTCGGCGCCGAACATATCGGCGCTGCGCCCGGGATCCTGCAGCGCAACGCCTATGGTGTCGTTCGAGCTGGCGAAGCGCCGCCGCTAGTCGATGTCGTGGTGGCAAGGGAGGCGGTTGCGGCATCAAGCAAGCCCGAGACCGCCGACCTGTCGCTGCCGTCCGGTTTTGCCGACCTGCTGCTGCGCTTGCCTGAACTTGCGACGCTGACCAAAAGAAGCGAGCGCGAACGGCTGATGGGCCTGCAGGACTGGTTCGCCGGGCACTTCCGCTATACCCTGTTCCTGGGCGATGAGCAGCGCGGCGGACGCGACCTCGAGCGCTTCCTGCTGACCGACCGCGCTGGCCACTGCGAGTATTTCGCAACCGCCACCGTGTTGCTGCTGCGGGCATTGGGCATTCCGGCACGCTATGTCACCGGCTATTCCGTGCAGGAATATAGCCGACTCGAAAAGGCTTTTCTGGTGCGGCAGCGGCACGCGCACGCCTGGTCCGAGGCCTTTGTCGATGGCCAGTGGATCGAGGTCGATACGACACCATCCACCTGGCTGACGGTCGAAGAGGATGCGGCACCGTTCTGGCGACCGCTGTCGGATCTCCTGTCTTTCGCCTGGCGACGTTTCGCTGAGTTGCAGCGCGACATGGCCGCATCCGGGTACCCGGTAACCGCCTTGGCACTTGCCACGCTGCTGGCGGCGCTGCTGGCGTGGCTGACGCTGAGACGCGCCGGGCAGGTACGGAGATCCAGCGGAAAGAACTCCGGGGCTGGCGATCCGGCGAAGGACGTACCCAGCGAGGAGATACGTTCGTTCCGGGCGCTGGAGCATGAGTTTGCCGTCCTGGGGCTCGGCCGTCGTCTGAGCGAACCCCCACGCGCCTGGATTGCCCGGGTTGACCGCGAAGGCAGGTCAATTCTGGGTGCGCCTCGGATTGCCAGCGCGTGCGACCTGATCGAAGCCCTGTACCGGAATCGTTATGGTTCCGCTGCGAAAAAATAATGCCCTGCTTGCGGTCGCATGTCATCCATGCGGCTGGGCGGAACGCCCAACTGGGGCTTCCGCCCGATGACACTCCCGGCTCCGCAGCGTTTCGAACAGGCAGATTGCAGCGGCGGCAGCAACATTCAGAGATTCGGTGGCGCCGGGCATCGGGATGCGCAATTGCAGGTGGGTCGCAGCCAGCACGGCAGGCCGGACGCCGAGACCCTCGCTGCCGAAGACCCAGGCCAGCGGTCCTTGCAGCCGGGCCGAATACAGACTGAGCGGCGCGGCGAGTGCGGTGGCGACGGATTGCCCGCGATAGGCAGCAAGGAACTCGCCGAGATCACTGTTTTCATGAAGGTCGAGCTGAAAATGTGCACCCATCGCGGCACGCAGCGTCTTCGGCGACCAGGCCTGCGCGCAGTCGATCGACAACAGGATCTGGCGAAAACCCGCGGCGGCTGCGCTGCGCAGGATCGAACCGACATTGCCGGGATCCTGAACGCCATCAAGCAGCACCGTATCGGCGTCGTAGTCGAGCTTGCGCATCGCCGCCGGCAGCGGCACGACAGCCATGATGCCGCTCGGTGTGTCGACCGTCGCGAGTTCGCCGAACAGCGCATCGGAAAGTAGTGTCCTGGTCTTCGCGGCCCCACGGCATTCCAGGTATCTGGCGATCTCCGGCCGACCGGCGCCGCTGTCGCTGACCAGGATTTCTTCCGGAATGCCGCAGTGGCGGCCGTAGGCTTCGATCAAATGCATGCCGTCGAGCAGCACGCGCCCGCTCTTGCGCCGCTCGCGGCCGCTCTCGCCGAGTTTTTTGAGCGCCTTGTAATGCGGATTGTCGCGCGCGGCGATGCGTCTCACGGTGGCCCGAGGCGCGCCACCGGCCCAAAGCTGCGACGATGTTCGGGGCTCGCGCCGTGTTCGCGCAGCGCCGCGAGATGCTGGGCGGTGGGATAACCCATGTGCCGATCAAAACCGTACTGCGGATATGCAACATGCAGTTCGCGCATGTCGGCATCGCGTACGGTCTTGGCCAGAATCGACGCCGCGGCAATGGCGGCGATCTTGCCGTCGCCGCCGACGACGGCTTCTACGGGGTACGGCAACTGCGGGCAACGATTGCCATCGACCATCACCCGTACCGGCACCAGGTGGTGCTTTGCGGTGAGTGCGCTGACGGCGCGCTGCATGGCCAGCAGACTGGCCTGCAGGATGTTGATGCGGTCGATTTCCTCGACGCTCGCGGCAGCAACCGCCCAGGCCAGCGCCCTGGCGCGGATCTCTGCGGCGAGCGTTTCGCGCTGCCGGGCGGAAAGCTTTTTCGAGTCCTTGAGGCCGGCGATCGGCCGCGCCGGGTCAAGGATCACTGCGGCGGCCAGCACTGGCCCGGCGAGCGGGCCCCGGCCGGCCTCGTCAAGCCCACAAACCAGGCCCTCAGCTTGCAGCAGCATGTTTGCTCGATGCCGGCGGCAGGCAGCCGATCACTGCCAGCGCTGCCTTTTCGGCAGCATTCTGGCGCAATTGCAGATGCAGTTCTCGAAAGCGTGCCTTGAGCCCATCGCACACAGTCTTGTCGGCGTAGAGGTTGAGCAGCGCCTGCGCGAGGTTCTCGGGAGTCGCATCGTCCTGGATGAACTCGGGAACGATGAAGCGACCGGCCAGCACATTCGGCAAGCCACAATAGGGCAGATAACCGCCAATGCGCTGCATCAGCCACCAGGACAGCGGTGCCATCTTGTAGGCGATGACCATCGGTCGCTTGAGCAGTGCGGCCTCGAGGGTGGCGGTGCCGCTGGCCACCAGGACAACGTCGGCGGCCATCATCGCCTGATGCGCATGCCCGAACAGCAGGCGAATCGGTAGCTCCTGTGCCTGGCAGCGATGCAGCGCAGTTTCGAAGAGCAGGCGTGTTTCGCGAGTTGCCAGCGGCACGAGAAAAATCGCATCCGGGATCTCGGCGTGGATCCGCAGTGCGGTTTGGATGAAGGTATCGGCCATGTATTGCAGCTCGGACTGCCGGCTGCCCGGCAAGAGCGCAAAAACGGCAGCCAATGAAGGAAGTCCAAGCAGCGTGCGCACGCTTTCGCGGGCATCTTCGAGCGGCAGCATGTCGGCCAGTGGATGGCCGACATAACTCACCGGAATTCCCTGCTTCTGGTAGATCTCCGGCTCGAAGGGAAACAGCGCCAAGACCCGTGCCACCGCCGCGCCAATCTTGTGGATGCGTCCGCCGCGCCACGCCCAGATCGACGGACTGACGTAGTGAATGGTCGCAATACCGCGCTGCTTGAGTGCTTTTTCGAGCCCGAGATTGAAATCCGGCGCGTCAACACCGATGAACACATCGGGTGGATCAGCCAGCAGGCGGCGTTTGAGGTCCGCGCGAATACCGGCAATTTCACGATAGTGCCTGAGCACCTCGACGTAGCCGCGCACCGCCAGCTTCTCTAGCGGATGCCAGGCGTCGAAGCCCAGTCCGAGCATTTTTGGACCCCCGACGCCATAGAACACGGCATTCGGCAGCCTGACCTGCAGTGCCTGGATGAGCTGGCTGGCGAGCAGATCGCCCGAGGCTTCACCAGCCACCATGGCAATCCGCAGCACGCCTGCGGTCATCTGATGATGCCGCGCTTCGATACCGCGAGGAAGTCGATCAGCGGCTGGATTTCGGGATGTGCGACGGCATCTTCGACGAGCTTGGCGCGCGCTTCTTCGAGCATCAGTCCGGATTTGTAGAGCGTGCGGTAGGCACGTTTCAGGGCCAGCATTGCCTCTGGCGAAAAACCCCGGCGCTTCAAGCCCTCGGCGTTGATGCCGAAAGGACTGGCGGTATTGCCGGCGGCCATCACGAAAGGCGGAACGTCCTGCACCGCCACCGTCCCGGCAGCGGTCATGGCATGCGCGCCGATGCGGCAGAACTGGTGGACGCCGGAAAAACCGCCGAGAATCACCCAGTCACCAATGTGCACATGGCCGGCCAGCTGCGCATTGTTGGCAAACACGGTACGGTTGCCGACCTGGCAATCATGCGCGATGTGCACATAGGCCATGATCCAGTTGTCGTCACCCATGCGGGTGACGCCGGCATCGAGGGCAGTGCCCAGGTTGAAGGTGCAGAATTCACGAATCGTGTTGCGGTCTCCGATCTCCAGGCGCGTCGGCTCACCGGCGTGCTTCTTGTCCTGCGGTGGTCCGCCGAGCGAGGAAAACTGGTAGATGTGGTTGTCGCAGCCGATGCGCGTTCGCCCGGAGATCACCACATGCGGGCCGACCACGGTATTGTCGCCGATTTCGACCTGCTCGCCGATGATCGAAAAGGCACCGATGGAAACGTTGGCTCCGAGTTGCGCACCGGCCTCGACGATGGCACTCGGATGGATCACTGCCGTACTCATTCCGTGCTCTTGACCAGGTTGCTTTTCGCGCACATCAGCTCGGCGTCTGCCACGACCTCACCGTCCACACGCGCCTCCGCCTTGAACTTCCAGATGTTGCGAAACTGACGCTGGATATCCACATGCAGATGCAACTGGTCACCGGCTGCCACGGTCTTCTTGAAGCGCGCCTTGTCGATGCCGACGAAGTAGAACAGCGAAGTCATGTCGGGTTTTTCGCCGAGGGTCTTGAATGACAGAATGCCGGCCGCCTGCGCCAGCGCTTCCATGATCAGAACGCCGGGCATCACTGGATAATGCGGGAAGTGGCCCGCAAAAAACGGTTCGTTGATGCTCACGTTCTTGTAGGCGTGGATGGATTTTCCGGGCTCGCACTCGAGCACCCGGTCGACCAGCAGAAAGGGGTAGCGGTGCGGCAGTTGCTCGATGATCTCGTATATGTCCATTGCGTTCAAGACGTTTTCCCCATCAGTTCGAGTTTCTTCTCGAGTTCGGCAACGCGCTCGGCGAGCTTCGCCAGGCGCTTGATCTGTGCCGCATTGTGCAACCACTCTTGGTGTGGCGCGAGTGGAAAGATGCCGGTATAGGCGCCTGGCCGGCTGAGGCTCTTGGCGACCAGGGTACCGGCGGAAACATGGACATCGTCGGCAATTTCGAGGTGGCCGCTGATCATTCCCGCCCCCCCGACGGTGCAGCGACGGCCGATCCTGGCACTGCCGGCTATACCGACACAGCCGGCCATCGCAGTATGGTCGCCAATGCTGACGTTGTGCGCAACCTGAATCTGGTTGTCGAGTTTGACGCCGTCGCCGATCACGGTATCGTCGAGAGCCGCGCGATCAATCGAGGTATTGGCGCCGATCTCGACGTCGTCACCGATCACCACACGACCGATTTGCGGGATTTTGATCCAGCGCTCGCCGTCCCTGGCAAAACCAAAGCCGTCAGCGCCGATGACCGCGCCGGCGTGGATGATGGCGCGTCTGCCGATCACGCAGTGGTCGTACACGACCACATTCGCGTAGAGCACGGAATCGTCGCCAACGCGCACACCGTCACCAAGCACACAGCCGGGATACAGCGTGACGTTCTCGCCGATGCGCACATCTTCGCCAACCACGGCATTTTCGCCGACACTGACCGATGCCGGCAGTGGCGAATGGACCACCGCGCCGGGATGCACACCGGGCCGGCCTTGCGCAGCCGGATTGAGCAGCGCCACGACACGCGCGTAGTAGGCGTAGGGGTTCGGGTGAACAATGCGCGGCAGCAGCGTGTCGTCGGCAAACTGCGGCGGGACGATCACTGCCGCCGCCTGCGTCCTTTGCAGTTGCTCGCGGTATTTCGCGCTGGCGATGAACGCGATCTGGCCCGCCCCTGCAGAAAGCAGCGAACCAACTTGCGAAACGAGCAGCGATCCGTCACCTTGCAACACCCCGCCCAGACGGGCGACGATTTCGTCTAGTTGCAGACCTCCGGACACAGGCACTCCATTGAATTGGGCAATTGGCGCCGATTACTTCGCCGCCTGGGGATCGGACAAGGCCTTGATGACCTTGTCGGTGATGTCGAGTTTCGGACTCACCCAGACCACATCCTGTACGATCAGGTCGTACTTCTCGTTATCGGCAAGCTGCTTGATCGCCTTGTTGGCCTTTTCAATGATCGCTGCATTTTCTTCATTCTGGCGCAGGTTCAGATCCTCGCGAAACTCGCGCTGCTTGCGCTGAAACTCTCTCGACAATTCACCGAGATCCTTCTCCTTGCTGCGGCGCTCGGATTCCGCCATTGTCAAGCCGCCTTTTTCGAGCGACTCCTGCAGGCCCTGGACCTGCTTGGCCAGACGCTGCAAGTCCTGGTCACGCTTGGAGAATTCCTGCTCGATCTTCTTGGCCGCTTTTACGGCTGCGGGTGCGTCACGAAAAAGACGCTGGGTATTGACGTAACCGATCTTCAACTGGTCTACCGCCGACGCGTAAGTCACCGGCAGCGAGGCCATCAACGCAACCAGCAGCCTGGCAATCGTCTTCTTCAAACTCATTCTCCTAGATTAAAAGGTCGTCCCCATCTGGAACTGGAACTTCTGTAGTTTAGCAGTACTTACCTCGTTGATCGGTTGCCCATAGCTGAATTTCAACGGTCCCAGCGGCGAAATCCAGGCCGCAGTCAGGCCGGCCGACATCGCAAGTTTTTCCTTCCCGACGGTGTAATTGCTGGTGAACACATTACCGGCGTCAAAGAATGGACCGAAGCGGACCGACTTGTCGAATCCCGGCAGCGGCATCAGCAACTCGGCATTGAACACCGCCTTGCTGGTACCGCCGAGATAGGTATCGGGATAGAGCGGATCCACCGGACCGAGGCTGGCGGTCTGATAGCCGCGCACCGACCCGATACCGCCGGCGTAGAAGTTCTTGTAGAACGGCAAGGTCTGACCGCCCAAACCGTTCGCGTACCCAAGCTCACCCATCAGCATCAGAACCAGGTCCTTGCTCAGCGAAAAGTAGCGCTCGTTCTTGTAGGTCAGTCGATAGAACGACAGGTCCACACCGGGGACGGCCACTTCGACGGCAGCACGCTGGATGCCACCAGTGGTCGGATAAATCGAGCTGTTTCGGGTATCGCTGGTCCACGAGACGGTCGCCGGCAGCGTGACATTCGAGTCGCCATGTTCGGCCCGGAACTTGATGTACTGGGGTGGCGTGGCTGCCGTGACGGGAGTGATGTCGATCGTCGTCTGATCGATCGCCAGTCCGAAGCTGAGCGTTTCCTTTTCGCCGATCGGGTAGCCGAAGCGGATACCGCCGCCAATGGACTCGGACTGGAAGGCATAGCCCAGCGAGGTCGGGTTGACTCGCCGGTCGTAGAGGTCGAAGCCCTGACTGATGCCATCAACCGTGAAATAGGGATTGGTATAGTTGATCGCGAGCGTGCGGTTCAGTTTGCCAGTGTTCAGCTGCAAGGACAGGAACTTGCCACTGCCGAAGATGTTGGACTGCGAGATCGAGCCGGATAGGATGACCTTTTCCGCACTCGAATAGCCAGCGCCGATCGAGATGTTGCCGGTCGATTTTTCGGTCACATTGACGTTCACATCCACCAGATCAATGGTTCCCGGAACCGGCGGAGTTTCCACGTTGACCTCGCCAAAATAACCGGTCTTGTCGATCCGCTCACGTGACGCGGCCACCCGATCAGCGTCGTACCAGGCCCCTTCCATCTGACGCATTTCCTGGCGAATCACCTCGTCACGCGTTTTGCTGTTGCCGGTAATGTTGATCCTGCGCACGTAGGTTCGCTTTCCCGGATCGACGAAGATCGTAAACGCCACCTGACGCTTTTCCTTGTCGAGTTCCGGCGCGGCATTGACATTGGCAAATGCGTAACCTTGTGCGCCCAGTTTGTCGGCAATGGCTTTGGTGCTCTCGTTCACTTTCTCTCGGGAAAAAATATCCCCCGGCTTGATCTTGACCACATTCCTGAACTCTTCGTCGGAGAGCGTCAGATCGCCCGCCAGCTTGACCGATGAGACGAGGTAGCGATCGCCCTCGTTGATACTGATCGTGATGTAGATTTCCTTCTTGTCGGGAGTGATCGAGACCTGTGTCGACTCGATACTGAACTCCAGATAGCCACGATCAAGGTAATACGAACGCAAGCTCTCGAGGTCGGCAGACAGTTTCTGCTTGGAATACTGGTCACTCTTGGTATACCAACTGATCCAGGTGGGCGTCTTCTGCTGCAATACCGAAAGCAGATCCTTTTCCCGGAAAGCCTGCGCGCCGACGATGTTGATCTGCTTGATTTTGGCGGTCTCGCCTTCATCGATATTGAAATTGATCGCCACACGGTTGCGATCCAGCGGCGTGATCGTGGTGGTGATCGTCGCCGCGTAGCGGCCACGCGACAGGTACTGGCGTTTCAATTCCTGTTCGGCCTTTTCAAGGGTGGCGCGGTCGAAGGTACGCGATACCGCGACACCCACTTCTTTGAGTCCCTTGATCAGCTGATCCTTCTCGAATTCCTTCAGGCCGATAAAATCGATCTGCGCGATGGCCGGCCGCTCCTCGAGCACGACGATCAGCACCTGGCCATCGATTTCAATCCGGACATCCTTGAAAAAGCCGGTGGCAAACAAGGTCTTGATGGCTTGTGCCGCCTTTTCGTCCGTCATCGTGTCGCCGACCTTGACCGGCAGGTAGCTGAAAACGGTACCGGCCTCAACCCTTTGAATGCCTTCGAGACGGATGTCCCTGACCGTGAACGGTTCCACCGCCGCTGCGCCAGAGACAACAAGGGTAGCCAACAGAGCTGCCAGCAGGTTTTTCTTCATGAGCTCAGCCGGAGAACAGTAATCGATTGATGTCGTTGTAGAAGGCGAACGCCATAAGCATGAGCAGGAAGGTCAGCCCGATTTGCTGACCAATTTCCATGGTGCGCTCGGAGACTGGCCCACGCTTGATGATTTCGACGAGATAATACAGCAAATGCCCGCCATCCAGAATCGGGATCGGCAGCAGATTGAGGACGCCAAGGCTGATGCTGACTAGGGCGAGAAATTTGAGATAGTAGTCGATTCCCAGTCTCGCCGACTGGCCGGCGTAATCGGCAATGGTCACCGGCCCGCTGATATTTCGCCACGACACCTCGCCGGTAATCATCCTGCCGATCATCAGCAGGGTGAACGCCGATTTGTCCCAGGTCTCGACGACGGCCTTGTGAAACGCCGACCAGGGCCCGTAACTGACGGTGATCATCAAGGCCGCGCGTGCCTGGCCATGGTCACTGACCGCCGCACCAATCCGGCCGATTTCGCTTCCTCCCTCGTTTATCGCCGCCGGCGTCACCGTCTTTTCGATGCGCGCACCCTCTCTCAGCACCTCGACCCGCAACGCTTTTGCCGGGGACTGGCGAACCACGCGCACGACGTCCGCCCAACTATCGACGAGTTGCTCGTCAATGCTCAGGATTTCGTCTCCCGGACGTAGTCCGGCAGCGTCGGCAGCACTGTTCGCGTTGATCTTGCCGAGCACCGGCGGCAAGCGCGGGCGGTAAAGACCGAAGCCCAGCCGGTCGAGCGCGTCTCCCTCCCAGCCCGAGCGCCGCACGGACGAGACATCCAGGCGGCGGATGGTGATCTCGTTGGCCGCATTGATTACCTCGAGCTCGACCTGATCCTGCTCGGCGGCCCGCTGCAGCAGGACCCACCGCATCTCCTGCCAGGTCTGCACCCTTTCGCCACCGACCTGAAGGACCCTTTCGCCGTTTTCCAGCCCGGCCGCAGCGGCAGGACTCGCACTCACCGGGGTGCCGAGAATCGGCTTGAACTCTTCCGTTCCGTGCCAGAAAAGCCCCCAGTAGATGAGAACTGCCAGCACGAAGTTGGCCGCGGGTCCTGCGGCGACGATCAGCATCCGCCGCTGCACCGGCTGCCGGTTGAAGCTCCGGTGCAATTCCTCGGCAGCCACCTCACCTTCGCGCTCGTCAAGCATTTTGACATAGCCGCCGAGCGGGAAGGCAGCAATCGCCCACTCGGTTGCATCCGGACCCCAGCGCCGCGACCAGAGCGGCCGGCCAAAACCGACCGAGAAGCGCAGAACCTTGACCCCGGCCCAGCGCGCGGCGAGATAGTGTCCAAACTCGTGAAAGATGACCAGAATTCCCAGCACCAGGGCAAAAGCGGCCAGATAGTAGAAAAATCCGCTCATCCGCAGATCCTCGCCACGATCCAATGCTCAGCGGCAGCGCGCGCTACCCGGTCGGCAGTCAACACCTCCGCCAGCGAGCCAGGCGCCGCGCCTGCCGGCAACTGATCCATGACTGCTGCAATCACGCGGGGAATGGCCGTAAAGGGTATCCGCCGTTCAAGAAAGGCCTGTACTGCCACTTCGTTGGCAGCATTCAGCGTCGTCGACGCGCTGCCGCCCTGGCTGAGCGCACGATAAGCCAGGGCCAGACACGGAAAGCGCTCCAGATCGGGCCTCTCGAAGTGCAGCGAGGTGACCTGGAAGAGATCAAGTGGCTCGACGCCGGCCGCGATACGCCGCGGATAGGCCAGAGCATGCGCGATCGGGGTACGCATGTCGGGATTGCCCAGTTCGGCAATCACCGAGCCATCGGCGTATTGAACCAGGGAATGAATCACGCTCTGGGGATGAATGACCACCTGAATCCGCTCGGCGGGGACGTTGAACAACCAGTGGGCTTCGATGACCTCCAGGCCCTTGTTCATCATTGTCGCGCAATCGACCGAGATCTTTCGTCCCATGACCCAGTTCGGATGCGCGCAGGCTTGGTCAGGGCTGACGGCATCGAGGTCGGCAGCCGCCATTCCGAGAAACGGCCCCCCCGATGCGGTGAGAAACAGCCCAAGCACGCCACTGGCATCGAGATCACCGGCATAGTTGGCCGGCAGAGACTGGAAGATGGCGTTGTGTTCGCTGTCGATCGGCAACAGGGTCGCACCGTTTTCTCGTACGGCCCGCATGAATACCGAGCCGGCCATGACCAGGGCTTCCTTGTTGGCCAAAAGAATTCTCTTGCCGGCGACGGCTGCGGCCAGAGTGGGCGGCAGACCTGCTGCACCAACGATGGCGGCCATCACCGTATCGACTTCGGGAAGCTGTGCCATCCGGATCAGCGCTTCGGGCCCATGCGCAACTTCGGTTGGGCAGCCTGCGGCAGCCAGCCGCGCACCAAGGTCGGCAGCCAGAGAAGCATCGCCAAGAACGGCATGGCGGGGCTGAAACTCGATGCACTGTTCGAACAGGCGGTCCGCCTGGCGGTGCGCACAAAGCGCGACGACACGATAGTGTGCTCGGTGGCGGCGCAGTACATCGAGTGTGCTGAGCCCGATGGAACCTGTCGATCCAAGGATCGTAAGCTGCTGCGCAGCCGTCCCGGAAGCCATCAAAGCCGCGTCGCCAGCCAGACCAGTGCGACCAGCGGCAGAGTCGAGGTGAGACTGTCGATCCGGTCAAGCACCCCCCCGTGGCCGGGCAGGATCCTGCTGCTATCCTTGAGCCCTGCCTGGCGCTTGAGTAGCGACTCGAACAGGTCACCGAGAATGCTGATCGCCGTCAACAACACCAGAAGCACCAACAACAGCGGCAGGTTTCCGGCCAGGGTGGCTGGCAGCCTCGATGACAACAGCAATCCATAGACGAGCACCGTGACGCCACCGCCAATCGCACCTTCCCAGGTCTTGCCAGGGCTGATGCTGGGTGCCAGCTTGTGTTTGCCCAGGCTTCGGCCGGCAAAATAGGCGCCAATGTCGGCCAGCCAGACAACGGCCATGATCGCCAACAGGGCCTGCGGACCCGCTTGCCGCAATTGTATCAGCGCCAGCCATACCGGCAGGAGCAGCACGATGCCGGTCGCCAGAGCGAGGACCGGGTTGGCGAGAGGCCAGCGCCGTTGCAGCCAGATCGGTACCAGCAATAGCCAGAAAACCGCAGCCGGCAAGTAGAAACAGGCCCCCAGACGCCAGGCAGTCGCGTCGAAGCCGGCACCCAGGCCGACTGCCGCTGGTTCGAGAACCGCCACGATTGCACACAGGAAGGCCAACAGGACTCCCAGCGAAATCTGCCCCGCTGCACCGAGGCGCATCAGTGCCCCCCACTCCCAGGCTGCGACGCCGGCTACTGCGGTGACGAACAATAGCCACCCCAGCGGCGACAGGTAGAATAGCGCGCCCAGGAAAGCGGCAAACAGAACAAGCGCGGTGATCACCCGCGTCCTAAGCATCGATACGCGAGCCGGTCGGTGATGCAGCAGAAACGCCGGTCAACTGTTCGCTGGTACGCCCGAAACGACGTTCGCGCTGCTGATACGAGACCAGGGCCGCGTCAAAGGCAATCGAGTCGAACTCGGGCCAGAGCACCTCGGTGAAGTACAACTCGGAATACGCGAGCTGCCAGAGCAGGAAGTTGCTGATCCGCTGCTCTCCACCGGTACGGATGAACAGATCCGGTTCCGGCGCGTAGCTCATCGCCAGATGCGGCGCCAGGTCGGCTTCCTGCCATTCAGTGGATTTCCCCGGGTCGCTGCTCAACATGCGGTTGATCGCCTGCAGGATGTCCCAGCGCCCACCATAATTTGCGGCAATCGTCAGGTTCAGGCGGCTGTTGCCCGCCGTGCGTTGCTCCGAGGCCCTGATCAGCGCCTGCAGGTCCGGATCAAAACGCGCGAGGTCGCCGATCACCCGCAGACGTACGCCGTTGCGATCGAGCTTTTTGACCTCCTCCTTCAGAACGCGTACAAAGAGTTGCATCAGCAGCGAAACTTCCTCTGGCGGGCGGCGCCAGTTCTCGGAACTGAACGCAAACAGCGTCAGATACTCGATGCCACGTTCAAGACAGGTTCTGACCGTGACACGCACCGTTTCAACACCGCGATGATGGCCGGCGAAGCGCGGTAACAGACGCTTTTTGGCCCAACGTCCATTGCCGTCCATGATGATCGCGACATGGCGAGGTACCGCCGATGTGGTCGGAACGTCATGGGTTGAACTGGCAAAGCGGGCCATGTATTTCACTCGTCGGCAATTGCTAGATGGCCATCAACTCGGTTTCCTTGTGGCTGAGTTGCTTGTCGATTTCCGCCACATAGCGATCCGTGAGCTTCTGGATTTCATCCTGGGCACGATGCTCCTCATCCTCCGAGCATTCCTTGTTCTTGAGCATTTCCTTCAGCGTCGCGATGGCGTCGCGCCGCAAATTACGCACCGCAACCTTGGCGCCTTCCCCCTCACCCTTCACCACCTTGATCAGATCACGGCGCCTCTCCTCGGTCAATGCCGGCATCGGCACACGGATCAGATCCCCCTGGGCGGCTGGATTCAGGCCCAGGTCACTGTCACGAATGGCTTTCTCGACTTTTGCCGCCATGCCCTTTTCCCAGGCCTGGACACCGAGCGTACGGGCGTCGAGCAAGGTCACATTGGCAACCGTGTTGATTGGCACCAGCGACCCGTAGTACTCGACCTGCACATGGTCGAGCAGGCCGGTGTGGGCCCGCCCCGTCCGTACTTTCGCCAGATCGGTCTTGAGTGTCTCAAGTGACCTCTGCATCTTGTGTTCAGCGGTTTTTTTTACTTCTGCTATGGACATCTCAATCTCCCTCAGCAATAGACCAGGGTACCCTCTTTCTCGCCCATCGTAACCCGCTTCAGCGCACCCTGCTTGAATATCGAGAAGACGTTGATCGGCAGCTTCTGGTCGCGGCACAGCGCAAAAGCAGTGGCATCCATGACCGCGAGATTTTGTGCGATCGCGTCGTCGAAGCTGATCCGATCATAACGGGTCGCCTGTGGATCCTTGTTGGGGTCGGCGGAGTAGATGCCGTCGACCTTGGTCGCCTTGAGCACGATTTCGGCGCCGATCTCTGCCCCGCGCAAGGCCGCGGCCGTGTCGGTAGTAAAGAACGGATTGCCGGTACCCCCGGAAAAGATCACCGTCCGCCCCTGCTCCAGGTAACGAATCGCCTTGGCACGAATGTACGGCTCCACCACCTGCTCGATGTTCAGCGCCGACTGCACCCGCGAAACCATGCCGGCAGCCCGCATGGCATCGTGCAGCGCGAGGCCGTTCATCACCGTCGCCAGCATGCCCATGTAGTCTGCCTGAGCGCGGTCCATTCCCCTGGCAGCAGGCGCCACCCCACGAAAGATATTGCCACCGCCGATCACCACGCCGACCTGCACACCCAGATCGACAACTCCCTTGATTTCCGCAACGATTGCCGAGATCGTCTGCCGGTTGATGCCGTAAGCATCACCACCCATCAATGCCTCGCCCGAGAGCTTGAGCAGGATACGTTTGTAGCATGGCGAGGTTGCGGACATCGGCGTCTGACTCCTGCAGGTCTGGTCGATTGACGGGCTATGCTTACTTCTGCGCGGCCGCGGCAGCCTGTGCGGCCACCTCGGCAGCGAAGTCGTTGGTTCGCTTGGCAATGCCCTCACCCACCACGAACAGCGTGAATCCGGCAACCGAAGCGCCCTTGGCCTGGAGCAACTGAGCGATGGTTTGCTTGCCATCTTCGGCCTTGACAAACACCTGACCGAGCAGCGTCACTTCACTCAGGAACTTCTGAATCGAGCCTTCGGCGATCTTTTCGATCAAGGCTTCCGGCTTGCCGGCTTCGCGGGCTTTCTCGATGGCAATCCGGCGTTCGCTCTCGATCAGATCCACGGCAACACCTGATGAATCCAGCGCTTTCGGTTTGGCAGCGGCAATATGCATGGCCAGATCCTTGCCCAGTTGATCGTCACCCCCCTGGTAATCGACGAGGACGCCGATCTTGGCGCCGCCATGGACATAGGAAGCGAGCTTGCCCCTGGCTTCAATGCGCACGAAGCGGCGGATCGACATGTTCTCGCCGATCTTGCCCACCAGCGCAGTACGCGTCGATTCGACACTGCCCTCGCCCATCGGCAGCGTGGACAAGGCAGCCACATCCGCCGGGTCATGCTCGGCAACCAGCGCCGCGCAATCTCTGGCCAATTTCAGAAAGTCGTCGTTCTTGCCGACGAAGTCGGTTTCGCAGTTGATCTCGATCATCGCGCCAAGCTTGTCGTCGCTCGATCTGTGGATTGCCACGACCCCCTCGGCGGTAATCCGGCTGGCCGCCTTGCTGGCCTTGGAACCGAGTTTCACGCGCAGGATCTCTTCGGCCTTGCCGAGGTCGCCGGCGGCCTCCGTCAGCGCCCGCTTGCACTCCATCATCGGCGCGTCCGTTCTTTCGCGCAGCTCTTTCACCATACTTGCGGTAATTTCCGCCATTTCAGTCTCCACTTGCTGACACGGCCAGAATTGCCGGCCGTGGCTCAATCGATACGTTCAGGAAAAACAAACCGGCCGCGGGCAGGTCCAGCCGCACGGCCAGCGCGGTACAACCGACGATCAGTCGTCTTCTTCGATAAACTCGTCGCCCGATACAGCATCGAGGATTTCCTCGACGAACTGGCTGCGTCCCTCGAGAACCGCATCAGCAACGCCGCGAGCATAGAGACGGATGGCGCGCGAAGAATCGTCGTTACCCGGAATGACATAATCGATGCCCTCCGGAGAATGGTTGGTATCCACCACGGCAACGATCGGAATCCCCAGCTTGTTCGCTTCGGTGATGGCAATCTTGTGGTAACCGACGTCAATCACAAAGAGGGCATCAGGCAGCGAACCCATGTCCTTGATGCCACCGATCGACTTGTGCATCTTGTCGAGTTCGCGCGTGAGCATCAGCGCCTCTTTCTTGCCGAGGCGGTCGAGGGAGCCATCTTCACACATGGCTTCCATCTCCTTGAGGCGCTTGAGCGACTGCTTGATGGTCTTGAAGTTGGTCAGCATGCCACCCAGCCAACGCTGATCGACAAACGGAGAGGCGCAGCGCGACGCTTCCTCGGCCATGATTTCGCGCGCCTGCCGCTTGGTTCCGACAAACAGGATGGTACCCTTGTTGGCAGACAGCCGGCGAACGAAGGTCATCGCTTCATTATACTTGGCCAGCGTCTTTTCCAGGTTGACGATGTGAATCTTGCTGCGGGCGCCAAAGATATAGGGCGCCATCTTGGGATTCCAGAACCGCGTCTGATGGCCGAAATGAACACCGGCCTCAAGCATCTGTCGCATTGTTGTAGACATACGTTCCTCAATATCAGGGTTAGACCACCATCCGCCCACCTACAGCCCGCCATTTCGGCAGGCACCCTTGAACAGGCGAATGTGCGTAGTTGGACGGACCTCCTCGGTACGCCCGACGCACCACGAAGGCGCGTTCTGCTGTTTCGCTGACACGGGTCAGCAAAAGTCGGCGATAGTATCATCAAGAGCCATCGAATTTCAATTCGGGGAACAGGATTCAGGAACCATCGTGCAAGCGCAATCCTCCTTCCCGGGTGATAACCGATTGAGCACTCGTCAAATTGCCTAAGCTCCCTGCTTCCTTTATCCTTCGTTCCTCCTCAACTGGCACTGGCCTCCACGCATGAGCATTACTCAGAAGACCTCTCAAGAAATCGAAAAGATGCGCGTCGCTGGTCGCCTGACAGCAGAGGTGCTCGACTACATCACTCCGCATGTGAAATCGGGAGTCAGCACGGGCGAACTGGATCGACTCTGCCATGATTACATCGTGAATGTTCAAGGCTGCATTCCAGCGCCGCTCAACTATGCTCCACCCGGCTACAAGCCTTATCCGAAGTCGATTTGCACCTCGATCAATCACCAGGTCTGCCATGGTGTCCCCGGTGATCGGCAGTTGAAGAATGGCGACATCGTCAACATCGATGTGACCGTGATCAGCGACGGCTACCATGGCGACAGCAGCCGCATGTTTCAGGTCGGTGAGACCTCCGTGCAGGCACGACGGCTGTGCGAGGTCACCTTCGAGTGCCTCTGGCTGGGCATTGTGCAGGTCCGGGCCGGCGCGCACCTCGGTGACATCGGTCACGCGATTCAGCAATATGCCGAGAAATCCGGCTATTCAGTGGTCCGCGAGTTCTGCGGCCATGGTATCGGTGCCAGGTTTCACGAAGAACCCCAGGTGCTTCACTATGGACGGCCGCACACCGGCATCCGGCTCGAAGCCGGCATGGTGTTCACCATTGAACCAATGATCAACGCCGGCAAGGCGGCGATTCGAAGCATGGCCGACGGCTGGACGATCGTCACCAAGGATCACAGCTTGTCCGCGCAATGGGAGCACACCATTCTGGTTACCGACACCGGCTACGAAGTCCTCACCGTGTCGGAGGCTACTCCTTCGCAGCCAGACTGGATCAGGTAGTTGCCATGAACACCGACACCTTCGATCGTTCGGCGCTCGTCGCTGGCTGCAGGTCGCGTTTGCAGGCTGGCCAGTCGATGCTCCGCGAGCGCCATCCCGGCGAAGGTGACGCGGCACGCCTGTTGCGCGAGCGTTGCCAGTTGGTCGACGAGGTCCTCTGCGACCTGTGGCAAGCACTGGCGTTGCCGGTTTCCCTGGCTTTGGTCGCGGTCGGTGGTTACGGGCGCGGCGAACTCTATCCGGCCTCCGACGTGGACATCCTGCTCCTTCTGCCACAAACGCCCGACCAGGTATTGACCGCTCGACTCGAGCGCGCGGTCGCGCTGTTTTACGACATCGGTCTGGATATCGCCCCCAGTGTGCGTACCGTCGAAGAGTGTACGCACACTGCCGCCGCCGACCTGACGATTCAGACCGCATTGCTCGAAGCACGCCTGCTGGCCGGGAATAGCGAACTGTTCCAGGAAGCCTGTATCGAACTCAAGGGAAACCTGGATCCGCGAGCCTTCTTCGAAGCCAAACGGATGGAACAGGAAGAGCGTCACCGCCGCTTCCAGGATTCACCCTACAGCCTGGAACCCAACTGCAAGGAAGCTCCCGGTGGGCTGCGCGATCTGCAGACGATCCTGTGGATTGCCCGCGCGGCCGGCTACGGTGACTCCTGGGAAGATCTCGCGCAGCACGGCTTCATCACCCCGGAAGAACAACTCCAGCTGCAGCGCTGTGTTGCTTTTCTGCAGCGCCTGCGTACGCGCCTGCACCTGCATGTCGGCCGGCGCGAAGATCGCCTGCTGTTCGACTACCAGACGGCGCTCGCCGAACAGATGGGATTCGCGCCCACCAGCACCCGCCGGGCCAGTGAACGGCTGATGCAGGGCTACTACCGGACGGCAAAGGAAGTCACACAGATCAACACGATCCTGCTGCTGAACATCGGTGCTGCGATATCGCCGCCGCCTGAGCAGTTGCCACTGCCGATCAATGAACGCTTCCAGAACCGGCACGATCTGCTGGATGTGGTCGGAGAAGAAGTCTTCAACGAGTGTCCCGGGGCCATGCTCGAAGCTTTCCTGTTGATGCAGAAGCACTCCGATCTGCAGGGAATGACGGCGCGCACCTTGCGCGCCTTGTGGCATGCCCGGACCCGGATCGACGTGGATTTTCGCCGTGACCCCGGCAATCGCGCCGCTTTCCTGGAAATCCTCAAACAGCCGCGCGGCGTGCTGCATGAACTGCGACGGATGAACCAGTTCGGAATTCTCGGGCGCTATCTACCCAACTTCGGCAAGATCGTCGGCCAGATGCAGCACGACCTGTTCCATGTCTATACCGTCGATCAGCACACCCTGCAGGTCCTGCGCAACCTGCGCCGCTTTCTCGCCGACGAATTCGCGCATGAATATCCACTGTGCAGCGAGTTGATCAGCGATTTTCCCCGTTGCTGGGTGCTCTACGTGGCGGCGCTGTTCCACGACATCGGCAAGGGACGCGGCGGCGATCACTCGGAACTCGGTGCCGTGGATGCCGCCGAGTTCTGCGCCGAGCACGGCATCGCTGCCGAGGACAGTCAATTGATCGTCTGGCTGGTTCGACAGCATCTGCTGATGTCCATGGTCGCGCAGAAGCAGGACTTCACCGACCCGGACGTCCTCGGCTCCTTTGCCAGGATGGTCAAGGACGAGCGCCACCTGATCGCACTCTACCTGTTCACCGTCGCCGACATTCGCGGCACCAGTCCGAAGGTCTGGAATACCTGGAAAGGACAGCTACTCGAACAGCTTTTCCGAAGCACCTGTCGCACCCTGCTGGCCGGCGGCCAGGTACCGGTCCGGCAGGGCCTGATCGAGGAACGCCAGCAGGAAGCCCTGCGCCTGCTGCGCTACTTCGCGCTTCCCGACGCGGTGCACCAACGCCTGTGGAAGCAACTCGACACGGTGTATTTCCTGCGCCATTCCGCGGAAGAAATCGCCTGGCACACGCGCGCCCTGCACTATCGGACCCGCGTCGAGCAGCCGGTGGTCAAAGCACGGGTGAACCCGCAGGGCGAAGGGCTCGAGGTGTTGATCTATACGAAGGATCAGCGCGATCTGTTCGCGCGCCTCGTCGGTTTTTTCAGTCGTGCCGGCTACACCATCGTCGACGCCAAGATCCACACCACCCGTCACGGCTACGCGCTGGACAGCTTCATGCTGCTCGACCTCAGTGATCGCGGCAGTGAGCGCGCGATGATCAGCTACATCGAACACGAGTTGACGGCGCGTCTCAACCGCCAGAGTCCGCCCGAGGCACCCGGCAGCGGGCGCCTCTCACGACAGGTCAGACACTTCCCTATTCAGCCGCTGGTCACCATCGAGCCGGACGAAAAAGGCTCGCACTATGTGCTTTCAGTGAGCGCGGCTGATCGCCCGGGCCTCCTGTACACCATCGCCATGACTTTGGCCGCGCATTGTGCTAATCTGCATACGGCAAAGATCTCGACGCTCGGCGAACGTGTCGAAGACACTTTCCTGATCAGCGGCGGAGACCTCCGCGACACGGCCAGCCGCATCAGGCTGGAAACCGAGTTGCTGGAGCGCCTGAAACTCTGACGGATCAACAGGAGGGGATGAGCAAGGCGAAAGACTCGGTAGTGCCAGCGAAACGGCAACCATCGGGAAGCACGGCAGAGCGGGAACTGTCGGTTTTTTTTACACCCAAACCTTGACGACGCCTCCGAGATCTCGGAGAAAAACTGCAATTCAATGATTTAAACCCCGTTTTTCTTATCATCTGAATCCTGGTACATAATTTGCTAATACATTAGCTAGGCGTGATTCAGCGACGGACGTTCAGTGGCACGACGGCGGTTCTTCTGCTTCTGTGATACGTAACGTGATGCAGTCCGCAAACGTTCCGCGCAACGAAAGCTAGAATATGTTGCTCAGGCAGAAATCGATCTCAAGGAAAACACATGTCAACGACTCCATCAGAACGAACCCAGCAGCGCCGACGCCTGCTGAAAGCTGCCGCAGCAGCACCGGCCATCTTTACGCTGAATGCCGAAGCTAGAGACCTTGCCTTCAGCACTACCCAGTGCGTTGTTCGTGGGCAGGCTCTACACACTCCACCTGCCCCGCCTCCCGTAACCGACTTTCCGGACGCCTGGGTACGCGAAAGGATAACTGTAGGTGGCGTGGAGAAGTTCCAGATCGCTGACGTTGGGCATGGGCCTGTTTATGGTGGAACGTGCTGGAATTCCTTCTATCAGGGTCAGGGTCGGCAGGCGGATGGCAACAACGTTCTGATTCCCTGATTCCCTGATCCATGACCTGTCCTGACCAGGCTGGAGCAGCCTGATTGGCTGAGATTTCGTACCGCAGACTGGGCGACGGCGGTGCCGTTTTTGATTCGAAAAGTTGGCAGACCCATATCCTGACCCCGTCGGCAGCGATCATTTTCGAAGCCCTCGCTGAAATCTGCGAGGACGGGCCGGTACCGCAAGCGCAGGCCTTCGAGTTGCTGCGTGATGAGCTGGATGTGGATATCGACACCCCCGAAATGAAAGAAGTGTTGCGTTCTCTTGAGGAGATGGGCATCCTTGGCGGATGATCGCCGCCAACCCGAGAATTCGAGACCTGCCGCCAAGCCTGCTGGCACAGCGTTTTTCAGAAGCATCCGTGACGCTCGATTATGGTGCTGCCTTGGTCCGTGTCCGGACCGTCCTCAAGCCTTTCGTGCGAGATTTTCAACGAGTTTACGGGGCGTTTTTCCTGGCTGAAAAAGCCGATTTTGCGGATTTTCACATCGAAGTGTGTTCCGGAAAGGGCCTGCGGGCCATCCTCGGACCACAATCCCGTTTCCTGATCGACGGCATTCAGCCCTTCGATCCCTTTCCCAGAGAGCAGGCGCTTCCCCACTTCGAATGGGGGGTCAACTGGTGTTTTGGACAACGCTTCAACCAGCATGTCCTGCTGCACGCCGGTGTCCTGGCTCTTGGTGAGCGGGGCGTGATCATGGCTGCACCACCGGGCTCCGGCAAGAGTACGCTGACGGCGGCCATGATGCTGCGTGGCTTTCGGCTGCTGTCCGACGAGTTTGGCGTGCTCTGCCCACGCACCGGCCAACTGTGGCCAATGCTCAAGCCGGTGGCGCTGAAGAATCGCTCGATCGACGTCATCCGCGCTTATACCGACGAAGCGATCCTTGGCCCCGTCTACGGAGGAACCCGCAAGGGAGACGTGGTCCACCTGGCTCCCGATGAGGCCAGCGTCGATGCCAGGAGACTTCCTGCCCGCCCGCGTCTGGTGCTTTTCCCCCGTTTTCGGGAAGGCGCTGCGCTGACGACTCGTCGTCTGCCCAGCGAGGAAGCTTTTGCCCGCCTGGCTTTCAACAGCTTCAACTACGGTCTGCTCGGGCGGATCTCGTTCCATGCCGTGGCTGATGTCATCGACGCTTGTTCGGCCTACGAACTCGAATACAGCCGGCTGGATGAGGCGATCGAATGCCTGCGTGCAATGCTTTCGGAATCGACCGTAGCAATGGCAGCGGCATGATCAGCCTGGAACGTGTCGATCCCTGCGTGCATGGCCTGCTGGCCTTGCTGATCGACCCCCGGCAGGCAGGCAGTGTCGGTCTCGCCGACTGGGACAAGATCATTCGTCTCGCCCGGCAGTCCAGACTGCTGGGGGTGCTCTCGTACCGAATTCAGTCGCACCCTGAATTACTGCCACAGTTGCCGGAATGCGTGCTGGGTCATCTGCGCTCAGCAGCAGCCTATTCGGCGCATCGCATCCAGATCCTGCGCATCGAGCTGGCAGCGCTGGCCAAGGCGCTACCGGCCGAGATCCCGGTGGTCGTGCTCAAGGGAGCAGCCTACATCGTGCAGAATCTTGAAATCACCTGCGGCCGTCTGCCGAGCGATGTCGACCTGATGGTTGCCTACAGCGATCTCAAGCGAGCCGAGGCCGCGCTGCTCGACGCCGGCTGGTCAGGTGAGGTGATCGATGCCTACGACCAGCGCTACTACCGCGAATGGAGCCACGAACTGCCCCCGATGCGCCGTCCCGGACATTCGGTGGAACTCGATCTGCACCACACGATCACGCCGGTTACGGCCCGTCTCAAGCCGGACACGGCACTGCTTTTCGCCGACCTGCAGGTGGTCGAGGGGGAACGATTCCTGGTCCTGCATCCGCAGGATCAGATCCTGCACGCAGCAGTTCATCTTTTCCAGGACTCCGAACTGTTCGCCAATCTGCGCGATCTGGTCGATATCGACGGCCTGATCCGCACCCATCTGCACTCGGAAAGCGACTGGCAGGCGCTCGCTGTACGCGCTGCACGCCACCATCTTGAGCGACCCCTGTGGTATGCCCTGCGCTACTGCCGCGCGTGGCTCGCCACCGCGGTGCCTGATGCTCTGCCATTGGCCGCTCCACCAGCAGCGGCCATCCGGTGGATGGACTGGCTCTTTCCCCGTTGCACGCTGCCGAGAATTCCGGACCGGCAGCCACCCTTCTCGCGGCGGATTGCCGCGCAACTTGGCTTGCTCCGCTACCAGTGGCTGCGTATGCCGCCCGCCCTGCTGCTCCGCCACCTGGCCCACAAAGGCCTGCACTCCCTGCGGCCACGTCCTGCGGTGCCGAACAAGGCCGAATAGGCGTTCCGCTCAGGCAGGCTCGGCAGCGAGTTCGGCATACAGATCATGCTCGTCGGCATCGACCACCCGTACCCGCAGAAAATCACCCGGTTCGGCGTCGAAATGATCATTGACGAACACCAGTCCATCGATTTCCGGCGCATCGGCTGCCGAACGAGCGATCGTTCCCTCATCGTCCACTTCATCGACCAGGACGTCGATTTCACGCCCGATCTTCGCCGCCAGCAACTCTGCAGAGATATCTTCCTGTAACTCCATCAGACGGCGCCGGCGCTCCTCGCGAAGTTCCTCCGGCAGCGCACCTGGCAAGGCATTGGCTGCCGCGCCGGCAACCGGCGAATAGGCGAAACAGCCGACGCGATCGAGGCGCGCTGCCGCGATGAAGGCCAGCAATTCCTCGAATTCGGCTTCACTCTCCCCAGGGAAACCGGTGATGAAGGTGCTGCGCACCGTGATCTCGGGGCAGACGGCCCGCCACGCCTGGATCCGTTCGAGATTGTTCTCGGCACTCGCCGGACGCTTCATGGCCTTCAGAATGCGCGGGCTGGCGTGCTGGAAAGGCACATCGAGATACGGCAGCAGCTTGCCCGCGGCCATCAGCGGCAGCAGCGCATCGACGCTCGGATACGGATATACGTAGTGCAGGCGCACCCAGATGCCCAGTTCTGCCAGCGCTTCGCAGAGTTCCTGCAGCCGGGTCCGCAGCGGACGACCACCGAAAAAGCCGGTTCGGTACTTCACATCGACACCGTAGGCGCTGGTGTCCTGCGAAATGACGAGCAGTTCGCGCACGCCGGCGTCGGCCAGCGTCCTGGCTTCCTGCAGCACCTCACCGATCGGTCTGCTGACCAGAGGTCCGCGCATCGAGGGGATGATGCAGAAGGTGCAACTGTGATTGCAGCCCTCGGAAATCTTCAGGTAGGCAAAATGCTGCGGCGTCAGCTTGATGCCCTGCGGCGGTAGCAGGCTGGAGAACGGGTCGTGCGGCTGCGGCAAATGCGCATGCACCTGCTGCAGCACTTCGTCGGCGGCATGCGGGCCGGTCACCGCCAGCACCTGCGGGTGCGCCTGGCGGATCACTTCTTCCCGTGCTCCCAGGCAACCAGTGACGATCACCTTGCCGTTCGCGGTCAGGGCCTCGCCGATGGCATCGAGCGACTCCTCGACCGCGGCATCGATGAAACCGCAGGTATTGACGACGACCAGATCGGCGCCTTCATAGGAAGGTGAAATCAGATAGCCCTCGGCGCGCAATCTGGTGAGAATCTGTTCCGAGTCGACGAGCGCCTTCGGGCAACCCAGTGAAACGAAACCGATGTTTTTTGGTTTGGACATGAAGAACTGCTCGAATGAAAAGGCGTCGAGTATACCGCCAGCTTCGCTTCCACGATGCAGAACAAGCGGCCGCGAGCAACACGAGTGATTGACGCCAGCGGCGCAGGGTGGCAAGGTGCATGGCTTCCGGTCTCCAGTGATGCGGCGGCAATACCGCGGGGGATAGGAGCTAAACGTCCGATGGCCCGTTTCGTCCGACATCGGAAACCATGTATTTCTCCAGCCCAGTCTGTCTAGCGAAGGAAGTTTCATGCCCAGGAACACCCCCAGTGCCGCCGATTCGGAAGCTGCCACCCGACTCGCCGAACAGACCGCAGCGGCCATGTACAGCCGCGACGCGGCGAGCAAGCTGATTGGCCTGCAGATCATCTGCGTTCGCCCAGGATATTCGCGGCTGACGATGGTCGTTCGGCCGGATATGGTCAACGGCCACCATATCTGTCACGGCGGATATCTGTTCACCCTCGCCGACTCGGCTTTCGCCTATGCCTGCAACGCCTACAACCGGAATACCGTCGCCTCGGCGTGCCACATCGACTTTCTCACACCAGCAAGGGAAGGCGAACTTCTCGAAGCCGAGTGCGAGGAACGTTCTCGTTCCGGGCGTACCGGCGTCTACGACACCACCATCCGCAATCACAACGGCAGGATCGTCGCCCTCTTCCGCGGCAAATCGTACCGCATCGCCGGTGAAGTCATCGCCGGCCTCGAAGCGGAAGAAGCTCGCCCGGCCTCAGCCGGCGTACCGGCAAGCCGGGTCGAGGGCAACCCGCAGTGAGCCATCCAGGTGCATGTCTTTGGTTGTCAGAACAGGAAGCTCGTCAGCCATGCTCTGGCCAGACCGACGGCGCTGGCCCAGTCTTCCGGACTCATGAAATGGGGAGCACCCGCAATCTCCCGATAGCTCAGCCGATCCGGATGCTCGCGATAGCGAGGCAAGAGCCTGGCGTGCAGGGCCTGGGCGGCTGCCGGCGGAACGACCGTGTCGTTCTCGGCGGTGATCGAGAGAAGCGCAGTGGGGAAAAAACGGTCAAGGGCGAGATGAGGGCTGTCCGGGAGCAGCCATTCAGGCGAACCGAGGAGCGCAGCCGCCGCACCAATGCGCCGATCAGCAGTAACCGCTCCGTAAACGATGCAGCCACCCATCGAAACACCGGCAACGGCGACTCGCTAGTCACGAACTCACTTTCCAGGGCGCCTCCCATCAACTCGCGTCCAGACGGACGCGAGCTGCTACAGACTTCAGGCGCCGCGCTCGCGCATCCAACTGGCAACCTTCGGCGCCAGGACCTTTTGCGCCAGACCACCGGTGTAGATGCCGATGTGGCCGGTGGCAATGGCAAACTCGGTGTAGTCCTTGCTGCCGACATGCTTGCCGAGGGCAACGGTGCACGGCGGCGGCACGATGTGGTCCTTTTCGGCAAAGATGTTGAGGATCGGAATCGTGAGTTCCTTGAGGTCCACCTTGCGGCCGCCAACCTCGAGGGTACCCTTGACGAGTTTGTTTCCTTTCAGGAAGTCGCGGATGAACTCCTTGAACATCTGGCCGACGGCGTCGGGACCGCCAAACAGCCACTTCTCCATGCGCAGGAAGTTCTGCAGCGCCAGACGGTCGTCGAGAATATCGATCACGTCGGCGTACTTGCCGTAGTTCAGGATAAACGGCGAAGCCATCATGAACGACTCGTTGAGCACAGTGGCCGGCACGTTGCCATGCACGGCAACCATTTTCTCGACGTCGGCGTCGGCCCCCATGGTGAACATCAAGCCCTCGTGCGGCTTGTGATTCGCCTTGTAGGCGTCGAAATCGATCGGCGACACGGTCAGAACCAGGTGGCTGATCTTGTCCGGATTGAGCGTCGCGTAGGTGGTTGACATGGCGCCACCCTGGCAGATACCGAAGCAGGGCAATCTTGTCGACACCATGGTACTTGCGAATGAAATCCACCGTATCGTCGAAGTAGCCGTTGATGTAGTCGTCGAGAGTGCGGTACTTGTCTACCTGACGCGGATAACCCCAGTCGTTGAGGTAGACGTCGATCCCCTGGTTCAACAAATTACGGACCAGTGAACGATCGGGCTGCAGGTCGGCCACCTCGTAACCATTGATCAGCGGCGGCACGATCAGCAGCGGCGTCTTCATGATCTTCGACGGCTCGACCAGCGGATGGTAGTGGTAGACCTTGATGCCGTCCTGCTCAAAGATGACGTCCTTCGGCGTGCTGCCAATATCGATATCGTCGTCGGTCAGGTTGGTGAGATTGCTGATGCCCTTGGCGAGCTTCTCGTTCAGGGCTGCGGTTTCAGCCGCGAGGTCAGCGGGAAGAATCTGGATTGGGAAAGAAAACATGGGTAGCACCCTCCTAAAGGTCTATTAGCTTATCAGCCGATCAACAACATTCAGGCTTCTCGGCTCATTCGCTCTTGGCACGCGCTGCCGCCGGCCTTGCGAGGCAACGCTGCCCTTGGCTGCAACTTGTGCTGCCGGAAGCAGTGCCTTTTTGAGCGCTCGGACCTCCTTCTTGAGTTCGTGGATGACCTGGTAGGTTTCGTCCAGTTCGCTGCGAGTGGGCATGTCCAGACTGCGGAAGATGTCCTCGACGACCGCGCGTTGTGCCAGCTTGAATTGCTGCTGTGCCTTGGTAAACGCGTTCTGCTTGTCGAGGAACTCTTGCGTATTGAAGGTCACCAGCAACGACTTGTCGGCCGTGCGGTACCAGAGGCCCATCAGTTGGCGCACAGCGGTGATCTTTTCACCCTTGGCAGCCACCTTGCCGAGTTCTTCGACGGTCGCCTCGACGGCTCTGGCCAGCGCTTCGGCGAACGCCGTGTGGAAATTCAGACTGGTCTTGCGCAGATCGACGACCGCGTCGACCAACCGCAACAACTTGGCGTTCTTCTCACGCGAAGCGCCAAAGAGAGGAATTTGACCGACGCCCGCCAGCGCACTGGCATCGCCTTCCATCGACAGCAGGCGATTGATTCCGGCGGTACCGCCGAGCATCGCCTCGCCGACGTGCCCGGACGAAGCCGCCTGCATCAGGAACGACAACCAGGGACCCATGGCTTCGGGCAAATCCTTGCTCAGCGTTCCACTCAGATTACCGATGTGCGAACCCATGCCAAAACTGCGCTCGAGCATGGCCGTCGACTCCTTGGCCCACTGCTCGGCAAAACCCTTGAGGTCGGGGCGCCAGTCCTTGTTGGCCTCGAGATTGGGCGCCACGACTTTCATCGACTTGAAAAAGAAATCCATGACGCGGTTCATCGCGCCCTGGCTACCGGTCATGCGATCCATCAGCATGCGTGCGGCTTCGTTCGTACCTTTGGTGGCGGCTTCAACACCTTGCTTCACCGCCTCGACAGGGGCCTTCCTGCCGCCCGGGAGATTCTGCAGCAGCGAGGACCAGTCGCCCCACATGCGCTTCTGCACTCAGCCCAAGCGTTGACGACGCCGCCCAGTTGCTCATTCGGATTCTTGTTTTCCACTCCTGTGATCTCCTTTCAGTGTGTCGGACACGCCTACCGCCACGGTAGGCGGATGCCCTGCGGTAGACGGGGTGCACTCTACAACAAAACTGCGGCCGTCTGTCGACGGCCGCGAGGATGCAGCTTTACTGGCCTGCTGATGGTATCAGGCCATGCCACCACGGCATCTGCCTTGTGCTTTGCCTCACCCTGCTCGTTGGCACAGGTCAACTCGAGACGAACACATTTTTCCCCACCCTGCTCCAGCTTTTCGACCACCTTGCCGGTGCACACCATGCGCTCACCAATCTGGGTGATGGCCGTGAAAGCGCACCCCAAAACTGCGGATCGCTTCCTGCGGCACCCATTGCGTCAGCATGCGGCCCAGGTAGCCATGCCCAGCATGCCGTGCGCAAAGACATCAGGAATCCCTTTCGAGCGGACATAGTCCTGGTCGAGGTGCAGGGGATGGTGGTCGCCGGAACCCGTGGCATACAGGGCCAAGGTCAGACGCGACACCGGCTCGGTGGTCAACGAAGGAATCTCGTCGCCAACCTTGAGCGCATCATAATTCGGTGTTGTCATCGACTTTCCCCTATGCCCGAATAACCATCACGGAGTGCACATCGCACACCAGTTCGCCCTGCCGGCGCACCTTGACATCCTTGACGACGAACTGCAGCGCACCGTTCTTCTTGTCGTAGATGTCGGTGATCTCGCCATCGAAGTCAGCGTATCGCCGGAATAGACCGGCTTGTGATACACGAACGACTGTTCGCCGTGCAGCATCTTGCCGAGGTCGCAGCCCATGGTTTCGAGGTAATCGAAGGGATGTTCCTTGTCCATGTCCATGCAGAAGAAAGAAGGTCGGTGGCGCCAGCACGCCCGGCAGACCGGCCTTCTTCGCGGCCTCCTCGTCGAAGTAGATCGGGTTCGTTTCACCCGTCGCCTTGGCGAACCACTTCAATTGCCACGCCGTCAAATGGACGGAATGTGGCGGCACTTTCATGCCAATGTGTTTCTTGTCAATCAACATCCGATTCACTCCTCGACCACCCCGGAGACCGGGGTGGAAACGCCGTTGGCGACTTGATCAGAGAATTTCGATGGCAATCGCGGTGGCTTCGCCGCCGCCAGCGCAGAGGCCGGCGATGCCGCGCTTGAGGCCACGCGCCTTGAGTGCGTAGAGCAGCGTCACCAGAATCCGCGAACCCGTGGCGCCGATCGGATGCCCCAGCGCACAGGCGCCACCATTGACGTTGACCTTGTCGTGCGGCAGATCGAGATCACGCATCGACGCCATCGTCACCGCTGCGAAAGCCTCGTTGATTTCCCAGAGGTCAACGTCCGTCGGTCTGCCAGCCGACCTTCTTCAACAGTTTCTGGAAGGCAAACACCGGCGCGGTCGTAAACCAGGCCGGTTCATGGGCAAAAGTGGCATGGCCGACAATCCGCGCCACGGCGTGATGCCGGCGCTCTTGGCGTCGGATTCGCGCATCAGGACAAAGGCCGCAGCACCGTCGGAAATCGACGACGAGTTCGCCGGCGTCACCGCCCCATCCTTCTTGAAGGCCGGCTTGAGTTTGGCGATCTTCGAAACGTCGCATTTCATCGGCGTCTCGTCGAGGGCAATCACTTCCTCACCCTTGCGGCTGGTAACGGTGACCGGCGCGATCTCGGCCTGAAGACACCGGAGGTGACTGCGTTCTGTGCACGCGTCACCGATTCGATGGCGAAGGCATCCATCGCTTCGCGCGAAAAGCTGTACTTGTCTACGCACAGTTCGGCGAAAGCGCCCATCAGCTTGCCTTGCTCATAGGCATCCTCAAGGCCGTCGAGGAACATGTGGTCATGCAGCACCCCATTGCCCAGCCGGTAACCCGTGCGGGCGGTGGTCAGTACGTGCGGCGCATTGGTCATCGACTCCATGCCACCGGCCACGGCGATGTTGATCGAACCGGCCAGCAGTTCGTCGTGCGCGATCATGACCGATTTCTGGGCAGAACTGCACATCTTGGTCAAGGTGGTGCACGGCACCGACTTCGGCAGACCGGCGCCCAGGACCGCCTGGCGTGCGGGCGCCTGACGCAAGCCGGCCATCAGGCAGCAGCCCATCAACGCCTCATCGATATCCTCGCCCTTGACGCCCGCCTGCTCGACCGCGGCCTTGATCGCGACGCTGGCCGAGTTGCGGCGCCGTCAACCCGCAAACTGACCCTGGAAGGCGCCCACTGGCGTGCGCTTGGCGCCTACGATGACAACTGATTCACTCATAAAACACTCCTTGATTACAACGGACTCTTGCCCGATTGAAATTAATGCTGCAGGTCAGAACTTACTTCCCTGGCATCCGGATGGCACCGTCGAGACGGATGACTTCACCGTTCAGATAGTGTTCTCGCAGATGTGCCGGACCAGCGCCGCGTACTCGGCAGGATAGCCCAGGCGCGACGGGAACGGCACCATCTTGCTCAGCGTATCCTGAACGGGTTGTGGCAGGCCCTTCATCATCGGCGTCCCGAAATACCCGGGGCGATCGTCACGACGCGGATGCCATGCGCTGCGAGCTCGCGCGCGACCGGCAGCGTCAGGCCAACGACAGCCGCCTTCGAAGAGGCATAGGCGGCCTGGCCAATCTGACCGTCGTAAGCGGCGATCGACGCGGTGTTGACGATCACGCCACGCTCACCGCCCTCGTTCGGCTCGTTCTTGCTCATCGCCTCGGCAGCCAGACGAATCATGTTGAAGGTGCCGATCAGATTGATGCTGACGACGCGCGCGAAGGTCGCCAGGTCATGCGGGCCATCGCGGCCAAGCACCTTCTTGGGTGGTGCGACACCGGCACAGTTGACCAGTCCGTGCAGCGCGCCGAATTCCTTGACGGCCATTTCGATGGCGGCGCGTGCGCTCGCCTCATCGGTCACGTCGGTCTTGGCAAAGCGCGCGTTGGCCCCCAGTTGCGCGGCCTGCGCCTCGCCGGCAGCAGCGTCGATATCGACAATCACCACTTTGCACCAGCATTGACCAGGCCGCTCGCCGTTTCCGCTCCGAGTCCGGAGCCTGCACCCGTTACCACAAACACACTGCCATTGATTTGCATTTTAACCCCCAAAAAAATATCGCGACATCACGCAATGCCGCGCTCCTGGCCTGTGCCGACGGCGATTCATGAACGAGCGTCGTCACAGTAAAAACAGAACCTCCTGGCACATCGAGAACTCCTCTTGATGATGCGAGTGCCTGAGCCAAAAAGACTGCTTGGCAACAACCCGTACAGCGAACCGTTGCGCTCAACAAGTTCCCTTGTGTCTGGCGCATTTACGCCTGGCCGGTAACGGCGGCGAGCAACCTCGCCATTGTCGAATGCAGACCGCTGCCGAGTCAAGCACCAGACGCAGTCCGGCAACGAGGGCCACGCCATTCCCATGCTGCAGTCGGTCGCTAAGTGCCAGGGCCGCGTCCGCGCGATGCTTTAGCATGCTGGTCACTTGGGCGCTATGGTGCCCTGATCTGACGATTGTTTCAGCACTCAACGGAGAATACTCATGGTCGAAACGCTTAACGAATCTCAGGAGCCTGCTGCGGCAACCGCGGCGGTCACCCCACCTGAAGCGAGCGGTGCAGCAAAGCCGCCCGCCAAGCCCCGCATCGCACGTCGGAAGAAACCCGCAGCAAAGCCGCCCGCCCTGCCACCGGTTGCTGATGCCTCAACAACCGCAGCGCCTGACACCACAACGGCCATGCCTCTGGCTGCCGTTACGGCAGCCACGCCGGCGACCGTCGATCCGCAGCCGCGAATGGAGTTCTCTCGCCGCCTGGGAGATCGCCATTTGCTGGATTCCGACGCACTGGAAAACATTGACCGGATGACCAATGTGGCGCTCGGTCAGTTGAGTGGCGGAATTTCACCAGCATCGCTGGCGATGGCTTATCTCGACTGGACGGTGCATCTGGCGGCATCGCCCGGCAAGCAGTTTCAACTGGCAGCCAAGGCGACCCGCAAGGCGATGCGCCTGGGCGCCTATGCCCTGTCTTCGGCAATCACGGGTAACGCCGAGCCGACCATCAAGCCACTGCCCGGCGACCATCGCTTCGATCATCCGGGCTGGCAACGTTTTCCCTACAACGTGATCTACCAGGGCTTCCTGCTCAATCAACAATGGTGGCACAACGCGACCACCGGCATTCGCGGCGTTTCCAAGCATGGCGAAGCCGCAGTCTGGTTCACCGCCAAACAGATCCTCGACATGACGGCACCATGCAATATGCCGCTCCTGAACCCTGAAATCGTTGAAACCACGATCAACGAGCGAGGCGCCAATCTGTCACGGGGTGCCCAGTTCTATGGTGAGGACATGCGCCGCTCGCTGCGTGACGAAAAACCGGCCGGAGTCGAGGCGTTCAAGGTAGGAGAAAATCTCGCCATCACGCCGGGCAAGGTGGTTTATCGCAATCTGCTGATGGAGCTGATTCAATACTCGCCGACCACGGATACCGTCCAGCGCGAACCCGTCCTGATGCAGTCGGCATGGATGATGAAATACTACATCCTCGACCTGTCGCCGCACAATTCGCTGGTCAAGTACCTGGTGGATCAAGGCCATACGGTGTTCATGATCTCGTGGCTCAACCCCGGCGCGGAACACCGCAATCTCGGCATGGAAGATTACCGCAAGCTGGGAACACTGGCCGCCATCAACGCCATTTCGGACATCCTGCCGGGGCGCAAGATCCACACCGTCGGTTACTGCCTGGGCGGCATTCTGCTGACCATTGTCGCCGCTGCGATGGCTCGCGACGGGGATGACCGGCTGGCCAGCGTCACCTTGTTCACCACCATGACCGACTTTACCGACGTCGGTGAAATCAACGTCTTCATGGATGCCAGCGAAGTGACCCTGCTCGAGGACATGATGTGGCAGAAAGGTTATCTGGGACACAAGCAGGTCTCCGGTGGCTTCCAGATGCTCAAGTCCGCCGATCTGATCTGGTCGAAGATGGTGCGCGAGTACTATCTTGGGCAACGCGAACCGATGTTCGACCTGATGGCCTGGAATGCCGATGGCACGCGCATGCCGTATCGCCAGCACTCCGAGGTTCTGCGCCGGCTGTACGTGGACAACGAACTGTTCCAGGGCAAATACCTGGTCGACGGGCGCGCCATCTCGATCAGCAACATCCATGTGCCGATGTTTGCCGTTGCTGCCGGGGCCGACCACGTCGCGCCGTGGCACTCGGTATACAAGCTGCACCTGCAAAGCGATGCGACCGAGCTGACTTTCGTCCTCACCAGTGGTGGCCATAACGTGGGCATCGTCAATGAGCCGGGGCGTCCGCGCCGCTCCTTCCAGCTCAGCGTTTGCCGGGAAGGTGAACGCTTCCTGGATGCCGAGACCTGGAAGGCAAAGACGCCGGTGTATCAGGGGTCGTGGTGGCCGGTGTGGCAACAATGGCTGCAGCGGCATTCCTCCGGCAATGAAGCCGCACCACCGATGGGAGCGCCCGACAAAGGCTATGTTCCGCTCTGCGACGCACCGGGAACCTACATCTATCAGGTTTGAGGATCAGCAACTTTCGCAATTCCCTGCCTGATAGTTGTCCCGCATCGTACGTTTCAAGGTCTTGCCTGCCGCGTTGCGTGGAAATTCGTCCATGATCTTCAACGCGTGCAGGCGCTGGTAACGGGCGTCGACACGCGCGTTGATCCAGTCACGCAGTTCGCAGGCGCCAACCGTCGCCCCGTCGTGGAGCAACACCGCAGCAACCGGCGTCTCGCCCCATTTTTCATGCGTCACGCCGAATACCGCCACCTCCCTGACATCCGGATGACGCGCAGCGACTTCTTCGATGTCCCTCGGGTAGATCTTGACGCCGCCGCTGTCGATCATGTCTTTCTTGCGGTCCACCAGATAGAGGTAGCCCTCGCCGTCGGTATAGCCCAGATCGCCGGTAAACAACCAGCCGTCGCGGATCGCCTGCGCAGTCAGGTCGGGGCGGTCGTAATAGCCCGACATCAGCGATGGTCCACGACCGACGATCTCGCCGACTTCTCCGGGCGGCGCGTCGCTGCCGTCTTCCCGGACGATGCGCAACTCGTAAAAACACGGCGGAGAGCCGACCGAACCGGCCTTGCGCAGCGACTGCGTCTTGTCGAGAATGGTCCAGAAACCTTCAGTCAGTCCGTAGAGTTCGTAGAAGCGGTCAGGCAACAGGCGATTGAGCAGATCCTTCTGTTCCTGATACAGCGGCGCACCCAGCGAAAGGATCATTTGCAGTGAAGAGAGCCGTTCGGCAGAGAAATTCGGCGAGTTGAGCACGGCAATGATCTGCGCCGGCACCATCATGGTATGCGTGACGCGCTCGCGAGCGATGATTTCGATCGCTTCTTCCGGATCGAACTGGCGCTGCAGGACGTAACGTGCGCCCAGATAGAAGCAAGGCATCATGGTCACGAAGGCGCCATTGAAGACGATGGCACCAGTATGCAGTACCACCGATTCGGGGCTCATTCGCCATGCCGAGGCGAACAAGGTGCAATACATCGAGCGCACGAAATGCGTGTGCATGATTCCTTTCGGGAGACCAGTCGTGCCGCTGGTGTACATCACATTGAACAGGTCATCCTGAGCGATCGATACCGGTTCCAAACGTCCATCCGGAGAGTTCCCGAACGGGGCCGTATAATCCGCGTAGTCGGCCCATGGGCCGTCGATCATCAGCACGTGCGCAGCCGTCAGCCCTGGCAACTCGTCGCGAATCTGATCAACCATCGGCGCCATCGAGCGCTGCGTGATCAGACATACGGCACCTGAATCACGCAGCAGGCTGGCCAGACCAGAAGCCATCAAGAGCGGACTCAGGGGTACCAGCACTGCACCGATCGACGGCACCGCCCAGTAGATTTCGAGCAGTTCCCGACAGTTGCTCAGGACCGTCGCCACCCGCTCACCTTTTTGCACCCCGAGCGATTGCAGCAAGCGGGCGCAACGGTTGACGCGCGCGTCAAACTCGCACCAGGTCAGACGTTCCTGCTCAAAAACGACGGCGACCTGATCCGGTCGGAACGTCGAGTGATGTTTGATCAAGCTTGCAAGTTGCAGCATTTCCCTTCCCTCCAAGAAACCGCGCCATGCGTGGCCAATCGCGGCAACCCGCCCGGTTCAGTACATTCCTGACTCGTCGAGAGCGAAACCGCCCCCCTCAGCCTGGCTGGCCCGCACCCGAGCGTTCTTCGCCGCCACGCTATCGCAGCGCAACAAAACGTTACTATACAACTCAACTTCGCCCGCCAGTGTAAAGCCCTGCGCAAACCCTGGCGCGGCTCGACGAATAGCGGCAACAAGCCCTCCGGAAAGCCATTTAACTGACGATTCGTGGCGCTTGCAGCCGCCTGGAAAATAATCCTTTCGAGAACTGTCAAGCGGGGTGAACAATTCCCGTACAGAGGAGTAGAATGCATTGTGCGGTGCGGAAAAGTGCTCGCTTGCAGCCGTCGTTCGGGCGCCAGCATGCATACCACCAGGTACGGCTGCTAGCGTTTGCTGTGCGAGTTGGCGAGCTTCTGAACTGCGCCAAGTGCGATGGCTGTTCGCATCGTTTTTCGGGAAGGAATCACCGGTGTCCGTTCTTGCGGCGGAGCCAAGGTAATCGTGGGTCGCCGACTGCGGTCTGGCCCGTTTTGACTGACGTTAATTTGGAGGTTGGAAAATGAATGCTCTGCTAAGGGAAATGCCTGATTTCACCACGAGTTGGTGGAGGTATACGCTGGCCATGATGCGCGCCACGAATCGCGAAGTCAGCGAGTTTAATGACAATCTCTTCATTGCCGCTCACATCGCCATGACCGCGGCCCGTGACAACCCGCTGAGCATGATGGAGACCTTCGAGATCCTCGAACACAACGTTGCCATGGGGCGCAAGGGTCTGGCCGGGATGCAGGCAAAGATGGCCGACTACTCTTTCGACCAGATCGAAGAAGGGACGCGCGCTTTCCTGAACACCATCCTCAATTCGGAAGGCGAAAAGCTGGGCGGCTACATGCGCCGCGAAGCCGAAATCATGGAGGCAGTCTCCAACTTCAATGAGCAGATCGAAGCCATCGCCGATGAATTCGGCTTCCATTTCAACACGGCGAATTACAAGCTGGTCCATGAAACGGACGCCTTCGAGCTCTATCAGGTATTGCCGCTGAAGGCGGGCGTTGAAGTTCGCAAGGATCTCAAACCAGTCATTCTCGTGCCACCGTACATGCTGGGGGTACACATCCTGGCGTTCCTGCCCTTCGAGAACAAGAGTTACAGCCACTCGTTCGCCAACGAGGGTATCCCGACCTATGTCCGTGTCGTCAAGGACATCATGAACAATCCGAAGGTCCAGACGCTCACGCCAGACCAGGACTGCGAACAGACGCGCGAGCTCTGCGCCAAGGTCATGGAACTCAACAGCGGCAAGAAAGTCACCCTCAACGGCACCTGCCAAGGCGGTTACATCTCCCTGATGAACATTCTGTCGGGTAAACTGAAAGATGTCTGCGACGCCTTGATCACCAACGTGACCCCGGTTGACGGCACCTATAGTGATGCCATCAGCGGCATGCCGACGATGCACCACGACTTCATCACCACGACCTTGCCGAGCGGCAACAAGGTCGCCAATGGCTACCTGTTGAGCCTGGGAATGCGCTTTGTCGCCATCGACCGGGAAACCCCGCTGGTCAAGGTGCTCGATCAGGTTTCACTGCACCGCGCCACCGACCTCAACCCCGGCAAGACACCGGCTGCCCTCTTCCGCTGGCTGCTCAAGGAACGTGTACACCTGCCGCTGGCGATCGCCAACATGAGTTCGCACACCTTCCAGGATCCGATTGCCGATGACGGTACGCTGCCCGTACAACTCTTTGGTCAGCCGCTGAATATCAAGAATCTGATCGATCTCAATGTGCCCTGGTATCAGAATTATGCGATCAAGGACGACCTGGTCACGCCACCGTGTGCCACCGCCGGCAACAAGTTCCTGGAAGGCTGGAATGGCCTGGAGTCGGTCGCTTTCTTTGGTGGTCACGTGGCCATCCTGACCAGTCCTCATGGCAAGAAAGCACCGGTCACCGGCACCTTCAAGGACGCCAACGGCAAGGATTCCCGCGGTCCGGTGAAATTCCAGCTGGACATCTCCTGATACCGCATCGTAGCTGACAGCAAGCAGCGCCGCAGCCTGAACATCCAATCGTTCAGGCCGGCGGCAGCATCTGTAACGAATGACGGCGCCAAACAAGGCGTCGTCAGCGTTAAGTGTCCGTGATTCCGGTTTTCCCCAACCCCGAGACGCAAGTCCCGACCCAGAGTACCAGGGAGAACCTGCGCCTCGTCACAGGTTCTCGAATCCATCCCTATTGAGCCCGGAGATTTTCTTTATGACCTACGTCAACATTACCGCCGAAGTGCGCGGAAAAGTCGGCCTGATCACACTCAACCGCCCGAAGCAACTGAATGCCCTGAACGATGACTTGATGGACGAACTCGGCAATGCGCTCAGCAGCTTCGAGGCCGACGAGAACATCGGGGCGATTGTCATCACTGGCTCGGACAAGGCCTTCGCTGCCGGTGCCGACATCACCGTGATGCAGTCGCTCTCGTTCATGGAGGCGTACAAGGGGGACTTCATCACGCGCAACTGGGATACCCTCAAGAGCTGCCGCAAGCCGGTCATCGCCGCCGTCGCCGGCTATGCCCTGGGCGGCGGTTGCGAATTGGCGATGATGTGCGACATCATCCTGGCAGCCGACACCGCTCAGTTCGGCCAGCCCGAAGTCCGCCTCGGGATCCTTCCTGGAGCGGGTGGCACGCAGCGCCTGCCGCGCGCGATTTCCAAGGCCAAGGCGATGGAATTGTGCCTGACCGCGCGCACCATCGACGCCGTGGAGGCTGAACGCGCCGGGCTGGTTTCGCGTGTCGTCCCGGCCGACAAGCTCCTCGATGAGGCGATGTCGGCTGCCACCAGGATCGCCGGTTTCTCGTTGCCGGTGGTGATGATGATCAAGGAATGCATCAATCGCTCCTATGAAAGCTCGCTGTCCGAGGGCCTGCTCTTCGAACGCCGCACTTTCCATTCGGCTTTTGCCCTCGACGATCAAAAAGAAGGCATGGCGGCTTTCGTCGAGAAACGCAAGGCTTCCTTCACCAATCGTTGACCTATGGCGCAACGGCCCCGCCCGAGCATCCCGTGCGGGGCCTGCGCTCAACAGTGGGCCAGATCGACGGCATTGTGAATCGTGATCTGGTCCACCCAGGCCTTGGCGTAAACCGTGCTGTAGATGTTCGAACAGGCAGCGACTTCGAGGGTCAGCGTGACCGTACGGTTGGCAAAGCGTGCCAGGTCGATCGCCGCCTGGCGCAGCCATTCGGTTTCCTGGTGGACCATGCCGATGGCAGTCACCTCGTCAACCACCTGGCCATCAATCAGGACACGGAAACTCGCACTGGTGTAATCGTTGACCCCGGCACTGAGATCCAGCCGCCGTACGTAGCTGAGTTCAGGCTGCGAACCCAGTTTGATCCGCCGAGAAATCGACTGTGCCCGTGCGCCAAGGGCACCGCGGTCGCCTGACGAGGCGTGGCCGTAGAGCATCGATCCACCCCGGAAGGCTCGCGGGTCGTCAAGCAGCAATTCCCATCCCGACCCTTCCCAGCCGGACGTTTTCAGATTCGCTTCGGGAGCTGCCGAAGCCGACCGCTGCGAGATGCCCTTCAATACACCGGCAGCCTCCAGCGCCGTCGAAATGATTCCCGGAACGTCGATGCCAAGCGGCGCCTTGCTGTCCGGTCGGCGACTGCTGGTACCCGGTTTGAGCAGGCCCGCTGCTTCCAGAGAGGCCGAAATGATGCCATGCACGTCGAGGCCGAATGGCCGGCCGGTTCCGGAACGCTGCTCCTGCGCACCGGATGCGTAGTCCTCCGGCCCGCTTTTTTGCGTGGCGTCTTCTTTGCAGGTACGCTGACCAAAGTCGATCGTGCTGGCACTCCCGGCAGTCGACGCACGGGCAGATCGCCCTGCTTCCTGCCCAGCCGTGGCCGGGTCACGCGCACTGGCCGGGCGCTCGGCAAGGAGTCCCCAGAAGTCGGCAATCCGGTGCGTCGAAGAAATTCCGACGGCGTTGAAGAACGGGGCTGCCGTGCCGCACTGATGGGGTTCGGCGCCCGGATCCAGAGCAGCACCGTGTGACATGCCGGTGACCGTATAGGACTCGATCAGTTCGTCGCCGCCGGGTCCCTGCCAGACTCGACGCGGATAGCCATCGACCGTCATCTGGATCGTCGGCTGCAGGTCGAGGCCATGGATGTCCGCCCATTGCTTGATGGTTTCTTCGGCGTTGACCGGCTTGACGGCGGTGTCGGCATCGCCATGCCAGACCGATACCCTGGGCCATGGCCCCTGGTGCGGCGATGCTGCCCGCACCAGTTCGCCCCACTCCCTGGACGAACGCGAGCGCCCCTGGAAGATGCTTTCGAGACCCTCTTGCAAACCCTTGGCCGTACGGTAGGGCACGCCGGCAATCACCGCACCGCCTGCGAAAACCTCCGGATAGGTCGCCAGCATCACATTGGTCATCGCCCCGCCAGACGAGGTGCCGGTGACGTAGACCCGGCGACGATCCAGGCCGTGATCACTGAGCATCCGGTCGACCATCTGTTTGATCGACAGTGGTTCACCCTTTTCGCGGTCATTGTCTTCCGGTTTGAACCAGTTGAAACAACGCAAGGGATTATTGTTCCAGTGCTGCTGCGGGAACAACACCGCAAAGCCGTAGCGATCGGCCAGTGTCGACCAGCCGCTCCCCTTGTTGTACGAAGCCGCGCTTTGCGTGCAGCCATGCAGCACGACCACCAGCGGGGCATTCGCCGGCAAGCGATCGGGGACATAGCGGTACATCCGCAATTCGCCGGGATTCGACCCGAATGCAGTGACTTCGAGCAAGCGGTTCTCTTGCGCGTCCACCTGCTCCGACCAGGCTTGCACCGCGGTCAGCGCCGACAGGAGTTTCTCCCAGCGACTTCCATGCGGCGTCTTCGCCGCGAGTTCTGCCATCTTCTTGATGGCGGCCACTTTATGGCCCAGTTTGTTCAACATTGGCGTACTCCTGTCATCGGACAAGGTGGTCAACAGACCGATCTCGAGCAATTTCCGGACCGGCAAGAAAACGGTGTGAAGGAGGCCCGGATCGACCACTCCACCACGTTGGGGATCAAGCCAGGCCGGCGGAGCAGCGTCCGGGGCCAGGCCATAGGTATGACTGATCACGGCGCGCCGGCCTTGCCAGCAAGCACTGAATTGCAGCGAGGCGACCGGGCAGCCGCGGTTGATCGAGACGCCGAACAGTTCGCTGGCAACGATTGGTCGCGTCTCCTCGGCACAAGCCAGTTCCAGCAGGCCGGCCAGCGCCTCACCGAAGGGCAGCCCATCCAGGCGGATCGAGAATTCGGGACGCTTCTCGGCGTTTTCATCGACCCTCGCCGGACCGAAGAGCACTCGCGGCGCGTTGCCACCCGCTGCTACCGCGTTCGGCCGCAGATCGGCATAACAACGAATGGCCTCGAGGGTCTGCGACTGTTGTGGTGCAGCCATCGCCCCGATCAGCAGATGGGCGGCGTACAGCGGACTCGCCGGCGGCGAGCCGCGCCCTCGCGGTCCAGGAGCGACCAGCCCGCCGGTGACCATCAGCGTAACGCGGAAGCGCAGGTCGCGCCGCGACTCGCCGAGAATGTCGGCGAGCCGCTCGCTGAATTCATAACGTGCCAGTCCATTTACCATGTAACAACGATAACACGCCTCCTGCAGAATTGCACGTAATTATTTAGTAAGTGACGATAAATAATTTTCGGCCGGATTCCTTTCGCTGCCGGAGCGGCCAAAAAGACCGACGGCAAGTTAGTCGGACCTCGCCACCTCCGGTTCCATGCAGTCACCCGGAAGGCGGGATTATTGTAAGATTCGGGAACGCTTCCTCACTTGCCACCCCGACCAGGCACTCGCTCCCAGGAATCTACGAGAATGATCGATCTGTACACCGCTGCGACCCCCAACGGGCACAAGATCTCGATTGCCCTTGAGGAACTCGCCCTGCCCTACACGATGCACACGCTGAACCTGTCCAAAAGAGAACAAAAACAGCCGTGGTTTCTGGCCATCAATCCGAACGGTCGAATTCCCGCGATCGTCGATCGCGCAGAAGACGATTTTACGGTCTTCGAATCCGGCGCCATCCTGCTCTACCTGGCGGAAAAAACCGGCCGCCTGATTCCTGACGACACCAAAGGCCGCTCACGGGTCGTGCAGTGGCTGATGTTCCAGATGGGCGGGATCGGACCGATGATGGGCCAGGCCAACGTCTTCTTCCGCTACTTTCCAGAGAAGATCACGCCCGCGATCGACCGCTATCAGGGTGAGTGCAAGCGACTCTTCCGGGTGCTGGATGGTCATCTCAAGGAGCACGAGTTCCTTGCCGGCGACTACTCGATCGCCGACATCGCCAACTGGGCCTGGGTGCGCACGCATCGCTGGTCAGGAGTTGACATCGATGACCTGCCGCAACTGCAACGCTGGCTTGAACAGATCCGCCGCCGCCCGGCGGTGCAGAAAGGAATCAATACACCACCATCGGAGATTGATCGCGACGCCGACGACGAGCAGGCGCGGCAATTTGCCGAGAAAACGCGCCAGATGGTCGAAATGGGCCAGTCGCTCCAGACCGGCGTCTGAGACAACACGGATTCAATCGCGGCAGCAAGCACCACTATCCACCCGGCCGCAGGCAGAGCGAGGGCACCATGAAACTTTTCATCTCGCCACGCACACCGAATATTGGCAATTGGCTTGGCGCAGCAGGGGCACCGCCCTGCCAATACACCACAGATCGAACCCAGGAATTAGGGATACGCGGGTATAATCGGCACTTCCGTCACCAGTAGAGAGATCACGAAAATGGGCCTAGATCGCGTGCCTTCCGGCAAGGCACTTCCCAACGATTTCAACGTCATCATCGAGATTCCGATGCATTCCGATCCGGTGAAGTACGAAGTGGATAAGGATAGCGGCGCGGTTTTCGTCGATCGATTCATGTCCACCGCCATGCACTACCCGTGCAACTACGGCTACATCCCGCATACCATCGCCGGCGATGGTGATCCGGTCGATGTGCTGGTGGTAAGCCAGTTTGCCCTGCCCCCCGGGGTGGTCGTGCGCTGTCGCCCGATCGGTATGCTGGCGATGGAAGACGAAGCCGGACCAGATGCCAAGCTGCTGGCTGTCCCGGTCGATAGTCTGTCGTCGATGTATCGCGACATCGAGTCGCCGCGCGATTTTCCGCAGGTCATTCTTGACCAGATTGCGCACTTTTTTGCCCACTACAAGGATCTCGAGCGCGGCAAGTTCGTCAAGGTTGCAGGTTGGCTCGGCAGTGACGAAGCCAAGAAGGAAATCATGGAAGGTGTCAAGGCGTACGCGGATGCCAAAGAGAAGCCGGCATTCTGAACGATTCCTCTGCTCACGCTGATCGGGGGCGCGCGAGCGCCCCTTTCGCTGGTACCTGCGCCCATGTCTCTGAAAATTGCGATTGCCCAGATCAATGCCACGGTTGGCGACTTCGCCGGCAACCGAAAGCGCATCCTCGATTTCGCCGAACGCGCCCGGCAACAGGGTGCCGACCTGCTGCTGACGCCGGAGCTGGCGCTCTGCGGTTACCCACCCGAGGACCTGCTGCTGCGCGACGACTTCTGTGCTGCCTGCGATCGCGAACTCGATACTCTGGCCGCCAGCCAGCCTGGCACCGATGGCATCGCAATCCTCGTGGGACACCCGGAGAAACGCGGCCTGCACTGCTACAACGCAGCGACGCTGATCAACGAAGGCAGGCGGGTGGCCACCTATTACAAGCAGCGCCTGCCGAGCTACGAAGTGTTCGACGAGGAGCGCTATTTCGACTCCGGTGACGACCCCTGTGTTCTGACGCTCAAGGGCGTTCGCTGCGGCGTGAATATCTGCGCCGACGTATGGGAAGCCGGTGCGGCCGATCTGGCTCGCCAGGCTGGTGCCGAGATCCTGCTGGTCCTCAACGCCTCGCCTTACCACATCGGCAAACGCGAGCGGCGCACCGAAGTCCTGCGTCAGCGCACCGCCAGCACCGGCCTGCCGGTAGTGTACGCGAATCTGGCCGGCGGACAGGACGAACTGGTCTTTGACGGTGGCTCGTTCGTACTGGACTCACAAGGTGCGCTCTGCTGCCAGTGGGCACAGTTCGAGGAAGCGCTGGGCATCGTTGACTTCGTCGATGGCCAACCGCAGCCGGGACCCATCGTTCCGGCGCCGTGTCTCGAAGCCGAGGTCTATCAGGCGCTGCTCCTCGGAGTCCGCGATTACCTCGGCAAGAACGGTTTTCCCGGCGCCATCATCGGCCTGTCGGGTGGCATCGACTCGGCGCTGACGTTGTGCATCGCGGTCGACGCACTGGGCGCCGACAAGGTCCGTGCGGTGATGATGCCTTCTCCATACACGGCCGAGATCAGTCTCGCGGACTCGCGCGAGATGGTCCGCCTGCTTGGCGTACGCTACGACGAAATCGCCATCGAACCGGCGATGCAGACGCTCGGCGGCATGCTCGACAAGCAGTTCGCCGGTCTGCCGGCTGATACCACCGAAGAAAACCTGCAGGCCAGGATTCGCGGCATGATCCTGATGGCGATCTCGAACAAGACCGGTTCGCTGGTACTGACCACCGGCAACAAGTCGGAAATGGCCGTCGGTTACTGCACGCTCTACGGCGACATGGCCGGCGGCTTCGCTGTGATCAAGGACATTGCCAAGACGCTGGTCTACCGTCTCGCGCGCTGGCGCAATACCGTCGCCTACGCAATCCCCGAACGGATCATCAACCGCCCGCCATCGGCAGAATTGAAACCCGACCAGACCGATCAGGACAGTCTGCCACCTTACGAAGTGCTCGACGCCATCGTCGAGGCGTACATGGAGAAGGATCTCAGTCCGCGTGAAATCATTGCCCGCGGTCATGCCGAAGCCGATGTGCGGCGCGTCGTGCATCTGCTCAAGATCAGCGAGTACAAGCGACGGCAGGCTCCGGTCGGCATCCGTGTCACGCAGCGCGGTTTCGGGAAGGATTGGCGCTATCCGATCACCAACCGCTACCGCGACCTCTACTGATGGCGATCGCGAGTCTACTGATCACTTGCGGATGCCTGATTTCTGATACGATTTCCTTACGATCTTCCCTGGAGCAGAGGCCATGAAAAAAATTGAAGCGATCATCAAACCATTCAAGCTCGACGAAGTCCGCGAGGCGCTGTCGGAAATTGGCGTCACCGGCCTCACCGTCACCGAAGTCAAGGGCTTTGGCCGCCAGAAGGGCCACACCGAACTCTATCGCGGGGCGGAATACGTGGTCGATTTCCTGCCCAAGGTGAAGATCGAGATTGTCGTTTCCGACAGCGCGGTCGACAATGCCATCGACGCCATCGTCAAGGCTGCGCGTACCGGCAAGATTGGTGATGGCAAGATCTTCGTCAGCACCGTCGAGCAGGTCGTGCGCATCCGCACTGGCGAACTAGACGAGTCGGCGATCTAAAAGCGCTCCGCAGCAGGAACGGCCTGCTGCGGGCCGTTCTCGAAGAGCAGTTTTTTCGCTTTCTCTATCCGTTTGGTCAGCAAGAGCTGGTGCGGCGTGACCGGTATTTTTGCACAGCCTCCCATACCAGTCATTCATTTGCGATTGTTTAGCGGGATCTGCCGCCCCCCTTCAGCAACACCCACAAGGCGCCATCACCGCCGTCGCTGGGCGGTGCGTGGCAGAAGGCCAGCACATCCTTGTAGCGACTTAGCCAGGCCTTGACCAGGTGGCGCAGAACCCCTTCCCGCCCCGGCGAGCCGTGGCCGCGACCGTGCACGATGCGCAAACAGCGCTTGCCGGCAGCCAGCGCTTCGGCAACGAACAGCGACACCTGCTCGTGCGCCTCGTGGCGGTTCATGCCATGCAGATCGAGATGATCCTGGATGCTCCAACGACCACGGCGCAGGTCACGCAGCAGGGTGCGCGGCAGGCCGCTGCGCAGGAACGAGTCGGCACCGCCAAGGTCTAGCCAGTCGTCGATGGCCAGCGGTCCGTGCAGCAACTCGGCCACCACCGCCGCTTCGTCGAGTTCGCGCTGCCGCGGTCGTGAACTTGGCTTGGGCGCTTCCAGGATGACCCGATCGAGCTTGCGCAAGGGCGTTGCGCCGTCGACAGCGGCGCGAAAAGCGGCCAGATCCTCCGGGCTGGGTTGCGGTCGCAGCGTCATCGCAGACATCGCTCCTCACGCCGGCAATGCCTCAGCCCGCCAGTCCAAGACTGTCCAGGTAGCGTTCGGCATCGAGTGCCGCCATGCAGCCGCTGCCTGCCGAAGTACAGGCCTGCCGGTAAATGTAATCCTGCACGTCTCCGGCAGCGAAGACGCCGGCAATCGACGTTGCCGTGAAATTGCCGTGTTGCCCGCACTGGGTCAGCAGGTAGCCGCCTTCCATCGCCAGTTGGCCGACAAACAGGTCGGTGTTCGGCTTGTGGCCAATGGCGATGAAGACGCCCAGCAATGGCAGGTCCTCGGTAGTATCGGTGAGCTTGTCGCGGATGCGCATGCCGGTCACTCCGGACTGGTCACCAAGCACTTCTTCCAGCGTGCAGTTCCAGCGGATCGTGACCTTGCCGGCTTTTTCCTTGGCAAACAGCTTGTCGTGCAGAATCTTTTCACCACGTAGCTTGTCGCGGCGATGCACGAGGGTGACGTGACTGGCGATGTTCGCCAGGTACAGTGCCTCTTCGACCGCGGTATTGCCACCGCCGATGACGGCGACCGGCTGGTCACGATAGAAGAAGCCGTCGCAGGTCGCGCAGGCGGAAACACCACGGCCGGCAAAGGTTTCTTCGGACGGCAGGCCCAGGTACTGAGCCGAAGCACCGGTGGCGATGATCAGCGCATCGCAGGTGTAGGTGCCCGAATCGCCGATCAGCGTAAACGGCTTTTCGGTCAGTCGGGCGGTGTGGATGTGGTCGAAGACGATCTCGGTTGCGAAGCGACGGGCATGCTCTTCGAAACGCTGCATCAGCTCCGGTCCCTGCACGCCCTGCGCGTCGGCCGGCCAGTTGTCGACGTCGGTCGTGGTCATCAACTGCCCGCCCTGCGCCATGCCGGTGATCAGCACCGGTTTGAGGTTGGCGCGCGCCGCATAAACGGCGGCGGTATAGCCGGCGGGCCCGGATCCGAGGATCAGCAGGCGGCAATGGCGGGTGGCTTGGGTCATATCGATGGGCTCTGGTAGTGAATCACGGAAAAATTATAACCGGCAACGCCGGCCGTTTCGCGCTGAAGTTTGTCGCTCGACGATTTCTTTCTTTGACGACGCGAAGTCGATTCGATATACTCCCGGCTTCGTTGGCCAAGTAGCTCAGTTGGTAGAGCAGCGGACTGAAAATCCGCGTGTCCGTGGTTCGATTCCGCGCTTGGCCACCAATAAAAACAAGCAATTAGCCCGATCCAAAAGGTCGGGCTAATTGCTTTTTATTTCTGTGTAGGCGATGTGTAGGTTTCTGGGGGTAACACACCGGCAGGTGCGTCGTTGGATCAGCGCAGACTAAGAGAAGGTCTGGCTCGCCGAGTCGGGCAGGGCTTCGGGTAGGTTCGCAAGATGGTGGCATGCTCGGCCGTTGCGGACGGAAAGGGATGCCGCCGACCGTTCGCCTACTACCCCCTCTGCAGAAGCAGTGCTTAACGGGTACTCTCTGCAAGAGGCCGGTGACTTTGCCCGCAGGCGCGTTGGGTGCTACACAGTATGCCGGCGGCAGCTGCGACCACTGCGCCAAGCACCACACCAGGCCGGTCGTCCGGGGACAGAGGAAGCACCGGGGAAAGTGGAAGCGATCCACCGGCGCGCCGCCCGCTACGCCTGGGCGCTGTTGCTCGCGCGGATCCATGAGGTCTTCCCGCCCCCTGCCTTGACGGCCATGTACCGGGCTTCATACACTTCTGAGGCTCCGTTGGATTTCTATCCGCTTTCAAACGAAGGGAGTACGAAGGCTATGTCCATGCAGCCAGCAGTAGAAGCCTACACGGTGCAGGATTACCTGCAATGGGAAGGTGATTGGGAGCTGATTCACGGCCAACCGGTTGCAATGGTCCCGTCGCCTAGCTTCGATCATCAGCAGGTAAGCGCCGCCGTATTTCGGCAACTTGACGAATCGCTCGACGATTGCCCGTACTGCCAAGCGGTGTTTGAAATAGACGTGGAATTTGCGCAAGACACCGTCGTCCGACCCGACGTGCTGGTGATCTGCTACCAACCTGAAAGTGAACGGCTGACCCGCGCCCCTGATCTGATTTTCGAAGTCATCTCGCCCAAGACTACCCGCCGGGATGAAGTTGTCAAATTCGAACTTTACCGCACGGAAGGCGTACCCCATTACGTGCTGGTCTACCCGGAAGCGAAAAAGGCCAAAGTGTGGCGGCTTGTGGAGGGGGAATATCGCAAGGTCGGCGACTTCCACGACGAAACTCACTGTTTCAAACTGTCCAAATGTGCCTTCGATTTCGACTTCAGCCGCCTGTGGAAGCGCAAGGGTGGCCAACCGTAAACGCATACGCTGCGAGAAATCTCCGCGCAGGCCTTTGCCCAAGCCCGGAAGCAGGTGTCGGCTATCGCCTTCGGGCTGCTCAACGAGCATTTCCTCGCCTTGGTCGATGCGCAATTCGGCTTTCCTCTCGGGCACGGGTTGCGGGTGGTGGCCGGCGATGCCAAGGTCCTGCGCCTGACCCGGTTCGGCAAGCCATTCGTCCGCCCTGTGGTCGACGCCATGGGCTTCGCGCTCTATCTGCCCGGGATCGAGAGGACTCTGGCCACCAAGCGCTAGACTCCCGACGTCGGCGAGCGCCAGAGGCTCTTCGAACCCCTCGACAAACTCCACCCCAACGACCTTCTGGTGCTCGACCGCGGTTAGCCGGCCTCCTGGCTCTTCGCCGCCTTGTGGCAGCGAGGACGCCATTTCTGCATGCGCGCGGACAGCCGCAATTTCAGAGTCATTGAAGCCTTCCGCCGATCCGGCCTGGCCGAACAAATACTGGCGGAAGCTCAGGGATTTGAACCCTGGATACCTTGCGGTATGCCGGTTTTCAAGACCGGTGCAATCGACCACTCTGCCAAGCTTCCTGCACGGCGCTGGAGACTGGGCACTGCTCCTGTGAGGAGCGGCCACGCGTCTGCAGCAGCGCGAATGATAGCACGGCTGCCACTCTGCCAACGTAGTCGGCGAGCCTTCGCAGAATTTCCAGCTTTGCGCTACCTCAACAGCGGGACGACCCGCTCCGGGGAGCGGATCGAGCAGTTTGCTCCGCTGGCTCAGGCGAAGCGGCGAAGCGCCAGTATTGAAACTTTTCCGTTAATTGGCTAGTCTTAAGCGCGTAATCGCATTTCCATCAACAGGAGGAACACCATGCAACCCCAATTTCAGATGACCGGCCAGGCCAGTGGCGAACTTGCGCTGCAGCAGAACCGGGTTCTGCGCAATACCTTCATGCTGCTCGCCTTGACCATGATTCCAACCGTCCTCGGCGCGCTCGTCGGCGTACAGATGCAGTTCTCGTTCCTGTCTGGCAGCCCGATGCTGTCTTTCCTGCTTTTCCTCGGTATCGCCTTCGGTTTCATGTGGGGCATCGAGCGCACCAAGGACAGCGGCGTGGGCGTGCTGCTCTTGCTCGCGTTTACCTTCTTCATGGGCTTGATGCTCTCACGCATCCTGCAGGTGGCGCTTGGCTTCAGCAATGGCGGTTCGCTGATCGCCATGGCCGCGGGCGGGACGGGGGTGATCTTTTTCTCGCTCGCCGGGGTGGCCACGGTGACCAAGAAGGATTTCAGTTTCCTCGGCAAATTTCTGTTCATCGGCATGATCGTCGTCCTGCTGGCAGCCGTGGCCAACATCTTCTTCCAGATCCCGGCCTTGTCGCTGACCATCTCGGCAATCGCGGTGATGGTCTTCTCTGCCTACATTCTCTATGACATCAGCCGGATCATCACCGGTGGCGAAGACAATTATATTTCGGCGACGCTGGCGGTGTATCTCGACATCTACAACGTTTTCGTCAGCCTGCTGAATCTGCTGATGGCCTTCAGTGGCGATCGCGATTGATCGTGTCCTGCACAGAAGGGCGGCCTTGGCCGCCCTTCTTCATTCAGGCGGCAGAAATGCGCCGCCCTGCAGCATGTGCGTACCGGAGCGACCCGGGATCTCGGCAAATATGACGTTGTGACGCGGCAGGGTCGCGAGCTTGCGCGAACTCAGCAGGTCGCGCAGAGCAACCAGTTGATAACCCTGGTTTTTCCACTCGACGAGCAGACGCTCGAAAGCATTGCCGAACTTCATCCCCTCCAGTTCGGCACGCAAAGTGAACACGTGCTCGCCGCCGGTATTGCCGGTCTCTTCGAGAAGCCGCTCGACGGCCTGATCCACAGACGCGGCTGCCGGAAGCAGCAGTTCGTCGAAGGTGGGTAGCGTCGTCGGAAGTTGCGGGCAGTGCACGAGTTCGCCGTCAATGACCGGGATGAACGGGAATTTCCCCCGGCAATCGCTGGCGTAAGCAAAGCCCAGGCGTTGTGTCAGGCGCAGAGCATGGCGATTCATCCGCCAAGCGGCAGCGCCGTGCGCCTGCGGTGGCTCGCCGAAAAGCGCTTCGAAACGTCGGTAGGCCTGCGCCATTTGGGCTTCGATCCAGGCGTTGTCGGCAGTGTAGACGCGGCTTTCCCAGCGCACGCGATTCCAGGTGTGGATGGCGACTTCAAAACCGGCAGCATGTGCCTGCCGCATGCTCTCGGCGCCGCGCCTGCCGATATCCGGTGCCGGCAGGAGCAGCCCGTAGAGGCGAGTGCGGAGATCGTAGTAACGGCCTGGCGAGGCCTGGCGCGTTTCCCGACCGCTGCAGTCCGGACCGAGCGAGAAAAAGAAACTGCCGGCAGCGTCGTGCCGCTGCAGCATCTCGATCAACGCCGGCACACCAACCAGCGTGCCGCGGCAGGTGTCGACGTCGATCTTGAGGGCGATTCGCTTCATCGGCACGGGAACCGTGGCTGTGTTCTGGCAAAACCTGCCGGCGATCGCCGAGCGCGCTCAGACAAGGAGCAGGCCGACGGCGACCTTGCGTCCTTCACCGATCAGAATGTTGTAGGTGCGACACGCGGCCGGAACATCCATCACTTCGATCCCCTTCTGTGCTCGCAGCAATGGTCGCATCAGTTCCGGGCTCGGAAAGCGCAGCCGCTGGCCAGTACCCAGCAGAACGACTTCGGAATCCAGTGCGGCGAGCAGTTCGATATCGGCGACGCTCAGTGTTTCGAAAGTCGCCTGCGTCCAGTTTGGCAGCAGGCGATCGGGCAGCACCAGCAGATTGCAGTGGTGACGGACGCCGTTCACGCTGACGTAGTCTTCTCCGTAAGCGGTAAAAGTGTTCAGACCGCTGGTGTTCTCGAGTTGCAGTTTCATGAAAATTGCGGTGCGCAATACGATAAAGTAGGATTATAGCTTTTTTGCTGATCACGTTCAGACGCCGGCAACGCGCAATCACTGCCTGTGCCACATGCTGATCGATGGCTCGTCAAGAACGCAGACCATTTCCAGAGACTGAATCATGAGAGAGTTTTCGCGCATCAAACGCTTGCCCCCCTATGTGTTTAGCATCACCGCCGAGTTGAAGATGGCCGCCCGTCGGCGCGGTGAAGACATCATCGACATGAGCATGGGCAACCCGGACGGCCCGACGCCGCAGCACATCACCGACAAGCTGGTCGAAGCGGCGCTGCGCGAGAATACGCACGGCTATTCGATTTCCAAGGGGATTCCACGCCTGCGGCGAGCGATTTGCGACTGGTATCAGCGGCGCTACGACATCAGCTTCGACCCGGACAGCGAAGCCGTGGTGACCATCGGGTCGAAGGAAGGCCTCGCGCATCTGATGCTTGCCACCCTGGATCGCGGCGATACCGTCCTGGTGCCCAACCCGTCGTACCCGATTCACATCTATGGGGCGATCATCGCTGGCGCCGACATCCGGTCGGTACGCATGACGCCGGATGTCGACTTCATCGAGGAGGTACAACGCGCCATCCGCGAGTCGATTCCGAAACCAAAAATGATGATTCTCGGCTTTCCGAGCAATCCGACGGCGCGCTGCGTAGACCTGGATTTCTTCGAGCGTATCGTGGCTCTGGCCAGGCAGCACGACATTCTGGTGGTGCATGACCTGGCCTACGCCGACATCACCTTCGACGGTTACCGGGCACCCTCGATCATGCAGGTCGAAGGCGCACGCGAGGTCGCCGTCGAATTCTTCACCATGTCGAAGAGCTACAACATGGCCGGTTGGCGGGTCGGCTACATGGTTGGCAACCAGGAACTGTGCAACGCCCTGGTGCGCATCAAGAGTTATCACGACTACGGCACGTTCACGCCGATCCAGGTCGCCTCGGTGATCGCGCTTGACGGTCCTCAGGACTGTGTCGAGGAAGTGCGCCAACTTTATCAGGGTCGTCGCAACGTGCTTGCCAAAGGGCTGCACGAAGCCGGCTGGATGGTCGAGATACCCAGGGCGTCGATGTACATCTGGGCGAAAATTCCCGCTGCCTATCAGCAGATGGGTTCGCTCGAGTTTGCCAAGAAGCTGCTCAACGAGGCGCGGGTGGCGGTGTCTCCCGGTATCGGTTTCGGCGAGTACGGCGACGATCACGTGCGTTTCGCGCTGATCGAAAACGAGGAACGCACCCGCCAGGCGATTCGCGGCATCAAGGACATGTTCAGGAAGGACGGCCTGCTCTAGGCCAAGACAATGAAAGCGATACGCAAATCAAACAAGCTGGACAACGTCTGCTACGACATTCGCGGCGCCGTGCTGCAGAAGGCCAAGCAGATGGAAGACGAAGGCCACCACATCATCAAGCTGAACATCGGCAACCTGGCGGCTTTCGGCTTCGAGGCACCCGAGGAAATCCAGCTCGACATGATCCGCAATCTGCCGAGTGCGGCCGGGTATGCGGATTCGAAAGGCATTTTCGCGGCGCGCAAGGCGATCATGCATTACACGCAGCAGAAGCATATCAAGGGCGTCGTGCTCGAAGACATCTACATCGGTAATGGCGTCTCCGAACTGATCGTGATGGCCATGAACGCCCTGCTCAATGCCGGCGACGAGGTGCTGGTGCCGGCGCCTGATTACCCTTTGTGGACGGCTGCGGTGAGCCTGTCGAGCGGCACGCCGTGCCATTATCTCTGCGATGAAGCGAATGACTGGCTGCCCGACCTCGACGATCTGCGCGCCCGGATCACACCGCGGACACGCGCGCTGGTGGTGATCAACCCCAACAACCCGACTGGCGCGCTGTATCCGGACAGTGTGCTGCGCGAGATGGTCGCCATCGCCCGCGAACACGGCCTGATCATCTACGCCGACGAAGTGTATGACAAAGTCCTCTACGACGGCGCCACGCACACGGCGATTGCCTCGCTCTCGCAGGACGTACTGACGGTGACCTTCAACGGCCTGTCGAAAAACTACCGTTCCTGTGGTTATCGCGCCGGCTGGATGGTGATTTCCGGCGACCTGCGCGAGGCGCGCGACTACATCGAGGGCCTCGACATGCTCGCCTCGATGCGCCTGTGCGCCAACGTGCCGGCACAACACGCCATCCAGACCGCGCTCGGTGGCTATCAGAGTATCGACGATCTGGTTGCGCCGGGAGGCCGCATGTGTCGCCAGCGTGATCTCGCGTATCAACTGATCACGGCCATCCCCGGAGTCAGTTGCGTCAAGCCAAGGGCAGCGCTGTACATGTTCCCGCGCCTCGATCCGCGGATCTATCCGATCGACAACGATCAGGAATTCATCGCCGAACTGCTGCAGGAAGAGCGCGTCCTGCTGGTCCAGGGCAGCGGCTTCAACTGGCCGTCACCCGATCACTTCCGCCTCGTCTTCCTGCCGTATGAAGACGATCTGCGCGATGCCATTGCCCGCATCGCGCGTTTCCTCGCCGCTTATCGCAAGCGCGCCGGAACACAGGCGTAGCGCGGCATGTCCACCCCGCAGCTTCCTCACGGTCGCTTTCTCCACGACCTTACTCCTTACTTCTTACTCGTGACTGCACTATGAAACCTATCCACGTTGGACTTCTCGGGATCGGCACCGTCGGTGGCGGTACTTACGCCGTTCTCCAGCGTAACGCTGAAGAAATCACCCGCCGCGCCGGCCGCCCCATTCAGATCAGTGTCGTTGCCGACAAGGACCGCGAACGGATCCGGCAGCTCACCGGTGGAAACTGCCGGATGACCGACGACGCCTTTGCGGTGGTCAGCGACCCGGAGGTCGACATCGTCGTCGAGTTGATCGGCGGCTACGGGGTCGCCAGGGAACTCGTACTGCAGGCGATCGCCAATGGCAAACACGTGGTCACCGCCAACAAGGCCTTGCTCGCCAGGCACGGCAACGAGATTTTTGCCGCTGCCCAGAAACAAGGCGTGATGGTCGCTTTCGAGGCCGCCGTCGCTGGCGGCATCCCGATCATCAAGGCACTGCGCGAAGGTCTCACCGCCAACCGCATCGAGTGGATCGCCGGCATCATCAACGGCACCACCAACTTCATTCTCTCCGAGATGCGCGACAAGGGCCTGTCCTTTGCCACGGTGCTCCAGGAAGCGCAGCGCCTCGGCTACGCCGAGGCCGATCCGACCTTCGACGTCGAGGGCGTGGACGCCGCGCACAAGCTCAGCATCATGTCGGCGATCGCTTTCGGCAACTCGATGAGCTTCGAGCAGGCGCACATCGAAGGCATCAGCCAGCTCGACGCGGCCGACATCCGGTACGCTGAACAGCTCGGCTACCGCATCAAGCTGCTCGGCATCACCAAACGCACCCCCGAGGGCGTCGAGTTGCGCGTGCATCCGACCCTGATCCCCGCCAAACGGCTGATCGCCAACGTCGAGGGGGCGATGAACGCGGTCCTGGTCAAGGGCGACGCCGTCGGCGCCACGCTCTACTACGGCAAGGGCGCCGGCGCTGAACCGACCGCTTCGGCGGTCATCGCCGATCTCGTCGATGTCACGCGCATGCATACCGCCGACCCCGAGCACCGCGTCCCGCATCTCGCCTTCCAGCCCGACGCGATGGTCGATCTCACGATTCTGCCGATCTCGGAGGTGGTCAGCAGCTACTACCTGCGCCTGCGCGTCGAAGACCGCCCAGGGGTGCTTGCCGACGTGACGCGCATCCTCGCCGACGACGGCATCTCGATCGTCGCCATGATCCAGCGCGAACCCGGCGAAGGCGAAGAGCAGACCGACATCATCATGCTCACCCACAAGACGGTCGAGCGCAACATCGACACCGCGATTGCCGGCATCGAGGCGCTGCCGGCAGTCAAAGGCCGGATCATCCGTTTGCGGCTGGAAGAATTGCTGTAAGAAGACCAGAATTCGCCTCAGCAACGAAAAAATCAGCTGCAGTGCGGGTTTACGAGAGGCTTGTGAGAGTGAGTACATGCCGAACAACGAATCCATCCCCGCATTGAATGCTGCCTTGACGGCCGATCAGTTGCGCAGGCGCTACATCACTGCTCTGTCGCTCATCGCGCTGCTCACCATCGCCTCCCAGATCGTCGTGCAGTATCTGATTTCCGATCAGGCTTATACGAGGTGAAACAGGAACGAAAACGGCTCTCCGTGCCGAAACCGTCGCCTTGAGTATCGCCTCGGCGCCCACCGACCCACCTTGAAGAGCGTACCATGACTACCGTCACCGACGTCAACACACAGGCCGCTTCCGGCCTGATCCATATCGATGCCCTCTTGAATACAGGCCCCGGCTGGAACTGGCTGACCCCTGCACGCAACACGCTCTTTTATACCTTCGCACTGAACGGCGGCAATAGCAGCGACATGGGCAGCCAGATCAGCACCACGCCGGTGGCCTTCAATGCCACACAGCAGACTGCCGCGGTGCAGGCCCTGCAGCGACTGGCGCAAATCACCGGCATCCACTTCGTGGCCACCGCCGACGGTGCTGCAGCCGACATCCACTTCGCTGCTGCCGACATCATCTCCAGCAGCACTGCGGGCCTTTGCACAACGCGCAGCAACTATGCTTTCGACGGTAACAACACGATCACTGCGTACACGGCGGACGCCTACATCTATCTTGACAACGCCAACTTAGCAGCCAGCAACAACGCGCCCATTGCAGGTTCGAACGGCTACGAGGTGCTCCTGCACGAGCTGGGCCACGCCCTGGGACTGAAGCACTCCTTTGAAGGCAGCGTGCGCCTGAGCAGAGCCGACGACAACACGGCGAACACGCTGATGTCCTATACCCATGTCGGTGGGCCCTACCGCGACTATTCACCCTACGACATCGCGGCACTGATGTTCCTCTATGGGGGTGACGGTCTGGGTGGCGCGCTCGGCCAGGGCGGCAGCGGGCAGTACCTGGTGGGCACCGCCGCTGCCGACGCCCTGACCGGCAGCAGTGGCAACGACCTGCTCGAAGGCAAGGCCGGCGACGACAGGCTGAGTGGTGGCGCCGGCAAGGACGCCGCCACTTACAGCGGTCCTGCCGACCGCTATGCGGTGGGCGTGGTGGACGGCGGCTGGTCGGTGGGTGACACCTCTGGCAACGATGGCCACGACCTCCTGTACGGCGTCGAACGCCTGCATTTTTCCGACCACAAGCTGGCGATCGACATCGATGGCAATGCCGGAACGACCGCCAAGATCCTGGGAGCAGTATTCGGCGCAGCCTCGGTCGACAACCTCGCCTATGTCGGCATCGGACTCGGCCTGCTCGATGGCGGCATGTCCTACCAGGATCTGATGCAACTGGCGCTGGATGCCCGGCTCGGCACAGGCGCCAGCCACGAGGCGGTGGTGACTTTGCTATACACCAACGTGACCGGCGGCGCGCCCCCGCCCGACGCGCTGGCGTTCTTCACCAAGCTGCTCGACAACGGCACATACACACCGGCCAGCCTGGGTGTGATGGCCGCCGAAACCCCGCAGAACGCGATCAACATCGATCTCGTGGGGCTCTCCGAAGTCGGCATCGGGTTTGTCTGATTGCCAAGATCAAAGCACCTGGTTCACCAGACGGTCCGCGCGCGTTCGCGCGAGGCGTTTGAGGATGCGCTGCACCGGCGCCGGGTAACTGTCGATATCATCTAGCGAGCGGTAATCATCGAGTCGGCGCGTGTGCGCCAGGATGCGATCGAGTTCCGCATGGTGCTGAGCGATCAGACGGCGCTCGGGATCGTGGATCAGCAGCCCGTTTTCGAGATCCAGGCGCCAAGCGCGCGGATTGAGGTTGCTGCCGGTGATCAGCGCGTAATCGTCGTCGACCAGAAGGCCCTTGAGATGAAAGCTGTGCTTCTCGTGGCGCCAGAGTTGCAGATCGAGCAATCCCTGGGCGACGGCGTTCTGGTGAGTCTTGCAGAAGCGGCGAAGATTGGTTTCGTAGAGGTAAGGCAGTGCGCCAATCGTCGTGAAGGGCTCTTCAGGAGGAATGTAGAAATCGTTGGCGGTCTTGTCGCCGACGACGATCGTCACCTGGCAGCGCTGCCGGATTTTTTCGTCGATGGCCCGGCGAACCACGCGGGGCAGGTTGAAATAAGGGGTGAACAACACCAGACGTCGCTCGGCGCGCTGGATCAACTGCAGAATCACTGCGTTGAGTTGGTTTTCGCGACTACCGAAACCGAGCAGCGGCGTGATTCCCACTTCGCCGCTGCCGATAGCCCCGGCAACGATGTGGTAGCGACTTTTCGCAAGAAGCCGGCGAAGCTTGACAATCGCACCGCGCAGAGCAGGCGTTTTTGGCCGCGACTCGGTATTGAGAGGGCATACCGCCGCATTGACCTGCAGGATCCGCGTCAGCAGCGAAGCCATGCTATCGGCAAGAGGGCGATTCTCGATCAGATGATAGCGATCGAGGCGATAGCGATCCTGGCGATACAGATAGACGTCATTGATGCTGGCGCCGCTGTAGAGCAGGCTGTCATCGATGACGAAGCCCTTCAGATGCAGTACACCCAGCCATTCCCGACCCTGCACCGGCACGCCGTAGATCGGGACGCCAGGGCCGAGGCGGCGAGCCATTTCAACGTAGAGGGCAGCATTGCCGGCGCTTGCCAGCTTGCCGATCAGGCCCCGCTGAGCACGGTGCCAATCAACGAAGATCGCGATCTGCAGGTATGGGCGCGCTGCTTTGGCGGCATACAGGGCCGCCAGCAGTTCTCGGCCGGATTCATCATCCTGCAAATAGAGCGCCGAGATGAGGATTCGCTGGCTGGCCGTGGCAATACGTTCGAGAAGTGCCGCACGGAACTCGCGCGGACCGAACAGGGTCAGGACACCCGCCGCCGCCACGGGGATGCAGGGCAGACCTTCCAGGCCGATCGCAGACTGACGATGGCCACGCAAATGCTGCACCACTGCTGCCAGGGCGCTGCTCATCGGAAGGTGCGCAGGAGTCCGATCGATGAGTGCCGATCAGGGTGCATATTGGTCGAGGTAATCGTGCACTGCCAGGGCTCCCAGTTGATATACGTCGCGCGAAGACTCTTCGATGCGGCTTTGCTGCTCCGGAGAAAACCGGCGTGCCAGATGCGTTCTGAATTTCTCGACCAGCACGGGAATACCTTCGGCACGGCGACGACAGTGCCCAAGCGGGTACTCGGAGATCAGTTCTGCTGTCCGGCTACCATCAGCGAATACGACTTGCACGGCGTTGGCGATCGAGCGCTTGGCCGGGTCCAGGTAGTCCGCCGAAAACCTCGGTTCTTCGCTGACCTCGATCTTCGCACGTAGCGCGTCGATGCGTGGGTCGGCAGCCGCTGCGTCCTCGTAGTCTTCGCCAGTCAGCCGGCCCTTGATCAGTGCAACGGCGACCATGTATTGCAGGCAGTGGTCGCGGTCGGCGGGGTTGAAGAGCGGCCCCTTCTTGTCGATGATGCGCAGCGCGGATTCGTGGGTACGAATCAGCACCCTGAAGATCGTATCGATCCGTCCAAGCACCTGTGGATGCAGTTCCACCGCACACTCGACCGCCGTCTGGGCATGGAATTCGGCAGGAAAACTGATCTTGAACAGCACATTTTCGATCACGTAGCTGCCATACGGACGCGACAGGCGGAATGGCTGTCCCCTGAACAGAACCTCATAAAAGCCCCAGGTCGGGGCAGTCAACACCGTCGGGTAACCCATTTCACCCTTGAGTGACATCAACGCCAGCAGCACACCACGCGCGCTGGCATCGCCGGCCGCCCAGGATTTGCGCGAACCGGTATTCGGCGCATGCCGATAAGTGCGCAGCGGCTGACCATCGACAAAAGCCTGCGAAACGGCATTGATGATCTGCTCTCGCCCGCCGCCCATCAGCCAGGTACATACCGCGGCAGTAGCCACCTTGACCAGTAGCACGTGATCCAGCCCAACGCGATTGAAGCTGTTTTCAAGTGCCAGCACGCCCTGGATCTCGTAGGCCTTGATCATCGCTTCGAGGACTTGGCGCATCTGCAGCGGCGCCTGCCCGCTGGCGACGCGGCTTCGCGACAACCAGTCGGCAGTGGCGAGAATACCCCCGAGATTATCCGAAGGATGCCCCCATTCGGCCGCCAACCAGGTGTCGTTGAAGTCCAGCCAGCGAATCAGGGTGCCGATGTTGAAGGCCGCCTGCACCGGGTCGAGTTGAAATGCGGTGCCGGGAACCCGGGCACCGTCGGGAACGACGGTGCCCGGGACGATCGGCCCGAGCAGTTTGCTGCAGGCCGGGTAGGCGAGCGCTTCGAGGCCACAACCGAGAGCGTCGATCAGGCAATAACGCGCCGTTTCAAAAGCCGCCCTCGACTCGACCTTGAAGTCGATGACGTAGTCGGCGATATCGACCAGAACCCGGTCCGGTACGGGACGAGTGGTGGGAATGCGTGTGCTCATGTCGGTTTCTCTTGCTGCAAAACGGATGCCTCGTGGAATACTCAGCTTCGTTTTGACAGGATGACGAACTCCTGTGCCTCCGGCCCGATGTAGTTGGCTGAGGGTCGGATGATTTTTCCATCGATGCGTTGCTCGATGACGTGCGCCGCCCAGCCGCTGGTGCGGGCGATGACAAACAGGGGCGTAAACATTGGTGTCGGAACGGCCAGCATGTGATACGCCACACCCGAGAACCAATCGACGTTGGGAAACATGCGCTTCTGCTCCCACATCACGGCCTCGATGCGACTGGCGATGTCGAACAGTACCAGGTTGTCTCCAGCGGTGCACAATTGCTGGGCGACGGAGCGGATGACCTTGTTGCGCGGATCGGCGATGGTGTACAGCGGGTGCCCGAAACCGATGATGATTTCCTTGTTTTCAAGACGGCGGCGAATGTCCTGCTCGGCGTGTTCGGCGTCGTTATAGCGGCTCTGGATCTCGAAAGCAACCTCGTTGGCACCACCGTGCCGACGTCCGCTGAGCGCGCCGATGGCACCGCTGACCGCCGCATACAGGTCGGCACCGGTGCCGCTGATCGTCCGGGCGGCAAAGGTCGAGGCGTTGAACTCGTGCTCGGCATAGAGCACCAGCGACTTGTCGAGGCTGCTCGCCTGCAGCGCCGTCGGAGCCTTGCCCCGCAAGAGGTGAAGGAAGTGCGCGGCGATCGAGTCGTCATCGGTCTCGGTCTCGATACGCCGGCCATTATGCGACCAGTGGTACCAGTAGAGCAGCATCGACGCGAAGCTGGCAATCAGCCGATCGGCAATCTCGCGCGCAGCACCGGGGTTATGGTCCTGCGCCTCCGGCAGAATCGTGCCGAGCGCCGAGCAACCGCTACGCAAGACGTCCATCGGATGCGCCGAGGCCGGCAGGTTCTCCAGCATCGGTCGCAGCATCACCGGCAACCCACGCAGCGTCTTGAGTTTCTTCTTGTACTGGTTGAGCTGGGTCAGACTCGGCAAGCGCCCATAGAGCAGCAGATAGGCCACTTCCTCGAAAGTGGCATGCTCGGCGAGCGCAATGACATCGTAGCCGCGGTAATACAGATCGTTGCCGACCCGCCCCACCGAACAGATTGCCGTGTCGCCGGCGACCACGCCGGACAGCGCGACCGATTTCTTGACCCTGGGCAGTTCGATTTCCTTCACTTCGTATTCCTCCCTCGTTGGCGAGCCACTCGGCCCGCGGCTGCAGGCCATCTTACTTCTTCGCAATTCCGGTATCTTGCCCGTCGCTGGCGTGCAGGTGCAGCGGTGGCAAAAAGGCGAGCAAACAGGCGTTTTCGTGGCCTTTCAGGTATTTGGGCAGGGCAACGACTTCCACCTCGGTGACGCCGGCCTCGATCATTCCGAGACGTACCGCCGCCTCACGTGACAGGTCGATCAGCCGGCTGCGATGTCCCATGCGATCATTGATCCTGACCACCACGCAACGCGCGGACAAGATCCGGCGCACGGCCACCAGCGAGCCCAGGGGAAAGCGATTGCTTGCTGCCGAAATGGTCTGGTGATCAAAATGCTCGCCGGAAGCCGTTTTGCGCCCGCTAAATGCGGTGCCGTAAAAGCTGGCTCGGCCGCTCAGGATCGGCGAAGTATTCGGCCATTCGCCCGGTGTACCGAGCGCAGGAGAGGCCGCGCCAAAAGCTGATCCTGAAAACAGCAAAACCAGCACCACAAACACAAATTTCACAGGATATGGCTCCTCAAGGTGGCCGCAAGAGCCAGATCGATTGCAGGCCAGGCCTGTCGTCAAGCATCCTCACTGCCTGCGCGCGCATCTGGGTGGGCAGCATCTGGTCAAACGGTCATGATTTTGCAAGACACACCCGATGATGAAAGTCAAGACCGTTTCCCCTCTCCCCCAACCCCTCCCCCGCGAGGGGGGAGGGGAGATTCGAGAGTCGCTCGCGACTTTCATAGTAGCCATAGTGCTGGAGGCGATCACCGCTGACGCACTGGCCAAGGGTGTCGAATACCGTCCGCAACAGCTCAGAGCGCTTACAATTCCGACAATTCCTGCAAGGTGGCGCATGGTGACTCCCCGGTGGCAATTGGCAAGGCTGCAGCTTCGCCTGCGTAAGCATATCCTGCGCTTCGGCACGCGCACAAGTCGGCAGACCATCAGGCTGCTGCCCGGGCGACCGCCGCGCGCGGCCGGGGTATGCAAATCGAATCGATCCGGGGCGTCGAAAGAATGAAGACGCACCCGCTTCCCGACTGGTTGCGACGGCTGCTGATGCGCAGTGTGGCACATCGTTACTATTCGCTGGTCGTGACGGCGATCGCCTTTTCGTCGACGATGACCTTCACCTTCCCATTCGTTGCCGTACTGATCCCGGCGGTGCTGCTCTCGCCCAGGCGCTGGCGATCGCTCGGACTGCTCTGTGGCCTTGCCAGTGGCTGCGGTGCTGCGGTACTGGTCGAGATTTTCCAGTATCTGGGATCGGAGTTCATCGTCTCGCACTACCCGGAACTGATGCACTCGCAGGCCTGGCTGACGGCCAGCGAATGGCTGCAGCGCTGGGGCCTGGTGGCCATGCTGATCATTGCCGGTTCGCCGATACCGCAGACACCCGCACTGCTTTTCTGCGCCCTGGCCGACGTATCGACGCTGGGCATCCTGATCGCAGTCGGCATCGGCAAGACGGTCAAATACCTGTTTCTGGCCTGGGCCACAGCCCGCTATCCGGCGCGCTTCATCCGTTACAACTGAGCAGCAGACACCCCGGATCAGGCGACGCCGGCGCTGTGCGCCTGCACATCCGCCCAGTAGCTGGAGCGCACCATCGGACCGCAGGCGGCACCAGTGAAACCCATCGCCAGCGCCTCCTGCTCGTACATCTTGAAGATCTCGGGATGCACATAGCGCATTACCGGCAGGTGATGGCCAGAAGGTGCCAGGTACTGGCCGATCGTCAGCATATCGACGTCGTTGGCACGCAGGTCTCGCAGCACTTCGAGGATCTCGTCGTCGCTCTCACCCAGGCCGACCATCAGTCCCGATTTGGTCGGCACCTGTGGATAGCGTGCCTTGAAGCCTTTGATGAAAGCCAGCGAATGCGCGTAATCGGCACCGGGCCGAGCCTGGCGATACAGGCGCGGCACCGTTTCCAGGTTGTGGTTGAGGATGTCGGGCAGCGCCTGCCCCAGGATCTCGATGGCGATCTCCATGCGGCCCCGGAAATCGGGAACCAGCGTCTCGATGGTCGTGTCGGGCGACCTGCGACGCACTTCGGCAATCACCTCGACGAAATGCTGTGCGCCGCCATCACGCAGGTCATCGCGGTCGACGCTGGTGATCACCACATAGCGAAGCTTGAGTCGGGCAACGCTGTCGGCAAGATGGGCAGGCTCGTTGACATCGGGCGCCAGCGGCTTGCCATGACCGACGTCACAGAACGGGCAGCGACGCGTACAGATGTCGCCGAGGATCATGAAGGTCGCCGTACCGCGGCCGAAACATTCGCCAATGTTCGGACAAGCGGCTTCTTCACAGACGGTATGCAGCTTCTGATCGCGCAACATTTTCTTGATTTCACCGAAGCGACCCGCCTCGTTACCCGCCTTGACCCGAATCCAGTCAGGCTTGCGCTGTGGCGCCTGCGGGACGATCTTGATCGGAATGCGGGCCGTTTTCAGTTCACCCCTTTCCTTGATGCCGGCGATCCTGGCACCTGTTCTTGCCACCCCCTGCCCTGCCTGCCCATCATTCTGACTGCTCATCGCTTGCGCTCCAGTTGTTCCACGAGATGTCCGGCCAGTGCCGTCGCTGCTTGTGCGGGGGTCAGCGCGATGCCGAGATCGCGGGTCTGCGTCACCGGCAGGCCGGGGTAACCGCAGGGGTTGATTGCTGCAAACGGTGACAGATCCATCGCAACATTCAAGCTGATTCCATGGTAACAGCACCCCTTGCGGACGCGCAGGCCAAGCGCCGCCACCTTGGCCACGCCCACATAAACTCCCGGTGCGCCGCCATGCCGCTCGGCAACGACACCATGCTCGGCAAGCAGGTCGATCGCCGCCTGCTCGATCGCCGTCACCAGCTCGCGCACTTTCAGCTTCCTTCGGTTCAGATCCAGCAACAGGTAGATCACCACCTGGCCCGGACCATGGTAGGTGATCTGGCCGCCCCGGTCGGTCTGCACCAGCGGAATGCCCAGGTCGGCCAGCAGATGCTCCGGTTTGCCGGCCTGCCCGAGGGTGAGCACCGGCGCATGCTGGCAACACCATAGTTCGTCGACCGTCTGGTCGCTTCTTGCAGCAGTAAAACGGACCATTTCCTGCCAGGTCTGCCAGTAATCGGTGCAGCCAAGATGGCGAACCCGCAGCGACGAGGCAGCCGGCATGGCGTCGCTGTCGAAACCGTCCGAATCACCGGCACCGCCCTCACCGGCCGGTTTCACAGAACGATCTTGACCAGCGGATGGCTGCTCAGTTCCCGATAGAGCGCGTCGAGTTGTGCCCTGCTGGTGGCATTGATGGTGCAGGTAAGGCTCAGATACTTGCCGGTCGATGAAGAACGCACCTCCATCGTCGCAGGATCGAAATCCGGCGCCTGCGACAGCATGACTTCGAGGACCGCCTGCGTCAAGGCCTCGCTGGCCGTTCCCATGATCTTCAGCGGGAAAGCGCAAGGAAACTCGAACAGGCGGTCAGTCTCGTCGGACATCGGCGCTCCGGTTTGTTTCATCGAGCAAAACGCTCATCGGCAGTAATCGCCTCTCGCGACGACACCCAGACATCGCGACGGCTGCATGCCCCATGTAAAGATCAAAGAAACCAGAGACGGACGCTGTCGATCATGCGGCCAAGAATGCCTGCGGCCGGCACCTCCTCAAGCGCCACTACCGGGTAATCGCCATACGCTTTGTCATCGATGCTGACCTTCAGGGTAGCCAGCACCTGCCCGAGGGCGACCGGCGCCATCAGCCGCTGTTGCGACACGAGTTCAGTCTTGATTTTGGGACCGAAACCCTTGGGCACTGTCATCACGAGATCCCTGGCAAAACCAATCTTGACCGTACTCTCCTTGCCCTTCCAGACCTTCAGCGTGGAAACCGGCTCGTTTTTCGCATACAGTTGCACGGCATCGTAGAACTGGAAGCCAAAGTTGAGCAGTTTCAGTGATTCCTGTGCGCGCGCACGGTCCGACGCCGCACCGAGCACCACCGAAACCAGGCGACGCGACCCGCGTTTCGCCGACGAGACCAGGCAATAACCCGCCGCCTCGGTGTGACCGGTCTTGAGGCCATCGACGGTCGGATCGATATACAACAGGCGGTTGCGATTCGGCTGCCTGATGTTGTTATAGCGAAATTCCTTCATCGAGTAGTACTTGGCGTACTCTTCGGGAAAATCACGAATCAGGGCATCGGCCAGAATCGCCAGATCGCGTGCCGTCGTATAGTGCTGCGGATCAGGCAGGCCGCTCGAATTGCGAAAACTCGATCCCTTCATGCCCAGTCTCTGCGCCTCACGATTCATCATCTGGGCGAAGTTCTCCTCGTCACCGGCAATGGCTTCGGCTAGCGCGACACAGGCGTCGTTGCCCGACTGGACAATCATTCCCTTCAGCAGATCCTCAACCCGGACCTCTGTGCCGACCTGGATGAACATTCGCGAACCGCCCGTTTTCCAGGCCTTCTGGGAGACCGGCACGGTCTGATCAAGCTTGATCGTACCCTGTCTGATCGCCGCAAAACTCAGATAGGCCGTCATCAGCTTGGTCAGTGACGCCGGCTCGAGGCGCTGGTCGGGCGCCTGTCCGGTCAGTTCCTGCCCGGAAGCCGACTCGACCAGCAGCCATGACTTGGCCGCCAGTACCGGCGGTGTCGGCAGTTGCTGAGCAGCGGCCAGAACGGGAAGGCAGAGGAGAACGAAAAGCAGGGATCGAAGCTTGAGCATGGCTGGATGTCTGGGCAAAGGGGCGATTATAGCAAGCCATCCCGGCCATACCCGTATGCGTTTTGTGACCAATCCAGTCAGGAGATTCCTCGCTTCCGTGATCTACTCCACAGCCCGTTACACCAAGCTGCCAGTACAGTAGTGACACTTTTCGGGATGTATACCCACGCGCAAGTGGTTACCGCTGGACTCTATTGTTGCCACCTTTCCGACCTATTTCGAACTCCCTTGATCTGCAAGGTGCGTTTGCACAACTGTCAAGACGAGGATTTGCCGGTCATCGCCTCGACGAGACCCTGCGCCAGCTCACCGCCACCACCAGCCAGATGCTCAACATCGAGCGTGTCAGTCTGTGGGGCTTGAGTTCGCAAGGCGAGAATCTCGAGTGCATCAATCTCTACGAGCTGTCTCGCGACCGGCATAGCAGCGGCCTGACACTGCGCGCGGCACGCTATCCGGAATATTTCCGGGCACTCGAGAAGGGCGACCCGATTGTTGCCGATGACGCGATGAAGCATCCGTCCACCCGTGAGTTCGGCAACGACTATCTGCTGATGAACGGCATCAGTGCCGTCATCAACTCGCCGATTCATGCCCAAGGAGAATTGCAGGGCGTGCTCTGCATCGAGCGCGTCGGACCGCACTCGGCCTGGACTTCGGTGCAGCGATTGTTTGCACATGCCGTCGCCAGTCTGGTCAGCCAGGCCCTGCTGCAAAATCAGCTGCTTTCGATCAAGGAAGAACTGCGCGACGCCAACAGCCTGCGACGCGCACTGTTCGAGAGTGCGCGTGACGCCATCCTGATCTCTGACGCCAACACCGGGCATATTCTCGAAGCCAACCCACAGGCGAAAAAACTCTTCGGGCGACAGTTGCAAGCGCTTCTCGGCGTCCAGAGCAATGCAGTCCATGGCAGCGGCGACAGCCTGGACATTCGTGATCTGTGCAAGCAGTTGGCCAGGAGCAGCGGTGCGGAGTCGGTGCGCAGCGAAATGCTCGCTCACGATGGCAAGCGCATCCCCCTCGAAATCAGGAGCCAGGTGGTGCAGCTCGGGCAAGGCAGGAAGGTCGTGCAGGGGGTATTCCGCCCACTCGACAGTGACGACGCCTGATCAGCGCGCCACGAAGGTGGGCTTGTAACCCAGTGCCAGACGAATCCTCTCGGCAATCTTTTCGGCATCGACACGGCTGATATATGGACCCAGATGGACGCGGTGCATGCCGCCACCGGCGTTGATCTGGATTCCCTCGTTGAGCCAGTCCAGTTCACGCAACAGGTGGGCACGCAGACTCTCGGCGTTTTCGGCGCTGGCAAAGGCACCCAATTGCAGGAAAACGCCGCGTAGGCCCACGGACGCGGTGGCAGATGCCGCCGGCGTCACATCGACCAGCAGGGATGGCGCGGCCGCCTTGTCGGGGCCGAGCCTGGCCGCCAGCAGTTCAATCTCGTCGCGCTCCGCCGGGCCGGGAACCACTCGTGATGGGCGTGCTGGCGCCGGCATCACCTGCGCGTAGCTCATCGTCGTCGCGCCTGCCGGCAGAATCGACTCGACTTCGACCAGGGTGCTGCCGTTGTCCACGTACCCCAATCGGTAAGCGGCCGCATACGAGAGATCGATGACACGATCCGCATGGAACGGCCCCCGGTCGGTCACTCTCACGACCACCGACTTTCCATTGCTGACATTGGTTACCCGCGCGTACGAAGGAATTGCCAGTGTCGGGTGTGCGGCGGTCATCGAGAACATGTCGTAGGGTTCGCCGATCGACGTGGGTTGTCCATGAAACTTCTTGCCGTACCAGCTCGCCACACCGCGCTCCTGATGGGGTCTGAGACTGGCATGTGGCTCATAGGCCTTGCCGAGAACGACATACGGTCGGTTGGCGAAGCGATGCAGCGGTTCAAGGCGCGGCTGCGCGTCGGGAATCTCATCGAGATTGTCGGGAAACTCGTCCCCCGGGCCATCGTCCTTGTAATAGGCGCCCCCTCGCTTCTGCAGGACGTTCGCCTTCCTGACCATCTTCGCCGGTGCCTTGGCCGGCTCGGCCGTGCGCGCCCCTGCCTCGGCCGGACGCGATGGCTGACTACCACAGGCTGCGAGGAGCAATGGCAACAGGCACAGTGCCGCGGTGTACGGCAGTTGCCTGGCCAGTCCAGCCAGCCCAGCCAGCCCACACTCCGCTCGCCTCATTTTCGGACCAGCATCCGGTGCGTCTGGATGCTCATCAGGATGCCGATACCGATCGACAGGGTCACCAGCGCCGTTCCGCCATAACTCATGAACGGCAGTGGCACCCCGACCACCGGCAGAATGCCGCTGACCATGCCCATGTTGACGAACACATAGGTGAACAGGCTCAGCGTCACCGAGCCGGCCATGACGCGCGCGAATAGCGTCGAGGCATTGGCGGCGATCATCAGGCCACGCGCAACCAACAGAAAGTAGAGCAGCACCAGGATGCTGTTGCCGAGCAAACCGCGCTCTTCGGAGAATACGGCGAAGATGAAGTCGGTATGGCGCTCGGGGATGAATTCGAGGTGGGTCTGCGTACCTTCCAGCCAGCCTTTGCCGAATGTACCACCCGAGCCGATGGCAATGGTCGACTGGATGATGTGATAACCCGCCCCAAGCGGATCGCTGGTCGGATCGATCAGGGTCAGGATGCGTTTGCGCTGGTAATCATGCAACATCGTCCACACGAAAGGTGCCGCCGCCGCCGCCGTAGCGAACAGGCCAATGATCACCTGCCAGGGCAGACCGGCCAGGAAAATGACGTAGAAGCCGGCGGCACCGACGAGTATCGCCGTTCCGAGATCAGGCTGCTTGGCAATCAAGGCGAAAGGGATGAGCAGCAGCAGACAGGCAAAGAGATAATGGCGGAATCTGAGCACCGCTTCGTGCTTGTGAAAGTACCAGGCGAGCATCAGCGGCACGGCAATCTTCAGCACCTCGGAGGGCTGGATGCGGGTAAACCCGAGCGACAACCAGCGTCTGGCCCCATTCACCTTGACCCCGAAGAAAAATACGCAAATCAACAGGATCACGCCGAGCACGTAGAGCGGCACGCCGAAGCCCATCAGCTTCTGCGGTGGCAACTGCGCCACCAGCCACATCGCACAAAATCCCACCGCCATGTTCACGGTCTGCGCCAGCAGGCGGTTGCTGGCGTCGTAGGTGGCGCTGTAGACGGTTGCCAGGCCAGTGGCCATGATCAATGCGGTGATCAGCAGCAAGGGCCCGTCGAGGTGTTCGACCAGGCGCACCCAGACGCGGTGCAGCAACGGCGGCAACATCAGCTAGTCCTCCTCGACATCGTCTTCCCGTGCTGCCCCCTTGGGCAGCTTGCCGAGCAGATAGTAATCGAAAACCATGCGTGCGATCGGCGCCGCCGACTGGGCACCAAAACCACCGTTTTCCACCAGCACGGCCAGCGCGATCTTCGGCTGGTCTGCCGGCGCAAAAGCGATGAACAGCGCATGGTCACGCAACTCCTTCTTGACACTCGACGACCGGTACTCCGCTCCCTTGAGGCTGAAAACCTGCGCCGTGCCGGTCTTGCCTGCGGAGATATAGCCGGCACCGGCAAAAGCGCGCGCGGCAGTGCCCGCAGTGTTGACGCCGATCATCGCCTTCTTGATGGTGTCGACATTCTGCCGCTTCCACGGCAGAATGCGCAGCGGCTCCGGCTCGATCATCGTCTGCTCGCCACTTCGGCTGTCGGTAATGTACTTCACGAGGTGCGGCCGGAACATCACCCCATTGTTGGCAATGGTGGCCGTCGCCTGCGCCAGCTGGATCGGAGTGTAGGCATTGTAACCCTGACCGATGCCGATCGAAATCGTTTCACCGGCAAACCACTTCTGCTGCTCCGGTCGCTTGAAACGACGCTTCTTCCACTCCGGCGACGGCAGCACACCTTCCGATTCCCCCTCGATGTCTACGCCGGTGCGTTGACCGAAACCCAGCTGCCCCATGAAGCGCGCGATGCTGTCGATGCCCATGTCGTTGGCGAGCATGTAGTAGTAGGTATCACAGGACTGGACGATCGACTTGTACATATCGACGCTGCCGTGCCCCCCCTTCTTGTCATCGCGAAACTGGTGCCCGCCGAAGTTGAAAACACCGGGATCGAAAATCGTCTGTCCGGGCGTGCGCTTGCCGGTTTCCAGCGCCGCCATTGCCATGAACGGCTTGAAGGTCGAACCCGGTGGATAGGCGCCGTTCAGCGCGCGGTTGAGCATCGGTTTGTCTGGCGAGTTGTTGAGCAATTCCCAGTCATCGTTGCGAATGCCATCGACAAAGAGATTCGGGTCGAAGGAAGGGGTGGACACCAGCGCGAGGATGCCTCCGCTCGATGGCTCGATCGCCACCAGCGCGCCACGGCGGTCGCCAAAAGCCTGTTCGGCCATTTCCTGCAACTTGACGTCGAGCGTCAGCGTCAGGTTGTTGCCCTGTACCGGCGCCGTCCGCGACAGGCTGCGAATGGCCCGGCCGCCCGCATCGATTTCGACCTGCTCATAGCCGGTTTCTCCATGCAACTGATATTCGTATTTCTGTTCCAGTCCGGTCTTGCCGATATGGTCGGTGCCTTTGTAGTTGGCGGTCTGTTCGTTTTCCTCGATGATCTCCAGGTCACGCTTGTTGATGCGATTGATGTAGCCGATGGCGTGCGCAGCGACCGGACCCAGCGGATACTGGCGGAACAGGCGCGCCTTGACCTCGACACCGGGAAAGAGATAACGGTTGGCCGCGAAACGGGCGACTTCTTCCTCGCTCAGGCGAGTACGAATCGGCAGGCTTTCAAAGTTCCTGCTCTCTTCGAGCAACCTGCGAAAACGCTTGCGGTCCTTGGGCAGGACCTCGATCACCTTGCCCAGACCTTCGATTGTCGCTTCGAGGTCCGCGACCTTCGACGGCGTAATCTCCAGCGTGAACGCCGAGTAATTGCGGGCCAGGACCGTGCCATTGCGATCGACGATGACGCCCCGGTTGGGAACGATCGGCACCAGGGAAATCCGGTTGTCCTCGGCGCGGGTGGTGTAGTAAGCGTGCTGAAACACCTGCAAATGGACAAAGCGCACAATCAGGACAATGAAAGCCGCCAGCACCGCGACCCCGGAAAGAGCGATCCGGAAGCGAAAGCGATACAGCTCGCGATCGGTGGCATTCAACGGTAACTGAGCAGCCAGCAAGGTGAAACCCTCAGCGATGACGTCGGACTCATGAGCGCTGCGCATCGGGGAACACAGCGCCGGCAGCACAGCACGGGCTCAGAGCGGCCGGTTGGCATCACGGTCTACGGGTTGGTGCTGCGGCAGCAGCAGGATGAAGGTCAGCAAGGGCCACAACAACGTACCGAAAATGGGTCCGAGGAAATAGCTGATGCCTGGTGAATCGGCGCCGGCGAGCAGGCGCACGCTGAACTGCACCAACTGGACCAGCAAGAGCAGCGGCAGTACCTGCAAGGCTTGCAGCCCGAGCGGAAACCACAGGATCCGGCGCGACAGCGAGGATCCGCAGTAAGCCGCCAGGACATAGGCCAGCGCGTGCTGTCCGAGCAGACTGGCATCGGCAACGTCCATGGCCACGCCGAAAACGAAGGCCAAGCCCATGCCGACGCGGCGTGGCTCGCGAATACTCCAGAAAACGATCAACAAAGCCAGCCAGTCGGGCACGCCGCGCCAGACGGTGGTCGGCAGGAAGTTCAGCAGCAGCGCTGCCAGCAAACTGAAACCGATGAACCACGGGCGTACCGGCAAGAGAATGCGTGATGAGGAGTAGCTGCTGGTCTGCATCGGGTTCAGTCCTTTTTCAGGCGTTTCTTCTTTGCCTGTCCGGATCGCACCGGCGATTTGGCTTCCCGACCGGCAGCCTCCCTGACGAGTTGCTCCGGCAAGACCACCGCCGGACGCGGGTCGAGGATCATCACTTCGCTGAAATTCTCGACGCCGGCCAAGGGCATGCAGAAGATTCTGGCAAATGAGTATGAGGTGTCGCGTTCGATGTGCACCACCCTGGCGACCGGGAAGCCCGGTAGAAAGATGCCGTCCAGTCCCGAGGTGACCAGCACGTCGCCATCCTGAACGTCGGCGTTGGCCGGCAGAAAACGCAGTTCGAGCTGGCCGTTGCCGAGACCGAAAACCACCGAGCGCAAGCCGGTGCGAACGATCTGTACAGGCACTGCCTGTTCCTTGTCGGTAATCAGCGTCACTTCGGCGACGAAGGGAAACACTCTGGTCACCTGACCGACGATGCCCGCATCATCGATCACCGGCTGCCCGGCAAGCACCTTGTCCTGCTGCCCCTTGTCGATGACGATACGCCGCGAATAGGGATCGCGCGCCGAATAGAGAATCTGTGCCAGTTGACCGCTCGCCTGCTGCCGCTCCTTGACGCCGAGGAGTTTGCGCAGACGCACGTTCTCGATTTCCAGGTGCTGGGTACGCAGCAGCGTCGCCACGTTGTCAAGGCGAGCACGTTTCAACTGGGCATTTTCATCCTGCAAACGCGACACGCTCACGAAATAATTCCCGGCGTTATCGAGAAACTTCGCCGGCAGCTGAGCCAGATGTTGCACCGGATGGGTGAACATGGACAGCGCCTGCCGCAGCACCTCCAGCGTTTGCAGGCGCGCGTCGGCCACCAGGAGTGCAACCGACAGCGCAACGTAGAACGACAGCAGCGCCACGGGTGCCGGCCCGCGTTTGAAAAACGGTGGCGGCTGGTGGTCCATCAATCAGGCCTGGAGTTGACAAGGTGCGGCGATCACAGCACGCACCGCGGCGCGTCAATCGGAAGCGAAAATGCTCCCGAGATTATCCATCTTTTCGAGCGCCATGCCACAACCTCGGGCAACGCAGGTCAAAGGCTCCTCGGCAACGATCACCGGCAGACCGGTCTCCTCCATCAGCAGGCGATCGATGTCGCGCAGCAAGGCACCACCACCGGTGAGTACCATGCCTTTGTCGGCAATGTCGGCGCCAAGTTCTGGGGGGGTCTTTTCAAGCGCCGACTTGACCGCCGAAACGACGCTGTTCAACGGCTCGGTCAGTGCTTCGAGAATTTCGTTCGAGGAAATGGTGAACTTGCGCGGAATCCCTTCGGCCTTGTTGATTCCTGAAACCTCCATCTCGCGCACCTCGGCGCCAGGAAACGCCGAACCGATATTTTTCTTGATGTTCTCGGCGGTGTTCTCGCCGATCAGCATGCCGTAGTTGCGGCTGATGTAGTTCATGATCGCCTCGTCGAGCTTGTCGCCGCCGACGCGTACCGAACCCGCATAGACCATGCCGCCGAGCGAAATGACGCCGACTTCGGTGGTCCCGCCGCCAATATCGACGACCATCGAACCCGTCGGCTCGGACACCGGCAGACCAGCGCCGATCGCCGCCGCCATCGGCTCCTCGATCAGAAAAACCTGACTCGCACCGGCTCCGATCGCCGACTCACGAATCGCGCGGCGTTCGACCTGTGTCGAACCCGAAGGCACACAGATGATGATCCGCGGCGACGGCGACAATAACCGCGAGTCGTGCACTTTCTTGATGAACTGCTTGAGCATCTGCTCGGTGACCGTGAAATCGGCGATCACGCCATCCTTCATCGGCCGGATCACCGTGATCGCGCCAGGTGCCTTGCCAAGCATTTCCTTGGCTGACTTGCCGACCGCCTGAATCGTTTTCTTCGAGTTCGGCCCACCCTGCGTACGAATGGCGACCACCGACGGCTCGTCGAGAACGATTCCCTTCGATCGCACATAGATCAGCGTGTTGGCCGTGCCTAGGTCGATCGCGAGATCATTGGAAAAATAACTGCGCAGAAAACTGAACATGCTTGCGAAATCCGTGATGGCCCGCAGTGAGGGCTGCGGTTGGAAAAACTTTTATGATACCTTATATGGCCTCCTCATTTAACAACCTTGGTGATTTCCTGCCCATGTCGCTTACCCTAGAACAGGTCCGTCGCGTTGCCCACCTCGCCCGAATCGAAATCAGTGATGTCGAAGCGCGTAGCACGCTCGGCCAACTGAACGAGATTTTTGGCTTGATCGAAGAGATGCAGGCGGTTGATACACAAGGCATCGAACCCATGGCGCATGCCCAGGATGTGGCACAGCGCCTGCGTGCCGATGTAGTGAGCGAGTCCGACCAGCTCGCTCAGCGTGCCGCTTTCCAGGCCATCGCACCGGAAACCGAGGCCGGACTCTACCTTGTGCCAAAGGTCATCGAATGATAGAGCACAGCCTCCAGGCGATGGCGGCCGCCCTGGCGAACAAGGAGATTTCGAGCGTCGAACTGACCCAGCTCTACCTCGAACGCATTGCCCGCCACAACTCGCAACTCAACGCTTACATCACCGTCGATCCGGCCCGCAGTCTTGCCCAGGCAGACGCCGCCGACGCGCGCCTGGCCAGGGGCGAAGGCGGTCCGCTGACCGGCATCCCGATCGCGCACAAGGACATCTTCTGCGCCAGTGGCTGGCTGACCACCTGTGGGTCGAAGATGCTGAGCAATTTCGTCAGCCCCTACGATGCCGCAGTAATTGCCCGCTTCCATGCCGCAGGTGCGGTGATGCTTGGCAAGACCAACATGGACGAGTTCGCGATGGGTTCGTCGAACGAAACGTCCTTCTACGGGCCGGTACACAACCCCTGGGACGACAGCCGCGTTCCCGGTGGTTCTTCCGGCGGATCGGCCGCTTCGGTCGCCGCGCGCCTGGCACCGGCAGCCACCGGCACCGACACCGGCGGATCGATTCGCCAACCGGCGGCATTGTGCAACCTGACCGGGATGAAGCCCACGTATGGCGTCATCTCGCGTTACGGCATGATCGCCTTCGCGTCTTCACTCGATCAGGCCGGACCCCTTGGCCGCTCGGCAGCCGACTGTGCCATCCTGCTCAACGCCATGGCCGGCTTCGACGAACGCGATTCGACGAGTCTCGACCGCCCAGCTGAAGATTTCAGCCGCGAGATCAATGCCACGAGCACCGCAAAGCCATTGGCCGGATTGAAAATCGGCCTGCCGGAAGAGTTTTTTGCCGGCGGCTGCAGTCCCGAAGTGATGCAACTGGTCGAGGCGGCAATCGGCGAGTACCGCCAGCTCGGTGCCGAAACCGTTTCCATCCGCCTGCCGAGCATGGGCCTTTCGGTGGCCGCCTACTACGTGATCGCACCAGCGGAAGCGAGTTCGAACCTGGCGCGCTTTGACGGCGTTCGCTACGGCTATCGAGCACCGGACTATCAGGACCTCAACGATATGTACTGCAAGAGTCGTGCGCAGGGCTTCGGTGACGAGGTCAAGCGACGCATCCTGATCGGCACCTACGTCCTGTCGCACGGCTACTACGACGCGTACTACCTGCAGGCGCAACGCATCCGTCGCCTGATCGCCAATGACTTCGCCAGTGCCTTCCAGAAATGCGACGTGATCATCGGGCCGACCAGTCCGAGCACCGCTTTCCAGCTCGGCGAAAAAGCGGCCGATCCGGTGCAGATGTACCTGTCGGATATCTATACGATCGCCGTCAACCTCGCCGGCCTGCCCGGAATTTCAATCCCCTGCGGGTTTGCCGGCGGCTTGCCGGCCGGCCTGCAACTGATTGGTGACTATTTCACCGAGGCCCGGCTGCTCAACATCGCCCACCGCTACCAGCAGGCAAACGCCTGGCACCTGCAGCGGCCAGGCGGATTCGACTGAGAAGCGGCAGCCGGCAAATACCGTCGGAGCGCCCTCCTCCGGCCAGCGCCGGCAGGCCTTTCGCCGACGGTTCTTGAAGAGAGAGTAAGCAGTGATGAAACAGTGGGAAGTCGTCATCGGCATCGAAACGCACGCGCAGTTGTCTACCCAGGCCAAGATCTTCTCGGGCAGTTCGACTGCCTTTGGCGCCGCCCCCAACGTCCAGGCGAACGCCGTTGACATCGCCCTGCCTGGCGTCCTGCCGGTGCTGAACAGGGGCGCCGTGATCTGCGCGATCCGCTTTGGCCTCGCGGTCGACGCGAAGATTGCCCCCCGATCGGTCTTTGCACGCAAGAACTACTTCTACCCGGATCTCCCCAAGGGGTATCAGATCAGCCAGTACGAATTGCCAGTGGTGCTGGGCGGCAAGTTGGCCATACCGGTCGGAGAAAGCGAAAAGGTCGTTTCCCTGACCCGCGCTCACCTCGAAGAGGATGCTGGCAAATCGCTGCATGAAGGCTTGGGGCAGCATTTCCGGGGCCGCTCGGGAATCGACCTCAACCGTGCCGGTACTCCCTTGCTGGAAATCGTCAGCGAACCCGACATGCGTTCTTCCGCCGAAGCGGTCGCCTATGCCCGGACCTTGCACGCGCTGGTGCGCTGGATCGGCATCTGTGATGGCAACATGCAGGAGGGATCCTTTCGTTGTGATGCCAACGTCTCGGTGCGCCCCGTCGGCCAGCCGCACTTCGGTACTCGCCGGGAAATCAAGAATCTGAACTCTTTCCGCTTCATGCAGCAGGCCATCGACTACGAGGTGCAGTGGCAGATTGCCACCCTTGAGGATGGTGGCAGCATCGAGCAGGCGACGGTCCTATTCGATCCGGAAAGCGGTGAAACGCGCGCCATGCGTTCGAAGGAAGATGCTCACGATTACCGATACTTCCCCGATCCGGATCTGCTGCCGCTGCTCATCGATCAGCAGTGGATCGAGCAGATTCGTTCGCAACTACCCGAGTTGCCGACCGCCAAACGCGAACGCCTGATTGCCGACTACGGGCTTTCCGCGTATGACGCCAAGGTTCTCACCAGTTCGCTGGAACTGGTCGGCTACTACGAAGCCGCCGTCGCCACGGCCGGCAAGGCAAACGCCAAGACCTGCGCCAACTGGGTCATGGTCGACCTGACCGCCCGCCTCAACAAGGAAGACCGAGAAATCAGCGAATCGCCGGTCTCGGCAGAACAACTCGGCGGCCTGCTCGCCCGCATTGGCGACGGCACGATCTCGACCAATATCGCCAGGAAGGTTTTCGATGCCCTGTGGAGCGGCGAGGGCAGTTCGGCTGACGAGATCATCGCCAGGCAGGACCTGCAGCAGATCAGTGACAGCGGCTCCCTGGAAACGCTGCTCGATGAACTGCTCGCCGCCAACCCGGCGATGGTTGCCGAGTTCCGGGCCGGCAAGGAAAAGGCCTTCAACGCACTGGTCGGTCAGGCCATGAAAGCGACGCGCGGCAAGGCCAACCCACAGCGCGTCAGCGACCTGCTGCGCAAGAAACTCGGCTAACGGTCATTACATGGCTTAATGTGAAAGTCGCGTATGCGACTCACGAATCTCCCCTCCCCCCTCGCGGGGGAGGGGTCGGGGGAGAGGGAAACGGTCATGACTTTCATGATCGGGGGTGCCTGGAAAAGTCATGACCGTTAGGGCCGCGCTGGTGGCCGCTTTGAAATCTCAACGAAGCGGCGCCGGTCCTCGTCGTACTTCAGCCGGATCGCCTCCAGATCCCTGTTCTTGGACTCGATGACCGACTCCTGCGCCCTGATCTCGTGATCGGCGTCGCGCAGACCCTTGGCCACGTCTACCGGCAACTGTCGGTTTCTGTAGAACTCCGCTTCATCCTCGAATTTCTTGCGCAGCCTGCGGATCTCCGCGATTCGATCCTGCGCAGCCTGAATCGCCGCAGTAAGGTCCCGCTCGGCGCGGCTACGCATGATTTCGATATCTTTTTCGCTGCCATAGGTATTGAGCAAGGCCTGATCCTTGCGCCGCTGTTCGTTGAGCACCCGTTCCTGCTCGCTACGCCGTTTTTCCTCGGCGGCGCGCTGGGCTCGCTGCTCGGCGGTCAGTGGCGCCTCGACAGTCCGTTCTCGGCCGGAAGTACCCAACTCGCGATAGGCACGTCCATAACAGGCCGGAGGCAAAACGTCGCCACATACCTGCTTGCCCTGCGCATCCGTGCAACAGAAAATCGAAGCGGCTGCGAAGCTCGCGTCTCCGCCGGTCACCACCAACAGCAGGAGGGCGCAACTAGCCGCTGTGGGCAAGAAGGCCATAGGTCTGCCGATAATGAGCTACCGCTGTCTCGTTCTGCCTGAAATCCGGATGCTGTTGGAGAAAGCTCATCAGATCATCGAGGTTGGCGACGGCCAGCACCGGAATGGCGTAGTCCCGCTCGACTTCCTGTACCGCCGACAACTCACCGCTGCCGCGCTCCATGCGATCCAGAGCGATGACCACGCCGCAGGGCGAAGCACCGGCGGCACGAATCAGCTCCACCGACTCACGAACCGAAGTACCGGCGGTGATCACGTCGTCGATGATCAACACGCGACCGGCCAGTGGCGCACCAACGATGCTGCCGCCTTCTCCGTGATCCTTGGCCTCCTTGCGATTGAACGAGAATGGCAGGTTGTGCCCTGCCCTTGCCAGGGCAACGGCGACCACGGCCACCAGCGGGATGCCCTTGTACGCCGGGCCGAACAGACCGTCGACGGCGATCCCACTGGCGGTGATCGCCTTGGCGTAGAATTCCGCCAGCCGCCCCAGCGCCGCACCGTTGTTGAACAGGCCAGCGTTGAAAAAGTAGGGCGAAAGCCGTCCCGCCTTGGTCGTGAAACTACCAAAACGCAGCACCTCCTGAGCAACGGCAAACTCGATGAATTCCTGACGAAAGCCCATAAAATATTTTCGCGATGAAAGCCGTTTCCGGCATCGGTCCTCTATGTTACGCATCATTACGTTGAATCTCAACGGTATTCGTTCGGCATGGCGCAAGGGGCTTCTGCCCTGGGCCGGCGCCCAGCATGCGGATATCCTCTGTGTGCAGGAAATCAAGGCGCATGCTGCGGACCTCGATGAAGAAATGCGAGCGCCCGAGGGTTTCCATGCCTACTACCGCTACGCCGAGAAAAAAGGCTACAGCGGCGTCGGTCTGTGGTGCCGCCACAGACCGGAGCGGGTATTCGACGTGCTGGGAAGTGAGGAGTTTGACCGCGAAGGGCGCTATCTGCGCGCGGATTTCGGAAATCTTTCGATCATCTCGCTGTATCAGCCCTCAGGTTCCAGCTCCGAGCAACGGCAGGAGGCCAAATTCCGCTTCATGGCCCTGATCTATCCGCATCTCGTCGAACTTGCGTCGAGCGGGCGCGACATCATTATCGGTGGCGACTGGAACATCGCCCATCAGGAAATCGACCTCCGGAACTGGCGTGGCAACCGCAGGAACTCGGGATTTCTGCCCGAGGAGCGTGCCTGGGTGAGCCGACTGCTCGACGAAGGCGGCTGGTGCGATGTATACCGCAGCCTGCATCCCGACAGCACTGGCGAGTCTTACACCTGGTGGTCGAATCGTGGCCAGGCCTGGGCAAAGAACGTCGGCTGGCGGCTCGACTATCAACTGGCGACGGCCGCCATCACCAGCAAGGCGCGCAGCGCAGCCGTCTACAAGGAACAGCGGTTCAGCGACCACGCGCCATTGACCATCGATTACGACTATTCACTGTAGGCCGATTGACGAGAATGAGTTCGCGTCTGCCCGGAACGGAGGCCCTGGCACAGCGCAACGGCTTTTATGCATTGCTCTCCGCGCCCGATTTCTATAATCTGAGAACCTCGTTGAGGTTTGCCCCTGCACCCTCGCTATTCCTGCCATCATCTTCCCCTGTGAGGTTCATCATGTCCGAAGTTACCGATCTTTCCTCCGCCAGCAAACAAAAACTCGTCTCCGACATGAAGGTCGTCGTCGCCGACGCAGAAGAAATCCTGCGTGCCACGGCTGGCGTTGCCGGCGACAAAATGGGCGATCTGCGCGAGCGCATCGGCGAGCGGCTGCGCGATGCCAAGCTCCGCCTGGCAGATGCCGAAGCGGCACTGGTCGACCGCACCAAGGCCGCGGCACGTGCCACCGACGACTTCGTACACGAAAATCCCTGGCGTGCCGTCGGCGTTGCCGCAGCTGTCGGTCTGCTGCTCGGGGTGATCATCGGTCGTCGATAATCGGTCGCGACCGTCTGACAGCCATGAGCGAGACACCGGGCGGCGCAAGCGGCGGCCTGCTGGCAGCCACCAGGAACAGCGCCGCCACACTGCTGGCCATCGGGCGCACGCGACTCGAACTCCTTGGCAATGACCTCAAGGAAGAAAAGCTGCGTGCCGTCCGTATCCTGCTCCTGTCGCAAGTACTGGCGTTTTCTCTGATGGTCGGCACGATCCTGGCGATCACCTTGCTGGTCGTCGTGTTCTGGGACAACCGGGTGCTCCTGCTGAGCGCTTTCACCGTCATTTCGCTGACCAGCGGAGGTATTGCCTACGCGGCTCTGCGACGTGCACTGCGTACCAGCCATCAACCCCTCGCGGCCAGCGTTGCCGAGCTTGCAGAAGACCTTCGCCAGATGAAAGGCGCCGCCAGCAATGAACCAAGAGCTGATTGACCTTGCCATCGAGCGCGGCAGACTGATCGAACGTATCAGCAACCAGCGCCGGCTCCTTGGCCAGCAACTGCAACCGCTGGGCGCAGGCCTCGCGACTGCCGACCGTGCCATTGCCAGCGTTCGTCAGGGCAGTGATTACGTCAAACAACACCCGGAAATGGTCGCCATCGGCGTCGCTGTGCTGGTCGTGCTGCAACCGCGCCGCGTCTGGCGATGGAGCCAGCGAGTTTTTTTCGTTTGGCGCACCTGGCGCATGCTGCGCAAACAGATCGGGATCCCGGCCTGATCATCCCTTGCCGCGCAAGCCGAGTCAGAGAATCACATCCCTCGCCTCCTCGGCAATCTGCAGAGCCTCCCGGTCACTCCCAGATACCCAGCTCGACCAGTTGCCGGGTCGCCGCTGCCGCCCAACCCTGATTCGCCAGCGGGCTCGCGGGACTCGGATGCAGCACGCGAGCGGTTCTGACCTGCGTCCCGGCGAGCGCTTCGGCTGCCCGCGTTTCGGCGAAAGCGCCGACGCCAACCACCCATTCGGGCTGCAAGACAGAGACCAGCGTCTTCAGGTGCGCATCGCAAGCCACCCGCAGCGCTGCCGCTGCAGCTGCCGGCAGCCTGTCGGGGGTCAGGTTGCGAGCTTGATCGAAAAAGGCCAGCGGGCAATAGTTGGCGACGAAATGCTCAGCAAAAAACGCGTCGGCAGAACCGAAGCGCTCGCGGAACAATCCCCACAGACGCCGCCCACTGACCTCGGAGCGTGCGCAGGCAAAGCCTTCGATCGGTCGCCGGGGATTTTCGACAGCCGGTTTCAGCACTGCGGCCTCGATCCCCAACCAGTCGCGCACCGCTGCGACTTCACCGAAAGGCACGCCGCATTGCACCATCCCGAAGGGACCCGGGTTCATTCCCAGAAAGACCACCCGCCGAGTGCTTGCTCCATAGCGACGCAGGTACAACTCGTGCGCTGACCAGGCATAACTCAGCGGATTGTAGACGTGGCTGACCGGCGGCGAGAAGGTGAGCGTCGAGACGCTGGCCGACAACTGCCGGGCGGCAGCGATCAGCGTGGCGGCGACGGGCGAATCTCGTTCCATGGCGCAACCTTCAGCAACAGCAACATGCCCGGAGCGGCAAGCAGAAAACACAGGATGAAGAAGCTGACCCAGCCCAGCGACTCGACCAGCGCGCCTGCCGTCGCGTTGATGAAGGTCCGGGGAACGGCGGCCAGGCTGGTAAACAGCGCAAACTGGGTGGCCGTGAAAGCCGGATTGGTGGCACGCGCGATGAAGGCGACGAAAGCGGCAGTACCCAGGCCGACGCCCAGGCACTCGGCAGCAATCACGGTGGCCAGAGCGGCCCGGTCAAGTGCATCGACAGGCGCCTGCACGCCACGCCACGCCAGCCAGGCGAAGCCGAGAATGGTCACCATCTGAACCAGGCCGAATAACCACAGCGCGCGGTTGATCCCCAGACGCACCATCCACAAGCCACCCAGCAGGCCGCCGAATACCGCCGGCCAGAGTCCGGCATGCTTGGCAATCACGCCGACATCGGTCTTGCTGAAGCCCAGATCCAGATAAAACGGCGTCGCCAGGGCGGTCGCCAGCGAATCGCCGAGCTTGTAGAGAAAAATGAAGCCGAGCACCAGCAGCGCACCCCGCCAGCCCTGACGGCCGATGAACTCGTGAAACGGCTCGACCACTGCCTGGCGCAAGGTCTTCGGCGCCCCGAGCATGGGCGGTTCGCCGACCAGCAGCACCATCACCATTCCCGGTAACATGAAAGCTGCAGTAATCCCGAAAACCTGCGCCCAGGGCAGCAGGTCGGCGAGGATCAGCGACAGCGATCCCGGCACCAGCCCGGCAATCCGGTAGGCATTGACATGCACCGAATTGCCCAGACCGAGTTCCTGATCGCTGAGGATTTCGCGGCGAAACGCATCGAGCGCGACATCCTGCGTCGCCGACAGGAAAGCCAGCGTCACCGACAACCAGATCACCGGTGTCAGATTGCTCGACGGCGAGAATCCTCCGAGCAGACCAATCGACAGTAGCAGGCCGAGCTGCGAGAACAGCATCCAGCCACGCCGGCGACCCAGGGGCAGGCGATAACGATCCAGCAGCGGCGCCCAGATGAATTTCCATGTGTAGGGAAACTGGATCAGCGCGAACAGGCCGATGGTTCTGAGATCCACTCCTTCGCTGCGCAACCACGCCGGCAGCAGATTGAGCAGCAGGTACAGTGGCAAACCCGAGCTGAAGCCGGTAAACACGCAGATCAGCATCCGCCTGGTCAGCAGCAGGCGTAGCCAGCCAGGCATCAGGATCTTCGTCCGAGGCGATAGAAGGCGAGACTGCCGTTGAGATTGGGATCTTCGCAGACCTCGCGTCCGGCTTCGTCGAAAGCCAGACGTTCGCGAATCTCGATGTCGAGCCGGCGACACAGATCCTCGAAGTCAACAATTGTGAAAAAGCGCACATTCGGGGTGTCGAACCAGTCATAGGGCAGGTCTTCGGAAACCGGCATGTGCCCTTCGCTGATCGCTGCTCGGTTGGCACGGTAGGCGAAATTGGGGAAGCTGACCACCGCCTCTGCAGCGACGCGCAGCATCTCGGTGAGGATGCGCTCGGTGGCACGCATCGTCTGCAGCGCCTGAGAAATGATCACATGCTCGAAGGATCTGTCCTCAAAACCGGAAAGTCCGCACTCGATATCCATCTGGATCACATCCACCCCGTTGCGGATACATCCGAGGATGCTTTCATGGTCGATTTCGACGCCGTAGCCACTGACATCCCGCGTTTCGTTCAGGTAACGCAGCAATCTGCCGTCACCGCAACCCAGGTCGAGAACGTGCTCGCCAGGCGGAATCCAGTTGGCGATCACCGCAAAGTCGAAGCGCTCCCGCTGCTCGGCCCGGACTCTCCGCTCATGCTCGGTCATACGGCGATGTTCTCCAGATAGGCACGTAGCAGCGCGTGATAGTGGGGATCGTCGAGCAGGAACGAGTCATGCCCGGCACCGCAGTCGATCTCCGCGTACACGACGCGCCGGCGATTGTGCAGCAGCGCAAAGACGATCTCACGCGAACGCGCCGGTGCGAAACGCCAGTCGGTCGAAAAACTGGCGACAAAGAAGCTGGCCTTGGCACGCGCCAGCGCAGCGGGCAGATTGCCCTCGTAGTCATAGGCGGGATCGAAGTAGTCGAGTGCCTTGGTCATCATCAGATAGGTATTGGCGTCGAAGAAAGCGGCAAACTTGTTGCCCTGATAACGCAAATAGGACTCGATCTCGAAATCGACCTCGTAACTGAACTTGTGCTCGCCATGGCGCAACTGACGACCGAATTTCTCGGCCATCTGCGTATCCGACAGATAGGTGATGTGACCGACCATTCTCGCCAGCCGCAAGCCCCTGGTCGGGATGACCCCATGATCAGCGTAGTAGCCCCCATGAAAATCCGGATCGGAAATGATCGCCTGTCGCGCCACCTCGTTGAAGGCGATGTTCTGTGCCGACAGCTTGGGCGCCGAAGCGATCACCATGGCGTGCCGGATTCGCTCCGGGAATTGCAGTGACCACTCGAGCGCCTGCATGCCACCGAGGCTGCCGCCAATCACCGCAGCCCATGTGCGCACGCCCAGATGGTCGGCCAGACGGGCCTGTGCCGCGACCCAGTCCTCGACCGTCACCAGTGGAAAATCAGCACCGTAGCGCTTGCCGCTCTCCGGATTGATCGACAATGGCCCGGTAGACCCGTAGCAGCCACCGAGGTTGTTGACCCCGACCACGAAGAATTTTCTGGTGTCGAGCGGCTTGCCCGGACCGACGAGGTTATCCCACCAACCGACGTTTTCCGGATCGTCAGCATAGTGGCCGGCGACATGGTGACTACCGGAAAGGGCATGGCAGACCAGCACGGCGTTGGTGTGTTCGGCGTTGAGCGTACCGTAGGTTTCGAAAACCAGTTCGAAACCCGGCAACTCGGCACCGCTCTGCAGCCGCAGCGGCTCGTTGAATTGCGCTCGCCGAGGCGCAACGACTCCGACTGAATTCTCAGGTGACATCGTGATCGGTTCGGTGGCAGGAAAAAAATGAATTCAGACGCAACTGTTGAGTTTCTCCAGTTGCTCGCGAATCTTCGCCGGTTCCTCATGGCGCAACAGGCGGCGAACGATGGGCGCCAGTTCGGCGCAGTTGCTCTGCATGATCTTCTGCTTGACCGAGAGGATCTGTGCCGGATGCATCGAGAACTGGCGCAGCCCCATCCCCAGCAGCAGCCGCGTCAGGGTCGGGTCACCGGCGAGTTCGCCGCAGATCGAAACCGGGATATAGACCTTTTCGGCGCTCGCGATGGTGTGCGCCAGCAGCATCAACACTGCCGGATGCAGGGGATCATAGAGCGGTGCGACCTCTTCATCGCTGCGATCGATGGCCAGTGTGTACTGGATCAGATCGTTGGTACCAATCGACAGAAAATGCATGCGCCGCAGGAACAGGCCGACGGCCAGCGCGGCGGCCGGGATCTCGATCATCGCTCCCACCTGGATCGCTTCATCGAAGGGAACGCGTTCGCCGCGCAGGCTCGACTTGGCCCGCTCTACTGCTGCCAGCGTCTGATCGATTTCGTGCGCCTGCGAAAGCATCGGGATCAGGAGCTTGATCTTGCCGTACTTCGAAGCGCGCAGGATGGCTCGCAACTGCGTCTGGAACATCTTCGGCTCGGCCAGCGACAGGCGGATGGCACGTAGCCCGAGCGCCGGGTTGCTTTGCAGGCGCTCGCCCTGCATCTTTTCCGGATGGAGATCCTTGTCGGAGCCGAGATCGAAGGTGCGGATGGTGACCGGCCGGCCGCCCATGCCCTTGACGACCGTACGATAGGCCTCGAACTGTTCGTCCTCGGTCGGCATGTCGCCGCGATCGAGGAATATGAACTCGGTGCGAAACAGGCCAATCCCTTCGGCACCGCCATCAAGCGCTGCAGCGACGTCGCCCGGCAGTTCGATGTTGGCCTGAAGATCGATATCGACGCCGTCGAGGGTCACCGACTTCGCTGTCCTGAGACGTCTGAGCTTGATCCTTTCAAGCTCGATCTGACTCTTTCTGAGCCGGTACTCTTCGAGGATGCGCGGATCGGGGTTGACGATCAGGACGCCACGCGTGCCATCGACAATCAACACCTCATCGTCGTGAATCAGTTGCCGGGCGTTATGCAGGCCAAGCACCGCCGGAATGCGCAGGCTGCGCGCGAGAATCGCGGTGTGCGAAGTCGAGCCGCCGACATCGGTGACAAAGGCAGCGAAATGATGTTCCTTGTAGGAAATCACGTCGGCTGGCGAGAGATCGTGCGCGACGACGATCAGATTCTCTTCCTTGATGCCCTTGCCGGTTCTCAGGGACATCCGGCCTGGCTGACCGACCAGTTCCTTGACCACCCGCTCGACGACCTGGCGTATGTCGTAGCTGCGCTCGCGCAGGTACTGATCGTCAATACTCTCGAACTGGGCGACCAGGAGTTCCATCTGCTGCACCAGCGCCCATTCGGCATTGCAGCGACGCTCGCGGATCAGTTGTTTGGGAACTTCCGCCAGTTCGGGATCGGAAAGGATCATCGAATGCAGGTCGATGAAAGCGCCGAACTCGGTCGAGGTATGCTGCATGCGTCCCTTCAGTGCCGCAAACTCCTCACGCACGCGCAGCAGCGCGGCCTCGAAGCGGGCCACCTCCTTGTCCACCAGGCGTGGCGCGATGAACAGATGCGAGACCTCGAGTGTCGCGTGCGACATCAGATGCGCCTGTCCAATCGCGATGCCACCGGAGACCGCCAGGCCATGCAGGGTAAAACTCATGATGCACTCACTCCGCCTCGCCGAACCTTTCCGCGATCAATCCGAGGATCGCCTCGTTCGCTGCCTGTTCGTCCGCACCGTCGGTCTCGACGACCACTGTCGAACCCTTGCCGGCAGCCAGCATCATCACGCCCATGATGCTCTTGGCGTTGATGCGGCGCGCCCCCTTCTCCATCCAGACGTCGCTGGCGAAGCGGCTGGCAAGTTGCGTCAGCTTGGCCGAAGCACGGGCATGCAGGCCCAGCTTGTTAATGATTGCAGTTTCAGCACGTACCATCAAAAACTCCTGTGATTCTAGGCAGGCGGCGGCAGCTTTACGACGCCATCATGGGCACCGCTGATCGCCTTCTGCAACATGGTTTCCATCCCTTTCTCGCGATAGGTCAGAGCGCGCAGCAGCATCGGCAGACTGAGGCCGGCAATGCCTTCGACACGGCCCGGCTCGAGCAGCTTGAGCGCCAGGTTGCCGGGTGTCGCACCGAAAACGTCGGTCATCACCAGGACCCCTTCGCCATGGTCGACTTCTTTCAGCAGCAGGCGCGCCAGCGGCAGGATGTCGAGCGGATCGTCCTGAGCTGCCACGCCAAGCTGTGCGATCAGGGGCGGACGCTTGTTGAGCACGTGACAAATATTCTGGATCAGGCTTTCACCAAACGAGCCATGCGTTATCAGGAGAATACCGATCATTGTTTCCACCCCTTACGACAGGCCGTCATTCTAAGCGATTCCGCGCTGCTCGGCAGCATTGGCGAACGCCTCAAGGGATGACTTCAAGCCCCTTCGGCTCGCCGCCGACGTATTCGAGCCGACCGTGCAGCGCACGGCTGACCTGCACCTGGCCTTGTGCGTCGACCCGCAGCACCTGCTCGACCTGCAGCGCACGCGCCAGGCGCGGCCAGTCGCTACCGGCAATGAACAGAGGCTTGGAGGCGACATCGGAAAGTGTCCCGGCCGCCGCGCGCGGCGTGATCAGGACGCTCAACGACTGCGTATGCGGCACCGGCTGCGCACTGCGCGGGTCGAGCAGATGGCAGTAGCGATGGCCGTCGAGCTCGAAGAAACGCTGATAGTCACCCGAGGTGCCGATCGCCTCACCATTCGCCAGTTCGACTGTCGCCAGCGGCCCGGGCTGACGCGGGTGCTGGATGCCGACGCGCCAGCGCTGCCCATTCTTGCTCCCCAGCGCCATGACATTGCCGCCGATGTTGATCAGTGCATTGTGCACCCCCTGCGCCTGCAGAATGGCCGCCGCGCGGTCGAGCGCGACACCCTTGAGGTAACCCCCGAAATCGAGGGCCACTTCGCGCTTGTCGCTGCTGACGTAAGCGCCCTCGATCCGCAGGTCGAGAAGGCTCGGCCGGACTGCCCGCCAGGCAGCCAGAGCCAGCGGATCGGGCAGGATGGCCGGCAATTCATCGGACTGAAAACCCCAGAGGCCGATCAGACGGCCGATTCCCGGGTCGAAAAGCTGTTCGCCGAGGCGAGTCAGATGCTGCGCCTCGGTAATCAGCTCGGCCATTTCCGGCGTCACCGGCTGCCGCCGGCCAGCCGCAATGGCCGCGTTCAGCGCGCTCAGTTCGGATGGCTTCCAGGCATGGTAGGTTCGATGCAGACGATCGAACTCGCGCAGCACGGCTGCCGCTGCCGGACGTGCTGCCGCTTCGTCCAGGCCGGCGATCAGCACTTCGACGCGGGTCCCGAAAACGAAGGCTTCCTGATGGTGCAAGGGCGCCCGCTCGCAGGCCGCCAGGACGCTGGCAAGAAGCAGCGCGAGCAGGCAGACTAGGAGGCTAGGAGGCGGCAAGGCACTGACGGTCGAGGGCGGCAATGAACATGGCGGCGGCGTCGAAACCGGTCTGCCCGGCGATTTCGACCATGCAGGTCGGGCTGGTGACGTTGATTTCCGTCAGCCAGTCGCCGATCACGTCGAGACCGACCAGCAACAGGCCGCGGGCGGCCAGCACCGGCGCCAGCGTGCTGGCGATTTCCCAGTCGCGCGCGCTCAGTTCGCGGGCCACGCCGGTGCCGCCGGCAGCCAGGTTGCCACGGGTTTCGCCGGCCTTGGGGATGCGCGCCAGGCAATAGGGAACCACTTCACCGCCAACGATCAGGATGCGCTTGTCGCCATCGACGATCTCGGGGATGTAGCGTTGCGCCATGAGCGTGCGCGCGCCGTCACGGGTCAGCGTTTCGACGATCACGTTGCGGTTCGGGTCGTCATGACGGACACGGAAAATCTGGGTACCCCCCATGCCGTCGAGCGGTTTGAGAATCGTGTCGTGTTCGTAGTCGATGAACGAGTGAATCACCGCAGCATCGCGCGCCACCAGTGTCGGTACCGAAAAATGCGCGAATTCGGCGATCGACAACTTTTCGGAATGGTCGCGCAATGCGCGCGGTCGGTTGAAAACGCGCGCGCCCTCGGCTTCGGCACCTTCGAGCAACCAGGTGGTGGTCACGTATTCCATGTCGAAGGGTGGATCCTTGCGCATCACAACGGCGCGAAAATCACGCAGGGCGACGACGCGACGGTCGACCTCGACGAACCAGTCCTGATCGTCGGCGAGCATTTCCAGATGCACCGCGGCAGCGCAGACGCCGTGCAGCGGCGACCAGTGAATCGCCTCCTGCTGGATCGTCCACACCGCGTGCCCTGCCGCCTGGGCAGCGCGCATCATCGCGATACTGGTGTCCTTGTAGGCCTTCAGCGACCGCAGAGGGTCGACGATGAATGCTATGCGCATGCCACTTGCTCCTCTATCGGTGCCGTACGTTCGAGTTCGAGCGAGGCCGCGAGCTGCGCCAGGCGGGCAACCACGCCGTAAACGTAAAAGCGGTTCGGTGCAGCATCGGGATTCTGGCAATGGTCGGGCAGCGAGCAACTGGTCTCGAAGGCCAGCGGCTCGAAGTGCATGCCCGGCGCGTTGAGATTCTCATCCTTGCCACGCCCGCTATGGACACGGTAGAAGCCGCCCACGACAAAGCGGTCGATCATGTACACCACCGGTTCGGCGACACCTTCGTCGCTACCGCTGCCGACCCGCTCATAGGAATGCACTCCTTCCTGGATGATCACCTGCGACACCGCCAGGCCTTCCTTGATCACCGACATCTTGTTGCGCTGCCTGCGGTTGAGGCCGGTCACCTGCGCCGCATCCTTGACCGTCATCACCCCCATGCCGTAAGTACCGGCGTCGGCCTTGACGACCACGTAAGGAGTTTCTTCGATCCCGTATTGCTGGTATTTCTCGCGGATCAGACCGAGCACGGCATCGACATTGGCAGCCAGGCAGTCCTCGCCCTGTCGCTCATGAAAATTGACGCTGCTGCAGACCGAGAAGTAGGGGTTGATCCGCCACGGGTCGATCCCGACCAGTCTGGCGAAATCCCCCGCCACCTCATCGTAGGCCGCAAAGTGGTTCGACTTGCGGCGCAAAGCCCAACCCGCATGCAGCGGCGGCAGAACGAACTGCCCGTCGAGGTTCTGCAGGATGGGCGGGATACCCGCCGAGAGATCGTTGTTGAGCAGGATCGCGCAGGGGTCGAAGCCTTCGAGGCCCAGCCGGGAGCGGCTGCGCAGCAGCGGTTCGAGAAGCAGCGAACTGCCGTCGGGAAGCGCCACCGGCGTCGGCCTGTCGATCTCCGGCGACCACGAGCCGAGGCGCACGTCGAGGCCGGTCAGGCGCAGGATCGCCGCGAGCTGTGCGACGTTCTGCAAATAAAAGAGGTTGCGCGTGTGCTTCTCGGGAATCAGCAGCAGCCTCCTGGCGTCGGGGCAGATCCGGTCGATCGCCGCCATCGCTGCCTGCACGCAGAGCGGCAGGAAGGTGGCGTCGAGGTTGTTGAAGCCCCCGGGAAACAGGTTCATGTCCACCGGCGCAAGCTTGAAACCTGCGTTGCGCAGGTCGACCGAGCCATAAAAAGGCGGCGTGTGCTCCTGCCACTGCCCGCGCAACCAGCGCTCGATCTCCGGCATGGCGTCGAGGAAACGCCGCTCAATCTCCAGCAGTGGCCCGCTGAAGGCAGTCATGAGACGTGGAACCATGGGCTTTCTCTCCTTCCGTCAGCGCCGGTCGACGCAGCGGAATGCTCGGTGGGAACACCTGCTCTACGGCAGATCGACTGGTGATCTTACAGCAGCACGGCTTCGGCAGGCGATCCGGACGCACCGTCAGCGTTCCCCCCAGGGCATCACCGGCACCGTCGAGATGCTGTTCGCTGGCGCGCCGTCGATCAGCTTGCGACTGATCGCGAGGTAGACCAGGGTCTTGTGGGCTTCGTCCCACATCCGGATGACGCGCGTCTCCTTGAACAGAATCGAGGTATCTTCGGCAAACACCGTTGCCTCTTTCGGCAGCTTCGCGGGCAGAACAATCGGTCCAGTCTGCCGGCATGCCAGCGAGAACTGCGAGGGGTCCTGCGCGAGGCCGAACGAGCCGCTGATGCCGCCGGTTCTCGCCTGGCTGACATGACAGGTCACACCCGGCACTTTCGGATCAGGAAAACTCTCGACGCAGACCCGGTGATTGGCGCCAACCAGCTTCCACTCGGTGGTCACACAACCGACCTGCTCGGCCATCGCCAGTGCGCTCCAGAAGGCAAGCAGGCCCCAGACAACAGCCTGCCGAAACGACGTCCAATGATTGCGATTCATCAATTTCACTCTCCTCACTCCGGATACGCGGCCAGCGTCACCTGGCCGAGTTGCCCCACCGGCGAGCCGCGCCGCGCACGCTGACCGAGATGCCGATCTTCCGAAAGCAGGGTCTTGATGCGGTTTCGGAACATCCCCTTGATCGTCACCCGGTCACCCTGGATGGCAACGACCGCGCGCAAGGATTCGTCGTCGTGCAGGCCGATGATCTGCACGCCCTTGCCGGCCGACAGGCGCTTCATCTGTTCGAGCGGAAAAATCAGCAGGCGGCCATCTTCGGATAATGCCGCCAGATGATCCTTGCCGGCAAGCCGCAGCGGCGGCAGGATGGTCGCGCCCTCTTCGACGCTCAGGAAGGCCTTGCCGGCCTTCTGACGCGACAAGAGGTCGGCGTAGGTGCAGATGAAGCCGTAGCCCGAGGTCTTGGCGACCAGCAGTTCGTCCTCCGGCAGTCCGGTGAGTACATGCGCGACCTTCCCGGTACCGAGCTCGACGAACGACGACAGCGGCGCGCCCATGCCGCGACCGTCGGGAAGACTGGCGACCGCCAGGGTGAACGCACGCCCTTCGGTCGACAGGATCACCAGCGAGTCCACCGAGCGGCATTCCTGCGCCGAACCGGCGCGATCGCCATCCTTGAAGACGACGCCCGAAAGGTCGAGGTTGTGCCCCTGCCGGACACGCGCCCAGCCCTTCTCGGAGATGATCACGGTCACCGGTTCATCGGCGACGGCAGCGACCTCCGAGCGCGAAGCGGTGGCCGCCGCGAGGAGGATCGTCCGGCGGGCGTCGCCATGCTTCTCGGCATCGGCCCGAATTTCGCGAATCACCTGCCGGCGCAACAGCGTGTCGCTGCCGAGCAGCCTGACCAGACCTTCGCGTTCACCACGCAGCTTCGCCAGTTCCTGCTCGATGCGAATTCCCTCGAGTCGGGCCAACTGACGCAGGCGGATTTCCAGGATGTCTTCGGCCTGCCGGTCCGAGAGCGTGAAGCGCGCGATCAACGCCCTTTTCGGATCGTCGGATTCGCGAATGATGCGGATCACTTCGTCGATGTTGAGGAAGACGATGTGCCGGCCTTCGAGAATGTGGATGCGGTCGTCGGCCTTCTGCAGGCGGAACTCGGTACGCCGATGCACGGTCCGGATGCGGAAGCTGCACCACTCGCCGATCAGGTCGGCGAGCGATTTCTGGCACGGCCGGCCGTCGATGCCGACCGCCACCAGGTTGATCGGTGCCGAGGTTTCGAGGCTGGTATGCGCCAGCAGCAGCGCCACGAACTCGTTGCGATCGATGCGCGAGCTGCTCGGCTCGAAGACCAGACGCACGTCGTCGTCCTTGCCCGACTCGTCGCGCGCGCGATCGAGCTGCGAAGCCATCAGCGCCTTGAGCTGCGCCGCCGCCTGTTCGATCACCTTCTTGCCCGGTTTCGGCTGTGGATTGAGCAGAGCCCCGACCTCGGAGAGCACCCTGGCCGAGGAAACGCCCGGTGGCAACTCCTTGAAAACCACCTGCCAGGCGCCACGCGCCATCTCCTCGATCTCGTAACGCGCACGCACGCGCAGGCTGCCGCGGCCGCTGCCATAGGCGGCGGCGATGTCGCTCGCCGACGAGATGATCTGCCCGCCACCGGGGTAGTCGGGGCCGGGGAGGTGCGCCATCAGTTCGCGGACGCCGGCGGCCGGGTGCTCGATCTTGTGGATCACCGCTGCGGCGACTTCGCGCAGATTGTGCGAAGGCATTTCGGTGGCCATGCCGACGGCGATTCCCGAAGCGCCGTTGAGCAGCAGGAAAGGTAGCCTTGCCGGCAAAAATGCCGGTTCATCGAAGGAGCCGTCGTAATTCGGCTGAAAATCGACGGTGCCTTCACCGAGTTCGCCGAGCAGCAGTTCGGCGATCGGCGTCAGGCGCGCTTCGGTGTAGCGCATCGCCGCGGCGTTGTCGCCGTCACGCGATCCGAAATTGCCCTGGCCATCGACCAGCGGGTAGCGCAGCATGAACGGCTGCGCCACGCGCACCATCGCGTCGTACGCCGAGGTGTCGCCGTGCGGGTGATACTTGCCGATCACGTCGCCGACGACGCGCGCCGACTTGACCGGTTTGGCGGTCGCCGACAATCCGAGTTCGCGCATCGCGAAGAGAACGCGGCGCTGCACCGGTTTCAGCCCGTCCTTGACATCCGGCAGCGCGCGACCCTTGACCACCGCGATCGCATACTCCAGGTAGTCGCGCGCCGCCGAATCGTGCAGCAGGATGCTGTCGTCGTCTTCGCCAGGCGGCAGCACCGCCGGCGGCGGTACGGCTGGCGGTGCCGCCGGCACCTCGAGCAGGTCGCCAAACAGGTCTGGCGTCGAATTTTTCCTCACTGGCAGATCACCCTCAAATTATTGCGCCGAGTCCCAGGCAACGCGAGATCGCCACCACCTCCGGCTGGACTCTCTCCAGTCGCAGGCGCTCGATCGCCGCCTCGCACTCGTCGCTGTCGAACGTATGGATCTTGCGCAGCATGTGCTTCCTGCCCTGGCCGGGGACATCATCAACCCGAAGGCCTGAGCGGAATGAGGAGGACAGGATCGCCTGCCTGGAGTGACGTTCCTGTGGTTCAGAATCGCTGTGAGTCAGTCCGGGAATCGTTTCGAAGCGCTGCATGGCATGCGATTGTACCGCACACGCGTGCTTCACCATGCCTGCGTGTTGCTGGCGGTGAAAAACCGCGTAAAGTTGGCGGCCAAGAGGTCCTGTCTGCAGGGCAGACGGTCATCTCAGCCCCCGGTGATGCGGCGAACGAGCGGAAAGTACCAGCTATAGGGCAGCAGCGACAGCCACTTCATCGCCCGCGTGAAGCGCTTCGGATAATGGATTTCAAAGGCGCTACCGGCAAAACCGGCAAGCGTCTCCACGGCCGCCTGTTCAGGGGTGAGCAGCGCCGGCATGGCGAAGTCGTTCTGGGCAGTAAGCGGCGTGGCCACAAAGCCCGGATTGATCACCCGCACGCCAATCCCTTGCGGGTGCAGATCAAGATACAGTGCCTCGGCAAAGTTGATCAGGGCGGCTTTGGTCGGACCATAAATCAGCGACTTCGGCAGACCACGATAACCGGCCACACTGGCGACGAAACCGATCTGGCCTTCGCCCTGCTGCAACAGTTGCGGGACGACACGGGCAGCGAACGCCACGGCACCGCCAAAGTTCACATCGATCATCTGGCGCGCCCTGGGCACGTCGAGTTCCCAGGCGCGCATCGGCAAATAGTCGCCAGCGACATAGAGCGCCACGTCGACGCCACCCCACGCCGCCAGCAGCGAGTCCCAGGCGCTGCACAGGCTTGCTTCGTCGGCCGCATCACAGGGGAGCACCAGCGCTTGCGGAGCGCCATTGGCCACCGCTTGCAGTTGGCGCACCTTCCGTGCCGAGAGCGCGACCCTTGCGCCGCGCGCCAGCAGCAGGCGGCCCAAGGCGGCGCCGATGCCACTCGAAGCGCCGAGCAGCCACACGCGTTTCCCCGACCAGTCGTCGATGTGCGGATTCATCATCTCATCGCCTGGTGAAACTCAGGGTGACTTCACCCAGATGAAAGTCCAGCGTCGACGCGGGTGATGGTCCATACGCGGCGCGAGGTGCGGCCATCCGACCACGAGAAATGCTCGTCAAGGGTACCGACATCGACTCCATCGCGCTTCTCCCAACTGGCGTCGATGATCACGTGAAAATGCCTGATCACTTCGCCGGAACGATTCTGAACTCCAGGGTGTTGCGCCAGCGCCAGGCCAACACGGCGGCGATGGACTTGAAGAGGTGAGGGCATTGTTCATGCGAAAACACCCGCTCGCCGCCGTACAGGCGGCGCCGGGGATGCCGCGGCCGTGCCTTGCCAGGGCGCACGACAGGCCAGGGCATTCGCCACCTGCAGCGCCGATTTCAGACCATCTTCGTGAAAACCGTAGCCGCCCCAAGCGCCGCAAAACCACACGCCGCTGGCGCCCGAAATGGTCGGCAGCTCACTTTGGGCTGCGATTGCGGGCCCGTCAAAAATCGGATGTGCATAGTCAAATTCGGCAATCACCCTCTCGGTCCTGGGCTCGCGCTGTGGATTCAGCGAAACCATCATCGGCATCCTGAAGGGCAGCGGCTGCAGACGGTTGATCAGGTAGGAGACACTGACCGGCCGCAGGTCGAGTTCCTGTGCGCTCGACAGGTAGTTCCACGCCGACCAGAGGGTAGGATCGCGGGGCAGAAGGGCAGCGTCCGTGTGCAGCACGGCGCGATTTGGCGCGTAGCGGATGGCACCGAGCGTGCGCCGCTCGGCCGATGTGGCTTCCTCTCCGAGAATTGCCAACGCCTGGTCGCTGTGACAGGCAAGCACAACCTGATCGTAGGACTCGACGCCTTCGTCGGTGTGCAAGAGCAGGCCGAGTTCGCGGCGCTGCACGTGGCGAACCGGCGTAGCCATACGAATGTCGTCGAGTCCGGCAGCCAGCTTGCAGACATACTCCCGGCCGCCGCCCCGGACTGTTCGCCAGAGTGGTCGATCGAAAACCTGGAGCAGTCCGTGATTGCGACAAAAGCGCACAAAACTGGCCAGTGGATAGTCGAGCATCTGGCCCGCCGGACAAGACCAGATCGCCGCCGCCATCGGCAGAAGATACCACTCGGCAAAGGGCCGCGAGTAACCGCCCGCGTCCAGGAAACAGCGCAGACTCCGGTCATACTCGGGATACTGTTCCAGGCAGGCAACGCTTTCCCGGTTGAAACGCAGGATGTCGGCAAGCATGCGCCAGAAATCACGCCGCAGCAGATTGCGTTTCTGCCCGAAGACGGTCGCCAGGCTGCTGCCGGCCCACTCCAGTTGCGGCTCTTCGAGGCTGACCGCAAAGGACATTTCCGTCTCGACGCTGGCTACCCCCAGGTGAGCAAACATGGCCGTCAGGTTTGGGTAGGTCTTGCTGTTATAGACCAGAAAACCGGTATCGACGGGATGCTCAACGCCGTCCACAGTCACATCGACGGTATTGGTGTGCCCCCCGAGATACGACCCTGCCTCGTACAGCGTCACCAGGTGCTTTTGCGACAGCAACCAGGCACTGGCCAGGCCGGAAATTCCCGATCCGACCACGGCGATACGTTGTGCGCCAGGCATGTTCTCGTCCTCCGGCTTCAGGCGACTTCACTGCCAGCATTTTCGCCGCTGATCTCGGCGTAGGCAGAGTGGTTGTGAATCGACTCGAAGTTCTCGGACTTGACCGTCCAATTTGCGATCCGTGGCTCGTTCATCAGACGCAACGCGATGTCGCGAACCAGGTCCTCGACAAACTTCGGATTGTCGTAGGCTCGCTCGGTCACCCACTTCTCGTCCGGGCGTTTGAGCAACCCGAAGACCTCGCAGGAGGCCTCCTCCTCGGCAAGGCGTACCAGTTCTTCCGGCGTCATCCCTGAACGGAGGCGGACGCTGATGGTGATGTGCGATCGCTGGTTGTGGGCGCCGTATTCGCTGATTTCCTTCGAGCAGGGGCATAGACTGGTAACCGGCGCGACCACCTCGAGCGTTAGTTCAACCGCCTGCCCTTGGCGCTTCTCCACAATCATCCGGACGTCGTAGTCGAGCAGGCTCTCGACCCCGGATACCGGCGCTGCCTTGCTGATGAAATAGGGAAAGGCGAGTTCGATTGCACCGCTCTGCGCATCCAGGCGCAGCAGCATGTCGTCAAACATGCGCAGCAAACGATTGACGTTCAGTGGTGCACGCCGCTGTTCGAGCACCTCGACAAAGCGGGACATGTGCGTGCCCTTCACCTCGGGCGGCAGGCCAACCGACATCGACAACCGGGCTACCGTGTTTTGAACGGTGCCGGCAGCATCGAGCAGCGCCAGCGGGTAGCGCAGGTCCTTGACGCCAACCTTGTGAATCGCCAACTGGCGAAGGTCGGCGCGGGCCTGCATGTCGGGAAGGAAGAATCTGTCTGGGGCGTTCATTTTGTGGTCTCCATGGTGGCGAAAAGGCTGGATGTCAGACGGACGTTGGTCACGGTTTGCCGAGAAACTCTTCGATCCTTGCGAGCAAAGCCCTGTCCTCGGGCTTGACGCGACTACCGAAGCTCAACACCTGCTGGCCGCTGCGATCGATCAGGTACTTGTGAAAATTCCATTGCGGTTCCGTACCGGTCACTTTGGCGAGTTGCGCGTAGAGCGGGTTGGCGTGCTTGCCGGTTACCGTTGTCTTGGCGAACATCGGAATTCGGTATCACCGGGCAGGCATCGGCTGCGATAGCAGGCGGTGCGGCCACTAGGCTGACCGCCAGGAACAGAGCAGACAGCAGGAGGGCACCAGTTGCTGGACCTACGTTGTGGCGCACGGTGGTGTTCACGTTTTGTCCTGGACAAAAATATAAATTACTGCCAATATATAAATACCTACCCATATTGTCAACAATTTTCTAAAATTTGTCCTGGACAACATGGGTACTCGTCCGGCCATGAATATCAGTGCCGTCGACTGCGATAGCGGCCTCGGAAAAGACACCCTGCGCGTCCGGGAGTGTCGTTACGGCTTCTATCGTGTTTTGAGCCGAGGCGCGGCGGCGCCACCGGTGTCGCGGGTTCTTTTGGAAAGGTGAAGACGGCATCGGCCAGGCCAGGGCGAATCTCGCGGCAGTCCTCGCCGGGTGAGAGCGGCAGGAGCGTCGTGACGCGATCGACGCCGAGACCGCGCAACTGGTGCGGCACGCCAAAGCCGAAGCGCAAATGCCCGCTGCCGATGATGCCGACGACCAGCGGCGGCTGCCCCTGCGGCCCGGTGACCCGTTGCGCCACCAGCGCCTCGGCCATGGCGTGCTCCCAGTTCTGCTGCGCCTCGACGAAGTACTGGAAGCCCGAGTCTGCCCGGCCGCCCTTCAGCTGCGCGTGCTGCCGATATACCGTAATCAGGAAGTCCAGGTAGGCCTCACTGGCCAGCGCCGGGCGGCCGACGCCCTGGCGTTGGTGGTCGGGGAGGGCCTCCCGGCCGCGCTCATCGATCGCCCGGGTCAGGCTGGCGTCGACATTGAGAGCGACCATCGGGATGCGGTTGATGCGCGCGAACTCGAACAGCGGCAGCCGGACGCTTGCAACCAGCCGCTCGGAGCGGCACAGGCAGCGGGCGGTGCCGACCAGCCGAGCGCGGCCGCGAGCACAGGATCAGCCGCGAAGTACGATAGCTATTCATGGCGCCGCTCCTGTCAAGTGTCGTTATGGTGGCTGGCAGGGCCGGTTGCAGTTCCCTTGTTCCTGCCAAGGAGTATGATCGGTCATCAAGACTTTTTTGGAGGTTGCTGAATTGCCTATGGCTTCCGTTGGCCTTGTCGCCGAAATCGCCGCCGGACTGTGCGCAGCGCAGGCAAACGTTTCGCCGAAGTATTTTTATGACGCCGCCGGCTCGGCGCTCTTCGAGCGGATTACGCGCCTGCCGGAGTACTACCTCACCCGTACCGAAGCCAAGATCATCGAGACCCATGGCGAAGAGATGGCACGGCAGATTGGTCCCGGCGCGACGGTGATCGAACTGGGGGCCGGCAACTGCGAAAAGGCGCGAGCGCTGTGCGCGATGATCAGGCCCAGGTGCTTCGTTGCCATCGATATCTCGGCCGATTTCCTGCATCAGGCCGTCGATGGCCTGCGCGACGCCTTTCCTTCCCTCGATGTTCGCCCCGTCGTCGCCGATCTGCTGGGCGAGATTGTCCTGCCCGGCGATGTTCCGTCCGCCCGACGCCTGGTGTTCTACCCTGGTTCGTCGATCGGGAATTTCGACCCTGAGGTGGCACTCACCCTGCTCGGCCGCATGCGCGGTCTGCTGGGGAACGATGGGGCGCTGCTGATCGGCGTCGACCTGGTCAAGGACGAAGCGGTGCTCGAAGCGGCTTACAATGACGCCGCCGGGGTGACCGCTGCTTTCAACCTGAATGTGCTGCAGCACCTCAACCGGCTGCTGGGTGCCGATTTTGACCTCACGCAGTGGCAGCATCGCGCTTTCTTCAATCGCCAGAAGTCACGCATCGAGATGCATCTGGAAGCTTTGCACGAAACGCGGGTAGCGTGGCCGAATGGCTTCCGGAACTTTCGCCGCGGCGAGCACATCCACACCGAGAACAGCTACAAGTACCGTATCGACGACTTCGCCGGCCTGCTCGGGCGCGCCGGCTTCAGCAACAGCCTGCGCTGGACCGATCCCGAGCAGTGGTTTGCGATCTTTCTTGCCCGGCCCTGAAAGCATCTCCTGGAGCATAGCCTGATGCCGCTCAACGATCTCTCGGCCCCCTACCGGCGGGTGCGTGACTGGACCCTGGAACTGTGCGCAGCGCTGTCGGTGGAGGACTGCTGCGTGCAGTCGATGCCCGACGCCAGCCCGGTCAAATGGCACCTCGCCCATACCACCTGGTTTTTTGAGACCTTCGTCCTGGAACCCTGGGAGCGTGGCTTCCAGCCCTTCAACGAAGCCTTCCGGGTGCTTTACAACTCGTATTACAACGCCGTCGGCGACAAGCATCCACGGCCCGAGCGCGGGTTGTTGACCCGCCCGGCGTTTGCTACCGTTCTCGCCTACCGGGCCGACGTCGACCGTCGCCTGCAGGGCCTGCTCGCCGAGCAGAGGGGGGGAGAAGCGTTGACGGCACTGGTCACTCTCGGCCTGCACCACGAACAACAGCACCAGGAACTGATCCTGACCGACCTCAAACACCTCTTTTCGCGCAACCCCCTGGCGCCGGCTTACGCCGCCAGGCCACCGGCCGCAGCAGCAGCGCCGGCGCTGAACTGGCATGACTTTCCGGGCGGGGTGGTGATGATCGGCCATCAGGGCTCCGGCTTCTGCTACGACAACGAGACACCGCGCCACCGTGTGTTCCTCGAACCCTACCGGCTGGCCTCGCGTCTGGTGACCAACGGCGAGTTCCTGCAGTTCATCGAGGCCGGCGGCTATCGGGAACCCGTCCATTGGCTCGCCGAGGGCTGGGACTGGCGGGTTGCCGAGAACCGCATTCACCCGTTGTACTGGCGGCGGCGGGAGGACTGGCAGGAATTCACCCTCGGCGGGCTGGTTCCCCTCGATCGCCAGCGACCGCTGGTGCATGTCTCCTACTACGAAGCCGATGCCTATGCCCGTTGGGCCGAGGCGCGGCTACCGACGGAGGCGGAATGGGAAAATGCGGCCGCCGGCGTCCCGATTGCCGGCCATTTCGCCGGTCGGCGGGACTTTCATCCCGCTGTCGCAGCAGCCGGCGGCATCAGCCAGTTGTTTGGCGATGCCTGGGAATGGACCCGCTCGAGCTACGATCCCTATCCGGGTTTCCGCGCCGGGGCGGGCGCCGTGGGTGAGTACAACGGCAAGTTCATGGTCAATCAGTACGTCCTCCGGGGTGGCTCCTGCGTCACCCCCGACGACCACCTGCGGGCCAGTTACCGCAACTTCTTTCCGGCGACGGCGTGCTGGCAGTTCTCGGGTATCCGCCTGGCCCGTGACGCCGAACCTGGCGGCAACGGATGACCCTGCGTGTGCGGTTTCTTCGCAGTGGGGAGTCGTCTCCTGCATTCGTCGAATGCACAGCGGCCGAAGAGGGAACGCAGGCGGTCATTGTCGTAATCGCATCAACTTGGGTTCAGGCGAGGCGCGGACAGCCTGACCAGAACGGCCTATAATCTCGCAATTGCTGGCGGGAACCGGGCAGACAGCACTGAGCCCAGCATTTTCGAATCGTTGCAGGCAGCACTACGCAACGATGATGAAGGATAGGCAATGATCACCGCTAAAGCGGACGTTCTGGTGTTTGAAGAGATCGACCGGGTCTACCAGTTCGTCGCCCCTGATTTCGTGACCAATTATCCCCGCTGGTCACCGGAAGTGGTGAGTCTCGAACCGCTGTCGGTCGGCCCGGTGCAGGTGGGTTTCCAGGCTCGGCAGACACGTGTCGATCACGGCCACAAGTCGGAATCGGTTTTTGAGGTGGCCGAACTCGAACCGCTGAAGCGGGTCTGCTTCAAGGGTGTTTCGGATCCGTTTCGCTCGATCTACGAATTCGATGACCGCAGTTCGTCCACGTTGCTGACCTTCACCTTCGAAGTGGAAGCGCTGGCGCCGCACATCCGCCCATTCGAAAAACTGGTGCGCATCGCGGTACAGGATGGTGCCAGGCGCTTGGTGAAAAAGCTCAAGCTGCTCATCGAAAAGGAAATGCTGAACAACGTCTAGCAGTGCAGGAGCAATCGCATTGCTGAGAGATTTGAGGTCCACGGAGGCTCTGATGTTCACGACGGCAAAAGACGATGGTTTGATTCCCTACGTTCTCACCCAGATTCTCGATGCCTGCGTCAATGGCATCACCCTGTCCGACCCGGATCTACCCGACAATCCCATTGTCTATGCCAACCAGGTCTTCGAGCAGATATCCGGCTACTCGCAAGCAGAGATCATCGGTCGCAACTGTCGCTTCCTGCAGGGAGAAGAACGCGAACAGCCGGCATTGGCAACCATCCGCGCGGCGCTGGCAAAAAAGGAGGGGTGCGTGGTGACCTTGCGCAACTATCGCAAGAACGGCGAGCTGTTCTTCAATCGACTGTCGATCCGCCCGCTGGTGGATCGCGAGGGCAAGGTTATTTACTACCTCGGCGTACAGTATGACATCACCGATCAACTCAGGGCCAGCGGCGAAGGCGACCCGATCAGCTTCGCGTAGTCAGCCTGAGCGGAACTTCAGCCGCCTCTGTGAGTCTTCATTGCAACCCTCAACGGGAGCCACACCATGCCAAGAGCCATTTGGAAAAACGCCGTCATTGCCGAATCCACGACCTTCGAGACTGTCGAGAACAATGTCTACTTTCCGCCTGGCACGGTAAAGACCGAGTATCTCCGCGCCAGCGACACCCACACTACCTGCCCGTGGAAGGGCGTCGCCAGCTATTACGACGTAATCGTCGACGGCCAGGTGAACAAGGACGCGGCCTGGTATTACGCCAACCCCAAAGACGCCGCGAAGAACATCAAGGACCACATTGCTTTCTGGAAAGGAGTCACGGTCGAGGCGGGTCGGTGAGCAGCAGGAGCGTGCAGCTACCAACGCACGAAGTGCGAGGCAGGTGCGTCGAATCGAGGCCCTATTCATGAACCTCCCCTTGTTTCGATCGGGATGGTGCCAAGCCACTTCGGCGCGCCGCTGCCGTTGATCTGAAAAATGCTGCCGCCACCGGCAGGAGGCGTTGCCTCGGTGAAGGCGTTCACCACGACCTGATGAGTGACCAGGATCACCGGCTGACCATCGATCGGCAGCCTGGCAAGAAACGCCCGCAAGCCGTCCAGAATCCGTTGCCGATCGTCCTGCCGTTCGAAAAAGGAATTCAGCGCGGGCAAGGGCTCTACTGGCCCAAGGTCCAGCAGGCGGGCCGTTTCGAGCGCGCGGCACCACTGGCTCGAAAAGACTCTCGCATGGGTCAGGCCGGCCGCACGCAGACGGGCCCCCAACTGTCGTGCCTGAGCCCGGCCACTGGCATCAAGATTGCGCTGGGTGGAACAATCGCCGATGACGAAATTCGGCGGGTCGCCGACCCCCGGCGCGTGGGCATGGCGGAGCATCAGCAAGCGGCCTGGCTTGGCCAGTTCGCCCAGCGGCACCGGCAGGCCGTCGGCCCGCGCCGGCAAGGAGCTTGCCATGGCCGCAAGGGAAAGGATGAGCAGCGAGAACAGCGTCCTCTTTCCTTCAGCCAACCAGTCCAGTCGCGAATCGATGGCTCTTGACCCGAGCCATCTGGCGATCGTCGGGCAGGTGACCTCGACGTCATCTGATCCTACAGTAGCCCGGAACATTGGCGAACAGTCCTTGGGCACGAAGACGGCTAACGCCGATCGGGAGAATCCGGGGTTTCCGAATCCTCGAGGGGATACGCGTCCGCCACATAAGCGGGCCCTTTCATAACCATGACGATGAGGGAAGCGATGGCCACTGTAAACACGGCCGTCCAGTGCAGGACCACGATACTGATCGCCAGAATGTCGACCGTCTGGAGGCGAGTCGCGGCCTGCACGGCATCCCCTTCCCCAGAAAAGATCCTGACGGCAAGCGACGGCAGTGCCAGAAGCAGCGTGCCGAAAACGAGCATGCGGGGTAACAGGCGCAGTACGTCGCGCTCACGCCCAGCTGGCGCCTGCACGAATCCCGGAAGTCTGTTGAAGGCGTTCATCGTTGCTCCTTTATTCGTTACCGTGAAAGTCGCGCCAGGAAGAGAAACGGCAGCAGTCCTCCGCAACCGAGCCAGGCAACGCTGTGTGGCATGGGATCAGGCAGCGAGTACGTTATGCCGCTTTACCTGACCAGGGGCCGAATCGTCGAAAAGCCGGCGTCCATCGACCACACCTGGCCGGTCACCCGCGCAGCCTTGTCCGAGAGCAGCCAGATCATCAGTTCCGCCAGTTCGTCTGGGGAGCCAATGCCCGGCAGCGGGTACTGGCGAGCCGCGGCGTCGCGGCCCATCGCGCTGCCGAGGATGGCCGTCGCGGCCGGCGTGTCCATGATGCCGGGCGCGACGGCGTTGATCCGGATGTTATTTCCCGCATAGGTCGCCGCCGCGCTGCGTACCAGTCCTTCGACACCGGCTTTCGCCGCTGCTACCGCCTCGTGATTGGGAGTGCCGATGCGCGCAGCAGCCGACGAAACCAGCACCGCCGATCCCGCGCACTTGGCGTCGCGCAAAGCGCCGACGAAAGCCGCCAGCGTATGGAAGGCGCTGATCAGATTGGCGTTGAGGCAGGCCGCAAAGTCGACCTCGGACATCCGATGCAGTGCGCCAAGGCGAATATTCCCGACGCAGTGCGCGAATGCTGTGGGCAGCATCTGGTGCGCTTGAGCCACCGCGAAAATGTGGCGCGATCCGGCTACGCTGGAGCAGTCAGCAACCACCTGTAGGTGGCTGTCGCCGTAGATGCGAGCCAAGCGCTCGCCCTCCCGGCTGGTCACGATCACCCTCCAGCCTGCCTCTGCCAGCCTGGCCACCACCGCTTGACCGAGCCCGCCTGCCGCTCCAGTGACAAGAGCTATTCTTTCCATGACATATCTTCTCCAGTTTCACCTGCTGTCCAGCAAGGGACTTCTTGTCCGTCACAGAAAGCAGCAGTTTGATCGATCGGAAGGCACTTTTGCGCTGGACAAAAAAGCAAAATGCACGTCAGATACACCTAATTTCGTGCTAGCATAACAAAACAACTGAATTTTGTCTAGGACAAATATGAAGAAAACCGAAAAAGGCTCTGCTACACCCCGAATTGGCGTCCAGGTTTTCGGTTCGCAAAATGCTCGCCGCCTGAACCCGAAGAAGCTGCTGCTCAGCAAGTGGACGGCGGTTACCCCGCATGACCAGGAGAAGCACTTCATCGTCACCCGAGTGATTCAACCGGAGCCCCCGGCCACTCGAATCGAGAGCATCGAACTGGAAGCCGTGTACTCTCGCCGAGTATTTTCGCTGTTCTGGCACAAGCTCACTGATCGCCAGCAGTGGCTGCAAGGCTGGCAATGACTTGTGCCAGGAAGAATCTGCGAACAGGCTCGCCGAATCGTGGTTGACAAGAAAACCATGAATTCAATTCCCCATCTGGCGCTGATCGGTGCCGGCATCGCCGGCCTGTCCTGCGCCACGGCACTGCAACAGGCTGGCCTCGAAGTCAGCCTGTTCGACAAGAGTCGCGGCGCGGGCGGACGGATGAGCACGCGTCGAGGCGACGACTGGCAATGCGACCACGGTGCCCAGTATTTTCCGTGCCGAAGTGGCGCGCTGGCAGCGGGCCGGGGTCGCGGGTTGGTGGGATCCCAGGCTATGGCTGTTTGATGGCAATTCGCCGAAAGAACGCGAGTCTACGGTCGAGCGCTTTGTCGGCATGCCAGCCATGACGGCGCCCGCCCGCTATCTGGCCAGCACACTGACCGTGCAAACAGCAACGAAGATCCAGCAGCTCAGGCGCCGGGCGCGCGGCTGGCAGGTTTTCTCGGCTGAAAACGGCTGGCTGGAGACGAGCTTTGCGGCCGTCCTGCTGGGCGTCCCGGCGCCGCAGGCGGCACCCTTGTTGCAGCACCTGGCCCCCGAGTTGGCGGCACTGGCCGGCAGTGCCGTGATGCGCGGCTGTTGGGCGCTGATGCTGCACTTTGCCGCTCCGGTGGACCTGGCCTTCGATGCCGCCTTCGTCAATCAGGGCCCACTGCGCTGGATCGCCCGCAACAGCGGCAAGCCGGGCCGCAGCGGCGAGGAAACCTGGCTGCTGCATGCCCGCGCAGAATGGAGCGAGGCGCATCTGGAAGAAGATCCGGAGAGCGTCGCCGCAGCGCTGCTGTACGCCTTTGGCCAACTGGGCGGTCCGGCCCCGCAAGCCTGGACTGCGCACCGCTGGCGTTACGCCGATACCGAACCAGCCCTCGTCGAAGGGTGCGCCTGGCGTCCAGAGATTGGCCTGGGGCTTTGCGGCGACTGGCTCAACGGTGGCAAAGTGGAGGGTGCCTGGCTCAGCGGCCGGACGCTGGCCGAACAGGTGGTGCGGTCGTTCGCGCGGTGCTGACCGCCGAACCTGCTCAGTCGCGGCCGAGGATGATGACCAGATCATCATGTTGACGCCCCATGACTTGCGGCACGCGCTGCGCGGGGCGCACACCCCAGAGGCGACAACTTCGCTGCGTCCTCTCCGCATTGCGGCGCAGCCCTGCCACGAACCTTTCCTTCTGACGCGCGGCTTGCCCTGTCTGGATCGGCAACACGACTTGCCGCAACGCCCGCGCATCGGGCTTGGTCAGAAAACCGTATGAGTCCCGGCACGCCCCTCCGGCAGACTAGCCGCTGGCGCGAGTACGTTCGCGTCTTCTACCGGGCGCACATGCCGAAGTATTTCGAGCAGAACGTATTCGGCCACACTCGGGCGCTGCCGGGATGGTTCTGGAACGGTCAGACCAGGATACGCTGTCTCTCGCACGCCATCGGCCAGTCTCTCTTCTTGTCCGGATGGTCGGCTACCGTGGCAAGGAGATCGCTCAACGGTTCGAGCTGCCGGGCACCGGGCTTGGCCTCGTGATTCCCGCGCGGCTTGCCTTCATCAACCTGCAGACCACCGGGGCCAATCCGGTACGGGACCGCATCACAAGGATCGGCGTGCTGGAAGCCGAGGGTGACCGGGTTTCGACCTGGAGCACCTTGGTCAACCCACAGCGGCCGATCCCTGCACTCATCCAGCGACTCAACGGTATCCGCAACGAGGCGATAGCCGACGCCCCTACTTTCGCCCAAGTCGCGGCAGAACTGGCCGATCGCCTGCATGGGCGTCCGTTCGTTGCCCACCATGCCCGCTTCAACTATGGTTTCGTCAAGGTAACTACTCAGGGCGACCACGCCGAAGCTCAAGCGAGGCGAGGCTGAGGGGGCTGGCCCTGGAAAGTGAGGATCAGGGCGTGGAAGAGATTGGCGCCCTGCTTGTGCATGGTTGCGAGATACGAGTGAATGATGCAGTAGGCATCGGCCCCCTTCTTGGTCCGGAAGCCGCCGGAGACTTTCTGTTTGACCTTGGACATGCGCACGGCTTGCTCGGCCAGGTTGTTGGTGAACGGAACGCCGGGATCCGTGGCAAAGCGCCAGACATCGTCGGTGTAGGTGCGCAAGCGCAGGAGGAGGTTCGTCGCCTTGCTTTGCCGGGGACGCCCGCGTTTGCCCGAGGGTGGAGCCCGGGGATTGAGGGCTTCCCCTTCACTGAGAATGTCGGCGTAGCGGGACAGGAAGAACGCCCGGCGGGATTCCGGCAGCGGCGCGCCGGTCTGACCGACCTCATGACAGGCCGTCCGCAGGAGATCGATCATGCGGCCGGCCCAGGCTTGCCCGAGATCCTCAAAGAGGTAGGTCAGCTCGCGCAAGTGATGGGCATTGCACAGACCGTGCTTGCAGAGGAGGTCACGATAAGGCTTCCAGCCATCGTGAATGAGGGTGCCCAGGAAGCCGGGCAGAATTCCCAGGGCATCGAACGCCTGCTTGCCGCGTTTCGCATGGCAGGCGACCCAGGTCAGCAGCGTGGTCGCCAGGACGTGCATCCAGTGCAGCGAGCCGGCGACACGCAGCCCGGTCTCATCGGCGTGCGCGACATCGGCGACTTGAAGGGCCTGGCCGATGGTGCTCACCGTCGGCGTCAGCCGGACCCCGGCCTCGCGACTTGAAGGGCTTGGCCGATGGTGCTCACCGTCGGCGTCAGCCGGACCCCGGCCTCCTGTGAGGCGGCGAGTACCGTGGCTTCGGCCATCGGCAGTCCGAAGAAATCGTCCATCAGCTCCGACGTGCGTTGCACCGGCATCATGTGGTGTTGCGTCAGATGCACCGCTGCCGCCAACGCCGCCGGCCCGTACTGGACCGGCGAAGAAACGCCTTCCGGGAACTCGCCACGGCACACCTCGCCGCAGGCGCAGGTCGCCGCCCAGACTTGATGCTCGGTGACCTCAAAGCGCAACGGCGGCAGATCGAACACCTGCCGGCTCTCGGCCATCGTCGCTTCCCCCAGGGGGCCTTGGCACGCGTGGCAGTGGGCCGCGGGCAAATGCACGACGACTCGATCCGGCTTTTCTACCTTCTGGAGCGTGTGTCCAGTATGCCCCGGCTGTCCGCCATTCGGGTGCTGCCCCGGTTTGCGCAGCGAACGGGGCTTGGCCGGCAGCTTGGCCAGCCCATCCGAGGACGGTGGTTTGCTCGAATTGTGGCTATTCTTGGCCCCTCGACCTTCCAGTTCCTGCACCTTCGCCTGCAGCTTCTCCACTTCTCCCCTCAACTGCCGCACCAGCGCACGTAAGGGCCAAAGCTCGCGGATCAGATCATCCTTCTCGGCAACACTCAGTCGTTCAAGGTCGGGAATCTCGTCCATGCCCACTCACCTGTACGAAGCCTATCCATTGCGAGGTCAATGCTGGGTTCTCTTGAAAGCTTGGACGTTCGCTCTGACGGACCTTCCCGGAGCCCTTGAGGTAAGTCGTTGATTCATGGCAAGAAACCAGAAAATCGGCAAAAATGTAGGCATGTAAATATAATAATAGCTATTTACAAACAATGTGCTATTGGCTATTATTGTCGGCATGTACATCGCCCGCGTCCCCAACCGAAAGTCCAGGCCGGCCATCCTGCTTCGCGAGTCCTATCGCGAGGGAGGCAAAGTCTGCACACGAACCATCGCCAATCTGACGAACTGGGCACCGGAACGAATCGTCGCCATGGAACGTCTGGTGAAGGGCGAATTCGACGACTGGTCGGGAGAGATGACCAGCGGCGAGATTTTTGGGGTGCTGTTTGCCCTCAAGCAGTTGGCCGACCAGGTGGGCCTCACGCGGGTGCTGGGCAGCGCTGCGGAAAGCAAGCTCAACCTGTTCCTGATTCTCGCGCGTATCGCGCATGGTGGCTCGCGGTTGTCGGCGGTACGCTGGGCGAAACAGCACACGGTGGCCGATGTGTTGGCGGTGGAGGCGTTCGATGAGGACGACCTCTATGCCGCGCTGGACTGGCTGGCGAGCCAGCAGGAACGCATCGAGCGGGAGCTTTACCAGGCCTATGTCAAGGCGCAGGGCCAACCGCCCGTGCTGGTGCTTTACGACGTCACTTCGAGCTACTTTGAAGGGGAATGCAACGAGCTGGGGCAATATGGTTACAACCGCGACGGCAAGCGCGGCAAGCCGCAAATCGTCATCGGTTTGTTGACCGCGGAGGACGGGGAGCCTCTGGCCGTGCGGGTCTTCGAAGGGAATACCGCGGACCCGACGACGGTGGCCAGCCAGATCACGATCCTGAAGGAACAATTCGGCATTGCCGAGGTGGTGATGGTCGGCGATCGGGGAATGATCAAGGCCAAGGGGAAAGCCGCGCTGTCGGTACAGGGCTTCCGTTATATCACGGCGTTGACGGACGCGCAGATACGCACCTTCCTCAAGGAGGGGGTGCTGCAGACGGATCTCTTCGATGCGCATCTGTGCGAGGTGGAGCACAACGATAAACGCCTGATCGTGCGCCGCAACGAGACTGTGCGGGTGCGCGAGGAGCGTCGGCGGGAGGACAAGCTGGCGCAGTTGCAAGCGAAGGTCGCCGAACGTAATGCCTTCGTCAAGGACTCCAAGCGCGCCAGCGCGGCAGCAGGCCTGGCCGCCTTGCAGCGCTGGACCAAGAGCCACAAGCTCAGCGCGTTTGTCACCCTGACGCTGAAAGAACGCGTCATTGTCTGTACCATCGACGAGGAGGCCAAAGAGCAAGACGCTCTGCTCGACGGCTGCTATCTGCTGGAAACCAATGTGCCGCTCACCTTGATGGACGCGAAGACGGTCGATGCGCGTTATCGCGATCTGCAAAAAGTCGAGCGCAACTTCCGCACCGTGAAAACCACCTTTCTGGAAATTCGCCCGATCTTCCTGCGCAAGGCCGAGCGGACCAAGGCGCATGTCTTCGTGGCGATGCTGGCCTTAAAAATCACGCGGCGGTTTGAAGCGGCTCTGCGGCAGACCTTCGGCAGCACCGAAGACGACCCCGCCGCCATCACCCCGGACGACGCCCTGGTGGCCCTCGGACGATTGACCTATCTCTACACCACCGACCGCAACGGTCAGCGTCACACGCATCTGCCACGCCCGGACGATCAACAGGCCAAAATCCTCAGCGCCATCGGTCTGTCCTTCCCGCTCAAGGCCAAAGCCGACAAGCTCGCCGCGTAGGCAGGCGCCGCTTTTGCGGCATCGGCTATTTTTTTAACAAAAACCGATAGTTACAGCATAACTGCGCTTGCTGGCTGGGGGAAGATCCGTCTGAGCAAAAATTCCAGTACCTGAGCGTCGCCACGCTTCAGCCTGTCCGCTTGGCGGAGGACTCCTGAGTAGTTACTCGTCAAGAGCGAATTCCAGCGTCTGGGGAAGTCCTTCCGGACCGACGTGTTGTGTACGGTGCGCCTGTCTCGCAAGCTCTTTCCTGAACATCAGCAACACAACTTGGACAGTCTCATGGTCCGTCATGATTTGACAACGGGCGACCGCTGCGGCGCCTTGGCCGAGGCTCACCTGCTTTGGCAGTTCTGGTGCCTGTTGAAACGGGATCACGGCGAAGAGGCTCTAGCCGAGGCCATCCGGCAGCAGCTCAAGCGCCCCAGCCTGCCGCCCCAGCTAGATTCTGTCGTGCTCGACGATCTGCCCGAATCCCCCGGGGTGTACCTGTTCTACGGCGACAACGACGCGCTTCTGTACGTTGGGAAAAGCGTCAACCTGCGTCAGCGCGTACGGGCTCACTTCGCGTCCGACCTGCGTGAGTACAAGGAGATGCGCCTCAGTCAGGAGGTGCGTCGCCTTCACTGGCATGAGACGGTCGGTGAACTCGGCGCACTGCTGCTGGAATCGCGACTGGTGAAGGAATGCCAGCCGATTCACAATCGTCGGTTGCGCCGCTCTTCGGATCTGTGCACCTGGCACTTGGTGCAAGTGGCCCCAGGCGATTACCGGCCGAGACTGGTTGGCGGCCAGGCTGCCGGCTGCCTGCGCTCGGAAGACCTTTTCGGCCTCTTTACCAACCGGCGGGAAGCCACCGACACCCTGCGCAAGGAGGCTGCCGCACACGAACTGTGCCCGATTATCCTCGGGCTGGAAAAGCCCGCCCGGCCCGGACGCCCCTGCTTCGCCCACCAGGTCAAGCAATGCCGGGGCGCCTGCGTGGGTAAGGAAGCCGTCGACGTGCACAGTGCTCGCATGATAGCGGCGCTGATGAAGCTGAAGCTCACCGCATGGCCGTACCCCGGAGCGATCGGCATCGTCGAGCGGGATGAGTTGCGGGAAGAGGAGGAAGTCCACGTCGTGAACGGCTGGCGGCACCTGGGCAGCGCGCGCAGCGAGGCCGAGATCCAGGGAATCCTGCTGGGTGAGTCGGGTCAGGGGCGGTTCGACCGGGATACCTACAACCTGCTCACCGCGCATCTGGCAAAGGGGCGAGTGCGCGTGCGGTTGTTGTCCGAGCGGTAACGACTCGCTATCGACGAAAGATCGATGGTGCCGTTGGATTTCCTGTCCTTTTCCCGCATCCCGAAAGCGGAGAAAAAATGACCTTCGCTCTCGTCTAGAGTGCCATCCGGGTTTCCTTCGAGATCAGGAAATCTGGAGTTACGGTGGCCAAGGATGCTATGCAAGCTGTCGAGTCCAGGCTCGAACGAAACGCCGGGTCGGCCGGAGGAATTTCACCTCCAGCCGCCCACAGAACCGTACGTAAACCTCTCGGTTTATACGGCTCGTCCCAGCCATTCCCTTGCCTCCTCGCGACGGCAAAGCGACTGCGAAAGTTGATGCTCCTCCTGGTTTCCCAGTTGGCAATGACTCTCGCAAAGCTCGTCCATCCCCTTCGCTCCACTTCCATTACAGAAGCTTCCACACTACTACGGGATGGTCCGCCCCCTGCATGTGCATCGATACTTTCCCCCTTCGTGGATCTCACTTATAAGGTTTTCTCTTCGCATCACATGCAGGTTTCCCAAGTTCCGTATTCGCGCCAAGACTAGAGTCGCGCCATCTGAACACCGGATACCGCGTGGCCAGTACACAGTTCTCCGCCACCCTTGTCCCGGGAAGGAGCGGCGTCCCCGGTTTCGATATCGCCTAACTTGTTTTCGATGCGTCATCGATGGTTCGCTTGCGCTCGCCTCTCTAATCCATACCTGCCGAAGTTCTTCTCCGGCTTTTGACCGTAACGTTCACCACCGCACCCTTTCGAATGAAGCAGCTTACGGCGGTTTGAAGCCTGTCACTGCTGCAGACCGACTTCGAAGGGCCTTCCTTCATCACGAATACAGCATCGACTCATCAACTACCTGAGTTCGTTCTTGGCACAACCGCTCCTACCCAAGTGGGACATCCTGATCCGACCGGCCTGCCCGGTATGAATATTCGTAGAAATCACCTTACGCCTGGATCAGCCGCTTCATCCACTCGAGTAGGACGATCGGCAGCAATTCAGGTTTCGTCAGGAGTGCGTATTGATGCACTCCGAAAACGGCAGCCAGGTAGGTGGCGGCGTTTCGATCCACGGTCAGGCAAAAAGGAAACACGCCCTGCAAGCGCGCTTCGGTTACTGCCTGCCGCGTGTCCTCGACGCCGTATCGGCCTTCGTACTGGTCCAAATCGTTCGGTTTGCCGTCGGATAGCAGCAGCAGCAGTCGGTGCGCAGCGGTTTCGCGCAGCAGTGTCGTGCTGGCGTGACGGATGGCGGCGCCTGCTCGCGTGTATTGTTCTGGTTCGAGCGCGGCGATGCGCCGGGCGACCTCGTTGTTGTACGGCTCGTCGAAGCGCTTGAGGGTCCGCAAGGTCACCGCATGCGGCCCTTGCCCGGAAAAAACCTGTACCGAATACCGTTCTCCCATTCCATCCAGGGCAACACAGACCATCAGCAATGCCTCTCGCTCGACGTCGATCACTCGCCGCTGGCCTGAAATCCAGCCATCGGTCGAGCCGCTGACGTCGACGAGCACCATGATGGCCAGGTCTCGCCTGGTGCGCCGATGCGTCAGATAGAGCGCTTGCGCCATCGGCAAACCGGCGCGGAAGTCGGCATGGCTGTCGATGTAGGCGTCGAGGTCGATTTCGTCGCCGTCGAGTTGCTTGCTGCGCCGCGTTCGCTGCGCACGCAGCATCTCGAAGCGCCGGCGGATCGCATCGAGCATCGAGCGGTGCTCGGCCAGTGTGCGGTCTACCCATTGTTGCGGGCCCGCTTGCGGAGGCAACAGGCGGATCGTGGCGCCAGGGTCACGATAGGCGCTGATGCGGTAATCCCATTCGGGGTAGCTGAAGCTGATGCTGGACGGATTCGCGACAGACGACTCGGCGGTTCGCTTGGCGCGCGCATCGGGAGGATCGTCCGACAGCAGGACTTCCTTGGCTCGGCCAGTTGTTGAAACCAGACGAGCCTCAGCCAGATCGGACAGCGAATCGGCAAATTCCTCGGCCGCCGTTTGGTCGTCGCGGTCCGTCGGGCGCTGCATGCCGAAGGGATCTTCGGCATGCTCGTGCGGCTGCGCCGACTGGATCATCCAGACCCCTTGCCGCACGTCATCCTCCTCCTCGTCTTCTTGGTCGCTCGATTGACGTACCTCGGGACGATGCGGCAAACGTGTGCTGCGGGGTTCTGCTGAGGTTTCGTGGCCGGAAACGCCGTCGTGGTTGGCGGCCCAGGTGGTCGGCAATGGGTTCGGCGCACGCAGTTCGCCCGTCCACCAGTCCTTGAACAGCGGATTGGCGCCAAGCAGCCGGGTCATCCCGGTCTCGGGAACGATCGCTGCCGCCAGCCGATGAGCGGCGCGCGCCGACTCTTGCGACGACGCCGGTAGTGGCTCGTCGCCGTTCGCTATCCCGCAGCCGCGCTGCAGCAGCGATCGGACATACTTCTCGAGAGGTTGCCGCTGCGCGGAGAAGCTGGCCAAGGCCGGCCGGGCCGCCAAGGCTGCCCGTCGCAGCGCATTCAGCGAGCCGATGATTCCCGGCAACTCCCGCGCCAGCGCTTCATCGGCTGCCTGTGCTTCGATCAGGAGATAAACATCGCGGATCAAAGGTGTTGCCTGGGCACTGATGAGGGCGGCGCTGCCGCGACTGGCGCGCATCGCCTGCTGTAGGGCGACGGTACGCAAACGTTCTGTGGCCAGCGCCGCATCGCTGATGCCGGCATCGGCTGGCAACCAGATGGACCACCCGTCCGTTGCCGGTATGGCGTATTGCACGCGGGGATCCTCGCGGCGCCGGAAAACCTGCGCCAGAAATGTCGCCGGCGCGGGCGCCTGTGCGCTGCGAAGTTGATAGCTGGTCCCGAACACGGCCACAATCAACAAGTCGATGCGTTGGGCGACGTCGGTCAAAGCGAGCATCGGTGTCGGCGCAGACCTGGCGCGATGTCGGCGCCAGAGTGCCTGTGCATAGACCGTCGCGTGGCGCGCGAGATCGGTGATAATCTCTTCGGCTTCAGCCACGCAGGCGGTGTCCGGGTCAGACGAAGGTCGCGTCGACCAGGTCGCGCATCGCGCCGACCAGCGACTCGTCGTCCGACAAGGGCGAGATCACGGCGCTGTAGCAAGCCTGCCGCACGGAAATGCCGCTGCTGATCAGCCGGGCGGCGGCAATCAGGAGACGCGTGCTCGGCACTTCTGCCAATCCCCGGTCGCGCAATCCGCGCAGTCGGTGGCCCAAGGAAACCAGCGCACGCGCTGTCGCACGGTCGGCGCCGCCTTCGCGCTCGATGATCGCCGCCTCACGGTCACCTGCCGGGAACTCGAAGTCGAGCGCTACGAATCGTTGTCGTGTACTGGGTTTCAGATCCTTCAGCAGGTGCTGATAACCGGGGTTGTAAGAGACGACCAACTGAAAGCCCGCGGCCGCCTCGATCGTCTCGCCTGTCTTGTCGATGGGCAGCATGCGCCGGTAGTCGGTCAAGGGATGCAGCACAACCACCGTGTCCTGGCGCGCCTCGACGACCTCATCCAGATAACAGATGGCACCCTCGCGGACCGCACGCGTCAGCGGGCCATCCTGCCAGATCGTACCGTCGTGGCGAATCAGGAAGCGCCCGATGAGGTCGCTCGCGGTCAGGTCGTCGTGGCACGAAATGGTTACCAGAGGGCATTGCAGGCGCCATGCCATGTGTTCGAGGAAACGGGTCTTGCCGCAACCGGTCGGCCCTTTGAGCATGACCGCCAGACGGCGCGCATGACATTGCTCGAACAGTGCCACTTCATCGCCCGACGGCAGGTAATAGGGCTCCGCGCGCGTCACCGATGGCTGGCCGTGCTGGTCGATGGCGCGCAAATCGCCTCGCATTGCGGACGTAATCACGAGATGGGTGCTGGGCGCACGGTATCCGGCCGCAGCGTCGGCTGCTTCTCGTTACCCACATCGAAGCGAGGCGCATAACGGAAGAAGTCGAAGATGAACAAGCCCACGCCGACCGAGAAGAGCGACGCAGTTGCCAGCAACATCAGGAAATGCACCTGGATCTTCAGTTGTACGTCGAGATACCCCATGCCGAGGATGCGCTCCAGATAGACCTGCGCGATGCCGGCGGTGGCGAAGGAGAGGGTCATTCCGAACATGCCGCCCAGTTGCATCCAGAACGCCCAGTAACCGATGCTGCTGCCACGTTCCGAGCGTCCTGGTGTCATGGTCGGCAAGGCGAAGGTGATCATCGCCAGGACGATCATTGCATAGGCGCCGTAGAACGCTGCGTGCCCATGCATCGCCGTGATCAGCGTGCCGTGCGTCCACTTGTTGACGTCCGGAAAGGTGTGTGCCAGTCCGAGCAAGCCGGCACCGAACAAGGTGAACACGGTGCTGCCGATCGTCCAGTGGAGCGCCAGGGTATTCGGGTGCGCCAGGCCGGAGCGACGCATCGCCGAGTAGGCGTAGATCGCCATGCCGATCAGCGCCAGAGGTTCGAGCGCGCTGAAAATGCCGCCGATCGGCAGCCAATAGGCCGGCACACCCACCCAGTAATAATGGTGAGCGGTCCCGAGGATGCCGGCAATGAGAACCAGTCCGACGATCACATACAGCCATTTCTCCATCACTTCACGGTCGGCGCCGGAGAGCCGAATCAGCAGATAGGCGAGAAACCCGCCCTGAATCATTTCCCATACGCCTTCGACCCACAGGTGGATCGTCCACCAGCGGTAGAAGATGGAGACGGTGTAGTTTTCGTATTCGAGCAAGGCCGGCAGGTACAGCAGCGCGGCCAGGCCTAGGCCGAGGACCAGCACGCCTTCGGTAGTCGTGAATCGCCGCGACTTCCAGATCGTCATGCCCACGTTGTACAGGAAGAGCAGCATGCAGATGACGATCACGATCTTGTGCGGCAAGGGCTGCTCAAGCAGCTTGTTGCCGGTGCCATAGCGGAACAGGTAGCCGACAACGGCGCTTACGCCCATCAGCGTCCACAGGATGAGCTGGATATAGGCAATCTTGACGCTATGCAACTCGGTGCGCGACTCGTCCGGTACCATCCAGTACGTTGCGCCCATGAAGCCCGTCAGCACCCAGACGATCAGCAGATTGGTATGGACGACCTTCGTCACGTCGAACGGAAGGATGTACAGCAGTGAGTCGGGGCCGAGGTATTTCGCCGCCGAGAGCAGCCCGAAGACCAGTTGCAGGCCAAACAGCACCATCGCGACGGCAAAATACCCATAGGCAACCGACTGAGATCTGTAACGCATTGCGCTATCCTTTCGAGAATTCGTGTGGTCGGGGCGACGTCTTTTCGGACAGGCAGGAATCAGTCTTCAACTACTTGAAGCTTGCCAGATACGCCGACAAGTGGGCTACCTGGTCGGGTGTCAGATCCTTGCCGAAGGTGGCCGGCATGAACGACACGCCATTCGCCGAGTACATCGCACCGGGAACCAGGTGCGCGCTGGGGCTCGTGATCGACTCGCTGAGGTAGCCCTCAACATCCTTGGCCTTGCCCTTGTACTCCGGCGAGCTGACGATCTGCTGGGCTCGCGTCGCGACGCCGGCGAGCGAAGGACCCGCCATGTTTGCCCCTGGTACGAGGGAGTGGCAGGCAGTGCACGCTGGCGAAACGGTCCGGAAGACGATCTCTCCCAAGGCCATAGGGTCCTTGTCTGAGGGCAGCGATTCCGGGCCGGGAGGCGGCGCCGATCTGCTGACAGCAGCCGCCTGGTCGGCGGAACGTGTGCCCGTAATGGCCACGCCGGCGCCAGTTACCAGGATCGGGCGCGGCGGCCAACCCTGGTTGTCGACCTTGCTCACCCAGTCGAGGAAGGCAACCAGGTCGGCAATCTCGGCGTCGGTCATGTCTTGTTTCGGCATCAGCCGGCGGTGGCGCTGTTCGTCGTAGAACTTGGATGGGTCGCGCAGGTAGGCCTGCAGGTAGGGGGCGCCTCGTTGCTGCGCGATCTTGGTCAGGTCCGGCGCGTAGTAGGCGCCCTCGCCAAACAGGGTGTGGCAGTTGATACAGTTGTTCTTGTGCCAGACGTTCTTGCCGTGTGTGACGGCAGGCGTGATATTCTGCGCATTCGTCAGGGCGGGAAACTGCCGGTGGCTGTCGATGGTCAGCGCCAGGAAAGCTACGGCCGCGACCACAGTCGAGCCGATCGCAAATAGTCTTGCTTGCCGTTTGTTCAATGGTCGTCCTTCTCGCGTTGGATTGCGTCAGACGCTGATGCCGGTCCAATACTTGATGCTGATGTAGCTCGCATAAACGATGCTGACGGCCAGCAACACCAGCACGACGTAGCTGAACGTTTTGAGTGCTGCATGCACGATCGTCCCCTGGAAGTGAACGGGATTTGCCTGCGTTGGCGAAGGGACTGCCCCGCCAGAAACAGAAACGCATGTTGGCCAACCCGCGCCGCGCCGTCTGTTCGGCAGCGCACAGACGGGCCTGGGCGTGCAATGGAGTCGAGCCTGGGCGAGATGACTCGCGCGCCGGGCGCTGAGGCCGCATGGCCACCATGCGCGTGCTGCTGGACACGCATCTCCGGCTGTCGGGCAGTGCCTAACCAGCGAGCGAGCCGGGAAAGATCATCGCCTTTGATGCCGACTCGTGCCAAGGTCGCAGCGTCTGTCCCGCTTGTAACACCCGGGGTATCTGGGAAAGAGGCGAGTGCGCGTGCGGTTGTTGTCCGAGTGGTAACGACTCGCTAACGACGCGAGATTCCTGTTTAATGTTCCTTTCTTCCTTGAGGTGCCCGGCATGAATTTTCCCCGTAGGCCATGGCTGTTCTTGTGCCCGCTGCTTGCCGCCGTCGCTGTACTGGTCGCTTCGGCAGCCTCGCTCGATTCGTCGGCACCGCCCGCCACCTGTGCCGCCCCAGGTGGCTGGTGGCAGATGTCCGGAACGATCCCTCAGAGCGTTTCCGGCACAGAGGTGCTGGCGCGGGCCGCAGCGGCCGAAATTGTTCTGCTTGGCGAGCAGCACGACGACGAGGATCACCATCGCTGGCAGGCGCAGGTGCTGGCTGGGCTGCATGCGCTGCGCCCGGATATGGTGATCGGCTTCGAGATGTTTCCGCGCCAGGCACAGCCGGCGCTGGAGCACTGGGTGGCAGGCCAGTTGACCGTGCCGGCTTTCCTGGCGCAGACGGCGTGGACAGAGCGCTGGAGTCTTCCGATCGAGTTCTATCTGCCCCTCTTCGAATTCGCGCGCATCAACCGCATCCCGATGATCGCGCTCAATGTCGATGCCAAACTGACCCGGGCCATCGGTGACAAGGGCTGGGATGCCATCCCGGAACGTGAGCGTGAGGGCGTCGGCCGCGCGGCGCCGGCTAGTGAGGCCTACCGCGATTTCCTGTTCGGCGTCTATGGCGAGCATGCTCACGGTGGGGACGCGCGCAGCAGCCGTGCTTTCCAGTACTTCGTCGAGGCACAGCAGAACTGGGACCGCGCCATGGCCGAGGCGCTGCTGGCGCGACGGATCTCCGGGCCGCAGGGGCAGCCGCCGCCGCTGATCGTCGGCATCATGGGCAGCGGGCATCTGCGCTATGGTCTCGGCGTGCCGCACCAGTTGCGCGATCTCGGCGTCGGTCGCGTTGTCACGCTCCTGCCGCTGTCGGCCAACGAGGATTGTCGCGAGATTCGCCCGAACCTTGCCAATGCGGTCTTCACCTTACCGAAAAAGCCCGCGCCGCCGGTACCGCCGCCGCGCCTTGGCGTTCAGCTCGAAGACGCCGACACCGGGCAGGGCGGCGTGCGCGTACTTGCCGTCACCGCGGGCAGTCTTGCCGACAGAAGCGGGCTCGTCGCTGGCGACAGCCTGCTCGAAGTCGCCGGTCGGCCCGCCAGCAAAGCCGCTGCGGTGACCGCAGTGGTGCGCGCAGCGCCGCCGGGCACCTGGCTACCCCTGCGCATCAGGCGTGGCGAGGCGATGCTAGATGTCGTCATCCGCTTCCCGCCGCCACTCCCCTGCTCCTGGCCGCAGGCGTGGGAGCCGCACCGGCGCTGGACCTCACCGTGACGCTCGATCCCGACCAGCGGCGCCTCGAGGTGATTGCCAAACTGCCGGTTTCCGGGCGGAGCTTCGAATTCGAACTGCACGAATCCCTGACTGTGAGCGAGGCCGTGGTGGCCGACTGTCGCATTCGGCCGGCAGACGCTGCCACCCCTCGTGACGGCACCCGCCTGTGGCGCCTCGCCCTGCCGGCAGGCGCCAAGCAACTGCGGATCACCTACGCCGGTACGCTGCCGGCGACCGAAGTGCACCGTGACTATCGCCAGGTGTTGAGCGGATTGCCGCCGATGGCGGCGGCGGAGGGATCGTTTCTTCCCGCTGGCAGCGGCTGGTATCCGCAGCCGCAGGCCGCGCTGTTTGCTTATCGGGTTCGCCTATCGGTGCCTGGCGAGCAGCGCGCGCTGGTTGCCGGCCGCCTGTTCGAGGAGCGCCTGCCGGTTCGCGCCGGCGAGCGCTACCAGGCCGAATTTGAGTTTTCCCAGGCAACCGGCGGCATCGATTTGATGGCCGGGCCATGGCGTATTCGCGAGCGCCTGGTGGCTCGCGGACGCGCACCGGCGCTGCGTTTGCGCACCTATTTTCCGGCCGATCTCGACTCCGAGCCGGGGCTGGCTGCGGGCTACCTCACCGATAGCGAGCGCTACATCGCGCGCTACAGTAGCCTCATCGGCGCCTATCCCTATGACGCGTTCTCGATCGTCGCCAGCCCGCTGCCGACGGGCTTCGGCATGCCGACGCTGACCTATCTCGGGGTCGACGTCCTGCGCCTGCCATTCATCCGCGCCAGTTCCCTCGGGCATGAAATCCTGCACAATTGGTGGGGTAACGGGGTTTATGTCGAGGCGCAGAGCGGCAACTGGAGCGAGGGGCTGACCACCTTCCTGGCGGATTACGCCTACAGCGAGGAGCGTTCGGCGGCGGCCGCGCGCGACATGCGTCTGGGCTGGCTGCGCGACGCCGCGGCGCTGCCGGCGACCGGCCAGCCAGCGCTAGGCGACTTTCGTTCGCGTCAGCATGGCGCCGAGGCGGCCATCGGCTACGGCAAGGCGGCAATGCTTTTCCTGATGCTGCGCGACCGCATCGGCGAGGCGGCCTTCCGGCAGGGGCTACGCGATTTCTGGCAGGCGCAGCGCTTCCAACAGGCCAGTTGGGACGATCTCTGCCGCGCCTTCGAGCGTTCCTCGGGCGCCGAACTGCGCGCTTTCTTCGCGCAATGGCTGAGTTCGCGGCAGTTGCCCGAGGTAGCGGTGGTTAGTGCCGTGGTCAGCGGACACGCCGCCGGCTATCGCCTGCACCTGACGCTGCGTCAGGAACAGCCGCCGCTCGCCCTGCGCTTGCCAGTTGAAATCGCCACCGGCGAGCGACGCGTCGTGCGCTGGGTCGCGTTTGACAAGGTGCGCGCGGTCGCCGAGATCGATCTCGACTTTCGTCCGGAGCAGCTTCGCCTTGACCCCGAAGCGCGTCTCTGGCGCCGCCTCGAGGTCAGTGAACGACCGCCCATCCTGCGCCGCTGGATCGGCGCGCTGAAGCCGCGCTCGATCGTTCTCGGTGGCGATGTCGCGTTTCGCGACGCGGCCAGGGTCGTCGTCGGTCAGTTTTTCGAGCGACCGGCGACGCCGCTTGGCTTGTCGGAGATGAAAGCGGCACTCGCTGCCGACGAGTCGGTGATGCTCATCGGCACACCGTCCGAGGTCGATGCCGCGCTGCTGGCCAGCGGCCTGCCAAAGCCGTCGGATGCCTTGGAAAAAAACGGTGAGCGGGGCTCGGCGCGGGTGTGGACGGTCGAGCGCGTGCCGCTGCTCGCGGTGGTCGCCACCGATGCCGCCGCGCTGCGTGCGCTGGCACGGCCGCTGCCGCACTACGGCGGGCAAAGCTGGCTGCTGTTCGATGGCGGGCGAGTCATTGCGCGCGGGCTGTGGCCGACACAGGCCCCGGTCATCAAGGTGCGAAGCGACAGACACGATCAAGGCCGCTCCAACATTCCCGAGTCGTTGTCACCCAGATCTGCCGTACCGACTTCGCACCCGTCACGCGCAGCATCCGGGTGACAGTCCAGACACGATGTTTTCACTCAGCGCCCCGAAAGCAAGGAGGCTTGATCAACCGGCTTGCGGGCGGATCGTTCATGGCTGCGGGTATTGCCCTGAGCACGGTGAACAATCGCTGAGCCCGTGTCGGTGCGCGTGAGACAGCTGAGCAGCAGAAGTACTGGCGTGGCGCTTCCCGGAGTTGACGGTGATTGTGGGTACTCGATGCTCGATCGCAGGACCTGCCCCCCGCAGCCTGAGCGACCGGCAACTCCGTGCGCATTGCGATCGTGGCGAAGATGCATTCCGCTCACAGCGGTGTGATGGTAAAGCCAAGGTTCAACAGTGTTCAACGAGGCAAACCATGGCCGGTGACGATTGGGCGGCGCATCTCGACCGCCTCGGCATCTGCGATGAGCGCCACCGCCACATCGCCACCGAGGCCGCCTTGTTGGGCGGCCACGTGGCCAAAGGCATCCATCCGATGCTGGCCATCGCCAGTCTGAAGAAAACCTGCCGAATGCTCGGTGTCTCCTTCTGGGCCTATCTCACTGACCGCCTCACCAACGCCGGCAAAGTGCCGTCCCTCGCCGACCGCATGCGCCAACGCGCCGCATGAGCCGGACCACCAGTTTTTGAGAAGCTACACTTGGGCTAGGGAGGTCCGTCTGGGTCGCTGGCCAGGCTTGACGGCGGACCCAAGGCGCTTACAATGCCCACAAGGGCTTTTTCGCTCGCCGCGTCAGCCCGCCGAGGTTCATCTGCTGTAATAGGCAAGCGATCAGACTGGGTAGTTTCTGGGCAGCGGATAAACGCTATCCTTGGGATCTCCGTTCGTTTGGCTATCCATAGGAGGCCGACATGTCTTACCACTTGTCCCCAGATTCACCAGGCGAGCAGGGAACCGCTCCGCCGTACGAAGCTGAAATCCAGCGTGCAAAAGGGCGCCGTGAGGGCTTCAAGGTCGTCCGGCCGGAAGGACACGACGACGAGCAATGGGCGCTTGCCTTCTCCGGTGGAGGGATCCGCAGCGCCACGTTTTGCCTAGGCGTCCTGCAAGGCCTCGCCAGGGCGCCCCGTCCGCAGGGTTCATCGATCGAGAAGTCGGGCCAGTCCGGCAGTAGCCGTGAGAGTCTGCTTCCCCAGTTCGACTACCTCTCGACCGTCAGTGGGGGTGGCTATATAGGCAGTTTTTTCGGCAGCCTATTTGCGAGAGGGCGTTTAAACAAGGAAGATGATCCTCCCAAGCAAGGTGATGCTCCGGACCCAGCCTTGGATGCAAAAACTGCACAACAAGCGTACGAGGTCTTCGCACACGAACCTCCCGGACGACTCACCAGCCGGGTTCACTTCACCCCTGAACGTCCAGGTGCGGCGCCGCTCGCCTGGTTGCGAGAAAATGGGCGGTACATGGCCCCAACCGGTTCCGGCGACATGGTGTATGCAGCATCGCTGGCGGTGCGAAACTGGTTTTCTGTGCAATACGTCTTGGGCATTGTGTTCCTGACGGCGTTCGCGTTGATCGCATTGGGTCGCGCCGGCCTTGTTGCGATTTCGTGTACCGGATGCTGGCTAGAGACCTACCGTACATACGAGTTGTCCCTGTTGAAGGGCGTGACCGATTGCGGCGGCTGGGTTTGGTGGAGTCCCGTGTGGTGGGTTTCGTTGCCGGTTGCGTTATTGTGGGTGATCCCCTGCGGACTCGCCTTCTGGTTTACGCACCCACCCCGTGGTGGAACGGTTCAGACCCGGCCGAAGGTGTTTTCGAAAGCAGGGCTTTTCGGGTTGCTGCTTGGCTTCCTCCTTGTCGTTGTGGCTGCCGCCTGTTATTCGAAACTGGGGCCGAATTGGCGTGGGTTCGCAAGAGCCTTGGGGGCTCTCGGGGCCTTAAGCGTGGGTGCCTTCGTCTGGTACGCGACGACTGCACGTACCGCCGTTTCCATTGGAGTGCAGCGTGTCACCCTGACACGCATGCTTACCACCGGGTGTATCTGGTTGGCCGGCGTGACCTTGGTGGCTTTGGTGGATACGACAGCCCAGTCGATTTATGTTCTGGACCATCGGATCGCCGCATGGCTGACATCAACGGCCGCAACCGGCGGATTGGCCTGGGTACTCCGGCAGATGGCGACCTCGCTGCCTGACGCGGCGAAGGGAGGTTGGCTGAGCAAAATCCCGGCCAGTGCCGCCGCGACGATTGGCGGAGTCGCCTTGCTGTTCCTGACGGCCATGTTTTGGTCGCTCTTGGTGCTGTGGATTCGTTGGCGGGGCGAGTCGCCAGTCGACCTTCTCGAATCGACAATTCAGACTGACCACGTCGACGCAGTCATTGCACTTGCCGTGACATTTGGCATTGCCCTGATCCTCTCCCTCGTCGGCGGCCGGTTTCCCGGATTTCTCAATCTGTCGACCCTGCAAACGCTTTATAGCGCACGCCTTACCCGCGCCTACCTGGGTGCCAGCAATGGCGACCGTTTTGGGAAAGGCAGCGACAAGCTTCGCAGTGTCGCCGAACCGGCCCCCGGGGACCAGATGACCATGGATCGGTACTATGATAATTCGTTGATGCCGATTCATATTATCAATGTGTGCCTGAACCAGACCAGCGACCCGGGTGAGCAACTCGTTCAGAGGGATCGCAAGGGAAAGCCGCTAGCCGTCCTGCCATCGGGCTTCGTTGTCGATGGCAAGCTCGTCCCAGGTCCAGGCAAGATCAGCAGCGGCGAACTGGATGCTGAACTGACGCTTGGTGAGTGGGTAGGGGTCTCTGGCGCAGCTTTCTCCACCGCTCTGGGACGAGGCACTACACTCGGCTTGTCGCTCCTCATGGGATTGACGAATATCCGGCTGGGCCGCTGGTGGGCGTCTGGAATCACCAGCTCAGGAAAGGGCTCCGGAGCTGGCAAACAAGTTACAGGGATGGGCTCCGGATTTGGTAAAGGCATCCGCACCCTGTTCAAGACCCAGACGTACCTGTTCTATGAATTGTTTGCGACCTTTCATGGGACCCGCCGGCCTCTACTGTATCTCTCCGACGGCGGCCATTTCGAAAACACTGCCATCTACGAGCTGCTACGGCCCGAGCGGAAAGTTCGCTTGATCGTCGTTTGCGACTGCGGGTGCGATCCCGGGTATCAGTTTGACGACATCGCCAATCTGGTGCGCCTGGCGCGCATCGATTTTCGTATTGAGGTCGAGGTCGACCGCGAAATAGCGGAAGACAAGATTCTCGGACCTGTATTCGGTATACCTGAGGACTTTGAGCCTGTTGGCGATAAAGGTGGGCCTGAGAGCGCCAAATGCGCATTGCTGTTGAAGGTGTTCCATGCGGGGGCCAATCCTGTTGCCAGGAACGCTCCGGATGCTCACGTTGTTGTTCTCAAGCCGCGGCTCGTCTCAGGGGTACCGGTCGATCTCGTGCAGTATCATTCCGCTCACCCAGACTTTCCCCAGGAGTCGACGACCGACCAGTTCTACGATGAAGCTCAGTGGGAGAGTTACCGTAAGCTGGGACTCGAGATCTCCACGCGCGTCTTTGGGGACAGCAATGGAAACGACACCTTCCGCAACGCACTTTGGAAGTACCTGGAGCGCGTATAGCCTGCCGTCGACATGCGTCATGTGATGTGAATGTCGCGGTGGGTCACGAATCAACGCTCTCAACCTATCAGAAGATAGCCATATTCTTCTCTTGTAAGCGTTTGATAAACGTGGATTTTACTTTAAATTTCTGGGGTATGACCGGTTTGGCTTGATCTGGACGAAGTTCTTGTGCAGAAATGGCGTCCTCGCTGCCACAAGGCGGCGACGAGCCAGTAGGCCTGCTAACCGCGGTCGAGCACCAGAAGGTCGTTGGGGCGGAGTTTGTCGAGGAGTTCGAAGAGCCTCTGGCGCTCGCCGATGTCGGGAGTCTAGCGCTTGGTGGCCAGAGTCCTCTCGATCCCGGGCAGATAGAGCGCGAAGCCCATGGCGTCGACCACAGGGCGGACGAATGGCTTGCCGAACCGGGTCAGGTGCAGGACTGTGACATCGTCGGCCAGCACCCGCAACCCGTGCCCGAGAGGAAAGCCGAATTGCGCATCGACCAAGGCGAGGAAATGCTCGTTGAGCAGCCCGAAGGGGATAGCCGACACCTGCTTCCGGGCTTGGGCAAAGGCCTGCGCGGAGACTTCTCGCAGCAGGTCGGCGCGGTTCGCCCGATTGGCGAAGAACGCGTCGAGTTCCGACTGCACTTTCGACGGATATCCGCCGAGCAGGCAGGCGATCAGACGGGGAAAACTGAGGAAGCCGGTTCGCGAGAAGGCTTTCTTCGAAAGACGCGACTCCAGGAAAAAAACTTGCGAAAAAAGATACTTGGAACATCAGTTAACGACTTTGTCATGGCATATAAAATTTTACATCCGTATCAAGGGCGAAAACCCTCGCCGGTCGGGTTTTCAGGAGGTCTGCACGCTGGGAGAGAGACACACCAGGCGCAAACCCAGGTAGCCGCTGCGGTAGCCAGGGAGGAAGCCGAGGCGGTAGGTACAGCGCGCGAAGCCGCGACCGTAATACCAGGAGCCGCCGCGCAGCACGCGCCGGACCTCGGCTTGTTCGGGATCCTTGCGGTGTCCATTGGGTGAATAAGAGTAAGGCAAATAGGGACTGCTGGTCCATTCCCAGACATTGCCGCACATGTCGACCAGCCCGTCCGGCGTATCACCTCCCGGAAAGACACCAATCGGTGTCGTGCCGCGCACATGGCTCTCGAAAGTGTTGCAGCGCGTCGCGTCAAAGACTTCGCCCCACGCATAGCGCCTGTGCTCAGGCCCGCGCGCAGCGGCTTCCCATTCGTCTTCGCTCGGCAGTCGCCAGCTCTGCCCGGTTTGCGCCGACAGCCACGCGCAGTAAGCAAGGGCTTCGTAGCAGCAGATACCGACCACCGGCTGACTGGGGTCATTGTACGCCGGGTCATTCCAGTACGCAGGCTGTGTTTGCCGACCGGAGGGGTACCAGTCATCGAGCAAGGCGTCAAATTCGCTGTCGGACATCTGCCGTATCGTCTCCCATTCCTTCGCATGCTTCGAGCTGATCCGCTCCTCTCTGAGCAGTTGTTCGATACGCTTCGGATTGTCACGCAGCCACTGCCTGAATTCGCGCTGCTGCTGCTTCTCTGCTTCCGTCGCCCCCTCGCCGCGCCGCCAGCGCTGCGCCGCTTTGCTCGGCCACCAGCGCTCGTCCTCATAGCCGCCAGCGTCGATGAAACCGCTCCATTCGGCGTTGCTCACCGGGAACTGACCAATCGCGAAAGGACTGAGCTGCACCTGGTGCGCCGTCAACTCTTCAGCGCTGCCGATCGAGTAGCTTCCGCCGTCGACAGTTACCAGCGGCGGCAACAGGAACTCGCCGTGTGGACCGGAGTGCCATGCGAAGCGCGGGTCGCCGAGTCCGCCGAGGGCACGGGCGGCGGCGATGCGCGCACGCAGGTCGACGGCGGGATCGCGAGTGCGCACGACCAGCGCCTGCTGCAGCCGCCGCCGCAGTGTGTCCGAGACGACGACGTCGGGCTGTGCCGCACAGCGACCGGCGAGCGGCAGGTTCACCGCCATCAAGGCGGTGACGAAAGCCTCCGGCGCCGGTGTCATGGCGGCAGCCAGAACGAAGGTTTCCTCCCAGCCGGTCGTCGGCACTTCGGGCAGCGGATCGGAATCGGCGAGGCTGGCCAGCACCTCGGCCAGGGTCGGTGAAATCTCATCGGTGCGCCAGGCGCTGGCCACGAGTTTGGGCTGCGGTTTGCCGGCCAGCACCCGCGCGGCAAAATACTCTTGCAGCAGTTGATGGACGTAGAGCACATCGTCCCACTGTACTTCGAGAACCTGCAGCGCGACGCCGGCGTGCAGCAGGTCGTCGCCGGGCTGTGCGCGCAGCAATTCGAGTGCGTCGTCGTACGGCACGCGCACCCGCGACACTTCACCGGGCACACGCCGCGCCTGCAGCGCGAAGGCGAGCTGGCACAAGGCCGGCAGCAGCGGCCCGCGTACTGGCAGGTCGATGGCGTTGCGCCATTGGCAGCGGATGATGCGTTCGTGGTCGCGCCTGCCGAGCAGCGCGCCGGGACGGAAGAGCGGATTGCCGGATGCGATCTCGCGCTGCAGCGCCTGCCGGACGAAACCGCTGAACAGCGCCGCCCTGCCCGACAAGGCCGGCCCGCCTTCGCCGGCCTGGGCGAGCAGCAGCTTGAGGAAAAAGAGCGAGCGGAAGAGGTCGAGCTGCGGCGTACCGCGCAGTTGCCGCCAAAGTGCGGGTCCGTGCCTGGAATCGTGGAGGGTCAGGAATTTTTCGACCTGGTGGTCGCTGAGCCGCTCGATGCGCACGTGCGGCACCGACAGCTTGGGAGTCGATAGCGAGGCGCTGTAATCGAGGCTGCGGCACGAGAACAGCACGCGTGTGCCGGCCGGCAGCTCGGCGACAAAGTCGCGCCAGCAGTGGATGCGCTCGCGGTAGTCGGCCTCATCGCTATGCGGAAGCTCATTGACGGCGTCGAGCAGGAGGATGAAGCGCCCCGCGTGCAGCACTTCGTCGAAAGCCGGCAGCTTCGGGTAGCGCCGCGCCCATTCCTGCGCCAGCCATTCCATCGGCGTCGGCAGTGCTTCGCCCGGGCGCGCCGGGCGATAGCGGTTGAGCGGCACGAAAAAGCTCAAGCACCCTGGCTCGGCTTCGCCAGCGTGCAAGGCATCGACCGCGAGGTCGAGTTCGAGCCGGCGCAGTAAGGTGCTCTTGCCACAGCCCGGCGGTCCGAGCAGTACCAGCGCGGGCTCGCTGAGCTCGGTCAGTACCGCGCGCAGGTCGTTGAAACGCTTCTGCTGCGCCTGCCAGCGCGGACCGTGCGTGTCCGGCCCCTGATCGAGCAGCAGGGTCAGGCGCGTGAAGCGCTTGTCGAGTGCATGGCGTGGCTGCGACCACTCGGCGATGCGCGCGAGACGGTATTCTTCGAGCGTGCACGGCGGATGGCGGAGGATTTCCTGCAGCGTTTTCTCGGTGAGTTGCAGGGTTTCGTGACGCACCATGAGCGCTTCACGAAAAACGCGCAGCGGCTCGGGCAACTCATCCGTTGCCGGCGCAACCCGCTGGCTCTGGATCGTGCACTGGCGGTCGAGTTCGTCGATCAGGGTCTGGAAGTGTTCCTGGAGTTCGCTGCCCGCTGCACCGCGTACAGTTTCAAGCAGCAGCGACAGCGCATGCCGGCTGCCGACACAGCCGCGTTCGAGCAGGTGGCGAACGCAGCGAACCGTGAAGACGGACGTCGCACCGTTCTGCGGAATGCCATCGTAGATACCGCGATGCTCGCCGTGGAATGCGAGTGTCAGCCAGGCGTCACGGTGATCCTCGCCCATGAAATGTCGCAGGAGCTGCGTCGCACGCTGGAGGATGTCCATGGTTTGCTCTGGTGGCCGGGCGGGAAGTCTGGCGCCTGTCGGGGGTGGGGTACAAGGGCGATGTTAGCCGAAAATCGTCGTTAACGGTCATGGCCGTTGCAGGCACCCCCGATCATGACAGCCATGACCATTCCCTCTGCCGCTTGCTGGCGAGGGGAGACCTTCGACAAGGATTCGTTGGTCCGGAACGAGAACTGCCAGCCTGAAGCCGGGTCAAGGGCTGGCGCCAGCCCGGCGCAGCGAATCCTTCACAAAGTCAAAAGGGCAAAGTCAAAATGGGACAGACCACGTTTTCTTGTCCGCCAATTCGGCATGAAGCCACCCGGGGTCGAGATCTGCGCCATTCGGCCAGGTCAGCGCACCGAGTTCCAGTCTGACCTGCGCGAAGAACTCCGGGGAGGCCAGGGGTGCATAAACTCCCGGATTGGTGCTGGTAAGGATAGTTGAGCAGTCGACGATGCCGTTGCTGCCATCGCGAAAGATCACAGCCAGTCTGTACTCGGGAAGGACAGAGACTGCCTGAATTCGCCAAGGTGCTGCCGGGATTACTCCAGCGGCTGAATTTTCTTTGGCTGCTGTTTGGCTTGGCATAAGTTCCAATCCTCCATGAGTTCTGCGCGATGTTCGATGGCCCACTCGATGGTGAGGTTAAACGCACGCTTGGGTAAATGGCCGACGATGACCTCCAGTGTTCGAATATCGATCTGCGCTTCGTGCTCTCCATACAGCGCATGGAAATGCGGTGGAGCGTGTTCGCGCCAAAACATCTGGATGACGATTCCGAAGAACTGGCTGATGGTTGGCATGGTGTTCTTAGGCGCTCGGCTATTGTTTGATGCCTGCAATGCAAAGCATCAGCGCTACTGTTCAAAGGTCGTCTGCCAGGCGGCGAGCGAGTCAAGCGCGGTGGCTGGCCAAACCGGAGAATCAAGGTTCTCACCGAGGGGCCGAGGCAGTGGCACGGCTGCAAGCCTGGCGCGCCAAGCATCCGGGCTATAGCCGCCGTCCGGGCAAAAGCCCGAGCCCTGCGCACCTCCCGCACCGTTACCAGAGGTCCTGCCCAGGCAAGGCCTTGAATTTGTCGGCGTATCCGGATGGGCTGCACGGCCCAGACTACAAGCTCACCAGCAACACGCCCGCGAGTACCAGCACCGCGCCGGCGATCTGCGCAGCCGAGATCGGCTCGGACAACAAGCACCAGCCGAAGAAAATCGTCAGCATCGGACCGAGGGTGCCGATCAGCACCGCCTGCGATGAGCCGATGCGGCGAATCGCCGCCGACTGCATGAACACCGGCAAGACCGTCGAGAACAACGCCATCGCTACACCATAGCCATAGATCGGCAGCGGCTGCAGCAGTGCCGAGAGGGGTTTGGTGGCGAGGAAATGGATTTGCGTCGCCAGTGTCGAAGCCAGCATCGCCAGCGCCGTGAAGCGCGCTGCGCCCAGTCGCTGGATGGCCGGGCCGCTGCCGGCGAGATAGCAGGCGTAACAGAGCGACGAGCCGAAAACGAAGGCCGCGCCGATCAGCACACTGTTCCTCTCGCCCAGCACCTGCAGGTCGTGCGCAAAAGCGAGACCGATGCCGGCATACGAGAGCAGCAGCGAACCGACCTCACGCCGCGACAGCGTCCTGCCCATGAACAGCACGCCGATCAGCACGGTCAGCGTCGGGTAGGTGAACAGGATCAGACGTTCGAGGCCCGCCGAGATGTATTGCAGGCCCAGAAAATCGAGCAAGCTCGCGCCATAGTAGCCGAGCAACCCGAGCGTCACCAGCGTCCCCCAATCCCGACCCGTCAACGGCAGCGCCGAACGACTGGCGACGAAGCCGACCCAGAGAAAAGCTGGCAGCGCAAACACCATGCGCAGCGACAGCAGCGTCACCGCATCGACCGGCGCCGCCGCGTACGCGAGCTTGACGAAGATCGCCTTGAACGAGAAACCCAGTGCCGCCAGCACCGCGAGGGCGATACCAAGACGTTCTGCGGACCATTTTTTCCAGGGCATCGGGACTCCGGAGTATTAAAGCGTCGCCGCCCAATCCTTGCGCGACCATTCAGGGAGCCACACCAGCGTCGCGCAGACCTCGGCCACCTGAGCTGCGCAGAACTCGCGATCGCAATGCACTCCATGCGTGCTTCAGGGCTGGGGCGGCGCGCAAGTTTTGACCCGATTCTAGCCCAGCAGCGCTGCACCCGGAATAGTCAATCATCGTCCACAACCGTTGCGAGTGTCTCGGGAGCGCTTGCCGGGCGACGGTGCAGGATACCGCTTCGGGCCAGAGCGCCCTGCGGGTCGGCTATAATCGCGCCGTTCCTTCCTTGAGCGCAGCTCGCCTGCCCTGCCGCCCACCATGGCCGATCTCCTGTTTCTCCGCGGTGCCCCCGCATTTTCTTCTTTCCGCCTGCAGGGCCTGCAGCAACGCGTGGCCACTGTCGCGCCAGGTCTGCGCATCGTGGCTGCCGAATATTGGCACTTTGTCAGCACCCGGCAGCCGCTGAGCGACGCTGAACGCCGGCAACTCGCGGCTCTGCTCGAAGAACGCCCGGCAGCCAAAGACACGCCAGGCGAGTTGCTGCTCGTCACACCGCGCATCGGGACGATCTCGCCCTGGTCGTCGAAAGCCAGCGACATCGCCGTCAATTGCGGACTGCACGCCATCGAGCGCATCGAACGCGGCATTGCCTACTGGCTCAAGGCCAGGCGACGCAAGCTGTCGGCCTCCGAGAAGGAAGCCCTCGCCGCCCTGCTCCACGATCGCATGCTGGAGACCGTTGTCGACGACTTTGCGCGCAGCGCCGACCTGTTCCGCCACTTTGCGCCGCAACCACTGACCCGCGTCGATCTGCTGGCCGGCGGTCGTGCCGCGCTGGTCGCAGCCAATGCGCGGCTGGGGCTGGCCCTGTCGGAGGACGAAATCGATTACCTCGTCGAGCTGTTCCTCAAGGCACAGCGCAACCCGACCGACGTCGAACTGATGATGTTCGCGCAGGCCAATTCCGAGCACTGCCGGCACAAGATTTTCAACGCCTCCTGGGTGATCGACGGGCAGCCGCGCAGCGAAACGCTGTTCGGGATGATCCGCGAGACACATCAGGCGCATCCGGATGGCACCATCGTCGCCTATTCGGACAACTCATCGGTCATCGCAGGCGCCAGCGTCCTGCGCTTCCACGCCGGCGCCAACGCCCGTTATGCCTATCACGAAGAGCCGACGCACATTCTCGCCAAGGTCGAGACGCACAATCATCCGACCGCGATCTCCCCGTTCCCCGGTGCCGCGACCGGCGCGGGTGGCGAGATCCGCGATGAAGGCGCCACCGGCCGCGGCTCGAAACCGAAAGCCGGCCTCTGCGGTTTCTCGGTCTCCAACCTCCACATCCCGGATTTCCCGCAGCCCTGGGAGCGCGCCAGCGCCGACTACGGTCGCCCGGCCCGCATCGCTTCGCCACTGGCGATCATGCTCGAAGGGCCGATCGGCGCCGCCGCCTTCAACAACGAGTTCGGCCGCCCGAACCTGGCCGGTTATTTCCGCAGCTACGAGCAACTCACCGGCAGCGGCGACGAACCGCTCGTGCGTGGTTACCACAAGCCGATCATGCTTGCCGGCGGCGTCGGCAACATCGCCGCCAGCCAGTCGTTCAAGGCCGGCACGCTGCCGCCCGGCACGCTGCTGCTCCAGATCGGTGGACCGGGCATGCTGATCGGCCTCGGTGGCGGCGCCGCCAGTTCGATGACCACCGGCAGCAACGACGCCGACCTCGATTTCGCTTCGGTGCAGCGCGGCAATCCCGAGATTCAGCGGCGCGTACAGGAAGTCATCGACCGCTGCTGGCAGATGGGTTCGCCCGACGGTGACGGCTCCACACCCGGCGACGGCAATCCGATCCTCTCGGTGCATGACGTCGGCGCCGGCGGCATCTCGAATGCCCTGCCCGAACTCGCGCATGGCGCCGGCAGCGGCGCGCGCTTCGAGCTGCGCGCTGTGCACATCGAGGAACCCGGCATGTCGCCAGCCGAGATCTGGTGCAACGAAGCCCAGGAGCGCTACGTGCTGGCGATTGCGCCCAGCCGCCTCACCGAGTTCTCGGCGCTCTGCGAACGCGAACGCTGTCCCTTCGCCGTCGTCGGCGTGACCACCCACGAAAAGCGCCTGCTCGTCGCCGACAGTCATTTCGGCAACCATCCGGTGGACATGGACATGGACGCGCTGCTCGGCAAACCGCCGCGGATGACGCGCACGGCGACGCACCTGCCACCACTGTGCGTGCCTTTCGATGCCACCGAGGTGGATCTCAAGGAAGCCGCGTATCGCGTGCTGCGCCTGCCTGCAGTCGCCGACAAGACCTTCCTGATCAGCATCGGCGACCGCAGCGTCGGTGGCCTGACGGCACGTGACCAGATGGTTGGCCCCTGGCAACTGCCTTGTGCCGACGTTGCGGTGACGTTGATGGCTTTTCACGGCTACCGCGGCGAAGCCTTCGCCATCGGCGAACGCGCGCCGCTGGCGCTCATCGACGCGCCCGCTTCGGGTCGCATGGCAGTCGGCGAAGCGCTGACCAACCTCGTCGCCGCCGACATCGCGACGCTCGGCGAGATCAAACTCTCCGCCAACTGGATGGCCGCCGCCGGTTTCCCCGGCGAGGATGCCCGCCTGTTCGATAGCGTGCGTGCGGTCTCCGATCTCTGCCAGCAAATCGGCGTCTCGATTCCGGTCGGCAAGGATTCGCTATCGATGCGGACTGCCTGGCAGGAAAGCGCCGGTGCCGACAAAGGCCGCCAGAAACAGGTGGTCTCGCCCCTGTCGCTGATCGTCACCGGCTTCGCGCCGGTGCACGATGCCCGCCGGACGCTGACCCCGCAACTGCGGCTCGACGCCGGTGAAACCGACCTGTTGCTGATCGACCTCGGCGCCGGCCGCAATCGCCTTGGTGCTTCGGCGCTGGCGCAGGTGTATCACGCCACCGGCAGCGAGCCCCCCGACGTCGACGACCCCACCCGCCTGCCCGCTTTCTTCACCGCGATCCGCCAACTCGCTGCCGCCCATCTGCTGCTCGCCTACCACGACCGCGCCGATGGTGGTCTCTTCGCCACCGTCTGCGAAATGGCCTTCGCTGCCCATTGTGGCGTTTCGATCGACACCGACGGCCTGTGCTACGACCCGCTGATCAACGACGTCGACGGCAACGAAAAACGGCCCAACCTGCTCGGTGGCCGTTCCTTCGAGAAGCTGATGCGCGCCCTGTTCTGCGAGGAACTCGGCGCTGTCGTGCAGATTCGCCGCAGCGAAAGGAGCCAGGTGATGGGTGTCCTGCGCGCCGCCGGCCTCGGAGCCTGCTCGCAATTCATCGGCGCCCCCAACCCCTGGGACCAGATCCGCATCATTCGCAACGCCAGGGCGGTGCTCAGCGAAGCACGCGTCGATCTGCAGCGCGCCTGGTCGGAAACCAGTTTCCGCATGCAGCGCTTGCGTGACCACCCGGAATGTGCGCAACAGGAATACGACCGGATTCTCGATACCGCTGACCCCGGCCTGTCGGTGACGCTGAGCTTCGATCCCGCCGACGATGTCGCGGCGCCGTTCATCCATAGCGGCGTTCGACCACAAATCGCGATTCTGCGCGAACAGGGCGTCAATGGCCAGGTCGAAATGGCCGCCGCATTCGACCGCGCCGGCTTCGCCGCCATCGACGTACATATGAGCGACATTCTCGCCGCTCGCGTCGCGCTGGCCGACTTCAAGGGCGTCGTCGCCTGCGGCGGTTTCTCCTATGGTGACGTACTCGGCGCCGGTCAGGGCTGGGCGAAGACGATCCTCTTCAACGACCGCGCACGGGACAGCTTCTCGGCCTTCTTCGCACGCCCGGACACCTTTGCCCTCGGCGTCTGCAATGGTTGCCAGATGCTGAGCGCCCTCAAGGACATCATCCCCGGTGCCGACGCCTGGCCGCGTTTCGCACGCAACCGCGTCGAGCAGTTCGAAGCGCGCTTTACGCTGGTCGAGGTGCCCGAGTCGCCGTCGATCTTCTTCGCCGGCATGGGCGGCAGTCGTCTGCCGATCGTCGTTTCACACGGCGAGGGGCTGGCCGTCTTTGCCTCGGCGGCACAGCAGGCGAGCGCGCTGGTCGCGATGCGCTACATCGACAACATTGCTCAGCCGACCGAAGTCTATCCGTACAACCCGAACGGTTCGCCGGCCGGTGTCACCGGCTTCACTTCCGCCGACGGCCGTTTCTCGATCATGATGCCGCACCCCGAGCGCGTCTTCCGCAGCGTCCAGATGTCCTGGCACCCGGCCGACTGGGAAGCGCGTGGCTGGGAGGATTCGCCTTGGTTGCGGATGTTCCGGAATGCAAGGCGGTGGGTAGGATGATTAGTTCCGTTTGCGTGTCCTTGCCCGCATTGCCGTCATCGCCTTGTTGGCCAGCACGCTGTCGGGCACCGGATGAACGGGGAATCTAATCCGGCACGGCCAGCGCCCGTGCCTGTGCCCGGCAACGCTCGTGGATATCGGGGTCGAGTGCCTGCAGCCAGCGCGCCGGCAGGGCTTCGCGGCCGTAGAGCGCGCCGGCCAGCATGCCGGCGATGGCGCCGGTGGTGTCGGCATCGCCACCGCGATTGACTACGTCGACCAGGCAATGCTCGAAGCCGTCGAGCTCGACCAGCGCCTGCAGCACGGCCTGCACCGTCTCGACGATCCAGCCGCTGGGGTTTTCGCGCCGAGGCCGCTCGTCGAAGGCGAATTCCGGATGCTGCTGCACCAGCGGCGAGATGCGCTGGCGGAAAACCTGACCCAGCGATGCGCCCGTGATGAAATCCTGCACCGTCAGCACGAGGAATTCGCAGGCGGCGTCGGACAGCGCATTGTGGTGGGTGACGCGGGCCTGGGCGCGGCAGGCGGCGCGAACCTGGGCCTCGGATCGGCCGAGGGTGACCAGCGCCACCGGCAGCACGCGCATCGCGGCGCCGTTGCCTGCGTCATGATCGGAATACTCCGCCACGGGATTACCGCTGTTGCGAAAGCGGATCAGGTTGCGGCGCACGGTGTTGCCGATGTCGATCGGCTTGCTACGCATCCAGGCGTCGAAGGCCTCGGCGCAGGCGAGCGGGACGACGTTGCCGCCTTTGGCCAGGATCGCCTCGCCAAGCGCCAGTGACATGCCGGTATCGTCGGTGATCTGGCCGGGTTTGAGCCTGAGCCAGCCGCCGCCGACGATCTCCCGATGCACGCCATAGTGATGGACGATTTCACGCGGCGTCATGAACTCGACCGTGGCGCCGAGCGCATCGCCGAGCGCGAGACCGAGGTAGGCGGCCTCGGCGTGTGCCAGAACCGTCCCGGGGGGCCGCGCGGACGCTGGCGCGGCAGTCACCGGCTCGGATACTCGACCAGAATGTCCTCGTCGCGCACGATGTACTGGCAAGCGAGACGCCATTCCGTCGGTGGCAGGTCATCGACGTACATCTGCTCGATCTGTGCCTGCCTGATCTTGCCCATGTCCTTGAGCACCGCAACCTCGCGTACGTTCAGAGGACCACCCATGTGCCCGTATTTGTTGTGGCTGCTCTTGTCGACGCTGCTGACCCTGACCAGGCAGGTGCCACACTCGCCATCGCCACAGGAAAAGTCGATCGGGACATGGTTCTCCTTGGCGAGCTTGAGAATCGTCTGGGTGTGGCTGCCGGCGACGGCGTAAATGGTCTTGTCCTTGTGCATCGGACTGGAAAAGGTGATATTGGGCATGCTGGACTCCTTGTAGATGGGAGGGTTGGTGAAAAAACTCAGGCAGGCTGGACGACAATGTTGCCGCCGAGGATCTGCGCCTGACACGCCAGACGGTGACGGCGTGGCGCGAGGTTGTCCTTGAGCACCTGGTCTTCGAGCACGGAAGGTGCGGCCAGGTGTTCATGACCGGAAACGATCCGCGTCAGGCAGGTGCAACATTCGCCTTCGCGACAACCGTAGGTGATGCCGGCACCGACTTTTTCCGATACCTCGATCAGGCGGGTGCCCGCGGGTACGGTAACGGTGACGCCGATATCCTGAAAAGTGACGCTGGCTTTGGGCATGGGGTTTCTCCGGTAAGTGAAATCAGACGAGGTTGGCCATATCGATGGTACGTGGCACGGCGCGACCCAGCAGGTGTAGCGCGACCTGGCGGCCGAGATCGTGGCAGGCGCTGAATTCGTCGGCGGTCGGCGTCAGGCGCGCCTTGACGCCGAGCACCGGCACGCGCAGCTTGAGGCGGCGCAGACGGTCCTCGATCATCGGCACCGCCTCGCCGCTCCAGCCATAGGAGCCAAAGGCGGCGCCGAGCTTGCCCTTGACATCGACCATGGTCAGCGAAGAGAGCAGGTCCCAGACCGGCTTGACGGCGTCGCCGTTGATCGTCGGGCTGCCGAAGACCAGCGCATCCGCTTCCTCGATCAGGTCAACGAAAGGCTGGGCGTGGCCGCCCTCGAGGTCGTAGAGTGAGACGCGCACTTCGCCGGCAGCGGTCGATGCCGATTCGGCGCCGGCCGCAACGGCCTCGGCCATGCGCCGCGTCGCACCGTAGGCGGAGATGTAGAAAACCAGCAGGGTCTTGGTACTCGCGCCGTGCAGGCCGGGCGCCGAGAGCGCGCGATAGCGCGCCACGTAGTCGCGCGGGTCGTTGCGCAGGATTGGGCCGTGTCCCGGTGCGATGACCTTGATCGGCAGCGGTTCGATCAGGTCGAGCGCATCGCGCACATGTGCGCGGAAAGGCCGCATGATGTGCGCGTAGTAGTACTCGAAGGAGAAACGGAAATCGCCGACCGCGTCATTGAACAAACGCGTGTCGCAGTAGTGGCAACCGAGGAAGTCGGCCGAAAACAGGATGCCTTCCGCCGCCAGCCAGGTGCACTGCGTGTCCGGCCAGTGCAGGTAGGGCGTGTTGAAAAATTCCAGCCGCCGGTCGCCGAGACCGGTACTGTCGCCGGTGCCGACCGAGACGATGCGGTCGGCAAATTCGCCCGGATCGAAAAGCCCCTTCAGCATCAGGCGCGCCTGCGGCGAGACATGCAGCTTGGCGCCGGGCGCTCGCCGCAGCAACTCCGGCAGGGCGCCGGAGTGATCGGGTTCGAGGTGGTTGAGGACGATGGTGGTGATTTCGTCGTATTCGGCAACCGACTCGAGACGACGGAAGAAGGTCTCCGAAAAACCGAGCTTGACCGTATCGATGACGGCGACGCCCTCGCTGCCGCGTACGGCATAGGCATTGTAGCTGGTGCCGTTGGCAGTGCGCAGGATGATGTCGAAGCTGCGCAGATCGGGGTCGAAAGCGCCGATCCAGTGCACGCCGGGGGCAACAGCCAGCGCGCTTTCAGGGTTTGCAGAGGCTCGCATGCGCTCTTTCATCGGCGAAGCGGCAGGGATATGCACCGCCGCCAGCCGATTGCACATAGAAAATGACCTCGGCCATGGCTCAGCGCGCCGCGATCTCGGCCTGCGCCGCGGCCCAGCGTTCGGGCGGAATGCCGGTCAGCGATCCGGGCGGGTTCAGCGCTTCGCCCAGTTCATCGATGATCGCTCCCTCGATCGGGCAAATGCTGGCGCACTGCGCTTCGGCAAAGTCGCCGACGCACTCGCTGCATTTGTCGGCGTCGATCAGAAAGTGAGGGGTGGCCGCATGGATGGCCTGGTTTGGACACAGCGGCTCGCAGGCCCAGCAATTGACGCAGCTTTCGATGATTTCGAGAGCCATGATCTCCTCCTCAGGCGCGCTTCGCGGCAGTCGACCCGGCGGTCAGCCTGCCGGCCACGAGCATCTCGTGCCACACGGCGATCACCGCCTCCTCGATCGGCTGCATGGCGTGCTCGCCGTTCGGCTGAATTCCGGCTGCTTCCAGTTCACCCCAGGGTTCATAACCGATGCGCGAGCAGAGCACGACTTCGCAGTCCTCGAGCGCCTGGATGGTTCTCGCGAGCACCAAATCGGCATCGCCGCAGTTCTCATCACCTGCACAGTAGGACTCGGCCTTGCGATGCCCGACCAGGCGAGCCCCGCTTGCCGACGCTTCATAGACCAGGAACTCCTTCGCGTGACCGAAGTGCACGGCGACCAGTCCGTTTTTTGCCGCGACCGCCATCAGTACGGGCCGACCTGCGGCTGGAGCGGGTTTCGCGGCGTGGGGCTGGAAGTGAATCACCTGCGGGGTCACTTGCGGCGCGGCCGGCGCGTGTGCCTGGGCACGCTTTTCGGCCAGATCCGCCGCGATCTGCGCGCGCAACTCGGCGCGCACGACCATCGCTGCTTCGTAATCGATGTCCATGGCCTCGATCTTGTCGAGCGTGAACTCGGCGCCGCGATCCTCACCGAGCAGTCCGACCGCATCGGCGCGGCACTGGCGGCAGTGGCGCATCATGTTCATGTCGCCTTCGCAGGCATCCTGCAGCGCCTTGAGTTCGGCCGGCTTCGGGCTACGCTGTCCCATCACGCCATAGAAGGTGCCATGCTCGGCCTCGGCAATCAGCGGCATGACGTTATGCAGGAAAGCGCCTTTCGCCTTGACGATCTTCGACACTTCCGGCAGGTGATGATCATTGACGCCGGGGATCAGCACCGAGTTCACCTTGGCCAGAATGCCCCGCGCGGTGAGCATCTCGAGTCCCTGCTGCTGTTGCTTGATGAGGATCGCGGCGGCCTCGCGGCCGAAAACGCGCCGGTTCTTCCAGAATATCCACGGATAGATGCGGGCGCCGACCTCCGGGTCCACGCAGTTGATGGTGATCGTGACGTGGTCGATGTCATACCTCGCCAGTTCCTCGACGTACTCGGGCAACACCAGGCCGTTGGTGGACACGCAGAGCTTGATGTCCGGCGCTTGCAGCGCCAACTGGCGAAAAGTCTCGAAGGTCCGCTGCGGATTGGCCAGCGGATCGCCCGGGCCGGCGATGCCGAGCACGCTCATCTGCGGAATCGTCGCCGCCACGGCCAGCGTCTTGCGCACCGCCTGGTCGGGCATCAGCAGTTCGGAAACCACGCCGGGGCGCGACTCGTTGGCGCAGTCGTACTTGCGATTGCAGTAGTGACACTGGATGTTGCAGGCCGGCGCCACCGCGACGTGCATGCGCGCGAAATAGTGATGCGCTTCTTCCGAATAGCAGGGATGATCCTGCACCCTGGCGCGGATGTCGTCCGACAGGCCATCCATCTGGCTGGCCGTCGAGCCGCAACTGCCGGCGCTGCAGCCAGCGGCTACGGGCGGCGAGGATTCAATGACAGGCAGATCCATGGCGAGCTTCCCTTACGTTCCGTCGAAGTTGGCGACAGCAAAGATCCAGCAATCGGCATGCCATGTTTGTCGAAACCATTAACAGGCTGAAAAATAAGGGGTTCTATCTTCCTGCCGGAATGTCGCAAACGCGACAATGGCGGATTGGCGACCAGCCGCAGCGGGCTGGTTTCCGGCCGACGCGAGGAGGGATCAGGAAGACGGCCAAATGATCGGCAACGACGACCTCTGCATAGACCCTCTCAGCGGCCCGCTTACGGAATCATGCGCGGCGGAACCGGTGGAAAGCCTGAAGCCATGGAGATTCGCATGTCCCATTACGCCTACATAACGCGCTGCCGTCTTCTGCTCGTCACCGCCGCTGCCAGCGGACTCTCGCTCGCGGAGGACAACCTCGCGGCCGGTCGTGGCCGCTTGCCAGACGCACGGCAACGGACCAGAATGGCCAATTACTTGGCGACGCTTTGAGCCGGAAGGAAGCTCCGCTCCTGCCAGCCCTTGCGTATCCCGTTCGCGCCAACAGTTGCCGAGAAGGGTGGCGGCTAGCCAGGCTAGCTTTTTCAGATTGTCGGCGAATGGCGGCGTCGCTTACGCTTTGCGATTGTGTATCGCGCCAAGCAGCATGCCGATCGCCGCGCAGGCCAGGGTGATCGCCAGAACCGGCTCGCCGCTAGCCTGTTCGGGACCGACGATCGAAGACCAGACGGCGGCTGCCAGGCCACCCGCCAGCAAGCCGAAAACGCCGCCAATGAAAGCGCCACGCTTGATCGCTCCACGCCGACCGTCTTCGCCGCAGCAATGCGGGCAGTACGGCGAGCCGGCAGGCAGCAGTTGTTCGCAACTGCGGCAGAGAATCATCGCCGCGCCAACCTCTGCTGGCGGCTGCTCGGGCGCGTTGACGGGGCTTTCCTCGGGCCGCATCAGATCCTCCGCGCCAGTTTGGCGGCCATACCCGTGTAGCCCCATGGCGTCAGTTCGAGCAGAGCGGCCTTCGCCGCTTCCGGAATCGCGAGTGACTCGACAAAGCGCTGCATGTCCTCGCGCGAAACCCGCTTGCCACGAGTCAGTTCCTTGAGCTTCTCGTAGGGATTGACAACGCCATGACGACGCATCACCGTCTGCACCGGTTCGGCCAGCAGTTCCCAGTTGGCATCGAGGTCGGCATGCAGGCAAGCCGGATCGGCCTCGAGCTTGTTCAAGCCACGCAACAGCGAGTCGTAGGCGAGCAGCGTATGGCCTAGAGCAACGCCCATATTGCGCAGCACCGTCGAATCGGTCAGATCGCGCTGCCAGCGCGAGACCGGCAATTTCTCGGCAAGGTGGCGCAAGACGGCATTGGCCAGACCGAGGTTGCCTTCGGAATTCTCGAAGTCGATCGGATTGACCTTGTGCGGCATCGTCGAAGAACCGATCTCGCCGGCCTTGAGCTTCTGCTTGAAGAAGCCCAGCGAGATGTAGCCCCAGACATCCCGGTTCAGGTCGATGAGGATCAGGTTGGCGCGCGCAAAAGCATCGAACAACTCCGCCAGCGTGTCGTGTGGCTCGATCTGAATCGTGTAGGGATTGAATTCCAGGCCCAGCGATTCGACGAAGGTTCTGGCAAAGTTCTCCCAGTCAAAGTCCGGGTAAGCCGCAAGATGGGCGTTATAGTTGCCGACCGCGCCATTGATCTTGCCGAGCAACTGCACCCCGGCGATGGCCGACCGGGAACGACCAAGGCGATAGGCAGCATTTGCCATTTCCTTGCCGAGCGTCGTCGGCGTTGCCGGCTGGCCATGCGTACGCGACATCATCGGCAAATCGGCCAACTCGTGTGCGAGTTCCCTGAGCCGGGCGATCGCCCGGTCAAGCGTCGGCAGCATCGTTTCGTCACGCGCCGCTTGCAGCATCAGGGCGTGCGCAAGATTGTTGATATCCTCGGAGGTACACGCGAAGTGAATGAACTCGGCGACGCGCATGACTTCGGTGTTGTTCGCCAGACGTTTCCGGATCCAGTACTCCAGCGCCTTCACGTCATGATTGGTTACTGCCTCGATCTCTTTCACCTCGGCAGCCTGCTGCGGACCGAAATCGGCCAGCAATGCAGCCAGCTCAGCGAGCGTTCTCTGCGAGAAAGCAGGAATCTCGGCAAAATGCGGCTCGGCGGCAAGCGCCTTGAGCCATTCCAGTTCGACCTGCAAGCGGCGCCGGATCAGCCCGTATTCGGAAAACTGCGGGCGCAGCGCATCGAGCCTGCCAGCGTAGCGACCGTCCAGCGGGGAAAGGGAAGTCAGGGAAAATAGGGACATGCAGTTTATCCTCAAGGCGTGCGCCGGGTAGCCCGCTATTCTACCTGTCTGTGAGATATGCCAGTAAACGGGATACAAGCACGAGGGTGCGAACGAAAGTGTTGGACGGGGAGTCTCGGTTTTAAGCCGCTCTGCGTAGAGGCTCCGCCCAGCGCTTTTCCCAATAGGTTTCCCACAGCTGGTTATGTCGCATGACACGCAGGTTGATCATGGCTTGAGCCATGTCCGCACGCCACCAAGCCCCTGGGCGCTTGAGGCGGGCCTGCACGAGGTAGCGATGAGAACTCTCGACCTCGCCAGAGCCGACGGGCAGATTCAGCGCAAGTGCGCGGGGGTAGTCCAACTGGTCGAGTCGGTTGGAGAAATAGCGCCAGGCGACGCGCACCGGAGCCTGCGGGTCATCGACCGATGCAGGTTCGAGGTGCAGTTTCATCTCTGCAACCACCTCGCGGGCCTGTCCCAGCAGGAATCGCGCCTTCTGGGAGGCCACCCAATCCTGGGCAGAATCCGGCGCGCAGACCTTGCTGGCTGGGGTCAGATATTCGCAGACGTGGAACAAGTCGACCAGGAAGGTCCCCTGAGTACCGAACAGTTCCTCGATTTGGCTGCTTATCCAAGCCGCCCCGTCGCCAACACAGTGAACCTGGGTCTTGGGGCCAAATCCCAGCGCATCGACCAGCCGCTTCAGGATGGCCCCCGCTTCCCGGGGACCCTCCATCGTCACGCCGGCCTTGGGAACGGCCTCGCCCTGCCGCTGTGCGATACAGACCTTCGCTTCTCGCCAGTGCGTGCGCTTCCCCTTGCGGGCGTCCGCAGCGCCCTCCACGGTCTCGACAAGGGGCACCATTCCGCCGTCCGTCTCCACAATCAGCCTCTTCGCGGTGTTCGATGGGCCCGCCACCGGCAGGCAATCTGCCTCCGTTAATTCACAGGCCACCCGTTCGGTGAGCGTCCGGGGCGCACTGACCGCCAAGTCAACACCGTAGTGCTCCTTGATTTTTGCCGCAACCTGTCCAAAGGGAAGGTCGGCGCCCAAGTCCGTCACGGCGCGCTCCAGTGGCAGAGAATGGCTCCGGCAACGGACACCGGCAGCTTCTGAAAAAGGACGAAGCAGCCGGTTTGTTTCTTTGTGGAGAAAGCATTCCTCCTCCACCATGACCGAGCCGTATGTCGTATACCAGAGAACTTTTTTTTCGCGTGTACCACGACCGGCTCAGCGGCCCGCACCTCGGCTGTCACCGCCTCAGCAACCTGCTCGGCCCATCCCGTCAGAATCTCCTGGCCCGTCCCGCGGAGAATTTCTATCACGCGGCGCTCGGCTTCATCGGCCCGACGCAGATCCCCTTCGGCGTTCTCCACCAACTCCAGCATCTCTAGCACTTTCGCCAGTATCTTTGGATTAGCCTCCAAACGGGCCACCAAGTCTCTGGAATCGCAAGGTTCGATGTGGGAAATCTTAGGCATGGCTTCTCTCCGTGGATGGGTTCCCTACTCTATCGCAACTCTCCGCTAATTTCCTTACGTTTGCTCACGTCGCTGACAATTATCAGAGCGGGACTCGCCCAACACTTTCGTTCGCACCCCAAGCACGATGCTATAATTCTGTGCAAACACTTATCATCAGGAAGCCAATGAAGCTTATCGGATCACTGACCAGTCCTTACGTCCGCAAAGCGCGCGTCGTGCTGGCCGAGAAGAAGATCGACTACGACTTCGAACTCGACTCTCCGTGGACACCGAACAACCAGGTGAACAACGTCAATCCGCTCGGCAAGATTCCGGTACTCGTCCTCGACGACAACACGGTCCTGTTCGATTCACGGGTGATTGTCGAGTACCTGGACAATGTTGCCCCGAACAACAAGTTGATGCCTGGGCAAAATCGCGAACGTACCGAAGTCAAGCGCTGGGAGGCCCTGGCTGACGGTGTGTGCGATGCGGCCGCACTGGTTTTTCTTGAGAAGAAGCGGCCTGGCGAGCAGCAGAGCGGCGACTGGATTGCACGCCAGGAAGACAAGATCGTCCGCAGCCTGGCATTCATGTCGGGCGAACTTGCCGACAACACCTGGTGCATGGGAACCCATTTCTCGCTCGCCGACGTGGCTATCGGCTGCGCGCTCGGCTACCTGGTATTTCGCTTTCCCGAAATCGACTGGCAGGAAAAGCACCCCAATCTCGCTCGCCTGTACGACAAATTGATGCGGCGGCGTGCTTTCCTGGACACCATCCCGCAAATCGGCTGATTCTCAACCGGGCTTGCTGCCCGGCGTGCTCCGTGGCGCAATCTGCCTGGTGTCCATTCCCTGCGCGCCAACTTCGACCTCATCACCCTTGCTGTCTTCCTGCAACAGCGACTCTTCCGATCTTTTGTTCAGAACGACGATGCTGATCCGGCGATTGATCGAACTGAGCGGATCGTTCTTGTCGAACAACACCGTGGACGCGAGTCCAACCACGCGCAGCACCTTGTGTTCATCCATGCCGCCGACAATCATCTCGCGCCGGGAAGCGTTCGCACGATTGGCCGAAAGCTCCCAGTTCGAGAAACCCTTGTCGCCACCGCCGAACTGCGCTGCATCGGTGTGCCCTGACAGACTCAGCTTGTTCGGTACGGCATTCAGCGCCTTGCCGATCTCGCGCAGAATCACCCGCGTATAGGGTTTCAGCTCGGCACTACTGGTATCGAACATCGGGCGATTCTGCTCATCGACGATCTGAATTCGCAAACCTTCACTGGTAATGTCGATCAGGAGCTGACTCTTGAACTGTTGGAGGGCCGGATTGCTCTCGATCAGTTTCTCGATGTTCTGCTTGAGATCACCGAGCATTGCCTTCTCGCGCTCTTCAAACTCCTTGCGCGCCAGTTCGGCATTGGTCTCCTTGAGGTTTATGGCCTTGCTCTTGGCTTCCGTGTCGCCACCCTTGACCTGCCCGGCGGTGCGCGACAAATCCTTGCCACCACCCTTCAGCACACTCGAACTGTCACCCGTCCCCGAACCGCCTGTCGAAGCGATCTTCAGCGGGTTCTGAAAATAATCGGCAATCCCTTTCAGATCACCGCTGGCAGTCGACCCCAGCAGCCACATCAACAGGAAAAAGGCCATCATCGCTGTCACGAAATCGGCATAGGCGATTTTCCACGCACCGCCGTGGTGACCCGCCGCGAACTTCTTGATACGCTTGATGACTATCGGTCGTACATCGTCGCTCATTCAGCTCCTCCGATCCGCTGCAACGGCATGGTTTACTTGCCCTTGCGGTTCTTGAGCTCTTCCTCGAGTTCGCTGAAAGTCGGGCGAACCCCGGCAACCAGCGTCTTGCGCCCGAACTCGACGGCCACTTGCGGCGCATAACCGGACATCGAAGCCAGCAGGACGACCTTGATCACCTGATAAATCTTCGCACCGTCCTGTGCCTTTTGCTCAAGCAGGTTGGCCACTGGCGAAACGAAGCCATAGGCAATGAGAATGCCGAGGAAGGTGCCAACCAGCGCTCCGCCGATCATCTTGCCGAGCACTGCCGGTGGCTCACCCACCGAACCCATGACGTTGACCACGCCCATCACCGCCACGACGATACCAAAAGCCGGCACGGCGTCAGCAACTTTGGATACCACATGCCCCGGTGTCTCGGCCTCGTGATGGTGTGTCTCGATTTCGATATCCATCAGATTTTCGATCTCGATGGCATTGAGGTTGCCGCCCACCATCATCCGCAAGTAATCGGTGATGAATTCCATCACGTGATGGTCACTGGCAAGCGCGGGATACTTGCCGAATATCGGACTGTTCTGCGGGTTTTCGACATCGCTTTCGATCGACATCAGGCCTTCCTTGCGCACCTTGGCAAGCACCTCGAAGAGCATTGCCAGCAGGTCGACGTAGAGCACCTTGGTAAACTTCGAACCCTTGAAGATCCCCGGCAAGGCGCCCACCGTCGTCTTGATGGTCTTGATGTCGTTGGATGCGACAAAGCCACCGATCGTCAAACCAACGATCGCTACATATTCAAGCGGTACCCACAGGGCAGCCAGGCTGCCGTGAACCGAATAGGTTCCCAGTGCTGCCGCCAGAATGATCACATACCCAACAATCAGAAACATCCGCCACCCCTTGTCATTGCGCGTTCCGCAAACGTCGCTGCTCCAAGCTCATCATTGTCCCGCATTCTAGCCAGATTGCGAACCACAGACGGTAGCCAATTTCCAGCTCACCGCCTCCGCAGTACAACTTGCGTCCCGCGCGCAACAATTCCACGCAAGTGTCGCCGCCCACTCTCGGGCGGTGCCGCCGGCGGAGACTTCCTTCTCGACACGAATCATATAAACTTGCCGAATGATCAAACAACGGCCGAGGGGATTCCAATGAAATTCTGCAGCGAGTGCGGCCAAACGGTCAGCCTGCTGATTCCTGAGGGCGATAACCTGCCGCGTCACGTTTGCCAGCACTGCGGGACGATTCATTACCTCAACCCCAAGCTTGTCGTCGGCTGCATTGCCGAATGGCAGGATCAAATCCTGCTCTGCAGGCGCTCGATTGCTCCTCGCCATGGCTTATGGACCCTGCCTGCCGGGTTCATGGAAAACGGTGAGACAACGACCCAGGCGGCAATCCGTGAAACGCTCGAGGAAGCCTGTGCTCGGGTCGACATCAGGCAACTCTTTTCGCTGGTCAATGTGCCGCATATCAACCAGGTGCACCTGTTCTACCGTGCCCGACTGCTCGATACCCGCTTCTCCGCCGGCCTGGAAACCCTCGAAACAGCGCTGTTCTCGGAAGATGCCGTACCCTGGCCGGATCTCGCCTTCCAGAGCGTCACACTATGCCTGAAAGCCTATTTCTCCGATCGCAGGACTGGTCGCTTTGTGTTCCACGAAGAAGCACTGCAGCCTCGGCAGGGTTAATGCTCATCCGACAGGGTGAATTCAATCGGCAACAAAACACGGAAATCCCTGCCTCTCAGACTGTCCGGCAAAGTCGTTGCCGCTGCGGCCTGTTCAATCATCGACAGTGCCTGCTCATCCAGTAGAGCACGTCCACTGGATCGAATCAGAGAAAGTTGGGGGCTCGGCTGCCAGGCACTGACGTTCACCGCGACCTCGACGCGCCCTTCCCAGCCACGCTCCCGCGCTACCAGCGGATATCGCTTGAAGCGACGTGCGGCGATCGCCAGAGCGACACGATACTGGCGCAAATCGTCGGCGCTGGCCCCTTCACGCAGCACGGTCGACGCACCGCTGGGCACGGGTACGGGTACTGGTGCCACCTCCGACTCTGACGGCGACAAGCGCTCAGTATTGGCATTCGCCGGGGACGCCAGCGCTGCCGTCCCGACATCGCGGACAGCCAACTCCGAACGGACACGCCGCCCGGAAATCGGCATTGGCGCAGTTTTCAGGCGCGCCGGCGCATGCGTGCTTGCAGGCACCGGTACGGCAGCACCGGCCGGCAGCACCCGATTCGGAACCTTGATCACCGCCAGCAGTGGCTTCGTAGACACCACAAGGCGTAGCGGCAATACCTGGACCATCATGGTCAGCAAGCCCGCGTGCACTAGCGTTGACACCGCCAGGGCAAGCCATAGGCGAGAGTGGGCGGACGCGAGCATCGACATGCTCTGGCCCCCCCACTTCAATATGAAAGTCGCGTCAGCGACTCATGAACCACCCCTCCCCACTCGCGGGGGAGGGGTTGGGGGAGAGGGAAACGGTCATGGCTTTCATGATCGGGGATGCCTGCAACAGCCATGACCGTTAATGTGAAAGTCGCGTCAGCGACTCACGAATCTCCCCTCCACACTTGTGGGGGAGGGGTCGGGGGAGAGGGAAACGGTCATGACTTTCATGATCGGGGGTGCCTGAAGAAGTCATGACCGTTAGTCAGAATTCCCCTTCGACGCAGCTGTTGCGATGGCAGACGCCGGCAGACGCAGCACCGACTGTTTCCCGGTCACCCAATCGCCCACCAGCCGCCACGCCTGCCCTTCGTCTTCGAGCGTAATGTGCCAACGGCCAGAAAACGGCTTCACTGCTCCGGCATAGACAGTACCCCCCTCGGAACGCAGGAGCACCTGCTGATCGAAACCCTGGCGCGTCGGGTGGGTAATGCGCAGGTTCAGTGTTTCCGGCAGGAGAACCCCCTCCTTGCCGCGCAGCAGGGCACGAATCCGATCACCGTCGCGCCCATGAGCAACTCGGCCTCGATTCCCAGCTCGGCAGCCCGCTGATCGCGCGCCGTACGCTGATTGACCGTCAGGCCCTGCTTGTAGTAGTCGTCTTCGACCAGACCATCACTGCTGACGACTGCCAGATAGGCGGTGACAAAACCCGCGACGATGACGCTCGCCGGGCCCAGCATCAGCAGCCACGGCCACGGCTCACGATACCACGCTGCTGGGGTTCATGGCCTCGCATTTTGCGTTCATGGCAGGAAGAAGCTCGTCTTTCTCGCGCACCGCGATCTTTTCGTGATTGTCGGCCCGGACTGTCGAAGAAGATCTGGTTCGAACCCTTCTTGCCCGCCCCCGGCTCGACCCGCGCCGACAGCGCAACCGTCGTCGATGAAGCCGACGGCAGTTCCACCTGCGTTCGCCGACAATATCGATACCGTCAATACCGCTGACGCTGATCGAATAGCGATGCGGAGCTTCGTCGGTATTCGAGATGTGCAGCCTGAACACGTTCTCGATGCGCCCGTCGTCGGCCTCGCGCGACAAGCGTCGAGCGGTCACGCAGGACATCAACCTTCAGGGGCACGCGGTGGGCAAGACTCCATGCTGCCGCCAGAATGATCGCCAGCAGGATGCTGGTGTACAGCAGTGTTCTGGCCGCAGCAGGTGGCCAAACATCTCGCTTGCCGTATAGTGCTTCGCCAAGGCATTCTCGGTCGAGTAGCGGATCAGGCCACGCGGCGAACCCACCTTGTCCATCACCTGGTCGCAGGCATCGATACAGGCCGCACAGGCAATGCATTCGAGCTGCAGGCCGTTGCGGATGTCGATGCCGGTCGGGCAGACCTGAACACAGATGCTGCAGTCCACGCAGTCGCCGAGCGGCTTCGCTGTCGCTGCGGCGCCTTTTGCGCCCCCCCCGCGGCTCGCCTCGCTCGGGGTCATAGCTGATGATCAGGGTATCCGGGTCGAACATCACGCCCTGGAAGCGCGCATACGGACACATGTACTTGCAGACCTGCTCGCGCAGGAAACCCGCCATCAGGTAGAGGAAGGCCGGTGTAGAAAAATATCCAGAAAGCCTCCCAGGGCCCCAGTTCGAAAGAGGCGATTTCGCCGAGCAGTTCCTTGATCGGCGTGAAATAGCCGACGAAGGTGACTCCTGTCCACAGGGCAACAGCAGCCACAGCGAATGTTTGATGAACTTGAGGCGAAACTTGCGCGCAGATTCATCGGCTGCGCGTCGAGCTTCATTCGCGCCGGGCGTTCGCCCTCGATCTTGCGCTCGATCCACATCAGAATTTCGGTATAGACCGTCTGCGGACAGGCATAACCGCAGAATAGACGACCGCCCACGGCAGTCACCAGGAACAGCCCGTAAGCGGAAATCACCAGCAGTACGGCCAGGTAGATCACATCCTGCGGCCAGAAGACCATGCCAAAGATGTAGAACTTGCGTTCGGTGATGTGGAAGAGCACCGCCTGCCGGCCACCCCATTCGAGCCAGCACAGACCATAGAACAAGGCCTGGGTGACGAAGACCATCGCCCAACGCCAGCTGTTGAAGATCCCCGTGACGCTGCGGGCGTAAACGGTGCTTGTGTTTCTCGTACAAACCATCGACGTTGATGGGAATTGCCTTGGCCTTGCTGCCGGCCGCCTGGTCCATGATCTCAGCTCCGATCCATTTCAGAATTACACCAAACTCTAATATTACCTTGTTGGCGCGAGCGTGGCGTTGATATGAATCAGCCAGAGCATCAATCTGGACTGGCGAGGCGAGAACACCGATGGGCACGCGTGCGTCAATCGGCCACCCTGGCACGCCGGTGGTAAACAAAAACGGAGCGGCCAAAAGCCGCTCCGTCGATCCCGCTTGACTACTTGCTGCCCGCACTCAGGCTCAACACGTAGGCGGCAAGAACGTGCACCTTTTCTTCGCCGAGGAACTCCTTCCAGGCCGGCATCTGGTTGGTGCGGCCCTTGGTGATGGTCTCGATGATCGTCGCTTCGGAACTGCCATAGAGCCAGATCTTGTCGGTCAGGTTCGGAGCCCCCATGGCATGCATGCCCTTGCGTCCGGACCGTGACAGCCCGAACAGCCAACGCTGTTGAAAGCCTCCTGTCCCTTGGCGACGCGTAGCGAATCAGCCGGCAAACCGGACAGAGAACGCACATAATTGGCAAGATCCTTGATCGTTTCGGCTCCGAGCTGGGCGTGCGGCGGCATCATCCCCATCCGACCGGCGCTGATCGTCTCGACGATCACCGCCGGCTCACCACCCCACTGCCAATCATTGTCGGCAAGATTCGGGAAGCCCTTCGAGCCACGTGCGTCAGCGCCATGGCACTGCATGCAGTAGGTCAGATACAAGCGCTTGCCGGTCTCGTTGCCTTCCTTGTCGGCCGCCAGCGCCCGCAAGTCCATTTTCATGTACTTGTCGTAGAGCGGTCTGGTCTGCTCGTCGGCCTTGGCCACTTCCTTCGCCAGCTGTCCACTCGACGACCAGCCAAGCATGCCCTGGTAGCTGCCCAGCGTCGGATAGAGCGCGCAGTAGACCAGCGAAAAAATCACCGTAATGTAGAACAGCCACATCCACCACTTCGGCAGCGGGTTGTTGTATTCCTCAAGGGTCTCGTCCCAGACATGGCCGGTGGTATCGAGCTTGCCGCCGGGGCGGCACACTTTGCATCCACAGCAGCACGCCGCAGGCAATGATGCTGACCAGCACGAGAAGAATGACGTACCAGTTCCAAAACTGATTCACAAAATCGTTCATGATGCTTTCCTTTGTCCGTTGCGATCCAGGCCCAATTCGGCCAGATCCGCCTCTTCATCGGTGAACGGCAGCATTGCCGCTTCTTCAAAGCGCTTCTTGTTGCCCTTCACGCCGTAGGCCCACCAGACTATCCCGAGGAAGGTCAGCAGGGAAACGACGGTCACGATGGCTCGCAGATCGTTGATGTCCATGCGCTTACTTGACGTTCTTCATTTCGAGGCCCATCCCCTGCAGATAGGCGATGAGTGCGTCCAGTTCGCTCTTGCCTTCAAGCTGCTTTCTGGCTCCGGCGATCTCGTCATCGGTATAGGGAACACCAACCTTGCGCAGGGCGTGCATCTTGGCTTCGATGCTGTTCGCATCAGCAGGCGCCTTCTCGAGAAAAGCGAAAGCAGGCATGTTGGACTCGGGAACCAGGTCACGCGGATTGATCAGGTGCGCACGCTGCCATTCGTCCGAATAGCGACCACCGACCCGATGCAGGTCCGGACCGGTACGCTTCGAACCCCACTGGAACGGATGATCGTACACGAACTCACCGGCCACCGAATAATGCCCATAACGCTCGGTTTCCGCACGGAACGGTCGAATCATCTGCGAGTGACAAAGGAAACAGCCTTCTCGAATATAGACATCACGACCCGTCAGACGTACCGGATCGTAGGGCTTGAGTCCGGTCACCGGCTCGGTGGTGGACTTCTGGAAGTAAAGCGGCACGATTTCGACCAGGCCACCGATGCTGACCACCAGCAGGGTCAGCACTACCATCAACGTGACATTGCGTTCAATTGCATCATGCGTAAGTTTCATTTGATTCTCTCCTGTCAGGCGTGGTGGGCGGCAGGCACCAGAACGACGCGTGCATCATCGACGAGCGGCCGCCGGCGATCGTCTTGACCATGTTGTAGGCCATGATCAGCATGCCGAACAGGAAGAGAATCCCACCGAGGAAACGGATCGCCCAGAACGGATACGAGGCCTTGACCGATTCAACAAAGCTGTAGGTCAGCGTACCGTCGATATTGACCGCCCGCCACATCAGACCCTGCATCACACCGGCAATCCACATCGAGGCGATATAGAGAACGACGCCGATCGTCGCCACCCAGAAGTGCACGGTGATCAGCTTGACGCTGAACATTTCGGACTTGCCGATACAGACGCGGCAACAAATAGTAGATCGAACCGATCGAGATCATCGCCACCCAGCCCAGCGCACCCGAGTGCACGTGACCAATCGTCCAGTCGGTGTAGTGCGACAGCGCATTGACCGTCTTGATGGCCATCATCGGACCTTCAAAGGTCGACATGCCGTAGAACGACAGCGAGGTGATCAGGAACTTGAGGATCGGATCGTCACGCAGTTTGTGCCAGGCGCCCGAGAGGGTCATCACGCCGTTGATCATGCCTCCCCACGAAGGCGCCAGCAGAATCAGCGAGAACAGCATGCCCACCGACTGGGTCCAGTCCGGCAGCGCCGTGTAATGCAGGTGGTGCGGACCGGCCCACATGTAGGTAAAGATCAGCGCCCAGAAGTGCACCACCGACAGGCGATACGAATAGACCGGACGACCGGCCTGCTTGGGAACGAAGTAGTACATCATGCCCAGGAAGCCTGCCGTAAGGAAGAAGCCGACCGCGTTGTGGCCGTACCACCACTGCACCATCGCATCCTGCACGCCGGCGTAGGCCGAATAGGACTTGGTCAGCGAGACCGGGATGGCGGCGCTGTTGACGATGTGCAGCAGCGCAACGGCAAGAATGAAGCCACCGTAGAACCAGTTGGCCACATAGATATGGGTCACCTTGCGCTTGACGATGGTGCCGAAGAACACGATCGCGTAGGCGACCCAGACCAGCAGCGATCAGGATGTCGATCGGCCACTCCAGTTCGGCGTATTCCTTGCCCGAGGTGAAACCCAAGGGCAGGGTGATCGCGGCCAGGACGATGACCAGTTGCCAGCCCCAGAAGGTGAAGGCTGCCAGACCATCCGAGAAGATCCTCGTATGGCAGGTGCGTTGGACAACGTAGTAGGAGGTAGCGAACAAGGCGCTGCCACCAAAGGCGAAAATGACCGCATTGGTATGCAATGGACGCAGGCGACCGAAATGCAGATAGGGCCCAAAGTTGAGTTCGGGCCAGACCAGTTGGGCGGCAATGATCACCCCCACCAGCATTCCGACAATCCCCCAGATGACGGTCATCACGGCAAACTGCCGCACCACCTTGTAGTTGTATGTTGACTGAGTTTCCGACATGGACTCACCTCGTTTTTTAACTAGAAACCGGTTTTCACCGCCCTGAATGCCCTTATCTCGAGCATTGCTATGTAGATGCTATTCTAACCTTTTGGGCACCAATTTGACACAGATCAAGCGCCACAGCCTTCACCAGTAGAATTCTGCCGCACAAAAAAAGGGTGCGTTTCAACGCACCCGAACCCCAACAGAGAATCATCCCTACACCCCCTCAAGGCGAATGGCATCGGCACTCCCACCATCGACCGGCGAATTATCCCAAGCCGCGGGAGAATCCTGTTGACTTGCATCAAGAGTCACGCAGATCGACTGCCGAAGCTGGCCTTGAACTTTCCCGAGGGGGCGCGCCTGAGTCCCCATCGGCAAGCTTCTCCGATGCTTGCGATGACTGCGCTGACACGCTGTCGTCATCCATCAGAATGCGATAGGCTGGCCCTTCGAGGTCGTCGAACTGACCGTTACGCAGCGACCACCAAAAGGCGATGGCGATCAGGAAGACCAGCACCACGGAAATCGGAATCAGCAGGTACAGCGTTTCCGTCATCGATCAGCCCTTGCAGCCTTTCTGCAGCCGCAGCGAATTCGCGACTACCAGCAATGAACTCCCGGACATGCCGATGCCGGCCATCCACGGCGTGATGAAACCGCTCATCGCCAGCGGCAGGGCAAGCAGGTTGTAGGCAAAGGACCATGACAGATTCTGCCGAATCACGCGCAAAGCACGCGCGCCAGAACCACGCCTCGCCAGAGATGATCCAGGTTCTCGGAGAGCAACACCAGATCGGCCTGCGTGCGCGCCAATTGCGAACCGCCCCCCATGGCCACCGAGACCTGCGCCTGCGCCAGTACCGGAGCATCATTGACGCCGTCGCCAACCATCGCCACCACCGCCCCGCTGGCCTGCAAGCGGCGCACATAGTCGTGCTTGGCCTGCGGTGACGCGTCCGCCTGCACCTCGTCGATGCCCAGTGCCTGCGCAACCCGGCGGGCAGCCGGCGCAGCGTCACCGGTCAACAGCGCAACCTGCCGCCCGGCGGCGCGCAAGGCGGCGACCATCGCCGCCGCTTCCGGCCGCGGCTCATCGCCCAGACGAAACAGCGCGATCCAGCCCGACTCGTCGCCGAGCGCGATCACCGTATCGCCACTCGCAGGCAGGGACTGCGCACCTTCCGGCAAGGGCTTGCCGTGCAGCGCCAGGACATAGTCCGGGCGGCCCAGGCGCACCGACCGGCCAGCATGCTGCGCGCTCATGCCGGACCCTGGCTCGTTGATCAACCCGTCGACCGCCGGCAGCAGCTTGCCCGCACTAGCCTGCCGCAAGGCTGCCCCGATCGGATGCTCCGAAGCCTGTTCGAGAGCCGCCGCCAGCGCCAGACTGTCCAGCTGATCGAGTCTGCCGAGTGGCAGTATGTCAAGCACACGCATCTCGCCGGTGGTCAGCGTCCCGGTCTTGTCGAAGACGAAATGGCTGGCGCGCGCGAGGGTCTCGACGGCATGACTGTGCGTCACCAGCAGACCGGTCCTGGCCATCGCCCCGCTGGCCACCGTCAGTGCCACCGGAGTAGCCAGCGACAATGCACAGGGACAGGTGACGACCAGCACCGAAACCGTGATCCACAGCACCTGCCCTGGATCGATGAACCACCAGACCACCGCCACCGCCGTCGCCAGAAACAACAGGGTGATGATGAAGCCGACTGGCAATGCGGTCAGCGAGTTCAACGATGCGCGGCTTCTCGGTCGCCGCACGCTCCATCAGACGGACGATCGCCGACAGGCGCGTCGCCTCGCCGACCTGCGTCACCTCGACCAGCAGCGGGCTCTCGACGTTGACCGCCCCGCCGTCACGAACGCTCCCGGGCGCTTGCTGACCGGCGCACTCTCACCGGTGAGCAGCGCCTCATTGGCGCTACTCTCGCCTTCAATGACCTGGCCGTCCGCCGGAATCGTCTCGCCGGGTCTGACCAGAACGACATCGCCGCTCCGCAGATCGGCCGCCATCACCTGCTCGAGGTCGCGATTCGCCGGATACGCAGAGATTCGCTCCGCTACCGCCGGCATCAGCCTGGCCAGCGCCTCGGTGACACTGACCGCGCGCTGGCGGGCCGTCATTTCCAGGAATCTCCCGCTCAGTAGAAAGAAAACGAACATCGTCACCGAGTCGAAATAGACCTCGCCGCTGGCAGTCAGCGTCGCCCAGACGCTGGCCGCAAAGGCAGCGCCAATCCCCAGTGCCACCGGCACATCCATGCCCGCACGCCGGAGTCGGAGATCGCGCCAGGCATTGCGAAAGAAGGGTGCGGCCGAATAGCAGACCACCGGCACCGTCAGGACCAGGCTGGCCCAGCGCAACAATTGTTCGACCGCCGGGGTCATCTCGCCGGTACCTGCGAAATAACCGGCACGGCGTACATCATCACCTGCATCATGCCGAAACCGGCGACGAACACCCGCCACAGCGCGCTGCGCCGTTCCTGGCGCGCCAGTTCCTCGCTTTTCGCCGTGTCGTAGGGATAGGCACGATAGCCGATCGCAGCGATCGCCGCCAGAATGGCCGACAGCTTGATCCGCCGCTCGTCCCAGCGCACCCGCGCACGCCGCGTCGCGTAATTGATTTCGACCGCGGTCACCCCGGCAAGGCGGCGAAAGATGCTGCTCGTTCAGCCAGATGCAAGCCGAACAGGTGATCCCCTCGAGAATCAGCGAGGCCTCGCGCTCGCTACCGTCAGGAGCGTCGCCGAGGATCCGCACGAAGCCCTTCTGGAAATCGGCGTGATCATAGAGCTGCAGGCCCTCGACGATCGCCGGCAGAGCCTCGTGTGGCGCATTCGGCAAGGCATCGCGATGACGGTAGTAGTCGGCCAGCCCGTTGTCGACAATCGCCTGCGCCACCGCCTGACATCCACCACAGCACATGGCGCGCGGCTGCCCGTCGATGCTTACCGCAAGATCGACCGCAGTGGGTACGGGCTGGCCACAATGGTAGCAATTGCCGATTCATCGCTGCCACAGACGAGGAAAAGGAAAAGGCGAAGGGAAAAAGGGGAGGCGCCGGCTGGTGCCTCACGAAACTGGTTATAATCGCACGTTTTGTCCGTTCCCACTCGCGCCCGATGCTCGTCTATCGCGGTTTTTCACAGACAGCGCCCAGTGCCACCGTCCTGACCGTAGGCAACTTCGATGGCGTGCATCTTGGCCATCGCGCGCTGCTCGCCCGTCTGAAGACGGCTGCTGCGACGCCGGCCTGCCGGCGGCAGTGCTCACCTTCGAACCGCATCCGCGCGAATTCTTTGCGCCCGAATCGGCTCCGTCACGGCTGTCCACGCTGCGGGAAAAACTCGAACTGCTCGCCGACGACGGCGTCGATCTCGCGCATGTCTGCCACTTCAATGCCCGTTTCGCCGCTCTGAGCGCCGAAGAATTCATCGAACGTGTGCTGCTTGGCGCGCTGCGCGTCCGGCATCTGATCGTCGGCGACGATTTTCGCTTCGGCGCCAGGCGCGCCGGCGACTTTGCGCTGCTGCGCGCTGCCGGCGCCAGGCTCGGCTTTCAGGTCGAGGCCATGGACAGCGTCACCCTCGACGGCGAGCGCGCTTCGAGCTCGGCAGTTCGCGACGCGCTGCAGGCAGGGCGGCTCGAACACGCGGCGCGTCTGCTCGGCCGCCCCTACTCGATCGACGGACGCGTCGTGCACGGCGACAAGATCGGACGGCAACTCGGCTTCCACACCGCGAACATCCGCATCAAGCACGAGCGGCCACCGCTGCAGGGGGTCTTTGCGGTCGAGGTCAAGGGCTTGCCGGGCGGCCCGCACCAGGGCGCCGCCAACCTCGGCTACCGCCCGAGTGCCCATCAGGTGTACGGCCGCTGCTTGAAGTGCATCTGCTCGATTTCTGCGCCGACATCTATGGCGCCCATCTGAACGTCCGCTTCCTGCACAAGTTGCGGGACGAAATGAAATTCCCTGACTATGACGCCCTCAAGGCGCAGATCGCCAGCGACGTTGCCGCCGTGAAACAGTACTTCCAGTTGTGAGAACCGCCATGGCCGACTACAAGAAAACCCTCAATCTCACCGACACGCCATTTCCGATGCGTGGCGACCTTGCCCGCCGCGAACCGCAGTGGGTTGCCGCCTGGCACAGACAAAGGCTCTACGAGCGGATCCGCGAGGCGTCGCGGGGACGCCCGCGCTTCGTTCTGCACGATGGCCCGCCCTACGCCAACGGCGACATTCACATTGGCCACGCAGTCAACAAGATCCTCAAGGACATCATCGTCCGCGCCAGGACGCTGGCCGGTTTCGACGCGCCCTATGTGCCGGGCTGGGACTGCCACGGCCTGCCGATCGAGCACCAGATCGAAAAACTGCACGGCAAGCATGTCCCGGCCGACCGCGTACGCGAGTTGTGCCGTGCCTTTCGCCGGCGAACAGATCGAGCGCCAGAAGAAGGACTTCATCCGCCTTGGCATTCTCGGCGAATGGGACAAGCCCTATCTGACGATGAACTTCAAGACCGAGGCCGACGAAATCCGTGCGCTCGGCCAGATTCTCGAAAAGGGCTACCTTTACCAGGGTCTCAAGCCGGTCAACTGGTGTCTCGATTGCGGTTCCGCTCTGGCCGAAGCCGAGGTCGAATACGAAGACAAGACTTCGGCGGCGATCGACGTCGCCTTCGAAGTACACCCGAATCATTCCGACAAGGTGGCCAGGGCTTTCGGTCTGACGCACCTGCGCGGGCCGGCCTTCGCGGTGATCTGGACGACGACGCCGTGGACGCTGCCGGCCAACGAGGCCGTCTGCGCGCACCCGGAATTCGACTACCAGTTGATCGACACCCCGAAGGGTGCGCTGATCCTCGTGCGTGAACTCGCCGAAGCCTGCCTGCAGCGGTATGCGCTGACCGGCACGGTGATCGGTGCAGCGAAGGGCGTCGCGCTCGAGCAGGTGCTGCTCAAACACCCGTTCCAGCCGCGCGACGTGGCAATCATCTGCGGCCGGCATGTCACCGTCGAGGCCGGCACCGGCCTGGTACACACCGCACCGGCGCACGGCACCGACGACTACCTGATCGGCAAGGTCTACGGTCTGCCGGTCAACAATCCGGTCGGCGACGACGGCCGCTTCGTTGCCGGCACGCCGGCGCTGGCCGTCGGCGAACTGGCCGGCAGGACGGTCTGGGAAGCCAACCCGCTGGTACTGCAGGAACTCGCCGCCAACGGCCATCTGCTCCAGTCCGAGAAAATCCAGCACAGCTACCCGCACTGCTGGCGCCACAAGACACCGATCATTTTCCGTGCCACGACGCAGTGGTTCATCGGCATGGAGCACCGCCCCAACTCGCCCGGCGCCACCTCGCACCGCCCGGCGACGAGCAGCCGACACTGCGCTGGTGCGCCGAGCGCGCGGTCGACGAAACGCAGTTCTTCCCGACCTGGGGTCGCGCGCGCCTCGAAGCGATGATGCGTACGCGCCCCGACTGGTGCGTCTCGCGGCAGCGCAACTGGGGGGTTCCCTGCCCTTCTTCCTGCATCGCGAGACGGCGGCGCTGCATCCGCGCACCGGCGAACTCATCGAAGCCGTCGCGCAACGCGTCGAGAAAGCCGGCATCGAAGCCTGGTTCGCGCTCGACGCCAGCGAACTGCTCGGCGCCGAAGCCAGCGAGTATCGCAAGATGAGCGACACCCTCGACGTCTGGTTCGACTCCGGGTCGACGCACTCGAGCGTCCTGCGCGGCTCGCATCGCAGCCAACTGGCCTATCCGGCCGATCTCTACCTGGAAGGCTCGGATCAGCATCGCGGCTGGTTCCAGAGTTCGCTGCTGATCGGCTGCGCAATGGACGGCCGCGCGCCATACAAGGCCTTGCTGACGCACGGCTTCGTCGTCGACGGCAAGGGCCTGAAGATGTCGAAATCCAAAGGCAATGTGATCGCACCACAGAAGATCGCCGATACCCTCGGCGCCGAGATCCTGCGCCTGTGGGTCGCGGCCACCGACTACTCGGGCGAACTGTCGATCTCCGACGAGATTCTCAAGCGCGTCGTCGAAGCCTACCGCCGCATTCGCAACACGCTGCGCTTTCTGCTCGCCAACACCTCGGATTTCGACGCCAGCCGCGACGGACTACCGATTGAGGAATGGCTGGAGATCGACCGCTACGCGCTGGCCATGACCAGGCAAATGCAGGCGCAATGCGAGGCCGACTACGAACGCTTCGAGTTCCACCGCGTCGTGCAGTCGCTGCAGACCTTCTGTTCCGAAGATCTCGGCGGCTTCTACCTCGACATCCTCAAGGACCGCCTGTACACCACGGCCGCCGCTTCCCCGGCACGCCGCTCGGCGCAGAGCGCGCTGTGGCACATCCTGCAGAGCCTGACCAAGCTGATGGCGCCGATTCTCTGCTTCACCGCCGAAGAAATCTGGCAACTGCAGACCGGCGACCGCGAACAGTCGGTGATGCTGCACACCTGGCAGCCGCTGCCGGCGCCGGCGTCTGAAGGCGAACTGCTCGAAAAATGGCAGCAAGATCCGCAGCTTATCGCGCCGAAGTCATGCGCGCCCTCGAAGAACTGCGCATCGCCGGCAGCATCGGTTCACCGCTGCAGGCCGAGGTGAGCCTCTACTGCGACGGCGAGAAGTACGAGATTCTCTCTTCGCTGGGCGACGACCTGCGCTTTGTCCTGATCTGCTCGCAGACCTGGGTCATTCGCGACGCCAACGACCGGCTGCTCTGCGCGCCGCTGACCCATGCCAAATGCGAGCGCTGCTGGCACCTGCGCCCGGATGTCGGAGTTCACCCCGATCACCCCGGCCTCTGCGGTCGCTGCATCGAAAACCTGTATGGCGAGGGCGAAACCCGTGCCTTCGCGTAACATCGACCGCTGGCTGTGGCTGGCCGGCATCATCGTCGGCCTCGACCAGATCAGCAAGTGGCTGGTCCTCGCCTGGCTGCAACCTGGCGACTCGATCTACGTCGCTCCTTTCTTCAACTGGGTACTGACCTTCAACCCCGGCGCGGCCTTCAGCTTCCTTTCCGACGCCGGCGGTTGGCAGCGCTGGTTTTTCACGGTCCTGGCGCTGTCCATCTCGGCCTGGATCGTCAGCATCCTGCCGCGCCACAGTGCGAGTTCCGACTCTCGCTGGCCCTCACCCTGATCCTCGGCGGCGCGCTGGGCAACGTCATCGACCGCCTGCGCTTCGGCGCCGTGATCGACTTCATTCAATGGCACGCTGCGGGTTTCTACTGGCCAGCCTTCAACATCGCCGACTCGGCCATCTGCATCGGCGCGCTGCTGATGGCCTGGGACCAGTTTGCCAGCAAACCGAACGGTCCTTTTCCAGGCACCCCCGATGATGAAAGTCATGACCGCCCGACCCTTCCCACGGCCCCGCTGCATCGCGGGCCGGAGCAACCGCGGAGCAGTGCTCCGCGAAACCCCGCCGGCCCCCGCGAGGGGGGAGGGGAAACTCATGAGTCGCTGACGCGACTTTCACAGGAACATCGACCCCATGCAGACCAGCCACCAGGAGCCGCCTTGATCGACACGCCGAACGCCGACCCACCGCCTGCCCGTCGCCACAGTGAGGTCCGACAGCTTCCTGACGCTGCACTACCGCCCTCTGCCGATGACGGCAGCGATTACGTCAGCACTTTCGACCTTTCGCCGGCGACCCTCCAGATGGGCAGTGGCCAGCTTGCCGAATCGCTCGAAAACTGCCTGCTCGGGCTCGCCGCCGGCGAGCGCCACGTCTTCCAGCTCGCCGGCCTGGACGCCTTTGGACCCCACAACCCGCGCCTCGTCGAACGCATCGCCCGCAGCGCGCTGCCCCCGGGAATCGAACTCCGGGTCAACTCGCTGATCGAGTTCAGCTCGCCCGACGGTGCGGCCAGCTTTGCCGGCTTCCTGCGCGAGCTGACCGACAGCAGCGCGCTCTTCGATTTCAACCATCCGCTCGCCGGCAAATCGATCCGCTTCGAAGTCGAAGTCATCGCCATCATGTGAGGCCCCGCATGCAGGTCATTCTCGCCAATCCGCGTGGCTTCTGCGCTGGTGTCGAGCGCGCCATCGCCATCGTCGAACGTGCCATCGAAATCCTCGGCGCACCGATCTACGTCCGCCATGAAGTGGTGCATAACCAGTTCGTCTGCGACGACCTGCGCGCCAAGGGCGCCATCTTCATCGACGAGCTGGCGCAGGCACCCGCCGGCAGTACGTCGTCTTCAGTGCCCACGGCGTCTCCAGGGCGGTTCGCGAAGAGGCCGCAGGACTCGGCCTCAAGGTCTTCGATGCCACCTGCCCGCTGGTCACCAAGGTGCACGTCGAAGTCGCGAAGATGCGCAGGGCAGGCCGCGAGATCGTGATGATCGGCCACAAGGGACATCCCGAGGTCGAGGGAACCATGGGACAGAGCCGGACGGCATGTATCTCGTCGAGACCGTCGCCGACGCGCGCCAGTTGCAGGTCAGCTCGCCGACCCGCCTGGCCTACGTCACGCAGACCACCTTGTCGGTCGACGACGCAGCCCTGGTGGTCGCGGCCTTGAAGGAACGCTTTCCCGAGATCATCGGCCCGAAGAAGGACGACATCTGCTACGCGACGCAGAATCGGCAGGATTCGGTCAAGCAGTTGGCCAGGACCACGCGAAGTCGTTCTCGTCGTCGGCAGCCGGTCGAGCTCCAACTCGAATCGCCTGCGCGAAGTCGCCGAACTGATCGGCAGCCGCTCCTATCTCGTCGATCAGGCCGAGCAGATCGACCCGGCCTGGCTCGCCGGCGCCAGCCGGGTGGGCGTCACCGCCGGCGCCTCCGCCCCGGAGGTGCTGGTCCAGGAGGTCGTCGATCGCCTGTCGGGCGGCGACCCGGCCAAGGTAGGCCAACTCGACGGCGCCGAAGAAAACGTCACCTTTGCCCTGCCGCGCGAACTGCAGTAGCCATAACCGTCATACCTCGCGCCACTCATCCTCCACAAGCCGCCGTATATCGCGCCGAGCTTGCTCGAAACCGGCCCTCGACTATGATGGAGTCGTGTCTGTGCTCCGCCGGACCCGCTCGAGGCCCTGCCCAACACTTCTCCTCGCAGGCGAAATGACGATGAATCATCGGACTGAACCAAAGAGTTCCGGCTTTACGCTGATTGAATTAATGATGGTTGTGGCGATCATCAGCATTCTGCTGGCGATTGCCGTACCGGCTTACAATGAATATATCAATCGAGCCCACCGTGCCGCCGCCCAGCAATTCCTGCTGGATGTCGCACAGCGCCAGGAACAGTTTCTGCTGGACAATCTGGGATACGCAGGGAATCTGGGCGGACTGGGCATGAGCATACCCGCGGACATCGCTGCCGACTACGACCCGCTGGTTATTACATTGAGCGCTCCTCCTCCCTCCTTTCTGCTGTCCATGGCCCCGAAGGCCGGCGCCAGAATGGCTGCGGACGGGACTCTGTTCATCAACAACAGAACCGAGAAGTGGAGAGAAACCGACGGAGACAAAAAGTACACGGCAGGAGGGACGGACAAACTATGGTAATTCCCTTCCAGCAAACACGGAATGACGGCTTCAGCCTGATTGAACTGCTCGTCGTCATTGTCATCATGGGTATTCTGATGAGCATGGCCACGCTCCCCTTTCAGGAAATGATCGCGAATCAACGCCTCAGGACAGTCAGCTCGGACCTCACTGCTGACCTGGCTCTGGCGCGCGTCGAAGCGATCAAGCGCAGCACTCGCGTCGGCATCACGCGCACCACGGCCCAGTGGGTTGGCGGATGGCAGGTCTTTGACGATGCCAACCGCAATGGGGTGTGGGATGCAGGTGAGGGTGTCCTCGTCTCCCGACCGGCACTCGACAATACCGTCAAAGTCTGCAGCGTTGGCACAAATGTCGACAATTCGATCAAAGTCCTGAGCTTTGGTGCAGATGGCCGGGTACGCACCTTCAATGATGACGGCACCGAAAAAACGGGGGTCCGGGGGATCACGGTCAGTTCCACGCTCACTTCCCCGAGCGTACCGGCACGCCTGCTGGAGTTCAGTCCGACGGGACGGATCACGACCGTCAGCGGTGTTACTGCTTGCCCTTGAGAACGCGCCATGAAACTCTTTCAGCAGGCCACGCGCGGATTCACTCTTCTCGAAGTGCTGATTTCCCTGCTCATCCTCATGATTGCTTTGCTCGGCATTGCAGCCCTGATGCTCAAGGGGCAGCGCGCCGGGTTCGAGGCCTACCAACGTCAGCAGGCGCTGGCCATGGCTCAGGAAATGGCCGAAAAAATCCGGGCCAATCAGGGAGGAGCCCCGTACTACGTGACGGGGGTTGCCGAGGGTGATGGTGATGCTATGCCTGGACAGGGAGGTTTGTTCAAGACGTACCATACGCTCTCCGACGAAGACAAGTGTTTGAGCGTCAAAGAGTGCGGTAACAAGCAGATTGCGGATAATCACCTCGCCACATGGGATGGCGTGCTTGCCGGTCTATCGGAAATCAAGGATGCTGCGACCAATCGTGTCGGGGGCATCATCGGCGCACGCGGATGTGTCGAACGGCCCGACGCCAATCAGCCGGTGTTCTTGGTCAGCGTTGCCTGGCAGGGCGAGAGCGACACGGGAATCCCAACGGCCTCGGCATGCGGTGCAGGACTTTATGGAACCGCTGCTCGCCGCCGCCTGGTCACCCTCACCGTCGTCACCTGCCAGTTGAACGCCGCCGCACCCTGGGGATGTTCCTGATGTTCAAGCGCGACTCCATTCGGCCCGCAGCCCGCTCGCGGCAAAGTGGCATGACCCTGGTGGAAATCATGGTCGCCATGACGATTGGCATCATCCTGCTGCTTGCCCTGGGCAGTCTGTTCGTCAATTCCACCCGGGTTTTCAAGGTCAATGACGAATTCTCCCGCATGCAGGAGAATGGAGCCTATGCACTCAATACCATGGGCAATGACCTGCGCATGGCGGGCTTCTATGGCCATATCGCCACCAACGACCTTGCCATTCCGGTGGCCATTACCATCACCAACGATTGTGGCGCAAACTGGGCCACCACTTTCACGCAATCGCTCGGTACGGGCACCCTTGCGAAAATGTCCTCCTGCATCAAGGCCGCCAATTTCCTCAGTGGCAGCTTCATTCTCGTGCTGCGCGGAGCCACCGGAATAGAGGTGCAGCCTGCCGATCTGAACGCTGGGACCTTGTATGTGCAGTCGGATCCGGGCGGCGGCATCCTGTTCCAGGGTGACCAATATGCCGGTTTGCCAGCGTCGTCCAAACGAGCTTTTCTGGGTGGAGCCGCGGCGCCGATTTATCCCTATCAGGCCAGGGCCTACTATCTGCGCCCCTGCAGTCGTCCCACCGGCACGGGCGGCACCGTCTGTCTTGCCACAGATGACAACAACCAGCCGATTCCCACATTGGTACGGCAGGAACTTGCCGGCACGACGATGACCGAGGTCGCTATCGCAGAAGGCATCGAGGCGGTGCGGATTCTCTACGGTCTCGGCACGGGCGGCACCGGCGCTCCGGTGACCTACACCGAGACACCGACGGCCGAGCAGTTTGCAGAAAGGGTGGTGACGGCGAGAATCTCTCTGCTGGTTCGCTCGCCCAGGCCGAGCAATGACTATGACGATCGCAGCAGATCCTATGATCTCGATGGTGACGGAACCGCCGAGTTGAACTGCCTGGAAGACGGACTTCCCTGCAATTATCATCGACATGTGTTCACACAATCCTTCCAGGTTCGCAATATCGCCCAACGGCTTGAATCCTCACCACCATGAAAACAACCGCCCAATCACAAACCGGCGTGGTACTGATGTTCAGCCTGATCATGATGGTCATCATGACGCTGCTCGTCGTTTCCATGCTGCGTACCGGTGTCCTCGAACTGAAGATCGGGGGCGCCAGCCAGACTTCCGCCCAGAACCTGGCCAACGCAGAAGCCGCCATCTGGGATTTCATGAACACGAACCGGGGAAAGTTCTCCCATCGCGCCGAACCTGAATTGGACGCAAAAAATTTCAATAAAAAGTTCGATTTGGACTCACGACAATTCAGCCATCTGAAGAATGTCACCTTGACCGCCACTGAAGTGGCATGTACCGACTTTGCCGGCCTGGGAAGCGGCAACATGCTGGGTCCGAGTGCCCTGCAGGCTGTCTATTTCGACGTTCTGGCGGAAGCCAGAGACCCGATCTTTAGCGGCAGAACCAATGTACACCAGGGGGTTCGTGGCGTCTTGCCCCCAGGTGGCTGCTCCTGATTACCAACCGTTGACGACATGCGAGGCCCGATCATGCTCACCCCCGACCCCACCCGGAATCCCCTCAAGCCCTGGCAAAGGCGTGTCGCTTGGACCCTGATTGCGGCGCTGGCAAATCCGGCGGCCGTACTGCCACTGTCTCTGTATTCCTCTGTCGCTTCGGCGCGAGACACGGACATCTACCTGTCGACGCCCTATGCCGGCAGTACCGCCGAACCGGCGATCCTGCTGATTCTCGACACCTCGGACTCGATGAACAGACCGGAAGGATGGCGCGAATATTCCGAGAATTCCGGCGCCTACGATTCGCATGTGGAATATCTGTGGAACGACCCCGGATTTATCAACAACATATCGGATACCGCAAGGGATCCCGGCCATGCATTGGCCAGAAACGGATTCTGGTCAGAGGAATTGATGGAATCCTATGGATCTTATATAAAATCGAAGAATATACCGGGCACCTTGACTACATTCCTAACTAACTACACCAACCAAGCCGAGGCAGACGACCCAGGGTCGCGCAGCATCTACCGCAATTACAATAACGCCAGCTGGATCTTCTGGCTGCCGGCCGGGGCCCCGGAGACAGACCCGCGACTGTGGTCGAATGCCTTCAATCGTTGGGCTGGTGGGGTGTCGCAGAGCAGTTTCCCTGCACAGGTTCGCGGGGGGATCGACTATGGGCCAACCCAGGATTTTCGTGAACATAACAAATGTAACGACTCGCCGGAGAAGCTTCTCCCATCCACGGTCTTCGCGCCGACACCCTACCCGCGCAATACGGGAAAATACCTGAACCAGCAATGGCAACGTTGGGAACCTTATCTGAACCTGAAAAATGGGCGGCAGAGCAACGGCGATACCACCTACCCCGGAAAATTGGATACTAGCCCGATTCCCAGCGCAACAAGCACGCTGCAGATTTCTAGCGGTAGCGTAGTCGGAGCCATCGGCAGCAACATCCGCGCACAAAGCGAGTTTCTGGGCACTGCGGGTGGCGGAGAACCCACCGGACCATTCCCGGTACGCGACAGTTTCCCACGTTCGGCTCCGTTTAGCAGCTGGACCGATATTGGCGACCAGGGGCAACCGATTCGCACCCAAGACACGTCGTCACGTTCCGGATGGACAGATCTCAAGGCCGACATGGGGGGATTCAACTTCCAGATTTACATCAATAGCATCCAGGTGGGGGGGCGTGAGTCGCTGTTCGACGTGCTCGGTCTCTACGGCCTCACCGTCACCTTCGACGCGATGACAACCACGGCAGAACAACAACTGTCGGCAGTAAAGCACACGGCGTGGAAAGGCAATCGCGACGCCTCCCCTGCCCCAGCTTTCGGCGATATGACCGGCACTCCTGCCTATTACGATTCCCCGAAATCGCTATTGAGACTGGCCGATGTCTCATCGGTCACCACCACCACGCTGTGTACACGCAGTTGCGTGATCGATGCCACGCCAAGCAGCAAGTTCCTGGGCAAAAAATGGGTTCCGAGTGGCACCCAATGCAGAGACAACGGCATCAATCCTGCAGATTGCAGCACGCCACCTCCGGCCTGCGGCGCGCCCGTTCCCGAGACGATCCAGAACACCATCAATTGCCAATGGAGTGACCGGCAAACGGTCCAGGTAGAGGGGGTGGGCACCTATTATCACGGTGGCACTTGCAGCGGCACTTGCACAGGGGTGGCCTGTTCGTTCGGCGCGAGCAGCTCCAGCTACTGTGAAAGCAACCTCCCTGACATTACCGTCGGTTCAACGGTCTATCGCAATGCCTCGCTCAACAGTAGCGCCGGTTGTAACGCAAAGCCCGACACCAGCACCACCTGCGAGGCAAACGAGGGCTCTCCCGCTTGTTTCTACGTCGGTGACAACGCTTGTGCCAATCCGATCAGCACGTCTCCAATCGATTACGACAAGGTTCCCAAGTACGATTACTACGTCTATCCGTTCGCTGCCAAGACGGATTATCTGGATCACGACTGCAAGGCCGATAATGGCACGAGCGGCAACCCGGGCAGCGGCTTCATGACTAACGCAACCGACCGTACCTTCGGCCAGGCCTGGAACACTACGAGTTCCGCCACAGGAAGCACAGCGTCCTATATACCGACCGACCCGTCCGCCAACTATAATGCGGTCGACATGTACTCGGTCAATTACCTCAACTGGAAATTCGGACCGAAAGGGCCGAATGGTGCCCCGATCGGGCGCAAGACACGTTTGCAGATCGCCAAGGACGCCTTCACATATCTGGTCGCGAACACGAACGGTGTCCGCTTTGGCCTGATGGTTTTCAACAGGATGCCCGCCCCTTCCACCGGACTTGCTGGTACTGAAGGTAGCCAGGGAGGCAACGTAGCCTATGCGATCCGTCGCATGGGTTCCAGCAGCACGGACACCGATTACGTCAATCGCGAGGGACTCTCCGGCGCAATCAACCGTGTGGTGGCCAGCGGCTCGACCCCACTGACGGAGGTGATGTACGAAGCATACCTGTACTTCCGTGGAGAAACTCCCCTATTCGGAATCAATTCCACCGACGCAGTCGGCGGTGGCAAGGTATCGGAGGGCAGAGACCCGTCAGCCATTGTCGACGGAAAATACGATTCTCCAATGATGAGTAACCCGCAAAAAGGCAAAGACAAACAAGCGAATTGTCAGAAAAACTATGTGGTTCTGGTTTCGGATGGCGGCCCCGAGAACGACAATCAGGCGGATACTCTGGTCAAGGCGCTCACCCAAGTCGGCACGCCCGAAATCAGCACACAGCAAGACAGCAGTTCAGGGCAGTACGAACCCGACCCAACCAGCCCCGGCGTACCGTATGGTCCACCGGACATCCTGTACCCCGCCAATTACATTTGGCTGGACGAACTGACCCATTTCATGGCCCAGGGCGACATGTCTCCCGGTGGTGCCACAGACTCTGACTCGATTCCAGGCACTCAGTCCGTCTCCACCTACACGATTGGTTTTGCCGGTGGCTCCTCGCCGGTGCTCGAAAATGCAGCCACAGCCGATAAAGGCGCTTACAAGGCAGATAAGGCTAGTGAACTGTCCAGTAAACTTTCCGAAGTCATCGCAACGATCCGCGACTGGAATCCGACGCTCGCTGCGCCGACCGTTCCCATCTCGGCGACCAACCGCGCAGAGAGTTCGGATGACATTTTTCTTGCTTTCTTTGGACCCAGACTGCAACAGTGTTGGGAGGGTACGGTCAAGAAGTTCAAGCTCAGTAGCGATGTCGATGAGTGCGGAAAAGACATCGACGGCGTGCAAATCCCGCTGTGCCTGACAGGCCAGACAACCTTCACAGACAAGCTGAAAAACATCGAGGAATTCGACACATCCAAGAGAACGGCCAGAGTGCGGGACGCGGCCGTGAGCCACTGGAGTGACCCTGCCAAGCCGGATGGTAGCAAGCCCAATGCGGGTGGGACCGGACATGTATTGAAGACGGCTTCCGGTTCCACGCCGGCTACCCGTAAGCTGTACACCCATCTCTCAAGCAGTACGGAGAAAGTCTTGACCGACAGCAGCAATGCCATGTCGGAAGTCAATACGGCGATCACCAAGACATTGCTGGGCGATCCCTCGATGCTGGATGCGACGCGGGCAACGATCATCAACTATGCCCGGGGGGGCGATCCGACGGATGCGGGATGCAAGGACGCCAACTCCGCAACGGCTTGTTCCACATGGCGAGCCTGGCCACATGGAGACGTGTTGCACTCCAACCCGGCCATCCTCATTTACGACAGCGACAAGAAAGGGGATCCTGCCGATCCGGTCGTCTATCTATTCTACATGTCCAATGATGGCCTGTTGCACGCCGTGGATACGAAGGATGGCAAGGAGCAATGGGCCTTCATGCCGGAAGAGTACCTCCCGAAACTCAAGACGATGTATGAAAACCCGATCGGCGAGCATCTCATCACAGGCGATGGCAGCCCGAAGATTTACTTTGAGGACAAGGATCAAGACGGCAAAATCGACAAGGCTTACCTGGCCTTCGGCATGCGCCGTGGTGGCCGTGCGGTCTACGCCCTCGACATTACCGACAAGGCGAAACCCCAGTTCCTGTGGAAGATTGACGACAAGACTACGGGATTTTCGGAATTAGGGGAGACCTGGTCTGCACCCGCCTTTACCAGGATGCGCGCAGATACGGAGAACCCCGTGCTGGTTTTTGGCGCCGGTTATGATCCGGTACCCAATGACCAGATCTCGGTGACGATCACTCGCTCGGGAACGACGGCAACCGCCACCACCCCCGTTGATCATGCTTACACCACAGGTGATTCGGTTCTGATATCGGGCGCTACGCTAGCTGGCTATAACGGCACCAAAACCATCACGGTCACAGGTGCTCGCAGCTTTACCTTTACGGTAAGCGATTCGCTATCCACTCCTGCGCTGGGTTCGGTGAAAGTCGAGAGTATTACGAGCACGAGCAAGCCAATGGGCCGTGGGGTATTTTTTGTGAACGGCAAAACCGGCGCCTTGATCAGGAGCTTTACCCCGCTAGACAAAACCGACCAGAACACACAGGTGTCCGAAATGGGGTTCAGCATTCCCTCGGATGCGACTCCTTTAAACACGGATCTCGATTCCAACGGCTATGCCGATCGTTTGTATCTGGGTGACCTGGGAGGAAACGTCTGGCGTTTCGATATCGACAGCGACAAGCCATCCGACTGGACCTCCATCAAGTTTGCCGATCTGACCAATGGCGAAACACCGCGGCGAAAGATTTTCTTCCCTCCCGCCGTAGTGAAACAGCTCGACCAGGGGCAGCGCTTTGACGCGGTATACGTCGGGACCGGAGACCGAGAGAATCCCTTGCGTACGGATAACCATGACCTGATGTTCATGATCAAGGATACCGACACAGGTTTGACGACGACGAAGGACAAGGCGGTCATCAAATACTCGTCCGACCCGAGCAAGAGTGACTTCTATGACCTGACCGACAATCTGGTCCAGTTCGGTACCGAGGACCAGAGAAAGACGGCGCAAACCGCACTTCACGACAAACTGGGCTGGGCGATGCGGCTGGACCAAACGGTCGACAGGGATGGCAAAAAGGTGGATGGAGAAAAGGTGGTCAATGCCCCATCGGTCTTCTTCAACATACTGCGTTTTGGATCCTATAGCCCGTTTGCTGCGGCCTCAGCCTCAGCCTGCGTGCCGCTCGGAAAGGGAACGAACTACGCCATGAACGCGCTCACAGGCGGAGTGGTGGTGGATACCAACTACGATGGTACGATCACGAGCAGCGATTCGCGCGTTTCCTCCAAGTATGCGATACGGGGTTTTCCATCGGATGGAATCCTCGTCATCCGTGGTGGCAAGATTTTTGAAGGGTCCTGCAGTGATGGCAACTGCGGGATGAGTCAAATCGGCACGGTGGGTGCGAATCAGCGCGCCTACTGGTTCCAGGAAGCCGAGAGATGAGGGTCGAACTGCTCGGTTCCCGGAGGCGCCTCTGCGGATGACACGGCAACTGGCAGGCTGGCTGCTGCTGTCCGCCTTGCTGCATGCCGAAATACTAGCCATCCTGGGGCCCGCGAGGGCCCCAATCCGGTCCACCGCACCCGCTCGTCTGGAGATCCGAATCCAGGATTCCCCGCATACGGTAGCCACTGATCCAGCACCACCCATTGAAACGATGACCTCGCCATTGGCTCCCTTCGCCATGGCTGAGGCCAGTAGTCAGGGGCCATTCGACTCACCCGGCACGCCTCCGGAGGCGCGGCTGCCCATGCCGGCGCCGCTCAATGAAACCGAGGCAAACGAGCGAATATCCACGCCGCCAGAAAAGGCTGAAGCCAGCAGTCCAGGATCATCCAACTCACCCGACGCATCCCCGGAGATCCCGCTTCCCATCGAGGAGTGGTTTTTCAAATCCTCCGAACTGGACGAACAACCGTATCCCTTGATTTCCGTAGTACCTGCCTATCCAGCGTATGCTCAAGCCCATGACCTCGAGGGTTGGGTTCGCTTATTGCTATTGATCGATGAAAGTGGCCGGCTGCGTCATCTGGAGGTGCTTGAGGCCAGCAGCCCCCCCGGCATTTTTGAAGAATCGGCACTGGCCGCATTTCGCATCACCCCGTTTTCTCCGGGGCGACGGGGAGGTGAGGCGGTCAAGTCTCGGATGATCATCAGGATAGACTTCAACATTACGGGAATCGAAGGGACCAAACTGCCTGGATCCTGACCGCATCAGGCCTGCGCCAGCGGCAGACTGAGAGTGAACAAGGCGCCGCCCTCTGGCCGGTTCGCCGCTTCCAGGCGGCCACCATGGCGTTCGACAATACCGTAACTGATCGACAGGCCGAGCCCGGTTCCCTGCCCGACCGGCTTGGTCGTGAAGAAGGGGTCAAACAGCCGCGACAGGTTCTCGGGTGCGATTCCTGGCCCGTTGTCGGCGAAGTACACCCGGATCATGCCGTCGCGGGGCTCGGCGCTGATCTCTAGGCTGGGCGATTCGCTGCTGCTGCTGGCGTCACGGGCGTTCTGCACGAGGTTCATCAGTACCTGCTGCATCTGGCCGGAAGAACCCATGACCGGCAACTCCTGCGGCAAATGGAACGTCACCCGAAAATTGCGCGGATCCGAGCGCGCCACCCAGCGCACCGCACGCGCAACGACTTCAGCGAGGTTGAAAGGCTCGGCAATGCTGCGGTCGATCGCCGAAAAGCGCTTGAGTCCATCGACGATGTCGCGCGTACGTTCGGCGCCCTCGTTCATGCCGTCGAGCAACGGCGGCAGGTCGGCCATGATGCGGTCGATGCGCAGTTCCTGGCGCAGATCTTCGAGTTCCAGCGAACGCGTGCACTGGTCCGAGTGGATCGCTTGCAGGTAAGTCTGCAGGCGCGCAGTGTAACGTCGGAGGGCCAGGACATTGCCGAGAACAAAGCTGATCGGATTGTTCAGTTCATGTGCCACACCAGCCACCAGACGTCCTAGCGAGGCCATTTTCTCAGCCTGTAGAAGCTGTTGCTGGGTGCGCTTGAGATCTTCGTGCGCCTGCCGCAGCGCGTGATAGGCACGCCGCAACTCGCCGACCGGGCGGCCGGTGAGCACCATGCCGACCAGCTTGCCGGTCCCCGAGAGGCGCGGCGTGCAGTTCAGCGAGACCGGCAGCGGACTGCCATCGCGGCCGCTGATCAACAACTCGCAATCCTGGACGGTCGCCGGACGGGCCGGCGAGAAGAAATCGCGGGCGCGTTGCTGCGACGCCTCGTCGGCGAAGAGATCGCAAAGCGGTCGCCCGCGCAGGACGGTCTCGTTCTGGCCGATGAAGCGGCACAGCGAATCATTGACCTCCTGGATCGCACCATGCCGGTTGCAGACGATCAGGATGTCCGACATCGACGCCAGGACGCTCTCGATGAACTGCTGCGAGTCCTCGAGCGCAGCGTTCTTCTGCTCGAGGACCACCTCGTATTGCAGGAGGTCATTGTAGACCTCGTCCATCTTGCGGATCACCTCGACCCAGACCGTCTCGTCCACGCCCGCAAACGCCGATGGTGACTCGGGCAGCGATTCGGGAGCAAGCAAAGGACGCCGCAGCGGCCGCTTGGCGGGTGACTCCGGGCTGGACATGGTGCGATCGTAGAGCCAAAAGACGCGCGCGGCAACGATCTGACGACGCCAGGGTGCAGCACCGAACCCCTCCTCCCTGACAGACTGCGAGTCCTCGCCGCCCGGCCCCTTCCTGGAAATGTTCGCCCGCGGCTCGCGCGACGGCTGGACGACCTGGGTTCAGCAGGCCGGCGCCTATTCTCCCGACTGGCCGACGTACGCCAATCACTCGCAGGCAGAAGCCGACGCCGACTGTCTGCTGGCGACGGGCCGATCGCGGCCCCCTGCCCCGCTCATCCTGGCAGGCAGGAACAGGAATCCGCGGCCGACCCTGGTTGCTGTTAACGGCGTCGTCATTCCGTAGAAATCTGGCGTCGACAGTTTTGCTACGTAGCCTGCAGGTCGGGTTTTTTGATTTTCAGTGATTTTTAAACCGGTTCTGCGGTTTGCGCCCGCAGGGCTTCCGGCGGAGGGATTGCATCGCAATCCCTCGTCTGGCAAGCGAAGCGCGGCAGGGCTGAGAGGCAGGGAATGGGTCGTCCCCACAGCCGGGGGCAGCGTTCGACTGGCGAGATTTTGTTCTGTACTGCCTGCGTGGGGATGGCGTCAGCGCCGCTGATGCGGTAGATAGTTGACCCGCCGGTGGAAACACGGGCAGGGCATCGGGACCAACCGCCAAGCCAGACCCGATGCCGCGCCCACAGCTGTGACGAAGCGACGCTGCCTGCAAAGTATGTCACGAAGCGGGCGTCGCCGTCTTTCCCCATTGGCCAAGGTGACCAATGGAACTGCCTGGAAGACGCTATCTGTGCGCCGCCTGCCGCACCGCTGTGCTGATCTGCAGCCACTGCGACCGTGGCCAACGCTACTGCACCCCCCGATGTGCCGGCGAAGCGCGCAGACGTTCGGTCCGTGCTGCCGGGCGCCGCTATCAAGCCGGCCTGCGCGGCCGTCATGCCCACGCCAAACATCAGCAGCGTTATCGGGCTCGAACGCAGAAAGTGACGCATCAGGGTTCCCCGCCCCCGGCCCCGGCTGATCCAATCTCATCCGAACCGTCGGTGCCGGTGAAGCCGGTGCCCTGGCACTGCTGGCGTTGCCATCGTCCCTTGCCGGACTGGGTGCGCCAGGACTTCCTGCGCCGTCGGATTCGCCGTAGCCAACCCGATCGGAGAACGCATGTCTATCCCCCCCGAAATTGAAGCGCAGATCCTGCGCTATTACCACGCCGAACGCTGGCGCATCGGCACCATTGCCACGCAACTGCACGTGCATCGCGACAGCGTCTCTCGCGTGCTCGCTCAGGCCGGCTTGCCGGCATTGGGTAGCTTCTGCCGGCCGTCGGCCATTGATGCCTACCTGCCCTTCATCCTGGAGACCCTTGCGCAGTTTCCGCGCCTGCGCGCTAGTCGCCTGTACGACATGGTGCAGGCGCGCGGCTACCCGGGACGACCGGATCACTTCCGGCATCTGATCGCTCGCCATCGACCGCGCCCCAAAGCGGACGCCTATCTGCGTCTGCGCACCTTGCCCGGTGAGGAAATGCAAGTGGACTGGGGGCACTTCGATCACCTTGAAATCGGACGTGCCCGTCGGCCGCTGATGGGCTTTGTCGCTGTCTTGTCGTGGTCGCGCCAGATCTTCCTGCGCTTCTATCTGGGCGCCCACATGGAGAACTTTTTGCGCGGCCATGTCGCCGCCTTCGAGGCGTGGCAAGGGGTGCCGAGGATGGCGCTCTACGATAATCTCAAGAGTGCGGTCCTCGAACGCCAGGGCACGGTCATCCGCTTCAATCCGACGCTCCTTTCCCTGGCCGGCCATTACCGCTTCGAGCCTCGTCCCGTGGCGGTGGCCCGAGGCAACGAGAAGGGCCGTGTGGAGCGCGCCATCCGTTATATCCGCGACGCCTTCTTCGCCGGTCGCGCGTTCCAGACACTGGACGACCTCAATGCCCAGGCCGATGCGTGGACCCGCGGACCCGCCGGCGAGCGTCGCTGCCCGGAGGACGAGGCACTGACCGTTTGCGCGGCCTTCGCCCAGGAACGGGGTCGTCTGCTGGCGCTGCCCGCCGACGGCTTCCCGACCGACGAGGTCAAGGCGGTAGTGGCCGGCAAGACCCCGTATGTGCGCTTCGACCTGAACGATTACTCGATCCCGCACGGCTGTGTTCAGCGCACGCTGACCGTTGTCGCCAGTCCGGATCAGGTGCGCATCCTCGATGGCCAGACGCTGATCGCCACGCACCCGCGCTCCCATGATCGCCGCCAACAGATCGAAATCCCCGCGCACATCGCCACCCTGGTCGCGCATAAACATCAGGCCCGTGCACATCGCGGCACCGATCATCTGATCCAGGCGGTGCCACTGAGCCGGGATCTGCTGACTCAGGCCGTCGAACGCGGCGAGCCACTGGGGCAAACGGTCAATACGCTGACTGACCTTCTGGCGCATTACGGCGTGGCCGAGCTGACGGCGGCGATTGCCGACGCCCTGGGGCGCGGTGTGCCGCATCCGAATGCGGTTCGCCTGGTGCTGGAGCGACGGCGGAAAGCACAGGCTGAACCGCCACCGCTGGCCATCACTCTGCCCGAACACATCAAGCACCGGGACGTTCCCGTGCGCCCCCATCGCCTCGATGGCTACGATCAATTGATGGAGAACGCCGATGACGACGACTGATGCCCGCCAGCGCGCAACGGCCTTGCAACTGCACGGCGTGTTGGCCCATTGGGCTGAATGCGCCGACCAGCCCTGGCTTGATCCGTTGTTGTCCTGGGAGGAAACCGAACGTGCTCGCCGCTCGCTTGAAAGGCGCTTGCGCTGCGCCCATATCGGCCGCTTCAAGCCGCTGGCCGATTTCGACTGGTCCTGGCCGCAGCAGTGCGACCAGCGTGCGATCGCGGAATTGATGACGCTCGACTTCATGGACTCGGCAAGCAATGCCATCCTGGTCGGCGCCAGCGGCCTGGGCAAGACGATGATTGCCCAGAATATCGCCCATCAGGCGGTCTTGCAGGGGCATACCGTGGTGTTTGCCACGGCCGGGCAGTTGCTCGGCGAACTGGCTGGTCTGGACAGCGATTCGGCCCTGCGTTATCGCTTGCGTCGCTATGCGGCGCCAGATTTGCTGCTGATCGACGAAGTCGGCTATCTCTCGTATTCGAACCGCCACGCCGATTTGCTCTTCGAACTGATCAATCGGCGCCACGAGAAGAAGAGCACCTTGATCACCACCAACAAGTCGTTCTCGGAATGGTCGGAGGTGTTTCCCAATGCCAGTTGCGTCGTGGCCATGATCGATCGCCTGGTGCATCACGCGGAAATCCTATCCATCAAGGGCGAATCCTACCGCCGCAAGGAAGCGCAGGAACACGCCGCTGCCAACGCCAGTAAGCGCAAGGCGAAGGGGGCGCCGTGAAAGGCTACCACTTACCCTCCGGACTGCACCACGGTCTGGAATTCCTCATCGATCCAAACTGGTCACCTGATCAGGCGCTTGCAATTGTCGAGTTGCTTGACGACCTGCGCGACCGGATCTGCTCTCACTATGGGCACGTTCTTCACCAACAACTGCGCAACGACCGGGTGATCCGGCTCCCCGTCGACAGCACCGATCCCCCTTTCTGACCAGCATCAGACTCTGTTACCCACAGGGGCCTTCGTGGCCCCTGTTTCGTCTACTCCCTTACCATGCTCGCCGCCAAATCCCACCGCCAGATTTCTGCGGATTTACTCCACCGGCAACAGTTGCTTCCCCCGTACCGTTGGCGACCACGTAGAGCAACAACGCAAGGGCGAATGAACGCCGGGTGGTGTTTTAGAGCGTGTTAAAAAACCTAACCTCTTGATTTATAATGATGGCTCATCCGGAAGGCGGGAAGAGAGGCCTGTCTGACCCGGAAAAATATTCCATCCGTTTAAACACGCCATTATCTATCCATTATATGAGCAGAGCAACCTACGATTCCGATCTGACGAACGAACAGTGGAAAATAATAGAACCGTTCTTGAATGAACGCCATCCGCTCGGGTCAATCCTCACAACTTAGCACTTTGTCATGATGGTTTATAGGCATGGGAGAGATGAGAGCGTGTTAAAAAACCATATTTGATTATGTTTTATATTTTAACAATGGAAGACGCGCTATGCCAAGGACTTGGAACAGGTGAAAGCTGCTTTAACATAATTCTAATCATAGAAATATAAATCATCGCCACGCTAGATTCCGTGGTACGCTCGTAGTCACGAGACATTCGTCGTTGCCGACTAATCCAAGCGAATGTTCTTTCTACTACCCAACGCTTACGCGCCGGCTTGAAGCCGGGCTCTTTCGGTGCCACCTCCGTTTTGATATTCAGAGTGTCCTTCAACCATTTTCGAAAAGGTTCCTGATAGCCAAGATCAGCGAATAAAATTCGTATTTTTGAATGCACGGCGAAAACCGGTGTGACCACACTCGGGGCGGCCTTGATCATCATTCCGGCCAAAACCGTCCGTTGCGCTTGATGAAAGTCCTGCGAGAGAGTGGCAGAACCCTCGAAATTTTGTACCCTTGGAAGTGCGAACTAACCGAGGGAGAAGGAATATGCTCAAAGGTCCTGCCGGGATGGACTGTAACCCAGACACAAGGAGAGTGCCCCTGCGCGCGGCACGGGCGTCGATGGATGGTTGGTTGTGATACGTCGCTCGCGCCTGGAGCGGGCGGAGCAGCTTGGGGCGGCCAGCGTTCGCTTGGCGGCGGGGCAGACGCAACGGCAGGTGGCCGCCGAACTCGGCGTGGCACGCAGTACCCTGCAGGATTGGCGCAAGCCGGAGGCGGTCGGCGCGGCTCCCGCGGTCCTGGCGGCGTGGATGGAGACGCCGGAGGGCGTACGGTGGCTGCATCAACTGGTGTTGGCGGCGCATTTCAGCATCACCCTGCAGGGCGCTGCCGGCATTCGGGTGGTGTGCCAATTCCTTGAGTTGAGCGGGCTGTCGGCCTTCGTCGGCGCCAGCTACGGCACCCAGCAAGGCCTCAATGCGGCGCTGGAGGAGGCGCTGGTCGCCGTCGCGGAGGAGCAGCGCGCGGCGCTGGCGCGGGGCATGCCGCATCGGGATCTCACGGTGTGTGAGGATGAGACTTTCCATCCACAGATGGGTCTGGTGGCGCTGGAGCCGGTGTCGGGCTTTCTTCTTCTGGAACAGTACGCGGCGGATCGTCAGGCGGCGACCTGGACGCAGGCGCTCCAGGAAGCCCTGGTCGGCTTGGATGTCGCCGTGATTCAGGGCACCAGCGACGAGGCCGGGGCGTTGCATCGGCATGTCGAGGTGGACCTGGGTGTGCATCATTCGCCGGACCTCTTCCCTGGCCAGCATGAGGTTTCGAAGGCCACCAGTCTCTCCCTGGCCCGCCAGGTTCGGCAGGCCGCCGCGACGGTGGTGGCCGCTCAGCAGGCTTGGGCGGTCGAGCGGGCGGCCCAGCAGGCGTACGAGAACCAGTCGCCTCGTCCCCGCGGTCGCCCGCCCGCGTTCGCCGCCCGCATCCACGCCGCCGTGAGCGAGGTGGTGCAGGCCGAAATCGCGCACACCCAGGCGCAGGCGCGTCAGTGCGAGGCCCGGGAACTGGTGCGTGAGATGGGCATCGGGTATCACCCGTATGACCTGGAGCGCGGACAGGCACAACCCGTCGAACCCGTCGCGCAGCGCCTCAACGACGTCTGGACGCAGCTCGGGCGCATCGCCGCAGCCGCTGAGTTGCCGACGCGCGCCCGTGAACGCCTGGCCAAGGCGCAACGTCTGACTACCCAACTGCTGGCCACCATTACCTTTTTCTTCGCCACCCTGCAGGTGCAGGTCGAGGCCCTCGCGCTGCCACCCAACCTGGAGCGCGCCCTCGTCGAGCAACTGATTCCCGCCCTGTATCTGGAGCGCGTCGCCGCGCGCAGCACCCACGCCGAGCCGCGTCACCGACTGCGCGCACTGAGCCACCAGTTGCTCGAACCGCTGCGCCACGGCGACCATCCGCTCCAGGCCTTGCCGAGCGCCGAGCGAGCGCGCCTGGAACATGTGGCCGGCGAATGCGCCGATCGCTTCCAGCGCAGCAGTTCCGGGGTGGAGGGCCGTAACGGACAACTGGCCCTGCATCACCAAGGCCGCCATCGCCTGAGCGACCGCAAGCTCGCGGCGCTCACCGACAACTATCACATCCGTCGCGCCGACGGCACAACCGCCGCCGAGCGCTTTTTTGGCCGTGCCCACGAAACATTGTTCACGCAGGCGCTCCAGCGCATGCCGTTGCCCCCACGACCCGCGCGACGACGACTTCGACCGCCCAAGCCGCCCTATCTGATGCCGCTGGCGGCGTAGGGGGTGGCCGGAACGATGATCAAGGCCAATAAACCACAGCGGATCAAGAAGTGTAAGCACTCGGCTTAGGACTCACCTGAATATCTTAAGTATGGTTATTCGTCCATTGAGCTATGCCTTCATCGAGCGCCTGCAACGCTTCATCAAACGTCAGGTACTCACGCTTGCCCTCAAAGACCATCCCGCCTTCATTTAGAGCACGTATGAAGGAATTCCTCTCATCCGTTTCACCAATCTCAATCCAGCCACCGCCGAACACCCACTCCGCAACATTCGGGTATCTATCTTCAAGAGCATCGGGCCGTTTCGGTGGCGTAACCGTTTAGCCCCCTACGACATATACCAACTATGCTGCAGTGGTTGCAAGCGAGGGATGGTTTGGCTATGGTATCTCACCAGTGAGCGGGTAATCGTGTTCGTGAGGCAAGTGAGTGTACCTGAGCGACTTTGATCTTCAGCAGTGGGATGAGCAGAAGCTGATGGCGTTACCGGCGAAGCAGAAAGATGGCTTGCTGGTGAAGTTGCTGTGGGATTTGAAAGAGGCGCGGGAGCGGCTCAAGGCGAACTCCCAGACCAGTTCTCGGCCACCCCGCAGTGACCCTCCGTGGCACAGCACAAACTCTGGGGATGAGGATTCGGAAGCGGCCGGGGAGGCAGATGGTGCGGTTGATCCCGAAGCGCAGGGCAGCGGCAGCGCCGCGAACGCGGCGGCGAATGCAGAGCCGAACGGCGTCGGGGCACCGGCTGAGGGGAAGAAGCCTTTGAGTGCGACGGCCGGGAAGCCCAAGAAAGCCGGTCGGCGTCCGGGGGCAGCGGGCCATAGCCGGCAGGTGAGTTTGCCGGTGAGCGACACCGTGATCCACGCGCCGGAATTCTGCGCGGGCTGCGATGAGGCGCTGGATCCGGCCGGGTTCATCGCGTGCAACGGCTTGTATGTCCTGGATATCGAGGCCGAGCCGAGTGCGGGGCTACGTGGCTTACGGGTACGCCACGACAAGCATGTCTACGGTGAGATAAGCTGTGGCCACTGTGGGCATGTCAACCGCAGCGAACCCGGCCGCTGTCCCGCCGAACCCGGGTGGACCGTAGGACTGAGCGAATGGCATCTCGTCGGACCGCTGTTAGTGAGCCTGCTGGTGTGCCTATCGCACCGTATGCACCTGTCGCGGCGGCGGACGCAAGAATTTTTGCGGGACTGGCTGGGCATCGCGCTCTCCACCAGCACGATCAACCAGTGTATTCATGAAGCCGGTCGGGCGGTCGAGCCGATCGAAGCGCAGTGGGTGGAAGAACTGCAGCAGGAAGTGCTGGCCTATGCCGATGAAACGCCGTGGAAGGAATGGGGCCAGTTACTATGGCTGTGGGTGATCATCACGCCGACGATCTGCCTGTACTTCATTGGCTACCGCAGCAAGGAGATTCTGGCGAACGTCCTAGGCGAGGGGTTTGTCGGCTGGCTGATGAGCGATGGCTACTGCGTCTATCGCCGATTCCAGAAGCGGCTGCGCTGTTGGGCGCACCTGTTGCGCAAGGCCGAGGGACTCAAAGAAAGCCTGAGCACCGAGGCGCGGGCCTTTGGAGAGGCCACCCACGGCCTGCTCAGCGACCTGATCACTGCGATTTACCAAGCACGTGAAGGCCCTCCGGTCGATCTCACGCCTCGCTTCCGCGACCGCTTGGACGCCTTCCGTCGGCTATGCGAAGAGCACCGGGATTCGGCTCATGAGAAAACCCGTGCGCTGGCGCGCGAATTTCTCTACGACTGGGAGGCGGTCTGGATCGTCGTCGCCCATCCCTATCTGCCGTTCACCAACAACGAGGCCGAACGGGCCTTGCGGCACTGGGTCATCGCCCGGCTCATCAGCCAAGGCACCCGTACCGAGCAGGGTACCCGTGCCTTTGCCCTGTTGGCCAGTGTCATCGACACCTGCCGGCGTCGCCACATCTTGCCCTGGCCCTACCTGGCCAAGGTGGTCGCCGAGCGGCGTAAAGGCAACGCAGCGCCCCTGCTACCGGCTGCTGCCTGATTTTTGGTAGTGGTCGTCGGGGAGGCTAAACGGTTACTCGGTGGCTTGGTTTTCTTAGGTTCAGGCATTATTTATTCCTACGGCACTAAATTAAGAACTCTTCCATCTTATGCCCAGCCTCAACCAGCGCTTTAAACACTCTCGGGGGCTTGCCACGCCCTGTCCACGTCTTTCCCTCGGGCGAGATGTACTTGGCCTTTGCTGGTCTACGAACTACTTCATCTTTCTGGCCAAAGCCGCACTGGCTGCCGTCAATCCGAATTCCTGAATGATTTCTTTGACCTGACGAATGGCTAGCCCCACCTCGTTTCTACGGATTTCTTCGATCTGTCTATCGAGTTCGTTGCGTTGTGCGAGCAGTTCTTGGTAAGCGGACATGATTTCTCCTGAGTAAGGAAGCGCCAGAAGAGCGCTACAAACGGGGATTGTAAGCCAGTATCACCTATTCCGATACCGTCACCGTTAATCTGTCATCCTCGTCAAATCACACCGATCACATCTTGATAGCCTCGATCTCCTTCTGAATCGCGGCGCTCAGGCTCGGCACACGCCCTCTCACCACGCCTTCTACATCCAACCGCTTGCGCACGTTCACCTTGTTCACCAGCACTGCAATCGGCACATCCGTCCCCCTTTTGAGACGCCTGATCCCCTCTGCTTGTCGGTATCGACGCTTGATCTTGGCCAGGGGTCTATCGTATTCCTTCATGTGTCAGTGGCGGTCAAAACCCGCCGATAGCTGGCGGAGAAGCGTAGGAGAGGCTCCCGGCGAGGGATGGTCCGTAGTCGAGACGGATTGGGGTTTCGGAGCGGCCGGGTCACCGATGATGCGGCAGGGGGCGTGTTGGAAGGAGCCCGAAGGGCGACTGGAGACACGCCCCCCTGCCGCGCGCCGGCCATCGGGGAAGCTTGCCGCTCATCGGCGAAGGGGGCAACGCGGAGATGACAAGCCCGTTCGCGATGCGGTAAAAAGGGCCCGCCAAGAAGAACGAGCACGACACCGGCCAAACCCGCAAAGTTGACACCGATGCCGTGCCCCACACCGTGCTGGGCACGGGTGCAGGGAGAGTCTTTCACGATCGACATCTCCCTGTCGATCGCGCATTGGCATGCCGGAAACCGCCAATGGAAATCACGGGCCGACTCTTCCTTTGTCATGGCTGCCGAACCCAGGTCGTCGTCTGCCGCCGCTGCGACCGGGGCCAGATCTATTGTGCCAGAGGCTGCGCCCAAGCCGCACGCCGCGCTTCGGTCCAGGAAGCCGGCCACCGCTACCAGAAGAGCCGAAGAGGCCGCCTCAAGCATGCCGAAAGAAGCCGCCGTTACCGGCTGCGCCGGCAGAATGTGACGCATCAGGGTTCTATGCCAGCGGCACAAAGTGATCTACTGGCGGCGAACTCGGCGGTGGGCCGGGAACCGACGGCAGTCGGTCCGACCGACCCTTCCCGAACGGCGCGCTGCCATTTCTGCGGTACGCGCTGTTCGGGCTTGCTCAGGCAGGGCTTTCTGGGCAGCTGCCGGGTTCCATCCGCTGTCCCACCTGACCGAAGAGGAACCCCACTTGACCATTTCCCCTGAACTGGAAGCGCAAATCCTGCGCTACTTCCACGCCGAACACTGGCGCATCGGCACTATCGCCAGCCAACTGAAGGTGCACCACGGCACCGTCTCGCGCGTCATCACGCAGGCCGGCTTGCCACGGGTCGGCGCGCCGCGGCGCGCTTCCCGCATCGACCCCTACCTGCCCTTCATCCGCGAGACCCTGGAACAGTTTCCCCGCCTGACCGCGAGTCGGCTATACGTCATGGTGAAGGGCCGCGGCTACAGCGGGCAGCCCGATCATTTCCGGCACTTGCTCGCCTTGCACCGACCGCGGCCCACCGCCGAAGCCTACCTGCGGTTGCGCACGCTGCCCGGTGAACAAGGACAAATCGACTGGGCCCACTTTGGTCATCTCGATATCGGCCGCGCCCGCCGGCCTTTGATGGCTTTCGTGATGGTACTGTCGTGGTCGCGACAGATCTTCCTGCGCTTCTTTCTCGATGCCCGCATGGAGAATTTCCTGCGCGGTCACTCCGCTGCTTTCGAGACCTGGGTCGGCGTGCCGAGGGTCCTGCTCTATGACAACCTCAAGAGCGCCGTCCTGGAGCGACAAGGCCAGGCGATCCGATTCAACCCGACGCTGCTGCATTTCGCCGGTCATTACCGCTACGAACCACGGCCCGTGGCAGTGTACCGAGGAAATGAGAAAGGGCGTGTTGAGCGCGCCATCCGGTATATCCGAGAGGCCTTCTTTGCCGGCCGCAGCTTTGCCGATCTGGCCGATCTCAATGCTCAGGCCGATGCCTGGTGCGCCGGCGAAGCCGCCGACCGGCGCGGCCCGGAAGACGTGACCCTGACCGTACGCGAAGCCTTTGCGCTGGAATCGGCGCATCTCATGGCCCTGCCGGACAATCCCTATCCAACCGACGAGCAGGTGGCGGTAAAGGTCGCCAAGACGCCCTATGCGCGTTTCGACCTCAACGATTACTCGGTTCCCCATACCCACGTGCAACGCACGCTGAGCGTCGTCGCGGATCCCCGGCAGGTGCGCATCCTCGAGGGCCAGACGCTCCTGGCGACGCATGCGCGCAGCTATGATCGGGGGCAGTGCATCGAGAATCCCGCCCATCTCGAGACGCTCGCCGCACACAAGCACCAGGCCAGTCAGCACCGCGGTACTGACCGCCTGACCCAGGCGGTGCCGGAGAGCCGGGACCTCCTCGTGCGGGCTGCCGAGCGTGGCGGCCATCTCGGCGCGATCACCAGGGCTCTGTTGCGCCTGCTGGATCGTTATGGTGCGGCCGAATTGCGCGTCGGCGTCCTCGACGCACTGGCGCGCGAGGTGCCGCACGTGAACGCGGTGCGCCTGGCTCTGGAACGTCGGCGCGAAGCCCAAGATCAGCCGCCGCCGGTCGAAATCACCTTGTCCGAGCAGGTCCAGCGCCGCGACACGCCGGTCCAGCCACACCGCCTGGCAAGTTATGACCAACTCACGGAGGCCGACGATGACCCCGCTTGAGAGCCTGCGCCGGCGCGCAGAGACCTTGCACCTGCATGGCCTGCTCGCCCATTGGCCAGAATTGGCCGACAGCACCTGGGTTGAGCCGCTACTGGCCTGGGAGGAAGCCGAACGGGCACGGCGCAGCCTCGAACGCCGCCTCGGCTGCGCCCATATCGGCCGCTTCAAGCCGCTGGCCGATTTCGATTGGAACTGGCCCACGCAGTGTGACCGAACGGCGATCCGCGAATTGATGGGGCTCGATTTCCTGCACAGCGCCACCAACGTCATCCTGGTCGGCAGTAGCGGGCTGGGGAAGTCGACCATTGCCCAGAACATCGCCTATCAGGCCGTCCTGCACGGCCACACCGTGCTGTTCACGACCGCAGGCCAACTTCTCAATGATCTCGCCGCCCTCGATAGCGATTCGGCTCTGCGCCGTCGATTGCGCCACTACGCCGCACCGTCTCTCTTGGTCGTCGACGAGGTTGGCTACCTGTCCTATTCGAACCGCCATGCCGATCTGCTCTTCGAACTGATCAACCGCCGCCACGAAACCCGCAGCACCTTGATCACTACCAACCGCTCGTTCTCGGACTGGGCGGAGGTCTTCCCCAACGCCGCCTGCGTCGTCGCGCTCATCGATCGTCTCGTCCATCACGCCGAGATCATCGCCCTCAAGGGCGAATCCTATCGCCACAAAGAGGCCCGCGAGCACGCCGAGCAGCGCTCCCGAAAACGCAAGGCAACCGCCGGGAGCACCCCATGAAACCCTACCCCCAACCCTCCGGATTGAACCACGGCCTCGACTGCCTGATATCCGCCGAATGGACACCGGCCCAGGCTTTCGCCGTCGTCGAACTGCTCGACGACTTGCGGGACCGGATCTGCGCTCACTACCAGACCGCCCTCTTTGAACTGCTTCGTGACGAGCAATCCAGGGACAGCGACGCCAATCCCTACGACCCCTGGACCGAAGAGCCGCCGTTCTAACCGCTGCCAACCTTCCAATCCTCAAGGGGCCCTTACCGGCCCCTCCTTTGTCCACTCAATCAGTCCAGCATTCTCTGCCATTCTTCTGCGCCATTTATGCGCGCTTCCTTCCAGCCACTAACAGTGGCCGCTGCAATTGATGCCACTTCCCGAAGACGGCCCTTTCGCGCATCACTACCATTTGCTGGAGCAGGCAACCCCCGACAACCCGTAGGCTGAACTGGTCGACGAGTTCTGCGGCGACCCCGAGCAGTTCCACGAACGTCATTACAGCGAATTCGTCACCTTCCTGCCCCACGTGCAGCGCTTTCTCTACGGTGAGGGCGGCGGCGGCGAGAGCAGCGCACGCTATGGCGAGTCGCCGATCCGCATCTTCCGCCGCCAGGACGTGGCGCAAGTGCGCATGACCTACAAGGAAAGCACCGAGCCGACGACCTTCGACATCGTGCACCTATCTGTATTTCTTCTACGACATCGATGTCGAGATCGTCGTCGTCGAGATCGCCGACGACGATCTCGACCTGCGGCAGGTCCAGGACACGCTCTACCGCTTCGGGCGCGCCTAAGCGCCCTCGGATAAGTTCTCCGATCTTCAGAAGGCTACGGGCCTCGGCAAACCGGGCACGGAAGCACGGAGAACTTTTTGATGGCCGCTTATCCGCCCTACTGGGACGACGACGGCAGCGGCGGCCACTGCCTTCGGCGTGCCGAATGGCTGACATCGGACGGCAAGGTTCTGGCTGTCTCCGATTACGAGAAGCGCAGCAAGTACCTCTCCTTCGTCAGTCGCTTCCGCGCGCCGTGCATCTCGTCCCACTGGGAATTCCTGTTGCGGCCGCTGGTCCTGCACCATTCCGACGAGGACGGCCCGGTCCGTTACCGACAGATCGAGTATCACCGCATGCCGTTGCTCGCCTAGCTCCCTGATCCTCCCAAGATGATGCCGACCCTGCCTTTATCAGACTGGCCATCTGGTGTATAGATAGTACAAGTAAACGGATATATACGCCTTTGAACCGTAGAATAGCTTGACATTTGCTGCATAGATAGTACACTTAGTTCAGTAGCAACGTGGAGGGGAATAGAGATGAAACCGAGAGATCTCTGTGGTTTGATCGTTCCGAAGACTGAGACTGTCCGTAACGACACGGAGCGGTTCTTTGAGGCGCTATCCGACGAGCAGGCTGTCAACACCGATGATTGGATCTTGGCCTGTAAGGGGAAGCAGTGGGTGCAGGACTTTCTGCTGGAAGCGGTCCGCGCGCGCTTGGAGGGCTCGTCGCAGCGCCTGGGTGCTCTCTTGGCCGGCACATCAGATCAAAGTCGCGAGGAGATGTACCAACTCGAACCCGACACCGATCTGGGGCGGACATCTTGGGCCGCCTTGACGTACCTCGCGGTCTTGCACAGCCACGATAGCTGGCACCAGCGATGGCACCATGATTTCTACTCCGCCGACGCTGCCTGGAATTCACTGCGCGGAAAACTCGGAGATAAGTCAGCAAGGCGGGTCTGCGCGATGATCGCCTTCCAAAATACGCTGCGCGGAATGCTCCATTCTCGACTTTCGTGTGAGGTGTCGACCTATGGACCTCCCAAGACGTTTTGTGATGACGGTGCGCGCTGCCTGGGCAAACTCAAGACGGTTATTTCAGCGGCGCTGGGCGAGACGCTTCCAACATCTTATTGGCGCTCCTGCGCATATGCGGCGCTTGCCCTCGACGGCCGTCGTCGGGTTTCCTCGGGGAATACAAACTCGGACCTGGACGACGACCTGCAGGAAGTCGAGAAATTCGTGGGAGCAGAGGAGGAACCCCAGGCCAAGCCTGAGGATTCCGCCCTCCTTTCATTCGAGTACGGCAATTATCTTGAGGAGGCTCTTTGTAAAATACGGCAGCTAATAGTGGAAAAGGTCCTAACTCTTTCTCAGCCAAAGCAGCATTTCTGTTCAATCAGCTTAGGCCGTCACTGGCGCAAATCTGACGTGGAAAACTTGCATATGGCAATTTGTGACAAGGAGTTTACAGTGGATGTCGATAGCGTCTCACGACGGTGGTGTGCTACTACCACTTCGAATAATTATTCGTTCCATCATGTCCATCTGCTAAAGCCCTTCAATCTTTGGCTTGACGTCAGAATCCCCGAACCCAGCACTGGCATGTAATGGTTCGCCATCGCCCAATCAGACGAGAGGAGCGCCACAATGAGCAATGACACGACTAGCGATCTTGATCCTTGGTCCCTTATCGGAAAAGGGCTCTTAAAGTATATAAAATGGAGCGCCCGATCTTGGGAATTTGGTGGCCATCATTTCCTGCCGGTTCCGTATGTGGACCGGCTGCTTCGGGAACTTCATCGAGAACATAGCAAACAATTTTGCCTGATGACGTTGAGGTGGTCGGCACCGGCGAACGAGAAGTTCACTGTTAGGGCTTTTGCACTGCCCCTACCATTGATCGCTCCAAAAACCCGCGATCTCCAAAGCACAGTCGACCGCCTGCCTGGGCCAGATAAAGGCGCAGAGCCGAGCACGGTTGCGGAGCTCTATAACAATGGAGGCTGGTGGAATCCGAAACTTGTAGTCGCTCGCTGTGCTGCTGCAGCATGGGTTAATCTTCGCATGTTGCTCGGACCAGGGGATCTTGAAGTCGACTTTTTGCAAGCAGAGTCTGGCAACAGAATTAATTCCGCTCGCCGGGACCAATGGATCAAAGCTATCAAGTGGGTTCAGGAGAAAGACAATCATGAAACTTTGCGGGCCTATTTGCTCCAGGTTGGCTGCCAGCGTTATCTCAATTTAGCTGACCAACCTGTCCGTACCGGAATTCAACATAACGCAGGTGATAAATCTCCCTATCTCCTCGGTATCGACATTGGAGGCACGAGCATCAAATGGTGCCTCTACAAACACGTCAAGGTTGAGGGCAAGCCCTCCGCCTTCGAACCATTTATTCCCGGTAAACTGCTCACAGAACGAGGAACAAAGTATAGGAACGGTGAGGATTTTTGTACGTATGTTTGCGGTCATATAAAAGCGGAGCTAAAAGCGAATCCAGAAGCGAAGGATATAGATCTGAAGGGCCTATGCGTGGGAGTAACGTGGCCGGGCCCGGTGCGGGGTGAGCCAGGACGAGAGTACGTCGCGGGGACGAGTGGGATTCTCGCAAAGTTTGAGAAGCTTAGCTCGACCATCAAGGACAATTCGCCCGATGATATTCACGGTTTGAAAATCCGCGAGGGTTTTGTAAGTCAATTTGGGGATTATGTTCGACTGATTAACGACGGTGACGGCCACGTCAACGCAGCTCGGGCCAGACTATTAGGCGAGTCGTGGACAGGGAAACGCCTGATGGTCGTGGTGGCCGGAACCGGAACGGCACTTGGGCTCGTCGAACACGACAAGATAACCCCATTTCTGAACGAAATCGGGAAAATGATCATCAATCTGGTTGAGCCGTTTCTTGACTACCAGAAGGGAGGCAACTTTCCTGCTGGGGTTGCCAATCAGCTATTCTCAGAAAAGACAAATCCTCGGATCGCAAAGGATCTTTTCAATTCCCCCATGAGCAACAGGGAAGTGAGCTGGCTGTACGAACTCTCCAAGTCCAATGAGAAGCAGTTTAACACCAACGAGTGGGAGAAGGAGGTTTTCGATAACTTGCCTGCGCATTTGACATGGATGAAGGATGACTGTAAATGCAGGGAATTGCTTAAGCAAGTGCGCGAGCAACAACTTAGCGGGTATTTGAGCAGCATGAGCAATCTGCTGGAAAGAGCGTCGTGGCTAACAGCGGATCTTATTGCTATGTGTGCCGACATCCTCAAGGCAGATGCTGTCTATTTGTCGGGTGGGCCTGTGACCGTTATCGGTGAAAAATTGGGGCAGGAAGCGAAGGAGCACTTGAAGACATTCTATGGCTTCGAGACCGAAAGCCCGGATGGGTCTCATGCTATCAAGGGCTTGAAATTTCTGCGATGCGAAGCAGGTGAAACTAATGCGGCGGAGGGAGCCGCACGCGCGGCATGGGAGACTTTTTTCTCTCCTTCGTCGTCGAGCGGCGGCGACGACTCGATCCGTGAGATCGACCCCGTGTTCCTTGTCTGAACCTGCGAAGACCGATCCGTGGCTTGTTTCGCCCAATTTGCACTTCTCGATCTCCCGGCGGGGACACCGGCCCGCGCGTTCTTCCCTGGAGCGGCGGCTGTGTCGAGTCCAAGCTACGGGTACGTACGATCATCCTTTCGGGCCGAACGTATTGCCCTGGCCCGGAACGAAGAACCACGCGTTGAACTCCCTTGGCGCGATTACGGCTCCGATGTCCGGTGCGCAGCCGATGTTCTGGCCCGCAGCGAAGGACGGGGGCATTCGATGCTTGTCGGTGCACGCAACGTGTTGAACGAGTTCGGTTTCCGGCTGCGCCTCAAAGGATCCTGGTTCGGTCGGGCCGGCGATCCGCCCCTTGATCCCTGCTGGCCGGTTGCGGCGCTTGGCGGGAGTGGTGTCTCGTTCCATCCATTGGGCAGCCTTCCGGAGGAACCCGATATCCTGACCGGACTGCCTCTGGTTATCGATGGCAGGCCTGTGTCGCGATCCTTTGTTGTTGCCAATTGCTCCGACCCCGCCCACGCCTACGAGGTGCACCCGAAAGGCTTGATCGGACCGTCGGCGCAGGCTTGGCATGAACTCGCTGATGCCTGGGAAGTCGGTAAGCAGGATGGCCTTGATGACGAATCCATTTGCATGCGGATCGATGCGATCGCGGAACGCCATCGCGCGAAGCCAAGCCGTAATATCCTGCATGGCGTGCTGGGCGGACGTGCCGACGGGTCGGTGCTGTGCGCGGCAATAACCGGCTCGCTGACCGACATCGCCTGCAGGCTGGTGGCTTTGGACATAGAGCAGGCGATTGTTCTGGATAACGGCGGCAGTGTCGGCTGGTATTACTGCCCGAAAACCGGCGCCACGCCGGTTGTCGTCGTCGCCGGCCCTAATCATCGTCCTTCCGGCACGGTATTCATTATGTTCGACTTGGGCAGCTTTCCGCAGCCGGTGAGTCATCCCGTGCTTGGCGGTCACTTGTAGGTAGGGAAGCGATGCCTCGCGAAAGGATGAGCCTCACGCGGCGAGACATGGATTCCCTCGTCCGACTGGTAGCGAGGAAACCTGCCTCCAAGAGCGAAGCGGCCATGTTTCTTGGGGTGGACCGAGCCTCCATCGACCGCCTATTAAATCGGATAGACGAGGTTGTCGGCGACACCGGCCTAAGCTGGAATGAAGGACACCGGTTGGTCTTCCCCGCAGAGGTCAAGCGGTTGGCTGAAGCAATTCGGCGCAATGACGACGAGATTGCCGCTGCCATACGGTTTCCTCGCGTTTCTGCGGGCAGTCTGTCGGCAATGCTCGTGCGCCAAGTCTTTGCCAGACTGGATTACACACCTCGCGCATTGCTTCTACGGTCGACGGCAGCGGTAGACGCCCTGCGCGACGGCGACATTGACCTTGCCATCGTGCACCGAGGCTCGGCAACCACGATCGACGAAGATATTGCTATGGTTTCTCTCGCCCCGTGGAGGGCCGTCATCGCCGCCCCACGGGGAACCAGCGCAAGAGTGCTCTCGACGCTGACCTGGGAATCCGGCGGTTATGGGGAAAAACTTAACCACCGCGTTGCGCTGGTCGAACCAGAGGTTATGACGCCTCACGGACCGCTCGCAACCTCCTACCTGTCCGCGCTCGAGATGGTTCGGCGCGGGCTGCCCTACCGCTTAGTGCTGCCCGACATCTATCTCAGCAAATTCGACTGGGAATACCTGTCGGTCAATCGTCCCGCGCGAGACGTTGTCGATGAGTTGGTCGCGCTTCATCGAAAGGTGGACGAGCGCAGACTAGGTGGCGTACTAGAACCGGACTTGTGGAAGGAGGTTGTGAAAGCATGAACACGACACGGTCGTCCACTAGCGAAGAAAGCCCCACCGGGTCGATGACAGGGCTCGTGGCACCTGGTTTCCCCCCGCCCACGCACTACCGGCTAAAGCACCTTCGGTCATCCATAGAGGATTTGATCAAAGTGTGTCCCTTGTCAGTGCGTCCACTGCGGGAGTTCGCACCCCAGATCAATCACAGCAACTCACCATCACGTCTCGTCATTGTCGGTAACCCCTCTGCTCAGGCTGTCTCCGGTCGGTCCATTCAGCCACCATGCGCGGCTGATTCAACTGGTTCGCACGGGAGCAACGCGTTCGCAAGCCACAGCCAACCTTTTCGGCGCTACTCCTTTCGCTGTAAAGGCGTTGACTTCCTGGTCGCTTGCGATGGGGATGCGATCTACGTGAGAGAGCAGCTCTTTAACGAGTTAGGTGTAGATTCCGATGATCTGCGTCAGTTACTGCTCTTTGCCGCATGTTACCACTCGCTGACGAGTCAAAATCGTCGCGACCCCGTGCCCGCCGGCACGCGTCGCTGGGTGCTCGATCGCCTGATAGTGGTAAACCAGCAGAGCCCAGGCCACGGAGTTACGCCTCTCCAAGCAGCCGAGCTTGCGTCCGATGAGGACTTTCTGGACAAGCTCGACCTCTTGCCTGGCATGGGCCGTCAAGTTCGCGCCAATGCCAGTTACTTCATCGCAGAGCGTCGCGCGAACGGCTTTCGACGCACAATTGGGCCGGACGATGGGCTCGTGCGGGACGCACTAGCTGATATCCTAGCCAAGGAGTTTCCCATCACGCCGACAAGCATCGAGTTCGTGACGTTCGGCTCTCCATGGCACTACGCCTTGTGGAATAACCTCAGCGTCGAAACGCTGACCGGTGATTTGCTTGGGGAGTATGGCGACGAAGTCGCCATCACCGTGCGTCGGCTAGATCGTCTCGACTTAGTCGATAGAGCATTCAATCGTGAGCGCGCTGCTTTCCCTGCTATCGTCGGATTGTCGGTCGAGCTCGGGACGCTACAGCTCGTAGACCGTTACCTTGACCTGTATAGCCAAGATCCCAGAGCACAGGGATCGATTCTTGTTCTTGGCAATCAGCTGCCAACCTATTTCCCTGAGCGCTTTCTAAATGACTTGCGCATACCTACGGCGATCGTCTGCCTACATGAGGGGGAATTGGTCATGCGCGGCCTCGTCGAGTTCATCCGCGGGCGGACCCAGCTCCAGTACATCAACAACATCGTTTACCGGTGCAATGAGACGCGCGCAATCCATCGCACACCACTGGTCAACTTGGACCTAACCGCGCTTCCGCATCCTCCGTCAGCCGACACGGTCAAGCCGGGCATCACAAACATGATCCAGACAAGCCGCGGCTGTGTGTTTAGCTGTACCTATTGCACCCGCTGGCGCAGCTTCAACGCCTCAACCAAGATTGACGCCATTGGCGACGTGACCACTCCGTCGCCCTCCACAAAGTGGCGGCATTTCTCCCTTGAGCGAGTATTTCAGAACGTCGAGATGTTCGTTTCTCGAGGAATTCGGGAAATCGAGTTCTGCGATGACGAGTTTTTCGGCGGCCGAAGCGTGACCGCTCTGAACCGGATTCATGATTTTGCCCTTGGGATGGCGTCGATAGCCCAGAAATGGGACACTCAGGTCTCGTTCCGAATTTTTACGACGCCTCTGATCATTTCCAGGGAGCCAAGAACGCAGAAGATCGCCGAAGAAAACAGGAGAATTCGATATGCGCTCCAGCTTCTTCGGAATGCCGGGTTGACCCGTGTCTATATTGGGCTCGAAAGCGGCAGTTGGGCGCAGAAACTCAGATACAACCGAAAAGAGACTATCGATGATACGTTGTGTGCTTTAAAGGTGCTTCAAGAGTTGGATTTAGACATTGATGTCGGCTTTATAATGTTCGATCCAAACTTAACAATTGAGGAACTTCTTGAGAACATCGCCTTTTTCAGAGCGAACGGTCTCGTGCGCTACAACACATGGCCGTTTCGGCCACTAGTGGTCAACGAGGGGACTGCTATTAAGCAGACGCTAGACAGCCAGGGCCTCCTGACCGGGGAACAAGATCCGAACTTTATGTCATCCCGCTACCGGTTTGCTGACCCGCCAGTCGCCCAGTTAGCCGAGGCCGTTCACAGGATATCTCGGTCTAGTGCTCCGGTCTTCTACGCCTTAAAGACCATCTCGAAGAGCCATTGGCACGGGGGAGATGAAGCGGTCGACTTCGCGACACAAACCGTTCAGGCTAATGCTGAGATCTATCTCGACATGATGGAGAGTCTAGGCGAGGCAGCCGTGATCGGTGGTATGGATGATCAGCTTGGGCAAATCTGCACCCAGGCGGAACGTGAAGTACGTGACCTTGTGAATCAAGTGTCGCAAATGATCGCTAGAGGTGTTTTTCGAAAGAGGAGTGAGGATGAGGCCATTCTGTTACGTCATATCGAGGCATATAGTAGAGAGCTCGATCGGCAGCACCTGCCGGTCGAGTAATTCAAGAACAAGACCCCGGGAACAAACGTGATAGGCGGGGTACGAGTTCTATCGCTGCTCACCGATCTGCCGAAGCCATCCAGAGTTGTCCTCACTACAACTCTCGCTGGTGCTAGGCAACCGGTCACAAAGCATGACAGTAGCTCCAAATACAGCAGCCATAGCGCTGCTCGAGGGTGAAGGCTGCAAGCCGCGGGGAAGAGGTATTCCATCAAGGAGTTGGCCAAGAAATCCGGCCACAAAACTATCCAAACACCAGGGACTGGGATGTTTATGACAAACGATCAGCATTCAATACAGGCACGAATTCAGCACTTGATCAGCGAGAAAGGCCTGGGCGAAGGTGCCTCCCTTCCGAGCACGGCAGAACTTGGCAAGATGTGGGGATGCAGCAAGGAGGCCATCACTGAAGGGCTAGAGGCCGCAGCGCAGAGCGGCTGGATCAAGCTTCAAGGGGACGGCTCTGCCATGGTGTTGTCCGCGCTCATCCACCATGAGGCTGAAGAGTTCAGCTTCACACGATCAGCCCATCTTCTCGGAGAAGAGGTAAGAACGGAGGTCATCGCGAGAGAAATGGTAATGCGTTTGCCATTTGCGGATAATCCCTTAACGCAAATGGAAACGCGAGCTTATACCGCTCTGGGCTTAATGGAGCCAGAGCCTTTCATAGTAATCCCACGGATACGCTATCTGGGGGGGAAGCCTCGAGCCCTCCACCGCGTTTACTTAGACCCAAAACGATTCAGTCCGACCTTCTTGGCCGACCATGACTTCGCGAAGGAGTCGCTAATCACTGTCTATGAGTCATATGGGTATACCTTGACTTCGCGAGACACAATCCTCACAGCGCGCTTCCCCAATCGCCTCGAATTGCACGATCTCGCTCTCCAAAACGAACCATCGTATACGCCGGTTCTCGTCGCCGAGCAACAACTTTTCGCGCTCGATCCCGCGACCAGGACTCCCTTTACTTTGGAGTTTCTGCAAGGCACGTACTTGCATTGGCAATACCGAATTCAAGACAGACCTCCACCTCGGATGCTTAAGAAAAACTCGGGTCGATGATTAAGCCGCTTAGATGCGTCGGACTGCAGTTACCCCAAAACTGCAGAGCGTTTGTAACCGTTCACTCCCCCTATGCGTAATCGTTCACTCCCCCTAAGCGGTCTTGGATAAGTTCTCCGACATTCCGAGACGGCATTTCCTCATGGATTAGCTGTTGAAATGTCGGAAGACTTCTTCACGACCGCTTATGCTGCTGCCGGGATGGCTGGGAGCGGCGGGAGCGGCAAGCCCTTGCGCGCGGCTGCGATGACGGTGCCGAGGTAGCGCCAGGAGGATGCCCCACGACGGCGGCAGGTTTCGATGACGCTGGCCAGGAGCGCGAAGGCGCGAGACCCCGCTTCGGAGCGGGTACCGTGGCTGATGTGGCGTGCAATCACCCAGTGGCGCAGCGCCTGTTCGGCAGCGTTGTTGGAAAGCGGCAGAGGGGGCTCGGCGACCGGGCGCAGGATCACCTCCCAGTCGTAGAGAAATTCGCGCACGACGCTGCGTAGCGCCGGGTGGGCATCCATCCAATGCGCCTCGCATAGGTGCCGGAGCCGCGCGATGTCGACCGCGTAGCGCACAGGCAGCCCTTCCGGCGGCGGATCGATCCTCGCCGCGTAGATGGCGTCCATCAGCGTTTGCATGAGGCCTTCCATTTCCTTGCCGACCCCGGCCACCCGTCTATCGGTCGATTCGGCCAGGCCTCGCAATTTGCGCATCAGATGCGGCCAACAGCGCAGGCGGTTTTTCCAGGCGCGGTAGACCACGTAGCCATCGCTGATGAGCATGCCGTGATAGCCGTCTTGCAAGGCGTTCTCCAGAATTTCCGCGGTGCGCGGGCCAATGAGGAACCGCACCGTGTGGGTCGTGACCAAAGCCCACAGCCACAGCAGCAGGCCGGATTCCTTCCATGAGGTTTCATCCCATTCAGTTGCGGCGCCGGCACGAGGTCCGCTACCAACCTATCCTCCAGCGGGAAACTGGCGCGCCCCGCTTCCCGGATCGTCTCGTCGATCACGCCGGTGCTCAGCATCAGGCCGAATAATTCCATCAGCCCCTCGCGAATACGCGCCCGCGACAGGCGCATGCGCAGCCCGAGGAAGACGAGGACTCCGGCCAACTGGGGGCCCACCAAGCGCCACTCGCCCAGCTCGACCTTCTCCCACTGGCTGTCCGGCGGCGCCCGCCAAGGCTGCGCACGGCTGACATGACCACAGGTACACTCCACTTCGAGCAGGAGATGACGCGTGACACTGAACAGCAGCCCTATCCTGCCTTCTGCCGGCGGGGCAATGTCGATTTCGTCCCAGCCCGTGTAAGCCTCTGACTTGGCGTCCGCCGCCAGCGCTAGCCCACACGCCGCACAGTTCTCCGGTCGGTGCTCGCAAGTGGCGGTGACCGTCAGTTTCTGGGTACGGCCAAAGCCCTGACTGCCGAGCGGCTTGCCGGCCTTCTTCTTTGCCGCCTTCGGCGCTGAGGGGGACTTCTCTTCCGATTGGGCCGTCTCTTCCCTTACCTCCCCGGTTTCCGTCTCCCCTTCATCCGCTTCTACCGGGTTGGTCTCGCTTGGCGAATCCTGGCCCACCTCCGCGTCGCTGGCTCTCTCCCAAGGGGCCTGGCTCGTGGGCGGGCGCGAGCTGTTGTCCGGGTTTTGGTTCAGCCGATCATGTCACTCTTTGACGTCGTCCAGCAAACGCTTCGACACCTCCAGCAATCGCTCCGCCGGCAGCTTCTTCAGCCACTCGTCGTTCATTTGCAGAAGGTCGTGCTTGCGCAGGTGCATCGCGTCGTGTCGTCGTTACGTTACGCCAATTATGACATAGAACTTGCCGCTGCGCGTGAATTTTTGCGGGGGTGTGAACGGTTACCCCGGCCGCTTACTTCGCCACCGACACCCATCTCGACCCCGGATCGTCCTACAAGATCAACCGCACCCAGGCGATCGACAAGATCAAGCGCCAGATCGGTCGCTGGCTGCTTCTCGGAACGGCCACCACGCGCAGTCTCCAATCCCTGATGCAGGAACTCGCCGCGAACCTTCAAAAATTCGTCCCCGATCGGTCCCGGCCTCGAAAACCTCAGCCCAAGCCTCATCTCTCCATGCCTATAAACTATTATGACAAAGTGCTAAGTTGTGAGGATTGATGCTTGCGCCCGGCTGCACGAAAACCGGGACATGCGGCAAAAAGCCCTTGACCGCGCGGCGCGTTTTCATTAAGTGTGCACGGATGTGGCCAGCATGGACGGCGGGCATGACCTGCGGCTGACGGATCTGGTACCCTTGCTGCAGCACCGCTGTCTGGCATGGGCGAGCAGCGCCATGCACGGGAATTGTGAAAGCACTTGCCTGACAATTCACTTGCCCATATCGTACTGGCCCGCAAGGGTCGTTCACCTCAGCAGCATTGCACTTTCAGGATAACGGAAACCATGAAAAGAGATTCTCGCTTTCATATCGCTGTCATTCCCGGCGACGGTATTGGCCCTGAAATCGTGGCTGCCAGCCTGCAGGTTCTCGACATCCTGCAAGAGCGCCTGGGTGGCATCGGTTTCGATTTTCGTCACCTCGAAGGTGGCGCCACTCTTTACCAGAAAACCGGCAACGCTTTCTCCGACGAGAGCATGGCCGTGTGCAAGAAAGCCGATGCCGTGCTATTCGGCGCCATTGGCCTGCCGGATGTTCGTTATCCCGATGGAACGGAAATCTCCACTCAGTTTGATCTGCGGGTTGAAATGGATTTGTACGCCGGTCTGCGCCCGATCCGCAGCTATCCCGGCTTGCCGCGAGTGCTTACCGACAAGCGAGCAGCGCTGATCGATCTCGTTCTCGTGCGCGAGCAGACCGAAGGGCTCCTCTACTCGCGCGGGCGAGGGACGCTGGAGGAAGACCGGATCGCCTGGGAGACGATGAAGATCTCGCGCAACGGCAGCCGCCGGATCTCCGAGTTTGCCTTCCGTATCGCCGCACGACGCTCCAAGAGCCGGCGGCGTTCGGGCAAGGTCACCTGTGTCGACAAGGCCAATGTGCTCTCTTCGATGGCCTTTTTCCGCAAGATCTTCGCCGAGGTGGCAGCCAATCATCCTGAGGTCAAGGCCGAGTATGCGTATGTGGATGCAACGGCCATGAACCTGGTCAAGGCGCCTTGGGAATTCGATGTCCTGGTAACCGAGAACGCTTTCGGCGGCATCCTTTCCGACCTCGCGGCTGGCGTCGTTGGCAGCCTCGGTCTGGCACCATCGGCCGACATCGGGGACAAGCACGCCGTTTTTCAGCCTGCGCACGGCAGTGCCCCGTACATGGCCGGTCAGGGGATTGCCAACCCGATAGCCCAGATCCTTTCGGTGGCGCTGATGCTGGACTGGCTGGCCGACCAGCATGGCGAACCCCGACTGGCGCATGGCGCACGCATCCTGGAGCGTGCGGTTGAAAAAGCACTGACCATGATCTGCCCGATCGAATTCGGAGGACAGGACGGAACGGCAGCAATTACCAAAGCAATCATGACCCAGATCCGCAAGGTCTGACCACTAACGGTCATGGCTATTGCAGGCACCCCCGATCATGAAAGGCATGACCGTTTCCCACTCCCCCGCCCCCTCACCCGCAAGTGGAGAGGGAGCCCTTCGACCAGGCTCAAGGCAGGATTCGTGAGTCGCGGATGCGATTTTCACATTAATCGATGCATGCGGTGCGACTGCTACAATGGCGACTACCGACAAGAACAAGGATCCCTTCAATGACTGCCAAGCCGACCCCTGCCACCGCTGATCGCCAGTTGCTGCCCACCGTCGAGCGGCAAACCGGGGAATCCCCAAGGTGCGCGATCATCTGGCTGCACGGCCTCGGGGCCGACGGGCATGACTTCGAGCCGATTGTCGATGAGTTCGACTTTGACCGCTTGCCAGCGCTCCGTTTTATCTTTCCGCATGCGCCCATGCGCGCAGTGACCATCAATGGTGGCTACGTGATGCGCGCCTGGTATGATATCGTCACGCTCGATTTTGCGCCGGGACGAGAAGAGGCAGAGGGTGTGCGTACATCGGCACGACAGATCGAGGACCTGCTCGATCGGGAAAATGCACGCGGGATAGCGGATGCGCGAATCGTGCTTGCCGGTTTCTCACAGGGCGGAGTGATTGCCTTGCACACCGGCCTGCGCCATCCACGGCGCCTGGCGGGGATCCTGGCGCTGTCGTGCTATCTGCCGCTGGCCGATACCCTGGCTGCAGAAGCGCAGCCGGCCAACCGCGATGTGCCGATCTTCATGGCGCATGGGCGTGCCGATCCGGTCATTCCCTACGACCTGGGAAAGCGTTCAGCCAAGTTGCTGAAGGCAGCGGACTATCCGGTACAGTGGCACGGCTACGCTGCCGAGCATACGGTGTGCCTCGAAGAACTGCATGACATCGAGGCCTGGCTGAGCAAAGTACTGGCAGACGTCTGCTGAGCATCCTGTCCTTACTGGGCGTAGCGCAACAACCTAGATCGAGTTGATGATGCCTTCTCGGGCATGCGTGCTCCTCGACTCGCCCCGCGGATTTGGCTACACTTCATGAAATCCTTACCATTCATGGGGAAATGTCATGCGCCGAGTCGTTTTCAATCAGAAGGGAGGCGTTGGCAAGTCGACGATCGCCTGCAACCTGGCGGCCATTGCCGCTGCGCAGGGCAAGCGAACGCTGGTGGTCGATCTAGATCCACAAGCCAATGCTTCCCGCTATCTGCTCGGCAAGGCACTCGACGAACAGACCAAGACCCTCGCCAATTTCTTCGAGGACATTCTTGGCTACAAGCTGTTTCCCGAGACACTCGATGCCTACGTTGTCCCCACACAGTTTCCCGATCTTGCCGTGCTGCCTTCTGACGCCAAGCTGGAGGAAGTGCAGTTCAAGCTCGAGTCACGCTACAAGATGTACAAGCTGCGGGAGGCGCTGGAGAAGCTGCAGGGGTATGACGAAATTTTCATCGATACCCCGCCGGCCCTGAACTTCTTCTCCCGCTCGGCGCTGATCGCCGCCGACACCTGCCTGATCCCGTTCGATTGCGATGATTTCTCGCGTCGCGCCCTGTACTCGCTGTTGGACAGCGTGCGCGAAATCCAGACCGACCATAACCGTGGCCTGCGGCTGGAAGGCATTGTGGTCAACCAGTACCAGGCACGTGCCAAGCTGCCCTTGCGTCTGGTCGATGAACTGCGCGCCGAAGGACTGCCGATCCTGGATGCCTTCCTGTCGGCGTCGATCAAGATTCGTGAGTCACACCATCAGGCGCTACCGATGATCCACCTCGACCCTCGGCACAAGCTGACCTGCGAGTTCACGGCTCTCTACGACCGGCTCCTTCGGTAGGTACGTGAAAGCCGTGACGCCATGACCGTTGACGCTGCTCCGACGCATTCCCGGCCGCATCTGCTTGCAGTTGTGCATCCAGAAAAGCATTCTGCTCGTATGCAGATGCATCGACCCACTCAACAATTCATCCGGGAAGGGCAAGATGCACGTATTCGTGACCGGCGGCACAGGCTACATTGGCAGCCACCTGATTCCGGAATTGCTCGCACGCGGCCATCGGGTTACGGCGTTGACGCGGCAGGAGTCGGCAAACCGGCTAGCACCCGGCTGCCGCATCGTCGTCGGCGATGCGCTCAATGCCGCAAGCTACGTGCAACAGATCGAGGGGGCCGACGTCCTGGTCCATCTGGTTGGGGTTGCCCACCCAGGGCCGAGAAAGGCTGCGGATTTCCGGAGCGTCGATCTCGCCTCCGCAGGCGCGGCGCTGACCGCAGCGATGGAGGCCGGAATCAATCACCTGCTCTACCTCAGCGTTGCCCAACCGGCACCGGTGATGCAGGCCTACATTGCCGCGCGTGCCGAGGGCGAAAGATTGATCCGCGCCAGTGGCATCGCAGCCAGCTTTCTTCGCCCGTGGTATGTGCTGGGACCCGGCCATCATTGGCCGTTGCTGCTTCTCCCAGCCTACCGCCTGTTCGAGCACCTGCCGCCAACACGCGAGGCGGCAAGGCGCTTCGGTCTGATCGACATCGAGCAGATGGTGAGAGCGCTGGTACGGGCAGTGGAAAACCCGCCCACAGGTGTGCGCATCTGGGGAGTACCAGAAATTCTGCTGGCAGCCGGGTAGACGAACCGGGCGGCGACGGGGCCAGCGTGCAATATGCCGGCGATGTACGGTCAGCTCAGGTGTATGCAACTTGACGCCGGCAAAGGGAAAGCAGGATCCCGCCTCCTGTCCTGCCTGCAACCCGAGACTGCGGCACTCATTGCGGCATCAGCGTTCTACCGGCGTTTCGGCTTCGTACAGCACACCGAGCCATTCCCTGATCTGCCGATAGACGCGCGTGTCGTTCAGCAATCCCAGGTGACCGAGTTTGCCGATCCTGGCGCTTTCGACGTCGCCTTCAATTTCGTGTGTGATCGCGCTACTCAGAGGCACCAGCCCATCGCCAAGGAATTCGCTGAGCGGATGCTCGACATTTTTGGCGAGACTGGCGCCAAGAAAGCGGAAAGCAATCGTGTGTGGCTCGGGTAGCGTCTGCGGAGCACCGGGACCTCGGCGCAGATCCTTGATGCCTTGGCTGCGCGTCGCGGCAATATTCCCGAGGGGACGGGTGACTGCGCTGAGTTTCAAGGCGGTGGTTGCCAACTGACCGAGTCGCTCAAGTGGTGAACCGAGATGCGGAGATCCGAGGCAGATCAGCATCCGTGTCGACTGCGGCCATTGCATTCCCGCCGCCACCGCCTGATCGCAGGCGCCACGCGCGATCAGTCCGCCCATGCTGTGACCGATGATCAGCAGTTCACTGGCTGGCTGCGGCCAGGCAGTCAGCAAATCCTCGAGAAAAACTGCCAGTTGCGCACAATTTTCGGCAATCGGCAGGCCGGTGTTGTAGCGCAGGTAGAGCGGTGTGCAGGCGAATTCCGCTTGCAGCTGGTGTCCAAAATGGCTTTCGCACGCGGCTGCAGGTTCGCCACGATCGGTACATTCCCAACAATGTTCGTCACAACCCAGTCCGTGGACGAAAACGCACAGGCGCCTGTCCGCTTCGGGAAAAGCGCTGCGCAGCGCATCGGTATTCAGCGGCACGCTGTTGCCGTGTACCCGAATCGCCATGTTAATCGCCAGCAAGTTGTTACTGGCAGCAAGATGGTCTCCGAAAGCGCCATTGAGTGCGCTGTGCAGGCCGCTTGCGAAGCGCCCCGGTGGCTTGCCAGGGGAAGAGTGCTGCCTTTCGAGTATTGCCGCAGCCTCGAGAATACCGCCGCTACCGTGGTGAATTGTTGCGTAGACGCCTGCTGAAATGCTGTCATGAACGGCTTGCACGAGCTGAGCCGGCCAGCAAAGCAGCGGAATTCGCCGAAAGACATTGAAAGATTTGTCGGCAATGGCGCCATGCATTTCCTTGACACACAGAGTGGTTTCCTGAACCGCAACTTTGGCGACCTGACTGTAACCAGTCCTCTGCGGCGTTGATCCGAAGTCTTTTCTGCCATGCGGCATGGGTTATCCTTCGCGGGTGGTGATTGGGAAAGATGAATCCGTGGTCAGTGCGTCCGTACTGCTTGTGCCCGAACAGCGACCGTCAATGAGTTACCCCCTCTCTGCGCAGAACCTTGGCAAAAGTCAGCCACAGTATCCGAATATCCAGCCACAAGGATTGGCGTTGCAGGTACTCGCTATCGAGCTTGACCTTTTGGGAAATCGGCAGTTCATCGCGGCCGTTGACCTGTGCCCAACCGGTCAGTCCCGGTAGCAACTCATGAACCCCGAGTTCGCTGCGCAGGGCAATCAAGTCATGCTGGTTATACAGGGCCGGACGCGGCCCGACAAAGCTCATGTCGCCGACCAGAATGCTCCATAACTGGGGCAGTTCATCGAGGCTGGATCTGCGCAGGAACGAGCCCACGGGCGTCAGGCAAGCCTGCGCATCCCTTAGTAGATGGGTCGCCACGACCGGGGTTCCAACCCGCATGCTGCGGAATTTCGGCATTCTGAAAATCCGGTTGTGACGTCCGACGCGATCAGACCAATACAGCACGGGTCCGGGCGACGTCAGCTTGACCAACAGAGCGAGCAGACCCGCAGGGAGCAGTAGCAAAACCGCCGCCAGGCAGGCGAGTGACAAGTCAAGAAGGCGCTTGACTGGAAAAAGCGGCATGTGCATGTATCTGCACCCTGCGGGAAACGGCGCAGCTGCAGGTGCTAGCTGTTGCCGTTGTCCAGAAAGCTGCGCAACTTGTCTGAGCGTGATGGGTGGCGAAGCTTCCGGAGCGCCTTGGCTTCGATCTGTCGAATTCGCTCACGGGTCACGTCGAACTGTTTTCCGACTTCCTCAAGGGTGTGGTCGGTGTTCATTTCGATTCCGAAGCGCATGCGCAATACCTTCGCTTCGCGCGGAGTCAGGGTGTCCAGCACGTCCTTGGTGATGAAGCGCAGGCTCGAGTAGAGGGCAGCCTCGGTCGGTGCGAGCGTCGCATGATCCTCGATGAAGTCGCCAAGATGCGAGTCATCGTCGTCGCCGATCGGCGTTTCCATCGAGATCGGCTCCTTGCTGATCTTCAGGATTTTGCGAATTTTCTCTTCCGGCATCTCCATCTTCTTGGCCAGTGTTGCCGGATCGGCTTCCAGACCGGTTTCCTGCAAAATTTGCCGGGAAATGCGATTCATTTTGTTGATCGTCTCGATCATGTGCACTGGGATGCGGATGGTGCGTGCCTGATCGGCGATCGAGCGAGTGATCGCCTGGCGGATCCACCAGGTGGCATAGGTCGAAAACTTGTAGCCGCGCCGGTATTCGAATTTGTCAACGGCCTTCATCAGACCGATATTGCCTTCCTGGATGAGATCGAGAAATTGCAGGCCGCGATTGGTGTACTTCTTGGCAATCGAGATCACCAGTCGCAGATTGGCTTCGGTCATTTCCCGTTTGGCGCGGCGTGCCTTGGCTTCACCGGTAGACATCTGCTTGTTGATGTCCTTCAATTCGCGCAACGGAATGCCGATACGGTCCTGCAGAGCAAGCAATTTCCTCTGCTCTTCCTTGATGTTCGGCGCGTTGCGCGAGAGGATCGCGCCATAGGTCTTGCCGGCCGTAGCGATCTCGGCATCCACCCAGTCGATGTTGAGTTCGTTGCCGGGGAAGACCTTGATGAAATGCGCCCGCGGCATGCGCACCGTGTCGACACAGATCCGCTGGATCTTGCGCTCGCAGGCACGCGCCTCATCGACCATCGCGCGGACCGAGTCGCACAGACGCTCAATCGTTTTCGAAGTAAAGCGAATGCCCATCATCTCTTCCGAGATCTGCTGCTGGAGCCTGAGGTAGGTTTTGTCCTGGGAACCTTTCCTGGGCAAAACGCCATGTGCTTGTGCGTAGTGCAATCTGATCAGTTCAAGGCGTGCAAGCCCTTCCGTCTTGAGTTTGAGCAACGAGGCGGCAGCAGCAGCGCCCTCGACCGCCTCGCCGCCTTCTTCCTCGTCTTCCTCATCGTCCTCAGCCACCTCCTCGGCCAACTCTTCGAGTGAGTTGTCAATTTCGGGGTCGATCAGCCCATCGATCAATTCATCGATGCGCATCTCATCGCGTGCGATCTTGTCGGCGCAACTGAGGATCTCGGCAATCGTTGTCGGGCAGGCGGAGATCGCCTGGATCATGTGCTTGAGGCCATCTTCGATGCGCTTGGCAATCTCGATTTCGCCTTCACGGGTCAGCAACTCGACCGAACCCATTTCGCGCATGTACATGCGTACCGGGTCGGTCGTCCTGCCGAACTCGGAGTCCACCGTTGACAGCGCCTGTTCCGCCTGCTCTTCCACATCGGCATCGTCTGCACCGGCCGCCGGGGTGGCATCCGACATCAGCAGCGTTTCGGCATCCGGCGCTTCATCATAGACCTGGATGCCCATGTCGTTGAAGGTGCTGATGATGCTTTCGATCTGCTCGGCATCGACGACATCATCAGGCAGATGGTCATTGATTTCGGCGTAAGTAAGAAAGCCTCGTTCCTTGCCGAGCTTGATCAGCGTCTTGAGACGCATCTTGCGCGTTTCGTCGTCAACCGGTACCGGTTGGCTCCCGACTTGCGCCAGAAGGTCTGCCGCTGCCTTGGCTTTCGCCGCCTTCGTAGTTACTACCTTTTCCCTTATCATGACCATTTCCCGAATAGCGTTAGACTGGAAAAACTCTTGATTGTATCATCCCTTATACTCCGGTGCCGTGCCGCCCACGCGCAGTGAGCGCCGCTAGATATTGCCGCTTTTCTTCGCTCGAGAGTCCGCTCACCCCAAGCCTCTGAGCCTTCTCCTGCAACTGCATGAAGACTCGTTTGTGTGCGCCTTCGAGTAGCTGCTGGACCGCGCCAGTAAATTCGGCATCAATCTCGTCTTCGGCAAAAGGCTCTTGCATTAGTTCAGCCGCGGCTGCACGCAGGATGCCCTCACATTCGCTGCCTCTGAGCTTTTCGATCAGGCTTGGGTAGGCCAGTGACTGGGTGCCGGCAGCAGCAATCGTTTCACATATCAGACGCACCGCTCCGGCTTCAGTCGAGTTGCCGGGAAGCAGGTCGAGTGGCAAGCCTGAGGCCAGTTGCGGTTTCTGGAGCAACAGGCGCAGCAATGGCCGTAGCAGCGAAGGTGCTTGTCGTGGCGCGCGCGCCGGCTCTGGCTGCGTCAGTGGTCGCAGTTCGCACAGCCCTTCCACCTCGGCTTGCGAAAAACCACTGACCTGTGCCAGGCGCTTGACCAGTTGCAGTCGAAGCAGGGAAGACTGCAGGCGGCCCAGCAGCGGTTTAGCGTCGGCGACCAGCCTCGCATTGCCTTCGGCACTGCTCAGATCGCAGTGTGCCGACAGTTCACTCAGCAGAAAATCGGAGAGCGGTGTCGCCTGCGCGATCATCTGCCGAAAAGCCTCGCCGCCGTGTCTGCGAACAAAACTATCGGGGTCCTCGCCGTCCGGGAGAAAGACAAAGGCAATGCTTTTCTGTTCAGTCAACGCCTCAAGACTGTTCTCCAGGGCACGCCACGCGGCCTTACGTCCGGCGGCATCGCCATCAAAGCAGAAAACGATCCGCTCCGCCTGGCGCAGCAGTTTCTGTACCTGCATGCTCGTGGTGGCTGTACCGAGCGTGGCAACCGCATTGCCGTTTCCGTACTGCGCGAGAGCCACGACATCCAGATAACCTTCGACGACAATCACCGTATCGCGCTCGCGTATGGCCGCGCGTGCCTGCGGCAGCCCAAATACCTCGCGGCCTTTTTCGAACAGAGGCGTTTCGGGAGAGTTCAGATATTTCGGCTCGCCCTGCCCAAGTACACGGCCGCCGAAAGCGATCACCTCGCCCTTCTGGTTGATGATCGGAAACATCACTCGCTCGCGAAAACGGTCGTAGAGACGCCCTCGCTCATTGCTGATCACCAGGCCCGATAGTTGCAGATCAGGACTGCTGTAATCATCGAAAGCGGCAGCGAGGTTCTGCCATCCCTCTGGCGCATAACCGAGGCCAAACCTGCGGGCAATTTCTCCGCTGACCCCCCGTTCCTTGAGGTAGCGGATTGCCTTTTCGGAACACTTGAGTTGCTCGTAGTAATATCTGGCGGCCCGCGCCATGCTTTCGGCAAGCGCTTGTGATTTCGGAGCGTGTGCTGGAGCATGTCCCTGATCCTCGGGAAACGGCATGCCGGCGTGAACAGCGAGTTCCTTGATGGCGTCAACGAAGCCCAGGCCGGCGTACTCCATAAGAAAGCTGATTGCATTGCCGTGCGCGCTGCAGCCGAAGCAGTGGTAAAACTGCTTGCTCGGGCTGACCGTGAAAGAAGGCGACTTCTCGCTGTGGAACGGGCAACACGCGGCAAAGTTGGCGCCCGTTTTCTTCAGCGGAACGTAGCCGTCGATCAGGTCGACCAAGTCGACGCGATACAGCAACTCCTGAATGAAAGTGTCCGGGATCAATGGGGCTCCCTTGAACAGCTACAGTTTCAGAAGCGACAAAAGCCGCCCGTCTACAGACGGGCGGCTATCCAGGCAACGCCAATCCGGTGTCAGTACATCTTGGGCGGCAAGGTCTGGCTGCGCATCCGCTTGTGATGACGTTTGACCGCTGCGGCCAGCTTGCGCTTGCGCTCGGCAGTGGGCTTTTCGTAGAACTCGCGAGCTCTCAACTCGGTCAGCAGACCGGTCTTCTCGACGGTTCGTTTGAAACGGCGGATCGCAACTTCGAACGGCTCATTTTCCTTGACGCGAATAGCAGGCATCGACTCTTCCCAGGTTCAAAAACATCAAAATATAGTTTAGCCGCATATTATAAACAGACTTGCCGCGGAACTCCAGGGAAATTTTTGAAGGATTTCGGTATCAATGCACATGCTGCATGTGATCGGTCAAAGCCATGCGCGCACCGCTGCCCGCCCGGATCAAGAAGAAACGGCTTCACGCACAGCGCTTGCCAACTTCTCGGCCGCTCGACAGACTGTCGCCAAGTCCTGACCCTCGACCATCACGCGCAGCAGCGGTTCAGTCCCCGAAGCACGCAGGAGCACCCGCCCACAACCATCGAGTTCGCTCTCCACCTCGTGCTGCGCGGCTCCGATCAGGGGGTGGTCTTTCCAGGGAAAGCCCTTGCTCAGCGCAACATTGATCAGCTTTTGTGGATAGAGCTTCAGGTTCCCGAGGAGTTGTTGCAGATCGCCCCCCGCGTCACGCAGCCCAGAAAGCACCTGCAGGGCGGAAACGATGCCATCGCCAGTAGTGTGTCGGTCGAGGCAGAGAATGTGCCCCGAATTTTCCCCACCATAAAGCCAACCCTTTTGCCTCAGCATGTCCATCACGTATCGGTCGCCGACATTGGCGCGGACAAAAGGTACATTGAATTCAGCCAGCGCATGCTCAAGGGCGAGATTGCTCATCAAGGTGCCCACGACACCTGCCACACTGCCCTGGCGCAGCCGGCTCCGCACTACCGCAAACAGGAGTTGATCACCATCGTAGATATTGCCGACAGCGTCAACCATCATGACCCGGTCAGCGTCTCCATCCAGCGCAATCCCGAGGTCGGCACCTTGTGCCACGACAGCGTCACGTAGGGCTCCGGGAGCCGTGGCACCGACCTCCTGGTTGATGTTGAGGCCGTTCGGTTCGGTGCCGATACTGCTCACCTCGGCGCCCAGTTCGTGGAAGACATGCGGTGCGATGTGGTAAGCCGCACCGTTTGCGCAGTCGACAACGATTTTCAGCCCCCGCAGATCCATTTCAAACGGAAAAGTGCTCTTGCAGAACTCGATATAACGACCATCCGCATCATCGATTCGCCGTGCACGGCCAAGACCGGCCGAAGGCACACAAGTCAGCGGCTCGTCGAGCGCTGCTTCAATCTCGGACTCCATCTCATCGGGCAACTTGGTGCCCCCTGCCGAAAAGAACTTGATTCCGTTATCATAGTAGGGATTGTGCGAAGCAGAAATGACGATTCCCGCCTGCAAGCGCAGGGCGCGGGTGAGGTAAGCAATGGCTGGCGTGGGCATTGGCCCGACCAGGCAGACATCGACACCGGCGGCAGAAAACCCGGCTTCCAGCGCGGCTTCCAGCATGTAGCCGGAAATACGTGTGTCCTTTCCGATCAGGACCGCTGGCCGCTCTCCCGCCTTGACATGGCTGCGCGCCGTGTCGCGGGCAGCGAGCACCCTTCCTGTCGCATGCCCCAGGCGCATGACGAAATCCGGCGTGATCGGGACTTCCCCAACACGCCCGCGTACGCCGTCCGTCCCAAAATACTTTCTTGTCACGATTTTCTCTCCCTCGGAGCGCAGATGAGTCGACGTCTGTCGAATGGGTTCCATTCTACGCAAACGCCGGTGAAGCGACTGTCAAGAAAGACACAAACAGGCTTATTGATCTTCCACGGCTTGCCAGATGGCCAGAGCGTCGCGTGTCTGCGCGACGTCGTGAACACGCAACAGGCGTGCACCGCGTTGCACGGCCAGCAAGGCGGCGGCGACGCTGGCAGCCAAGCGGTCTCCGACCGCCCGCGCGGTAATGGCACCGAGCATCGATTTGCGTGATATGCCCGCCAATACGGGCAGTCCGGCAAGCGGTAACTCGGCGAAGCGACGCAGAAGTTCGAGGTTGTGCTGCAGCGTCTTGCCGAAGCCAAAACCCGGATCAAGCACCAGACGATCACTCGCTATCCCGGCTGTTCTGACCTGCGTCACACGGCTATGGAGAAAGTTCAGGACCTCGGCGACGACATCGGTGTAGACGGGACTCTCCTGCATCGTCAATGGCTCGCCGCGCATGTGCATCAGGCAGATTGCACAGTTGCTGTCGACCACCGCAGCAAGTGCACCGGGCCGGCGCAGCGCGTAGATGTCATTGATCATCGAAGCGCCGTGCAGTAACGCTGCACGCATCACTTCAGGCTTGTAGGTATCGACCGAAATCGGCACACCGCATCCGTCCAGCGCATCCAGCACAGGCAGCAGGCGGCTGAGTTCCTCTTCAACGGTTGTCGGAATGGCACCTGGGCGCGACGATTCGGCTCCGATATCGAGCAGATCTGCACCTTCTTCGATCTGTCGGTGAGCGCGCACGATTGCCCTTGCGGCGTCGCCCGCCAAACCGTCACCGGAGAATGAATCCGGGGTCAGATTGACGATGCCCATCACCAGAGGACGGGCGAGTGTGAGTTGAAAATCCCCGCAGCGAAGCAGCATAAAAAAGCCGAACAAGCGTTGGACCGGACCCGCTGACGCGGGTCCAACTGGCGCTACTCCACTCAGGCCGGCGCGGTTGCGCTGGGCGCGGCATCCGGCGTGTTGTGGTCCGGCTTGCTCGGCGACGGTGCCTGTGGCTGCTTGGGTGGGCGTGGTGGCTTGCCTTCCATGATGTCATTGATCTGGTCGGCGTCTATCGTTTCCAGTTCAAGCAGCGCTGCTGCCATTGCCTCGACCTTGTCGCGATGATTTTCGAGCATTCGACGCGCCAAAGCATACTGCTCGTCGATGATCCGGCGTATTTCCGCATCGACCTTCTCCATCGTCGCTTCGGACATGTTCTTGTGCGTGGTCACCGAGCGTCCGAGGAAAACCTCACCATCGTTTTCCCCATAGACCATCGGACCGAGTGCATCGGACATGCCGTAGCGGGTGACCATGTCACGCGCCATTTGCGTTGCCCTTTCGAAGTCATTCGACGCCCCGGTGGTCATCTGGTTCATGAACAGCTCTTCAGCAATACGGCCACCGAACAGAACGGCAATCCGGCTCATCAGATAGACGCGGTCGTAAGCGTAGCGATCCTCCTCCGGCAATTGCATGGTCAGGCCGAGCGCACGACCGCGCGGGATGATGGTCACCTTATGCACCGGATCGGATTTCGGCATCAGCTTGGCGACCACTGCATGCCCGGATTCGTGATATGCCGTATTGCGCCTCTCGTCCTCGTTCATGACCATGCTGCGACGCTCGGCGCCCATCATGATCTTGTCCTTGGCCTTTTCGAAGTCTTCCATGTCGACCAGGCGCTTGTTGCCACGCGCGGCGAACAGGGCCGCCTCGTTGACCAGGTTGGCCAGGTCGGCTCCGGAAAATCCGGGGGTCCCGCGGGCGATGATGTCCGCCTTGACGTCGGGGGACAGCGGCACCTTGCGCATATGCACCACGAGAATCTGTTCGCGCCCACGGATGTCGGGAAGCGGGACGACGACCTGACGGTCGAAACGTCCCGGACGCATCAGCGCCGGGTCGAGCACGTCGGGACGGTTGGTGGCGGCGATCACGATGACCCCGACGCTGGCCTCGAAGCCGTCCATCTCGACCAGCATCTGGTTGAGCGTCTGCTCGCGTTCGTCATTGCCACCGCCAAGTCCGGCGCCACGCTGACGACCCACCGCATCCAGTTCATCGATGAAAATGATACAGGGAGCATGTTTCTTGGCGTTTTCGAACATGTCGCGAACGCGCGCAGCGCCGACACCGACGAACATTTCGACGAAGTCGGAACCCGAGATCGAGAAGAAAGGCACCTTGGCCTCGCCGGCAATCGCCTTGGCGAGCAGCGTCTTGCCGGTACCGGGGTTGCCAACCAGTAGCACGCCCTTCGGGATACGCCCACCGAGTTTCTGGAATTTTGACGGATCGCGCAGGAAATCAACGAGTTCCGAAACTTCCTCCTTGGCCTCGTCGCAACCGGCAACATCGGCAAAGGTGATGGTATTGGTCGATTCGTCGAGCAGCCGTGCCTTGCTCTTGCCGAACGAGAAAGCGCCGCCGCGTCCGCCGCCCTGCATCTGGCGCATGAAGAAAATCCATACGCCGATCAACAGCAACATCGGGAACCAGCTGACGAAGATGCTCATCAGGAACGATTGCTCTTCCTCGGGCTTGGCCTCGATCTTGACTCCGTGTTTCAGCAGATCGGAAACCATCCACAGATCCGGTGGCGCGTAGCTGGTCAGTTTGCGGCCGTCGGTCGTCGTTGCCTTGAGCACACGCCCCTCGATGACCACCTTGGCAATCGTACCCTTGCCCACTTCCTCGATAAACTGTGAGTACTCCATCGACGACTGGGTTACCTGGCGATTGTTGAACTGGTTGAACACCGTCATCAGAACGAGACCGATCACCAGCCAGACTGCCAGATTTTTGAACATGTTATTCAATGCGTTACCTCTTCCACGTTACCCGATCCGGGATTTCTCGCGAAACCTTGCCATTTCACAAGTTCACATTAGTACATTCTAAACCGATTCGCCCCTGCTGAAGCAAAAGCGACATCGAAGATACTCTCACTCTTTCAAGGTCCTGCCCAGCAGATATACTTCCGGGCTGCGATCACGCGAGGCGTCCGGCTTGCGTGCGGACACCACATTGAAAGTCTTGCGCATTTCCAGCAGAAAATCGGTAAAACCCTGACCCTGAAAAACTTTGACCAGAAAAGCGCCTTCGGGTTTCAGCCAGTTGCGGGCGAATTCCAGAGCCAGTTCGGCGAGGTGCGAGCCACGGGCCTGGTCGCAAGCCGCAGACGCCGGATATATTGGGCGACATGTCGGAAAGAACAAGCCCTGCTTTCTCACCCCCGAGCAGGTTTTCGAGGACATCGAGTACTTCCTGCTCGCAGAAGTCTCCCTGGACGAAGGTCACACCGTGCAAAGGCACCATCTCCAGCAGATCGACGGCGATGATGCGGCCCCGGCCCTGCATTCTCTTCGCTGCGACCTGCGACCAGCCACCGGGGGCCGCCCCCAGGTCGACGACCACGTCGCCAGCGCGGATCAGATGGTCCTTGTCATCCATCTCAAGCAGCTTGTAGGCGGCGCGCGAGCGATAGCCTTCAGCCCGCGCCCGCTGCACATAGGGTCGTTGACATGCTCACGCAACCAGGCATTGCTCGATCGACTTCGATTCATTCGCCAAAACCCGCTAAAATGGATGCTTCAAAAAAGGTACCCTGCATGCTCAACCTCAGTTCCAACGAGCGCCGCGCCTTGCGTGCCCGCGCGCATTCCCTGCATCCCGTGGTCTCGATCAGCCAGAACGGCCTCTCCGAATCGGTCGTCAAGGAGATCAACGCCAGTCTCGCCAGTCACGAACTGATCAAGATCCGGGTCTATCACGATGACCGGGAAGTCCGTGAGCACTTTCTCGCGACAATTTGTGAGCAGCTCGACGCGGCGCCGGTCCAGCATATCGGCAAACTGCTGGTGATCTGGCGCCCGCCGGCGGACAAGCCAGCCCAGGCTGCAGAGGCCGCACACCAGACCCCTTGGTCGGCGCCCCAGCAAGCGCAGCTTCCAGGGGGTTCGGAGCGCTGATTCCGCTGTGACCGGGGAAAGCGTCGCCGGAAGGAGGTGTCTTTCGGACAGCGCACGTCCTTATCTGGCGCCGCGCCCGGCACGGGTCACGAGCAGCAAGCCGAGCACGCTCTGAACGAGGTAGAGGATGCTCGAAACGCCATGCCAGGCAGCGAAGCGGTTCCGCAACACGCTCTCCATCACTTCGCGCGGCAAGGCGTCGGCTTTGAGCTGCGCCAACAGCGGCTGCAGTCCGAACAGACTGACCGCGGTGAGTACGAGCATCAACAGCAGCAACCAGAAGTTCCAGCGCCGCATGACCGCGCTGCCGCTACGCAGCAACAGGAACAACAACAGGTAGCTCGCACAGGCCAGGCCCACCCAGCCCATCAACTCGAAGAGCTTGCCGGCAAGCATGCCTGCCGTCTGACGGTCGCTACTCAGCGCGGCGAACAGGGTCGGCGCCACGAGATAGCCGATCGTCCACAAGCCACCAACCCAGAGGGTCAGCGCCACGTCGTACAGGGCATCCGCGAGGCGTCGCATGGCTCGCCTACTCGTAGCGGACTTCGATGATTTCGTATTCGCGAATACCACCGGGGGCCTGAACCTCGGCGATGTCACCGGCAAACTTGCCGATCAGCGCACGCGCGATCGGCGAGTTGATCGAAATCTTGCCCGCCTTGATGTCGGCCTCGTCCTCACCGACAATCTGATAGCTGACGCTGAGGCCGGTTTCCTGGTCCTCGAGATCGAGCGTTGCCCCGAAAACGCAACGCCCGTCGGCGTCGAGCAGCTTCGGGTCGATGATCTGGGCATTCGCGAGTTTGCTCTCGATTTCCTTGATGCGGCCTTCGACAAATCCCTGCCGTTCCTTGGCGGCATCGTACTCGGCGTTCTCCGAGAGATCGCCGTGCGAACGCGCCTCGGCAATCGCTGCGATGGCGCGTGGGCGTTCGACGGTTTTCAAATTATGCAGTTCGGCGCGGAGTTTCTCGGCGCCATTGACGGTTACAGGTATTTTGCTCATCTCATTCGCTGCCCACGAAGAACCGGCACCCCCCAGATCGGCGGATTCGACGATTCCATGGGTTAACTAAGTTTCAGTTGTGCGTGCAAATCCTGTATCGGATAGACGACCAGCTCGCCACGATTCCTGATCCCGTCCGCTGCCGCTTCCGCACCCCAGATCGTCGTGTAGATCGTCACCCGTGCCGCCAGGCCAGAGGTGCGGATCGAGCGAGAGTCGCTGATGGCCTTGCGCTTTTCGTCCACGGTATTGATGATCAGGACGATCTCGTTGTTCTTGATCATGTCGACCACATGTGGACGACCTTCGGTCACCTTGTTCACTGGCGTCACGGCAATTCCTGCTGCCGCGATGGCCGCCGCCGTACCGCGCGTGGCAATCAGCGTGAACCCTGCCGCCTGCAGTTCGCGGGCAATATTCACCGCCTTCGGCTTGTCCGATTCCTTGACGCTGATGAACACCTGCCCCGAACTCGGGAGGCGGACGCTGGCTGCCAACTGGCTCTTGACGAAGGCCTCGGAAAAGCTGAGCCAACTCCCATCACCTCGCCGGTCGACTTCATTTCGGGACCGAGAATGGTATCGACGCCGCGGAACTTGGCGAACGGAAAAACGGCTTCCTTGACCGAGAAATAATTCGGGACCACTTCCTGGTGACCCCCTGGCTGGCGAGCGATTGCCCGACCATGCAGCGGGCAGCGATCTTTGCCAACTGTAGCCCGGTGGCCTTGGAAACGAAGGGGACCGTACGCGATGCGCGCGGGTTGACTTCGAGGACAAAAACGACTCCCCTCTGGATCGCGAACTGGACGTTCATCAGACCGCAGACCTTCAGCCCCATGGCCATCAGCCGCGTCTGCCGGCGCAGTTCGTCCTGCAACTCGACCGACAGCGAATACGGCGGCAGCGAACACGCCGAATCACCGGAATGCACGCCGGCCTGTTCGATATGCTCCATCACTCCGCCGATGAGCACCTCCTGGCCATCGCAGAGCGCATCGACGTCCACCTCGCAGGCATCGTTCAGGAAACGATCGAGCAACACCGGCGAATCGTTGGAAACCTTGACGGCTTCACGCATGTAGCGTTCGAGGTCGCGCTCTTCATGGACGATTTCCATTGCCCGGCCGCCGAGCACGTACGACGGACGAACCACCAGCGGATAGCCGATTTCGGCTGCCAGGCGCAGTGCCTCGGGTTCGGTGCGGGCGGTACGGTTGGACGGCTGTCTGAGGCCCAGATCCTGGAGCAGCTTCTGGAATCGCTCGCGATCCTCGGCAGCGTCGATCATGTCCGGGCTGGTGCCGATGATCGGTACGCCGTTGGCTTCGAGGTCACGTGCGAGCTTGAGCGGTGTCTGCCGCCATACTGGACGATGACGCCGAGCGGTTTTTCCACGGCGACGATTTCCAGCACGTCCTCGAGCGTCAGCGGCTCGAAGTAGAGGCGATCGGAGGTGTCATAGTCCGTGGATACCGTTTCCGGATTGCAGTTGACCATGATCGTCTCGTAACCGTCGGCACGCAGCGCGAGCGCAGCATGCACGCAGCAGTAGTCGAACTCGATTCCCTGGCCGATGCGGTTCGGGCCGCCACCGAGGACCATGATCTTCTTCCGGTCGCTGGGATTCGCCTCGCACTCTTCCTCATAGGTCGAGTACAGGTAAGCGGTATCGGTGGAAAATTCGGCTGCGCAGGTGTCGACACGTTTGTAGACCGGGCGCACCTGCAGCTCGCATGGCGGCGCTCGACGAACCGCCGTCTGCGTCGTCCGCATCAGGGTCGCCAGGCGTTTGTCCGAAAAACCGGCACGTTTCAGATACCACAACTCGTCGCGTGACAGCGAAGCGAGCGGCCTGCCGCGGATCCGTTCGGCCTTCTTGTAGAGATCTTCGATCTGCGCCAGGAACCACGGATCGATGGCCGTCAGCCGATGAATCTCGTCCAGGGTCAGACCGATCCGGAAGGCGTCGGCACGTACCAGATACGTTCCGGGCGCGCCTCGCTGAGCGCCATCTCGATTTCCTCGCGGTCGACGCTGCGCTCGTCGAAGCCGTCGACGCCGATCTCGAGGCCGCGCAAGGCCTTTTGCAAGGATTCCTGGAAGGTTCGCCCGATGGCCATGACTTCGCCCACCGATTTCATCTGCGTGGTCAGCCGCGAATCGGCCTCGGGGAATTTCTCGAAGGCGAAACGGGGCACCTTGGTGACCACATAGTCGATCGATGGCTCGAACGAGGCCGGGGTCTTGCCACCGGTGATGTCGTTGGCCAGTTCATCGAGCGTATAACCCACCGCCAGTTTTGCCGCCACCTTGGCGATCGGGAAGCCGGTGGCCTTCGACGCCAGCGCCGAAGAACGCGAAACACGCGGGTTCATCTCGATGACGATCATCCGCCCGTCCTGTGGGCAGATGGCGAACTGGACGTTCGAGCCGCCGGTATCGACGCCGATCTCGCGCAACACCGCCACCGAGGCGTCGCGCATGATCTGGTATTCCTTGTCGGTCAGCGTCTGTGCCGGAGCGACGGTAATCGAGTCGCCGGTATGCACCCCCATCGGGTCGAGGTTCTCGATCGAACAGACGATGATGCAGTTGTCCTTGCGATCGCGCACCACCTCCATCTCGAACTCTTTCCAGCCGATCAGCGACTCCTCGATCAGCAACTCGCTGGTCGGACTGGCTTCCAGGCCGCGTTTGCAGATTTCGACGAACTCTTCCTGGTTGTAGGCAATGCCGCCACCCGAACCGCCCATGGTGAACGATGGCCGGATGATTGCCGGATAGCCGATCATCGCCTGCACCTGCAGCGCTTCCTCCAGCGAGTGCGCCATCGCCGAACGAGCCGAACCGAGACCGATGCGGGTCATCGCCGCCTTGAACTTCTCGCGGTCCTCGGCCTTGTCGATGGCTTCCCTGGTGGCGCCGATCATCTCGACGCCAAAGCGTTCGAGAACGCCATGTCTGGCCAGATCGAGCGCACAGTTCAGCGCCGTCTGCCCGCCCATGGTCGGCAGCAGCGCGTCTGGACGCTCCTTGCGATGATCTTTTCGACGACTTTCCAGGTAATCGGCTCGATATAGGTGACGTCGGCCATTTCCGGATCGGTCATGATCGTGGCCGGATTGGAGTTCACCAGGATCACCCGGTAGCCTTCCTCGCGCAGCGCCTTGCAGGCTTGCGCACCGGAGTAATCGAACTCGCAGGCCTGTCCGATGACGATCGGACCGGCACCGATGATCAGAATGCTCTTGATGTCAGTGCGCTTGGGCATGAGTCGCCTTTTCGTCTTGCATCATCTGGACAAAGCGGTCGAACAGGTAGGCGATGTCGTGCGGCCCCGGACTGGCTTCCGGGTGGCCCTGAAAGGAAAAAGCAGGCAGGTCGTTACGCGGCAGGCCCTGCAGGGATCCGTCAAACAGCGACACGTGCGTTGCCTGCAGGTTCGCCGGCAGGGTATCGGCATCCACCGCAAAGCCATGGTTCTGGCTGGTGATCAGGACCTGCCCGGTCTGGAGATCCTTGACCGGGTGGTTGGCGCCATGATGGCCGAACTTCATTTTCATCGTCCTGGCGCCCGAGGCCAGCGCCAGCAACTGGTGACCGAGGCAGATCCCGAAAATCGGTACGCGCCTGGCGAGGATTTCGCGGATGGCCGTGATCGCGTAATCGCAAGGCTCGGGGTCGCCAGGTCCGTTCGAAAGGAATACCCCGTCCGGTTGCAGCTTGAAGACCTCGGCGGCGGTCGTCTGCCGGCACCACCGTCACCCGGCAGCCACGCGCGGCCAGCATGCGCAGAATGTTGTGCTTGACGCCGAAATCGTAGGCGACGACATGCACAATGGTGTCGGCGCAGCACGATAGCCGCCCAAGTGCCATGGCCCGCCGTTCCACTCGTAGGACGCCGCAACGCTGACCACCTTGGCGAGGTCCATTCCGGCAAGACCGGGGAAGGCGCGTGCCTCGGCAAGCGCACGCTGCTCATCGATCTCGAACGCCATGATGCAGCCCGCCTGCGCGCCCTTTTCCCGCAGCAGGCGTGTCAGCTTGCGCGTATCGATACCGGCAATCGCCACGATGCCATGTTTCTGCAGATACCCGGCCAGTGTCTCCTGCAGCCGCCAGCTCTCGGCGCGAACCGGCAGGTCACGAATCACCAGACCGGCGGCATGATTGCCGGCGATTCGAAGTCCTCGGCATTGCAACCGACGTTGCCGATGTGCGGGTAGGTGAGGGTGACGATCTGGCGACAGTACGAGGGATCGGTCAGTATTTCCTGGTAGCCGGTCATCGCCGTATTGAACACGACCTCGCCGCTGGTACTGCCGCCGGCGCCGATCGCCAGGCCACGGAAAATCGTGCCGTCGGCCAGTGCGAGAATCGCGGGCGGAAGAGTGGGTAACAAGGACACGAAGGACTCCTGGTGAAGCTGCTGTTGAATTTGCCTGCCTGTCCGAGCTGTAGATACGCAAAAGCGGGACGGGCACACAGCCCTCCCGCTCGGATCCTTGCAAGCCGCAGGATTATACCGGAAAGAACCCTTAATTGGGCAATTCGCAGGCTGCCAGCGTCTGAAACCTGTGCAGCCAGCGCTTGTCAGAAGCCCGGCACAGTGCTTTAATCCCTGCACTACCACAGATCAGGAGAAATCAGGAAATGCCAGATACTCGATTCAAGCCTTTGCCCTGGACCCGGCTCAAGAGAGGCGTCCCCTGTTACCTGCCAAGAAGGGCAGCAACGAGCACTCCGGTTGATGCCCATTCGCCGGCGCTGCGGGTGATGACCGATTTTCAGCGCATGACGCCGATCACGATTGCGCGCGATGCCTCGCTTGACGATGCCAACCGGATCATGGCGCTGTGCCATGTGCACTACCTGCTGGTGGCCGACGAGCAGAGACAGTTGCAGGGGATCGTCACCGAAGCCGGGACCAAGGGTCACCGGCCGCTGGCCGTAGCCCATACGATGGGCGTTCGTCCCAGCGAACTGGTAGTCGGCGATGTGATGATCAAACAACACGATGATGTCGAAGTGATGCATCTCAAAGATGTGAGCCTGGCCCGGGTAGGCAACGTCGTGGCAACCCTGAAGGAGCTGGGGACGCCTTACTGTCTGGTCGTAGACCACGATGAAGAAGACCATCACATCCTCTGTGGCATCTTTTCCCTGGCCAAGATCGAACGTGAGATGGGGCTTGCACAATCGGCGGAAATCGCACAAACCTTTTCGCAGGTAGTGAGTTCACTTGACCACTGAGCATCGCACCACCCGTTCGCGATCCCATGCCGGGCGGTATTTCCGAAAGTAGCCGAGCCATGAGCGGACGTAACGACACCCCTGCAATCTCATTCGACGACCCAGGGCGGCACGGTATGACACAGCGTGTCACCTGGGTCAGCGTGCTGGTCAATATTTTCCTGACCAGCGCGCAGGTCGTCGCGGGCATCGTTGCCCATTCCCAAGGTTTGATCGCCGACGGCCTGCATTCGCTATCCGATCTGGTCTGTGATTTCCTGGTGCTCTTCGCTGCTCACCACAGCAAGGATCCTGCCGACGAACGCCATCCCTATGGCCATGCCCGCATTGAAACGGCGGCATCGTTTGCGCTGGGAGCCATTCTCGCAGTCACTGGCGCCGGGATCATCTGGGGCGCCGGGGTGAAGCTGCAGAACCTCGACAACCTGCCACCGGTACAGCAGCTGGCGCTATGGACCGCGATCCTTGCACTGGCGGCGAAGGAGGGCCTGTTTCGCTACATGCTGCACGTGGGTGAGCGCCTGCGTTCGCCGATGCTGATCGCCAATGCCTGGCATGCCCGCTCCGACGCCGCCTCGTCACTGGTGGTGGCCTTGGGAATCGTCGGCAATCTGATGGGCTACAACTTTGCCGACTCGGTGGCAGCAGTGATCGTCGGCTTCATGATCGTCCGCATGGGCGTGGTGTTCGCCTGGGATGCCATTCTGGAACTGATCGACACCGGCTTGTCGGTCGAGGAGGTCGACAGCATCCGCCAAGTGATCGTTGATACCCCCGGCGTCAGGAATCTCCACGAGCTGCGCACCCGTCGCATGGCGCATCGCTCACTGGTCGATGCACATGTTTGTGTCGACGCGCGCATTGGTGTTTCGGAAGGTCACCGTATTGCCGAGATGACCCGCAAGCGCGTCCTCGACAGCCATGCCTCGGTTTCGGACGTGCTCGTTCATGTCGACGTCGAGGATGATATGGATCACGACAGCAAGCTCCAGAGCATGCCCGACCGTAGTGAACTGATGAAGGAGTTGGCCCCCATGCTCGCCGATCTTCCGGAACCCCGGCGAGTCATCCTGCATTATCTCAATGGCCGCATCGAAGCCGAGTTACTCCTGCCTCGCCAGGCCCTCGGAGATCTTGCCGCGGTCAACAAGGCTGAACGCGAGATCGCCAGGCAACTGGCGGAATATCCACTGATCAGTTCCCTGTCGATCCACTACGGTCGGCAGGTTTTTCCCGCCAGGGGCCGCTGATTCCTGCGGGAAACGGGGTCACTTGGCCGGGTTCTGGGCGAGCTTCTGTTCGATCCTGGCCAGAGGAATGGCACCAGGGATCCGCTCCCCATCCGCGAAGAAGACCGTCGGCGTGCCGTTGATCGCCAACTTGCGGCCTGTCTCGATGGTTTTCTTGACTGCTGTCGTATCGCAATCCCCCTTGCCTGCTGGCGCCTTGCCATCGACCATCCAGTCATTCCATGCCTTGGCCTTGTCGGCGGCACACCAGATCTGATTCGACTTCTCCAGCGAATCCGGCGAGAGGATCGGGTAGAGAAAAGTGTAAATCGTCACGTTATCCAGCTTGGCGATGTCCTTGGCCATTTTCTTGCAGTAACCGCAGTTCGGGTCTTCGAAGGTGGCGAAGACACGTTTCCCATCGCCACGCACCTGTTTCACCGCCAATGTCAGCGGCAAGTCCGAGAACTTGATTGCGGTGAGTTTCTGCATCCGCTCCTCGGTCACGCTCTTCATCGTCTTGGCATCGATCAGAGCACCCAGGAGCAGCGCTGAAACCTTCTCGTCCGTATAGACGATCTGGCCATCGACGTAGACTTCGTAGAGACCCAGGTAGGGGGTCTTGGTCACGCTGCTGACCGGACGTTCGAGCTTGCCTTCAACCGCTTTCTTGACGCTGGCCTCGTCCGCAAGGGTTGGCAGACTGAGGACTGCGGCAAGTGCAAACGGCATTAGTTGTTTATACATCAGTAGTTTCTCCGGAAAGGGAACGCATCAGAAAGCGCCAATGGCATAGCGCACAAACAGATTCTTTAAGACTGGCAAAGCGTTCGTCAGGTTCATTCCGAAATTGCGCAATGGTTTGACTCCGGGAAAGGTTTGCTGGAAAAGGTGGTGTAGTGCGTGCGTAAAGGTTTGCATGAGCAGCGTTTCCTCGCGCCTTTGCCGTTGATAGCGAAGCAGCAGACGCTCACTGCCGATGTCCTGCCAGTCCGGTGTGGCCCCCAGCAGACCGGCCAGTACCTGCGCATCCTGAAAGCCGAGGTTGATGCCATGCCCGGAAAGCGGGTGAATGCCGTGTGCCGCGTCGCCAAGCAGCGCCAAGCGCGGCGCAACGATCTGCGGCACCCGTATCAGGCGTAGCGGGAAGGCGGCTGCCGGGGTCAGCAACTGGAAAGCGCCCAGCTCATGATTGCCAGCAGCGGCAACCCGGGTGCACAGTTCTTCGGCTGGCAGTGCCAACATGGCCAGTGCGTTTTCGTCAGGCGTGGACCAGACGATGGAAACGCGATTGCCCGCCATCGGCAGCCAGGCCAGCACCCCGTCGTGACGAAACCATTGACGTGCGATGCCGCGATGTGGACGCTGGCACTCGAAATTGGCGACTAGCCCCATCTCGCCGTAGGGCGTATTGATCGCCCGCAAGCCAAGTACTTCACGTACCCAGGAGTCTCGTCCGTCAGCGCCGACGAGCAGCCTGGCAGACACGGTTTGGCCGTCGCCGAGGGTCAGCGCCGCGGCCACTGAAGCCATTTCCAGGGCTTTGGGCGTCGCCGGGCAAAGCAGGGTGAGGTTGCCCTGCCGTTTGACGCTCTCCCAGAGTTCGCAGGCCATCAGCGATGATTCAAGAATCCAGCCAAGTTCGGGAACACCCGTTTCGTAAGCCGAGAAATCGAGCTTTGCGCTGCGGTCGCCAACGATTTTCATGGCTGAAATTGGCGCCATGCGCTCGGCCGGCATGTGCTTCCAGACGCCGATTGCTCGCAGGAAGTCAGCGTTGACCGGGGAGATCGCGTAAACGCGCGCGTCCCAGCCCGGTGCAGGAAGCGGCGGGCGCTGTTCGACCAGGGCAACCCTGAGGCGCGTGTCGCGCAGTGCGCAGGCCAGAGAAAGGCCCGCCAGTCCGCCACCAACGATAAGGACGTCGAAGTCCGTGACTTGCATACTGTGAAACCCAGAGAAATGAAAGTGCTGCCGCACACGATCGGGAATGTACAAGCGCGGCCAAGGGTGCTAGAAGTTCACCATCATGAACTCATCCACCAAACCACCTGATCACGGCTATTTTCCAGCCATCGTTTGTGTCGAGTGTGATTCACCCATAGACGCACTGGTCGCTTTGTGCATACCGCGCCACGAAGCAACGGACCTGGTTGCCGCTTCCTGGGTCGGGAGTGAGTCCCCTTGCCTGGTCGCTGTTCTTGACGGCGGTCGCCCAGTCGTCGTATTGCCTACGCCGGAAGGGCGCTGGGCCGCCTGCAATGCTTTCTTGAACGATCTCTGTGCCACCCATCAGGAAGCCGATCGGCGCCTGGCCAGGCTGCTCAAACGCCATCGCCACGGCTACGTGGCGTGCCTTCGGCAAGCAGACCTGCTGGCTGCAGATGCCAGATCGGAATCCCTTGACTGATGGCGCGGTGAGTCAGCCTGACCAGGCACGGGCGACGCAAGGCTCAGGTTGGGTTCGCTTTGAGACACTCGCTCATGAACTGCTTGCGTTCATTGCCTTTCAAATTCTTTTCTTTGGCCTGTGCGTTACAGGCGGACATTCTTTCCTGCTGCGCCTTCTGGGCTGCTGAGGGCGCCTTTTTCTCTTCGGCGGCAAAGGCGCCGCCGGTAGCGAAAGCAAGAGTGACAAGGGCGATTAGGGCTTTCATCGGGAGTTTCTCCTTTTCGAGGTGAAGAAGTCTGGTGATTAAGCCACTGCTACAGGTCGTCGTCAAGGAGAGCCTGCTGTTGGCGGTTAATGAAATCTCCCATGCTGTCGATACCGCGAAGCTGGAGGATGCTGTTGCGCACCGCCGCCTCGAGGAGAACGGCAATGTTTCTCCCGGCAGCGACGGGAATGACGACCTTACGTATGGGAACGCCAAGAATTTCCTGGGTTTGCGCGTCGAGGGGCAGGCGCGGACCATCCGAACCACTGATCTGCCTTTGCAGATGAGCGATCACCTTGAGCTTCATCTTCCGGCGCGAAGCGGTTTCTCCGAAGATGGTGCGGATGTTGAGGAGGCCCAGGCCGCGTACTTCAAGATAGTCCCGCAGCATGCTCGGACAGCGCCCCTCAATCGTTGTCGGCGCGATGCAGGAAAGCTCGACGACATCGTCGGCAACCAGACCATGGCCGCGCGAGATCAGTTCCAGAGCGAGTTCGCTCTTGCCGACTCCGGAATCACCGGTAATCAGAACACCCATGCCGAAAACATCCATCAGCACGCCGTGCACCGATGTCGAACCGGCTAGTCGACGGGAAAGATAGATGCGCAATAGCTCGATCACCGCCGAGCAGGGTTTCGGACTGACAAACAGCGGCGTCTGTGTCGATTCGCAGGCCTCACGAATCGTCGGCAGGATTTCAAGGTCGTCAGCGATAATCAGCGCCGGGGGCTTGGCGGCCATCAGTTCCTTCACCTGTGAGCGCAGACGTTCCGCGGTCACGCGGCAGCCCCAGGCTTGTTCGGCTCGGCCGATCACTTGTAGCCGTTCCGGATGAATCAGGTTGAGGTGACCGACGACGTCGGCGCCGAAATAGCCCTGCTCCTTGAGCTCGATCGCTCGGTCAACGCCGACGGCAATGACCCACGAAAGCTTCAATTTATCGCGGTGGTCCTCATACAGCTGGGCTACACTGGACTGACGCCGGGCGTTCATGCTCAGTCGGCAAAAAGCTGGCGAATATTGCTCGGGTTGGCTGCCTTGGACAGCGCTTCTCGACAGTTGCGGTCGGAAAAGTGCTGCGCCAGTTCGGAGAGGATTTGCAGGTGTTGCTCGGTCGCCACCTCCGGGACCAGCAGGACAAACAGCAGCGAGACCGGCTTGCCGTCGGGAGAATCAAACGGTACCGGCGTAGCAAGTCGCAGAAAAGCGCCCGTGGCATCTTTCAGTCCCTTGATCCTGCCATGCGGAATCGCCACACCCTGACCGAGACCGGTCGAGCCGAGTTTCTCGCGCGCAAACAGACTGTCGAACACAGTACTGCGAGCGATGCCGAGGTAGTTTTCGAAAAGCAGCCCCACATGTTCAAAGACGCGTTTCTTGCTGCTCGCGTCGAGATCAAGAATGATGTTTTCGAGGGGTAGTAGTTGGGTGATCTGGCTCATGCGACAAAAACCCGAAAAAACGGACGTGGATGAATCAAGACAAGGAAGCGCACGGCATCAACGGACTTGCCGCCTGGCCCGTGCGCGGACTACTTCTATCACTCGGCAACGATGTGATCGGTAATCTTGTTTCCGCGATGGTGGTCCTGCAGCTTCTGCTTGTACTTCTGGACCTGACGCTCCAGTTTGTCGACCAGACCATCCACCGCGGCATAGAGGTCTTCGTCTACAGACTCCACGTAGACATCCTTTCCTGCGAGATGAACTGTCACTTCGGCCTTCTGGTTCAGCTTGTCCACCGACAGAATCACGTTTACGTCGATCAGGTTGTCGAAATGACGAATGATTCGCTCGAGCTTGCCGGTGACGTAATCGCGTAGGGCCGGGGTGATCTCGAGGCGGTGTCCACTGACTTGCAGGTTCATGATGTGGCTCCTTCTTCTAAATGGACTTGCGTAAATTGACCGGCGGGATACTGAGCGCTTCACGGTATTTTGCAATTGTTCGCCGTGCCACGACAATGCCCTGCTGGCCAAGAACCTCGGATATCTGGCTATCCGAGAGAGGCTTCTTCGGCTCTTCTGCGCTGATCATTTGCTTGATCAGTGCGCGAATAGCCGTTGCTGAACAGGCCCCGCCAGCTTCCGTGCTGACGTGGCTGCCAAAAAAATACTTCAATTCAAAAATCCCGCGAGGTGTCGCCATGTACTTGTGGGTCGTCACCCGCGAAATGGTTGATTCATGCAGTCCCAAGGCTTCAGCGATCTCGCGCAGGACCAGTGGCCGCATCGCGACTTCCCCGTGATCGAGGAACTGGCGCTGACGTTCCACAATAGCCTGCGCCACACGCAGGATCGTGTCAAACCGTTGCTGCACATTCTTGATCAGCCAGCGAGCCTCCTGGAGTTGTCCGGCGAGACCAGAGCCACGCTGTCTGGAAAGAATCTGGGCGTAGAGACTGTTGATGCGCAGCCGTGGGAAGGCGTCGGCATTGACGTTTACCGACCACTGTCCGCGGATTTTGCGCACTACCACATCCGGTGTGATATAACGGGTTTCAGGACAAGCGTATGCGGCTCCGGGCCGCGGATTCAGGCTGCAGATCAGCAAATGCGCGGCACGCAGGGCGTCGTCCTCACAACCCGTCAGCTTCTTGATCTTGGGAAAATCGTGACTGGCCAGCAGTTCCAGGTGCTCACCCACGATCTCCTGCGCCAGCGTGCAGGCGTCATCATCTGGACGCGCTGCGAGTTGCAGTAGCAGACACTCCTGCGCACTGCGCGCGCCGACGCCGGTCGGGTCAAAGTGCTGCAGATGGTTGAGCGCGATCTGCAGCTCTTCCGGTGCAATCTCCAGTTCGTTCGGCATTACTTCAACCAGTTCATCGAGCGACTGGGTCAGGTAGCCGTCATCGTCCAGTGCTTCCACCAGGCAGCGCACCAGCACGCGGTCGCGGTCGGGGAGCGTCATCAGGCCAAGCTGCCACAACAGGTGCTCGCGCAGCGAGACGGTGGCCGCCTGGATGTCCTGATAGTCGCCATCGCCATCGTCGTCGTCGAAGGACCCGGAGGTGCCAAAGGATGCGGTTTGATCGTCCAGCCAGCTTTCATCATCGATAGGGGTGTGCTCGCCTGGCGAGTCGACACCTCCGGCATCCGGCGGAGAGGCATCATCGCTCCCGTCGCCATGCGCCGCTGCAGGCGCAGAGTATTCTTCTTCCCGTTCGAGCAGCGGGTTATCCAGCAAGTATTTCTCCAGCTCGTGTTCGAGTTCGATCGTGGACAGCTGCAGTAATCGGATCGATTGCTGCAGCTGTGGGGTCAACGCAAGATGCTGCGTAAGCTTGAGCTGAAGGGATGGTTTCATGTACGGAACCGGGTAAGCCACCGCATTGGCATGGGAACTGCCCGTATGGTTCTCGAATTATGGCTGAAGGACCGTCGGGTTCAGAGGCGGAAATTCTCGCCCAGGTACACCTTTCGGACATTTTCATTATAGATGATTTCGTCCGGCCGACCAGCGGCAAGGACGCTACCCTCGTTGATGATGTACGCGTGGTCGCAGATCCCCAGCGTTTCGCGAACATTGTGGTCCGTAATCAGAACCCCGATGCCGCGTTCCTTGAGAAAGCGGATGATCTTCTGGATGTCGAGCACCGCGATCGGGTCGACACCAGCGAAAGGCTCGTCGAGCAGAATGAATCGTGGTCCGCTGGCAAGGGCACGGGCAATTTCAACTCGCCGCCGTTCACCTCCGGACAGGGAAGTCGCGGGGCTGGCGCGCAGGTGACTGATGTGCAACTCTTCGAGCAGATCACCGGTGCGAGCTGCGATTTCGTCTGCCGACAACTTTTGCAATTCAAGCACGGCCTTGATGTTTTCACTGACCGTCAGCTTGCGAAAAACGGAAGCTTCCTGCGGCAGGTAGGAAACGCCCAGGCGGGCGCGCTGGTGAATCGGCAAATGTGTAAACTTGACGCCGTCGAGATGAACGTCGCCACCATCACACGCGACCAGACCGACCACCATGTAGAAACAGGTCGTCTTGCCGGCACCGTTCGGACCGAGCAGCCCGACGACTTCACCGCTGAGCACGTCGAAGGAAACATCATGGACCACCGTACGGGACTTGTAGCGCTTGTGTAGGTGATGGGTTGACAATGTGCTCTGCTGGTCTGACATGGCTCAATCGTCTTCAAGAGTGGCGCTCAGCAAGCGCCGAATGGTCTCACCCGAAAATCCTCGGCCGGCCAGGAAGCGCATTTGCCGAGTACGCTCGACGGTATCTGCCGGAATGTTGCCAAAGCGCCGCTGCCAGACCCGCCGCGCGCGCGTCAACTCGTCTTCTCCGGCGGCCAGGGTAGTGCGCACCAGTTCAGCTGCAACTCCCCTGGAGCGAAGTTCATAAGCCAGTCGCGCGTCGCCCAGGCGCGGCGCTCGCGAATTGCGCCGCGCTTCCGCATAACGTTCATCGGAAAGCAGATGTATTCTCGTCAGATCGTCGAGCAAGACTTCCAGTTGCTCTGCCGATTCGGCAAGGGGTGCGATCTTGCGTGACAGCTCCTGACGCGTGTACTCGCGTTGGGCGAGCAGGCGCAGAGCACGTTCGCGCAAGGCCATCGCTGGACCTCATGAAGTGATGATCGCAGGGGATGGGACTTTCACCGCCACACGGATCCTGGCCTCGATTTCCTCGGCGATTTGCGGCTTGCTCTTGAGGTACTCACGGGCATTGTCCTTGCCTTGGCCAATTTTTTCGCCATTATAGGCGTACCAGGATCCTGACTTGTCGACCAGTTTGTGCAGCACCCCGAGTTCGATGATCTCGCCTTCGCGCGAGGTTCCTTCACCATACAGGATATCGAAGATGGCTTCGCGGAAAGGGGGAGCGACCTTGTTCTTGACGACCTTGACCCGGGTTTCGTTGCCAATGACTTCATCACCCTTCTTGATGCTGCCAATGCGGCGAATGTCGAGGCGCACCGAAGCATAGAACTTGAGAGCGTTGCCACCAGTGGTGGTTTCCGGACTGCCGAACATGACGCCGATTTTCATGCGGATCTGGTTGATGAAGATCACCAGAGTGTTGGTGCGATTGATATTGGCCGTCAACTTGCGCAGCGCCTGGCTCATCAGACGGGCTTGCAGGCCGGGTAGGGAATCGCCCATTTCACCTTCGATCTCCGCCTTCGGGACGAGTGCCGCTACTGAGTCGATGACCACCACATCGACGCTGGCCGAACGCACCAGCATGTCGGCGATTTCCAGAGCCTGTTCGCCGTTGTCCGGCTGCGAGATGAGCAGTTCATCAAGATTCACGCCCAGTTTCTGGGCATAGCCGGGATCGAGAGCATGTTCGGCATCGATGAAAGCGGCCGTGCCACCGAGTTTCTGCATTTCAGCAATCACCTGCAGGGCCAGAGTTGTCTTGCCCGAGGACTCCGGGCCGTAAATTTCGACCACGCGACCGCGTGGCAGGCCGCCAATGCCCAGAGCGATGTCGAGCCCCAGCGAGCCGGTGGAAACGACCGGGATGTCGGTCACGACGCTCCCTTCGCCCATCTTCATGATCGAGCCCTTGCCAAAGTGCTTTTCGATCTGGGCCAACGCGGCGGTCAGCGCCTTCGACTTGTTGTCGTTCATTGTTGCTGTCCTTTTCCTTGACTTTCCTTGATTGAGAGGAATTATCCCACGTTCGACCGTGCTCGAGATGCTCGCATCCACATCACCATAAAAATGTCCTCATATACAGGAGTGTATAAATAAGCAGAACCTTCCGCCGGCGCGCGCAGTCATTCCGTCTGCAGGATTCCGGTCTGGTGCGCGAGGCGGCTTTCGAGGAGGTCGATCAGAAACAGCAACTCACGCGCGGTGCCCAGAGGAAAGCCTCTGCGCTCGCCATCGCGGTTGTTGCGCAAGAGTTTGTGCAGGTAGGCCAGACATTCGGGGGAATTCCAGGTACGTGTCACTGCAACCCGGATATGCGGCAATTGCCCCACCCTGGGGAGGCGCTCCAGCAGTTGTTCGATCGACGCAGCCTGCCCATCGCTGGCAGCAAAGACCGGTTCTACGAGTTCCTCGGCGCTTTCCCAGTCCGCTGCAGCGACATTGAAGTGGCGTGTAAGCCTCAAGCCGAGTGCTTCGAAGGCCTCACGCTGCTCATTCTGACGGTATACCTCAAGCAGTTTCAACCAGGGCGTCACAGCTAGCGTCGGCTTTTGTTCGACAAACTCTTCGAGCACCTGTGCCGCTCCCGTGACACGTCCGAAGGAAATCATGATCTCGGCGAGTTGGAGTACCGCAGTCGCCTCATCGTCGTCGCGCGCAGCCGACTCCCTCGCGACGCCGTCCGGAACCAGAAGAGTGGTGTCCATAACTGGCTCGCTCTCGGTAGTCATCGCCGGACGTTCCGCGAGCCCAATGGTCTGGTGTCGATTATCGGCATCGTCGCTGGAATCACCCGGCCGAGGCATGGGCTCGGCAATATCCGGCAGGCGAGACGCACGGCCAGAACGGCGGCGAAGCAGCCAGGTCAAGCCAGCAACCAGCCCGAACAGAAGCCCGGCCTCAAGCCACCAATCCTTGTTCTCGTTCACTCGCGCTACCGGCGCGGCCGCAATCCGGGATGGCGCTGTGGCCGGCTGGGGCATGCCTGCCGGCACAGCCGCCGCGACGAATGTCTGCTGCTTGCTGCTCTGACCCAGGCTCTTCCTCTGCAGGTCGTTGAGCGCCGCATCCAGCCGCCGTACCTGTTCCGCGACCACCAGTTGCTGCTCCGCCTGCGTGTGTAGTGCCGACAAGAGCTGGTACTCGATACGCAGCATCGAGCGCTGATTGTCGGTGGTCTTGTTCAGTAGTTGGGCAGATAGCCTGGTACTCAGACGCAGAGGCAGGTCGTCAGCGATTCGTGGCTGCGGGCTGTCGGCGCCGCCGGAAAGGAGCAGGCGATCGGTCGCACCATAGCCGGGGAAGGGTTTCCGGGGAAGCTGCCGTTCCGGTGGCAAGCCGGTCTGCGTATCGCCTGCCGAAGCCGCTCCGGGGTTCGTGACAGGACGCGCAGCCGCTAGCACTTGGCTATCCGGTGTGCCGGGTGGTGAGTTTGTGGCCGGTCGCTGGCGGGAGACTGGCTCCGCTACTGCTGCCATTCGGACAGCAGGCAGGTCCACCGGTGGCTTGCTGGCCAGGGGAGGATCGACCAGCAGCAGGTACTTGTGTACCACCTCGGCGCCGCAACCGGCATGCAGATTGACCTGCAATACCGGTTCGCTGATGGTCTGCTCGGAAACGATATGCAAACGCAACCCGCTGCCGCGCTGCTCAACGGTGAGACGAGCGCGCGTCAGCAATGGGATGTCGCTTTCGCCTGACTGGCCCCTTTGGCCAAGGCGAAAACATTCCGCCAACGGCTGCTTGCCGGCAGCCGTATCCAGGAGTTGGACCTCGGCTTCGAAGCGCGATCCGAGGTGTGACAGCACGGTCATCTTGCCGAGAGCCACCGCCTCGGCTACTCCCGCAGAACACAGCAGGATCGGTAGTAGCGGAAGCCGGAATAAAGGTAAATACATGAGGCCGGAGCGCATGGGGCGGAAGGTAAGGCACGTTCGAGTGACTCATCTTATTACAAGGCTGCATGGATTGGCCGAAATGGCTTGCGAGATTACTCGTCTGGTCGAACCGGCGGGTCATTGCTGCGACCGTCAAACCAGACGGCTTCCGGCATGTTCGAGGAGCTCGCTCAGGGCATGCGCAACCGACTGCGCTCGCACCGATTCGCGGTCGCCCTGAAAATGACGGGTACAGGTGGCCGCGCATCCTGCCAATCCGGCCCAGGCGAAGCAGACAGTGCCGACCGGCCTGCCCGGGGAACCCCCGCCCGGACCCGCGACGCCGGTGATGGCCAGAGCCCAGTCGGCACGGCTACGCTGCAGTGCTCCCAGGGCCATGGCCCTGGCTGTCGCTTCGCTGACCGCGCCGTGCGCCGATAGGGTGTCGGCGGCAACGCCGAGAAGCTCGATTTTGGCGTCGTTCGAGTAGGTGATGAAACCGCGGTCGAACCAGGCGGAACTCCCGGCGATCGCGGTCAGACACTGTCCCACCCAGCCACCGGTGCAGGATTCCGCCGTCGCCAGGCGCTCGCCATTCGCCAGCAGCAACTGTCCCACTGCGGCGGCCAGGGTTTCAAGGGCGGCCTGATCGTGTCGGATCATTCGCGTATGTAGCGCAGCATCGCCAGCAGGAGCAGGAAGTGAAGCGAAGGCGAGCTAGCCAAAGTGATCATATCCCTTGTCCTTGATGGGCACCGCTTGCCCGTCGTCGTCGACCAGCGTCAGTTGGCCGGGAGTTGCTCTGATGACACGGCCGCAACACCAGAGCGGCAACGCCAGCCGGACTGCGAGTTCGGCGATCTCGGCGCGTCTTGCCGGTGCTGCGGAGAATACCAGTTCGTAGTCGTCACCGCCAGCGAGCTGACATCGGCGAGCCAGTACAGGGTCTGCTGCCGCCGGCAGCGGCGGTAGCTGCGCCACGAAAAGCTCGGCGGCAACTGCCGAACGCTCGAGAACATGGCCAAGGTCAGCGAGCAGACCATCGGAGACATCGATGGCGGCATGCGCCAGGCCACGCTGGCGTAGCTCAAGCCCCAGTTCGACGCGCGCCAGCGGCCGTTGCAGGGCAGCCAGGCAGGGTTTGACGAGCACCTCGGCAAGCTCGGTCCGCCCCTGCAGGTGCGCCAGACCCAGGGCCGCGAGACCGGGCTGCCCAGAGACCCAGAGGTCGTCGTCGAGCAATGCCTGGTCACGGCGCAGGGCCGTGCCGACGGGGACTTCCCCGATGGCGGTGAGGCAGAAAGTGAGCGGGCCACGCGTCGTGTCGCCACCGATGACGTCGACGCCGTAGTGACTGGCGCAAGCAAAGAGTCCGTCGGCAAAGGCCGCGATCCAGGGCTCGTTCGCTGCCGGCAGGCTGCCGGCAAGCAAAGCCCAGCGCGGCCTGGCCCCCATCGCGGCGAGATCGGAAAGATTGACCGCCAGCGTTTTCCAGCCGAGCTGGTGGGGATCCGTATTCGGCAGGAAATGTGTACCGGCGATCAGCATGTCAGTGGTAATCGCCAACTGCATGCCTGGCGAGGAAGCGATGAGCGCACAGTCGTCGCCAGGGCCGAGGATTGCCTGCGGCGTCGGCCGCACGAAATGGCGTCGGATCAGTTCGAACTCGCTGGGCATCACCGCATCCGGGTAAGGGGTTGAATGTATCGACGCTCCGCTCAACGGCCTCTGGCGCGCCCCGCCCGTCTGGCTTCGACCTCGGCCGGACGCAAGCTGGCGGCGAGTCTGTCGAGAACGCCGTTCACGTACTTGTGGCCATCGGTTCCACCATAAGCCTTGGCCAGCTCGATCGACTCGTTGATAATGACCCGGTACGGCGTTTGCGGGTAATTGCTCAACTCGAAAGCACCGGCCAGCAAAACACAGGCCTCGATCGTCGAGAGTTCGCTGAACGGACGATCGAGATAGCCTTGCAATTTTCCCTCGAGCATCTGCCGCTGCGCGAGAACGCCACGCAGCAGACCGACAAAGAATTCACGGTCGGCCTTGTCGAAATCGTCAATGTCGCGCAGATAGGCTTCAATCGCCGCTTCGTCGTTACCGCTCACCCGCCACTGGTAGAGTCCCTGCAGGACAAACTCGCGCGCCCGTCGGCGCGGAGACCTGAGCGCAGCCGGTTTGCTCGCCGGAGTTGCTGGCAACTGCGCTGCCATCACCATTGCTCCCCGAGTGCGCGCAGCAGATTGGCCATCTCGACTGCCACCTGTGCGCAATCGGCCCCCTTCTGCTGCATGCGAGCCAGCGCCTGATCGTCGTCTTCACAGGTCAGAATGCCGTTGGCAATCGGAATGCCGCTCTTGATCTGCACGTCCATCAGTGCCCGGCAGGAATCATTGGAGACGATCTCGAAATGATAGGTTTCGCCGCGGATCACCGCACCCAGTGCGATCAGGGCATCAAAATGGCCACTACCTGCCATGCCCTGCAGCGCCAGGGGGAGTTCCAGAGCGCCTGGGACGGTGGCGATGCGAATGCTGGCTTCAGCGACACCGAGACGCTTGAGTTCGCTCGTACAGGCGCTGAGCAGACCTTCGCCGATGTCCTGGTTGAAGCGGCTCATGACCACGCCAATCGCCAGTCCGTCGCCCTTGAGCACAGCTTCGTATTCGTGGATATTCTCGTAACGTGCCATGGCTGGAGTGTCTGCAATTTTTTTTGGGGTACCCATCAGAGTCTTTCAAGGTCAGCCGGGGTGGCGATATGGCCAGTCACTTCGAGGTCGAAACCGGTCATGCTCGGCATCCGGCGTGGGCTGGAGAGGAGTTTCATCTTGCCGACACCGAGGTCGCGCAGGATCTGCGCGCCAATGCCGTAGATGCGAGGATCCCAGCGTGTCGCCGCCGGACGCTTGCCAGAGACTGGCGCACGGAGCAGCGCGAGCAGATCCTGGCCGCTTTCGGGACGATGCAGCAGCACGATCACGCCGGCGTTCACTCGCGCCAGTGCGGCCTGCGCATCATGCAGTGAAAAAGTATGTCGACCCCCGCCGGGATCCAGGAAATCGACGACCGACAACGGTTCGTGGACACGCACCAGTGTCTCCTGGTCGGGACGGATTTCGCCCTTGGTCAGCGCCAGGTGCACTTCGTTCGAAGTGCAGTCGGTATAGGCGTGCAGAGTGAGTTCGCCGTATGCAGACTGCACGGTTTTGGAGAGGGTGCGCTTGATCAGCGTTTCGTGCCGGCTACGGTAATGAATCAGATCGGCGATGGTGCCAATCTTGAGACCGTGCGCATGCGCAAACTCGACAAGGTCGTCGAAACGCGCCATGCTGCCATCTTCCTTGAGAATCTCGCAGATTACCGCCGCGGGTTCGAGTCCAGCCAACAGCGTCAGATCACAGCCAGCTTCCGTGTGACCTGCGCGCACCAGGACGCCGCCGGGGCGAGCCATGATCGGGAAGACATGGCCTGGCTGCACGATGTCGTCCGGTTGTGCGTTGCGGGACACCGCAGCCGCAATGGTCAGCGCGCGGTCGTGAGCCGAGATGCCGGTGGTCACGCCTTCTGCCGCCTCGATCGAAACCGTGAATGCCGTACTGTAAGGGCTCTTGTTATCGCGCGCCATCGGCGTCAGGCCCAGTTGCCGGCAGCGCGCCTCGGTCAGCGTCAGGCAGATCAGGCCGCGGCCAAAACGGGCCATGAAGTTGATTGCCTCGGGAGTGACATGCTCGGCGGCCAGCACCAGATCGCCCTCGTTTTCCCGATCCTCCTCGTCCACCAGGACAACCATTCGCCCGGCGCGTATTTCGACAAGGATCTCGTCGATCGGTGAGACATCGGCAGAAGTGCTTTGTGGTGCCATGGATACCTCCTCTGCTTGCCCGCTCGTTTGTCGAGCGGGCAAACCGTGTGTTGTCCAGGATTCGCTGCCGATCCTGATGCCCGTTGGCGTCGATTCATGCCGATCGGAGGGCTCCCGATTGGCTGGAATGGTTCGCAAAGGCGGATTCTCTCAGTTTCCAGGCATCTCCGCCATGTTCGGATGTGGCTCATGATTCATCGGAGACTGTCGAACTGTTGCCAATCGATCACCCAACTGCCTGGTCATTCGTTTTATCATGTTGATATGGATGGAGTGGCTGTATCGGCCAGGGCATGGAACAGCGGCCGGTTGGGCGTCGGCAGCTGCCGGTGTTTGTGATGCCAATGATGAAGGGAGCAATTCAATGACCATGATTCAGACCTTGCTGTTGATCGCTGTAGCTGTGCTCGCGGCTTTTCTCCTGATCCGCTTCTTCGTCGCTCGCCGTTCAGCGGCTGAGCGAGCGGATCGAGAAGCGCGTGAACAGGCCACCCGCGAAGCCGAACGTCAGGCTGCCGAGCAGGCCGCACGCCAGGCGGCAGCGGCCGCCGCACGTCGCCTGGCCGAACGCCAGGCCGCCGAGAAGGCCGAGCGCGAGGCGGCCGAGGTGGCTGAACGTCAGGCGGCCGAGGCGGCTGCACGTCGCGAGGCCGAACGTCAGGCGGCCGAGGTGGCCGCTCGTCGCGAGGCCGAACGTCAGGCGGCCGAGGTGGCCGCTCGCCGCGAGGCTGAACGTCAGGCGGCCGAGGCGGCTGCTCGCCGCGAGGCCGAACGTCAGGCGGCCGAGGCGGCTGCACGTCGCGAGGCTGAACGTCAGGCGGCCGAGGTTGCCGCTCGCCGCGAGGCCGAACGTCAGGCGGCCGAGGTTGCTGCACGTCGCGAGGCTGAACGTCAGGCGGCCGAGGTTGCCGCTCGTCGCGAGGCCGAACGTCAGGCGGCCGAGGCGGCTGCACGTCGCGAGGCTGAACGTCAGGCGGCCGAGGTTGCCGCTCGCCGCGAGGCCGAACGTCAGGCGGCCGAGGTTGCTGCACGTCGCGAGGCTGAACGTCAGGCGGCCGAGGTTGCCGCTCGCCGCGAGGCCGAACGTCAGGCGGCCGAGGTTGCTGCACGTCGCGAGGCTGAACGTCAGGCGGTCGAGGTTGCCGCTCGTCGCGAGGCCGACCGTCTGGCCGTAGAGGAAGCCCTTCGGCAGGAAGAGGATGAACGCCAGGCCGTTGAGGCAGCGATCGAGCGCGAAACCCAACGCCAGGCCGAGGAAGCACAGCGAACCCGCGCCGCCACGGCCGCAGCACTTGCACCGAAGCTCAAGACCGAGGAACAAACCGTGGTGATGATTGCCGACGACTCGAAGGTGGTCCGCGTCAAGACCAGCCGCCTGCTCACTGCACACCGATATCAGGTTCTGATGGCCGAAGACGGTCTGGACGCGGCGAGACAAATCGAGATTTCGGCGCCCGACGTACTGGTGACCGATGTGGACATGCCGGGAATGAATGGATTGCAATTATCGCGCCAGTTGCGCGACAATCCCCGCACCGCTCATCTGCCGATCATCATGGTGACCTCCGACAACGAACAGCTACGTGCCGACGCCGCCGCCGCCGGGGTCAACGTGGTGCTTGGCAAGCCTTACCCCGAAGAGCAACTCATTAGCCACATTCAACAACTCCTGCGGAGCCAGGCTGGCGCTTGAAGACTGCTGGGCATCAGCGACGTGGCCGACGACTGCTCCCCGGAATCACACCAGGAGTGCAGGAAAGTCATGGCAGTGATGCATCAGCAGCGATTACCGGACAGCGCCGAAAGCGCTGCTGCGGAATTCCTGGTCGTCTGTCTGTGCGCCGAATGGTGCGGTGTTTGCCGGGAATATCGCAGCGCTTTCCAGGAAATCGCCGGGCAGTTTTCTACGGCACGGTTTCACTGGCTGGATATCGAAGCACACGCAGATGAACTGGGCGACCTGGATGTGGAAAACTTCCCGACGCTGCTCATCAAGCGTCGGGAATGGGTACTTTTCTACGCCAGCATGCCTCCTTCTCCGAGTCACCTGCAACGCACCCTGAGGGCCTTCCTGCAACAAAGCGCAGATGAGAGTCGGGCGTACGCGCACGCCAGTGCGGAGCGGCGCGGCTGGCAGGAAAATATAGATCTGCGGCGGCTTGGCCCCGACGAGCTGGCGAGGATCTGCACGTAGCAGCGTTGACGCGCTCGGCAGCAGTTTAAGGGTGAAGTCATTGGCGGCCTTCCCGGGCTACGGCAATCGCTGACGCGACTTTCACATTAAACTCCTTTGGGGTCTGGATGAGAAAGGGGATGAGGCGATGGATGAGCACAAGCCGAGCAATCAGCACTTGAAGCTTCAGCGCATTGACGTTGAGCTGATCGCGAAGCTGAATCTCGCAGACTTCCAGAACGCGGTGCCGATGCTCCGCGAACTGAGCATCGTCAACGATGCCGATGAGGCGCTCGAGAGCCTCGAACTCGGCATCGAATCCATTCCGGCGTTTCTGCAAGCCAAGGTCTGGCAGGTCGAAGCGCTCGGAGCAGGACAGCGCTACCGTATCGGCGATGTCGATGTGCGGCTCGACGCGGCGTTGCTGACACACCTGACCGAGGCCGAGACTGCGACCGTCTCTTTTGTCCTGCGTCGCCGTGGCGATTCCGCCGGCGAACTGGCGCGACTTGAATGCTGCGTGCAGCTCCTGCCCCGCAACCAGTGGGGAGGACTATCGCAATTCCCGGACATGGTCGCCGCCTTCGTGCAACCCAATGACCCGGCAGTCGATCGCCTGCTCAAGCAAGCCAGCGAGGTGTTGCGCAGGAATGGCCGGAACCCGGCGCTGGATGGCTACCAGGGCGGTGCTCGGCGCGCCTGGGAACTCAGCTCCGGCATCTGGAGTGCCGTCGCGGCAATGGGGCTCGACTACGCGCTGCCACCGGCGAGTTTCGAACACAGCGGCCAGAAGGTGCGGGGACCGACACAGCTTGCCGAGTCGGGGCTCGCGACCTGCCTCGACCTGGCGCTGCTGTTCTCCTCGGCGATCGAGCAGGCCGGTCTGAATCCGCTGCTGGTGTTCACCAAGGAGCACGCCTTCGCCGGCGTCTGGCTCAAGCCAGAAGAATTTTCGAGCAGCGTCATCGACGACGTCGCGTCTCTGCGCAAACGCGTCAGGCTCAAGGAATTGCTGCTTTTCGAAACCACCCTGGTGACGCAGCGGCCGGCGCCGGCATTCTCTTATGCCGTCCAGTGCGGCGAGCAGAACATCGTTGAGGAGGATGCCTTCGAACTCGCGGTCGACATCCGGCGCGCCCGCCTACAGCGGATCAAGCCACTGGCGAGCGTCGACTTGCCCGGCACCGCTGCCGGCGGCGAGCCAGCAGCAGCGCTGGAACCGGCATTCGCCGAAGCGCCCGAACTGCCGGACGAAGATATTTCCGGCGAAGCAGACCCGGCGACACTCAGGCCCGCCGATCGCCTCGCGCGCTGGCAACGCAAGCTGCTCGACCTGTCGTTGCGCAACAAACTGCTGAATTTCCGCAGCAGCAAACAGGCGCTGACGCTCGAGGCTCCCGACGCCGCTGCCCTTGAGGATCGGCTATCGGAGATGCTGCCCTTGAAGCTGCTGCCCCGGCCCGATCTCATGGACGGCGCCGATCCCCGCAATCTGGCCATCCACGAAGCGCGCGAGCGTGAAGACCTGCGCCGCCAGCATGCCCTTGACGCCCTGCAACGTCGGGAGGTCTTTGTCGCGATCACGCGCGAGGAACTTGACAGCCGTTTGGTCGATCTCTATCGAACGGCTCGCAGCACACTCCAGGAGGGCGGCGCGAACACGCTCTTCCTCGCGCTCGGATTCCTTTGCTGGAGCCGTGACGAAAAGGGCGACCAGCAGCGGATCGGGCAACGCTACCGCGCACCGCTGTTGCTGGTGCCGGTGACCTTGAACCGCCGCAGTGTCCGTTCGGGTTTCACCCTGACCCTGCATGACGACGAGCCGCGCTTCAATCCGACACTGATCGAGATGCTGCGCCAGGATTTCAAACTCAGTCTCGGGGTTGCCGACGGCGAACTGCCCAGGGATCAAGGTGGCCTCGACGTCACTGCGATCTGGCGATTGGTGTCGCAGGCGATCAAGGACATCAAGGGCTGGGAAGTCAGCGAAGAGGTGGTGCTGTCGATGTTCTCATTCGCCAAGCATCTGATGTGGAAAGACCTCAGCGAGCGCACCGAGCAATTACGCGACAATCCGGTGGTCCGTCATCTGATCGACACGCCGCGCGAGAGCTATCCCGCGCAATTGGCTTTTCCCGAGCGCAGCCGGCTGGACCGCGAGTTCGCGCCGGAGCAGACCTTCTGCCCGCTGGCTGCGGATTCATCGCAGCTTTCGGCGATCATCGCCGCCGTGCGCGGCAAGGACTTCGTCCTCATCGGACCACCGGGGACCGGCAAGAGTCAGACCATCGCCAACCTCATCGCGCAGTGCCTGGCCGAGGGCAAGCGCGTACTCTTCGTCTCCGAGAAGATGGCGGCGCTCGATGTGGTCTACCGGCGCCTGCGCGAAGTCGGTCTCGGTGAGTTCTGCCTTGAACTGCATTCCAGCAAAGCCAGAAAGCTCGACGTCCTGGCACAGTTGCAGGCAGCCTGGGCGGCGCAGGGCAGCATCGATGCCGACGCCTGGCGCGCCGAAGCGCAGCGCCTGCAAGGGCTGCGCGACCAGCTCAACGTCTATGTCGAACGCCTGCATCATCGGCACCCGAACGGAATGACGATTTATCAGGCCATCGGGCGCGTGCTGGATGGCGAGGGTGATGATACGCGCAGCAAGGTACCCGCGCTGGCCCTGTCGTGGCGCAGAGCCGATGCTCATGATGCAGCCGCCATGGCAGCGATGCGCGAGATCACCGACCGTCTGCAGGTCAATGCAGTGGCGGTGGCTCAGGAGGATCTCAGGAACGGACCGCTGGCGCCAATCGGACACGCCGACTGGTCGCCGAGCTGGCAGCAAGCGTTCGTCGAGGCAGTTGGCCGTGTTCAGACGGATCTTCCCCCCTCGCTCTAATAATTTCAAGCACTTAGCTCATTTGTAGGCATGTAACGGTACTAATGTTTTCAAGCACTTAAACAGCTACGGGGGAAGACCCGTCAGAGCACGCTGCAGCTTCTGCGGAACGCTGCGGAACGTTTCTGCGAAGCCAGCGGACTACCGCGCACACCGCTCGACCGTCGCCGGCGCGGCGCCCTCGGCGTCCTCGCGGGAATCCTGTCGCAGGCCAGCGGCGACGATTGGCCATTCATCCTGCGCACCGACGCCGCAGCCTTCACCGAACCCTTGCCGGCCGATCGGGAGCTGCCCGCCAGACACCGCGAACGCAGCGGCGAAAACCTGCCGCCCTGGCCGGAGGCCGTCATCAGCGCCTGTCGGCGCGGCCTGGCCTTGCTGCAACAGCGCCGTGCGCTGTTCGACCAGATCGGCGAGCCCTGGTCGGCAGCGGTGGTCGAGGATCTGCAGCAGGGACTGCAGCTCCTCGCCGAAATCAAGCGCCTGTGTGGGCAGTTGTCGGTCGAGTATGACCCCCTGGTCGAGCAATTGGACGTGCTGCAACTGCAGCGCGACTGGGCAAAGGCCGAAAAGGCCATGTGGCCGATGTCCTGGCTGGCCAGACGCCGGATTCGCGCGACTCTGCAGACCGTACTGGCCGGTGCCGGTGAGCCGGACATCGCCGGCGACCTGTTTGCGCTGGCGAGGATCCGATCGCGGCGCGCGCAGGTGTCGGCGCTGGCGATCGGCAATGCTACCGACGGCGTCTGGGCCGGCCTCAAGACGCGGCCGGAACTTGCCGAGTGTGCGCTCGACTTCCAGCAGGTGCTGCGGGGGCTGCAAAAGGAGCAGCCCTGCGGCAATGTCGGTCGCTTCGCGGCGGTTGCCGACGGTCGCTGCGGCGAGCGCCTGGCCAGGCAGTTGCGGCAGCTGCGCAGCTTGCAGGCGCTCGATGCCGAGCTGCAGACGCTCGACCATCTCGGCCCGCTCACCGCACAGCTCTGGTCCGGTCTCGGCACACGTTCGGAAAACCTCGCAACCGCCCTCGACCTCCAGACGGCAATCACCCAGCTCGCCGACTCACCCGACGAGTTCGCTGCCATAATGACGTCGCTGCAGCGTCTCCTCGGCGACAACGGGGCGCGTCTCGATCCCGCCACCGCCGATGCATATCTTGACACCTGCGGCGCGCTGCAACCGGCGATCAGCCACCTCTGTGCAACCGGCGGTTTTACGGCAGCCGTCAGTCATGCTTTTGCAGACATCCCGCTCGATCAGCTGGATGAGCGCTGCACGGCGATGCTCCGCTTGGCGAACCGGCTGCATGCCTGGTGCGCCTGGCGCAAGGTTGGTGAACAGGCGCGGGCTCTCGGCTTGGCGCCGCTGGTCGCGGCGATCGAGAACAGCGAATTGGCACAGGGAACGCTGCGCCGGGCCTTTGAAATCAACTACAGCCGCTGGTGGTTAAACGCGGTGGTTGATGAAGAGCCGGTCATCCGCGGCTTCGTCGCCGCCGAACACGAACAGCGCATCAACGATTTTCGCGCCCTCGACGAGCGCTTTACCGAACTCACGCGGGCACGCGTTCGCGCCGGGCTGTGCGCCGCATTGCCGACGCAGGACGGGGTGACTCGCAGTTCCGAATGGGGGATCCTGCGCCACGAGATCAACAAGAAGAAGCGGCATCTGCCGCTGCGCGAGTTGATCCAGCGCATCCCGACAGCACTGACGAAGCTGACACCGTGCCTGCTGATGAGCCCGCTGTCGATTGCCCAGTACCTGGCCGCCGACGCCAGTATCTTCGATGTCGTCGTCTTCGACGAGGCCTCACAGATTCCGGTCTGGGATGCCATCGGCGCGATCGCACGTGGCCGCCAAGTGGTCATGGTCGGCGACCCACGGCAGTTGCCGCCGACCAATTTCTTCGACCGTGCCGAATCGGAGTTCGACGAAGAAGATATCGAAGCCGACCTCGAAAGCATTCTCGACGAATGCCTCGGTGCCAACCTGCCGACGATGCACCTGGCCTGGCATTACCGCAGCCGCCACGAGAGCCTGATCGCCTTCTCGAACCACCGCTATTACGGCGGCTCACTGGTGACCTTCCCTTCGCCGGTCACCACCGACCACGCGCTGAGTTTTCATTACGTCCAGGGCGTCTACGAGAAGGGCGGCGCGCGTATCAACAAGTCCGAAGCGAAAGCGCTGGTTGCCGACCTGGTCGACCGCCTGAAATCCCCCGCTTTCCGGGAATCGCGGCTGACCATCGGCGTCGTCACCTTCAACACCGAGCAACAGGCGTTGATCGAGGATCTGCTCGACGAAGAACGGCGCCGCGACCCGTCGATCGAGCCGCACTTCGCCGACGTGGAACTGGAACCTGTCTTTGTCAAGAACCTCGAAAGCGTCCAGGGCGACGAGCGCGACATCGTCTACTTCTCGATCACCTATGGCCCTGATCACGCGGGCGCCGTTTCGATGAATTTCGGCCCGATGAACCGCGCTGGCGGCGAGCGGCGGCTCAACGTCGCCATTACCCGCGCCCGTCATGAACTGCGAATCTTTTCGAGTCTCAGGGCCGAACAGATGGACCTCGCCCGCACGCAGGCGATCGGCGTTCGCGACCTCAAGCACTTCCTCGATTTCGCCGAACGTGGCGCGCCGGCGCTGGCCGAAGCCAGGACCGCCAGCCTCGGTGATTTCGAAAGCCCGTTCGAGGAAGCCGTCGCCACCGCGCTCGCCCATCAGGGCTGGGAACTGCATACCCAGGTCGGATCCTCGGTTTTCCGCATCGATCTGGCGGTCGTCCATCCCGATGCCAAGGGCGTTTACCTGTGCGGCATCGAATGCGACGGCGCCACCTATCACCGCGCAGCGACTGCACGCGACCGCGACAAGCTGCGCGAACAGGTATTGCGCGGCCTCGGTTGGGAAATCCTGCGTGTCTGGTCGACCGACTGGTGGATCGATGCTGCCGGCACGCTCGAAAAAATCGACGCCGACTTGCGCAAGCTACTTGAAAAGAGCCGCAGCCAGCGCGCTACAGAGGCTGCAGCCGCCAGTCCGTCGTGATACATTCATGCTATCTGCATGGCCTTCAAGATCGCTAACTGCTTGTCGGCGAAAGTGCTGGCCTGCGCTGTCAGCTCGGCGATGTTCTCTTCAACCGTCTCCAGCGTCTTGCCCTCCTTGATGATCTTCTGCCCTTGCGACGCTAGAATTTGCCACACCATCTGCGCCCAATCGCTGGGTTGCTTCTTGCCTTGACTGACGGCCAGCAGGAAGAGTTGCGAAATACGACCCAGGGATACGCCACCGCCGGTCACCGGGCTGGCGAGAAAGCCGAGGTCGCTACTGCCTCGGGCTTTCTGCAGCAGATGGGCGTTGAGCTTGTCGGTACATTTCCTGGCTTTGGCGGTCGCCGCCTCGTCCTGAGCTGCGGTCAGATGAGTTGCGCCAGTGAGGATCATGAGCGCCTGCACGATCTGGGCGAAGAGCACCCCTTTATCCTTCAGTACCTGTTCCAGCTGGCCCAAAGCCTTCGGCTTGTGGTCGGCAAGCGCGTCCAGAATGGGAAGGTAAATCGCCTCACTCATGGCGGACTCACCCAAAGTCCCGGCAACCTTCAAAGGAACATCGGCACGAGATTTCGTCAGCACTACCTTCTGTTGGCGCAGGGCTTCGACCTGCTCCAGTGGGTTGAGCTTGCGTGCCCCCTTGACCCAGTAATCACGGCGGAACTGCTGGTTGACCATGAAGTCGCGTACCGTCTGGCGAAACATCGGGTCGGGGATCTCGTTTAGCAGGGTCAGCTGCTCGGCGGTGAGATTCAGAGCTTCGAGATGATCGAGGTAGTGGGCCGAGCAGGCGTAATCGAGCTTGGCCGGCGAGAGCCACTCGGCCATCCGCGAGAAGGGTATGGGCAGCCAGTCGCGGTTGAAATACTCATGCGCCAGGTAGTTGCGATTATGTCCTTTGATCTGTTTGAGCCGTTCGTGCACCGATGGGTTGGCACGGGCGTAGCCGGGATTGGTGGCGATGAGCTTCTCGGCAAATTCAAGCGCTGCGTCGATGCGCTGGACGATGCCATGACCTTCAGCACCCAGGGTGGATGCGTGTTCGGTGAGCAGGTCGCGCATCGGCACCATGGCAGCCCAGCCGGGCTGGGTGTTGTAACTGATGTAAAGAACCCCGCCCACTTTGAGCTTGCGATGAATGAAGTCGACGATGACCTGCTGATTCTCTGCGGAGATCCAGCTCCAGATGCCGTGGATGCCAATGTAGTCGAATTCGGGCAAGTCGGAACGGTTGCAGAAGTCCACAAAAGAATCGTCGTAAAGTTTGGCACCTGAACCGGAGGCCGCAGCAAGCGCCTGTGCGAAACCCGCCTGCGACGGGTTGAAGTCCGTGCCGTACCACTGCGTCAGCGAAGCTGCTGCATGCAGATTGGCGCTCATGCCTTGGCCAAAGCCAAGTTCGCACGCAACCAGCACTTCGGGGAAGACCAGGCCTGCGTTAAGGAAAGCCATTCTTGCTCGCAGCGGGTTCAACTCTGGGTAGTAGCCATAGGTGTAGCCTATATCGGCAACGTAGCCGGCAGTCCAATCGCGCATGATTTGTCCTTGTCAAGCCAGCTGTTTGATCCGAGCAGGCAAAGGCGCGCCGCAGCGAGCGTTTATCTTCTTCGGCGAGCCATGCTATCTTGTTCAGCTGCTATGACCAGCCAAGGCGATGATTTTCTTTGGTTTTTCTGGTGGGCGATAGTGGGTTCGAACCACTGACTTCCACCGTGTGAAGGTGGCACTCTACCACTGAGTTAATCGCCCCAATTCCTGTTGCAGCGATGATGTCACACCGAGATCGTCACCACGCACACGGCTGCAAAGCTCATCTGTTTCCGCATGGATCGGTACCTTTCCGCCCCGGTACGGTCCGCCATAGCCACGGAAGCCGGGATTACATCACAAGTCGCTAGCCCGGTCAATCCGCTTAACTGGCACGGATGCAGCTGGCGTAAAACCCGGACCACCACTTTTCGCTGTGTTAGGATCAATGATTGCCAGGGTGTTGGTCTGGTAATTATCGCTTGTGCATGAGCGAAGGAGGTGTTGGCGAGAGGGCTTTTATTGATCGCAAGAATCTGGATGGAGGGCCTGTGCTATGGAACTGGCAATGCGTTTCAAGAATGACAAGCTGGTTGGCGATTTCTGGGGAGGCCTTGCGGCGATGCTGGTCGCTCTGCCGTCGGCGATCGCTTTTGGCGTCACCATTTATGCCTCGATCGGTCCTGCCTATGCCGGTCTGGGCGCACTCGCAGGGATTCTCGGAGCGGCTGCTCTCGGCCTGGTGGCGCCGAGCCTGGGTGGGACCAATCGGCTGATCACGGCGCCGTGTGCACCCGCCGCTGCGGTTCTCTCGGCGTTTGCCATCGAACTCGTGCAACTGGACGTCGACCCGGCGTTCATCGTGTTGCGGCTGACCGCCCTTGGCCTGGTGGCCGGGTTGATTCAGATCCTTCTCGGCTTGATGCGGATTGGCAGCCTGATCAAGTACATTCCATTTCCGGTGGTCAGTGGCTACCTGACCGGGGTGGGCCTGATCATCATCGGCAGCCAGATTCCGAAATTCCTCGGCGTATTCGGCAATCAGTCCCTGTGGCGCACGCTCACCTCACCGCAGACATGGCAATGGCAGAGTGCGCTGATCGGCGTCGTCACGGCGACCGTGATGCTTGGCGCGCCTTTGGTTACCCGCGTTGTGCCGGCGGCCATCCTCGGCCTGCTGGCCGGGGTGCTCACCTATTTCGGATTGGCGCACTTCGTGGACGAATCGATGCTGGTCCTCGAAGGCAACAAGCTGATCATCGGGCCACTCGGCGGTTCCGCTGCGGGCATGCTCGAGGCGGTCACCGGTCGTTGGCGGGACATCGGCGAGCTCAAGCTCGGCCAGATCGCCGCCCTCATGTGGACGGCGCTTACCCTGGCCGTGTTGCTGTCCATCGACACGCTCAAGACGGCCGTCGTTCTCGACGCACTCACCCGCAGTCGCCACGACTCCAACCGCGAACTGGTTGCGCAAGGTCTGGGCAATGTCGCCTCGGCCTGTGTCGGCGGTATGCCAGGCGCAGGGCAAATGGGTGCGACCCTGGTCAACCTGGCGAGTGGCGGACAGACGCGCGTCTCCGGAGTCGTTGAAGGTGTGCTGGCGCTGCTCGCATTTCTCGCCCTGGGAGCGTTCATCGCCTGGATACCGGTCGCTGCTCTGGCGGGCATCCTGATCGTCGTAGGTATCCGGATGATCGACCTCAAGAGTCTTCACCTGCTCGAATCCTCGTGGACGATGCTTGACTTCGCGGTGATTCTGGCGGTAGTGGCTGTGGCGCTCGCTTACAGCCTGATTGCGGCGTCAGCGGTGGGCATTGCACTGGCGATGTTCCTGTTCATTCGCGAGCAGTTGACGAGCACGGTCATTCGCCGCAAGGCCAACGGCAGTGAACGGTTCTCGAAGCGGGTGCGCCTGGGACACGAGATGGAACTGCTCGAACAGCGCGGAGACCGGACCACGATCCTGGAGCTGCAGGGCAGTCTGTTTTTCGGTACCAAGGACCAGCTGTACACCGCCCTCGAGCCTGAATTGAGCAAGCGCACCTACATCGTGCTCGACATGCGCCGCGTCCAGTCGGTTGACGTCACGGCGGTGCACCTCTTGAGTCAGATCCGGGATTCGCTGATTGAACGCGGTGCTTTCCTGGTCTTCAGCGGCTTGACGCATACCCTGCCCAACGGGCGGAATCTTGCCGAGCTGTTCGAGCGGATGGACCTCACGACCACGACCGATCATGTCCAGGTGTTCGGAGAACTCGACGACGCAGTCGAATGGGTTGAAGACCAGGTACTGGAGGACAAACTGGCGAAGGCGGCCGAGGTTCCGCCGCTCGAGATCTACGAGATGGAAATCTTCAAGGACTCCAAGGAGGATTCGCTGATTGCGCTTGTCGAGTGTCTAGAACGTCGCTCGGTGGCAAAGAACGAGAAGGTGTTCTCGATCGGTGATGCGGCTGACCGGCTATATCTCATACGCAAGGGGGCCGTGCGCATCACCACGCCAGTTCCTGGGACAGGCAGCAGCCGTCACCGCTTGACCTATGGGCGTGGCGATTTTATTGGCGGCCTGTCCTTCGTCACCAGGGCGGTCAGTTTCAGCGCCGACGCCACAGCCATGGAAGAAACCGAACTCTACGTGTTGCACCGAGAGAGCTTCGAGAAACTGTGCGAAGAGCACAGACGGCTCGCCTTGCAGCTGATGCAGGCAATTGCCCAGGTGCTGGCATTGCGCCTGAGCTACGCCGACAAGGAACTGCTCGCGATGCAGGAGTAGAGGGTCTTGGGAGGGTCTTGGCGCATCATCGGGATAGCTGATGTAGCCATGACCGTTAATGTGAAAGTCGCGTATGCGACTCACGAGAGGGAAACGGTCAGACTTTCATGATCGGGGGTGCCTGGCAAAGTCATGACCGTTAGAACCGCAGCGTTTTTTCATCAGGGAACCTGGTATGGAAGGCGACCGGAACAAACTCGTTCGGCAGTCGGACGGCACGCCCCAGCAGAATCAGGCCAATGGCTTCAAGGGAAGCGTGTGACAACCTCTCCAGATCGATCAGATATGCGCTCAATCCAAGTGCGCCGAAATTACGCCCACGAACGATGAGCCTGCCGTTGGAGAGATCGCAGCGGAAGTTGACTTGTACCGGGATCGATCCCGCGAGAGTGAATCTGACGCTGCTGCCATTTCTGGCAAGATCCACATTTCTTTCCCCTGTTATTCTCAGATTGAGCAGGTCCAGCTCATCACGAAGCTCTTGGGCCTTTTCGGCCGGGCGGATGACGTCTAAAGCCTCAGTGGCATAGCGTAGGCGTAAGGTGACGGTTTCGATCAGAGCCATCTCCGAGTTGCTGCGCGTTCGGTAGTTGACGAACCCCTCGGCGCATCGACCAGTGCCAAAGCGATGTCGAAAATCAAGCGTGTAGCCTACCAGGGATAGCGCAGGTTTGATGACGTTAAGGTGCTGTGTGAACTGATTCAGGTAGTCGAAGATCAGCCTCAGCGCGCGGTCAAAGCGTTGCTCGATTTGCTGCTGCGAACGATCTTCTTCGATTTTTTGTTGCGAAAGCCTCTCTGCAGCGTGTGCAAGTTCTGCCAGCAGACCCTGCCCAGACCTGTTGGGGGATGGGGCTTCCCCCGTTTGCGTTTTGGAGCTTGCGCCCTTGGCATCGGCAAAGGTATGCTGATACACAAGACCGATTGTCGAGTTCGCTTGACCCACTGGTCTGCTCGGCGCTGACCTGCATACGCTCAACTTCTCGTCGATGCTGGCTATTGAATTGTCAATGTCGTCCATCAGCGCCTGGACTTGCTCGGCGCTGACCGTGTCCTGTTTTCTGGATGGCAAGGGAGGTTTGTTCTGCATTTCAACACTCCTGCTGAATACCCGTGTCAAGATACGGAATATACTCCTTAATGAGGAATCAGGCCTGACCACCCAGAGGAGATTACGTTCCGGTATTTTTCGAGAAAAATGTCCATGTCGCGTCCCTTGTCGTGCGATAGTCTGGCTCCCTGGCTGAGCTTGCGGATCTCCCCGTAAATTCAATCCAGAGTTGGGTGCGGCAACACCTCTTTTTGGGATCAGCCATTGGCTGCGCCAAGCGCTAGCCTATGGGTTTGCGGCGCATGCACAAGCACATGGATACGGACAGAACGGACGATACGCGGCCACACTGGGAATACGACTCGACGCTACTGCGCGCAGTGTTGCAGACGATTCCCTACCCGGTCTGGCTCAAGGATCCCGACGGCGTCTATCTGGCGTGCAACCGGACTTTTGAAGGCCTCTACGGCGCCAGCGAAGCAGATCTCGTCGGCAAGACCGATTACGATTTTGCCGCGCCTGCGTTGGCCGATTTCGTCCGCGAAAAGGATTGCGCTGCGGTCGCCACCGGCAGTCCGTCGCGCAACGAGGAATGGCTGACCTTTGTCGCAGACGGGTATCGCAGCCTGTTCGAAACCGTCAAAACGCCGATGCACGACAGCAAAGGACGCCTGATCGGTGTGCTCGGCATCGCCCGCGACATTACCGAGCAGCGCACCCTCGAATCGACGCTGATGGCCACCGCCAGCTTCGTTTCGCAGCACCACGGCACGGACTGCTTCGACGCACTGGTCCGTTTCACTGCCGAGACATTCGACGCCGACCATGTTCACATCGCACTGCTGGAGCCCGATCCGACCCGGGTACGGGTGATCGCAGTCTGTGCCGATGGTCAGCGGCGCGAACCCGGGTACGTCTATGCACTGTCCGGGACGCCCTGCGAGAATGTCTTGCAGCGAACGCGCAAATGCTACAGTAGTCATGTGCAGGCGCTGTTTCCGGAGGACCGCGACCTTCTGACCATGCAGGCCGAAGCCTACATCGGCGAGCCCATTCTCGACGGCAACGGTGAGGTGGTCGGCCTGATCGCGATGGTCAGCCGGCGGACGCTGGCCTACTCGCAGACCATAGAAGCCGGCATGCGCATCCTCTCCGCCCGTGCCGGTGCCGAGCTGACGCGGCGGCAGGCGGAAGCCGCGCTATACGCCAATGAGGAGCGCTACCGGCGGATCAGCTCGCTCACCAGCGATTTCATCTTCTCCTGCGCGCGCTCGAACGACGGGTTGTTCCGCATCGGCTGGTGTGCGGGCAATGCCGTGGACGTCTTCGGCTTCAGCACCGATGAACTGATCACGCGCGGCTGCTGGCGCTGTTCGGTGGTGGCCGAGGACCAGCCGCTGTTCGAACGCCACATCACCCGGCTTGCCCCTGGCCAGTCGAGCGATTTTACCCTGCGCATCACTCATGGCGACGGCAGCATGCGCTGGCTGCGTTGCTACGCGCATCACGAGAACCATCCTGCAGCAAGCGGACAGCACCGGCTTCATGGAGCTTGCCAGGACGTGACGGCCCAGCATCTGGCGGAAGCGTCGCTGCGCGATAGCCAGGAGCAGCTGCGACTGATCCTCGATTCGGCGGCCGAGGCGATCTTCGGTGCCGATATCAACGGAATATGCACTTTCGTGAACAAGGCCTGCCTGCGCATGCTCGGCTACGAGCACGAGGAGGACATCGTCGGCAAGGAAGTCCACGCGCTGATCCACCATACCTATTCCGACGGCCGTCCCTACCCGAAAGAAGCGTGTCATGTGCGGCGCGCTACGCTCGCAGGCAAGAGCACGCACGTCGAAGGCGAGGTGCATTGGCGCGCCGACGGCACCAGCTTCCCGATCGAATCCTGGTCGCACCCGATGTTCCGTGGCGGTGATCTGCTTGGCGCCGTCGTCACTTTCATCGACATTAGCGAACGCAAGCAGGCCGAGGCGCGTATCGAGTTCCTCGCGCATCATGATGCCTTGACCGGCCTGCCCAACCGTGTGCTGGTGCGCGACCGCTTCGCGCAAGCCAAGGCCTTCGCCGAGCGCAACCATACGCTGGTCGCGATGCTGTTTCTCGACCTCGACAATTTCAAGGCGATCAATGACACCCTCGGCCACGCCGCTGGGGACGAATTGCTCAAGGCTGTCGTTCTCCGACTCGGTCAGTGTGTGCGGGACACCGACACCATGAGCCGCCAGGGCGGCGACGAGTTCATCGTCCTGCTCAACGACATTCCCGACAAGGCTACGGCCGAGCGCGTGGCTGGCGAGATCCTGCGGCGTCTGACCGAGCCCATTCTCATCGATGGCCACGCCATCGCCACGGCAGGCAGCATCGGCATCTCGCTCTGCCCCGACGACGGGGAGAGCTTCGACGCCTTGCTGCAACGAGCCGATACTGCGATGTACACGGCCAAGGCGGCCGGCCGAAATACCTATCGCTTCTTCGACGAGATGATGAACAACCAGGTGTGCCAGCATCTACTGCTGAAGAACCGCCTGCATCATGCCCTGAGCGGCAACGACTTTCGCCTGGTTTACCAGCCGAAGTATGATATCGCCGGCAAATGCATCACCGGGCTCGAGGCACTGTTGCGCTGGAATGATCCAGAGATTGGGGAGGTACCGCCGAGCAGCTTCATCCCGGTGGCCGAGGATTGCGACCTGATCGTCCCGATCGGCCGCTGGGTGCTCGAAGCCGCCTGTCACCAGATGGTTGTCTGGCAGCTTGCGGGGCTGGCGCCGCCGCCGGTGTCGGTCAACCTGTCGGCGCTGCAGTTCCGCCGTTGCCGTCTCGCCGAGGTGGTGACCGATGTGCTGCAGCAAACCGGCCTGCCCGCCGGCATGCTCGAACTCGATCTGAACGAGTCGATCCTGCTGCACGACGCCGACAACACACTGGACACGGTGCGCCGTCTCAAGGCGCTCGGCATCGTACTATCGATCGACGATTTTGGCACCGGCTACTCGTCGCTGGCCGACCTCAAGCGCTTCGCCATCGACAAGCTGAAAATCGATCAGAACTTCATCCGCGACATCGGCAGCGATCCGGACGATGCGGACATCGTCCGTGCCGTGATCCGGCTTGCTCACTGCCTGCGCCTCGGCATCGTCGCCGAGGGCGTGGAAACCGGGGAGCAACTGGCCTTCCTGCGGGCAGAGGGCTGCCAGGAAATCCAGGGCTACCTGTTCAGCCGCCCGCTGCCGCCGACCGAGATCGAGGATCTGTTGCGAATGGCGGTGTCAGCCCGCCGGCTGGAATGACGTGCCAGTGGCCAACCCATCCTCCGCGAGGATGTCGCCATGATTCGCCTCATCCCTGTTCCCTTTCTCCTCTATTTGTTCTGGTCTGCGTGCACCCTGCTCCTGACCTTTTACATGAAGGGTTGGGATGTCGATAACATTACTCACATCCTGCTCTTGTGTTTGTTGTCTGTCACTTTGATGTGGGCACTCAAAACCCGGTCAGCGCAAAGACCCAAAAACCCGAGGCTGCTTTTCGTTGGCGCGGGGGTCCTCTTCGCCGCACTGGCGGAAGGATGCTACATGATTTCTCAACCTTTCCTGCTTTCGCTCACCATCCGTTCCGGCATGCCGATCATGCAGATGATCCGCAATTATTCAATCGATCTGATGTTCACGCTGCCGGTCTACGTTTTCATTTTCTCGGTCATCTGGAAGTTGATCAACCGATATCGCTATGGCCGCTGGGAATACATCTTTGTTTTTGCTCTGGCGCAAGCGCTCGGCGATGGCAATCAAACATTTTTGCATGCCCCGACGCTGCTTTTGTTCATTCCCTATGTGATGATCAATTATCATGCCATCAACCTGGCGCCCTATCTGGTCATTGAACGACATTTGCCGCAGAACCGCTCCGACAGCCACTGGAAACTGCCTCTCGCGGTCCTGTCGATCGTGCTCACCTACCTCGTGGGCGGAGCGATCATCGTGGGTTTGTCCCGGGTGCTGGACTTTTCGAACTGAAAACGAAGTTTCTGCTGGTATGATGAGCTGGCCTCCTCACTTGCGGTATCCGCTGCGGGGAACTGGCGGGATCAGCATGCGCGGATGCGGAGAAGACATGAAAAAGGACGGGGTTCTGGCGGCCCTGCCGGATTGACGGCAGCGGCGGCCACCGAGAATGCGATCGAAGAAGCGGCGCGTCCCGGCTGGCAAGCACGGCTGACGCTCGGTTTCGAGCGCCGTGCACAAACGACGGTGCTGGTGCGACGCGAGCATTACGGTCCGCTACGCGTGCAGAAAGCGCTGTACCCGGAAGGGCCCGAGGTCTGTGAGGTGATCGTCCTGCATCCACCGGGCGGCATCGCCGGTGGTGACCGACTGGACCTCTCGCTTGCCGCGGCTCCCCACGCACACGCGCTGTTGACCACACCCGGTGCCGGCAAGTGGTATCGTTCGGGTGGTCGGCCGGCGCAGCAGTCGTTGCGGGTTCGCGTTGCCCGCGATGCCGTCGTTGAGTGGCTTCCGCAGGAGACGATCGTCTTCGACGGCGCCGACGCACAGATGCACACGCGCGTCGAACTGGCCGCCGGCGGCATGTTCTGCGGCTGGGAAATTCTCTGCCTGGGTCGAACGGCTGCCGGCGAATGTTTCGGCTATGGCCAGCTCGACCTGGCGACACGGATCGAAAGCGAAGGGCGGCCGCTGTGGATCGAGCGTGCTCGGCTGTCTGGCGGCTCTGCCTGGCTCGACGCGGCTGCCGGTCTGGCCGGCCGGCCTGTCAGCGCAACGCTGCTGCTTGCCGGCAGGACGGTGCCGCAGGAATGGCTCGATGCCTGCCTGGCGCTGCCGGCAAGCGATGGCCTGCTGACCGGGGTCACGGCTTCCCACTTAAGCCGGGACAATCTCTAACTTCAATGGGTTATGCACAACCCGGTGGCGGGACTTCCTCGGTAAGGGAAGTTCCCCCATCTGGTTGAGCAGCCAATCGAAAAGATCAGGGAAAGAGGTGCTAAACAGACGTTCGGCTGCGATAGTGCCGTCACTACGTCTCACCCCATAGTTGTGGATAACCGTTAGCGCAGCCAGGCGGCATTTCGTCAGACCTCGCCCGTTATGATACAACTGGGACAAGCGGCCATTGCGCCCTTCGACGGCGGAGGAGCTGCGATGGAACTGTCGCACCATCCATTCCCCCCATTCTAGCCAGCGCTGCAACTCACTCTCGGAGAATCCCGAATGGAACGGGTCTGCTTTCCAGGCCTCTAATGCTCGCTGCCAAGCCTCCTGATACCGTTTCCGGTGAACCCTGTTTTGCGTTTTCCGCATTTGGTAGTGCCAATAGAGTACGGGCAACAGCTTGCTCGTCAGCCATTGCCGAGTCGCTTCATCCAGAGACCAGCCCAGCAGGATTTCTTCTACCCAAAGCCACCAAAAGCTGACGTGACTCGATAAGGCGCCGATCTGGGCACGGAACTTCTTCAGGGCGGAACGGGTATCCTGGATCCCTTGTTGCGCCGCCAGAGTTTCCAGGGCCTGTGCTCGCGTTTCCAGTCCTGCCACTACGCTCTCCGCCGTCGTGCGAGTATTCTCCTCCAGGGAGAAGGGATGGATTTCCTCGGCGATTCCCAGCAACTGCTTCTGGTACTCTTGCTGCGCCTGTTCCACTTGCGCGCGGGCTTCCCAGGCACAGGCCTGTTGTGCCGCCAAAGCCGCCTTTTCCTCGGTACTGGCTCCGCGCGACGGCTGATCAAGGGCCTTCTGGGCCAGTTCGCAGCACTGATCCGCCTTGGCTTTTCGACGTCCCAAGGCCGGTGACAACCAGCGACTGAGGCCATATTGCTCGTGGAACGTATCCGCGCCCGAGGTACACTCAAAGCCTGTGACCGCTAATTTGATCAGGGCCTTCGCCCGGTCACTGATGGCGTGGTTGACTTCGATACCCAGTGCTTCCAGGCGCGGGGTCACCTGGGCAAACCAGGTATCGAAACCCCGGTCCTTCTGAATCGACTCCAGCAATAGGTAGCCCGAGGACAAATCCATCAGCACCAAGATCAGAATCTCCCCAAAGAACGTCTCATCCGCGGCCACCACCGCTTGGCGTGTCCGCGTCGGTACCGAGGCTTCACACTGTTGCTGAAACAGGGGCAACAGCGCTTCCATCCGGCTGAGTTGGGTCTGCAAGGCGCTGGGAGACACCCCCACATGGGTATGAAGGCGGATCAATTGGAAGAAATCCGACAAGGCACCCGCCCCCACATGATGTTGCAGCCCGAACGTGTACAGCACAGCAAATACCAGCAATCTCAGCCATGCCTCCCCCTCTTCGGTTTCCCAAAACCCCGATTCAGGATGTCGGTTCCTACGGGCTTGCGCTTGCAGGTGGCGATGAACACTGCTTTTCGGGCGATGAATTAATTCCCCCACTGCACGCAGGCTTCGTTTTCCCTGGTCTGTAAGTGCGGCAAAAATGACGCGGCTGGTTGTCCGTATGGCTTGAGTCGTAGAGTTTTTTTGTCATAAAACTGATGATACAGGAGATGCGGCAACCAGTTCCCATCTCCTCAGCTCCCTTCATCCTCAGACTCTATCGGTAGCATGACTGTCCCGCTTTAAGTGGGAAGCCGGGGTCACGGCACTGCCAGAGTTGCTGGTGGCGCGTTGCCTGGCGCCCAACGCCGAAACCGCACGCGCCTGGTTGAGCGAAGTATGGAAATGCTTGCGCCCTGCGGCGCTTGGCAGGGCAGCCGTCGTGCCGCGCATCTGGAACACCTGAATCGCTTCAATGTGAAAGTCGCGTCAGCGACTCACGAATCGCTTGCTGAATTCTTGACGACGTGATGGAGTCTGCTATCCTGTATTCGAGCGCTGCTGCCAGGATCGTCCTGGCAGCGAAAATCAGGAGGAGTATGTGATGCATACTGTTCGAACCATTGCCTGCGCGGCCACCACGCTGGTTTGCCTCTACATGGCCACACCAGCCCAAGCCACTACCACCAATACCCTTGCCGAACTGCTGAACAGCGGTACCATCCAGGTCGACGGACTCACCTTCTCGAACTTCAAGCCCTTGCTTGCCCAGAATTTTCCCTCGGGAAGCGTGCTGCTGGATGCTTTACGGAATAATCCCGGCTCGCTCAGCGGCATGCCCTTGATCGACCCGACGGGCAGCGGCGTACTTTCCCGTGCCTTCGGCAATGCGACACCGGTTGTGGCAGGCAACATCACGGTCGAACCACTGCCCGACGATGCCAGTACGCTTTCGGTAGTGGACCCGGGGCTGCGCTTCACGGGTCCGACGACCTGGTCGGTCACCGCCGGTAATACCGCTTCCTTGCAGATCACGGGCTTTTTCTATGACGTGACCTCGGATGATCCTTCGTCCAGGCCCCTTCTCAGTGCGAATCTCTTGCAGGAAGTGGCCGGGGCGGTCACGGTAGGTCCGGACAGCTTCCCATCCGGGGGTTTGCCCGACATTGCCCTCAGTCAGGCGCTGCAGTTCGTTTTCGACGCGAGGGGGAATTACATCGACGGCAACGCCACGAGCGACTTGTTTGCACGCTTTGATTTCCCTGGACTATTCCATTCTTCCGATCTGTCGTCCGGCTTCACTTTCTCGAATCAGGACTCTATCCGGGTATACAACCTGATACTTATCGGCGCTTCCTCAGAAGGCGCTTACACGCTCGGCGCACTGACCGAACGCTATGACCCGCCGTTGCCTGCGGGCAGCAACAACCGACCGCCCCCCCGCGCCTTTTCCGCAGCCGAGCCAGCTTCCCTCATGCTTCTCGCAATCGGCCTGGCGGGCCTTGGGTTCAGCCACCGCAAGCAGGAGCAAGAATAGCATCGAGCGCCCCGTCACCTGAATGACACGCTTCTGTCGGCTTGCCAACAGCTTCGAGGCGATCGTGACGTCCTGCCAGGGTTTTGCATGGCATGCTGATCAGGTCCCCGATCTACGTTCTACCACCCATCTTCAAACCAAGCCGCTGACGGTGACCGGCAGCTTTTTCGCCCGGCTCCGCCGCAGAGGCATCAACCAGGAAAGCAAGCATGGCGATTTCGCTCTATGACGGAAGTGTAGTGAGTTACCTCCAAACGCTGGGAGCGGTCAGCGGCTTTCTGGACCGGGGTCTTTCCTACTGCCGGGACAACCAGCTCGACCCCGAGGAGATCGTCGAGACTCGCCTGCACCCGGACATGCTGCCGTTTCGCTTCCAGGTCCAGTCGGTCGTTCACCATTCCCTGGGCGCGATCGAGGGAATCAGAAAAGGTGTCTTTCGCCCGCCAGCCGACCTCCTGCCGCTCAACTACCTGGCGCTGCAATCACTCATTGCCGATGCCGGCGACGCACTCAAGCGCCTGACGCCTGCGGAGATCAATGCCTACGAAGGTGGCGAGGTGATCTTCGAGTTCCGCAATACCCGCCTGCCATTCACGGCCGAAGAGTTCCTGCTGTCATTCTCTCTGCCGAATTTCCATTTCCACGCCACGACCGCTTACGACATCCTGCGCTCAAAGGGTGTCCCATTGGGCAAGCGCGACTACCTGGGGGCACTGCGCCTGCGAACGTGAACTTCGCTGTCTGCCGGACCGAGAACTTCAGGAGCAGCCAGCCGGCACTGCCGAAACCGCCGCTATCCTCGCGCAGGAGAACGCCGGCCAAGTTCTGCACCGGGTGCAGGTGGTCGGCGAAAGGATAGCGCTCTTCCAGCGAATTGACGAAGCCGAACATGAACAAGGTTCCGGGTTACTTGGTTGCCGACTGGCCGCTGACATGATTGAATCGAAACCTGCCGATCCTTGTGCAGAACGTGGCCGCATTGCCCCCCGACAGGGCGCTGCCGACCAGTCTGGCTGGTTGAAATGGCTGCCCGGCCTCTACACCTTGCGTCATTACGAGATGGCCTGGCTGCGCCACGACATCGCTGCCGGTCTGGTGCTGACCACCATGCTGGTGCCGGTCGGCATTGCCTACGCCGTAGCTTCCGGCGTACCGGGCATCTATGGACTTTACGCCACGATCATCCCGTTGCTCGCCTATGCGCTGTTCGGACCGAGCCGGATTCTCGTCCTCGGGCCGGATTCCTCGCTGGCCGCCTTGATCCTCGCTGTCGTCCTGCCGCTGTCCAGCGGCGACCCGCTGCGCGCCATCGCGCTGGCCAGCATGATGGCGGTGGTGTCGGGGCTGCTCTGCATCCTGGCAGGCATCGCCCGTCTCGGATTCGTCACCGAACTGCTCTCCAAGCCGATCCGCTACGGCTACATGAACGGCATTGCGCTGACGGTGCTGATCAGCCAGCTCCCCAAGCTCTTCGGCTTCTCGGTCGAGGCCGACGATCCGTTGCACAAGATCTGGGCGTTTCTTCAGGCCCTGCTGGCTGGCAAGACCAACGCGATCGCGCTGCTGGTCGGCGGCGGCACCCTGGCACTGATCATGCTGCTCAAACGCGACAAGCGCATTCCGGGGATACTGATCGCCGTGATCAGCGCCACCGTCCTCGTGGCAACGCTCGGCCTGGACAAGCACGGCCTGTCGGTGCTCGGTTCGCTGCCGCAGGGCTTGCCCGCCTTCGCCATCCCGTGGATCACGCCGGCCGATATCGCGCCGGTCCTGATGGGCGGCTTTGCCGTCGCCATCGTTTCTTTCGCCGACACCAGCGTGCTCTCGCGGACCTATGCCGAGAAGACCGCCAGCCACGTCGACCCGAACCAGGAGATGGTCGGACTGGGCGCGGCCAACCTGGCGGCCGGATTCTTCCAGGGGTTTCCGATCAGCAGCAGCTCATCGCGCACCCCCGTGGCGGAGGCCGCCGGCGCCAAGACCCAACTGACCAGCGTCGTCGGCGCCCTGGCGGTGGCCCTGCTGCTGTTGGTGGCGCCAAACCTGCTGCAGTACCTGCCGAACACCGCGCTCGCGGCGGTGGTGATCGCTGCAGCCATCGGCCTGTTCGAGATTGCCGATCTGCGGCGCATTTACCGCATCCAGCGCTGGGAGTTCTGGCTGTCGATCGGCTGTTGCGTCGGTGTCGTCGTGCTGGGTGCGATTCCCGGCATTGGTCTGGCGATCGTGCTGGCCGTGATCGAGTTCCTCTGGGATGGCTGGCGCCCCGACTCGGCGATACTGGGCCGCGTCAAGGGCATCAATGGCTACCACGACATCTCGCGCCACCCCGACGCCCGCCTGATTCCGGGCCTGGTCCTCTTTCGCTGGGCGGCACCGCTGTTTTTTGCCAATGCCGAGTGGTTCCACGAGCGCGCCCTCGACGCCGTGTCCGCCTCGCCGACGCCGGTACGCTGGCTGGTGATCACCGCGGAACCGGTCACCAGCGTCGACGTCACCGCCGCCGACATCGTCGCCAAGCTCGACGAGACCCTGCAGGCGGCCGGCATCGAGCTCTGCTTTGCCGAGATGAAGGATCCCGTGCAGGACAAGCTCAAGCGCTTCGGGCTGTTTAACCGGCTCGGCGCGGAAGTCTTCTTTCCAACCATCGGGGAAGCGGTGAACACCTATCTCAGACTCTATCCCGAGGTTGCGGTGGAGTGGAAGACCATGAGGTCCAGCCCTTGAGCGACTGAAACCAGGCCTGGTCGCTCGTGCCTGCGAAGGATCATGTACGGGCGGCCGGATGGTGGTCGATTTCGGCCCTGGCCAGCTATCGGCTAGAATGCTGCGAACATCGTGTGGCAAGCGCCCTTGAACACGGTCACCCGGCAAAAAGGCAAACTGATGGCGAAAGCGCAGACGAGAAAAGACGACTCCACCGCCACCATCGGCTTCGAGGGCAAGCTCTGGCTCACCGCCGACAAGCTGCGCAACAACATGGACGCGGCGGAATACAAGCACGTCGTCCTCGGCCTCATCTTCCTCAAATACATCTCCGACACCTTCGAGGAACATCGCGCCAGGCTCGTCGAGGGCAAGGGCGACTACGCCGGCGCCAACCCCGAGGACCCCGACGAATACAAGGCCGAGAACGTCTTCTGGGTGCCCGCCGAGGCCCGCTGGTCGCACCTCCAGGCCAGCGCCAGGCAGCCCGCCATCGGCAGGATCGTGGACGACGCCATGGTCGCCATCGAGCGCGACAACCCCCGCCTCAAGGGCGTCCTGCCCAAGGACTATGCCCGCCCCGGCCTCGACAAGCAGCGCCTCGGCGAGCTCATCGATGTCATCGCCACCATCGAACTGACCGCTGCCAGCGAGGGCGCGCAGTCGGGTGAGAAAACCCACCGCTCGGTCGATCTGCTGGGCCGCGTTTACGAATATTTCCTCACCCGCTTCGCCAGCGCCGAGGGCAAGAATGGCGGCCAGTTCTACACGCCGTCCTGCGTCGTGCGCTGCCTGGTCGAGATGCTTGGCCCATACAAAGGCCGCATCTACGACCCCTGCTGCGGCTCCGGCGGCATGTTCGTGCAGTCGGAGAAATTCGTCGAGTCGCACGGCGGCAAGATTGGCGACATCAGCATCTACGGCCAGGAGAGTAACGCCACCACCCGCCGCCTCGCCATCATGAACCTCGCCATTCGCGGCATCGAGGCCGACTTCGGCGCCGAGCACGCCGACACCTTCCGCCGCGATCTCCATCCGGACCTGCGCGCCGACTTTTGTCTCGCCAATCCGCCCTTCAACGACTCGGACTGGAACCGCCGCGACGACGACGTGCGCTGGCAGTTCGGCGTCCCGCCCAGGGGCAACGCCAACTTCGCCTGGGTGCAGCACTTCATCCACCACCTCGCGCCGGCTGGCTTCGCAGGTTTTGTGTTGGCCAACGGCAGCATGTCCTCCAACCAGTCCGGCGAAGGCGACATCCGCCGCGCCCTCATCGATGCCGACCTCGTGGACTGCATGGTCGCCCTCCCCGGCCAGCTCTTCTACAGCACGCAGATCCCCGTCTGCCTCTGGTTCCTCGCGAAAAGCAAGAACGCCGACGCCCAACGCGGCTTCCGCGACCGCCGCCGGCAAACCCTCTTCATCGACGCCCGCAAACTCGGCACCCTCATCGACCGCGTCCATCGCGAGCTGACCGACGCCGATTTGGAAAAAATCACGTCGACCTACCACGCATGGCGGGGCGAAGCAGGGCTCACGCGGAGGCGCGGAGAACGCGGAGAAAAACCCTCTGCCTCTGAATCCCTCCGCGCCTGCGCGTCTCCGCGTGAGTATTCCGACATCCCCGGCTTCTGCAAATCCGCCACCACCGCCGAAATCGCCGCGCACGGCCACGTCCTCACGCCCGGCCGCTACGTCGGCGCCGAGGAAGTCGAAGACGACGGCGACCCCTTCGAGGAAAAGATGCCGCGCCTCGTCGCCGAACTGCACGCCCAGTTCGCTGAATCGGCCAAGCTGGAGGAAGCCATCCTCGCCCATCTGAAAGGCCTCGGCTATGCCCTCTAGCAAATCCATCATCCCGGCGGACTACGCAAGCTGGCTGACCAGCCTCAAATCGCGCATCGCCAGCGCCCAGCAGCGCGCCGCGCTTGCCGTCAACCAGGAACTGGTGCGGCTCTATCACCAGATCGGCAGCGAGATACTGGAACGGCAGACCCTTCAGGGTTGGGGCGCCAAAGTCATCGACCGCCTGGCCAGCGATCTGCGTGAAGCTTTCCCTGAGATGAAAGGCTTCTCCAGTTCCAACCTGAAATACATGCGGTTTTTCGCCCAGCAGTGCCCAAGCGGTCTAATTGGTCAGCAGCCTGCTGACCAATTGCCCTGGTTCCACCTTGTCACGTTGCTTACCAAGGTTTCTGCGGATGCGGGGCGCGAATGGTACGCCGCACAGGCCATAGCGCAGGGCTGGTCACGGCTCACACTCGACATCCACATCAAGAACCGGCTCCATTTGCGCCAGGGCGCTGCCGTCACCAACTTCGAGCACCATCTGCCCGCGCCAGATGCGAGGCTTGCTGTCGAGGCGCTGAAAGACCCCTACCTCTTCGATTTTCTGGGTTTGGGCGACGAAGCTCACGAGCGCGATATTGAAAACGCCCTGATCCGCCACATCACCCGGTTTCTGCTGGAACTGGGGGCAGGCTTCGCTTTCGTTGGCCGCCAGTTCCGGCTTGAGGTGAGCGGCGACGAATTTTTCATCGACCTGCTTTTCTACCATACCCGCCTCAAATGCTACGTGGTGGTGGAACTCAAGAGCGCGGATTTCAAACCCGAGCATACCGGCCAGTTGAATTTCTATCTCTCCGCTGTCGATGCCCAAATCAAAGCCCCGGAAGACAAGCCCAGCATCGGCCTGCTGCTCTGCAGAAAGCAAAACCGTCTGGTCGCCGAATACGCCCTGTCCGGGATCAACAAACCGATCGGCGTGGCTGAATACCAACTCGTGCGCTCACTGCCTGAACCACTGGATACCAGCCTGCCCACCATCGAAGAAATCGAGGCCGAACTGGCCGGCGATCTCATTCCGCCCACGCCGGGAAAGACCAAAAAGCCATGAACCCGCCCAGCGCAAGCGAAACAGTCATGCCGCGCGGCGTCGCCGAACTGCACGCCCAGTTCGCCGAGTCCGCAAGGCTGGAGCAGGCCGTCAAGGCAAATCTGAGCGGGCTGGGTTATGGCGGGTAAATGGAAAGAAACAACGCTCGGCGAATGTGCCGCGTGGTTGTCTGGCGGAACGCCGTTCAAAGGGAACGATGAGTTCTGGTCCGGCTCCATTCCGTGGGTTAGCGCGAAGGACATGAAGTCTTTTCGGCTTCACGATGCAGAAGACCACATCTCGCCACTCGCGGTTGGCAAAGGCGGAAAGCTCGTGCCTGCAGGAACCATTCTGTTGCTGGTTCGAGGTATGACGCTGCACAACGACGTGCCGATTTGCATGGTCACGCAAGAGATGGCTTTCAATCAGGACATCAAAGCGCTACGCCCCGCGAAGAATGTCGATGGTGCGTTTCTCGCCTACTGGTTGCTCGCCAACAAACCAGACCTCTTGGCATCGGTAGACCACGCAGGACACGGAACAGGACGGCTTGTCACTGACACATTGAGGGAAAAGCCCGTTCAACTTCCACCCCTCGCCGAGCAAAAAGCCATCGCGGCAGTGCTTGGGGCGCTGGACGACAAAATCGAGTTGAACCGGCGCATGAACGCGACGCTGGAGGCGATGGCGCGGGCGCTGTTCCAGAGCTGGTTCGTGGATTTCGACCCCGTCCGCGCCAAACTCGATGGCCGCCCCCCCGCCAACCTCGACCCCGCCACCGCCGCCCTCTTCCCCGAGCACTTGGAAGACTCACCGCTCGGACACATTCCCAGAGGCTGGACGGCGCAACGCTTGCCAGAGGCCATTGAGGTAAACCCGCGCCGCACGTTGAAGAGCGGAACCATCGCGCCCTACCTCGACATGAAGAACCTGCCGACGCAGGGCCATTCCGCCGAGGAAGTCATCGACCGCGAGTTCAGCTCCGGCACAAAGTTTCAAAACGGCGACACGCTCCTCGCCCGCATTACGCCCTGCTTGGAGAACGGCAAGACCGGCTACGTCGATTTCCTCGAAGTCGGCCAAGTCGGCTGGGGCTCCACCGAATACATCATCCTCGCCACGAAGCCGCCGCTCCCGCCACAGTTCGGCTACCTCCTCGCCCGCTCCGACGCGCTCCGCAGCCACGCCATTCAAAACATGACCGGCACCAGCGGACGCCAGCGCGTCCCATCCGAGTGCTTCAACATGTTCTGGCTCGCCGTCCCACCGCCCGAAATCGCCCGCCGCTTCGACGAACTCACCGCGCCGCTGATGGCGAAAATCAAAGCCAACTCCACCGAATCCCGCACCCTCGCCACCCTGCGCGACACGCTGCTGCCGAAGCTGCTGAGCGGGGAACTAACAATTTCCAAGACATGAAACCAAAAGAAAGGAGACTCACGCGGAGGCGCGGAGGTCGCGGAGGAAGAAGCCATGAAGGAACTCAATGACATCACGGGGGCGATTGTGCATACGGCGCTCAAGATTCACAGGGATCTGGGGCCGGGGCTACTGGAGTCGGTCTATGAAATTGTCCTGGCTCGTGCGCTGGCGGAACGGGGATTCCAGGTCGATCGGCAGAAAGTCATTCGCTTTGAATACGACGGGATGGTTTTCGAAGAAGGCTTCCGCACTGACCTGCTCGTGGAAAGCCGCGTGATCGTGGAACTCAAGTCCGTGGAAAAACTCGCGCCCGTCCACAGCAAGCAAGTCCTCACCTATCTCCGCCTGATGAACCTTCCCGTCGGACTACTGATCCACTTCGGAGCCTCGACGCTCAAAGAAGGTCTCCACCGCATCGTCAACAGTCTGCCCGCCTCCTCGTCTCCGCGCCTCCGCGTGAACCAATCCCTGCCATGAGCCTCAACGAATCCATCGTCGAAGACGCCGCCCTGCAATGGTTCGGGGAGCTGGGCTATGCGGTCGGACACGGGCCGCATCTCGCGCCCGGTGAACCGGCGGCGGAGCGAGAGTCGTTTGGCGAGGTGGTGCTGGTGGAACGCTTGCGCGAGGCCATCCGGCGGTTGAACCCGGCAATTCCCGAGGAGGCGCGCGAGGAGGCCTTGCGCAAGGTGCTGCGGGTGGGAACGCCTTCGCTGACGCAGACGAACCGCGCCTTTCACTGGATGCTGCGCGACGGCGTGCCGGTGGAGTATCCGCGGCCCGATGGCAGCATCGCGGGCAATCATGTGCGGCTGGTGGATTTCGGCGATGTGCGGACGAACGACTGGCTGGCGGTGAACCAGTTCACGGTCATCGAGGGACAGCACAACCGGCGGCCGGACATCGTGATTTTTCTCAACGGTCTGCCGCTGGGCCTGATCGAACTGAAGAACGCGGCGGATGGGGACGCAACGATCTGGAGCGCCTACGCGCAGCTGCAAACCTACAAGGCGGAGATTGCCTCGCTGCTGCATTACAACACGGCGCTGGTGGTGAGCGACGGCTTGCAGGCGCGCATCGGTTCGCTGACGGCGAACCAGGAGTGGTTCAAAGTCTGGCGCACGATTGACGGCGAGGGCGACGCGCCGAAGTCGGCGCTGGAGCTGGAGGTGCTGGTGCGTGGGGTGTTCGAGCGGCAACGGTTTCTCGACCTGCTGCAGCACTTCATCGTCTTCGAGGAGGACACGGACTCGGGCGCGCTGCACAAGATCATCGCCGGCTACCATCAGTTCCACGCGGTGAATGCGGCGGTGGAAGAAACGGTGCGCGCCAGCGGCATGGCCGAGCGCCACCTGCTGCGCGGGGACGTCGGCACCTACTGGGCGGGCCGCATGCGCGGCGGCAAGCCAGGCGACCGGCGCGCCGGCGTGGTCTGGCACACGCAGGGCAGCGGCAAGAGTTATTCCATGCTCTTCTTCGCCGCGCGCGTGGTGCGGCATCCGGCGATGCAGAACCCGACGCTGGTGGTGCTGACCGACCGCAACGATCTCGACGACCAGCTTTTCGGCCAGTTCCAGCGCTGCGCGGACATCCTCGGCCAGACGCCGGTGCAGGCCAGCGGGCGCGAGGATTTGCGGGCGCTGCTGAACCGCGCGAGCGGTGGCGTGGTGTTCACGACGATTCACAAGTTCATGCCCGAAAAGGGCGAGGCGATGCCCGAGCTGAGCGCGCGCCAGAACATCGTGGTAATCGCGGATGAAGCGCACCGCAGCCAGTACGGGTTCGGCGGCAAGGTGAATGAGAAGACCGGCGAGATGTCCTACGGTTTCGCCAGCAACCTGCGCGATGCCTTGCCGAATGCCTCGTTCATCGGCTTCACCGGCACGCCGATCGAGAAGACCGACGCCAACACGCGGGCGGTGTTCGGCGACTACATTTCCATCTACGACATCCAGCGCGCCGTCGCTGACAAGGCGACGGTGCCGATCTATTACGAGAGCCGCATTTCCAGGCTCAGCCTGAACGCCGCCGAACTGCCAAAGCTCGACGCCGAATTCGAGGAGATCACCGAAGGCGAGGAGCTGACCAGGAAAGAGAAGCTCAAGACGAAGTGGGCCGCGCTGGAGGCGCTGGTCGGCGATCCGAAACGCATCGCGCTGATCGCCGCCGATCTGGTCACGCATTTCGAGAAGCGCGTCGAGGCAATGGACGGCAAGGCGATGATCGTCTGCATGAGCCGCCGCATCTGCGTGGATCTCTACAACGCGCTGATCAAGCTGCGTCCCGATTGGGCCAGCGCGAGCGACGACGACGACGCGGAAGCCGAGAAAAGCAAGGACTGCGTGGTGAAGGTGGTGATGACCGGCAGCGCCGACGACGGCCCCGACTGGCAGCCGCACATCCGCAGCAAGGACAAGCGCCGCCGGCTGGCCAACCGTTTCAAGGACAGCCGCGATCCGTTCCGCATCGTGATCGTGCGCGACATGTGGCTGACCGGCTTTGACGCTCCTTGCCTGCACACGATGTATGCCGACAAGCCGATGCAGGGCCACGGCCTGATGCAGGCCATCACCCGCGTGAACCGCGTCTTCCGCGACAAGCCCGGCGGTCTGGTGGTCGATTACCTCGGCCTCGCCGATCAGCTCAAACGCGCGCTCGCCACCTATACCGAGAGCGGCGGCCAGGGCAACCCGACCTTCGACAGCGCGCAGGCCGTCGCGATGATGCTCGAGAAACACGGCATCGCCTGCGCCATGATGCACGGCTTCAACCGGGACAAATGGACCACCGGCAAACCCGCCGAGCGCCTCGGCCTGATCCCCGCCGGACAGGAGCACATTCTCGAACAGGACGACGGCAAGAAGCGCTGGGTGCAGGCGGTGACCGAACTCTCCCGCGCCTTCGCCCTGTGCGCCGCGAGTGATGAAGCGACGCGGATTCGCGACGAGGTGAGCTTCTTCCAGGCGATCCAGGCGGCGCTGAGCAAACAGAACACCAACGACCGCAAGACCCCGGAGCAGGTCGACGCCGCCATCCGCCAGCTCGTTTCCCGAGCGATCACCACCGAAGGCCAGGTGATCGACGTCTTCACTGCTGCCGGATTGCCGAAGCCGGACATTGGCATCCTCTCCGACCAGTTTCTCGCTGAAGTGCGCGGCCTCAAACACAAGAATGTCGCCGCCGAGCTACTGGAGAAGCTGCTCAAGGACGAACTCAAGGTGCGCTCCAGGCGCAATCTCGTGCAGAGCCGGGTCTTCTCCGAGAAGCTCAGACAGACCCTCAACGCCTACCACAACCGCGCCATCTCGACGATGCACGTGATCGAAGAGCTGATCAAACTGGCGAAGGAACTCGACGCCGCCACCAAGCGCGGCGAAGACATCGGCCTCACCGACGACGAAGTCGCCTTCTACGACGCGCTCGCCGCCAATGAATCCGCCGTCATCGCCATGGGCGACGACAAACTCAAGGTCATCGCCGCCGAACTGGTCACCCAGGTGCGCAAGAGCGTGACCATCGACTGGACCCTGCGCGAAGGTGCGCGGGCCAGGATTCGCGTGATGGTGAAACGCATTCTGAACCAGTATGGCTATCCACCGGACTTGCAGGCGGAGGCTGTAAAGATCGTGCTCGCGCAGGCCGAGCTGCTGTCAGAGGCCTGGGCAACCGGATAGGCGGCATCTTGCCGGAGGCAACGGCAACTCCGACCGGCCAGAACCGGCAGGCTCAAGCAGGCAATCATCCTCACGGCCTCTTGCGCAGGCTCACTCCCGCACCGCGGTGGCGAGCCTGTCGCTCTCGATCTCCAGCGCCGAGAAGGCGGGCAGCAGATGGTGGAACTGGAAGACGAAGCCGAGCACCGCGCGCCGGCGCAAGGTGAGACCGGCGTCGTCGAGCCCGCCGGTCTCTTGGCCCTGAATACGGTAGCTGCCCGCGGTCAGTCGTTCGAGCAGACCGACGACGTTGAGCAGCGTGCTCTTGCCCGAGCCCGACGGGCCGATCAGCGCGACAAACTCGCCACGGCCGATGACGAAGGAGACGCCATGCAGTACCTCCGCCTCGTTGGGCATTCCCAGGTTGTAGCTCTTGTGGACGCCGGCGAGCTCGATCAGCGGCGGGGCGATCGGCGTCATGACCGACTCGACTTCGATGCCTCGCCACGTTGCGCGAGGCCGGCGCCGGAAACCATCGGCGACACCGCTGCCACCGCTGGCATCGCCTCGACGGACCTTCCCGGAGCCCTTGAGGTAAGTCGTTGATTCATGGCAAGAAACCAGAAAATCGGCAAAAATGTAGGCATGTAAATATAATAATAGCTATTTACAAACAATGTGCTATTGGCTATTATTGTCGGCATGTACATCGCCCGCGTCCCCAACCGAAAGTCCAGGCCGGCCATCCTGCTTCGCGAGTCCTATCGCGAGGGAGGCAAAGTCTGCACACGAACCATCGCCAATCTGACGAACTGGGCACCGGAACGAATCGTCGCCATGGAACGTCTGGTGAAGGGCGAATTCGACGACTGGTCGGGAGAGATGACCAGCGGCGAGATTTTTGGGGTGCTGTTTGCCCTCAAGCAGTTGGCCGACCAGGTGGGCCTCACGCGGGTGCTGGGCAGCGCTGCGGAAAGCAAGCTCAACCTGTTCCTGATTCTCGCGCGTATCGCGCATGGTGGCTCGCGGTTGTCGGCGGTACGCTGGGCGAAACAGCACACGGTGGCCGATGTGTTGGCGGTGGAGGCGTTCGATGAGGACGACCTCTATGCCGCGCTGGACTGGCTGGCGAGCCAGCAGGAACGCATCGAGCGGGAGCTTTACCAGGCCTATGTCAAGGCGCAGGGCCAACCGCCCGTGCTGGTGCTTTACGACGTCACTTCGAGCTACTTTGAAGGGGAATGCAACGAGCTGGGGCAATATGGTTACAACCGCGACGGCAAGCGCGGCAAGCCGCAAATCGTCATCGGTTTGTTGACCGCGGAGGACGGGGAGCCTCTGGCCGTGCGGGTCTTCGAAGGGAATACCGCGGACCCGACGACGGTGGCCAGCCAGATCACGATCCTGAAGGAACAATTCGGCATTGCCGAGGTGGTGATGGTCGGCGATCGGGGAATGATCAAGGCCAAGGGGAAAGCCGCGCTGTCGGTACAGGGCTTCCGTTATATCACGGCGTTGACGGACGCGCAGATACGCACCTTCCTCAAGGAGGGGGTGCTGCAGACGGATCTCTTCGATGCGCATCTGTGCGAGGTGGAGCACAACGATAAACGCCTGATCGTGCGCCGCAACGAGACTGTGCGGGTGCGCGAGGAGCGTCGGCGGGAGGACAAGCTGGCGCAGTTGCAAGCGAAGGTCGCCGAACGTAATGCCTTCGTCAAGGACTCCAAGCGCGCCAGCGCGGCAGCAGGCCTGGCCGCCTTGCAGCGCTGGACCAAGAGCCACAAGCTCAGCGCGTTTGTCACCCTGACGCTGAAAGAACGCGTCATTGTCTGTACCATCGACGAGGAGGCCAAAGAGCAAGACGCTCTGCTCGACGGCTGCTATCTGCTGGAAACCAATGTGCCGCTCACCTTGATGGACGCGAAGACGGTCGATGCGCGTTATCGCGATCTGCAAAAAGTCGAGCGCAACTTCCGCACCGTGAAAACCACCTTTCTGGAAATTCGCCCGATCTTCCTGCGCAAGGCCGAGCGGACCAAGGCGCATGTCTTCGTGGCGATGCTGGCCTTAAAAATCACGCGGCGGTTTGAAGCGGCTCTGCGGCAGACCTTCGGCAGCACCGAAGACGACCCCGCCGCCATCACCCCGGACGACGCCCTGGTGGCCCTCGGACGATTGACCTATCTCTACACCACCGACCGCAACGGTCAGCGTCACACGCATCTGCCACGCCCGGACGATCAACAGGCCAAAATCCTCAGCGCCATCGGTCTGTCCTTCCCGCTCAAGGCCAAAGCCGACAAGCTCGCCGCGTAGGCAGGCGCCGCTTTTGCGGCATCGGCTATTTTTTTAACAAAAACCGATAGTTACAGCATAACTGCGCTTGCTGGCTGGGGGAAGATCCGCTCGAGCACCGGCAGCAGCGACTGCCAGTTGGCAATGACCAGCGCGGTACTGCCCGCCAGCGGCGCGCGCGCCGGGAGAACGACGTCGTCGAGGGCACTGACCGTGACGTGCGCCTGGGCACCCAGTGTCTTCTCCAGGGTATTCCTCTGCAGACCGGTGATCAGTGCCGAAATGTAGGCGACGACCGCCACACCTGCAGCGACGCCGACAATGATCAGCACGGTCTGCATGCGCCCCTCGCGCAGAAAGCGCACCGCCACGCGGCGTTCAAAGCCGAGCCAGTTGAGCATGGGCGGACTTCTCAGCGGCCCATCGCGTTGCTCATCGCCGAGCCGGCATCTTCGCGCGTGCCCTTGTGCAGACCGGGCACGGTCGCCACCGGGATCGGTGTGTTGGCGATCGCCGGGCGCACCCGGCCCGGCTTGAGCACGCTGCCGTGCAGGATCTGGGCGCGCGCTCTCATCGAGATCGCAGCATCCAGCGGGGGTGCGACTCGCCCGCTTTCCAGTGCTCAAGACCCTTGATCAGTTCGACTGGACCTGGCCGACCAAAATCAACCGACCCCAGATCCAAAATCTCTTTCGACTGCGCTTCATCGAAGCCTTGAAGAGGATGAAGCGCACGCCGATGGCCGGCAGGTGGCATGTGCATTGCGGGATCGCCTGGGTCGATCCCGCCGACAGTCGTCGCCGACGCGCTGTCGCAGCTCCCACCGAGAGCCGGCAGCAATGCGATCCGCTTGACGTGACGGGAAATGCGCAGCTCAGACGTCGAGAGTAGCCAGCCACTCGGCCGCATCGGCGATGTAGACGGCAGCACGGTATTCCTCCTGGCGCAGGCTGCGCACCAGCTGTATGGCTTTGGCCGTCGGGAACTTGCCGGCAAAGCCGGCGAGTGGGCGATGGAGCGAACTGTCGGTCAGCTTGCATTCGATCAGGTGGGTGAGTCGTTTGTCTTCACTGAGGGCAAAATCGACTTCGCTGCCGTCCTTGGTGCGAATGTAGTGCAGGCCTGCGGCCTTGCCACGGGAATCCTGGCGGAAATGAACGTGTTTCAACAACATGCTGGCGACCGTGTTTTCGAAACGAGCGCCGCTGTCGCCTTGCACCAGTCCGCTATCGAAGAAGTAAACCTTCGGGGTTTGCAGGATGGCGCGGGCGATATTGTGATGCCAGGGCTGGACAGTGAAAACGATGTACAGCGCCTGCAGGATGTCGAGATAGCGTTTCAGCGTGGTCGGAGAAACGGCCAGATCGCGGGCGATCGAAGCGAGCGACACGGGAGAACCAACGCGTTCCCGCAGCAACTCGACAAACAGGCGCATGCTGTTGATTTCATGCAGGCGCGAGAACTCCACGACATCCTCGCGGATGAGATCAGTGAAAACCTGACGCCGCCAGCGATCGGCATCGTCCGGGTTTTCGGCCAGGCAGGGTTCCGGGAAACCGCCACGTGCCAGCAGTCGATCGAGAGCTGCCGCGGCGCTGCCGCCCTGCTGCTCGCACCACTCGCGGACAGAGATGGGGTGTAGCCGAAACGCCAGATAGCGTCCGGCCAGGGAGTCTCCGCTCTGGCGCCAGGTTTCCATCCGGGCGCTGCCGGTGACGAGCAAAGCCTGTCCCGGCGAGCGGCCGTCTACCACACCCTTGAGCCAGTTCTTCCAGTCGGGCATCTTGTGGATTTCATCCATTGCCAGCAGGCTGCTGCGGGGATTCCAGCTCTGCCGGCGCAAGATGGCTCGGTCCGCCGCAACGTCCCAATTCAGGTACTGCGATGGCCCGAAACGCGCCATCAAGTGCCGGCAGAGCGTCGTCTTGCCCACTTGGCGGGGGCCGGTGAGCAGCACCATCTTGCGCCGAAGATCGGTAGCGATGAGTTCGTCAAGATAGCGTTTCATGCCGACTATTTTATTGGCAACTGGAATAAAGTCGCGACTATTTTTCAGCCACAAGGCAATTGGTCGAGAAAGCGAGTCGCGGCAGCGCTGGTGCGGCCGGTCCTGCCGTGGGGCGGCAACCCGATCGCCGGCACTCGAGGGATTCCGGCCGGCCTGTCTGCGTGCGACAATCACGGCGGGGACTTTTTTCGAGGGGCCTTCAGAAACGTGTTTTCGAAATTCGGCAACCAGAAGATCTGGGTGCGCCTGATCATCTCGATCGGTGCCATGACTATCGCGTCCTGGGCCGTCATGATCCTGTGGACGGCGCACGTCAGTGAAAAGGCAGCGATCGAACAGGCGCAGGATTTTGCGCGGAGTGCCCACGACATGGTGCTCGCCGGGCTGACCGGCATGATGGTGACCGGAACGATCCAGCAACGCGAGGTGTTCATTGACCAGATCAAGCAGTTGCCGAGCATTCGCGAGGTCAGGGTCCTGCGCGGCGAGGCCGTGACCGGGCAGTTTGGTCCCGGGGTTGGGCAGGAACGCGAACACGATGCCCTGGAACGTCAGGTTCTCGCCATGGGGAAGGAGTATTCCGCGGTCGAGACCACCGCCGACGGCGAGGAGGCACTCAGGGTCATTCGGCCCGCGCTCGCGCACGAGAACTACCTGGGCAAGAACTGCATGATGTGCCACTTCGTGCCGCAGGGCACCGTCCTGGGTGCGGTAAGCATGAAGGTTTCGCTGAAAACGACCAAGGCTGCCGTGGCACGCCAGCGCATGCAGACCATTCTGGCCGCGGTATTGCTGACCCTGCCCATGCTGTTCGTGATTTTCGTGTTCATCCGCAAGGTGGTCACGCGGCCGCTCGCCCACGGGATGGATGTGGCGCATGCCGTGGCTGCCGGCAAGCTCGACAACGCTATCGAGGTCGTCTCGAGCGACGAAGTCGGCGACCTGCTCAAGACGATGAAGGTCATGCAGGAGGGCCTGAACGTCGTACTGCAGGAAGTCGAAAACTGTGGGTTGAGCATGGGCCAGTCGTCCTACCAGATTTCGTCGATTTCCAACGAGATCACGAAGGTCAACCAGCAGCAGCAAAGCCGTTCTGGCGAGGTGGACGGAGCGATGTCGCAGTTGGATGAAATCTCTCGGCAAGTGCTCGCGCAGGCTGTCGCCGCGGTCGAGCGCTCGAACCATGTGGAGGACATGGCACGCGCGGGAATCGCCAACGTCGAGAGCAGCATCGAGGCGATGAATGCGACTTCGGCCAGGGTCGAGAAGGTGTCGAGCGAAATTCGCGACCTGCAGCAATCGGCACGAGAGATCGATGAGATCGCCAACACGATCAGGGAAGTCGCCGGACAAACCAACCTGCTGGCGCTGAACGCGGCCATCGAGGCTGCCCGTGCCGGCGAACAGGGGCGGGGCTTCGCAGTCGTGGCGGACGAGGTGCGCAAGCTCGCCGAGCGCACCGCCAAGTCCGCCGAGCGGGTCGGGACCATCATCGGGCATTTGTCCGGGCAGGTGGGGCAGGTCGCGTCGACCATAGGACGCCCTGGTCGCCTCGGTCGGCTCGACGCGCGAGGAATCGCACCGCATGGCCGAAAGCATGGAGCGCATATCGAACAATGTCGCGGAAACCGTGCGAGCGAATCAGAACATTTCCACGGCCAGCACACAACAGCTCGATCAGTTCAGGCTGCTGCAGCAGACGCTCGATACGCTGTTCCAGACATTGCGCGAATCGAGCAACAAGGTCGAGGTCACGGCCGCGATCAGCGACGACCTGCGTTCGGTCGCCGCGCGTCTCAACGCCATCATGGCCAGGTTCTCATTCACCCATAGCTCGGTCATCGACAAGGCGCAGAACGAGCAGCGTCGCGCGCCGCGGTTGCAAAGCAACTTGCGTGTCCTTGTCGAGCAGCGGGGTGAGAGGTTCGAGGGCGTCACCAGCGACGTTTCGCTGGTCGGCGCGCGCCTGCGCCTGGGACGCTCCATCGCTTCCGATCACGCATTGACCCTGTCGATCTACCTGCCCGCGGAGGAGATGGCGCTATACGAGCAGCAGGCCCCGCTCAAGATCAGCGGGCGTGTGGCGTGGAGCGAGCGCCGGAGCGGTGAAGATTGCGTTTGCGGTGTCGAGTTCTTCGATCTCAACGAACAACAGCGGGCCGGCTTGGCACGCTGTTTCGAGCACTTCGGCAAGAAACCCCTGTTCAGCCAATGAGCCTTGTGCTCCAGGGTCTGCGGGGCGGCGACCTGCGCTCGACCGGGGGTTTGCCGCTCAGCTTGCAGTGAAGCTCTTCACGACTGAGCGTCCGGCCGACTGCCGGGGACGGAGCGCCGGGCAGTCCTCCAGACGTGGATATGAGCCTCATATAGTATTTTATAATCAATAGGATAGAGGTTACTATATCGACTTGATGGACACCACCCGAAAACTTCAGTGCAAGCCTCATCTCTCCCATGCCTATAAACCATCATGACAAAGTGCTAAGTCGTGGGGATTGACATGCTATCCGAGTGACGAGGCCCGGTGGGTGACCCCAAGCCTGTGGTTCCCTGGTTACGTGACCCGAATCTCTCAGAAATCTCCATCCACACAACGCGCCCCAGAACGAATCCCTGCGACGAGAAGTTTTTTCTTTTCCTCAATCTGAGCAACAGTTTGGCAGATATGCGATTCATCTATTTTCTCAAAGGAATGAGGGCTGCCTTTCTTGAATTGAGCGAATTCATGGTAGCACTGCGCAGCCAATTCGGCTGGCTGAATATTTCTGAGGTATGTGACGATTTTTTTCCCCTTGTTCGCCACATAGCAATGGTAACTCTCCGACAAACCTGCATCCATCCGGTAACGGATCAACATGGCAAGATGCCTGAGAGCATCAGATGAATTTTTGACCCCCAATACCGTTAGACCAAGTTCGGCCTGACTATCTGCTAGTTCATTTTGCCCAACCAGCCCCCAGAAAACAGCCGCCTGAGCCATAGCGTTTTGACGCTGATCGCGATTCCCTTCTACTCCAACAGCAAAAGGAACCACTCCCAAAAAACACAATATGCACGCTAATCTTTTCACCATTACTCCGTCACTTTTAACGTACTTGTCCGCGTCAAGCAATTGATTAAGCAACTGCATACTGCTTGCGGAACCGGTTATACAACCACCCGATTACCCACAACTCATCTGACATAGGAGGACGCGGCACGGCCTGACTCCAACGCGAGAGCAAACGCTGTTGCATTTCCGCCTACCCACCCCCTATGTGCAAACGGCAACCATTTTCAAGTTGTTGTTAAAACGCATATTTTGTAACGTTGTGGAGGTGTGACATGAGTTGGGCAGCGCAGGAGTTCAAGGATCTGGATTTGGGGGATGCGCGGCGGACGCGACGCTTGATCAAGTTGGTGGACGATCTGTCGGCACAACCGACCGGAAGCATCCCGGTGGCTTGCGAGGGTTGGGCGGAGACCAAAGCGGCCTACCGGTTGCTGGACAATCCCGCGACGGACTGGCGTGAAATCCTGGAGGTTCATACCCAGCGAACGGTGGAGCGGATGCAGGGTCAGTCGGTCGTCTGGTGTGTTCAGGATACCACCGAAGCGGATTTTACCTCGCAGCCTGGGATCGCCGGACTGGGACGGTTGAGCTACGACGCCCAGCCTGGAATGTTGGCTCATCCGACCCTGGCGATGACGCCGGCAGGGTTGGTATTAGGCACGATCGACTGCTGGATGTGGGCGCGAAAACCGAAAGGTCAGCCCGACATCCAGGAGAGTATCCGCTGGGTGGAAGGCTATCCCATCGTGGCGGATCTGGCCGAGACCGTGCCTGGCAGCCGGCTGGTCTATGTGTCTGATCGGGAAGGTGACATTCGGGCGCTGATGGACACGGCCGCCGAGCGGGGCTATCCGGCGGACTTTCTGATCCGGTCCAAGCACAACCGCAAAATAAGCCTGGGCGACCAGTTGTGGGATCGTGTGAGCCGTGGCAAACCGGAAGGAGAACTGGAATTCACCATGCCCGCAGCGCCGGACCGTCCGGCCCGACTGGTGCGGCAAACCCTGTACCGGGAGCAGGTCACCTGGCCCGTGCGCAAAGGCGCACCGGTCGTGACCGTGACCGCGATCCTGGCCCGGGAAGAACACCCGCCGGTTGGGCAGGAGGCCATCGAATGGCGATTGCTGACCAATCGGGCGGCGGAAACGCTCGAAGATATCGTGCAACTCATGGATTGGTATCGCCGTCGTTGGCTGATAGAAATTTTTTTCCGGATTTGGAAATCGGGCTGCAAGATAGAATCCCTACAGTTGGGCAGGGCAATCGCTTACACGGATAGCATGATGTCTTCGCTCGCCGTCGCCGAGAAAGCGAGACTGATCAAGGATTCGCGGTAATCCTGATGCCGGTCGGCGTGAACGCGTCGGCGGCGCAAACCCATCTTCGAATCCTCATCCTTGCGCAAGGTCGCCAAGGCGAACTTGCGCAGAACGGAGAAGTTCCGCGCTGAGTGACCTTTGCGGGCACGGCAGTGATCCTCGCGGAAGACCACATCGAGTGTCCAGTGCAAACCGTTCTCGATGCCCCAATGGTTGCGAGACGCATTGGCGAACATGGCGACGGTCTGGACGCCGCTGGAACCAATGGCGTAACGATGCTCGGTATGGACGGTATTGCCGATTTCCCGCACCGACTCGATCATGCCCACACCCCCGAGTTTCTTCCACGCCTGGCGCATCGGCTTGTCCATCCAGGAGACGTCATGGATCCACGTGTAGCGGCGTGTCTCGATCCGGCCGTGATCCTTCTCGATTTCCTCAAAACGCTGAACGTTCAGGCGACCAAAGCCGGCCTGGTTGCCCTCCTCAAAAAACTCCCGAATCGCTTCGGCCAAGTTCTTCTGGTTGTCTTTGACCTGCAGGACGTAATCCCCACCCCGGTCGACGATCTTCTCCGCCACCTCGGTTTGGCAACCCAGAGCATCTGTTGTGGCAATACATCCTTTTAATATCAGTACCTCAAGCAAGTTCTTGAGCCCCGCCAACTCGTGTCCCTTGCCGCAAGTTCCCTCCTGCGCCAGACAAAGGCCACTTCCTACCGCGTAGGCCGTCACCCTATGGAGGAGTTCATTGCTTCCTTTCTTCCCCGAACCACGCAAGGTCTTCCCGTCGAAAGCGACCACTCCTTCCACGACACCGACCAATCCCGCGACCCATTGCCGAAAGCGCTCCTCAAATACGCTCCCATCCAGCACCCGAAAGATATCGCCAAACGTGTCCTGGGAGGGCGTCCCTCCCTTCAGAGCCCAACCAAATTGCTCCCGCAACCACTCTTGTCGATCCCGACACCAGTCTGCGACCTCCGCCCAGTTGTCGGCGCCACACAGAGTCGCGCAAACCGCCATCACCACCGTTTCCATCAAGACGTAGCGCTTGGCTGGACCTCGACGTTTGTCCGGCAATCCCGAAAACGTTTCTACAAGCGTCATCAAACCGCCCTCCGAAAAGGAGAGAGTAGACCCCATTGCTATTTGCAAATCAATACTATGGCATAAATGCATGATAGTAAAAGAATATTCTCAGCTGCTTACGACATCTGCGTAAGCGATTGCCCTGTACAGTTGGGCACCATGGAGCGGCTGGAACGAGCCTTGGTCATTTACCTGATCATCGCCTGGCGCATCCTATACCTGGTCACCTGGGGCCGGGAATGCCCCGCTTTGCCCGGTGACGTGGTGTTCGATCCCGAGGAATGGCAGGCCGCCTGGATCGTCGCCTACCGCTCCCCGCCGCCGGACAATCCCCCGCCCCTGGGCCAGATGGTGCGGCTGATTGCCGGCTTTGGCGGGTTTCTCGGGCGAAAACACGATGGGCATCCCGGCCCCACGGCGATCTGGGAAGGAATGCAGAAGGTCAGAGCGTTTGCCATTGCGCTGGAGGCTGGCTGTGCCGCCTATTTCAATGACGGATAGGTTGTGGGTAATCGGGTGCCCTGTGGGGACGCAGCCAGGAGCGTAGCAGCGACCAGAACCCTTCCATGGTGTTGACATGGACCTCGTGGAATCCGTCGCCGTCCTCGTCACGGGCGTACTCTCCGCGGCTGTGACACACCGTTTTGTGCTGATAACCCCACTCGGGCAGACGGGCGTAGATGTCGTATTCATCGGTGTAAACAGTCGCGTTGGGCGCGATGGTGGCCAGGATCAAGGGCTTGATGGTCGGCTGCTGAACGTTTTCGAGCATCCCTATCCTCACCTCACCGCCGCGTTGGAGCATTCCCAGGATGGGGGGCTTCTCCTTTTCCAGCGTGCCGCGCCCGCGCGCGCCTTTCAGGCGCCGCCGGCGGCCCGGACGGTTCTTTCGTCTTACCGCCTCGGGATGACCCTTATGGCCCGCCACGATATACACTTCGTCGCACTCAACCTCGCCTGAAAGGGTCGGCTCCGGTTGCGCCGCCACGATTCCCACGCGCAATTGCGAGATCATGCGGTGCACATCGTCCTTGTTCAGACCCAATTCATCCCCGATCTGCTCGTTGGAGAGGTTCAGTCCCATCAGGTACAGGCACAGGAGCCACACCTTTAGCGGTTGGTGGTGGCCCGCGAAAATTGTCCCACTCAAATCGTCAAAGTACCGCAGGCAGGTCGCACAGCGATACCTCTGGCGCGATGGATGAGCCGTATCATGGCCTTGCTTGGTCACTTCTGGCGAAGCACAATGCGCGCAGCGTACTCCCTCCGGCCAACGCAACTCGCGCACTTCCGCGTAACACTTGCTATCGTCCAGCAAACTCTGAAGGTAGATCAACGCGCTACATCCTTAAGGCATAACAGCCTAAAATTCTATCGGATATCCAGCCTCCAGAACGACAATGCTCAACCGCCCGAAACACATAAAGAGCCTTTGTTTTTTGGTCTCTGGGAACGACTGGGGAACGACAAGATTGCAAGTGTCCCCGCGCTTCGTCGGTAACCCCATGTTAGTGGCTGGAAGGAAGCGCGCATAAATGGCGCAGAAGAATGGCAGAGAATGCTGGACTGATTGAGTGGACAAAGGAGGGGCCGGTAAGGGCCCCTTGAGGATTGGAAGGTTGGCAGCGGTTAGAACGGCGGCTCTTCGGTCCAGGGGTCGTAGGGATTGGCGTCGCTGTCCCTGGATTGCTCGTCACGAAGCAGTTCAAAGAGGGCGGTCTGGTAGTGAGCGCAGATCCGGTCCCGCAAGTCGTCGAGCAGTTCGACGACGGCGAAAGCCTGGGCCGGTGTCCATTCGGCGGATATCAGGCAGTCGAGGCCGTGGTTCAATCCGGAGGGTTGGGGGTAGGGTTTCATGGGGTGCTCCCGGCGGTTGCCTTGCGTTTTCGGGAGCGCTGCTCGGCGTGCTCGCGGGCCTCTTTGTGGCGATAGGATTCGCCCTTGAGGGCGATGATCTCGGCGTGATGGACGAGACGATCGATGAGCGCGACGACGCAGGCGGCGTTGGGGAAGACCTCCGCCCAGTCCGAGAACGAGCGGTTGGTAGTGATCAAGGTGCTGCGGGTTTCGTGGCGGCGGTTGATCAGTTCGAAGAGCAGATCGGCATGGCGGTTCGAATAGGACAGGTAGCCAACCTCGTCGACGACCAAGAGAGACGGTGCGGCGTAGTGGCGCAATCGACGGCGCAGAGCCGAATCGCTATCGAGGGCGGCGAGATCATTGAGAAGTTGGCCTGCGGTCGTGAACAGCACGGTGTGGCCGTGCAGGACGGCCTGATAGGCGATGTTCTGGGCAATGGTCGACTTCCCCAGCCCGCTACTGCCGACCAGGATGACGTTGGTGGCGCTGTGCAGGAAATCGAGCCCCATCAATTCGCGGATCGCCGTTCGGTCACACTGCGTGGGCCAGTTCCAATCGAAATCGGCCAGCGGCTTGAAGCGGCCGATATGGGCGCAGCCGAGGCGGCGTTCGAGGCTGCGCCGTGCCCGTTCGGCTTCCTCCCAGGCCAGTAGCGGCTCAACCCAGGTGCTGTCGGCCAATTCTGGCCAATGGGCGAGCAGGCCATGCAGGTGCAAGGTCTCTGCGCGCCGGCGCAGGCTCTCAAGCGGGGTCATCGTCGGCCTCCGTGAGTTGGTCATAACTTGCCAGGCGGTGTGGCTGGACCGTGTCCTTTCGGCAATGCTGCGTGAAATTCCAGCGCTGGCCTGGTACCTTGGTAGGCCCGTAACGACCGTTCGAAAGGCCTACCAATGTCAACGTCTTTACCTGCAACCGCCCCGCCACTGGCCGAAACCGCCGCGGCGCTTGCCCAGTGGCGGAGCACCCGCCGCCGCAGTTCTCGCATTCCGGAGGAGCTGTGGTCGCAAGCGACCGAACTCGCCGAGCGGTACGGCATCGCCAAGGTTGCCGTCGCCCTGAAGCTCGACTACAAGAGCCTGAAGCACCGCCTGACCGCCAGGAACGCCGCCGAAGACGCGCGCAGCGCGCCCGTGTCATCGAGCTTCGTCGAACTCGATCTCGGCCTGCCGCTGGCGCCACCTGTGTGCGTCCTGGTTCTCACCGACCGAGCGGGCCGCGCGCTGCGCATCGAACTGCCACAAGCGGCCAGCAGCCACATGGCCGAGGTCGCGTGTAGCCTCTGGCAGGTCCAGCCATGCTCGCGCTGAACGCGCGCCTGCGTGTCTGGGTAGCTGCCGAGCCCGCGGATTTTCGTTGCGGCATCGACGGTCTCGCCCGACGTGTGCGGCAGAAACTGGCCCAAGACCCGTTCAGCGGCGGCGTGTTCGTTTTCTGCAATCGCCGGCGCACGGCGGTCAAACTCCTGGTCTATGACGGGCAAGGCTTCTGGCTCTGTCAAAAGCGGCTGTCGCAGGGGCACTACCGCTTCTGGCCGCAGGAGTCACCAGGGAAGCTCCTCGCCCCGCACGCGCTGGCGGTCCTGCTCTCGGGAGGCGACTACGCCGCGGCCGGCGGAATCCCGGAATGGCGAGCGGTCGTCTGACCTGCGAGAGCGCAGCCCGCAAGCAGAACTTCCGAAAGCCGGTCGTCACCCACCGCAACGGGGATACCGAAAACGACCTTTCGCGAAAGGACTAGACATCGTCGCTGGTCTTTGGCAGAATACCTTGGGTAGAAAGGGTCACTGCTGGAGGACTGAGAATGCAGCTGGTGAGTTCGCAAAGCTGGGGGTACGGCAGACGGGAGTTCCGCGCCGAGGAGGTTGCGAGCCTCCGCGCAGCCGCGGTCAGTGGCCGCAAGGCCCCCCGCCATCGCTCGAACCGTTGCCGGAAGCGGCTGCGGGGGGACTTCGGCCAGCTCGTTGGCGTACGGCCATGAGCCGGCAGCGGGCATCCCACCGGAAGCGGCCTGCACACAACCCGCCGCAGCGGATGGTCATCCCGGTGCAGGAGATCGAGGCCATCGTCGAGCATAGCGGAACCAGACCGCTGACCGAGACCGAACAGGCGACCCTGAAGGCAGCGGTGGACACCCTCGCGCGGCTCACCGCCGAACTCGAGACGAAGGAAACCACGCTGGCACGCCTACGGCGGATTCTCTTCGGCGCGCCGACCGAGCGCACGGCCCATGTGCTCGGGGAAGGGAAGAAGGGCGAAACGCCGCCAGCGGACACGCCGACCCGTCCATCGGCGGAAGGCGGCGACGAGCAAGCCGCCGGCCAGGCTCCTTCGGACACCACCTCCCCGGAATCCGGGGTAGCCGAGCCCAAGAAGAAGCGCCCCGGGCACGGAAGGAACGGGGCGGCCGATTATCCGCGAGCGCCGCATATTGCCGTACCGCATGCGACGTTACGGCACGGCGATCCGTGTCCCGTCGACGGGTGTACCGGTCGGGTGTATGGGCAACGAGGAGAGCCCGCGGTCCTGGTTCGCATCACCGGCGTAGCGCCGCTGCTTGCGGAGGTCTACGAACTCGAACGGCTGCGTTGCGGCTTGTGTGGCACCGTGTTTACCGCCGACCCCCCGCCAGGCGTCGGCAAGGCAAAGTACGACGACAGCGCCGCGGCGATGATCGCGCTCCTCAAATACGGCTGCGGTCTGCCGTTCCACCGCATCGAGCGGCTGGAACAGGGTTTGGCCATCCCGATGCCGGTCGGCACGCAATGGGAAGTCGTGGCCGCCGCCGCCGCGCCCCTCATGCCGGTCTTCGACGAACTGGCACGGCAGGCAGCCCAAGGAACCGTGGTGTACAACGATGATACGACGATGCGCATCCTGACCCTGACGCAAGAGGCACGCGCCGAAGCGCTGCCCGCCGGCGCGTCCGCCGATCGCACCGGCGTGTTCACTTCCGGTGTCGTTGCCGAGACGCCAAATGGTTTGATCGCCTTGTTCAAGACCGGGCCCTGTCATGCCGGCGAACACCTTGCCGAAGTGCTCGATCTGCGGGAAGTGACCGATCCGCCGATCCACATGTCCGATGCCTCGACGCGCAACCGGCCGGGCGATCATTCCACGCTGTCCGCCTCGTGCATCCCGCATGCGCGACGCAATTACGTCGATGTGGTCGAGGCCTTTCCGGAAGAAGTGGCCTTTGTCCTGCACACGCTGCGCGCCGTCTTCCACACCGACGCGCAGGCCAAGCAGCAGGGGCTCTCGCCCGCCGAGCGCCTGCTCCTTCACCAGAAGGAAAGCGGCCCACGGATGAAGGCGCTGCAAGACTGGATGGCCAAGCAGTTCGCGGAGCACACCGTGGAGCCCCACTCAGGACTCGGCCAGGCGATCGCGTACATGCAGAACCACTGGGAGAAGCTGACCCTGTTCCTGCGCGTGCCGGGCGCCCCACTCGACAACAACATCACCGGTAACTACTCAGGAGTCCTCCGCCAAGCGGACAGGCTGAAGCGTGGCGACGCTCAGGTACTGGAATTTTTGCTCAGAGCGAACGTCCAAGCTTTCAAGAGAACCCAGCATTGACCTCGCAATGGATAGGCTTCGTACAGGTGAGTGGGCATGGACGAGATTCCCGACCTTGAACGACTGAGTGTTGCCGAGAAGGATGATCTGGCTTCCCACTTAAAGCGGGACAGTCATGCTACCGATAGAGTCTGAGGATGAAGGGAGCTGAGGAGATGGGAACTGGTTGCCGCATCTCCTGTATCATCAGTTTTATGACAAAAAAACTCTACGACTCAAGCCATACGGACAACCAGCCGCGTCATTTTTGCCGCACTTACAGACCAGGGAAAACGAAGCCTGCGTGCAGTGGGGGAATTAATTCATCGCCCGAAAAGCAGTGTTCATCGCCACCTGCAAGCGCAAGCCCGTAGGAACCGACATCCTGAATCGGGGTTTTGGGAAACCGAAGAGGGGGAGGCATGGCTGAGATTGCTGGTATTTGCTGTGCTGTACACGTTCGGGCTGCAACATCATGTGGGGGCGGGTGCCTTGTCGGATTTCTTCCAATTGATCCGCCTTCATACCCATGTGGGGGTGTCTCCCAGCGCCTTGCAGACCCAACTCAGCCGGATGGAAGCGCTGTTGCCCCTGTTTCAGCAACAGTGTGAAGCCTCGGTACCGACGCGGACACGCCAAGCGGTGGTGGCCGCGGATGAGACGTTCTTTGGGGAGATTCTGATCTTGGTGCTGATGGATTTGTCCTCGGGCTACCTATTGCTGGAGTCGATTCAGAAGGACCGGGGTTTCGATACCTGGTTTGCCCAGGTGACCCCGCGCCTGGAAGCACTGGGTATCGAAGTCAACCACGCCATCAGTGACCGGGCGAAGGCCCTGATCAAATTAGCGGTCACAGGCTTTGAGTGTACCTCGGGCGCGGATACGTTCCACGAGCAATATGGCCTCAGTCGCTGGTTGTCACCGGCCTTGGGACGTCGAAAAGCCAAGGCGGATCAGTGCTGCGAACTGGCCCAGAAGGCCCTTGATCAGCCGTCGCGCGGAGCCAGTACCGAGGAAAAGGCGGCTTTGGCGGCACAACAGGCCTGTGCCTGGGAAGCCCGCGCGCAAGTGGAACAGGCGCAGCAAGAGTACCAGAAGCAGTTGCTGGGAATCGCCGAGGAAATCCATCCCTTCTCCCTGGAGGAGAATACTCGCACGACGGCGGAGAGCGTAGTGGCAGGACTGGAAACGCGAGCACAGGCCCTGGAAACTCTGGCGGCGCAACAAGGGATCCAGGATACCCGTTCCGCCCTGAAGAAGTTCCGTGCCCAGATCGGCGCCTTATCGAGTCACGTCAGCTTTTGGTGGCTTTGGGTAGAAGAAATCCTGCTGGGCTGGTCTCTGGATGAAGCGACTCGGCAATGGCTGACGAGCAAGCTGTTGCCCGTACTCTATTGGCACTACCAAATGCGGAAAACGCAAAACAGGGTTCACCGGAAACGGTATCAGGAGGCTTGGCAGCGAGCATTAGAGGCCTGGAAAGCAGACCCGTTCCATTCGGGATTCTCCGAGAGTGAGTTGCAGCGCTGGCTAGAATGGGGGGAATGGATGGTGCGACAGTTCCATCGCAGCTCCTCCGCCGTCGAAGGGCGCAATGGCCGCTTGTCCCAGTTGTATCATAACGGGCGAGGTCTGACGAAATGCCGCCTGGCTGCGCTAACGGTTATCCACAACTATGGGGTGAGACGTAGTGACGGCACTATCGCAGCCGAACGTCTGTTTAGCACCTCTTTCCCTGATCTTTTCGATTGGCTGCTCAACCAGATGGGGGAACTTCCCTTACCGAGGAAGTCCCGCCACCGGGTTGTGCATAACCCATTGAAGTTAGAGATTGTCCCGGCTTAAGTGGGAAGCCGATGATCTGATCCGCGAGCTTTGGCCCTTACGTGCGCTGGTGCGGCAGTTGAGGGGAGAAGTGGAGAAGCTGCAGGCGAAGGTGCAGGAACTGGAAGGTCGAGGGGCCAAGAATAGCCACAATTCGAGCAAACCACCGTCCTCGGATGGGCTGGCCAAGCTGCCGGCCAAGCCCCGTTCGCTGCGCAAACCGGGGCAGCACCCGAATGGCGGACAGCCGGGGCATACTGGACACACGCTCCAGAAGGTAGAAAAGCCGGATCGAGTCGTCGTGCATTTGCCCGCGGCCCACTGCCACGCGTGCCAAGGCCCCCTGGGGGAAGCGACGATGGCCGAGAGCCGGCAGGTGTTCGATCTGCCGCCGTTGCGCTTTGAGGTCACCGAGCATCAAGTTTGGGCGGCGACCTGCGCCTGCGGCGAGGTGTGCCGTGGCGAGTTCCCGGAAGGCGTTTCTTCGCCGGTCCAGTACGGGCCGGCGGCGTTGGCGGCAGCGGTGCATCTGACGCAACACCACATGATGCCGGTGCAACGCACGTCGGAGCTGATGGACGATTTCTTCGGACTGCCGATGGCCGAAGCCACGGTACTCGCCGCCTCACAGGAGGCCGGGGTCCGGCTGACGCCGACGGTGAGCACCATCGGCCAGGCCCTTCAAGTCGCCGATGTCGCGCACGCCGATGAGACCGGGCTGCGTGTCGCCGGCTCGCTGCACTGGATGCACGTCCTGGCGACCACGCTGCTGACCTGGGTCGCCTGCCATGCGAAACGCGGCAAGCAGGCGTTCGATGCCCTGGGAATTCTGCCCGGCTTCCTGGGCACCCTCATTCACGATGGCTGGAAGCCTTATCGTGACCTCCTCTGCAAGCACGGTCTGTGCAATGCCCATCACTTGCGCGAGCTGACCTACCTCTTTGAGGATCTCGGGCAAGCCTGGGCCGGCCGCATGATCGATCTCCTGCGGACGGCCTGTCATGAGGTCGGTCAGACCGGCGCGCCGCTGCCGGAATCCCGCCGGGCGTTCTTCCTGTCCCGCTACGCCGACATTCTCAGTGAAGGGGAAGCCCTCAATCCCCGGGCTCCACCCTCGGGCAAACGCGGGCGTCCCCGGCAAAGCAAGGCGACGAACCTCCTCCTGCGCTTGCGCACCTACACCGACGATGTCTGGCGCTTTGCCACGGATCCCGGCGTTCCGTTCACCAACAACCTGGCCGAGCAAGCCGTGCGCATGTCCAAGGTCAAACAGAAAGTCTCCGGCGGCTTCCGGACCAAGAAGGGGGCCGATGCCTACTGCATCATTCACTCGTATCTCGCAACCATGCACAAGCAGGGCGCCAATCTCTTCCACGCCCTGATCCTCACTTTCCAGGGCCAGCCCCCTCAGCCTCGCCTCGCTTGAGCTTCGGCGTGGTCGCCCTGAGTAGTTACCATCACCGAACGTATACTCAAAAAGGCCATTCTGCATCGGAAGAACGCGCTCTTCTATCGCACGTTGAACGGCGCGCGCGTCGGTGATCTGTTCATGACCCTGATCCATACCGCCGAACTCCACAAGATCGAGCCGTTCCACTACCTCGTTTCCCTGCTGCGCCACTCGGGCAAGGTGGCGCTCGATCCGGCGGCCTGGATGCCCTGGAACTATAGCGAAGCCCTCGCACACGCCGAGGCGGAGAGTACCGAACCTCCGCCGGACTAACCCGGCAGCGCAACGATCTCCAACGTTCCGAACGGAAGCGAACGCCGGGTTGCCGCTGGGGCTTGCCTGCGCACGGCCGCGGGGCCGCGCGCCACCCGTGGCGGTCACCGCGGATCAGCCACCGCGCGGCTGAGGCCCGCGCGACCGGGGTTTCGCAGCGTTGCCGAAAGGACACGTTGGGTCAGCCTGCGTGATCGGCGGATTGATCGGTCGGCTGGCACAACCGCCGAGCAGGAACACAACAGCCAGCAGACAGCGGGTGGGCAATGAAGTCATCGTTTGGCCAAGTAGATCATGGAAGATGTGATTCTATCCTGTCTGGCCTCAGCCGAATCTTTTGCGATCAGGGCGCCGCGATGTCTCCACAACCCCGCAATTTCGCGTAGCCTGTACCCACGACAGGACAGCCATGCCATGCACAGCGAACCGACCTACCTCCACACGATCGAAATTGGCCCCAGTTGGCGGACGCGCGCGCTGAACGGCCTGCTGCGGCTGACGATGCGCCGGCGGCTGACCCAGGAATCCGATGTCGCCGCCTTGCGGTGTGAATACGAGGAGATCGACACCCGCTATTTTCGCCTCGCGCCCGACGTGCTGCGCACGCCGGTCGACTGCAGCGGTGTTTCGGCCGAGTGGATCACAGTCCCCGGTAGCCGCGACGAGCGGGTCATCCTCTACCTGCACGGCGGGTCATTCGCGTTCCGCTTCCCCAACGCGCACGCGGCGTTGGTGTCGCGCCTGTGCCGGCGCCTCGGCGCGCGCGCCCTCCTCCCCGATTACCGGCTGGCGCCGGAGCACCCGTTTCCGGCAGCGCCGGACGATTGCCATCGCGCTTACCGAGCGCTCCTTGCACAGGGGTTGAATCCCCAAAGCATCGTGCTCGCCGGCGATTCCGCGGGCGGAAATCTGGCTCTGGTAACGATCCACCGAGCAAGAGCGGCCGGCGAACCCTTGCCGAGCTGCACCGTCCTGCTCTCACCAGCGCTCGACTGCACGCTCACCAGCCCCAGCATGGCTGATTACGACGGCGAGGACCCGATGCTCCAGCTGAGCACCCTGCTGGTCCTGCGTCGGTGTTATGTGCAATCGCCTCAGCAGTACATCGACCCCGAAGTGTCGCCACTGTTCGCAGATTTTCACGGCTTTCCGCCGCTGTTCCTGCAAGCTGGCAGCAGCGAAATGCTGCGCGATGAAGCGATTCGCGCCGCCGAAAGGGCGCACGCAGCGGGTGTGGACGTCGAGCTCGAGATCTGGCCCGGCGTGCCGCACGCATTCCAGATGGCGGATTTTCTTCCCGAGGCAACCCTGGCGATCGATCACATCGCGCACTTCGTGCAGATGCACACTGGATGGAGCGAGGCGAATGCGCGGCCCGTTCCGGCTGACTGAACCCTGATCAGGCTGCCCATAGTCCCAAGCAGTTACTTCGCAAAGTGGTCGCTCCAGCGGTGAAAGCAGGGGCTTCCAGCAAACGGCTCCGATTCGACCGGGTCATGCGTCAGGGCTGCCCAAGGACACGCATCCTTCGCCGGCCAGGCAGATTCAGGCAGAATGGCGGGATGCGTATTTCTCCCGTTTTCCAGTCCCTCGGCAGATTGCCGAAGCAACTCCTCATGCTGCTCGCCTTCGCGAGTAATGGCGTGCTTGGCCAAGCCTCCTTGTCGACTGCCCTCGATGAGTTTCTGCGTATCCAGACGCAAGGATTGCCGGGCAAAGTCAGTTATAGCGTCGGGCAACTTGATCAACACGCCCAAAAAACGCCATGCATCGCCTTCGAGCCCTTCCTGCAACCGGGAAGTCGGTTGTGGGGCAATGCAATGGTTGGCATACGCTGCCTTGCCCCGAAAGCATGGACCGTGTATGTACCCGTACAGGTCAGGATCGCGGGTAACTATCTGGTCACGGCACGCCAGCTAACACCCGGCCAGGTCGTAAACAGCGCCGACCTGCGCGCGCAAAGTGGTGATCTCGGTGCGCTGCCGGCCAGCGTCGTGACCGACCCAGCGCAGGCCATCGGCAAAACCGTCAGGAACGGCATTGCGGCAGGTCAGCCGCTGCGCAGCGATCTGTTGAGCGCGCCATGGCTTGTTCAGCAAGGGCAAAGCGTCAAGCTGCTGTCGAGAGGGGCAGGGTTCACGGTCAGCAACGAGGGGAAGGCGCTGAACAACGCCACGGAAGGCCAGATTGCGCAGGTTCGAACAGCTTCCGGACAGGTCGTCAGTGGCGTCGCCCGTAGCCCTGGCGTCGTCGAGGTGTCGTATTGAGGTGTCGTATTGATATGCAGACTTCTTCCCGCCGGATAGTACGCGGGGACGCGGAGTGTATTTTTCTGTATTTTGAAAAAGAATGTTAAAGTTCAGCCGCTATCCGCCGATACCTGGGTTGAGTACAACCGTCTAAAAGGCACGACCGTGAAGATCGACCGCACAAGCAGCACCGCCATCACTGCCACCGAGATGCGTCCTCGCACCAGCGGCAGCCAGCCCGCAACACGCTCTGCCACGGAAGTTCACCTCAGTGAACTCGCCGGACAGCTGCAGTCCCCCGGTGAGGCATCGACCTTCGATGCTGCTCGGGTTTCTGAAATCAAGCAGGCAATCGCCGAAGGCCGCTTCACGATCAATTCCGGGGCGATTGCCGACCGGCTGATCGCGTCTGCCAGCGAACTCGTCGCTTCCTCCAGGCAGGCCTGATTCCCTGAGCCTTGATGGCGACGACGACGGGTTTCCTGCCTACGGTTGAGGCGGAAGTCGCCGCGGCAAGGCGCTTTGTCAGCCTGCTCGAACTTGAGCAGGAGATGCTCACCAAAGGTGAGGTTGATCATCTGCTGGCCCTGGTACAGCAGAAGAACGAGCTTGCCCTGACCCTGGCGACGCTCGCCGAGCAGCGCCACCAGGCGCTTGCCGCAGAGGGCCTGAAAGCGGATCGCCTTGGCGTGTCCGCCTGGTTTGCCGCTCATCCGACAGCAAGCCGTGCTCGCGCCGCCTGGTCCTCGCTGCTGTCCATTGCCAGCCAGGCCCGTGAACTGAATCGCCTGAATGGCGAATTGATCCAGATGCGCATGCAACACAACGCGCAGGCACTCGAAGCACTCCTGGGAACCCACAATGCCCTCGGCCTGTATGGCCCGGATGGGCAGAACACCCTGCCCAGCGGCCCACGCATCAGCGACAGCGCGTAGCGCGCGTTGGGGAGGCAGACATGCGCGAGCAGGATGTTGAGATTCTCGAACAGGAAATTTGCTATCAGGGCTTCTACCGGCTGGAGCGCTGGCGGCTGCGCCACCGCTTGTTCGCCGGCGGCATGAGCCCGGCGATCGTTCGCGAGACCATCGAGAAGGGAGACGTCGCGGCAGTCCTGCTCTACGACCCGCAGCGCGATGAAGTGGTGATGATCGAGCAGTTTCGCATTGGCGCCCGTGCTGACCCGCGCGGGCCCTGGCTGCTGGAGATCGTCGCCGGTCTGATCGAAGATGGCGAAACTCCGGCCGAGGTGGCACGCCGCGAGGCGATGGAAGAAACTGGCTGCATGCTGATCGATCTATTGCCAATCAGCACTTTCTATACCAGCCCGGCCAAGACCTCGCAGCGCACCCATCTCTACCTGGGACGCGTCGACAGCAGCAGTGCCGGCGGCATTCACGGTCTGCCACATGAGGGAGAGGACATCCGCGTCGTCTGCCTTGCTGCTGCGCAGGCGGTCGCCCTGTCCGAGCAGGGGTGCACCGACTCCGCCTGGCCACTGATCGCCCTGTTGTGGTTCGCCCGCCACCGCGAAGAAGTGCGTGAACGCTGGCTGGCCGGACCCGGCTAGTGTGCAGCCGTTCACAAAGAATTGGCCGCCTCGCGGTTGTCGTGCAATCGCCTGCGTGCATCCTCCTTGCCAATACGGCAGAACGAAGCAGTTCCGCCCTATCGCAAGCCCCGCCGGCGTACAAAATCAGCCAACAAACCTGACGCCGCCAACTCGCAAAGATCGAGCACCCGTTCGAATCCCGAGTCGGCACCGTAATACGGATCGGGAACTTCGTTGATTCCGAGACCTGGAGCATAATCGAGAAAAAAGCCCAGCTTCGACCGGTTTTCCTCGGAGCTCTGACGTTGCAGAGCGAACAGATTGGCCTCGTCCATCGCCAGAATCCGGTCGAAACGATCAAAATCGGCGTCGATGACCGAGCGTGCGCGCAATCGGGAGAGATCGTATCCCCGCCTGGCCGCGATCCGGCGCGCACGCACATCCGGCGCTTCGCCAGCGTGGTAATGACCGTGCGTACCTGCCGAGTCGAGCAACAGCATCGCCGCCAGGCCCTGCTGCTGCGCCATCGTTCGCGTCACCGCTTCCGCGATCGGTGAACGACAGATATTGCCCATGCAGACAAAGAGAATCCGGTATGGCTCTGCCACGGTTCGTGTCCTCCGCAAAAATGCATTCCGCGCTGCTCAGGTCAAGCCTGGCTATTCGAGCGCACCGCCGCCACCACCAGGAAAAAGCTCTTCGACGAAACCGAAGCGGCTGAAGTCCCTGATCCGCATCGGATAGAGAATGCCGTCGAGGTGGTCGCATTCGTGTTGCACCACGCGCGCATGGAAACCAGTGACGCTGCGGTCGATCGCCCGACCGAAAGCGTCGAAACCGGTATAACGTAGCTGGCTCCAGCGCGGCACCCAGCCGCGCAGACCGGGAACCGAGAGGCAGCCTTCCCAGCCCTCTTCGATCGTCGGCGCAAGCGGCGTCAGCACCGGATTGATCAACACTGTCCTCGGCACCTGCTCGGCATCCGGGTAGCGCGGATTGCCATCGACACCGAAGATCACCACCCGTAGACCGACACCGATCTGCGGCGCGGCCAGACCGGCGCCATCGAGGTGGCGCATGGTTTCCTGGAGGTCAATGATCAGCGCGTGCAGTTGCGGCGTGTTGAACTGCTCTACCAGTCTGGCCTTCTGCCACAGGCGCGGGTCGCCCATTCTGAGAACGGATCTAATCATCGCTCGTCAGCATCTTCTCGATAATCGCATGTACCTGCTGCATCGCCCCTTCCAGGACGGTGTGAATGGCGTCCATGCAGATTGCCTCGCGGCTGTCGCCGCGTCCCGCGGCGTAGTTGGCGACCACGTTGATCGCCGCATAGGGAATTGCCAGTTCGCGTGCCAGCACCGCTTCCGGCATGCCGGTCATGCCGACCACATCGGCGCCATCACGTTCGAGCCGGTTGATCTCGGCGGCCGTTTCCAGGCGCGGCCCCTGCGTTGCTGCATAGACCGCCTCGTCACTGACCCTGATCTCGAGCGCTGCGGCCGCGGCGCCAATTTGCCTGCGCAGAACAAAATCATAGGGCTCGGTGAAGTCGACGTGCGTGACTGCACTGTGCGGCCCTTCGTGGAAGGTCGAGTGGCGAGCCCAGGTGTAATCGATGATCTGGTGCGGGATCACCAGATCGCCTGGCCTGAGGTCGGAACGAATGCTGCCGACCGCCGCCACCGCGACGATCCCAACTGGCGCACACATGCGCAGAGCCCAGAGATTCGCTCGATAGTTTACCTGATGCGGTGGAATCGTATGTTCGTCGCCGTGACGCGCCAGAAAGACCAGCGGCCGGCCACAGAGATGGCCAAAGGTCAGCGCCGCCGAGGGATCGCCATAAGGCGTCGCCACCTGCCGGCGCTCCGCTACCTCCATCCTGACGAAGCGGGTCAGCCCGCTGCCACCGATGATCGCCAGCATCTCAATCCCCCCGCGTGGCGTAGATCGCTGGCAGGTTGCGCCAGGCGCCGCGAACGTCCATGCCATAACCGAAAAGGAAGCGGTCAGGAACACTCAGCGCGACGAAATCGGCCTGAATCGGTTTCTTCCTGCCAATCCGCTTGTCAGCAGCCACGGCCGTGTAGCAGGCAGCTGCACCCCGTGCCAGCAGGCGATCCCGAATCGCGGCCAGCGTCAGTCCTTCATCGAGGATGTCGTCGAGCACCAGGACGGTTCTGCCGCTCAGCTCGATCTCCGGCTCGACACGCCAGGACAACTCGCCACCGCTCTTTGCCTGGCCGTAACGGCTGACATGCAGGTAGTCGAAATCCAGCGGGAAGGTCAGTTGCGTCAGTAAATGGCCGGCAAAAGGAACGCCGCCCTTGAGCACACACAGCAATACCGGGTTGTGGTCACGCAGCCGTTCGCTGATCTCGCGCGCGACGCGGCGAACCGCAACATCGATGGTATCGGCCGAGTGGATGAGATCGGCCGAGGCCAGAATGGCCATCGCCTGGCGAGGGTCGATCATGGTTGCTCCCTATTGATCACAGGAAGTGAAGCGGCGCTGCTGCCGGGCCAGCACGCAATCAACACCACAAACGGGTTCATTGAGTCGTTTGCACCAGATTCAACAGCGCCAGCAACTGTTCTTCGTCGATGACCGTGACCCCCAGGGTGCGGGCTTTTTCGAGCTTGCTGCCTGCTTCGCCGCCGGCGACGACGAAATCGGTCTTCTTCGACACCGAGTTGCTGACCTTGCCGCCCGCTGCTTCGATCATCTGTCTGGCAGCATCGCGCGTCAGTGTGGGCAAGGTTCCGGTCAGCACGAACACCTTGCCGGCGCTGGCGCAGCCGGCCGGCGCCAGCACCTCGCCGTCAGGCCAGACGACTCCGGCAGCGCGCAACTGCTCGATGACTTCGAGGTTGTGCGGCTCGCTGCAGAACTGGCGGATGCATTGCGCGACAATCGGACCGACGTCGGGCACCTGCAGCAGATCTGCTTCATCAGCAGCGAGCAGACGATCGAGATTGCCGAAATGGCGCGCCAGATCCCGCGCTGTGGCCTCGCCGACATTGCGGATTCCCAGCGCGTAGATGAAGCGCGGCAGTGTCGTCTGCTTGCTCTGCTCGATCGCCGCCAGCAGATTGCTCGCCGACTTGTCGGCCATCCGTTCGAGATTGGCCAGCGCCAGCAATCCCAGCCGGTAGAGGTCGGCCGGGGTGCGCACGATGGCGCTGTCCACGAGCTGTTCGACGAGTTTGTCACCCAGCCCTTCGATATCCATCGCCCGCCGCGAAGCAAAGTGCAGCAGTGCCTGCTTGCGCTGCGCCGGGCAGTAGAGGCCGCCGCTGCAGCGCGCTACCGCCTCCTCTGCATTACGGACGACCTTCGAAGCGCATACCGGACAGCTCGTCGGCATGCTGAATTCGGGCGCCCCGGCAGGTCGCTTGTCCCGCTGCACGCGAACGATTTCGGGAATCACATCGCCTGCACGACGAACGACGACGGTATCGCCGATGCGAATGTCCTTGCGTCGTACCTCGTCCTCGTTGTGCAGGGTGGCGTTGGTCACCGTCACGCCACCGACGAAAACCGGCGCCAGCCGCGCCACCGGCGTCAGTGCGCCAGTACGGCCGACCTGAACCGAGATGTCGAGCAGTTCGGTGAGCACTTCCTCGGCCGGAAATTTGTGCGCAATCGCAAAACGCGGCGCTCGCGATACGAAACCGAGGCGTTCCTGCGCGGCCAGATCATCGAGTTTGTAGACCACGCCATCGATATCGTAAGGCAGTGACGCGCGCTGCCTGCCGATCTCGGCATAGTAGCCGAGCAGGCCGGCAAGGCCGCTGACCCGGCGCCGCGTTGCAGCGACCGGAAAACCCCAGTCGGCAAGCCGGTCGAGCAATTCCGAGTGCGTTGCCGGCAAGCCGGCCCCTTCGGCCAGGCCGATGCCATAGGCAACAAAGCGCAGCGGCCGCGTCGCCGTGATGCGCGGATCGAGCTGGCGCAGGCTGCCAGCCGCGGCATTGCGCGGGTTGACGAACTCCTTCTCCCCTTTTTCACGCTGCCGCGAATTCAGCCGTTCGAAGTCGCTGCGCCACAGCAGCACCTCGCCACGCACCTCGAGCAACGCCGGCCAGCCGCTGCCCTGCAGGTGCAGCGGAATGCTGCGCAAGGTACGCAGATTGGCAGTCACGTCCTCGCCGGTGGTGCCGTCGCCACGCGTCGCGCCGTGCAGCAGGATGCCGTCCTGGTAGGTCAGGCTGACGGCAAGGCCGTCGAACTTGGGTTCGGCCGAGTAATCGAGGTCGCCGTTGGCTGCCAGCCATTCGTGTACACGGCGGTCAAAAGCGGCGACCTCTTCGTCGGCAAAGGCATTGTTGAGCGACAACATCGGCGTCGCATGCACCAGCGCAGCAAACTCGGGCAGCGGCGCCGCGCCGACCCTTTGCGTCGGCGAATCGGGGCTCAGCAGTTCAGGGTGTTCGGCCTCCAGCGCCTGTAACTCGCGGAACAGCCGGTCGTACTCGGCATCGCTGAGCAATGGTGCATCGAGCACATAGTAGCGGTGGTTGTGCTCCTCGATCTCGACCCGCAAGGCCAGAACGCGCTCGTGGGCAGGCATGTACGGTGCTTCCAAGTCAGGAAAACAGGCGCAACGCCAGGGCACCGCCAGCCGGCAACTGGCGTGTCGCCATCGCCGTCTGGTACTGCACCACCTGCCGGCGGATCGGCTCGATGCCACCCTCCGACAGCGGCCGCCGGTTATCGTCAACCAGCGCACCGTGCAGGGAGTCGGCAAAGCGCCGTGCCAGTTCGACCATCTGGATCAAGACGCGATCGCCGTTCGCCACCCGCGGCACATCGAGCAGGAAGGTCACGCCATGCGTCGTCATGGTGCGCATCGATTCGGCCGAAAAGCCTTGCGTCTCCTGGTTGATGAGCACGAACAACAGTTTTCCTTCGTCATCAAAACGAGCAAAACGGCCTTCCGGGTCGATGGTCATTCCCGCCGATTCGGCGAGCGCACGTAACTTCGTTCCCGGAAAAACCTGCCCCTGGCTGATCACATTGACGCCGATCTGGATGTCAACGCCGGCACAGAACTCGTCGAGCTGCGCCGCCGCCTGCAAGGCCGGTTCGCGCAGCGGCAGCTCGGCAAAGCCCATCAATTCGGTCGCCAGATCCTGCATGGCGAGGTGAAAAATCGACAGGTCACCGTCGCGCACCGGACCCTGGCGATCGACCAGCTGCAACCCGATACGGATGTGCTGGTAAGCGCTGTCGGTGTCTTCGAGAATCGCTTCCCACGCGTGTTCCTGTTCGTTGAAACCGATCCAGTGCAAGGGTTTTCCCAGCCGCGCCAGAGCAGCACGCTGCGCTTCACGGATCTGGTAGGCCGCGGCCGGTTCGGAGACCTCGATTGCAGCGATGTAATCGATCGCTGGCGACAACAGGTACAAGGGCACCGTGCCCGCCTTGACCGCGGGCCTCTCCTCATCTGCACGTGTCGGTCGCGCAGTTCGCTCGCCGGCCGGCAGTGCCTCGGCATCATCGGCCGCCGCCGGCCTCATCGCGGGCCCCGCTTTCGACCCGCCTTGCGGGTGCAGCAGCGGTTCGACCCGCTCCAGACCCGGGCGCTCGGCCACGCCGGCGGCATCGTCGACCAGCGCCGCCGACTCGTCGAGCAGAACATCTGCCTGGCGAGCGCTCAACAAGGCCTCGGCGAGTTTGCGGTGCTTGTGCTCCTGCCATTTGTTGTAGGCCAGGACGCCAAGGACTGCGGCGACACCAAGGGCGATCAAACCCATCTGCAAGTCGGTCATATTCATTCCTAAACGAGTTGCTCGCGCATGCGCAGCGCTTCTTCCATATCGACTTCAACGATGCGCGAGACGCCGGATTCCTGCATGGTCACCCCGACGAGCTGTTGCGCCATCTCCATCGTGATCTTGTTGTGGCTGATGAACAGAAACTGCGTGTGTGTGGACATGCGTCGCACCATCGAGCAGAAACGTTCGGTGTTGGTATCGTCCAGCGGCGCATCGACCTCGTCAAGCAGGCAGAAAGGCGCGGGATTGAGCTGAAACATCGAGAATACCAGCGCAATCGCCGTTAATGCCTTTTCGCCGCCAGAAAGGAGATGAATGGTCGAATTCTTTTTGCCGGGTGGCTGCGCCAAGACCTGCAGGCCGGAGTCGAGAATCTCCTCGCCGGTCATGAGCAGGCGCGCCTCGCCACCGCCAAAGAGTATCGGGAACATCTCGCCGAAGCTGCGGTTGACCGAGTCATAGGTGCTCTGCAGCAAATCCCGCGTTTCCCGGTCGATGCGGCGAATCGCATTTTCCAGTGTCCCCATGGCCTGCGTCAGATCGTCCGACTGGTCATCGAGATAGCCCTTGCGTTCGCGGGCCGCTTCGAGTTCGTCGAGTGCGGCCAGGTTGACTGCGCCCAGCGCATCGATCGAGCGCTGTAACGCGGCCAGCGCACTCTGCAGGGCCGCCGGACGTGCTGCCGCGAGTTCGGGCAGCAGCGAGGATTCGTCGGCGCTGGCAGCGGCCAGTTGTGCCGCGAACTGCTCGAAATTGAGGCTGGCCGCCTGTTCCTTGAGTTTCAATTCGCCGATCCGGTTGCGCAGCGGGTCGAGGCTCTGCTCGACCTTCAGGCGCTCCTCGTCGAGTGCGCGCAGGCCATTTGCCGCGGCTTCGAGGGCATCGCGGGCGTTCGCCAGCGCGTGCTCGCGAGCGACGCGATGATCCAGTGCGACCTGCAGGCGGGGCTCCAGCTCTTCTGCCTGCAGGGCGCTGGCATTTTCCGCGCAGCGCGCCAGATCGGTGTCGATCCGCTCGATCTGCTGGCGCGCCAGCTCCCGGTTGCCGGCCAGCTCCTGCAGCTTGTTGCGGCACTCGCGTTGCGAGAACTCGGCTTCACGCAGCTCCCGTTCCGTTCCCTTGAGCTGCTCGCGCTGGTCCTGCAACGCCTGCTCGGTCTGTTCGAACCGCCCCTGCGCCGCATCGATCAGCGTCTGCAGTTCCTGCATCTGCTGGCGCTGCCGATCGATGGCTGCGTCGGCGATGTTCAGGCGTTCGCTCTCGCTCTCTTCCTCGGCGGCCATTTCGGCCAGGCTGGCGTCGATCTGCGCCTGCCGCTCATGGAATCGTTCGCTGGCCTGCGCAAGCTTCAGTGTGCTGACCTGCAGCGCGTGTGCCCGGCTCTGCAGAGCAGTCACTTGCTGGCGAGATTCGTGCAGGCTGTGCTGCACGTCGGCGAGGCGCCCCTCGATTTCGCCAAGGCCCGCCTGCGCCTGCACGACGTTTTCCTCACGCTCGGCAATCACCGTCGCCAGTGCGTCGATCTCGCGCTGGCGTTCGAGCAGGCCATGCCCATCGTTGTCCGGCGCAAACAGCGTCACACTCTGCCGGCTGACGATGTCGCCGCCGGGGGTGACGCAACAGGCGCTCGCCGCCAGGCCGTTGCGGCACGCCAGTGCAGCCGCCAGATCGGGAGCGCTGTGCACCTCGCCAAGCCAGTCGGCAAGAATCGCCGTCAATGCCGCATCGGCGCAACGAATTCGCGCCAGCAACAGTTCGTCGGCAGGCAGCGCCGGCGGTCTTACTCCGTCCAGCGGCAGCAGCAAGGTCAATTTGCCTCCCGGCCGATCCTTGCTCCACGCCGCATCGGCGGCAGCGGCGGGCAAGGCGGCCAGGCGTTCGCGCAGGACGGCTTCGACGGCATCCTCCCAGCCGGCTTCGACCTGCAGTGCTTTCCACAGCGGTTCGCCGTGCTGCAAGCCATGCCGGCGCAGCCAGTCGTCGAGCTTGCCGTTGGCCTGCAGCCGTTGCTGCAGTTGCTGCAGTGCCATCCGGCGGGCTTGCGCCTCGGCACGTTCCCTCTGCGCGTGCTGCACCTCAGCCAGAATCGTACGCCGCTGCTGCTCGAGACTCGGCAATTCATCCTGTTGTCCCTGCTGAATCTGCAGTGCCTCGGCAATACGCTCGCGCAAGTCGGTAAGCTCCTCCTGCTTGGCGGCAAGATCGACAGTCTCGGGAACCAGCAGCGCCGCGCGTTCGACTGCCAGACGTTCGCGGCGGCCGGTGACCCTCTGCAGCGAACGCAGCGCATGCCCACGATTCGCCTGTTCGACGTGCAGGCGCTGTTCGGCCTGGGTCATCTCGGCACGCTGGCGATTGACCGCCGCCAGCGCAGCAGCGTGCCTTTCCTCGGCCAGCGGCAAGCGCTCCTGGCACGCATCCAGGCGAAATTGGCCGTGTTCGACACGTTCGTCGGCAAGCGCCAGCAAATCCTGCCAGCGTTCCTCTTCGTTCGTCAGCTTGCCGGCCTGTGCCTGCCAATGCGCCCGGTCTTCGGTCAGCTGCGCCAGCCGTGTTTCATACTCGCGCCGTGATTCGCGGCGGTGACGGATCTCGGTTTCGAGACCTGCGACTTCCGCATTGGCGGCAAAAAGTTCACTCTGCGCCGCATGCACGCCGTCGCTGGCAGCAAAATGGGCTTCCCGCGCCTCCTCGAGACGCGCTTCCAGATCACGCAGGGCAGCGTTTCTGGCTTCGAGATCGATACTCGCCAAATCGATTTCACGCGCCAGTCGCTCGCGCTCGAGCTGCGCTTCATTGCGTCGCAGCAGCCACAGCAATTGCTGCTTGCGCGTCAGATCGTCGTTGTACTCGCGATACTGGCGAGCAACGCTGGCCTGACCTTCGAGCCGCTCCATCTGCGAAGCGAGCTCAAGACGAATGTCTTCGACCCGCGCCAGGTTCTCGCGCGTGTCGGCCAGCCGGTTCTCGGTTTCCCTGCGCCTTTCCTTGTAGCGGGTCACGCCGGCAGCCTCTTCGAGAAATACCCGCAGCTCGTCCGGCTTGGCCTCGATGATTCGCGAGATGGTACCCTGGCCGATGATCGCGTAGGCACGCGGTCCCAGGCCGGTGCCGAGAAAGAGGTCGGTGACATCCTTGCGACGGACATGCAGATTGTTGATGTAGTACTCGGACTGGCCATTACGCGTCAGCAGCCGCTTGACCGACAGCTCCGCATACTGTGACCACTGCCCGGAGAGACGGCCGAGCGAGTTGTCGAAGACCAGTTCGACCGCCGCTCGCGACACCGGCTTGCGGCTCCCCGAACCGTTGAAAATCACGTCCTGCATCGACTCGCCACGTAGCTCCGAAGCTTTCGATTCGCCGAGCACCCAGCGTACCGAATCCATCACATTGGACTTGCCACAACCATTCGGGCCGACCACGCCGACGAGTTGACCGGGCAGCGCAATGGTCGTCGGATCGACGAAGGATTTGAAGCCGGCAAGTTTCAGTTTGGTCAGGCGCATGAACCAGAACGCGGCCGCGGCAGCCGCCGCGCCAGAAGAGATCGGAAAAAGCATGGTTCCCAGCGAGTGTCACCCCGCACCCGGGAGGTGGACGACCCGCGAATATTCCTGCGGAATGCCATTATAAACGCTTATAATAGCATCCTGCCTGCCCGATTCGTTTCTCGCTGGATACCACTCGGAAAGACAATGAACCCAGTCTCCGCCAACACCCTCGAAACCTTCCCCAATCCGGCGCCGCAGCGGGATTTCCATATTCATATGGAAATCCCCGAATTCACCTGCCTGTGCCCGAAAACCGGCCAGCCAGATTTCGCGACCCTGCTTCTCGATTACATTCCGGACCAGACCTGTGTCGAACTCAAGAGCCTGAAACTCTACATCTGGTCTTTCCGCAACACCGGCTGCTTTCACGAGGATGTCACCAACCGCATCCTGGACGACCTGGCAAACGCCACGCAACCGCGCTACATGCGACTGACGGCACGCTTCTACGTGCGCGGCGGCGTGTTTACCACGGTGGTCGCCGATCGCCGTCAGGCGGGCTGGACGCCAGCGCCGACGGTGCAACTCGCCGACTTCTCCAGCCAATCCAACACCCGTGGCTGAGATCATGACCATCCAGACAGCACTCACCGACCAGCAACTCCTGCGCCTCGAGCAACTGCTCGAAGAGCCTGCGCTCGCCCAGTCGATGCGCCTCGACGAGGTACAGGGCTATCTCTGCGCGGCGCTATCGGGCCCCCAGGCGACCCCCGAGGCGCTGTGGCTGAGCGAAGCGCTGGGCAATGCGGAGGCGATCGCCAGCGCCGCCGGAGGCGAAGCTGCCGACTTGCTGCGCCTGCTCGCCACCCAGTTGCAGGCCGAACTGGCCAGTGGCGAACCACCCATGCTGCTGCTGTATGCCCAGGACGAAGACGAAAATTCTCCCAGCGACTACGTACCCTGGTGCCAGGCCTATCTGCACGGCATCGATTCGGCGCCTGCAGGCTGGTTCGAAGCGCTTGGTGCAAACGACGACAAGGAAGACAGCGATGAGATCGCCTACCTTGACGAGCAACTCTTCCCGCTGTTCATGCTCACAGGCGACGCCGCTGCGGCCGCCGCTGCGGCCGGCGAGGAATGGCTGTCGGGCAGGGATCTCGATCATATGCGAAACGAATGTGAAGAAAAGCTGCCGCAGGCGGTGACCAACATCTATCGTTTCTGGGTCGCGCAGCGCAGTGTCAGAACCTTTCGCCACGAGCAGGCCAGAATCGGTCGCAATGAGCCCTGCCCTTGTGGCAGTGGCATGAAATACAAGAGATGTTGCGGAACGGCGTAATGCGGTAGGGCGCAAGCCCCGGCGGGGCGTTCCGCCGCAATCTCCCAGCCGTACCTCTTGGCCACGCAAGATTCGCGTAGCCCCTGCCTGCTTCGGGACCACCTGAAACCAGGTCGAGGCTGCGCTGTCGAGGATTTTCAGGATCTGTCTTCCAGATCACTTCAGGTCGAAGCGATCCAGGTTCATCACCTTGTTCCAGGCCGCCACGAAAGCATGCACGAATGCCGTCTGCGCGTCACTGCACGCATAGACTTCCGCGAGGGCGCGGAGCTGGGAGTTCGAGCCGAAGACGAGATCGACGACGCTGCCTGTCCACTTGAGATCACCTGTCGTCCGGTCCTGCCCATTCAGTACGCCTTCAGAGGTGCCGGACTTCTGCCACTGCGTGTTCATGTCGAGCAGGTTCACGAAGAAGTCATTGGTCAGTGTCTCCGGACGCTTGGTGAACACGCCATGCCTGGCCTGCCCGACATTCGCATTGAGAACGCGCATGCCACCGATCAGCACGGTCATCTCGGGGGCGGTCAGCGTCAGCAATTGCGCCTTGTCCACCAGCAGTTCGGCCTGTGATGCCTCAAGCCCCTGACGACAGTAGTTGCGGAAACCGTCTGCCATCGGCTCCAGCACGGCGAAGGAGTCCACATCGGTCTGTGCCTGCGACGCGTCCATGCGTCCTGGCGAGAAGGGAACCTGTACGTCATGGCCGGCCTTCCTGGCAGCCGCCTCGACGGCTGCGCAGCCGCCCAGAACGATCAGGTCGGCCAGCGAGATTTTCTTGCTGCCGGACTGCAAGGCGTTGAACTCCTGCTGAATTGCTTCCAGCTTTGTCAGTACTTTCGCCAGTTCGGCTGGCTGGTTGACTTCCCAATCCTTCTGCGGCGCGAGGCGGATACGCGCCCCATTGGCGCCACCGCGCTTGTCGCTGCCGCGGAAGGTGGCTGCCGAAGCCCAGGCAGTGGTGACCAGCTGGGAAATCGAAAGACCGGACGCGAGAACCCTGGCCTTCAGGGCAGCGATGTCCTGCTCATCAATCAGGGCATGATCAAGCGCAGGGATCGGATCCTGCCAGATCAGCGCCTCCTGCGGCACGAGCGGGCCCAGGTAACGGGCGAACGGGCCCATGTCGCGGTGCGTCAGCTTGAACCAGGCGCGGGCAAACGCGTCGGCCAGGGCCTGCGGGTTGTCCTTGAAGTGCCGTGCGATTTTCTCATAGGCCGGGTCCATGCGCAGGGCCATATCGGCCGTGGACATCATCGGTGCGTGGCGCCTGCTCGGGTCATGGGCGTCGGGCACGGTACCCTGCGCGGCAGCCTCCTTCGGCGTCCACTGCTGGGCACCGGCGGGGCTCTTCGTCAGCGCCCACTCATAGCCGAACAGGTTCTCGAAGTAGCCGTTGTCCCACTGGATGGGGTTGTTGGTCCAGGCACCTTCCAGGCCGCTGGTGATGGTGTGGACACCCTGGCCGCTGCCAAAGCTGTTCTTCCAGCCGAGGCCCTGCTCCTCGATGGGGGCACCCTCGGGCTCGGGACCGACGTGGCTCGGATCGCCGGCGCCGTGGCACTTGCCGAAGGTGTGGCCGCCGGCGACGAGCGCCACGGTCTCCTCGTCGTTCATGGCCATGCGGGCGAAGGTTTCGCGAATGTCCCGCGCCGATGCGATCGGGTCCGGATTTCCATTCGGGCCTTCCGGATTCACATAGATCAGACCCATCTGCACGGCGCCGAGCGGATTGTCGAGTTCACGGTCGCCGCTGTAGCGCTCGTCCGCCAGCCACTTGCCTTCCGGCCCCCAGTAGATGTCTTCCTGCGGTTCCCAAATGTCCGCGCGGCCACCGGCGAATCCAAAGGTCTTGAAGCCCATCGACTCCAGCGCGACGTTGCCGGCCAGGATCATCAGGTCTGCCCAGGAGATTTTGCGGCCGTATTTCTGCTTGATCGGCCACAGCAGGCGGCGCGCCTTGTCGAGGTTGCAGTTGTCCGGCCAACTGTTGATGGGCGCAAATCGCTGTGCGCCGGCGCCGGCGCCACCGCGACCATCAGCAATCCGGTACGTGCCCGCGGAATGCCAGGCCATGCGGATGAAGAGGGGTCCGTAATGGCCATAGTCCGCAGGCCACCAATCCTGCGAATCGGTCATCAGGGTATGGAGATCCTGGATCACGGCATCCAGGTCAAGGCTCTTGAACTCCTTGGCGTAGTTGAACACCTCGCCCATGGGGTCGGACTTGGCGGAATGCTGGTGCAGGATCTTCAGGTTCAACTGCTTGGGCCACCAGTCGGCGTTCGTTGGCGCCCCGGCCACGGTGTGTTTGTGGGCTGCGCCCGAGAACGGGCACTTTGCTTCGTTGGACATGCTTCTCTCCTTGGGCTGTTGGTAAAACTACCATCACCAGACTACAGTTTGGGCCTCCCTCAATCAACGAAATTCTGGCAATCGGATCCATAGCGAAATTCAATGGCATCCAGGCAACCTTTGCGTCAAGTCTTCGAATGATGTTCAAGCGGGGATGTTCAGCTGAAACACCGTCACGCCGCTGCTGGAGCGTGTGTCGACACTGCCCCCGTGGGCACGCAGGATGGAACGGGTAATCGCCAGGCCCAGCCCGGCGCCGTCGCTGAAGCGTTGCCGGGAGGAATCCGCACGGTAGAAAGGTTCGAACAGTCGCGGCAAGTGCTCGGCAGCAATCGTCTCGCCGGTATTCTCGACAGACAGCCGTACCCAGTTTTCGCCAGTTTGCTCCAGACGCACGGCCATCCCTCCTCCGGTCGGCGTATGCCGCATCGCGTTCGAGAGAAGATTGTTGATGGCCCGGCGCAACATCAGCCGATCGCCAGAAACGACGGCGCTGCCCGAGCAGGATAGGGAAACCTTCTTCTCCTCGGCGAACGCCTCGTAGAATTCGAACAGCCCGTTCACTTCCGCGCGCAGATCGACGCGTTCCCGGTGCGGAATGATCAGCTGGTTTTCGGCCTTGGCCAGAAAGAGCATGTCCGAAATCATTCGCGACAGGCGTTCGAGTTCCTCGGCATTAGAAGCCAGAACCTCCTGGTATTGTTCGGGGGTCCGGGTTCTGGAAAGCATGACCTGGGTCTGGGTCAACAGATTGCTGACCGGTGTCCGCAGTTCGTGCGCCAGGTAGGAAGAAAAATCCGAGAGGCGCCGGAAGGACTCCTCCAGGCGTGCCAGCATTTCGTTCAATGTCTGGGCCAGTGCAACCAGTTCGACCGGAACGGAATCGACCGGCAAGCGGGCATTCAGCCGCTGCGCGGTGATCGCCGCCGCCTCGCGCTTGATCGCCTGCAAGGGCGCCAGCCCTCTGCGCACCGCGACCCAGCCGAGGAGCCCGATCGACAAGGCGGCCAGCACCATGAACGACCACAGGGTGGTCCTGAAGTCGCTCATGAAGTGCTCATGGTGCGAGATCTCTGTCGCCACGGCCACGAGTGCCGGCGGCGCGCCCTCGATGCTCGTCCGGGCAAGACCGGAGATGCCGCGAAAAGACTGCTGGTCGCGAGTCTTCCAATGAACCGGATGCCGGGAAGCGGGCTCGACGCCCCGCTCCAGAAGAGTACCCGGGAACTCGGCGCCAGCCATGGCGAACAGCGTTTGGCCGTCTGGCGCGACGACCACCATGGCGAGCCCAGGGTGGCCGACCAGGGAATCCTCGAGGTGCTGCGGCATGACTTCGAGATCGGCCGTGGAGCGAACTTTCTCGAGGGCGTGCCGAGCCAGTTGCAACTTCCCGGTCAGTATCTCCATGTCCAGTTCTTCGAAATGTCGTTCGACCGAGTTGGTGATGAGAACGCCGAGTAGCAGCAAGACCAGGGTGGACGCCGACGCGAACAGCAGGGTCAGCCGAAAGCTGATCGATTGCCGCCGGACTGGCTTCACTCGCCGCTCTCCAGTACGTAGCCCATGCCGCGCACCGTGCGGATCAGTTTGTCATCGAATCCCTCGTCCACCTTGAGCCGCAGGCGCTTGATCGCCACCTCGATCACATTGGTGTCGCTGTCGAAGTTCATGTCCCAGACTTGCGAGGCGATCAGCGAACGGGGCAAGACTTCGCCCTGCCGCCGCAGAAGCAATTCCAGCAAGGCAAACTCCTTGGCGGTCAGATCGATTCGCCGGCCCGATCGGGTGACGCGTCGTCGCCGCAGATCGAGTTCCAGATCCGCCGCGCGCAAGAACCCGGATTCCCGGACCTTGCTGCCTCGGCGCAACAGCGTGCGGACGCGGGCGAGCAGCTCGGAAAAGGCAAACGGCTTGACCAGATAGTCGTCTGCGCCAAGTTCCAGTCCCTTGACCCGATCATCCACCGCGTCGCGGGCGCTCAGGAATAGGACCGGCATGTCCTTGCCCGCCCTGCGGATGCCCTGCAGGATTTGCCAGCCGTCGATTCCCGGCAGCATGACATCGAGAATCACCAGGTCGTAGGCTTCGGTCAAAGCGAAGTGCAGGCCGTCCAGCCCGTTGCTCACCAGATCAGCCACGAAACCCGCCTCGAGCAATCCCTGTTTGAGGTAAGTCCCTGTTTTCGGTTCGTCTTCCACGACCAGGATTTTCATCGCCGTTCTCCATTGCCCATTCCTGCCAATGGCGCATTTTGTGCCGTATGATCAGACTTTCGCCGGACATTACCGAAATGTAATCTTCGCGTCAGCGTCCCGTTGGGAAGGCTTCCCCATACTGCGCCACGCGCCTCGCAAGCGGGGTATTTGCCAAGAGCCCACTGGAGGGACAAGCTGCGACCGGTGCAATGACGATCGTGATCATCCGATGGACACGGCATCATCGACAGGAACCATTCAAGCATTGGGAGGCGGTATGCGAGGAGGCAAGCCCACGAAGACATTCGCCTGCTGCTTGATGCTGAGTCTGGCAACACCTGCCCTGTCGCAGGAGGTCGCCATCGGCGGAACGGTCGAGAGCCTGCTCGAATTCGCCAAAGTTCGCAATCCCGAATACGCTGCCATGCAGGCGGAAGCGGACGCGGCGGCGGAACGGGTGACACCGGCAGGCGCCCTGCCCGACCCGAAGTTCAGGATGGAATTGCGGGACATCACCCACTCCGGTGAGCAGAACCCGACGCTCTCCCCGAGCCGTGTCGGCAGCACGAAGTACCTGCTGTCGCAGGATCTTCCCTGGTTCGGCAAACGCGATCTGAAACGCGAGGTGGCGGAATTCGAAGCAGCGAGTGCCAGAGGACGCGCCTTCGGAACCTGGTCGGAAATCGCCGCCAGAATCAAGACGACCTACGCCCAATGGTACTACGTCCAGCGCAATGAGCGCCTGACGCAGGAAATCCTCGACCTGATGCGGCGCCTCGAAAAAATCCTCCAGACACGCTACACAAACGGTCTGGCGACCCTGCAGGACCTCATTCGTGCGCAGGTCGAGCAGACGAGGCTGCGCAGCGAACTGGTGGCCCTGGAAACCGAGCAGCACCACCTGCGCACGCGCCTGAACGCCTTGCTCGCCCGGCCCGCAACGGCACCGCTGGCAGCACCGGAAAAGCTGCGCCCGCTGCCGCCACCGGCGCGGCTCGATTACGCCACACTCGAAGAACGTGTCCGCCTCCGTAACCCGCTGCTGGCGGCCGAAGCCGGCAAACTCCAGGCAGCGGAAAAAAACCGGGAACTCACCTACAAAAACCGTTACCCGGATTTCACCATCAGCGCCGGGCCGATCCAGTATCAGAGTGCGATCCGGGAATGGGATGTGATGGTCGAAATGAACATTCCGCTGCAGCAATCCTCGCGACGCGCACAGGAACGCGAATCGGAGGCGATGCTGTCGGCGGCGCGCGCGCGCCGGGAAGCGAGCACCAACCAGGTGCTTGCCGATCTGGCGGAGAATCTGGCCGCCATCGACGGTGCGCGCCGCAGCGAAGCCCTGGCCAGCAATGACCTGCTGCCCGAGGCCGAGCTGACCTTCAGGGCCGCGCTCGCCGGCTACGAGAACGGCAAGCTCGATTTCGCGATGCTGCTCGATGCGCAGCGGCAGATTCGGCAGGCCAGACAGGACCAGATCAGGGCGCAGGCCGAAGGACAGGCCCGCCTGGCGGAAATTGAACGTCTCCTGGGAGAAGATCTATGAAGCAGGGCGCGCGCATTGCAGCCGGAGCTTTGGCGGTCGCCGCGCTGGCAGCCGCCGCGGGCTATTGGGCCGGCAAGCGGAATACCCCCGGCCATCCGGAAGCAACTCACCAGACTGCCGCCACTGCCGGCGGGCCGGCGGCGAAAGAGCGCAGGGTTCTCTATTACCGCAACCCCATGGGCCTGCCCGACACCTCGCCGACACCGAAGAAAGACTCCATGGGAATGGACTACGTTCCGGTCTATGCGGACGAAGCCGACGAGGGGGCGGGCGCAGCGAAGCAGCTCAGGATCAGCACCGAAAAGGTTCAGAAGCTCGGCGTCAGAACCGAGACCGTCCGCCTGCGCTCGCTCGACCGGATCGTTCGTGCGGTCGGTCGCATCGAGCCCGACGAACGCCGCCAGTATGCGATCGCCCCCAAGTTCGAGGGCTACGTCGAGCGCCTGCAGGTCAATGTGACCGGTCAGATGGTCGGCAAGGGCCAGGTGCTGTTTGAAGTCTACAGCCCGGAACTGGTCTCTGCCCAACGCGAATACGTGCTCGCCACGCATGCGGCGGAATCGCTGCACCCGGCCGGCAGCGAAGCCCGCAGCAGCATGCAGCAACTGGCTGCGGCGAGCCTCACGCGCCTGAAAAACTGGGACATCTCCGACGAGCAGCTCAAGGCCCTGGCCAGTTCCGGAGACTCCCGGCGCACGCTCAGCTTCCGCTCGCCGGTTGCCGGCGTCGTGACCGAGAAGAAGGCCGTGCAGGGCATGCGTTTCATGCCGGGTGAAACGCTCTATCAGGTGGCCGATCTGTCTACGGTCTGGGTGATCGCCGACGTCTTCGAGCAGGACATCGGGATGGTAAAAGCCGGTGCGCCGGCCAGGATCAAGGTCAACGCCTACCCGGAGCAGGTTTTCGAGGGGACCATCCGCTACATCTATCCGACGCTCAAGGCGGAAACCCGCAGCGTTCCGGTCCGCGTCGAACTGAGCAATCCGGGAATGCTGCTCAAACCCGGCATGTTCGCCCAGGTCGAGCTGGCGATGGCCGCCAGGGGCCAGGTGCTGACCGTGCCGGTCTCGGCGGTGATCGACAGCGGCACGCGCCAGATCGTTCTGGTGCAGCTCGCTGAGGGTCGCTTCGAGCCGCGCGAAGTGAAGCTCGGGGCCCGCAGCGATGACCAGGTCGAGGTACGCGAAGGGGTGCGCGCTGGCGAGCAGGTGGTGGTCGCCGCCAACTTCCTGATCGACGCCGAAAGCAACCTCAAGGCGGCTGTCGGCGGTTTCGCCCAGGCGCAGCCCCCGGCCGGCGAAACCACCGCCAGGACGGCCCCGGCAAGCACGGGACACCGGGCGGAAGGCCAGGTCGATTCGGCAAGCAGGCCCGAGGCCAGCACCGGAACCGCGGCGCAGGCCAATCCGCACGCGGCGCACGCCGGCCACTGACGGCAACCCACGGAGCCCTTCGCCATGCTGGCCAAACTCATCGACTGGTCGAGCAGGAACCGTTTCCTGGTCCTGCTGGCCACCCTGTTCGTCATCGTCGGCGGCATCGTCGCCATCCTCAGGACGCCGCTCGACGCACTGCCCGACCTCTCGGACGTGCAGGTCATCGTATACACCGAATACCCCGGCCAGGCGCCACAGGTGGTCGAAGACCAGGTCACCTATCCGCTGACCACGGCGATGCTGTCGGTGCCGAAAGCGAAGGTCGTGCGCGGCTTCTCGTTCTTCGGCGCGTCCTTCGTGTACCTCATCTTCGAGGACGGTACCGACATCTACTGGGCGCGCTCACGCGTGCTCGAATATCTCAACTTCGCGTCCAGCCGCATGCCCAGGGGGGTGACGCCGCAGATCGGCCCGGACGCGACCGGCGTCGGCTGGGTCTATCAGTACGCGCTGCTCGGCAAAGACAGGAGCCTCGCCGAGTTGCGCAGCATCCAGGACTGGTATCTGCGCTACCAGCTCAGCAAGGCGCATGGCGTCGCCGAAGTCGCATCGATCGGCGGTTTCGTTCAGACCTACCAGGTGACGGTCGATCCGGTCAAGCTGCGCGCTTACGGTGTGCCGCTGCGGAAGGTCGTGCAGGTCATCCGCGATTCCAACCGCGACGTCGGCGGCCGCGTCGTCGAAATGGCCGAAACCGAGTACATGGTGCGCGGCAAGGGCTACCTGCGCGGCATCGGCGACCTCGAAGCGCTGGTGGTCAAGAGCGACCAGGGGACGCCGGTACTGATCCGCGACATCGCGCGTGTCGAACTGGCGCCCGACGAGCGGCGCGGCCTGACCGAACTCAATGGCGAAGGCGAGGTGGTCTCCGGCATCGCCATGGCGCGCTACGGCCAGAATGCCCTCGAAGTGATCCACAACCTGAAAACCAGGATCGCCGAACTCGGCTCCGGCCTGCCCGAAGGGGTGACGGTACAAACCGTCTACGACCGCTCCGAACTCATCCACCGCGCCATCGCCACCCTCAAGAGAACGCTGATCGAGGAATCGCTGATCGTTGCGCTGGTCTGCATCGTTTTCCTGCTGCATGTGCGCAGCGCGCTGGTGGCGATCCTGATGCTGCCGGTCGGCGTGCTCATCGCCTTCATCGCCATGCGCCTGCTCGGCATGAACTCCCATCTGATGAGCCTCGGCGGCATCGCCATCGCCATCGGGGCGATGATCGATGCCGCCATCGTCATGATCGAGAACGCCCACAAGCACCTGGAGCGGCTGCCAGCGCAGCATTCCCGACAGGATCGCGCTGCCGCCATGCTGCTGGCGTGCCAGGAAGTGGGACCGGCGCTGTTCTTCTCGCTGCTGATCATCACCGTTTCCTTCCTGCCGGTCTTCAGCCTGGAGGGCCAGGAGGGGCGGCTGTTCTCGCCGCTCGCCTTCACCAAGACCTTTGCCATGGCCGGCGCGGCGATCCTGTCGGTGACGCTGGTGCCGGTGCTGATGCTGGGGCTGATCCGCGGCCGCATCCTGCCGGAAGCGAGAAATCCGGTGAACCGCGCGCTGATCTGGGGCTACCGGCCGATCATCGCCGGCGTCATGCGCTGGAAGAAGCTGACCATCCTGGCCGCGCTGCTGGTCCTCGGCATTTCGATCTACCCGGCTTCCAGGCTCGGTTCCGAGTTCATGCCGACGCTCAACGAAGGCACGCTGTTCTACATGCCGACTTCGCTGCCGGGAATGTCGATCACCAAGGCGGCCGAGCTGCTGCAGACCCAGAACAAGATCATCCAGAGCTTCCCCGAGGTCGAGTCGGTCTTCGGCAAGGCCGGGCGCGCCAACACGGCAACCGACCCGGCGCCGACCGAGATGTTCGAGACGGTGATCAACCTCAAGCCGGAATCCGAATGGCGCGCCGGCATGACCACCGACCAGCTGATCGCCGAACTCGACCGGGCCCTGCAGTTCCCCGGCGTCGCCAACGCCTGGACGATGCCGATCAAGGCGCGCATCGACATGCTCTCCACCGGCATTCGCACGCCGATCGGCATCAAGGTCTTCGGCAAGGATCTCGACGAGATGGAAAAGCTCGCCAAGGCCATCGAGACGGTCGTCAAAGCCGTGCCCGGTACGACCAGCGCCTTTGCCGAGCGCATCACCGGCGGCTTCTACCTCAACATCGAACCCGACCGGCAGCAACTGGCGCGCTATGGTCTGGCGATCGGCGACCTGCAGGAGGTCATCGGCACGGCGCTCGGCGGCGAGATGGTGACCACCACCGTCGAGGGGCGCGAACGCTTCGGCGTCAGCGTTCGCTACCCGCGCGAACTGCGTTCCGATCCGCAGCAGATCGCGCGTGCCGTGCTGGTGCCGACGATGGACGGCGCCATGGTGCCGCTCGGCCAGGTAGCCCGCGTCGAGGTGACGAAAGGCGCCCCGGCCATCCGCACCGAGAACGCCCTCCTCTCGGCGTATATCTTCGTCGACATCCGCGACCGCGACATCGGCGGTTACGTCGCCGACGCCAAGAAAGCGGTGGCGGAACAGGTCAAGTTCCCGCCCGGCACCTACATTACCTGGAGCGGCCAGTTCGAGTACATGGAGCGCGCCATCGAGAAGATGAAGATCGTCATCCCGCTGACGCTGCTGCTGATCTTCCTGTTGCTCTACCTCAACTTCAGGCGCCTGACCGAAACGCTGATCGTCCTGCTGTCGGTGCCGTTCGCGCTGGTCGGCGGCGTCTGGCTGATGTGGGGGCTAGATTATCACCTGTCGGTCGCGGTTGCCGTCGGCTTCATCGCGCTGGCCGGCGTCGCGGCGGAGACAGGCGTGGTGATGCTGATCTATCTCGACCATGCCTGGCAAGCGGTCAAGGAGAGCTGCCGCGCCGCCGGGCGGGAACCGGGGGTCGCCGACCTCTACGCAGCGGTGATGGAAGGCGCCGTCGAGCGGGTGCGGCCGAAGATGATGACCGTCGTCGCGATCATGGCCGGCCTGCTGCCGATCCTGTGGGGCACCGGCACCGGTTCCGAGGTGATGAGCCGCATCGCCGCGCCGATGGTCGGGGGGATGATTTCGTCGACCGTGCTGACGCTGGCGGTGATTCCGGCGATCTATGCGCTGGTCCAGGAATGGCGGCTGCGGCGCGAGATCGAGTAGTTCGGCTTCCTGGCACGGCAATGCCGCGCCACCCCTGGCGTTCACCAGACCGGCCATGCCGGTGGCTACCGTGGCTGACGCCGACAGGCAGCAGGCAGGCATTTCTCGTCGACCGATTTGCCGAGTGTCTCGGCAGCGGCCCTTCCGCCGGTTATATGGTGCGGGGGCAGAACCCCATCGTCCTTGACGAACGGAGCGAACCTCAAACTGGCGGTCTATCGCGAACCCATCGACGGGCAATACCGCCGAATGCACAAGCCCACGATCTCCGAAAAAGTAGCACCGCTGTGGGTGCCGGGGGTCCGGGTTGCGTTGACGGACGTTCTGGCGTGAAGGAAATTACGAGGCGTTGGGGGAGCGACTGCGAATAAGACAAGGGCGGTGGAGTGCCTACACCAGCGCGCAGCGCTTTAGTTCAACGTCAACGCTCAGGCGACGGCCGCGGCTTCTTGCGGCCGCTCGCCTGGAACGAATGGTTGGGCATGGATGCATGATTTCAAGACATGACCCCGCGGCTTGTGCGTGACCCCGCGGCTTTGTGACCCCGCGGCTTTGGGCGGATGGCCCATGGCACTGAGTGGGGCGGGATTCGGATAACTTTTAAAGGGCCACTGGGGCGAAATTCGAGATTGACACCCCTTGATGGAGGCTCATACACTCTTGAGGGTGCCGTTGGATTTTCTATCCTTTGCAAGGAGGCTTGACCATGAGCGACAACGTTGACAATCTGGTTCTTGAGCACTTGCGCGCCTTGCGGGGTGGACAGGACCGCATCGAAAGCGAGTTGCGGGAGGTCGCCGCCCGGCTTACCAGCCTGGAAGCGAGCACTGCCGCTGGCCGACGCGATAGCGCGCACAACTACGAGGAAATCATCCGGCAACAGTCAAGTATCGATCAGATCAAGGCGCGAATTGACCGGATTGAAAGACGGCTGGAAATCGCGGGTTGAAGAAATCACCGATCGGGCAATAAGAAAAGACAAGTAGGATGTCCACTTCACGTTAGCCCGCACCAAGGCGCGGGCCAAACGTCGATAGCTTCCGGACTACGAAGCCAACACAACGATGGCGAGTTCCAGAGAACGGTCCGAAGCGTGATGTTTTCTTGTTAGATATTGCTAGGACGCTTCCTCTTGACGCATCAGTCGGCTACGCCAAGATTGCTCGCTTGGCTGCGGCCGAGATTGAAAGCGCGGAAATCAATGACGCCTTTCGGGAGAGGTTATCGCACGTACTAGGCCGTAATTACAAGAAGGCCCGGTTCGCGACCTCCGACGTGGATAAGAACCGACAGATAGGGCTTCTCGAGCGTGAGTGGGGCGAACTGTCACAGTTTCATCAAGGCGCGGGAGAAGACGCAACATTGGATCTTTTTCGTACGCTGCAAGGGATACCTGAAAACTCGCTACTACTCATCGACGAAGTTGAAGCTTCGCTGCATCCGAGAGCCCAAAGGCGGCTTGTTCGGTTTCTTCTATGGCTCGCCCGTCAGCGCCGCATCCAGGTTGTGCTATCCACGCATAGCCCATACGTCCTGCAGGAGTTGCCGCAGGAAGCTCGAATACTGCTTCTGCCAGGCCCGCAGGGGCTAAGCGTTGTGTATGGTGTGTCGGCTGAGTTTGCAATGAGCCGCCTTGACGATGAGGTTCACCCAGAAGTTCATCTCTTCGTTGAAGATCGCGAGGCTGAAGTTCTACTACGCGAAATACTTGCCTCTACCGAAGAAACGGGAAAGCTATTACACCGCGTCGCAATTAATCCCGTTGGCCCAGCTAATGTTGTGGCTATGCTTGGTGCCTTAGGGAAGACCGGAAAGCTACCGTATCGCTCGGCGGCCATAGTCGATGGCGATCATGTCGACGCAAATTGTTTATCGTTGCCAGGTACGCTCGCACCGGAGCGCATGGTTTATGCCGAACTGAAAGCGAAGGGTTGGCCAAACCTATCGCAGCGCTTCGGCATAGGTGCTGGGACACTGCTTACAGCGTTAGAAGATGCGATGCTTGAGCCGGACCACCATAAGTGGAATGCGAAGGTAGGGGACCAGATTCTGAAAAGTTCGGTCAGCGTATGGGAAGTGCTTGCCAATGAATGGTGCAGGTCGTGTCTCGACCCCGAGAAACGCAAGAACCTCGCCGAAGCAATTACCGCAACCGCAGATGCCGGCTAACCCATCAATCCACCGGACGCTGCGCAATGAAGCCGCGCAGCGCCGGTGATTTCAAACGTTACGCGTCGATACATGCGCACCTCGAACGCATGCCGAAAGAGATCTATTTCCACATTAGTTGGTATGGGTAATCATGAAATCACCTATTGTGTTCCACCTAACGCGTTGGGGCTCAGCCTTTCTAGCTGCAATAGTCCCGCAGCTCGCCAATGCGCAGATAAGTATCGAAGCGCAAACGAAAGGCCTTGACGCCATTGCGGATTTCGCTGAGCGTATGTGCGCGAAGATTCCACTTACAGGCAGTAGCGCAACTGTCGAGCTTTCTGGCCAGGCCAAGGCGGAGCTAAGCAAGCTATTGAAGAAGCTGGCCGATGCAGGCATTGGAGGCGCAGCAAAGTATCAGACTTTTGAGTATGAAAATGTACTGCAGAAGGATCTATTGCATGCCGTCAGAATGAGTCAGGATTGCCGAATCACAATATTCAAGGACTTGAACAGCAAGCTGATTCCTTCACCGAGAGCAGAACCTCCGGGTCCCTTGCCGCAGCCGAGAGTACCTTCGAGGAGCAGATCGTGCGCACCGCAATGGCAGACGTGTGTCGGTTTTGAAAACCTTGCTGGGTTATGGCGAGGCAAGATCCCGCACGGGCCAATCCTCTCGGTTGTCGTCGAACCACAAGAAGGTGCCGACGTATACGCGTCACTCGCCATTGAGAAGCAAAAATGCCAGGCGACGCTAAAGCTAAGTTATGTCAATGACAACATGCTTACCACGTCAGAGTTTTTCTTCAAGCCAGTTCGGGTCACATCTGCATGCCCGAGCATAGAGTCCATCGTCCTTACGCCTTCGCCAACAACGTCCTGGTTCAATCTGAACAAGCCGGATGGAAACCAACTTACTTTTGTCATCAACAAGAAGATTTAAGGTTCAGCGCCTAACCCGCGCTTGCAGGGGACCGACGCCCAGCGGCGCTTCGCTGGGCGTCGGTCCCTGAAGCTACACGTTAGACGCGCAATACAAGGAACCAACCATGCCCGACGTCCAAAGCCAAAAATCACCTGAAGAAGCGGAGCGCGACGCGCAGGCAATGGCGCGGTTCAGCGCTGCGCTGACGGCCCGTGCCAAGAGCCTGGAAATGCTCTATGACTATACGAAGTTCCACATTGGTGTGTATCTAACGCTCACCGCTTCGTACATCACAGTTGCCTCCGTGAAGGTGGTAGACCACAGAGGCCAGCCCTTCGAGTTCCTCAAGACCGAGCACCACTTGGTCGGCTTGGCTGTACTCTGCTTCTTGCTCGCCGGCTTTGCAGGTGGTGTCATCGTCAGCAGCATTACCCAATTTGCAGGAGGAAGCAGCAAGGACTTCCTCGAAACGCAGATCGGACCCTGGAACGCCAAAGCAATACATTTCTCTGGAACGACCTGGGCTTACATTGAACACACTTCCTTTTGGGCTGGTCTCCTGTTGGCCATCGCCTCTATCCTTGTGCCGCGCGTCTAACTCTTCGTTCAAGCGGACGCCTGACGGCGCCACTTAACTCAAACGTTATGCATCTGAGCCGTGGAGCATCGACCGATGAATGAGCTCAACGTTTTCGTCAGCGTCGGCGGTACTGCGACAGAACAGCAGGAGGCGTTCGTCCGCGCTGTGGAGGATCGACTCCGGAGCGAGGGCCTCATCCCGCACACGGTTGGCCGAAATGCCTTTAGTGCCGACGCCCCGTTGAAGACGGTGACCGAGTTGCTGGACCGGTGCTCAGGCACCATCGTGATCGCCCTGGAACGCTCATACTTTGCTTCCGGGACGGAGAAGCGTGGTGGCCCCAAGGAGATCGCTCTGGCCGACGTCAAGCTGCCCACTCCGTGGAATCAGGTTGAGGCAGCCATGACCTACGCCCGCGGTCTCCCATTGATGGTTGTTGTCGAAGCAGGCCTCAAGAGCGAGGGTCTACTCGAGCGTGGTTATGACTGGTACGTGCAATGGGTGAAGCCAGAAGCCGCCGCTCTAAGTACCAACGAATTCAACGGTGTGTTGGCGAGTTGGAAGAAGAAGATGATCGAGGCGCCCAAGAAGACTTCCACTTCAAAGATGCCCGCGGATCTCACAGTTGCCGAGCTAGTCGGCGGTCTAAAGCCAGTCCAGTTGTGGAGCGTCCTTGTGGCTCTATCGGCGATCGTTGCGGGCGCATTCGCGCTCGGCGGAAAGCTCTTCGGTGGTCCGTAGATGCATAATTCACGTTAGCCGTCAAGGAAACCAGATGCTGCAACGCCTAATCACGCAGTGGGTATATGGGGGCGGGTCACCAAGGCCGGGGTCACAAGGCCGGGTAGAGTAGAGGACAGGCTTTCGCCTGCCCTCCCTCATCAAACCGTGCATGCGATTTTCCCGCACACGGCTTTCCGATGCTCTTCACGCCACGGCATGCGCCGAGTTCCAGCCCGCCTTCGTAGGAACTTTGTATAGCCCGTAGCGCCCGTAGAGATGAGCACTTGGAAACCGGCGGAAACCAGTTCCTCGGTCCTTCACCTGATGACGCTTCATCAAATGGGTTCGCAACCGGTCTTCCGCGTGGTATCTGACTTTGCTCATCGCCAGACTTGAGTTTCGATAGTGGAAGTAGTTTGCCCAGCCTCGCAGGCTGCGGTTGACGTTTCCCACGATATCTCTCAAGGGGATGGGGGTCAGTTTCCGGCCCGTGAGTTCCGTCAGCCTCGCCTTGATTTTCTTCAGCGATTTGTCTGCTGGCCGGACATTCGGGTACGGTTTTCCAGTCTTGGCCCCTCGACTCATCTGAATCGTGAAACCCAGGAAGTTGAAGCTTGCTTGGGTGGCGTCCACGATGTGGGTCTTCGTCTCGTTGAGGCTGAGGTCCAGACGGTCCAGGACATGACGCACCACTTTCAGCGGTTCCTCTACCTCTTTTCGGCACAGGATGACAAAGTCGTCCGCGTAACGCACGAGATGTGCGGATAGCTTGCCCTTCAGGTGCTGCCGTTGCCATATTCGGTCGAGAATATGCAGGTAGCAGTTGGCCAAGAGCGGGGAGATCACGCCGCCCTGCGGCGTGCCTTTGCGATTGGCTTTTCCACCACCTACGGTCTTCTTCACTCCGTTGTCGTCTTCGCCGATGACCGGGGCTTTGAGCCATTGCTTGATGAGGTGCAGAATCCCCCCATCGACAACACGCTCGGCCACCACGGCCAGTAGCTTGGCATGCGGAATGCTATCGAAGTACTTTGATAGATCGGCGTCTATGACTTGAGTGTAGCCGGCCCATAACGTGTGGGCGATGTCATCCACGGCATCGTGGGCCGACCTCCTGGGCCGGAATCCGTACGAGTGCTCACAGAAGTCGGCTTCAAAGATCGGTTCGATGATGAGTTTCACCGCCATTTGTGCGACCCGATCGCGGAGCGTCGGTATCCCAAGCGGGCGCTGACTGCCATCCGCTTTGGGAATCATGACGCGCCTTACCGGCTGGGCGCGGTAGGTCTTGTCTTTCAGATCACGGGCCAGGTCCCGCAGAAACGTCTCTACCCCGATTCCGCTCTCGATGGCCTCGAAGCTGATCCCATCCATACCGGGACTGCCTCGGTTCGACCGGACAAGCCGCCAGGCATGACTGAGGATGTCTTCCCGGTAGAGCTTGTCGTAAAGCGCGTAAAAGCGATAGGCTGGTTCTTGCTTGGCCTTGGCATACAGCTTCCTCTGTAGCGTCCTGATCGTGTCCGGGGTGGTTAGCGACATGGCAATCCCTCGATCCTCCGCTCTTCGGTTGCACGAACAAAGTAGGGTCCCTTCCCTCGTCCGGGGTTATGTTGTCCCACGAACTCAGACGGTACTATGAACCCCTCCGACTCCCGCCTGCAGCCGCTGCGCTTTCGTTGCCTTATACGCAGCAGTCGGTGGTCTCCCCACCTCCGCAGACGGGCCTCCAGCACTGGGCAGTAAGTCTTCAAGAACATGCCATCCCTGCTACCCCGGGAGTCGATTGACGCCACTTCCGTTATTCCAGCGCCCATCCAACGGCCTTCCCCTTCTGACCACAGGGTCGGCTCCTCCACATAATTTACGAGGCTACTCATAGGTTCACTTGCGTTACGGCCTGCTCTCTTGCTGTTGGAAACTCACGACCCCGTGTCGCCACGGCGCCGCTTCCTCATGCTACCGGGGCGTACGGACAACTCCCCAGACGGGACTTAAACCCGCTAGACTTGCTGCTGTTACTGCGAACGGTCAGGTCTAACATTACAACACAAGACGAAAAGATGCTACGCTTGGCGTATGGCTAGACCGCTAAGGCTCGAATTCTCTGGGGCCGTTTATCATGTCACGTCGCGCGGGGATCGAAGGGAAGAGATTTTCCTAAACGATGCGGACCGCATCGACTGGCTGGATGTGCTGGGCGTTGTTTGCGCGCGCTTCAACTGGGTCGTGCACGCCTTCTGTCAGATGACCAATCACTATCACCTGCTGCTGGAGACGCCGGATGGCAATTTGTCGCTCGGGATGCGGCATTTGAACGGCCTCTACACGCAGCGTTTCAACCGCCGCCACGGCCTGGTTGGGCACCTCTTTCAGGGGCGCTACAAGGCGATCCTGGTGCAGAAGGAAGTCTACCTGCTGGAACTGACTCGTTATGTGGTCCTGAATCCGTTGCGCGCCGGGATGATCGTTTCGCTTGATGATTGGCCCTGGAGCAGCTTTCCGTTCGTTGTCGGCCGGGAAACTCCGCCACCATGGCTGGATGTGGACTGGCTGCTACGGCAGTTTGCTCCGGAGCGCGACGAGGCTCGCCGCTCTTATGTGGAGTTTCTGCTGGCTGGCAGGGGTTTGCCGAGTCCCGTTCTCGAAGCCTGCCAGCAGTTGGTGCTGGGCGATCGCGCTTTCGTGGAACGGCATTGCCAGAAAGGTATTCCGGAGCAATTGCGCGAGGTCTCGAAGGCTCATAGGCGCGCAGTGGCTTTACCGCTCGATGAGTACGCGATGCGCTACCCCGAGCGAGATCTCGCCATGGCTCTGGCCTACCAGTCCGGTGCCTATACGATGGCGGAAATCGGCCGACATTTCGCGGTGCACTACATGACCGTCAGCCGCGCCGTGCGCAAATACGAACTGCAACAAAGAGTGACAGGGTAGGGCTCGACCGGCTTCTCCGTTGGTGTTCGCACGGAAAGCGTCAAACCGTCGTCCCGCCGAACCGCCCACAGGCGATCGCCAGCCGACGCCGGCTTCAGATCAGGTGTATGCCAAGGCGCAGCGCCAGGTCGACGAATCGATCCCGCTGCGGCGGACTCGCCAGCGGCATCTCGTGCAGAAGGCGCCGGATCGGCGATCCGCGAGGTTAAAGGGGCCAGGCTCGAATAGGGTGCCGTAGCAAGAAATAAGGGGCCACGTTCGCTTTATCCAGCGAAAATCAGGTAAAGAAGTGGGCCTCTTGTTGTCTTTCGGCGCCAAAGGGATCAGCAGACAAAACACGCCTGCCCCTTTGATTTCCACTACGGCATCGAGTCGGGGGCGATCAAGCGTAGCTCGGGAAAGTAGCTGCGATAACGGCGGGCATCCCGGGTGAGCAAGGTCAGCCCGGCAACTTGGGCGTGGGCGCCAATGTAAAAGTCAGGCATCGGGGCGGTTTTGGTCCCGCCTGCACGGCGGTAGGCGACAAAAGCTCGCCCAGCGCGGAATGCCGCCTCCCAGGGAAGGTCAGCGCGCTCCAGCAGCATATCGGACGGATCTTCCCCCCTCGCTCTAATAATTTCAAGCACTTAGCTCATTTGTAGGCATGTAACGGTACTAATGTTTTCAAGCACTTAAACAGCTACGGGGGAAGACCCGTCGGAGAGGATCGAGGCCATCTGCGACTCCGAATCGGCATAGCCGGCCAACTCCGCGTAGATGATGGGGTTGATGAACACCGCGCCATCGTTCGAGGCGGAGATGAGCTGGGCAGCCGACCAGGCGTACCATTGGGAGTCCGGGTCCGCGGCATCGATGATGACGTTGGTGTCGATGAGATAACTTCGCATCAGTCCTCACCCCGGGTTTCGCGCATGATTTCATCGGTGGTCATGCCGCAGCCCTTGAAAGCGCCACGCAGGCGCTCAACGAGTTGCTGGCCGCGTGTTCCTCCCTTGGGCATGAGCCGGACAACACCGTCCTTGAACTCGAACTCCACATCCGTATTCGGCATCAGCCCGGCCTGTTTGCGAATTTCAACGGGAATGGTCACCTGACCCTTGCTGGTGATGCGCATAGTTTTCCCCTTCTTGCTGTAAGCAGTAAGAATAGCACGGCATTACGTCGGCGACCGCGTCGTGGAACGTCTACCGCCGGAGCATTCGCAGCCCGATCGCGCCGGCCACTGGGATTCGCTCATCGTCGCGGCGGCGCTGGCCGCAGGCTGCGCAATCCTTCACTGTGAGGACATGCAGTACGGGCAGGTATTCGAGTTAAGGGGGCCAGGCTCGAATAGGGTGCCGTAGCCTTTGATCGGATGGCTCCAACGGGTCAATGGCGACGTCCAACATCCGCGGCGGGAGACTGACGACCGTATGGCCACAAGTCGCCTCGATCTTCTGAATGTCGGCGCAGATGGCACGGAGGTCGAAATTGAACCTCCGCGCATGTTCAGCGCGATACTTCCGAACTTCGTCAACAATAGGGTCGATCATTCCAGATCTCCAAAGACCTCTTCCGGCGAACACAGTTCGGGGCACTGGTAGCCGTCCCGCTCGATGACCGACCGTATCTTGTGCCGGGTGACCGCGTTGTTGATGTGGGTGAGGTTCCAGGTCACCACGAAGTCCATTCCGTTCAGTGCCGCTATGGCAACGGCATGGCGTCTTCCGCGACTCCGCTGGGATTGCCCTCCTCTCCAGAACCAGCAGCTCGGTCATTCGTCCCGCGTCGTCTCCGACGTGCAACACCGGCAGCCCGTGTATGGCGTCCAGCCGCTGTGCGGCGGCCACCTCGTCACCCTTGCTGGCCTCCAGTACCACCAGCGCCGACACGAAGCACTCGCACTCGGTCAGTAGTCGATCCCATACCTCACGGGTAAGCTCCTGCCGCGCCGCAATAATCAGATCGCGGCTCGGTCTCGCCGTCAGATAGCTGATTACCGTCGTTTCGATGTAGACCCGCGGCTTCATGGGGTTCTTTGCGGTAGGGAGCAAGCATGCCGGGATGAGCAGTTGGCCGGAGTTTACTCCGCGTCGTGATGCTGATCTATCTCGACCATGCCTGGCAAGTGGTCAAGGAAAGCTGCCGCGCCGATAGGCGGGAACCGGGGGTCGCCGACCTCTACGCGGCGGTCATGGAAGGCGCCGTCGAGCGGGTGCGGCCGAAGATGATGACCGTCGTCGCGATCATGGCCGGCCTGCTGCCGATTCTATGGGGCACCGGCACCGGTTCCGAGGTGATGAGCCGCATCGCCGCGCCGATGGTCGGGGGGATGATTTCGTCGACCGTCCTTACCCTGGCGGTGATTCCGGCGATTTATGCGCTGGTCCAGGAGTGGCGGCTGCGGCGCGGGATCGAGTAGTTCGGGTTCCTGGCACGGCAATGCTGCGCCACCCCCGGCGTTCATCAGACTGGCCATGCCGGTGGCTACCGTGGTTCGCACCGACAGGCAGCAGGCAGGCATTTCTCGTCGACCGATTTGCCGAGTGTCTCGGCAGCGGCCCTTCCGCCGGTTAGTCAGAGCCCGCATCACTTGCGGAGGTGGCATTGGATCTCCTATCCTCCTTCCTATCCTTGCTATCCTTTCGCCAATCTGGCGCAAACTACTTCGCAGGAGAAACCAGGCATGGGCTCCATGAGCGAACTGATGGACCGAGCACGACACCGCATCAGCGTCGACGAATATCACAAGATGGCCGACGCGGGTGTACTCAGCCACGAAGAGAGGGTGGAACTGATCGAGGGAGAGATCGTCGACATGGCCCCCATCGGTAGCCAACACGCCTACGTCGTCAACCAATTGGCACGCCTGTTCACGCTCGCCGCCGGCGAAGACGGTTTGGTCAGCACGCAAAACCCGATCCGCCTCAACGATCGCTGCGAACCGCAGCCCGATCTTGCCCTGCTCAAGCCCGGAGACTATATGGCGCACCTCCCCGGCCCAGCGGATGTCCTGTTGATCGTCGAGGTTGCCAGTTCATCTGTCGACTACGATCGCGGCGTGAAACTTGATCTGTACGCGCGCCACGGCATCCCGGAAGTCTGGCTACTCGATCTGACAGGCAATGAATTGCTTGTTTGCCGCGATCCGGAGGGTGGAAAGTATCTATCGATCGCCGGACCGTCGGCGGGAGAGTGTGTCAGGCCGGTGCTGTTGCCCAGGATTGCATGGAGGCTGGCAGAGAGGAAAACGTGGGCTGTCCCCTTTTAATCCTCCTGATCTCGTCCGCCCCGAGTTCGCACCCTTCGCTGCGCGGTGGTGAATCGAGCGACAAGACCTGGTAGAGCGGGTGCTGATAGGCGATGAGGCCGATGCGCATCAGATCGCTGCGCGCCTGGCTCAGACGCGCGGGCGTTAGTCCGGACAAAGAACGCGTTTGATGGTCATTTTTGATCCTCCCCGCCATGATGTCAGTCCCCAGTTGTACCAGCAGCCGTGTGCTTCCAGCAGCCTGTCGGACTTAGGCGGGAAAAGCCAGAATCTTTGGCAGATCGCCTAATTTTTTGTGCAATGAATCTCATTTTTTGGCTAAAGGCGCACCTTTCCTGGGTGTTTTGCTTACTGCAGACGCAATACGGCCATACGCTTCAAATTCCAGGACAGGCAGACGAGGTTCCATTCGCTCTGGGCAGCAGCCAAGCCGCGCATCGAGAACTGACGAAAGCCCATGACCGACTTGATGATGCCGAATACCGGTTCGACGGTTTGTTTGCGCAGGGCATAGAGTTTTCGACGGGCAACCGTCTTCAGGCGATGGGCCATCCTTTGTACCGGCGTGGCGCCATCGGGCAAGGGTGGTGCAAGGGTGGTGGTTGGGTGAACCGCGCCATGGGGTCCGGATGATGGTGCTCCCGCGCTGCCGCAATCATCGGCGTAATCCCTTTGTCTTCACAGGCATTCGCGTTCGTCGTGCGGTGATAGCCGGTATCTGCCGTCAGATCCTTCACTGAACCCAGGCATGCGGGCATCTGGGATAAAGCTTCCAGCATGGGAACGATCTGCTGTTTGTCGTTGGTCGCTTGCGTGACGGTGGTCGCCAAAACCAGCAGGGTGCCTGTCGCCACGGCCGCTTGGGCGTTGTAGCACTGTTCATAGCCACCCCCCGAAACCGGCATGATGCGAGACTCCTCGTCGGCCCAGTTCACTTGGTCGCACGGTCGCGGCCCCGGAACCGGTTCCTTGGGCACACGGGATGTTTTTGCTGGCGCAACTGTTTCAGTGGCCTCTGTCGTCAAAGCTTGCCGCTCGGCCTTTGCCTTCTTCCTGGCCTCGGTAGCTGCGCACTTGGCGGCCTTCTCCGGATAGGCCGCCTCCCAGGCCTTGCGCTTGGCCTCCTTCAGAGCTTCCCTGGCCAGATGCCTGGCCATTTTCTCCTCGTACTCAGCGCGTTCGTGCGCATCGCGCCCCTTCGCACGGAGTTCAATTTTGGCTTTGGCCTCGGCAATGTCGGTGAGTAGATCCTTCCGGCGGCCGATTTCCTTCTGAAAATTCAGCCCCACAGGGAGTTCTTCGTGATCGCTTTCCGCCTTCTTGGCGTCAGCGAGCAACTGCTCTATCTCCTTCTCGATCCGCGCTTCCATTTTCAAGGCGTGGCCGTACGACAACGCCGAATGCTTGCTGCCGTCCACCGCTGCGTCGGGATTCTCCTTGGCCAGGCCCATTTCGTAGGCAAGAACGAGGACTTGCTTGAAAATATCCTTGAACTGCCCCTGGAATCGCTTCCTGAACTCGGCCAGGGAACTGTGATCGGGGTGCGTATTGCCGGCCAGGAAGCGAAAGGGAATTGAATCGTAAGTGGCCGCTTCGATCTTGCGACTGGTAAACGTCCGGCTGACGTAGCCGTAGAGAAGAGCGCCAGGAGCGTTGCCGGGGGATAGGCCTGGCTCCCTTTCCCGGCATACGCTCCCTCGAGTCTGACAGGCTGCTAGCGATGTCATCTTGTAACATACTGCCCATGAAATGAGCGATAAAGCCAATGACAACAGCGGGTTGGCCAAGCCAGACATCTGGTAACGCAGGTGGCAAGATGTCTTGAGACTCTGTAGTGATTTCAACGGGTTGCGCGGGGCAGACCTCTTGTAACGCAATCAGATCTGCCGGCCCTGTCGCCGCTTCCCCTCTCTGGCCTTTCGTCCGTCGCCAATATCCGGGGTGGGCCTCTCGCCATGCCTTCACCCGCGCGACATGCTCGGCACCGCGGAAATAGTTCTGGTTATTGGTTTTGGCCAGCCAGGCGCGATGACTGGCGGCCTGGCTCTCTTTCCGGCAAGCCGGTTCGGAACAGTATTTCTGGTGCCTCGCGTTTCGCGCATCCGCCACGGCAGTTTCGCGCTTACTGCCATGCAGACAGGGCCTCTTGACCGCCAACTTTACGCGGTTTTTCACCGCCAGCAACATGAACTCCAGTTTTCCGATGGGACCGTACGAAAGCGCGCCAGGACGGGGGCGTCGGCGTGCATCGCAGCAATGCGATTTTCCCATTCCTTCCTCTCTCACGACTCGTCACCCTTTCTCGTGCGGGTTCAACGAAAGACACAGATTCAGCGTACCACGATCCGCTCCTGTGGTCATGGTGAAGCCGAGGCTCCGTGCGAGACGCTGCATGCGCAGGTTTCCGTCCAGTGTTTCGCCACGCAATTCGGCGATGCCGCGGTTTCGGCAGTAGCTGACCAGGCATTGCAGCAACAGCCTCCCAAGTCCCCTGCCCTTGATTTCCGAAGCGACAACGATGGCAAAGTCCGCGAACGTACTGCCGGGATCGGCAACGGCCCGCACCTCGCCCAGCGAACGCTCGCTGCCATCACCCCCTCGCTCGATGGCCACCAGGGCCATTTCACGATCGTAGTCGATCTGGGAAAAACGGGCGAGACGGGCACGTGGCAGGCTCTTGATCGAGTCGAAAAAGCGCATCCGGGAATCCTCGGGATCCAGCGAATTGAGCAGTTCGCCGAGCATGCTTTCATCCTCCGGTCGGATCGGCCGGATCAGGAGCCGGCGATCCTGCCAATCCACTTGCTGTTCGAGTTCCTTCGGATAGGGGCCAATCGCGAAGCGGCGATGGCCGAGCCTGCCGGCCGTCTGCTCGAAGCCGATGCGTGCGCCCAGCACGACCACCCCCGAAGCCTCGGCGTGCAGCGGGTCGAGGTCGACGCCAGTCACCTCATCGAGGTCCGTCAGCAGTTGCGAAAGACGAACCAGTGCGTTGCTCACGGCTGCCTGCAGCGCCGGCCGATCCTCTTCCGGGAGTCCCTCGGCAAAACCGCTGCGGGCAACCAGATCGCCGGCCAGCATCAGGTTGAGCGGCGGCAAGGCGACCACCAGGCGGCCTCCGCGAAAGCCCGTGACCGATGCCGGGCCGAGGAAGATCACCGGACCGAACACCGGATCGTCGGCAACACCCAGACGCAGTGCGGGTGCGCCACTACGGGCCGCACTCGGTCGCAGCCGGTAAGCATTGACGCGGCTGCCAGACTGCTGGATGCGCAAACGGCGGCGAAGGTCGCGCGCCGCGATGCGGATCTCTGCCGGCGACCGCAGACCCGACGCGCCCTCCGAAAACTCCACCCCACTGGCAAGCAGCAGAGCGAGATCGATCGGATAGCCGATCGCATCGGCGCAGGCAATCGCCTCGTCGATACTGCCAGCCAGGGGATACTCGCCAACGCTCAGACCGTAGGCCTGCAACAGTCGCTGTGCCTGACGTGCCGATAGCTGGCTTGCGCCGGCCGCCCTCGCTTCGCCGAGGGCGCTGCGGGCGGCCTGCACGTCCGCTGAGAAACCCTCCGCGAGCGATGGCGGCATCTGCATCAGCAAGCGGCGATTGCGCCTGTAGCTGACGACGCCGAGAAAGACCGAAATCGCCATTTCCGGCGACTCATGGCTCAACACGCCTTGCGCCGCCACGATCTGTTGCGCCTCCAGCATTGCGGCTCCGCCAACCCAACAGGTGAAGACGTTGCACTCGCTTTTCCGGGACACCTCGCAGATCGCCGCAGCGACTTCGGCACTGGGTGCAAACGGAGAAGGTGAAAAGACGGTCAGGACATTTTCGGTATGCTCGTCGGCCAGTACGGTCGCCAGCGCGGCTCCCCAGTTCGTCGCCGTGATGTCCGCCGGCAGCGCCAATGGATTGGAGAGCCTCGAACGCGTCTGCAGCAGTTCTTCGAGACGCTTGATGGTAGCAGGCGACAGCTTGCCGAGCTGGCCGCCGGAACGTGTCAGCCTGTCGCCGGCAATCCGCCCCAGGCCATGACCGTTGGCCAGGATGGTCAGACTCTCGCCGCGTAAGCGACGCACCCGCGCCATCGCCTCGACGGCGGCGAACAGGTTCCCGAGCGTATCGATGCGCACCCAGCCTGCGCGACGCAGGGCCGCTTCGTAAACGTCGTCGGCGGCGAATGGTCCGCTCCCCTGCGGTCTGCCCTGCACCGGGCCGCCACGGATGGTCACCACCGGCTTGTTGCGTGCGGCGGCACGCGCCGCCGACATGAACTTGCGCCCGGCCGTCACCTCATCGAACTGCACCAGGATCGACTGCGTGGCGGGGTCTGCCGCCAGCCAGTCGAGCACGTCGGCGAGATCGACATCGAGGCTGGCGCCCAAGTGCAGTACCGTCGAGAAGCCGATTCCCTTGCTATAGGCGCGATCGAGCACGGCCGCCGTCACGGCGGTCGACTGTGCGACCAGAGCAATCTTCCCCGGCTTGATCGAGACGGGGGTCGCGCTGGCGTTCAGCCCTCTGGCCGGCACCACAAGACCGCCGCTGCCAGGCCCGAGAACGCGCATCAGGTACGGCTGGGCTGCTTCGAGAATGGCCTTGCGCGCCGTCGCTATCGCCCCATTGCTCATCTTGTGCCACATCCACGGACCGACGATCACCGCGCGAGTACCGCGCGCGCCGAGTTGAGCGATGATCGAAGGCACCTGTTCCAGTGAGGCGCAAATGATCGCCAGATCGGGGACCACGTCGATTTCGCCGAGGCGGACATCGTCACCCATGAAGAACAGGAAGCGTTTCCTTGCGCTGACCGACATGATCGGACCGCTGAATCCGCCGGCCGCGAGATTGGCCAGCACCACTTCGGCATAGCGACTCGGCTCGTCGGGCTCGGCGACCACCGCCACCGAGGTGGGACGAAAGAGCAATTCAAGGTTTCGGACAGTCATGATTACCTGCGATGGGTGGTCTCGATGTTCGCCAAACACCTCTTCTACGAGAGCGTCAAGCCCGGCATGGTCCAAGACGACGCCAAAGTGATGGCCTACCCTGATGTTCGGCATCCTGGCGCTGTCCGCCGATCAGCTGATGCGATTACGACAATGACCCCCTGCGTCCCCTCTCCGGCCACTGTGCATTCGAGGAATGCAGGAGGGCGTTCGCACCGAACGACAAGAATCGTGCGGGCACTGGATCGCTTTCTAGAAGGCGGATACGAACTTGAAGAAGAACTTGTTGCCCTGAAAGCGGTTGTCGACACTGGTTTCGTGATTCCAGCTACCGACAAAGCTCATCCCCTTGTAGTCGTACTTGACTGCCGGGCCGTAGGCGAAGACCTTGCCGCGGTTGCCGTTCGGGATGACGGTCCGGCCGTTGCGCTCGTCGTCGCTGGTCTGGGTCAGATAATAACCGGCCAGGCCGACGGCCCATGGCCCGAAGTGCTGACCAAGCAGGTAATCCATGTGGAAATCGTTGCCTGACTGGTAGTGGGTATCGAGGTTCCTGGTCTTGAGGTTGTACATCAGCTTGGCGGACGCTTCGAAACCGCCCTGATTGAGGTAGGTGAAGGCAAAGATCGGCTCGAAGCTGTAGTAGTTGGCGCCGATGCTGTCGGTGGGATTGGTCTTGCTGTACTTGCCGGTGGGCAGATAGATGTCGATGCCGACGGTCAGATGCCAGTCCGGCGGAAAATGCCAGCCGATGATCAGCGGGTCGATGACGACGTCGCCGAGACCGAAGACGCTGCCGTTACCGATGCCCGGAATCGGGGTGTGCAGTCGCTGGTAAACCAGTGGCACGATCGCATGCACTGCCCAGTCACCCCCCAGGATCTTCTGCTGGGTGACATGGATGAAGCGCAGGGCGTCGAAAGTGGCGCTGACATTGAGTCCCGGCACCTTTTGCCCGTCCTTGGCGCGATAGTCGCCCTCGTAATAGCCGAGATAGTTGATGAAATAGTTGCCCGGTGGCGGCAGGGCGCCGACCATGAAGTTTTCCGAGCCGTTCGGGTATTGGTCGGGACCCTCCTTGGCCAGGATGGACGGGCTGGCCAGCAGTGCCGGCATGGCCAGGAGCAGAAGTTTTTTCGCGGTATTATTCATGGTATTCCCCCTTGTTCCTGTGCTCCGCCCTTGGGTATGGCGACCGGTTACGGGCCTGGCGCAGCGAGATCGCCTATTCTAGCAGCGCTCGCCTCCGCTCTCAGGAAAGCTTGCCGGAACGCGGTAGCGGCACCATGATCGTCTGTCCCGGTGGCGAACAGCCGGCATCGCAACAGCGCCCTGGTTGACGGTTACGCGTGATCGCACGCGATTCATCATGCAGCACGCCGCGGTCAAGCAAGCTTTCAACCAGCTCGACCTTGCTGCCAAGCGGGTAGTGACGCCAGATCTCCTGCTTCATGGCGGCCGGCGAACCGCCGCCGTGCAGGCTGATCACCGAGTACCAGCCGCCCTGATACGACGCGGTCAGATCCTCGATGAAGCGTGCGACTTCGATGCGCTTGTCGTAAGGAACGTCCGGGTTGGCGCGCAGCACCTCGGCAAGGGTCGCCCCGGTCGCCGGGTTGTGGTCTTCGTCGGGGCCGGGCAGCGCGACGATCAAACCGCCCGACACTTCGTGCGCCAGGCGATGCATGTCGTAGATCTGGGTGGCCAGCAGGAGCTTGCCGATGTTGGCAAACACCGCTTCGGGCATGAAGCTGCCGCTATATGGGTCTGGCGTGCCATAGACGCTGGCGGCGACGCCGCAGGCGAAAAAGCCCTCGGTGATCTTGATCAGTTCGACCATCGGTTCGCGCAGGCTGGCCTTGCGGCCCGGATCGAAGCCGTTGGCTTCGCACATCAGGGCGCCAGCACCGATCAGTAGGTCGCCAAAACCGGCACGCGCGGCGATGCAGCTATGGCGGTGGTGGGTCGCGTAGTGGTAGGTCAGCGACCCGGAATGCTCCCACTCGCCGGCGAAGAATACCCGCTCCCAGGGGACGAAGACGCGATCGAAAACGAGCACCGCGGTCGATTGTCCGTAGCGGCGTGAAAACAGTGCCGCGCCGTGTTCCAGTTTATCGCCGGGGCGGCCGGCCGGGCGGGCGATGATGGTCAGCCCCGGTGCATCGACCGGCAGCGCGCAGCAAACGGCGAAATCGGCATCGGCTGGCCCCATGTTGCGGCTGGGCATGACCAGGAACTCGTGCATGTACGGCGCGCCGGTAACGATCGCCTTGGTGCCGGAGATGACGATCCCCCTGGGGTTGCGCTCGACGATGTGTACGTAAGTGTCCGGGTTTGCCTGTTGATGCGGCCGCTTCGAGCGGTCACCCTTGGCGTCGGTCATGGCGATTCCCAGCGACCAGTCGCTCGCCTGCACCTCTTCGAGATAGGCCGCGAAGCGCGCCCGATGTTCGCTGCTGCCGCGCGCGTCATCGATTCTGGCGCTGACCTGATGGATTGCATTGAGTGCATCGTGGGCCAGATAGCGTTGTGCGCAACCGGTCTCCTGACAGAGGATGCGCACCGCTTCGAGCTTGTTCAACAGGTCGCCTGCAGATTCGTTGATGTGCAGCATGCGATTGACAGTCGCGCCGCTGCTGGTTTGCACGGCGGTCATCAGCGGGGTTTTGTCCGAATCGAGAGCGAAATCGTAGCTGACGGCGAGCGCGTTGATTCCCGGCTGCAGCGTCGGCGCGTCGGCGACCGACGCGATCAGTTCACCATCGACGTAGACCTTCGGTGTGTAGCGCCGCAGCGATTCGCGGTAGCCGGCGCCGCTGATCAATCGGCCGGATGTGAGCAGCATGCGATCTCTAGTCATTGTCATTGCTCCCTACGTTCGGGGAAGGCTGCGGTCCCGCCAGGTCATGCGACAGAATCCGCTGCTTGACGGTGCAGCAGTTCCGGATCTGAAGTCAGTCCGATGGTAACCCGCTGAGGCCAGAGAAACCCTATTCGCCCTATTCGCCCTATTCGCGCGCGGCCCGGCGGCGTTCGTTGTCGGTGAGCAGGCGCTTGCGGATGCGAATGCTTTTCGGCGTGATTTCGACCAGTTCATCGTCGTCGATGAACTCGACAGCCGACTCCAGCGTCAGCGCCACTGGCGGCACCAGACGAACCGCTTCGTCGGTTCCCGAGGCACGGATGTTGGTCAGTTGCTTGCCCTTGATCGGATTGACGACCAGGTCGTTTTCGCGGCTGTGGATGCCGATCACCATGCCTTCGTAGAGCTTGTCACCGGGAACACTGAACATCCGTCCGCGCTCCTGCAGCTTCCATAAGGCATAGGCGACGGCTTCGCCTTTCTCGCCCGAGATCAGGACGCCGTTGCGGCGGCCCGGGATTTCGCCCTTGACCACAGCATATTCGTCGAAAACATGGCTCATCAGGCCGGTGCCGCGGGTGAGGTTGAGGAACTCACCCTGGAAACCGATCAGGCCGCGCGCCGGGATGCGATATTCGAGACGGACGCGGCCACGCCCATCGGAAGACATGTCCTGCAGTTCGCCACGGCGATAGCCGAGCGCTTCCATGACGCCGCCCTGATGCGTTTCCTCGACGTCGAGGGTGAGCAGTTCATAGGGCTCGCAGGCTTCGCCATCGATCTCCTTGACGATCACTTTCGGGCGCCCGACCGCGAGTTCGTAACCCTCACGACGCATGGTTTCGAGGAGAATCGTCAGATGCAGTTCGCCACGCCCGGAGACCAGGAAGCTGTCGGTGTCGGTGGTTTCCTCGACACGTAGCGCCATGTTGGTCAGCAGTTCCTTGCGCAGGCGCTCGCCGATCTGGCGACTGGTGACGAACTTGCCTTCGGTGCCGGCGTAAGGCGAGTTGTTGACCATGAAGGTCATGTTCAGTGTTGGCTCGTCGATGCGCAGCATCGGCAATGCTTGGGGCTTCTCGGTATCGGTGATCGTGCAGCCGATCGAGAGATCGTCGATTCCCGTCACCAGCACGATGTCGCCGGCGACCGCTTCGTCCAGCGGCACCCGTTCGAGGCCGCGGAAACCGAACACCTGGCCGACCTTGGCGGTCTTTGGCGGGCCATGTTCGAATTTGCCCTGGGCATCGGCCTGTCCGTACATCACGATCACCTGCTGCGCCGGTTTCAGGCGCCCGCGTTGCAGACGGCCGATGCCGATGCGCCCGACATAGCTCGAGTAATCGAGGGCGGAAATCTGCAGTTGCAGCGGCCCGTCGATGTCGTCGATATGTGGCGGTGAGACATGCTTGAGAATGGTCTCGAACATCGGCCGCATGTCGGGCGATGGCTTCGACAGATCCAGCGTCGCGTAGCCGTTGATCGCGGACGCGTAGATCACCGGGAAATCGAGCTGATCGTCGTTGGCGCCGAGTTTGTCGAAGAGGTCGAAAGTGTGGTCAACCACCCAGTCCGGCCGCGCGCCGTCGCGGTCGATCTTGTTGACCACCACGATCGGCTTCAAACCCAGGGCCAGCGCTTTCTTGGTGACGAAACGGGTCTGCGGCATCGGTCCCTCGACGGCATCGACCAGCAGCAGAACCCCGTCGACCATCGACAGCACCCGTTCGACTTCGCCGCCGAAGTCGGCGTGCCCAGGGGTATCGATGATGTTGATGTGCACCCCAGCGTAATCGACGGCCAGATTCTTGGCCAGGATGGTGATGCCCCGTTCTTTTTCAAGGTCGTTCGAGTCCATCATCCGCTCGGTGATGTGCTGGTGAGCCGAGAAGCTGCCGGCCTGGACCAGCAGCTTGTCCACCAGGGTGGTCTTGCCATGGTCTACATGGGCGATGATGGCGATATTGCGGACGGCGCGGGACATGTGGGGTCAAGCCTTTGAACAAGGGGCGCCATTCTAGCACGGGCGGGCGCTGCCTGTTGCGCCGCAAAAACGCCGCCGCCCTTTTGCCGCCAACACCGGCTGCCCGGGCGCCATGCTGCGCTGCAACAAAATGTTGACAACCGCCAATTAAGCGCTAGAATCAAACCTTCGCTGCACTGCAGCAATTGACCTCGGGAAATGCGAAGCCGGGGCAACATCTCGCAACCTGAAGGAGAACAGTATGTACAACCCCATAGAGAAATTCACCAGCGTTGCCGGTCTCGAAGCGCTCAGGACGGTGGTCAACACTTCGCTGGACTGCGTCGGCCAGTTGGCGGCCTTGAACCTGCAGACGGCACGGGCCGTCGCCGAGCGTACCAGCGAAAACCTCAGAGCCCTCACGGCGGTCAGGGATCTGCCAGACCTGCTGGCCTTGCGACAACCGATGGCCATGGCCGCCGTCGATCAATCGATGAGCTATTCGAGGCGTGCGTACGAGATCTGCAGCGAGTCGTCGAATGCCCTGCTGCAGGTTTTCGATAGTCAGGTCAACGGCCTCAGCGGCGGCCTGATGGCGGCGCTCGACAAGGGCTGGAAGACGGTATCACCGGTTTTCGATTCCACGCTGGCGACTGCAAAATCGCTACTGTCGATGACCGGCCAGAATGATGGCCACAACGTTCGGCAGTTGACGGCAAGCCCGGACGCAGCCGGCCAGGCGGCAATCAAACGGATCGCCGCCTGAAACGGTTTCGGCAGCGCTGCGGGCGCGCCCTTCCGTCAAACCCGGTGCCACGGCACCGGGTTTTTTACGCCTGACGGTGGCTTGCCCGTGCGCTGGCAGAGAGCGATAGCGAAGTGCTTGCCAGCCGGATCGCTGTGCTGCGAAGATGGGCAGAAACTCTGGAAGGAGTTCTGGAAGGAATTCTGGAAGGAATTCTGGAAGGAATTCTGGAAGGAATTCTGGAAGGAATTCTGGAAGGAATTGCCAGAACTCGATCTGCGGCGCACACTGCGATACCTTTCCAGTTCGCGAAGGCATTTTTTGGGGATAGTCAGATGACCGAAACGATAGTTGCTTACCTGAGAGCCAATGCGGAGCAACTCGATGTGGACATGGCCGAGGCGCTCAACATCCCGCTCGTCGAGTTACGCGAGCAAATCGCGCGGCTCGCTGCATCGGGAGACGTAATCTGTTGCCGGGTAACCCGCTTCATCGAGGGCCGGAAGATCGAGGGCATCAGTTGCCGCCTCTCGTGCGATCCACCGACGCCGGCACGCGGGCGCAAACCGGGCGTGAAAAAGGACGACGACTCGGAAGCAAACCTGTTTTGAGCGGGCGCGCGCAGCGGCCTAACGGTCATGGCTTTGTGAGACACCCCGGAAATGAAAGCCCTGACCGTTTCCCTCTCCCTCGACCCCTCTTCCGCGAGTGGAGAGGGGAGATTCGTGAGTCGCTGACGCGACTTTCACGGTAAGCGCTGCTGCGCCAGAAGTTCACAACAGTTCGGACGGGCTCACGCGACTCCCAATGGACGCGGTCGCCGAATCATCTGAGCAGATGCAGGTTGAAGTGACCCTTGATGAACTCCTGGAATTTCTCGACACCCTTCAAGGCGATTTGCAGCCGGCCAAATTCCATCATGTTCAGACGATCCAGCGTGATGTAGTTGTCCGGCTTGCGCCCTTCGCGCAGCGCTTCCACCTGCCCGCGCAGGCGCATCAGGACCAGGAAGTCGAAGCTCTCGGCAATCGTGGCCACCATTTTCTTGTTGACCACCTTCTCCCTGAGCAGCGCTTCCAGGCGTTGGTGGGTACTGCCTTCGAGCTTGCCGGCCTGGATCGCGAGCGCCTTGACGCCCTCGGACAGCGCAAAGATGCCTGCCTTCTTGATTTCCAGCATGCCCGAGTGTTCCCCTTCCTTCTCGCCCTTGATCTTGCCAAACCAGCCGAGCGGGGGGGCGAAGCGCAGCGTGTTCTCGACCATGCGCATCAGGAACAGCTTGTCTCGCTGCACGTACTCGTAGACCCGCGTCTTGAGTTGCTGCTCGAAGGAGGGGTCGCCGTAGATGGTGCGAATGTCGACAAAGGTACCGCAACTGAGGACGTGGTTCGGGCTGGGCGCCTGCAACCAGCGGTCGAGTTGATCGCTCCACTTGCCGAGGCTGCGCCGCCACTCCTTGTTGTTGGCCATGATCCCGCCCGTGCAGGGAGGAATGCCGATGGCAATCAGCGAATCGATCAGTACCTGCGAGAACTCTTCGATTTTCCGGATCTCGTCGGCGCCCAGTTCGTCGCCATAGATGATCGCATTGTCCTGGTCGGTGAGCAGCGTCTGTTCGCCACGCCCCTCGCTGCCGAGCACGACAAAGGCAAAGCGCTCGGGCAGATCGGAGAAGCGGTCCTGGCGCATCAGAGCGATCAGGCGCAGGAGAATCTGATCGTTGAGATGGGCAATCATGCGCACCACGTCTCGCGTCTTGGTGCCGCTGCCGCTGAGGTGCAGAACCAGGCTCTGAATTCTCGCGTAGACGGTTTTCAGTTCTTCGAAGTCCCTGGCCTTCTCGATGTCGAGTACCAGTTGATGCGGCGAGTGCGACTGCAGGCGGATGATGTCGCTGTCGGTGATGATTCCCGAGAGCTTGCCCTGGTCGTCGACCACCACCAGACGATGGATCCGCTGGCGCGACATCCGGTACAAGGCTTCGTAGAGCAGGTCGTTTTCGCCAATCACTGACAGCGGACTGTTCATGATCGCCCGGACGGAGAGCGTAGACGGGTCGGTGCCAGCGGCGACGACCTTGTTGCGCAGGTCACGGTCGGTCATGATGCCGCTCGGCAGTTTGTTTTCACAGACCACGACGCTGGAGATGTTCTTCTCGCGCATGGTTCTGACCGCATCGACCAGCGCATCATCGGGTCCGCAGGTGACCACCGCGCGCTGGCAGAAATCCTTCACCGGGCGAAAAAACTGACCCTCTTCTGCCATATCGCTTGCGACTCCTGATGAGATTGATTGGTTGGCCGGCGAGTGCCTTGCGTGGTCCGCTGGCGCGCAAATCAGTAAACTGAAACGTGTCATTCTAACATTGGCAGGACGGCCGCCCCTGCAAAACCTGCCATTTCTGCCATTTCACCCGATGCTCATGATTTCTTGTTCGTTTCGCGACGCATCCTTGTTCGCTGTTCGGTACTGGACTGGCGATGCAGCGCCGCCTTGGCCAGCAGATGCGCAGTCACCGGCGCGGTGATGAACAGGAAAAGCAGGATCGCCAGTTCGTGCAGGCTGATGCCGGTGCTTTCCCGGGTCGAAAAGAAGATCGCCGAAGCGAGCAGCAGCGCGCCGACGCCGAGGGTCGTCGCCTTGGTCGGGCCATGCAGACGGGTCAGGAAGTCCGGCAGGCGCGCCAGACCGATCGATCCGAGCAGGACGAACAGTGCTCCGAGAATGATCAGTCCGGCAAGCAGCCCTTCGGTCGCCGCATTCATTCGATGAGGTCTCCCCGCAGCAGGAATTTGCACAGTGCGACGGTGCCGACGAAGCCCAGCAGCGCGAGCAGCAGTGCCACCTCGAAATACGCGGTCGTCGCCGTGTGAATCCCGAACAGCACGATCAGTGCGATGGCGTTGATTCCCACGGTATCGAGCGCCAGGATGCGGTCGGTGGTGTCCGGCCCGCGCACGAGTCGATAGAGGTTGAGCACCTGTGCGGCGCCGATCAGGACGAAGGCAATCTCGATGGCAGCGGTCAACATGCAAAAATCTCCCGCAGTGGTCGCTCGTAACGCTTCTTGATCGCGCGCGCCAGCGCCTGCGGATCGGGTGCATCGAGGGCATGTACGAGCAGAATCCAGCGCTGCTGATCCAGGTCGATGGCAACCGTTCCCGGCGTCAGCGAGACGACGCTGGCGAGCAGCGTGGCGACAAACGGGTCGCGCAGATCCAGCGGCACTTCAATGAAGGCTGGCGACAGCCGCTGCAGCGGACCGATCACCTGACGCGCCACACGCCAGTTGGCAGTGACGATGTCGGCGGCAAAGATACCGAGAAAACGCAGCGCCTGCCAGGGCCGGACGAGACGTGGCGGGTTCGGCCAGAAGGATCGCGTCAGTAGCGGCACGGCGACGGCCAGCACACTGCCGAGCAACAGCAGGCCAGGCGTGACGGAACTGCTGATCACCACCCACAGCAGCAAGACCGTCAACGACAGCAGCGGCCGCGGCAGGATCCTGCCGATCATGGCATGGCCTCAGCAGGGGTTTTCGCCGGCCTGGGCCCGAGAACGCCAGCGACGTAGGCGCCGGGCGCATGCAGTTGTGCGGCTGCGCGCTCGCCGTAGTCGGCGAGCGGGCGTGCCAGCACGGCCAGCAGCGGACCCGCGGCGACGAGTAGCAGGGTGGCGCTCACTTTCTGCCAGGCGATGGCCTCGGTTGCTGCCTGCCCGGCTGCTGCTGCCCGGTTTTTCCAGATCAGATGGCAGCCGTCGCGCGCCAGGGCGATCATGACCACGAAGCCGGCACACAGCAGGACGACCCAGATAGCCGGGCCGGCGGCGACTGCGCGTAGCGTCGTCAGCAGCATCAGCTTGCCGACGAAGCCGGAGAAAGGCGGCAAACCGGCAGCCGTCGTCGCCGCGACCAGGAAAGCCACTTTCAGCCAACTGGCTGGCGATGCTCCTCGGGTCGTGAAGTGGTCGGCGGCACTGCCGCGCTGCTCGGCAATGACGCCGGCGAGCAGGAAGAAAGCGGCGCCGGCCAGGGTCGATTGCACCAGGTAGTAGATGGCTGCCGCGCTGACCTCTGCACTCGCCTGTGCCGGCGTGACCAGCAGAGCGCCGGCCGAGAGCAGGACCAGCCAGGCGGCGAGCGCCCGCAGACGCACCGCCACCAGTGTGCCGAGGGCCGCAAAGACGACCGTGGCAAGCGCCAGCGCCGTCAGCCAGTGATCGAGCAGGTCGGGCATCGTCGGCGCCAGGGCGATCACCTGTACGCGCAGGATGGCGACGATGCCGACCTTGGTCATGATCGCAAAGAGTGCGGCGACCGGCGCGCCGGCGGCGCTATAGGCGTGCGGCAGCCAGAACGACAGCGGCAACAGCCCGGCTTTCAGCAAGAAAACGGCGATCAGCAGGGCAAACGCCAGCCGGGCCAGCGCCTGATCGTGCCCTGGCAGCGTCAGTCGATATGCCAGATCGGCCAGGTTGAGCGTACCCAGCGTGCCGTAGAGCAGTCCCAGGGCAATCAGAAAAAGCGCCGAGCCAAGCAGGTTGAGTACGACATAGGTGATCCCTGCGCGCGTTCGCTCGAGTCCGCCAGCGTGCGCCAGCAGCGTGTAGGAGGCGAGCAGCATGACTTCGAAAAAAACGAAGAGATTGAACAGGTCGCCGGTCAGGAAGGCGCCGAGCAGGCCCAGCAACTGTAGCTGAAACAGGGGATGAAAATGCCTGCCGCGCTGGTCGAATCCGGCACTGGCGTAGAGCAGCGAAACGAAACCCAGCACGGCGGTCAGCAGCGTCATCGCCGCTGCCAGTCGATCGACGACCAGCACGATGCCGAAGGGTGCCGGCCAGTCACCGAGCGCGTACACCCGCAATTGCCCGTCGTCGGCGAGCAGCGCCAGCCAGGCCGTGAGCAGCACCAGCAGGGCCGTCGCCAACCCCCCGACTACGCGCTGGAACGGCAGTCGATCGCCAAGCAACTGCAACAGGGCGGCGGCAAATGGGATCAGGATCGGCAGGATCGGCGCGTGCGTGATCACTGCTCTTTTCCTGCGTCGACATGATCGGACCCCGACTCGGCCAGGCCGCGCAGGGCGAGCATCGCCAGATAGGCGGTCATGCCGAAACCGATGACGATGGCGGTGAGCACCAGCGCCTGCGGCAGGGGGTCGGTGTAGCTGGCGCCGGCCCGGAGCAGCGGCGGTGCGTCGAGTCGCAGGCGGCCGCTGGCAAAAAGAAACAGGTTGACCGCGTAGGAGAGCAGCGTCAGGCCGAGCAACACCGGGAAAGTGCGTGCGCGCAGGATGAGGAAGACACCGCAGGCGGTCAGCACCCCGACGGCAATCGCCAGCAGCGCTTCCATCAGCTCTTCTCCCGTGAACTGCGGGCGCGTAGCGAGAGTCCGCCAATTCCCGAGAGTACGGTCAGGACGACGGTGACCACGACGATATACACGCCGAGGTCGAAAACCATCGCCGAAGCCAGCTCGACGTCGCCGAGCAGCGGTAGCTGCAAGTGGCCGTGCGCGCTGGTCAGGAAGGGTCGCGCAAAAGGCCAGCTCGCCACCCCGATGCCGGCCGCCAGCAGCAGGCCCAGCGCCAGCAGCCTGGCGGGATGGTGTGGCAGGCGCGGCTGCGCAAAAGCGATGCCGTTGCCGAGATACTGCATGATCAAGGCGACACTGCTGACCAGCCCGGCGACGAAACCACCACCGGGCTGATGGTGTCCGCGCAGCAAGAGGTAGACCGATACGGTCAGCGCCAGAGGAAGCAGCGGGCGCATCAACATCGCCAGAAAGAGTGGATGCGCTTCCTCGCTCCAGCGTCGTCCATCGCCGTCCTGTGCCGGCGCGATCAGGACCAGACGGTCGAGCAGCGCATGCGAGGCGAGCGCGACCATCGCCAGCACGGTGATTTCGCCCAAGGTATCAAAACCACGAAAATCGACCAGGATGACATTGACGACGTTGGCGCCGCCCCCGCCGGGAAGCGATTGCTGCAGATAGAAGCCCGAGATGGTCTCGAACGGGGCCGCGAGCATCTGCAGGGTGATCAGCCCGAGACCACCGCCGGCGAGCAGCGCCAGCAGGAGGTCGCGGGACAGCCGGCGGGCACTGCTCTTCGGCGCGCTCTGCGGCGGCAGATAGTAGAGCACCAGCAGCATCAGGATGATCGTCCCGGTTTCGACGGCGAACTGGGTCAGGGCCAGGTCAGGCGCCGAAAAGCGCAGGAAAGTCAGCGCCACCACCAGTCCGACGACGCTGACCAGGAGCAGCGCCAGCAGCCGCTGTCGATACAGCAGCGTCGCCCCCAGTGTCCCGAGCAGCAGCGTCAGCAAGGCAGCGACGGCGGCTTCGTCGGCCGGCTGACCGGGTAGCCGGATCCCGGAGGCCGGCCCCGAGAAATAGGCCCAGCCGCCGAGCAGCACGACGAAGCTCAAGAGCAGCGCGTTGTAGCGCTGCAATGAAGCATTGTCGAGCATCGCCAGAATCTGTCGTGCGCTGCTCGCGAGCTGGCGATAGCAGCGCTCGAAAGCGGTGCGCGCGTGCATCGGCGGCAACTGTGCCTGCCAGGCGAATAGCGGCGCGCGCAACGCATAGACGATGACCCCGCCGGCCAGCGCCAGCAGGCTCATCAACACAGGTTGATTGAAGCCGTGCCACAGTGCCAGTTCAAATTCGGGAAGCGGTCCCTGCAGCGTGGACAGTGCCGCGGCAGCGAGCCAGGGACCGACCGTCCAGCCCGGAAACAGGCCGACCAGCAGACACAGCAGCACCAGCAGCTCGATCGGTGCGCGCATCCAGCGCGGTGGTTCGTGCGGCTGGCGCGGCAGATCGATCGCTTCGCCATTGAAGAAAACGTCGTGCACAAAGCGCGACGAGTAGGCGACGGCGAGCATGCCGGCGAGCGTGGCAAACAGCGGCAGCGCCCAGCCGAGCGTGGCAAACTGCGGGGCACTGACGGTTTCGGCGAAAAACATCTCCTTGCTCAGGAAACCGTTCAGCAGCGGTACGCCGGCCATCGATCCGGCGGCGAGGATCGCCAGGGTGGCGGTGATCGGCATCACCCGGAACATGCCATTGACGCGGCGCATGTCGCGCGTCCCGCACTCGTGGTCGATGACGCCGGCGGCCATGAACAGCGAAGCCTTGAAGATTGCGTGGTTGATGATATGGAAGAGAGCGGCGACCACCGACAGCGGCGTGTCGAGACCGAACAGCAGCGTGATCAGACCGAGCTGGCTGATCGTCGAGTACGCCAGCAGTCCCTTGATGTCGTTGCGAAACAGCGCCATGGCTGCGGCGTAGACGAGGGTCAGCGCACCGCTGCCGCCGACCAGCCAGAACCACAGTTCGCTGCCGCCGAGCGCCGGATACAGGCGGGCGAGCAGGAAAACCCCGGCCTTGACCATCGTCGCCGAATGCAGATAGGCCGAGACCGGCGTCGGCGCCGTCATCGCGTTCGGCAGCCAGAAATGGAAGGGAAACTGTGCCGACTTGGTAAACGCCCCGAGCAGGATCAGGATCAGCGTCGGGGCGTAGAGCGCGTGTGCGCGGATGCGTTCGCCGGCGGCGAGGATCACCGACAGATCAAAACTGCCGGCGATCCCGCCGAGCAGCAGAATGCCGGCAAGCAGCGCCAGACCGCCAGCGCCGGTGACCGCCAGGGCCATGCGCGCGCCGATACGCGCCTCGTACTGGTCGCTGTGATAGGCGACGAGCAGGAACGACGACAGGCTGGTGATCTCCCAGAAGATCAGCAGCAGGAGCAGGTTTTCCGAAAGAACGACGCCGAGCATCGCCGCCATGAACAGCAGCAGGATCGAGTAGAAACGCCCGAGACGATCGCTCTTTGGCAGGTACCAGGCCGCGTAGAGCACCACCAGCAGGCCGATGCCAAGAATCAGCAGGCAGAACAGCAGCCCGAGACCGTCGAGACGCAGGTGGAGATCGAGTCCATAGGCGGGCAGCCACGCCAGGTGGGCGAGTTGCGTGTGACCGGCCAGCGCCGCCGGCAGCAGCGGCAGCAGCAAGGCCAGACACGCCGCCATCACCGCCGCGGCAGCCAGAGCCGCGCTGGCTCGCCCGTAGCGCTGCAACAGCAGCGGCAGGGAAAAAGCGGCAAAGGCGGTAGCAGGGATGGCCGCAAGCAGCAGGCTCGAGTTCACAGGCGCCTTGACAGGGAGTGGATGGTCGGGTTCGTGAGGCCGGTGTGCCGGAGGCACGATTATAACGGCCCTGATCGCTTGCGCCCGGCCGCTGCCCGAGGGATGCGGGCGTCGGCGATCCGTCCGCTTGCATCACACCCGGTGGTACGGCGATGCCGTTGGATTTCCATTCCGGTCTCTCTGCGCTATGCTGCACAGATGACCAACAGGCAACCCGTCAAATTGCTGAACATTCTCGTCGCGCTCGTGGTGGCCTATGCGATCTTCTGCGGGCTCGTCTTCGCCTTTCAGGAGCGGCTGCTCTATTTTCCCTTGACCCTGGCTCCGGATGAGCTTGCCATGCTCGTTCGTGACGGCAATCTTCGGCCGTGGCGCCCCGAGTCACTGCACGCTTACCTGCGACAGCCCGAGGGCCGGTCTGCACGCGCAACCGTCGTCGTGTTCCATGGCAATGCCGGCACCGCGCTGCACCGTGACATGTTCACGGAGGCCCTGGTGCCGCTGGGTTTTCGGGTGATTCTCGCCGAATACCCCGGCTACGCGGGCAAGCCCGGAAGCCTCGGCGAGGCCAGTCTGGTGGCTGACGCCGTGGCGACGCTGCGAGCGGCTCGCGAGGACTTTCCCGGTCCGCTCATCGGATGGGGAGAATCGCTGGGTGCCGGCGTTCTCGGTGCAGCACTGGCGGGAAATCCCGGCCTGGTCGACGGGATCGTGTTGATGACCCCGTGGGATTCGCTCGCTGACGTCGCAAGTCACCACTATCCCTACCTGCCGGTTCGCTGGATGCTGCGTGATCGTTACGATACGGTCGCGAATCTGCAGGATTTTCCCGGTCCTGCCGCCGTTCTTCTGGCCACAGAAGACCAGGTGATTCCGGCACGCTTCGGACACCGGCTGTTCGATGCCTTGTCCGGTCGCAAGATCCTGCACATCTTTCCTGGCGCTGACCACAATTCGTGGCCATTCGATCCATCGCAGCGGTGGTGGGACGAGGTGATGCGCGCAGTGTCTCCCGGAGCCGGCCGGTCAGGCGATTGAAGCGCCCGTAACCGTCATGACCGTTGGCAAGCACAGTCCTTGGCTATCTGCCGAAGCGATGGCGGCCAGAATTGCCGTCAACAGATGCCAGGCATGCCCCACCGAAACGATCTCGACACGCTCTCCCGGTGCGTGCGCGCCGCGTATCGTGGGCCCGAACGAGACGATGTCCAGGTCCGGGTAGCTGGCGGCGAGGATGCCGCACTCGAGGCCGGCGTGGATGACCTGCAGCGTCGATTCGCTGGCGAACTCCCGCCGGTACACCGACTGGCAGAGCGCCAGCAGCGGCGAAGCAGGATTCGGCGCCCAGCCCGGATAGTGGCCAGACTTCTCGGCGGCGATGCCGGACAAGGCAAAAAGACTGGCAATCTCGTCGGCCAGCGCGGCGCTGCCGCTCTCGATGAGTGAGCGGACCAGGAAATTGCACGCGCCGCCGTCGGGGCTGAGCGCTGCCATGCCGAGGTTGTTCGATGTCTCGACCACGCCGGGAATTCTCCGGCTCATGCGCCGTACGCCATGCGGCGCGGCATGCAGCGACGCCAGCCAGACTGCCTGATCGTCAGCGGACATGACTCGTTCGGCGGCGGTGGCAGCGAAACGGATGCGCACGCCCGGATCGACGTCGAGCAGTTCCTGGCGCAGCACTGACTCCCACGAAGCCAGACTGGCGGCAAGGGCATCGGCCTGTTGAACGGGCAAGGCCACGATGGCCGAAGCCTCCCTGGGCAGGGCATTGCGGGCAGTGCCGCCGGTCAGCGCCGCGACGCAGAGCGGCAAACGACTCTCCAGATCACGCAGGACGCGCACCAGGAGCTTGATGGCGTTTCCCCGCTCGGCGTGGATATCGACGCCGGAATGACCACCGCGCAGCCCGTGCAGATTGATTCGCCAGCACGTGCATTCGGGCGGCAGCGGTTCTGCCTGCCCATCCCTGCGAACGTTGACGTCGAGTCCTCCCGCGCAGCCAAGGTAAAACTCGCCCCATTCTTCGGTATCGAGGTTGAGCATCAGGCGGCCCTGCAGTACGCCGCCGGCCAGACCGCGCGCGCCGCTCATGCCGGCTTCCTCGTCGACGGTCAGCAAGGCTTCGAGTGGCCCATGGACCAGATCCCTGGCCTCCAGAACAGCAAGGATCAGCGCCACCCCGATCCCGTTGTCGGCGCCAAGGGTAGTGTCCTCAGCGATCAGCCAGCCATCGCGAGCAACCGCCCGGATCGGATCACGGCAAAAGTCGTGCTCTGACCCGGTGTTCTTCTCGCAGACCATGTCCAGATGCGCCTGCAGAACCACGCCGGGTGCCCCTTCCCTGCCCTGGCTGGCCGCCTTGCGAATCAGGAGATTGCCGGCAGCGTCGACGTGCGCGGCCAGTCCTCGGGCGACCGCCCATTGCCGGATCTCGTCGCGCAATGGCCCCTCCTCTTTCGAGCGGCGAGGAATACGGCAAAGCATGGCGAAATGACCCCAGACGGCTGTGGGTTGCAGGTTGGCAAAGACGGGGGCGACGGCGGCTGATTTCATGGTCTGAGCGGCAGGGTGCGGGTTCCGGAGAGATTCGACGAGGGATTCCGAAACAGGATACGCAATCGTCGGTCACTCTGCCAGCAGGCTGCTGGTGGTAATCCTGTAATCCTGCTTGTTCCTTGCCGCCTCCCCTTCCCAGCGGTTACAATCCCGGCCTCGCTTCGCCAAGCGAATAAGACCTTCATCCATCAGGCGTTGGCTCTATCAAACCGGGGCTGCGCCGTTTTCCAGAAAGAGAGTTTGACATGGCGATCCATGTGGCACAAAAAGCGCAAATCATGACCGATTACCAGCGTACCGCCGGCGACACCGGGTCTTCCGAAGTCCAGGTGGCGCTGCTGACCGCACGCATCAATGACCTGACCGGCCATTTCAAGGAGCACAAGAAGGACAATCACTCGCGGCGCGGTCTATTGCGCATGGTCAGCCGTCGCCGCAAGTTGCTGGACTATCTGAAGCGCACCAACGTCGATTCGTACCGCAGCCTGATCCAGCGTCTCGGCCTGCGCAAATAAACCTGCTCGCCGACTCGCACTGCGGTCGGAGCTGCAGGCAACTCGAAGATCTGTCAGCGGCCAGCCCCTCGCGGGCTGCGCCGCTGTTTCTGCTGTTGCGGTTTGGCAAATGGGCGCTTCGGTCGCCTGCCGGAGTCGTGGGCAGGCACGCGCCAGACTATTGAGAAAGGGAACAATGTTTAATATCGTCAAGAAAAGCTTCGCCTACGGCGCCCATCAGGTCACCCTGGAAACCGGCGAAATCGCTCGCCAGGCCGGCGGCGCCGTACTGGTGTCGATGGACGACACGGTCGTGCTGGTGAGCGTGGTCGGCAACAAGATGGCCAAACCCGGTCAGGATTTCTTTCCGCTGACCGTCGATTACATCGAAAAAACGTATGCTGCGGGCCGTATTCCCGGCGGCTTTTTCAAGCGAGAGGGCCGCCCTTCGGAGAAGGAAACCCTGACCTCGCGACTCATCGACCGGCCGCTGCGCCCGCTCTTCCCCGAAGGCTTCTACCACGAGGTCCAGATCGTCGCGATGGTGATGTCGCTGAACCCGGAAATCGATCCCGACATTCCGGCCATCATCGGCGCCTCTGCCGCCCTGGCGATCTCCGGCATCCCCTTCGACGGGCCGATTGGCGCTGCTCGCGTCGCTTACATCGACGGTCAGTATGTGCTCAATCCCAGTGCCACACAACTCGCATCGAGCATGCTCAATCTGGTCGTCGCCGGAACGCAGGCGGCGGTGCTGATGGTCGAGTCGGAAGCCAGGGAACTCTCCGAGGAAGTCATGCTCGGTGCCGTGGTCTATGGACACCAGGAAATGCAGGCGGCGATCGACGCCATCAACGAACTCGCCGATGAGGCTGGCAAACCGGAATGGGACTGGGCGCCGGCAGCCAGAAACGAAGCCGTGCATGGCAAGCTCGATGCACTGGTTGACGGCGAACTGCAGGAAGCTTACCGGATTACCAGCAAGCAGTTGCGCAGCCAGCGGATCAAGGAAATCACCGCCTACGCGGTCGAAGCCCTGACCGCCGGCGACGACGCCCCGGACGCCAACGCCGTCCGCAACATGGTCTCCGCTGCCGAAGCCCGGATCGTCCGCGGCCGCATCCTCGCCGGCGAGCCGCGCATCGACGGCCGCGATACGCGCACCGTCCGGCCGCTGGCGATGCGCTCGGGCGTGCTGCCGCGGGCGCATGGTTCGTCTCTGTTCACCCGTGGCGAAACGCAGGCGCTGGTCGTGGCGACGCTCGGCACCGGTCGTGACGAACAGATCATCGATGCGCTCTCCGGCGAGTACCGCGAGCGCTTCATGCTGCATTACAACTTCCCGCCCTACGCCACGGGGGAATGCGGCCGCGTCGGAACGCCGAAGCGTCGCGAGATCGGACATGGCCGGCTGGCCAAGCGCGCCCTGCTTGGCGTCCTGCCTTCACCCGAAGAGTTCTCGTACACCATTCGCGTCGTCTCCGAGATCACCGAATCGAACGGTTCCAGCTCGATGGCCAGTGTCTGCGGGGCATCGCTGGCGTTGATGGATGCCGGCGTGCCGCTCAAGGCACACGTGGCCGGAATCGCCATGGGTTTGATCAAGGAAGGCAATCGCTTCGCTGTGCTGACCGACATCCTCGGTGATGAGGATCACCTCGGCGACATGGACTTCAAGGTCGCCGGCACCGAGTCAGGAGTCACCGCGCTGCAGATGGACATCAAGATCCAGGGAATCACCAAGGAAATCATGCAGGTTGCGCTGGCCCAGGCCGGCGAAGCCCGCTTGCACATCCTGAAACAGATGCAGGAGTCGATGTCCGGACACCGTGAGGAGGTATCGAGCTACGCGCCGCGCCTGTACATGATGAAGATCAACCCCGAGAAAATCCGCGACGTGATCGGCAAGGGAGGTGCCGTGATCCGCGCCATCACCGAGGAAACCGGCACGACGATCGACATCAAGGATGACGGCACGATCACCATCGCTTCGGTCAGCGCTGACACCGCCGACGCCGCCAAGGCCCGTATCGAGGCCATTACCGCTGACGTCGAAGTCGGCAAGGTCTATGACGGAACGGTACTGAAGCTGCTGGACTTCGGCGCCATCGTCAGCATCCTGCCCGGTCGCGATGGTCTCCTGCACATCTCGCAGATTGCCAACGAACGCGTCAACGCCGTGGCCGATTATCTCAAGGAAGGACAGAAGGTACGCGTCAAGGTTCTGGAAGCCGACGAGAAGGGTCGGGTACGGCTGTCCATGAAAGCCCTCAGCGCCGAAGAGGGTGGCGCTGCCGCCGCACAGTCATAACCGCCGCTGATCGACAGAGTACTAAAGGACGCCGCGGCGTCCTTTTTTGTCACACGCACTGCAGATCGACCGTCTGTGCGTGCATCGCCCTGCTCTCGCCTGCCGGCATCGACTACTTGGCGATCTGCTTTTCGCGCACTTCTTCGAGCGTCTTGCAGTCGATGCACAGTGTCGCCGTCGGTCGCGCTTCCAGACGCTTGATGCCGATCTCGACACCGCAAGCGGCACAGTAGCCGTAATCGCCGCTGTCAATCCGGTCGATGGTCTCCTCGATCTTCTTGATCAGCTTGCGTTCGCGGTCACGGTTGCGCAGTTCGATAGCGATGTCGGTTTCCTGGCTCGCGCGGTCATTGGGATCAGCGAAAACCGTCGCTTCATCCTTCATGGTATGCACCGTGCGCTCGATGTCCTCCATCAGCTGCCGCTTGAGGGCTTCGAGGATGCCACGAAAATGAGCCAGCTGGTCGCTGTTCATGAACTCCTCGCCCGGTTGCGGCGAGTAGGGAATGAAATGCTTGTGGGGCATGTCAGATGTCATCGGGGTTCCAGTGTATTGATAGTTGTTCGTCTGACGATGAGCAAACCAGGTGGTGGACCTTGAACAATCCTTATATTGTGCCACATGACCCAAAGACAAGTGCGTGTACAGCACAGCATTTCTCGAGAACACCACCCACCAGCGAGACTCTCCTTCAGACCAAGACAAACCGGACAGATTACTTGTTCTCTACAAAACACCAAACCAGAACTTGCCAGGCACCGCGGTCTGCGCTTATGCTCACGCATCGATTGCCAGGCGTTCACCTGATCCTGGAGAATGGGGGTTTTCCTGGCTTTGAATCTTTTCGTGAATTTTCACGCCTGAGGACGCTTGATGGAATCCACACCTTCCCAATCCTGTGCGCTCGTCATGGCACTGATGCTCGCCTTGTCGCCGGCGCTGGCGCAGCAGTCCCAATCCACCCTGTCGCCAGGGGCGACCGCAGGAAATCCGACGGCAAAGACTTTCTCTCAGCAAGACCTGGATCGGCTTCTCGCGCCGATTGCGCTCTATCCGGATCCCCTGCTGGCGCAGGTTCTGATGGCGTCCACCTATCCCCTCGAAGTAGTCGAGGCGGCACGCTGGGTGAAGGCCAATCCCAAGGTCAGCGGGGCGGCACTGGAGACGGCGATGGCCAGGCAATCCTGGGATCCGGCGGTCAAATCGCTGACAGCGGTGCCACAGGTGGTGCAACAGATGAGCGACAATCTCGACTGGATGCAGAAGCTCGGTGACGCTTTCCTGGCGCAGCAACAGGACGTGATGGACACCGTGCAGGGCCTGCGTGCCAGGGCCGACACGACCGGTCATCTCAAGACCACGGAAAAGCAGGTGGTCAAAACCGAGACACAGGGCAGCCAGACAATCTACGTGATCGAATCGCCACAGCCCGAGGTGGTGTATGTGCCCAGCTATAACCCGACCGTCGTGTATGGCAGCTGGTGGTATCCCGCACCGCCGTATTACGTGTATCCGCCGGCCTACGTCTACCCGCCTGGTCTCGCTTTCGCCACCGGCGTAGTGGTCGGCGCGGCGATCTGGGGCAGTTGCAACTGGGCCTGGGGCCGCGGCAACGTCGATATCAACGTCAATCGCTACAATTCCTTCAACCGCACCAGTATCAGCAGCAACCGCTGGAGTCACAATGTCGATCACCGCCGGGGTGTCGCCTACCGTGATCAAAACGTCGCCCGTCAGTACAATCGTGGCGGCAATGCGCAGGCGGCACAGGCGCGCGAGAATTTTCGTGGCCGCGCCGACGCCGGGCGCGCGGAGCTCCAGGGCATGGATCGTGGCCAGTTGAACGAACGCGTCGGGCAGGCTGATCGCAAATCGCGCGAGGATCTGGGTGCTCGCGGTGAAGCGGGCGCTGGACGGCCAGAGAACCGCGGGCTGGATCGAGGCGAGTTGAGCGACCGCCGGCCGGGCGCTGATCGGGGTGCTGCCGCCTCGACGCGTGACCGCTTCGAAGGTGGCGCGCAACAGCGTGGCGCCGGGATGCACGAGCGTGCAGGCGACGGCGGGGGCTTCTCCGGGGTTGGCAATGGCGCTTCGACGCGTGCGGCCAGCGAGCGCGGCAGCACCAGCAGGGCAGACATGGGGGGTGCTCATGCAGGCTTCTCCAGCAGCGGCGGACATCGCGGCGGTGATGGTGGTGGCTTCCGTGGCGGCGGCGGTGGTGGTGGCTTCCGTGGCGGCGGCGGCCGTGGTCGCTGAGCAGTCCTGTCCACCACTTTCTGCGGAGAAGAATACGATGAACTTCAAGAACATGATGCAAGCGCTCGCCGTCGCGCTGCTGCTGGCGACGTCTCCCGTGATCAACGCTGCACCGCCCGTACCGGCGATGCAGAAGCTTGCTCAGCAAAGCTTTGCCAAGCCGGAAGATGCCGCCAGGGCGCTGGCTGAAGCCGTGCGCGCCGAGGACGTGAACGCGCTGCTGGCAGTGCTCGGTCCGGCATCACGAAGCTGGCTGGCGAGCGGTGACGCGGTTGCCGACCGACAGGACTGGGCGAAATTCCTCGCTGCTTATGATCGTAAAAACAGTATCAGCCTGGTATCCGATGGCCGGGCAGTGGTTTTGGTTGGCGAAGACAACTGGCCCTTCCCGGCGCCTCTGCTGCGCCAGAGGGATCGCTGGGTTTTCGATGCAGCGGCCGGACGCGAAGAAATCATCAACCGACGTATCGGTCGGAACGAACTGAATACGATCCAGACGCTGTTGGCGATCGTCGATGCGCAACGTGAATATGCTGTCGATGACCTGGACGGCAACGGATCAAACGATTACGCCAGGCGTTTTGTCTCCAGCGAGGGCAAGCGTGATGGCCTTTTCTGGCCGGTCGAGGCAAACGAGCAGCCAAGTCCGCTGGGGCCTCTGGTTGGCGCAGCGACGCGCGAAGGCTACGTCAGGAAAGCAGGCAACGGGCAGCCGACGGCGTATCATGGCTATCGTTACCGGATGCTGACCGCGCAGGGCAAGGATGCACCGGGCGGCGCCTACGACTATCTGCTCAATGATCAATTGATCGGCGGCTTTGCGGTCATTGCCTATCCCGCAAAATACGGGATCTCCGGGGTGATGACCTTCATCGTCAACCATGACGGTACGGTTTTCCAGAAAAACCTGGGCAAGACCACCGAGACTGCAGCGCTCCGAATGAGCCGCTTCAACCCGGACAAGAGCTGGAAGAAAGCCGAGTAGGACTCCCGCTCGGAAACAGGAGCTGCGATCCGCTGGCCCTGATCATTGCCTCAAGGACTGCCAATGCGAGCGCAGGTGGAATTCATCTCTGCTGATTTCCCGCCGTATCCCGGCGAGGACAAACCGAGCTGCATTCGACTCACCCCTGACCCAAGGATGTGCACGCCATCATGCGTACCCGCCGCGTCTTCCTGAATCGCCTTGATCCGGCGCAAGAACCCACTGATGCCGTGGTGGTGATCGACGTGCTGCGTTCCTTCACCACGGCCGCCTACGCTTTCGCCGCCGGCGTCAGCAGCATTTACCCGGTGGAAACGATTGCCGGAGCATTCCGCCTGCTGCGGCGCTTGCCGGACGCTGCCACCACCGGCGCCATTGGCGGCGGTGACCCGATCCCTGGGTTCGATTTCGGCAATTCGCCATTGGCCCTGCAAGGCGCCGACCTGACCGGCCGGCCACTGATTCAGACCACCGCCGCAGGGGTGCGCGGTCTCAGCCGTTTTCGTCACGCGCGCTCGCTGTTCGCCGGCAGCCTGGTTCTCGGCCGTGCCACGGCGAAAGCACTGCTGGAGTTGCAGCCGGAGGAAGTGTGCTTCGTGATCACCGGCGAATGGGTCGATCGCGACGGCGATGAGGATATCGCCTGCGCGGATTATCTCGATGCACTGCTGCACGGCGAGGATCCCGACCCGGAACTGTATGCCAAACGCGTACGCAACTCCGATTTCGGCCGCCGCTTTCAGGCGGATAGCAACCCCAACCTGCCAATCGGCGATCTCGCTCTCTGCGCGCAGCCCGATCGCTTCGACTTCGCCCTGCTGGCCTTGCACACGGACGGACACCTGCAGCTCAAGCGGTCGCGCGCTGCCCAGGGCGATTCCTCGCCAAACCGATCAGAACTGCGCAACGGTCTGAAATTGCAGGAAAATGATCGTATCGGAGGCGTACGAGCCTAGGCCTGGAGCTGTCGGAGAGCCCGCGCCCACGGCGCGTCGGCTTCGATCAGCGGTCGCCCTGCCCTGCGCGCGACTGCTCCGGCTGCGCCCGGAACATTTGCCGGCTGAGCCGCAGCGCCATCCACCCCAACAGCCCCACGCCGAGCAGCAGGCTTCCCCACAAGGTCCAGCGCTTCCAGTCGATCGGGGTACGAGTCGCACGCTCGCCGGCCAGCGTCCGGGCGCTGCCGGTGCTCGCATGGCCGATCGGAAAAGGACGTGCCTTGCTGTCGTCCTCGGCGCGGTATCCGGGGACCAGCGTTGCGATCGGGTAGACGGCTGGGGCAGCGGTACTGCTGCCGTAGGCGAGCTGAAACGGTAGCGCCCCGCGCGCGGCAAAGACCAGACGCTGCGGCAGCCAGCCGGCTGCCAGAGCAGGCGCACCGGCACCGAGGCCACCACCGCGCGGATCGACCCGCAGCAGCCAGTAGCGATCGCTCACTGGCGCAATCGGGAGATCCGGATTCACCACCTCCTGACCGGCCACGCCCAGCCGATAAACGGTATTCGCCGTGATTCGCCGCCAGGGATCGCTGGCGCGGGTGCGTGCCAGGACTTCGACCGAAGCGACGCTGTTGGCCTGTGGCAGGACCAAACGCAGGCGGTCTACCGGAAAACGTCCGCCAAGGTCGAAGACGTATTCCCCGGAGTGCTCCTGGACTGCGCTGCCGGCCACCTGTTTCCATTGCCGCGGTGCCTCGACCACCGTTTCGCCCGGCTCGCCAGCGAGACCAGCGAGCTGCAGGGCGGGCGCAGCGCTCGGCCAGGACAGGCGAAAGAACTTCGCCTGGCACGGCGGGAACTCCACCAGCAGTTGCTCCAGTCGCTGGCCACCGGCCTCGAGACGCAGCACCGGCGCGTCCGCCACCAGCGTGCTCCATCGCGCCAGGTCATCGCTGGCATCGACGCGCACCCGCGTCACGACATTGTCCACCGAGCGCGGCAATTCCAGCGCCAGCGCCTGCAGCGGCTGCTCGATTGCCGTTGCATCGATCAGGTAGCCGAGCAGCGTGGCAGTGCGTAGCGGCGGCCGGCCGTTCATGGTGAGCACGGCCCGGCCCGAACTGCGATCGATCCGGATTTCGAGCGCGTCGACACCAACAACGGCGTCGCCACGCAGGGCGAAGAAGGTCAGCCGCAACGGCTGCTGCTTTTCTCGCGAAGTCGCCGGTTGCGGCAGGAACGCGTGCGGCACTGCTTCACCGCTGGCATTGAACACGCGCAGGTCGCCAAGATCGGCACGCAGCACGCCCTCGTACACCGCCTGTGGCAGTTCGACCTGAAAAAGCGCCTCCGCACCACGGGTTTCGAGCGGCACCCCGAAAGCGAAGTCTTCCGGCGTTTCGGCAATCGCCACGCCGTTGAGCAGGCACAACAGCCACGCGAGAACGATTCTCATGATGCCTGACTCCTTTCCTGTCTGGGCGGTACTGGCGCCAGATAAGCGATCACCAGCATCAGCCCGCCGACGCCGAGGAATGAAACGATCCGCTCGATGGTCCCCGCATTCGACAGGTCCACGAGAAGCAGCTTGACTACCACCACGGTCATCAAACCCGCTCCAGCCAACCACAAGGGGCGCCAGACACGCCGGGTGGCGAGCACCATCGTCGCCAGCGCGAGCAGCGTCCAGAACAGCGACAGCGAGGCCTGCACCAGATCCGAGCGCAGCATCGCCGGGAGGTACAGCGGCACCCCGGCCCAGTGGTGCAGCGTGCGCAGCAACACCGCATTCGTCCACAGGAAGAGCGCCGCCGCCAGCACACTCCAGGCGATGTTCAGCGGCACCGTCACGAGCGGCCGTAGCCCAAGTCGGCGGACTTCGACGAACCAGCTACAGAGCACCAGCAGCGCGCCGGCCTGCGCCAGATCGAGAGGATTCAGCAGCGGCAGATAAGGCAGCGGCCAGGGATTTCCGTCCGAGACGACATTGCCGAAAACAAACCAGGAGGCCAGGAATATCGCCAGCGGTGCACCGCCCGCGACCAGATAGGTTTCGAGCTGCGCCGCCACCGGCCAGGGCAGGCGCTCGCCGCGCAGCGCCAGCAGGGCGAGTAGCGATCCGGGGACCAGCGCCCAGGCGATCAGCGGCCAGGCGGCTCGCCCCGCCACCCACCAGTCGATTGCCCAGGCCAGTTCCCAGGCAGCGATCGCCGCCAGCAGCCACAGGCCGGCGGCGTGCAGCCACTTCAGGCAAGCGTCGCCGGCAGCCGCGTGACGGTGCAGCAGCAGGAGATGGGCGGCGAGAGCCAGTGGCCAGACGAGGTAGCCGAAATGCGCGCCAGGATGCGCAGCATGGAAGGTCATCCGCAGCGCCAGCAAGACCATCAGCGGCAGCAAGGCGAGTGCCGGGTAGCGCGCCTGCGGCCAGCTCAGGCAGCGCTCGAGCCTGCTGAAAAGCAGGCTCGAGACCGTGAAAAACACCAGCGCCGCGTTGCCCTGCAGAGAGTTGCGCAGATGGCGATCGATCTCGTGCAGACCGCCGCCGGCCCACCACAGGATGCCCCAGACAAATAGCAGGTCTTGCAGCCGGCGCTCGGCCGGGTGCAGTTCCTGCCGATGCCGCTGCAACAGCCATGCGCAGAACAGGCCAGCCAGCGCCAGCAGCAGGGCGCCCAGGTAGACACTGTTGAGCACCGGCCAATCGCCCGCCGGTACACCCTTGTCCTGAACATAGAAGAAACCGGCAAGCAACTGCAAGAGCATGCCGAATAGCCGCGCCAGCAGCCGCTGCTGCCGCACGCCGACCCAGACGATCGCCGCGCCCTCGATTGCCCATGCCGCAGAGGTCCAGCGCCCATCGAAGGCCAAGGGAATGGCCAGCGTCGCAAAAACCACGCCCAGGGCAAGAAACGCCTCGACCAGCAGGCGTTGGCCCTCGCCGCGGCGTGACCACAAGGTGCTCGCCAGCAGCAGGTAGAAAGCACCCAGCACGAGCGCACTCCAGGCCGATCCGTAGGTGAATTCGCGCACCAGGCCGACCTGCAGTCCGAAACTGATCAGGGGCACGCCGAAGACCAGGGTGGTGTCCAGGTGTCTCTCGACCGGCCCGGCGGCGCGTCGCGCAAACAGCACCGCGATCGCCACGTAGATCAGGAAGAACAACAGCAGGAAGGGTTCGGTGGACGCATACAGATCCGGCCGGTAGTGGAGACTCCCCCACAGCGTCGCGATGCCGAAGGTAAACACGAAACCCAGCAGGTTGAGCAGGCGCCAGGCCTTGAACCAGGCGATCGCCAGAATGCCCACGTTGAGCACGGCGTAGTAGCTGAACAGGGCGACATGACTCCCCTCGCCGGTCGAGGTCAGAATCGGCGCCAGAAACCCCCCCGCTGCCCCGAGCATCGCCAGCGCCAGAGAATCCTGCAGCACCGCCAGCAGCGCCGAGAGTGCGACCACCGCCAGCAGCAGGGCAAAGGCCGGAGCAGCGGGAAGCAACCCGTACAAGCGCAGCGCGCTGAAGATGGTCAGGTAGAGCAGGCCGACGCCGCCACCTTGCAGAGCCAGACCATAAGCTTCCCGAGCGAGCCGCAACCGCCAGCCGATGACCAGCAGCAGTACCGCCCCGAGCGCCACCGCTGCCAGCCGCAGTTCGATCGGCATCTGGATGTGCTGGTAGCTGTATTTCAGCAGAAAGGCGAAGCCGAAGAAAAGGATGACGATGCCGGCACGCGCCATCAGGTTGCCACGCAGCAGCCACTCCCAGGCGGGTGACGCTGCTTCTTCGCGCTGCGCCGGGGGAGGCGGCGGTATCTCTGCCGGCTCCGCAACGATTGCCGCAGCGACCGCCGGCTCAAGATCGGTGGCAAGGATGTGAGCGGTCTCGGGCGAGTGCTCCAGCGCCGCGGGCTTCGCACAATCCTTTCGCTCGGGTAGCGGTGCCCTGCCCGAATCCGGCTGTGATACCGGCTGTGATACCGGCGAGAGCGAACGCTGTTCAAGATGCTGCAGCGTCTCTTCGAGCCGGCGCAAGCGCTCTTCGATGCTCTTGAAATGGTCCTCATTCCTTTGCCGCGCCCGGCTGCCCAAAATCCAGCCAATGATTCCGCCAAACAGGGCACCAAGGATCCACAGTTCGGAATAGATTTTGGCGGCCACCACCGCTCCCAGCACTGCTCCGAGAAACCACATCCCGATTGCCCTCCTCGATCGTCGATTCCTGTACGAATCCAGCCCCCTGCCCGGCCCTGGTCTCCTGCATCGACACCGCTTGCGGCAGGGCGCGACTGCGTTCCATGACGAAGTCTAGCAGCGAAGCATGCAGAATCCAGCAGCGAATGCGCATCTTGAGGCAGAATGGCGACGGCTTTCATCCCACCATCTGAGTCGATGCCGGCCTGGTGTACAATTCGCGGCCCCACAGTACCACCAACACCAACTGCAGCAAGGAGAAAACCAATGTCAGGTCACGGATTTCATGTACATGGCCCGCATGATCACGAAGTCGAGCACGTTGCACAGCATGGCGGTGATCAATTCACCTCGCGCGTCGCCGTTCTCACCGCCGTGCTGTCCACGATCGGCGCCATTTTCGGCTATCTCGGCGGCCACTCGCAGAATGCCGCCCTGCTCTACAAGAACGAGGCCGCGATCCAGAAAACCTCGGCTTCGAATCAGTGGAACTACTATCAGGCCAAGAGCAACAAGCAGAACCTCGCCGAGCTGTCGATCACCCTGACGAGTGGCGAAACACGCGAGAAATATGTCCAGGAAGTCGAGCGCTACAAGAAAGAAAAACAGGAGATCAAGGCCGAGGCCGACAAGCTCGAAGCCGTCGCCAAAGCGGCCGACCAGAAAAGCGAACTCGAAATGCACGTGCATGAGCGCTGGGCGCTGGCCACCACGCTGCTCCAGGTTGCCATCGCGATGGCCGCGATCACGCTGCTGACGCGCAAGCGCTGGATGCTGTTCGGCGTTTATGGTGCCACCGCTCTTGGCCTGCTGGTCGGGGTGGCGGGTTATCTGCATCTCTGATCGACGATCGCTGCAGACTTGGGACGAGAGCCCGCGATGCCCGCCCTGCCCCAGCCGTCATCAGGGAAATCCCTTCTCCGTGCAGGCTTGCTGCTGCTTACGGTGGTCAGCCTGCTGGCTGGCTGTGCCGGCCGGCCGGTCAGCGGAGGCGCGCCGATCAGTCGCTGGACGCAACTCGGTACGCAGGACACCATCAGCCTGCGGGCCATCGTCGCCGCTACCGACGCCTGTCCGACGGCAATCGTCGATGGCCGTACCCTGCCCTTGCTGCCGCGCACCAGGGCAACGCCACCGAATACACCGGCGCGCAACAACCCCGCTTTCGAACCCGGCTTCGCAGTGCTCTCGTGCGAACTCGATTTACCCCGGTCAGCGCGCCAGGCAAGCATCGACGGACAAGCCATGCCGATGCTCAGGACCGATACCCGGCGCATCGTCGTGATTGGCGACACCGGCTGCCGGGTCAAGGTCCCCGCCGATTCGCCAGGGGATCCGATCCAGGACTGCAGCAGCTCCGCGGACTGGCCCTGGCGGCGAATCGCAGTCGCCGCGGCACGCACACAACCCGATCTGGTGATTCACCTCGGCGACTATCATTACCGCGAATACTGCGACCAGCCCGCGCTCTGCTCGCCACTCCGGGACAATGGCGTCGTCGTCGGTTACGACTGGGCCGGCTGGCATGCCGACTTCTTCGCCCCGGCGACCCCGCTGCTCGCGGCTGCAGCGTGGGTCACGGTGCGCGGCAACCATGAGGGCTGTGACCGCGGCGGCGAAGGCTGGATGCGTTTCCTTTCGCCGCTCCCTTACCAGGCCTGCCCCGACCAGCGCTTCAAGACCGACAGCCGCTCGGTGCTGGCCAACAATCTTACCGCCGACGCCTATCGCATCGACCTCGGCGACAAGCTGACGCTGGTCGTCGCCGACAACGCCGGCCATGAAGACTATCGCCCGGCCACGCCGCAGGAGGTCGAGATTTTTACACGTACGCTGCGTGCGCTGACGACACTGCCGGCGCTTCCGCAGGCGCCCCCGGTCTGGCTGCTGCTGCACCGGCCGATCTGGTACGACGGGCTCGACGCCGGATCACCACCCAACGCGCTGCAGACCGCCCTCGCCGGCAAGCTGCCGGCGAACCTGCAGTTCGTCTTCGCCGGCCATCAGCACGCTTTTCAGACGATCAATTTTGCCCCCGCAGCCGACCTGGCCCACTACCCGGCAGGTCGGCCGGCGCAGGTGGTGATCGGCGCCAGCGGCACCCAGCTCGAAGCGCTCGATCCCCAGTCGCCTGTCTACGAAGGGAAGGTCGGCAGCGGCGGCATGGAAAGGGCGCAGCCCGACGGCAAACTTTACGATGGCGTCACCGCCAGCAGCGGCATCTTCCTCAACCGCTACAGTTTCCTGCTGCTCGAACTGGACGATAGCGGCTGGGGAGGAACGCTGCTCGACGCCGACGGGAAAACGATCAGCCACTGCCGTCTCAACGGTGAACGCAAGGAAATCGCCTGCAGCTATCCCGGTCCTTGATTCGCCGGTTCAAGAGGCAAGGAGCTGCCCCGGCTGCGTCATTCCTGCGCAGGGTCTCGCCGGAAAGGCAGGTGCGCGGCCGCTTCGTCACGGTACTCGGCAACCGCTTCACTTTGCAGCGCCAGGTGACGGCCGAGCAGCTGCCGCATGCGCGCATCGCTGATCCAGTGCGCCGAATGCACGATGGTCGGCGTGAAGCCGCGCGCGAGCTTGTGTTCGCCACCCGCACCGGGTTCGAAGCGCCGGAGTCCCTCGCGCAGGCAATAGGCGATTCCCTGGTAGAAACAGAGTTCGAAATGCAGGCTGTGGTAGTGGCCGGAACCTCCCCAGTAACGCCCGTAGAGCGCTTCGTCACTGCGAAAACACAGCGCGATGGCGACCGGCACGCCGGCATCGCGGGCAATGAAGGCGACCATCCGTTTTCCCAGAGCCGCCGCCAGATCGGCGAAGCAGGCCGCCGAGAAAGCGGCGTGATTGTTGAATTTCTCGAAGGTGCTGGCGTAGAGCGCGTGCAGCAGTGGCCATTCGGCGGCCTCGATCTGATCGCCGTGGCGGGTCTCGATCGACAGGCCACTCTCCGCCACGCGCCGCCGTTCCGCCCTCACCTTGCGGCGCTTGGCGGCACTGAAAGTCGCCAGATAACCGTCGAAATCACCGCAGCCGGGGTCGATCCAGTGAAACTGGACATCATGGCTGATCAATAGTCCTTCGTCCTGCAGCAGGCTCGATTCGTCGCCGCCTGGCAGCGCGACATGCCACGAAGAAGCACCCGAGCGGCTGGCCAGCGTCCGCGCGCCATCGACCAGCGCCTGCCGGGTGGCTGCGGCGTCCGGCCCATCGGCGACCAGCAAGCGCGGGCCGGCAACCGGCGTGTGCGGCACGCAGCTCATCAGTTTCGGGTAGTACTCGCGGCCGAGTTGCCGGTAAGCCGCCGCCCACGACCAATCGTAGATGAAGTCGCCATGCGAATGGGTCTTGACGTACAGCGGCAGCAGACCGACGATCGCGCCACCTGCGTCGCTCGCCACGAGATGGCAAGGTGTCCATCCCCAGGCGCGTGCCACCGCCCCGTGCCGCTCGATGACCGTCAGAAAATCGGCGTTCAGGAAAGGATGTCCGGGGGGACAAAGGCGGGCCCATGCCGCGCGCGGAATCTCGCCAGCAGAAGCCGCGCTGCTGATCGAGATCGGAGACAGCAAGTTGGTTTGCGGGATCCTTAGCACAACGTCCTGATTTTTCGGCAAGCGTGCAGTCACCGGACGAGGGCATCGAGGTCGAGAACGATCAGAGGTTCATTTCTCAGTCGTCGACCGCAGGCTCGAACGGATCTACAAACGAACGTGTGGAATGTACGGTCGCATCGGAACCCATGTCAAGTCTTCAAGACAGGCTGACAGGCCGGGGGTAATTCAAAGTGATGTGCGGGTTGGATTGCCAAGCCTCTTCGTAGGTCGTAATGTCTGCGGGGTGGCATCGGCGAGTACGGTGGAAGTCGCTTGGGCTGAGGAACGAAGCCCGACAGGGAATCCACAGGAAGTATGGCGTATGGGAGAATTGATCGGGGGTACTCCTCGCGGCGCAGGCACGGAGCAGCGCTCGCTTTGCTGGCGCAATTCGGACATCGCCAACGCTCCACGTTCGCGCAACAGCCGCAGATGGTCGGGTCGCCGTTTGCCATACTTCACCGCCAAGCGGTCCAGGAAGCAAAGCCAGGCGTCCTGATCGGCCCGATCCGCTGCTCTGGCCTCTTCGGGCAGTTTGCTGTTCCAGACATCGTGGCGGTAAGCGAAATCGGCCCAGTCGTACAGGGACTCTTCCATACACTCACTTGCCAACGCCTGCAAATCAGCACCAACACCGAGCATAATGCGCAACATCGCATTCGGATCGGCACCCGCATCGAGAAGGATGCGCAACATCTCGGTGTCCATCTTCAGGACCGCGCTGAACAGCGGGTTCGAACCATCCCCGCTGCGACGGCATGGATCGGCACCAAGCCGCAACATTTCCTGGACCACACGGTACCTTGGCGCTTCCGGGCAGCAATCGAGTCCGCCAATCACGCGCTCGAGAATCGTGTCGCCAATCTGATCGGCACCATTCACATCGAATCCCCTGGCCACCGCAGCCCGCATTGCCTCGAACTCTCCCGCACACGCACTCGAAACGAATGCCTCGATTCGCTGTTCAAGCTCTACGGACTGCAGTTTATTGACTCGCATGCGAAGCTCCATTCCCAGGATTCATGACCTTCAGCGGGGACTGGCACACTCTGGATTTCTGCAGTCATGGCAGCGGACACGACCGCCCGTGCTAGCCCGCGTCATGCAGCGACAACGTGAAGGCCAGCGTTCGCAATTTCCGTAGACCAACTCCTGATTTGCCGAGCAACGGAGGCGATGTCTCGCTTGCCGCCAGGTTTCTCCTGGCAGCGGCAGCGATTTGAGCCGATGCATGTCCTTGGCGAAATGCAAACGTCTGATGTGCTCGATCGCGCGTTGTGCTGCCGGAAAATCGGGGCGTGTGGAGAGCGCAGATTGCAAAGCGTCCATCGATTGCCGGAATCTGCGCAGGCGCAACAACACCAGCCCGAGTTCGTACCAGGCGCCGGCCAGTGCCGATCCCTGGCTGCACGCCGCACGCAGACACTGTGTCGAGGCACGCAGACTGCCGTCGACACGAGAGCAATGCCGTGAATGTCGAGCCGCACTGTTGAACGCCTGCATGGCCTCGTCGCGGCGCCCGCTTCGGTAATAGATCAGACCGAGAAACTGCAGCGACACCGTGTCGTCAGGGATCGCCTGCATGATTCTGTGTGCCATCCGTTCGGCCTGGACGAAATCGCCCTTTTCATGGAAAGCGCCGAGAAGGTCAAACAGTGCGTCGATCATCCATAGTTCCTCATCGTATGCCATGTCTGGTGCTGGCGTTGTCAGTCGTCCTTGCAGGCATAGGGGTGACTCGATACCTGCCGAACTGATGTTTGCAGTCTGTCGTGTGGTCGCACCCTTCACCAGAGGAATACCTCCCGCTGTTGGCAGGAATATTTCCCCCATGTCAAACTACCCGAAAGCAGTCGGGGAGCCGTTGGATTTCCTAACGGTCATGACTTTCCAGGCACCCCCGATCATGAAAGTCATGACCGTTTCCCTCTCCCCCGACCCCTTGTATGCTTCGTTTTGTGGTTTTTCGTTCGTTCAAGAGAGGAGATGAAGTCATGGCTGGAAGGGTGTCAAGAGGACCGTGGAATAAATGCGAGAGAGGTATTTTTCTCTTGCGTTTATGCCGCGAAAGCCTCTTGACATCCTGTAAGCCAAGTACACTTGAGGCAGGGGCTGGGGAGGGGTTGATCATCCCCGGCCGCTGCCTCACGGCGAGTGCGGGGTTTGGGGCAGAGCCCCAAGGTTTAGGTCGTAGAGTGCCACGGAGGTGTGGTGGAAACGAGTTCGGAAGGCGACGCACAGCCCGACGCCCCTCTGGGACATCAAGCCCGTGGGAGAGCACTTGGCGTGCATTGTCAGCCGTTTGTCTGAATACCGAACAGTTGCTGGTTGGCACGTGCCGGAAAGCCGTGACCACGTATTTGCAAGGATGGCTATAGATGAACGCTTCTGAATCAACGTTTGTGGGTATTGACGTTTCCAAAGACACGCTGGAGATCGCTTTAGACGACCAATCAAAAACCCAATGCATTGCCAATGCTGACGCTGATATAGCGGCGTTGGTCAAAGAGCTCGTTCCACGTTCTGAGGAGATTGGGGCGATCGTATTGGAGGCCACGGGAGGCTTCGAGCGCCAGGTGGCGGCGGCACTCTGTGCGGCCGGGCTGCCGGTGATGGTGGTCAATCCGAGGCAGGCGCGAGACTTTGCCAAATCCATGGGATACCTTTCCAAGACGGACGCCATTGATGCGCGAGTCCTGTCGCACTTTGCGCGGACACTGCACCAATCGGCGCAGCGGGAACGGCTGTTGATGAAACTGCCCGATGCCAACCAGGAGGCGTTGGAAGCCTTGCTTGTACGCCACAACCAGCTCATTGGCATGCGCGTGGCGGAAGGAAACCGATTGGCCCTGAGCCATGGTTCGCAACACAAGAGCATCAAGGCAGTCCTCAAAATACTGGATCGACAGATCGTGGCGGTTGATAAAAGCATGGCTGGCATGCTGAAAGAGCATTTTGCCGAGAAGCTCGCTTTGTTCAAAGGCTTCAAAGGGGTCGGACCGTGTACGCAAGCGAGTCTGATGGGGGCATTGCCTGAGTTGGGCCAACTCACCCATGCGCAGATTGGCAAGTTGGTCGGAGTCGCTCCATTAAACGCGGACAGTGGTCGCCACAAGGGTAAGCGCATCACCTGGGGTGGTCGAGCGACGGTCCGTACCGCTTTATACATGGCGGCCTTAAGTGCCATACGTTACAACCCCGTCATCAAGACCTTTTATGAACGTTTGCTTGCTAACGGAAAACTCAAAAAAGTCGCGCTGGTCGCTTGCATGCACAAGATGCTGACGATCATGAACGCCATAGTCAAATCGGGTATTCCGTGGAATCCAGAGCATGCAAAATGCGCCTAAAAAACTTGACTGGGAACACAGTTGCTCTCCCGCAAGTGGAGAGGGGAGTTTCGTGAGTCGCTGACGCGACTTTCACATTAACCAGTTGTCGCAACTGTCGCAGCCATTCAGGAGGGTCTCACGAGGTCCTGCTGCAGAGTGAAAGCTCATTCCAGGTTTGCACCTGTTTTTTAAGTGGCGCCCTGCAAGCCTTATGGCCAGGGCCTCTCTTGTAATCTACTCTTTCCGGTAGTGCACACATGGGTGCACGGCTTTCGCTGCTTCAGCGCATGATGCACCGATAGGCCAATCTGAAGCAACTGTCCCGCTTTGTCTCCTGGTCATCGGCACTCGAATGGGGAACACCAACGGCTCGTCATGCTGTCCCACAAAACGCAATCCTTGAGGGTGTTTTTCCGCTTAACGCTGAGTCGTTCCTTTTCCCTTATTTCTGGTTGAATGCGCCAGATTTCGCCCTCCATCCATCCCTACCCTGTTTTTTTAGTGGGACACTTGGGACAGTTGCAAAAAATAGGCTTAACGCGTTGATTATGCTTAGTTTTACCTGTCCCAAGAGTTTGGGACACTTGGCCTTTTGGCTGGGACACTTGGGACACTTTTCCCCACGTTCTTGGACACCCGGCCGGCCTACTCGCCGCCGGCAACGAGTTTGAGGGCCACCCCGATGAAGGCCAAGCGCATCGATTGTTTCAAGCCGGAAGCGGCGCCAGCGTCAGGCGGTGCCTGGTGGCGATCGCCGGCAAGTGGCGTCAGGTCGAAGGCGAGGCAGCACACCGGCAGCCGATTGGGGTTGCTGTGGTCTGGTCGGGTGTCGGGTTGCTGGCAGGCAGGCGTTGCCGCCGGCGGCGCCAGCGAACAGGGCTTGATCTTCGGCAGGCAGACGTTGCCGTCAAGGTCGTGGCGGTCGTCAGCCCGTCGCGCGATGCTCGAACACGGGCAGTTCGTCCGGGTCTTCGTCTTCTCGATCAGTGAAGCCTGCCACGAGGCAACGACAGCGCCAGTATCGGGCGGTTCGTCGTGGCGATTGCCGGCAAGTGATGCCAGGTCGAACATGAGACGGCGCACCGGCTGTCGATCGGGCGTACCGTGGTCTGGTCAGGGTGTCGGGCTGCTGGCAGGCCACGGTTGCCGCCGGTGTGGCCAGTGCTGACAGTGCTCGATCACCGGCAGTTCTTCCGGGCCTTCGTCCTCTCGATCGGTGAAGCCTGCCACGAAGCGACGACGGCGCCAGTATCGGGCGGTACCTGGTGGCGATCGCCGGCAAGCGGTGCCAGGGCGAAGGCGAGGCAGCGCACTGGCAGCCGATCAGGCGTGCTGTGGTCTGGTCGGGGTGTCGGGTTGCTGGCTGTGATGCTCGATCACGGGCATTCTTCCGGGTCGTTGCCCTCTCGATCGGTGAAGCCTGCCACGAGGCGACGACGGCGCCAGCGTCGGCTATGCTTGGTGGCGATCGCCGGCAAGGGGCGTCAGGTCGAGGGCGAGGCAGCGCACCGTCAGCCGGTCGGGCGGTGCTCCAACACGGGCAGTTCGTCCGGGTCTTCGTCCTCTCGATCGGGGAAGCCTGCCACGAGGCGACGACGGCGCCCGCGTCGGGCAGTGCTCGGTGGCGATCGCCAGTGATGCCAGGGCGAAGGCGAGACAGCGCACGGGCAGCCGGTCCGGCGTGCTGTGGCGTGGTCAGAGTCGGGCGTTACTCGCTCGTCGGCAAACTGGCGTTGCTGTGGTCAAGGGCGTGCAATTCGTCGGGCAGTTGGTCCTGGGCTTCGTCCTCTCGATTGGGGAAGCCTGCCACGAGGCGATGACGGCGCCCGCGTCGGGCAGTGCTCGGTGGCGATCGCCGGCCAGTGGTGCCAGGTGGAACGTGAGGCAGCGCATCGGCAGCCGGTCGGGCTGGCCGTCGCGTGGTCAGCGCGCCGGGTTGCTGGCAGGCAGCGGTTGCAGGCGTGAAGACGGGATCGGCCGTCAGCCGGTCGGGCCGCCCTCGATGACGGGCAGTGCGTCCGGGTCTTCGTCTTCTCGATTGGGGAAGCCTGCCACGAGGCGATGACGGCGCCCGCGTCGGGCAGTGCTCGGTGGCGATCGCCGGCCAGTGGTGCCAGGTCGAAGGCGAGGCAGCACATCGGCAGATCGGGCTGGCCGTGGCGTGGTCAGCGCGCCGGGTTGCTGGCGGGAAGCGGTTGCAGGCGTGAAGACGGGATCGGCCGCCAGCCGGTCGGGCCGCCCTCGATGACGGGCAGTGCGTCCGGGTCTTCGTCTTCTCGATTGGGGAAGCCTGCCACGAGGCGATGACGGGGCCCGCGTCGGGCAGTGCTCGGTGGCGATCGCCAGTGATGCCAGGGCGAAGGCGAGACAGCGCACGGGCAGCCGGTCCGGCGTGCTGTGGCGTGGTCAGAGTCGGGCGTTACTCGCTCGTCGGCAAACTGGCGTTGCTGTGGTCAAGGGCGTGCAGTTCGTCGGGCAGTTGGTCCGGGGCTTCGTCCTCTCGATTGGGGAAGCCTGCCACGAGGCGACGACGGTGCCCGCGTCGGGCAGTGCTCGGTGGCGATCGCTGGCCAGTGATGCCAGGGCGAAGACGAGACAGCGCACGGGCAGCCGATCCGGCGTGCTGTGGCGTGGTCAGAGTCGGGCGTTACTCGCTCGTCGGCAAACTGGCGTTGCTGTGGTCAAGGGCGTGCAGTTCGTCGGGCGGATCTTCCCCCAGCCAGCAAGCGCAGTTATGCTGTAACTATCGGTTTTTGTTAAAAAAATAGCCGATGCCGCAAAAGCGGCGCCTGCCTACGCGGCGAGCTTGTCGGCTTTGGCCTTGAGCGGGAAGGACAGACCGATGGCGCTGAGGATTTTGGCCTGTTGATCGTCCGGGCGTGGCAGATGCGTGTGACGCTGACCGTTGCGGTCGGTGGTGTAGAGATAGGTCAATCGTCCGAGGGCCACCAGGGCGTCGTCCGGGGTGATGGCGGCGGGGTCGTCTTCGGTGCTGCCGAAGGTCTGCCGCAGAGCCGCTTCAAACCGCCGCGTGATTTTTAAGGCCAGCATCGCCACGAAGACATGCGCCTTGGTCCGCTCGGCCTTGCGCAGGAAGATCGGGCGAATTTCCAGAAAGGTGGTTTTCACGGTGCGGAAGTTGCGCTCGACTTTTTGCAGATCGCGATAACGCGCATCGACCGTCTTCGCGTCCATCAAGGTGAGCGGCACATTGGTTTCCAGCAGATAGCAGCCGTCGAGCAGAGCGTCTTGCTCTTTGGCCTCCTCGTCGATGGTACAGACAATGACGCGTTCTTTCAGCGTCAGGGTGACAAACGCGCTGAGCTTGTGGCTCTTGGTCCAGCGCTGCAAGGCGGCCAGGCCTGCTGCCGCGCTGGCGCGCTTGGAGTCCTTGACGAAGGCATTACGTTCGGCGACCTTCGCTTGCAACTGCGCCAGCTTGTCCTCCCGCCGACGCTCCTCGCGCACCCGCACAGTCTCGTTGCGGCGCACGATCAGGCGTTTATCGTTGTGCTCCACCTCGCACAGATGCGCATCGAAGAGATCCGTCTGCAGCACCCCCTCCTTGAGGAAGGTGCGTATCTGCGCGTCCGTCAACGCCGTGATATAACGGAAGCCCTGTACCGACAGCGCGGCTTTCCCCTTGGCCTTGATCATTCCCCGATCGCCGACCATCACCACCTCGGCAATGCCGAATTGTTCCTTCAGGATCGTGATCTGGCTGGCCACCGTCGTCGGGTCCGCGGTATTCCCTTCGAAGACCCGCACGGCCAGAGGCTCCCCGTCCTCCGCGGTCAACAAACCGATGACGATTTGCGGCTTGCCGCGCTTGCCGTCGCGGTTGTAACCATATTGCCCCAGCTCGTTGCATTCCCCTTCAAAGTAGCTCGAAGTGACGTCGTAAAGCACCAGCACGGGCGGTTGGCCCTGCGCCTTGACATAGGCCTGGTAAAGCTCCCGCTCGATGCGTTCCTGCTGGCTCGCCAGCCAGTCCAGCGCGGCATAGAGGTCGTCCTCATCGAACGCCTCCACCGCCAACACATCGGCCACCGTGTGCTGTTTCGCCCAGCGTACCGCCGACAACCGCGAGCCACCATGCGCGATACGCGCGAGAATCAGGAACAGGTTGAGCTTGCTTTCCGCAGCGCTGCCCAGCACCCGCGTGAGGCCCACCTGGTCGGCCAACTGCTTGAGGGCAAACAGCACCCCAAAAATCTCGCCGCTGGTCATCTCTCCCGACCAGTCGTCGAATTCGCCCTTCACCAGACGTTCCATGGCGACGATTCGTTCCGGTGCCCAGTTCGTCAGATTGGCGATGGTTCGTGTGCAGACTTTGCCTCCCTCGCGATAGGACTCGCGAAGCAGGATGGCCGGCCTGGACTTTCGGTTGGGGACGCGGGCGATGTACATGCCGACAATAATAGCCAATAGCACATTGTTTGTAAATAGCTATTATTATATTTACATGCCTACATTTTTGCCGATTTTCTGGTTTCTTGCCATGAATCAACGACTTACCTCAAGGGCTCCGGGAAGGTCCGTCGGGCAGTTGGTCCGGCCTTCGTCCTCTCGATTGGGGAAGCCTGCCACGAGGCGACGACGGCGCCCGCGTCGGGCAGTGCTCGGTGGCGATCGCCGGCCAGTGATGCCAGGGCGAAGACGAGGCAGCACATCGGCAGATCGGGCTGGCCGTGGCGTGGTCAGCGCGCCGGGTTGCTGGCGGGAAGCGGTTGCAGGCGTGAAGACGGGATCGGCCGCCAGCCGGTCGGGCCGCCCTCGATGACGGGCAGTGCGTCCGGGTCTTCGTCTTCTCGATTGGGGAAGCCTGCCACGAGGCGATGACGGGGCCCGCGTCGGGCAGTGCTCGGTGGCGATCGCCGGCCAGTGATGCCAGGGCGAAGGCGAGACAGCGCACGGGCAGCCGGTCCGGCGTGCTGTGGCGTGGTCAGAGTCGGGCGTTACTCGCTCGTCGGCAAACTGGCGTTGCTGTGGTCAAGGGCGTGCAGTTCGTCGGGCAGTTGGTCCGGGGCTTCGTCCTCTCGATTGGGGAAGCCTGCCACAAGGCGATGACGGCGCCCGCGTCGGGCAGTGCTCGGTGGCGATCGGCCGGCCAGTGGTGCCAGGTGGAACGTGAGGCAGCGCATCGGCAGCCGGTCGGGCTGGCCGTCGCGTGGTCAGCGCGCCGGGTTGCTGGCAGGCAGCGGTTGCAGGCGTGAAGACGGGATCGGCCGTCAGCCGGTCGGGCCGCCCTCGATGACGGGCAGTGCGTCCGGGTCTTCGTCTTCTCGATTGGGGAAGCCTGCCACAAGGCGATGACGGCGCCCGCGTCGGGCAGTGCTCGGTGGCGATCGGCCGGCCAGTGGTGCCAGGTGGAACGTGAGGCAGCGCATCGGCAGCCGGTCGGGCTGGCCGTCGCGTGGTCAGCGCGCCGGGTTGCTGGCAGGCAGCGGTTGCAGGCGTGAAGACGGGATCGGCCGTCAGCCGGTCGGGCCGCCCTCGATGACGGGCAGTGCGTCCGGGTCTTCGTCTTCTCGATTGGGGAAGCCTGCCACGAGGCGATGACGGCGCCCGCGTCGGGCAGTGCTCGGTGGCGATCGCCGGCCAGTGGTGCCAGGTCGAAGGCGAGGCAGCACATCGGCAGATCGGGCTGGCCGTGGCGTGGTCAGCGCGCCGGGTTGCTGGCGGGAAGCGGTTGCAGGCGTGAAGACGGGATCGGCCGCCAGCCGGTCGGGCCGCCCTCGATGACGGGCAGTGCGTCCGGGTCTTCGTCTTCTCGATTGGGGAAGCCTGCCACGAGGCGATGACGGGGCCCGCGTCGGGCAGTGCTCGGTGGCGATCGCCAGTGATGCCAGGGCGAAGGCGAGACAGCGCACGGGCAGCCGGTCCGGCGTGCTGTGGCGTGGTCAGAGTCGGGCGTTACTCGCTCGTCGGCAAACTGGCGTTGCTGTGGTCAAGGGCGTGCAGTTCGTCGGGCAGTTGGTCCGGGGCTTCGTCCTCTCGATTGGGGAAGCCTGCCACGAGGCGACGACGGTGCCCGCGTCGGGCAGTGCTCGGTGGCGATCGCTGGCCAGTGATGCCAGGGCGAAGACGAGACAGCGCACGGGCAGCCGATCCGGCGTGCTGTGGCGTGGTCAGAGTCGGGCGTTACTCGCTCGTCGGCAAACTGGCGTTGCTGTGGTCAAGGGCGTGCAGTTCGTCGGGCAGTTGGTCCGGCCTTCGTCCTCTCGATTGGGGAAGCCTGCCACGAGGCGACGACGGCGCCCGCGTCGGGCAGTGCTCGGTGGCGATCGCCGGCCAGTGATGCCAGGGCGAAGACGAGGCAGCACATCGGCAGATCGGGCTGGCCGTGGCGTGGTCAGCGCGCCGGGTTGCTGGCGGGAAGCGGTTGCAGGCGTGAAGACGGGATCGGCCGTCAGCCGGTCGGGCCGCCCTCGATGACGGGCAGTGCGTCCGGCCTTCGTCCTCTCGATTGGGGAAGCCTGCCACGAGGCGACGACGGCGCCCGCGTCGGGCAGTGCTCGGTGGCGATCGCCGGCCAGTGATGCCAGGGCGAAGACGAGGCAGCACATCGGCAGATCGGGCTGGCCGTGGCGTGGTCAGCGCGCCGGGTTGCTGGCGGGAAGCGGTTGCAGGCGTGAAGACGGGATCGGCCGCCAGCCGGTCGGGCCGCCCTCGATGACGGGCAGTGCGTCCGGGTCTTCGTCTTCTCGATTGGGGAAGCCTGCCACGAGGCGATGACGGGGCCCGCGTCGGGCAGTGCTCGGTGGCGATCGCCAGTGATGCCAGGGCGAAGGCGAGACAGCGCACGGGCAGCCGGTCCGGCGTGCTGTGGCGTGGTCAGAGTCGGGCGTTACTCGCTCGTCGGCAAACTGGCGTTGCTGTGGTCAAGGGCGTGCAATTCGTCGGGCAGTTGGTCCTGGGCTTCGTCCTCTCGATTGGGGAAGCCTGCCACGAGGCGATGACGGCGCCCGCGTCGGGCAGTGCTCGGTGGCGATCGCCGGCCAGTGGTGCCAGGTGGAACGTGAGGCAGCGCATCGGCAGCCGGTCGGGCTGGCCGTCGCGTGGTCAGCGCGCCGGGTTGCTGGCAGGCAGCGGTTGCAGGCGTGAAGACGGGATCGGCCGTCAGCCGGTCGGGCCGCCCTCGATGACGGGCAGTGCGTCCGGGTCTTCGTCTTCTCGATTGGGGAAGCCTGCCACGAGGCGATGACGGCGCCCGCGTCGGGCAGTGCTCGGTGGCGATCGCCGGCCAGTGGTGCCAGGTCGAAGGCGAGGCAGCACATCGGCAGATCGGGCTGGCCGTGGCGTGGTCAGCGCGCCGGGTTGCTGGCGGGAAGCGGTTGCAGGCGTGAAGACGGGATCGGCCGCCAGCCGGTCGGGCCGCCCTCGATGACGGGCAGTGCGTCCGGGTCTTCGTCTTCTCGATTGGGGAAGCCTGCCACGAGGCGATGACGGGGCCCGCGTCGGGCAGTGCTCGGTGGCGATCGCCAGTGATGCCAGGGCGAAGGCGAGACAGCGCACGGGCAGCCGGTCCGGCGTGCTGTGGCGTGGTCAGAGTCGGGCGTTACTCGCTCGTCGGCAAACTGGCGTTGCTGTGGTCAAGGGCGTGCAGTTCGTCGGGCAGTTGGTCCGGGGCTTCGTCCTCTCGATTGGGGAAGCCTGCCACGAGGCGACGACGGTGCCCGCGTCGGGCAGTGCTCGGTGGCGATCGCTGGCCAGTGATGCCAGGGCGAAGACGAGGCAGCACATCGGCAGATCGGGCTGGCCGTGGCGTGGTCAGCGCGCCGGGTTGCTGGCGGGAAGCGGTTGCAGGCGTGAAGACGGGATCGGCCGCCAGCCGGTCGGGCCGCCCTCGATGACGGGCAGTGCGTCCGGGTCTTCGTCTTCTCGATTGGGGAAGCCTGCCACGAGGCGATGACGGGGCCCGCGTCGGGCAGTGCTCGGTGGCGATCGCCAGTGATGCCAGGGCGAAGGCGAGACAGCGCACGGGCAGCCGGTCCGGCGTGCTGTGGCGTGGTCAGAGTCGGGCGTTACTCGCTCGTCGGCAAACTGGCGTTGCTGTGGTCAAGGGCGTGCAGTTCGTCGGGCAGTTGGTCCGGGGCTTCGTCCTCTCGATTGGGGAAGCCTGCCACAAGGCGATGACGGCGCCCGCGTCGGGCAGTGCTCGGTGGCGATCGGCCGGCCAGTGGTGCCAGGTGGAACGTGAGGCAGCGCATCGGCAGCCGGTCGGGCTGGCCGTCGCGTGGTCAGCGCGCCGGGTTGCTGGCGGGAAGCGGTTGCAGGCGTGAAGACGGGATCGGCCGTCAGCCGGTCGGGCCGCCCTCGATGACGGGCAGTGCGTCCGGGTCTTCGTCTTCTCGATTGGGGAAGCCTGCCACGTGGCAACGACGGCGCCAGCGTCGGGCAGTGCTCGGTGGCGATCGGCCGGCAAGTGGTGCCAGGGCGAAGGCGAGGCAGCGCACTGGCAGCCGTTCGGCCCTGGTCGCTCTATGGGTGAAGCGCTCCGCCAAGCGGTCTGGGCGCCCCGATGCAGGAGCGGTGCCCGGTAGCGATCGGCGCCAGGTGTCAGGCGTTGCCGGTACTGGCGCAGCTCGCCAAGCTCTCAGGCACAACACGGGCGGCCGTCCTCTTAAAAACCGGCTCCCGCACCAATCCACACCATACCTTTATACCTGCGTCATTAAAGCAAGCGTCTATCTTGGATTTTATGTCATTCAGCACACCATGAAAATCAAGGTGCTTTCTGAATCCTCTAATTAGGCTGGCCGAAGGTGGCTTCGGCTTCCATGGGTCAGTACCGATAAAGCGGGCAGTCGCGTAGCTATCCAGAATCACGGCCTCCGTCTGGTCATCGCTCAGATTCCAAAACCAGCGCACAACCAGACAGCGCAGCAGCATCATTGCCGGATAACCGGGCCTTCCCGTGCTGCGTTTGTCGCTCAGGTAGACGCCTCTTACGATCTTTTCCAGATCATCCCACGGTAATAGCCGTTCAAGGTTTGCAAGAGATTCTGCGCGTTTCGGCGATTTTGATCGAGGCCAGCGAACGCACGTAAACAGGCTATCTCCGTCAGCAGAAACCATAACTGAACACCCTTAGTATTTTATTAATCAACATGTTAACTATGCTTACGAATGGTCCGCGTGAGATTTTCCGCGGTTCGCATTACCCGCAGTGAAAGACACTCGGAAGGACCCGCAAACCCTTGCCAATAGGGGCTTGTAGCGGGCGGTCTGAAGCCTCCAATCAAGCCCTTTTTCCTCCTCAACCTGCCCTTCCTGCCCGTCCTTGCAAGCCCGCATGCCAGGCCGTTGTGACTGTTGAAAACGTCCGCTGCACGCCATCACCGCTGCTCCGACGGATACCAGCGCTCGAAACTCTGGCACTCAGGCGGGGCGATGTACACGCGCTCGGTTCCTCTGCCGTGCTCAAGGATCAGGTAGCCGTGCTGACAGGCCCAATGGTAGCGGCGCCGATCACCGCCTATCGCCTCATGCCTGGTCATCAGGTGCTTGCACTTGGTGCAGTCATCACCCCACGTCGGCGCCGGCAGGTAGAGCACGTGCCAGGGGTCAAGGCCCTCTCGAAGGTACACCCCATGCCACTGCCTAACCTGGTCAGCCGGGGCCACACCTTCAAGAGCGAGCAGGTACGCTGCTCGCTCATCCATGCTTGCCTGCTTCAAGCGAGTCCACGCCATGACCAACAGCACGGCAGCAGGGTGTGCCGGATAGATCGCGTCGACTTCTGCGTCTATCTGTGCGCAAAGGTTTTGCGGCTCCGCCGCCGCTCCCGCGCTTTCCTCGGATTCGTCCGCCTTCTCTCGTTTTTGGGCAACGTCTGGCACTTCCTCGGCTTGCCGCCCCGTGTCCGGCATGATCGCTGCCCAATCAATCATCGTCGGCTTCCATGATTTCAGGCAGGATGTGCACCACACGCGGGCGCCCTTCCCCGGGCACGCTGGCCCTGATCAGCCAGGGGCGATTGGCTTCGGTTCCTCTCTCGGCAAAGCCATGGGCCAGCAGCAGGCGCGCCATGGCGATGGGATCGTGACCCTTGCACACGCGTGCACGCCACGCGTCATAGGAAACGAAGTAGTGCACTTGATCCGTCGCGCTGTCATGCTTGCGCCAGCCGGCCCGGTCCGATCTAACGGGCGCGTGGGTGTCGGTCATGCTTGGCCGTTCCCAATCGGTGAAAGCCGATTCTCCGTACCGGCTCAGGAACTCGCGTATCTGTCTGAGCATCACGCGTTCTTCGTGATTGCCTTCGCCGCCCCGATTGGCCAGCCAGGCCGTGAAGCAGGCGCCGACCCCCTTCACAGCTTCGCCCGCTGTCCATCCGGTCATTCCCCATTGCGTGGCCAGCTCGCCGGCCACGCCGACGAGGGCAAAGCGGCCAGCCACCCGCCGCGCTTGCCCGCTGGCTCCATCGGTCAGGAATTGCCGCTCGAATGCCCGCACACCCGCGTGCACGTCACTGCTAATCGACGCGGTTGGCTCAGATACCAAGCGCTTCAGCCAGGCAACCCAGGCGCTCCCGTAGTGCTTCCTTGTGGCATGGTCGATGACTTTCGCAAACTCGGCGCCGCTGGCGCTCTCATGCAGGTTCTCGAACAAGCCCAAACCTTTGCCGGCATCCGCCGGGATCTCAGCCAGACGAAGCTCTTGCCCGGCGCGTGATTGCTTGCCGACTTCGGCCATGTGTTGCGCCAGGCCAATCTCACCGGATGACAAGAACAGCAGGCGCCAGTAAGACCGTGCGCGCATGACGCCCGTGCGGCCGGCGCGCGCCTTGCCGCTGCCATTGGCGAGCATATAGGCCACTTCGCCGGCCTCGCGAGCATCCAACTGCGCCAACTCATCGAGCAGCAAGGGCGCGTCACAGTACTGCATAGCCAGCGCTTCCAGACCATTCGACGTGGCGCGCCAACGCTGCATATACTTCTCACTCCCGCATACACTGGCGGCCACGCGCAGGGCCATCGTTTTTCCGTCGCTCGAATGGCTGCGCAGATGAAAGCCGCCAGACTCGGCGCCAACCAGATGCAACAGTGGCGCAGCGAAAGCCATGGATACCGCGAACACCAGCCGGGAATTGCCCACACAGAGCCGCGCTACGCGTTCCTTCCATTCGGCTAGCGTACCCTTCTGGCGGTAGGTGTTGCCGTCGGGTGAATCGCTCTCAAAAATCCACTCTTCACCGCCGCGGCCGAAGGCCCGATCAGGAAGCACGAAGGCGCCGCCATCGTCGGAATCGTGCCAGCCGGTTCGGTTGGTCACTCGGGCGCGCTTTTTCGGGCTCGCCGTTTGAAGGTACTCAATCAGCAACGGCCGGCCGCGCGGGGCGATCTTCAAACCTCGATCGAACAGCAAGCCGGAAGCCTCCAACCCTTCGCCGTTGAACGTTCTGGCAGGGATGATTTCCTTATGCGGTTTCCCGTCCGGATCTTCAAACCCGACCCACAACCCCCAGCCGGCGCTATGCTCGTCACGCACAAAAGCGAGAATATCGACAGGCGAAGAAATCCAGCGGGGCGCGGCCTGAACACCGTCCTTCACGTCGACAAACCAGATGCCCCGATCATCCAGACGAAAGCCACGGCGCGGTGAATGATCCTTGACCGCAGCGGCGTCGTTCTCGACGATCGCCGCCTCGATCGCCGCCGGCGTATTGCCCGTGGCATGTGACAGCAGTTCGTCGGCGTCGATCAGCAGCGCCAGGTGCGCCGCTTGCCACCCTCTGGCGATCAGGTCGGCCGCGTCTTCACCAGCAGCCAGCGGCTCCCCCGGCGTCAATTCCGGCTTGCCGTCCACATCGCTGGCGACCCTCGCCAAGGCGCCGAGATTCACCCGCTGCACTTCTGTGGCGCCGACTTCTTGCAGGCGCTTTTCGATCTTCTGCATGGCCTTGGCGCCGGCCTCGTCGGCGTCCGCCCACAACCACACCACACGGCCGGCCAGCGGCAGCCAGTCCGACTTGTCCACCGCGTTGCAGCCGCCCTGCCAGGTCACTACCGCCACATCTGGCAGCAACAGCGCCGCCGCATCGTGCGCCTTTTCGCCTTCGACCACGACCACCGGCGCGGCCGGCAGCGACGCCAGGCGATCAAGACCCAGCAAGGGGCGCGGTTCGCTCGGTGCTTTCCACTTCCAGACCATGCGCCCGCTGGCCATCCGCCACAACGACAGCGGGGCGAACTGCTTACGTTCGCCGGCCGGCTCGAATCGGCAGTGATGAAACATCACGGCACCCGACGGGTCGACGTAGACCCAGCGGGCGGCCGGCTTGCCGTATTTCGGATGCAGCGCCGGCGCGGTCGGCGCATCGGCCGGAACCGGCATGACACACACGCCGTCATCTGCCCCGGCGTTCGGTGTGCGCGGCTCGCCGGCCGGCTTTTCCGGGGTCAGTGGTGCCGGAGTATCGCCCGCGGCTTTTTCGGCTCGTCTGGCTCGAGGCTGACGGGCAGGAACGTCGACGCCCAAGTGCTGGCTAAGCCGCTCGGCAGCCTCGCCGTTGCCACAGTCCCACAGGTAAGCCGCCAAGCTGATCAGATCGCCGCCCTTGTCACCCGTGGCACCTTCCATCCACGCGCCTTTATCACGGTGAATCGAAAACGATCCGGGCGTATGGTCGTCTCGTTTCGGGTTCAGCGGCAGATACTCCCGGCCGGCATTCTTGCCACCGGCCAGGCCGAGAATATCCATGACCGAATCGAAGCGAGCCAGCGCCGCAGCGGCAACCGGCTTGAACCACTCGTTGTTACCCGTCATCAGGGTTCGCCTCGTCTTCCTCTTCCTCGCGCAGCGCATCGGCGCACACGCTCAGAATCAGCCCTGCACCACGGGTTGCACTCTCGCTGCTGGTCACGGTGTTTTCAGAACTGATTGCCAACAACGCATCAGACAAGAAGAACAGCACATCGCGAACCGCTTGCCGGGTGTCCGGTCCCGGCTTGTCGAGCATCCGTAGCGGGTTCACTGGGCCACATCCTGCGGTCCATTCCGGCGAGAATGCTCCCGCACGGCAGCCCGCGCCTCGCTGCGCTGTTGTTCCTCGAAATCGCGATAACTGCAGCCAACGGCCTCGGCCTCAAGACTGATTTCGTTTCCTGTGGTCTCGGTTTCTTCCACGATGATTTGCAACGCACTGGCCACCGCTTCAAGGCAATCGAACTGCCGCGGGGCTTCCATGGCTGCCAGGGCAAGCACGGCAAGGGTGTAAATCCTCGTGACCCCCCGTTGTGACCGCAGGTCCATCCGCTGCACCGTCAATTTCAGATCGATTGTTTTTCCCGCTCTCGTCTCAGCCACGGAGAACACCCCGCTTTCAGCAACGGAGAGAAACGCGGCCAGCGCGGCCGGGATCTGGTCGGCACTGCCGAAGACCGCATCTTGAAGGGCATACAGGCTATCCAGCAGTTCGCCGGTAGCGCCGGCCAGATCGGGCGACAAGTCGGGATTGACCACGAAGCAAGCCCGGTTGAGGGCATCGGACAGCACCAAGCCCGCCGCGGCCAGGGCGTGGATACCGGCAGGGTCGAAGTGGTCGAGCTTTTGCAGCGTGCGAGATTGGCGCAGAGCAGCGCCGAAGGGGTGAGAACTAGCCATTGCTGGCCTCCTTACGTTTTTGAGATTGAGAACCACCCGAAAAAGGGTGGGGGCGCTCTCAACGCACGTAAGCGCGTCCGGGTCCTTACGGATACCCGACACCCCCATTGACCGGGCCAGACGTGCGGACGCACGGCGGGCGGAATGAGGGGCACAAAAAGCCCGGCTTCGCAGCAAGGGTGCCGGGGTGCTGCTTACGTTTCTGAGAGAACCTTGATTTTGCACCGGCCTGGTCGACCGTGTCAAGACCTTGCGCAGTGGGCGCCCAGCGGGTTGAGGGTAAAAATTCACTTCGCCACCGCGGTATCGATCATGTCTAGCAGGATGTTTTCGTCACCAAGCCCCTGAACAGCCGCTATTGCCATCCTGTGGAGATCTTCGTTGCCAATCGCATCGATGCGAGCAAACAACACTGGCAAGCGCTCAGGGAGCAGCATGGCCAGTTCCAACGCTGCCCCAAGACCCAACATATAACCCGTGGAGAAATCATCGGCGTAGGGAAGGATTCGGTCGATTGCGCGGAGGTTGTGCACAATCAAATCAAGCCAGCCGCAGGGCTCCCCGCCCGCTATAAATTCAGGATCTCCGTCGTAGCGATGCAATTTGAGTGCAGCAATGCAGATAACCCCGGACAACATCCAGGCGGCTGTTCTTTGGGCGTCATCGCTGCTCTGTACGCCGTCAAACTCTGGCGCTATCGGGAACCTTTGCGGAAACTGCTGCGCGTCGGGAAGCTGGGAAAAACCCCACGAATCACCGGCACTGATGCTGAATACCAGCACCTTGCGCCACTGATCGAGCAAAACGGTTCGATCGTTCATGCTGCGCCGCCGATCTTCTCGCCGCCATTCTTGTTCGTGGCCTCGGCGATACGGGCAGCAATCCATGCGTCGACCGACTCGGCAGGAACGGCCGAAGAACGGGCCCCCAACTTCACCAGTGGGCCTAGGCGCCCTGCCTTGATTTCTCGATACGCCTGTGAAACTGAAATTGCCGCGCGCCGGGCTGCGGTGGGGACCTTTTCAAGCGCCGGAGCAGGCGCCTGAATGGTCGTGGTGCTTCTCTGTGCCATTGTCGTCTTCCACGTTTCGCCCTTGGCGCAGGAATGGCGCAGGGCATGGCGTGCAAGGTACTGGCAGTGACAAATCAATGTCCACGGGTGGGCCGGTAGGATATTTTTATCAGATCTTTGGCCTACTACCCCATTGCGGCAGGGACTCATGCCAGCCTAGTCAGCGCCGGCAGCGAGCACAGAGCCAGATCGGTGAAGCTAGGCGCCCCGATCGTCTCAGGTCGGCAATGGCGCCAGGGTCGTCTTGTCGTCGATCACCGGCCTTCGCTGAACACTTCCTTGCCAACTATCGCGAGGCGGTTCGTCGTGCTGGCCCGCGTCCAAGCTTTCAGAAACGTGTCTTTCGTGAACAGAGGGGTGAATTTCAAGCATTCAACCTCGGCAGCCTTTTTGCCGCCAACTGGAATGGCCATTACATCGTATCCGGCTTTCTTTAAGACCTCGAGTATTTTTTCTATGCGTCGCTCAAGGCGATTTCTGTTATCCACTCGCAGCCATTCCGCTATGTATTCGCTTGGCTGTGCGTCGATGGCTGCAAGCCAATTTGCACACGCCTCGCGGTCAACGTAACGTTTGGGGGGTAGGGTCTTGGTCTCTGTGTAAACCAATCGGGTATGAATTCCGTCGTGTACCGGAAATAGGTTCATCACGAACCGCTGACGGTCGCTCAATGCATCCGCATCGCGGGTAATCGTTATTGGCGCTTGCGTTTCCGATCTCGCAAACAGCGTACCGGCCTTGATGGCCGACTCGACAACACGGCACCAATCTTGATAAAGCGTCTTGTGTTCGCCCTTCCATCCGCCGGCCATCAATGCTGCTATCTGTTTCGGACTGAACTCATTTGGCCAGTCGGTAAAACTGGCATTAGCGATACGCCGGGCCTCAGCGAGCAGCAGCACCGGGCATTTCTTTGGGGGAACATCCGCCATTGATCCGCGCTCCTTCTCTGCGCTCCTTCAATGGGGTGCCCCGGCAGACGGGTGAAGGTGTCCCGCTTTTCGGTTCGCGGGCCTATCCGGGGCAAAACTCTGGTTACTACTCGGCGCCGATGTCTGGCACCCATTCAAGAACCAACCGCCGCGCTATTTTCTCGGCCGGATGTTCGGCAAGCAGGGCAATCTTCGCGCAGCAAATCGCCTTGACGGCCCACACCAGTGCACAGACCTTCATTATCCCTACATCGCAGGACGGCGCAACGCAGAAAAATAGTTGTGTTTGGCCAGTCAAGAACTCTTCGGATGTGGTAAGCCGCGCCGGGTTCAGCCGGCTGTCGATCACAGTTCGGGACACCCGCCCGGCCGGGTCGCCGCCGGCAGCGCGCATGAGGGCCAGCCCGATGAAGGCCAAGCGCCTCGGTTGTCCCAAGTCGGCAGCGGCGCCCGCGTCGGGCGGCGCTTGGTGACGATCGCCGGCAAGCGGCGGCTTTTTCGTAACTGTCACGCCATGGAAGGCTGACCGTTACTGCGTAGCGCTCCCAAGCTCCGGGACTCCCGGCCGGCCGGGTCGGCACCGGCAGCGTGCACGAGGGCCAACCCGATGAAGGCCAGGTGCCTCGGTTGTCCCAAGTCGGCACCGGCGCCGGGTTCAGCCGGCTGTCGATCACGCTCCGGGACTCCCGGCCGGCCGGGTCGCCGCCGGTAGCGCGCACGAGGGCCAGCCCGATGAAGGCCAGGTGCCTCGGTTGTCCCAAGTCGGCACCGGCGCCGGGTTCAGCCGGCTGTCGATCACGCTCCGGGACTCCCAGCCGGCCTGGTCGGCACGGACAGCGCGCACGAGGGCCAACCCGATGAAGGCCAGGTGTCTCGGTTGTCCCAAGTCGGCACCGGCGCCGGGTTCAGCCGGCTGTCGATCACGCTCCGGGACTCCCAGCCGGCCTGGTCTGCGCCGGCAGTGAGTATGAGGGCCAACCCGATGCAGGCCAGGTGCCTCGGTTGTCCCAAGTCGGTAGCGGCGCCGGGTTCAGCCAGTGGTCGATCACCGTCCGGGACTTCCGGCCGGCCTGGTCGCGGCCGACAGCGATCACGAGGGCCAACCCGATGAAGGCCAGGTGCCTCGGTTGTCCCAAGTCGGCAGCGGTACCGGGTTCAGCCAGTGGTCGATCACCGTCCAGGACTTCCGGCCGGCCTGGTCGCAGCCGACAGCGAGCACGAGGGCCAACCCGATGAAGGCCAGGTGCCTCGGTTGCCCAAAGTAGGCAGCGGCGCCGGGTTCAGCCCGTGGTCGATCACCGTCCGGGATACCCATCAGGACTGGTCGCCAAAACGGTTGAAATTGCGAAGTGTCCCAAACCCCTACCGGGACAGCGCAAAACGGGACAAAGTGTCCCAAGTGTCCCAGTCAAAAGGCCAAGTGTCCCAAACTCTTGGGACAGGTAAAACTAAGCATAATCAACGCGTTAAGCCTATTTTTTGCAACTGTCCCAAGTGTCCCACTAAAAAAACAGGGTAGGGATGGATGGGGCGCGACAGGCAAGGCATGAATTGAATTGGTAGACGACAATTACAAATATTCCATATAGATATATTGGGCATGCTATCCGGGAGTATTGGCGACTTTCATCCAGCACTTGCCGATACTTTCTGCCGCCTGATCGGAACCACTTTCTTCTCTTCTCCGCGCTCGATGTCGTCAAGCAAGTCTGCCCACTTCTGCAAAGCGTCCTTGCGCTCGTCAAAGAAGTCATGGCGGTTATAAATCCCTTCAACGCCCTTGATGGCGTGATTAAGGCAGCGCTCGGCAATGTACGGTGCAACACCCATGGCGGCCAGGTGCGTGCGTGCCGTGCGCCGGAAGTCATGGATGGTGAAGTTATCCGCCTCTGTCATCAGCGGCTTGATATGCTTTGCCATCGCCGCAGTGACCGTATTGAGGTCGATATGCGGCACCATGCGCTCCTGCATCTTGCGCGCGGGGAGCAGCCAGGCAGAACCACCACCAATGCGGACAAGTTCACGGAGATAAGCGACCGCTTGCCGGGGAAGCGGGATATCGATGGCTACGTCCGTTTTCGTCCGATCTGCCGGCAGATACCAGACTCCCGCTTCAAGGTCGAACTCGTCTACTTTGGCCTGTATCAGTTCTCCCTTGCGAACTGCCAGGATAAGCAACAGCTTCACCGTCAGGCCATTTTGGATATTCCAGCCTTTTGCGGTTTTCATGGCAGCGAACAAGGCGGACAACTCGCCACTGGTCAGCCAGCGGTCGCGGGACTCTTCTTTTCCGCCAGCGTCCGACACGTCGAATGCCGCTGCAGGATTGGCGTTAATCATTTCCCGTTTGATGGCGTAGTCAAACATTCGCTTGACCCAGCGAAGCACATCGTTGGCCATCGTCGGCGCTCCGCGCTTGACGATGGCTTTCAGCATGGCGTCGATGTGCGTCGGCCGGATCTCGCCGATAGCCAGCTTGCCAATAGCCGGCTTGATGTCGTTCTCGATTCGGCTACGCACGATGTTTGGGTGTTTCCAGCGGCCAAGGATCTGCGCCGAGAAATAATCATCAGCGAGCACCGCCATGGTGACTTCCGCTTTGCGGGCCTCGATCTTGGCCACGGCAACCCGCTTGCGCTCCTGCTTCTCTTCGGCCACGTCATAGCCCAGCGTCACCCGTGCCCGCATTTCCTTGGCGGTCTTTCTGGCGTCGGCCAGGGACAGATGGCTATAGCTGCCCAGGGTGACGATGCGAGCGCAGCCAGCCAAGCGATAGCGCAACTTCCACACCGGGACGGCGAAGCGCAGAGGAAAGCACAGATACAGCCCCTCACCATCGCCGCGTTGCTCGAAATGTTCGCCGGCCTTGATCCAGTTGCGAATTTCCAAATCAGTCAGCTTGCTCATGGCATTCTCTCGTGTGCACCACCAGATTGGCATAATGTGCACCACTGGGTGCACATGGTGGTGCACACTTATTGTGCGCTGTCCTGATTTGTCATGCAACGTCAGGAGAAGCTAGCCGCAGATATTTCAATGATTTTTCTCGGGTTTTGCACGTCCTGACACGTCCTGATTCATCATTCTAAATTCTGCACCTGCTCCCGCATCTGTTCGATCAGCAGCTTGAACTCGATCGCGGTCTGCGAAACTTCCGTGACGAGCGATTTGGAACCGAGCGTATTGGCTTCGCGATTGAGTTCCTGCATCAGAAAATCGAGGCGTTTGCCGCTCGCACCGCCGGCCTTGAGCACCCGCTCGACCTCATCGAGATGGGTCGACAAGCGCGCCAGCTCTTCGGCAACGTCGATGCGCGCCGCGAAAACGGCGACTTCCTGACGGATTCGTTCATCGTCGACCAATTGCACGGCGTCCAGCAAGCGCTGCCGGAGCTTTTCGTTGAACGACGCCTGCGCAGCCGGAATGCGTGGCGCGACTGCATGCGCCAGGGCTCGCATGTGCGCCACTTTTTCCAGGATCACTGCCGCCAGCTTTTCCCCCTCGCGTGCCCGACTCGCCGCGAAATCATCGAGCGCCTCGCCGGCCAGCGTCAGGCAAACCGGGACCGCGGTCTCGACATCGACGGTTTCATCGCCGAAGATGGCTGGCCAGTGCAGGATGTCGCTGACCGTCAGTGGAGCGGCCAGGGGCAGGACGCTGCGAATCTGGGTGTCGAAGACTTTGAGGCGTTCGAGCAGGTCGACATTCAGACCTGGTTGTTGCGTATTGCGGCTTGCCGGAACGAAGCTGACTCGACATTCGACTTTGCCGCGGCTGATGCGCGCGCCGATCAGCTCACGCAGCGCCGGTTCGGCGATGCGCAATTCGTCACAAACCCGGAATTGGCAATCGAGGTAGCGGGAATTGACACTTTTTAATTCCATGTGCAGTACCCCACCGTTGACGGCGCACGTTCTGGCGGCATAGCCGGTCATGCTATAAATCATTGAAATCCTGACATGTGAACGGTTCTGGATGAGCAGCCGGCTTTGCAGTTCACCTAAAAAAACCGGACAATGGATAATAATCTCAAATGATAGCCCTGACACGGATGGCGCAACAAGCGAACCACCCCCTTCCTGCCGGTTTCCAGCTCGACGAATATTGCATCGAGCATCAACTGTCGATGGGCGGCTTTTCAATCGTCTATGTCGCTGTCGACGCGCAGGGACATCGCGTCGCCATCAAGGAGTACCTGCCCAATACGCTGGCCTTGCGCAGTGAGGGACAGACGGCTCCGATCATCAGCGAAGATCATCTGCCGGCTTTCCGCTACGGCATGAAATGCTTTTTCGAGGAAGGTCGGGCTCTGGCCGGCCTTTCTCACCCCAACGTGATCCGGGTATTGAATTTTTTTCGTGCCAACGAGACGGTCTACATGGTGATGGAGTACGAGATCGGCCATACCCTGCAGGAACTGATCCAGAAGAACCGGGCCGGGGTCACCGAGAATTTCATTCGCAATGTGTTCACCAAGATGCTCAACGGCCTGCGCGAGGTGCATGCACACCGGCTGCTGCATCTCGACCTCAAGCCGTCGAATATCTACATGCGCAACAGCCATGTCCCGGTGCTGATCGACTTCGGCGCGGCACGCCAGACCCTGGCTTCCGATACGCCGATGCTCAAGCCGATGTACACGCCTGGCTTCGCCTCTCCCGAACACTACTGCCAGCGAGATCTGCTCGGCCCATGGAGCGATATTTACAGTGTCGGCGCCTCGATGTATGCGTGCATCTCCGGCAATACACCGCAACCGGCCAACAATCGCCTCGAAAAGGATCGGATGGTACCCGCCATGGTCCGCTGGGAAGGACAATACTCGGACCAATTGCTCGAAACCATTGACTGGTGTCTGTGCCTGAACCATCGTTACCGGCCGCAAAGCGTCTTTGCGCTGCAGAAAGCGCTCACCGAGCCCGTCCTTGCTTCCTCCCCGAGCCCGCCGCCGCAGCAGAATGACACCTGGCTGGGACAGGTGGTCGGCAAATTGAAGAAGGCCAAGGATTTATGAAATTCAGCATCTATCAGGAAAGTCGTACCGGCAAGCGTGCCAACAACGAAGACCGGCTGGCTTACTGCTACTCACGGGAGGCCTTGCTGATGGTCGTCGCCGACGGCATGGGCGGTCACTACTATGGTGAAGTCGCAGCCCAGATCGCTGTGCAGACGCTGACCGAGGCATTCCCGCGCGAGTTCAAACCACGCATGCGTGACCCCTTCATGTTCCTGCAGAAGGGAATGCTCAACGCCCACCGGGCAATTCTCGACTATGCCGACAGGCATCGCCTGGTCGACTCGCCGCGTACCACCTGCGTCGCCTGCATCGTCCAGAACAACATCGCATACTGGGTGCACTCGGGTGATTCACGTCTGTATCTGCTGCGTAACGGCAAGGTGTTGGCGCAGACCAGGGATCACTCGCGCGTACGGCAATTGTATGACCAGGGGGTGATCAGCGAGGCGCAGATGAATGGGCACCCCGACCGTCACAAGATCTACGGTTGTCTGGGTGGCCAGCAAAAGCCGGAGATCGAGTATTCCCGCAAGGCAACCCTGGAAGCGGGAGATGTCCTGGCGCTATGCACCGACGGCGTCTGGAGTGTGCTGCCTGCCGGCACCCTGGCGCTCTCTCTGAAGACCGCCGATCCGGCGCTTGCCGTGCCGCTGCTGCTTGGCGATGCGGAAGCCCGCGGCGGCTCGCATGCCGACAACCTGTCGATGATTGCCGTGCGCTGGGGAGACAGTTACAGCGATCAGAGCAGCGGCGGGAGTGGTGCTGCGAGTGGTGCTGCGAGTGGTGGTACGAGTAGCCTGGTATCCACAAGATCGATGCCGAAAGACTCGGTCACCAGAATGATGGATGAGTTCGGACGCCCCTCGAGAGGCAAGACCGACCTCAGCGAAGAGGAGATCGAACTCGCCATCGAAGAGATCCGCTCGACCATCCAGAAATATACCAAATAGGAATCCGCATGCGCCCCAGCGACCGCCAGCCCTCACAGTTGCGCCACGTACAGATTACGCGCCGCTTTACTCGCCACGCCGAAGGCTCGGTCCTGATCGAAATGGGCGACACCCGCGTACTGTGCACGGCCAGCGTCGAAGGGTCTGTACCACCCTTTCTGCGCGGCAGCGGCCAGGGCTGGGTCACCGCCGAATACGGCATGCTGCCGCGATCGACACACACGCGTACCGGACGCGAGGCAGCCAAGGGCAAGCAGAGTGGACGCACCCAGGAAATCCAGCGCCTGATCGGTCGCGCCCTGCGCGCGGTGACCGACCTGAAAGCGCTCGGCGAACGCCAGATCACGCTCGACTGCGACGTTCTGCAAGCCGACGGTGGCACGCGTTGTGCAGCGATCACCGGCGCCTGGCTGGCGCTCAACGACGCCTGCGAACACCTGCTGAGCCAGGGCAGACTCGCAGAGAATCCGCTGCGTGATCAGGTCGCCGCCATTTCGGTCGGGATCTATCAGGGAACAGCCATTCTCGACCTCGACTACGCCGAGGACGCCAATTGCGACACGGACATGAACGTGGTGATGACCGGCCGGCAGGGCATCGTCGAGGTCCAGGGGACCGCTGAAGGCGATCCCTTCACGCGCATGCAGATGAACGAGTTGCTGGACCTCGCGACGGCCGGCATCGGCGAGCTGCTGGCGCAGCAGAAAGCGGCACTGCACTCATGAAACTCGTCCTGGCTTCGAACAACACCAAGAAACTCAAGGAACTCGACGCGATTCTCGCACCGCTGGGCTGGCAGCTCGTTCCCCAGGGCGAGCTGGGCGTTCCCGAGGCCGAAGAACCGCATTGCACCTTCGTCGAGAATGCCCTGGCCAAGGCGCGCCATGCGTCGCTGCTGACCGGTCTGCCGGCGCTGGCCGACGACTCGGGGCTCTGTGTCGACGCTTTCGGTGGCGCCCCCGGCGTGCAGTCCGCACGCTACGCCGGCGAACCCAGGTCCGATTCCCGCAACAATCAGAAACTGCTCTGCGAACTCGGCGACAATCCGCAGCGTACCGCCCACTTCGTTTCGCTGATCGTTTTTGTTCGCCACGCCGATGACCCACAACCCATCATCGCCGAGGGCGAATGGCACGGCGAGATTCTCTCGGCAGCACGCGGCGACGACGGCTTTGGCTATGATCCGCTGTTCTACCTCCGCGAACTCGACCGGACCGCGGCGGAACTCGATGCCGCCGAGAAAAACCGCCGTTCGCATCGTGGCCAGGCGCTCGCCCGCCTCGTCGAGCGCCTGCAAGAGCGCGCGCGACTTTCACCTCCACGCTGATGCCGGGCAGCCGGAGTCGAAGGGTCATTCCGCTGCTGCCGCAGGCGCGCCTGGCAGCAGCGAAGGAAGCCGAACCACGATTTCGCAGTCCGCCGCCGCTCTCGCTTTACGTCCATATTCCGTGGTGCGTGCAGAAGTGCCCCTACTGCGATTTCAACTCGCATGCGCTGCCGTCTGCCGCTCGCGGCGCGGCGGCAATCCCTGAAAGCGACTACCTTGCCGCCCTGCTTGCCGATCTCGAATCGGCGCTGCCGCTGGTCTGGGGACGCCGCATCGACAGCATCTTTTTTGGTGGCGGGACGCCGAGCCTGCTCTCGGGCGAAGGGCTCGATCAACTCCTGGCCGCCCTGCGCAGCCGCCTGCCTTTCCTGCCGGGCGCCGAGATCACGCTCGAAGCCAATCCGGGAACCGTTGAGGCCGCCCGCTTCGCAGCCTTTCGCGAAGCGGGAATCAACCGCCTGTCGCTCGGCATCCAGAGCTTCAACCCGCAGCACCTCAAGGCGCTCGGCCGCATCCACGACGATCACGAGGCGCGGCGCGCGATCACGATTGCCGCCAGCCATTTCGACAATTTCAATCTCGACCTGATGTACGGTCTGCCCGGACAGACGCTGGCCGAGGCGCTCGCCGACCTCGACGCGGCGCTGGCGTTCTCACCGCCGCACCTGTCCTGCTATCAACTGACCATCGAAGCGAATACCGCTTTCGCCGCCAGGCCACCGGCACTGCCCGCAGACGACCTGTGTGCCGACATGCAGGACGCCATCGAGGACAGGCTGGCAGCGGCCGGCTACCTGCACTACGAAACCTCGGCTTTCGCAAAACCTGGCCGGCAGTGCCAGCACAACCTCAACTACTGGCATTTCGGCGACTATCTGGGGATCGGTGCCGGCGCGCATGGCAAGCTGACACTGCACGATCGCGTTCTGCGCCAGATGCGCTGGAAGGGACCGGAGCAGTACCTGGCCCAGGTTGCAGCCGGCATGCCGGTGCAGGAAGAGTTTGCCGTTGCTGCCGCCGATTTGCCGTTCGAGTTCATGCTCAACGCACTGCGCCTGGTGCAGGGTTTCGACGCGCAACTCTTCGAGTCGCGGACCGCGCTGCCGCTGCTCAGCATCGAGGGCAAGCTGCGACAGGCCGAGCACGAAGGCCTGATCGAACGCCGACTGCAACGCATCACCCCGAGCGAGCACGGCCGGCGCTTTCTCAATCGCCTGCTGGAGCGCTTCCTGGTCGACGGGGAGTGACGACCAACTGCGCACGCTCGGCGCCAGGCTGCGCGCGGCGGGCGGTGATCACCATCGAGCGCGGCACATAGGGGCGCGGCATCGGCCGCTGCGCCAGCGGTACCGAACTGACCCGCAATTCATTCACCGCGGCACGCAACTTCTTGTGCAGTTCCTCGCTCGGTCGCCCTTCTGCTTCAGCAATCCGAATCTCCTTGAGGATCGCGTCGATTGTCGGCGTGACCGCGGCCGAGCGCGTCGCTTCGCCAAAGCTCTCCTTCGGGGCCTTCACGGCAATCGCAAAATCCTCCGGAGTCGAGATCATTTTCGCCAGCCGCAGGTGATCGTAGCGCATCGCCATGGTCAGTGCCGAATCACCCCAGTCACTCTGGAGTTTCGCATTGGCACCGGCTTCGAGCAAGCTGCGCGCCAGATTCTCGTGGCCTTCGCGAGCCGCCATCATCAAGGGCGTTGCCCCGTTCGGCGCGCGTGCATTGACATTGGCGCCACGCGCCAGCAGATCGTTGGCCACTTTTTCGTGACCATTGAAGACCGCGTAGTGCAGCGCTCCCCACTGGTTGCCGGCACGATCCAGCGGCGCGCCGCGATCGAGCAGCCATTTGACGGCTTCCAGGTGTCCGCCCCAGGCCGCCAGTTGCAAGGCTTGTTCGTTATGGCGATTGGTCCGCCGCAGATCGGCACCGCGTTCGACGAACAGCGCCATCATTTCGATCTGGCCATACCAGGCAGCGACCATCAGTCCCGTCCCGACGTGCGCCGCCTGGTACTCCGGGTTCAGGCCCTCATCGAGCCAGCGCTTGACGGTGCGCAGATCGCCCCGCTCGACGGCATACTCGAAGATAATGGGATCAGGTGCCGGCACCTCGGCCAACGCCGGCGCGGCCAGCAGGCACAGGAAGCAGGCCAAGCGGCCCAGTGGTTTGATCAAAAGCTTCACCCGCGTTCTCCATTCTGACTCGGCACATTCGCTTGGCGAGTCGTACTCCCGTGCCTGCGGCACGATTTTGCTTCACAATGGCAGGCCCATGCCGTCTCGCCTGCTCCTTGCCGTTGCCCTTTCACTCGCCCTGCACGCCGGCGTACTGCTTTGGGACGCCCGCAAGCTCAGCCTGCCGCCGGCACAGCCGCCGCTGGAGGCAACATTCTCCCTGCCGGCAAAATCAGCAGCGCACGACGACGAGCCGCTGCTGAAGAATACGCTCATCCATGACCCGGCCCCCGTCAAGGCAGTGCACCCTCCCCCGCCGGCTGCCCACGCTGCGCCGCCTGCCGCCAAAACAATGGCGAGGCGCCAGATCGAAGCCGCACAGCGCAAACTGTCGCAGCACCTCTACTACCCGCCCGCAGCCGTCGCCCGCGGCCTCGAAGGCGAAGTGCGCCTGCTGCTGACGATCGCTGACGACGGCGGCATCAGCGACGTCGTCATCGCCGCCAGCAGTGGCCATCCCCTCCTCGACCAGGCGGCAGTGAAAGCGGCTTACGCGATGGGGCGTGTCAACTGGGCGAACTCACGCGAATTCATCCTGCCGGTCATTTTCCGCCTGGAGTGAATCCAGCCGGCGACGAAATACCAGATCCCAGACACCGTGTCCGAGTCGCCGGCCGCGCTGTTCGAACCTGGTCTGCGGGCGATGCTCCGGGCGCGGCGCGTAGCCGGATGCGGTATTCTCCAGCAGCGTTTCGGCCGAGAGTACGGCCAGCATCTGCTGCGCGTAATCTTCCCAATCGGTCGCGCAATGGAGATAGCCGCCCGGCTGCAGGCGGCTGGCGAGCAGCGCCACAAAAGGCGCCTGCAACAGGCGCCGCTTGTGGTGGCGAAGCTTCGGCCAGGGATCGGGAAAGAAGATGTGCACCCCGGCAAGCGACGCCGGCGGGAGCATGTCACGCAGCACTTCGACGGCGTCGTGCTGGACGATGCGCTGATTGTGCAGGCCTCGCTCGGCAACCAGTTTGCACAGACTGCCGACACCCGGGGTGTGAACTTCGATGCCGAGGTAGTCATTTCCGGGGTGCAGCGCGGCAATCGCTGCCGAAGTCTCGCCCATGCCGAAACCGATTTCGAGAATGCGGGGCGCCACGCGTCCGAACAGCATATCGAGATCGAGGCGTGCCGCCGCGTAAGGAACACCGATCTTCGCCATCATCTCTTGGTGATAGCGCTGCTGGGCATTCGACACCCGTCCCTGACGGCGAACGAAACTGCGGATATGCCTGGCCCGCGGGGCCGTACCACTACCCATATCCGCGCTTGCATCCACACCGGCTTCCAGGCCCGCTGCCACGGACTCCTGCACGGCCATGCCTAGGATCCGATCAGGCCGGTCGTCGGTGACGAGGGGTCTGCCGAGTAGTACTTGCGCGGCATGCGCCCGGCAAGAAAGGCCTCGCGCCCGGCCTCGACGGCTTTTTTCATGGCGCTGGCCATCAGCAGCGGAGCGCGGGCGTGCGCAATGGCAGTATTCATCAGCACCCCGTCGCAACCGAGTTCCATCGCAACCGCCGCATCCGAGGCGGTACCGACGCCGGCATCGACGAGCACCGGCACCCTGGCGTTGTCGATGATCAGGCGCAGGTTCCAGGGATTGACGATACCCATCCCGGAGCCGATCAGCGAAGCCAGCGGCATTACCGCAACGCAGCCGATCTCCTCGAGCATTTTCGCCTGGATCGGATCGTCGGCGCAGTAGACCATCACCTCGAAACCCTCCTTGACCAGCGTCTCGGCGGCCTTGAGCGTTTCCGGCATGTTCGGAAACAGACTGGTCGGATCGCCGAGCACTTCCAGCTTGCACAGTGCATGCCCTTCGAGCAGCTCGCGCGCCAGCCGCAGCGTGCGCACCGCGTCCGCCGCGGTGTAGCAACCGGCGGTATTCGGCAGGATCGTGAATTGCGACGGCGGCAGCACGTCGAGCAGGTTCGGCTCGCCGTCATTCTGGCCGATGTTGGTGCGGCGAATCGCGACGGTGACGATCTCGGCGCCGGAAGCGTCGATGGCGGCACGGGTTTCCGCGAAGTCCTTGTACTTGCCGGTACCGACGAGCAGGCGCGAGCGGTAGGTTGTGCCGGCGACCGTCAGGCTGTGTGGGGAAGATGGCATGTATCTTTCGCTTGAGAGCAGGTCAATGAGGCTCAGCCGCCACCGACGGCAACGACGATCTCGACCCGGTCACCATCGGCCAGCATCGTTTCGCCATGCCGACTGCGCGGGACGATTTCACCGTTGCGCTCGACGGCGATGCGCTTGCCAGCATGATTCAAGGTCAGCACCAGTTCGGCCACCGTGAGCGGCGAAGAAAATTGTCGGCTTTCGCCGTTGATCAGAAGTTCCATGGGGAGAGAATTCTAGCACGCGAAAGCAAGGAGAACTCTGGCAGGCGTGAGTGATCGGTCTACACGACCTCGTCCAGCCACGGTCATGACCGTTAGGCAAGACAGTCGGCCGACACCTCCTCGGTGCGCACGAGAAAGCTCCTGAGGACGCTCGGCCCGAAGGTCGTGACCATCGCCACGTAAGTGGCCAGAGCGCTGGCATAAAAGGCGCCGAACCTGTGCGCCGCGAATGCCGACAGCGCCCACTCGTCGTACTTCACCGAGCCCTGGCCATTGCCGAGATCGAAGGGCGCATTCCCGTAACCGAGGGTCACGCCGCCGAAGAGTTGCTCGCTGAAGGCCTTTTCGTACCCCATGACGAGACTGCCACCGGAGCCATTCGCCGAAGGCAGGCCGCCGCCATTGGCGTCCTGCCTGGACGAAGCATAGTCGCCGGTGACAAAGAAGCCCTGGCCCTGGTAGCCGAAGTTCTCGAACTGCTGCTCGGCCTGTACGCCGGCAACCACGCCAAGCAGCAAGGCCGCCAGTACCGCTCCGCGTTTCGTGACCAAGCCATGGTGTATGCATTTCACACCCGGCTCTGCATTCTAGCAGACCGTCGCAGCCCTACTGCCCCTGTAGCGCCGATACGCCGCGTTTCTTCAGGAATTTCCCCAGTTTCTTGTCGCTGGAATGGATGTGCCGTATCAGCCAGCCGTGCAGCGACACCACCAACTGTTGCAGGTTGATCTGCGGGTTGGCCTTGAGTTGCAGGTCGTAGCTCGCCAGTGCGTCGGCCAGTTGCAGGTGCTGCACCTGGTGCTCACCGATGTCCGGATAAGCGTGTTCGTGCATGAGTCCCTCCTCGAAGGAAAAGTGGCCTCGCACGTACTCGATCAGCGCCTTCATCACCATTCTCGATTCGGTCTTCTTTTCACCCGAACGCGTGCTGGCGTCAAATCGGCTGAGGATGCGGATCAGTTCCTGGTGCTGGGCATCGATCCAGGCATGCCCCGTCTCGTAGGTGAATGACCACGCCAGCAAGGGGTTGCTGGCCTCCGCAAGCGGTTTCTTGATGCGTGGCTTCGATGCGACTTCGTAAGGCGGGTCTTCTGCAAAGTCGGTCAAGGCCGCCAGCGGTAGCGGACGCGAGAAATGGTAGCCCTGGATGACATCACAACCGCTGGCTTCGAGGAAGGCCATCTGTTCCGGCGTTTCCACACCCTCGGCGACAGTCATGATGTTGAGCTTGTTGGCCATCTCGATGATCGCCAGCACGATGGGAACGTTGTTTTGATCCCGGATGAACGACTGGTCGATCTTCAGGTAATCGAAAGGCAGTTGGTACAGGTAGGAAAGGGACGAATAGCCGGTGCCGAAATCGTCCAGTGCGAGATTGACGCCGAGCTTCTTCAGGGCCATGAGCGTGGCCTTGGTCGCTGCAAAGTCGTTGATGAACGCGCTTTCCGTGATTTCCAGGGTCAGGCGGTAACCGGCCATGCCGTCAAGCGCTTCGGCGACCTTCGCCACAATGTCGCTTTGGGTGAGTTGCAGCGGCGACAGATTGACGGACATGTTGATGCCGGTGCTGCGCATGACGCGACAGGCTTCCTGCAATACCCACTCGCCGAGCTTGCAGATCAGGCCAGCCTCCTCGGCGATGGGAATGAAGCGCGCCGGACTGATGATTCCCAGTTCCGGGTGCGCCCATCGCACCAGCGCCTCGACGCCGTGTACGCTCCTGCTGACGAGGCAGAGCTGCGGCTGATAATGCAGCAACAGATCACCGGGGATGGCCTTCCGCAGCGCGCTTTCGACCATCATATCTTCCAGCGCCTGCGCGTTGATACGTTCCGTGAAGAACTGAAAATTGTTCCGTCCCTGATTCTTGGCATGATACATCGCGACATCGGCGTGCTTGAGCAAATCGGCGACGAACTCGCCGTCGGTCGGGTAGATGGCGATGCCTATCGAGGAAGTGGTGGTGACGGTATGCTTGTCGATCCGGCAGGGCTTGCTGATCGCGGCCAGCAATTTTTGGGCGGCGTGCGTGATATCGGCCTCGTCGTTGAAATCCTCGAGCAGCAGCACGAACTCGTCGCCGCCCTGCCGCGAGACGGTGTCTGTGGCGCGCAGGCAGTCCTGGATGCGACGCGCCACTTCCTGCAGGAGCAGGTCCCCAACCTTATGGCCGAGGGTGTCGTTGACCGCCTTGAACTTGTCGAGGTCGATGAACATCACCGCCAACCTGGAGCGGTTCCGCTCCGCACGCCCCAACGCCTGTCCGATCCGGTCTTCCACCAGGCTGCGGTTGGGCAACCCGGTCAGGAAGTCGTGATGCGCCATATGTTCGATTCTTGCCATCGTCCGACTGACTTCGGTGATGTCGTTCATCAGGCCGATGTAGTTGGTCACCGATTCGCCCGTCCGGACGACACTGATGTTGGCGTGCACCAGATATTCTTCGCCGGTCTTCTTCCTGTTCCATATGTCGCCCTGCCAATGGCCGATTTCGTGCAGGGTTTGCCACATCTTGCGGAAGAAGCTGCGCGGATGGCACCGGGAAGCAAACAGCCTTGGATTCCTGCCGAGCATTTCATCGGTGCGAAAGCCTGTCAGTCCTTCCAGCGCCCTGTTGGCCGAGATGATGTGGTTGTCCTGACTGGTGATCACGATGCCTTCCGCAGCGTTCTCGGGGTGCGAACGAAAGTGTTGGGCGAGTCCCGCTCTGATAATTGTCAGCGACGTGAGCAAACGTAAGGAAATTAGCGGAGAGTTGCGATAGAGTAGGGAACCCATCCACGGAGAGAAGCCATGCCTAAGATTTCCCACATCGAACCTTGCGATTCCAGAGACTTGGTGGCCCGTTTGGAGGCTAATCCAAAGATACTGGCGAAAGTGCTAGAGATGCTGGAGTTGGTGGAGAACGCCGAAGGGGATCTGCGTCGGGCCGATGAAGCCGAGCGCCGCGTGATAGAAATTCTCCGCGGGACGGGCCAGGAGATTCTGACGGGATGGGCCGAGCAGGTTGCTGAGGCGGTGACAGCCGAGGTGCGGGCCGCTGAGCCGGTCGTGGTACACGCGAAAAAAAAGTTCTCTGGTATACGACATACGGCTCGGTCATGGTGGAGGAGGAATGCTTTCTCCACAAAGAAACAAACCGGCTGCTTCGTCCTTTTTCAGAAGCTGCCGGTGTCCGTTGCCGGAGCCATTCTCTGCCACTGGAGCGCGCCGTGACGGACTTGGGCGCCGACCTTCCCTTTGGACAGGTTGCGGCAAAAATCAAGGAGCACTACGGTGTTGACTTGGCGGTCAGTGCGCCCCGGACGCTCACCGAACGGGTGGCCTGTGAATTAACGGAGGCAGATTGCCTGCCGGTGGCGGGCCCATCGAACACCGCGAAGAGGCTGATTGTGGAGACGGACGGCGGAATGGTGCCCCTTGTCGAGACCGTGGAGGGCGCTGCGGACGCCCGCAAGGGGAAGCGCACGCACTGGCGAGAAGCGAAGGTCTGTATCGCACAGCGGCAGGGCGAGGCCGTTCCCAAGGCCGGCGTGACGATGGAGGGTCCCCGGGAAGCGGGGGCCATCCTGAAGCGGCTGGTCGATGCGCTGGGATTTGGCCCCAAGACCCAGGTTCACTGTGTTGGCGACGGGGCGGCTTGGATAAGCAGCCAAATCGAGGAACTGTTCGGTACTCAGGGGACCTTCCTGGTCGACTTGTTCCACGTCTGCGAATATCTGACCCCAGCCAGCAAGGTCTGCGCGCCGGATTCTGCCCAGGATTGGGTGGCCTCCCAGAAGGCGCGATTCCTGCTGGGACAGGCCCGCGAGGTGGTTGCAGAGATGAAACTGCACCTCGAACCTGCATCGGTCGATGACCCGCAGGCTCCGGTGCGCGTCGCCTGGCGCTATTTCTCCAACCGACTCGACCAGTTGGACTACCCCCGCGCACTTGCGCTGAATCTGCCCGTCGGCTCTGGCGAGGTCGAGAGTTCTCATCGCTACCTCGTGCAGGCCCGCCTCAAGCGCCCAGGGGCTTGGTGGCGTGCGGACATGGCTCAAGCCATGATCAACCTGCGTGTCATGCGACATAACCAGCTGTGGGAAACCTATTGGGAAAAGCGCTGGGCGGAGCCTCTACGCAGAGCGGCTTAAAACCGAGACTCCCCGTCCAACACTTTCGTTCGCACCCGCGTTCTCGAAGACGCTGGCGGACAGTTTCAGTTGCTCCTCGGCCTCCTTGTGACGGGTGATGTCCTGGAGTACCTCGATCGCACCAATGATCTTGTTGCCATCGAAAAGCGGTTTTGCCTCGAAGGTCAGGTAACGTCGCTTGCCCATGAGGTCGTCGAACCAGCCCTCTGCCTTGTAGCCATCACTGGCAAATTCCGTTCTCTCATGCAGACTGTAGAAGCGCGAAGCATCCGCCAGCAGGTTGTCCAGTACCAGGTCGGCCAAGCAGGGCCTGGGCTCATCGTAGAAGCCCTTCCAGTGATCCTGCGTACCCAGGACATCGCCGGCGGCGATGCCGGTCAACAACTCGCACGGACCATTCCAGGCCACCACCACATGCCGGGTGTCGACCATGAATGCGGGCAGGCTCAGGGCATTCAGTATGCTGTTAGTCATTTTCATGTTCTCTCAATTCGGGGGGCACACTGCCCGTATCGTGCGAGCTTGCCGTGCCTGCGTCCCGGATATGACCTTGGCTTACTCCAAAGGTTCCTGCCTTCACAGCCCAGCATTCTAGCCAGGGCGGGGTGAGTGTGGGTAGGACCTGTCACATTCACTGGGTGGGCGCTCCCGGCTGGTACGCGTACATTCTGCCCCAACTGCGCGCAACCGTCCGTACGCCAGCGCACAGACCAGCGACGGAGCAATCGGTATCTTTCTCTGGCGCCCCGTAGCGGCCCTTTCCGGTCGAGATGGTGCGCAGTCGTGCGCCTGCTCATCCAGCCCTTCAATCTCCTCGGGCAAAAGGCCAATGACGAGGAAGGTACGGGCATCGGCCTGGTGGTGTGCAAGCGGCTGGTCGAATTGATGGGGGGGTCATCGGAGTGGAAAGCACCGTCGGCAAGGGTTGTGTGTTCTGGATCGAACTCGATCTGATCAGCGCCGCGCAGACTGCCGCGCAGGCGCTCGAGCCCGCGCCGCTGCTCCAGTCCGGATTCATTCGCTATCGCACCAAACCGATCAAGGTCAATGAGTTCATGGAGACCCTCGACGTGGCGCTCAAGTTTGCCCAGGCGGAGCTGGCCCACGCAGCACGAGAGGAACAGGCATGATCATCAGCCGCTCCGAGATTCTCGACGCCAGCATCCTGATCATCGACGATCAGCAGTCCAACGTGCTTCTCCTCGAGCAATTGCTGAGCGAGGCCGGCTACCGTCGTGTCGTGTCAACGATGAATCCGCACGAGGTCTGTGCGCTGCATCGCAAGCACCACTACGACCTGATCCTGCTCGACCTGCAGATGCCCGGCATGGATGGATTCCAGGTGATGGAAGGTCTCAAGACCAACGCGGCCGACGCCTACCTGCCGGTGCTGGTGATTACCGCCCAGCCGGGCCACAAGTTGCGCGCCCTGCAGGCCGGCGCCAAGGATTTCGTCAGCAAGCCCTTCGATCTGTTCGAAGTCCGCACCCGCATCCACAACCTGCTGGAAATGCGCCTGTTGTACAGGAAACTCGAGGACTACAACCAGGTGCTCGAACAGACGTTGCAGGAGCGTACTGCCGAGCTGCGTGAAAGCGAAGCGCGCTATCGCAGCCTGACCGAGCTGGCTTCAGACTGGTACTGGGAGCAGGACGAGAAGATGAACTTCACCAAGGTCTCCGGGCCGGCCCTCGAGATGCTCGGGATCCGCGTCGGCCCGCTGCTTGGGGATACCGCCGAGGTGCCGCCCGCCGGCTGGAACGAGGCCGAACGGGCGGTGCTGCAGGCGACCATTGCCGCCCGGCAGCCCTTCCTCGATTTTCTCTTCCACCGCGTCAATGCTGATGGCACGCAACAACAGTTTCGGGTGAGCGGCGAGCCGATGTTCAACCGCTCGTGCCGCTTCATCGGTTACCGGGGAATCGGCGTCGAAGTGATCCCAGGGAACTAGCATCCGCAGCCAGACGCCCACCGTGTCTACCCACCCTAGTCCGAGCCAGAACCATCTTCTCGCGGCGCTGCCGACAGCCGAGTTCGAACGTCTGGCGGCGCACCTGGAACTCGTGCCGATGCTGCTCGGCGACATGCTCTACGAACCCGGCGGGCAGTTGTCCTACGCCTATTTCCCGACCACGGCGATCGTTTCGCTGCACTACGTCATGGCGTCGGGCGCTTCGGCCGAATCCGCCGGAGTCGGCAACGAAGGGGTGGTCGGCATTTCGCTGTTCATGGGCGGCAACACCACGCCCAGTTCGGCGATGGTGCAGACGGCCGGTCATGCGTACCGCTTGGGCCGCTGCCTGTTGCAACAGGAATTCCAACGCGGCGAACTGCTGCAGCGCCTGTTGCTCCGCTACACGCAGGCGCTGATGACCGAGATGGCCCAGACTGCGGCGTGCAACCGGCACCACTCGGTCGAGCAGCAACTCTGCCGCTGGCTGCTGCTGACGCTCGATCGACTGCCGACCGAGGAACTGGTGATGACGCATGAACTGGTGGCCACACGGACTGACGCTGTCCGTCAGGCGCCCGGCTTTCGCCAGTGGGGTCGGGCCGGTCTCCTGCCTCTGCTCTCGATCGTGCTACGGTGCGCCGGTGATTCCGGCAGCCACCATTTCGTTCACTCACTCGCAGCAGGAGACATGATGACCAGGCGATTGCCTTGCTCGACGATCGTCGCGAACACCGGGTCAAGGTCAGCGTACGCGGGCAATGAGTGCCGCCCGACGCGCTCGCCCTCAGTCAGTCAGTCGCCGGCGGCATGCCGGCCGCCCCGCACCCGGCTGGACGCCGGCTTGGCTGGCCACCCAGCAGCCCCTCGTAATCGGCGAGCCGCTCGCCGATTACGATGCCCTGGTCGTCGATATGGAACAGACGCAACTCGTTGGTGTGCGCGCTCGCGCGCACTTTCACCACGGCCATCACTCGCCGCAGGCAACTGTCCACCTCGATGTAACGCTGCACGATGATCGCATCGGTCAGGAAGGCCGTGCCGTAGGGGCTGAAGCGCAGATCGTTGTAGCGGTCCTCCAGCTCCGAGGTCATCAGGACCGTGACGCCGGTGCTGGCCAGGGCCGACACCATGCGCGACAGCGACTCACGGAAATTGTCACGGAAGGTGGGCGCCAGGGCGAGTTCAAAGCCGGAGAGCGAATCGATGACGACACGCGTCGCCTTGATCCGGTGGATTTCGGTAATCAGCAGCATTGCAATCTCGTCGACCGATAGTGCCGCTGCGCGAGTGTCGACGACGCCGACCCGGCCGCTCTCGATCAGGTCGACCATGGCGCGGCCGCGCGAGTGGTTGGGCCGCTGTTCGAAAGCCGCGATCACCCCCGTCTCGCCGCCGCGCGCGCCCTCGGCCAGGAAGGCGGCCGCCAGGATGCTCTTGCCCGACCCCGACGGGCCGGCCACCAGCAAGGAGTAGCCGCGCGGCAGACCGCCGCCCATCATGTCATCCAGGCCGGGCACCCCCATCCGCAGGCGATCGCCGAAGGGCACCGCCGATGGTGGAGGAGCCGGCATGGCGAGTTGCGGCGGGGCGAAGACGTGAATTCCTGCCGAGCTGATGCGAAAGGTGTGCAGTCCCGGCATGGTGCACTGCCCGCGCATCTTCATGATCTCCATCTTGCGGACCATGGAGTTGCCCTGCACACTCTGGCGCAGCCAGAACAGCCCGTCGGTGACGGTGAGAATCGGGTTCTGATCGTTCTCGGTAAAGTATCCCCCGATCAGGAAGGTCGTGGCCTGCCAGCTCGTCATCAGTACGCCAAGATCCTGGACGAATTGTTGTAGGCCGACGAGCGACCTGCCTTCATCGCGACCGGCGAGGACCACCGACGTGAAAGAATCCACGAAGACCAGTCCCGGTTGGCGTTCCTCGACTTCCGCGACGATTCGCCGCAGCACCCTGGCGATGTCGCCCGAAACCGTGTCTTCTGCAAGGTTGATGAAGCGGACACTGCGGTTGAGCTTGTCGAGGTCGAAGAAGTCGAACTGCTGCTGGTAGCGGAACATTTTCAGCGGCGGCTCACCAATTGCCGTGAAGTAGAGTGCCGGGCGCTCGGGCGTTGCCAGCGCAAACATGATCTGGTGCGCCAGGGTGGACTTGCCGCATCCGGGCTGACCGGCGATGAGATTGAAGGAGAACTCGGGCAGGCCGCCCCCGAGTACTTCGTCGAGCCCCGGCACGCCGGTACGTAGCTTCTTGATCGCGATAGTCATGGCAAGTTGTCCTGCGCGGCATGGCCGCTTGAAGGGTTGTCGTACAGCGCCCGAGGCAGCCGTTGGGTGGGCAGAGAGAGCAAGCTCAGGTTGCCTTGCGTGCCGGCAGCAGGCGATCGTATTCCTTTCTGACGACGTCGTAGCACTCGCAACTGCGCCGTTCGAGCCCGGGACGGTCGAGTACCGTGATGCGCCCACGCCGGTAGTCGATCAGGCCGGCCTTTTGCAACTGGCCGGCTGCCTCGGTGACCCCTTCACGGCGAACGCCAAGCATGTTGGCCATGAGTTCCTGCGTCATCACCAGTTCGTTCGAAGCTAAGCGGTCCAGGCTCAACAACAGCCAGCGGCACAGTTGCTGATCCAGCGAATGGTGCCGGTTGCATGCCACCGTCTGCGCCATCTGGGTGATCAGGGCCTGCGTATAGCGCAGCAGGAGGTGCATCACGGAACCGGCGCGGTTGAACTCCAGGAGCAGCAGGTGCGCCTTCAGGCAGAATCCCCGGCCGGCGCTCTGCACCACCGCCCGGCTCGGCGTCGAGTCGCCCCCCATGAACAAGGAAACGCCGACGATGCCTTCGTGGCCGACAACCGAGATCTCGGCCGATGCGCCATCTTCCATCACCGACAGCAGCGAAATGATCGCCGTGGTCGGGAAATAGACGTGGCTCAGGCGTCTTCCGGACTCGTAAAGCACCTTGCCGAGCGGCAGGTCCACGGGTTCGAGCTGCGGCAGCCAGCGCGCCAGGTCGGCGTCCGGAAGTGCAGCAAGCAATTTGTTTTTCAGGGGGTCTTCCTGATGGTCGCCAGGCAAGGCCACGCTCCTCTCCCACGCGGTGGAACTGCGAAGCGCGAGTATACCGACTCTGGTGCAGGCGCGTGCAGTTCGGGTGCCTGTTCCACGAACGCCGCTTTCCAGCGGGCGGCCCCTGCGGCCTGATTCTTCACGCCCTTTGCCTGCTGCTCGTTGCTGCCGGTCAATTTGCCGAATTCTTCCCGACATACGATCTTGCGATGGATTGCCGGCCAGGAAGCGGAACGCAAACGCAAAAAATGGCCCGGAAACGGGGGGGTGCCGTTACCGGGCCATCACTACAAGCGCCTGACGTAGAGGAGGTCTGAGCCGCCAAGCACCCGATTACATTGTCTGCCGAATGTCCGACGGGATCTGTGCGCTAGCGAACATTGGCCAGGTTCTCCATCCGTCCGCGTCGATGCGACGACCCCACCTGCCGCAGATCTACTTGATTTGCGACTTGAAGTAACTGAATGAATGGATGAATGCGTCGCGTATCTTTTCCATTTCCGCGACCATTTTCTCCCACGAATCCTCACCCGCCGCCTTGAGTTCCTCGAGTTTGGCGACGGCCAAGTCGGACTGCTGGCGCAGCTTCGCCATCTCGGCCTCGTATTTCACCAGCGCCTCGGCCTTTGTTTCCTTGGTCCGCGCCTGCAATTCGTCGATCTTGGTGTTGAACTCGTCGAGTTGCAGTTTGATTTTCGCGGTGTACTCTTCTCTCGTTGACATATCCGTGCTCCTTGTTGTTGCAAAGTGGAAGACCTGGTTCGGGGGCGGCCGGAAGTTCGTCTCCTGCCTGGCGCCTTCTCCAGTCCACCCTCAGTATAGTCGGTGGCAAAGCCGGTCTCTGTTCGTTCGCGTACATAACGGGGAGGAGACTTCGCGACAGCTAAGCGCTCGTCAGGCATCCCGGGACGTGGACCTGGCCGGCGAGATATGTACGCAGGCGCACAGACACTTGCGGACCGTGACGAGGAGAATGCCTATTGAGTTCAACAAGCAGCGAAAAGCGCGCTGGCCGACGAACCCGTCAAGACCCGGTTTGAGCGCTTGCTTGATCGGGGAAGCCAAATACAACCTGGAAAGGATAATCGACATGCTCTACACAATCGCCGTCGTTCTCATCATCCTGTGGCTCGTGGGCCTGGTTTCTTCCTACACCATGGGTGGCTTCATTCATATTCTCCTGGTGATCGCCATCGTCTCGATCCTGGTCAACATCATCAGCGGACGGCGTTCCGGCTGACGCCAGCGTGACCATGCAGAAGGACACCCGGAAAATGAAAAAATCATGAGCACCAGCAGGTTCTTCCTGCTCTCCCTGGCTCTGGTCGCGAGCGCGACGGCTGTCTATGGCCTTGGCCGTCGCACCCGGCGTCTGGAGAAACGCCAGCTCGAAGAAGGTTTGCGTAACTGGGAGGACGAGGGCGGCAACCTGGCGCCGCCCTCCGATCAGGCCGTGCCGCCCGTCGCCGCTCCTCCGAGCGTTGGCCCGAATCCCTGACACCGGAATCGCGAGGACGCCTGTTCCAGCGCCGCTCAGCCGCCGGACTGGCATGTCGGCTTCGCATCTTCCGGCGCGGGTGCCAGTTCTGTTGCAGACCTGTTGCAGACAATCAATCCTCAACCGGCCGGCCCTTCGGCGTCGGACTGGTTCTTGTCAGGCGCACCAGCGCGCTGAGCAGCTTCTGAAGGCATTGCCTGGTTGGCTCGTCGGTCAGTCTGCCGGCTTCGTCAAAGCACTGCGCGGCATTGCCGATCATGACTTCCGGTTGATTGACCGTGGGCATGTTCAGCGTCACGAGGACTTGCCGAAGATTGAATTCAAGCACGCTGGCCGGGAGCGCCATTTCATCATCCTGGTCGAACACCGGAATGCCGTGGAGTTCGAACAGGCTCAGCAGCGCGCCTGCCGGCAGAAGTTCCTGCGCCGCTTTGAGTGCCAGGCGGTTGTAGGAGTCTTTGCGCAGACTTCCGACGATGCCAAGAATCCTTGTCTCGTTCATTGTTGCCTCCTCGGTTTCCGGGACTCCCCGTGACAGTCGTGAAGAGGATGGCATGTCGGAGGCGTCCGGCTCTGTGCGCCGGCGTACACAGGAGTCACCCGCGACCACCGCCGGCGGCCTTCTTCATGACTGCCACCGGCAAGGAAACGCCGAACTATTGGGCTACCGGCAGAATCAGCACCGCGCGCAAGCCACCCAACGGGGAATCTGCCAGTTCCACCCGCCCGCCATACAGGCGGGCCAGATCATCGACGATGGCCAGCCCAAGGCCTGAGCCCGGCACCTGCTCGTCCGCGCGAACCCCGCGCTGGATGACAGCTTCGCGCTGTTCGGCAGCGAGGCCAGTACCATCGTCGTCGATGAGGATGCGCAGGTTCCCGCCTTCGCAGCGCGCACTGATCTCGACCTGATGCGCAGCCCACTTGCAGGCGTTGTCGAGCAGGTTGCCAAGCATTTCCTGCAAGTCCTGCGGTTCGCCGCGAAAAGCCAGCGACGGCGACACCGGCATCACGGTCAGCGCCAGTTGTCGATCGGCATGGATGTGACGCATGGTCCGCACCAGTCCGTCGATGATCGGTGAGAGCGGTGTGCGGGTGCCGGGGATAAGCGCAGTGGCGGCCGCTTGCGCCCGGGCGAGGTGATAGTCGAGCTGCCTTCTGGCCGTACCGACCTGGTCGATCACCAGACGGGAAAGTGCGCTGTCTCTTGCGTCCGGAGCGAGGGCTGCGTTCGAGAGCACGGAGAGTGGTGTCTTCAGCGCATGTGCAAGGTTGCCCGCCTGCGTGCGTGCGCGCTCGACGACTTCGGCGTTCTGCACCAGAACGGCATTGAACTGATCGACCAGCGGCATGATCTCTGCCGGGAAGTCGCCATCGAGGTGCTGCATTTCGCCGCTTTGTACCTTGCCGAGCGCGGTATGCAGCTTGCGCAGGGGTGCCAATCCGATGAAGACCTGGACCAGCGCGGCGATCACCAAGCCGCCACCAAGCACTCCGAGCGCCAGCCACAGCGCGCCACTGAAGCGGCTGACGGGTTCAGTCATCAGACTTTCATCGGCCGCCGCGATCAGGCGGAAACTGCGGGACTTGCCATCGGGCGTGTCGTCGATGCGCACACTGCGCTCGACCATGCCGAGCATCTTGCCTTCCGGTCCGATGATCCGGTGCTGGTGGATTTCGCCGTCGGCTGGCGTGTCCGGCGGCGTCGCCAGCACGTGATCCCACAGCGAGCGAGAACGCAACACGCCGGTTTCTGGCGGCATGCCGTCATGGGTCTGGTCGATCTGCCAATAGCAGCCCGAGTAGGGCCGGCTCAGGCGCGGGTCGCTGAGGGGAAGCGCAAGGCTCGCGTGCCCTCTGCTGTCGAGGGTCAACTGAGCGGTGAGCTGGTCGAGATGAGTCTTCAGTTCGGCGTGGAACTGGGCTTCGACATGCTGTTGGAACAGGCTGCGCAGCCCCCAGCCGGCGACGATGATCGAGGCTGTGATCCAGACCAGGGTGCCGGCCAGTAGACGGATGCGCAGCGAACTGCGTGGTGCGACCATATTCATGGTGGCGCGGAAAGACGATAGCCAAGGCCGCGCACGGTTTCGATCAGCCCCGGTGGCAGCTTCTTCCGCAGCCGGGCGATGAATACCTCGATGGTGTTCGAGTCGCGGTCGAAGTCCTGCGCGTAAATGTGTCCGACCAGATCGCTGCGCGAGATGACTTCATCCCGATGGTGCATCAGATAGGCGAGCACCTTGTATTCATGGCTGGTCAGCGTGAGCGCCTGGCCATCGACGGTCGCGCTGCCATTGCGGGTGTCCAGGGTCAGTGGTCCGCAAGTCATCTCGGCGCTGGCATGGCCACCGGCACGACGGATCAGCGCTCGCAGCCGGGCCAGCAACTCTTCCATGTGGAAGGGTTTGGTCAGGTAATCGTCGGCACCCGCGTCGATGCCGGCCACTTTCTCGTGCCAGCCGTCGCGCGCGGTGAGGATCAACACCGGCATCGTGCGGCCAGCGGCACGCCACTTGCGCAGCACGGTGATGCCGTCCATCTGCGGCAGTCCCAGGTCGAGAATCACCGCATCGTAGGACTCGGCATCGCCCAGGTAGTGGGCATCGATGCCGTTGGCGGCGGTATCCACCGCATAGCCTGCCGCGCTCAGCCCCTTGGCCAGTTGCGCCTGCAGCGTCGGCTCGTCTTCAACAATCAGGATGCGCATCAGTTTCCCTCTCCGCCGTGGCGAGTCTTTTGCTGGTCCCGTTTGTGCTCGCCCGGCCCTCTTTTTCCAATGACGGTTCCGTCGCGCGCGTCGACCTTGAGTTTAACGAGGGAACCACCGCTGCGCAGAACCTTGAGCTTGTAGACCCAGCGTTCCTGGCTGTTCTCGCGTTCGCGTTCCAGCTCGACATCGACCACCTGGCCGGGATACTCACGGTCGACCCGCTCAAGAATGGTGCGCAACGGCAGTACTTCACCCGCCTCAAGCGCCTGCCGGGCGCGGTCGTGATCGTCGCTGGCGACCGCAGCCCCGCACCCCAAGGCAAGGGACGCCAGCGCACATTGCAGCAAACACCTCGCATTTCCAGTGGCTTGAGAACTGCTTCATCACGGTCGATTGGCGACCCCCGGATTGCCTTGGCTTGTCAGACTTTCTTATAGCCCGGTACAGGTGAACGCAGGATGAACGGCAGGTTCAGTCTGCGTTCAGTTGTCCGCTGGCATAGTAGCTCCCATACCGCCCCGACCGAGGAGAAACACATGCACCGAAAACGTCGACCGCGCTCCTGCTTGCAGCCAGCCTGGCCCTGATGTTTCCCGGCGCCGGCATCGCCGGCCCGCGCGAGGAGCAACTGGACAAGTATGCCGGCGCCGCCAGGGCGCCAACCCGGCCTTCGCCGGATTCTCCGCCGCCCGTGGCAAAACGCTGCACACCCAGGCCTTCGCCGGCGGCAAGCCGGATACGCCGGCCTGCACCTCCTGCCACGGCAACGACACGCGCGGCGCCAGCCGCAACCCCGCTGGCAAGAGCATCGAGGCGATGGCGCTGTCGGCTTCGCCGTCACGTTACACCGACCCGGCGAAAGTCGAGAAGTGGTTCAAGCGCAACTGCAACGAAGTGCTTGGCCGCGAATGCACGCCGCTGGAAAAGGGCGACTGGCTGAGTTTCATGATTAGCCAGTAAGCCGCGCAAGTCTTCAAGGAGCCGAACATGAACATCCCCTATCGCCCGCTGCCCTCGGCCTGCTCGCCATCGCCTTCTCCGCTCTCGTGCTCGGCCGCGCACAGGCCGGCGGCAGCCACTATTTCCCGCCCGTTGCCGACCCGGTGGTCAAGGAGGAGTGCGGCAGTTGCCACATCGCTTTTGCCCCTTCCATGCTGCCGGCCAGTTCATGGAAGCGCATGATGGACGACCTCAAGAACCACTTCGGTGACGATGCCACGATCGATCCCGCCATGGCGGCAAGATTACCGATTACCTGGCCAACAACGCTGCCGATAGCGGTGGCCGGCGCTACAGCGACAAGCTGCTGCGCGGCGTGTCGACCATCAGTGCGCCGCTGCGCATCACCGACCTGCCGAAGTGGGTGAAGGAACACCGCAAGGTGCCGGACCGGGAATGGAAACACAAGGATGTGCGCACCAAGGCCAACTGCGCTGGCCTGCCATGCCGATGCCGAGCGCGGCTACTACGACGAATGAATGACATGTTGCATGAACACCGGATGCAACCGATCCTTCAGGGCGCAACTGGAGGTACCTTCAACGTCTTCGAGCGAATCGCCATGAAAACCCTACTCGCCAGTCTGCTCACCGTGGTCGCCGCCGTCTGGGGCTGGGATGTGTTGACCACCACCTTTCCCGCCAGCGCGCATCCACTATGGATCACCCGCCAGGAAGCGCTCTATCTGAGCGGCCTGCTGTCGATCGCCCTGATGTCGCTGAGCGATGCTGTTGGCGACCCGCCCGACCTGGTTGGAAGCCCCTCTGGGCGGCATGGATCGGGTCTACCGCACGCACAAGTGGGCCGGCATCCTGGCCATCTCCTTTGCCGCGATGCACTGGCTGATCGAGTTGTCGGGTGACATCCTCAAATCGGCATCGGTCGCGAGGGCCGCCTGCCGAAGGAAAAATTCGCCGGCCTGCTCGAAATCCTGCGCGATCTGGCCGAAGACATGGGCGAGTGGGCGATCTATGCGCTGCTGGCAATGCTGGTGATCACGCTGTGGAAAAAGTTCCCCTATCGCGCCTGGCGTTTCCTGCACCGTGCCATGCCGGTGCTTTACCTGATGCTCGCCTTCCATGCCGCGCTGCTCGCGCCCAGAGATTACTGGGCACAGCCGGCGGGCTGGCTGCTCGCCACGCTGCTGGTGGTGGGCGTGTATGGGGCAATTCATTCGCTGCTTGGCGGCATCGGCCGTGGCCGCATCGCTGTTGGCAAGGTCGTTGCCGTCGAACATCCGGCGCACGACATTACCACGGTTATCTGTCGCCTTGATCGCGGCTGGCACGGGCATCGTCCGGGGCAGTTTGCCTTCGTCACCTTCGACGACAAGGAAGGTGCGCACCCCTTCACCATCGCCAGCGCCGATCATGGCGATCGCGTCATCAGCTTCCAGATCAAGGCGCTGGGCGACTACACCCACAGCCTCGCCGTGCGTCTTCATCCGGGACAGGCGGTACGCGTGGAAGGCCCGTATGGTCGCTTCGATGTCGCCCGCTGCAACCCACAGGTCAGGCAGATCTGGATCGCTGGTGGCATTGGCATCACGCCCTTCCTCGCCTGGCTGGAGTCGCTGCAGGCCGATCCCGATGCGGCGCCCGCGGCCGACCTGCACTACTGCACCCGCGATCAGGTGAGCGATGCTTTTGTGCCGCGTCTCGAAAGCCTCTGCGCAAAGCTGCCCCGCGTTCATCTTCATATTCACGGCGCACGGCAGGGAGCGACCTTGCAGGCGGCCGTGCTGGGCGAAGCAAGAAATGCGGAAATCTGGTTCTGCGGTCCGCGCGGGCTGGCCGATTCCTTGCGCAATGGCTTACGCGCCATGGGCGAGCCAGGGCGCTTCCATCAGGAGGCCTTCGAGATGCGCTGACGCGGGAGCTCTCTCTAAGAGTACGGACCATATTTCGATGATCCGGGGTTCAAGCCTATCGAGCACTGAGCCATTTGCCAAAGGCTGGTCAGCGAACCACCCGGCAAGCCGATGCTGATCGCCAGGCAATCCGCGTCAGCGCGCGCGGCGGCAGGCTGCAGCGACCTATCAGGGCGCTTCGTCGCCGTGCTTGCCGCTTGCGGCGCGGTCGCGCCGGCCGACTTTTCGCCTGGCGTACAGATTCATCAAGGGTGTCACGGAGATGCCATGGATGACGATCGAAACGGCTACCGTCGTCAGGGTGAGCGTGATCGCCTGGTCGACGACGGGGCCGGACAGGCCGTGGTTGAGGGCGAACATCAGATAGTAGATCGAGCCGATGCCTCGGATGCCGAACCAGGAGATCAGAAGGCGCTGATCGCGAGACACCGCTGCGCCGAGCAAGCCCAACCACACTGATAGCGGGCGCAGTACGCCGAACAGCAGCAGCAGGAAGCCGAGCGTGGCCCACTCGACGCGAACATAGGGCAGCATCGCGCCAACCACCAGAACAATGACCAGTTCGGCGATACGCTCCAGTTGCTCGTTGAAGCCGCGGACCGCCTGCCGCATGTAGGCACCGGCCAGGTCAGGATGGGTGGCCACGGCAAGATGCGCCGGCTTGTCCTGCAAGCCGGCAGGCCCTTCCTTCGGAGAGCCCTGCGAGCGACTATCCTCCTTGACCCGTTGCAGGGCCAGACCGGCGGCAAACACTGCCAGAAACCCGAGAGCGTGGGCAAGCTGCGCGACACCGTAGGCCAAGGCGACGAGACCGAGGGCGAGGAACTCGTCCAATCCGACGGCTTCCTGGTGATGGGTGCGCAGGTAGACCACCAGTTTGCCGATCATCGTGCCGAGCAGAGCGCCGATGCCAAGTCCGCCCGCCAGCCCCCAGAGGACATCGATCACCAGCCATCGCCAGCCAGCGGCGCCGAGATCGTGCAGACCGAGCAGACCGAGGCCGAGAAAGACAAACGGGAAAGCGGCGCCATCGTTCAGCCCCCCCTCGCCGGTCAGGCTGAAGCGCAGCAGGTCACGGTCACCGGGCTCGTCGACCTGGACGTCAGACGCCAGCACCGGGTCGGTCGGCGCCAGAATGCCCCCGAGCAGGACGGCGGCGCCGAGCGGTAGTCCCATGAGAAAGAAGGCGACCGCGGCGATCAGCCCGACCGTCAGCGCCATCGACGCAAATGCCAGGCGGAACGGCAAGCGCCACTGCCGGCTGGAAAGCGGCAGACCCAGTTTCAAGCCGACTGAAAAAAGGGAGATCAACAACGCGACTTCGGCAACGCGTTCGAGAATGTCGGGCACTTGTCGCGGGTCTGGCGTCAGCAGCCCCCAACCGGCAGCGCCCAGGCCGAAGCCGGCCGCCAGATAGAGCATCGAAGCGCTCACCGGCAGGCGCTTCAGCAACGAACCGGCGAGGGCCATGGTGATCAGCAACGCGCCGATGACCAGCGCCCAGAGGGGAAAAGTCATCGCCCTGGCAGCGCTACCGTCTGCCCCGCTCCACCTACGACGCCGCACCGAGGACGAGGACGGCGTTCGTTCCCCCGAACGCGAACGAGTTCGACAGCATCGTCCGCACGGCGGGGGTTTCGCGGGCCGCATTCGGCACATAGTCGAGGTCGCACTCCGGATCCGGCGCCTGCAGGTGCATCGTCGGCAAGACCACCGCGCTCTCCATGGCCAGCAGCGACAGCACGCATTCGAGCGCACCGGCTGCGCCCAACAGGTGTCCGTGCAGCGCCTTCGTCGCACTGATCGGAATACGGCCTGCGCACTTGCCGAACACCGCCTTGATCGCCGCCGTCTCGATCGCATCGTTGGCTTGCGTACCGGTGCCATGCGCGTTGATGGCGTCGACCGCCGAGGGTGCGATCGCAGCCGCTCGCAGCGCCGCGTGCATCGCCGCCGCCTGTCCCTCGACGCTTGGACGCGTGATGTGACTGACATCCGTCGACAGCCCGTAACCGAGAATCTCGCCATGGATCGAGGCGCCGCGCGCGACGGCGCGCTCCCACGGCTCGAGCACGAGCATCGCCGCGCCCTCACCGAGCACCATGCCGCTGCGGTTCTTCGAAAACGGCTTGCACGATGCGGACGGATCGATCGCATCGATGGCGGCCAGCGTGTGCAGTGCCTCCCAGGCCTTCAAGGAGCCGAACGAAAGCGGCGCTTCGGCGCCGCCGGCGATCGCCACCTCCAGGTCACCGCCGGCGACGCGCCGCCAGGCCTCGCCGATGGCCACCGCCGACGACGAGCAGGCGGTCGAATACGTCAGATTCGGGCCACGCAGATCGTGCTCGATGCCGATCCATGCGGCGGGCGCGTTGTGCATGCCCATCAGCACGGTGAACGGCTTGATGCGGTCCGAGTCGTCGCCGTAGAGTGTCTTGTAGCCGTCGTCGCTGGTCTGCGAGCCGCCCATCCCGGTACCGACAAAAACGCCGGCCCGGCTGCGGTCAAGCTGACTCAGCGTAGTCAGCGCTGGATGCGGCCGCCGTCACCGCAGTCGGCGCCAGCGCGGCGATGGTCCCGGCATTGACGGCGCAGCGCGTCTTGTCGCCCCAGTGCGCGCCCAGCGTCAGCAGCCCTGGCCAGTTGCGTGCCAGTTCCATCAGCAAGGCGGCGGAGGCTGGCCGCATTGCGAGGTGGGCGAAGACCGCGGCCAGACGCAGTCGCCGCTCGAACTGGCTGCGCCACGCCGCTGCATAACGGCGGGCGACGTCGTCTTGCCAGGCCTTGCCGGAGAGCTGGTCGCGCCGCTGGTCAGCGAGCAACTGCGCACACAGGAGCCAGGCGGATTGCAGCGCCATGCTCATGCCCTCGCCGATGATCGGATGCGCCTCGCCGGCCGCATTGCCGATGCGGAACAGCCGGTCGTCAGCACGCAAGCGGACCCCCGGATCAAGCGGCCCGGCCGCCAGCCAGGGACCTGCACGCGAGGCGGCCTGCAGCGCCCGGCGAACGCCGCGGCAGTCGCGCCGGAGCAGCGCTTCGACGGCGTCGCCGGCACGCAGCGCGGACGACGCCTGTCGACAGGCTTCGAGACGGTCGCGTCGTATACAGCAGGCGATGGTGGTCAAGCCGCCATCCGCGACGACCATGCCGCCATAACCTCCGGCGAACGACAGCACGGGCAGGAGGCCCTCGTCCAGCGACGCATCGCGGAAGTTGGCCTTGAAGGCGAGCAGGTCGGAGGCCCGGCGAGCCGGGCGCCGACGCTGACGATCGAGTGGCAGCGCCTCCCACGAGCCGTACGCAGCAATTGCCACCGGCGCGCGCAAGCTCACCGCCGCGCGCGTCTCCAGCGCCTTGACGGCGCAGCGCCAGTCGCCGGCGACGCCTTCGATCGCCAGCGCGGACCAGGGCTGCAGCACATACGCCCCGGCTGCCCGCGCCCTTTCGAGCAGCAGGGTATCGAGGGTCTCGCGGCCGAGCGCCCTGCCCCATGGGTATTCCGGATGCGGCGTTGCCGGCAGATCGGCAACGATCGTGCGCTCGCCGGACATCAGTGCGACCCGGCGCAGTTCCGGGCCGGCGCTGGCCGCGAACGCCGGCCCGACGCCGAGGGCGGCGAGCAGCGGCAGGTTGCTCGCGGCGAGGCATTCGCCGCAGACCTTGCGGCGCGGAAAGCGCTGCTTTTCCACCAGCACTACCGACCAACCGGCACGCGCCAGCAGGATCGCTGCCGAAGAGCCGGCCGGACCCGCGCCGACGACGATTGCATCGAAGTCGGTGCGCATCAGGTCACCGCGGCGCGCTCAGCGCGAAAGCAGTGGCTGAAAAGGCCGGCAGGATACTCCTGCAGGCGCCATTCGGCAGAGCGGCTCGGCCACAACGCGCTCAGATCCCTCCCCTTGAAGCCGGCATGGACGCTGAGCACTGCGTCTGCGCGCGTTACCGCATTGACGCCGAGCGCGCCGAGGAGATGACTACCGGCAAGGGCGACCCAGGCACGCCGCGGCTCGCAGGCAAACAGGCGATCGCTGCGCGCAGCGATGGCGCGGAGCAGCCCAGCGAGGTCCGCATCCGCGAAATGGTGCAGAAAGAGCTTGGCGACGATCAGGACAGGTAGCCGGTACAGGTGCTGACGATCACCGCACCGAGACCAGTCGGAGTTCTCGAAGGCTGCCAGGCACTCCGCCTTGGTGTAGCGAGCTGCCGGCGTCGCCGTGCCGATGCCTTGGAAATACATCTCTAACGGGCGTCCATCGGGAACAGAAGATTTCCGCAAAAGGGCAGGTGGGACAGCCAAGCCTCGCCTTCAGGAGTCTGCTGATTCATGATGATCTCTCCCGCGTGTGGATGGAACCTGGGATCGCACATGCGATAGCTTGTGCCAACGCATCGCGCACCCTGCAGCCCGCTGGCCGACGCGATTCAAGCCGTCACTGCGGGCAGGCAGCCATCATGACCGAGGCGCGCACGGGTGTATGTGCGCCAGCGAACGGAAGATCGGCCGACGGCATGATGCGTACTCGCCGACGGCGTGCCAGCACTTTCTCCGCTACTCGGCGGGCGCCTCCCGATCGAAGCGGTAATCGCTCGCCGCATACAATTGCCATCCGCCATCACCCGTCAGTTCCAGGACCTGCGGGTGGTATTTCAGGATGGAGGGACGGTGGCCGACGCTGATCAGCGTCGTGCCGCTGCCTGCCAACTGCCGATAGAGACTGTTCTCGTTGGCGATATCGAGGGCGCTGGTCGCTTCGTCGAGAATGGCGTAGCGGGGTGCGGAGAGGAGCACGCGGGCGAAAGCGATGCGTTGTTGTTCGCCCACCGAGAGGACCTTGGCCCAATCGAGCTCGGCATCCAGGCCATCGAAGCGGGCGGCAAGGTCAGGCAGATTGACCTTCTCCAGCAAGCGCAGCAGTTCCTCGTCGGCGATCTCCTGCTCGCGCAGCGGATACAACAACTGGCTGCGCAGGCTACCCAGCAGCATGTAGGGGCGTTGCGGCAGGAACAGCATTTCCTTGGCCTCCGGCTGAATGATGCGGCCACTGCCCGAACGCCACAGACCGGCAATGGCGCGCAACAACGAGCTTTTTCCGCAACCGCTGGCGCCGACGATCAGCACCCCCTCGCCCGGATCGATCACCAGCGAAAGATCCTTGATCAGCGTTCGCGCATGATTGGGGGTTTCGACGGTAAGGTTTTCGATGGCCAGCCGGGAATCCTGGACGAAGACAATGCCATCCTCGGCCTTGGCGCGATCGGCATCCTTGCCGGCGACGAAGCCGGCGAAGCCGTGCAGACGATCGATCCCGGCGGCAAACTTGCTGAAGGCCTCGAAGTTACTGATGATCACTGTCAGCGCCGTCAGGATCGCCGCAAAAGCGCCGGTGGCCTGGATTGCCCGGCCAACCTCGAGTTCCCCCGAAATCACCCGGCCGGCAATGATCGCGCTGGGCAGGATGATGGTGACGAAGCGATAGCCATACTGAAACAGGTTCAGATTCAGCTGCGCCCTGATGAGTTTGGAACGCCCACGAAATAACTTCCCGGTTTTATGCTGTTGAATTTGGCAGGATGGTGTAATTCCATGGGGGCAGTAGTGCATCGGCGACGATGCGCAGGGATGCCTTGAGATCAAGCGCCGCTTTCCGTCCGGTTTCGTAGACGCGATCGATAATATCGACGGTGACCTGAAGTCCAGTTCGAGTCTGGGTACGCTCGATCAGTTGTTTGACCAGAGGCACGCTTTCAAATACGACGCCTTCGCAAGCGCGCGTGACATGGGGGAAGACGCGGTGCTCAATCGGATTGTGCTTGGAGCAATACGGCGGGAAGTGGGCGATCCGAATTTCCAGCTTGAGCCGATTGGCAAGCGCTTGCAAGTCCTGCTGAAACAACGGCGAGCGTGAGGGGTTGCTGCCACCGCCATCGCACAGAATCAATATCTTATCGGCATTGGGATGATCGTGACGTCCGTGCAAAGACCACCAACGTTCCACGCTGTCACACGCGAACTGCGTGGTGTCATGACTCGTGCCCAGATTGACATGGGCTTTGTTCAAACCGATGTCGTACAAGCCATGCGGTACGACTTTGCCTTCGCTATAGCTGGGAAAGTCATGATCCAGCACGGCCAGGGTCTCTCGGGTGTAAAGCGTGCCGTTCCGGTAAAAATTGCCGAGCATCTCTTTCTTCTTGGTGTCCATGGAGAGTACGGGCTGACCAGCCGCCAGGTACGCGGCCTTGAGCGCTGTGATGTTTTCAAACTGCGGGTTGCGCTCAGGGTGCTGCTTGAACGACGTCTTCTTCTGCGCCTGACGGCGAACAAAGCCATGCTGCTTCAGCAACTGGCGAACAATCCGGCAACTGACCGGGGTTCCCGTCGCGCTAATGCGCCGGGCAATCTCCGGCTGGCGCAGATGGGTCCAACGAATGGCGTGCTGCGGACAGCCCGCCGTATGCTCTCGAACGACGTCCAGAAACGTCGTCGATAATTCGGGCGTCAGGTCGAGCTTACGCTTCCGCCCACCGCCTTTTTTCGGAGCTTATCCCCCGTCGCCTCTTCCGCTATGTCCAGGTCGGCCAGTCCTTGTCGGATCGTCTTGCTATCGATCTCAAACAACTGCGCGATGTACTGCTGGCCCCCATGCCCTAACTTGTCAGACTCCACCGCCGCGTACCGGCGACGATCCTTTTCCGATAGTCGCCGATAGAATTCCTTCATTCGCCGCTCTACGTCTTCCCGGTAATAGCCCACGCTGCATTCCCTTTGCTGTTTTCAGAACAACCAAGCAAGCAAGTGGCATGCCCGAGCGCACAGTCAAAACGGGAAGTTATTTCGTAGGCGTTCCTTTGCTGAAATTCCTGAACACCTCGTCGAAATGCCGACCGACCTGCCGCAACTCCTGTGCCTCGCCGCGATAGAAGGCGATCGCTTCGGCATTCTCGCGAATCCGTACCAGACTGAAGCGAAAATCGGCTTCGCGTTTGAGCTGATAGAAGTTGAGGCCAATCAGTACCTGGCCGAACACCAGCAGTGTTACCGCGGTGCCGACAATCGCATAAACGACCAGAAAACCGACCATTTCCCGGGAAATGGACCAGAGGACGCCGCAGAAAGCGACGAGCTGCAGCAATGCACCGACCGTTACCAGCAGAAAGTGCAGCGATTCCCCGGTGAAGGTTCTGATGTCCTCGGCGATCCGCTGATCCGGGTTGTCGATCTCGGCACTTGCATTCAGTCGGTAATACGCCCGATTGCTGAAATAGCTGCCGAGAAGACGCCGAGTCAACCAGCGCCGCCAGTGGAGACCGAGCTTGTCGCGTACGTAGTAGTAGAACGCATAAATCGGCACGGCGACAACCAGGATGGCGAGGCATTTCTTGATGGCACTCCAGAACCTGTCCACCTCCCTTGCCGCCAGTGCGGAGGTGAATTCTCCCGTCAACTGATTGAAGAGCACGTCGACTCCGGTCTGCCCCAACAACAACACGACCAGCAACGCCAGCAGCCCCCTGGCGATCCATTTTTCCTCGCCGAACCAGTAGGGTACCGCGATCGCCCGGAAGCGCTGCCACAGGCGAACGTCAAAATGAACCATGGTCGATCATGGGTTCGCCGAAAACGATCGGCGTCCTTCCGTCAATGGGGTGCGAACGAAAGTGTTGGGCGAGTCCCGCTCTGATAATTGTCAGCGACGTGAGCAAACGTAAGGAAATTAGCGGAGAGTTGCGATAGAGTAGGGAACCCATCCACGGAGAGAAGCCATGCCTAAGATTTCCCACATCGAACCTTGCGATTCCAGAGACTTGGTGGCCCGTTTGGAGGCTAATCCAAAGATACTGGCGAAAGTGCTAGAGATGCTGGAGTTGGTGGAGAACGCCGAAGGGGATCTGCGTCGGGCCGATGAAGCCGAGCGCCGCGTGATAGAAATTCTCCGCGGGACGGGCCAGGAGATTCTGACGGGATGGGCCGAGCAGGTTGCTGAGGCGGTGACAGCCGAGGTGCGGGCCGCTGAGCCGGTCGTGGTACACGCGAAAAAAAAGTTCTCTGGTATACGACATACGGCTCGGTCATGGTGGAGGAGGAATGCTTTCTCCACAAAGAAACAAACCGGCTGCTTCGTCCTTTTTCAGAAGCTGCCGGTGTCCGTTGCCGGAGCCATTCTCTGCCACTGGAGCGCGCCGTGACGGACTTGGGCGCCGACCTTCCCTTTGGACAGGTTGCGGCAAAAATCAAGGAGCACTACGGTGTTGACTTGGCGGTCAGTGCGCCCCGGACGCTCACCGAACGGGTGGCCTGTGAATTAACGGAGGCAGATTGCCTGCCGGTGGCGGGCCCATCGAACACCGCGAAGAGGCTGATTGTGGAGACGGACGGCGGAATGGTGCCCCTTGTCGAGACCGTGGAGGGCGCTGCGGACGCCCGCAAGGGGAAGCGCACGCACTGGCGAGAAGCGAAGGTCTGTATCGCACAGCGGCAGGGCGAGGCCGTTCCCAAGGCCGGCGTGACGATGGAGGGTCCCCGGGAAGCGGGGGCCATCCTGAAGCGGCTGGTCGATGCGCTGGGATTTGGCCCCAAGACCCAGGTTCACTGTGTTGGCGACGGGGCGGCTTGGATAAGCAGCCAAATCGAGGAACTGTTCGGTACTCAGGGGACCTTCCTGGTCGACTTGTTCCACGTCTGCGAATATCTGACCCCAGCCAGCAAGGTCTGCGCGCCGGATTCTGCCCAGGATTGGGTGGCCTCCCAGAAGGCGCGATTCCTGCTGGGACAGGCCCGCGAGGTGGTTGCAGAGATGAAACTGCACCTCGAACCTGCATCGGTCGATGACCCGCAGGCTCCGGTGCGCGTCGCCTGGCGCTATTTCTCCAACCGACTCGACCAGTTGGACTACCCCCGCGCACTTGCGCTGAATCTGCCCGTCGGCTCTGGCGAGGTCGAGAGTTCTCATCGCTACCTCGTGCAGGCCCGCCTCAAGCGCCCAGGGGCTTGGTGGCGTGCGGACATGGCTCAAGCCATGATCAACCTGCGTGTCATGCGACATAACCAGCTGTGGGAAACCTATTGGGAAAAGCGCTGGGCGGAGCCTCTACGCAGAGCGGCTTAAAACCGAGACTCCCCGTCCAACACTTTCGTTCGCACCCCCGTCAATGCAGTGTCAATCGTGAGTCGCATACGCGACTTTCACATTACATTCACCTGGCCTTCGCCATAAACGATACCTTGGCCGCGCTTCCGGGCGCGCCGGCCTGGACGTGCTGGCTCTGCCACACCCCGTCAATCTCGGCAGCGATCTGATAAGACCCCGGCGGCAGCTTCAGGTACAGCAGCGGCCCGTCGCTGACCGCCGCATAGATCTGCTGCCGGTTTCCCCTTGCCAGTCGGGTAACGGTAAACGGTATGCCGGCCAGGTAGCTGCCACGCTGTTCGCTGAACACGACGTGTACGTTGTAGGTTGCCGCAACCTTGCGCATCTCTTCGCGCGCCTCGTCGCCGATGCCGCCGCTCATCCAGGCACCCTGTTCTTGCGGAGCGCTGGTGGTGTTGACTCGCGTCACGTCGCCCGCCGCCGCGGCCAGTAGCGGCGCGCACGGCAGAGCGATGACGAGGGCCAGCAGGCCACTGTGAAGGGAAAGGCGGCAAGGCCGCAGAGGTGTCCGCATGTCGAACTTTGATGGGAGATGGCTCATGATCTGCTCCAGAAATCAACCCTGGCGGGCGCAAGGGAAGCCTTCGCCAGCCCGGCCCGGCGATCTGCCGAACCCTCTGATTGTCTGGCGATTGTCCTTGGTGGCGACCGCCGCCGTCTGTACGTCAGCGTACCGAGGCCACTGACCGCCGCGCAGGCACGCACCGGCGGAGCCCCAGCGCCAGTCGTTCAGTCACGATGACCGTGGCCTCGACCGCCGCCCTGGTGCTTGTTCCACTGCCCCTGACCATGGTCACCCCGGTACTCGTCGTGACGATCGTCTCGACGGTCATGCTGGTATTCCTGGTATCGCGGAACATACTCGCGTTCATACCAGCTGTTCCGCACGAAATAGACCCGCTCGCCGCAGGCCTGGTACGCGCCGCAATACCGGCGCCAGTGCTTCGCCTGGCCGGGCGGAACGTTGAGATAGATCGGCGGACGCACAACCGGCACCCGCTCGATGACCACTGGCTGCCGGTAGATGAGTTGTGGCGGCGGATAACCACCGATGTCCACGTGACCATAGAAGCCGGGTTGGCCGATGCTGACCGATACGCCAACCTCGGCGGCACGTACCGGCAAAGTGCCGGCGGCGGTGGCGGCTACCAGTGTGACGGCGAATAACAATCGTTGCATGTTGGACTCCTTGTTGTCGGCACTTCCGGATAACGCGTAGGCGCACGCATACGACCACAGTCGTGTTGTGACGTCTTGTCACGATCTGTGCGCCGCTCATCGCGAGCACCGGTCAAGCATGCGAACGCCACCTTGCACGTGGTGGCCGACGGGCAGTCCGGCGCCCGTCCCCGCGCCAGACCGTCGGCGCAGGGATGGGCGCCGGGTCCATGCTGCAAGTGCGCTTCCTCAGCGGCCCGGAACAACTACCACAGTACCGCCGGTTGTCGTCCCTCTTGCGCCGGTGTTGCCCCTTGCTCCGGTGTTGCCGGTGGCTCCCGTATCACCCGTTGCTCCGGTACTGCCGGTGGCACCGGTACCGCCACTGGCTCCGGTGTCGCCAGTCGCACCGGTCGCACCGGCACGGCCAGTGTTTCCGGTATTGCCGGTATTGCCGGTATTGCCGGTTGCGCCTTGCGGCCCGGCCGGGCCCGCTGGTAGCGTGAAGCAGGCGCTCAAAGCGAGCGTCGTCAGTGTTGCGGCAATCAGCTTCGAATGGTTCAGATAGTTCATGATGATTCCTTCCTCGTGACTTACCGGAACGACCCACGCCATGGTGGGCAATCCCCCGGATTTGATCAGCTTCCGGCGGCAATTTTCGGCGTCGGCGGATCGGGCCATCGCTACTGCTCGGACGGAACCGGGCTGACTTGCAGACATCCCCCCAAGGGGACTGACTGAGGCCAGCGCAGTACCGTTGGCGATGAGGCTACGCAAACCCATGCGCGTAGTCGGTGCGCTGGCGCGCATATCCGTGCAACCAGGGGGAACAGGGCCACCGACCCCTGTACCGGAACGTGCAAGGCGCCCTGCACGATGAAGACCAGCGCGACCATTGCCGCCAGCAGCACCACCAGTCCCATCGACCAGACCTTGGCGAGCATGATTTCGGCCGGCGTCACCGGCATCACCAGCAGGTGCTCGATGGTTCCGTGTTCGTGTTTGCGTTCGCGGATCAGCGCCGCGCCGGTCAGGATGATCGACAGCAGCTTGCGCCTGAGTCAGTAGGGTCTGCACCTGCGTAAGATTGAGACGCGCGCTTGCACCCACTTCGACGCGGCGCGAGACGATGCGGAAGCTCTCCTGGCGACTGGCGATCGTCTGTCGCGCCAGGGCGATGCGTTCGTCAAGCTCGCGCAAGACAAAATACGCGTTGGCCACCTCTGCGACCAGAGCGATTCGTGGCTGGTGCACTGGGACGGGGCGTCAGTTCCCGGCGCATACTGAGCGCGTGTCGCCTGTCGGTCTGTGCGCCAGTGCACCTGCGAGCTGACGCCGATGCGGTGGCTGGCAAGCCCGCAGCACATGCGGCGTCCGGGTGGGTCAGATTGGGTGGATAATCGCCTTTGCCGGTGAGACTTTCGCGGCCGGCCCATCGTCATGGGGACACTCAAGTGGCAGGCACTGTTGCAACAGGGTACGACGTATTCCTCTCCCATCGTTCGCCGGACAAGCCGATGCTCGAACGACTCGCGGAGAAGCTCGTCGAAGAGACACAGCTCAGTCCGTTTCTCGATCGCTGGTACCTGATCCCGGGGGAACCCTGGCAGGAGAGCCTCGAACTACGGAACGAAGACAAGTTAGCGCGCAGTTCGGCGCCCGTCGCGACCCTTAACCCTTGACCGGAGGTACGCATGGCTGATCCCCTTGCCGTCAAAGCCGTCGCCGGACTCCCCGTTCTCGACTACGACCAGGTGCGGGAGCAGCTGCGGACCGGTGACCTCGTCTTTTGCTCAGGCACCTATTTCTTCTCGCGGACCATCCAGTGGTTCACGAAGTCTGTCTGGAGCCACGTCGGCATCATCTATCGCGACGACAATCTGCAGCGCATCTTTGTGCTCGAAAGCGAGACCGCCATCGGGGTTCGCCTCGCGCCTTTGTCCAAGTATCTCCGCGATTACCACGGCCGGAACAAGCCGTACAAGGGACGCATCGTCATCGGCCGGATCACCCCGGCGCCGGATGGCGAGCAGTTCAACAAGGCGATCAGCTTCGGGATGGACGAACTGACGCGACCTTACGACAACTGGGAGATCCTGCGCATCGCGATGCGCATTCTGTTCAGGCGCGGCCGAAAGAACCGCGACCGCAAGTACATCTGCTCCGAACTGGTCTACGAGGCGTTTCGCAAGGCCGATATCGGTTTCAAGTTTCACCGGGATTCGATCAGCCCGGACGACATCTGGAAGGATGGACGCGTGGCGATGCAGTTCCGCATCATGTAGCGGCGATCCCGGTGACGGCACCCAAGGCTCGTCACGGCCGGCAGGGATCAGGGTGCCGCTACGCGCCAGGCGATGCACCCACCCCAACGTTCATTGCGAGAGCTGAGTCGCGCCACCCCGAATGATGAAAATGCTCAGAAAGCACGGCTTTATCCCAGCCACCGCCTGAGCCTCTCTCCCTTCGAGCCGTTCTTGATGGCATCAGATGCCGGAGATTCGCTCGCCTCCAGGAGGGTGTTCTTTCACGGTAACAGCTTGAGGGTCGCGTCGAGGTGGGCCAGATCATCCGCCAGACGCCCGATTTCCTTCTGTTGATGCTCGATCAGCCCGGCCAATTCGGCGCGCTTGGTGATCAGGTCCGCAACCACGTGGCTCTCTGCCATGAAAAATGCTCCCGTTCGTTGAAAACGTAGGCATTTTCGTCGAGCAGGGGGTCAGGCGCGGGGGTGGTTGCTCCATAATGCCAAGAACAGCGCTATCGGCCATGACCCGCCGGTGGGAAATTATATCCATTGCGGTCATTGGCGAGATAAACCCTTATTATGATCACTAGAAAATGAATATCCATACTTGTTCTGCTTTGCCCGGTACATGGCCTTGTCAGCAACATCAAGCAGCGCCTCTGAAGTCGTGCCGTCTTTCGGAAAGATCGATATTCCAATGCTAGGGTTGATGATCAGGCTGATGCTGATGTCCCGCACGCCAATGTCACACGGCACTTGAACCGCCCTGATAATTTTTTCCGCGACGATCACGAGGTCCTGCTCGCTCTCGATTTCCATCAAGATGTACAGGAATTCGTCACCGCCATGGCGGCAGACCGTGTCTTCGTCACGCGTCGTTTCCTTGAGTCGTCCGGCGATAATTTGCAAGACGAGATCACCGACGTCGTGTCCGTACGAATCGTTAATCATCTTGAAGTGTAACTACTCAGCTACTGCATCTTGTTAAAAATCAACACGTTGCGAGCATTGAAATAACATAATGACGAATGGGATTGCTTTAGAATCAAGTGGTTGCAAGTTTATGCCATTGTTCGCCTGTTTCTAACCAATTGTTTTTGCATAACATTTTGACCTGAGTAGTTACCTTGAAGTTATCCAAATCCAGAAACATCACGGCGAAATGAACACCGTTCCGCTTGGCCACTGCCAGCCCATGCTCCAGTCGATCATTGAACAGCGCGCGGTTAGGCAGGCCAGTTAAAGGGTCATGGAGGGACGCATGGCGCGCCTCGTTCGCCTGCGTGGTAACCGTGGCCAACTGAGCATCCAGAACCTTCCGCTCCTTGACTTCTTCCTTCAGCTCCGTATTGACCGAAGACAACGCCTCGGAAGCATCCTGGACCTTACTCTCGACGCCCTCGCTTTTTTCGAGAGCGTTTTCAACGCCTGGCGAAACATTCCCACCCAGTAGTTCACGCTTTAGTCCGGCATTGACCGACGACAAGTCGTCTGCGCACTCTTCGACAATATCCTTGACGCGCTCGCTTTGGCCTAACACCTGAGTCAGCGAATCGACGGACCGAGGGCCTTTCAACAACTGCCCGGTTTGAATTTTTTTCATGAGTTCAATGCTCCTGATGTTAAGACCATGTGCCGCCAGAATCACGACGCGAGCCTGGCCAGCAGTTCCCTGGCGACCGCCTCCGACGAGGCGGGGTTCTGCCCGGTGATCAGCAGGCCATCGCTGACGACGTGCGGCTGCCAGTCGGCCCGCTTGATATAGCGGGCGCCGCACTGCTCAAGCATGTCTTCGACCAGGAAGGGAACCACACGCGTCAAGCCAACCGCCTGCTCTTCGCTGTTGGAGAAACCGGTCACCTGCCTGCCCTGCACCACGGGCCTGCCGTCAGGCACCTTGGCACGGAGCAGCACGGCGGGCGCATGACAGACCGAGGCCACAGGTTTGCCCGCCAGGAGCATCGCCTCGATCAAGCCGATTGACGACGCATCCTCGGCAAGATCCCAAAGCGGGCCATGGCCCCCGGGGTAGAACACGGCATCGAAGTCGTCGGCATGAACCTCGGAGAGCCTGCACGTGCTGGCCAGCACCGCCTGCGCCGCCGGATCGGCCTTGAAGCGGTGAGTCGATGCGGTCTGGCAAGCCGGATCGTCGCTCTTCGGGTCCAGCGGCGGTTGGCCGCCGAGGGGTGAGACCAGCGTGATTTCGGCGCCAGCGTCCTGGAACACGTAGTACGGCGCCGCAAACTCTTCCAGCCAGAAACCGGTCTTTTCGCCGGTGTCGCCGAGTTGATCGTGCGAGGTGAGAACCATCAGTATCTTCATGTCGTCTCCTGCTACAGGTGAACATTTCTCTTGAGTTGCTCGCGCAGATTGGCGCTGCGGCGGTCGACGCAGGCAGCGAAACCAAACTCCTCGACGACGAAGTCGCACTTCGCGGCATCGCCGGCGACACCGACGACACGGCAGCCCTTGAGCCTGGCGATCTGACCAATCACCGAACCGACCGCCACCGGCGCGGCGCAGGACGGAGCATCGCTCATGCGGCCGCGCATCTACGGGTCAATCAAGGCCGCGCCTCGCGCGGCTCGCCACGTTGGTTGACCATAATGGTAGCGCCGGGGCGAGCCCTCATCTGGACACGATGTTCCTGCCCGCGGAAGCTGTAGGTAACGTCCCAGTAGTCGGGCGGCCCGTCGTTGGGCACGTCCGCACAGCGCTCCACTTCCTGCGTGCGCACCTGCTGGCCACCGCCGCTGCGACCGACGTTGGCGCCCACCGCGGCGCCGGCGACGGCGCCACCGGCCGTGGCGATATCCTTGCCCCGCCCACCACCCACCTGATGCCCGAGAATGCCGCCGATGACGGCGCCGGCAATCGCGCCCGGAACGTTGGCGCTGCTGCGATCCTCGACTACTTCTTGGTGCTCGATCCAGCATCGCCGCTCGGGCGGTCCGAGCACCGCGCGCAGCGAGGTGACCCTCGCCTCATACAGGCGCTCGTTGCCGCGCCAACGGTAGTCCTCGGCGACCGCGGGAGGCGGGGCATAGCGGCTTTCGTCGATGCGCGAGTTCCTGTCGACGATCCGCGCCGACGAAACACGGTCGTTCAAGCTCATCGCCTCCAGTGACGGATAATTACCCCGACGCAGGACGACGCAGCGACCGCTAAAGCGGGCGTCTTCGCAGACTTCCCACAGGCCGCGGGAAACCACGACCGACGAGGCGCGGTCGTTGAAGCCATAGCGCTGGAAGTTGCGGACCGGTTCGTTGGCGGTGAGCGAGCGGCCCGCAAAACCTTCGTGCTCGTAAAAGGTGACCTGCCCGGCCGCCTGTGTGGCAAGTGCTGCGCCGGCCAGTGCCAGGGCGATTCTCAGAATTGGATTCATTGCTGCCTCGTGGAAAGAGTTGGGCATTGCCAGGTCAGCGCCGCATCCCGGCGGTGCACTAGCCGAAGCGCAGCGAGCTGACGCTCGTGAAAGCGGTTGAAGAAGGTGGCGGCACGGGCTACGCGCCAAGCCCTTGCCAAAATCCTCGACACCATCCTCATTGTCATCGCTTCCCTGCCAGGCTTCTGTGCGCGTGCGTACATACGGGACAGGCCCCTTCACCTAATCTCCGGTCCACCTATGGACCCCTTGATGGCGACACCCGCCGCATTTACCGAGTCGATCCCCGAGCAACTCGCGCTTTCGGGAGACTGGACGGCGCGCGGGCTCGGCGCCATCGGGCGCCAGCTCGAGGCCGTGTCGGCGCCTGCCAGTTCGACGATGGTGGTCGACGCGGCACGCATCGAGGCGTTCGATACCGCCGGCGCCTGGGTCCTGCAGAAACTCTTGCGCCGTTTGCGCGGCGGCACCGGCGGCGTGCGGGTGCGTGACTTGCGCCCCGAGTTCACCAGACTCCTGGAAGCCGTCGCCCCGCAGACAATGGATCAGATGGCTCCCTCGCCGCCTGCCCCCGCGCCCTCTTCGACCCTCGACCGCCTGGGCCGCCGCGTGGTCGCCGCCGGCGCCCAGGGCATGGACCTGCTCGGCTTCGTCGGCGAGATTGCGGTGGCATTTGCCGGCGGCGTCGCGCACCCGGCGCGCATTCGCTGGCGGCCGATTCTGTACAACCTGCGCAGCGCCGGCTTCGACGCACTACCGATCGTCGGGCTGCTGTCGTTCCTGCTCGGCATCGTCGTCGCTTACCAGGGCGCCGACCAGCTCAGGCAATACGGCGCCAACATATTCATTGCCGACCTCGTCGGTCTGTCGATGCTGCGCGAGTTCGCACCGCTGATCACGGCGATCATCATCGCCGGGCGCTCGGGTTCCGCCTATGCGGCGCAGATCGGCACGATGTCGGTGACCGAGGAGATCGATGCGCTGCGCACACTCGGCATTGCGCCGCTGGACCTGCTGGTGCTGCCCAAGATTCTCGCCCTGGCGATCGCGCTGCCACTGCTGACGGTGTTTGCCGACCTGCTCGGTGTCTTCGGCGGCATGCTCATGGCGCGCGCCCAACTGGGCGTCGGCTTCGGCGAGTTTCTCGACCGTTTCGTCAAGGCAGTGAGCGTCACCGCATATCTGATCGGCATCTGCAAGGCGCCGGCATTCGCCATCATCATCGCCGTGATCGGCTGCTTTCAGGGCTTTCGCACGCACGGCGGTGCCGACAGCGTCGGCCGCCAGACGACGCGCAGCGTCGTCCAGTCGATCTTCCTGGTGATCGTCGCCGACGCCCTGTTCTCGGTGGCCTTCAGTGCGCTGGATCTCTGACGTGGCAAGCGACAGGCAAGCGGCGGACGCACCCGTCATCGAACTCAGCAAGGTATCGACACGCTTCGGCGAACATGTCGTGCATTCGCAGATCGACCTGCAGGTACGCCGCTCGGAGGTGTTTGCCTTGATCGGTGGCAGCGGCTCCGGCAAATCGACCCTGCTGCGGGAAATGATCCTGCTGCAACGCCCGAACTCCGGCAGCATCCGGGTACTCGGCGTCGACCTGCAGGACATCGGCGACGACGAGGCGCTGGCGTTGCGCCGGCGCTGGGGTGTGATGTTCCAGCACGGCGGCCTGTTCGGCTCGCTGACCGTGCAGGAAAACGTTGGTCTGCCGCTGCGCGAGCACACCCGGCTCGACGATGCCCTGATCGACGAAATCGCGGCCTGGAAGCTCGCCTTGACCGGACTCAAGCCGGAGGTCGGCGCCCAGTATCCGTCGGAACTCAGCGGCGGCATGATGAAACGTGCCTCGCTCGCTCGCGCACTGGCCCTCGATCCCGAACTGCTGTTCCTCGACGAGCCGACTGCCGGCCTCGATCCCGACAGCGCCGGCGGCGTCGACCAGCTCGTGCGCAAGCTCCGCGATCTCTTCGGCCTGACCATCGTCATGATCACGCACGACCTCGACCTGCTGTGGCAGGTCGCGGATCGCGTCGCGGTTCTTGGCAATGGCCAGGTGCAAGGTATCGGCTCGATGGCCGAACTGTCGCAAATGCCCCAGCCGGGCATCCGCATGTTCTTCGACGGGCCGCGCGGGCGAGCGGCACAGCAACAGGAAGAACACCAGGCCGGGCGAAATGCCGGCAGAAAACCGTGAGGCCAACATCGAAACCAAGGTGAACTATCCACTCGTCGGCGCATTCGTTCTCGTTCTCGGCTCCGTTCTCGTCGCCGGCATCCTCTGGCTCGCCTCGGGCGGCGCTCTGCGGACCACGCATGACCTCTACCTGGCGGTCGTCGACGAGTCAGTGGCCGGTCTCAATGCCGACGCGCCGGTCAAGTACAACGGCGTCGACGTCGGCAAGGTACGGCAGATTCGACTCGACCCGGGCAATCCGCAGCAGGTAAATCTGCTCTTCGCCATCGAGCGCGGCACGCCGATCCGGGAAGATACCGTCGCCGTCCTGAAGACGCAGGGCTTGACCGGCATCGCCTATATCGAACTCAGCGGCGGTACGCGCGATTCACCGCCGTTGCGGGCTACGGAAGGCAGCGATTATCCGGTGATTCGCACCAAGCCCTCGCTCGCTGCGCGGCTCGACAATCTGCTCACCACCGTGCTGACCAAGCTCGACAGCCTGTCGAACAACGTCAATGCCATCCTCAGCGACGCGAACCGGAAAGCCTTCGCCGACGCGCTCGCCGACATCGCCGTCGTCGCGCACACCATCGCCGCGCGCAAGGACGCGCTCGACTCGGGAATCACGCATGCCGCCCGCACTTTCGAGAATGCCTCGCGGGCGACCGCGCAGGTCGGGCCGGTGATCGATCGCCTCGGCCGCAGTGCCGACGCTGTCGGAAAAATGGCAAGCGAGGTCGCCCGCACCAGTGTCAGCGCCCGCAAGACGGTCGACGCGGTCGGCGCCGACGTGCAGCGCTTCGGCGCGGAAACGCTCCCCGAACTGGAACGGCTGCTCGAAGAACTCACGGTCCTGTCGGCTTCGCTGCGGCGCCTGTCCGAGCAGACCGAACGCAATCCGGCAAGCCTCCTGTTCGGTCGCCGGCCGGTGCCGGACGGGCCCGGTGAATCCTCATCCAGCGGAGCACGGCAGCCATGATCAGTTCATTCCTCGTTTCCCGCGGCCGGCAATGCGCCGTCGGTCTGCTGTTGGCCTGCGTCGGCGGTTGCAGCGCGCTCCGTTCGACGGGAACGCCACCGCCGGCCTTCTATGCCCTCGAGCGCGTGCGGATCGAGACCGCAGCCGCCAGGCCCGCCCCGGTGGCCCCGGCCAATGGAGCGCCGGCTCTGGTGGTCAATCCCCCACGCGCCGCGGCGGGCTTCGACAGCCAACGCATCCTTTACGTGCGCGAGCCTTACCAGCTCGAGTATTTTGCGCACAGCGAATGGGTCGACCCGCCGGCACGCATGCTGGCACCGCTCATCGTCGCCGCCGCCGAGAACAGCGGCACCTTCCGCTCGGTCATCCTGGCGCCGACCGCTGCCGCCGGTGACCTGCGGCTCGACACCGAGATCGTGCGCCTGCAGCAGGACTTCGCCACGCAGCCCAGTCGTGTGCATTTCACGCTGCGCGCCCATCTGGTGGACAACGCAACACGCCGGGTGCTGGCGTGGCGCCTATTCGATGCGTCCGTTGCTGCCGCGACGGACGATCCCTATGGTGGAGTCGTTGCCGCCAATCGCGCGGTGCAGACGGTACTGGAGCAACTTGCCGGTTTCTGTGCCACCGCCGCTGCGCAATGGCAGCCAGCCACGCCCGTACTGCCGTGACGTTATGACAAACAGGTTCCCTTGATCATTGGATGCGCATTGGAGGTATGGGCAAATCTCTGCAGCCGAAGAAAAAAAACGTGCGCGCTCCCTCGCTGCTCAACGCAGCGACCTGCGCATGTCGGAACCTGACCGGCCAAGCTGCTCTCTGCCGGCTGCCTACGTACGCCAGTCTAGACCAGGGCGTCGAACGGGCTCCGGACACCTCGCCCGCCGCGCCTGAGCACATGCGTGTTTTGGCGGCGACAAACACATACTGCCAGGCCCATTCACGCGCGGCGTTCGGGTATTTTCGTTCGAGCGCCCATGGCAAATACACTTCGCCAAAACCGTCAGCGAGGTCCGCTTCGTGCAGCGTCTTTACCCGCGCCAGATGCTCGCTGAGCGGAGCAAGCAGCTTTTCGGGCAGCATCGTCACCCGATCCTTGAACCCCTTTCCCTCCCGCACCAGGATCTCCCCGCGAGCGAAGTCCACGTCCTTCACCCGCAACCGCAGGCACTCCATGATGCGCATCCCGGTACCGTAGAGCAGTCGGAGGATCAGACCCACGGTTCCTTCGATCGGCGCCAGCAGGCGCTGAACTTCTGCCGGGGTCAGAACGACCGGCAGACGTTTCGTAGCCTTCGCCGACTCGACCTCATCCAGCCACGGCAGCTCAGTCTCCAACACTTCCTGGTAAAGGAACAATAGAGCGCTTTTCGCCTGGTTCTGGGTGGATGCAGAAACACGCCCCGCCACGGCAAGGTGAGTCAGAAATGCCTCCACCTCTTTTGCTCCCATTTCCCGCGGATGACGTTTGCCGTGGAAGAGAATGAAACGTCGCACCCACTCGCTATAAGCCTGCTCGGTCCGTATGCTATAGTGCTTGACACGGATGCGGTCGCTGAGCTGTTCCAGCAGCCGCCTGGGAGGTCGAGAAGCGCCGCCGGCATTGACGCAATTGCCCGAACTTTTAGTGAACGTGTCCATTGGGCACCTCCTTGTTTCGGTTGGAAATTTGCCGATAACTGTTCATGAGTACAGTATAATGACGCAAAGTAAATCGTCAAGTAGGATGTCCACTTCACGTTAGAAATCACAACGCCTCGAACTCTTGGATACCATCAAATGAAGACGAGCTTTTCTGGCTATTACCCACCAAGCGCAGAGCAATACGAACAACTCTGGAAAGAGGCCGTGATTGTTTTGGATACAAACGTTTTGTTGAATTTGTATCGATTGCCGACAACAGCAGGAGACGAGCTATTGGGGGTGCTAGAACTACTTAAGGAGCGCCTTTGGATTCCTCACCAAGTAGCGCTTGAGTTTCAGCGTCGGCGACTGACTGTAATTGCAAGTGAGCGCAAGGCTACAGAAGACGCGCTTTCGGCCACCAGTGAGCTAGTTGACGATATTAAAGCCAAGGTAGAGGGACTTCAGATCGACAAGCGAGGCTTGGGCATTGAGTCCCAGCCGCTATTGTCCGAATTGGAAAAGGCGAATGACCAGTTACTTGAAGCGATTAAGACTACTCATAACGCTCAACTTGACATATCAGCGTCCGACCCAGTACGTCAGCGTCTCGATGGACTTTTAGAAAATCGCGTCGGTACTGGGCCCGCCTCCCAAGCAGAGTTGGATGAACTCATTTCTGGGGGAGAAGATCGATTTAAGGAAAAGATTCCTCCCGGATTTGCAGATGTCGATAAAGAAAAGAATCCAAACGAAGCTACATTTATTTTCGATCACATCAAGTACCAGAGAAAATTTGGCGATCTAATTCTCTGGCGTCAGTTGATTCAGCATGTGAAGAATTCACAAATCAAGACTGTGCTGCTAATAACTGCCGACAGAAAAGAAGATTGGTGGTGGCGAGAGCAAGGAAAGACCGTTGGCCCCCATCCAGAACTGATTCGAGAAATTGGCAGGGAAGGCGGGGTTGATCTTTTTTGGATGTACTCGTCAGTACAGTTTGTGGAGCATGCAAACAAATACTCAACTGCCTCTGTATCAAACGAGTCGGTCGCCGAAATCAAACAAGTTGCACTATTCACTCCGGAAAACTCGCGCAATGTGCGTGAATTTCAAGGTCAGTCGCGGCAATTTTCCACCTCCAGCGCAGGCGACCTCGCATCGCGCTTCCTTAGCGATCGCATTGACACGCGCCTTATTGAGCAATGTGTCGAAGTTTGGCTATCTCGCCGTGGTGAATTGGTTGAGGCAAACCATCGCGGCTTCCCGGACTTTCTGGTTCGAAGTGATGAAGAGGTACATGGATACGAAGTCAAGTATCTACGTAGCTTCGACCGAATGCTGATGTCCCCCATTGTAGTAAATGGGCTCCTTCGCGGTTACCTAGAAATCAACGAGGGGCGCCTCTCTGGATTTACTTTGGTTATTGCAATTCCTGAAGACGACTTCTTTGAAATTATTGAATCACAAAGGAAACCCGAGCTATATGAAAGGTTAGCGCGACTGCTTGCCAAGTACCCCATAGATTCAATTGTTGTAGGCGCGGTAGTCGATGAGAAGTTTGAAGTTCTAGCTCATCAAAAGACCACTGGGCGTAGCGATGATTCGCTCATGTAACCCTGCGATTTCTAACTTCTCATTCCACCGGACGCTGCGCGATAGAGCCGCGCAACGCCGGTGAATTCAGACGTTATGCGTTAAGGAGGTTGATGCAAAATGAGTTGGCAAAGTGAATTTGATGCGGGTGGGCCAAGATGGGAGGGTAATGCTGCTGCTATTGCCGAAGAAAAGCGTCTTGAAAAAATGATGGAAAAATTGAGGGCAAGCAGAAACACTACACGAAGTGTCGATCAGACGAAATTAAATGAATTAGATGATGAAATGAAAAGATTGCACCTTAGAGAAAAGGAATTACTTCATGTTCTCGAAAACACGCTTACTGAGCATCAAACGAAAGAAATTGAGTCACATATTTCTATATTGAGGAAGCATTTCTATGAGATTAAAGATGAATATGTGCGACTACGAAATGGCTAGAAGCAAAAAGTATTAACGCATAACACGGCACTCCAGCGGATCGGCTAACCCGCCGCTTCGCTCTGGGTTTGCCGACCGCTGAGTTTGGTCGTTAGGCGTCACACGCCGACATCCGACCACGCAGGAGGTTCGCTTGGAACAGTGGAAGCTTGAAAAGTTGCGGTCTTTGACCGACGAGGTTCGCGACCTGCATCCCTTGTTGAGGGCAGTATTTACGAACGACAAGACTATTTCACGCTTCGAGTACACCCATGGTAATGGTGAAATGGGTGCCGATTTTGTATTGGCGCGCTCAGACCCAACACTTGGGGATGAAAACTATGTTGGCGTTATTGTCAAGTGCGGAAACATCAGACAAGACCATGCTGATGTCAAGCGGCAGATAGAAGAATGTGCAGTTGAGAGGTTCTTTGACGGGGCAAAGCGGAAGATTTACCTCAATGAAACCTGGATTGTATGTAACGGTAGCATCTCTGGTGGAGCCGAGCGAAAGATCTTTGAAGAATACAAGTCTCGAAACATTAAGTTCGTCGGCGGCGAGCGCCTGGCTCAGATAGTTGAGCAGATTTACCCGCACTTCTGGAACGAGATTCCGGCTGGGCTGGGCACCTATTTGAAGTCCACGTTGGTGGAGATCGTCAAGGCAGAATCCTATAGCACCCTCGGGGCGCCAGGCATTAGCCTTGACGTAGCCCAAGAACTTTATGAAGTCGAGCCTACTCGCCCAGGTCAGAAGGTGGCAAGATATAACAAGTCACTACGAACGACTCTAGCTGGTGCGCTCAAGCAGCATCGAATTCTATTGGTAGAAGGCGGTATGGGGTCCGGAAAGACCACGCTCTTCCGCAAACACATGAAAGCGCTGTGCGAGCCAGATGAATTTCAGAAGAGCAAAACCATCCCCAAGCTCGTGCATCTTTCGGAGATTGCAGATGACGTTCAGGCGGGGCTAACGCGATTAGTCAACGATCTGCAAACTGCCCTAGAAGGTGCCGCAGACGGACGGATCTTGATCTTCCTAGATGGGGTAGACGAAGTTCGCAGTGCGACGGATGGTTCTCTACTTGGCGCGATTGAGTCAGTGGCGAGTGCGGTCCGAGCTACGAGCAATCTCACCGTAGCAATCGGATCTAGGCTGGTTTGGACAATTGAAGAGGGCGAGGAGATTCTGCGGCACTGCCCGCGATTTCGCATACTTCCGTTGTCGTTTGACCAGCTTGTTAAGGTTGTGCAACACAACTGTAGTTCACTTGACATTAGCGAAAAACTTCGGTTGGATCTTGGAAGATCCACGCTGTTGCGGGCAATACCTAGAACGCCAATGACGGCAATTTTGTTGGCAAGAGTGTTAAATGCAAATGCCAAGGAGATTCCGCAGACGCTTCCGGAGTTGTATTCGAAATATGTTGAACTTGCGCTTGGCCGCTGGGATATAAGCAAGGGACTAATGACAGAGCGAGAGTATCCCGTTGTGGTTACTGTGCTCTCTCGAGTTGCCAAGTACATGCTTGACAATGAGCTTCAGCAGCTAAATGTTAATGAAGTCATGCAGATGCTGGAGGATTACACACGAACACGGGAGGGTCTCCCCCCGCCTGTTGACATCTTTAAGCGAATTGAACAGCGCTCGGAAGTCGTAATTGTGAATCGCGAAAGGCAGATCTTTTCCTTCCGTCACAGAAGTTTGGCGGAATTTCTGCTTGCCTTGCACCAGAAGGAAAATCACGGAAGAAGTGCGCCGTTCACGAATCCATTCGAAGGCTACTGGCTGGGGGTAGAATACTTCTATCTGGGTCTGATTCAAGACGCGGGAACGAGAATCGACAAGCTCTCTGATCTCATGCTCGGCACTGAGCGTGAAAAGATGCTTCGGTTGCTCAATTTCGGAAATCTGATGCTTTCCGCATACCAAACCGAATACGCCCACATCGAACGGGCTGTCTATAGAGTTGTACTGGAGATGACAAGGCACTTTCTCGGGGTGCGATCGGGGCAAGTGGAGTCTAAGCTTGCGGTTCTACCTGAACTGCAATTCTTCGCCACGCTTAGTTATTGCTTGCGGGATAGTCTTGAGTATCAGTACTTTAAGAAGGCACTGGAAACTGCGCAGATACAGTGCCAATGCGATCTAGATCTAAAGGATGAAGAGCGCGCCATCGCAAGCTTCTTCATCGACGCAGTTCGGGCCGGCTTAAGCGAGAAGGACACCTTCAAGTTCCTGACTACGCAGGAGTTGGGTGCTCTTCCGTGGGTCGTGAAGCTTGGAGTTCAGCATGTGGTTCAGGATGACAAGATTGAGTTGGAGCATGTCACGAGGCTTGCAAAGAGAATCAAGAAGGCGCGACAGAACAACCCTGGACTTAGAACCTATCTGACAGAGCTCTACAAAGGTTCTATGGAGAAGTCGCGACCCAAGGTCGATTAACAAAAAATAGGAAATCCCCCGGCTCTGCCGGGAGAATGGAAAAGTTTGACATATCAGGGAGTCCATCAGGAAACTTCAAGCAATGAGCCGCCAAGCACACGAGTCTGCGTCCTTTGCCGCCCATTTGATGACCAGAATCAGCTTCGCATACGCCTTGAAACGGATGCGGTGTTCCTGATTCTGAGGCGCATCGAAACCGGGCTTTATCGTGCAGTCGTATCGCCAGCCCACGTCAAGGAGGTTGGGGCGATCTTGGAAACCAGCAACGGAAAATAGGGGACGTACCACGGTTTTCTGAGCCAGGATTGCATTCATGAAGCGCAAAATCTACGTTGAAACATCCGTCATCAGCTACCTGACGGCTCGCCCCAGCAAGACCATCCTCGGCGCCGCCCACCAGCAAATTACTCTGGCGTGGTGGGAAACACGCAACCAGTACGAACTGTTGGTGTCAGAGTCGGTCCTGCGTGAGTGTGGCGCTGGCGACCCAGATGCCGCCCAAAAGCGGTTGGCAGTGTTAAATGACGTGCCTTTGCTCTTAATCACCGAGCAGGCGCTCAATATTGCGGAGTCTTTGGTGAGGCAAGGAATCCTCCCACCCAAAGCGGTGGAAGATGCACTCCACATTGCGGTCGCCACAGTCAATGGCGTGGATTATTTGCTGACATGGAACTGTCGGCACATCGCAAACCCAGAGATACAAAGAGGCATTGCTGCTTACTTGGAACAGGTTGGTTTGTTCCTTCCGTTTATCTGCACCCCGGAAGAACTTCTTGGAGAAGAAAATGTTGAATGACGAAATCGTCGATGAAGTACGAGCCATTCGAGATACCCACGCCGCCAAGTTTGGCTACGACCCGCGTGCAATTTATGAAGACCTGAAGAAATCAGAGGCTGAGCATATTGCGGCTGGGCACCCATTTGTGCCTCCACCGTCTGTACCCCCAGTGCCCAACTCTTCATTGCAGCGGACTCGCTTCGCTCGCCGCTGAATTTGGACGTTAGCCGGCAAGGCCTGCCCTAGATGGTGAACTCGCATGCATCCTTTGACGCGACTGCGCTCATCAAACTTGCTGAGCGCGTCGAATACGAAGCTTGGCTTCTCGAGGCGGTCTATGTTCTTGTGGAGCAGGAGTTGTTTCCGTCTTGGCCCGACGCCGTTGTCTACCCGGTAGATAGGTCGAAAGCTCAGTTCTTCGCACATGCCCGCGGCAATATCGTAATCGGCGATTGGAGACCTGGTTTCCTTAACGCCGGAGCGCCTCTGGTTTTCGTCTCGACCTTTAAACTTCTCGACATGCTCGTCGAGTGGATCCTGGAGGAGAACGGCGTTCCTTCGACGTTCCGCTTTCAACAGAAGCTGAAAAGCGTTAAGGGCTCACCCATCTTCCCGCCATTGATCGAATCCCGGGTTTGGCTAAAGGAGCGCCTCATCGGGCTTTACAGCACACTAGAGCCGCTTCGCGGCACGATCATTCATGGCAAGCACTTTACCGCGACGGATGGTGCCATCCGAGTGTCGGCGTCGAAGAACGGCGTTGTAGGCCCGGTCGTGGAGATTGACCCTGCTCACCTTAGGAAACTTGCTCTTACCATCGTGAGCGTTCTCAGATACGTCGACGGTACTTGGGAGATCGATCAAGTTCGCGAGAAGATCTTGCGGCATGACTTGGACGAACTAGCGATGCTTCATGCGCTCCCGCCTCTGGGTCAGAAGCGACCCTTCCACACGTGCGTCCGACTTTACTTGACAAGCTCTGATCCGCTTCGGTTCGATCCGATGACCATACGTGAGGATCTCGCCGCGAGATACGTAGACCAAGACTGTTCTTTTGACTTGCGCATACTGATGGTGAGGGGCAGTGAGGTAGCTGAAGCCTACCTTCTGCCCTGGGCCTTATTTGCAGTCGAAGGGGCTGAATGGAAGCAACGAATTGATCTTCAGCAGTACAGAACTGTGATACCCAGTGACATTCAACCCGAGCATCTCCGAAGTGGTGCCGGCTAACCCGCGCATCGACACGGACGCCCAAACAGCGGCTTTTCGCCGCTGTTTGGGCGCCGGTCATGCGCACCGTTGGCGGGCTTACTCCGACCAGTTCTCACCCGCAAAGGAGAGTAGATCATGCAAGGCGTCCGCGCTGTAATTGCCTGTGTGTTATCGGTGGCCATATCCGGCGTCGCATACGCCGATTTTGTCGCCGTTGGTCCCATAACGTCTAGCTCTTGCTCAAACTACATTCTCTTCGGCTCGTGTAAGACCGTGACTGTTGACGCCGTCGAGGTCGACGGAAAGCTCTATGAACCGCGGCGCCACTTTCAGGAAGTCACGTCATACGATGAGGAAAAGAACAAGTGCTCGGTCAGAGTTTCTCGGTCAACAGGCTTGTCAATGACAGGGGCCGTCGCTAAGGCACTTACGGCACCAACATTTCTCACGAAAACGTCGAGTGGCCTTGAGAAAATTGAGAACATTGAGTACATGTCATTCAAGTGTCGTCGGGCCTATTGATGCCGCCCCCCAACCCAGCAGTCAACCGGACCTGCGGGGGTCAAAAAGCTTGGGTAGAGCAACACGTTTTAGGGGACAGACCACGGTTTCCGAAAAAGGACCGAATTCATGAAGCGCAAAGTCTACGTTGAGACCTCCGTCATTAGCTATCTGACGGCACGCCCCAGCAAGACCATTATTGGCGCTGCCCATCAGCAAATAACGCTGGCTTGGTGGGAGCTCAATGCTCTCAACCTATCAGAACATAGTCATACCCCGTTTTTGTAAGCATGTGATAAATGTGGTTTTTTGGTGAAATTTCTGGGAGATGACCTGTTTGGTTTTATCTGGACGAGGTTCTTGATGAGTTCGTCGAAGACGGAGGCGACATTGTCGAGAGCATTGATGCCCTGGAGGAGCCAGCGTCCGAGGGTGCGCTTGATGCGAGAGAAGGTGTCGCCGCGGTTGATGAAGTAGCGTGCGCGGGTATTGGGATCGAGGGATTCACTGGCGGCATGGACGGCCAGGGCATTGAGGTTGTCGCAGAGGATTTTTGCGCCGAAGTCTTGTTGTGCGGCCAGCCAGGACATGCCCGACAGGTGTTCGAGGGCCAGACGGTGCTTGAGCCGTTTGAAGGCTTCCTCAATTCTCCAGCGGGAGTGATAGAGCGCCCCGAAGGCGGCGGCGGGGTAGGCATCCAGATCGAGGAGCGAGGTCACGAGAACGCGCACCTTGTGGCCGAACACCTGGCGAATGAGTCGAACCTGGCAAGGAGTGCGGGCAATTTCGTAATCGAGCGCGTCCTGTTTGCAGGGGGCTGGCAGGGTGACGATTTGCTCAAGCAGGCCGGATCGGCGGAATGTCTTGATGACGTTGAAATTGAGGCTGTCGACCCGCATGCAGAAATGGAGTTTTCGCTGCCACAAGGCGGCGAAGAGCCAGTAGGCTGGGTAACCGCGGTCGAGCACGAGGAGGTCATTGTGGCGGAGTTTGTCGAGGTGTTCGAAGAGCATCTGGCGCTCGCCGACGTCGGTGGAGTAGAGCCTGGCGGCCAGGGTCATTTCGATCCCGGGCAGATAGAGCGCGAAGCCTTTGGCCTCGATCTTGTGGCGGACGGAGCGCTTGCCGTCACGGGTCTTGCCGAACAGGGTCAGGTGCAAGTCCGTGGCATCGCCGGCGACGACGCGCAGCCCGTGCCAGAGAGGAAAGCCGAACTGCGCATCGACCAGGGTGAGGAAATGATCGTTGAGAAGCGAGAAGGCGGCGGCCGACACCTGCTTCCGGGCTTTGGCAAAGGCCTGCGCCGAGACTTCTCGTGCCAGGTCGGCGCGGTTCGCCAGGTTGGCGAAGAAGGCGTCCAGTTCAGACTGCACTTTGGACGTGTACCCACCGAGCAGGCAGGCGATCAGGCGGGGAAAACTGAGGATGCCTGTTCGGGAGAAAGCCTTCTCCGTCAAACGCGACTGAATGAAAAAAGCTTGAGAAAAAAGGAAGTTAGAGAACGAGTCAACGACATTGACATAAAGATCTTGGCATATAAAATCTTACCTGGGTATCAAGGGGATAGGCATTTTGCCAGGAGCCTGCCCGACGTGCAACCGGGTATCTGACCGTTGATCAAATTATGACAATGGCGCGTTACGTTGAGAGCATTGGGTGGGAGCTACGCTCGGACTATGAACTTTTTGTTTCTCAATCTGTTTGGCAAGAGTGCGCCGCTGGCGATCCGGTGGCTGCACAGAAAAGGCTTGCGGTACTTGAGGAGATACCCGTCCTCGCGGTAACGCAAGACATGATTCGCTTGGCCGGATCGCTTATCGAGCAAGCCATCATTCCTGCCAAGGCGATCGAGGATGCGCTCCATATTGTTGTTTCGACACTGCATCACGTTGATTTTCTTCTGACCTGGAATTGCCGTCACATTGCCAATCCAGTGATTCAGGAAAAGATCGCCATGTATCTTGAACAATTCGAATTGTTCCTCCCGATCATATGCACTCCAGAGGAACTTCTTGGAGGAAATGACGATGACTGACGAAATCATGATGGAAGTCCATGGCATCAAAGATTCGATTGGCGCCAAGTATGGCAATAATCTGGACGCACTGTTCAAAGAGATACAACGTGGCGAGGCCAGACTGAAGGCGGCCGGCGTCCAGATTTTGCCTCCCCCCGCCAATCCAACAAATTTGCCCAACACTGCATTGCAGCGGACTCGCTTCGCTCACCGCTGAATTTGGACGTTGGGCTTCTTGAGGATCGTCCATGAAAATTGAATCCGTTGCTATCTCCAATTGGCGCTCGATCAAGTATCTCGAAATCGCGTTCCAGGATTTGATGATCTTCATTGGTCAGAACAATCACGGCAAATCGAACGTACTTTCTGCGTTGCTGTTCTTTTTCGGAGAAATCAAGCCTCAAGACTTGGATTTCAACAGAGGGGCGCAGGAACTGTTCGTTGAAATCATATTCGGCGATCTCGACCAAACAGACAAAACGACCTTCAAGAAATACCTTACGGCAGACGGATCGATAAGGGTTCGCAAGTTTGCATATGTTGGCGGCAACTTCGAATATCGCGGTTATATTCAAAATCCGGTTGAGGAATGGCTACGCGAATCGAATGCCACCACCCTATCAAAAAGGGAAGTTGCCGAAAGCTTGCCGTTCTACCCCTTCCTTCCTGCCACTGGGAGGCTAACAAAACAAGACATCATCGATGCGCAGGCAAAATACATTGAGCAGAACCCAGGGGGTGTCGCCTTCAACTTTGAAATCGAGGAAACAAATTTTCTCGGCCTGAAGTCAGTTGCAAAAGGCATCTTTGGAGACGTCTATTTCATCCCAGCGGTCAAGGACGCCACAGACGATTTCTCTTCCAAAGAAGCGAGTGCATTCGGGAAGCTGTATTCCGGCATTATCGAGTCGATGTCTGCGAACAGCCCGGACTGGAAAGACACGAAAGCCAAACTCTCGTCATTGTTCAGTACGCTGAACAGACTAAATGGCGACGGCGAAGACAATCCCCATCGACCTCAAGAACTAGTCAATTTTGAGAAGGCGCTCAGTGCCGAACTAAACGCATGGGGAGCAGAGATTGATGTTGAGGTTATCCCACCCAATATCGACGACGTTTTCAGGGCTAATACGCAAGTCTGGATAAATGACGGGGTAAGGACAGATATTCGGCGAAAGGGGCATGGACTTCAAAGGGCTCTCACATTCGCACTTATCAAGGTCATCTCCGATAACTTGAAAGCTGAGCGCGCGAAGGCCGTCCCGGAGCAAGTTGCGCCGCGAACGGCTTCTGCGTCCACGTATTTCATACTCGAAGAGCCTGAGCTTTACCTTCACCCTCAGGCACAACGCGCGCTATTTGATTCTTTGGTATCTCTATCTGAGTCGAAGAACCAAGTGATCATGTGCACTCATGCTAGCGCGCTGATTGATGTCGAGCGGTACAAGTCCATTTGTATTGTCAAGAAAGATTCAGACGTCGTCGGCACCCAAGTTTGCCAATGTACTGAAGACATTTTTACCGGGGACAAAAGGAAGGATTTCAATCTCTCCTACTGGATCAACCCAGATAGAAGCGAGCTCTTCTTCGCAAAGCGGGTACTGCTGGTTGAAGGTCCTACAGACAAGACACTGATTCCTCTGTTGGCCAAGCAGCTCGGTGTTTTTCGATTCGACCATACCGTTGTCGACTGCGGTTCGAAGGACAACATTCCCCTTTACTGTCAACTCCTCAACAAGTTCAGCATTCCATACATAGCCGTCTACGACAAGGATCATCAGGCAGCCAAAGGCGATGACGGAAAGGCATCAGCGGACAAGAGTAGCGCGCTCATTGAGGCGGCAATCGATAAAGGAATTGGTGCCAGTATCGTCTTTTTGAACGACATTGAAGAAGAGGTCGGAATGATTGCGGGAGAAAAGAACAAGCCGTTTGTCGCACTCACACATATTGCGGCACCCGGTTTCACGATCTCTGTGGACCTAGCTGCGAAAATTGCGTTGATGTACCAATGACGCGAAGCCCAACCCATCATTGCACCGGACCTGCGCAAAAGCCGCGCAGGCCGGTGAATTCAGACGTTGGGCATCTCAGGACGGCGCGCATGGTATTGACAAGGTGTAGCCGAGTGACTACAGTGGCTGAATGATTGAAATTCGCAAAACGCTTCTCTTCGCTCAGTGGCTCGACGACTTACGCGATCTTCAGGCGAGAGCGCGCGTCCAAGCAAGGATCGAACGGCTCGCCGCCGGAAACCCCGGAGATGTCGAGCCAGTTGGCGAAGGTGTCTCGGAGTTGCGAATCAACTACGGCCCCGGTTACCGGGTGTATATCAAGAAGCGAGGGCGAGAACTGATCATTCTGCTGGCGGGTGGAGACAAGACTACCCAGGCCAAAGACATCAAGGCTGCATTGCGCCTCGCACGTAATCTTTCGGAGTAGCAACCATGACTAAGACCGTTACCACTCGCTATGACGTCGCCGAACATCTTAGAACGCAAGAGGAAATGGCTGCCTATCTTGAAGCTTGTCTTGAAGAAGCCAACGGAGATGCTGCGTTCATTGCCAAAGCACTTGGCGATATTGCTCGCGCCAAAGGTATGTCACAGGTCGCGCGTGACGCGGGACTGTCTCGCGAAAGTCTTTACAAGGCGCTCTCCGGTGATCGTAGCCCAGACTTCGACACCATCCTCAAAGTCATCGGTGCACTTGGACTGAAGTTGCATGCCGAAGCCGGTCACGTCTGACGAGATGCCCAACCCTGCGGTTGACCCCGTTCCCTTCGGTCACTGGACGCTGCGCGATGAATCCGCGAAGCGCCGGTCACCTTGAACGTTAGAAGCCTATGCCCACAAAGCCACTTGACCGCCTGATGTTTGTCCAAGGGGGACTGTGCTTCTTCTGCAAGCAACCATTGCCCAAGGCAGAGGCAAGCGTTGAGCATCTGCTGGCAAGCGCCAATGGCGGAGGCAACAACGATGAAAACTGTGTTGCCTGTTGCAAGGCGGTCAATGCGTTACTCGGCAGCATGTCGCTCAAAGAAAAGTTTCATGTCATACTCAATCAGAAAGGGCAGTTCAAGTGTCCCAACGGTGCTGGCTCTGCCAAAAAAACCACGCCACCCAAATCACCACCAAAAGCAGCGGCCTTACCAAAACCAAAGGACGACAAAGTCACGTTGGTTATCGCCAATCTGAAACAGCGCGGTAATGCAACACCTCGCACACTCAAAACCCTGACAAGCACTATCGCCTCTTTATTTCCCAAGGGCGTATCCGTATCTGAAATCACCGAAATGGTTGAACAGTTGCAATCAACGGGCAAGGTTACTGTCACGGAAAATAAGGTCACCTATGCACTTTAATTTCCGGCTTCTAACACTGCGCTCCAAGGGACGCTGCGCGATAAAGCCGCGCAGCGCCCCTGAGCTTCGACGTTAGGCGCCCGATGTTCATTGTCGGTTTTTTTACACAGGGTAATCTTGCCCACAACATGCCCTTTTTCATTAGCGAGGGGTCGAAGATGAAACGTGTTTTAAAAGTTGCTGCTGCGGTATCGTGCCTCACTGCCATGCTCTTGCCGATGCAATCCCAAGCGACAGTAATAGGTGTTTTTGGCGGATCCGACGGCGCTGAAACGGCTAACGTCGTTAGTGACCTTGCTGCGCTCGGAGTGTTCACGTCCGTTACTCAGCTCAATGGCACTGAGTCTGCCGCGCAATTGAATGCATACGATTCAATTCTGCTATATAGTAACTCTGCTGTGGGCTATCCGTCTTTTGGAGATACCCTCGCTGATTATGTCGATGCTGGAGGCGGGCTGGTGGCGGCAACGTTCTTATACCAAACCATCGGGGGTGGCTATGGTCAGTCCTACGGGAGGCTTCAGTCGGACGGCTACCTGCCTTACGACAGCTATATTGATAATTACTCCAATTCCTCGCTAGGAACTTACGACGCGAGCCACCCAATCATGGCAGGCCCGCTGGCTGTGAGTAGCATCACAGGCTACTATCGCGATATTGTTACCTTGAGCGCAGATGCGAACTTAGTCGCCAGTTGGAGTGATGGAAATCCGCTGGTAGCCGTCGACGGTAGCGGTGTTGTGGGGGTTTTTCTCTTTCCAAATGACTATTATCCTTATCTAAGCGGTGACTACATGAACCTGTTTGGCAATGCTTTGCTTTACGCAGCTAACGAACAGGTGCCCGAGCCTGCCTCTCTTGCCTTGCTGGGACTTGGGCTTGCTGGTCTCCTTTATTCGCGGCGCAGACCAATAGCCTCTCTTAAGAAACTCCTCCCAAGTGGTTAATATTGAATGTGTATTTTAAGCGCGTATTAAAATGGGCCAGGGTCGAATTAAATGCAAGTCAATAGCCTAGCGAATTAAAGGAATTAAAGGGGCCAGGATCGATTAATGGCCTAACTTTTCATTCAACCCGGACTGGCGCGATAAAGCCGCGCCAGCCGGTTAATTCTTACGTTGAACTAAAGCGCTCCGCGCTGGTGTAGGCACCCCACTGCCCTTGTCTTTTTTCGCTGTCGCTCCCTGAATTCGCTCTTCCCCTCACCCTGACTGTCTGACGGCTCGGCGCCTCGCTTCCCACGCCGCCCGTAAATCCTCGATCCTCGTCGCTGCGGGGGACGTCCCCGCAGCAATCGAGGAGAGGATCATGAGTGAGCTGCGTGAACGAATGAGCAACGCCATGTGCCTGCGGGGAATGGCGGCACGGACCCAGGAAGCCTACATCGGAGCGCTGGTCGAACTGGCGAAGTATTCCCACCGCTCGCCGGCGGATTTGCGTGTCGAGGAAGTGCAAGCCTACCTGCTGCACTTGATTCGCGACAAGAAGCTCGCCTACGCGAGCGTCAATCAAGCCTCGTGCGCCTTCCGCTTTCTTTATCGGCGGGTGCTCGGTCGCCCGGAAGCCGGTCTCGACATCCCGATGGCCAAGGTGCCCAAGCGTCTGCCGCAGATCCTCTCGCGTGAAGAAGTCGCGCGCCTGATCGACTCGGCGAGAACCCTGCGCGGGCGAACGCTGTTGATGACCACCTACGCCGCCGGCTTGCGGGTGTCGGAAGTCTGCACCCTGCAGGTGGTGGACATCGAGAGTGCCGCCGATCGCATGTGCCTCAAGGTACGCCAGGGCAAAGGCGGCAAGGATCGCTACACGCTGCTGTCGCCGCGTCTGCTCGCCGCCTTGCGGGCCTACTGGCGCGACACCCGGCCGCGGCTGTGGTGGTTTCCGAACCGGGCAGGCACGGATCCGATCGAGATCCAGACCGCGCAGCGGATTGACTACGCAGCGCGCCACGCGGCGGGCATCGCCCCCGAGGGCGGCATCCACGGTCTTCGCCACGCCTTCGCCACGCACCTGCTCGAAGCCGGCGTCGATCTTTACCGCATCGGCCGGCTCCTCGGCCAGGGTCCTCTGTCGACGACCTCGCGCGATCTGCATCTGGCACGCTCAAAGCTGACCGGCAACCCCTCGCCGCTGGAACTGCTCGACCCGCACCGTTGGGCCACCGCCAGTGACTCTGGCCGAGGTCTTCCGCCGGCACGGGCCGGCGTACCTCGCCAAGCAGGTCTTGTCGTCAGCCAAGGCCAAAGTCTGGCGGGCCATCGTCGCCTGTCGCACGGCCCTCCTCGGCGCCCACGTCGAGACCGGTGACTGCTGCGGGGTGACGCGACCCGTCGATCACTCGTGCCGCAACCGCCACTGCCCGCAGTGCCAGACCCGAGCCAAGGAACAGTGGCTGGCGAAACGGCGCCAGGAGCTGCTGCCGGTGCCGTATTTCCATCGGGTGTTCACCCTGCCGCATGCCCTCCATGCGCTGATCGGACAATGCCCGCGGGTGATCTACGAGCTGCTCTTTGGCGCGGCATCGGCCACGCTCACCGAATTCGCCGCCAATCCCCGCTGGCTGGGTGGCAAGCTGGCGTTCTCGTTGATTCTGCACACCGGGAAGCAGGACCTCGGGCGGCCTGTGCCTGTGCACGCCCTGGTCGCCGGCGGGGCGTTGTCTCCCGAGGGCGAAGGGAAGTCGCCCAAACGCGGCTTCCTGTTTCCGGTCCGCGCGCTGTCACCGGTTTTTCGCGGCAAGTTCCTCGCAGCACTGAGCGAAGCCCGAGGTTCCGGGCGGCCGCTGGTGGCAGAGCTGGCCGACGAGAAGGTCTGGCGAGCCCTGCGCCAGCAGTGGCTGGCGCACGACTGGGTGGTCTATGCGAAACAGCCGCTCGGTGGCCCGGAGCAGGTCCTCGAATACCTGGGTCGCTACACGCATCGGGTGGCGATCTCGAACGAGCGTCTGGTCGGGATGGACGAGACGACCGTCTGTTTCCGCGTGCGCGGCACGCCGGGTAAACGCGTGCTCAGCGTACCGGCGGAGGAATTCATCGAGCGCTTCCTGCTGCACGTCTTGCCGAGCGGCTTCCAGCGGATTCGGCACTGCGGCCTGCTGGCCCCGGCGGCGAAGACGACGAAGCTGGCGCTGGCACGGCAGGCCTGGTCGGTCCCGGAAGCCGACCCGGTGATCACGGCAACGGTCGAGGACTTCCTGCAGCGCGTCGGCCGCGCGGAGTGGGCGCGCTGTCCCCACTGCCACGAGGGACGGTTCGTGCCGACGGCGGCGATTCCGCCGGCTTCCCACTTAAAGCGGGACAGTCATGCTACCGATAGAGTCTGAGGATGAAGGGAGCTGAGGAGATGGGAACTGGTTGCCGCATCTCCTGTATCATCAGTTTTATGACAAAAAAACTCTACGACTCAAGCCATACGGACAACCAGCCGCGTCATTTTTGCCGCACTTACAGACCAGGGAAAACGAAGCCTGCGTGCAGTGGGGGAATTAATTCATCGCCCGAAAAGCAGTGTTCATCGCCACCTGCAAGCGCAAGCCCGTAGGAACCGACATCCTGAATCGGGGTTTTGGGAAACCGAAGAGGGGGAGGCATGGCTGAGATTGCTGGTATTTGCTGTGCTGTACACGTTCGGGCTGCAACATCATGTGGGGGCGGGTGCCTTGTCGGATTTCTTCCAATTGATCCGCCTTCATACCCATGTGGGGGTGTCTCCCAGCGCCTTGCAGACCCAACTCAGCCGGATGGAAGCGCTGTTGCCCCTGTTTCAGCAACAGTGTGAAGCCTCGGTACCGACGCGGACACGCCAAGCGGTGGTGGCCGCGGATGAGACGTTCTTTGGGGAGATTCTGATCTTGGTGCTGATGGATTTGTCCTCGGGCTACCTATTGCTGGAGTCGATTCAGAAGGACCGGGGTTTCGATACCTGGTTTGCCCAGGTGACCCCGCGCCTGGAAGCACTGGGTATCGAAGTCAACCACGCCATCAGTGACCGGGCGAAGGCCCTGATCAAATTAGCGGTCACAGGCTTTGAGTGTACCTCGGGCGCGGATACGTTCCACGAGCAATATGGCCTCAGTCGCTGGTTGTCACCGGCCTTGGGACGTCGAAAAGCCAAGGCGGATCAGTGCTGCGAACTGGCCCAGAAGGCCCTTGATCAGCCGTCGCGCGGAGCCAGTACCGAGGAAAAGGCGGCTTTGGCGGCACAACAGGCCTGTGCCTGGGAAGCCCGCGCGCAAGTGGAACAGGCGCAGCAAGAGTACCAGAAGCAGTTGCTGGGAATCGCCGAGGAAATCCATCCCTTCTCCCTGGAGGAGAATACTCGCACGACGGCGGAGAGCGTAGTGGCAGGACTGGAAACGCGAGCACAGGCCCTGGAAACTCTGGCGGCGCAACAAGGGATCCAGGATACCCGTTCCGCCCTGAAGAAGTTCCGTGCCCAGATCGGCGCCTTATCGAGTCACGTCAGCTTTTGGTGGCTTTGGGTAGAAGAAATCCTGCTGGGCTGGTCTCTGGATGAAGCGACTCGGCAATGGCTGACGAGCAAGCTGTTGCCCGTACTCTATTGGCACTACCAAATGCGGAAAACGCAAAACAGGGTTCACCGGAAACGGTATCAGGAGGCTTGGCAGCGAGCATTAGAGGCCTGGAAAGCAGACCCGTTCCATTCGGGATTCTCCGAGAGTGAGTTGCAGCGCTGGCTAGAATGGGGGGAATGGATGGTGCGACAGTTCCATCGCAGCTCCTCCGCCGTCGAAGGGCGCAATGGCCGCTTGTCCCAGTTGTATCATAACGGGCGAGGTCTGACGAAATGCCGCCTGGCTGCGCTAACGGTTATCCACAACTATGGGGTGAGACGTAGTGACGGCACTATCGCAGCCGAACGTCTGTTTAGCACCTCTTTCCCTGATCTTTTCGATTGGCTGCTCAACCAGATGGGGGAACTTCCCTTACCGAGGAAGTCCCGCCACCGGGTTGTGCATAACCCATTGAAGTTAGAGATTGTCCCGGCTTAAGTGGGAAGCCGATTCCGCCCCTGCGTCCGGCGACGCCGCAGACCGCATCGGTTCGCGGACCCCCATGAAAACGACCAGCGCTTGGCGAGAGGATTTTCGGTGTGCTCCATGGCGGTTCCGGCCGCCAGGAGAGGCCTCGTCGGCAGCGTCCCGAAGTCACCATTCCGGCGTGGCTTTCTGTTGGCCAGAGCACCCTGTTCGTTCCTGTCACCCCCTCGCGAACAGCAGGAAGCCGCTCGTCTGCCTCTGGCCAACCCGTCTGACCCATGCCCGTGGCTTGACCCGCGGCACGGGAGGCTTACAATCCCCATCAGTACCGCCGTCGAGGCGCTTCAGTCCAACGAGGTTTATCTGCCGCGGATACGCCAGCGGTTGGACCCAGCGCTTTCGGCGCGGCAGATAAACGCTATTCGTTAGGTTTCTTCACCATCATGGAACGCCTCTACGATCAAGCCTTGGCGAACATGGAACGTACAGTGCACGGATTGGCACAGCGGGTTTCGCCGCCTCAATCGGTTCCATACAAGGATTCGTTCGTTTTTCGATACGTTGAGAGAACACTTCACCAAGCTCTCGTGCAGAAGCTTGCACGTATCTTGACGGGCCTTCGTGCTGCGCGTCTCCTGCTGGAAAATGGTTTACTTCAAGAGCAGGGTGCCTTGCAGCGCATTCTTGATGAACTTCACGAAGACGTCTCATTTCTTGCGCTTGCGGTTATCTATGACGATCACACCCCCCTTCATCAAGCCTACCTCGATGCCTTCTATGAAGAAGAGTTTGACGCTGAAACGGCGTTGGAATCCACGCAGAAGCGACCAATGATTTCGAGACAGAAGATTCGGGCCTACATTGCGCGTATAGAAGGTGCAGCGCTTGACCCAAGCCGAAGAGTAGAGCTAACGCGAACAATTAGTAAGGCCTACTCTGGCTTCATTCATGCCGCCTCGCCTCACGTTATGGATATGTATGGAGGAAACCCGCCACGATTTCACGTTCAAGGCATGAAGGGAACGGAGCGACAGCAGGAACATCGTGAAGATCTTTGGAACTACTTCTATCGAAGCATCGTTGCCTTCGCATTGACCGCAAAGGCGTTCGGAGATGACGCGTTGTTTGCTCAAATCCAGCAGTTCTCCCGTGAGTTTGAACGGCAACGTGGGAAAGACTATGCACCAAAGCCATAACCCGAAACCTAACCCTGCGCTCGACCCCGTTCCCTTCGGTCACTGGACGCTGCGCGATGAAGCCGCGCAGCGCCGGTCAGCTCCACGTTGGGCGCTCGCGGGGGAAAGCGCGTGAGTCTTCCTCGCGGTCGCGGCCGTCGGCCTCGTCTTCGCGGGAAGCTGCGGCGTTCCGTAGCGCTTCCGGTGGCAGCGTTGCCGGGGCTGACGCGGTGGCTCCGTTGCCGGTCGTTCCTGTCCTGCGGCCGCATCGGCGGGCGCGCTTGCGGCGGGGTGCCGTTGGCGGGGTTCTGGCCCGGGGGCTCGTATCTTTTCCGGTCAGCAGTGGCTACCCTCTTGACTATTCGCCCAACCCGGCGCTCCAAGGGGCGCTGCGCGATAAAGCCGCGCAGCGCCCCTGAGCTTCCACGTTGGGCAGCATCGGCCGACACATCGAGGCTTTTATGGACGAAATCAACGGCATTCCTGTAATTCGCCTGGCTGACGTAATCAAACCCGTTCTCGATCACTATGGCCGTTCCGCTAACGACCCGTTGATCCGGACAGATATCTTGGTTGATATGCGCCACGCCGTCGTCAGTGGAGAGATAGAAGCCATTCGGTCTTTTCTATCCAAAGACGAAGCACGCTGGATCGGAAATCTGCAATGGGCGTACTTTCAGCGGTTCGAAGGTTTAGGCCCACTGGACGGTTACGAAAACTGGGCGCGCGCCAAATGTGACCTCCTCCTAGCAGTTGCGGGTGGAACCAGAGAAGACGATGGAATCATTCAACACCTGCTCAACTACGAAGACTTCCACGTTGAAGTACTGCCATTCCCCTTTGGCCCTACATTCATCGTTCGACTGTACGAAATGCGAGGAGTAGATTTTTTTCTGTTCCACTACATGGGAGGAGAGACTTCGGCACACGAAGATGGCGCGCTTTTCGACCACGCTGCGAGCGTTACCAAGTCTCTGACGAAACTCGGCCGTACCGCCGAAGCTACGTTGGTCGAACGAGAACTCGTGGCCCGAAAGGAACGGCTCACCGCAATTCGAAAGGACTTCCAAGGCCCAGAGTATGACCCGTCGGCGAACCTAATCGCACGCATTCGAATCGCCGGCGAACGGTTCTGGTCCGACTACTTGACTCCGGAAGTGTGGGTCAGAGTAGACCGGCAATCGGCTTCTGAATTGGTAGACGCGTTTTCCACGGAGTACCTACTCAGACAACACGTGCTCTCGACTTGGAGCACGGTTGCTTTGGCGCTATGCAAAGTCGTTGAGCGCGAGATCGCGAGAGCGATTTTTGTACCTTGGAAGCGTCATTTTCACGCGGCCACATGGGTACCTCCCCGCGCTGAGTCCGAGAAGTCGCGAAAGAGACTTGAGTCTCGCGCGATGACATTTAAGACACTTCAATCGTGCTCGGGTGAAAAGGGACATTCACCAACGCTCGGACAGTTACTCTTCATAGCGAAGTTCTGGAACGATCCGCTAATGGAGCAGTGCACGGAGGTTTTTCGGAGCATTCGTGCTCAAGCCAGCCGGGTTCGGCCGACGTTCTCCGACGACATCGTCCGCCTCGTGCGACTTCTAGAACAACCATTCACGATGAATGAATCGGTAGTGAATATCCCTGACGCTCGGAACCGTAGCGCACATCCCCGAGAAGATGATGAAATTGATTGGAACGTATTCATTGGTCATATAAAAGACACGCTCGGAAAACCGCCAGCGGAATTACTCAAATTGCTGGTAAGTCTTACTGCTGCAAGCAATGCTGCCCAACAAGGCGCTCCAGGGGACGCGCCGCAAGCGGCGCGTCCCTGAGCTTTGACGTTCTGCCCGGCTTCCTGGGCACCCTCATTCACGATGGCTGGAAGCCTTATCGTGACCTCCTCTGCAAGCACGGTCTGTGCAATGCCCATCACTTGCGCGAGCTGACCTACCTCTTTGAGGATCTCGGGCAAGCCTGGGCCGGCCGCATGATCGATCTCCTGCGGACGGCCTGTCATGAGGTCGGTCAGACCGGCGCGCCGCTGCCGGAATCCCGCCGGGCGTTCTTCCTGTCCCGCTACGCCGACATTCTCAGTGAAGGGGAAGCCCTCAATCCCCGGGCTCCACCCTCGGGCAAACGCGGGCGTCCCCGGCAAAGCAAGGCGACGAACCTCCTCCTGCGCTTGCGCACCTACACCGACGATGTCTGGCGCTTTGCCACGGATCCCGGCGTTCCGTTCACCAACAACCTGGCCGAGCAAGCCGTGCGCATGTCCAAGGTCAAACAGAAAGTCTCCGGCGGCTTCCGGACCAAGAAGGGGGCCGATGCCTACTGCATCATTCACTCGTATCTCGCAACCATGCACAAGCAGGGCGCCAATCTCTTCCACGCCCTGATCCTCACTTTCCAGGGCCAGCCCCCTCAGCCTCGCCTCGCTTGAGCTTCGGCGTGGTCGCCCTGAGTAGTTACTCGTCGCACAGCTTGCGTATGGCCTGATCGGAAGTGCTGTTAGCCATATGGTGCAGGCGTACGGTCAGGGTGCCTGCCTGTTCGTCGGGCAACAAATCGGCTTCGGTCATAAAAAGCGCTTGCAGCAGGCTTCTTGCCTTATCGTGGCGCACGAGGTTCTTCTCGCAGAGGGTATTGGCCATCGCGGTTTCTGAGCGATAGGCAATCATCTTGATGGTGTCGAGCAATTGCTGGCTGTGGGTGCTCAATTGGCGAAACCGCTGTTCTTCAGGGAGTTCCTCGAAGAGCATATGGGATGCTGTCTCCTTGCGCTGCTTCTTCGTGTCCTTTCGGCAACGCTGCGAAACCCCGGTCGCGCGGGCCTCAGCCGCGCGGCGGCTGATCCGCGGTGACCGCCACGGGTGGCGCGCGGCCCCGCGGCCGTGCGCAGGCAAGCCCCAGCGGCAACCCGGCGTTCGCTTCCGTTCGGAACGTTGGAGATCGTTGCGCTGCCGGGTTAGTCCGGCGGAGGTTCGGTACTCTCCGCCTCGGCGTGTGCGAGGGCTTCGCTATAGTTCCAGGGCATCCAGGCCGCCGGATCGAGCGCCACCTTGCCCGAGTGGCGCAGCAGGGAAACGAGGTAGTGGAACGGCTCGATCTTGTGGAGTTCGGCGGTATGGATCAGGGTCATGAACAGATCACCGACGCGCGCGCCGTTCAACGTGCGATAGAAGAGCGCGTTCTTCCGATGCAGAATGGCCTTTTTGAGTATACGTTCGGTGATGTTGTTGTCGAGTGGGGCGCCCGGCACGCGCAGGAACAGGGTCAGCTTCTCCCAGTGGTTCTGCATGTACGCGATCGCCTGGCCGAGTCCTGAGTGGGGCTCCACGGTGTGCTCCGCGAACTGCTTGGCCATCCAGTCTTGCAGCGCCTTCATCCGTGGGCCGCTTTCCTTCTGGTGAAGGAGCAGGCGCTCGGCGGGCGAGAGCCCCTGCTGCTTGGCCTGCGCGTCGGTGTGGAAGACGGCGCGCAGCGTGTGCAGGACAAAGGCCACTTCTTCCGGAAAGGCCTCGACCACATCGACGTAATTGCGTCGCGCATGCGGGATGCACGAGGCGGACAGCGTGGAATGATCGCCCGGCCGGTTGCGCGTCGAGGCATCGGACATGTGGATCGGCGGATCGGTCACTTCCCGCAGATCGAGCACTTCGGCAAGGTGTTCGCCGGCATGACAGGGCCCGGTCTTGAACAAGGCGATCAAACCATTTGGCGTCTCGGCAACGACACCGGAAGTGAACACGCCGGTGCGATCGGCGGACGCGCCGGCGGGCAGCGCTTCGGCGCGTGCCTCTTGCGTCAGGGTCAGGATGCGCATCGCCGTATCATCGTTGTACACCACGGTTCCTTGGGCTGCCTGCCGTGCCAGTTCGTCGAAGACCGGCATGAGGGGCGCGGCGGCGGCGGCCACGACTTCCCATTGCGTGCCGACCGGCATCGGGATGGCCAAACCCTGTTCCAGCCGCTCGATGCGGTGGAACGGCAGACCGCAGCCGTATTTGAGGAGCGCGATCATCGCCGCGGCGCTGTCGTCGTACTTTGCCTTGCCGACGCCTGGCGGGGGGTCGGCGGTAAACACGGTGCCACACAAGCCGCAACGCAGCCGTTCGAGTTCGTAGACCTCCGCAAGCAGCGGCGCTACGCCGGTGATGCGAACCAGGACCGCGGGCTCTCCTCGTTGCCCATACACCCGACCGGTACACCCGTCGACGGGACACGGATCGCCGTGCCGTAACGTCGCATGCGGTACGGCAATATGCGGCGCTCGCGGATAATCGGCCGCCCCGTTCCTTCCGTGCCCGGGGCGCTTCTTCTTGGGCTCGGCTACCCCGGATTCCGGGGAGGTGGTGTCCGAAGGAGCCTGGCCGGCGGCTTGCTCGTCGCCGCCTTCCGCCGATGGACGGGTCGGCGTGTCCGCTGGCGGCGTTTCGCCCTTCTTCCCTTCCCCGAGCACATGGGCCGTGCGCTCGGTCGGCGCGCCGAAGAGAATCCGCCGTAGGCGTGCCAGCGTGGTTTCCTTCGTCTCGAGTTCGGCGGTGAGCCGCGCGAGGGTGTCCACCGCTGCCTTCAGGGTCGCCTGTTCGGTCTCGGTCAGCGGTCTGGTTCCGCTATGCTCGACGATGGCCTCGATCTCCTGCACCGGGATGACCATCCGCTGCGGCGGGTTGTGTGCAGGCCGCTTCCGGTGAGATGCCCGCTGCCGGCTCATGGCCGTACGCCAACGAGCTGGCCGAAGTCCCCCCGCAGCCGCTTCCGGCAACGGTTCGAGCGATGGCGGGGGGCCTTGCGGCCACTGACCGCGGCTGCGCGGAGGCTCGCAACCTCCTCGGCGCGGAACTCCCGTCTGCCGTACCCCCAGCTTTGCGAACTCACCAGCTGCATTCTCAGTCCTCCAGCAGTGACCCTTTCTACCCAAGGTATTCTGCCAAAGACCAGCGACGATGTCTAGTCCTTTCGCGAAAGGTCGTTTTCGGTATCCCCGTTGCGGTGGGTGACGACCGGCTTTCGGAAGTTCTGCTTGCGGGCTGCGCTCTCGCAGGTCAGACGACCGCTCGCCATTCCGGGATTCCGCCGGCCGCGGCGTAGTCGCCTCCCGAGAGCAGGACCGCCAGCGCGTGCGGGGCGAGGAGCTTCCCTGGTGACTCCTGCGGCCAGAAGCGGTAGTGCCCCTGCGACAGCCGCTTTTGACAGAGCCAGAAGCCTTGCCCGTCATAGACCAGGAGTTTGACCGCCGTGCGCCGGCGATTGCAGAAAACGAACACGCCGCCGCTGAACGGGTCTTGGGCCAGTTTCTGCCGCACACGTCGGGCGAGACCGTCGATGCCGCAACGAAAATCCGCGGGCTCGGCAGCTACCCAGACACGCAGGCGCGCGTTCAGCGCGAGCATGGCTGGACCTGCCAGAGGCTACACGCGACCTCGGCCATGTGGCTGCTGGCCGCTTGTGGCAGTTCGATGCGCAGCGCGCGGCCCGCTCGGTCGGTGAGAACCAGGACGCACACAGGTGGCGCCAGCGGCAGGCCGAGATCGAGTTCGACGAAGCTCGATGACACGGGCGCGCTGCGCGCGTCTTCGGCGGCGTTCCTGGCGGTCAGGCGGTGCTTCAGGCTCTTGTAGTCGAGCTTCAGGGCGACGGCAACCTTGGCGATGCCGTACCGCTCGGCGAGTTCGGTCGCTTGCGACCACAGCTCCTCCGGAATGCGAGAACTGCGGCGGCGGGTGCTCCGCCACTGGGCAAGCGCCGCGGCGGTTTCGGCCAGTGGCGGGGCGGTTGCAGGTAAAGACGTTGACATTGGTAGGCCTTTCGAACGGTCGTTACGGGCCTACCAAGGTACCAGGCCAGCGCTGGAATTTCACGCAGCATTGCCGAAAGGACACGCTTCTTCAAGGTCTTCAGCTCATTTTGCAGAAGGTCGATCTCCGCCTGGGCGGCTGCTTTTCGGGCTAGAACAAGGTCAATTTCCTTGGGTTTGCTCGTCTCTTCGAGGTTGAAGGCTCCGAACTTGGCCAGCACTCGCTTGAGTTTGGTGGTGACTGAGTAAATTTGCCTGTCGAGTTCCCGGCGGGCAGGGTTTACGGCCTTGACGGGATCAGGAATATCTTCGGTACGATAGTCCGCAAGCTGGTCCAGGGCAAAGCGTTCGCGGGCGTACCTGAAGAAATTTTCCTGAGACCAGCGGGCGAACATGGCCGCGGCGGTGGGTTTCAAATCCGAGACGTAATCGGTGCTGAGCAGGGCGGTCTGGTGACCGCTGTCGGTCAGCTTGCGAATCTCACGCAGCCACACCACGCCAGAGAGATAGGTGCCCCGTTCGGCGAGTTTCATCTGCACCCGTTCACCGCTTTGCAGCTTCACGGTTTGTTCTATGAACTCCTCTGCCGACCAGTCCTCGCCCGGGTATTTGTGATAACAAAGACAGGCGATGCGGCGCGCTTTCATGCGCTTGACGAACTTCGGGCTGTAGCCCTCACGATCAAACACCAGGGTGAAGCGATGCAGCAGCGGCTGCGCTGCCAGGGACTCGGCGCTGTGCTGGGCCGGGACATCGTGCTCCAGGCGGGGCACGATCTCGCCTTCGATGACTTTGATCAGACCCGGATCAATCGCCTGGTTGACCCTGAAGAAAGGTTGGCCATCCATTGTCAATGGCGGTCAAGAAGTGCCGATAGTTGGCTGCGAGGCGTAGAGGAGGCTGCCGGCGAGGGATGGTCCGTGGCCGAGACGATCGGGGTTTCGGGGCGGCTGGGCCACCGATGATGCGGCAGGGGGGCGTGTCGGAAGGAGCCCGAAGGGCGACTGAAGACACGCCCCCCTGCCGCGCGCCGACCATCGGGGAAGTTTGCCGCGGATCGGCCAAGGGGCCAGGCGGGGATGACAAGCCGGTTCGCGATGCGGTAAAAAGGGCCCGCCAAGAAGAACGAGCACGACACCGGCCAAACCCGCAAAGTTCACACCGATGTCGTGCCCCACACCGTGCTGGGCACGGGTGCAGGGAGAGTATTTCACGAGCGGCCTCTTCCTGTCGATAGCTCATTGGCGTGACGGGAACCGCCAATGGAAGCCACCGGCCGACTCTTCCTGTGCCATCGCTGCCGAACCCAGGTCGTCGTCTGCAGCCGCTGCGACCGGGGCCAGATCTATTGCGCCGCTGGCTGCGCGCAGGCCGCACGCCGCGCTTCCGTCCAGGAAGCCGGCCGCCGCTACCAGAAGAGCCGAAGAGGCCGCCTCAAGCATGCCGAAAGAAGCCGCCGTTACCGGCTGCGCCAGCAGAATGTGACGCATCAGGGTTCTATGCCACCGGCACAAGAGTGATCTACTGCGGCGAACTCGGCGGTGGGCCGGGAACCGGCGGCAGTCGGTTCGACCGCCCTTCCCGGACGGCGCGCTGCCATTTCTGCGGGATGCGCTGTTCGGGCTTGCTCAGGCAGGGCTTCCTGGGTAGCTGCCGGGTTCCATCCGCCATCTCACCTGATCGAAGAGGAACCCGAGTTGACCATTTCCCCTGAAACGGAAGCGCAGATTCTGCGCTACTACCATGCCGAGCGCTGGCGCATCGGCACCATCGCCACCCAACTGGGTGTCCATCATGGCACCGTCCGGCGTGTCCTGACGCAGGCGGGTCTGCCACGCACCGGTATCGCGCCGCGCCTTCCCGCATCGACCCCTACCTGCCCTTCATCCGCGAGACCCTGGCGCAGTTTCCGACCCTGACTGCCAGCCGGCTGTACGTCATGGTCAAGGAACGCGGCTACCCGGGCGTCCCGATCACTTTCGTCATCTGGTCGCCTTGCACCGTCCGCGACCGAAGGCGGAAGCCTACCTGCGGCTGCGCACGCTGCCCGGCGAACAGGCCCAGGTCATATCCGAGAGGCCTTCTTTGCCGGCCGCAGCTTTGCCGATCTGGCCGATCTCAATGCTCAGGCCGATGCCTGGTGCGCCGGCGAAGCCGCCGACCGGCGCTGCCCGGAAGACGTGACCCTGACCGTACGCGAAGCCTTTGCGCTGGAATCGGCGCATCTCATGGCCCGGCCGGACAATCCCTATCCAACCGACGAGCAGGTGGCGGTAAAGGTCGCCAAGACGCCCTATGCGCGTTTCGACCTCAACGATTACTCGGTTCCCCATACCCACGTGCAACGCACGCTGAGCGTCGTCGCGGATCCCCGGCAGGTGCGCATCCTCCAGGGCCAGACGCTCCTGGCGACGCATGCGCGCAGCTATGATCGGGGGCAGTGCATCGAGAATCCCGCCCATCTCGAGACGCTCGCCGCACACAAGCACCAGGCCAGTCAGCACCGCGGTACTGACCGCCTGACCCAGGCGGTGCCGGAGAGCCGGGACCTCCTCGTGCGGGCTGCCGAGCGTGGCGGCCATCTCGGCGCGATCACCAGGGCTCTGTTGCGCCTGCTGGATCGTGATGGTGCGGCCGAATTGCGCGTCGGCGTCCTCGACGCACTGGCGCGCGAGGTGCCGCACGTGAACGCGGTGCGCCTGGCTCTGGAACGTCGGCGCGAAGCCCAAGATCAGCCGCCGCCGGTCGAAATCACCTTGTCCGAGCAGGTCCAGCGCCGCGACACGCCGGTCCAGCCACACCGCCTGGCAAGTGATGACCAACTCACGGAGGCCGACGATGACCCCGCTTGAGAGCCTGCGCCGGCGCGCAGAGACCTTGCACCTGCATGGCCTGCTCGCCCATTGGCCAGAATTGGCCGACAGCACCTGGGTTGAGCCGCTACTGGCCTGGGAGGAAGCCGAACGGGCACGGCGCAGCCTCGACGGATCTTCCCCCAGCCAGCAAGCGCAGTTATGCTGTAACTATCGGTTTTTGTTAAAAAAATAGCCGATGCCGCAAAAGCGGCGCCTGCCTACGCGGCGAGCTTGTCGGCTTTGGCCTTGAGCGGGAAGGACAGACCGATGGCGCTGAGGATTTTGGCCTGTTGATCGTCCGGGCGTGGCAGATGCGTGTGACGCTGACCGTTGCGGTCGGTGGTGTAGAGATAGGTCAATCGTCCGAGGGCCACCAGGGCGTCGTCCGGAGTGATGGCGGCGGGGTCGTCTTCGGTGCTGCCGAAGGTCCGGTGCAGATCGGCTTCAAATCGCCGCGTGATCTTCAACGCGAGCATCGCCACGAAGACATGCGCCTTGGTACGCTCGGCCTTGCGCAGGAAGATCGGGCGAATTTCCAGGAAGGTGGTTTTCACGGTACGGAAGTTGCGCTCGACTTTTTGCAGATCGCGATAACGCGCATCGACCGTCTTCGCGTCCATCAAGGTTAGCGGCACATCGGTTTCCAGCAGATAGCAGCCGTCGAGCAGGGCGTCTTGTGCTTTGGCCTCCTCGTCGAGGGTACAGACAATGACGCGTTCTTTCAGCGTCAGGGTGACAAACGCGCTGAGCTTGTGGCTCTTGGCCCAGCGCTGCAAGGCGGCCAGGCCTGCCGCCGCGCTGGCGCGCCTGGAGTTCTGGACGAAGGCGTTACGTTCGGCGACCTTCGCTTGCAACTGCGCCCACTTGTCCTCTCGCCGCCGCCCCTCGCGCACCCGCACGGTCTCGTTGCGGCGCACGATCAGGCGCTTGTCGTCGTGCTCCACCTCGCACAGATGCGCATCGAACAGATCCGTCTGCAGCACGCCCTCCTTGAGGAAGGTGCGTATCTGGGCGTCCGTCAACGCCGTGATATAACGGAAGCCCTCCGCCGACAGCGCGGCCTTCCCCTTGGCCTTGATCATTCCCCGATCGCCCACCATCACCACCTCGGCAATCCCGAACTGCTCCTTCAGGATCGTGATCTGGCTGGCCACCGTCGTCGGGTCCGCGGTGTTGCCTTCGAAGACGCGCACAGCGAGGGGCTCGCCGTCCTCGGCGGTCAGCAAACCGATGACGATTTGCGGCTTGCCGCGCTTGCCGTCGCGGTGGTAGCCGTATTGCCCCAGCTCGTTGCATTCCCCTTCGAAATAGCTTGAGGTCACGTCGTACAGCACCAGAACCGGTGTTTGGCCCTGCTCCTTGACGTAGGCCTGGTACAGTTCTCGCTCGATGCGCTCCTGCTGGCTCGCCAGCCAGTCCAGCGCGGCATAGAGGTCGTCCTCATCAAAGTCCTCCACCCCCAACACATCGGCCACCGTGTGCTGTTTCGCCCAGCGTACCGCCGACAACCGCGAGCCACCATGCGCGATACGCGCGAGAATCAGGAACAGGTTGAGCTTGCTTTCCGCAGCGCTGCCCAGCACCCGCGTGAGGCCCACTTGGTCGGCCAACTGCTTGAGGGCAAACAGCACCCCAAAAATCTCGCCGCTGGTCATCTCTCCCGACCAGTCGTCGAATTCGCCCTTCACCAGACGTTCCATGGCGACGATTCGTTCCGGTGCCCAGTTCGTCAGATTGGCGATGGTTCGTGTGCAGACTTTGCCTCCCTCGCGATAGGACTCGCGAAGCAGGATGGCCGGCCTGGACTTTCGGTTGGGGACGCGGGCGATGTACATGCCGACAATAATAGCCAATAGCACATTGTTTGTAAATAGCTATTATTATATTTACATGCCTACATTTTTGCCGATTTTCTGGTTTCTTGCCATGAATCAACGACTTACCTCAAGGGCTCCGGGAAGGTCCGCTCGAACGCCGCCTCGGCTGTGCCCATATCGGCCGATTCAAGCCGCTGGCCGATTTCGATTGGAACTGGCCCACGCAGTGTGACCGAACGGCGATCAGCGAATTGATGGGGCTCGATTTCCTGCACAGCGCCACCAACGTCATCCTGGTCGGCAGTAGCGGGCTGGGGAAGTCGACCATTGCCCAGAACATCGCCTATCAGGCCGTCCTGCACGGCCACACCGTGCTGTTCACGACCGCAGGCCAACTTCTCAATGATCTCGCCGCCCTCGATAGCGATTCGGCTCTGCGCCGTCGATTGCGCCACTACGCCGCACCGTCTCTCTTGGTCGTCGACGAGGTTGGCTACCTGTCCTATTCGAACCGCCATGCCGATCGGCTCTTCGAACTGATCAACCGCCGCCACGAAACCCGCAGCACCTTGATCACTACCAACCGCTCGTTCTCGGACTGGGCGGAGGTCTTCCCCAACGCCGCCTGCGTCGTCGCGCTCATCGATCGTCTCGTCCATCACGCCGAGATCATCGCCCTCAAGGGCGAATCCTATCGCCACAAAGAGGCCCGCGAGCACGCCGAGCAGCGCTCCCGAAAACGCAAGGCAACCGCCGGGAGCACCCCATGAAACCCTACCCCCAACCCTCCGGATTGAACCACGGCCTCGACTGCCTGATATCCGCCGAATGGACACCGGCCCAGGCTTTCGCCGTCGTCGAACTGCTCGACGACTTGCGGGACCGGATCTGCGCTCACTACCAGACCGCCCTCTTTGAACTGCTTCGTGACGAGCAATCCAGGGACAGCGACGCCAATCCCTACGACCCCTGGACCGAAGAGCCGCCGTTCTAACCGCTGCCAACCTTCCAATCCTCAAGGGGCCCTTACCGGCCCCTCCTTTGTCCACTCAATCAGTCCAGCATTCTCTGCCATTCTTCTGCGCCATTTATGCGCGCTTCCTTCCAGCCACTAACAGCGCAAACAGCACACCCCCACAGGGCACATCGACCACCGCTTGAAACTGCGGCAGCACCGCAGTCAGTCCGCCCATACTGGCAGCTACCCGGGCATCGATGTTCGACGCGCCCATCCCCATCGGGGCCTCACTGTCGAGCAGGCTGCGCTCACTCTTGTTAGTCAAGACGACCGCTGGCTTGGGCTTTGACGACGGTGCGTGCAGTCGCCCGGCACGCACCGCTTTCGATAGCGTGTCCGCTTTGATCTTCAAGCGGGCAGCCACCTGCGCAGTCGTCAGACCCTCGTCCAGAAAGTCTTGTGCCTGCTTCATGACGACGGCGGTCAGCACCGCTGGACCACGAGTTCCCCGTGGGGCATAAAACCCCTTGACCCCTTGCTCGTGGTAACGCTTCACCGCACGCTTGACACTGAGTACGGGTACGCCAAAGGCACGGGCAACGTCCACACCCCGGGCATTACCGCCAGCGATAAATTGTGCCGTAATCATTCGGAAGGTGGGGATGTCCTGCTCGTCATGGCTGAATACCGGCATCATCCCGTTGAAATAGGTGATCCGCTCGTCCTGCCTCACAAAAGCCAGCAGATTGTTGATGTGGATCGCCCCCGCAGGAAACATCGGCAACAGCATTTGCGGCATCGCTCTCTCCAGGTCAAGCGGAGCCGGTGCCCCGTCAGTCACCAACTATCTGCCAATTGCCGTATCTTTACAATATCCGACACACTCCTTCTCCAAAAACGCTCCATAGTACCGAAAACAAGAGTCAAGCCGTTGGACTGTAATGTGTTTTTTAAGGCTACCGCCCTAATGTCATGGCAATGAGATCAGGTGTTCTGAAGGTCATCAAGAATAGCAGGCAGTTTCGCGCCCCCTGTCGCGGTAGAATGGCAGCTTCGCGAAACCCGCAAGTGACCCGCATGCGCCACCCTACGGAGGACCTGTTTGCAGGCGAGAAAGCGTTTCCCAGATTACCGGGCGCTGCGCGCACGCGCGCAGGCAAATCACCTGCGCCTGCCGGAATAAGCAAGACCACGCTTCTTCACCTGAAGCCATGAGCCTTTCGACACTGACCGCGGCAGTGCTCGAATTTCGCGACCAACGCAACTGGGCGCAGTTTCACAGCCTGCGCAACCTGATCGTCTCGCTGAACCTCGAAGCCAGCGAGTTGCTCGAACTGACGCAGTGGAAGAACGACGCCGAGATGGCAGCGATGGCAGGCAGCGCCAGCGCGCAGGAAGCCCTGCGCGACGAATGTGCCGACGTCCTGATTTACCTGCTGTTGATTGCCGAAAATGCCGGCATCGACCTTGAACAGGCCGCCCGTGCAAAACTCGTCAAGAATGCGATCAAATATCCGGTCGCGAGCAGCTACGGATCGAACCGGAAATATTCGGATACCCGTCCGGCCCAGGACCAGACAGACACCTGACTTGCCGCACGACAGGTTTCATAACGGTCGGTGCAATGCTCAGTCCTCGCGGATATCGACCGGCGTGTACGGCGGCACCCACTCGAACAATTCAACAATATCGGCGTTGTGCATGCGAATGCAGCCGATCGATCCGGGGCGACCCATCGGCGTCGTGTCCGGGCTGCCGTGGATGTAGACATAACGGCGCATGGTATCGACCCGGCCCAGGCGGTTGCGACCGGGTTCGCAGCCAGATAACCAGAGGATGCGCGTGAGAATCCAGTCGCGCTGCGGGAATCGTTCGGCGAGTTCCTTGCCATAGATCTCGCCAGTCGGCCTGCGGGCGGCAAAAACCGTGTTGACCGCTTCGCCGGCACCAATCTTGGCGCGGATCAGGTGCCTGCCGCGCGGCGTGCAGAAGCTGCCCGAGACTTCGCCAGGGCCATTCGTTGCCGTGGACACAGGATAGCTGCGCAGCACCTGCCCGGAGTCGTCCGAGAGGGTCAGCGTCTGTTGTTTGATGGAGATCTCGATGTGCATGCTCACTCGCGGCTGCGCCGCGCCGCAAAAAACCCCGATAGCAACTGTCCGCACTCATCGGCCAGGATGCCGCCGACGACTAGCGTGTGATGGTTGAGGCGCGGCACCGCAAAGAGGTCGACGACGCTGCCATGCACGCCGGTTTTTGGATCCCGCGCGCCGTAGATCAAACGGGCAATGCGCGCCTGCAGCACCGCACCGCCACACATCGCGCAAGGTTCGAGAGTCACGAACAGTTCGCAGCCAGGCAGACGGTAGTTGCGCAGATTGCGCGCGGCATCGCGTAGGGCGGCAATTTCGGCGTGCGCCGTCGGATCATGTTCGCCGATCGGCGAATTGAAGCCCCGACCGACGATGACCCCATCGCGAACCACCAGCGCACCAACCGGCACCTCGCCGAGGCACTCGGCAGCCCGCGCCAGGGAAATCGCCTCACGCATGAAATAGTCGTCGTTCATCGATACTATTCTACCGCAGCGCAGAAGCAGGCTGCCGGGAACACTTCGACCCTGACCCTACTACCTCAGCTGAAGAAAGGGAAGCGGCGGCACCCGCAGCGACCCCGCAAAGCAGTGCCGCGACCCCTTCAGTCCTCTCAAATCTACTCAGCAAATCAATTCAATCAGAGAACATCCGTTTTGTCGTCCGCATGTTCTCCTGATTGGCAATCAGCTCTTGAGCCACTTGCGCAGCAGATGATCGAGGACCATGAAAAGGATCAGGCAAGCCACGAGCGAGATGCTGGCGTTGGTGAACCCGTTGAAAAACTGGGGCGAAGCGATGGGAGACGTCTCCCTGATCGAGTAGTGATACGACGAGTTCGCAGCCGACAGACTCCGTTCCGCCACCTGTCCATAGGCATCCTGGATACTGGCGGCCGCCAGTTTCATGGTCTCGGTTCCGGCGGGAGTTTCAATCGTCGCAATAAAGGTTCTCATGGTTTCCTCTGACTCTCAACGCATACAATGCATGACATCAGCAGCGGTTGTTGCGCCAACATTTTCTTGGCATCCATTGTTCAACAACACCGTTGCCGCACTCTCATACGAGAGTCATGTTTCAGCCGTGGAAAGGAAACCAAGTGCCCGCACGAACGTGCCTGGAGCGAGGTAACCCAGCCACCCACCTGGATTCCAGGTTAGGGTCTGCAGCTTTGCGTCCGGGGCTTTCACCCCGTTTGCCATTTGTCTCGTGGAATCATTATATGCCTGGAGCGCAGGCCTGCTGTGAGAATATTCACACCTGAGCCCATGTGATTACTTGCTCAACAACCTCATTCCCCGCCCCAGCCCATCGAGTGTCAGTGGGAACATGCGGCCACCCATCAGATGGTAGATGTAGTCATTGCCGTATTTGTGCAGCACGTCCTGGGTGGCGATGCTTCCCCGAGTTCATGGCCTTCTACTTCCCGCTGGCCCATGCCGAAATCGACCAGGAACTCACCCAAGTGGTACAGGATGCTGAACTCGGCAAGCGTTCCCAACGGCCATGGTCGCTTTCAGCTTATGCCCTGCTCCCGCCACGGGGCCAGGCGACGGGATAGGGCGCGCAGGGAGAGTTCGAGCGCAAAGGCAATGATGGCGATCACGGCAATTCCCAGGATGACCACGTCGGTCACCAGGAACTGTGCAGCCGACTGCACCATGAACCCCAGGCCGCTCGTCGCTGCGACCAGTTCCGCGGCAACGAGTGTCGACCAGCCGGTCCCCAGGCCGATGCGGATACCAGTCAGGATGTCGGGGACGGCGCTGGGCAACACCACGTAACGCAGCAACTGGACACGCGTCGCTCCCAGGGACTGTGCAGCGCGCAGGCGGTTTTGCGAGACCTGTCGAACACCACCCGCTGTGGCAATCGCGATTGGCGCATAGATCGCCAGGAAGATCAGCAAGACCTTGGACAACTCGCCAATCCCGAACCAGATGACGATCAGCGGCAGGTAGGCGAGCGGCGGCACCGGACGATAGAGCTCAATGAGGGGGTCAAGCACGCCCTGCGCGATTCGTGAGAGGCCAATCGCGATCCCCGTCGGTATGGCCAGGACGACGGCTGCGATGAGCGCGCAGACTACCCGACCCAGGCTTGCCGCCAGATGTTGCCAGAGTGTCGAGTCCATGAACCCCTTTGTGGTTACCAGCCAGAACTTTCCGAGCACAGCTTGAGGCGAGGGAAGGAACAGGGGTGCGATGAGTCCGGCCGTGGTCGTGGCCCACCACACGACAAGTAAGAAGATGATGGTTAGGGTACTGATGGTGTTGACGCTGAGCAAGAAGTTCCCGGCCGGGCGTGCCGGCGCCTGCTCGCTTGCGAACGCTGTCGATCGCGAATTGTCGCCGATGCTCATTTCGGTGGGTGTCATGTGGTGCTGACCTCGCGTTGGGCAAAGACCAGTGAGAGAACGTGCTCACGGGTTTCGATGAAGCGTGGATCCGACTTGATGCTGCGTGCGGATTCACCATTGGCATGACGGTGGCCGAAGTCCAGCTTCATCCGTTCGGCCACTCGACCGGGTCGTGGCGAGAGCAGGATCAGGTCGGTCGCCAGAAACACAGCTTCTTCCAGATCGTGGGTAATGAGAAAGATTTGTTTGCGAGTCTTTCGCCACAGACGCAGAAGTAGTTCCTGCATCTGTTCGCGAGTGAACGCATCGAGGGCCGCGAAGGGCTCGTCCAGCAGCAGAACGCGCGGGTCCGCAGCCAGCCCGCGCGCGAGCCCGACGCGCTGTCGCATACCGCCGGAGAGCTGCCAGATAGGATGCTGTTCGAACTCCTGGAGGTCAACGAGTTGCAGCGTCCTGCGCGCTGTCGCCTCACGTTCCGCCCCCGGAAGTCCGCGCAACTGCAATCCGAAAGCCACGTTGTCCAGAACGTTCAACCAGGGCAACAGCGCATCATCCTGAAACACCACCCCACGTTCCGCGGACGGCCCGGAAACCAGCCGATCGTCGAGCAGGATTCGCCCACTCGTCGGCTGCAGAAAGCCGGCAATCAGGTTGAGCAAGGTCGTCTTGCCGCAACCCGAGGGGCCGAGAGCGACTACCAGTTGTTCGGGGTCGATGACCAGTGAAACATCCTGCAGGGCCGCCACGCCCCGAGCAGCGCCCGGATAGTGAACGGTCACCTGGTCAATGACGAGTCTGGACATGGAAAGTGATCGCTCGGTCGCTCGGGCGGCTACCTGGCAGCAAGCGTGCTGGCCTTGCTGATGTAGGCGCTCGAAACGAATGGCGCATAGTCGCTCTGCAGGGTATCCACCTTGCCTTGCTCCTTGAGGAAGCCGGCGGTATCGGTCAGAGCCTTCACGGTCGGCTTGCCGAGTAACTCGCTCTGCTCCTTGGCCAACGGAAAGACGTTGCCCTCGAGCAGGCCGGCAATGTCTTCCTTCTTGGCACCGGTGATGCGAACGACCTTGTCGAGATTGTCGGCGTTCCCGAGCCAGGCCTTGGGATTGGCTCGATAAGCCGCGTACGCATCCAGTGTCACGCGCGCAAACTTCGTCACGAAGTCGGGATTCTTCTCGGCAAAATCGTTGCGCACGATCCAGCCGTCAAAGGTCGGCGCCCCCCACTTGCCGACATCCGCCGAAGTCGCCAGAACCTTGCCACTTTCCTTGGCCTTGCCGAGCGCGGGGTCCCATACGTAGGTGGCATCAATGTCACCGCGTTGCCAAGCGGCAGTGATTTCCGGCGGCCGTAGATTGATGATCTGAACCTTGGACGGGTCGATATTCCAATGCTTCAGTGCGGCCAGCAGACTGTAGTGTCCGGTCGACACAAAGGGCACCGCGATCTTCTTGCCGATCAGGTTTTCGGGCTTTGCAATCTTGCTGCCATTGCGCACGACGAGCGCCTCGGAACCGCCGAGCTGAGCAGCGACGAGAAAGGTGACGACCGGCAGTCCTTTGCTCGCGGCAGCAGCGATGGGGCTTGAGCCAACGTAACCGATCTGCACGTCACCCGAGGCGATTGCCGTGAGGACTTCGGCGCCGGCATCGAACTTGCGCCAGTTGATCCTGGCGCCTGTCGCCTTTTCATAAAGACCGTCAGCCTGGGCCACCTTGGCGGGATCGACGCCTGTCTGATAGGCGATGGTGACTTCGTCGGCAGCGATGGTGGTGCCCGAGAACGCCAGCAGTGCCAGGGCGGCGATCGTGAAGCGTCGATAGATGTGCATGTCGCATTACCTTCCGGTGGAGTGAGTGAGAAGGAGGCAATGTAGCAAAGGGGCATTCCCGTCCGGAACGAAGAAAGTCGGATATCTAAATCACGTCCTACGGAATATGCTCAGCAGAACGACGGCTTTACTTCTCTTCCGCCAGTGTTCGCCGCAGGATCGAGACGATCTTGTCGATATGTTGACGTTCGGCGACCAATGCCGGAGCAATGATCGCGGCGTCGCCGGTGGTCTTCACGTGTAGTCCGCGATCAAACAGGGCTTTCTGCAAGCGGTAGCCACGCACTCCCGGCTTCCCGTCCGGGGCAAGATCGATCCCGGCGATGAGCCCATAGGCGCGGATGTCGGTGACCACTGGCAACTCGCGCAAGGTGAAAAGCTGGTCGATGAAATAGCTCGACAATGCCTCGCCACGCGCAAACAATTCTTCGCGTCGATAGATCTCCAGGGTGGCGATGGCGGCCGCAGCAGCCACCGGGTGACCACCGGAAGTGTAGCCATGGAAGAACTCGATCTGGTCGGCTGGGACAGAGTCGATGATGGCCTCGTGGATTCCTCGGTCGACGGCGACCGCACCCATCGGGATGGCGCCATTGGTGATCGCCTTGGCAACGGTCAGGATGTCGGGCCGCACACCGAAGCTCTGGGCTGCAAAAGCCTTGCCGGTCCTGCCAAAGCCGCAGATCACTTCATCGAAGACCAGCAGGATGCCGTGCGCCGAAGTGATCTCGCGCAAGCGTTCCAGATAGCCTTGCGGTGGCAGCAGGACACCGGTCGAGCCGGCGATCGGTTCGACAAAGACGGCAGCAATGTTTTCGGCGCCGTGGGTGGCAATGATCCGGAGCAGATCGTCAGCGAGTTCCCCCCCGTGTTGGGGAAGTCCGCGGGTGAAACGGTTCTCCGCAAGCCAGGTGTGCCGCAGCAAGGGCACGTTGGGTAACTGACTGGCAAAGTGCCGACGGTTGTTTACGATGCCGGAAAGGCCCAGGCCACCGAAGTTGACGCCGTGATACGCACGCTCGCGCGAGACGAACAGGGTGCGTTGTGCTTCGCCACATACGCGGTGGTACAGGAGGACCATCTTGATCGCCGTATCGACGGCCTCCGAACCCGAGTTGACCAGAAACACCCTGTCCAGTCCGGCGGGGAGGATGCCGGCCAGCTTCTCCGCTACAAGGAAGGCAGGCGGGTTGCCGCGATAGAAGCTGGGAGCGAAGTCCAGTTCGTCGAGTTGTCTGCCGACTGCCTGGGTGATTTCCTCGCGGCCATGCCCAGCCGCCACCGCAAACAAGCCGGAAGATCCGTCGATAATCGGGCGCCCGAGGGGGTCGTAGTAAAACATTCCCTTGGCGCGGGCCAGGATCTTCGGCTCACGCCGGAAGTCCCGGTTGGGCGTAAATGGTAGCCAGTTGAAGGAGAGATCGAGGTCAGGACCGTTACTCATGTGTTTTCCTTGTGACCTTGAAGCAGGAAGTCGGCGCCACGCTCGCCGATCATCACCGTCGGGATGTGAGTATTGCCGAGGAGCGCGGGGTGAACCGGGCGGTAGCTGGTCCTTACTGGTTCTTCTGCTTGCTGCACCGGGGTAGCCAATGGCGCCCCGATGCAGCCGCCTTACAGCGCCTGGCCGGTGGCGTCGAAGACGCCGTCGAACAACACCGAACTCAGGTAGCGTTCTCCGGAGTCGGGCAGCACGACGACGATCGTCTTGCCGGCATTTTCCGGTTTCCTGGCATGGCGCACCGCCGCCGCCACGGCCGCACCGCAGGAAATCCCCGACAGGATTCCTTCCTCCCTGGCGAGGCGGCGGGCGTACTCGACAGCCTCTTCGTTCGACACCTGTTCGACGACGTCAACCAGCGAGAGGTCGAGCACCTGTGGTACGAAGCCGGCGCCGATGCCCTGGATCTTGTGGGGACCCGGCTTGAGCGCTTCGCCGGCGAGCGTCTGCGTGAGTACCGGGCTGGCGGAAGGCTCGACCGCTACCGAGAGAATGGGTTTGCGGCGGGTATTCTTGATGTAACGCGAAACGCCGGTGATGGTGCCGCCAGTCCCAACCCCGGAGACGAAAATATCAATATTGCCGTCGGTGTCGTCCCAGATCTCGGGGCCGGTGGTGCTCTCGTGAATCGCCGGGTTAGCCGGGTTCTTGAATTGCTGCAACAGCACGTAGCGATCCGGGTCCGACTCCGCGATCTCCTCGGCCTTGGCGATGGCGCCACCCATGCCTTTGGCGCCTTCGGTCAGTATCAGCTTGGCGCCATAGGCCACGAGCAGCTTGCGCCGCTCCAGGCTCATGGTTTCCGGCATGGTCAGTGTCAGGGGGATCCCGCGTGCAGCGGCGACGAACGCCAGGGCAATGCCGGTGTTGCCGCTGGTCGGTTCGACGAGTTCCTTACCTGGGCCCAGCAGACCACGCTGCTCGGCATCCCAGATCATCGCAGCACCGATGCGACATTTGACCGAATAGGCGGGGTTGCGTCCCTCGATTTTGGCGAGGAGACTGGCCGGAGCGCCGTCGGCGATGCGGTTGAGTCTGATCAGCGGCGTGCGGCCTATGGAAAGGGAATTGTCTGCGTACCATCTGGACATGCGAATCTCCTGAACTGGGAACGGTGTAGGGGCAACTGGCTGCCGAGATCCATGGACTCACCACGGGGGAATTCAGCGCGTAGCCGTCGACCTTAGGCCACGGCGCAACATCCTGCAAAGACAAAGTTTTTCTATGCTTATGCGTTCGGCGCGGAGCCAGTGGGGCGGCATGGCCAGGACTTCTTTGCCAGTCGACGAACAGGCTGCCGAGGGGGTCGTACTGACCGCTCGCGCGGTAGCTCTGGTCGCCGCGGCAACTGGATTTGCTGATCTCTGCCACCAATCGTGCTCCATACAGAGCAGGGATCCGGAGGAATAAGCTATGCATTTCTTATTATTTGTCGCGCCCGTCCTGGCTGCCCACAATGCGACCCTTGGTCAGTTACCCAACGGAGAACGTCGTGCCCATCCAGTCAATCAACGCCAGAAATCAGTTCCGCGGACGCATCAAGGAAATCATCGACGGCCCCGTCGTTTCCGAAGTGGACGTCGAGACACCGCATGGCATCGTCACGTCCGTGATCACCACTCGCTCGGTCAAGGATCTGCAACTGCGGGTGGGCACCGAGGTCCTGGCTCTGGTCAAGGCAACCGAAGTTTCGATCGCCAAGCTTTGACACGAATGTCGGGTTTCTGCCGGTCAAGTTTCCGGTGATTCCCGCAGGAGAACCGCATGACATCACCAATCGACGCCCTCAGGAATGGCGCCAAGGGGCTGTTGCCGTGGCTGGTGCCCATCGCCATTCTGGTCGTCTGGGAACTTTCCGCGCTCTTCGGCTGGCTGTCGACTCGCATACTGCCGGAACCGCTGGCTGTACTGAAGGCAGGCTGGACGCTGGCCCTTTCCGGCGAACTCTGGACCCACATCAGGGTCAGCGCCGGTCGGGCTCTGGCGGGCTTTGCCATCGGCGGTGGGCTGGGGCTCGTCCTCGGCCTGCTGACCGGATCTTTCCGCAAGGTGGAAATCGCTCTCGACACGACCTTGCAGATGATTCGCAACATCCCGCCGCTGGCACTGATTCCGCTGGTCATCCTGTGGTTCGGTATCGACGAGGTGGCCAAGCTCTTCCTGATTTCCTTCGGCGTGTTTTTTGCGGTGTACATCAACACGTTTCACGGCATCCGTTCGGTCGATCCCGCGCTGATCGAAATGGGCCGCAGCTATGGTCTCTCCGGCTGGCCGCTGTATCGTGAAGTGATCCTGCCCGGTGCCCTGGCGTCGATCCTGGTCGGCGTTCGCTATGCACTGGGCTTCATGTGGGTCATTCTCATCGTCGCCGAGACCATTTCCGCACAGGCCGGCATCGGCTACATGACCATGAATGCCCGCGAGTTCCTGCAGACCGACGTCGTTCTGCTTGGCATCCTGCTCTACGCACTGCTCGGCAAGCTTGCCGATGTCGCTGCCCGCTTGCTGGAGCGCCGCTGGCTCAGATGGAACGGCGCCTACAGCGCAGCCTGATGGAGGGAACGAGCATGCAAATCGATAATCCCGAACTGGCGCAAGTCGGGGCTGTCCGGGATGGTAGCGGCGGCCTTGACGTAGAGATCCGCGGACTGGTCAAATATTTTGGCGAGAGACAGGTACTGCACGGCCTCGACCTGAGCATTCCGGCCGGCGAGTTCGTCGCCATCGTCGGCCGCAGCGGCTGTGGCAAGAGCACGCTGCTGCGCCAGTTGGCCGGACTCGACTCGCTTTCCGGTGGTGCCATCGGCTTCGACGGCAAGGCGCGCGAGACCTTTGGTGACCAGGTGCGGATCATGTACCAGGAAGCTCGCCTGCTGCCCTGGCGGACGGTGATTCAGAACGTCGCCCTGGGTCTGCCCGGCAGCCGTGCGCAAGTACGTGCCCAGGCCGAGGAAGCACTGGCGCAAGTGGGCCTGGCGGACCGCGCCGACGAATGGCCGAGCCGTCTCTCGGGCGGCCAGCGGCAGCGCGTCGCCCTGGCGCGGGCGCTCATTCATCGCCCTCGCCTACTGCTGCTCGATGAACCCCTGGGTGCCCTCGACGCCCTGACCCGTATCGAGATGCAGCGCCTCATCGAGCAGATCTGGCACCAGCACGCCTTCACGGCACTGCTGGTGACACACGACGTCGCCGAGGCCGTGGCGCTGGCTGATCGCATCCTGCTCATCGAGGAAGGGCGTATCACCTTCGACGAGCCCGTTGATCTGCCGCGGCCGCGGGAGCACGGCGAAGCACGCTTCGCGGCGCTGGAAAGCCGCGTCCTCAAGCGCCTGATGACCGTGGATGCGCTCAACCCCCGCAATCAGTTGCGCGGGCGAGTGACCGAGATCGTCATCGGCAAGGTGCTTTCGGAGGTGCTGGTCATGACGCCTGCGGGTGTGCTCAGTGCGGCGGTGCCCACCAGCACCCTGAGCGAATTTCCCCTGGAACTCGGTGCCGACGTGCTGGCTGTTTTCAAGTCCAATCAAGTGGTTCTCGCCACCAGCGATTGAGTGTTCTGTTTTTTTGCAGATCGATATCAGGTCGGCGCTGATTTGTATCTGCCGATAACTTCGTTCTGTCCTTGTCCGATGCCCAGTACATTGAAAATCTGACTACTGGAGAACAATCATGAACCTGCGCAATCATCTGCTGGTTGGCCTGCTCGCACTTGTGACACTCGTTGGCGGCACTGCCTACGCCGACCAACTGGCCGACATAAAGAAGAAGGGCGAAATCGTCGTCGGCGTTCTCGGCACCGACGAACCAAACAGCTTTGTCGATCCGAAGACCCGCGAGATCGTCGGTTACGACGTTGATCTGGCCAAGGCGATCGCCAGGAAGCTGGGCATCAAGCTGACGCTCAAGCAACTCGCGGTCGCCGCTCGCATCCCCGAACTGGAACAGGGCCGCGTTGATCTGCTTGCCGCGTCGCTGACCCACAACAAAGAACGTGAAGCCAAGGTTGACTTCTCGCTGACCACCTTCGTCACTGGCCAGAAGGTCATCGTACGCAAGGACAGCAACGTTACGGCCGTGCCGCAACTGGCTGGAAAGAAGGTCCTGACGGTGAAAGGCGGGACGCAGGAGCCGAATTTGCGCAAGGCCGTGCCGACGGCGGAAGTGGTGACCTTCGAGACCACCGGCCAGGCCTTTGTCGCTCTGCAGCAGGGCAAGGGGGTCGGTTACGTCAACGATGAGGTGTCGATCCTGGCCGATTACGCCAAGCTTGGTCCCGCCCAGAAGGACTTCGTGATTCTTCCCGAGAATCTCAGCATCGAACCGTTGGCGCTCGGTATCAGGAAAGGCGAGCCCGCCTTGAAAAAGGTCGTCGACGACACTCTGCGCGAACTCGAGAAATCGGGCGAAGCCGAGAAGCTGTTCTTCAAGTGGTATGGGAATGATTCGAAGATCAAGTTCCAGGCACGCCCCTTCAAGATCGAGAGCGACAAGGTCGATAGCTGAGACGCTTGACCTCCCGGCCCCATCGCCCGTCTGCGGGCGATGGGGATGCCGTTCAACGTCTCTCTGCGCTCACATGACCCCGCTCTTCGATCTCGACCTTCTGCTGACCGGCACCTATCACGACTGGCTGGTGGCGGGCCTGATCACCTCCCTCAGTCTGACCGGAATCAGTCTTGCTCTGGCGCTGCCGCTGGCCATCCTCATCGCGCTGATTCGCCTCTCGCCGGTGAAGGTGCTGCAATGGTCCGGCTTCGCTTTCGTCGAAGCGATCCGCAACGTACCCTTGCTGGCACACATGCTGTTCTGGTACTTCGGCGCCCCCGAACTCCTGCCGACAGCCCTGCGCGAATGGCTCTACGCGCGCAACATCGAGGCCACCAGCGCCATCATCGCGTTGACGCTCTACACCGCCGCCTACATGTCGGAGGATGTCCGCAGCGGCATCCGCTCGATTCCCGGCCAGCAGTTCGAGGCGGCGCGTGCGCTCGGCTTCAGCTTCGTCGCCAGCATGCGACTGGTGGTGCTGCCGCAGGCACTGCGCGTCACGATTCCGCCGCTGATCTCGCAGACGCTCAACCTCTGGAAGGACACCAGCATCGCTACCGTCATCGGTGTCGCCGAGCTGATGTATCAGGCAGCCAAGGTGGAAAGCGCCAGTTTCCGCAGCTTCGAGGCCTTCGCCTTCGCCTCGGCCTGCTATCTCGGCATGTCTCTCCTGATCACCGGCGCGGCAGGCTGGTATCAGGGCCGCTTCCCGGTGCGAGCGGCGTGATCGACCTGATCGACACCTACTGGCTGTATTTCCTGGTTGGCCAGTATCCGCATGGACCGCTGGGCGGCTTGGCGCTGACGCTGATCCTCGCCGTGCTCGGTTTGCTCTTCGCCTTTCCTCTCGGCCTGGTCTTCGGTATCGCCCGCGTCAGTCCCTGGCGATGCGTACGCTGGCCGGTGAGCGCGCTGATCCAGGTCGTGCGCGGCACACCGCTGCTGATGGTGATCTTCTGGGCCTATTTCTTCCTGCCCAGCCTGACCGGGCAAAACACCGACCAGTTCTGGACCATGCTGACCGCCCTGGTGGTCTTCGACGCCGCCTACCTGGCCGAGATCATCCGTGCCGGCATCCAGGGCATCGGCAAGGGTCAGACGGAAAGCGCACGCTCGCTCGGCTTCAGCTATCTGGACGCGATGCGGCTGGTGATCCTGCCGCAAGTGGTACGCAACATGCTGCCCTCACTGGTCAACCAGTTCGTTGCAACCATCAAGGAAACCTCGCTCGGCTACATCATCGGCTTGACCGAAGTCTCGTTCATCGCCACCCAGATCAACACCCAGGTGCTCACCAAGCCGGCCGAAGTGTATCTGTTGCTCGGCCTGACCTATTTCATTCTCTGCTTCGGCCTCTCTCGCTTCGCATTCTGGCTGGAGCGCCATCACCAACAACGCACGCTGGCGAAGGCCCACGCATGATCAAGATCGAACGAGTCAACAAGTGGTACGGCAGCTACCACGCCCTGGTGGACATCACTGAGGACGTGGCCAAGGGCGAGGTAGTCGTCGTTTGCGGCCCATCGGGATCGGGGAAGTCGACGTTGATCCGCACGCTCAACCGCTTGGAGCCGATCCAGTCCGGACGCATCGTCGTTGACGGCGTGGATGCCTACGGTCGGCACGTCAAACTCAATGCCTTCCGTTCGCGCATTGGCTTCGTCTTCCAGCAGTTCAATCTGTTCCCGCATATCAGCGTGCTCGAAAACTGCACGCTGGCGCCGACCCGCCTGCGCGGACTCAAACCATCCGAAGCCCGCGACGAGGCGCTGACGCTGCTCGATCGCGTCGGCCTGGCCGCCAAGGCGCGCGCTTATCCGGGCGAGCTCTCGGGTGGGCAGCAACAACGGGTGGCGATTGCCCGCGCGCTGGCGATGCGGCCGCCGCTGATGCTCTTCGACGAACCGACCAGCGCGCTTGACCCCGAGATGGTCGGCGAGGTCCTTCTGGTCATGCGCGACCTCGCCCGTGACGGCATGACCATGGTGTGCGTGACGCACGAGATGGGTTTCGCACGCGACGTCGCCGACCGGGTGCTGTTCATGGACCAGGGCAAGGTTCTCGAACGCGCGGTGCCGAGCGAATTCTTCGCCCGGCCCGAGCATCCGCGGCTGCGCCAGTTCCTTTCGGACATCCGCACGCCGTTCCTGCAAGCGGCGTGAGCGCAGCGCCGGCGCGGGGTGATTGGCCGGCGCTATTGCACCGCTTCGAGCGGAAAATCGGCACCCTTCCATGCGAACAGACCGCCAGGGAAACGATAGACCTGCGTATAGCCGAGCTTGCGCGCCCACGCTGCACCGTTATCGCTGCGCGTGCATTTGACAAAGCCACAGTAGAACACCACCGGCTTGTCTTTGTCCTCGCCCAGCAAGGCGGTGAAGTCAGCCTCGGTCTTGCCATCGGTTTCCTTCGCATCCCAGGAACTCATGCGTGGCACCGGGAAGAGAAAATTCTTCGCGCCCGGAATGTGTTCCTTCCTGTAGCTGGCGTCGTAGGGCATGGTATCCACCAGCACCATCGGCTTGCCCTCGTCGATCATCTTTTTCAGCTCGGCCGCGGTCAGCAGTCGGTAGCCGCCAGCCTGGGTATCGCGGCTCAGTCTTACGGCTTCGGCTTCCTTGGCGGTTTCGGCTTCGAATCTGCTCTCTCTTGCCCCGGTTAGCCAGGCAGCGCTAGACTGCACGCAGCAGGCCGAATTCCCAATGGAGCCATTGTCGACAATGATCGGGTTCAAATGCCGGTGCCGAGCCAATCGACAGAGAACCAGCCAACAAACGCGAACGCTGGCATCGACGCTGACTGCGCCCTGGGTGTGGCGGCCGCGTCCGATCCATGGTGACTTTGCCGATCGGGAAGCGCTACCTGCGTCAATTGCGCGACCGGCCACGCGGGCACCACTTCCTTGGCCGGCGCTCGATCGTCCTATGCCATATCGAACCCGCCTGACATCGCAATGATCGAAGGCCCCGACCTCGGTCGCTCCACGGGAGAACCCCATCCGCTACGAGTGCGCTTCGACCGATTCGAGCTCGACGAGGCGAACGCGCGCTTGCTGCGCGACGGAACGGCTGTCGCGCTCGCGCCGAGGCCATTCGCCGTCCTGTGCGCGCTCGTGCGGCACGCCGGGTCCCTGCTCACCACGAATGCTTTGCTCGATGAGGTTTGGGGCCACCAGTTCGTGACCGACTCGGTGTTGAGAACCGCCATCAGCGAGCTCCGGACGGTGCTCGACGACGATGCCCGCAAACCGCGTTACATCGAAACGGTGTCGCGGCGCGGGTATCGCTTCTTTGCCGCTCCCAGTGCGCTCCCCGCTGCGCCAAGCGTCCAGCCAAGCGTTTCGGGACTCGCCGCCGTGCAGGTGCCCTACTTCATCGGTCGCGCCGAACCACTATCACGACTGCACCGCGCCTGGGACATGGCGTGCAGCGGCAAGCGCGCGGTGGTCTGGATTGCCGGCGAGCCGGGTATCGGCAAGACGACGCTGATCGAACAGTTCATTGCCAGCCTCGGCCACGTCGCGTGCGCGCGCGGCCAGTGCGTCGAGCACTACGGCACGGCTGAGTCCTACCTTCCTGTTCTGGAAGCGCTGGATGAGTTGTGCCGCAGCGACAGCGAGGTCCCGTCCTTGCTGCGCGCCGTGGCGCCGACCTGGCTGTTGCAGTTGCCGTGGCTCGGCACGACGGAGGAGCGAGAAGCGCTACGAGGAGAACTCGCCGGCGTCAGCCCGGATCGCATGCTGCGCGAGATGGGCCAGGTCCTCTATCGCTACACCGAGCGTCGCCCGCTGTTGCTGGTGACCGAGGACCTGCATTGGAGCGACCGCGCGACGATCCGGCTGATCGACTACATCGCGCGGCGCCGTGGCGGCGCGCGGCTCATGTGGCTGGCAAGCTTTCGTCTGGCCGAGGTCGTGGCCCTCGATCATCCGCTCAACCCGTTGCGGCACGAGCTGCGCCTGCACGACCTGTGCGAGGAGATCGTGCTCGATCCGTTCTCCGAAAGCGAGGTCGCCGACTACGTGGCGAAACGATCACCAGCGATCGCCACCAATGAAGCGTTCGTGCGCGCCTTGCACGAACGCACCGACGGCGTACCGCTGTTCGTCGCGTCGGTGATGACGGAGGCGATCACGCGCGCCGCGCCAGCCGGTGGCGACGCGGCAGCCCGGTCGTCGCAGCTCGCGACAATCGCGGTTCCGGAGAATCTCGCGGCCATCATCGATCATTACATCGCGAAGCTCACCAGCGATCAGCGCCTGGTGCTCTCGGTCGCCGCAGTTTGCGGCATCCAGTTCTGCATCAATACGATCTCGGGAGCGCTCGAGAGAGACGCCGCATGGGTCGGCCAGACATGTGACGATCTCTCGCGCGAGCAGTTGTGGCTCGTCGCCCCGCGTCCCCAGGGAGGCAACAATGCAGCAGAGTTGCCGTATTCGTTCCGACATGCGCTCTTTCGCCAGGTGCTCTACGAGCACACCAACCTGTCGGTTCGGTCGCAGCTCCACCGCAAAGTCGGCACCACGCTCGAACGCGAGCGTGCGCCCGGCGCATCGGTCGCCGCGGCGGAACTCGCCATGCACTTCGAGCTTGGCCGGGAGCCGATGGCCGCGCTGCGCCACTACGTTGCGGCTGCCGAAGCGGCGCTCGCGCGCCTGAGTCCGTGCGAGTGCATGAACCTCACCGAGCATGCGTTGACCCTTCTTGGCCAGGCGCCGGAGGGCACCCAACGCAACGCGCTGGAGATCGCGCTGGCCACGCTTCATGGAGTAGCGGCCACCCACGTACATGGCATCAGTCATCCCGAAGCGAAAAACGCGTTCCAGCGTGCGTACGCGCTTCTCGCCGACATCCCCGATCATTCGATGCGCGGACGGCTGCTGCACGGGTTCGCGTTCGTTCTCAGCCTGCGGGCGGACTATGCCGAGGCGCTGGCGGTGGCGGAACGAGCCGAGGCGCTCTCGTCTGCACCCAACGATCCGGTGCTTGTGCTCGTCACGTGTATCGTGCACGGATACGTGGCTCAGCTTCAGGGTCGACTGCGCGCGGCTGGCACATGGATCGAGCGCGGGCTCGCGGCCGCGGAGCTTCTCGAACTGGCGCCGGTCGAAATCTTCGTGGCCGATCCACAAGTCACGCTGCTGGGGCTGCACGGCATCCACCTTCTTCATTCCGGGTTCGTCGAGCAGGGGCGCGCGCGGCTGGAGCGGGCGCACGCACGCGCTCGCCTGCTGGGATGGCCGAACACGCGGCTGGCGGCCTTTTGGTACGAGGCGCTGTTCGAGGCCCGACTCGGCAACGCGGAACGTGTCGCGGCTCTGGCCGACGAAATGCGGGCACTTGTCGACAAATCCGGGGTCGCGCAAGGTCGGACGGCGTGCCGGTGGTTTCGCGGCTGGGCGGATGCCCGGATGGGACGACCGCGCGACGCTATCGCCGCATTCGAGAGGCGTACGAAGACAATACGCGGCTCGGGATGCTGGCGGGAGGAAGTGAGGTCCTGGGGTATGCCACGGAGGCCCTGCTGCTTGATGGCGACTGGGATGGCGCGCAACACGAACTCGAGGATGCGCTGCAAGTGGCAAACGTGCTCGGGGAGCGCGTGTATCTGCCGCAGTTGTTCGCGATGCAGGCTGCCATCGCGCTCGCGCGTGGCGACCGCGCAGCCGCCGACGCCGCGATTCGACGGGCGATGGCAGAGGCCAGAGCCCAGGAGGCTCCGTGGCTGGAGCTGATGGCGCTGATCGAACTGTGCGACGGCCACAGGGCAACGGCCAAAGACCGACGCGCGCTTGCCGCGCTCGTCGACAAACTACCCGAAGCGCACGACACAGCCGCTGTCGCGAGAGCGCGAGCGCTGCTCGACAAAACGAAGTCTGGGTAGACCACGCCGCTCCCGTTTCTGGCGCTGCTGGCGTGTCGATGCGACGCCGCACTGCCGAAGGATAGGAAATCCAACGGTACCAAAAAGAGCATATGAGCCTCCATCAAGGGGCGTCAATCTCGAATTTGGCTCCGGTGGCCCATGGCCCCTGAAAAGTTCCCCGAATCCCGCCTCGCCCAGCGCGTGTGGTCATCCGCCGGGCCGGGGACCAGCCAGGCGGATGACCACAGGCACGAGTCGTCCCACGACGGGCGATGGCAGTTCGTCATGCTTCAGTCTGGACCTTTGCGCATGGGGACTTCCAACCCGCACCTACCAGACCAGGCAATGCGCTGGTCGAATTCGTACTCAGACGCCGATTGAGCCTGTGGGTCGTCCTCGCCCAGGGTGGCGTCCGGCATCTCCCAGAGCGGCGGCGCACGGGCGGGCATCAGGCGAGGCGGCGAGGTCGGCTCGCCCAGAGGAGTCAGGATGTCGCGCACGGCACCCGCATCGATGATGAAGGCGATGATGCGCATCTCGCCGCCGCAGCGTGGGCAGACGAGCGGAAAGACCTCATAGATCCGCGCGAGCAGCAGCGCCCAAGCGTAACGAGCGGCGCGACGGTGAATCGCTTCCTCTGCCCCCTCTGCTTCCTCCTTGCTGTCGGAGGACACGCTTGCGGCGGTGATTTGCGCCGCGGCCGCCGCGATTGGCTCGGTCTCAGTCGCTGTGGCAAGCGGCGCGGTCAGACGCTCCGGCAGGCCGGCGAGCGCGGTCACCTGTGCGCGTAGCGGCGCGTTGGCTGCCAGCACCCCGTAGTAACGATGGCGATGTCGGCGCGGCGGCGGAATCAGCACCGCCAGACGCTCGATCCGTTCGAGTGGTGTGAGCATCAGGCTGACGCTGCCGCCGGGACCCGGCTTGACGCTCTCATAGACCAGGTGTTCTGCGTCGATTTCACGCAAACGCTCCAGCGCAAAGGCGGGCCGAGCGCAGTAGCGCAGCAGCCGTTCCAGGCCCTGGCGGTCGGCCCCTTCGATGCGCACGCTGGCGTCGAGTGAGAAGCCCCCACCGTGCTCCCAGCTCGGCATCTTCCGGCTCAAGTACACCGCGCCGGGTCAGCGCGCGCAGTAGACGGCGGCGGACCTTGGCCTGAACTTCGTCGAGCAACTTCTGGTCAGGGGCACGGCTTTCATGAAACGTCGCTGCTCCCGAAGCGTCCGCCTCGAAGACACCCTCGATGACGATGCAGTGGAAATGCACATGCGAATTGAGCAGCGCGCCAAAGCGGTGGATGAAGGCCACCGCGCCGATCCGGGAATCCGAACCCCCAGCCGGGCAGGCGCGGCGCAAGGCTTGTTCCACGACGCTCAGGAAAATGCGCAGCGCCAGCGTCTCGATCGCCGGATCGTGTTCGAGGTGATAACGCAGCCGCTTGGGAACCGACAGCACCCACTGACGGACCGGCAGGCGCGGCAAAATGGGGTCGGCCAGATGGGCGGCGGTTTCGACCATTCGCCGGGTGTTACCAGCGGGACAGACGCCGCGACCTTTGCACGGCCAGGCGATGAGAAAATCGTGACCGCACTCGGCGCATCGGGCGCGCGCAAAACCATTGGCGAGAATGCCGCATTCGAGATAGCGGCGGAACTGGCGTCAGGCGGTCATCGGGCGCGCGCGTGGCGACCGGGCAGCCGCCGACGCCGCGATTCGACGCGCGATCGCGGAGGCCAGAGCGCGGAGGCGCCGTGGCTGGAGTTGATGGCGCTGATCGAACTGTGCGACCGCCACAGTGCAACGGCCGAAGACCGACGCGCGCTTGCCTAGCTCGTCGATCAGCTTCCCGAAGCGCTCGACACACCTGCGGCCGCGAGGGCGCGAGCACTGCTCGACAAAGCGAAGTCTGGGTAGACCACGCCGCTCCCGCTTCTGGCGCTGCTGGCGTGTCAGGATGCGACGCCGCACTGCCGATTGGGAGAGCCTGGCTCGGCGGCTATCCAGGCAGCGAAGCCGGGCTATCCAAACGGTCATGACCTTCATGATCGGGGGTGTATTGCAAAGTCATGATCGTTTCCCCTCACCCCCGACCCCTTGAAGGCCATGAAAATTCTCCGATCAGGTGCCGCCATTGGGCGCCGCGCCACCGTCTGACGACAACGAACGCGCGCGCTACGATACGCTGCCCACTTCACTTCCTGCGCAATTGGTGACAACCAGTTTGTGGCATCTGGAGCGGTTGATGCTAGCCATCCGCCGGAACCGCGCCAACGATGTTTTCCTGCTTTGTTTATTCAAGAAGCGGTGTCTTGAGACAGCCGGCGCTTATTTGTTTACAAACTCCCAGTCGAGATAGGCCTGCATGGCCTCCCGTGGATTGTTGGTTCCTTCGTACGGACGGCGGTAGCGGTCGATCGATTGTGACGCCAGCCGGCCCGGCCCCGTTTCCTGCGCAAAGCCGGCGTTGACCCACGCCCGCGTGCCGCCAGCGAGCACTGATACTCTTGACCAACCAGACGTTCCAGTTCGACGACGGGCCTTGCCGGCAGCGGCGGTTGCCATGCTCCATGTGTGCCCCATATTCTTAGAAGGAATAACTCGTTGCTGAGGCGAATCGGAGTGCTCAGAATTCCGCCAACAATTAGTTGAAGGACACACTGACCGATGGCAACTCGAAAACTCCCTTGGATCAACCTGGCTGCAGTCGCCGCCGCAGCGCTTGCGATCACCCTGATCGTCGTCAAGAATGTCGAGGGCAAGGCGCCAGCGAAATTGCTGAATGTCTCCTACGACCCGACGCGTGAGCTGTACCGGGACATCAACGCCGGCTTCACGGCGGGCTATGAGAAGGCGTCCGGGCGCGCCATCGAGGTTCTCCAGTCGCATGGGGGTTCGTCGCGCCAGGCCAGACTGGCAGTGGGCGGTGAACTCAAGCCTGACGTCGTCACCCTTGGTTTGCCGTCGGACGTCGACGTCTTGCGCAAGCATGGGCAGATCGCCGACGGCTGGGCGGCGCGGCTGCCGAACCAGTCGCGGCCCTATTACTCGACCATCGTCTTCGTCGTTCGCCAGGGCAATCCGCAAGGAATCCACGATTGGCCGGATCTCGTCAAACCCGGTGTCGAGGTGATCACACCGGACCCCAAAAGCTCGGGTAACGGCAAGCTTACAGCGCTGGCCGCCTGGGGCGCCATCGTCACGCGCGGCGGCAGCGAGGTCGCGGCACGAGCCTATCTCAAGACGCTCTACGAGCACACGCCTTTCCTCGTCCCCGCGGCGCGCGCCGCCGGCACGGCGTTCGCCGTCGAGAAAATCGGCGACGTGCATCTGGCCTGGGAAAACGAAGCCTTGCGCGAAGTGGCCGAGGCGCGTGGCCAGCTCGAAATCGTCTACCCGCCGGTGAGCATCCTGGCCGAGCCGTCGGTGGCCTGGGTCGATGCCAATGTCGCCAGCCACGGCAGCGCGGAGGCAGCCCGTGCCTACCTTGAATATCTGTTTACCGACGAGGGACAGGAGATCATCGCGCGCAACGGCTACCGCCCGTTCAAGCCGCAGATCCTGGCGAACCACGCCGACAAGTTGCCGCCGCTGAAGCTTTTTGCCGTGACGGCCATTGCGCGCGACTGGGACGATGCCCAGAGCAAGTTTTTTGCCGACAACGGCATCATCGACACGGTCTATAGGCCGAAGCCGCGCTGAGCCCTGCGAACAACTCTTTTTCCCGAAGAAGGACAGACATGACAGAAGCAGTGATTTCCGGCGCCGTGGGGAGACGTATCGGCGGCATCAACTGGTCGTACCCGTGGCAGAGCGCGCGTGCCGACTTCCTGGCCGGGGTCACCGTGGCGGCCATCTCGCTGCCGCAGAGTATTGCGTATGCGCTGCTCGCGGGGGTGGACCCGCGCTTCGGCCTCTACGCGGCAATCATCTTTACCGCGGTAGCCGGCATCCTCGGCTCGTCGCGGCATCTGGTCAACGGACCCACCGGAGCGGTGTCGCTGGTCGTTTTCAGTGCGCTGGCCTTCATCGACCCGGAGGCGCGGCTCGACGCTTACGAGGCGATGTTCCTGCTGGCAGTGCTGATCGGAATCATCCAGATCGCGATCGCCGTGCTCAAACTCGGCGACCTGACGCGCTACATTTCCGAATCGGTCGTCACCGGCTTCATCGTCGGTGCCGCTTCCCTGACCATCATCGGCCAGATCGCCAATGCGCTGGGCGTCAAGGCGCAGGGCACCGGTCACCAGCACGTGCTCTACCGCTTGTGGCTGACACTGACGCAGGACGCAGCGATCAATCCCAAGGCGCTGGCGATCAGCGTCGGTGCAATTGTGCTGGCGCTGCTGTCGCGCCGCGTCGTGCGCTACTTCAAGCTGCCTCAGCTCGACATGTTCTTCGTGCTCATCTTCCTCTCCGTCGCCGCCTGGGCGGCCGGCTGGTCGGAGCACGGCGGCGGTGTCAAACCGGCCGTGTCGCTGATCGAGGCGGTTCCGGCCAGCCTGCCGCAAGCCCACATTCCGGAAATCAAATGGCACTGGTTCGTTGATCTCTCCGGCAGTGCGTTTGCCATCGCCGTGCTCGGGCTGCTCGAAGCGCTGGCGATTGCCAAGGCGATCGCGCACAAGTCTGGTCAGCAACTCGACTACAATCGGCAAATCCTTGCCGAGGGCGTCGGCAACCTGGTCGGCGGTTTCTTCCGTGCGATGCCCGGTGCGGGTTCGCTGTCGCGCACGGCGATCAATTATCAGGCCGGTGCGGTGACACGCTTCTCCGGCGTGTTCACTGCTGCTGTGGTCGCGGTCGTGGTGCTGACCGCCGGCCCGCTCACCGCTTATGTTCCGAAGGCGGCGCTGGCGGGCCTGTTGATCGTTGCCGCGTCCCGACTGATAGACCCTGAACGTTTGCGCTACATCATTCGCGGCTCGCGCTATGACGCGGTGCTGCTGATCGCCACCGCGCTGGCTGCTGTGTTCATCGATATCGAGTTCGCGATCCTGATCGGCGTCACCTTGTCGGTGCTCTGGTACGTACCGCGGGCAGCGAAACTGAAGGCCACCGAGCTGGTCGTGACGCCCGAACGCGTGGTGCGCGAACGCCTGCCGGTCGACCCGCCAAGCCGCGAGGTGCTGATCATAGACCTCGAAGGCGAGCTCTTCTTCGGCGCGGCGCCCGACCTGGAACGGCACCTGACGGACGCCGCAAGACGGGCGCAGCAGCAGGATATCCGCCATTTGGTGCTGCGCGTCAAGCGCGTCCGCAATCCCGACGTGGTCGCAATCGAAGTGCTCGAAAAGTTCCTGCGCGACGCCGCCGCCGGCGGTCTGACCGTGCTGCTGGCAGGCGTGCGCGCCGACCTGCTGAGTGCTATCGAGCGTGTCGGTATCGGCCGCTATCTGCCTGCCGAACTGGTCTTTGCCGAAGAGGACGAGGAGTTTTCGGCCACCTTGAAAGCGGTCCGCAAGGCTTTCGCTCTGCGCGCGGGTGACGGCGACGCGGGCGGTTCAGCCGCCATTGCGGCACCCCAAGGTGGTGCCTACTATCTGGTGTGAGTCGAGATTCAGTTTCGGAGATCAGCTCGATGGCCGCACAGTCTGCTGACGACGCGTCCCGCCGTTGCTGGCAGTCGGATTTGGATTCCGTCTCCGCCATCCACGACGAGGCCGGCTATCGCGTTCTGCGTGAGGCGATGTCGCGCCAGTACGACCTGGGTTCGCGCGAACCCAATATCCAGGTGTGGAGCGTCAACCTGCGCGGCGACGGCTGATCACGCCGGGTGCTGCGCGACCGGGCGCCAATATAAGGACATGCAAATTCAATCTATTGCCGGGAATCGGACTCTTGCTATATTCGACGGACACTTCTGCGGATCACAAGGACGTTTTTTTGAATCTCCGAAACGAAGGATCGGCGACTCACCGCCACCGTTTGGCAACCCAACCCTCTAGCGACATCGGCCGATGCACCCACAGCATGATCCCTTGATCCCGCAACAATGGGCAGCCCTCCAGCAACTGACGGCCGGCATCACTGCCGAGCAGTTGCTGTGGATCAAAGGCTACCTCGCCGGATTCGGCGACGCCAGACGATCGCCGGGCGAAGCCCCGGCGACCCAGGTCAATGCGGTGCCGCCAGAAATCGCCATCCTTTACGGGTCGCAGACCGGGAACGCCGAGAAGCTCGCCCACGAGTTGCAGACGCGATTGTCGAGCAGCGGCGTTTCGGCACGGCTGGAGGCGATGAGCAGCTACAAGACTGCCCGACTGAAGCGCGATCGTTTTCTCCTCCTGATCGTCAGTACGCACGGTGAAGGCGATCCGCCCGATAACGCGCGGCCGTTTCACGAATTCCTGCACAGCAGGAAGGCCCCCGGACTGGAAGGGGTGCATTTTTCGGTCCTCGCGCTTGGGGATACCAGTTACGAATTCTTCTGCAAGACCGGCCGCGACTTCGATACGCGGCTGGCTGAATTAGGTGCCAGCCGCCTCCACGAACGGGTGGACTGCGACGTCGATTATGAAGAAAGCGCCGAGCGCTGGATCGAAGGCGTCGTTATGAGCTTGCGCCAGCGGTGCGCAACAGTGCTTGCATCGGCCGTGCCGGCACCACTCGAAACAGTATCTGCCTGGTCAAAGCGAAATCCCTTTCCGGCCAGTCTGGTCGAGAACCTCCGTCTGACCGGTCGAGGTTCAAGCAAGGACGTGCGACATATCGAGCTATCGCTGGAGGGCTCGGGCCTGCGCTTCGAACCGGGCGATTCGCTGGGCGTCGTCGTCAGCAACTGGCCGGAGAGGGTTGCCGATCTTCTCAGCCGACTGGGTCTGGACGCCTCGGCACCGCTGACGGGTCCGTCGGGGCGCGAATCCAGCCTGGAAAACGCCTTGCTCAACGACTACGAGATCACCACGATCACCAGGCCATTCCTAGAACGATACGCGGAGATCTCGGCGGCTGGCGAGCTCAGGGATCTGCTGAAAGAGGAGAACCGCACGGCCTTGCGGGATTTCGTCCATGGCCGAGAAATTCTCGATGTGGTGCAGCGCTATCCGGTGCCGGGGATCAGCGCCGCGCAGTTCGTCGGCATCCTGCGCCGGCTGCCGCCGCGCCTCTATTCAATCGCTTCGAGTTACCACGCGAGTCCCGACGAAGTGCATCTGACGGTCGCCGTCGTGCGCTACGAGAGCTACGGCCTGCCGCGACAGGGCGTGGCCTCCACCTTTCTCGCTGACCGCGTTCCGGAGGGTGGAACGGTCCCGGTCTACGTGGATAGCAACCCGAACTTTCGCCTGCCCGCTGACCCCGAGGCGGCGCTGATCATGATCGGCCCGGGTACTGGCGTGGCGCCTTTCCGGGCTTTCCTGGCCGAACGGGAAGCCGCCGGGGCAAAAGGAAAGAACTGGCTGTTCTTCGGCGACCGCAATTTCCACAGCGATTTCCTGTATCAGGTCGAGTGGCTGGACTATCGGCAGAAGGGGCTGTTGAACCGGATCGACGTCGCGTTTTCGCGTGACAGCGACCGCAAGGTGTACGTGCAGCACCGGATGCTCGACAGGAGCCGCGAACTGTATCGCTGGATCGAAGAAGGCGCCCATGTCTACGTCTGCGGAGACGCACAGCGGATGGCGCCGGATGTTCACCAGGCGCTGATCCAGATCGTCGAGAAGGAAGGCGGCCATCGTCGAGAGCGGGCCGAAGAGTATGTGAACGAACTTCTGGCTGCCAGGCGCTACCAGCGCGATGTGTATTGAGTCTTGACGAGGAAAGAAGCCTTGACCACCGAGAAACAGGTTCCACGCAGCGAAGAGGAAGCGATCAAGGAGCGGAGTGCCTACCTGCGGGGCCAGATCGTGGAGGCTCTGGCCGACGACGTCACAGGCTCCGTGCCGGCTCCGGATGGCATGCTGCTCAAGTTTCACGGCACCTATCAGCAAGACGACCGGGATGTTCGCAGCGAACGCCTGCGGCAGAAGCTCGAGCCGGCCTACAGCTTCATGATCCGTGTGCGCATGCCGGGCGGTGTCTGCACGCCCGCGCAGTGGCTGGCGCTCGACGAAGTGGCCCGCCAGCATGCGGACTACTCGTTGCGCCTCACGACGCGTCAGACCCTCCAGTATCACGGCGTTCTCAAGCGCAAACTGAAGGCGGCGATGGCCGGAATCAAGCACGCCCTGTTCGACTCGATCGCGGCCTGCGGCGATGTCAACCGCAACGTGGTGTGCCACAACAACCCCTGGCTGTCGCCGCTGCACGACGAGCTACATGCCTGGAGCCGTCGCCTGAGCGACGCGCTGCTACCGAAGATGCGGGCTTATCACGAGATCTGGCTGGACGGCGAAAAAGTGGCCGCAGAGCCTGAGGAAGAGCAGGAGCCCCTCTACGGCGCCACCTATCTGCCACGCAAGTTCAAGATCGGTCTTGCCCTGCCGCCGCACAACGACATCGATGTCTTCGCGCAGGATCTTGGCTTCATCGCCATCGTTGTAGACAAGAAGGTTGCCGGCTTCAACGTCTCCGTCGGGGGCGGCATGGGGACGACCCACAACGATCTGGCAACTTACCCCCGACTTGGCGACGTGATCGGCTTCGTCCTGCCCGAACAGCTTCTCGAAGTGGCCGAGAACGTGGTCAGGATCCAGCGGGACTTTGGCGACCGGAGCAACCGCAAACATGCACGCTTCAAGTACACACTTGATGATCGTGGCCTCGACTGGTTCAAGGCCGAACTGGAAGAGAGGCTGGGCTGGCGCCTGCAGGCGGCTCGACCCTTCCGCTTCGAGAGCACCGGCGACCCTTTGGGCTGGGTCCGGGACGGTCGCGGCCAGTGGCATCTGACGCTCGGCGTCTTGAGCGGGCGGCTCCGGGACACGCCGGAGACCGCCTGGCTCAGCGGCTTGCGTGCGATCGCCGCAGTGCACCAGGGCGACTTCCGGTTGACTGCGAACCAGAACCTGATCATCGCCAGGATCGATGAACAGCAGAAACCGACGATCGAGAAACTGCTTGACGAACATCGTTTCCCGGATGCCGGTCGCTGGGGCGGGCTGCGCCGGAACGCCCTGTCCTGCGTCGCCTTCCCGACCTGCGGCCTGGCGATGGCGGAAAGCGAGCGCTGGTTGCCGATTCTGCTCGCACGCCTGGAGCCGATCCTGAAGAAAGCCCGGTTGGAGAAGACCGCCATCACGCTGCGGGTGACCGGTTGCCCGAATGGCTGTGCGCGCCCCTTCCTCGGCGAAATCGGCCTGGTCGGCAAAGCGCCGGGCCGTTACAAGCTGTATCTGGGCGGTGGCTTTGCCGGTGGTCGGCTGAATCAGCTGTATCGCGACGGCGTCAGCGAAGATGAGATCATTGCGCTGCTCGGTCCGATCATCGAGCACTATGCGAAGGAACGTCAGCGCGGCGAACATTTCGGTGATTTCGTTCTTCGCGCCGGCTATCTTCCGGAAACGCATGCGGAGCCATAGGCGCCAACCGCGAAGCCACGTTCCGCAGACGCCCTGGTCGCCGCCGGCAAGCCTTGCGTGCGCCGGGTGCGAATGAAAGTGTTGGTCGAAGTACTTCATGTGGCATGGCCTCTCCAAGGCGACTGTTCGATGGCGAGGCGTTGGCATCGGTGATCGCCCCTCCCCCCCTTGCGGGGGAGGGGTTGGGGAGAGGGGCAATGGTTGAACACGAATTCGTAAAATCCCTGCGGCAGCACATGACCGAAGCCGGAAGTCTGCTCTGGCCTGGAGGCCGTGATGGCTGCGGTGGAGCACAGACACCCCCTCTCCCCCAACCCCTCCCCCGCGAGGGGGGAGCAACTGTGTTCCCAGTCAAGCTTTTTTAGGCGCATTTTGCATGCTCTGGATTCCACGGAATACCCGATTTGACTATGGCGTTCATGATCGTCAGCATCTTGTGCATGCAAGCGACCAGCGCGACTTTTTTGAGTTTTCCGTTAGCAAGCAAACGTTCATAAAAGGTCTTGATGACGGGGTTGTAACGTATGGCACTTAAGGCCGCCATGTATAAAGCGGTACGGACCGTCGCTCGACCACCCCAGGTGATGCGCTTACCCTTGTGGCGACCACTGTCCGCGTTTAATGGAGCGACTCCGACCAACTTGCCAATCTGCGCATGGGTGAGTTGGCCCAACTCAGGCAATGCCCCCATCAGACTCGCTTGCGTACACGGTCCGACCCCTTTGAAGCCTTTGAACAAAGCGAGCTTCTCGGCAAAATGCTCTTTCAGCATGCCAGCCATGCTTTTATCAACCGCCACGATCTGTCGATCCAGTATTTTGAGGACTGCCTTGATGCTCTTGTGTTGCGAACCATGGCTCAGGGCCAATCGGTTTCCTTCCGCCACGCGCATGCCAATGAGCTGGTTGTGGCGTACAAGCAAGGCTTCCAACGCCTCCTGGTTGGCATCGGGCAGTTTCATCAACAGCCGTTCCCGCTGCGCCGATTGGTGCAGTGTCCGCGCAAAGTGCGACAGGACTCGCGCATCAATGGCGTCCGTCTTGGAAAGGTATCCCATGGATTTGGCAAAGTCTCGCGCCTGCCTCGGATTGACCACCATCACCGGCAGCCCGGCCGCACAGAGTGCCGCCGCCACCTGGCGCTCGAAGCCTCCCGTGGCCTCCAATACGATCGCCCCAATCTCCTCAGAACGTGGAACGAGCTCTTTGACCAACGCCGCTATATCAGCGTCAGCATTGGCAATGCATTGGGTTTTTGATTGGTCGTCTAAAGCGATCTCCAGCGTGTCTTTGGAAACGTCAATACCCACAAACGTTGATTCAGAAGCGTTCATCTATAGCCATCCTTGCAAATACGTGGTCACGGCTTTCCGGCACGTGCCAACCAGCAACTGTTCGGTATTCAGACAAACGGCTGACAATGCACGCCAAGTGCTCTCCCACGGGCTTGATGTCCCAGAGGGGCGTCGGGCTGTGCGTCGCCTTCCGAACTCGTTTCCACCACACCTCCGTGGCACTCTACGACCTAAACCTTGGGGCTCTGCCCCAAACCCCGCACTCGCCGTGAGGCAGCGGCCGGGGATGATCAACCCCTCCCCAGCCCCTGCCTCAAGTGTACTTGGCTTACAGGATGTCAAGAGGCTTTCGCGGCATAAACGCAAGAGAAAAATACCTCTCTCGCATTTATTCCACGGTCCTCTTGACACCCTTCCAGCCATGACTTCATCTCCTCTCTTGAACGAACGAAAAACCACAAAACGAAGCATACAAGGGGAGCATATAGGTATCCACCCAACACTTTCATTCGCACCCGCGTGCGCCCGGAATTGGGCAAGTTCAGCCAAATTCTGTTATAAGGCTCCAGTCCACCTGACCCTCCGCAAGGCCCCATGACCCAACGCAAACTGACCCACCTGAAAGAGCTCGAAGCCGAGAGCATCCACATCATCCGCGAAGTGGCCGCGGAGTTTGAACGTCCGGTGATGTTGTATTCGATCGGCAAGGACTCGGCCGTCATGCTGCACCTGGCGATGAAGGCTTTCTATCCGGGCAAGCCGCCATTCCCGTTGATGCACGTGGACACCACCTGGAAATTCCGCGAAATGATCGCCTTTCGCGACCGGCACGTGCACAATCTCGGGCTGGAGCTGATCGTCTACATCAACGAAGACGGCGTTCGCCAGGGCATAGGTCCACTGACTCACGGCAGCAAGAAGCACACCGACATCATGAAGACCGAGGCACTCAAACAGGCCCTCGACAAGTACCGCTTCGACGCTGCTTTCGGTGGTGCGCGGCGTGACGAGGAGAAATCACGTGCCAAGGAGCGGGTGTATTCCTTTCGTGACCAACACCACCGTTGGGATCCGAAGAACCAGCGGCCCGAGTTGTGGAACCTCTACAACGGCCGGATCAACAAGGGCGAGAGCATCCGCGTCTTCCCCCTGTCGAACTGGACCGAGCTGGACATCTGGCAGTATATCTACCTCGAGAACATCCCGATCGTGCCGCTCTATTTCGCCAAGCCACGCCCCGTGGTCGAGCGCGACGGCACGCTGATCATGGTCGACGACGAGCGCTTCGAACTGCGTCCGGGCGAGGTCATCGAGACGAAAATGGTGCGCTTTCGGACACTTGGCTGCTACCCGTTGACCGGTGCAGTCGAATCCGCGGCGGCGACCCTGCCCGAGATCATCCAGGAAATGCTGCTGACCCGGACCTCCGAACGTCAGGGCCGGGTGATCGACCACGATCAGGCCGGATCGATGGAAGAGAAGAAGAAGGAAGGCTATTTCTGACCTCCGCTTGCACCGCTCCCCGCTCGCGCTGCGCAGGGGGTGGGCGACCAGCACCCGCAATCTCAAGGTAAACCATGTCCCACCAGTCCGAATTGATCAGTACCGACATCCAGGCCTATCTGGCCCAGCACGAGCGCAAGGAACTGCTGCGTTTTCTCACCTGCGGCAGCGTCGATGACGGCAAGAGCACGCTGATCGGTCGTCTGCTGCACGATTCCAAGCTGATCTACGAAGATCAACTGGCGGCCATGCAGAGAGACAGCCTCAGGTGCGGGACCACCGGCGACGAGGTCGACCTGGCGCTGCTGGTCGATGGCCTGCAGGCCGAGCGCGAGCAGGGGATCACCATCGATGTTGCCTATCGCTATTTTTCCACCGCCAGGCGCAAGTTCATCATTGCAGACACGCCTGGCCACGAGCAGTACACGCGCAACATGGCCACCGGCGCCTCGAACTGCGATCTGGCGATCATCCTCGTCGACGCCCGCTACGGCGTGCAGACGCAGACGCGGCGTCACAGCTTCATCGTCTCGCTGCTTGGGATCAGGCACGTCATCGTGGCCATCAACAAGATGGACCTGGTGGACTTCAGCAAGACGGTGTATGAGAGCATTCGCGATGAGTATCTCGAATTTGCCCGCGGTCTCGACGTCACCGAGATCCGCTTCATTCCGCTGTCGGCGCTGAAGGGCGACAACGTCGTCCGGCGCAGCGAACGGACCCCCTGGTTCGACGGTGTGCCGCTGATGGAACTGCTGGACACCATCGAGATCGCCGACGACGAGAACTTCGACGACCTCAGGTTCCCGGTGCAGTGGGTCAATCGGCCAAACCTGGATTTTCGTGGTTTCAGCGGTACGCTGGCCGCCGGCGTCCTGAGAAAGGGCGACCCCGTGCTCGCGCTGCCGTCGCGGAAGAGTAGCCGGGTCAAGGCCATCGTCACTTACGACGGCGAACTGGAAGAAGCGTTCCCGCCGCAGGCGATCACCGTCACGCTGGAAGACGAGATCGACGTCAGTCGTGGCGACATGCTGGTCCGGCCCGGGCAGGAGCCGACGCTCGATTCGCGTTTCGACGCGCACCTGGTCTGGATGGCCGAGGCACCGCTGCTGCCCGGCCGGCAGTACCTGATCAAGCAGGCGGCGCGCACGGTCACCGGCGCGGTGGCGAGAATCCACCACCGGATCGACATCAATACGCTCGCCTTGCGTGCGGCGGGACAGTTGGGTCTCAACGAAATCGGGCTGTGCGAAATGGCCTTGAGCGCGCCGATCGCCTTCGACCCTTACAGCCGAGTCAAAGGCTCGGGTTCGTTCATCCTCATTGACCGGCTGACCCACGGTACGGTCGCCGCGGGCATGATCCTCCGCCCGCTCGAGAGGCGCTCGGTCTGGCGACCGGTCACGCAGGAGGAGCGGGCACTGCGTTTCGGGCAGCAGGCAGTCACCCTGTGGCTCACGGGCGAGAACCGCCGGCAGGCGGCCCGGAACCTCGAACGCCGCCTGTTTGATCGCGGCTATGCGTGCGTGGCGCTGGACGAAGACTCGCTGGGTGGGCAAGCCGAACTGGTTGCCCGCCAACTGAACCACGCCGGGTTGGTGTGCATCTGCTCGGCAAGCGAGGATCTGCCACCCCGCGCCGACCCCGTGCATAGGATTCTCGATGCGCAGGCGCTGGATATCGAAGCGCTCCTGGCGCTCATGAGGGCATCTTCCGAAAGCGCAGGGATAGAACCAGGCTACGAAATCTGATCTGACTTCTCAGGCGGGGGGCCATCTCCGATGGACCGCGTTGAAGCACGAGCGGCACCCTTTCAGGGCGGAAATGGCGTGGCTGCCGCAGCGTACCTGAGCGTCAGGCCGGGCCTTGGTCGATGCGCTGCAGCGCGCCAGCAAGATCCCGTTTCAGGTCAAGTACATCCTCGATGCCGACCGACAGGCGCAGCAGCGAGTCGCCGATGCCCAGGTGGGCCCGCTGCTCCGGCGGGATGGTGGCGTGGGTCATGATCGCCGGATGCTCGATCAGACTCTCGACGCCACCCAGGCTCTCCGCCAGGGTGAACAGCTCGCAGCCCTGCAGGAAGCGCTTGGTGCCGGCCAGATCAGTCGCCAGCTCGACGGCAATCATGCCGCCGAAGCCACGCATCTGCCGCCGCGCCAGCGCATGCTGGGGGTGCGAGGCGAGACCGGGATAGCTGACCCGCCGGATTTCTGGCTGCCGCTCCAGCCAGGCGGCGAGTTCCTGCGCGTTCTCGCAGTGTCTTTGCATGCGCACGTTGAGGGTCTTCACGCCGCGTAGCGTCAGGTAGCTGTCGAACGGGCCGGCAATGGCACCGACGGCGTTGTGCAGGAACTGGAGTCGTTCGAGATGCCCGGCGTTGCGTTCGTCGCCGCTGACCACGGCAATGCCGCCGATCACGTCCGAGTGACCATTGAGATACTTGGTGCTCGAATGGACGACGATGTCGAAGCCGAGTTCCAGCGGCCGCTGTATCCACGGGCTGGCAAGCGTGTTGTCGGCCACCGCGAGCAGGCCGTGCTGGTGGGCGAGGGTGGCCAGTGCCTGCAGGTCCACCAGGCGCAGCAGCGGATTGGTCGGCGTTTCCACCAGCAGCATGCGACTTTCGGGACGGATCGCGGCGGACAGCGCTGCCGGATCGGAGAGATCGACGAAACTGCAGGAGAGCCCGGCGCTGCGCTTCCTTATCCCTTCCAGCAGGCGATAGGTACCGCCATAGAGATCGTCGCCGGCAATCACGTGCGCGCCGCTATCGAGCAGTTCGAGGACGGTGGCGATCGCCGCCAGCCCGGAAGCGAAGGCAAAAGCGGCGCCACCACTCTCGAGATCGGCCACGCAGCGTTCCAGGGCCCAGCGCGTCGGGTTGTGCGAGCGACCATAGTCCAGCCCCTTGTGCACCCCCGGACTTTCCTGCACGTAGGTCGAGTTGGCGTAGATCGGTGGCATGATCGCGCCGGTGGAGGGATCCGGGCTTTGCCCGGCGTGGATGACGCGGGTGCCGAAGCCGGGGCGGGATGCGTTCTTGTCGTGCTGCTCGTTCATTCAAACTTCTTTCGCAAGTGGTTGATCGGATTCGTCCACCAGACCGACGATGTGGCCGCCGTCGATCGCCGATCATTGTACACCTTCGACAGGTAGCGGGTTCCCGTGTCGCAAACCACCCCCTGGCCGGGAAAGAGAGGGCATGCTTGAACCCCTACAGGTTATGAAAAGCGGCGGGATCACCAGGCATACTTGAGCTGGCTGGCCGAGACGACACCGCGTGGGTTATAGGTGCGCCGTGCTAGCCGAGTGCTGTCCGGCAATCCTTTGACGAAACGGCAAATCTCGGGTTCGAAGGCTTCAGCATCGATAAGGAAACCGTCATGACCATGCGCTGACTCGATTTCGAGGAAATGCGAATTGGGCAGCAGAAAATGGAGACTGCGCTGGTCTTGGGGTACGTAAAGGGCGTCCGAGTTCACGGAGACCACCAGTACCGGCTGCTGGATTTGCCGAACCACGTTTTCATAGACGCCGCGGTTGCGGGCCAGATCGTGAGTGTCCATGGCATCGAGCAGTACCCGGTAGCTGTTGGCGTCGAAACGCTCGACCAGGGCCTGAGCATGGTGCCGTAGCCAGCCGCGGATGGCGAAGTCGTCGGGCGCACGCGCGCGTTCCCCGAAGATCTCCTTCCCGGCCGATCGCCCGAAACGTTCGTCCAGTGAACGCGGACTGCGGTAGCTGATCATCGCCACCGCCCGTGCTGCGGCCAGGCCTGCCAGCGGCGGATCGGCGGGATGATAGTGGCCGTCCTTGAACCTGGGATCGCTGGCCAAGGCCAGGCGCTGCGCCTCGCTCCAGACGACGCACCAGGCCGAATGACGACCAGCAGAGGCAATGGTGACCACCGCGCCGACGCGCTGCGGATCGAGCAGAGCCCACTCGAGCGCCTGTAAGCCGCCCATCGAACCGCCGATGACGAAACGGATGCGGCGAATTCCGAGTGCGTCGGCCAGCGCCATCTGGGCGCATACCTGGTCGCGGATGGTGATGCGGGGAAACCTGCCTCCCCAGGGCTGGCCATCGGCTGCCAGGGTCAGCGGCCCGGTGCTGCCATAGCACCCGCCCAACACGTTGCTGCAGACCACGAAATGACGATCCGGGTCGAGGCTGCGCCCGGGCCCGAACAGCGGCCCCCACCACTCGTCGGCATCGGCAGAACCAGTCAGTGCGTGACAGACGATCACCGCATTGTCTGCCTGGGGCGAGAGCTCGCCCCAGCTCCGATAAGCGATGCTGACACGCTGCAGGGTGTCGCCGGACTCGAGAACCAGCGGCCGATCGAGGGTCAGCCGCCTGGTTCGGGGCGACAGGCCGAACGCCGTCATGCGGCCGCTTCGAGGCCAGACCGGCGCAAGGCGTGCTCGAAGTCGGCCTTGATGTCCTCGATGTGTTCGATGCCAACTGACACCCGCACCAGGTCCGGGCGCACGCCCGCGCTCTGTTGCTCGGCTTCCGACAGTTGCTGGTGCGTGGTGGACGCCGGGTGGATGACCAGCGTCTTGGCATCGCCGACGTTGGCCAGGTGACTCGCCAGCTTGACGTTGTCGATGAACTTCCGGGCCGCATTGGCGCCGCCCCTGATGCCGAAATTGAGCACGGCACCAAAGCCGTTCTTCAGGTATTTCTTCGCCAGCTTGTGATATGGGTTGTATTCCAGGCCGTTGTACTCCACCCAGGCGACCTGTGGTTGCAACTCCAGCCAAAGGGCCAGCTCCAGCGCGTTGTCCACATGCCGCTGTACGCGCAGCGACAGGGTCTCCACGCCCTGGATCAACTGGAAGGCGTTGAATGGCGAAAGACTGGGGCCGAAGTCGCGCAGCCCCTCGACACGGGCGCGGATGGCGAAAGCGATGTTGCCAAAGGGACTGGCGCTGCCGAACACCTCCCAGAAATTGAGGCCGTGGTAGCCGGGAGCGGGATCGGTGAACAGCGGGAACTTGCCGTTGCCCCAATCGAACTTGCCGGAATCGACGACGATGCCGCCGATCGAGGTGCCATGCCCGCCGATCCACTTGGTGGCCGACGCGACGACGATGTCGGCACCGTGGTCGATGGGTCTCGCGATATAGCCGGCCGCACCGAAGGTGTTGTCGACAATCAACGGAATGCCTGCATCGTGAGCCACCTTGGCGAGGGCGTCGAAGTCGGGGATATTGAAGCGCGGGTTGCCAATGGTTTCGACGTAGATGGCCTTGGTCTTGTCGTCGATGGCGCTCCTGAAATCCTCCGCATCGTCGCCATCGACAAACTTGACGTGGATCCCCAGCCGCGGCAGAGCGACCTTGAACTGATTGTAAGTGCCGCCGTAGAGGTAGCTGGTGGAAACAATATTGTCACCGGCCTGCGCAATCGTCGTCAGCGCCAGGAACTGCGCCGCCTGCCCGGAACTGGTGGCAACTGCCGCCACCCCGCCTTCGAGTGCCGCGATGCGCTGTTCGAAGACGTCGGTGGTCGGGTTCATGATGCGCGTGTAGATATTGCCGAATTCCTTCAGCGCGAACAGGCGGGCGCCATGCTCTGCATCGTTGAAGGTGTAGGAGGTGGTCTGGTAGATCGGCACCGCCCGTGCATTGGTGCCCGGCGCAGGGGTCTGGCCGGCGTGCACCTGCAGCGTTTCGTAGTGGTAGTTCGGATTGGTTTCGCTCACTGTGAAGTTCCTTCCTATGGTTTCGAATGGCTAAGGCTGCCGGAAGCAGTGCTGCTGCCCGCGTTAGCCGATCGGCCATGCTGCAGAAAGTCCCGGGAAACCGCCCAAGCCCGGCAGACTACCGCCTCGCTCCCGGATCACGAACGAAGAAAGATGCACTTCCTTATTACCAGGCGCGCGTGGCCGTCATTTCCGGAACCGCCATAAGCATCGAAGAAAAACTGACTTCCACGCCCGGCAACGTCTTGCTAGCCTTTTCCCTCTTCATTTCAACCCCATCAAGGATTTCCGATGAAACGACAGTTCCTGAAAGCCATCCTCGGCCTCGCCGCCGGACTCGCCATTGCTGCCGTCTGGCAACCGGTCTTCGCCGAATACAACCCGAAACTGTTGCGCATCGGCTTCCAGAAGTCGGCCAGCCTGCTGACCCTGCTCAAGGCCCAGGGGGCGGTGGAAAAGCGCCTGGCGGCGCAAGGCCTGGAGGTGAAATGGGTCGAGTTTCCCGCCGGGCCACAATTGCTGGAGGGCCTCAACGTCGGTGCCATCGATTTCGGCTACGTCGGCGAGGCGCCGCCCGTCTTTGCGCAGGCGGCTGGCGCCAACTTCGTTTATGTCGGTTACGAGGAACCCGCCCCGACTGCCGAAGCGGTGCTCGTCCCCAAGGGCTCGGCGATCAAGACGGTGGCTGACCTCAAGGGCAGGAAGGTGGCACTCAACAAAGGATCCAATGTCCATTACCTGCTGGTCAAGCTACTGGAGAAAAACGGCCTGAAGTATGCCGACGTGCAACCGGTGTTCCTGCCGCCGGCCGATGCCCGGGCCGCTTTCGAGCGCGGTAGCGTCGATGCCTGGGTGATCTGGGACCCCTACACGGCCGCCGCCGAGAAGCAGATCGAGGCGCGCATTCTCGCCGACGGCAAGGGTGTGGTAAACAACTACGCCTTCTTCCTCGCCGAGCGCGAGTTCGCCAGCAAGCGGCCCGAGGTCATCAGCCTGCTCTTCGAAGAATTGCAGAAGCAGGGCCAGTGGATCATCAGGAACTACCCGGCGGCGGCCGCCCAGCTTGCCCCCTTGCAGGGCCTCGACCCCGCCGTGGTCGAGTTGAGCATCCGTCGTTACAGCAATGTCGTAAAGCCAATCACCGATCAGGTACTGGCCGAGCAACAGAAGCTTGCCGACACCTTCTTCGAACTCAAACTGATCCCCAAGGAGATCAAGGTCAGGGAGGCGGCTCTGCCAGGCAAGCGCTGACAACAGCAGCGACCCGATCAACCTGCCGTGACCGCCACTGACCCATGGCTGCACGAAGGGGCGGCCGCAGGGCTGCCCCTTCGTGTGCAGGTCAAACCGGAACGCCGAGGACCACGTGGCTGGCCTTGATCAGTGCCGTGGCGGGGACGCCTTCCTTCAGGCCGAGTTCCAGCGCCGCCTCGTTGGTAACCACGGCATGGACCGTCGACCCGCCCGGCAGGGCAATCGCCACTTCGCTGTTCACTGCACCTTTGCGCACGCGACTGACCTGGCCGGCCAACTGGTTGCGCGCCGAAAAGCGCACTTCCGGCTCGCCGGCCAGGAGGATGACCCACGGTGCCTTGACGTAGGCGATCGCTTCCTGGCCAACCGCGAGAGCGAGCGACCTGACGCTGTTTTCTGTGACAATCGCGACAATCCGGTCGCCGCCGGGAAGCGACAACTCGACTTCGGCGTTCACGGCGCCATTGACCAGAGCAGAGATTTTTCGTTTGAAAACATTGCGTGCGCTGACATTCATGGGTTTCTCCTGGGGGTTTTGGGGAGCTGGCCCGATTTTCGCTATATGCTCATCTAAGTAGCGCCTTGTGTCGGGTTGCGGCCACTCTAGACGAGACAAATGAATACACATCGCCTGCGCGGCAAACTCGAGGTCGATACCGAGTTTGGCGCCTTTCTCGGCGACACCCGCATCCGCCTGCTGGAAGCGATCGACAAGCACGGTTCGATCTCGCAGGCTGCCAAGGTCGTACCGCTTTCGTACAAGGCGGCGTGGGGCGCCATCGACGCCATGAACAACCTCGCTGATCAGGCGCTGGTCGTGCGCTCGACCGGCGGCAGGCACGGTGGCGGTACGCAGATCACCGACTACGGTCGCAAGGTCGTGGCGCTGTATCGTGCGCTCGAAGCGCAGTATCAGGCCGCGCTCGAGACCCTGACCACGAGCATGAACGACGGCCAGGCCAGCGATTTCGATCAGTTCCGCCAGTTGCTCCGGCGCATGTCGATGAAGACCAGCGCCCGCAACCAGTTCGCCGGCCCCATCGTCGGGCTGCGCGAGGGTCACGTCGACTTCGAGGTCCGCCTCAGCCTCGACGCCGAGAACGAAATCGTCGCCGTCATCACCCGCGACTCGGCGGCAGCTCTGGGGCTGGCCATCGGCATGGAGATCAGCGCGCTGGTCAAGTCGTCTTCGGTGCTGTTGTTGAACGACCCCCAGGTCAGGACTTCGGCGCGCAACCACCTGTGGGGTGAAATCACGCGCATCCACGACGGCCCGGTGAATTCCGAAATCACCTTGAACATCAAGAGCGGCAAGACGGTCTGCGCAGTCATCACGCACGACAGCGTCGAGCGCCTCGGTCTGGCCGTCGGTCAACAGGCCTGCGCCGTCTTCAAGGCTTCCGCAGTCATTCTTTGCAGGTACGTTTGAACCCTTATACACCCGACTTCCGGAGAACCCCGATGAAACGCCTTGTGCCCTTGCTTATCGCCCTGTTCACCACCGTCTGCGCCAGCGCCGACGAAGTCCAGATCGCTGTCGCCGCCAACTTCACCGCGCCGATGCAGCAAATTGCTGTCGAGTTTGCGAAGGACACCGGCCACAAGGCTTCGCCGGCTTTTGGCGCTACCGGCAAGTTCTATGCCCAGATCGCGAACGGCGCGCCCTTCGAAGTCCTGCTCTCGGCTGACGACGAGATGCCGGCTCGACTGGAGAAGGAGGGCCACGCCGTCGCCGGTACGCGCTTCACCTACGCCATCGGCAAGCTGGTCCTGTGGTCGGCGAATCCGGATCTGGTCGACGCCCGCGGCGAGGTGCTGAGAACCGACAAGTTCAAACATCTGGCACTGGCCAATCCGAAGACCGCACCCTACGGCGCGGCTGCCGTCGAAGCCATGACCAGGCTGGGTGTGCTGTCGGCACTGCAATCCCGCTTTGTTCAGGGGGAAAACATCAGTCAGGTCCACCAATTCATCATTACCGGTAATGCCGAACTCGGTTTCGTCGCCCTCTCGCAAGTCATCAAGGACGGCAAGATCGCCTCCGGTTCTGCCTGGAGCGTACCGGCCAATCTCTACGAGCCGATCCGCCAGGACGCCGTCCTGCTCGGCAAGGGTAAGGACAAACCAGCGGCCACGGCGCTGCTCGCCTATCTGAAGAGCGACAAGGCCAGGGCGATCATCAAGTCCTTCGGCTACGAACTGCGCTGACCATGGCCACCCTCATCCACACGGGTCAGCCATGAGCCCCTACCCACTCCCCGACACCTTCCTCGAAAGCCTCTTGCTGCAAAACGGTCATTGAGCATGGATAGCGCTGTCGCGGATCTTACCGCCGTCTGGCTGACGCTCAAGCTGGCGACGGTAGTGACGATTCTCCTGCTCTTCATCGGCACGCCGATCGCGTGGTGGCTGGCGCGGACATGCTCGGCGCTCAAGGGCATCGTCGGCGCCGTGGTCGCGCTGCCACTGGTGCTGCCGCCGACGGTTCTCGGCTTTTACCTGCTGGTCGCCATGGGGCCGCAAGGGCCGCTGGGACAGCTCACGCAGTCGCTGGGCCTCGGCCTGTTGCCCTTCAGCTTTCCCGGACTGGTTGTCGGCTCGGTGTTCTACTCGCTGCCTTTCGTGGTGCAGCCGATCCAGAACGCTTTCGAGGCCATCGGCGAGCGACCACTGGAGGTTGCAGCAACTTTGCGCGCCGGCCCCTGGGATGCGTTCTGGTCGGTCGCCGTACCGCTCGCACGCCCCGGCTTCATCACCGGGGCCATCCTCGGCTTTGCCCATACCGTTGGTGAGTTCGGCATCGTGCTGATGATCGGCGGCAACATCCCGGACAAGACCCGTGTCGTCTCGGTGCAAATTTACGACCATGTCGAGGCGATGGAGTATGCGCAGGCGCACTGGCTGGCCGGCGGCATGGTGCTCTTCAGCTTCCTGGTGCTGATGGCGCTGTACACCTTCAACCCGGCGCGAAGGCAGGGCGCATGAGCCGCGAGATCCGCGCTCGCTTTCGTATCGAACGTCGCGACTTCACGCTCGAGGTCGACCTGACGCTGCCGGGTCGCGGCATTACCGGCCTCTTCGGCCATTCCGGCTCTGGCAAGACCACCTGCCTGCGCGCCATGGCCGGACTCGAACGGGCCTCCGACGGTTGCTTTGCGATCGGCGACGAGGTTTGGCAGAACGAGACAAGAGGCCTTTTCGTGCCGCCGCACCAGCGTGCGCTGGGGGTGGTCTTTCAGGAAGCCAGCCTCTTCCCCCATCTTTCGGTGCGCGGCAACATCCAATTCGGCGAGCGGCGCACGCCGGCCGGCAAGCGCCACTTCGCCCCGCACGAGGTCGCCGAACTGCTCGGCATCGAACACTTGCTCGACCGCTCGCCCGGCCAGCTTTCCGGTGGCGAGCGCCAGCGCGTGGCGATCGCCCGCGCTCTGCTCGCCGCGCCGCAGATCCTGCTGCTCGACGAGCCGCTAGCGGCGCTCGATCTCAAGCGCAAGCTCGAAATCCTGCCCTATCTGGAACGGCTGCACCGCGAGCTGTCGCTGCCGATCATCTATGTCAGCCACTCGCCCGACGAAGTCGCGCGACTCGCCGACCATCTGGTGCTGCTCGAGCAGGGGCGGGTTGTTGCCAGCGGCCCGCTGCAGCAGGTGTTGAGCCGCATCGACCTGCCCGCCGCTTTCGCTGACGATGCCGGCGTAGTCATCGAGACCCGCCTTGCGGCGCAGGAAGCCGACGACTTGAGCCGGCTCGAGTTTTCCGGTGGACGGATTCTCGTCACGCGCCGTAACGAGCCCATCGGCACGCGGCTCCGCTGCCGGATCCATGCGCGTGATGTCAGCCTGGCCCTGGTGCCACAGGTGCAGAGCAGTATTCTCAACAGTGTCGAGGCGACGGTCGTCGATCTGGCGCCGACCGACACGCCGGGCCACGTTCTCGTCCGCCTCGAGGTCGCCGGCGAGCCGCTGCTCGCCCGGATTACGCGGCGTTCAGCTGACAAGCTGCAAATTCGTCCCGGGCTTGCGCTGCGGGCGCAGATCAAGGCCGTCGCACTCCTCGCCTGAAGCCGGGTGCGACACGGTGCCGGATGGCCTCGGGTCTGGGCCAAACGGTCATGACTTTGCAAGACACCCCCGATGATGAAAGTCATGACCGTTTCCCTCTCCCCCGACCCCCGCGAGAGGGGAGGGGAGATTCGAGAGTCGCTCGCGACTTTCATAGTAACTTACAGATTCACGGCAGCAGCGACAACCCCAATTCCTCAAGAAACCCGTTGTGCTTGTCTCTTGCCTGCGTGATTTCCTGCTCGATGCCCACCAATTGCTGGTGAACCACCTTCAAGTCTATTTTTTCCTCGGCTTGTGCCGTGCTGATGTAGCGCGAGATGTTGAGGTTGAAACCTTCTTTCTCGATTCGCTCCATTGGCACCCGCAGGGAATAGCGATTTTCCTCGGTGCGGTGCCTGTAGGTATCGACGATCTTCTTGATGTGCTCTGGTAGCAAACGGTTCTGGCGCTTGCCTTTTTCGGCTTCCCACTTAAAGCGGGACAGTCATGCTACCGATAGAGTCTGAGGATGAAGGGAGCTGAGGAGATGGGAACTGGTTGCCGCATCTCCTGTATCATCAGTTTTATGACAAAAAAACTCTACGACTCAAGCCATACGGACAACCAGCCGCGTCATTTTTGCCGCACTTACAGACCAGGGAAAACGAAGCCTGCGTGCAGTGGGGGAATTAATTCATCGCCCGAAAAGCAGTGTTCATCGCCACCTGCAAGCGCAAGCCCGTAGGAACCGACATCCTGAATCGGGGTTTTGGGAAACCGAAGAGGGGGAGGCATGGCTGAGATTGCTGGTATTTGCTGTGCTGTACACGTTCGGGCTGCAACATCATGTGGGGGCGGGTGCCTTGTCGGATTTCTTCCAATTGATCCGCCTTCATACCCATGTGGGGGTGTCTCCCAGCGCCTTGCAGACCCAACTCAGCCGGATGGAAGCGCTGTTGCCCCTGTTTCAGCAACAGTGTGAAGCCTCGGTACCGACGCGGACACGCCAAGCGGTGGTGGCCGCGGATGAGACGTTCTTTGGGGAGATTCTGATCTTGGTGCTGATGGATTTGTCCTCGGGCTACCTATTGCTGGAGTCGATTCAGAAGGACCGGGGTTTCGATACCTGGTTTGCCCAGGTGACCCCGCGCCTGGAAGCACTGGGTATCGAAGTCAACCACGCCATCAGTGACCGGGCGAAGGCCCTGATCAAATTAGCGGTCACAGGCTTTGAGTGTACCTCGGGCGCGGATACGTTCCACGAGCAATATGGCCTCAGTCGCTGGTTGTCACCGGCCTTGGGACGTCGAAAAGCCAAGGCGGATCAGTGCTGCGAACTGGCCCAGAAGGCCCTTGATCAGCCGTCGCGCGGAGCCAGTACCGAGGAAAAGGCGGCTTTGGCGGCACAACAGGCCTGTGCCTGGGAAGCCCGCGCGCAAGTGGAACAGGCGCAGCAAGAGTACCAGAAGCAGTTGCTGGGAATCGCCGAGGAAATCCATCCCTTCTCCCTGGAGGAGAATACTCGCACGACGGCGGAGAGCGTAGTGGCAGGACTGGAAACGCGAGCACAGGCCCTGGAAACTCTGGCGGCGCAACAAGGGATCCAGGATACCCGTTCCGCCCTGAAGAAGTTCCGTGCCCAGATCGGCGCCTTATCGAGTCACGTCAGCTTTTGGTGGCTTTGGGTAGAAGAAATCCTGCTGGGCTGGTCTCTGGATGAAGCGACTCGGCAATGGCTGACGAGCAAGCTGTTGCCCGTACTCTATTGGCACTACCAAATGCGGAAAACGCAAAACAGGGTTCACCGGAAACGGTATCAGGAGGCTTGGCAGCGAGCATTAGAGGCCTGGAAAGCAGACCCGTTCCATTCGGGATTCTCCGAGAGTGAGTTGCAGCGCTGGCTAGAATGGGGGGAATGGATGGTGCGACAGTTCCATCGCAGCTCCTCCGCCGTCGAAGGGCGCAATGGCCGCTTGTCCCAGTTGTATCATAACGGGCGAGGTCTGACGAAATGCCGCCTGGCTGCGCTAACGGTTATCCACAACTATGGGGTGAGACGTAGTGACGGCACTATCGCAGCCGAACGTCTGTTTAGCACCTCTTTCCCTGATCTTTTCGATTGGCTGCTCAACCAGATGGGGGAACTTCCCTTACCGAGGAAGTCCCGCCACCGGGTTGTGCATAACCCATTGAAGTTAGAGATTGTCCCGGCTTAAGTGGGAAGCCCCTTTTTCGAAGTGCTCAGCCGCGTTGATGAACAGCACGTCGTCCGGCTTCTTGCACTTTTTCAACACCAGAATGCACACCGGGATACCCGTGGAGAAGAACAGGTTGGCGGGCAGACCAATCACCGTGTCGATATGGCCGTCCTTCAGCAACTTGGTGCGGATGCGCTCTTCTGCGCCACCCCGGAACAGCACCCCATGCGGCAGGATGATGGCCATCGTGCCTTCCGGGGCGAGAAAATGGAAGCCGTGCAACAAGAAGGCAAAGTCCGCTGCCGACTTGGGCGCCAGGCCACCGTAGCCCTTGAAGCGGAAGTCGTCGGCCATGGCCTCGCTGGGCTCCCAGCGCAGGCTGAAAGGCGGGTTGGCCACGACGGCGTCGAACTGCAGCTTCTTGGCGGGGTTGGCCTCGCGCAATTCGTCCCATTCGTTGAACAACGTGTCACCGTGGAAGATTTCGAACTCCGAATCCTTCACCCCGTGCAGCAGCATGTTCATGCGCGCCAGGTTGTAGGTAGTGATGTTTTTTTCCTGCCCGTAAATCTTGCCGATGCCGTGCGGCCCCATCTGCTTGCGCACGTTCAGGAGCAGCGAGCCCGAGCCGCAGGCAAAGTCCAGCACCTTGGCCAGTCGCTGTTTGTGGCCGGTGCTGGGGTCCTGACCGTCCAGCGTCACGATTTCGGACAGGATCTGTGAAATCGGCTGCGGCGTGTAAAACTCCCCCGCCTTCTTGCCCGAGCCGGCGGCAAATTGGCCGATCAAATATTCATAGGCATCGCCCAACACATCGCTGCCGGTCGAGAATTTAGCCAGTCCTTCGGCGATCTTGGTGACGATGGTGCACAGTTTGTCGTTTCGGCTGGAGTAGTTCTTGCCCAGCTTTTCCGAGTTGAGGTTGATCTCTGAAAACAGCCCTGCAAACGTGCTCTGAAAAGACTCGTTCTCGATGTATTTGAAGCCCTCGTCCAACTTCTTGAGCAAATCGTCATCGTCCGTACGCGCCATCTCGGCGAAGCTGCGCCACAGGTAGTCGGGCGCAATCACATAGTGCGCCTTGCGGCGCATCTGCGCTTCAAAGGCCGGCACATCGGCTTTGTTCTGCTCGTACCAGACCGCCAGCGGGGTGCGGCGGTCGCCTTCCGGCAGCGTGGGGTAATCGCTGCCCAGCTCCTTCCAGGCGGCGGCTTCGTAGTTGTCGGAAAGATAGCGCAAGAACAGGAAGGACAGCATGTAGTCGCGGAAGTCGTCCGCGTTCATCGCCCCGCGCAAATCGTCGGCAATGCCCCACAGGGTATCGCCCAGCTTTTTCTGGTCTTGTTCGGTCATTCGTTGTTGTCCTTGGTGGTCTCGGATTCGGCCCGAGCTTCGAGGGCCTCGCGGTCACGCTCAAGCTCCTGGCGCAGTTCATCCTCGCTGGGCAGCACCAAGCGGTATTTGCTGGCGAACAGTTGTTCGCTCTCGTGCAACACCGAGTAGCGCACCACCGACTGGTCCTTGCTGCCGCACAGCAGGATGCCCACCGTCGGATTGTCGCCGTCGCCCCGGCGCTGGTCGTCGTACAGGCGGACATACATATCCATCTGCCCGATGTCCTGATGCGTCAGTTCGCCGGTCTTCAGATCGATCAGCACGAAGCACTTGAGCAGGTAGTTGTAGAACACCAGATCAATAAAGAAATCCTTGCTCTCGGTGCTGATGCGCTGCTGGCGCGCCACAAAGGCAAAGCCTTTGCCCAATTCCAGCAGAAAGGCTTGCAGCTTGTCCATCAAAGCCTGTTCGAGACTGGATTCCAGCAACTTGCCAGCATCCGGCAGTCCCAGAAACTCCAGCATCACCGGATCGCGCACAAAGGCGCGGGGAGACTGCGGCAGAGCGGCCAGATTATCCTGGGCCTCGGCCTCCACAGCCGCCTTATCCTGGCTCAATAGCAAGCGTTCGTAATACAGCGTGCCAATCTGTCTCTCCAGCGCCCGCGTACTCCAGTTCTGTGCCGCCGCTTCCTGCATGTACCACAAGCGTGCTTCCTCGCTCTCCACGCGGGCCAATACGCGGTAGTGGGTCCAGCTCAATTCGGAACGCACTGCGTTCCAAATCGGGAAGCACTGAAAAAACGCCCGCATGTGACGCAGGTTGCGCTCATCGAAACCCTTGCCGAACTCCTGCGCCAGCACCTGCCCCAATTGCGGCAGAAGCCGCTTGCCGTAGCCCGCACGGGCCTGGCCGCACTGCTCGAACTCGACGATATGCCGACCGATTTGCCAACAGGTTTGCACCTGCACCTGGTCCACATGGCGCAGCACCTGCTGGCGGGCTTGGGCGATCAGGCCGCGCAGGGCATCCAGCAAACTATGGGGGGCTTGATCGTTTGGTGTTGCGGGGGGTTTAAGGGTCATGGCGCGACCTCCACTGCGGCTGGTTGAACCTGAGCGACGGCCGGCAAGGCAAAGGCATAGCGCGCGAGAAAGCCATCCAGGATTTCCCTGAACAATGCCTTGTTGTCTTCCACCATCTCGCGCGGTTCGTAGAGCGAATATTTGCCGTGGCTCAGCAGGTTCAGGGCGCGGGCGTGCAAGCCTTCGTCACCCGAGGTGCCCAGGCAATCGGAAAAGTCCTGGTAGCCAAAGAAGGTGGCCGTCTTTTCCAGGATGCTGCGCAGCATGTTGAAGTGGTGGGTGTACAGCGCCCCGGTCTGGCTGGCCATTTGCAGCTCGCTCAACATGGCCACATGGTGGAAGAACGGCGTGTCGTTGGTGGCGCGCAAGGTGTGGCCTTCGCCATCCCTGGCCTTGTGCAGGAAGTAGGTCTTGCTCTGCTGCTGCTGCTTCAGCTCGTTGTGCATCACGTTGAAGAACAGCCCATGGTGCGACGACACCACCGTCTTCACACTATCCCTGCCGCGTCGCAGCAGCCTGGCCAGATCGCTGGCCACCGCAATGGCATTGTTGTCGTCCAGCGATGAAATCGGGTCGTCGATGTACAGGTAGTTCACCCAGTCGTAGGCCTGACCAGGTTGGGCATCGATGGCTGCCTCGGCCAGCGCCAGAAACACGCACCAGATGAAGATGTTTTCTTCGCCGCGTGAGACTTTGATGTGCGTGATTTCACCGCGCGAAAAGCTGACTTCTGACTTTTCGTAGTCGAGATCGAACTCGAAGTCGGCGTAGTTGTGCAGATACGGACGAATCCGGCTTTCCATCTCCAGTTCTTTGAACGCATCAAAGAATCGAGAAGTAGAGTTGAAGCGCAGCACCCGCCGGCTGTCGCCCGGCAGATCGTTGTCCCAGGTGAAAAGGTCTTCGGTGTAGGCGTTGAAGTACAGCGTGTCGCGCGCCACCCCTCTCTTTCTCTTTCCTGCATCCTTGAAGGCCATGGACAGGCGCGTCTTGCCCGTTCCGTTGTAGGCAAACAGGAGAATGAAATCTCTTCCGCCGCTCTGGAAGTCGTCGCGCAGCCGGTTGACCAAAGACCGCATCGTCCTGCAACGGTAAACCTTGGGCGGGTTGCTCATGCCTCAGCCTCGCTCATCGAGGGAAATAGGCCTTGCATTAGGCCAATTTTATGCACCTTGAGGGCATCGATTTTTTGGGTTTGAACATCGATGAGATTGTCGAGGGAAGTAAAGCAGTCGGCAATACTGCGCTGCTCGGCAACTTGCGGAAGCATTACCTCAAACGTTTTCAACTTATCCGTATCGAGTCGCCCTGTGCCGTGGCCGGCAATATCAACCATGCTGAGCAATCGTTGTTTATTGCTCAGCAGCAGATATGCCAGAAAACATCCGTCAAAATCGCCTTTCGCATGGAGAGCCTTAATGTCTTGGTTGAAAGTCATCTGACGACTCAAAATACAGATCGGTATATCTTTGAGTAAAGTCATTCCACGAGTCAGCATCAACACTGCGCCTGCACGAGCCTGCTTGGCTCCATCATTGATCGCCGCGGTTGTGATGTGGTCTTCGGTATCATCAAGGAACAATTGTTTCATGTCCTTGGCCGACACCCATGGGATCGAGCCATTCCAATACACGGGATTTTCTTTCGACGGTGTGCCACCCGATTGGAAATCTGCAATCTGCCCCACAGTTATTGCTATCCACTTCCCCGAATCCCGGAACTCCGGAAACCGCAAACGCGGCACGGTTTCGCCTTCGGCTGGAAAAAGCTGCTGCATCAGACCTGTCTTGTGTGCCTTGAGGGCTTCGACATTTTGGGCTTGGGCGGTGATGAGGTCTTCGATCGATGAAAGGCAGTCAGCGATTCTTCCCTGCTCTTGAAGGATTGGGACTTGGATGTTGATATTTTCTAGAGTTGTCTTGTTGATGGAAGGGACCACGCCACCACAATACTCGTTTAAATCCATTCGTTGCATAAGATAAAAAACAAAGCCATCCGTAGCTTGACCCGTCTTTGCTTTCAATCCGGTCACATTGTTGTCTATCAGGCATGGGGCCGACGTAATGGCTCTTCTATTTAAACGTAGGGCTTCGCCGATTTTTGCAAAAACTGTTGATCCTATTGGAATCAATTTAGCCCGAATCTCCAAGATTTCTTCATCATCAACGTAATTTGCCGCAGCGCTCAATACTCCACCAACTTCATTCACGGCTTTGGATACATCGCTAACTTTGCAAAATGGGTAGCGCCCTTGCAACTTTCCTTGCAATCTGTCAGGAAATCCAATGCCTTGAAGAACATTGCATACTTCGCCCAATGACCTTTCCGACCAACCCTCATCACCACGAAATTCAGGAAACCGCAACTTCGGCACCAGCCGCTTGCCCGCCTTACTGTTCATAAGCCTTCAACCCCGAAATCTCCCGCCCTTGTGCGAGCTTGTGCAGCAACGGCAGCAAATCGGCCATCAAGGCCAGTTCCTTCTGACTACGGGCTTTCCACCCCAGGCCGAGCGGGGCGAGCAGGTCGCTCAACTGTTCGCCGTCAAAAATCATGCGGGCCATGATGCCGTCCACAAAGGCTTGCAAGGCCTGAACCTCCAGCCCGTGGGTTTGGGCAATGGCGCGCAGTTGGCGGCTCTTCTGCTCGGCCTTGAAGGCGGCGTAGCCCTGGCGAATGGCTTTCTCACTCAAACCCTCGCCCGCCTTCAGGGTGCAAATGTAGGCGCTGATGTCGTCGCGCTCGTCGATGAACTTGGCGTCGGCGGCGATCAGGCCGATGAGTTCGTCGCGGCTCATCTTCTGTTGCTCGGGTGCGCCCTGGTAGTTGGTGATCAGGGCCATGATGTAGTCGTAGTCGATCACGGCGGAAGCGAAGGGCTTCCCACTTAAGCCGGGACAATCTCTAACTTCAATGGGTTATGCACAACCCGGTGGCGGGACTTCCTCGGTAAGGGAAGTTCCCCCATCTGGTTGAGCAGCCAATCGAAAAGATCAGGGAAAGAGGTGCTAAACAGACGTTCGGCTGCGATAGTGCCGTCACTACGTCTCACCCCATAGTTGTGGATAACCGTTAGCGCAGCCAGGCGGCATTTCGTCAGACCTCGCCCGTTATGATACAACTGGGACAAGCGGCCATTGCGCCCTTCGACGGCGGAGGAGCTGCGATGGAACTGTCGCACCATCCATTCCCCCCATTCTAGCCAGCGCTGCAACTCACTCTCGGAGAATCCCGAATGGAACGGGTCTGCTTTCCAGGCCTCTAATGCTCGCTGCCAAGCCTCCTGATACCGTTTCCGGTGAACCCTGTTTTGCGTTTTCCGCATTTGGTAGTGCCAATAGAGTACGGGCAACAGCTTGCTCGTCAGCCATTGCCGAGTCGCTTCATCCAGAGACCAGCCCAGCAGGATTTCTTCTACCCAAAGCCACCAAAAGCTGACGTGACTCGATAAGGCGCCGATCTGGGCACGGAACTTCTTCAGGGCGGAACGGGTATCCTGGATCCCTTGTTGCGCCGCCAGAGTTTCCAGGGCCTGTGCTCGCGTTTCCAGTCCTGCCACTACGCTCTCCGCCGTCGTGCGAGTATTCTCCTCCAGGGAGAAGGGATGGATTTCCTCGGCGATTCCCAGCAACTGCTTCTGGTACTCTTGCTGCGCCTGTTCCACTTGCGCGCGGGCTTCCCAGGCACAGGCCTGTTGTGCCGCCAAAGCCGCCTTTTCCTCGGTACTGGCTCCGCGCGACGGCTGATCAAGGGCCTTCTGGGCCAGTTCGCAGCACTGATCCGCCTTGGCTTTTCGACGTCCCAAGGCCGGTGACAACCAGCGACTGAGGCCATATTGCTCGTGGAACGTATCCGCGCCCGAGGTACACTCAAAGCCTGTGACCGCTAATTTGATCAGGGCCTTCGCCCGGTCACTGATGGCGTGGTTGACTTCGATACCCAGTGCTTCCAGGCGCGGGGTCACCTGGGCAAACCAGGTATCGAAACCCCGGTCCTTCTGAATCGACTCCAGCAATAGGTAGCCCGAGGACAAATCCATCAGCACCAAGATCAGAATCTCCCCAAAGAACGTCTCATCCGCGGCCACCACCGCTTGGCGTGTCCGCGTCGGTACCGAGGCTTCACACTGTTGCTGAAACAGGGGCAACAGCGCTTCCATCCGGCTGAGTTGGGTCTGCAAGGCGCTGGGAGACACCCCCACATGGGTATGAAGGCGGATCAATTGGAAGAAATCCGACAAGGCACCCGCCCCCACATGATGTTGCAGCCCGAACGTGTACAGCACAGCAAATACCAGCAATCTCAGCCATGCCTCCCCCTCTTCGGTTTCCCAAAACCCCGATTCAGGATGTCGGTTCCTACGGGCTTGCGCTTGCAGGTGGCGATGAACACTGCTTTTCGGGCGATGAATTAATTCCCCCACTGCACGCAGGCTTCGTTTTCCCTGGTCTGTAAGTGCGGCAAAAATGACGCGGCTGGTTGTCCGTATGGCTTGAGTCGTAGAGTTTTTTTGTCATAAAACTGATGATACAGGAGATGCGGCAACCAGTTCCCATCTCCTCAGCTCCCTTCATCCTCAGACTCTATCGGTAGCATGACTGTCCCGCTTTAAGTGGGAAGCCAAGCGAAGAGAACGAACTCGAAGTCGAGCTGCTGCACGGCGCTGCTGTCGTCTTGCTGGCCGGCGTTCTGCAGGGCCTTGAGGCGCCTGGCGGTTTCCAGATACGCGCCGCGGAAGGCCTTGAGCTGGTCTTCGGGCATGACGGCGGCGATGTTCGCCTGGTCGGCTTCGGTGAGATCGGTGTACTGGTCGAGCTTGGTCTTGAGGCGCTGCACGTCCTTGAAGAGGTGGATGAACCCCGCGCGCGCCTCGTCGCCCTTGAGGTTGCCCACCTGATCGGGGGTGTTCGCCAGGCCTTGTGAGGCCATGAACTGATCCAGCCTGGTGACGGCTTCGTCGAATTGGGCGATGACTTGCGGCGCGGCATCCACCAGCCAGATTTCGCGGGCGCGCTCGCCCTGCTCGCCCGAGAAGAGGGCGATGGCTTCGTCCACGGCGTCTTGCTGACTGCGGAAGTCGAGCACGTTGCCGTAGGGCTTGCTGTCGTTCAGGACGCGGTTGGTGCGCGAGAAGGCCTGGATCAGGCCGTGGTACTTCAGGTTCTTGTCCACGTACAGGGTGTTGAGGTACTTGGAATCGAAGCCGGTGAGCAGCATGTCCACCACGATGACCAGATCCACCTTTTGCGCGTGGGGCAGGTCCTGGTTGGGGAATTGCTGGTCCTTGATGCGCTTCTGTACATCCTGGTAATACCGATCGAACTCGCCCACGTTGTGGTTGGTACCGTAGCGGGCGTTGTAATCGGCGATGATGGCCTTGAGCGCGGCCTTTTTCTTGTCCGGCTCGACCTTGTTGTCCTCCTGCTCCTGCGGCAGGTCTTCCTGAATCTGCTGTACGTCCTTGTCGCCTTCGGCCGGTGGCGAGAATACGCAGGCGATATTGAGCGGGCGAAAGCTCGGGTTCGCCGCCAGGCGCCTGGCCTGGGTTTCCTTGAAAAGTTCGTGGTAGGCGATGGCGTGGTTGATGCTGGCGCAGGCCAGCAGGGCGTTGAACTTGCGTCCGGCGGTGGCGGTGTCGTGCTTGGCTAAAATGGTGTCCACCACGGCTTGCTGCTTCAGTTCGCCAGTGGCCTTGTCTTTGTCCTTGCCGTCGGCCTTGAAGTAGTCCACATGGAACTGAAGGACATTGCGGTCTTCAATGGCATGGGTGATGGTGTAGGCGTGCAATTGCTTCTGGAAGACGTCTTCCGTGGTGATGCCGGTGGCCTGCTGGTCTTGCACCTTCACTTTGCTGGCGTTGTCGCCAAAGATGGGCGTGCCGGTGAAGCCGAAGAGCTGCGCATTCGGGAAGAAGTCTTTGATGGCCTTGTGGTTGTCGCCAAACTGGGAGCGGTGGCATTCGTCGAAGATGAAGACCACGCGCTTGTTGCGCAGCGGCTCCAGGCGCTCTTTGTATTTGCGCTTGTGGGTGCCGTCGAGCGCAATGCCCAGCTTCTGGATGGTGGTGACGATCACCTTGTCGGCGTAGTCAGTGGAGAGCAGCCGCCGGACCAGGGTCTCGGTGTAGGTGTTTTCTTCGACGCAGCCGGCCTGGAATTTGTTGAATTCCTCACGGGTCTGGCGGTCGAGGTCCTTGCGGTCCACCACGAACAGGCACTTCTCAAGGTCCGGATTGTCCTTGAGCAGCGTCGATGCCTTGAAGGAGGTGAGCGTCTTGCCGCTGCCGGTGGTGTGCCAGACATAGCCATTGCCCCGGTTCTGGTGGATGCAATCGACGATGGCGCGCACCGCATAGATCTGGTACGGGCGCATGATCATGAGCTTTTGCTCGCTGGCCACCAGCACCATGTAGCGGCTGATCATCTGCCCCAACGTGCACTTGGCGAGGAACTTCTCGGCGAAGGGGGAGATATGGGTGATTTTCTGGTTGTTCTCGTCGGCGAACTGGTAGAGCGGCAGAAAGCGCTCGTCGGCGTCGAAACTGAAGTGGCGGGCGTTGTTGTTGGCGAAGTACCAGGTATCTGACTGATTGCTGACGATGAAGAGCTGCATGAAGCACATCAGCGTTCTGGTGTAGCCGTTGCCGGGGTCGTTCTTGTACTCAACCACTTGCTGCATCGCCCGGCGGGGGTTGATGCCCAGGGTCTTGAGTTCGATCTGGACGACCGGCACCCCGTTGATCAGCAGCACTACGTCGTAGCGATGATGGCTGTTGTCGGTGTTGATGCGTAGCTGGTTCACCACCTCGTAGGTGTTTTTGCACCAGTCCTTGATATTGACCAGTGTGTAGAACAGCGGCGTGCCATCGTCGCGCTCGAAGCTGTTGATCTCGCGCAAGCGCCGGGATGCGGCGAAGACATCGGCCGTCACCAGATCGTCCTTCAGCCGTTCAAATTCGCTATCGCTCAGGCTAACGCGGTTCAGCGCCTGGAATTTTTCACGGAAATTTGCTTCCAGCGATGCCCGATCACAAATCTCCGGTCGATAGGCGTATTTCAGCGCTTCAAGTTTGGCGATGAGATCCTGCTCAATCTGGCTTTCTGTCGTTGTCATTGGGATTCACTGGCCTGGGAAACTGCGTCGATTTTATCGCTGTTGGCATCGGCGCACCTATCGGGTTGTCGCTGACGGAGTGAGATATAGAGGCCACCGCTGATTAAGCGACACAACGAGTGGATGAGCTACGGGCTAGTGTTGATTGGTAGGCATGCCCAGGTATCTTAATCAGCGGATTCCTCTATATCTCGCGCTGGTCCTGCCGGCCTGATCCCTCAATCAGAACGCCGGAGATTTCTCCAGTTCGTCGAACAACCACTCCTGGAAACCCCGGATCTTCGGCAACTCGGCGCGGGACTTCAGTACGTTCAGCGTGTACCCCTGAATCCGGGGACCTGATTGCGCGGCAGATGGGTATCAACGACGTGCACTACTCCATGGTGGTGATCCTCTCGATGGGTATGGGGTTGTTCGCGCCGCCCTTCGGCGTGGGTTACTACGCAGCCTGTGCGATCAGCCGCATCCGCCCTGATCAAGGCATGAAGCCCATCGTCGGCTACATGCTGGCGCTGCTTGTCGGTCTGATTCTGGTCGCCGCCGTGCCCTGGATTTCGACCGGTTTCCTCGACTGAGTCCAACTCCCTTCTCGCCACTTTGTCGCCGGCGAGCCGCTGCTTGCCCGCATCACCCGCCGTTCGGCGGCAAGGCTGGAAATCCGGCCCGGTCTGGCGCTGAAGGCGCAGATCAAGGCCGTCGCACTCCTCGCCTGAACGGCAAGCGCACCGACGAAGAGTATTCGCCAATCTCGACTCGAAATCCTCGCCTACGCCGAGACGGTGGATAACGGCAAGCCGATGCGCGAAACACTGAATGCCGACATCCCGCTCACCATTGACCACTTCCGCTATTTCGCCGGCTGCCTGCGCGCGCAGGAGGGCGGGATCAGCGAGATCGACGAGCACACCGTCGCCTACCACTTCCACGAACCACTCGGCGTCGTCGGCCAGATCATCCCGTGGAACTTCCCGATCCTGATGGCCGCCTGGAAGCTCGCCCCGGCCATCGGCGCCGGCAACTGCGTGGTGCTCAAACCGGCCGAGTCGACGCCGATCAGCATCCTGATCCTGGCCGGGCTGATCGCCGACCTGCTGCCGCCCGGCGTGCTCAATATCGTCAATGGCTACGGCCGTGAAGCCGGCCTGCCGCTCGCCACCAGCCGCCGCATCGCCAAGATCGCCTTTACCGGTTCGACCACCACCGGCCGAGTCATTGCCCAGGCCGCCGCCAACAACTTCATCCCGGCCACACTGGAACTCGGCGGCAAGTCGCCCAACATCTTTTACTACCTCGATCTCGGCAGGCAGGAAGGCGCCGAACTGCTGATCGGCGGTGAGCGTGCCCACCTGGGCGGTGACCTGGAGGACGGCTACTACGTCCAACCGACGCTGTTCAAGGGCCACAACAAGATGCGCATCTTCCAGGAGGAAATTTTCGGGCCGGTGCTCGCGGTGACCACTTTCAAGGACGAAGCGGAGGCGCTGGAAATCGCCAACGACACGCTATACGGTCTCGGTCGAACGACCGAAAATGGCATCGGCCCGCTTACGCGGGCCGATGCCATTGCAGCTATCGCACTCCTGCTGCCCTTTCTCTATTTCTTCTTCCCAGCCTGCCATGCCGCATCGGAAACTCGGACCTGCTTGGGCACTAGCTTCAATTCGTAGAAGGTGTCAGCAATCTTCTGTTGCTGCGCCAGAACTTCCTCGCTTACTGGTTTGACGCCGTAGCTGAGGCGCTGGGCAGCAAGTTCAACAATCGGCAGATCGATACCGATTTGCGGAGCGAGAAACCTTGCTACTTCCTTCGGATTGAGCCTACCCCACTGGTCGATCCGGTCGATCTCCTCGATCAGGACGTGCAGCACCTCCGGGTATCTTTCGGCGAACGAACGTGCCGCGAGATAAAACTGGTGATTGGCGACAACACCCCTGCCGTCGGCCAGCACGCGTGCACCCAATTGCTTCTCGCTCGCTGCCAGGAAGGGATCCCAGATCGACCAGGCATCGACACGGCCACTTTCGAAGGCTGCACGAGCGTCTGCCGGTGGCAGGTAGACTACCTCGATGTCGCCGAACTTGAGGCCGGCCCTTTCCAGCAGCTTGATCACAGAGGTGTGGAGGTGCAGTGACGCCTGATCAGAAAGCCTGCTCTTCGCCAAAGGTCACCCGGTGCAGCAGGCGGTGCTGGTCACCGTAGTCGCTGACCGCGTAGTGGACGGTGGCACGGTTGTCCCAGACGGCCAGGGTGTTCTTTTGCCAACGCAATCGCGCCTGGAATTCCGGGCGCTGGAAGCGTGCGAAGAGCAGCGTCAGCAGGGCGTCGCTTTCTTGGCGCGGAAGGCCCCTGATACGATCCGTGAAATTCGGGTTGACATAGACGAGCTTCCTGCCGGTCAGCGGATGCGTACGAACTACGGGGTGCACCACCGGCAGATGTTCGCTCCTCGCCTTCCGATAAAACGCTTCACCATCGGGCAGTGCGGCAAAATATTGCGGCCAGCCACTGTGCTCGAAGCTGTGAATCGCTTCCAGTTCTTCGAGATAGGCCTGCAGCGAACGCGGCAGCGAATCATAGACCGCAGTCGCACTGGCCCAGACGGTATCGCCACCAGACTCGGGAACAATATGGGAGTAGAGAACCGTACCCGTCGGCGGATTGGCGACAAAGGTGATATCGGCGTGCCACTGATCGGTGCCATAGCGAGTGACGCCTGGTCTGGTTTCGAGCACCTCGATAAATTTCTGTGTTTCATGCCGCGGGAAAAAGGCCTTGGCTTTGTCAGGATCGCCGAAGACGCGGGCGACGGCCACCTGCTCGGCCGGGCTCAGTCTCTGCTTGCGGAAGAAGAGAACCTGGAACTCGGCCAGTGCCTTGCGCAATTCGTCGCGCGCGCCGGCATTTTCGATCTCTGCAAGATTAAAGTCGTGCACCACCGCACCGAGGCTGGGAGTGTACGGTTCGATGAGCAGGTGTTTGTAGCCGGGAACGGGGTTTTCGGATTTGGCCATGGGAATACTCCTATAGGGACTGTGGAAGGATCGGAAAATGCCTGCCCGATAGAGTCTAGGGACCGGCCTGTCGTCGGCGAACCATTTATTTCTGCAATAAATATCAGAAGTCGCCGGGAAAGCTTATAGAACAAGGGTGAGAATCGGCCTGCCAGGCGCTGTTCTTCAACCGCTCACCTGATCAGTTCAAGGTCGAGTTCGTCCGAAGGCATGACCTACGAGTTGTCAATCAGGGAGGTATTCCGAATGCTCGCCAAGGACGGGCCAGCATGATTCATCACTTCTCCGATCGATTGGTGCCTGGAAGGACGGTCTTCCATAGAGGAATCCCTGTAGCAGGTCGGCTCCCGAATCGCGAGCCAGTTCGTCCTGCAAACATGTTTCGATGCCTTCGCAAACGACGTTAGCACCGAGCTCGTGAATGATGTCCACGATCTTCGGCAGGATGCGCCGTGCCCTTGAGTTTCTCGTCGCCTCGACGACCAGCGTGCGATCGATCTTGACGACGTCGGGGGTCAGCCGCCACAGCCGGTCGAAGTTGGAGTCCTGCGCGCCAAAGTCGTCGATGGCGACACGAAAACCACGCCGGCGGTACGCAAGGATCGCTTGTTCAAGCAACGCAAGGTTGTCGATATGCGATTCGATGACCTCCAGGACGACCTGCGTCGGGGTCAAGCCGCAATAACCAAGCAGCATCTCCATGGTGCGCCCGTGATCGCCTGATTCGACGCTCAGCACATGGCGGAAATCGACATTGAGAAACAGGTTGCCGCGTTGCTCACCCAGAAGAAAGAAGTTCACCGCGTGCACCATTCGGCAGAGGCGATCCAGGTGGACCACGGCCGCTGGTGTTTTGGGCAGTGCAAACGCCGCCGTTGGAGTGATGGCGACGTTCCTTGAGCTACGCGCGCGCAGCAGTGCCTCGTGGGCTGCCGTGTGTCCATCGAGTCGCGAAACGATCGGTTGAAAGACGCTGTACAAGCGCAGATCACCGAAGTGTCCGTAGGCGCCACCATCGTCAAACTGCAGAGCACACGGGCGAGTGTCGCGGAGCTCGTTCCACTGCTCGAAGTAGGACTGCAATTGCCTGATGTTCATGGGTGATGACTCTCACAAAGCACAAACTGCCTGCCCCTGTTTTCCTGACAAGGGACGGGCCCACGGCGGGCCAGGAAGGACTCATCTCAATTCCTGGCGCTGTACGCAGCGTACTTGGCCAACAGTCGCCGCGGGGGCTTGAAGGCGTCACGTCGGAAAGGGTCGCCGAGGGCCTGGGTCAGGCGAAGGTTGATCACCATCGGCTGGTTAGAGGCAATCGCCGCCAGCAGGGCATCACCGACCTGGTCCTCGTGCTCGACGGTGAGGCCCTGCGCGCCCATGGCGCGCGCAACCTCGGCAAAATCCGGGTTGTCCAGTTCGGTACCCAGAAAACGACTGTCGAAGTAATCGATCTGATTGCGCTTTTCGGCACCCCATTGGCCGTTGTCGAAAACCACCGCCACCACCGGAATTTTCTCGCGTACGGCCGTCATCACCTCGGCCAGGCTCATGCCCCAGGCGCCGTCGCCGACATAGGCGATGGAAGGGCGATCCGGCCGCCCGACCTTGGCTCCGAGTGCCGTCGGATACGCGTAGCCACAGTTGCCGAAGGCCATGGCGGCGAAGAAGGAATTGGCTTCCTCGAACTCGAGATAGCTGTTGGCGATAGAGCAGACGTTGCCTATGTCGGTAGCGACCATGGCGTTCGCCGGACGCGCCCTGGCCAGGGCCGTCAGCGCGCGCCTGGGATCGACGCGGCCGGTTTGATTGGCACCCGCCTGGCGTACCAGAGTCTCGGCCCAGGCCGCTTTTTCGGCGGCAATCATGGCAATCCGCTCCCCGTTCCGCGGTCGCTCGCCCTGCAGGCGGCGCAATTCTTCGGCAATCGCCGCCGCCGCCGCCCTGGCATCGCCATTGATGGCGATCTCGACCGGTTTGACCAGACCGAGAGCCCGCAGATCAATATCCACCTGGATGATCTTTGCGCCCTGCGGCCAGTAGTCGAGGCCGTACTGGGGCAGGGTGCCGAAGGGACCGAGGCGGGTGCCCAGGGCGAGCACCACATCCGCCCGGGCCAGCAGTTTCATCGCCGCCTGCGAACCCTGGTAGCCGAGTGGGCCGGCAGCCAGTTCATGGCTGCTGGGGAAGGTGTCGTTGTGCAGGTAGGAGTTGACGACCGCCGCAGAAAGATGCTGGGCCAGTCGTTGCAGTTCGCCAACGCCATCGGCGATGGCGACGCCGCCGCCGGCGATGATCACCGGGAAGCTGGCGTCGGCGAGCAGGCGCGCCGCGGTCGCGATGGCATCACGATCGCCGGCGCCGCGATTTACGGCAAAGGGTTGCGGAATCACCGTTTCGATCTCGCCGTAGAAGTGATCGCGGGGAATGTTCACCTGCGTCGGCCCGCGTTCATGCAGCGCGTAGTGGAAGGCACGCCCGGTCAGTTCGGCGATACGCTGCGGGCTATTGACCTGTGCCTGCCAGCGGGTGATTTTCGAGAAGATCGGCAACTGATCGGTTTCCTGAAAACCGCCGAGTCCTGCCGTCAGACTGCCGGCTTCAGGGGTGATTGCCACCACCGGCGAATGGGCCCAGTAGGCAGCAGCGATGGCGGTGACGAAATTGGTGACCCCCGGCCCGTTCTGGCCGATGCACACCCCGTGCCGACCAGTGGCACGGGCGTAGCCGTCGGCCATGTGCGCGGCGTTCTGTTCGTGGGCCACCGAGATGAAGCGGATTCCGGCCAAGGGAAACAGGTCGTGAGCATCCATGTACGCGGATCCGACGATCCCGAAAACGTCCCTGACTCCGTTGGCCACCAGTGTCTCGACAAATGCCTCGGACGGCGTCATACGTTCGGTCTTTGCTGCCATTGCGGTTTCTCCTGCTCAAAGGAAACCGATTGTAGGCAGCAGCAGGTGCGGGACAAACGAAGATTCCCTGCTTTGCTTATGCCCGAGTCGAGGCCCACGCAGGCTGCGCATCAAACCAGACCGCTGATGCCCAGCCCGGGCAAAGAAATAGGCCCCAAGGCACCCTCGGGGCCTTTTTGCGCATGCCCTGGCCCGACTCAGGCGTGGCTCACCTCCTGACGACCGAAAAGCCGGACAAGCTGGCTGATCGAATAGGCACCGTCACCGATCAGCCCTTGGACCACCGCGATGGCGACCAACAACAGCGGGAACTCCCAACCGCCGCCGGCATTGGAAGAGAAGACTCCCGTAGCCGCTGAGCTTGCTGCTGTCGACAAAGTAACTCATGGTTGACCTCCGAATGAACAAGGGAAGTCCAATTTAGCGCTTAGACCACCAACGGCAACGATCTTTGTCTTACTACCTTATTGGTTCGGTCGTGATTTGTTTATCCGCGACAGCGCTGTAGACAAGGTCCGCCAGCTCGTCACCAATGACGATTTGCGCACATGGGAGACTCTCCCTGATCGTAACCGTTTAGCCTCCCCGACGACCACTACCAAAAATCAGGCAGCAGCCGGTAGCAGGGGCGCTGCGTTGCCTTTACGCCGCTCGGCGACCACCTTGGCCAGGTAGGGCCAGGGCAAGATGTGGCGACGCCGGCAGGTGTCGATGACACTGGCCAACAGGGCAAAGGCACGGGTACCCTGCTCGGTACGGGTGCCTTGGCTGATGAGCCGGGCGATGACCCAGTGCCGCAAGGCCCGTTCGGCCTCGTTGTTGGTGAACGGCAGATAGGGATGGGCGACGACGATCCAGACCGCCTCCCAGTCGTAGAGAAATTCGCGCGCCAGCGCACGGGTTTTCTCATGAGCCGAATCCCGGTGCTCTTCGCATAGCCGACGGAAGGCGTCCAAGCGGTCGCGGAAGCGAGGCGTGAGATCGACCGGAGGGCCTTCACGTGCTTGGTAAATCGCAGTGATCAGGTCGCTGAGCAGGCCGTGGGTGGCCTCTCCAAAGGCCCGCGCCTCGGTGCTCAGGCTTTCTTTGAGTCCCTCGGCCTTGCGCAACAGGTGCGCCCAACAGCGCAGCCGCTTCTGGAATCGGCGATAGACGCAGTAGCCATCGCTCATCAGCCAGCCGACAAACCCCTCGCCTAGGACGTTCGCCAGAATCTCCTTGCTGCGGTAGCCAATGAAGTACAGGCAGATCGTCGGCGTGATGATCACCCACAGCCATAGTAACTGGCCCCATTCCTTCCACGGCGTTTCATCGGCATAGGCCAGCACTTCCTGCTGCAGTTCTTCCACCCACTGCGCTTCGATCGGCTCGACCGCCCGACCGGCTTCATGAATACACTGGTTGATCGTGCTGGTGGAGAGCGCGATGCCCAGCCAGTCCCGCAAAAATTCTTGCGTCCGCCGCCGCGACAGGTGCATACGGTGCGATAGGCACACCAGCAGGCTCACTAACAGCGGTCCGACGAGATGCCATTCGCTCAGTCCTACGGTCCACCCGGGTTCGGCGGGACAGCGGCCGGGTTCGCTGCGGTTGACATGCCCACAGTGGCCACAGCTTATCTCACCGTAGACATGCTTGTCGTGGCGTACCCGTAAGCCACGTAGCCCCGCACTCGGCTCGGCCTCGATATCCAGGACATACAAGCCGTTGCACGCGATGAACCCGGCCGGATCCAGCGCCTCATCGCAGCCCGCGCAGAATTCCGGCGCGTGGATCACGGTGTCGCTCACCGGCAAACTCACCTGCCGGCTATGGCCCGCTGCCCCCGGACGCCGACCGGCTTTCTTGGGCTTCCCGGCCGTCGCACTCAAAGGCTTCTTCCCCTCAGCCGGTGCCCCGACGCCGTTCGGCTCTGCATTCGCCGCCGCGTTCGCGGCGCTGCCGCTGCCCTGCGCTTCGGGATCAACCGCACCATCTGCCTCCCCGGCCGCTTCCGAATCCTCATCCCCAGAGTTTGTGCTGTGCCACGGAGGGTCACTGCGGGGTGGCCGAGAACTGGTCTGGGAGTTCGCCTTGAGCCGCTCCCGCGCCTCTTTCAAATCCCACAGCAACTTCACCAGCAAGCCATCTTTCTGCTTCGCCGGTAACGCCATCAGCTTCTGCTCATCCCACTGCTGAAGATCAAAGTCGCTCAGGTACACTCACTTGCCTCACGAACACGATTACCCGCTCACTGGTGAGATACCATAGCCAAACCATCCCTCGCTTGCAACCACTGCAGCATAGTTGGTATATGTCGTAGGGGGCTAAACGGTTACCCCTGATCTGTCAGAATAGGCCGTGCCCCAGCATTTGGAAACGATGTTTTATGTCTTTACTTATCACTCCGGCCCGATAAATAAATGATAAAGAAATTGTTTGTCGGGATGGCCGGTTGTCCTACAGTTTTTCATCCGATCTCCATCAATTACCCCGGAGGTAGCTGTCATGTGTATCTCGCTCCACGCCGACATTTCCCGCACCAGATCCTCTTGCCACATTATTTCCTGGAGTAAGACCGATGCCACTGACCGATCTCGTTCGTTATCTGAATAACCAGTACACCAAGCAGCTGCCTGCTGGACGTTTCGCTTCCAGGTTTCGAGTCTCGGGCGATGGAAGTGCGTTCGTCCATGTCGCCAATCTGGCCCTCGAATCAATTTTTCTTCCCATCACCGCCACCGCTTCCCAGGGCATTTTTGGACATGCGGCGGCCTTGCGCGTGTATGGCCTGAGTACGGGTAACCCGGTCAGCCCGGATGCTGTCTTCGTTCTTCCAGCGGATGACCAGGAATTCGTCTACGTCGATCGTCTGGTGCGAACTCTGCACACCCTCAACTACCTCACCCACCCGCTTCGCAGCACGCTTCTCCTCAAGGTGAACCGGCGCCACGTGATGAGCGTGCCGACCGACCATGGCCTCGCGTTCGAAGGGATTCTCCGCGCTTGCGGGCTTCCCCCCCAACAGATCATGCTCGAACTCGATGCCGACGGATTGAAAAACGTGGATCACTTCACGCGGGCTGTCGTCAGTTACCGGCAACGCGGCTACGGCATCACCCTCAGCGGTTTTGGACGAAGTTCCATTGATCTTTCCCTGGTGCGCGCGCTGCAACCTGACATCGTCAAGTTCGATCGCCTGCTTCTCGCATCGGCCCAACCTCTCGAAGATCTCATCGATCAGATTCACGAGCTGGGCGTCAAAGTGGCGATCGAGGTTCCGAATGACATTCAGTGGCAGTCGTTTATCGGGCAAACACGTGCAGATTTGATACAACCGCTGCTCCAGCCCATCGAACAGCGAGTGTCCGTTTCCGTTCGCCGCCAGCTTGGCACGAAAGTCGATCTCGTAGGGAAGGAATTCCGCTCTCTCTGAACGAACCTGTGGTCTTGTGGTTGTAGCGCAATGGAAAGTGCCCATCGAGCGATTCCGGCGTGCAAGCCGGAATGCGCCCTGTAAGGGAGGGAATCGGTCATGGCTTTCCTGATCGGGGGTTCCTGCAACAGCCGGACCCTTAGTCATTCACCACGCTCACGCCGCGTCCGGGAATGGCGTCCGGATGTCCGACAGGAACTGTCGCAGCCGCGGATGCTCGGGCCGGCCGAAGAATTCGCTCGGCGTTGCGCGTGCGAGGACCTTGCCCTCGTCCATGGCCAGGCCGACGCGATCGAGCAGCGTCAGCGCCTCGTCCCGCACTAGCCGCTCGGCTGTCACGTCCTTGGTCAGCAGCACGACCTGCGAGCGGTCGAGCTTCAGGACATCGATGGTGAGGCCGAGCATTTGCGCAATGCCGCTGTGCCCGGTGCCGACATCATCTACCGCGAGTCGGATCCCGACCTGCCGCGCGAGTTCGAGCGCGGCGCGCCCTTGCGCACTGAGCGCCTGCCGCTCCGTTATCTCGCAAACAAGACGGCCGAGATAGGGTTCCAGGGCAAATTCAGCGAGCATGACACGCATCGCCGGCTCGCCGAGCGCCGTTCTCGCGCCGAGTATCGCCGGCGGTACGTTCACGCCGACGTAAAAAGCGGGGTAGCGTTCGCACAGTGGCACCGCGTCGCGACTGATCATGCCTAGCAACCGCCGCATCAGGCGATCGAGCACCACTGGATCGCTTTCGATCTGCTCGATGACCGGGTCGATCGAACCCGCATTGCCGTCGCCGTCGACGGTCCGCAACAACGCTTCGAAACCCGCAATAGCGCCGGTATCGAGATCGATAATCGGCTGGTAGTGCACCGTCGCGCGCTCCAGCACCATCAGGAGATCCTGGTTCATTAGTCCAGCTCTGCAATCACCCACTCGCGCTGCTGCGGTGATGTATGGTGGGCAATAGGGGTCTGAGGCGCCCTACACGGCGGAGCGCGTGGCCAGGTTCACTCTCGAGTTCGGTATGCCAGCCTTGCGAGATACAGCGTCGCATGCACGATGTCATCCTCTTCACTTTCGGTCATAAACAGACCGCCGTGGCGCAATACGTTCAGCATGGGCGTGTTCTCAGCGAGCACATCTGCCTCGAACTGTACTTTCTTGTGAAAGAGGAACCGCAGGTAGATCGATCGGGGATCCAACCCTCGAAACGCCTTCACCAAGCGTTCCCTGTCGTCCGGGCGGGTCGCGCGAATCGTTACACCCGTTGTGTTACGGAGCTTGATCACTTCTCGCGACCGTTGAGAAGCACGGCGTTGCTGCGTGGCCCTTCTTCCCTCAGCCGACGATATGGTAACCGCCGTCGACATGAATGGTGTCGCCGGTAATGAGCTTCGCGAAATCCGAAGCGAGAAATGCCGTCGCCATGCCTACATCCTCGATTGTGACCAGCATGCGGCTGGGGGCGCGTTGCGCGGCAGTCTCCATCAACTCGTCGAAGCGATCGATTCCCGTTGCGGCGCGGGTCTGGATCGGGCCGGGTGATATCGGATGGACGCGAATTCCTTTCGGTCCCAGTTCGTCCGCCAGGTACCGTGCCGATGCCTCGAGCGCGGCCTTGACGGGCCCCATCACGTTGTAATGCTCGACCACCTTCTCCGCGCCGTAATAGCTCATGGTGAATAGTGCTCCACCGTCCTTCATCAGTGGCTCCGCCAGCTTAGCCATGCGGATGAACGAGTGGCAGGAGACATCCATCGCGGTCAGGAAACCGTCGCGCGAGCAATCGGTAACGCGGCCATGCAGATCCTCGCGCGGCGCGAAGGCGATGGAATGCAGGGCAATGTCGAGTTTCCCCCAGGTCTTGCCGATGGCCTCGAACACAGCCTCCAGTTGCCCCTCTACGCGCACGTCGCAGGGTAGATACAGGGCCGGACCGACACCGAGGTGATCGGCCAGCGGCTGTGTGTACTTCTGGGTCTTGTCGTTGAGATAGGTCATCGCGATATCCGCGCCGAAGGCACGGAAGGCGAGCGCGCAGCCATAGGCGATGGACTGATCGTTGGCGATGCCGACGATCAAGGCCTTCTTGCCTTCAAGGGGGCCCGCAGAACCTTTGACATCCTCCTTGAGGTCTTCAAAAAACTGTTCAGTGGCAGTCAGTTGTGTCATCACTCATTCTCCTCAAAAATATTAACTCATGGAACCCAAGCCTATCCACGCGTCGCGAGCGTACGCTGCGTGTGGATGGCGATCATTCGCTCCTCATCGGTGGGGATGACCCAAGCCGACACGGAACTGTCCGCAGTGCTGATTCTCGGGCCACCTCTTGCATTCGCCTCCTCGTCCAGCCGTACCCCGAGCCACCGTGCACGCTGGCAGACCAGCTTGCGGATCTCCGGCGATTTCTCGCCGATGCCTGCAGTGAATACGATGGCATCCAATCCCTCGAGCACCGCGGCGAGCGCTCCAAGTTGCTTGGCGATGTGATAGGTGAAGAGCTCGATCGCCTCCCTGGCCCGGGGATCGTCATTGGTCAGAAGATCGCGCATGTCATTGCTGATGCCCGACACACCGAGCAAACCGGACTCGGTGTAGAGAAGCTTCTCGATCGCCTTGGCGTCCATACCCTGGGTTTGCATCAAATACAGCAGCACGCCGGGATCTATCGCTCCTGGGCGCGTTCCCATGGGAAGACCATCGAGCCCGCTGAATCCGAGCGTGCTCTCGATGCTCCGGCTATCGCGCAGCGCACACATGCTGGCGCCGCTCCCGAGATGGGCGACCACGACACGTGAGCCGGCAGGCACATACTCCGGCAGCCTCGTCGCGATGTATTCGTAGGACAAACCGTGGAAGCCATAGCGGCGGATGCCTTGCTCGAACATTCGGCGTGGCAGGGCGAACCACTGGGCCACGGGCAACAAGGTGTGGTGGAACGTGTTGTCGAAGCACGCGACCTGGGGCAGCGTCGGATGCTGCTCCGCCAGAGCGCGGATGGCGGCCAGGTTGTGCGGCAGATGCAGCGGAAAGAACGGAATCAGCCTGTCGAGCTCGGCCACGACCTGATCGGACAAGCGCGTCGGCGCCGTGTAGCTCGTGCCACCGAAGACCACCCGGTGGCCAGCCGCCGTCACCTTGATATTGGGCGCGTTCGCTTCGATCCACTGAATCACGTAATCCAGCGCCAGCGCATGACTGACCGGCCCCGACCACCTGTGCTCGGCAAGCCGTTCTCCGGCGGGACTGTCGCAGACGAAGCGAGCCACGGTGCGAAGCCCTTCGACCTGCCCCTTTCCCAGCAGCTCGAGTTCCGCTGACCCGGTCTGTGCATAGCCGGCAAACTTGATGCTGGAAGAGCCCGCATTAAAAACCAGGATGGCGTTTGTCATGGCATCTAGTCTCCGTCTTTCAGGCCAGCCATGCCCTTACGCCTCGCGTCGGCGAGCAGCGCTGCGACGGCGCACGAGGCCATGCGCGTTTGCACGCTATCGGCGCGGCTGGTCAGGATGATCGGTACGCGGGCACCTGCCACGATGCCGGCCGCTTCGGCATTGGCCATGAAGGTGAGTTGTTTGGCCAGCATGTTGCCGGCCTCGAGGTCCGGAACGACGAGGATGTCGGCCTTGCCGGCCACCGCTGAGACGATGCCTTTGGTGCGGGCGGCCCCCTCGTCCGCGGCGTTATCGAAGGCGAGCGGACCGTCTACGATCGCGCCCTTGATCTGGCCGCGATCGGCCATCTTGCACAGGGCTGCGGCATCGATCGTCGCCTGCATTGTCGGATTGACGGTCTCCACCGCCGCCAGGATGGCGACCTTCGGTTGCGCGATTCCCATGGCATGCGCAACATCGATGGCATTCCGGCAGATGTCGCGTTTCGCCATCAGATCCGGGGCGATGTTTATGGCGGCATCCGTGAGAATGAAGGGACGGGCGTAGGTCGGCACCGCCAGCAGGAAACAGTGACTGAGCCGTCGCTCCGTGCGAATCCCCGTGTCGCGCATGAGCACCTCGTGCAACAGCTCGTCGGTGTGCAGGCTTCCTTTCATCAACAGCTCAGCCTCTCCGGACCTGACCATGGCAACCGCCCTCTCCGCGGCCTGGTGACTGTGCTGCACGGGGACGAGGGTGTAGGCGGAGATGTCGAGACCCGCCTTCTCGGCGATCGAGTGGATCTTCGCGGGTGGCCCGATGAGAATCGGATTGATGAGGCCACGCTCGGCGGCCTGTATCGGCCCCACCAGGGCATCGTCACTGCACGGATGAACCACCGCCGTATTGACGGGCGCTATGCCCTCGCAGCGCCTCAGGAGTTCAAGGAAGCGATCCTCCCGGCGAACTTGAACAGAAGGCAACTCGCGGAGCGGTTCCCTGATCTTTAGCCTGGGCGCGACCACCTCGACGGTGCCCTGGACATAATCGGTACCTCGATCATCGACGCAGCGACACTGCAGTGTCACCGTGCCCTGCGCCGCGTCCTTCGAAGTCACCGTGGCCGTCGCGGTTACCGAGGTTCCGAATGCCAGCGGCCGTTCGCACAAGCTTAGATTCACCGAACGGATCACCGAGCCGACACCGGGTAGTTCGTTGCCGACAATCGTTCCGAACAAGCCCGCGACCCACATGCTGTTGCCGGTAGCTTCACTGCCCGGGCCTTGTCGGGTCGCCACGTCGAATGCCCGCATCAGGTTCCTGTCTCCGGTCACGGCCGCCCACGTTTCAAGGTTCTCTGCCTGCAGCGCCCAGGTCAGGCTCGCCGCGTCTCCGACGTTGATCTCATCGAAGGTTCTGTTCTCCAGCATTTCAGTCACGACCGTCACTCCTTCTCATCGCAGTTCATCATGGGCTACCGTGGTTCCGGCGCCGGGACGGCCGTACGCTATACGACGGAGCGTAGATTCGGCACGTCTCGGCGAGGGCTTCAGCGCGTCGGCCTTTTCCGATGCCGTTGCCCATCTCCCCAGGCAGTTCTGTCACTTCTGGTACACGTAGGTCCCGGGCGCGTCGCATAACGGCTCATAGCCCTTGTCCGGGGCGCCCATGAGCGGCGGCGTAACGCCGCCGCTCGAATGCTGCGTCAGCCACTGGTCCCAGGCTGGCCACCACGAGCCTTGCGTGACCGGCGTCTGCGCCTTCCAGGTCTCGGCATCGAGGCAGCGTTCGCCTTCCTTGCAGGTGGCCATCTGAAACTTGCGGCGCGGGCGGCCTGGCTCGTTGACGATGCCGACGTTATGGCCGCCGCTGGTGAGCACGAAGGTGAGTTCGGTCGCGTCGCTCTGCAGGTGCAGCTTGTACACCGAATGCCAGGGGGCGACATGGTCGGCCACTGCGGCGACGGCAAAAATCGGGCAGTGGATGTTGCTGATCGAGATGGCGCGCCCGCCGACCATGTACTTGCCCTCGAACAATTCGTTATCGACGTAGAGTCGGCGCAGAACCTCGGAGTGCTGGCGGTAGGGCATGCGTGTGCCGTCCGCGTTCCACGCCATTAGGTCGAACATCGGTTCACGATTTCCCAGGTAGTACTCGCGTACCATCTTCGACCAGATCAGGTCGGCAGACTTGAGCAACTGAAAACCGCCGGAGATCTGCTTGTGATCGAGATAGCCCTTCTGCCACATTATGTCCTCGAGCATGGTGACCTCGCCGGCGTCCATGAAGACATTGATTTCGCCGACCTCGGTGAAGTCGGTCATGGTGGTGAACAGGGTGACGCTGGCCAGACGGTCGTCACCGTCGCGCGCCATGACGGCCGCGGCGATGGTCAGCAGAATGCCGCCCAGGCAGTAACCGACGGCGTGGATCTTGCGGTCCGGCAGAATGTCGGAAATGGCATCGATCGCCGCCATGGTGCCAAGCTTGCGGTAATCCTCCAGGCCCAGATCGCGGTCCTCGGGCCCAGGGTTGAGCCACGAAATCATGAACACCGTATGGCCGCGATCGACGAGGTATTTGACCAGTGAGTTGTGCGGCGACAGGTCCAGGATGTAGTACTTCATCATCCACGCCGACTGCATCAGCACCGGTTCGTGCTGAACGCTCGCCGTGGTGGGCGTGTACTGGATCAGCTCCATCAGGCGGTTGCGGTAGACGACCTTGCCGGGAGTGACGGCGAGATTCTTGCCGACTTGGAATGTCTCGGTGCCGGCCGGCGGCTCGCCGCGGATACCTCGCCGCAAGTCCTCGGCGAAGTTCTGCGCGCCGCGCAGCAGGTTGGCGCCTCCCTCGGCGAGGGTGGTTTGCACGATTTCGGGATTGAAGAACGGAATGTTTGAGGGCGAGAACATGTCGAGCACTTGGCGCGTGATGAACGAGACCGCCTCTTCGTTGTGTTTGGAAACTCCGCGGACGCCGGTCGTGGCGTTGTGCCACCACTGCTGATCCAGAAGGAAGGCCTGATAGATGACGTTGTACGGAAAGCGCTGCCAGGCCTCATGCTCGAATCGATGGTCTTGCGCCAGTGGCTCGATGCAAGGCGCGGCGCCGGGGTCGGCCGCACACGTCGCGGCGTAGCGCCCCAGACGCAGCGCCTTCCGCACGGCTTTCTGGCCGAGCTCGAACTGCTTGCCGGGGGAACTGGCCAGATGCGCCATCCAGCCGAAAAGGTCCATCGCGACGGAGGTAGGCGAGATGCCACCGGTGGCGTGGGCGATAGCGGCGTTGGTCATGCGATCCGCGCTTTCCAGCCATTCGGACTCGTACAGGGCGCGGTCGCCGATGCGCCGACCGGGTCGGGCGCCGAGCGCGCCTGCCTGACGCGATGCGGCGGCTGGCTCAAGCGCCTCTTGGCTCGGTGAAGGCGCGCTCGGCCCATTTGATGCGCTTGGCGTAATCGCTCTTCGATCATCGGTCGGGGTGGTCAAGGATGTTGGATTTGAGGTTGCGTTCATGGTCGTTTCTCCATTCAAATGAACTCTTGTGATGCTGAGGGTAGCGTACTCACATCCAATCACCGAGTGGTCAGCGAAACGTCTGCGATACGTGGGAACTCGGTGGCGAATGCCCGTGCCGATGCCACAGACGAGACGCTCGGCACGCATGGCGTGCCGGCACCGCTGCCATCGCCGCGTCCGGGCCCCTGCCGGCGAGCCAAATCGGGACGCAATGCCGACACTCTGCTTATGACTTCGACCAGCGCGGCGTTTAGCATGCTTTCGATGGCGCCGAGGCACTACCCCCTGCGAACACGCAGTGAGCTTGCGCGCCCGAACGTATACAGCCCGGACGGCCGCCGCGAAACGGCCAGTTTTGCATGACTACGGAGTCCGGTGGTGCTCACCCTCGCAAGGGAACTGTGGGAGCAGCGTGTTCGCGATCTCGCTGTGGCCGATGTCACCGACTCCAACTCCCAAGTGAGCCAGAGCGCGTGACAACGATGCCTCGATGCATCAGTGGGGTGGCGGGTCGGAGGAACCAGTGCAGCTAGTCCACGGGCACCCGCGCGGGCGCGACCTCCATCTGCGCGGCGCCCGCCGATGTCGGCCCACTACCGACCATGCGCGCGATGTCCTGCTTCATCAGCTCCCGAATGGCGGGCGATTCGAGGATTGCCGTCCTCGCCGCGGCCCGAAGCCGATCAACGGCTTCGCTTCGCAGAACGAGCGAAGTGGGCAAACGGTGCAGATAATCGCGCTCCGCCGAGTCCTTCAGGACGGCGAATGACACGTCGATCACGTGGATGTTGATGTCCGGCGCCCGCAGGATGAAATCGAGCTTCGGATTTCCCTCCGCTATCGGCTTCATGTCCGTGCGCACCACCCGTAATACCTGCCACCCGGCCTGCATATCCTTCAACGTCTCGACGGTGTCATACGAGTAGCGATCGATCGGTGCGCCAGCGGTCTGAATGAGCAGCTCGACCATGCCGGGTGGGTTTTCGTGCAAGCTCCAGTCGTTGGGAGGAGTTGCCAGCGAGTTGACAACGAAAACGAAGACCTCGCGCAAGCGATCAAACGGCGTCGGCATGCCTAATGCGTGGAGCGAGGCGAACGTCGATAGGACATCCAGGACACCCCGAGAACCGATATTGTCGGAGATACCGCCGTCCACAAGATGAAGGTAGGGTCGCCTCGACTGGTCGCTGTAGGCTCGCAATTCATTCAAGTGTTTGATCGAGCGTACGGCGGGTCGCGGAGGATCGGGATTGTCGAGCAATAGCCTGGTCCACGCAGGGGGACGGTAATCGCAGGTCCCGCCGTGGTTATCGATGGTGATGGCCGACAGGACCACCGGAACGGCGGAGGAAGCCGCGGCCGCGCGGGCGAGGCGGAAACCTCCCAAGTCCGTGCACAACATATCGAATGTCGGTTTGTTGAAGTCGATGCGTGTGCCCTCAGACAGGTCAGTGGCGCTCACGACAATTTGCGGACCGTCACGCTTCAGGTCGGCGTAGGTCGCGCCGTTGAACAACACTTCGTCGTAGAGATCCGCGGCCAGCTCCGATCGGCCCCACCCCGTTGAAACAAGTGCGCCCCAGTTAAAAGGATTCAGCACGCGGGCGATCAGCTGGCCCTGCACGTCCCGCCTGAGAAACCGCCTCTCGTAATCGTCGAAGAGCTTGTCGCCGTAGAGCCCGTAGGCAAGCGCAGTGAAGCTTCCGCCCGATACGCCGGTAATCACCTCGACTTCGTCGAGAGCCCGGACCTTGCGGCCGCTCGGGGTGGTGATCTCGATGTCGCGCAGGGTCTCCAGCACGCCGTAGGAGAATGCAGCCGCACGCATGCCTCCGCCCGAAAAAGCAAGCAAGACGAAATGCCGGCGATCCTCCTGGTTCTCCGAAGGCCGCTGGAACGTGTACATCGTCGCAGGATCGAAGTGCTCGATCCGCGGATTGACCGGACGCGTGGCGCAGCCCGCGAGGCCGAAGGTAATCAGCAGCGCCACGAGTACGAAGGAAGGGCCCCGCAGGCGATCCTTGGCCGGTCGAAGGCTCGGCCGCGCTGCCCGGCGAGCAGCGCGCGCCGCAGGAATACCGAGTCGCGACCGAGGATCAGCCGCAGGCGATCCTCGGGCTCCACAATCGTTCATCGGTGCCTCATGCCGGGGTGGCGGCCGCCGACGGCATCGGAGGATTCGGAACAGAAGCCCGCTCGACCCTGAACCACGCCGCGTAAAGCGCCGGCACGAACAAGATCGTCAGGATCGTGGCGACGATGAGGCCACCCATCATCGCGATGGCCATCGGGCCCCAGAAGATGCTCGGCGTGAGGGGAATCATGGCCAGTGCGGTGGCCATGGCCGCGAGCGCGACCGGGCGGGTCCGATGCACGGCGGCTTCCAGCACGGCGTTCCAGGGATCGCGGCCCTCGGCCATCTCCGCTTGCACCTGGTCGACCAGGATCACGGAGTTGCGCATGATCATTCCGCTCAAGGCGGTGATGCCGAGGATCGCGACGAAGCCGAGCGGCGCCTGGAACAGCAGCAGCGCGGCGACCACCCCGATCAGTCCGAGTGGCGCCGTCAGCAACACCATGAACATGAGGGAGAAGCTCTGAAGCTGCAGCATCAGGATGGTGAGGATCGTGACCAGCATCACCGGGGCCACGGCCGCCAGCGCGCGGTTGGCCTTGTCGCTTTCCTCGACCGCACCGCCGACATCGATGCGATAGCCGAACGGCAGCTTCGCTTCGATGTCCTTCAGCAGCGGCCGGATCTCCTGAGTCACCGACACGCCCTGCTCGCCATCCTTGACGTCCGCGCGCACGGTGATCGCCATGTCGCGGTTGCGCCGCCACAGGACTGGCTCTTCGAGCTCGTAGCGCACGCGCGCGACTTGCGACAGCGGCACGACAGTCCCCTCACGGGTATAGAGATTGACGTCTTTCAGCGTGTCGACGTCGAGACGCTCGGACGGAACCGCACGGGCGACGATGTCGATCAAGTCTTCGTGCTCGCGCAGGTGCGACATCGTTGCGCCGTTCATTACGGTCTGGGTCACGAAGGCGACGTCGGCCGGCGCCAGGCCGAGCGCACGCGCCTTGTCCTGGTCGAGGTCGACTCTCAGCGCGCGCACCGGATCGTTCCAGTCGAGCTGCACATCGCGCACCTTGGGACTCGAAGCGACCGCCGCTTCGACCTCACGCGCGATCGAACGAACCTTCTGCGTATCCGGACCGACGACACGGAACTGGACCGGGAAGCCGACCGGCGGGCCGAGCTCAAGGCGCGTGACGCGGACCCAAACCTCAGGGAACGCCTCGTTGACGCTCGCCATCAGGCGCGAGCGCACCCGCTCTCGGGCTTCCGTGTCCTTGGTCATCACCACGAAGGCTGCGTAGCCCGGGTTCGGCAGCTCCGGGTCGAGCGAGAGATAGAAGCGCGGCTGACCGGCGCCCGTGTAGGCGCTGAAGAAGCGGACGTCTTCATCCTTGGCGAGGATCGACTCCATTTTCTTGACCTGCTCGGTCGTCGCGGCGAACGAAGCGCCTTCCTTCAGGCGCAGCTCGACGACCAGTTCCGGCCGCGAGCTGTTGGGGAAGAATTGCTGCGGCACGAAGCGTGCGCCGTAGACGGCGAGCGCGAGGGCGGCGACGGTCGCGCCGATGACCCACCAGCGCCGCTCGACGGCGACGTCGATCCACCTGCGTAGCTTGCGATAAGAGGGCGTGTCGTACGGGTCAGCGCCGTGGTGATGCGTGCCGAAGTCCTTGGGCAGCATGTTGACGGCGAGGTAGGGCGTGATAATCCCGGAAACGACCCACGAGAACAGCACCGCAATGCCGACGATCCAGAAGATGCCGCCCGCGTATTCGCCGGTGGTCGACTGGGAGAAGCCGACCGGCATGAAGGCCGCGGTGGTGACCAGCGCGCCGGTCAGCCGGGGCATAGCCGTCGCCTTGTAGGAGAAGGCGGCGGCCTTGAGGCGATCCCACCCTTCCTCCATCTTCACCACCATCATCTCGACGGCGATGATGCCGTCGTCGACCAGCAGGCCGAGCGCGATGATGAGCGAGCCGAGCGAGATGCGCTCCAGGTTCCAGCCCATCGCCAGCATCACCAGCGCGACCACGCCGACCACGCCGAGCACGATCGGCACCGCCAGGCCGACCACGATGCCGGTGCGCCAGCCGAGGCTGACCAGGCAGACCGCCAGCACGATGGCGAGCGCTTCCAGCAGCGCGCGTTCGAATTCCCAGATGGAATCGGTGACGACGGTCGGCTGATCGGCAATGCGCTCGAGCTCGATGCCGTAGGGCAGTTCGGTCTGCAGCTTGGCGACCGCGCCCGCGATCGCCTTGCCGAGGTCGACGATGTTGCCGTCGCCGGTCATCGTGATGCCGAGCATCAGGACCTGCTGCCCGTTGTGGCGCACCGTGTAGGTCGGCGGATCTTCGTAGCCGCGAGTGATCGTCGTGAAATCGCCGAGCTTGATCAGCCGGCCGCCGGCGGCGATCGGCACGTTGCGGATATCGTCCAGATTGGCGAACTGCCCGCTGACGCGAACGAGCACCCGGTCGCCGTTGGTGTCGATCGAGCCGCTCGAGAGCACGCTGTTCTGGCTCCTGAGGCTCTCCGCGATGGCCAGCGGCGTGATGCCGAGGGCGGCCAGCCGCTGGTGCGAGAACTCGACGTAGACCTTTTTCGCCTGCTTGCCGTAGATGTCGATCTTCTTCACCATCGGCACCTTCAGCAGGCGGCGTTTGATGTCCTCGGATACGTCGGAAAGCTCCGCTAAGCTGACGCCGTCGCCCTTGACGGCATACAGCAGCCCGGTCACGTCGCCGAATTCGTCGTTGAAGAACGGGCCGATGACGCCTTCGGGCAGCTCGAGCTTGATGTCGCTGAACTTCTTGCGCGCCTGGTACCACGCCTCCTGCTGTTCCGCGGGCGAGGTGCCGCCGACCACCGTGATCAGCATGGCGCCGTAGCCCTGGCGTGCGTAGGTCTTGACCTTCTCGAAGTGGTCGAGCTGCTCGAACTTCTTCTCCATCCGGTTGAGCAGCTCGTCCTGGACCTGCTGTGCCGTCGCGCCGGGCCAGATCACCATCGCCGTCATCGACGGCACCGAAAAGTTCGGGTCTTCGAGCTGGCCGAGCTTGGTGAAGGACAGCACGCCGCCGATGGCGATCACCAGGATCAAGAAGAGCACCACGGCGCGGTGGTGCAGAGCCCATTCGGTAAGGTTGAAGGATTTCATCGCACGGCCCGCTTGGCGTCAGCTTCGCCGCGCGTCGTGCCCAGCAGCGCGACCCGCAAGGCCGGCGCCATCTTTTGCACGCCGGCGGTGACAACGAGCTCACCGGCCGGCGGGCCCGACACGAGCGCCTCCTCGTTGCGATACCCGTGCACCGAGACGTTGATCAGATCGACGGTGGCGACCGGATCGGTACCCGCACGACGAACGACCCAGACCGCTGGCTGGCCTTTGTTCTGGGTGATCGCCGAGGCCGGGATTACGGCTACCGGCGCTTCGCCGACCTGCCGTTCGACGACGAGCGTGGCGGTTGCACCCAGCGGCAGCGGCCGCGGCGTGACCGGCTTCAGGCGGGCGCGAAAGGTTCGCGTTTGCGCCGCTGCCTGCGGCGACAGTTCGCGCAGCGCGACCTCGAACGTTTGCTCGGGCGCGCTTGCCAGCCACGCCTGGTAACGCGACGTCTTGAATACGGCGAGGTGATCCTCGGGCACGTCGGCCACGATCTCGGGTTCGCCTTCGTTGGCGATCGAGACGATCGGTTGCCCTTCGGCCACCACCTGTCCGACCTCGAAGCGCACGGCGGTGACGACACCGCTCTGCGACGCGCGCAGCACCGTGTACCTCAGCCGGTTGCGGGCCAGCTCGAGCTTCCTCGCCTCGGCCTCCGCCGCGGCGGAAGTCGTCGTCGCACCGGTCTGCGCCTTCTCGTCGTCGGACACGCTCACCGAACCGTCGCTCTTCAACGCGTCGAGCCGCCGCCGATCCGATTCCGCTTGCCGCGCCTGCGTCGTGACGGCGACGAGCTGCTGCCGCGCCGCACCCTCCGCCAGCCGGTAATCGGTGTCGTCGAGCACCGCCAGCACATCCCCCTCGCGCACTTTCTGGCCGACATCGACCTTGCGCTGCACGACCTTGCCGCCAACGCGAAATGCCTCGTTGACTTCGTGGCGCGACTGCACCGTGCCGACGTAGCGGTTCGTTTCCTGCGTCTTGTCGTAGCGGATCTCGGCGGTGCGCACGGCGCGCAGGGCTTCAGCGGGGGGCTTCGATGTACACGCGGACAGGCCGGCGACGGCGATCACCGCGACGACGACTAATGCGGGGGTGGGAGACGGATTCACGACGGATCCTCGTATTGAGCGACGGAGTTTGATGATGTAGGCGAATTCGGGTTGGCGGCTGCCGCGGGGTCGGTGACAGGCTCGAACGCCTGCCAGCCACCGCCGAGCGCCTTGTACAGTTGCACGCTGTCGAGCAGCAACTGCGTGTTGGCGTCGTTGGCTCCGACGCGCACCGCCAATCGCGCGCGTTGCGCGTCGAGGAGTGGCAAGAGGTCGATCTGGCCGCGGTCGTACAGCGATTGCGCACGACCGAGCGCCGCGTCGGCCGATGCCGCAGCGCTGTTGAGCGCCTGCGCGCGTTGCCTTTCATCGGCGAGCGCCACCAGCGTGTTCTCGACGTCTTCCAAGGCGCGCGCGATCGCGTCCTCGTAGCGCAGGACGGCTTCGCGTTGTCCACTCTCGGCGATGTCGTTGATCGCTGGCGTGCGTCCGGCGTTGAAGATCGGCATCGCCAACATCGCCGCGACGTTGGTGAAGCGCGCCGGGCCAAGACTGTCGCCATTGAGATTGATGGTCTCGCGACCAAACACGGCGCCGAGAACAAGCCGCGGAAACCACTCCGCCATCGCCTGCTGCCGGCGCGCGTTGGCGGCGTCGATCTGCGCGCTCGCAGCGAGCAGGTCCGGCCTGCGTTGCAGCAGCGCGGCGGGTTGGCCGGGACGCGCCGGCGGAACGGTGGCTTCGACGGTCGACGGCTTGATGCTCGCGGCATTGAACGCCTGACCGCCAATGAGCACGGCGAGGCGATGCCGCGAGACGGCGGCAAGTGTTTCCAGCGGCGGGATGGCTGCGCGTGCCCGCCAGGCTTCCGTCTGCGCGCGTTCGACGTCGAACGGCGTCGCGAGACCGACCCGATGGCGCGCCGCTACGAGGCGCAACGTTTCGTCTTGCGCGGCCGATATTGCACGCACCGTTTCGAGCTGGCGCAACGCGCCGGTGAGCTTGAAGTAATTGCTGGCGACGTCACTCAACACCAACAGACGCACGCCTCGCGCGCCGTTTTCGACGGCCAGCGTGTCGGCCGCGGCCGCAGCGGCACCCGCGCGCAGGCGACCGAAAAGGTCGACTTCCCACGTCACGCCGACGCCGATCTGCGCCGCCTTCGTATTCGCCGCTTCCGGAACGACGCTCTTGAGAGCCGAGTCGTAGTTCGTTTTGTGATCGAAGGCATCGCCGCCGACGCCAACGGCCGGAAACAGCCACGAACGGCTGATCGTCTCTCCGGCGCGCGCGGCGCGTAGCCGCTCGGCCGAGATCTTGACGTCGCGGTTTTGCTGTGCGGCGCGGCGGATGAGGTCGGCAAGAACGGGATCCTTGAAGCTTTCCCACCACGCCACCTCGGGCTCGTCTGCGGCGACCGTCGCTGCCGCGAATTGGTCCGGCACATCGAGCGAGGCCTTCAGCACGGGTGCGGCACACCCCGCCAGGGCGAGGGCGAGCGACGCGGCGAGTACACGCAAATGGCGGAATGGGATACTGGGGTTGGCTGGGTTCGACATGGCAGTGAGCGTAAGGGAATGGTTGCCGCGAGTCGTCAGCGAAGCGTCGACGTTCTGTCGGGATTTCGTCGGAAGGTGCGACGCGGATTCACAGGCGGGCGCGTATCAACTTGAGCTCCGCGCGACAGGCTTCGCCGAACGCCTTCAACGGGTCGGCGCCTACGGAGCGGGCAAGTTGGCCCATCTCCTGTACCGTCAGGTTGCGCGAGAAGTACTGGTCGGTGATGTGGCTCAACAGACGTTCGGCTTCGGCGAGCACCGGCTGCGAGGCGGTGAGGCGAATGCGATTCGTGAGTGCGTAGAGTGGGAGCAGCTTCTCCGGATCGTCGAGCGTGTGGACGAACGCGTCGATGAGAAGCTTCGCGCATTCGGCGATGAATTCGCCGTATAGCGTCTCACGCATGCGCATATCCCCCTGAATCAGCTCGCGCTGGCTGACCGTCTTCTGGGTAACCCAGGCGGTCGCAACGGCAGCCGAGCCGCCAACAAGCGAGCCGAGCACGCCTGCCATTGCGCTGACGATTGCACTATCCATGCGTTCGCTCATTCACGCGGGCGGCCACTTTCCCAGCAAATCGCCGAAGCGATTCCTGAGCTGCTCGACGACATACGCCTCAATCTGCTCCGTTTGCAGCCTTGCCGACGCTGAACGGTATCGATCACTCGCATTCCGCATTGAACGGCCGCTCGTGGAGGGTCGCGTCGAGGTCGCTAGCAACGCACTCGAGCAACTCGCGACCGGACGCAAATTCACATTGCCGTCCGGTAACGAGGTTCTCGATACGGCCGGCGAGCGCATCGGGCTTTGCATCGCCGCGCACCTTCACCACGTAGGCGCGTCGGGTCGGGTATTTGGAGTCAGTGTTGAAGGTCATCTCAGTTGTCGATGGTGAGTCATCGAGGCTAGCCTAACGGTTCTCGTACGCCGAGTTGTCAGCGTAACGTCGCCAAGTTGTCCGGATTCGGGCAAACCGACCTGCCCAGATGGCGCGGCTTGCCCCAGGAACGACCGTGTCCAATCGAATTACTGTGAAAGTCGCGCCAGCGACTCACGAATCTCCCCCTCGCCCGCGAATGCGGGAGAGCAACTGTCCTCCCGTGTGCTGGCAGCGATCGTCCTGCTCGGCACGCTGTTCACGGCGCAGGCCGAAACCACCGAAGTCCGCCTTGCCCAGCAATATGGCATCAGTTATCTGCCGCTGATGCAGATCGAGCAGAACAGGTTGCTGGAGAAGCACGCCGCAGCCAGGGGTCTCGGCGAGATCAAGGTCACGTGGTCGAAGTTCGCTGGCGGCAATGTGATGAATGACGCCTTGCTCTCCGGCAGCCTCGATTTCGCCGCTGCCGGCGTCGCGCCGGCGACGACACTTTGGGCCAAGACGCGTGGCACTCCGTCCGAGGTCAAGCTGGTGACGGCAATGAACTCGATGCCGATGTATCTCAACACGCGCAACCCGAACGTCCGATCGATCAAGGATTTCACCGACAAGGACAAGATTGCCCTGCCGGCCGTGAAAGTCTCGATCCAGTCCGTAACCCTGCAGATGGCTGCCGAAAAGCTGTTCGGTGAAGGCAACCACAACAAGCTCGATGCGCTGACCGTCACGCTGTCGCACCCGGATGCCCTGGTGGCGTTGCTGTCGGGCAGCAGCGAGATCAGCGCGCACTTCACAACGCCACCTTACCAGTACCAGGAACTGGAAAAGCCCGGCATTCATACCGTGCTCAATTCGTATGAAGTGCTCGGCGGTCCGGCCACCCTCAACGTGATCTACACCACCACCAGATTTCGCGAGGCCAACCCGAAGATCTACCAGGCCTTCCTCGCCGCGTTCGAAGAGGCCATCGCGCTGATCAACAGGGACAAGAGAGCTGCTGCCGAGTTCTACCTCAAGTATTCGAAGGACAAGGACACGGTGAAGGACATTCTGGCGATACTCAACGATCCGCAGATCGAATTCACGCAGACGCCCAAGAACATCACGCGATACGCCGACTTCCTGTTCAAGATCGGCACGATCAAGTACCGGCCGGCGAGCTGGAAGGAGCTCTTCTTCCCCGAGATTCACCATCTGTCGGGCAGTTGACGATGAGCGCACCCTTGCTCGATGTTCGCGACGTCACCCTGCAGTACAAGACCAGCGAGCGTCTCGTTACCGCTACGCAGCGCGTCAGCTTCCAGGTGCATGCCGGTGACCGTTTTGTCGTCCTTGGACCTTCCGGCTGCGGCAAGTCAACTCTGCTCAAGGCCGTTGGTGGTTATCTGGCTCCGGTCGAAGGCGAAATCCGTCTGAACGGGACACCGATTCGTAAACCAGGAGCCGATCGGGTGATGGTCTTCCAGGAATTCGATCAGCTACTTCCGTGGAAAACGGTCAAGGAAAACGTCAAGTTCGCTCTTGTCGCCAGCCGAACGCTGAGCGGCAGTGAGGCCGAGGACCGGGCGCTGCACTACATCGCCATGGTTGGACTCGCCGGCTCGGCCAACAGTTATCCTCACACCCTCTCTGGCGGCATGAAGCAGCGCGTGGCCATCGCGCGCGGTATGGCGATGCAGCCCGCCATCCTGCTGATGGACGAGCCCTTCGCCGCGCTCGACGCGCTCACCCGGCAGCAGATGCAGGACGAGTTGCTGCGCCTCTGGGAAGACACGCGCTTCACCGTGCTCTTCGTTACCCACTCGATCCCGGAGGCGGTCAAGGTCGGCAGCCACATCCTCCTGCTGTCGGCCCACCCGGGCCGGGTACGTAAACTGGTGCACAGCGACGGCAGCGATCGGGCAGACGCTTCCGGCCTGCGCCTGTCAGAGCGCATCCATCGCCAACTTTTCGAGTCCGAACCGGTTGCCAAGGAACTGGTCCATGCCGCCTGACGCTCGCTGCCCGGCGACCTCCGGCACGCTTGAGGCTCCACCATTGCTCAACGAGCCGCCAATCGCCGGTGAACGCCCACTCGTGCTCGTCGAGCAACTCGCCAACGTCGCCGCGCTACGCAAGATCCTGTTGCTCATGGTGCTCGCCGTGCTCTGGCAGGCTTATGCCAGCCGCCTCGACAATCCCCTGCTCTTCCCGACCTTCACCGCCACGCTGGAAGCGTTGTGGGAAGGCCTCTTGTCGGGAGCCCTGATCCAGCGCGCGGCCTTCACGCTCAAACTCCTGCTCGTCGGCTACGCCAGCGGCGTCCTGCTCGCGGGCTTGCTGACCGGTCTGGCGATCGGCTCCCGGCTGGGTAACGACCTGCTGGAAACGTTGACCGCGATGTTCAACCCCTTGCCGGCGATTGCCCTGTTGCCGCTGGCGCTGCTCTGGTTCGGCCTGGGCGCTGGCAGCTTGATCTTCGTACTGATTCACTCCGTCCTGTGGCCGGTTGCCCTGTGTACCCATGCTGGCTTCAAATCGGTCTCGCCGACGCTGCGCATGGTCGGCCGCAACTATGGACTTGTCGGCCCACGCTACGTAACCCGGATCCTCATTCCCGCCGCTTTCCCATGCATTCTCTCCGGCTTGAAGAATGGCTGGGCCTTTGCCTGGCGCACGCTGATCGCCGCCGAGTTGGTCTTCGGGGTCAGCTCGGGGTCGGGTGGCCTCGGCTGGTTCATCTACGAGAACAAGAACCAACTGGAAATCCCGTCGGTGTTCGCTGGCCTGCTGACCGTCATCCTGATCGGTCTGGCCATGGAAAACCTGGTTTTTCGCAGCATCGAAGTATGTACCGTCAGACGTTGGGGGATGCATGCCTGACGCTGAAACACTGGACCCGGTCGTCGTGATTTCCGAGTTCATGGAGGCTGCGGCCGTAAGGAGCTTGCGGGCACAATTCCCGGTCCATTACGACCCCGAACTGTTCGACCATCCGGCACAGTTCTACCGCCTGCTGGCCAGCGTCCGCGCCCTGATCGTCCGCAACCGGACCCGGGTCGATGGGGAGTTGCTCGGCCGGGCGCCGAGGCTGGAAGTGATCGGTCGCCTGGGTGTCGGGCTGGACAACATCGACCTCGTAGCATGCCGCGCGCGCGGCATTGCCGTGCACCCCGCCGCCGGGGCCAATGCCCGCGCGGTTGCAGAATACGTTCTGGCGATGATGCTGATCACCCTGCGCGACGACTATCACCGTACGGCAGATCTCTCCTCGGGCAGATGGCCAAGCGCGTATCACGCCGGCGGCCGCCAGGCGGCTGGCAAGACACTGGGGCTCGTCGGCTTTGGCGCTATCGGTCAGTTGACCGCCAGGCTCGCCCGCGCCATCGGCTGCAGGGTCATTGCCTGCGATCCGGCGCACGCACCTGGTTCCCTGCTGTGGAGAGAGTTGGATATCGAACCGGTGGGCTTCGATGACTTGCTGGCTGCGGCCGACGTCGTTTCCCTGCACCTGCCGCTGACCGCCGCCAGCCGCGGTCTTTTCGGGCGAGAAACCATCGCCCGAATGAAGCCGCAAGCCATCCTGATCAACACTGCGCATGGCGGCATCGTTCACGAGCGCGCTCTGGCCGATGCCCTGTGCAGCGGTCATCTGTCGGGCGCGGCAATCGACGTTTTCGCACGCGAACCATTGCCTGCCGGCTCACCGCTGGCCGGCCTGCCCAACGTCTGGCTGACACCGCACATCGCCGGACTCAGCCGAGAAGCCAATCTCCGCGTCAGTGCTTTGATTGCCGAGCAGGTCAGCCGGAGCCTCGCCCGCATCACCGAAGACCAGGCTGTTTGCCAGTCATCAAGCTGAAAATCGACCCATGACTGCCCCACGCACCCCGCCCCCGCTGCCCGACAACGCTGGGTGCAGCACAAGAGGTGGGCAGCAAGGCCGTTCTGCCAATCTTCATCCTATATCGAGGAATCATGATGAGTTTCTACCAGGACTACAACGACAAGCTGGCCATCGAGCAGTGGAACACTTTTGAACGCGGCGCCTATCGGACGATCAAGGTCACCCCGCTGTCACCCGCGCTAGGTGCCGAAATCGAAGGCGTCGACCTGCGGCAGGAAACCGCACCGGAGCAACTGGCAGAGATCAGGCAGGCGATCACGGAAAATCTCGTCCTTGTTTTTCGCGACCAGAAAATCGCTGCCGAGGACCATAAACGTTTCGCGCGCTATTTCGGCACCCTGCACCGGCATCTCCTGGCGGGCAACAGCACGCTCTCGGCGCGCAGCCAAGATCCAGAGATCCTGGCCTGGAAGACCGGCCGCAGCTCGCGTTACACCGCCGGCGATGCCTGGCACAACGATGTTTCCTGCGATCCCGAGCCTATCTGGGGCTCCTTCCTGCGGGTCACCCGTATGCCCGAGATCGGCGGCGGTGATACCGCCTTCACCAACCTGCACCTCGCCTACGAATCCCTCTCCGATCCAATCAAGCGGTTGCTCGATGGCTTGACGGCAATCCACGATGGACGCCAGGCCTGGACTGCCGGTTACGGAGCCGAACCGGATCCCGGCCAGACCTTCCCGGCTAGCGAGCACCCGGTCGTGGCCCGTCATCCCTTCAGCGGCCGCAAGTTCCTTTTTGTCAACCCTGCCTTCACTTCGCACGTCGTTCAGTTGACCCGCGCCGAAAGCGATGCCCTGCTGCAACTGCTATTTCGCCACGTCGAGAAACACCTCGCCTTCCAGGCGCACATTCACTGGACGCCCGACACGCTGATCTTCTGGGACAACTGGGCAACGCAACACCACGCGATCTGGGATTACTATCCTTTCGAGCGCTGGGGAGAACGCGTTTCTGCCTCCCTCGGCTTCCCGCCGCAGCAAGCCTGAGTGAACCGCCTGCCCCGGAGCGACCGAGCGCAGATAATTGCGGCATGACCTGTGCGACAACACCCATCCACAGAAGAGCGGCGGTGTCGCCCGCTACAGCGCATAAGCTCATAAGCTCATAAGTGCAAAGTATTTCCCCTCGCTACCCCGCCTCCGAGAGAATGTACCTCGACCGCCGGCTTTAACCGATAACTTGCCGGGGCGGGATACAAATTCTGGCTAAAGCGTCGCTCGCTCCAGCACTCCCCGGGAGCCGGCCACGCCGGATCACAGGGGAGCAAGGAGCAGCATCATGGTCATCACTCTCGAATTGCCCGTGTGGCACCGATCTTTCGACGATCCACTGTCTGCCTACGAAAAGCATTTTGGTGCCTTGCCCGCCTGGTTTGAGGAGGTTTCCCGGCCCGTAGCGCTCTCGCTGGCCCGGCAAGCGTTGCGCGCCGGAGTGCCGCTGACACCGGCGGATCACCTGTCCTGAGCAATCAGATTCGGCAACCGCAGGCGCTGCACCTTGCCGGAAGGCCCCTTGGGAAGTTCTTCAATGAGGAGAATCCGCGCCGGCGTCTTGAAGGGCCCCAGGTGGTGACGGCAGAAGGCGATCAGATCGTCACCGACCTCGCCCGGCTTCAGCACGACGCCGGCGGCAATTTCCTGACCATAGAGCGGGTCCGGGATGGCGAAGGCAGCTGCTTCCAGCACGGCCGGATGGGCCAGCAGCACTTCGTCGATCTCGCGCGGAGCGATGTTCTCGCCTCCCTTGATGATCAGTTCCTTGAGGCGACCGGTGATGAAATAGAAACCCTGCTCATCGCGGTAACCAAGGTCGCCGGTGCGAAGCCAGCCATCGGCCGTGAAGGCGCGTGCGCTTTCTGCCGGCGCCTTGTAGTAGGCGGCCATCACGTTCTCACCGCGAACGACGATCTCGCCGGCAACGCCGACCGCTTGCTCGACGCCGCTGTCCGGATCGATCACCCTCGCCTGGTTGCCGAAGGCGCGGCCGGGACTGCCGAGCTTGCGCGCGCTGCGTTCGAGGGGGTTGGTGAACACGGGCGCCGCAGTCTCCGTCAGACCCATGGTTTCGATGATGCCGACGGCGAAGCGCTCCTCAAAGGCGCGTTGATGAGCCGGCGGCAGCGGTGCCGACGCCGAGCGGCAGAAACGCAGACGACCCGCAGCAGCCGCAGTCGCATGGCCACTGTCGCCCTGCAGCAGCCGGAGGTGTACATCAGTAGCGCCGGCGCGTCGGCGGCTGGTTCCGGGTCCGGCCAGGACGCCTGCTCCGATTCTCCGGGCAGAAGGGCGCTGTCGGGATCGACGATGAATAGGCGCATCCGTACTTCCCGACGAACGCTCGCCAGCGCCGCGCGCAGCGCTTCTTCCCGTTCCGGGGCCACGAAAACCGCCTGGCAATCGGAGTGGCCGAGAATGAAGGCCAGTTGCGCCGGCTGGGCAATCAGGCTCAAGGGAACCAGGACGCGGCCGCAGGCCGTAACGCCGACGAACAAGCGCACGGCCTGCAGGCCGTTGGGCAGGAGCAGCCCGACATGGGCGCCGGCGGCAATTCCCTGTGCGGCAAGAAAGGCGGCGAGGGCGCGTGAACTTCGCAGGAGATCGCCGAAGCTGAGTCGGCGACCCGTTTCCGGAGCGATCACGAAATCCGCAGCGGCATGGGTTCTGGCCTGGTATTCAAGGACACCACGGACGGAACTGCCGCGGGAATCCGGATGGTCGTGGGCATTCACTTGCCGAAAAGCCGCCAGTAGTCCCCGAAGATCTCTTCCTCACTCGGTACCCGTTCCGGGATCGGCCGCACGATGCGCGTAATGTTGAGGAAGTGGCGATAGTTGAGGTTGTCGGAGAAGCTGTTCCCGGCCCAGGTGCCACAACCCATCGACAGCGAGAACGGCAGGCCGTTGGCGAACGAACCGCCGACCGCGTAGCAGTGCACCTGGTCCACGATGACCCGGCATACCGGGAGATCAAGGCCGAGGCGCAGTTGCTGTTCGGCGTTGGCGCCGTGAATGCCGACCGAATGCCCCTGGCCCTGGTACTCGTAGAGGCGCCGCACCTGGGCGATGGCGGCGTCGAAATCCGGCACCCGATAAACGGTGAGCACCGGCGAAAGCTTTTCGCCGGAAAAGGGGAATTGCGCTCCCACCCCTTCCTCGCTGACGAGGATGAAACGGCAACTCTCGTACGCCGCTCCGAAGAGTCCGGCCAGACGAGCAATTTCCGTCGCCGGGCGCGCGATCAGGCGGGGCGACAGGCGGCCCTCCGGGAACAGTGCCTTGGCCAGGCAGGCCTTCTCGGCCGGCGTCGCGAGTACGCCGCCTTCGGCACGCAGCGCAGCCAACAGCCGCTCCCAGGCGCCCTCGACGACAATCAGGCTGTTTTCGGAGGAGCAACTGGTGGCATGGTCGAAAGTCTTGGAGGTGGCGATGCGGGCTGCCGTGACCACCGGGTCGGCAGAGGGCAGGACGATCGCGGCGACATTGCCTGCCCCGACGCCGAGGGCCGGCTTGCCGCTCTGGTAAGCCGCTTTGACATTGTCCCGCGAACCCGTGGCAACGACCAGATCAGCCTGGGCCATGAGTTTCGCCAGCATCGCCCGCGAGCCCGGGGGAGGAAGTTGCTGGACCAGATCAAGGGGTGCGCCGACCTTGACCAGTTCGGCGTGAACGAAGTCGAGCAGCAGCGCACAGGTCGAGGCGCCCTTGGGTGAAGGGGCGAGAATGATCGCGTTGCCACCCTTGAGCGCATTGATCAGCTTGTTGGCCGGCGTCGCTGCCGGATTGGTCGATGGCGTCACTGCCGCCACCACGCCGACCGGGCGGGCAATCTCGGTCATGCCGCGCGCGCAGTCCTCGGCAATGACGCCGACCGTGCGCACGCCCTGCAGGTCGCGCAGCAGGCCGAGCGTCTTGCGGTGATTCTTGCGCACCTTGTCCTCGACCGCGCCAAAGCCGGTGTCGCGCACCGCCTGCTCGGCCAGGCGTCGGTTGCGGCCAGGCTCGATGATCGCCCAGCCGGCCGCGGCGACGGCCGCGTCGACCCGGTCCTGGGTCCAGGTCGCGAACTCGGCCTGGGCAGAGCGCGCGCGGCCGAGCAGTGTGCCGACCGGGTCGCTGTCGGTCACCGCTCAGCCTTTGGCACTACGCGCCGCGTATTTCGCCAGCAGGCGCTTCGGCGGCTTGAAGGCATCGCGGCCAAGAACGAGTGGGGCGCTTCGAATTGCAGATAGCTGTTGGCGACCAAGGTCTCGACAAACGCCTCCGGGGGCGTCATCCGCTGCCTTCCTGCTCCCATCCTCGATTCTCCGTGATTGAACACTCGATTCTAGGGGCCGGCGGCGGCGGCCGTAACGACGCTTTCCTGCTTAGCTTATTCGGCGATCGCCGTTCGGGAAAAAGCCCGAGGCGGATCCAGGATCTGCCCATTGGGGCCTTTCAAGGCGGCCCTGCTGAATGATTGATAAGCTAATCAGCACTCGGCAACGCCGGCTGGGCCTGGCAGGAGGTGCTGCCCTGCTTCATCCGCGCCGAGAGCAACGATCTCGGTCGCGGACCATTGCACGGCAACTCCGGACCGCTCAAGGTGTCGAGTATCGGCCAGGAGCACGAGTTGATGGAGGCGATCATCGCCGCCGGCGAATCCTTGGGCATTCCCCGTACTGTCGATTTCAACGGCCCGCAGCAGGAAGGCGTCGGCTACTACCAGCTCACCACGCACCGCGGCTGGCGTTCGTCGTCGGCCACCGGCTACCTGCAACCTGCCCGCCGGCGTGGCAACCTGCGGGTCCTCACCGGTGCCCAGGTCACCCGTATCCGCTTTGCCGGCAGACACGCCCGAGCCATCGAGTATCGCCGGGGCGGCAGTGAAGGATCGGCGCTGGCCGGCGGCGAAGTCATCCTCGCCGCCGGTGCCGTGCACAGCCCGCAACTGCTTGAACTGTCCGGCGTTGGCGATGCCGCGCGGCTGGGAACACTGGGCATTCCGGTGATTCGCCACCTGCCGGGGGTTGGCGAGAACCTGCAGGACCATCTGCAATTGCGCCTGATGTACCGGGTGGCCACACCGATCACCACCAACGACGATCTACGCACCCTCACCGGCAAGGCCCGTATCGGGCTGCAGTGGCTGCTGCGTCGCAGCGGCCCCCTGGCCATCGGTATCAATCAGGGTGGGTTGTTTACCCGTGTCTTGCCGGAATCCCACAGCCCCGATGTCCAGTTCCACTTCGCCACCCTGTCCGCCGACCAGGCGGGAGGCCAGCCGCACCCCTGGTCCGGTTGCACCTTTTCGGTCTGCCAGTTGCGGCCGGAATCCCGCGGCAGCGTGCATGCGCGCTCGCCGGACCCGCTGACGCCACCGGCCATTCGCCCCGGCTATCTGACCGCCGAACTGGACCAGCGAACCGCCGTCGCCGGACTGCGCTTTGCCCGCCGCCTGGCGTCAGCCTCAGCGCTGCAAGCTTACCTCAGCGAGGAATACCGCCCCGGGAAAGCCGCACGCAGCGACGAGGACCTGCTGCAGTTTGCCCGCGACTACGGAGTCACGATCTTTCACCCGGTCGGTAGCTGCCGGATGGGCAGCGACGAAATGGCCGTCGTTGATCAGCAGTTGCGTGTTCACGGGCTTGCGGGCCTGCGCGTCGTCGACGCCTCGATCATGCCGACTCTGGTTTCGGGTAATACCAATGCGCCAACGATAATGATTGCCGAAAAAGCGGCCGAAATGATCCTGGCCGCGGCTGCCGCTTGAACCCTGCTGGCCGGGGTCAATCAGGCGGCAGCCGCGGCCAGGATCAGGCGCCGATTCCAGCCAGCGCCTCGCCCAGTTGACTGAGGCAACGGCGACTGAAGATGATCGGTACGCGCATCTTGTTGGCGGTCCGCCGGGCCTTCAAGGCCAGGAGGTGATTGACCTGGTCGACGAGAACGACGACCAGGCGCGTCCCGGACGGAATCTGGCGGTGGCACTCGCTTTTCCGGCGACCATTCCAGTGGTGGACGGTCGCGTAGCCCCGGCTCTGCAGAAAATCGCTGTAGCTCCCCACGCGGTCGCCGCCGACGATCAGTGCGATCACGACGACTGCACTCCACACACCAGCCGGATGGAAGGATTCGCGGGCATCGCGGTCAGCCCGCCGGTTTCCAGATGACTACCTCGGCGGTATTCACCTTCTTCGGCACCAGTCCCTCGCCAAAGAACGCGTCAGCAATCTTCTGCTGCTCGGCGAGAGCTGCCGGCGCGACCGTGCGCACGTCATAGCTACGGCGGCTGTTGGCCAGTTCGACGGTAGCCGCATCGAGCCCCCAGACCGGTGCCAGCAGGCTCGCGGCCTCCTTCGGGTTGTGCCTGATCCAGACGCCCGCCTTCTTCAGTTCCTCGAAAATGATGTTCAATACCTGCGGATTGGCTCGGGCGTAGGGAGTGGAAACCAGGTAGTAGCGCTGGTAGTCGGCGACATTGCGGCCATCGCTGACGATGCGCACCTGCGACTGGCGTTGCACTCCGGCAAGGAAGGGATCCCAGGTCACCCAGGCATCGACGGCACCACGCTCGAAGGCGGCACGGCCATCGGCAGGACTGAGATAGGCCGGCTCGATGTCCTTGAACTTGAGGCCGCTCTGTTCCAACAGGGCAATCAGCAGGTAATGACTGCCCGCCGCCTTGGCCACCGCCACCCGCTTTCCCTTGAGGTCGGCCACCGCCTTGGCCACCGCCACCCGCTTTCCCTTGAGGTCGGCCACCGACTTGATCGGCGAATCCGCGCGCACCACCAGGGCCTGCGCAGTCGGCGACGGCGCTTCCTGAGCCAGATAGGTCAGGCGCGCGCCGGCTGCCAGCGCGAAGACCGGCACGGTATCGGCGACGTCGGCGCTGACATCGACGCTGCCGATGTTGAGGGCCTCCAGCAAGGGCAGGCCACTGGTGAATTCGTGCCAGCTCACCGTCACCCCGGCAGGAGTCAGGCGCTTTTCCAGCGTACCCCAGGTCCTCAGCAAGGTGATCAGGGTCGAGGATTTCTGGTAGCCGATGCGCAGGGTGGTCGTTTCGGCAGCCCGGGCCAGTGGCGCCAGGCAAGCACCGATGCCGGTAGCGGCAGCGATACCGAGGATCTGCCGGCGACTGAAGTTCAAGTTCATTGCAGACCTTCGCAAACGACGGGACCGTCGATGATTTCCTCGATCCGTCCGCTGAACTCGTTTCTAGCGTTGATTGACTGGATGTGCACGACATTCTCCGTTGGGGGATTGACAAGTACAGTCTGGCCAATGCTGACGCTCGCGGCAAATAATAAGAAATGAGTTCCTTATTACCCCGCGGCTCACCTTGCCCTGACGCAAGCCCCTTCCGGATGCCCCGTGGCGATAGAGGGCCGATCCGTCACGGCTGCGGCGAGACCTGCCGCCAATAGGCGACGCAAACCTCGGCCAGAGCCTGCGTCGAGTCGATGCTGATCGGCAGGAGTTCCGAGTCAATGTGGGTCAGCCCGATCGGTACCTCGGTACAGGCCAGCACCAGCCGGCGTGCCCCCCGCTCGACAAGCAGACGACCGGCGTGCTCGAGCAATTTGCCTCCGCGTTCCAGTTCGTAGTTCTTGATCGCGTAGCAGCCGGGAGTGAAGAATTCGTCCAGTTCTTCGTCGGTATGGGTGTGAAAGGGAATACCCCCGGCAACGAAACGCTGCTGGTAGATCTCGGCGCGCAAGGCACCCCTGGTTGCGATCAGCCCGACGGGTGCGACCGCCGAAGTTGCACGCGCCAAGGCTGCCAGCGTCGCATCGGCGATATGGATCACAGGCACGCTGCTGGCGGCAGCCAGGGCGTCAAACCACAGATGTGCCGTGTTGCAAGGGATGACGATCCGGGTCGCCCCCGCCGCGTTCAGTCGGGCGATACCGGCCAGCATCGCCGGCAGCGGGGACTCGCCAGTACCGGCCAATGCGCGCTGCCGGTCGGGGATTTGCGGCACATTCCAGACGACCGTCGGCACGTGTTCCTGGTCACGGCGGGCCGGCAGTGCGACGATCAGTTTGTGGAGAAAATCGACCGTCGCGAGTGGGCCCATCCCCCCCAGCACGCCGATCAGTGGCTGCGTCACCGACATCGATCAGAGCGCCGCTCTCGGCGCAAGCAGCGAACGGTAGGCAAACAGGCCGGTCGCTCCGCCAGTGTGCAGGAAGACAATGTTTTGTCCCTTCCGGAAATGCCTGTTGCGCACCAGGTCGACCAGGCCGGCGAAGCCCTTGCCGGTATATACGGGGTCGAGGAGAATGCCCTCGTGCCGAGCCAGCAGGTGCACGGCTTCGATCATGCCGTCGGTGGGCACGCCATAGCCCTCTCCGACGTAGTCGGAATTGACCACCACCGAGTCCTCGGGGAAGCTCCCGCGTATGCCGAGCAGGTCCCAGGTCCGGGCAGCCAACTGCCGAACGTTGTGTTCCTGCTTCTCCTTTGCCGCCCTGACGCTGATGCCGAGTACGGGAATGTGGCTGTTCGACCCCTGCAAGCCAACCAGTAATCCCGCCTGTGTACCCGTGCTGCCGGTCGCGTGAACCACGTGGTCAATATGCAGCCCGTGTTCGTTGGCGTGGGCAACGATCTCCTGTGCCGAAACGACATAGCCCAGTGCACCGATCGGATTGGATCCGCCACCCGGGATCAGATAGGGTGTTTCGCCGGCAGCGCGCAGACGTTCGCCTGCCGCGATCAATTCCCCGTGCATGTCGAGGCCAGCCGGCCGGGTTTCGATGACAGCCCCGAGAATCTGGTCGAGCAACACATTTCCGTTCGCGTAGTAATCCGCTGGTGCGCCGCTGACGCGCTCTTCCAGCAGAACGGTCGTCTTGAATCCGTACTTGTTGGCCGCCGCTATCGTCTGGCGGACATGGTTGGACTGGGTGGCTCCCTGGGTGAGGATATGTGTGGCGCCCTGCGCCAGTGCATCGCCGATCAGGAACTCCAGCTTGCGCGTCTTGTTGCCGCCCAATGCCAGGCCGGTATTGTCATCGCGCTTGATGTAGATGTTCGGGCCATCGAGAAGGCGGGTCAGGTTGCCCAGGAACTCCAGTGGCGTTGGCGCCTGGGTCAGGCGGACGCGCGGAAATGAAGCAAGGTTCATGTTTCTTGATGCTCCGTAACAGAAGGGTCAGGCAGGTTCGCCGACGAGGGACTTGGCCGCCTCTTCGCGCACCACGTGCAGAATGTTGCGCTTCAACTGGCCATAGCGTGGGTCCGCGACCAGATCTTCGAGGCTGCGCGGCCGCTCGAAGGGAACCTGCAGCTCCTCGCGGATACGGCCCGGCCGTGCCGACATGATCAGCACGCGGTCCGCCAGGAACAGCGCTTCGTCGATGTCGTGAGTGACAAAGAGGATGGTTGTCTGGATGGTTTGCCAGATCGTGGTCAGCAGTTCCTGCATGGCCAGCCGGGTCTGCGCATCGAGGGCGCCGAAGGGCTCGTCCATGAGCAGGATTTCCGGATTCGGCAGCCAGGCGCGCGCCAGGGCGGCCCGCTGGCGCATACCACCCGAGAGTTGCCAGGGAAAGTGCTCGGCAAAGTCCTGCAGGCCGACCAGGCGCAGGTAGCGCTCGGCATCGGGCAGATACTGCTGCGCGGTCTGACCCGACATGCGCGGTCCAAAGGTCACGTTGTCGCGTACCGACAACCACGGAAACAGCGTCGGCTGCTGAAACACCATGCCGCGCTCCGGGCCTGGGGCGTGGATGGGTCGGCCATCCAGCAGCACTTCGCCCCGGTCGGCCTGGTCAAAACCGGCCACCAGGTTGAGGATCGTCGACTTGCCGCAACCCGACGCACCGAGCAGGCAGACAAATTCACCAGCCGAGAGCACGAAGGAAACGTCTCTCAGCACGTCGCCGTCCAGGGCCGCAGAAGTTGGGCCGGCGAATTGCTTGCAGACCCGTTGCAGGGAAATCCTCGGTGGCAGGCTCATGAATCCATGCCGGCCCACGGCGCAAAGCGGCGTTGCAGGTGCACCAGCGACCAGTCAAAGAAATAGCCGGTCAGTCCGAGCAGGACGATGCCCAGCAAGACGACATCGGTACGCAGGTAACTGCCGGCATTGATCACCATCCAGCCCAGCCCCGAACTGGCAGCCACCATTTCGGCGGCGATCAGCGAGGTCCAGCCGATGCCGATGGACAGCCGGACGCTGGTGAAGAGTTCGGGCAGCGCATTCGGCAGTACCACATACAGGAACAGCTGCCGGCGGTTGGCGCCCAGGGTCTGCGCGGCTCGCCGGCGAGCCTGGCTGACGCCGAGTACGGCGGCCGCCGCACCCACCACGATGCTCAGGAAGCTGGAAATGAAGATCAGGAAGAACTTCGCCCCCTCGCCAATCCCGAACCAGACGATGACCAGCGGAATCAGCGCAATCTTGGGCAAGGGACGCAGGAACTGCACAAAGGGATTGAGCGCGGCGCCCAGGGTCGGTGACAAGCCCATCCCCAGGCCCAGTGGAACCCCGCTGACGATCGCCACCACGAACGCGACCAGCGCTCGCGCCGTGCTGGTGAGAAAATGCTCCCACAAGGGCGTTTGCCGGTAGCCGGAAGCAAGCAATTCAAGCGCCGTGCGCAGGATCTCGCTGGGTGGTGGGAGTAGCAGCGGGTCAACCCAGTTCAGGCTGCCGGAGAGCTGCCAGACCAGGACAAACAGAGTGACGGTGGTGCCACTGATCAGCGGATACTTCCAGCGTCGCCACGGCGCCGCCGGTTCTCGTGGACCTTTGCCGGTTGCCGCTTCCTGTTGTGGCAGCAGCAGCGCCAATTCAGCTTCAGAGCGCATTCCCACGGTTCACTTGCCAGCCAGGGCGCGCTGCAGGAAGGAAGTATTTATTGCCGGCGCATAGGACTCGGGAATATCCGCCTTGCGCAGTTCGCCAATCTCGGCCAGGAAGCTGGCGGCGTCATTGTACGATCGGGTGACGCGCGAATTGTTCTTGGTGGCCTCGTTGCCGATGTAGGCGGGGGTTAGCTGCTCGGCAATCGACGGATATTCCAGGCCGGACAGCGTGCTGCGTGCCGTATCCAGCGGGATGTCGAGATGCTTGGCAATTTGCTGCGCCGAGCCTTCGGGATCCTTCTTGTACTGGTCGACCTTGTCCTGCACCACGCGCAGGAACTTGACCACCAGGTCAGGATGTTTCTCGGCAAATTCCTTGCGCACCGCGAAGTTGTTGAAAATCAGCACACCATCCTTCTGCAGGTCGCGGGTGGCAAAGATCTCCTTGCCACCATCGCTTTCCAGTTGCTGGCTGAACGGCCCCCAGACGTAGGCGGCGTCGATATCGTTGCGTTTCCAGGCAGCAACGATTTCCGCGGGTTTGAGCGCCAGCGACTTGATCTTTTTGCGCTCGACACCGGCCAGTTTCACCGCCACTTCAAAAGCGTATTGTGCGGTCGAGTTGGCAGGAAAAGCGACGGTCCTGCCCTCCAGATCCTTGAGCTTGTTGATCCCTTTGCGGGCAATCAGGCGCTCGCTGGTGGCGATGATTTCCGGCGTACCAATCACCTCGATCGGCAGCCCGCGTGCAATACCGGCAGCCGCTGGACTTGATCCAAAGCGGGCAATGTCGATTTCCTTGGCAGCAAAGAGCGTCAGCACGTCCGCTCCGGAGTTGAACGGAATCCACTTTACCCTGGTCCCGAAAGCCTTGTCGAAAGCGCTGTCGATCTTGCCCAGAATCCAGACTCGCGGTCCGCCAGCGTAGGCGAAGCGCACCTCGGACGGCAGCGTTTCGGCATGCACCGAAGAGGACAGCGCCAGCACCGATACGACTAGAAAATACAGCAGCATCTCGATCCACTTTGCCAGCATGAGGGTTCTCCTGATTGGGTTCGTCCGGGCGAACACTATAGGGCGCTACCCTTCACGCTGGAACGAAGATAAAACGATGTTCTTATATGAACCTGGCACCCGCAGACCGCCGACTTGCCATCGCGGGCGCACCCATCTGCTACACTTCGCTGCGTGCCGCCGACGTCGATTTCCACCGCCTGGTCGATCAATCGGTCGTCCGGGCTGGCGCCCTGGCGGTACGCTTCGCCGTAAAAAGGGCTTGAAGGTCGAGCCGGGCTGGCGGTGCGCCTGCTGCACATGGTCGAAGGCCTCCTGCTCGAAGTCGCGGCTGCCGACCCAGGCCTTGACGTGGCCGTTGCGCGGATCGATGGCCAGGAAACCGATCTGTATCTGCGTCTTTTGTTGGCGCAGCACGCGCATGAGGTCCTTGTCGGCCGGCAGTTCCTGCATGGCCTGGGCAGGCGTCCGGCCCTTGGCGATGGCGGCGGCGTACTCCGGCGATTCGCGGATGAAGGCCTGGATCAGGCTGGAGTCGTTGCTCCACGCCGAGCGCTTTCCCCAGGCCGCGTTGGCGAGGTTCTGCAAGCTGTTGCCCTGCCATGAAGGGTTCGTATCAAGCACGAATGGGCTCGTGCGCAAGCGTTCTTGCCAAGGATTTTTCGGGAGGGAGAAGCAAAATTTACAGGACAGTGTATCGGCATGTCCCCCCGCTTCGGGGATTTTCTCACCCGCCGATTTTCCTGGCGCGATGGAATCCCCGTATGCCTCCTGCGAAGCATCAAGGGAGACGCAGGCTCAGCGGCTGCAACCAGACCGGCGTGCGCCTGTCGATGAGGGCGTTGATCTGCTGGCAAACGTAAAAAAGGACGCTGCGAAAAAGCAGCCGTCAGGCGGCCAGCGCCTGCATCAGGTCGGCAATCAGGTCATCGGCGAATTCGATGCCGATCGACAGCCGCAGCAGGTCGTCGGGAACCAGCGTGCCGGCGCCCTCGACACTCGCGCGATGTTCGACCAGGCTTTCCACGGCACCGAGCGAGGTGGCTTGCCGGAAGAGTTTGAGCTTGCCGGCCACGGCGCGGGCCCTTGACTCTCCGCCGGCGATACGCACCGACAGCATGGCGCCGAAACCACCCTGCATCTGGCGGGCGGCAACTTCGTGGCCCGGGTTCCCGGGTAGCCCTGGGTAAAGGACCTCGACGACAGCCGGATGAGCGGCCAGGAAATTCGCGATCTTTTCGGCGTTGCCCGCAGCAGTCCGCACGCGCAGGAAAAGGGTAAGCAGGCCGCGCTGCAACAGCCATGCTTCGAACGGCCCGAGCACGGCACCGCCAAGATTGCGCGCCTTGCGGATGCGCAGCCAAAAATCGTCGGTATCGCGGGTGGGTAGTGGTCCAGACGTGGATATCAGCCTCATATAGTATTTTATAATCAATATCTTATAGGTTAGCATATCCACTTGAGGAACACCACCCGCGGGTGATCAAGGCACCGGCGACGACATCGGAGTGGCCGTTCAGGTATTTTCAGGTCGCTGTTGGTGTACAGCGCCAGCTCGATGCCCCACTGGCTTGTGAAGTCGCGCAACCAGTTGCGCCAGGCCCAGTAAGCGGAGCGTGCTGCCACGAGGCGGTCGCCAGGTTTAAGGGCAAGCAGGACGGCCGTTGCCGCCGCCATGCCGGAGGCAAAAAGCAGTGCCTGGGCGCCGCCTTCGAGTTCGGCCAGCAGTTTTTCAGCGCCGTCGTAAGCCGGGCTCTGGTCGCGCGAGTAAATGACGACCACCTGGGTAGCTGCCATCGGCAGCCCGCTCGAAGGTGGTGGCCAGATGAATCGGCTGGACGATGTCGCGATACGGCTCGGCGACGCCGCTGCCGCCATGCGCGGCCAAGGTTTCTGGGTGAATCTGGCTCATGCCAGCCTCTGCCGTTCGAGATGCAGTTGCGGCGGCCGCTTCAGCGTCTGATAGATGACGCAGTAACGCTCGGAGAGGCGCAGCAGATTGTTCAACTGCTCGTCGCTCGCCTCGGTGTCGAGCACGAACTTCAGGCGGATGTCGGTGAAACCGACCGGCGCTTTCTTGCTGACTCCGAGGGTGCCGCGGAAATCATGTTTGAAAACCTTCAGTGGGCAAAATTGAATCGGGAAATGAACAGCGGCTCTCGGCAGCCCACCGATTGCTCAGGATTTTCGGAGAAGTCGAGGGAGTCGGGTTGGCCACCGTTGAGCAGGTTGAGGATATCAGCTGCACGCTGGGTCAGTTGCAGATTGCGGCGGTCGCGCGGGCGCGGCAGACCGATCTCGATCTCGCCGCTGATCCGCCCCGGGCGGCTGGCCATGACGACCACCCGGTCGCTCAGGTAGGCCGACTCGTTGACGTCGTGGGTGACCATCAACAGCGTCGTGTCGTGATGGCTGGTGATGGACAGCAGCAGATCCTGCAGGCGCATGCGGGTGAAGGCATCAACGGCACTGAACGGTTCGTCGAGCAGGAGCAGTGCGGGCTGGGTGAACAGGCCGCGGGCGATTGCCGCGCGCTGGGCCATGCCGCCCGAAAGCTGTTTCGGGTAGGCGTTGGCGAAATCTGCCAGGCCCACTTCGGTCAGCAGTTCATGGACCCGCGGATGCTTGCCGCCGGCCCGTCCGAGATCGAATCCGACGTTTTCGGCGACGGTCAGCCAGGGCAACAGGCGCGGCTCCTGAAAGATGAAACCGACATCGCGCGAATGCAGGTGGGGCCTTTCGCCCTTGACGCGGACCTCGCCCTGATAGTCAGAGCCCAGCCCGGCAATGATGCGCAGCAGGGTGCTCTTGCCGCAACCGCTCGGGCCGACCAGGCTGACGACCTGGCCCTGGTCGATGGAGAACTCGACATTGTCGATGACGTGATGGGTCTGAAAATCCTTGGCCTTGACGGCCAGTGCCAGCAATGGTTGTGACATGGTATGGCTCAGGAGGGACGGCTGTCGAAGACGTCGCGCCAGGCAAGAAGGCGGCGTTCGAGCCAGCACAGCAGGCTGTCGCTCAGTTTCCCGAGCAGGGCAAGGACGATGATGGCGACGATGACCAGGTCGGCCCGACCGGTCTCGCGGCCATCGGTCAGCAGATAGCCAAGGCCTTTTGTCGCGGCGATCAGTTCGGCGGCGACCAGGAACATCCAGGCCAGCGACAGCCCGGAACGCAGGCCGGTAAACAGGTTGGGCAGCGATGCCGGCAAAAAGATCCGGGTAATCAGCTTGGCACCGGTCAGCCCGTAGATACCGCCAACTTCGACCAGCTTGCGATCAACATTCTGGATGCCGGCCACGAAATTGAGGTAGACCGGGAAGAAGGCGCCGATCGCGATCAGCGTGATTTTCGGCGACTCGTCGATGCCCAGCCAGAGCAGCAGCAGCGGCACCCAGGCCAGCGAGGGAATGGCGCGAATCGCCTGGAAGGTCGGGTCGAGCAGTGCTTCGACACAGCGTGACAGGCCGACGGCAGCACCGACGATCAGGGCCAGGCCTGCGCCGATGGAAAATCCGATCACGACACGCAGCGAACTGACGCCGATATGACCGAAGATGGCGCCACTCTGTCCGAGATCGGCCAGCGTGAACACCAGTTCGCTCGGCGGCGGCAACAAATGAGCGCTGACCCAGCCGAGACGGACCACGCTTTCCCAAATGATCAGCAGAATCACCGGCACGATCAGACCCTGGCCCTTGCGGGCCAGGGTCTGCCACCGGAGTGAATTGCCTGCAGGGGTCTCGCCCGATGCGGGGAGAATGGCGGTACTGCTCAGGCTCATCCGGTGGACCCCTTAGCGAACGACGGCTTTGGCGAAGCTCGGCTCGATCAGTTCATCGATAACTTTGTTCACGTCCGTGCCCTTCTTGACCAGTTCCTCCTCGATCAGGATCGAACCGGCAGACTTGAAGGCCTTGATGTGTTCTTCACCCGGCACGGAGTTCTTGAAATCGTTGCGGGTCAGTTGCAGTTTGGCCACCGGTAGCGACAGTTTGGCTTCCTCGGAAATGATCTTGGCGGTTTCGTCCGGATTGGCGATGATCCACTTGCGTGCTTTTTCATAGGCAGCAATGACCTTCTTGACGTGATCCGGATGATCCTTGGCAAACTTCTCGGTGACATTGAGGAAGCCGTAGGTGTTGTAGGCAACGTTGCGGTAGATCAGCTTCGATCCGGCCTCGACTTCGCTGGCTGCCATCAGCGGATCCAGGCCGGCCCAGGCATCGACCTTGCCTTGCTCAAGAGCGGCGCGGCCATCGGCGTGCTGCAGTGCGACGTGCTCGATGTCGGACTTCTTCAGGCCTTCGGCGTGCAGGCTGCGCAACAGAAAAAGGAAGGGATCGGTGCCCTTGGTAGCGGCCACTTTCTTGCCCTTCAGGTCCTTGATCGATTTGATCGGCGAATCCTTGGGAACAACCAGCGCGGTCCATTCCGGGCGCGAGTAAATGTAGACACCCTTGATCGGGTTGCCGTTGGCCTTGCTCAATACTGCGGCCAGGCCAGCCGTCGAGCCGAAATCGATGCTGCCGCTGTTGAGATATTCGAGAGCGCGGTTGCTGCCGGCGCTGAGCACCCATTTGACTGGAACGTTTTCGGCCTTGAGGTCCTGCTCCAGCCAAAACGCTTGAGCACCAGGCTCGGTGCGAACATGACAACGCCCCGGGGTGCACGCAGCACGCCGGGGCGCTTCTCTTTCCCTAGGCCGGCAGCCGGCTAGCTGACTGCCCGGCCCTTTCCCCTCGCCAGGCGCTGCAGTACCGACACCAGCAAATCCACTTCCTGGCAGGTATTGTAGAAGGCCAGCGATGGCCGCACCGTGGCTTCGACACCGAAGCGGCGCAGGATCGGCTGCGCGCAATGATGGCCGGCGCGTACGGCAATGCCTTCCTCGTTGAGCGCTGCCCCGACCTCCTCCGGGCGGTAACCGGCGAGGACGAAGGACAGCACACTGGCCTTGTCGTCGGCCGTGCCGATCAGGCGAATGCCGGGGATCGGCTTGACCCGCTGCGTCGCGTAGGCAAGGAGGTCATGCTCGTAGCGCGAGATGTTCTCGATGCCGATCCGCTCCATATAGTCGATCGCCGCACCAAGGCCAACGGCATCGGCGATGTTGCCGGTGCCGGCCTCGAAGCGCGCTGGCACGCCCTGGTACAGGGTGCGCTCGAAGGTGACGTCGGCGATCATGTTGCCGCCTCCCTGCCAGGGCGGCATGTCTTCGAGAATGTCGCGCTTGCCGTAGACGACGCCGATGCCGGTCGGCGCAAATACCTTGTGGCCGGAGAAGACGAAGAAATCGGCATCGATGGCCTGCACGTTGACGCGCATGTGCGACACTGACTGGGCACCGTCGACCAGCACCCTGGCGCCCGCCCGGTGGGCGAGTTCAACGATTTCCTTGACTGGCGTGACGGTGCCCAGGGCATTGGAGACCTGGCTGACAGCCACCAGCTTCGTGCGGTCGTTCAACAGTCGCTGGTATTCTTCGAGCAGAAGCTGGCCCCTGTCGTCCACCGGAATGACCCGGATTCTGGCCCCCGTTTCGGCGGCGAGCTGCTGCCAAGGGACGATGTTGGCGTGATGTTCGAGCAGCGAGATGATGATTTCGTCGCCTTCGCGGATGTTCTGCCTGCCCCAGCTCTTGGCGACCAGGTTGATGGCCTCGGTGGCGCCGCGCACGAAAATGATCTCCTCGGCCGAACCCGCGCCGATGAAGCGCGCCACCTTGCTGCGAGCGGCCTCGTAGGCATCTGTCGAGCGCGCCGCCAGTTCGTGCGCGGCACGGTGGATGTTGGAGTTTTCGTGCTGGTAGAACTGCACCAGTCGATCGATGACCGCCTGCGGCTTTTGCGTCGTCGCCGCATTGTCGAACCAGACCAGCGGCTTGCCATTGACGCGTTCGGCGAGGATCGGGAAGTCGCGACGTACAGCCTGCACGTCGAAGGCCGGGAAGCGCCCGACATCGGACTGCGGGACTGACGCCGGCTGATCGAGGAAGTAGTAGCCGCCGTGGCCGGGCGCCGATGGCGGCGCTGCCGCCGGCAGTGAGCGTTCGCCGGCGAGTTCATCGAGCACGCGGCGCAGGGCGGCCTCGCCTGGCAGTTCGAAGGGGTGGGCGACGACGTGATTGTCCGCACCCGCTGCCGGTGCCTGGTGTGCTGACGAGAGCGCCGCTGCTTCACCGAGGAAGTAATACGGCGACCCCGGTACACCCGCGGGGGCGCTGATCGGGGCGGTCATCGGCAACGCGGCGGCATAGGCTTCGGGCACGCCAAACTCCGGCGCGACAGGCCCCGCTTCGACCGGCGCCTGGCCGACCGAGGGCGCGGCGAAGGGCTGCAACGCCGGCCCCGGCTCGCCGATGGCCAGGCCCTTGATCCCCGGCGCCAATGGCGAAGACGAGGCCTCGCCCCCTGGCAGTGCCCGGAAAAATTCGCCGGCGAGACGGGCAAGCGCCGTTTCGTCCGGCAGCCCCGGAATGGCCGCGAGGCTGAAGGGCAATGCGCCGGGCAGCGAATCAGCGGTAGGTGTCAGCATAGTCATGGTATTTGTCGATCTCCACGTCATCGAGGACAGCCAATGCGTCTTCCGTATGGACAGCCAGCGAGCAATAGAGCGAAATCAGGTAGGAGGCAATGGCATTACGGTCGATGCCCATGAAGCGCACCGACAGGCCGGGGCTCTGTTCGCCCGGCAGGCCCGGCTGATAGAGGCCGACGACCCCCTGGCGCTTGTCGCCGACGCGCAGGAGCAGAACCTTGGTCTTGCCGTCCTCGACCGGCACCTTGTCCGACGGGATCAGCGGGATGCCGCGCCAGGTCACGAACTGCGAGCCGAACAGCGAAACGGTCGGTGGTGGAACGCCGCGGCGGGTGCACTCGCGGCCAAAAGCGGCAATCGCCAGCGGATGCGTGAGGAAGAAGGCGGGTTCCTTCCAGACCTTGGTCAGCAGATCGTCGAGGTCATCCGGCGTCGGCGCGCCGCTCAGCGTCGTGATGCGCTGACCGTCGGCGACATTTGCCAGCAGGCCGTAGTCGCCGTTGTTGATCAGTTCGTTCTCCTGCCGCTCCTTGATCGTCTCGATGGTCAACCGCAGTTGTTCCTTGATCTGGTCGTGCGGACTGCTGTACAGGTCCGAAATACGGGTGTGTACGTCGAGGACGGTGGTGACGGCGCTGAGGAAGTACTCGCGTGGCTTCTCCTCGTAATCGACGAAGGTCTGCGGCAGTTCCGACTCGTCGCGCTTGGCGCAGGCGACTTGCACATTGCGCGGGTTCTTGACCTGGTTCAGGCGGTAGATGCCGGCTTCGACGGGCAGCCATTGCAGCAGGTGCGTCAGCCAGCGCGGGGAAATGGTCGAGAGCTGCGGGACGGTCTTGGTGGCGTTGGCCAGTTGCCGTGCGGCGACATCGCTCAGGGCGGCTTGGTGGGGACTATCTGCCATGGGGTACTCCTTGCAATTGTGACAGGGGTTATAAGAAAAACGCATAAGCAAATAAATTTTGCTTAAAAGGCAACATTACCCTTTGCGGGACGGGTAGCTCAACATGCTATAGCCACCACCAGGGCCGATGCCGCTGACTTCGGGCGAGCGCTATCCACGCTCGCAACGAGCGACCAGAGCCGAGAGGTCGACCTCCAGCGCTCGTGCCAGCTTGTCGGCGGTGATCAGCGAAGGACAGGCAATGCCGCGCTCGATCTCGCCGACGTAGGAGCGGTTGAGGTTGGCCTTTTCCGCCAGACGCTCCTGCGACCAGCCGTGCGCCTGACGTAACTGCCGGACGACGACCGGGAAGCGGTCGCTGAGGCCGTTCAAATGCCGCCGCCGTCTTCGAGAATCTCGTTCCTGGCAAACGCCTGGGTGACGATGCTCCCCGGCGGAACGCTGTGCGTCAGCCAGACGTTGCCGCCGATCGACGAGCCCCGGCCGATCGTGATGCGGCCGAGGATGGTGGCGCCGGCGTAGATGACCACATCGTCCTCGACCAGCGGATGGCGCGGCGAGCCCTTCTCGAGGGCGCCGTCGGCATCGACGGTGAAGCGTTTGGCACCGAGGGTAACCGCCTGATAGAGACGAACCCGCTGGCCAATGACTGCGGTTTCGCCAATGACGACGCCGGTGCCGTGATCGATGAAGAAGCTGCTGCCGATACTGGCGCCAGGGTGGATGTCGATGCCGGTGGCGGAGTGGGCGAGTTCGGCGACGATACGGGCCAGCAGCGGCACGCCGAGCCGGTACAGGGTATGCGCCAGGCGGTGGTGAATGGTCGCCAGCGTCCCTGGATAGCAGAGAACGATTTCATCGACACTGCGAGCAGCCGGATCGCCACGGTAGGCGGCCTCGACATCGCTGTCGAGAAGGACACGAATGTCGGGCAAAGCGGCAGCAAACTGGCGCACGACCTCGATCGCCTGCTTCTCGATGGTCGCGGCGTCGACCTCCGGGTCGTGCCGGGCAACATGCTGCAATTCCAGGCGCACCTGGTCTACGAGACTGCGCAACGCGATGTCGAGGGTGTGGCCGACATAGAAATCTTCGCTGTGTCCCTGCTTCAGATCGGGCGGGCCAAGGCGCATCGGAAAGAGTGCGCCGCACAGCCGCTCGACGATGTCGCGCAGAGCGTCACGGGAAGGAAACTCGCGGGCGCCCGATTCGAGGGCGCGGTGCTGCGCCAGGCGCCAGCGCTCACGAGCAGCGCGCAGATCGCGGACGATGTCGTCAAGACCCGAGAGCGCCGAGTTCGACGGATCGGGTAGTGAACGAAAGGTTGCGTTCATCAATCGTTTTTCCTCAACGCTCAGTCCTGAACCCAGGGCAGGCCATGGTAGCGCCAGCCACCGGTCACACCGCGTTGTCCGTCGGCAGTAATCTCGCCCTCGAAGCCTTCCAGAACGTTGAACACCCGCAGGAAGCCAGCGCGTGTAGCGGCTTCGGCGGCCGCGGCCGAGCGCTTGCCGCTGCGGCAAATGAGGAGAATCACGTCGTTCTTGGCGGCCTTGCCTGCGAGTTCACGGGCGAAGCGCGGATTCTTCGTCAGAGCCGCCCCGGATTGCCATTGCACCAGTGGAGTACCGGGCACGTGACCGACGTACTTGTATTCCTCGGTGGTGCGCACGTCGATGAGAATGGCGACCCCCGCCTCCGCCAAAGTCCAGGCCTCGTGCGGCGGAATCGTACCGGCGTAGGGAAGGTTCTCGCGCGCGGCACGCGCGGTCGCTGCGGCGAGGATGCCGTGCAGGTCGGCGTCGTGCGCAGCAGCATCCGAGTCGTATTCCGTCGCGATCGGGGCAAAGTCGGGTTGGGCAGTGGCAAGCATCGAAGTCTCCTGGACATGGAAAACCAGCCGTCGTGGTGATGGCGCCGGCCTGTGGGCAGCACTCTAACCGCAGGGTCTGTGACAGCGAACGAAGAAAAACTGCGTTGCTTATAACGGAATGGCGCTAATAGTCTGTGGGGTATAAGCAACGAATGAAACAATCGTTCTTGTCGCTTGTTGGACACGCTAGAGTTCCATCCTGAATTTCCCCACTCTCAGGAGAACGCGATGATCCAGTTGAAAACCCTGCGCTGCCTGCTACCTGCCCTGGCCCTGGCAACGGGGCTCGGCAACGCCACGGCGGAAGCGCTCAAGGTTGGCTATCTGCCGGTGACCGGCCACGCCAAGTTCTTTGTCGCCAAGGAGCAGGGCCTGTTCGCCAAGGAAGGGCTGGAGGTCGAGTTGATCGAATTCCAGAATTCCGCCGACGGCCTCAACGCCATCGTTGCCGGCAAACTGGATATCGGCGCCTTCGGTACCACCGCACCGGTGGCGCACATTGCCAAGGGTGCCAAGATCAAGATCATCGGCGGCATCATGGGTGGCGATGCCGCACTGATCGCGACGCCGGCGAATGCAGCGAAGATCGCCAGTGTGGCCGATCTCAGGGGCAAGAAGATCGCCACCGTACGCATGGCTTCCGGGGATGCCGTGCTGCGCGGCGCCCTCAAGGACAAGGGTCTCAACTGGAAGACCGACGTCCAGATCTTCGAATTGAAGAACCCGCCGGCGGTGATCGAGGCAGTCAAGTCCGGCCAGGTGGACGCCGGGTTGGTGTGGGGACCGCACGACCTACGGGCCGAAGATCAGGGCTTGAAGGTGGTGATTCACTCCACCGATCTGCAGCCCGGTCATCCGTGCTGTCGCCTGGTAGTCACCGAGGCCAGCCTGAAGAACCCGGTCACCTGGGAGAAATTCCTGCGCGCCATCCTGCAAGCCGAGAAATTCGCTGCCGAAAACAAGAAAGAGACCATCGAATCGATCGCTCATTACGTCAAGATCGACCGCCAGTTGCTGTGGCGCGGTTACTACTCGCCGTATCTTGACCAGTCGAGCGACCCGGATGTCAAGGGTGTCAAGCACTTCGCCGACGTGATGGTGAATAGCGAGTTCATTTCCGCCAAGCCCGACCTCGACGCCGCGATCGACGTGCGTGTGTATGAGAAGGTGCTGAACCAGTTGGCGAGGGAAAATCCGGGCGATCCCTTCTGGAAGAAGTTGCAAAGAGAATTCAAGCAGAAGGACGCGTGATGAGCCCTGGCCTCAAGCTGGAGGGCGTTGGCTTCGCCTACGACACGACGCAGGTCCTTCAGGACATCAACGTCACGATTCCGGAGGGTCAGTTCGTCAGCCTGCTGGGAGCCAGCGGCTCTGGAAAGACCACCTTGCTGCGGCTGGCGGCGGGCCTCGATCCAGTCGGCAGCGGCCGCCTGACCTGGAATGGCGCGGCGGTGGTCGGCACCAGCCTGGAGCGCGGCGTGGTTTTTCAGGATTACGCGTTGTTTCCCTGGTTGTCGGTGGTGGATAACATCGAGATCGCGATCGCCAAGGCCAAGCCGAAGGTCAGGAAAGCCGAACGGCTGGCGGAGGCCGCCAGATACCTCGGGGATCTGGGGCTGCAAGCAGCGATCGGCAAGTACCCGGGCGAACTGTCGGGAGGCATGCGCCAGCGCGCCGCGATTGCCCGTGCGCTCGCCCTGGGTTCCCCGCTGCTGTTGATGGACGAGCCCTTCGGGGCGCTCGATCCGGTGAACCGTGCTCGTTTGCAGGACCTGCTGCTGGAGGTCTGGGAAGTCGCGACACCGAGAAAGACCATCGTCTTTGTCACCCATGATGTGGACGAGGCGATCTACCTCGGCGATCGCCTGGTCGTCCTCGGGTCGTCACCGGGTCGGGTGATCGCCGACCTGGAGGTGCCACTGCCGCGACCACGCGAGCGGCGTAGCCTGCTCGACAGTCACAGCCTGCATGCGCTGCGGGAACAGGTGGCGGCGACGCTGGTGCAGGATACCCTGGAGCGGCTCAAAGCCGCCTGAAGCCCGCCCGCTGCAATTCAACAAGGCAACAAGGAGGATGACCGATGAGTGACTTTATTGCCCTGGTGGACCTGCAGGTGCCGGCAGCGGTGCCTGCCGCATCGGCTGAGCCCGGTCCGGCACCCGGCTGGCTGGGCCGTGCGTTGGCAAGCGTTTCGGTCTGGATCGTACTGCTGCTGGCCTGGTGGGTCGCTTCAGTCCATCTGCCGCTGGGCGACAACCCGCTGCTGCCGTCGCCGCTGATCACTGCCAGGGCACTGTGGGAATCGCTGCCCGAACTATGGGCGGGGACCCTGTCATCGCTGACCATCCTGATCCCCGGCTTCGCCCTGGCAACACTGCTTGGCATCGTCTCGGGGCTGACAGTGGGCACGTCAGCGCGGCTACAGCGGATCTTCCTGCCCTTCGCCAAGGTCGCCGGCCCAGTGCCGCCGACGGTATACATCCCGTACGCGATCGCCATCCTGCCTACCTTCAAGCTGTCGGCGATCTTCGTTGTCTTCATCGGCGCCTTCTGGCCGATCTTCCAGAATGCCGTTGCCGGGGCGCATGCGCTGGAACAGCGTTATCGCGACAATGCCCGCATCCTCGGCCTGACTCGCTTCGAGTACCAGCGGCGCGTCGTTTTTCCCGCGGCCTTGCCGCATGTCTTCACGGGTATGGCGGTGGGCCTGGCCTTCTCGTTCATCCTGCTGACCGTCGCCGAACTGTTCGGCGCCAACGCCGGCCTCGGCCGCTTTGTCCAGTATTACGCGGATTTTGCCGACTATCCCAAGATGGTTGCCGGGATCCTGTATACCGGCCTGGTGACATTCCTGGCGATGACGCTTCTCGACGGCGTCCGCCGGCGGTCGCTGTTCTGGTTGAAATAGCATGCGGCGTCACCCTTTCCGTCCGTTGATTCCGACATACCTGCAGGTCGCTGCCGGCCTGCTGTTCTACCTGGTCGGCGGCGGGTCGCAGGCGGCGCTCTTCGAGCGAAGCGCTGACAATCTGCAGCAAGAGGCGGAGGCAGCCCACGCGGAAGGGAAGCGCTTGGCTGTCGTCCTCACCCTCCCGGATTGCCCCGGCTGCCGGGAAATGGAGAAAACCGCCTATCGTGACCGGCGCACGGAGAAGCTGATCGAAGGCCGCTTCCGGACGGTTCGTCTTGACCTCTCGCGCTCTGCGCCGATCATCGACGCACTGGGGCGTGCCACGACGGTCGCCGATTTCGCCAAACGCCTTCGCGCCGTCGCGACGCCGTCCTTCGTCTTCTTCGCGAGTGACGGCAGTTTCTCTTACCGGTACACGGGCACTCTCGATCAAGCCGGGCTACGCGACCTCGCCGATTACGTTGTGCGGGCGAAGTTCGAAGACTTTCCGTTCGTGCCACGGAACGCTGCCCGCGGCAACCCTGCCGCTCGTCAGGAGAGGGCGCTGTACGCCTCTCCTCCCGCCGGCAGTCTGCCGCTCTACCTGCAACTGGTGGCGGAGAAAAGACCGTCGGCGAGTGCGGGCTATACCGTGGACCATACGGCCGGTGTCTTCCTGTTTGATGCCAACGGTCGCCTGCGCGGCCTCGCCCCGTTCGGCCAGAGCGTCGCCGACCTGCGCAGCGACCTGGCCCACCTGCTGGCTGAAGGCTCCGGCGGACCAGCAATAGCGCAGCGACTTGCGCGTGCCAACTGAAGAGATGGACGAATGCCCACCAACAAACTGATTACCCTTGCCGAGGCCGTTCGCCGCTACACTTGGGATGGCATGCAGTACGCGAGCGGTGCGGCCCTGCCGGTCGGTTCGGATGCCATCGTCTTCGGGCGTGAACTGTTGCGCCAGCAGCGCCGCGAACTGCACGCCATCTTTCACGCCAACACCCAGCAACTCAACCTGCTGGCAGCGGCAGGCGCGGTGACCCGGGCAGAATGTGGTTTCAGCGGGCTGGAGGGCTTCGGCTTTGCCAACGGCCTGCGGCGGGCCATCGAGCAGGGCAGACTGGTCCTTGAGGACTTCTCGAATCTGGCGATGGCGCTGCGCCTGCTGGGTGGTGCGCTGAACTGGCCGTTCGTTCCGGCGACGGTCAATATCGGCTCGGACCTGCAATACCGGCGCGCTTTCGAGCCCGACGTGCACCCCAATCCAAACAAGATACCTTCGGTGACCGATCCCTTTTCGGGGAAGCAGATCGGCGCTTTCTCGCCGCTGCGTCCTGATCTGGCGGCGATCCACGTGACGCTCGCCGATCCGGAGGGCGACGCGATCATGCTCGGCACGGAGTGGAGCCGCTTCGAACTGTCGCGGGCGGCGAGAAGAGTCGTTCTGCTGGCCGATGCCATCGTGGACACCGACTGCATGCGCCAGTATCCGAATCTCGTGCGCATCCCCGGGATCGTCGTCGAAGCCGTCGTCTACTGGCCGTTTGCTGCCTGGCCGCAAGCTTCGCCCGGTATGCACGACGTAGACGAGGCCCACATGAAGGCGATGAACGTAGCTCTCGGTAGCGACGATGGTACGGCCGCCTACATCCGCGACTACGTCGAAAGTTACGCCGATCTCGATGGCTATCTCGACCTGATCGGCCGCGAGACGATCAGCGAACTTTCGAACGGGGCGACCGCTTTCCTGCTTGACCCCTACCGGCGCTGGCTGCTTCCCCATGCCGAAGCGCTGGCCCTCACCGCGGAGGCCAGCACATGACTACCGATTACAGCCGCCAGGAGATGATGGCCATCGCCACCGGCCGCGAGATTCGCGATGGCGAACTGGCCATCTTCGGCGTGGGTCTGTCGATGCTCGCCGGCTACTTCGCGCAGGCCCATCACGCTCCCGGCGTCCGCGCCATGACCGAAGGCGGCGTCTATGGCGCGAGACCGGTTGGCGGCCTGCCCTGGGGGATCGAATGCAATCGCCTGGCGGTCAATGCGGTGAGCTTCACCAGTGCCCTGGACGCCCTCGGCTGCCTGGTCGCCTCCGGTCGCTGCGACGTCGGTATCATCGGCGCCGCTCAGGTCGATCGCTTCGGCAATGTCAACACGACCGGCATCTGGGACGGGCCGATCGGCGAAATATACCGCCCACCGAAGACTCGCCTGACCGGCGCCGGCGGCGCCAACGACATCGCCTGTGGTGCCAAGCGGTACCTGATCATGGTTAGCCATGAGCCGAAACGCTTCGTGGACCGGGTGAGCTACGTCACATCACCGGGTTACCTCGACGGTGGCGACGCCCGTGAACAGGTGGGTTTGATCGGTGGCGGTCCCTCTGCAATCATCACCACCCTCGGCATCCTGCGGCCCGACCCGCAAAGCCGCGAATTCCAGCTCGACGCCTATTTTCCATTTTCCGGTGCCGAGGAGATTCTGAGCAATACCGGCTGGGATCTAAAGGTGGCGGCCGACGTCCGCGTCGTCTCCGAGCCATCGTCCGAGGAACTCGCGGCCCTGCGCCGCGTGGACGAAACCGGCATGCTGCGCCGGTAGCGAGGGCCAAAGGGCCCCGGCGGGCCCTAAGTTCGTCGGAGTTCATGGAACAGGGCGAGGCCTTCCGGCCATGCGCCGTAACCCGACTCGACGTTGATGTGACCTGCGTCGCCAAGGTTGCGGTAGCGGCTACCCCAGACGCCTGCCCAGTGTTCGGCGACGCTGCGCTTTACCCACGGATCGTTGTTGCTGGCGACGACAAGGCTGGGGAAGGCAAGTCGCTCTTCCGGGAGCTCGGCCGCTGCCCCGAAACGCTCGGGATCGGCAGGTGCCACGAGCAGGGCCGCGCGGATACGGGTGGGGCAGACCAGACCGGCGCTGACTGTTGCGAGGCAACCAAAGCTGTGAGCGACAATCCACACCGGCTTGCTCTGGGCGTCGATGGCTGCGCGCACGCGTGCCGCCCATTCGGGAAGACCGGGCTGGTTCCAGTCGGCTTGCTCAACCCGCCGGGTATCGCTGAGCGTGCTTTCGAACCAGGTCTGCCAATGAGTTGGCCCACTGTTGCGCAGACCCGGGACGATCAGGGTGATATCCATGGACTTGTCGATCAGCCCAGGGTGTCTTTCCAGATGCTTGTCGCCCAGGCCCGCGTGTAGAGACCTTCCTCGACCGACGCCTCTTTCGAAACGCCACCGGAGCCCTCCACCACCAGCGGCACCTTTTTCTCCGGCCAGATCTTTCGCTGCGCGTCCTCGACGACGGCGATGCGGCAGGGTAGAAAAGCCGCGAACTCGAGACTGTAATCGAGGAGTTCCCGGGCAAGCAGCGCGTCACAGAAGTGGTAGATCTCGACCCTGGGTGTCGGCTTGCCGGTCATCGCCTCGATTTCCTTGTGGACCGGGTGGGTACCAATGAACTTCAGGTTGATCTTGTTTGCCCGGAGCTTCATGGAGGTGATGACATCATCCCAGGAAAGACCCGGCTGCGCTGCGACCTTGTAGGTCACCAGGTTGATCAGTTCGCGGATCGAAAGCGGTGACTGCGCCAGCGACGTCTGAAGAAACGTTCGCCGTGCCTCTGGCGTAATCGGGTCCATCATGGTGTTGGGAGTGAACGGCCGCACATTCGACGCTGATAAGGGGATCGCTGCCGGGAGGCTGGAAGGGCCGCCGACGTTCGCGGCGTCATTGGCTTGCGCCAAAGCCCCGCTGGCAGCCAGGGTCAGACTCATTGCGAGGAGAGCGCTCGGGTGGCTCGCCATGTCACCTTCTCGCTTTGTCGTTCATGCTCTTCTCCTTTCCAGGCCTGCCGAAACGGGCCGACAAGCGGCGCATGATGCCAACCACCAGGAGTATCGCAAACGATTTATTTCCCATAAGCAAATAGTGATTCTGCCGACTCGCGCCGGATCCCGAGGTGGCGCGAATAGCGCTGCCGGAAATTGGCTTCGGCAAATATGGTTATAAGAAATTCTTACTTTGCCTGCCGTTGCTCCCTGCATAATCTTGGGGTTTCTTTGATCGTCGAATCGCCTGGGGTGCCGTGACCAGTTGCCAGATTGCCAGGGCCTTGTTGCCGCTTCCCGCTGCAAGCAGCGTTCAGACGTAGGCGAGCGAACCGCATCCGGGGGTGGATTGAGGGTCAATCGGATGTCGCATCACGCAACACCAGAGACGACGAGCGCCGGATCAAGCACCGGCGATTCCCCTGCCTGCGAGCTGCCGGCCCATTGGCAATTGCCGACCATGCAACGCAATGCGCTGAGAAAGGTATTTGATCGTCCCGAGTTTACTCCCGGTGAGGTGGCCGGCCTTGGTCATCGGCGCCTCGAGCGGGCCGAGGGAATCGGCCGAAAGGGCCTGGCAACGATCATTGAGTGGTTGCGGTACCAGGGCTACGAACTCGCTAGCGACGCCCATGGTTCACAAGCCCGAGATCTTGCTACGGCTCGGCGGCAGATCAAGAAGCTCGAAAAGGCCATGCGTGTTCTGCGAACTCACGGTTATACGGTCCTCCGGAGCGAACCCTCCGCGGATGACGGCAAGGACTGCTGCAACTCGCCAGAGATTCCTGACATCTCTGAATAAGGCGATCTCCGGGAATCAAGCCAATGATTTATCTATTTTTTAATTCAATCTGTTGTTTGTTTTCTGGTGCGGATGATTATCGATACCGCTCGCCAAGTGTAAAAAATTTCGACACCCGGAAGCCGTCAATGGGCTTCCAGGAGCGAGCCAATCGCGCGGAAAGCCCCAGCAAGGGCGGGAAGCGGGCTTTGCGCGGAGTGTAAAAACCGACCGCCGGAATCGGAATGCTCGGGGCTGCCATCCAGGCCACTCTGCCATCAGCGGCCAACGTCGGACTTCGGACCGACCGAGCGGCATCGCCGCCCTCCCCTTCAGCGCCAGGCCTTCCGCAGGCCATGGCCCCTACTTGCTCAACAACCTCATTCCCCGCTCCAGCCCATCGAGTGTCAGCGGAAACATCCGACCCCCCATCAGGTTGTAGATCAGCGAGGTCGATTGCCGGTATGGCCACGACTGTTCCGACTCGGGGTTGAGCCAGATCGCGTGCGGCCAGGTTTCGGCCAGGCGGCGCAACCAGGTGGCGCCGGGTTCGGCGTTGTTGTATTCGAGGCAGCCGTTGGGCTGTACGAGCTCGTAAGGACTCATCGACGCGTCGCCGACGAAGATCAGCTTGTAGTCATTGCCGTATTTGTGCAGCACGTCCTGGGTGGCGATGCGCTCGCTGTGGCGACGGCGATTATCCTTCCACAGACGGTCATAGACGCAATTGTGGAAATAGTAGTGTTCGAGGTGCTTGAACTCGCTGCGGCAGGCCGAGAAGAGTTCTTCGCAGACGCGGATGTGGTCGTCCATCGAGCCGCCGATGTCGAGGAACAACAGCACCTTGACGGCGTTGTGACGTTCCGGGCGCATGTGCAGGTCGAGCCAGCCGGCGTTGCGCGCGGTGCCGGTGATCGTGCTTTCGAGGTCGAGCTCGTCGGGAGCGCCCTGGCGGGCAAAACGGCGCAGGCGGCGCAGCGCGACCTTGATGTTGCGCGTGCCGATTTCGACACGATCGTCGAGGTTGCGGTATTCGCGCTTCTCCCAGACCTTGACCGCCGAGCGGTTCTCGCTCCTGCCGCCGACGCGGATTCCCTCGGGATGCGTGCCACCGTGTCCAAACGGCGAGCTGCCGCCGCTGCCAATCCATTTGTTGCCGCCGGAATGTCGCTCCTTCTGTTCGGCGAGGCGCTGTTTGAAGGTTTCCATCAGCTTGTCCCAGCCGAGCTTTTCGAGTCTGGCGCGTTCGGCGTCGCTCAGATGCTGCTTGACCGCCTGCCGCAGCCACTCTTCGGGGATCAGTACGTCCATCCCCGGCAGTGCCTCGACTCCCTTGAAGTACTCGCCGAAAGCACGGTCGAACTTGTCGAAATGGGTCTCGTCCTTGACCAGGGTGGCACGCGACAGCACATAGAAGTCGTCGATGCTCTGTTCGATGACATGCTGCTGCAGCGCTTCGAGCAGGGTCAGGAATTCCTTGATCGATACCGGCAGGCGGCTCGCCTTGAGGTGCAGGAAGAAGTCGATCAGCATCGTTGCTGCCCGATTTGCCTCAGCGGTTCTGACGCGCCATGAAAATCAGGCGCTCGAAGAGGTGTACGTCCTGCTCGTTCTTCAGCAGCGCGCCGTGCAGTGGCGGGATCGCGGACTTCTGATCCTTGCTGCGCAGCACTTCCGGCGGAATGTCTTCGGCCAGCAGCAGCTTGAGCCAGTCGAGCAGTTCCGAGGTCGAGGGTTTTTTCTTCAGACCCGGAATCTCGCGCAGTTCGAAGAAGACCTCCAGTGCTTCGCACAGCAGTGTCGGTTTCAGGCCGGGGAAGTGCACGTTGACGATCCTGGTCATCGTCTCCTTGTCGGGAAAGCGGATGTAATGGAAAAAGCAGCGACGCAGGAAGGCGTCGGGCAGTTCCTTCTCGTTGTTCGAAGTGATGAACAGCACCGGTCGGTGGCGCGCACGCACCTGCTGACGGGTTTCGTAGACAAAGAACTCCATGCGGTCGAGTTCGCGCAGGAGATCGTTGGGAAATTCGATGTCGGCCTTGTCGATCTCGTCGATCAGCACCACCGATGGCGTTTCGCATTCAAACGCCTGCCAGAGAATGCCCTTGACGATGTAGCTGCCGATGTCGGCAACCTTCGCCTCGCCGAGCTGCGAGTCGCGCAGGCGCGACACCGCATCGTATTCGTAGAGCCCCTGCTGCGCCTTGGTCGTCGATTTGACGTGCCACTCGAACAGCGGCAAGCCCAGGGAGGCAGCCACCTCTTCGGCGAGCATGGTCTTGCCGGTCCCCGGCTCGCCCTTGATCAGGAGCGGGCGCTGCAGGGTGATCGCGGCGTTGACCGCCAGGGTCAGGTCGCGGGTGGCGACGTAGGTATCGGAACCGGAAAAGCGCATGGCGGGAATCCTCTCAGTGACGGTCTGATTTTACCCGCAAATGTCCCGACAAGGGTCAGGCTGTGGCGTTTCAGCGGCTCGCCGTCTGCCGCAAGCAATCCAGGTAAGCCGCCGCATCGATTGCCCCACCCTGCCGCTGCGCACGCCAGAGCGCCTCGCCAAGACACTCGATGAACGCGTGTTCGGCGGCATGCACCTCAAGGCGGGTGCGCAGGGCCTGATAGGCGGCACGAATTCCCGGTGGCTGGTCGATGCTGATCTGTTCGGCGATGGCGAGGTGCAGCGAGAGATGGAGAAAGGGATTCATCTGCCCGCTCTCGGGCGTGAACTCCTGCTCCAGCGCCAGCGCCGGGTTTTCGAGCAGAGCGTGGTATTCGGGGTGATGCAGGATCAGGTCGGCAGCCGTGACCTCGGCGCCTTCGAGAATCGCACGTTCGCGGTATTTACGCCAGGCTTCGCAGAAAAACTGGCGGACCTGTTCACGGCTGGGATTGAACATGGCTTCTCCAGGCTGCGCGGGGGATCGGAGCAGTGACGGCGTTCATCGGGGCGGCGGCCCGGGCGGAGCACTGGTCTTCTCCGGGTAGGCACAGAGATCGGCAATGCTGCAGCGCCAGCAATCGGGCTTGCGCGCCTTGCAGACGTAGCGCCCGTGCAGGATCAGCCAGTGATGGGCGGCATGCAGGAATTCCTCCGGTACCGCCTGCAGCAGCGCACGTTCGACGGCCAGGGGAGTCTTGCCGGGGGCCAGCCCGGTGCAATTGGCGACTCGAAAGATGTGCGTATCGACGGCGATCGTGGCCTCGCCGAAAGCGGTGTTGAGAAGCACATTGGCAGTCTTGCGACCGACCCCCGGCAGCGCTTCGAGGGCTGCGCGCGAGTGCGGGACTTCGCCGCCATGTTGTTCGAGCAACTGCCGGCAGGTGGCGAGGATGTTTCTGGTCTTGCCCTGGTAAAGGCCGATGCGGTTGAGGTAGGGGGCCAGACCGCTTTCGCCGAGCGCCAGTATCGCCTGCGGCGTCGGCGCGTCGGCAAAGAGCTGCCGGGTGGCGAGATTGACGCTCTTGTCGGTGGCCTGTGCCGACAGGATGACGGCAATCAGCAACTGGAAGGTGCTGGCGTAGGCCAGTTCGGTGGTCGGTTCCGGGTTGGCCAAGCGCAGGCGGGCGAAGAGTTCCTGGGCTTGAACACGGTTCATCGTCGCCGACTCAGACGCCATCGCCGAGCGCCAGCAGTGGTGGCTGTGATTTCGGCCGGCGCGCAGCGGCGCGGGCTTCGAGCCAGTTTTTCCAGGAAATCAGGCAGCCGAGCAGGATGAAGGCGCCAGGTGGCAGCATTGCCAGCAGAAAACCGGGATAGTCGGCCGGCAGCAACTGCAGGGGCTGCAGCGCCGGAAAAACCATGTCGATACCGGCCAGCAGCGTACCGCCGCCGATCAGTTCGCGCAGCCCACCGAGCAGGGCAAGCGTCCACAACATGCCGACGCCCATGAAGACGCCGTCGAATGCCGCTTGCAGTGGCGGATTCTTGTTGGCGAAGGCTTCGACACGCGCCAGCACGATGCAGTTGGTGACGATCAGGGGGATGAAGATGCCAAGAACCAGGTACAACTCATGCAGTTGGGCATTGAACAGCAGATCGACAACGGTCACCAGCGCGGCGACGATGAGGATGAAGACCGGGATGCGAATCTCGTGCGGGATCAGGTTTCGCAGCGATGCGACGGCAACATTGGCGATGGCCATGACGACGATCGTCGCCAGCGACAGCATCACGCCGTTGACCAGATTGGTGGTCACGGCGAGCAAGGGGCAGAGGCCCAGAATCTGCACCAGGCTGGTATTCTGGTGCCAGATGCCGTTGGCGCCGATCTGGCGGAATTCTTCACGACTGATCATTTCTCTCCTCCTGCGCTCGCGCTAACGGTCATGACTTTTCCAGGCACCCTCGATCGTGAAAGTCATGACCGTTTCCCTCTCCCCCGACCCCTCCCCCGCGAGGGGGGAGGGGAGATTCGTGAGTCGCTGACGCGACTTTTACATGCAAGAGTTGCTGGCGATTTTCGGCAACGTAGTGTAAGGCCTTGTGCACCGCCTTGATCACGGCGCGCGGCGTCACCGTCGCGCCAGCGACCGAGTCGAAGCGACCCTTGTCCTTCCTGACCCGCCATTCGCGGTCGGCTACCGTCGCCAGCGAGAGACCGTCAAACTGCCGGATCCACGGGTGCTCCTTGTTCTTGTCCTTCCTCGGATCGATGTAGTCGCCCAGGCCTGGGGTCTCCTTGTGTTGCGTGACGCGGACGCCGAGCAGCGTTCCGTCGGCGGCGACGGCGATCAACAGGCGGATCTTTCCGGAATAGCCATCGGGAGCGACCGCTTCAAAAACCAGCGCGCTGGTCTGGCCGGCCTTGCGTGCCAGGTAGGCAGTCGTGGCTTCGTCGGTACCGAGGGCAGTGCTCGGCGGCAGCGGCAGATGATCGTTCAGCAGGTCGTTATCGTAGAGTTCGCGCGGCAGCACTTCAGCGATCAGCTTCATTTTTTCCTCTGCGGCGGCGGCCTCGATCGCCGTCCGGGTCGACAGGAAAGCGGCAGCCAGCAGGCTGGTGAACGCCACCACGAAAATCAGCAGGATGAGCGCCGTGCGCACCGCCATCCTGGCCGCACTGGGCGTCTTCTGCGGTAGCGTCATTACTGCTTCTTCATGCCGAAGATCGGCGGTTGCGTGTACCTGTCGATCAGCGGCACGCAGAGGTTCATCAGCAGCACGGCGAAAGCGACGCCGTCCGGATAGCCGCCAAAAACGCGGATGATGTAGGCCATCACACCGGCGGCAAAGCCGAAGATCAGTTTGCCCCTGTTGGTGGTACATCCGGAAACCGGGTCGGTGACGATGAAGAAGGCACCGAGCATCGCGCCGCCGGAGAACAGATGGAAGAGCGGATTGGCAAACTGTTGCGGGCTCCAGACCCAGAGTACGGCGGCGAGCAAGGACAGGCCGCCGATGAAACCGAGCGGTGCATGCCAGGTGACGATCCTGCGCTGCCACAGCCACAGCCCGCCGACGAGATAGCCGGTAGTGACCCATTCCCAGCCACGCCCGGCGAAGTTCCCGAAAACGTCCTGCGTCGCCAGCAGCGTCGGCACGTCGACCGCGCCATCGCCGAGTTTCAGGGCGGTCTTGAGTGCATCCAGCGGAGTCGCTCCGCTCATCCCGTCGATACGCGGTGCGAGACCGGCAATCAGCTTGAACTGCTCGATCAGGGTCAGCTTGAGGCCGAGCGCCGGCCACTGCGACATCAGCGCCGGAAACGAAACGATGCACACGGCGAAGGCGATCATCGCCGGATTGAAGGGATTCTGACCGAGTCCGCCATAGAGATGCTTGGCGACGACGATCGCGAACAGCGTGCCGACGACGATCAGCCACCACGGCGCCAGCGGCGGAAAAGCCAGGGCAATCAGCCAGGCAGTGACGACCGCGCTGCCATCGCTGAGGAACAGGGCGAGTGGCCTGCCGCGCAGCCAGAGCATCAGCGCCTCTCCGGCCAGCGCGGCGAGCGTGGCCAATAGCAACTGCAAGACGATGCTCACACCGAGCAGCCAGACACCGGCGGCAATTCCAGGCAACAGGCCGATCAGCACCTGCAGCATCACCCGCCGCACGCTGCTTTGCCCGAGCAGATAAGGAGGAGTCGAGAACTCCGTCATTCTGCTGCCCGCTCCGGTGGGGTCACTGTGTTCAGCGGCGACTCTGCCTGCAGGGCGGCGCGGCGCGCCTCGATGGCGGCGATTTCGCGCTGCTGCTGGGCAGAGAGTTGCCCGGTATTTCTGGGCTGGACGGCGGCGCGCTGGGCACGGGCACGTTCCATCGCCGCGACGATGGTCGCCTTCTTCTGCGCATCGGCATCGGCCGCAGAGCTGACAACGGCCGGTTCGCTGGCCAGGGCGCTGCTAACGCCCGCTTCAACGACCGCTGCGCTCGCAACAGCGCTGGCCGGCTTCCGTTCGCTGCTCCGGGCTGTGCTGGCCCTGGCCAGGCGATCGGCCTTCTCGGCCTGTTCCCGCTCGGCGCGTGCATTGCGCAGTTCGAAGCGGGCTTTGGCGGCTTCTGCCGCCTGCTTTTCCCGCTCACGCGACCAGATTTCACTCTTGGCAAAACGAAAGTACTGCACCAGCGGAATGTGCGACGGGCAAACGTAGCTGCAGCAGCCGCATTCGATACAGTCGAAGAGGTAATACTCCTGCGTCTTGCCGAAGTTTCTGGCGCGCGCGAACCAGTACAACTCGAACGGTTGCAATTCGTGCGGACAGACTTCGGCACAGGCGCCGCAACGGATGCACGGCATCTCGGGCGGACTCGGCGGGAACAGCGTCGGCGAACCGGCGATGACACAGTTGGTGGCCTTGACCACCGGCGCAGCGAGGTCCGGGATCTCGAAGCCCATCATCGGCCCACCCATCAGGTATTTGTTGGTGTCGGCTTTCGGCTGGCCGAGCGCGACCAGGTCGCGTAGCGGCGTACCAAGCCGTACTTCCCAGTTGCGTGGCTGCAGGACGTTGCCAGTCAGCGTGACGATGCGCGAGATCACGGGCTCGCCATAGGCCAGCGCCCGATACGCGGTATAGGCAGTGGCGACGTTGAAGCACTGCACGCCGAGTTCGGTCGAGCGCTTGCTGGCCGGGACTTCCTTGCCGGTCAGGACGCGGATCAACTGCTTGGCACCGCCGGCCGGGTAGCGGGTGGGAACGGCGACCACTTCATGATCCTCACCCAGTCGCTGCACCGCTGCCTGCATTGCCGCGACGGCTTCCGGCTTGTTGTCCTCGATGCCGATCAGCACTCGCCTGGCCGCCAGCAGCTCACGAAAGATCGCGCTTCCGCGCACGATTTCCTCGGCGCGCTCGCGCATCAGCAGGTCGTCGCAGGTCATGAAAGGCTCGCACTCGGCACCGTTGATGACCAGTTGTTCGACGGCGACAGACCTGGCCGCGGTGAGCTTGGCGTGGCTCGGAAAGACGGCGCCGCCAAGGCCGACGACGCCGGCATCGCGCAGCGCTTCGCGTACGCCCTCGGGCGGCAGGCTCCGGTAATCGAGCGGTGTGCACGAGATCCATTCGTCACGGCCATCCGGCTCGATGACCACGGTCAGCGTCGGCAGCCCCGAAGGGTGCGCAGCAACGTGCTCTTCGATGGCCAGAACGGTTCCGGAGGTCGGCGCATGCACGGCTGCCGACACCCAGCCGTCGGCACCGCCGATCAATTGCCCTTTGAGTACCGGCTCGCCGACCTGAACGAGCGGATTCGGCACGCCACCGATGCTCTGGTGCAGCGGCACGTACAGGCGCGCCGGCAGCGGCGCCTGGCCAATCGGCTCCTGCACCGAAGGCGCCTTGTTGGTCTGCGGTTTGACGCCGCCCTTGAAGCCGAAGAGGTGCTGGAGCATTGCGGGCAATTCAGGCGGCGCGCTTGATTTCGATCACCGGATATTTCCATTTCCAGTTGTCGAGATTCTCGGTGATCGGCTGCATGTGAATGCACTCGACCGGGCAGGGTTTGATGCACAACTCGCAACCGGTGCACAGCGATTCGATGATGGTGTGCATCTGTTTGGCGGCGCCGACGATGGCGTCCACCGGGCAGGCCTGGATGCACAGGGTGCAGCCGATGCAGGTCGCCTCGTCGATGATCGCCACCTGTTTCGGCTTCTCCTCGACTTCCAGCGGCTTGACTTCGCGACCGAGCAGGTCGGCGAGCTTGCGCACACCATCCATGCCGCCTGGCGGGCACAGGTTGATGTCGGCCTCCCCCGCCGAAATGGCCGCTGCGTATGGTTTGCACCCCGGATAACCGCATTGGCCGCATTGAGTCTGTGGCAGGATCGCTTCGATCTTCTCGACCAGCGGATCTCCTTCCACCTTGAACTTGATCGACGCATAGCCGAGTGCGGCACCGAGGACGATGGCACCGAGCGCCATGATCGCCAGCGTGATGATCATTGATACTTGTCCAGCCCGGCGAAGCCCATGAACGCCAGGCTCATCAGGCCAGCGGTGACCATGGCAATCGCCGTTCCCCGGAAATGGGTCGGCACATCGGCGCCCTCGACGCGTTCGCGGATGCCGGCGAAGAGAACGAGCACCAGCGAGAAGCCGATGGCGCTGCCGGCACCAAACAGCAGCGATTCGACGAAGTCATATTTGTTGGCGATGTTCAGCAAAGGCACACCGAGCACCGCGCAATTGGTGGTGATCAGCGGCAGGTAGATGCCGAGCACCTGGTGCAGCAAGGGGCTGGTCTTCTGGATCACCATTTCGGTCAGTTGCACGATGGCGGCGATGGTGACGATGAAGGAAAGCGTCCGCAGGTATTCGAGCCCGAACGGCATCAACAGGTAGTGGTCGATGACATAGCTGGCACCGGTCGCCACGGTGAGCACGAAAGTGGTCGCCGCACCCATGCCAAACGCCGTTTCCAGCTTCTTGGAAACGCCCGTGAACGGGCACAGGCCGAGGATTTTCACGAGCACGACGTTGTTCACGAGAACGGCGCCGACAAGGATGAACAGGTAGTGGGTCATGGTGCGCTTACCCTGAAAGTCGCGCCAGCGGCTGACGAATCCTGACCTGAGCCTTGTCGAAGGATTCCCCTTGCCCACGCGCGGGAGAGGACTTGAGGGAAACGATCGTGGCTTTCATGATCCGGGGTGTCTGAGTAGCCACGACCGTTGGGCAGGAAGCGAAAGGGTCCGGGGCGCCGCGATTATCTCCCGGCGAGCACGTGCATTCAACCACTTTGCCAACCACGCCATGCACTGTCAGGCACGGCGCTGCCCAGCGATCGCTGCAGCCGCTTCGGCAACCAGTTCCGGGCCGCGGTAAATGAAGCCCGTGTAGAACTGCACCAGGCGGGCACCGGCTGCGACTTTCTCGGCCGCATCGGCACCACACAGGATGCCGCCGACGCCGATGATCGGCACTTCACCGGCCAGGGCGAGCGAAAGTTTCTTCACCACTGCGTTCGACATCGTTCGCAGCGGCGCACCGGAAAGGCCGCCCGCCTGCTCGGCGTTCGCCAGGCCTGCGACAGCGGCTCGCGAGAGCGTGGTGTTGGTGGCAATGACGCCATCCATCCGGTGCTGGCGCAACAGGTCGGCAATCGCCTGGATCTGCGAATCTTCGAGGTCCGGAGCAATTTTCAGTGCCAGCGGCACATACCGGCCATGGCGGTCGGCGAGCCGTGACTGGGCGCTTTTCAGCCGGCCGAGCAGCGCGTCGAGCGCAGTGTCCTGCTGCAGTTCGCGCAGGTTCTTGGTGTTCGGACTCGAAATGTTGACCGTGACATAACTGGCGGCGCCATAGACGCGCTCCAGACAGGTCAGGTAATCGTCGGCAGCATTCTCGATCGGGGTGTCGAAGTTTTTGCCGATATTGATTCCGAGAATTCCACCAGCGCGAGCGAAGCGGGAACTGGCGACATTGGTCAGCAGCTTTTCGACGCCATCGTTGTTGAAGCCCATGCGATTGATGATCGCCTGCCGCTCCGGAATGCGGAACAGGCGTGGCTTCGGATTGCCGGGCTGCGCACGCGGGGTCACTGTACCGATCTCGATGAAACCGAAACCGAGGGCAGCCAGTGCGTCGATATGCTCGCCGTTCTTGTCGAGACCCGCCGCCAGGCCGACCGGGTTGGGAAAAGCAAGCCCCATCACCTGCAGCGGGTCCGGCGGCACTGCCGCGGCGAGCAGACAGCGCGCGCCCGTGGCGTTGAGGAAATCGATGCCGCTCATCCCGACAAGGTGTGCGGTTTCGGGGTCGAGAGCGAAGAAAAAACGACGTAACAGAGGATAGAACATGCCGGCATTTTACCGCATCGCAGCATGCCGCGCGTGTTCGGCCCTATTGCCCGGTGGCAGATGGCACCGTTCGTGACATACTCGCGCTTGCCGATTATGGATGAATTCCTACAGGAGATCAGGCATGGCCCGCGTTTTCTTCGGCTGTTGTCGCCTGGCGACAGCCATGGTTCTGCTGCTCGGTTTCTTCTCCACGAACCTGGCGGCCCGCGACCTGCGTCTGGCAACGACCACCAGCACCGACAACTCGGGTCTGCTGCGCGCCATCCTGCCGCAGTTCGAGTTGCAGCAGGGCGTCAGGGTGCAGGTCATCTCGGTCGGCACCGGCAAGGCGCTCAAGCTGGCCGAGAACGGTGACGTCGATGTCGTGCTGGTGCATGACCGCCAGGCCGAAGAGGCTTTCGTCGCTGCCGGACACGGCGTCAATCGACGCGATGTGATGTACAACGATTTCGTCGTCGTCGGTCCCGGCAGCGACCCGGCCGCACTGCGCGGTGGCAGGGAGGTACTCGATGCCTTTCGCCAGATCGCTGCCAGACAGGCGCGCTTCGTTTCCCGTGGTGACGATTCGGGAACCGAACGGATGGAAAGAAGCTACTGGCAACAGCTCGGCATTGTCACCAGGGGAGCGCCGTGGTATGTCTCGGCCGGGCTCGGGATGGGCGAGGTACTGACCATGGCTGGCGAGATGCAGGCCTACACACTGACCGATCGGGCCACCTTCGCCAGTTACAAGACCCGCACCGGCCTCGCAATCCTCGTCCAGGGTGACCCGCGCATGTTCAATCCGTATGGCATCATCGCCGTCAATCCGAAAAAGTACCCGGAGATCAATTTTGCCGGTGCAATGGCGCTGATCGAATGGCTGAGCAGTCCCGCCGGGCGCTCGGCGATCCGTTCCTTCCGGCCGAACGGCGAGCAGCTGTTCTTCGTCACGCCGGCGAGGTAAGGACTCTGGGACTTTTCGATGCCAGCGAAGCAGCGCTGCGCCTGCTGTTTTCCGGCGATCCCGAGCTGTGGCAGATCGTCGGCGTTTCGCTGTCGGTGACGCTGCGCGCGATGCTGATGGCCATGCCCCTGGGGATTGGCATCGGCTATCTGCTGGCGACGCTGGAGTTTCCAGGGCGGCGACCGCTGATCGTCGTGACGCAGGGGCTGCTGGCGTCGCCAACGGTGGTCGTCGGTCTGATCCTCTACCTGCTGCTTTCGCGCCAGGGGGTTCTGGGGCCGCTCCAATTGCTGTTCACCCAGACCGCGATGGTCATTGGCCAGGTGCTGATCGCCCTGCCGGTGCTGATCGCCTTCTCGCTCGCGGCGATCCAGGGCGCCGATCCGCGTGCCCGCGAGACCGCCGTCGCGCTCGGCGCATCGGCTCCGCGCATCGCCTGGACGATGCTCGTCGAAGTGCGCTTCGCGCTGATGGCGGCGGTCTGCAACGCTTTCGGCCGGGTCGTCTCGGAGATCGGATGCTCGCTGATGGTGGGCGGCAACATCGCCGGCGTGACGCGCAACATCCCGACGGCGATCGCGCTCGAAACCAGCAAGGGCGAGTTCGCGCAGGGCATTGCCCTCGGCATCGTCCTTCTGGTCGTTGCGCTGGGAATCAATTCGGCTTTTGCCTTTTTTCAGGGAGAATCACGACGATGAGCCTGCTCGGCGTGACTACGCTGACCAAATCCTTCGCGGCGCGACGCCTGTTCTCGATCGATACGCTGACCCTGCAGACCGGCGAGAGCTATGTCCTGACCGGTGAGAACGGCAGTGGCAAGTCCACCCTGCTGCGTATCCTGGCCGGCATCGAAGTGCCGGACAGTGGACTTGGGCACTATCAGGATCGGTGCTTCAACTGGCAGCCCTATCCCGACTGGCTGCGCCGGGAGGTGATCTACGTGCATCAGCAGCCCTACCTTTTCCATACCAGTGTCGCCGACAACATCGCTTACGGACTGCGCGTCAGAGGTGTCGAAGCGAACCAGCGGCAGCGGCTGGTCGCGGCAGCGATCGCCTGGGCACGCCTGACGCATCTGCTGGCGACGCCGCCGCAGAAGCTTTCCGGAGGAGAAAGGCAGCGCGTGGCTCTGGCACGCGCCTGGGTATTGAAGCCCAAGGTGCTGCTGCTCGACGAACCGACGGCCAATCTCGATGCCGAATCGCGGCGGCAAACCATCGACCTGCTGCGCGGCTTCTGCGCGGCGCGGACCACGGCGGTCATCGCCTGCCATGATCGCGACCTTATCGAACTGCCCGACATGCGTCGGCTGGATCTGGCAAGCGGTCAGCTCTGCGTCGGAAGCTTTGGCATTGTATCTTCAAGCACCTCACCGTCGATGGCCTGCGAATCGACGACCCGATGCAGGTAAGCGTAAGCCACCCGCCACTGCTGCCGCCCCACCTGGAGCGTTACCGTCTTGTCGTTGAGCCGGATGACCCTGCCGCTGCGTTGCTGCTGGTTGCGGTCAAGATACCCGACGATCTCGCCAACGGCCACCTCGTTGTGGCCGAGGCCGCGCTGCGGCTGCTCACGAATCTGTACGTCTGCGCCATCGATGTTGATCGCGGCATAGTCGAGCAGCCAGTACTTGCCCGTTGCCAGCTCAAGCACCAGCGCCCGCTTGCGGTTCAATTCGATGATTTTCGCCTTGCAGGACGTATTGCCCTGGCTATCGAAGTATTCGATGAGTTGCCCGACGCGCAGCCGGGAGCGAATCGCCTCGGCCCATTGCGGCTGGTCGAGAACACGGTTGATCGCCGCGCGCATCCGGAACAACTCGAATGCGGAAGCCTGATTCATTGCCTTGAGCACATCCGAGAAATTCATTTCGATATCCTTTGTCGTCCGCCTCAATTACTTATTCGGCATGGATTTTCCGTGCCGCCGCAAGCGGGGATGGTTCGGCCATTCGCTCCTGCAGATCGATCCACTGCCCTTCGAACAGCCCTTCGACCGGTTTGAAGTTTGCCTTGTAGGCCATCTTCCGGCTGTCGCGAATCCAGTAGCCGAGGTAGAGATACGGCAGACCATTGGCGACACACTGCGCGATCTGCCAGACGATGTTGTAGGTGCCGAGAGCGGCCGGCCGCAGATCCGGATCGTAGAAGGTGTACACCGACGACAGACCGTCGTTGAGGACATCGAGGATACTCACCATACGCAGCACACCCGCGTCGGTGAACTCGATCAGCCGGGTATCGACGCGGCTCTGCAACAGGAAATGCGTGTATTGTTCGTGGCTGTCCTGATCCATGCCACCGCCAGCGTGCCTCGCCGCTTGATAGCGCAGATAGAGCTGATAATGTTCGTCAAGAAAACCGAGTGGCAGCTCGCGCGCCTGCAAGCCGGTGTGCCTGCGGATACTGCGGAGCTGGCTGCGGTTCGCCGCGAAGCGATCGACCGGCAGTCGCACCGGAATGCAGGCGTGGCACTCGTCGCACTTCGGCCGGTAGGTGAACACCCCGCTGCGCCGAAAACCGCTGCGAACGAGTTCGCCATAGACCTCGGTGTTGATCAGATGACTCGGGGTCGCGACCTGCGAACGCGCTCGTTCGTCCGGCAGGTAGCTACAGGTGTAGGGCGCCGTGGCATAGAACTGCAGCAGCGAAAAGGGCAACTCGGAATCGTTGAGCCGGGACAAGTCTCAAGTCCAGGCTTGGCTGGCACCAGCGGCCGGCCATCGGCCAGGTTGCCAGGCCTGGGCCACCAGCGCCCGCAAGCGGGCCATGAAAACGGCTCGCGGAATCTCGCGCGCGCCGAGAGAGGCAAGATGCGCAGTGTTCATCTGGCAATCCACCATGCCGAAGCCCTCTTCTTCAAGGAAACGGGCAAGATGTGCGGCGGCGACCTTGGAGGCATCGGAGACGCGCGCGAACATGGACTCTCCGTAGAACATGCGGCCAATGGCCAGGCCGTACAGACCACCAACGAGTTTTCCTGCCAGCCAGGTTTCCACCGAATGGGCGATACCGAGCTGGAAGAGCTGCCAGTAGGCGCGCTGCATTTCACTGGTGATCCAGGTGCCGTTCTGACCGGCACGCGGCGCCTCCGCGCAAGCGCGGATCACCGCCGGAAAATCGTTGTCCAGCTTCACTTCGAAGCGACCCGAGCGCAAGCTGCGGCGCAGCGAACGCGAGATTCGGAATTCGCCCGGAAAGAGCACCATGCGCGGGTCCGGACTCCACCACAGGATGGGCTCGCCCTGCGAGTACCAGGGAAAGATGCCCCGCTGATACGCATCGAGCAGGCGCTGCGCAGACAGGTCGGCACCGGCACAGAGCAGCCCGTTGGGTTCGGCCAACGCCAGTTCCAGTGGCGGAAAAGGGTGTGTGCTCTCTATCCAGGGAATCATCGATGGAACGGGATGGGCTGCACCTTCGCCCGGGAAGCCCGGGTTGCGGTCTTGAAGGCGACGACGTGGTCGACGTCGAGGCGGATGCCGATTTTTTCGCCAATGGCGTGATTGTGGTGCGACGGTACCAGCGAGAGCACTTCGATACCGCTGTCCAGGCGCAAGGTGTAGAGAATCTCGGCCCCGCGAAAAGCCTTGTGCCGGATTTCCGCCTGCAGCTCGCCCTGGTCGTCGTGGATGATGTCGTCCGGACGCAGCAGCACTTCGACGCCGCAGCCCTGACCACAGGCATCGCATCCCTGGCTGCATTCGAGTGGCAGACGGGACTGGAGCATGCCCAGCTCGACTTCTACCCTGCGGTCGTCAATCACCTTACCGGGCAGGAAAACACCCTGGCCAACGAAGTCGGCGACAAAACGGTTCGCTGGCTGATGGTACAAGCGGTACGGTGTGTCCCATTGCTGGATGGTGCCTTCGGCCATGACGCCGATCTCGTCGGCCATGGCGAAGGCTTCATGCTGATCATGGGTCACCAGCACGGCCGTGATGTTCTGGCTCTTGAGGATCTCGCGCACTTCCAGCGACAGGCGCTCGCGCAGATCGACGTCGAGATTCGAGAAGGGTTCGTCGAGCAGGATCAGTTGCGGACGCGGAGCCAGCGCGCGCGCCAGTGCGACACGCTGTTGCTGGCCGCCCGAGAGTTCATGCGGATAATGGTTGCCCTGAGCACTCAGTCCGACGGTGGCCAGCAATTCACTCACCCGGATCTGGCGCTGACTGCTGTCAAGGCCAGCCAGGCCGAAAGCGACGTTGGCCGCAACCGTCAGGTGCGGGAACAACGCGTAGTCCTGAAAAACCATGCCGATATGCCGCTGCTCCGGTGGCAGGCTGCGACCGGGACTGCTGACGCTGCGGCCCTGCACACGAATCTCGCCGGCGGCGATGTCCTCAAAACCGGCGATACAGCGCAGCAGCGTCGTCTTGCCGCAGCCCGAGGGTCCCAGCAGGCAGGCAATGCTGCCGGTTTCGACGCAAAAGTCCACGCCATTGACGACAGTATGCGATCCATAACGTTGAACGATGCCTGCCAGTTCGAGGTGTGCCATCAGGGTTTGGTCATCAAGGGGTGCCGGTCAAAGGCGTCGGTTTGCGCTTGTTGCCGCCAGGAACAAGCGGGCACAAGCTGGCTGTCCATTATAATTCTAACGGTCATGACTTTTCCAGGCACTCCCGATCATGAAAGCCATGACCGTTTCCCTCCCTTGCAGGGCGCATTCCGGCTGGCACGCCGGATATGTGCGGTGCTGAGGACCACCAGTCGGGAATATTTCATGATTACCCATGCAGAACGAATGCAAAAGAAGAAGGAAGTCGTTGACCGGAAGATCGCCGCGGCGCAGGTCGAGCGCGGTGTGCTGGTAGTCAATACCGGCAACGGCAAGGGCAAGTCGACCGCCGCCTTTGGCGTCGTCGCGCGCGCCCTGGGACACGGCATGCGGGTCGCGGTCGTGCAGTTTGTGAAAGGACGTTCCGATGGCGGTGAAGAAGCCTTTTTCCGGACCCAGCCGGGTGTCGCCTGGCATGTAGGCGGGGCAGGTTTTACCTGGGAAACCCAGGACAAGGAGCGCGATGCTGCGGCCGCCTGGCTCGCCTGGAAGGTCGCTTGCGAACACCTCCGCGATCCCGGCGTCGGGCTCGTCGTCCTCGACGAAATGACTTACGCCTTCAAATACGGCTGGCTCGATGTCGCAGCCGTCCTGGCCGTGCTGCGCTGCCGCCCGGCCGAACAACACGTCATCGTCACCGGTCGGGCGGCACCGCAGGCGCTGCGCGATGCGGCCGATACGGTGAGCGACATCGCTATGGAAAAGCACGCCTTTCAGGCTGGAGTCAAGGCCATGCCGGGACTCGAGTGGTGATGGCCAGCAGCACCGATCGGCCAGACTGCCCTGCCCTGCTCGTCGCCGCAGCGGCCTCCGGACAGGGCAAGACCACCATGGTCGCCGCGCTGGCCCGCCTGCATGCCCGCCAGGGAAGGCGGGTGACGGTCTTCAAGTGTGGACCGGATTTTCTCGATCCGCAAATCCATGCGGTGGCCAGCGGGCGGCCCTGCCAGAACCTCGACCTCGGCATGTGCGGTGAAGCCGATGTCCGCTGGCGACTGGCACGCGCTGCGGCGGATTCCGACCTGATCCTCATCGAGGGCGTGATGGGTCTGTTTGACGGGCAGCCCTCGGCGGCCGACATCGCCCTCCTCTTCGGCATCCCGGTGATGGCCCTGATCGATGCGCGGGCGATGGCCCAGACCTTCGGTGCGATGGCCCACGGCCTGGCCAGCTACCGGCCTGGCCTGCCATTTGCCGGCGTCCTGGCCAACCGGGTCGGCAGCGCGCGTCATGCCGAGCTGCTGAAGGACAGCCTGCCGCCCGGCATGGCCTGGTTCGGCGCCCTGCCGCGCAGTGACGATTCGCTGCCCGAACGTCATCTGGGTCTGCTGCAGGCGGCGGAAGTGAGCGATCTGGACGCACGCCTGGATCGTCTCGCCGATGCCCTGGCGGCAACCACAGCCGTCGACCTGCCGCCCAGGGTCAGCTTCGCCATTGCAGCGGCGCCGGTCGTACCGCCACTGCTCGCCGGCCGCTGCATCGGCGTGGCTTGCGACACTGCTTACGGTTTCATATATCCGGCCAACCTTGAAACGCTGCGGCAACTCGGTGCTGAGCTGCATTTTTTCTCGCCGCTGGCAGGCGACCCGCTGCCTGCCTGCGACGCGGTCTGGTTGCCGGGAGGTTACCCCGAGCTGCACGCACCGGCCTTGTCAAGGAACGGCGCATTATGGAGCGCCTTGCGAGCCCATGTCGAAGCCGGTCAGCCCGTGCTCGCCGAATGTGGCGGCATGATGAGCCTGTTCGAGACGGTGAGCGACAAGGCTGGCGCCAGTCACGACTTTGCCGGCCTGCTGCCGGGTCGAGCAGTGATGCAGAAGCGCCTGACGGCGCTCGGCATGCAGTCCGCCGATCTGCCCGAGGGCCGGCTACAGGGCCATACCTTTCATTACTCGAAGAGCGAAACGCCCCTGCTGCCGCTGTGTCATGCGCAAACGCCCGATGGTCGGACAGGCGAGGCGATCTACCGCCTGGGCCGTCTGACCGCCTCCTACGTCCACTTCTATTTCCCTTCCAATCCAGTGGCGATTGCGGACTTGTTCAGTGAGTGAACGGAATGTTTGGCAAGGCTCAAAGCTTTCACATTAAGCGCTTTCCCAATAAGGTCGGACACCAATCCGCTCGGCCAGGTAGTCGATCAGCACCCGTACCCGCTGTGGCACGTACCGATTGCCGGCGAGCAGGGCGTAGATGCCAAGCTCGGGCATCGGGTAGTCGCGCAGAATCGCTTGCACCCAACCGGCCTCGATGACTGCGGCGGTCAGAAAGCTGGGCTGCGCGGTGATGCCGAGACCACGAATCGCTGCCTCGAGCAGGGCATCGCCGTTGTTGGCGCGCATGCGGCCGCGTACCGGAAAGACTTCCGTCACGCCGTCTACCAGAAACGGCCAGCCTTCTTGCTGGGCAGGCAGGTAGATCAGGCACTCACGCTCCGCCAGTTCGCGAGGATGCCTGGGTTCACCGTGGCGACGCAGGTACTCTGGCGAGGCAACCACTACCAGATGGCTGCTGCCGATCCGCCGGGCGACATCGAGCGGTTCGAGGCGCTGGGTGATGCGGATCGCGAGATCCAGTCCTTCCTCGACCAGCTTGACGCGGCGGTCGGTGAAGTCGATTTCGGTGATCACCTCGGGGTAGGTGACGCTGAAATCCATCAACAGCGGTGACAGGTGACGCAGACCGAAACTCAGCGGCACGCTGAGGCGAATCAGGCCGCGCGGTTCCTGGCGTTCGTCGGCCAGACCGCTCTCGGCGGCTTCGACGAGGTTGAGGATTTCCCGGCAAGACTCCAGATAAGCGCTGCCGGCCGAGGTCAGGGTCAGGCTGCGGGTGCTGCGGGCGATCAACTTCACCCCGAGGTGGGCTTCCAGAGCCGCCACCTGGCGCGTGATCACCGAGCGGGCGACATCCATCTGCCGCGCGACTGCGGCAAAACTGCCGATCTCGGCAACCCGCAGAAAAATTCGCATGCTGTCGAATCGGTCCATGGTCTCTCCACACGGTGTTATTTTGTTGCCAACATCGCAACAAACAATTGCAGATTGTCCCCTATTTCGTTCTCAATGACTGCACTACAGTTCGCCCATCGCAACCGTTCTGGAAAAACACATGCTCCTCGTCACCGGTGCCACCGGCCAACTCGGTCGCCGCATTGTCGATCAACTGCTCGCCCGGAAAGGCGGCGCCACCGACATCGCCATCAGCGTGCGCGATCCGGGAAGGGCGGCAGACCTCGGCCAACGGGGCATCGAGGTCCGTCACGGCGACTTCGACCAGCCGGCAACGCTGGTCAGCGCATTCGCCGGCGTCGACAAATTGATCCTGGTCTCCACCGACGGTCCCAGTGATCTCCGCATCCGCCGGCACCGCAATGCCATCGATGCGGCCCGCGCCGCCGGCGTCAGGCACATCCTCTACACCAGTTTCATCGATGTGGCCGCCGACTCGCCGGCCGAGTTCGCCGCGGTTCATCGGACGACCGAGGCCGAGCTTGCCGCCAGTGGTGTTCAATTCACTGCGCTGCGCAACCCGCTGTATGCCGATCTTCTGCCAATGAACGTGGCCGCCGCGTTCATCAACGGTGTCTTCGAGCTGCCGGCAGGAAGCGGCCGCGCCAGTTTCGTCAGCCGTAGCGAACTCGCGGAAGCCACGGCCGCCGCTGCGCTGGCACCGGCATTGGCGAGAAGCGTGTATGAATTGACCGGCCAGGCAACGCACGACTACCACGAGCTGGCCGCCGCGGTCGCCAGGGCCACCGGCAAACCCGTACGCTACCAGCCGGTCAGCACGGACGCCTACGCGCAGGCACTCGTAGCGCAGGGCTTGCCGCCCTGGTTTGCCGACGCACTGGCAAGCATGTATGCGGCGGTGGCGGCGGGCAAGTTCGACCGCATCAGCAATGACTTTGCCCTGCTCGTCGGGCATCCGCCGCGCCCCCTCGCCTGCCTGGCGCAGGAACTCTTCAGCAATCACTGATCAGCACGAAATACGATGCCCATGCGCACCCCTTCCCTTCCCGCCCTGTTCCTTGCCCACGGCGCGCCGACCATGGCGCTGCAGCCAGGGCCGGCAGGCGCCGCGCTGGTGCGGGCCGCCGCGAACCTGCCCAAGCCGCGCGCGATCGTCGTCGTCAGCGCGCATTGGCAGACGCCGCGGCCGACCATCGGCACGGCACCAGAACTCGAAACCATCCATGACTTCCACGGTTTTCCGCCGCAGCTGTACCATCTCCGCTACCCGGCGCAGTCGCATCCGGGTGTCGCCGAACAGGTCCGCAAGCTGCTCGGCGAGGACGGCCTCGACGTCGAGGTGGATGAGAACCGTGGCCTCGACCACGGCGCGTGGACACCGCTGCTGCTGATGTACCCACAAGCCGACATTCCCATCGTCCCGCTTTCGCTGCAGAGCGGCCTCGGTCCCGAACATCATTGGCGGGTCGGGCGCGCCCTCGCTCCGCTGCTCGCCGATGGGGTGCTGCTGATCGCTTCGGGCAACATCACGCACAACCTCGGCGATTTCCGCAAGTCGTTTGCTGAGGCTACGGGAACACCGACCTACGTGGCCGAGTTTGCCAACTGGATCTGGCAGCGCCTCGCTGCCGGCGACGAAGAAGCACTGCTTGCCTACCGTCAGCGCGCTCCCAACGCCGTCCGCGCGCATCCGACCGAAGAGCACCTTCTGCCGCTCTACGTCGCCCTCGGCGCCGCCGGCGCCGACTACCGGCCCGAGCGCCTCTACCAGGGCATCGCTTCGGTCGTCCTGGCGATGGACAGCTATGCGTTCTGGCCAATGATTGTCCGCCCCCAATAAGGAGAATGCCATGCCCGAGACCCGCTACACCCACACCGCCATTGCCCTGCACTGGCTGATGGCCCTGCTGCTGATCGCTCTCTTCAGCCTCGGCCTCTACATGAGCGACCTGCCGGTGTCGCCGCAGAAGCTGAAGCTCTACTCCTGGCACAAATGGGCCGGCGTCAGCGCTTTCCTGCTGGTCCTGCTGCGCCTTGCCTGGCGTATCGGCCACCGGCCACCAGACTTGCCGGCAGCCATGCCGGGCTGGCAGAAAACCGCCGCGCAGGGACTGCACCACCTGCTCTACCTGCTGATGATCGCCATTCCACTTTCCGGCTGGCTGATGAGTTCGGCCAAGGGCTTCCAGACCGTCTATTTCGGGATCATTCCCCTGCCCGACCTGCTGCAGAAGAACAAGGAACTCGGCGAACTGCTGGAACTGGTGCACAGCAGCCTCAACTTCACCCTCGCCGGACTGGTTGTCGCACACATCGCTGCCGCTCTCAAACATCATCTGCTCGACCGCGACGAGGTGCTCGCGCGGATGCTGCCCTTCCTCACCAGAAATCGTTGAAGACCTTGAATGGACAACTCATGACTCCCTTTCGCATCCTCCTCGGCACGCTGGCCGTGGCCGTCGCCGGTAGCGCCGGCGCTGCCGAATATGGTCAGTTTCAGGCCGACAAAAGTACGCTGACCTTCGTGTCGAAACAGATGGGCGTTCCCATCGATGGCCGCTTCAGGAAGTTCGCCGTCAGCGTCGCCTTCGACCCGGCCCGGCCGACTGCCGCCAGCGCCAGACTGGATCTCGATCTGGCGAGCATCGACGCCGGTTCGAAAGACGCTGACGACGAGGTCGTCGGCAAACCCTGGTTGCATGTGAAAGTGTTTCCCACCGCCACTTTCGTTTCCTCTGCGGTCCGCCCGCTCGGCGGCGACAAGTACGAACTCGCCGGCAAGCTGACCATCAAGGGCAAGAGCCAGGACCTCACCGCACCCTTCACTTTTCGCCAGGACGGCGGCAACGGCGTCTTCGACGGTGCCTTCATCCTAAAACGCCTCGATTTCGCGGTAGGCGACGGCGTCTGGTCCGACGTCAGCACCGTCGCCAACGAAGTCCAGATCAAGTTTCACATCGTTGCTGCCCCGGCAGCGGTTCGTAAGTAAGTCCACCACCTGCAGGAGTCATCCCATGAAAAAACAGATCAGCCTCGTCGCCCTCGCCAGCCTCTTCGCCGCGCCGGCATTCGCCGCCCCGGAAACCTATCTGGTCGACCCGAATCACACCTACCCGCGTTTCGAATACAACCATTTCGGTTACTCGAACCAGATCCAGCGCTTCAACAAGACTTCCGGCACCATCGTCTTCGACCGTGCCGCCAGAACCGGCTCGGTAGACATCGCCATCGATGCCCGCTCGGTCGATACCGGTTATGCGCTGTTCAACGAGCATCTCCAGGGTGAAGACTTCTTCGACACCGCCAGATATCCGACCATCACCTACCAGTCCACTGCCGTCAGATTCGACGGCGACAAGCCCGTGGCCGTCGAAGGAAAGCTCACCATCAAGGGCATCACCAGGCCCGTGACGCTGACGCTGAGTTCCTTCCAGACGATGCCCCACCCGATCCTCAAGAAGGACGCGCTCGGCGCCAACGCCAGCGCCAGGATCAAGCGCTCCGAGTTCAACGCCGGCAAGTACGTGCCCAATGTCGGCGACGACGTCACCCTCAGCATCGCTGTCGAAGCGCTGAAGCAGTAGGCTGATCCAGAGTGGAACCCAACCCCGCACAAGGGTAGCCTCTCGACACAATGAGCAGTTCTCGATCCCCGGAGGAAACGCAATGCCAACCCTGACCGCCGAAGCCCTCGACCAACTATTCGTCCACGCACGCACGCACAATGCGTTCGCGCCCGATCCGATCCCGGAAGCGACCCTGCGCCGCCTGTACGACCTGATGAAGTGGGGACCGACCTCGATGAACTGCCAGCCGGCACGGCTGGTTTTCGTCACCAGCCCGGAAGGCAAGGCCAGGCTCGCGCCGGCGCTTTCTCCCGGCAACCTCGACAAGACCCTGGCGGCACCGGCGACGGTGATCATCGCCACCGACAGCCGTTTTTACGAGCATCTGCCGACGATGTTCCCGGCATACGACGCCAAGCCGATGTTCGAGCGCAATGCCGAACTCGCCGCCAGCACCGCTTTCCGCAACGGTACGCTGCAGGGCGCCTACCTGATTCTCGCCGCGCGTTCGCTGGGTCTGGATTGCGGCCCGATGTCCGGTTTCGATGCCGGCAAGCTCAATGCCGCGTTCTTTCCGGACGGGCGCTACCAGGCCAATTTCCTCTGCAACCTCGGCATCGGTGACCCCGCCGCCGTGCATCCGCGCGGCCCGCGTCTGAGTTTCGAGGAAGCCTGCCGGATCGACTGACCCCCGGAGGGCAGGCTTCGGACAGCTCAGTCCGGAGGCTCGCCGCCCTCCTCCTTCCCCACACGTTCCTGCTTCTCCCGCAAACGCTGGTTCTTGTCGTCGCTGCTCAGAAAGAAGTAGCGTCCGGCGAGTACACAGCCTTTCATTCCGGGGTCGCAGACCAGGCCGTTGAGCCTGGCGCACTTGCCGTCGATTTCGTGGGGGCAGCCCCAGGAGGCCATGGTAGCTCCTCGATGAATCAGAGCGGTATGCGCGAAGCACTGACCGGCAGCGCCGCCAGGCGCTGCATCTCGGCGGTGCTCAGGATGCTGGGGTCGGCAAGAAAGGCCTTCACGAAATCCGTGGAGTCGGCACCCCAGAACAGTTCGCCACCGACATCCAGAGTGGGTACGCCAAAGACGCCGCGCCCAATGGCGTGTTCGGTTCCCATCTTCAGGGCATCCTTGATTTCCTGCCGCGACAGTTCTTCCGGATCGATTTCCAGCGAACGCGCCAGTGCAGCAATCTGCCGCGCGTCTGAAGGATCGGCGCCAGTGGTCCACAAGGCATCGAAAATCTTGCGCACGGCGTGTGCGGTGCCTCCGGCAGCAATCGCCAAGCGCAGGTAGGGAAGCGAATTGAAGGGATGCGCGGCCGGAAAGCAAAACGGAATGCCAAGCCGGGCCGCCCACCAGGTACAGGAGCGATAGGTCCACGAGCGTTTGGGCGGGATCTCGGCGGGTCCCTTCTGCTCCCAGTGATTCAGCAAACCGGCGAAGAGCACCGGCCGGTAGGCAATCTCCAGATCCGGTGGCAGTTCACCGAGTCGGATCAGCCCGAGATAGGCGTAGGGCGAGATGAAATCGAAATACCAGTCAGCCTGCTGCATGTCTCTTGCCTCCAAAACCAGGGATTATGCAGCAGTCCGCGCCAGCGCCCGCATTTCTTGGGGACCGAAAGGAATGGAATCCCCCGGAAAATCTTGCCTGTCTGCCGCAGCGAGCCCGGAATGAGCGACAATGATCAACCTGCATCAAGGCTGCTCGCCACCACCAACCACCATGAAAACATTCTCGACCCTGATCCTCTGCATCACCCTGCTGTTTTCTGGCTGCTCGCAACCGCCGAACTTCAAATCGACCGACATTTCCGGTGCCGACTGGGGCAAGGGCTTCACCTTGACCGACCCGCAGGGTCAGACACGTCGTCTTGTCGATTTCCAGGGCAAGGCGCTCATCGTCTTCTTTGGTTACACGCAGTGCCCTGACGTCTGCCCGACGACGCTTTCATCGATGCGCGAGGTGCTGGGCCGTCTCGGCGACGACGCCGGCCGCGTCCAGGTGATCTTCGTCACCCTCGATCCGGCGCGTGACACGGCGCAGGTATTGGCCGAATACGCCCGCGCGTTTCATCCGAGTTTCATTGGCCTTTACGGCGACGAGACGGCCACCGCGGCAGTCGCCAGGGATTTCAAGGTCTTCTACGCCCGGCATGCAGGCAGCACCCCCGGCAGCTACAGCATCGACCACTCCACGGGCAGCTATGTCTTTGATCCCCAGGGAAGGCTGCGGCTTCTCGTCCGCCACGGCGAAACGCCCGCCAACGTCGCTGCCGATCTGAAGCTGTTGCTGGCCGGCAAATGATCTTTCAGGAAACATGACATGCAACGCTTTCTCCTGCTGCTCGCCTTGTCCTTTCCTTTCAGGCTGCTGCCGCAACTCCCGGCGAAGCGATCAACCTCGACATCGGCACCCCGCCGGTGGTGGTCGTCAAGCACAGCCTCGCACAGCGCGCATCACGGCTGGTCCGCTTCTACGACGCCGGAATCATCGGGCTGGCTTACGATGGCATGGTCAAGATGCGTGACGGCAGCCGCCTGACCTGACGCAACGGCAGATCGCCGAGAAACTCATCGACAACGAGAACCCGGACCGCAATTCGCTGATCTACGCCATCGCCGAAGCGCACGGCGGCCAGGCTTACGAGCCCGCTGCCCGCGCGGCGCAGGTCAAGCGCTGGAAGGAGCAGTTCCACTCCGGCTGGTGGATCGAGGATGCGCAAGGCCGGTGGAGCATCAAACCCTGACGCCGCCTCTCGCAGGTGACCCGGTCAACTGCGGCATCTTGTCGCAGCGAGATGCACAGGTACGAATTTATAATCGTCTTCCCTCAACGATCAAGGAATCCGGCATGAAAACCACACCCACCGTCGTGACGCTGGCGATGCTGCTCAACTGCTCGCCGCTGGCAGCGCTCGCTGCCGATGTCGAGATCAAGGATCCCTGGGTTCGTGGAACGGTCAGCGGCCAGCAGGCGACCGGTGCCTTCATGGCCATCACCAGCAAGTCAGGGGCGGTGCTGGTCGGTGCTGCCAGCCCGGCAGCCGGCAACACCGAAATCCACGAAATGAAGATGGACGGCGGCGTCATGAAAATGCGTGCCATCCCGCGCCTTGAGCTACCGGCCGGCAAACCAGTGCAGCTCGGACCCGGCGGCTACCACGTCATGCTCATCAACCTGAAACAGCCGCTCAAGAAGGGGGATACGGTACCGCTGGCGCTGCAGGTCGAAGGCCCGGACAAGAAAATCGAAGTCGTCGAAGTCAAGGCCGAAGTACGCGACCTGACTGCAAGCACGCCGCCAGCCAGCGAACACAAACACTGAGCGCCTCTGATCATTCAACGCTGGCGGGCGTTCGGTGCGCTGTGTCCAAGAAGAGCCGCCATCAGCCACTGCTGCCGCTTGAATCTGAACCGGTATCAACCGGCCAGGCATGCTTCATACGGCCATGACTTTGCAAGATACCCCCGATGATGAAAGTCATGACCGTTTCCCCCCCTTGCAGGGCGCATTCCGGCTTGCACGCCGGAATCGTTCGATGGGCGCAGAGCATGCTCTGCGAATTCCCCATCTCACCCCCCGACCCCTTGTATGCTCTCCCGCAAGTGGAGAGGGGAGATTCGAGAGTCGCTCGCGACTTTCATACTAACAGCCTTCCAGCGGCGCCGCATGGTGCTCATCCCCAGCAAGGCCGGGACAAGCAGCAGCAAGGTACCTGGTTCCGGCACGCGCACGCGGGTCCAGCCGATCACGTCGAGGGACTGGATGTCGCGTGCGGTGACCACGTTCAGTTGGCCTGTCGGCACCGCCGTAGGATCCATGATGCCAATGCCAAAACCGTCCTTCCAGTGGCTCGCCTGCCGGCCGTCGCCTTGGTTCACCCCAGTCGACCAGGCGTTGCTGACCAGGGCGGTGCAGTTACCGTCGATCGCGAAGTCCTTCGCGCGCTTGTCGGCGGTCCAGTCCATGTCCGCACCAGCGGCCTGGCTCGCGGCAGAGCAACGGGTAAAGTCGAGCAGGGTCGCCAATCGGTCGAAAGCGGTGTCGCTGAACTTGTTGAAGTTGTCCTTGGCGTCGAGCAGGTCGACGCCGCTGACAAAGCCCATGGCGTGGCCAAGCTCGTGGATGGCGATGCCGACGAAGTCAAACAGACCCGTGCCAATCCCGTCGGTCTGGTCGAAGTCGAAGGAAAAATTGCTACTGAAGGTAATTTGCGCATCCTCGGCCGTGGCGTTGGCGGCCAAGAGCCCGATCGCCTTCGCATTCGCGGTCGTGAGTTGCATGTCTGTAACGCCCGAATGCAGGTGCGCGTTGGCGTTGGTCGTCGTGCCATTGATGTACTTGCCATAGCTGGACCCCCCCGGCAGCCCGAGGACCATGGTGGCGTCGTCCGCGCTGGTCGAATCGGCGCCGAGTGCCGTTTTCACGGCCAAGAAGTTCGTAAATATGTCAGACGAAGCGGCTCGTCCCAGGGTGCTCGAGCCAAGCGGAGCAAAGCCGGCGGTGATGTTCACCGTGATCGGGTCGATGAACACGCTCTGCCAGTAGTTCGCCGCCGCCCGGAAGCCCAAGTCCGCATTCGCGTTACCCGTCGAGGTCAGATTGATGATTAGCGCATGCGCGGGTGTCGCTGCGCCCAAGGCCATGGCGGCCGCCGCAGCGAAGGCCAATTGTTTGATCAGCGTGGGCAGGGCCATATTCGTTTGCATCTCATTCCCTTCATGGAAATTCAGTCTTGAGCTCCGCGTCACCTGCCGGTACTACAGCGTCCAAAAAGCAATGTCTGCTTGAGTGCGTTACAAGTGTAACAATGCTCGACACTTGGCGGGTCGTTTCGCAGCATGTGGCGCACCGCCCTTGAGACGGATCGGGTTTATGAAGCAAGCGAACAAGCCCAACAACGAAATCGATCGAGTAGATTAATCCGCCGCTCGCTGCTACGAAAGTGCGTCCCGCAAACTGAATGCATCGGTTTGCGGGACGCCGACCTTAATCGCCTGTGCTCCCTGTTCCGTTAGTCGATCGGAACATTTTTCCCTTTGGCGCCAGCGGTCTTGGGAAGCGTGACTTCGAGGACGCCGTCCTTGAAAGCCGCTTTGGCCGCATCTGAATCGACTTCGGCGGGCAACCATATCGAGCGGGAGAAAGCGCTCGAACTGATCTCGCGTCGCTTGTAATCGCCTTTTTCTTCCGCGGCCTCCTTCTTGCTCTGGGCCTGGATGGTGATCGAATCCGCGGTGAGCGAGATTGAAATGTCCTCCTTCTTGACGCCCGGCAATTCCGCACGCACCAGAATTTCATTGGCGCGATCGATCAGATCGACCGCCGGCGCTCGAAGCTCAGCCAATTCAGGCCATTCGCGTTCGAAGGATCGCATCCAGCGGCTTGGGAAAAGACCTCCCATCATGCGATCCATGAAACGTTCCATCTGCTCAAAGCGATCTTCGAAACTCTTGAAAGGAGCGAGAGCGCCACGCTGAACTGCCACAGCCTTTCCGCCCTTCTCTTCTTTCGCTTCCGATTTGTTTTCCTTCTCGGTCATGACAATCTCCTTTATGAACACTGCCCCATCGCTCGCCGACGGGAACGAACAGCACGCTTATCGGCTGGTCTACCCGGCAATCTGTGAGACAAACGACGAAAAAACGACCTTCAACATCGCAAGATCTGCGCACCTCACAGGCTGCCCCCTGCAAACCCAGCATTCTTGCAGCGAGCAATCTTCCCCAAGCATCCTGCTTCGCCCTTGGATGTCTCCATATCAGGATAGTGGCGGAGATTCAGAAATCAAGTCCCGCAATGCGAATGCGTACCGACAGGGTGCGAAGTATTTCGTGTAGAATCAAGGTTTGATTTTCTTTCGGGTAAATTTCTCCTTCATGTCGCGCAAGCATAGACCACCATTGTCGCGTCCCACGCCAGCGAGCACTCCCGTATTACCCGAAACACACGCCAGGCAGGTTCTCGACGCGGGCCGCTATCGTGAGGCGGTCGAACTCTACAAGAACCTGCTCAAGCAAGAGCGTCGATCCGAATGGCTTGAAGGCTTGGCGGCAAGCTATGCCGGTCGGGCCAAGGAGCTGGCGAGCAAGGGCATGCTGCAGGAGGCGCTGGTGGTCTGGCGCAACCGCGCCAGTCTGTGCGGCAAATCGCTGGCCGAGGGCCCCTACCTCGACTGGTTGCTGCGTACCGGCGCGCATGACACGGCACTGCGCCTGCTGACGCCGACAGGCGATGCTGCGGGAACCGTCGACGCCGACCTGGAAACCCGTCTGGCGGCGGTGGCGCTGACCGCACATGAGAGCGTCCTCGCTCAGCTCGCCGCCGAAAGTCCGCTGCGCCGTCATCGCGCGGCAGCACAGGCGGCCATTGCCGCCTGCTGCCGGGCTGATCTGGCCGACCTGGACGAGCAATTGCGCGGCATTCCCTTTCGCTCTCCGTATCGTGATCTGCGCTTCATCCTCAAGGCACTGCTACTGGTCGGCAACGACGCTGCCCAGGCGGCCGGCCTGATCGCCCGCGTTACCGTCGACGGCCCCTTCGAGAATCTGGCAGCCGTCGTTCGTGCCGGCGTCCTGCCGGGCAAACGCTGGCTTTTGGCTCTGCTCGATCTCGACGAAGAGGGCCGGCACTTGCTGCTGGAAATCAAGGGTTGCCCGGAGAACCGGCGCTCGCTGCTGCTCGAAGTTGCCGAACTGGCCAGGACTGGCGTACCACCGACGCCGACCAGGGTGGTCGACCTCCTGCTGCGCCGCAGCCGCGGCCTGCCGGAAACGGCAGCCAGGCTTTGTCGCCGTCTGCTGCCTTATGCGGACAAACGTCTGGCGGAGTACCGGAATGCTTTCGGTCCGCTGGGCGAAGCAGAGAGCGAGTGCATCCTGGCTCTCGCCGCCGAATGCCGGGGCGCAACCAATCACAGCGAATCGCACTGGTTGCGCGCTGTCCGCCTGTTTTCGACGGAGGAAGCGCCGCTGCAGGCGGCCTTGATCCTTCGCCATCTCTTTGATCTGATCGTCGGCGATGAGGACGCTTCGGACTATGATGACGAGTGCACCACCTGGCTCGAACGCAGCCTGGAACTCGACCCGGACGACCGCGCCACGCATCTGAAGCTGATCCGCCTGCACCGCCAGGGACAGGACCTGAAGGCGGCGCGTGCGTCTGTCGAAACGGCTCTCGCGCGCTTTGCCAACGATCCGGCAGTGTTGCTCGAAGCCGTCGAAACGGCGCTGGCCGGCAATGCCTTCAAGAAAGCGGTGACGCTCGCCAAACGCCTGCTCGATCTCGATCCGATCAATTCGAAGGTGCGGGCGCTGATCGGTCGAGCGCACCTGTCGCATGCCCGCAAACAGATTCGGCTGCACCGACCGGAAGCGGCCGGCAAGGAACTCGACCTCGCCGACGAGTGGCTCGCTACCGCAGACGAACGCAGCGTCAGCAAGCTGTTGCGTGGGCTGAGCGCCACCGATGCGCGAGCGACCGTGCTGTTGCGGGAAGCCGTCGGCGAACTGGGAGGCAAACTGCTCGCTGCCTGGCACGTCCTGCTCGAAAGTATCCGGGTCGGCAGCCAGCCAGCGGGAGAACTGCGCCGGGCGGCGCCTGACCTGTCGGGAATGCCCGTGCCTCGAGAAGTGCTGACCGTCATGCACGCCATCAACGCCCTGGGCGGAAACGAGTCGAAGGCACTGCGGACCGTCCTCGACACCCTGCGGGCGCCGCTGAAACGCGCTGCTGCTGGCGATTTCAGTGAATCCGAACGAATCTCGATCTGCGAGACGCTGTTGAGCCGGGAAGAACTGGTGCTTCTGCAGGCCTACGCGGATGCCGGTTTGCGGCGCTGGCCCGAGCGGCCGCTTTTTGTCTATCTGGCGACCTTTGCCAAACACGGCAAAGCAGCGTTTTTCGCGATGTCGGAGCGCGAGCGACAGGCCCTGGAAGATGCGCTGAAGAAGGCCCTGGAGGACGGCGATCAACGGACGGTGCTGCGAATCCGCGATCTGATGGGGCCGCCAGGCTATTTCAGTGGCGATGATTCGGACGACTTCGACGACGACGATGACTTCGGCGATTCAGTAAACGAATTGCCTGCGAATCCACGGGATGTGTTCGATCTTTTTATGTCGATGGGTGGACACAACGAAGTGATCCGCATGGCCCGCGAGGTCCTCCCCGACAGCAAGTTTCGTCCGCTCGAGCGCGCTGCCGGCGGCAACCGGAAAAAGCTGGCCGAAATGCTGATCGAACTGCTGGTCGAAAGCCTTGCGGACATCGATCTGACTTCTTTCATCGCTTCCCCGTCGGGCGGACTGCCGAAGCCGAAGCCTCACCCGCCCGCGCCAAAGCAGCCCGTTCAGGACGATCGTCAGAAAGGGCTGTTCGATGATTGACCCCTACCGCGTTCTTGGCGTCGACCTGACGGCGGCTGACGAGACGATTCGTGCCGCTTACCTGACAGCGATTCGCGAATCGCCCCCGGAACGTGACCGCGAGCGCTTCGAGAGCGTGCGCACGGCCTATGAGGCGATCTGCAACCATCGTCGGCGGCTGGCGCACACGCTGTTCGACCATTCGCTGCCGAGCATCGATGATCTGTTGAGCGCCGTCAGCAGCGATTTTGCCCCGCAGCCACCGACCGAACGGCGGCTGCTGCGGTTATTGGGGGCGAAATGAACTCGCCGGTGATCGTCCTCGACCCCGAGGAAAGAGAGCGTCTGGTAGACGATTTCCGCAACGGTCTCGAGCGGGCCGCCAGGCATCGCGAGGCGTGGGGGCGGCCGGATGACGAGGCGGCCGGCGACGCAGAGACTTCGGTCGACCTGGCCACCCTGCTCAGCGAGATGGCGGTTCTGAAGAGCGAATTGCGACTGCAATCGCGCCAGTTCAAGAATACTCTCGATGAGTTGCGGGCTTTTGGCAACGACCTGCGTCAACACAGCGAACGCCTGCAGCGTGATCTCGAACGGGCGCGCGAGCAGGCGGCATCGATCCAGGGACAGACCGAGCGGCAGTTTCTGCTTGCCCTGCTGGATCTGCGCGATCGCCTGCAAAGCGGCGTCGACGCCGCCGCAAGGCCGCCGTCGTCGTTCCTGGCACGTCTGGTTCCCGGGCCGGCGCGTTTCGCGGCAAGCCTGGCGGAGGGCCAGCGGCTCACCCTGCAGCGCCTCGACGACCTGCTCGCCAGCCATCGGGTGCGGCCACTGCCGGTGCTCGGCGAGATCCTCGATCCGCAACGAATGCGTGTGGTCGGCGTTGAAGCTGCCGGCGGTTCGTCAAGCATCCCGGATGGCACCATCCTGCGCGAGGTCAAGCGCGGGTTTCTCCACAACGGCGAGTTGCTGCGTGTCGCCGAAGTCATTGTCAGCAAGAAAGCAACGAACACATGACGGAAATCATTGTCGGTATCGATCTCGGTACGACCAATTCAGAAGTGGCCGTCGTCCGTGAAGGACGTGTCGAGGTCATTCCGGTGGCACCCGGTGTACGCATTCTGCCCTCGCTGGTCGGTGTTGCCGACGACGGCAGCCTGCTGGTCGGCGAGGCAGCGCGCAACCAGTATGCGCTGCACCCCGAGCGCAGCGTACGTTCGATCAAGCGTCGGATGGGTGAGTTCACCTCGGTACAGATGGCCGGCAAGGATTACAGCCCGCAGGAAATCTCGGCGATGATCCTGCGCCGACTGCGGGACATCGCCGAGGCGCACCTTGGTGAGCCCGTGGGCAAGGCGGTGATTACCGTGCCCGCCTATTTCTCCGATGCGCAACGCCAGGCGACGCGCGAAGCCGGCGAAATCGCCGGTCTGGAGGTGGTACGCATCATCAACGAGCCGACAGCAGCGGCGCTGGCGTATGAAAGCTGCCACAGCGGCGCGCGCAAGGCTCTGGTCTATGACCTCGGCGGTGGCACCTTCGATGTCTCGGTGGTCAACCTGGAGAGCGATGTCGTCGAAGTGCTGGCCAGTCACGGCAACAATCATCTCGGCGGCGACGACTTCGACCAGAAACTGATCACCTTCGCGATCGATCATTTGCGCGAACGGCACGACATCGATGTCGGACAGCATCCACTGGCCATGGCTCGCCTGCAGCACGCCGCTGAAGCGGCCAAGATCGTCCTTTCCAGCGAACCTTACGCCACGCTCTCGGAAGAGTTCCTGCTCGAGAAGGACGGGGTGCCGATCCACCTGTCGGTCGAAGTCTCGCGCAACGAATACGAGGAGATGATCGAACCATATATCGCCGAGACCCTCGATGCCGTGCATATCGCCTTGAGTGGTGCCGGATTGACGGTCGCCGACATCAATGAAATCCTGCTCGTCGGTGGAGCGACACGGACACCGCTCGTCCAGCGCCGCCTCGAGCAGGAACTCGGGATGCAGCCGCGCGCCGAAGTCGACCCCGATCTCTGTGTCGCGATGGGCGCCGCCATCCAGGCAGCCGTCATCGCCGGCGGCCAGGCCCCGACCGTACTCATCGATGTAACGCCCTACACCTTCGGTACCAGCGCCCTCAATTATTTCAATGGGGAAATGTATCCCTTCTGCTTCGTGCCACTGATTCGCAAGAACACGCCGATTCCGGTCTCAAGGAGCGAGGGCTTCTGCACCATTTTCGACGGTCAGAGCAAGGTCGACATCCACGTCTACCAGGGCGAGGACCCGGACGCGCTGAACAACATCGAGATCGGGCGATTCACCATCGAGGGCCTGCGCGATGCGCCGGCCGGTAACCCGCTGATCACGACCTTTTCGCTCGATGTCAACGGCATCCTGCAGGTGACTTCGCGCGAGAAGGAAACCGGCCTGGTGCATTCGATTACCATCGACAATGCCATCAGCCGCTTCACCGGCGACAAGCTGGCGGAAGCGCGGGAACGCATCGACGGCTTGTTTGGCGAGCAGGAAGGCGCCGACAAGCGGCCAGCCGCTACTACCGCCGAGGCTTCACCTGCCGACGACAGCAGGCGCCTGCGCGTCGAAGCCGGCGCCCTGATCGAAAAGGCCGAGCGTCTGCTGGCCAAGGCGGGTACGGAAGATGCCGAGGATCTGGTGAATGGCATCGAAGCTGTCAAGGACCGAAACAATGGATCGGACGCCGACCTGAAAGCGGCGATGGATGCACTTGCCGACCTCCTGTACTACCTCGATGCCTGAACCGCTGAATCGCTGCCCGGCGTGTCGTGCGCGCCTGGCCGAAACGGCTGTCTGTCCGCGTTGTGGCTGTGATTTCTCGCTCGTCCGGCAGGCGATGACGCAAGCGGCGCGCCTGCTTGAACGAGCGCTGTGTTCTCTCGCCGTGGGTGATCGCGCAGCAGCCCGTCGTCAGGTCGAGGCCTCGTTGTCCTTGCACCGGCAGCGACTGGCGCAGGCCATCAGGAACTTCCTCGACGAAGACCATGCCGAAAGCGGGCCGGCGGAACCGCAGCTCCGCTTGCCATCGGCAGACCTTCAGGCGGTAGTCGATCCGGCCGGCGTCAGGGAAGACCAGTGTGTCAACCGGGATGCCGAAGTATTGCCGATGTAGCCGATCGGCAGGTCACCAAGGAGCCTCCCTGGCAGCCGCTGATCGAAGTGGATCCGGCTCGCGAAGTGCATTGCGGTGGTAATCGGCAAGAACGGTCAGACGCTGAGGTCCACCTGCTGAATGCTGCCGACACCGCCACTTTCCTGCAGGAAGACGCCGCTGCTGCGGATCTGCCCAAGGGTTTGGTTGCTGCCGTCGCGTAGATCGTAGGGGGTGGCGACGCGGGCCAGGCTGAGTGCGCCGACATTGGCTTCCTTGAGGCTCTGCACCTTGCCGCCGCCATTGGCATCGGGGGTCCAGACGCCGAGTTGGGCAAAGGCTGCGTCGTTTTCGTCGATCCAGCCGTTGCCATCGCCGTCGAGTGTGGCGAGGTCGGCAAAACCGTCGCCACTTCTGGTCCCGAAAAGTTCGCCGCCATTGTTGATCCGCCCGTCGTGGTTGCGATCCAGGGTCAGGAAACCGCTGCCGGAGGCGAGACGGTTGATGCTCTCGGCGGTCCCGTCGGCGTCGAGATCGAACTTGAAGCGCTGGTCGCCGAGTTGGGCGGCGGTACCCGCAAAATTGAGCACCAGCGGATCCTTCTTCTGGCGCGTCGCGTCGCCAAGGCGCAGGCTGACATCGCTTTCCTCGTGGTAACTGCGCGACATCTCCAGTTGCAGGTCGAAGCGAATTTCCTTGCCATCCGTGGTCTTGATCACCCCGTTGGCGGCGAACGAGGTCTGCTCGAATTCGCTGTGGGATGCGTGGTAGTCATATTCGACGCCGTAACCGGCCGGAGGCTGCGCAGCAGCAGCGCCTCCAGCCTGGGCGGCAGGTGCCACCTCGGCTGGCAGGTCAGTCGCTGGCGCAGACACCGAAGCCGCCGGCGCATGCAGCTCGGCAGCATCAAAGATGCGCACGTCTTCTCCGGTCAACATGCGAACGAGTGCTCTCATCAACAGCAGACGCGGATCGTTCTCGGTCTCGTCGGCGCTGTTTGCCAGTGCATCCGCCTGCGATGCCGCCTTGCCGGCATCGGAAAGAGTGACCTGATCAGCAGCAGCACGAGAATTAGTATCTGTCCAGAAATAACTTGTACAACTTATACGAGTAGGCGACGATCTCGTCATGAGTAATGACGAGCTAGTTGAAACGATCCGTAAGAAGTTCGAGCGCGTGTCCACGGTTTTGGATGAGCGGGGGCGTCGTGTGTGGGCGTTGGCGGAAGCCGAGGCGCTCGGTTACGGCGGACAAAGCATCGTCGCTAAAGCCACGGGGCTATCGCGAATGACGCTGTATTCGGAAAAATGCGGTCATGCCCAGGACGACCCGGCGGGTTCTCGTAGACACGTCCGAAAAGCAGGGGGTGGACGCAAGAAGCTGATCGAGCACGAGCCGACATTGCTCTCGGCGCTGGAAAGATTGGTGGAACCGACCACCCGGGGAGACCCTGAGAATCCTTTACGGTGGACCTGTCTGAGTACCCGTCAACTGGCGGCGGCCCTTGAACAACAAGGCCACCGGATTGGTCGTCAGACCGTAGCGGTTTTGCTGGATAAGTTGGGCTATAGCCTTCAGGGAAATCAAAAGACCAAGGAAGGCACCGTCCATCCGGACCGGGATGCTCAATTCCGTTACATTCACGGTCGAGTCGAGGATTTCCAACGACGGGGACAGCCTGTGGTTTCAGTCGATACCAAGAAAAAGGAACTCGTCGGGGACTTCAAAAATGGAGGCCGAGAGTGGCGCCCCAAAGGAAACCCCGAACCGGTTCGCGTTCATGACTTTATCGACAAGACCCTAGGCAAAGTGAATCCCTATGGCGTCTATGATCCAACGGCAAACACCGGTTGGGTTAGCGTTGGGGTCGATCATGACACCGCCGAGTTTGCGGTGGAAACGTTACGACGGTGGTGGGAAAAGATGGGACGAATTCGTTATCCCGGGGCTACCGAACTGTTGGTGACTGCGGATGGTGGTGGCAGCAATGGGGCGAGAGTACGGTTATGGAAGGTCGCTTTACAGCGTCTGGCCGACCAAACCGGCCTATGCATCTCGATCTGCCATTTTCCACCGGGAACTAGCAAATGGAATAAGATCGAACATCGGATGTTCAGCTACATCAGTATGAATTGGCGAGGAAAGCCTCTGGTCAGCCATGAGGTCATCGTCAATTTGATTGCTGCCACCACCACACAAGCAGGCCTAAAAATTGAGGCGGAGATGGATACCAACACCTACGCGAAAGGCATACACGTGACTGATGATGAACTCGATAAAGTTCACATAGAACGCTCCGAGTTTCATGGTGAATGGAACTACACCATCCGGCCATCGGTTTGAACTTGTACAACTTATTTCTGGACAGATACTTATCACCTCCCTCGAAGTCCGGCCGTTGAGCCCCGATCCACATGCGCGTCGATTCACGGACTTCCGTTTGTTGCGCTGCCACATGCGAAGAGAGCATTTGCATCTCGGAACTGGCGATTTTCATGGTGGCTGCCTGAGTAGATTGGGGGGTACTCCCTAGAACGGCAGACTGCGGGTTTTCTTAAGCAGAGATTCAGTTCAGATCGATCGCATAACGCTTGAGGTCATCGAGGCCGACGATCAGGAGTGCGGCTTCGTTGGTGGCGTTGAGAACGACGCGCGGCGCCTTGCCGGCGTGCAGGGCTTCGCGCCAACGGGCGGCACAGAGGCACCAGCGGTCGCCGGGGTGCAAGCCGGGAAAGCCGAATTCTGGCCGCGGCGTCGACAGGTCGTTGCCACGCGCCTTCGAGAATTCGAGGAAGTCGGCGGTCAGCAGCACGCAAATGGTATGGCTGCCGAAGTCTTCGTCGCTGGTATTGCAGCAACCGTCCCGAAAAAATCCGGTCACCGGCTTCTCGCTGCAGGATCCCAGAGGCCCGCCGAGAACGTTGCGCTGGCCGCCGCCCATGTCGTCGGGCTTCATGCCAGTTCGTCGATCCAGGCTTGCTGGATGGCCTCAAGGATTTTCTCGCCACAATGTCTGAAATCATCGTCAAAGCCGGGCAAGGCCAGCACCCAATTCATCAGGTCGACAAAGTTGATCTTCAGCGGGTCGAGCTCTGGATGCGCTTCGGCGAGTTCGATGGCTATTTCGTTGATGTCGGTCCATTTCATCGATGGCCCTCCTTGGTCATGTTGATCGAGTAACGCGGGATCTCGATCAGCAGCGGCGTTGCGTTGACGATCGCCTGACACGACAGGCGTGAATTCGGTTCGAGACCCCAGGCCTTGTCGAGCAGGTCGTCCTCGACCTCGTCGGAAGGTTCAAGCGCGGCAAAGCCTTCACGGACGATGACGTGACAGGTGGTACAGGCGCAGGACATCTCGCAGGCATGTTCGATGGCGATGCCGTTCTCGAGCAGGTTCTGACACAGCGATTCACCGGGTCGCGCGTCGATCACCGCGCCATCAGGACAGAGTTCGATATGCGGCAGAACGACGACCTGGGTCATACGGTCTCTTCCGTCTTCGCCACGACTGCTTCGCTGTCCAGCTCGCTGATGTTGCGACCGGCGAAAGCACGCCGGATCGATTTGTCCATGCGCCGTGCCGCGAAATCCTTGGTGTCGGCTTCGAGGTCGTCGATCGCCAGCATGATCTGGCGGCGCTTGTCGCCGCGTGCGGCTGCTTGCAGCTTGACGATGTCGCTGTCGATGCGTGCCAGTTCGTCGGCACTGAGCAATTCCCGGTCGTTGGTCAAGGCGGAACGTACCGCTTCGATCAGCCGTTCGGCATCGACCTGCATTTCCTTGAGCGCGCGCTGCAGCGCGTCGTCCTTGACGTGCAGCAGCGAGTCCTTGAGCATGCCGGCGATCTCGTCATCGGTCAGTCCGTAGGAAGGCTTGACGACGATACTGGCTTCGACGCCGGAAGTCTGTTCGCGAGCAGTCACTCCCAGCAGGCCGTCGGCGTCGACCTGAAAAGTGACGCGAATGCGGGCGGCGCCCGCGACCAGTGGCGGAATACCGCGCAGTTCAAAGCGCGCCAGCGAACGGCAATCGCTGACCAGTTCGCGTTCTCCCTGCACGACATGCACGGCGAGCGCCGTCTGGCCGTCGCGGAAGGTGGTGAACTCCTGCGCGCGCGCCGTCGGAATCGTCGAATTGCGGGGAATGATCTTTTCGACCAGACCGCCCATGGTTTCGAGACCCAACGATAGCGGTATCACGTCGAGCAGCAGCCAGTCTTCGCCGGCCAGGCCGTTGCCGGCCAACAGATTGGCCTGTTTGGCCGCTCCGATGGCGACGACCTTGTCGGGATCGAGATTGTTCAGCGGATCCTGGCGGAAGAAGTCACCAACGGCGCGCTGCACCTGCGGCATGCGCGTGGCGCCGCCGACCATCACCACGCCCTTGACCTCGGTAACCGACAGACCAGCGTCACGCAGCGCTTTTTTGACCGGCTGCATGGTCTTGGCGACCAGGGTCTGGGTGATCTCGGCAAAGATTTCGGTGGTGAGCGTCAGATCGACCTGCTCGCCACTGTTTAAGCGCGCGTTGATCTGGGCAAGGCCGTGAAAGGTCAGGTATTCCTTGGCTTCACGAGCGCGTGTCAGGAGCATCCGGGCATCCTCGACCGACAGGGGTTTGAGTCTGGCTTCTTCGAGGATCCAGCAGAAGATGCGATGGTCGAAATCGTCACCGCCGAGCGCCGAGTCGCCGCCCGTCGCCAGCACCTCGAAAATGCCGCGCGACAGTCTGAGGATCGAGATGTCGAAAGTGCCACCGCCGAGGTCATAGACCGCATAGACGCCTTCGGCAGCGTTGTCCAGCCCATAGGCAATCGCTGCCGCGGTCGGCTCGTTGAGCAGGCGCAGTACCGGCAGTCCGGCGAGTCTGGCGGCGTCCTTGGTGGCCTGGCGCTGCGCATCGTCGAAGTAGGCGGGAACGGTGATTACCGCGCCAACGATAGATCCGCCCAGTGAGGCCTCGGCGCGCAGACGCAAGGTGTGCAGGATCTCGGCCGAAACTTCGACCGGACTCTTCAACCCGGCAGCGGTGTGCAGGCGCAGCATGCCCGGTGTGTCGTCGAAAACATAGGGCATGCTCTTGTGATGAGCGACGTCCGCCAGCCCGCGACCCATGAAGCGCTTGACCGAGACGATGGTGTTGCGCGGATCGACGGCCTGCCTGGCCGCGGCTTCGTAACCGACTTCACTGCTGCCGTCCGGCCGATAGTGCACCACCGAAGGCAGCAGGGGACGCCCGAGTTCGTCGCTGAGGACGATGGCCAGGCCGCTGCGCACCGTCGCAACCAGGGAGTTGGTCGTCCCCAGGTCGATGCCGACAGCCAGCCGGTGCTGGTGCGGCACTGTGGATTCGCCTGGTTCCGCAATCTGTAATAAAGCCATGAAAAAGTCCTGGTACGTGTTGCTGGTGATTTGGCGCAGCAGTCTGGATGACGAACTACTCCTCGCAAGCCGCCATCGCGTCGTCGATCTCGCCGAGCAGCTTCTCCAGGAACATCAGTCGCCGCACGCGGTCGGCGGCCTGCTCCAGATCATGCTGATCGTCCAGTAGCCGGGCGACTTCCTCGTAACGTTCAAGCAGATCCCGCTGCAGACGATGGTGCAGATGCTCGAGTTCATGGTGTTCGCCAGCGCTGCGCGCTTCGGCAACCGCCTCGCGCCATTCCATCTGTTCGACCAGGAAATCGGCGGGCATCAGGGCATTGTTCTCGCTGCCGAGATCATGCGCCGCCAGATGCAACAGGTATCTGGCCCGCGGCAAGGGCTTCTTGAGCGTCTGGTAGGCTTCATTGACGCGCGTCGCCCATTGCAGCGACAGCCGTCGCTCGGCGTCACCGGCACTTGCAAAGCGATCCGGATGCACTCTCGTCTGCATCTCGATATAACGGCGGTCGAGCAGTGCCGCATCCAGCCGGAAGGCAGGCGGCAACTCGAACAAGGAAAAGTGGTCGGCGTTGAAGTCCATTATTTTCGGCGGCGCGTCTTCGCACAGGTAGCTGGCCGTCAAGCCTGTCGCATGCCCGGCTTGCCCAAGCTCAGACGTTGAAACTTTCGCCGCAGCCGCAGGCGTCCTTGACATTCGGGTTGTTGAAGCGGAACCCCTCGTTCAGCCCCTCACGTGCAAAGTCGAGTTCGGTACCGTCGAGGTAGGGCAGACTTTTCGGATCAATCAGAACCTTTACACCATGCGACTCGAACTCGATGTCGTCCGGGTGCGCGACATCGGCAAACTCGAGTTTGTAAGCCATTCCCGAGCAGCCACTGGTACGCACGCCGACACGCAGCCCGATCCCCTTGCCGCGCTTGAGCATGAAATTCGCAACGTGGCTCGCTGCCCGTTCAGAAAGCGTCACTGCCATGCAAAAACCTCCTGCTGTACTGTGGTCTGTCAAGCCGAAACCTGTTCGCTGTGCTTTTTCTTGTAATCGGCGACTGCCGCCTTGATCGCATCCTCGGCAAGAATCGAGCAGTGGATCTTGACCGGCGGCAAAGCCAGCTCGTCGGCGATCTGGGTGTTCTTGATGTCCAGCGCCTGATCGATGGTCTTGCCCTTGACCCACTCGGTCACCAGCGAAGACGAAGCGATCGCCGAGCCGCAACCGTAGGTCTTGAACTTGGCGTCTTCGATGACGCCGCCCTTGCCGACCTTGATCTGCAGCTTCATCACGTCGCCGCAGGCGGGTGCGCCGACCATGCCGGTGGCCACGCCCTCCTCTTCCTTGCCGAACGATCCGACATTACGTGGATTTTCGTAGTGATCCAGAACCTTGACACTGTACGACATGTTGTTTCTCCTTCAATACATTCATCAATGAGCGGCCCACTGAACCGAACTCAGGTCAACACCGTCCTGCACCATTTCCCACAGCGGCGAGAGTTCGCGCAAGCGGCCAATCTTGTCGTGCAGGAGCTTGATCGCATAGTCGATGTCCTCCGCACTGGTGAAACGGCCGAGGGTAAACCGGATCGAGCTGTGCGCGAGTTCATCCTCACGGCCAAGCGCACGCAGGACGTACGACGGTTCGAGCGAGGCTGATGTACAAGCCGATCCCGACGATACCGCGAGATCCTTGATCGCCATCAGCAACGATTCGCCTTCGACGTAGGCGAAACTGATATTCAGGTTGTGCGGCACCCGCCGTTCCATGTCGCCATTGACATAGACATGCTCGATGTCCGACAGCCCTTTGAGCAGGCGATCGCGCAGCATGCGGATCCGCTCGTTCTCGGCGCCCATCTCCAGGCGTGCCAAGCGGAAAGCCTCACCCATGCCGACGATCTGATGCGTCGGCAGCGTGCCGGAACGGAAGCCACGTTCGTGGCCACCGCCATGCATCTGCGCATTCAGGCGAACGCGCGGTTTCCGCCGCACGTACAGCGCGCCGATCCCTTTCGGGCCGTAAGTCTTGTGCGCCGAGAAACTCATCAGATCGACCTTGAGTGCCGCGAGATCGATCGCCACCTTGCCGGTCGCCTGCGCCGCATCGACATGAAAGAGGATTCCCCTGGCACGGCAGATCTCGCCGATCTCGGCGATCGGCTGGATGACCCCGATCTCGTTATTGACCAACATCACCGAGACGACGATCGTATCCGGGCGCAGTGCCGCCTGGAACATATCCAGGTCGAGCAGGCCGTCGTCCCTGACGTCGAGGTAGCTGACTTCAAAGCCCTGCCGCTCGAGTTCGCGGCAAGTATCGAGAACCGCCTTGTGCTCGGTCTTGACCGTCACCAGATGCTTGCCCTTGCCGGCGTAGAACTGTGCCGCGCCCTTCAGCGCCAGGTTGTTCGACTCGGTCGCGCCCGAGGTCCAGACGATCTCCTTGGTGTCGGCATTGACCAGCCTGGCCACTTCTTCTCGTGCTTCCTCGACCGCAGCTTCGGCCTCCCAGCCGAAGGAGTGCGAGCGTGAGGCAGGGTTGCCGAATTTCTCGACCAGATAAGGAATCATCTTCTCCGCCACGCGCGGATCGACCGGCGTCGTGGCCGAATAATCGAGATAGATGGGCAGTTTCAGCATTGCTCTTGCTCCGGGTTGTCCATGTTCTTGCAGATCATCAGTTGGTCTTCGGGCGCTCTCAGGCGCTCATCGCACTCAGCCGCTGCAAGCCCGCGATGGTGGCCTGCAGCGTATTCAGAAAGCCGGCGACCTGTTCCTTGCTGTTGCCGCGACCGAGGCTGACACGCACTGCGCCACGCGCCAGTTCGGGATCGACCCCCATCGCCCGCAGCACATGCGAGGGCTCGGGGTTGGCACTCGAACAGGCTGCACCGCTGGCTACCGCGTAGCCGGCACGGTCCAGATGTCCGACCAGAGTTTCACCATCGAGTTCAGGGAACGAGAAATAAACGGTGTTCGGCAGGCGTTCGGCAGCCTGGCCGAAGAGCGTCGCACCGAGGCCGAGGAGGCCGGCTTCGAGCTGCCCGCGCAATTCGAGCAGACGCTGTGCCAGCCTTACCCGGCGCTCTGTGGCGAGAGTACAGGCGACGCCGAAACCGACGATTGACGCGACGTTCTCGGTTCCCGAACGTAATCCGCGCTCGTGGCCACCGCCGGCAATCAGTGGCTCCAGTTCGACACGCTTGTCGAGCACCAGGGCCGCCGCACCCTTGGGGCCGCCGATCTTGTGCGCCGACAAGGTCAGCGCATGCACTCCGGCAGCATTGAGACGACGAAAATCGACAGCCAGCTTGCCGACCGCCTGCACCGCATCGGTATGAAACCAGGCGCCGGCCATGCGCGCGCAATCGGCGAGCGATTCGACATCCTGCAACACGCCGGTTTCGTTGTTGGCCAGGATCACCGAAACGATCTTCGGTTTTCGGGCCATCACCTCCGCGAAGTGGCCGACATCGACTCGGCCGTCGGCGTCGACCGCCAGTTTCTCAAGCATCCAGCCGCGTTTGCACAATTGCTCGGCGGGCTTGATCACACACGGGTGCTCAATCGCGCTGACGGCCAACAAGCCAGGCTTCAGACAAGCGGCGGCGCCCTTGATCAGCAGATTGTTGGCTTCCGAACCGCCACTGGTAAACACCACTTCACTGGCATGCGCACCGACCGCCGCAGCGACCTGACTGCGCGCCTCGTCGATCGCCCGCCGCGCCGCCCGACCATACTCGTGCCGGCTCGAGGCATTGCCGAACTGCGCCGAAAGATAGGGCAGCATCGCCTCGAGCACCGCCGGATCAGTCGGGGTACTGGCATTGTGGTCGAAATACACGGGCGCGAACATGGCGGTCGACACTCAACTTTCGAGGGCCACGGCCTTGGCACGTGCCCGCGGCCTGTTGCGGCGCGCATCATGGACCACAGCGACCTGGCCGCCGGTTTTCTGGAGTTGCTGATTGACCAGCTCGGCCAGCGTCACCGAACTGAGAAACTCGTACATCTTGTCGTTCAGCGTCGACCACAACTCGTGGGTCATGCAGCGCTCGTCGTCGCGGCAGTTCTCGCGGCCACCGCATTGCGTTGCATCGAGTGGCTCATCGACGGCACGAATGATGTCGGTGACCGTCATTTCACTGGTTGGCCGCGCCAGACAGTAGCCGCCACCGGGGCCACGCACGCTTTCGACGAGGCCGTAGCGGCGCAGCTTGCCGAACAACTGCTCCAGATAGGAAAGGGAAATTTTCTGACGATCGCTGATTCCGGCCAGAGACACCGGCCCTTCACTGCAGCGCAATGCCAGGTCGATCATCGCAGTCACTGCGAAACGTCCTTTGGTGGTTAGTCGCATGGCTCCTCCACGGGTATTAGTAGTTGATCAAGTTTGTACACTATAGAGACCATTCGAAAATTAGTCAACTATTTTACTCAAGTATTGGGGGTCAAACTGGTCTGTCGTGACCAATTCGCCCTTGACCTCGATGCCGGCCTCATCGAGTTTCCTGAGCAACAGCTCAAAACGCCGGTCAAGCTCGACCGCATGGTCGAGAAGTCCATGAATCGCCTTGGCCAGCGGGTCATCCTGATCGCCAGCCAGGGCATAAGCCGAGAAACCGAGTTGCCCGGCCATCTGCTCGCGCTTCTGTGCCTGCACGCTGTCGATGATACGCGCCGGATTGCCCACCGCGGTGGCTCCTGCCGGCACGTTCTTGACAACCACGGCATTCGAGCCGACCTTGGCCGACGCACCGATGATGATTGGTCCGAGCACCTTGGCGCCGGCGCCGATCACCACGCCGTTCTCCAGCGTCGGATGCCGCCGGCCCTTGTTCCATGAAGTGCCACCCAGGGTGACGCCGTGGTAGAGGGTGACATCGTCGCCGATGACGGCGGTTTCGCCGATCACCACACCCATGCCGTGATCGATGAACAGACGCCGCCCGACCGTTGCTCCGGGATGGATTTCGATACCGGTAAAAAAACGCCCGAGGTGCGAAACCGCGCGACCCAGCCAGCGCAAGCGGTGCACCCATAACCAGTTGGCCAGACGATGCGCGACCATCGCATGCACACCCGGATAACAGGTCAGCACTTCCCAGGAGGTACGGGCAGCAGGGTCACGGTCGAATACCGATTGAATGTCTTCGCGCAGGCGGCTGAACATGAGAGGGAAGTCCTTGAGCGAAAATCCTTGAGGGCAAGATGTAATCATACAATACCCTACTGATTTTATCTACTATTATGCGCGCAGCCGCTGGTACTGCCGGCCGTCCTGCGCTCCTCGGCGACCTGTCGTTCGATTGCATCGAGCAGTCCGCGCAGGATGTTGATCTCGTCGCGTTCAAGCTCGGCGCGTCCGAACAGGCGCCGCAACTTGGGCAGCAGCCGTCGTGGTCGCAAGGGGTCGAGAAAACCGCTGCTCACCATTACCCGCTGGAGATGCTCATAAAAGCGTTCGACTTCCTGATGGCTTGCCGGTGGCGAGGCAAAAGGAACCGCTTTGCTGAGCACCGGTGGACAGCCGTCGAAAGCCGCCAGGCGCAGCTCGTAACACAGCAGTTGCACCGCCGAAGCCAGGTTGAGTGAGGTGTACTCCGGGTTCGCCGGGATGAACACCGTACGCTGACAGCGTTGCACCTCGGCGTTGGACAGCCCGGCGGTTTCATTGCCGAACAACAGTGCCACTTCGCCCTCGGCGGCCCTGGCAAAAATCTCTGCCCCGGCCAGGCGCGCCGGCAAAGGCGGTGGCCCGAGGTTGCGATGCCGCGCCGAGATCGCACAGGCAAACACGCAATCGGCCAGTGCTGCGTCGATGCCTGTACACACCTCGGCAGACACGAGAATGTCTTCGGCGCCAGCGGCGCGGGCCACTGCCTGGTCGTCCGGAAAGCGCTTCGGATTGACCAGCAGCAGACGCGAGAGGCCCATCGTTTTCATTGCTCGTGCGGCGGCACCGATATTGCCGGGATGGCTGGTGTGCGACAGGACGACGCGGACCCGATCGAGTGGCGAGACCGAAGATTGAGACCTGGCAGGCCGGTTCATATTAGAATCGGGACTCCTCCACACCAATCGGGCCGCAGCAGCCACCCGTCAGGTTCTTCAAAAGCCATCCATGCATCCAGTTCTCAACATCCTCATCAAGGCGGCGCGCCGTGCCAGCAAAATCATCAATCAGGCATCAATGGACCTTGAGCACCTGCAGATCACCACCAAGCGCCAGAGCGATTTCGTCACCGAAGTGGACAAGAAAGCCGAAGCGGCGATCATCGAAGTGCTGCGCGAGGCGTATCCGGAATACGGCATTCTAGCAGAAGAGTCCGGCCAGACCGCCGGCATCGCCGCTGGCAGCGAGTATCAGTGGATCATCGATCCGCTTGACGGCACCACCAACTTCATCCACGGTCTTCCGCAATATGCGGTTTCGATTGCGCTCGCACACCGCGGCCAGATCACCCAGTCGGTGGTGTATGACACGGCCAGGAACGAGATGTTCACCGCCAGCAGAGGCGGCGGCGCCTTCCTCAACGAACGCCGCATCCGCGTCAGCAAGTGCCTGAGACTCGAAGACGCGCTGATTGGCACCGGTTTCCCCTACCGTATCTACGATCACATCGACGCCTACCTGGCGATCTTCAAGGAACTGGCACGCAAAACCGCCGGCATGCGCCGCCCCGGCGCTGCTTCCCTCGATCTGGCCTATGTGGCCTGTGGTCGATTCGACGGTTTCTGGGAATTCGGCCTCTCGCCCTGGGACATGGCCGGTGGTGCGCTGTTGATTTCCGAAGCTGGCGGTTTGATCAGCGATCTCGCCGGTAATGAAAACTACCTGCAAACCGGCAACATCATCGCCGGCACGCCAAAGGTCTTCGCGCAGTTGCTACAGGTGATCGACAGCCATCGGACGGCGGGTCTGGCGGCGTGATGCACGATATTACCCGATATAGCAGACGACTTCGCCAGGTTCGTCGATGTCGCGCGCCCTCAACGGTCTGCCACTGATCATTCGTACCCTCGACTTTTCCAGGCACCCCCGATCACGACCTCGGCCGATCCGATTTTTGCCGGCCTCGGAGCAACGATTTCGCTTTCAAACCCCGGCTGGGGGATTTTCTCGCAAGGATGGAATCCGACCGGCGGCGCGAGTTGCTTGGGGGGCCTGAGCAGCGGAGGTTGCGCAGTGATCCGGGGTAACTGTGGGAATACTTACCTCAATGGGCCATTGAACGACACCTACCTTCCCACTGCCGATGGCGAGCGCCTGCTGGCGAACGAACTCTTGCAGCTTACGCAAGTGCCCGAACCAGCATCTCTGGCTCTCTTTGGCCTCGGCCTCGCTGGCCTCGGCTGCAGCCGCCGCAAGAAGGCGTAAGGCCGCAACACGCTGAGCAAACCCCGCTTCGGCGGGGTTTGTCTTTTGTGAGCCCGGTGGCCTGCGCCCGACCCTTCAACGCCGCAGATACGACAGCGCCTTCGGCAGCACCACGTTGTTGCCGAAGCCATCCTCGCCGTAGCCAACCCTGGCCAGGGCGTCCACATCGGCCAGGACGCGCTTGTCGCCGATGAAGGTGACGGTCAGGTCGGTGCGGATGTCGAGTTGTCCCGTGGCCTGCAGGCGTGCGATCTCGGCGACGGTGTTTTCGAGGACGCCGCCCTCACGGCGACCGATCTCTTCGGAGATCTCAAGCGGCTGGCGGTAGAGAATCACCTTGCCCTCCCCGGCCAGCCGATGCACGATGGCCAGCACGGCGGCAGCGATGGCCGAAGGTTCCAGAGCGCCGTCCTGGTCGGGAGGGACGCGGGCGATTTCCGCCGCCAGCCAGCGCCGCTTGCGCGCATTGATGGTTTCGTTGGCGCGGAAAAGGTCGAGCGGCGAGCCGGCGTCAAACAATTTGCCGTCCAGATCCATCTGCACCTCGCTGCCGTAATGCGCGACGATGCGCGCCACCAGATTCGATGGCCGCACGTGGAAGCCCCGGTAGCTGGGCACCGGAACCTCCAGCCGCCCCGGCTCGGCGTAGCGGCGCAGGATGTTCTGGCTGAGGCGCTGGCCGCCGTCGAGAAAATCGCTCGAGAAAGCCATGGCGTAGGCGAACAGGGTGGCCATGATGGCGTCGGTATCGACCACCGGCCGTTCGCACAGCAGACCGTCGCCGGTCTGCGGGCTGACGTGCCGTTCGTAGTAGTGGGCCAGGTCAGTGGCGATCTTGAGCAGATGATAGATGACGCTGGCGTGGCCGCGCAGGAACGACAGATCCGGGTCCAAGGTCTCGACCCAGGTTCTGGAAACGTGGGTATCGTACAGTGACTGCAGATTGTGGAAACGGAAGCCGAGCTGGCGCAGACGTTCCTCGCTGACCGGATCCGGAAAACAGTGCGCATAGTCCTGCGGCGGCACGCGGGCCGAAGTGCGCAACAGCTCGCTTTCCGCCGCCAGATTGAGGAACTCCGTTGCCAGGTAGGTGACGGTGATGCTCACGTCGGCGGTGATGCGGTCGTCGCGGTTGCGGGCCAGGCGACCAGAAGGCAACTGTTCGGCAAAATCCTCTGGCGTCGGAGCGATGTCGGCGATGTCGACGCCGAGCAGCCGCGCTTCCTCCAGCAGACCGGCAGCGACCGCAATGACGACGCCACCGACCAGGCGCAAGCGTTCGCCAGTCGCCGCGTGGAAATCGGCGTCCACCGTCAGCAAGCTGTAGGTCGGCAGGCGACGCTGCACGTGGGCCAATACCCGGCCGATGCGCGCGAAGTTGCGCAGCGCCGCGACGATGGCCCGCAAGCGGCTCCAACGGAGGTTCTGGGAAGCACCGTACTCGTCGAGCAGCTCTTCCATCTGGCCCGATTCGAGCAGCAGCCGACCACTCAGCAGCCGCGTCAGGGCGACCTCGCCGACACCCCTGGCAGTCAGGCCGCGGGCGAGTTCGAGCAGTGTCCGGCCGCGTGCGCGGATCAGCTCGCAAAACTGCTGGTCGTCGATCAGCCGCTCTCCCGTCTCCGCGGCGGAGAAGTCGCGACCGCTTGCATCGTTCATGATGAGCTTTCCCTCTGCTGGCGCGGGAGTACGCGCGAATGTTCGGCATTTTCCGGGTTTCGCGCCAATGGGCAAGTCGCTTCAGCGCCTTGGGTGTGTCAGCGAGAGGAAGGGAAAATTCAACTACCGCTGACGCGACTTTCACAGGAAGGCTCATCACTTTTCCAGGCATTGCTGCGGCACGCCGTCGCAGTCCCTGGTCAATTCCTCGGATGGCGGGAACAACCGTTTGAGTCCGCTGATCATCAGCTTTGCGTCGCCTGTGTTTGACGTCTCGTACATCTACGACAACTATGGAGACTCCGGCGTAACAGGGTTCGCGAGTGCCTTTGACAGCAGCCACACGCTTCTGGAAACGATTGCATCGCCGGACAATGGATACGGGAACGATCTCGTTTCGTTCTCGGCATCCGGCATTTCGTCGATCGAGATTACCAACCCCTTCGATGGATGGTTATTCGCCATCGACGATCTGAAGTTCAGCGTTCCGGAGCCAGGATCGTTGGCCCTTCTGGGCTTGGCCCTGGTCGGGATCGCCGGTTCACGCAAGCGCAAGGCCGCTTGAGCTGTTTTCGCCCATTTCGCCCCGGTCTTGTGCCGGGGTTTTTCTGTGCCGGGAACTGACTCTGCACGCAAAGCAGTCAGGCAGCCACCTTACGCTGCCTCCGGCAACTTCGAGCAGCGACGCCACTGCAGTCGGCGTGCGCGCCTCATAGACCGGACGTACCCGGAAGAGCAGGTTCGTCAGCGCTGTCTGGTGTGCCAGGTCTTCTCTGGCGCTGCACGGCAGGCTCGTCACGCGCCCGGACGGCGCCAGCCAGCCGGCAGCCCTGTACTCTTCGCCCACTGTCGTCGCCGATGCCAGGGCCAAGGGTGCCGAGAACCCGATCATCCTCGTTTTTCTGCCGAAGGGACATAGCTACGCGCTCGGCAATGCCATCGTGAACCTTGAAGCGGCCAAGAACACCTTCAACCGCAAAGGGACGTCGAACACCGAAGAAGGACGCGACGTTCGATGGAAAGACGTCAGCGCAACGCCAAGAAAGAAATATTGCCCCGTGAACCCGTACGGCCGGCCCACAGAATCGCAACGCGACACTCGATAGCCTGATAATTGACGCTGGATTACGCGCGGCACATAATCCATAATGAATTCATTGCGGGTCGTCGCCCGACAGAATCGGCAGGCAATGGCTCTCCACGGTTGATCATTTGTTTGCACCACGATGGCGCGACTCTCCCATTCATCAACACCAGCCACACCCATTTTCGTCCAGCAGGAGCCGCCATGAGGCCTACCCCATCCCCCTTCACCTCTGCAGATCGGGCTTTCAGGTACACACTCGCCGGGCTGGCCGGAGCGCTGCTTCTGGTCAGCACGGCATGCGAGAAGGAAAAGGCGGCGCCGCCAGCGGCGCCGGCCGTAGAGATCGTCACCGTCTCGCAAAGGGACGTACCGATCTACCTGGAATGGATCGGCTCACTCGACGGCAACGTCAATGCCGTCATCCGTCCGCAGGTCACCGGCTACCTGATCAGGCAGAACTACCGCGAAGGAGAGCTGGTGAAGCAGGGACAGCCGCTCTTCGAGATCGACCCGCGCACTTTCGAGGCTGCCGTCGAAGAGGCGAAGGGACTGCGTGCCCAGCAGGCGGCGCGTTATGAAACGACGCGGGCGAACCTGGCCCGCATCAAGCCCCTGGCGGCGATGAACGCCGTCAGCCAGAAGGATCTCGATGACGCCACCGGCGCCGACCTCTCGGCCAAAGCCTCGCTTGAAGCCGCCGAGGCATCGCTCAAGACGGCCAGGCTGAACCTCGGTTTCACCCGAATCACTTCGCCAGTCACCGGCATCGCCGGCATCGCCAAGGCCCAGATCGGCGACCTCCTGAGCCCGAGCATGACGACGGAGCTGACGACGGTGTCGACCGTCGATCCGATCAAGGTCTACTTCAACATCAGCGAACGCGAATACCTCAAGGTCGCCGCCGCCGCAGCCGCTTCCGGCAAGAAGACGGAGCATGTCCCCTTGCAGCTCATCCTTGTGGATGGATCGATCTACCCGCATCAGGGCAAGGTCGCGGTGCTCAACCGGCAGGTCGATCCGACGACGGGCACCTTCAAGGTCGCAGCCCTGTTTGCCAATCCGGACAACCTGCTTCGTCCTGGCCAGTACGGCAAGGTCCGCGCCACGATGTCGGTGGACAAGGGCGCGCTGCTGGTTCCCCAGCGGGCCGTCACCGAAATGCAGGGCAAGTACCTGGTGGCGGTCGTCGGCGCCGACAACAAGGCCGATGTCCGGCCGGTGACGGTCGGTGAACGGATTGCTTCGGAGTGGATCATCAGCAAGGGCCTGCAGCCAGGCGACAAGGTGATCGCCGAAGGTACCCAGAAAGTCAGGCCGGGGATGACCGTGAATCCGAAGCCCTTTGTCCCGGCAGCGCCAACGGCCGCAGCAGACCCGGCCAAGCCCACCGAGAAACCGGCAGCCCCTGCGCCAGCCGCCAAGGATTAAGCGACCATGTCCAAGTTCTTCATCAACCGGCCGATCGTCGCCATGGTCATTTCGATCCTGATGACCATCATCGGCCTGGTCGCCATGGCGGGCCTGCCGATCGCGCAGTTCCCGAACATCGTTCCACCGACGATCCAGGTCAACAGCACCTACACCGGCGCCGACGCGCTGACCGTCGAGCAGGCGGTCGCCACGCCGATCGAGCAGCAGATGTCGGGCGTCGACAACATGGACTTCATGTACTCGATCAACGCCAACAACGGCCAATCGACCCTGTATGTCACCTTCGACGTGGCGACCGACGCCAATACCGACCAGCTCCTGGCCCAGATGCGGGAGGGCCAGGCCGAGTCACAACTGCCATCCGACGTGCGCAACTACGGCGTCACGGTACAGAAGTCGACCTCGTCGCCGCTGATCATGTTCGCGCTCTATTCGCCGAACGGCACCTACGACAACGTTTTCCTGGCCAACTATTCGTACATCAACATCAACGACCAGATGACGCGCGTCAAGGGGATCGCCAGCGTCACGGTCTTCGGCGCCGGCCAGTACGCGATGCGCCTGTGGGTGCGGCCCGATGTCCTCGCCAAGCTGAACATCACGATTCCCGAGATCGTCAACGCCATCAACGCCCAGAACACCGTCAATCCGGCAGGCCAGGTCGGTGCCGAGCCGGTACCGGCAGGTCAGGAGTTCACCTACGCGGTGCGTGCGCAAGGACGCCTGGTCAGCGAAGAGGACTTCGGCAAGGTCGTGCTGCGCGCCAACCCCGACGGCTCGATCGTTCGCGTCGCCGATGTCGCGCGTATCGAGCTCGGCGCGCAGACCTACAATATGCAGGGCCGCCTCAACGGCAAGCCGGCCGCCCTGGTGGCGCTGTACCAGATACCGGGCGCCAACGCGCTCGACGCGGCGAACGGCGCCAAGGCTCTGATGGAGAAGATCAAGCAGGGCTTCCCACCCGACCTGGACTACGTTATCGCTCTCGACACGACGCTCGCCGTCACGGAAGGCATCAAGGAAATCGAGCACACGCTGTTCGAGGCGCTGGTCCTGGTCATCATCGTCGTCTTCATCTTCCTCCAGGGCTGGCGTGCGACGCTGATCCCGCTGCTCGCCGTGCCGGTCTCGCTGGTCGGTACCTTCATGCTCTTCCCGATGTTCGGCTTCTCGATCAACACGCTGTCACTATTCGGTCTGGTGCTGGCGATCGGCCTCGTCGTCGATGACGCCATCGTCGTCGTCGAGGCGGTCGAGCACCACATCGAGCACGGCCTTTCAGCCAAGGACGCGACGCTCAAGGCAATGGACGAAGTCACCGGGCCGGTGATCGCCATCGCCGTCATCCTCGCCGCGGTTTTCGTGCCGACCGCCTTCATTCCCGGTATCACCGGCCAGCTCTACCAGCAGTTCGCGGTGACCATCGCCATTTCGGTGATCATCTCGGCGTTCAACGCACTGACCTTGAGTCCCGCCCTGTGCGCGCTGCTGCTCAGGCCGAAAGTCAAGGGCAGCGGTCCGTTACAGAAATTCTACGACGGGTTCAACCGCGTCTTCGGACGAATCACTAACGGCTACGTGGGGACCTGCCGGATCGCGATACGCAAGAGCCTGGTCAGCCTGATTTTCCTGGTCGGCGTCGCCGCAGTCGCCGGACTGTTCGGGAAGACCCTGCCGACCGGCTTCCTGCCCGACGAGGACCAGGGCTATGTCTTCGCTGGCGTCCAGTTGCCCGACGCCAGCTCGCTGCAGCGCACGTCCGAGATCGCCCGTCAGGCCGAGGAGATGATCATGGGCGTACCCGGGGTCAAGTACGTGACGACGGTCGTCGGCTACAGTATGCTGAGTCAGGTGCAGAACACCTATAGTGCCTTCTTCTTCATCACCTTCGAGGATTGGGCGCTGCGCAAGAAGCCCGAGGAACAGTACGCGGCGATCAAGGCCGAACTGACGAAACGACTGTCGGGCATCAGCGGCGCGATCGGCTTTGCCTTCCCGCCGCCGGCGATCCCGGGCGTCGGCGTCTCCGGTGGTGCGACCTTCGTCCTTCAGGATCGTGCCGGCAAGGATCTTGCTTTCCTCGCCGAGAACACGACCAAGTTCCTGGAAGCCGCGCGTAAGCGCCCCGAACTTGCTGGCGCAACGACCACCTTCCGCCCGGTCGTGCCACAGCTATTCATCGAAGTCGACCGCGACAAAGTCCTCAAACAAGGGGTCAACATCAGCGACGTGTACAAGACGCTGCAAAGCTTCCTGGGCAGCGGCTTCATCAATTACTTCAACCGCTTTGGACGCCAGTGGCAGGTCTACGTCCAGGCTGAAGGCGAATACCGTACCAACATCGAGAATATCGGTCAGTTTTACGTGCGCAACAAGGACGGCCAGCCGGTCCCGCTATCGGCGCTGACCTCGGTGCGCAGCATTGCCGGACCCGAGTTCACGATGCGCTACAATCTCTATCGGAGCGCCCAGATCAACGCCTCGGCGGCGCCCGGTTACAGTTCGGTGCAGGTGATGCGCGCACTTGAGGAGGTCTTCGCCGAAACCATGCCGAGTGAAATGGGCTACGACTACATGGGTATGTCGTTCCAGGAGCAGAAGGCGCAGAAAGGCATTTCGCCGGTCGTCATCTTCGCTTTCTCGCTGCTCTGCGTCTTCCTGATCCTGGCGGCGCAGTACGAGAGCTGGTCGCTGCCGTTCTCGGTCCTGCTGGGCACCCCGATCGCCATCGCCGGCGCTTTCGCCGCGCTGCTCTTGCGTGGCCAGGAGCTCAACGTCTATGCGCAGATTGGCCTGGTAATGCTGATCGGCCTTGCCGCCAAGAACGCCATCCTGATCGTCGAGTTTGCCAAGATGGAGTACGAGAAAGGTGAGCTGTCACTGGCCGATGCGACGCTCAAGGGTGCGCAGTTGCGCTTGCGACCAATTCTGATGACTTCTTTCGCCTTCATCCTCGGCTGTGTGCCATTGGCGATTGCCAGCGGTGCCGGCGCCATTTCGCGGCAAGTGATGGGCGGCGCGGTGATCGGCGGCATGCTGGCAGCGACCGGCATCGCGATCTTCCTGGTCCCGGTGACCTTCTACGTCGTCGAGAAACTCGGCCACAAGGGGGAAACCAATGTCTCTCACGCCGAGAGTGGAGAAGCCACTGCCCCGCACGCGGCCACAGAAGAACAGCCAGCCAGCACCGGCAAGGAGGGTAAGGACCATGCGTAACATCGTGATTGCCCTGCTGGCGCTGTCTGCCAGTGGCTGCATGGTCGGACCCGATTACCTGCGCCCGGCCGTAGACACCCCCACCGCCTGGCGCCTGAGCGATCAGACGGCTCTTGATCTGGCCAATACCGCCTGGTGGGAACAGTTCGGCGATCCGGTGCTCAATGATCTGGTCGGCACGAGCCTGCGTGAAAACAAGGACCTGCTGATCGCCAGCGCGCGCATCGACGAGTTCGTCGGTCGCTACGGCATCGTTCGTGCGCCGCTGTTCCCGCAGGTCGGCGCCAGCTTCGAAGCCAGTCGGCAGCGGAGTTCGATCTCGGCCCTGGACGCCGGCAGCAGCACCTACAACAGCTACCAGGCGGTATTCACTGCCAGTTGGGAAATCGACATCTGGGGCCGTATCCGCCGCCAGAGCGAAGCCGCGCGGGCACAGCTCCTGGCCAGCGAGGACGCACGGCGTGCCGTCATCCTTTCGCTGGTCGGCAGCGTGGCCGGCGCCTACGTCAACCTGCGCGACCTCGATCGCCAACTGGAAATCGCCAGGGCGACCGCGAAAAGTCGCGGCGATTCCTACGACATCTTCAAGCAGCGCTACGCCGGAGGCGTCATCTCGCTGCTCGAACTGAGCCAGAACCAGTCCCAGTACGAGGAAGCCCTGGCCACCATCCCGAGCATCGAAAAGTCGATCGCCCAGCAGGAAAACGGCCTCTGCGTGCTGCTGGGTCGCAACCCTGGACCGATCGCCCGCGGCAGGAACATCGATCAACTGAGCGTGCCTGCCATCCCGGCCGGTCTGCCATCCGATCTGCTCGAGCGCCGCCCTGACCTGCAGCAGGCCGAACAGAACCTGATTGCCGCCAATGCCCTGATTGGCGCCGCCAAAGCGGCCTATTTTCCGACGATCTCGCTGACCGGCCTGTTCGGTTATGCCAGCAGCAGTCTTGGCAAGCTGTTCGACAGCGAGTCGAAGGTCTGGCAGTACGCCGCGCCGATCAGCATGCCGATCTTCACCGCCGGGGCCATTGCCGGTCAGGTGCAGGCCGCGGAAGCGCAACAGCAGCAAGCACTGTTTGCGTATCAGAAAGCCATTCAGCAAGCGTTTCGCGAGGTCAATGACGCGCTCGTTGATCAGGACCGGACCGGTGTGCAGTTACAGGCGCAGAAACGCCAGGTAGGCGCGCTGCAAGAGTATGCGGGAACGGCCCGGCTGCGCTACGAGAATGGCTACACCAGCTACATCGAGGTTCTCGACGCCGAACGCAGCCTGTTCAATGCCCAGCTACAATACACGCAGACGCAGCAGACCCGTTTGCAGGCAATGATCAACCTCTACAAGGCCATGGGCGGCGGCTGGGTGGTCGAGGCGGACAGGATGGCCAGCGTGGGCAAGGCACAATGAAACGGCACCCCGGGGTAAGTGTTCACCGAGCAGCAGGCCGATTGCCTCGTGATTGGCATCTTGCGGAACCGTGAACGGTATTGCAGGGCTCGACCGAACGTTTGGGGATTCTCCGGCGCAGTGAAAGCAGATATCTCGAAAGGAATGCGAAATGGGCAAAAAAGGCAAGTCGGCAAAGAAAAGCAGGACCGAGCGGGTCGTCAATCCGGACATGCCGTCCGGGACGGTGGCGGAAGAAACGCCAGAAACGACCGAGACCCCGGAAAAACCGGTGAAGAGGATGTCCAACAAGATTTACCTCAAGGAACTCGAAAAGCTCGAGGCCGAACTGGCCCATCTCCAGTCGTGGGTGATCAAGCAAGGCCTCAAGGTGGTGATCGTCTTCGAAGGCCGTGACGGCGCCGGCAAGGGTGGCACGATCAAGGCCATCACCGGCCGCGTCAGCCCGCGCGTCTTCCGGGTTGTCGCCCTGCCGGCGCCGACCGAGCGCGAAAAGAGTCAGATGTACGTGCAGCGCTACCTGCCGCACCTGCCGGCCGCCGGCGAGGTCGTGATCTTCGACCGCAGCTGGTACAACCGCGCCGGTGTCGAGCGCGTCATGGGCTTCGCCAGCGAAGAACAGGTGGAGGCTTTCCTCAAGGGGGCACCACTGTTCGAAAAGCTGATGGCTTCGGGGCTCAACAATATCCTCCTGCTCAAGTACTGGCTGGAAGTCGATATGGACGAGCAAACACGCCGCCTCGAAGCGCGTATCACCGATCCGCGCAAGCAATGGAAGCTCTCGCCGATGGACCTCAAGTCCTACAGCCACTGGTACGACTACTCGCGCGCCCGTGACGAGATGTTCAGGGCGACCGATACGGAGTGGGCACCGTGGTTCGTTGCACGCTCCAACGACAAGAAGCGTGTGCGCCTGAACATCATCAAGCACATCCTGAGCAGCATTCCCTACGAAGTGGTCAAGCAGCCGAAGATCACCCTGCCCAAACGGCAGAAACCGGGCGATTACCAGGAAGTCAAGCTGCCGCTCAAGTATGTCCCGGAGGTTTACTGACGCCGGCCTGAGGGGTCAGAGAAGGACAAACATCGAAGGAACTCATCCATCCCCAGTATCGACAGGAGATAGCCATGACCGAACCACTCAACGATCCCGATGGCCCGGCGCTACAGCCGATCGGGATTCCTCAACAGCCGCTCGCCGGCAGGAAAGCGCTTGTCATCGGCATCGCCAACAAGGACTCAATCGCCTATGGCTGCGCACGCGCCTTCCGCGCCTGCGGGGCGGATCTGTCGATTACCTACCTCAACGACAAAACGAAGCGCTACACCGGCGAACTCGCTCAGGCACTGGGCGTTGACGACGCGCTTTACTTGCCGTGCGACGTGCGTCAGCCGGGCCAGCTCGAGGCAGTTTTCGAGACCATTGAGCGGAAATGGGGCAAGCTGCACGTCGTTTTGCATTCAATCGCCTTTGCACCCATGGAAGACCTGCATGGCCGGGTCGTCGACTGCTCGCGTGACGGTTTCCTGATGGCGATGGACGTCTCGGTGCACTCGCTGCTGCGCGTTGCGCATCTGGCCGAGCCGCTGATGGAGAAGGAAGGTGGCAGCATTTTCACGATGAGTTACTTCGGTGGCGAGAAGGTCGTCCCGCACTACGGGATCATGGGGCCGGCGAAGGCAGCGCTGGAGTCGGCTGCACGGTACCTGGCTGCAGAGTTGGGACCGAAAGGCATCCGCGTCAACGTCATCTCGCCGGGACCGGTGATGACCCGGGCGGCATCAGGAATCGATCGCTTCGACGAACTCCTGGCCAAGACCAAAGAAAAGGCGCCGACCGGAAAACTGGTTACCCCCGATCAGGTTGGCCTTGCGACGGCCGCTCTGGCGTGCGACTTCGCCTCGATCGTCACCGGCGAGGTTCTCTATATGGACGGCGGTTACAACATCATGGGTTAGTCGTTTCGCCCCTCCCGCCTCCACCCTCCAGCGCAAAGAGCACACAGATGAGCCCGGAAACCCTCCAGAACCGCTGCTTCGACGAAATTCACATCGGCGATACGGCGAGTATCAGCCATACGCTGACCTTGCAGGACGTGCAGCTTTTCGCTGCGGTTTCAGGCGAGATCAGTCCGACCCACCTCGACTCCGAACTGGACAAACAGCTCGGCCCCGGCGATCTGAGCGCGCACAGCATGTGGCTGGGCGCCCAGGTTTCCGGACTGCTCGGTAATCAGCTTCCCGGCCCGGGCACAGTGTACGCCGGGCAGGATCTCGAGTTCCACGCGCCAGTCACCATCGGCGAACAGATCACGCTGAGCATCACGGTGCGTGAGAAGCATGCCGAAACCCGTCGCGTCACTTTTGACTGCCGCTGCGTCAATGCCCGCGGCGAGACGGTGATGACCGGCTCTGCCCGCGTCATCGCGCCCAAGGTGAAAATCACCATGGAACGCCCGGACGCTGCACAGGTATCGATCCAGAGCCACGACAACCTGGAGAATTTTGTCGGGCGCTGCCGGCAACTGCCGCCGGTAGCCGTCGCGGTGGCACATCCCTGTGACGAATCTTCTCTTGGCGCCGCCCTCGAAGCCAGCCGCGAGGGCCTGATCGAGGCCATCCTGGTGGGTCCGCTGGCGCGCATCCGTACGCTTGCCGAACAACAGGGTTTCGACCTCACCGGCATCCGCCTCGAAGACGTGCCGCACAGCCATGCCGCGGCCTTCCGTGCCGTTGAACTGGTCCGCCTCGGACAGGCTGCAGCGTTGATGAAAGGCAGCCTGCATACCGACGAACTGATGGCCGAAGTGGTCAGCAGGGAAACCGGCCTGCGTACCGAACGGCGCATCACGCACGCCTTCCTGATGGACGTGCCGACCTACCACAAGCCATTGATCGTCACCGATGCGGCGATCAACATTTCTCCCGATCTCGACACCAAGCGCGACATCTGCCAGAACGCGATCGATCTGGCGCATGTCCTCGGCATCGCCCGCCCCAAGGTGGCGATCATCTGCGCGGTCGAAACGATCAATTCCCGGATGGCGTGCACCACCGACGCCGCCTCGCTGTGCAAGATGGCCGACCGCGGCCAGATCTCCGGTGCCATTCTCGATGGGCCGCTGGCACTCGACAACGCAATCAGCAAGGAAGCTGCACGGATGAAGAAAATCGATTCCCCGGTTGCTGGCGATCCGGATATCCTGGTCGTCCCTGATCTCGCGGCCGGCAACATCCTCGCCAAGCAACTGACCTTCATGAGTCATGCCGACGGCGCCGGCATCGTTCTCGGCGCGCGTGTGCCGATCATCCTGACCAGCCGTGCCGACAACAAGCGGACCAAGCTGGCTTCCTGCGCGGTTGCCTGCCTGATGGCCAGCGTGCCGATGGTGGATGGCTTGACGAAGGGCGGAGGCTGAAATGGAACAGGTGATTCTGGTCATCAACGCCGGCTCGTCAAGCCTGAAGTTCTCGGTTTTCGAGCTGCCGGACACGGGTGAGATGCGCGTCAGGGCGGTCGGCCAGGTAGAAGGTCTCGGCACGGCCCCGCGCCTGAAAGCGAAAGATGGCAGTGGCCGGAGCATCGCCGATGTGCGCTGGCCAAACAGCGAAATCACGAACCATGAAGAGGCTCTGCAGGAAATCGCCACGCTCCTGCGTTCACGCTTCGCGGGACAGGTTCTGGCCGGTGTCGGCCACCGCGTGGTGCATGGTGGGCCGGATTATTCGGCACCGCTCCTGATCACGCCACAGGCGATGGACGCGCTCGCGGCTTTCGTGCCGCTCGCGCCCTTGCACCAGCCGCACAATCTCGCCGCGATCCGCGCGGTGCAGGCCGTGCAGCCGGAGTTGCCACAGGTGGCCTGCTTCGATACCGCCTTTCACCGCACACAGGATATGGTCGGACAGTTGTATGGTCTGCCCTACGAATACTACGAGCGGGGTATCCGGCGTTACGGCTTTCATGGTTTGTCCTACGAATACATTGCGGCAACCCTGCCGACGATCGCGCCTGAAATCGCCAGCGGGCGGGTCGTGGTGGCGCATCTCGGCAGCGGTGCGAGCATGTGCGCGCTGCTCAACGGTCGCAGCGTCGGCAGTTCGATGGGCTTCACCGCGCTCGACGGCCTGATGATGGGTACTCGACCGGGCAACATGGACCCCGGAATCGTCCTCTACCTTCTACAGCAGGAGGGTCTCTCCGCCAGACAGATCGAAGACCTGCTCTACAAGCGCTCCGGCCTGCTCGGCCTGTCCGGCATCGGTAATGACATGCGCGTTCTGCTGGCCAGTGAGGAACCGCGCGCCAGATTGGCGATCGACCACTTCATCTACCGCATCAAGCGCGAACTCGGCGCGCTTGCAGCGGTGCTCGGCGGCCTCGACGCCCTGGTGTTTACCGCCGGCATCGGCGAGAACAGCGCCCGCATCCGGCAACTCGTCTGTGAGCAGGCGCAATGGCTGGGAATCGACCTCGACCCGGCAGCCAATGAACGGGGAAGCGCACGTATCAGCAGCGCCGGCAGCAGGGTATCGGCATGGGTGGTACCAACCAACGAGGAACTGATGATCGCGCGCCATACCCGCAAGCTCCTCGAACTGTGATCCACCTTCGCCAGGCAAGCACGAAGTAACGTCATTTTTGACCCCCACGCACTCAGTCGAGACAAAGGACTCGCATGACCACCTCACTTCCCCGACATAACGGTATTCTCTTGCATCCCACCTCGCTGCCCGGACCGCATGGCTCTGGCGACCTCGGCCCGGCGGCGTATCATTTCGTCGACTGGCTGGTTGGCGCCGGCCAGTCGGTATGGCAGGTACTGCCACTCGGCAGTGTCGGGCCAGGCAACTCGCCGTACATCAGCCCTTCAGCTTTTGCTGGCAATGAACTGCTGATCGATCTGTGCCAGTTGCGCGACGCCGGCTGGATCAGCGAGGCCGATCTCAGGTCGCTCCCCGCTTTTTCTACAGGGCGGGTCGATTACGACGCGGTACGGCACTTCCGGATTGCCCACCTGCGACGTGCCGCCAAACACTTCTTCAGCCACCAGAGCGTTGGTCAGCGCCTGGCCTTCGAAGGCTTCTGTGCCGCTGCGCGTGGCTGGCTTGACGACTATGCGCTGTTCATGGCACTCGACATCGCCCACGGCGGTGATGACCGGATGTGGCAGGATTGGCCTGCGCCGCTGGCTCAACGCCAGCCGGCAGCGCTCATTGAAGCCCGGCGCCAGCATGCCGAAGAAATCGACTTCTGGAAGTTCTGCCAGTGGCGCTTCTTCGAGCAATGGTCGGCGCTCAAGCACTACGCCAATGCTCGCCACATCGAACTCGTCGGCGACCTGCCGATCTTCGTCGCCGCGCACAGCGCCGATGTGTGGGCGAATCCACAGCTATTCGACCTCGACAAGAAAGGACATCCACGCGTGGTGGCTGGCGTGCCCCCGGATTACTTCAGCGCCACCGGGCAGCGCTGGGGCAACCCGCTGTACCGCTGGTCGGCACACGCGGCTGAAGATTATCGCTGGTGGGTCGAGCGGATGCGGCAAACGATGAGGCTTTGCGACGTCGTGCGCATCGATCATTTTCGCGGTTTCGAGTCATTCTGGGAAATTCCTGCCGCGGCCAAGACAGCCGTCAACGGGATCTGGCGGCCCGGCCCGGGCGAAGCCGTGTTCAACGCCATGCGCCGCGAGCTGAGCGACGCGCAAGGTCGGCTGCGCATCATCGCCGAGGATCTCGGCATCATCACCCCCGCAGTCAATGCCCTGCGCCTGGCCATCGGTCTGCCCGGCATGCGCATCCTGCAGTTTGCTTTCGACGGCGACGCCAAAAACCCCTACCTACCGCACAACTACGAAGCCAACACGGTGGTCTATACAGGCACCCATGACAACGACACCAGCCGCGGCTGGTGGGAGTCGCTCAGCCACCCGGAGCAGGATTATGTGCGCTCCTACCTGGGTGTCGGCGACGAAAGCAGCGAAGAAATACACTGGCAACTGATCCGCCTCGCCTGTTCCTCGGTCGCCTCGCTGTGCGTCATTCCCATGCAGGACGTGCTCGGCCTCGATTCGACACACCGCATGAACGCGCCGGGCCTCGGCGAGGGATCCTGGGAGTGGCGCTTCAGCTGGCAGCAGGTCGATGATACGCACTCCAGACGCCTTGCTGAACTGGCGCGGCTATACGGGCGACGGCGAGCTTGAGTGCTCCTCAACGACCTTCTTTTCATGCCGGCCGCATCGAAACGCTTGCCGATATCATCCGCCGGAAAGCCGCGTCCCCCGGACTTTTTGAGAAGTCAGCTCGTGCTCACAACGAGATGGGGAATGTTAGTCCAGTCTCGCCAGCGTCGACTTGGCCAGAGGGGGATTCTTGGCGAAATATTTCTTGATCCCCGAGAAAATCGCTTCGGCCATCTTGTCCTGGTAGGAGTCATCGTTCAGCCGCTTCTCTTCTTCGGGATTCGAGATGAAAGCGGTCTCGACGAGGATCGAGGGAATGTCGGGGGCCTTGAGAACGGCGAAGCCGGCCTGCTCGACGCTGGCCTTGTGCAGCCGGTTGATGCCGCCGATCTCGCCAAGAACGGCCTTGCCCAGCTTGAGGCTGTCGTTGATCGTTGCGGTTTGCGAGAGGTCGAGCAGCGTACGGGCCAGGACGGGATCCTTGACGTCGATATTCACGCCGCCGATCAGATCGGCAGCGTTTTCCTTCTGCGCCAGATAGCGTGCAGCGGAACTCGAAGCGCCACTCTCCGAGAGAACGAAGACCGACGAGCCGTTGGCATCCGGGCGGACGAAAGCGTCGGCATGAATCGAAACGAACAGGTCGGACTGAATTCGCCTGGCTTTCTGCACCCGTGCATGCAATGGAACGAAGAAATCCGAGTCGCGCGTGAGCACCGCGCGCATGTTGGGTTCGGACTCGATCTTGGCCCGCAAGCGCTTGGCCACCGCCAGTGTGACGTTCTTTTCCAGGCTGCCGCCGCTCCCGACGGCTCCCGGATCCTCGCCGCCATGTCCCGGATCCAGGGTGATGGTTACCAGGCGATCGACCACCGGCCGGCCATGACGCCTGGACGCAGCTTTCTGCTCGGCAACTGGCTGTGGCTCGGATTTCAACTCTGGTTTCAACTCGGATTTCAACTCGGATTTCAACTCGGATTTCGTTTCCGCCCTGGCTTCTGCAGGTAGCTCCGGACGGGTATCCGGTTTGCTGGTGGGCCGACTTTCGAGCGCTGCGGGTCGAGGCTCCTTGTTGTCAAGCAGCGAAAGCAGCGGATCGGGCGGGTTCAGGGGATACACGTCGACAACCAGTCGATGCCCGTACCCCCCCACCGGCGGCAGGACGAAAACCTGCGGATTGACCTCGCCTTTGAGTTCCATGACCAGGCGGACGACGCCGGGCTTGTAACGCCCGGCCCGCAACAGCTTGATGTTGGGATCGTTGGCAGCGACCTTGTTTCCCAGGCTTTCGAGCACATTGTTCAACTCGATGCCTTCGAGGTCGACGACCAGGCGCTCCGGGTCCTTGACGATGAAATGGGTATATTTCAGGGGGGATCCGTGTTCGATCGCCACCCGCGTATAGTCTGGTGCCGGCCAGATGCGTACCGCCAGAACGCCCGGGTTGCGGTTGGCAGCGGCGGTCGACAGCGGACTGACCGTCAGCAGTAAGGACGCACCGGTAAACTTGATCAGCTTGCGGCGTCCGGCCAGCCGCTCTGCAGCGCTTTCAGACATTCTTTTCCCTCCACGCTAGACGCAAAGACACCGAGCAGCCGCCCACGCTCGGCAAACTGGAAGCGAACGACCAGATCGGGGAGCGGTACGTAGCCAGCAGCCTTTTCAGGCCACTCGACCAAGCATATGGCATCGTCGCGGAAGTACTCGGCAAGCCCTGCATCCAAAAACTCTTCTGGAAAGTTGAAACGATAGAAATCAAAGTGATACCAGTATATCCTCGAAATCACATAAATTTCAACCAATGTATAGGTCGGACTTCTGACCGGCCCTGCATGATGGCGTGCACGCAACAGTGCGCGCACCAGCGTCGTCTTGCCGGCGCCGAGGTCGCCATCGAGCCAGACCACCATGCCAGGATGGAGCAGCGGTGCCAGTTGGCGGCCAAAGGCAGCGGTCGCCACCTCATCTGGCAGGTGCAGGGTCAGCGTAGATTGCTTATCATCCGGATCATGCACGCAGGGAACTCCCAAACAGGCGCGAGTCTGGCAGAAGGCCAGACCGATTATGCCCAGGTCGTCAGACGGATCAGGCAATGCGCACAGGAACTCGGCTTTGCCTCGATCGGCATTGCCCGCGCTCAGGTTGCCACGGCCACGCCGTGGCTGATGCGCTGGCTGGCACTCGGCCGCCACGGCGAGATGGATTATATGGCCAAACACGCCGCCTTGCGCGCCGCGCCAGAGCTCTTGTTGCCGGAGGTGCTATCGGTCATTTCGGTCCGCCTGCCCTACTGGCCTGCAGCCGCCGATGCGCAGGTGCAACTCGCCGACGGCGAACTCGCCTACGTCTCGCGCTATGCGCTGGGGCGCGACTATCACAGAACGGTTCGCAGCCGACTACAGAAGCTCATCGACCGCCTCCGTCACGAAGCCGCGTCGCTGGGACTGGCCGCGCCTTTTGCCTGCCGTGCGTTTTCCGATTCGGCCCCGGTCATGGAGACCGAGTTCGCAGTGCAGGCGGGCATCGCCTGGCGCGGCAAGCATACGCTGTCGTTGACGCGCGAGGGATCTTGGCATTTTCTCGGCGAGATCTACACCACCCTGCCGCTGCCACCCGACCAGGCGATCCATGATCACTGCGGTGACTGCCGGCGTTGCCTCGATGCCTGCCCCACCGCGGCGATCGTCGCACCCTACGAAGTCGACGCGCGCTTGTGCATTTCCTACCTGACGATCGAATTGCCGGGAGCCATCCCGGTAGCGCTGCGTCCCTTGATCGGCAACCGTATCTACGGCTGCGACGACTGCCAGTTATGTTGCCCGTGGAACCGCTTCGCCCGGATTGGCGATGCCGATTTTGCAGTTCGCAATGGTCTCGATGCGACGCCACTGACCACCCTCTTCGCCTGGAGCGAAGACGAATTCAACACGCGCCTGGCGGGCAGCGCGATTCGCAGGATCGGACACCAGCGCTGGCTGCGCAATATCGCCGTCGCGCTCGGCAACGCCCGCAGCTCGCCGGCGATCGTCGCGGCTCTGGCAGCGCGCCAGAACGACCCATCACCGCTGCTGCGCGAGCATGTCGCCTGGGCACTGGCCGAGCAGGCCGGTCGGCATCGTGAGCCGCTCGACGACGTTCACGGTCACGGCTGATTCGCACAGGCAGCGTCCTCACCGACCCATCCCAGCACTCACATATTGGGATAGTTGGGCCCGCCGCCGCCTTCAGGAGCTACCCAACGGATGTTCTGCGTCGGGTCCTTGATGTCACAGGTCTTGCAGTGCAGGCAATTGGACGCGTTGATCTGCAGGCGCGCGCCCCCGGCCTCCTCGACGATCTCATACACGCCCGCCGGGCAGTAACGCTGCTCCGGTGAAGCATATTCCTTGTAATTGATCGAGATGGCCTTGGTACTGTCGAGCAACTGCAAATGTATGGGCTGTTCTTCCTCGTGCGCCGTGTTGGAGACGAAGACCGATGACAGCCGGTCGAAAGTCAGCTGGCCGTCCGGTTTGGCGTACGGGATGGGCTGATAGCGGGCAGCCGGGGCGAGTTGCTCATGGTCGCTGGTCTTGTCCTTGAGTGTAAAGAACATGCGGCCACCGAAAAGATTCTGCTGAATCCAGTTGAATGCGCCGCCCATGAAAGTGCCGAACTTGTGCAGGGCCGGACCGAAATTGCGTGCCCGGTAGAGTTCGGCATACAGCCAGCTGTCCTTGAAGGCCTGCTCGTAAGCCACGAGATCGCTGCGCCCCTGGTCTCCGGTCTGCAGCGCCGCATGGACCGTCTCGGCGGCCAGCATTCCCGACTTCATTGCGGTGTGCACCCCCTTGATCTTGGCGAAATTCAGCGTACCAGCATCACAGCCGAGCAGCAACCCGCCAGGGAAAGTCTGTTTCGGCAGGCTGTTCAGCCCGCCCTTGGTAATCGCCCGCGCTCCGTAGCAAAGGCGCTTTCCCCCTTCGAGATACGGTCTGATCTTGGCCTGCGACTTGAAGCGTTGAAATTCCTCGAAGGGTGAGAGATAGGGGTTGGCGTAATTGAGATCAACGATCAGGCCCACCACGACCTGATGATCTTCCATGTGGTAGAGGAATGAACCCCCGGTCGCGCCGTGCTCGCTGAGCGGCCAGCCGGCGCCATGGACCACCAGCCCGGGCTGGTGTTTCGCGGGATCGATCTGCCAGAGTTCCTTGATCCCCAGACCATAGTGCTGGGCGGTTGCGTTGGCGGCAAGATCGTAGCGGGCGAGCAGCTCCTTGCCGAGCTGGCCGCGTGCCCCCTCGGCAAACAGCGTGTATTTGGCGTGCAACTCGAGGCCAGGCTGGAAACTGTCCTTCTCTGCGCCGTGCTTGTCACGGCCCATGTCGCCGGTAGCCACGCCTTTGACCGAACCGTCGTCGTGGTAGAGAATCTCGGCCGCGGCAAAACCTGGGAAAATCTCGACCCCCAGCGCCTCGGCCTGCCCGGCGAGCCAGCGACAGAGACTGCCGAGACTGATGATCCAGTTGCCGTTGTTGTGCATCGGTGCCGGGACGGCAAAATTGGGCAGCTTCACTGCCGAGGTCTCGCTGCGATAGAGATAGACCTGATCCTCGCTGACCGGGGTCTTCAGCGGGGCTCCTCTGTCCTGCCAGTCGGGCAGCAGTTCATCGAGCGGCCGGCTCTCGAAGAGGGCGCCCGAAAGGATGTGGGCACCGACCTCCGACCCCTTCTCCAGCACCATCACCGCCAGGTCTGGATTCAGCTGTTTGAGGCGAATCGCTGCGCTCAAACCCGCCGGACCCGCGCCGACAATCACTACATCATAGTCCATTGCTTCACGTTCCATCACCACTCCTCCAGGTTTCTCAATCGCTCCGGGCCTGACCGAAGGCCCCCCGATACCGGCTTGGTCGCTGGTCCGATGCACTCTCATCAGCCGGCGCACACCCCCTTGTATCGTATACCCCAGTCCGGGTATGTGGTCAACGTCTGGGCAGTGCAAGGAAAGGAATCGGCCTGGGGAAGCGGGAAACGGTCATGACTTTCATGATCGGGGAGCCTGGAAAAGTCATCACCGTCAGGCCAACGGCGGCAACCGCCAGGCCGGAAACTCGGCGCGGAAAGTGCTGCCCTCGCCGACCCTCGACTCGATCTGCAGGGCTGCCTGATGACGTAGCAGGATGTGTTTGACGATGGCCAGACCGAGACCGGTGCCGCCGGTATCGCGCGAGCGACCCCGGTCGACGCGGTAGAAGCGTTCGGTCAGGCGAGGCAGATGTTCGGCGGGAATGCCGACGCCGGAGTCATGCACGGAAAAGACGCCGACCCGATCGCGGGTTCCCCATTCGATGCGAATCTTGCCGCCGGCCGGCGTGTAGCGAATGGCGTTGGAAACCAGATTGCCGAAAGCGCTGTGCAATTCCTTGCGGTTTCCCCGCAAGGCCGGACCGTCGCAACGAACTTCGAGGCCATGCCGGCCTTCGCTGAGGCTCTGCGCTTCGGACAGCAACTGGGCCAGCAGTTCGTGCATGTCGACATTCTCTTCACTTGCTGGTGCATCCTCCGCTTCGAGCCTGGACAAAGTCAGCAGATCATCGACCAGACTCAGCATGCGTTTTGTCTGGTCACTCATGATGCGCGCGAAGTGCAGCCGCTGCTCGGCACTCATCGCGCCATCGTCGGTGAAGTGTTCCAGAAAACCACTGACCACGGTCAGGGGCGTCCGCAGTTCGTGCGACACATTGGCGACGAAGGTGCTGCGCATCGCTTCGACGCGGCGAGCATCGGTCACATCGAGGCTGATCAGCAGATGGCTGTGCTCCCCCAGGGGTACGGCCCGGATGGCATAGACGCGGCTGCGCACCGCCGGCGACTGGAGGATGAAGGGAGAATGGCCGTCGGGGCTATCGAGGTAATCGGCGAAGCCTGGTGTGCGCACCAGTTGCTCGATGATCGCGCCGCCATCGCGCGGCAGCTGAACCCCCAGATGTTCGCCGGCGGTACGATTGCTCCACTGGATCTGGTGACTGGCGTTGAGGATCACCAGGCCATCAGGAACGGCGTCCATGGCCTCCTGGAACGATCGCAGTCCGGCCTCGACCTCCTCGACCCGGCAGGCGTCCTGGTGCAACCTGTGCGACAGCTTGACGAAGACCTCGCCCCAGGCACCACCGGCGTCTGGCACATTGGCGTGCTCCGGGGCATCGAGCCACGCCGCCAGTATCGTCAGCCGCCGGGTCTGCATCAGAACGATCAGCAGCAGGCCGAGCGCCGCTGTCGCCCAGCCCCAGGTTGCACCATTGATCACCCCGAGCAGCAGCGCCAGGCCAACGATCGGCAGAACACCGGTCAGCAGGATCTTCGAGAAACCCGATCCGGCAGCTCTCACGGCACCTGTGGCTGGGATGCGGGCGAGGTGCTGAGCTTGTAACCGGTACCGCGCACGGTCTCGACCATCTGCTCGGCGGCTGGCCCGAGGGCGACACGTAGCCGCCGGATGTGGATGTCGACCGTGCGGTCTTCGATATAGACGTGATCGCCCCAGACGTTGTCGAGCAGTTGCTGGCGCGTGTAGACGCGTCCGGCATTGGCCATCAGGAAACGCAGCAGCCGGAATTCGGTCGGGGTCAGGGTGATCCGCCGGCCCGTAACGCGCGCTTCGTGGCTGACCGTGTCCAGCTCGATCGGACCAGCACTCAGCGTGCCCTTGACAAACTCTGGGGCGCAGCGGCGCAGTACCGCCTGCACGCGCGCCAGCAGTTCCTTCGGGCTGAAGGGCTTGACGATGTAATCGTCGGCGCCGCCTTCCAGCCCGGCAACACGATCTGCTTCCTCGCCACGTGCGGTCAACAGGATGATCGGCATGCTGCGCGTTCGTCGTTCGTTGCGGAGCTTGCCAATCAGCGCCAGCCCGGACTTACCGGGCAACATCCAGTCGATCAGCGCAATGTCGGGCAATGTTTCACGCAACACCGTTTCGGCCTCTTCGGCGGTGTCGGCACAGACCGGCTGGTAGCTGCCGCAGACGAGCGTGAAGCGCAGAAGCTCCTGAATGCCTTTGTCGTCCTCGACGACGAGCACCATTGGCAGGCTGGAAACCGAGGTGTTCATGCCTTCTCCGCTTTCCTGGCGGCGCTGCCGGTGTGCCGAACGTCGATGCCGCTGACGGTGTAGATGACGTTTTCGGCGATATTGGTCGCGTGATCGCCAACCCGTTCGATGGCCTTGGCGATCCAGATGATGTCGAGCGCTTCGCCGATCGTGCGCGGGTCTTCCATCATGTAGGTGACCAGTTGCCGCAGGATCGAGTTGAAGACGGCGTCGATTTCCTTGTCCGCCTGGATCACCTGGCGGGCAGCATCGACATCCATGCGGGCCAGCGAGTCGAGCGCACCCTGGAGCATCGTGGTGACCAGACCCCCGCAATGATGCAGGTCGGTCAGTCGCGGGATGCGCTGGCTGCCGGCGCGATGCAGCTTGCGCGACTTGTTGGCGATTTTGGCCGCCTTGTCACCACTACGTTCGAGGTCGGTCACGATTCGCGAGATGGCCATCACCAGCCGCAGATCGCGAGCGGTGGGTTGCCGGCGTGCGATCAGCAGCGTGCAGTCCTCGTCGATGTCGACTTCAAAAGCATCCACCTCACTATCGGTGCGGATGATCTCCTGCATCGCCTCGATATTGCCGGTGTTGAAGGCATCGATCGCTGCCATCAACTGCCTCTCGACCAGACCACCCATCTGCAGGATGCGGGTACGGATGCTTTCCAGTTCGAGATCGAACTGCTTGCTGAGATGACTGCTCATGGAACTGGCCTCATATTTTGAAAAAGTGGAGTCACGCATGCGGGATACGAAAAGCATGTGGCTGCAGGAAGGCAGGTCCGGCCTGGCGGCATCAACCAAAGCGCCCGGTAATGTAATCCTCGGTGTGCTGCTGTTTTGGCTTGACGAACAACTCCCGGGTATTGCCAAACTCGATCAATTCACCGATATACATGAATGCCGTGTAATCGGAGATGCGCGCCGCCTGCTGCATGTTGTGGGTGACGATCGCGATCGAGTATTCGGACTTGAGTTCGTTGATCAACTCCTCGATCTTGGCAGTGGACAGCGGATCCAGTGCGGAGGTCGGTTCGTCCAGCAGCACGACATCGGGTTTGACCGCAATGGTGCGAGCGATACACAAGCGCTGCTGCTGGCCACCCGACAGCGACAGGCCGCTCTGTTGCAACTTGTTCCTGGTTTCTTCCCACAGCGCCGCTTTGCGTAAGGCCCATTCGACGCGCTCGTCCATGTCGGATTTTGCCAGAGGTTCGTAAAGCCGCACACCGAAAGCGATGTTTTCGTAGATGGTCATCGGGAACGGCGTCGGCTTCTGGAACACCATGCCAATCCTGGCACGCAGCAGATTCACATCCTGCTTCCTGTCCAGCAGGTTACTGCCATGGAAGATGATCTGCCCTTCCGCGCGCTGGCCCGGATAGAGATCGTACATGCGGTTGAAGGTCCGCAACAGGGTGGACTTGCCGCAACCGGAAGGACCGATGAACGCCGTGACTTTGTTTTTCAGAATATCCAGGGAAACCTGGTTCAGACCACGGAAGTCGCCGTAATAGAAACTCAGGTCACGGACGGCCAGAATGGCTTCGCCGTCGACAGCTTGTTGAAGGGCGGACATTGATTGGAAACTCCGGGTCTAGTCTGAGGATTTCTTGCGGAACAGGACGCGTGCGACGATGTTGATCGCGAGCACCATCAGGGCAATCAGCAGCGCACCGCCCCAAGCCAGGTTCACCCAGTTGTCGTAGGGGCTCATCGCGAACTGGAAGATCACCACCGGCAGATTGCCCATCGGTTGTGACATGTCGGTACTGTAGAACTGGTTGTTCAGCGCGGTAAACAAGAGCGGCGCGGTTTCTCCGGTGACACGGGCGATGGCCAGCAGGATACCGGTCAGCACACCCGCCTTGACCGCGGGCAGGGTGACTTTCAAGGACACCTGCCAGTGCGGCGCGCCGACCGCGAACGCCGCCTCGCGCAGGCTGCCGGGGACCAGCAGCAGCATGTTCTCGGTCGTTCGCACCACCACCGGAATGGCGATCAGCGACAAGGCCAGCGACCCCGCCCAGCCGGAGAAGCCGCCCAGGGTCGCCACCGCCAAGGCATAGACGAACAGTCCGACGACGATCGAAGGCGCCGACAGCATGATGTCGGTCACGAAACGGGTGGTGGCGGCGAATCGGGATCTACTGCCGAATTCGGCCAGGTAAATGCCGGCGAGAATACCGATCGGTGTGGAGACCAGGGTGGTGACGCCAACGATCAGCAGGCTGCCGACGATGGCATTACGCAAACCGCCGCCTTCACTGCCGGGTGCCGGAGTGTCCTGGGTGAACAAATCCCAGCTCAGCGCCGCGAAGCCGTTATAGAACAGGGTCCACAGGATCCACAGCAGAGCGAGCAGGCCGAAGGTCATCGCCGCCATCGACAGGCCAATGCCGATGCGGTTGGTCAGGATGCGACGGGAATAGCGATTCATGGCAGGGCTCCTTGCTACCTTCTCATATCCCTTGCCTGGCAATGCCGCGCCGAACCAACCAGCGGGAGATTGCCAGCACGACAAAGGTGATGACGAAAAGGACCAGACCAAGGGCGAACAAGGCGGAAATATGCAGGCCAGGGTTGGCTTCTCCGAATTCATTAGCCAGCGTCGAGGCGATCGAGGTTCCCGGTGCGAACAGGCTGCCGACGATGCGGTTGGCGTTGCCGATCACGAAGGTGACGGCCATCGTTTCTCCGAGTGCCCGGCCCAGGCCCAGCATGATGCCGCCAATGACGCCGACGCGGGTGTAGGGCAAGACCACACCGGTGACGACTTCCCAGGTGGTGCAACCGATGCCGTACGCCGATTCCTTGAGTTGTGCCGGCACGGTTTCAAAGACGTCACGCATCACCGAGGCCACGAACGGAATCACCATCAGCGACAGTACGATGCCGGCGGTGAGAATACCGACGCCGATCGGCGGACCGGCAAACCAGCCGCCGATCACCGGCAGGTCGCCGAAGAGCGTTTGCAGATACGGTTGCACATGTCTGGCGAACAGCGGCGCAAAAACGAACAGCCCCCAGATGCCATAGATGATCGAAGGCACCCCGGCCAGCAGTTCGATGGCCGTGCCGAGCGGACGGCGCAGCCAAACCGGGCAGGTTTCGGTGAGGAACAGGGCAATGCCGAAACTCACCGGCACGGCGATGAACAGCGCAATGACCGAGCTCACCACGGTGCCGTAAATGGCGCTGAGCGCGCCGAACTGCTCTTCCGGCACGTTCCAGACATTGGTCCACAGGAAAGCTGCGCCGAATTCCCTGAACGCCGGTAGCGCTTCGAGAGCCAGGGCGATCAATATGCCTGCGAGTGCGGCCAACACAATCATTGCGAACAGCAGCGTCACCTGATGGAAGATCGTGTCCTGCAGCTTGAACTTCCTGACCTGTCGGGCCTGAAGATCAAGGCTTACTGGCTGGCTGGTCATCATCACGGCGCTCATGGCGATCATTCCTCACGTGGAGAGGCGGTTTCCAAAGGTCGCCGCCGCAACAGTTTGCGGGCAGGTTTCGCCCGACAACCTTATTTGATGTTCTTCATCTCGGTTTCGACCATCTTTACCACGCTCGCAGGTAGCGGCACGAAACCCAGATCCTCGGCCATCTTCTGGCCGTTGTTCAGTGCCCAGCCAAAGAAGTCGACCACGCCTTTTTGCTTGGCAGCATCGGCACCCTTCTCGTAGGCAAGAATGTAGGTGGCGCTGGTGATCGGCCAGGCGTCCTTGTGAGCCTGGTCAAGCAGGTCGGGAGCCATGCCCTTGACCTTGAAGTTGGCGCCGGCGGCAGCCGCCTCGATGGCGTCCTGGGTTGGGACGATGTAGTGGCCGGACTTGTTCTTCAGGGCCACGAAGTTCATCTTGTTCTTGGTGGCATCGGCGATGTCGACATAGCCAATGGCACCGGCAATCTTCTGCACGTTGGCAGCGACACCGGGGTTGCCCTTGCCGCCGACGCCGTTGGCAGGCCAGTTCACCGTATTGCCGGCACCGACCTCGCTCTTGAACGACGCTGACTGCCTGGCCAGGTAATTGGAAAAAACGTAGGTGGTGCCGGAGCCGTCGGAACGGAAAGCCACGGTAATGGCCAGATCAGGCAGTTTGAGACCAGGGTTCTGACTGGCAATGGCCGGATCGTTCCATTTCCTGATGGCACCGCGGAAGATCTCGGCGGCCAAGGGACCATCGAGTTTCAGTTTGCCAGACTCTATACCGGGAACATGGATCACGATGGTCACGCCGCCCATCACGGTCGGGACCTGTACCAGACCGGCAGCGTCAAGATCAGGCTCGCTCAGCGGGGCGTCGGTGCCGCCGAAGTCCACGGTCCTGGCCTTGATCTGCTTGACGCCGCCGGAAGAACCGATGCCCTGATAGTTCACCCGGTTTTTGGTGGCAGTCTGATAGGCCTCGGCCCACTTGGTGTACACGGCATAAGGGAAGGTGGCGCCGGCGCCGGTAATGTCGGCAGCCAGCGCGGAAAAGCTCAGAGACAGAGCTGCGGCCAGGGTAGACAGCTTGCACAGGGTGCGATGGGATTTCATTTTTCAATCTCCAGACAGTAAGGTCGTCAGTTGGGTATTGCGGCAGTCTATCGGTCGATCATTGCGGGATTGTGACGACGGCGATCAGCGGCAAACCCGAAACCAGCCGGTGTCATGCCTCGTCCGCTTGCCTGGGAGTCGTGTGCCGAATGTCGATGCCGCTGACGATATAGACGACATCCTCGGCGATGTTGGTTGCGTGATCGCCAACCCGTTCGATGGCCTTGGCGATCCAGATGACGTCGAGCGCTTCAGCAATCGTGCGCGGCTCTTCGAGCATATAGGTCAGCAGTTGCCGCAGGATGGCGTCGAAAGAGGTATCGACCGCCACGTCCATGCCGATGACCTGGCGAGCAGCATCGACGTCCCGCCGAGCCAAGGAGTCGAGCGCTGCCCGCAGCATGTCAGTGGCGAGCCGTCCGCAATGGTCCAGGTCGGACAGTCGCGGGATGCGTCGATCACCGGCCAGACGCAGCGCCCGCGACATGGTGGCAATCTCGCAGGCCTTGTCGCCGATCCGCTCGAGGTCGGTCACGATCCGTAAAATGGCCAGAATCAGGCGTAAATCGCCCGCCGCGGGTTGCCGGCGGGCGATCAGCAGTGTGCAGTCCTCGTCGATACCGACTTCATCGGCGTTCACCTGGCGCTCATCGTCAATCACCTGCTGCAGGGCCTCGAGATTTCCGCTGCTGAAGGCCTCGATCGCCGTCAGCACCTGTCTTTCGACCAGGCTCCCCATCTGCAGGATGCGGCTACCAATGTTTTCAAGTTCGAGGTCGAACTGTTTGCTGAGGTGATCACTCATGGGTCTGGGCTCGTGTTCGTGGGCGGGGTGAACGGCCAGAGAATAGGTCTGTCATGTTACGAAAAGATGACAGCCGCCCGAGGGAGCAGCAGAACGCTGGCGTGAGCCCTAGCTCATGTCTTGCCGCGTCGAGCACCGGCGTGCCATGGCGGCACGCGTAAGTGTCAGTCGTGCTTGAAGTCGAATTTGGCCTCGATCGCCTGCGAACTGCCTGGCTTGCGAACCTGCACCATGATCGTGTAGGGAGTTTTCTCTGGCATCCGGAAATAGTTGCCGTAACTTATGGCACTGCCGATCTCCATGAGTTCGAGTTTCTTCGTTTCGACCCCGGTTACCGGATTGGCGACGCGCGCCTCGACTTCGGCATCCTTGATGGCGGCTTTGTTATCGCTGTTACGCAACGAAATGTTCAAGTGGTAATAGGCCTTGCCGCTGGGGATACCCCCATGCATCGAACTCTCGTAGTCCGGAGTCGGATGCCGTGCGCGTATCGATTCCGCGGACACAATGCCCAGATCGATTTCGGTCCCCGCGATGACCTTGTGCATGCCATCGGCTCTCATCGCCGGCGCAGCCGCCACAGCCGCCGCAGTGCTCCCTGTTTGCACGGTGCCCTTGTTGAACATGTAGACGATCGCGCTGCGTATTTCGGCGTCGGTAAGGTCGGCCTGGCCGCCGCGGGCAGGCATGCCGCCATGCCCCTGGATCGCCGACCGCACGACGACATCGAGCCCCTCTTTGACGCGTGGTATCCAGGCTTCCCGATCGCCGATCCTTGGAGCGCCGCCCTCGCCCGTCTGGTGGCATTTGACACACCGTGCCTGCACGATCTGCTCGCCGGTACGCTCGGGTACCCGGGCCGTTCTGCTGACTGGCTCCGTCCAGTTGCCGCCCGATTGATTCACCATGTAGGTAATCGCGCGCTCGATTTCGGTATCCGTGAGATTGGTATTTCCGCCATGCGGCGGCATCTGCCGGATGCCATTGAGCGCATTTTTTGTGAGCCCGGTCAGGCCCTGGGATGCACGTTTTGCCCAAGCCTGCTTGTCACCGATCTTCGGCGCGCCATTCGCGCCACTGCCGTGGCAGGCGAAGCAGGATTCCTCCACCACATCCTTGCCACTGCGCTCGACGCCCTGCGCCGCAGCCGTGACGGGCGCGATGCTCGTAGTCAACGCGAAGATGGTGGGTATCGCAAATCGCTTCAGTACCGAGTCGAGCGTGCGATCAATTACCGCGTGAGTCCTGTGCGTCATGAGCATTCCCCTTTTCTTGACGATGCCCACCGGCCGCACTGCGATCCGGAGGACGAAAAATTAATCTGAAAGTCGTGTCAGCGACTCACAAATCCTGCCCTGAGCTTTGTCGAAGGGCTCCCCTCCCCCTCACGGGGGAGGGGAAAACGGCCATGACTTTCATGATCGGGGTGCCTGGAAAAGTCATGACCGCCAAGAATAACAACGCCAATTTCAAAAGTATAGCCAAGGGAAGACGGAAAATCCAACCGCATCGGGGATGCGAATCAAGGAAGGGTCGCGAGCAGCCGGGACCGCTATAATCGCGCTTCCGGCGGATCAGCCTCACGAACCGGACAAGCATAGGACAGTTTCTGTCTGGATTACACCGGACGGAAATTTCACCTTGACCTTGCCGCGCATGGCGCCGGGTCACGAGGTTCTGGCCTGAATGGTCCTGGTGCGGGCGGAATCTCTGGTGAAGATGCGGCATGCCGGCAGGCGGCGATTGACTTCGCTTGCCCGATGCGAGGATACTCTCAATGGCATCATTGAATTTCCGGATCCTGCCGCAGGGCAGTATCGGCCACGGCCCTCCGGCCGACATGCTGCCCATCTGGCATGGGATCAGGGAGTTACAAGTTTCGATCCAAATCACTGAACGACATCGGGGCTCAATCATGGCAATACTCAAGGAATTCGAAGAACTGGTGGTGACCTCACGGCCCGGCCAGGCGGCCGGCGGTCGTCTGCACGAGATGCGTGAGGCTTCGGTGTGCTGCCTGGGACCACATGGCCTGCACCGCATGGCGTACGTCGAGTGGGGCGACCCGGCGAATCCACGCGTGTTGATCTGCGTACACGGCCTGACCCGCAACGGCCGCGATTTTGACGTACTGGCCAACGCCCTGGCCAACGATTACCGGGTCGTCTGCCCGGATGTCGTCGGGCGTGGGCGCAGCGATCGCCTGTTCGTCGCCGACGACTACGGCCTGCCCATCTACGCCAACGACATGATGACGCTGATCGCCCGCCTTGCTGTCGACTCGGTGCACTGGTTGGGAACTTCGATGGGCGGCCTGATCGGCATGTTTCTTTCGAGCCTGCCGGGTTCGCCAATCAGCCGACTGGTGCTCAACGACGTCGGACCGACGATCGGTATCGACGCCCTGCAGCGCATTGGCGAATATCTCGGCAAGGCCCCGGATTTCGCCGATCTGGCCACAGCCGAAGCCTACGTGCGCACTGTTTGTGCGCCGTTTGGCGCCCTCACCGACGCGCAGTGGCGCTTCATGACCGTCGTCGGCACACGTGCGAAACCTGACGGTGGCTTCGAGATGAACTATGACCGCGCTATCGCCCAGCCCTATCAGAAGGCCTTCCTCGAAGCCAAGGAAATCAACCTCTGGCCGATGTACGACGCGATCCGCTGCCCAACGCTGGTGTTGCGCGGCGCGCAATCGGACATCCTGCTGCACGATACCGCCGCCGAGATGACGACCCGCGGGCCGCAGGCCCAGCTCGTCGAAGTGCCGGCGGTCGGGCATGCGCCGATGTTCCTCGAGGAATCACAGGTGCGCATCGTCCAGAACTTCCTGCTCGCCGATCCGGGCTGAGCGCAGACCTTGCCGTATACAGGGCGCCACCTACTTCCCATGAAAGTCGCGTCAGCGACTCACGAATCTCCCCTCTCCACTCGCAGGAGAGGGGTCGGGGGAGAGGGAAACGGTCAGGCTTTCATCATCCGGGGTGTCTCACCAAGCCATGACCGTTTGGGTATGGTGGCGCGCTTGTTCCCTGTGGTCTTCCCGCCATGAATCTCGCGCATCTGCTCGCCCGCACCGCCCGGGTCTTCCCGGAGCAGCCGGCGGTCGCGCTCGGCAAGAGCGAACTGTACTCGTACGGCGAATGGTTTCGCCGTGCAGCGACGATCGCCGGCGGTCTGCGCGCTTTGCCGGGTTTGCAGACTGGCGATCGGGTCGCGCTGTTCATGGCCAATTGCCCGCAGTACCTCGAACTGCTCTACGGCATCTGGCATGCCGGCCTGGTGGCCGTGCCGATCAACCACAAGTTGCACGCGCGTGAAGTCGCCTTCATCGTCGACGATTCGGCGGCTGCGTTGCTGTTCGTTGCTGGCGATCTGGGCGAAGAGGAGCGCATTTGGCGCGAGAAAAATCCGGACCTGCGCATCGTTTCGGTTGACGACGCCGCCTATCGGCGACTGACCAGCACCGACCCGATCGCCATCGTAGCGCGCGCACCCGACGATCTGGCCTGGCTTTTCTATACCTCGGGAACCACTGGCCAGCCGAAGGGCGTGATGCTCTCGCAGCGCAACCTGCTGGCAATGACCCTGACCTACTTCCCGGACGTAGACCAGGCCACGCCATCCAACAGCATCCTCTACGCCGCGCCGATGTCGCACGGCGCCGGCATGTATAACTTCGCGCATGTGCTGGTCGGCGCGCGCCATGTTGTCCCCGAATCGGGCGGCTTCGACGCGCAAGAGATCCTGTCGCTGTCGCGTCACTTCGGCCAGGTGTCGCTGTTTGCCGCACCAACGATGGTCCGCCGCCTGGTCGACCATGTCGCCGACCAGGACGCCGACTGCAGCGGCATCAAGACCATCGTCTATGGTGGCGGACCGATGTATCTCGAGGACATCCGGCGTGCGCTCGATGTTCTTGGCGACCGTCTGGTGCAGATCTACGGACAGGGCGAAAGCCCGATGACGATCACCGCGCTGTCGCGCCGGCACCTGGCAGATCGCGCTCACCCGCGCCATCGCGAACGCATCGCTTCGGTCGGTGTCGCGCATAGCGTCGTCGAGGTCGTCATCGCCGATACCGACGACCAGCCCTTGCCTGCCGGCACCACCGGCGAGGTACTCGTACGCGGCGAAACCGTGATGCAGGGCTACTGGCGCAACCCGGAAGCGACGGCAGCGACGCTGCGCAATGGCTGGCTGCATACCGGCGACATCGGCAGCCTCGATGCCGACGGCTTCCTGACGCTGAAGGACCGCTCCAAGGACGTAATCATCAGCGGCGGCGCCAACATTTATCCGCGCGAAGTCGAGGAAGTACTGCTGCGGCACGCAGCAGTGGCCGAGGTCTCGGTGGTCGGCCGGCCCAACGCCGAGTGGGGCGAGGAAGTGGTCGCCTTCATCGTTTGCCAGCCGGGCGTCTCGGCACCGATCGCCGAACTCGATCGCCTGTGCCTGGATTCGATTGCCCGCTTCAAACGGCCAAAAGACTACATATTTGTCGCAGCGCTACCCAGGAACAACTACGGCAAGGTGCTGAAGACCGCATTGCGGCGCCACTGGACTCAGCAAGGAGGAAACGGATCATGAGCGGACGCCTGCAGGACAAGGTGGCCATCGTCACCGGCAGCGGCTCGATCGGGCCGGGATGGGGCAACGGCAAGGCAATGTCGGTATTGTTCGCGCGCGAGGGCGCCAGGGTCGTCGGCGCAGACATCGATGCCGAAGCGGGCGCAGCGACGCAGCAAATCATCGACGATGAAGGGGGAACCGGCATTTGCGTCGTCGCCGATGTGGCTCGCGCCGCCGATGTCGAGCGCCTGGTGGCGACGGCACTCGACACCTACGGGCGCATCGACATCCTGGTCAACAACGTCGGTATTGCCGTCGTCGGCGGTCCGGCGGAACTCGACGAGGCGACCTGGGACCGGCTGATGAGCATCAACCTCAAGAGTGCCTACCTGACCTGTCACCACGTGCTGCCGGTGATGATCCGCCAGCACGCCGGCGCGATCGTCAACAATGCCTCGGTGGCCGTTCTCGGCTGGGCCGGCGTCAACTACGGCTTCTACGCAGCCAGCAAGGGGGCGATGGTGGCGATGACGCGGACCATGGCCATCCGGCACGCACCCGATGGCATCCGCGCCAACTGCGTCCTGCCCGGACTGATGAACACGCCGCTGGTACATGCCGCGCTCACCCGCGTCTATGGCGAGGAAGGCGACATCGCCAACCTGATCCGCACGCGCGACGCCCAGTGTCCGCTCGGCCACATGGGCGACGCCTGGGATACCGCGCATGCGACGTTGTTCCTGGCCTCCGACGAAGCCAAGTATATCACCGCCACCGAACTCGTCGTCGATGGCGGTCTGTCGGCGAGATTCGCTTAGCCGATGCTTCATCAGGACGTCCGAGGAGCGGTACAGGCACCTATGCGACATCGCGGCGAGGTCGACGTCGAGCAATTCGCCCAAGGCACTGTGCCACACCAGCCAGTTCCAGGTCGCCAGTTCAGAGCCGGGCCGCCCCATTCTCCCGATGTGATTGCAGGCGCGCGCTACTGCGCGACATGAACATGATCGAGCTGACGGCTGCGCTGCGGCGCAGCGGCGGCCAGCGCCTTTTGCAACAACTCTTTGCCCGCCGCATCCAAGCGGCTCTGCTGCCGGTAGGCCAGGAAAAAGCGCAGTCGTTGCGGGCGGGAAAAATAATACGGCGCTGCCGCATCCAGACACGCGAGGTCAGCGGCGCGTTCGGCCACGCTCAGCGGACGGACTAGCAGGCGGCCACGTGGGGCGTCAATGACTGAAAGCTGGGCGAGAGCATTGTTCGCGATGACGAGGTTGCGCCAGAACAGATCACGGTGGAGAAAATTTCGTGCGTGCATCGCGCCTACCAGCCGGGCGGTCTCCATCAATAGATCGCGTGTAGCGCGGTGCTTTTCGGCGATTGGCAAGAGAGGCAGTTGATCACGGATAAAAGTGTCGAGCCCGGTCGGTTCAGGAATGCCTGCCGTGATAAGAAACGAGCGCCACAGCCATCCCCAGCGGCGCTCTTCGCCGAAAGCGACAGGGTAGGCCCGGCTCAAGCCCCATTCGCACAAGCGGGACAGGTTGCGGAATTCGCGCTCGACCATGGACTCGCCAAACAGCATCCCGCGGAAAACCCGGCTGCGAAGCTGCGCCCAGCGAGTGACCCAATATTTCTTGAGGAACAAGAATTCCGGGCCGGAGGAGCTGGGGGCCTTTATTCGCCGCACTTCGCTGCTGCCGCTCGTGCGGACGATCGTGCCGGCGGTCAGGGCAAATATCGCCTCCACCGAGTATAAGTCGGCGGCGCGCAATGCTTCCTCCCACCCGGGTGCGAGGTAGGTGCGTTGGGTGCGAAGCATGGCGCGCTGGCTTCAGCGCGGCGCGCGCTCGAAGACGGCCAGATGCAGGTTGTTGATGAGGTCGAGCCGGAAATTTTTCACCAGCCGGAAACCATATTCCGCAAAGTAGGCGGACACCTCGGCGAGCGACGTGTTGAAGACCGTCAGTTTCCTTCCGCGCAACTTGCGGATTTCTTGCTCCAAGGCGCGCAAGGTCCTGGGATTGAAATACGACATCGCCACATGCCGGCGTGCGACCCGACACAGTTCGCCGACGACCTTACGGCGCAGTTCCGCGTTGGGCAGGTGATGAAAGAAACGGAAGCAGACGATGGCGTCGAAACTTTGATCCCGCTGCGAGAGTTGTTCGATATCCTCCTTGAAGATCTCGACCTTCAATCCGTTGGCAGCCGTGGTTTCGCGGGTGATCTGGCGCATCGGATCGGAGTAATCCCCCGCGCTCATTTCGTAACCGAGCTGGCCGAGCAACACCGTCACGCGTCCACCGCCACAGGGCACGTCTAGTACCCTGGCGGGTTTCGGAATCAGCTGGAAGGCGCGAGCGACGAGTCTTAATTCGGGGATATTGCGCCGCGCGTCCCGGTTGGCGTAGGCACGGGCCTTGACTTCGGTGTACTTGGACTTGGCGCCGTAGGCAACGTCGGATTCGGTCATGGAATTTCCAGCAACAATTCGTCGCGCTGGCATAGGACACCCCGCAGCACCCGCGGAGTATAGCTTCCCTCATCAACTGCGGTCAATCCAGGATTTGGCCGCTGGGCCGCGGCGAACCCTGACCTGGCAAGGACGGCTATAATCGTGCCTCCGGCAATTCTGCTTCATGAACCCGACAACCCACACCTTGCCAAGGCGCCTGCGAAATCGATTCTGCTGCTGTGCATGGCGGTGATACTCCGCATCGTGCTTTCGGAATAGTCCGCCGCCGATGAGATGACATGATTGACTGGACTCTGAATCCCGACTACGCGACAGGCGAAGCCGTCTGCCCGTTCAGCGACATCGATCGCGTCTTTGCGCTCGACGGCGAGCTGATTACCCACGATTCGTTGAGCCGCGTGCTGCGCGTCTCGATTGATGGGAAGCGCTACTACGTCAAGCGCTACACCGGCTCCGGCAAAAACCGCACACGCCGCTGGTTCGGCCTGCGTCGTTGGCTGGGCCCACCGCGCGTACGTGCCGAATGGCAGAACCTGCTGACCTTTCGGGCCTGGGGAATCCCCACGGCAACGGTGGTGGCCTATGGGCTGGAGCGTCGCTGCGGTGCTTTTACACGCGGCGCGGTGGTGACCGAGGAAATTCCCGACACCATGGATCTGGCACAGATGAACTATCGGAACGATCCTCGCCTGTCTGACCGACGCTGGGTTGCAGAGGTCTCCAGGCAGATCGCTGACATCGCGCGAACGCTGCACGCAGCGCGCTTCGCACACAATGATCTCAAGTGGCGCAACCTTCTGGTGGATGGCAGATCGACGGTCTATCTGATCGACTGTCCGAGCGGTGGCTACTACCGCGGCGTTGTTCTTGACTACCGGATCATCAAGGATCTGGCCTGCCTGGACAGGCCGGCCAGGCAGCGATTGTCGCGCACCCAGCGCTTGCGTTTCTATCTGGCCTATACGCAGAAGCCGCGCTTGACCGATCAGGATCGCAAGCGAATCCAGCGAATCGTCCAGTTTTTCGATGGCCGGGAGCAATTCCGCTGGCCGGCCGGCTCCGCAGATCGCTGATCAAACAACGATCGAGCCAGCCGCACCAACGGTCACGGCGAACGCAAAAAGGCCACTCCGAAGAGCGGCCTATGTGTTTGATTCGATTGGTCGGGGCGCCGGGATTCGAACTCGGGACCCCTTGCACCCCATAAAACACGTTTCCCGTTTCTTCCGGTTTCTGTACGTTCGCACATAACCTAGATTATCTATTCAAATCAACCTACAAGCGTTAGACTTGTGCGCACCGTGTTTCGCATGGTTTCACCGCTTGCCGGTGGGAAACCGTACCGCAAACCGTACCGCTGATCCTGGAACCGTACCGCGACCAAGCAGCCAAGGAGTCCAAATTTGACAGGAGTATCACCATGGTTGAAAACAAGCTCACCGACAAACATCTGAGGGTCGTAAAGCCTGGAGACACCGAGCAACTGTTCGGCGACGGTGGCGGCCTCTGGATTCGCGTTCTTCCCCACTCGAAGGGTGGCGCCATCAATTTCTACTATCGCTTCCTGTTCAACGGCAAGGAACGGCGCTACAACTGCGGCACCTACCCGGCCACCAGCCTGGCCAAAGCCAGGGAAAACCGGAACGCAGCCCGCAACCTGGTGAGGTCCGGCCTCGACCCCGTCGTCAAGGAGGAGCATGAGCGCTCCGCGCGCTCAGCAACACAGGCGATGGAAAGCATGGAAAAGACCATCACAGCGCTCTTCGAAGACTGGAAGCGAGTGTACCTCTGCGCTCACCGAAAGGACGGTGGCCGTGCGGTCGAAGCCGCCATCCGCCGCGATGTGCTACCGGTCATCGGAAACATGCGGGCCAAGGATGTCCACCTTCCCCACATCGTTCAGGTCATTGACCGGATTCTTGCGCGCGGCGCTCGGCGCACGGCCAATGTGGCCTTGTCCCTGATGCGCCAGATGTTCCGGCATGGCATGGGCCGCGGCATTGTCACCACGGACCCCACGCTCGCCCTTTCCAAGAAGCAGGCCGGCGGCAAGGAAACGCCTTCTGATCGGAACCTGTCTCCAGGCGAGATCCAGGAACTGGCGCACAAACTCCAAGAGTCTGACCTGCACCCGCGCATGCAAGCGGCGGTCTGGCTACTCCTGGCCACCGGGGCTCGCGTCGGAGAATTGCACAAGGCCCGCTGGACGGATATAAACGAGACGCAAGGGCTCTGGGTCATACCCAAGGAGAACTCGAAGAACGGCATCAGCCACACCATTCACCTGTCTCAATTCGCGACGGAGCAACTCAACACTCTCAAGAAGGTCAGCGCCGGTCCCTACCTCCTGACCGGCCGAAATACCGAGAATCCCCTGTCGGACAAGACCATCTCAAGGGCGATCCGCGACCGGATCGGCGCTGACTCGCTCAAGAATCGAAAGCCGAGGACTGCAAGCTTGTTGCTCGCAGGGGGTGAATGGTCGCCACACGACCTCCGCAGGACCATGGCATCCCGCATGGGCGATCTTGGTGTCGAGCCTCACGTCATCGAGCGCTGCTTGAACCATGTTCAGCAAGGCATTGTTGGCGTATATCAACGCCAGGAATACATGCAGGAACGGAAGGCTGCTTTTGAGCAGTGGGGTGGGCAATTGATAGAACTCACCCAAACTCTGGTGAGGGAACAGAAATGACGACACCAACAGATTCGTTGTCAACAGATCGCTTTCCAAGCAGCCTGCCAACATGGATAAAGAATTGGGCAAGACAGTGCCGGGACGGTGAGAAACCGGAGAACGATGATTTCCCCAAACTGATGGAGGATGACATCGGAAACCTTTGGCGACTCCTAAGCAACCCCGCAGTAGCCCTTGGTTTGGAGAAGTTGGACCGCGGTAAATCGGCTGACGATAGCAAATACCAGAGCCGCGTTATTGAGCTTCTAGAGGAAACCTTGCACTTCCACTGGGTATCCAAGCGACGTGTTGTCGAAAGCCCGAGCAGACAGAGAGAGAAGTTGACGCGCTTGGCCCAAGATGTCGACCACATCGCAGAAATGATCGAGAGCTTCAAGGATTTTCTAGGGCCAGCGCTGAACATTCGGTACTTGCTAAAGCGCTTCTCAATGGAGCAAGCAACTGGCTTTGTTAGGAAGCGAATGGGCCTTGGAGCACCCGCGTTATTCCCGACAGACGGCAGCCAGGTTCTGCTAACCGACCTTCTGGTTACGTTTTCCGAGGATGTGAGAGATGAACTTTCTTTTTGGCCAAGACGCATCAATGGCCTGGACGGCGGTAGAGATGCCCCAGTTCGCTACCAAGTCAAGCGGATAAAAAGATTGTACAGAGACCTCTTCGGTGGCGACAACAACGCGCTGATTGCAAGCATGCTCAGCGCCATAAACGATAAAGATATCGAGGAGGAGCGAGTCAAGAAAACAGCAATCTGAGAGGGAAAAATCTGCGCTGAGTAAGACAGGTTTTTCCCTGACCAGCGCGGCGCGTGTCAATAGTATTCCTACTGTTCAATCTCTTGGAGAACAGTGATGACCCACGAATACTGGCGCGAGCGTCAAGTCCGAGACGCTACCAAACTTTCTCGATCGACCCGTTGGCGGCTTGAAAGCCAGGGCAAGTTCCCCCGCCGACGCCAACTTTCCGCAAACGCGGTAGGCTGGCTCCGCTCCGAGGTCGAAGCCTGGGTGGTTTCCAGGGAGCCTGTGTGTGGGAGGCGGTCATGAGCCCATTGAACCCCACACGGCGCTATGCCGCTCAAGCGCATGTCAACACTCCCGTGCACCGCGCCTGCCGCATTAACCGCCACCTCGCCTGGCGCGTCAGCGATTTCCAGACGGACCTTCCCGGAGCCCTTGAGGTAAGTCGTTGATTCATGGCAAGAAACCAGAAAATCGGCAAAAATGTAGGCATGTAAATATAATAATAGCTATTTACAAACAATGTGCTATTGGCTATTATTGTCGGCATGTACATCGCCCGCGTCCCCAACCGAAAGTCCAGGCCGGCCATCCTGCTTCGCGAGTCCTATCGCGAGGGAGGCAAAGTCTGCACACGAACCATCGCCAATCTGACGAACTGGGCACCGGAACGAATCGTCGCCATGGAACGTCTGGTGAAGGGCGAATTCGACGACTGGTCGGGAGAGATGACCAGCGGCGAGATTTTTGGGGTGCTGTTTGCCCTCAAGCAGTTGGCCGACCAGGTGGGCCTCACGCGGGTGCTGGGCAGCGCTGCGGAAAGCAAGCTCAACCTGTTCCTGATTCTCGCGCGTATCGCGCATGGTGGCTCGCGGTTGTCGGCGGTACGCTGGGCGAAACAGCACACGGTGGCCGATGTGTTGGCGGTGGAGGCGTTCGATGAGGACGACCTCTATGCCGCGCTGGACTGGCTGGCGAGCCAGCAGGAACGCATCGAGCGGGAGCTTTACCAGGCCTATGTCAAGGCGCAGGGCCAACCGCCCGTGCTGGTGCTTTACGACGTCACTTCGAGCTACTTTGAAGGGGAATGCAACGAGCTGGGGCAATATGGTTACAACCGCGACGGCAAGCGCGGCAAGCCGCAAATCGTCATCGGTTTGTTGACCGCGGAGGACGGGGAGCCTCTGGCCGTGCGGGTCTTCGAAGGGAATACCGCGGACCCGACGACGGTGGCCAGCCAGATCACGATCCTGAAGGAACAATTCGGCATTGCCGAGGTGGTGATGGTCGGCGATCGGGGAATGATCAAGGCCAAGGGGAAAGCCGCGCTGTCGGTACAGGGCTTCCGTTATATCACGGCGTTGACGGACGCGCAGATACGCACCTTCCTCAAGGAGGGGGTGCTGCAGACGGATCTCTTCGATGCGCATCTGTGCGAGGTGGAGCACAACGATAAACGCCTGATCGTGCGCCGCAACGAGACTGTGCGGGTGCGCGAGGAGCGTCGGCGGGAGGACAAGCTGGCGCAGTTGCAAGCGAAGGTCGCCGAACGTAATGCCTTCGTCAAGGACTCCAAGCGCGCCAGCGCGGCAGCAGGCCTGGCCGCCTTGCAGCGCTGGACCAAGAGCCACAAGCTCAGCGCGTTTGTCACCCTGACGCTGAAAGAACGCGTCATTGTCTGTACCATCGACGAGGAGGCCAAAGAGCAAGACGCTCTGCTCGACGGCTGCTATCTGCTGGAAACCAATGTGCCGCTCACCTTGATGGACGCGAAGACGGTCGATGCGCGTTATCGCGATCTGCAAAAAGTCGAGCGCAACTTCCGCACCGTGAAAACCACCTTTCTGGAAATTCGCCCGATCTTCCTGCGCAAGGCCGAGCGGACCAAGGCGCATGTCTTCGTGGCGATGCTGGCCTTAAAAATCACGCGGCGGTTTGAAGCGGCTCTGCGGCAGACCTTCGGCAGCACCGAAGACGACCCCGCCGCCATCACCCCGGACGACGCCCTGGTGGCCCTCGGACGATTGACCTATCTCTACACCACCGACCGCAACGGTCAGCGTCACACGCATCTGCCACGCCCGGACGATCAACAGGCCAAAATCCTCAGCGCCATCGGTCTGTCCTTCCCGCTCAAGGCCAAAGCCGACAAGCTCGCCGCGTAGGCAGGCGCCGCTTTTGCGGCATCGGCTATTTTTTTAACAAAAACCGATAGTTACAGCATAACTGCGCTTGCTGGCTGGGGGAAGATCCGCCAGAATTTGCTGAACGGGGTGAAGCCATGAAGCGCGCCATACTCACCGACGAGCAAATTCGCTCAACCATGTTCGAGATTCCCGATCTTGGTCTGGTGCTCGCCTTTGGCCCGGAAATCGCCAGCACGATGATCGAGGCACGCCGCCTCGTGGCAGCGCATGGCAACCAACTCTGTTACTTCGGCTGGCCTGACGGCACGACTGTCTCATGGGAACGCACCAACCCTCAGCAGCCGCTCGACAGGGACGGCTTGGTTCGTGCCTACAAGCGCTTTCAAGAAACTGTCCGTCCGCTGATGGAGGCGCAAAATGGGAGCCACTGATCTACAAATGGCGCAGCGCTTCCTCGACTGTCTGGCGCCGGATGCTACCTTCACGTTTCAGACCTTCGACGACAGGAAGCCCGTTCGGCAGAACCTGGCCTATATACGACACGGGTCGCTTGAACAGCATGCCGACAAGCTGACGGCTCTTAACCAGGACGGTGCTGGTGTCTTCGTCACGGTGAATGAAACCGACGGCAAGGGGCGAGCGACGACCAACATCGTTCGAGTCCGCGCGACGTTCGTCGATCTTGACGGTGCGCCACTGGAGCCCGTCACGGCGCACCCCATTCCGCCCAACATTGTCGTCGAGTCGTCGCCTGACCGCTGGCATGCCTATTGGCTGACTGTCGACTGCCCCTTGAAGGATTTCAAGATCGCCCAGAAGCGCCTGGCAAGTCAATTCAATGGTGACCCATCAGTTTGCGACTTGCCGCGCGTCATGCGGCTTCCCGGCTTCCTCCATCAGAAGGGCGAGCCGTTCATGACCAAGATCATCTTCCCGAGTTGGTCATGATCGATCCACAAATCCAAAAAGTGAGGCTCCAAGATCTGATGGCTAGCCTCCAGCCACTACCCACGCCGAATCAGACGCCCCGCAATCATCGTCAGGCGGCAAACTCGTCATGGCCCCCTAGCCAAACCACTGATCCACGAAAAGTTTGCGTCGAAGGTGAGCGCAACAACCACATCGCCAGGCTGGCAGGCAAGTGGCTGCATGTTGGCAACACCGTTGAGGATGTGATCACCTTGGCTCTGGCTGCAAACGATAACTTCGACCCGCCGCTTGATGAGTCCGAGGTCATCGCCACATGCCAAAGCATTGCCAGAACGCACGGGCGAAACAACCCTATCGGGCCAAGCCTTGACGACACAGATCCAGAGCCACTGTTCGTGTTCAAGGACTTCAAGGCCTCACGCTACCTCTTCACGGACCCACCACCGCGTCGTTGGTTGTTCGCGGACGTCATCCCCTGTGGGAAGGTCATCCTCTTGGTCGCCCCCGGAGGTACCGGAAAGAGCATGTTCTCAATCCAACTCGGTGCCAGCATTGCGACGGGCCTCCCATTTGCCGACGTATGGGAAGTCGGCGAAACAGGCGGTGTATTGTTGCTGCTGGGCGAGGATGATGATGAAGAATTGCACCGTCGGACTTTCAACATCTGCAACCAGTTAGCTCCTCGTCAGGAAACTGACGCTATCCCAAGACTGGGCGAAAACCTTATCATCAAGTCGATGGTCGGTGAAGATAACCTGCTGACCACTGCCGACTCCCAGTCGAAAGAAGTCAGACAGACCCCGCTGGTGAATCGTTTGATCCTCGCGGCAAAGCAAATCCCAAACCTCAAGCTGATAGTGATCGATCCCGCTTCACGCTTTCGCGGTGGAGACGAAAACGCCTCGCAGGATGTCACCCGCTTTGTCGAGGCCGTCGAGCGCGTGGCACAGGCCACGGGCGCTGCCGTTCTGATCATCCATCACGCCAACAAGGGCAGTATGAGTTCCAGTGAACCAAGCCAGTCGGCGTCTCGGGGCTCATCGGCTCTGACGGATGGGGTTCGCCTGCAGATGAATCTGGCAACGCTGGATAATAACGGCGCCAAGAAACTCGGAATCCCCGAGGAGCAGCGAAAAAGTCACCTGATTCTTAGCATCACCAAGACGAACTACAGTGCGCCCCAGCAAGACATTATTCTGCGCCGCAGCGAGGGAGGTTATCTGACCAATGCCAAGCTGACACCAAGCAAAACCCCAACGACAGATGCAGTGGATGCCAGTATCATCCAACTTGTCCAGAGTGAAGCGGTGGCTGGGAAAAGGTACAGCAAGACAGGGTTTGCGAACACGTTCGGGGGTCTCAACAAGAAACTAAAGGTGGGCAACAACAAGGTGAGAGACCGCATTTCAGTGCTTATTTCATCCACAAGACTGGTGGAAGAAAACGGAAAGTTGGCGCTTCCAAAGCTCTGAGCACCAAAGGTGACACGGGACATCCACCGCAAGAGGGGGGATGGTCAGATATCCTGATGCATCCGGATAAACAGGAGTATCGGGATTTTAGGCTTTATAATCAGCGAGTTATGTCGGATGCCCCGATATCGCGCCATCACCTTTTTCCGCATACAAATCAATAGGTTATGACTGATGCCCCCTGTATATAGGCAGTGCCGCCATCAGGGCGGCACCCTATGCATCTATGGTTGGCCTCGACAGACGATCGATAGCAACTCGTCGTCCGACATGGCCGCATACTTTGCCTGAACCCGCGCAGCACTGCCGGACACCTCGATCCTGCGCACCTCTGGTTCATAGAAGCCGCAGAGCTTGGCCACCTGAACCAGGCCGCTGATCATCGCCGCTGGGTTCTGCTGCTCACGCGCCATCTCGATCGCGCTCAATATTCCGGCGATCACTTCTTCCTTCTTCCTTGGTGATCTCGAACTTTGCAGCGTTCTCGGCACGACGCAAGGCGATCTGAGCGGCAATGCGGTTATCTTTCGTTAGCCGGCAGGCCATCACCTTCGCAGACTTCTCGGCGTAGCCTGCGGCCCTCGCTGCTCGCGCTGCATTGCCGTCAGCGCAGTAGGCATCGACGAACGCGAGTTGCCTCGTAGTCAGCGGACTCATCGCCTGCCTTTATTGATGCATCCGAATCGACGCGCCCATCTCCTATGACGCCCACCCATTGACGTTCTCCAAGGTTACAGTAACTGTCATTTTATACAGTTTTCTTTCCGTAATTCTACTTTGCCACATTTCTAAAATGGTTGAAATACAGGCTATTGAGCTACATATCTAATGCTCTACCACATAAGGAGTATGACGATGAAATCGCCAAATTTATTTATTTGGGATCGGGCGTGCGGTGGCCAGCTGCTGCGAGAATCTGACCAGCCATTTTCAGTCGTTCCGGGAGTGTTTCCGCAGTAAAACGCGAAGCACGGCCGAGCAAGCTGAACAGTACTTGCGGGGCCTTTTTCAAAGCCCTCGTGCGAACCTGGAACAGATGAGCGAGACGGTGGCGGAGACCGAGTATTACAGCCTCCACCACATGTTGAGCGATGCTGCATGGGACTTTGAGAATGTGCGTCGGGAGACGGCGCGACAAGCGGACGAGTGGATCGGTGGGCCAGAGACGGGACTGTTGCTCGATGAGTCTGGGGTCCAAAAGAAGGGCGACCATTCAGCGGGCGTGGCCAGGCAGTACAACGGTCGCCTGGGTAAGGTCGAGAACTCGCAGGTTGGAGTGTATGCCGCCTTGGCACGAGGGTCGCAGGCGGCGATCATCGACTTCGAATTGTTCCTTCCAGAGCGTTGGGTTGAAGACGCCAAGCGTTGCCAGGAAGCGGGGATTCCGGAATCGGCACGGGTCTTTCGGACTAAGCCGCAGATGGCTGCCGAGATGGTCAAGCGGGCACGAGCCGCCGGGGTGCGCTTTGGCTTCATCGGTGCCGACGGCCTCTATGGCCACGCGACTTGGCTGCTGTTTGATTGGGACGATGCAGGTGAGGTATTCGCCACCGAGGTGCACAGCGACCAGCAGTTTTACTTTACCGATCCGGGAAAGGCGTGGGTACCGGCCTGGGAAGCCCGCGAATGGGCCGCGCGCCTGAAACGAAAGGAGTGGCACCCGGTGATCCTGCGCGACGGGGAGAAGGGTGAAGTGCGCGCGATGTTTGCCCATACCCGCGTGTGGATCAGTCATCCGAACAGCGCACAGGCCCGCCAATGGCATCTCCTGGCACGCCGCGATGGCAAGGAGGTGAAGTTCATGCTCTCCAACGCGGCGCCCGACACGCCACTTCGCGAGCTGGCACGCATGCAGGCACAGCGCCACTTCATCGAGCGCGCCTTCGAGAATGCGAAAGGTTGCTGTGGGATGGCCGACTACCAGGTACGCAAGTGGCGGGCTTGGTACAACCACATGGCGCTCGTCTGCGTTGCACTACTCTTTCTCGTCAAGGAGCGGCGGCAACACTCACCCTACGCCGAGTTACTGTCCTGTGCCGATGTCGTCGACATGCTCGTGGCGCAGCTCCCGGTGAAGATTCACGGTCGCGAAGACCTCGTGCGAATCATCGCCGAGCGTCATGCACGGCGACAAAGCGCCCGCGACAGCGCCTACCGAAGGCAGCCGCCAGCACCCAAAAATGCCATTAGAATCTGTTAATGTAGAAGTAATCAAAGGTGACTTTACAGTAGCTTTTTGGGTCGCTAGCGATGGTGCGGCAACAGATCGCCTGCTGTCGACAGTGCTGGCGCTGTCTGCCGCCTGCGTTGGGCCTCCGTATCTGGCTCGGATGCTCTATACCCTTGCTCCCCGTGATTCCAGTAAGAGGCCTCGGACCGGGTACCACGCTGTCATCTGATCGTCAGTCGATCAACACCCGAACGCCTTGGCCTTCCCTCCAAACCATCACCCCTACGCCGATTGTCTAAGCGCCCTCGGATAAGTTCTCCGATCTTCAGAAGGCTACGGGCCTCGGCAAACCGGGCACGGAAGCACGGAGAACTTTTTGATGACCGCTTAATCGGGTCGCTTCAAGCATAAAATAGCTTCCTATTGGCCATTGGTCGGATTGGAGGAGTTTACGCAGATGTTTGACTTCTTGAAGAGTGCGGAAGAAAGGCGCGCGGAGCAACAGTCAGACGCGATCACCCTGCTTCTCGATGCAATCAAGGCCGATGATAGTACGCGCGTCCGAGCCTTCCTACAAAACGGCTGGAGCCCCAACGCGTGCATCGAATATGACTGGGTAACAAACCTGTACTCCCTTGAAGCTGCCAATCCAATCAATACACGCTCTACAGGGGATCCTCTCCTGTTCTTGGCTATTCGACATGGCGCCTGTACGGTCGGGAACACTCTATTGCACCATGGTGCCGACCCCAATTACCCGGTGCTGGGTAGAAGCAGTGTCGATGTAATGGAGCTTTCGGCGGTGGTGCATAACCCGCATAATAGCTTTATTACACCGCTGCTGTGGGCACTCCGATGGAACAGCCCCGACAGCTTTATCAACGATCTGTTATCAGCAGGCGCTATTATTGAACCCGAAGGACCATGCGGCAGCCTCTCCGCACTGTGGCATGCGTGCTATTGGGGAAAGCCTAGCTTAGCCATGCTCTTCCTTCAAGGAGGAGCCAATCCAAACGGCTCTCCATTAGGCTATAGCACGCCGCTCCAGATTGCGCTTACGAGGCTTCTTTTTTCAGGCACACCACTTAACCAAGATAGCGCAGCGCAAATCACGGCTAGTTTGCTAGAATTTGGAGCCGACCCAAATCTTAGGGGTACCGATGACCCAACGATACCGATAAATAGTGCGATTGAAAACGGATGCCGTGGCGCTGCGCTCGCACTAATAAATCACCCTGAAATCGATTTGGATTGGTGGTTTGAACCCGAAGCAGGTGAGATTGTAAAGAAACCTAGTCGCAGGATTGGAGTTGGCCCTCTCACCCATGCAATCGAGAAAGACGATATTGATCTGGCCTCTTGTATCCTAGCTGCAGGGGCCAACCCAAATACTTGGTGCTCGGATGGAATTTCACCGCTGGTGGCGGCTATCAACAACAATTCATTGGACTCTATCCAATTGCTGCTTGCCAACGGTGCCTATCCCCAAGATGTCGGTTGGCACGGTAAATGTGCACTTGACTATATCGATGAGAGAACTTGTGAGACCGTCAAATGGGCCGTCCGCCAGTGCCTGTCAACAATACCGACCAGTTGGGGTAGCGCAAAGGATTTGTCAGAATGGGCAGAAAAACTTCGATCTGAGAGAGAAGGACGTTTCCAAGAGTTCTTTCGCAACAGGATAAGCACAGCCGAACAGGAAAGGCTGCGCCTTGAGGAGAGGCGTCTCCAGAGGGAAGCCTGGAACAGCGAAATTGAGAAAATGGGGCATTTATGGGTTCGTCGTATACGATCAAATGGACCTACTAATGGCAACATTATTGTTCATGATGAGTTTCTAGAGAGCGAGGAAAGCGATAAATTCTCAGTATTTGGAAGGTTTTCTGAATACACTGGCAATGTAAGCCGCAACAGTCATGGTGATCCGGTTCGCGAATTGATGTCGGTGAGCCAAGTGCGCCGATTCAACAAAATTTATATTCTACAATGTACATCTCCGGTCGAGTCTGAGATGGACCGTGACGATGCGTTGCAGGGTTATCTTCAATGGAAAAAGGAGCGGCGAGACGGGTTCGGCAATTTTCCCACGTTGGTTGTGGTTGATGACCCTTCGGTGTCAGCTCGAAACGCAGATAGCTACGAAACAAATGAGGTTTCTGACAATGAAGTACCGTCATGCGATGCCACTGAAGCCCAGTTTGCACTGGTCCGGAAGACCGTTGCGGACAGACTGAACAAAATTATTCTGGATATTCCTTACTCTTTTGTTTCCACTAAAAATCAAGTTTGGTTCTTCGTATGGCGTGATAAGCTTCACATTATTTCAGAATATCTTCCGGCCTGTTGGCATTTGCATACTTGGGAATACATCCATGTGAATTACAGCGCCATAGCAAGCGAACCTGGCACAAGCGGCTTGAGCAAATCGATACAGCGGTTTGATATCGCCGTTAAATCCTATGCAGACAACGATGAAATTGAGATGATTACTATATTGGAGAGAGATCTGGGGCTAAAGCGAAGATTATGGAAGCTAGGGCCGTTAATAGAGAATAGGGAAACGATGCACAGATGGCAATTACGTCCGTTTACTTTGGATCTTGCAACAAAACTCGATCTGCTAGGCTTTAGGTTGACACTGGCTCCAAGAAAACAAGACGGGAGCAGTTTAGGGTTTGAGAAAATAATCGTTAGTGACGTGTATTTCGGCGAGATTGAGATAAGCGTAGAGTATTTAGGTGGTTCACAAAATTTTTGTTCGGTTACGGCCGAACGTTTTCGGGATGGCTACCTAGAAAGATGGGAGGGATACCCAGGCGGAGATGACATCGGGGAAATGATTCAGAATCTTCTGATAAACGAAGCGGGCCTCAGAAGACTTTTTTTGAAGAGACGGGTTATGGATAGGCTCGGGAAGGCTCCTGCTGCGAGGTTTGAGGAAATCTATAGATAAGTCGTTCATGAGGGATGTTTGAAAACAAGCGATATAAATTAAACCCGATTGCGGTCACCACCTTCGCAGGGCGGACGAACTCAATAAAAAAAATTTTCCAGCCAGTTTCACCTAAAATTTTGAAATAACGGTTGTCCTCATGCAGATACAATGGGGTTTGTTCGCGATCGAATGCCTGTGTCTTTCCGCAAGTGCCACGCTATGAGCATACCCTTATACAGGACTCTCTATACCAGTCGGTTCCCCTTGACTTAGTGCGAGCCTGAAGCCGACCACGTGATAGAGGTTGTCGGTAGGCACATTCCTGCTGCGGGAGGCGCTACGAGCGCAACCGACCGGGTCCCAGCACGACCCGCCGCGCAGCACACGTTCTTTGCCAAACGGCGGGCCGTGCGGGTCGGTCTGCGGTCGCGCTTGGTATTTGGCATACCAATCCGCACACCATTCATTGGTGTTACCGTGCATTTCATAGAGACCCCACGGATTTGCCGGCAACGAGCCAACTGGGACGGTCCGCTCGCGGCTCCGCTCCTTCCGTACACCGGCGTAGGGATAATTGAGGTTGCAGTTGACTTGGTCCAGTGTGATGTTGTCGCCGAACGAGAATGAGGTCGTTGTACCAGCACGGCAGGCGTATTCCCATTCGGCCTCGCTTGGCAGCCGTGCCAGTAGCCCCGGCACCCGCCTGTTAAGTTCATCGATGAACGCCATCACGTCTAACCAACTAACACTCTCAACCGGGTTGCGTGGGTCATCCTGGAATTGACTAGGATTCCATCCCATCACTGCCTGCCAGAAAGCTTGTGTGGTGGCCGTGTCAGCCAGCCAGAAGCCCCGGCTTAACGTTACTTGGTGCAGCATTTCGTTGTCACAACGTTCTGTTGCGCTTTCTGGCGAACCCATCAGGAAACGCCCCGCAGGGATCCAGCGAAATACTTGGCGTAGGTCGTCAAGACCAAGCACCGCCCAACAGCCGAACTGATCGTTGCCCGACTCTTTTGCCCAGAACCCAGGTAAGCAATCAGCAAAGTGGGCTGCGTTGGTGTCGCGAGTCGGCAGGGTGAACATATGCAAAGGCCCCGAAAGTGAAGAAATTCAGATTCGTAATGCCGATTATCTTTGACTGCGGCACCCCCAGTCAATGCTCTATTGCTGCATTGGGATAGTCGCTTCTTTCATGGCCACGCCTGGGTTGCGCAAGGTTTTTCCATGCCCTCTGCTACGGTTCAGCATTGGTAACTTGAATTATAGATTTCTTGCCTAAGTTGTTTATTTTATAAAATAACGCTCTTTGTGGTGACACATTAAGGCATTAGAAGTCAATAAGTTATCTGCTATCTGTCGAACTCAGGTGGCAAGGACATAAATTAATTTTTGCAAAAATTAGGGCGCACCCGCTCGCGCCCTTACCCCAATGCTCTCAACGTAACGCGCCATTGTCATAATTTGATCAACGGTCAGATACCCGGTTGCACGTCGGGCAGGCTCCTGGCAAAATGCCTATCCCCTTGATACCCAGGTAAGATTTTATATGCCAAGATCTTTATGTCAATGTCGTTGACTCGTTCTCTAACTTCCTTTTTTCTCAAGCTTTTTTCATTCAGTCGCGTTTGACGGAGAAGGCTTTCTCCCGAACAGGCATCCTCAGTTTTCCCCGCCTGATCGCCTGCCTGCTCGGTGGGTACACGTCCAAAGTGCAGTCTGAACTGGACGCCTTCTTCGCCAACCTGGCGAACCGCGCCGACCTGGCACGAGAAGTCTCGGCGCAGGCCTTTGCCAAAGCCCGGAAGCAGGTGTCGGCCGCCGCCTTCTCGCTTCTCAACGATCATTTCCTCACCCTGGTCGATGCGCAGTTCGGCTTTCCTCTCTGGCACGGGCTGCGCGTCGTCGCCGGCGATGCCACGGACTTGCACCTGACCCTGTTCGGCAAGACCCGTGACGGCAAGCGCTCCGTCCGCCACAAGATCGAGGCCAAAGGCTTCGCGCTCTATCTGCCCGGGATCGAAATGACCCTGGCCGCCAGGCTCTACTCCACCGACGTCGGCGAGCGCCAGATGCTCTTCGAACACCTCGACAAACTCCGCCACAATGACCTCCTCGTGCTCGACCGCGGTTACCCAGCCTACTGGCTCTTCGCCGCCTTGTGGCAGCGAAAACTCCATTTCTGCATGCGGGTCGACAGCCTCAATTTCAACGTCATCAAGACATTCCGCCGATCCGGCCTGCTTGAGCAAATCGTCACCCTGCCAGCCCCCTGCAAACAGGACGCGCTCGATTACGAAATTGCCCGCACTCCTTGCCAGGTTCGACTCATTCGCCAGGTGTTCGGCCACAAGGTGCGCGTTCTCGTGACCTCGCTCCTCGATCTGGATGCCTACCCCGCCGCCGCCTTCGGGGCGCTCTATCACTCCCGCTGGAGAATTGAGGAAGCCTTCAAACGGCTCAAGCACCGTCTGGCCCTCGAACACCTGTCGGGCATGTCCTGGCTGGCCGCACAACAAGACTTCGGCGCAAAAATCCTCTGCGACAACCTCAATGCCCTGGCCGTCCATGCCGCCAGTGAATCCCTCGATCCCAATACCCGCGCACGCTACTTCATCAACCGCGGCGACACCTTCTCTCGCATCAAGCGCACCCTCGGACGCTGGCTCCTCCAGGGCATCAATGCTCTCGACAATGTCGCCTCCGTCTTCGACGAACTCATCAAGAACCTCGTCCAGATAAAACCAAACAGGTCATCTCCCAGAAATTTCACCAAAAAACCACATTTATCACATGCTTACAAAAACGGGGTATGACTATGTTCTGATAGGTTGAGAGCATTGGCCCTTACCCATCCCCCCTTCCCACAAACCCGCCCGCCGGTTCGGATTCGCTTTCTCTTCCCCGAAAAAGGAGTCTCTTTAGCCTCTAGATCAAGAGACTCCTTTTTCTTCGTCCGTTCTCCGGACAAACGTCGTTCCCCGTTGCGTCGGTCTGGCGCTGCGCTCAACGTAGCCGCCAGCCTTCCCCGTAGTCGAGGTCCAGGACAACCGCCCTGATCCTCACACCCGTAGCGGCATCGTCTCCTCTGGAGCGGTGCCGCTTTCCATTGGTACCTTCAAAAGGAGCAACCCCATGAAAACCCAGGTTCAACCCATCCCCCTCACGCCGACCGTTGCCGAGAGCGAAACGCGCCTCATCAAGAGCGCCGCGCTCGTGACCTTCCGCTTCGTGCGCGCGACGATAGCAGCCGCCAAGACGGTGCCCGGCATCGTCGGTCAAGCAGCCTCCGATGTCCGTGACGCGTGGGAGGAGTCCTCCCGCCCAAACGCCTGAAGGAGAAAGATCATGCTGACCACCGGTTTCACGATCTTTCTCGCGGGCGCACTGCTGCTGGCGAAACTCCCCCGGCGAACCATGCTGCGGGCACTCAAGCACGACCTGCTGCTCGACCTGGCGGTGACGCTGCTGGTCCTTCTGATTCACTGGGGCACCTTCAGCGGTGTGATGGCAGCGACGGTGGCGGGTCTGCTGACCAGCCTGGCGACCTCGGGCCTGAAACGCCTGATCGGCTACGCGGACGGCCAGAACTACTATCCGGGACGCATCCGCCTCGACGTGTGAAACGCGGCAACCAGTCGCTGCGCTGGGTCCTCCTCGCTGCCGCCACCGGTGAAGCCGGACGCCAGGGGGTCCGCCTGATCCTGCGTTACAGCCTGCGCCTGCTGAGATAGCCTGCAGGCGATCTTTCCCTTCCTTCCATCCCTTTCGCGCCCCAGTCCGGGTCATCCCCGGCTGGGGCGTTCCTTTTTGGAGACTCGCAATGAACGACATCTATCAAAGCATCACCGACAAGATCATCGCCGAACTGGAAGCCGGCGGCGACGATCCGTTCCCGCGCAATGCGCTCTCGCAGCGCCCCTATCGCGGCATCAATACCATCGTCCTGGGCCTGGAAGCGTTCTGCCGCGGCTACACCACTCACCAGTGGCTGACCTTCCGGCAAGCGCTGCAGCTTGGCGGCCATGTCCGCAAGGGCGAGCGCAGCTCGGCCATCATCTACTACGAATTACGGCAGGTCGAGAAGGCCGACAGCGAAGCACTCGCCGAGGGCGACGATTCCGAGAAGCGGCTCCTGCCGCTGCTCAAGGTCTTCCACGTCTTCAATCTGGACCAGGTCGATGGCTTGCCCAATGAATACCGGGCGGCGCCGGACACGGGACCCGCCTGGGAACCTTCCGAGATCGCCGAGCGGATCATCGAGTGTTCCAGCGCCGAGATTCGTCATGGCGGCTTCCGGGCCTTCTACTCGCCCCCCAACGATCTCATCTACCTGCCGCTCCGTTCCTCCTTCAGGGACCAGGCGAGTTACTACAGCACGGCACTCCATGAGCTTTGCCACTGGACGGGCCACGCCTCTCGCCTCGGCAGGAAGCTCGGCAAGCGCTTTGGCGAATCGGCGTACGCGATGGAAGAGCTGATCGCCGAGATGGGCGCGGCCTTCCTGGCCGCGCACTGCCGGCTTGAAGTTCAGGTGCAGCACGCGAACTACATCGCCAGTTGGCTGGAAGTCCTCAAGCGCGACAAGCGCGCGGTGTTCACCGCTTCCGCGCAAGCCCAGAAGGCAGCCGACTATCTGCTTGAACACGCCGGGCTGATCACCCCGGCCGACGCCATGCCGCTCGCTGCCTGAAGCGTACAGACGCTGTGGGCAATTCTGTGGACAAAGCTGAGGACAGGCTGTGGAGAGCCGGCTCATCCACAAATTCTGTGGATAGATCGTCGAAAAAGCCTGTGGAAACCTCCCGGATTTCCCGGCTGCGCTGATCTCCCGTCGGTGCTGCTGACGTATTGGGCAATCTCTTCACCGATACGCGATCTGTCCCTGCACCCCAGGGCGCTGGGCAGGCTCTGCCGGTGACCGGCATGGCTTCCCGCAATCACCACAAGACTGTTGGGCGACATTGATGCGGTCAATAAATCTGACAACGTCGCAACCCTGATCGCCGCCATTCCGGCGGTTCCCTGACAACGCCCGACCTGGCCCTGTGCCGGTCGGGCGTTGTCGTTTCTCGCGTTCCTTTTTGGAGTTCATCATGGAAAACACGTCCCATTCAACCAATCCCTTCCGTCGCCTGTTCCAGATCGATGTGTCGAAGCACGTCGAGAAGAAAGGCCTGTTCTCGTACCTGAGCTGGCCCTTCGCCGTGGCACAACTGCGGCTCGCCGATCCTGACGCCAGTTGGGAGGTGCGCCGCTTCGACGGGCTGCCGTACCTGTCGAGCGATCTCGGCTTCTTCGTCGAGGTCGCGGTGACGGTGCAAAGCGTGACACTGAGTCAGATTCATCCGGTCCTGGACAACAAGAACCGGCCGATCCTGGCGCCGACGCCGTTCGACATCAATACCTCGATCCAGCGCTGCCTGGTCAAGGCCATCGCGTTACATGGGCTGGGGCTTTCGATCTACGCTGGCGAGGACCTGCCTGACCTGGAGGATGCAGGCAACGCCAGCAAGACCGGCGAGGGAAGCCCCGAGGTTCCGGTACCTGTGGTCAAGCCCAGGCGCACCGCTACAGCGGCCAAGGTCACGAATCTGCCAACCAAGGAGGATCGTGAAACCCCGCAGCCGGGATCCGAGCATTTCCTGACCGCTGCCCAGAAGAAGTTCATCGAGCGGCTGATCGCCGAGACGGGCACCCAGGTCGCACAGTTGCTGGCGTACTTTGGCTTCGACTCGCTGGAGACCATTCCCAGGAGCGAGGTGACCCGTGTCATCGCGGCACTTGAAACGAAGAAGCGGAGGGCCGCGTGATGACCACCATCGTCAAACTGGTCCAGGGCAGCCCGGAATGGCACGAGCACCGGGCGAAGTATCGCAACGCCTCCGAAACCGCGGTGGTAATGGGGGCATCTCCGTGGCAGACGCCCTATCAACTGTGGGAACTGCGCACCGGTCGCCGGCAGCCCGAGGTCAATGCGGCCATGGCGCGCGGTACGGCGCTGGAGCCACAGGCCCGCGCTGCCTACGAGGCTCTCACCGGCCATGTCATGCAGCCGCTGGTATTGGCTGACGGTTTGTACTCAGCGAGTCTCGACGGGCTGACCTTCGACGGCGATCTGATTCTGGAGATCAAGTGCCCGGTGAAAGGATGCGCTTCAACCCTCTGGAAGGCCGTTGCCGATGGCCAGATTCCCGCACACTACGACTGGCAGATCGAACACCAGTTGATGGTATCGAAGGCGACAATGGCGCATCTGTACGTCTTTGACGGTGAGCAGCAGGAGGGCCTCCTGTTCGAAGTGGCGCCGGACCCCGCTCGCTGGAAGCTGATACAACAGGGCTGGGACGGCTTCATGCGCTGCCTGGAATCGGACACGCCACCGGAACTGACCGAGCGGGACAAGGTGATCCGCAAGGACGAAGACTGGCGGCTGGCGGCAGAGGCGTACGTGAGCTTGAAGCGTGACGCCGATGCACTGGTTGCACGACTTGAGTCAGCGAAGGATCGTTTGCTCGAACTGAGCACCCATCCGAGCGAGGCCGGTTTCGGTGTCTCCGTGACTCGCTTCTGGAAGCAGGGCAACGTCGATTACAAGCGGGTGTCCGAGCTACAGGGCGTCAATCTTGAGGCCTATCGGCAGAAAGGACGGTTCGAGACACGCGTATCAATCGGCCGGTAAATCGGGAAGCGGTACGGTAGCAGTTGGCAAACCGTACCGCCAACCGTACCGCAAAACAAGAAACCGGCACTTGGCCGGTTTCTTTCTTACTCTAAGCTCTTGATTCGATTGGTCGGGGCGCCGGGATTCGAACTCGGGACCCCTTGCACCCCATGCAAGTGCGCTACCAGGCTGCGCCACGCCCCGACAAGTTTTGATTATAACCGAAAATGCTTCACTACTCGCATGGACGCAGCAATTCTGCGATGCTCAACAGCTCGGCGCGCAGCACTTCAGGTGCCAGGAGAGATGAACTGGCACCTGACTCTGTCCCGGCATCGTCGAGCCGGTTGCGCGCGCCGCTGATCGTGAAGCCCTGGCTGTAAAGAAGCTCCCGAATCCGACGCACCAGCAGAACTTCATGATGCTGGTAATAACGGCGGTTGCCTCGGCGCTTCACTGGCTTGAGCTGCGAGAATTCCTGTTCCCAGTAACGCAGGACGTGCGGTTTGACGCCGCACAGCTCGCTGACCTCGCCAATCGTGAAGTATCGCTTGGCTGGAATAGCCGGCAAAGGCTCTTGCCCTGGTTCTTTATGACTGACTTCCATCATAAGCGTGCTCCACCTCGGCCTTCAGTTTCTGACTGGCATGAAAAGTAACCACTCGTCGTGCGGTGATCGGAATTTCTTCACCGGTCTTGGGATTGCGGCCTGGTCGCTGCGGCTTGTCGCGTAACTGAAAGTTTCCGAATCCCGAAAGCTTTACCCCATCACCACGCTCCAGGGCATTCCGGATTTCTTCGAAAAAAGCCTCGACCATGTCCTTGGCCTCACGCTTGTTGAGGCCGACCTTCTCGAACAACAGGTCGGCGAGTTCTGCCTTGGTAAGCGTCATTCCTTTCCCTTCTCAGACGCGCAGCTGCGCTGCAAATGCCGCTTGCAGATAGGTCACCAGTTGCTGCATGGCGGCCTCGACTTCGGCTTCGAGCAACGTTTTTTGAGTATCTTGCATCATTATGCGGAAGGCAAGGCTTTTCTTGCCGACCTCAACCCCGCGCCCGACATAGACATCGAACAGACGGATTTCCCGCACGATGGCTGGCCGATTGGCAGCCAATCCAGCGATCAGTTGCTGAAGTTCCAGTGCCAGATCAACGACTACCGCCATATCCCGTATGACCGGCGGCTGACGGGAAACCTCGGCGTATTGCGGAACCCGGGCCATCGTCACGGCATCGAGATCAATTTCGAAAAACACCGGCGGCAGCGGCAACTCATATTTCTGCTGCCACTGTGGATGCAATTCCCCGATAAAACCCACGGCCTTGCCAACGACCATCACCCGCGCACTCCGGCCAGGATGCAGCGCGGGATGCAGCGCTTTGTCGAAGCGGACGTCGATCGGCGCGAGCAGCAGTTCCAGGTCAGCCTTGACGTCAAAGAAATCGACGTTGCGCGCTGCACAGCCCCACTGCTCCGGAAAGGCAGTGCCGTAAGCCAGTGCGGTCAGCTTCCAGGGCTGACGAAAACCGGCGACCGGACCACCCTGCGGATCGCGGAAGAAACAGCGTCCGGTCTCGAACAGGCGAACACGGCTCTGCCTGCGCTTGAGGTTGCTTGCCAGATTGGCCAGCAGCCCCCCGAGCAAGGACGAACGCATGACGCTCAACTGGCTGGCGATCGGATTGGCCAGTCGAATGAGCTGATCGTTGCCGGCAAAATCGGCTTCCCAGGCTTCTTCGACGAAGGCGAAGTTGACCACTTCCTGATAGCCGCAGTCAGCCAGCATCTGTCGAACACGCGCCAGAGGCCGCGCCTGCTCGGTCTGCGGCAACATCGACAGCAAACCCTGCGGAGCCGGCGACGGAATGTTCTCGTAGCCATGCAGGCGGGCGATCTCCTCGATCAGGTCTTCCTCGATCTCGATATCGAAACGATGGCTCGGCGGCGTGACGATGAAATCGTCACCGTCGCGGGCAAACGACAGGTCGAGACGAGCAAACAGCTCGGCTATGCGCTCGCTCGTAAACGGCACCCCAAGCACCTTGGCAACCCGCGCCGGGCGCAGGCGAACCGGCTGGCGCACGGGCAAGGTAGCCAGTGCCTCACTGACTGGCCCGGCCTGGCCGCCGCAGATATCAATGACCAACTGGCTTGCGCGCTCCAACGCACGCCGTGTACCGCCAAAATCGACACCACGTTCGAAACGATGTGAGGCGTCCGAAACGAAGCCGTAGCGACGGGCACGGCCGGCGATCGCGGCTGGCGCAAAGAAGGCGGCTTCGAGGAACACCTCGGTAGTCGCCAGAGTAATGCCGCTTTCCTCGCCGCCCATGATGCCCCCCATCGCCAGCGGACGTTGATCGTCAGCAATCAACAAGACGTCGGCCTGCAGTTGCAGCTTCTGCTCGTTGAGCAGCAGGATCGTTTCTGCCGGGCGCGCCATCCTGGCGTGAATGGTCCCGCTCAGACGGGTATTGTCAAAAGCATGCAGCGGCTGTCCCACTTCGAGCATCACGTAGTTGGTGATATCGACCAGTGCCGAAATCGGGCGGATACCGCTGCGCTCGAGACGACGGCGCATCCAGTCCGGCGTCGCGGCTCTGGCATCGACCCCGGCGATCACCCGGCCGCAGTAGCGCGGGCAAGCTTCGGGGGCGTCCAGCAAGAGCGCGCGCGTGCTCTCGATGGTGGCTGCAACTGCCGTGACTTCGATAAAGCGGGCCGGAGTACCGGTCAGCGCCGCGACCTCGCGAGCAAGCCCTTCGAGAGACAGGCAGTCTGCCCGGTTCGGCGTCAGCTTGAGGGTCAGCAGACGATCATCGAGATCAAGATGGCGGCGGATATCCTCGCCTGGCGGCGCATCGTCGCCTAGCACCAGCAAGCCAGAGGCGTCTTCCGCAATACCCAGTTCCCTGGCCGAGCAGAGCATGCCAAACGACTCGACGCCGCGCACCTTGGCGACCTTGATCCTGAAGCCACCCGGCAATTCGGCACCGGGCAGTGCGCACGGCACCTTGATGCCAGCAGCCGCGTTGGGCGCTCCGCAGACGATTTGCAGCACCTCGCCGGTACCGACATCGACCCGGCAAACATTGAGGCGGTCGGCGTCGGGATGCTTGTCGACAGCGAGCAGATGGCCAACGACGACCTGGTCGAAGAACGGTGCGACCGTCTCTTCCTCCTCCACTTCGAGGCCAGCCATGGTCAGCAGGTGCGAGAATTCATGACCCGTGCAAGCGGGATCGACGAAACTGCGAAGCCAGGATTCAGAGAATTTCATGACGGCTCAATGTCCGGAGGAAGGTCATACGAACTGCCGCAGGAAGCGCAGGTCACCATCGAAAAACAGGCGCAGGTCATTGACCCCATAGCGCAGCATCGTCAGTCGATCGGGCCCCATGCCGAAGGCAAAACCGAGATACTTCTCGGGGTCGATGTTGACGTGCCGCAAGACATTCGGATGGACCATGCCGCAACCGGCAATTTCCAGCCAGCGCCCCTTCAAGGTACCGCTCATGAAGGCCATGTCGATCTCGGCCGAGGGTTCCGTAAAAGGAAAAAACGAGGGGCGAAAACGCACCTGCAGATCATCGTTCTCGAAAAAACGGCGCAGGAAATCGCTGATGACCCCCTTCAAGTCAGCAAAGCTGACGTTCTCGCCGATCCACAGACCTTCGACCTGATGAAACATCGGCGAATGCGTGGCATCGGAATCGACCCGGTACACGCGTCCCGGCGCAATGACCCGAATCTCCGGCATGCTTTCCCGACCGGCATGTCTGGCGACATGCGCCTGCATGTAGCGAACCTGGATCGGGCTGGTATGCGTACGCAGCAATACGCCCTCGGCTACCCCGCCCGCCTCATCCTGCAGATAGAAGGTGTCGTGCATCGAGCGGGCCGGGTGATCCGCGGGGGTGTTCAGCGCCGTGAAGTTCTGGAAGTCGGCCTCGATCTCGGGGCCGTCGGCGACTTCGAAACCGATCGAAGCAAACAGGGCCTCGATACGTTCGAGTGTGCGCGTCACGGGATGCAGGCCACCGCGTGCCTGTCCGCGACCCGGCAGGGTCACGTCCAGCGCTTCCTCGGCCAGACGCGCCTGCAACGCCATCTGCCGCAGCGCTTCGCGACGCGCAGCGAGTGCTGCTTCGACCGCGTCCTTGGCGTGATTGATGGCCGCACCAGCGGTCTTGCGCTGGTCCGGCGGAAGTTTGGCCAATCCCTTGAGCAATCCAGTGATCTCGCCGCTCTTGCCGAGGTAACTGGCCTTGACTTGCTCAAGCGCGTCAGGGTCATCGGTCGCCGCAAAGGCGGCCGACGCTGCGTGGACTATTTGATCGAGGTTGTGCATGGTTCACCGAAAAAAAGGAGGCTTGCGCCTCCTTTCTTGACGCTCGTACCGCCTAGGGGGCGAGTTGGGCCTTGGCCTGCACGGCCAGAGCAGCAAAAGCCGGCTTGTCGAAAACGGCCAGATCAGCCAGTACCTTGCGGTCGACCTCGATCTGCGCCTTCTTGAGACCATTCATGAAAGTGCTGTACTTCATGCCGAGTTCCCTGGCTGCTGCGTTGATGCGCGCAATCCAGAGGCTGCGGAACTGACGCTTCCTTTGCCGGCGGTCGCGGTAGGCATACTGCCCGGCCTTCATGACCGCCTGTTTGGCGACACGGTAGACGTTTTTGCGGCGACCGCGGTACCCCTTGGCCAGGTCGAGAATTTTTTTGTGGCGCGCGTGCGCCGTTACACCACGTTTGACGCGAGGCATCTTTGATCTCCCTAAGCGTAAGGCAGCATGGCACGAACCATGGCCTTGTCAGCGTGATGCACCTCGGTCACGCCGCGTAACTGGCGCTTGGTCTTGGTGTCCTTCTTGGTCAGAATGTGTCGCTTGTACGCATGCGAACGCTTGATGCGGCCGCTGGAACTGATCGTGAAGCGCTTTTTCGCTCCACTCTTGGTCTTCATCTTGGGCATTGAATGCTCCTGTTTATAAACATGCTGGCGGGTGTCCCCCGACGGGAGCACTTTCGACCCGGCAGCACTTGTGTTTCACCGTTTCTCTACAAGCGGTTGAATCGGTGGCTACTTTCTCTTGCTCGGGGTGAGCACCATGACCATCTGGCGGCCTTCCATCTTCGGCATCTGCTCAACCAACGCCAGTTCCTGCAGATCGGTCTTGATCCGTTCGATCTGACGCATGCCAATATCCTGGTGCGCCATTTCCCGGCCCCGAAAGCGCAAGGTCACCTTGACCTTGTCTTCTTCATCAAGGAAGCGAATCATGTTGCGCAGCTTGATCTGGTAGTCGTTCTCGTCGGTACCGGGACGAAACTTGACTTCCTTCACCTGTACCTGCTTCTGCTTGAGCTTCTGCTCGTGCTGACGCTTCTGTTCCTGGTACTTGAACTTGCCGAAATCGACGATGCGGCAAACCGGCGGCTGTGCCATCGGGGCAATCTCGACCAGGTCGACTCCCGCTTCCTCGGCCAGTGCCAATGCCGCCCTGACACTCATGACTCCCAGCTGCTCGCCATCTACCCCGACGAGACGAACTTCCGGTGCGTTGATTTCTTCGTTAACGCGTTGCGCCTTTTGCAGTGCGATGGGTCCACTCCTTGTTTCGACAAAAGTTAAGCCGTGCCACTTCGCGCCGCAACTTCATCCAGAAGTTGTCTGGCCAGAGCCTCGATGGACATTTGCCCGAGATCCCGACCCCCGCGTGTTCGCACGGCTACCAGATTGGCTGCCACTTCCTTGTCGCCGACGACAATTTGATAGGGCAACTTGTTCAAGCTATGTTCGCGTATTTTATAGGTAATTTTTTCGTTGCGCAAATCACACTCGACACGCAGACCAGCCTGACGTAGTGTTTTTGCAACATGCGCAGCGTAATCGGCCTGCTTTTCCGAGATATTCAGGACCACGATCTGCACCGGTGAGAGCCACAAAGGCAGCGCACCCGTGCAGTTCTCGATGAGCATTCCGATAAAACGCTCCAGCGAACCCAGAATAGCGCGATGCAGCATCACCGGCGTGTGGCGTGAATTGTCGTCGCCGACAAATTCGGCGTCGAGACGCTGCGGCATCGAGAAGTCGACCTGCATCGTGCCGCACTGCCAGGATCGCCCAATGGCGTCCTTGATGTGAAATTCGATCTTCGGACCGTAAAAAGCCCCCTCACCCGGCAATTCCTCCCACGCCAGACCGGAGGCCTTGAGTGCGGCGCGCAAGGCAAGTTCAGCCTTGTCCCATACCGCATCCGAGCCGACGCGCTTTTCCGGGCGCAATGCCAGCTTGACCGTCACCTCGTGAAAACCGAAATCGGCATACACTTTGCGCACCAGATCATTGAAGACAGTGACTTCGTCCTGTATCTGATCCTCGGTGCAGAAAATATGGCCATCGTCCTGGGTGAAGCCGCGCACGCGCATGATTCCGTGCAGCGCACCCGAGGGCTCGTTGCGATGGCAGGAACCAAATTCACCATAACGCAGGGGGAGGTCGCGGTAACTGCGCAGCCCGGTGTTGAAAATCTGGATGTGTCCTGGACAGTTCATCGGCTTGATCGCGTACTCGCGCTTTTCCGACTCGGTGGAGAACATGTGGTCCTTGAAGTTCTCCCAGTGCCCGGATTTTTCCCAAAGGGTACGGTCGAGAATCTGCGGACACTTCACTTCCTGGTAGCCATTGTCCCGATAGACGCCACGCATATACTGTTCGACTTCCTGCCAGATCGTCCACCCCTTTGGATGCCAGAACACCATTCCCGGCGCTTCGTCCTGAAGATGAAACAGGTCGAGTTGCCGACCGAGCCTGCGATGGTCCCGTTTCTCGGCCTCCTCGAGCATGTGCAGGTAGGCCTCCTGATCTTCCTTCCTGGCCCAGGCCGTCCCGTAGATCCGCTGCAGTTGCTCGTTGCGATGGTCACCGCGCCAGTAGGCGCCCGCCAGTTTCATCAGCTTGAACACCTTCAACCTGCCCGTCGAAGGGACGTGCGGGCCGCGGCAGAGGTCGACAAAATCACCCTCGCGATAGAGCGAGACTTCCTGACCGGGCGGAATGGCATTGATCAGTTCCGCCTTGTAGTGTTCGCCGATCGACTGGAAGAAAGCGATGGCGTCGTCGCGCTGCCAGACCTCGCGCTGCACCGGCAGATCACGCCTGGCGAGTTCTGCCATGCGCTTCTCGATTGCCGCCAGGTCGTCAAGCGTGAACGGACGCTCGTAGGCGAAGTCGTAGTAGAAACCGTCTTCGATGACCGGACCGATCGTGACTTGCGCCGCCGGAAAGAGTTCCTTGACCGCGTAAGCCATCAGGTGCGCCATCGAGTGACGGATGATCTCCAGGCCCTCGGGATCCTTCTCGGTGATGATGCCAAGCTGCACGTCAGTGGTGATCTGGAATGAGGTGTCGACCAGGCGACCATCGACCTTGCCCGCCAGGGCGGCGCGCGCCAGCCCGGCACCGATGCTCTGCGCCACCTCGGCAACCGTGACAGACTCTGCGAACTCCCTTTGTGAACCGTCAGGCAGTGTGACAACCGGCATATGATAACCTCAGCAAGAAATGAAAAAGCCAGAGACCCGGCCTGGCTTGCGTGTCTTCGACCGGCAAAGCCGGCTTTTCCGGCCAATCCTGCCAGCATGTCGCAAATGCTGGCCAGACAATCGATGCAGGCATCAGGACGGCCGGCGCTGCCGCAAGCCGCAACGGCCCCGCCCGCGAGCGCAGCAGTCTAACATACCCCAAAGGTGCCTGCCAAAGGAGCGAACCGATTGCAACAGGCAGAGTCCCCGCCGACTGCGAGCGCCTAACGGTCATGACTTTTCCAGGCACCCCCGATCATGAAAGTCATGACCGTTTCCCTCTCCCCCGACCCCTCTCCAGCAAGTGGAGAGGGGAGTTTCGTGAGTCGCTGACGCGACTTTCACATTAAGGGTCATGAGGAGCGTCGGGCCTGACCAGTTCGATGCAGAAATCGCTCTCATAGGGAGGCACATGCACTTCGATGATCGAGCCCGGGGCCACCTGCAGCCGCACCCCAGTAACATCGGCATGGACCGGCAGCAGGCTCACCCCACGGTCGACCAGGACCATGCTGCGGATCTCGGCCGCGCCTCGCAGCGCCAGGAATTGCGCCACCCGCAGCAGCGAATGGCCGCGGTACAGCACGTCGTCCACCACCACCACGGTTTTTCCCGAAAGGTCGGCAGCGGTCTCGGCAGGATCTTCCCTGAGCAGGGTTTGCGGGTAGAGCAGCGTGAGATCATCACCGTAACGCTTCACCTCCAGTTGCAGTCGTTGGGCAGGCCGGACTCCCAGCCGCAGCAGCCGTTCGGCCAGCAAACTGGCGAGTGGCACACCACGCCGGAGAATACCGATCAGGACCACGTCGCTGCGTCCATCGAGCAAGCCCAGCAGTCGACCGGCCATGCCATCGAGCACGTTCGCCAGTTGCTGCTGGTCGTAAAGACAGGTGTGATCGTTCATCCTGATTGCCTGCGCTCAGGACTGCCTGCTGGCGGAGCGGTCTGCGGCCAGCGCGAGCGAGTGCAAGGCCTGCGAAACCGTTACCGGATACGCCGGCGCCGGATCCAGACTGCGCAAGGGATCGGGCAAACGGGCGAGACCGTCGCACACGCGCGCGCGGATGTCCGCAAGAGCAGGCGATTGCTTGACTCTCCGCCCCTGCCGCATGGCCGGGATCAGCAGATCGTCCTGCTCGTGGCTGTTGCTGGCGACCGTCAGCAGGTCTCCGGACATCCTGCCATCCGCCCCGTACGCTCGCCGGATCTGTTTGCGCCCGGGCCAGGTGGCCTTGCCTTCCGAGCGTTTGCGACGCGGCGAACCGGCATATTCCTGCAGCTTGTAGGCGCAATCGAGATAGGGTTTGTCGGCGGAGGTATTCATGCGCGTTCCGACGCCAAAGCCGTCGATCGGCGCGCCACTTTGCAAGAGATCGCGAATCCGGTATTCATCGAGATTGCCGCTGGCAAAAATTCGCACCTCCGATAGCCCACCAGCATCGAGGATCGCGCGCACGCGTCTTGCGTGCTCACCCAGATCACCGCTGTCGAGGCGCACGGCCTGGATGCTCGGAGCAGCCAGTTTTGGCATCAGCGCCACCAGCTTGCGTGCCGCCTCTTCCGTGTCATAGGTGTCGATCAAGAGCGTCGTGCCGCCGGGCTGCGAACGGGCAAAATTTTCGAAGGCCTGCGTTTCGCTGGCATGCGCCTGGATATACGAATGCGCCATCGTCCCGAAGAGCGGAATTCCCCAGCGCATGCCGGCGAGCACCGTCGCCGTACCAGTGAAGCCGGCAAGATAACTCGCACGCGCCGAAAGCAGACCGGCCTCGGCGCCATGTGCGCGCCGCAAACCGAAGTCTACCAGCGTCCGGCCCGCGGCGGCGAGCACGCAACGGGCAGCCTTCGCTGCGACCATGCTCTGGAACTGCAGCAGGTTGATGATCCGCGTCTCGACCAGTTGCGCCTCGCGCATCGGCGCTATGATGCGCAACAAGGGTTCATCGGGAAATACCAGCGTACCCTCGGGCAAGGCATCAACATCGCCGGAGAAGCGCCAATCGGCCAGCGAACCGACGAAATCGCCCCGGAAACGACCGCAGTGCTGTAGCCACTGCAATTCATCGGCCGCAAAACAAGCCTGCTCAAGATACTCGAGAACTTGCTCAAGTCCTGCGGCAATCAGGAAATTGCGCTCCTCCGGCAGCTTGCGAACAAAGAATTCGAATACCGCCACCTCGTTCATGCCGCGCTCGTAATAGGCCTGCAGCATGGTGAGTTGATACAGATCGGTCAGCAGAACGCTCTCGCGGTTCATGGCTGCCCCTTGTCCAGCCTTGCCATGCCGGGTGCTCGCCGGGTGATCGTCGATCGTGCCCGCCAGTGTGTCCGGAAACCAGTCTGCCCTTTCTGGCAATCGATCATGGTCCATCCCTCCCGTCGGCAGTTCAGTTCGGCAGCGGCGCGAACAGTGCAGCAATGTCGTCGCGACCGAACTTGGCATCGACCCCGCGGTCTGCCGAGAGAATGCGTTCGGCAAGTTCAGCCTTGCGCTCCTGGAGGGCCAGGATCTTCTCCTCGATGCTGCCGGCAACGATCAACTTGTAGACGAAAACCGGCTTGTCCTGACCCAGACGATGCGCGCGATCGGTGGCCTGGTTTTCCGCTGCGGGGTTCCACCAGGGATCGTAGTGGATGACCGTGTCGGCCGCCGTCAGATTCAGTCCGACACCACCCGCGCGCAGGCTGATCAGGAAGATCGGCACTTCGCCGGCCTGGAAGCGGCGCACCTGCTCCTCGCGGTCGCGGGTATCGCCGGTGAGAATCACATAGTCGAGGCCGACCAGCTTCAATTCCTTTTCAATCAGTGCCAGCATGCTGGTGAACTGCGAGAACAGCAGGATGCGCCGACCTTCCTCGACCTGCTCCGGCAACATCGTCATCAACAGATCAAGTTTGGCCCGCTCCTTGATTTTCTGGGCGGCCTTGGCCTTGACCAGACGCGGGTCGCAGCACACCTGGCGCAGCTTCAGCAGCGCGTCGAGGATGACGATCTGGCTGCGGTTGAAGCCCTTGCTGGCAATTTCCTCGCGAACCTTCTCGTCCATCGCGACGCGCACGGTCTCGTAGAGATCGCGCTGGCTGCCGACCAGTTCGACCTTGCGCACGATGATCGTTTTCAGTGGCAACTCGCGCGCCACCTCTTCTTTCTTGCGACGCAGGATGAATGGGCGAACCCGGCGCGCGAGCAGGTCACGGCGCTGGGTATCCCCCTGTTTTTCGATCGGCGTCCGCCAGTACTTGGTAAAGGTCTGGTTGTTACCGAGAAACCCGGGCAACAGGAAGTCGAACTGACTCCACAGCTCACCCAGGTGATTTTCCAGGGGGGTGCCGGTCAGGCACAGACGATGCCGGGCGACGATCTTGCGCACCACTTCGGCACCCTGGCTGCGCGCGTTCTTGACCGTCTGCGCCTCGTCGAGAATCAGCAGATGATAGCGGTGCCGAGTCAGCTCCGCGGCATCGCGCCAGAGCAGCGGGTAGGTGGTCAGCACCACGTCGTGCCGCGTGATTTCGGCAAAACGGCTCTTGCGCTCGGGGCCGTGCAGCGACAGGATCGACAGACCCGGTGCAAAACGCGCCGCCTCGTTCTTCCAGTTGAAAATCAGCGAAGTCGGCAGGACGATCAGCGCCGGATGATCGAGCCGTCCGGATTCCTTTTCGAGCAGCAGGTGCGCCAAGGTCTGGGCCGTCTTGCCGAGACCCATGTCGTCGGCGAGGATTCCCGCGAGATTCTGTTCGCGCAGGAATTGCAACCAGGCCAGACCTTCGGTCTGGTAGTGACGCAGTTCCAGCCCCAATCCGGCAGGCGGATCGATGTGGCCGATTCCCTGTGCGGCCGTCAACTGCTCGGCGAGCGCCAGCACATCACCCTGTCCCTTGAACTGCCAACGACTGCTGTCGTTGAGTTCCGCCAGGCGCGGCGCGTCGAAGCGCGACAGACGCAGGCTGTTGCCTCCGGGAAAGTTGTCGAAGAGATCGATCAGCGTCGCTGCCAGCGGCTTCAGACGCCAGGCCGGCGCACACACGCGCAGGCTGCCCGGCGTCACCAGTTCGATCATCTCCTGGTCGGCGATTTGCGCCAGCAGACCGGCGTCGAGCCAGCGTGCGTCACGCCGGAACAGGGCGGCGAGCAGCGGTGCCAGCGGCAGACGTTCGCCTTCGACGATGATGCCCATGTCGAGGTCGAACCAGCCGCCCTCCGCTTCGACGAGATCCGCGTCCCAGGCCTCGACATCGAGCAGACGATGGCGAAAATCCTCGGCGAACTCGACCTGCCAGCCGGCTGCGCGCAGACCCGCCAGTTCATCGCGCATGAAGAGAGGCCACATACCCTCCTCAGCGAGGCCATAGGCATTTTCCGGCGGCCGTCCAAAGGTGTGCAGCACGTAGCCCGCGACTTTCTCGAGGCCGGAGTCGGCCAACTCGTCCATCCACTGCTCTTCGAGAGCTCGCCGACGCTCGACCTGGACCGTTTCCCCGCTGGCCAGCATCGTGAAATCGCGCGCGTCATCGGGGATTACCTCGACATCGGCATAGCGAAAAACCGGCAGGGCGACATCGAAAAGCCCTCCCCCGTAGTTCGCAGGGTATTCACGCCAGCTGCGGTTGCCATGCGTCTTCAGGGTCTGCAGACGCAACACCGGCAGCGGCTCGGCAACGATGCTGCGCATGCTGACGCTGGCCTGTTCGGGGTCGCTCGGCAACTCCAGCGACGATTCGGCGAGCGCTTCGCCAACCAGTGCCACCGCCGTCGCCGACAGCGGCGGCAGCGAGAACAGGCGCGCGACGACCGCCGGATTGCCACGCACCTGCAGCGGGCCGAGCTGGTGCTTTTCGAGATCGACGTACCACGGAGCCTGCAAGGGAACGACCAGGCTGGCTGCGGGTTCGGGCATCAACACCGGCAGCTGGCGCCCATCGCCGCTCGCTCGCCAGCCAACCGTAGCCGGACGCGCCGCCGCCAGCAGCAAGGGCGAAAAGTCATCCTCGCGGCACAACCGACCGGTCTCTGCCATCAGTTGCAGCGCCTCGCCGCCGTGCCGGGGCGTCAGGCCGAAGGCCCGCAAACCGGTGTCGAAGGAACGATCGGCCCACAACAGGCGGAGAATCGGACGATCGTCGTCACTGACGAAACGCGGTGGCTTGCTGAGTGCGCGATCGATGCTCCACAGTTCGTCCGCACCCTCGGGATCGCGGCCCTTGCGTACGGTGACCCCGAAGCCGCGCGCATCCGGCGTCCAGTGCAGAACGTAGAAGATCTGCTGGCGACTGCTGGCGGGATTGCGATCCTTCTTGCTGACCGCCACGGCCACCCGACGCAACTCTTCGGTCCACGAGAGCACGCCGGGATCAGTCTTGTCCGGGGTATCCGGGTCGTCGACCGGCTTATTCAGCATGCGCGCCCTGCCGGCAGCCAGTGCTACTGCGGTGCCACATCAGGAGGTGAGGCGAACTGGTCAAACATGTTTTCAAGATCAGTCGCGAAAATTGCCGTACTTGATCGGAAAATCGCTGATCGCCTTGGTGACCATGGCGATGCAGGCTTGCAGCTCATCACGCTTGGCGCCGCTGACACGCACTGCGTCGCCCTGGATCGAGGCCTGCACCTTGATTCTGGAATCCTTGATCAACTTGACGATCTTTTTCGCCAGTTCCGACTCGATGCCGATCCTGATCTTCAGTTCCTGCTTGACCTTGTTGCCGGAGACGCGCTGCACCGGCTGATCTTCGAGGCGCTTGGTACTTTCCTTCTCCTTCTTCTCCATCGCCGGAAAGAGCAGGTCCTTGATCTGGCCGAGCTGGAAATCGGAATCGCCGTAGAGGGTGATGAGCCTGTCTTTCTCGTTCAACTCCACCTGGGCACTGGTCCCCTTGAAGTCGTAACGATTGTCGATCGCCCGCTTGGTCACGTCTATCGCATTGTGCAGTGCAGCCATGTCGGCTTCTGAAGAAAAATCGAATGAAGGCATTGGGCATCCAGTGGAGAGTTTGTCGGGAAGATCGGTAGCAACAGGCGCGAGCCGCGGCGCATCCAGGTTCCGCAGTGGCAAACATGGTGAAAGGCAAGGCCGCGGTCAATCTGTCCATTCACATTTTCCAGAGTTTTTCCAGGATCGTTTTGGCAATGAAGCCGACCATACCGAAGGACAGCACGAAAAACAACACGATCGTTCCGGTCCTGCCGGCCTTGGCTTTCCAGGCAATCTCGCCAATGATGAAGAGCATGAAGAGCATGAATGCCCCGACCCCGAAGGTCATGCCAAAATCCGAAATCTGCTCTTCCGTCAGCCCGAACATGACGGTTTATCTCCTGATCATCTCTTGCGACTCGCCAGATTGGCGGCAATGCGCATGCGCAATGCGTTCAACTTGATGAAACCACCCGCATCCTTCTGGTCGTAGGCACCGGCGTCGTCCTCGAAGGTGGCGATCGTCGAATCAAACAGCGAATCGGTCTTCGAATCGCGACCGACGACGATGACATTGCCCTTGTAGAGCTTGACCCGCACCCAGCCATTCACCGACTGCTGCGTATGATCGATCAGCGTCTGCAGCGCCAGCCGCTCCGGACTCCACCAGTAGCCGTTGTAGATCAGGCTGGCGTAGCGCGGCATCAGGTCATCCTTGAGATGTGCGACTTCGCGGTCGAGGGTGATCGATTCGATCGCCCGGTGTGCCGGCAGCAGAATCGTGCCACCGGGAGTTTCGTAGCAGCCGCGCGACTTCATGCCGACGTAACGGTTCTCGACCAGGTCGATGCGGCCGATGCCGTGCTTGCCACCGAGCTGGTTGAGTAGCGCCAGCAGCGCATCCGCCGGCATGCGCCGGCCGTTGATCGCCACCAGGTCGCCCTTCTCGAATTCGAGATCGAGATACTCGGCTGCGTCGGGCGCCGCTTCTGGCGACACCGTCCAGCGCCACATCGATTCCTCGGCTTCGGCTGCCGGATCTTCGAGATGGCGGCCTTCGTAGCTGATGTGCAGCAGGTTGGCGTCCATCGAATACGGCGAACCGCCCTGCCGGTGCTTCATTTCGACCGGTATGTCATGGCGCTCGGCATAGGCCAGCAGTTTCTCGCGTGACAGCAGATCCCACTCGCGCCACGGCGCGATGATCCGGATGTCCGGGCGCAGCGCGTAGGCGCCCAGTTCGAAGCGGACCTGGTCGTTGCCCTTGCCGGTCGCCCCGTGCGCCACCGCTTCGGCGCCGGTCAGGTTGGCAATTTCGATCATCCGTTTGGCGATCAACGGTCGTGCGATCGAGGTGCCGAGCAGATACTCGCCCTCGTACACGGTGTTGGCGCGGAACATCGGAAAGACGTAGTCACGAACGAACTCCTCGCGCAGGTCCTCGATGTAGATATTTTCCGGTGCGATGCCGAACTTCAGCGCTTTCGGACGCGCCGCTTCCAGTTCCTCGCCCTGACCGAGGTCGGCAGTGAAAGTCACCACCTCGCAGCGATAGGTATCCTGCAACCACTTCAGGATCACTGAAGTGTCGAGTCCGCCCGAATAGGCGAGAACGGCTTTCCTGATGTCGCTCATCACTGCTCCCTGCTTGAATTGGTTTGCGAAGCGCCGCCCAGCACCAGATACTCCAGCAACGCCTTCTGCGTATGCATGCGGTTCTCGGCCTCGTCCCAGACGACGCTGCGTGGCCCATCGATGACTGCCGCCGCGACCTCCTCACCGCGATGTACCGGCAGACAGTGCATGAACAGCGCCTCGGGACGCGCGACGCGCATCATCTCGGTATCGACCTGCCAGGCGGCGAAGGCACGCCGACGCGCTTCGTTCTCGGCCTCGAAACCCATCGAGGTCCATACATCGGTGGTCACCAGATCGGCCAGGCGCGCGGCGTCCATCGGATCGGCGAACTGTTCGAAGTGATCGTTGCCATGCAGGCCAGCCCGGTCGGCAGCCACTTCGTAGCCCGGCGGAGTAGACACCTGCACCTTGAAATCGAGCACCTCGGCGGCCTGCAGCCAGGTATTGCAGACATTGTTCGAATCGCCGATCCAGGCGATGGTTTTCCCCTGAATCGGACCACGATGCTCGACGAAGGTGAAAATGTCGGCCAGAATCTGACAAGGATGATACTCGTTGGTCAGGCCATTGATCACCGGTACCCGCGAGTGGTCGGCAAAGCGCTGGATGATCGCCTGCTCGAAGGTTCTGATCATCACTACGTCGCTCATGCGCGAGATCACCTGCGCCGCGTCTTCGATCGACTCGCCGCGCTGCAACTGCGAGTCGCGGCTATTGAGGTAGATTGCCGAGCCGCCGAGTTGCTGCATGCCGGCTTCGAACGACAGGCGGGTGCGGGTGCTGGCCTTCTCGAAAATCATCACCAGGGTGCGATCGCTGAGCGGCCAGTACTTGCGATAAGCCTTGAACTCGGCCTTGATCCAGCGCGCGCGCTCCATGAGATGATCAAACTCCGCACGCGTGAAGTCCTTGAACTGAAGAAAGTGTTTTACGCTGTGCATGGAAGTCTCTAGGGAGTTTCGAGGAAATCGCGAATCAGTCTTGCCAGACGCGATACCAGCTCACGCGCTTCATCGATACTGAAGTTCAGTGGTGGCAACAGACGCACCACCTTGTCGGCAGTGACGTTGATCAACAGGCCGGCGTCCAGGCCACGCACCACCAGTTCGCCGCAGGGGCGATCAAGCTCGATACCGATCATCAGCCCCTGGCCGCGGATCGTCACCAAACCTTTGCAGCCGGCCAGCGCCTGCGCCAGATCTTCGCGGATGGCCGTGCCGACGGCAAGCGCACGGTCGATCAGCCCCTCTCGCTCGATGACTTCGATGGTCGTCAAGGCGGCGGTGGTCGCCAACTGATTGCCGCCGAAGGTCGAACCGTGATTACCCTGCTGGAACAGACCACTCGCCCGCCCGGCGACCAGACAGGCACCGATCGGCACACCGCCGCCGAGGCCCTTGGCCAGGGTCACCACATCCGGAGTAATGCCCGCGTGCTGAAACGCGAACCAGTGCCCGGTACGACCCATGCCGCACTGCACCTCGTCGCAGATCAACAGCCATTGCCGATCGTCGCAGAGCGCCCGCAAACCTCGCTGAAAATCGATGTCGGCGGAGTTGATGCCGCCCTCACCCTGGACGATTTCCAGCATCACCGCGACGATGTTCTTGTTGTACCGGGCAATTGCCCGAATCGCTTCGAGATCGTTGTAGGGAACCCGCACGAAGCCCGACACCAGCGGCTCAAAACCCGCCTGCGCCTTGCGGTTGCCGGTCGCCGAAAGGGTTGCCATGGTGCGGCCGTGGAAAGCCCGCTCCATGACGATCGTCGCCGGATCGGCAACGCCCTGCTGATGACCATACAGGCGCGCCAGCTTGATCGCCGCCTCGTTGGCTTCACAACCCGAATTGCAGAAAAATATCTCGTCCATCCCCGACAGCGCAGCCAGCTTGTCGGCGAGTTGCTCCTGCTGCGGAATACGGTAGAGATTCGACGAGTGCAGCAAACGCCCGGCCTGCGCAGCGATCGCCGCAACCAGCGCCGGATGATTGTGCCCCAGAGTGTTGACGGCAATCCCAGACAGGGCATCGAGGTAGACCTTGCCGTCGTCATCAGTCAGCCAGCTGCCTTGGCCATGGCTGAAGGCGACCGGCAAGCGGGAATAGGTATTCATCAGGTGCGACATGGACCACTCATTGCGGAGGCTGTTAAACTGAAACGGCGGCTTGCGCCGCCGGATAACGAGACACGCACTCGAACCCCAGACCTGTACGCCCCGGCAGACTTCACAAAGCCTGACTCGCCGGAAAACAAGTCTTGGATTCTACGGCAAAAGCATCCTCATGTACAGGACTTGGCAGTCGCGAGCGAGCCGGACGATCACGGCAACCGGCCATCAATGATCAACAGTTCAGCTTCGCGAGCGTAGCAATCAGCACTTCGTGCGTGCTGCATTTGCCGCAACGACTCTTGCCGGTACGGCCGCACGCCCAGCGGTCTGTACGCGTTCGGGCGGTGCGCCCCGCAACCCGGTCCCCGCCGGTTGAAAAAACGGAATCAGTTGCTTCCTGCCGTTGCCGATCAGGTCGGCGCGTCCCATCTGCTTCAAGGCTTCGCGCAGCAGTGGCCAGTTTTCGGGGTCGTGATAGCGCAGGAAAGCCTTGTGCAGGCGGCGCTGTCGGGCACCACGGACGGTTTCGACGAGATCGGAATCGCGGCCGACCTTCTTCAGCGGGTTCTTGCGGCTGTGATACATGGCGGTGGCAATCGCCAACGGCGTCGGCAGGAAGGTCTGTACCTGATCGAGGCGGAAATGGTTACGCTTCAACCACAATGCCAGGTTGAGCATGTCCTGGTCGGTGGTGCCCGGATGCGCGGCGATGAAATACGGGATCAGATATTGCTCCTTGCCGGCCTCCTTCGAAAACTTCTCGAACAGGATTCTGAACTGCTCGTAGGAACTCATTCCGGGCTTCATCATGTGCGCCAGCGGCCCGTCTTCGGTGTGCTCGGGGGCAATCTTGAGGTAGCCGCCGACATGGTGGCTGACCAGTTCCTTCACATACTGCGGGTCGCGCAGCGCAAGGTCGTAGCGCAGGCCGGAGCTGATCAGCACCTTCTTCACCCCCGGCAGCGCCCGCGCCTTGCGGTAGAGCTGCAGCAGCGGCGTGTGGTCGGTGTCGAGGTTCTCGCAGATGCCGGGGTAGACGCACGACAGGCGGCGGCACGCCGATTCGATCTTCGGGTCCTTGCACGCCAGGCGGTACATGTTGGCGGTCGGCCCGCCGAGGTCGGAGATGATGCCGGTGAAACCCGGCGTCTTGTCGCGAATTTCCTCGATCTCATGCAGGATCGATTGCTCGGAGCGGCTCTGGATGATGCGGCCCTCGTGTTCGGTGATCGAGCAGAAGGTGCAGCCGCCGAAGCAGCCGCGCATGATGTTGATCGAAAAGCGGATCATCTCGAAGGCCGGAATCTTCGCATCGCCATAGCAGGGATGCGGCCGGCGCTGGAATGGCGAGGCGAAGACGCCGTCCATTTCCGCTGTCGACAGCGGAATCGGCGGCGGGTTGAGCCAGACATCGCGCTCGCCATGCGCCTGGATCAGCGCGCGCGCATTGCCGGGGTTCGATTCGACATGGAAGGTGCGCGAGGCATGTGCGTAGAGCACCGGGTCGGCGGCGACCTCTTCGTAAGACGGCAGGCGAATCGCTGTGCGCGTCCGATCGAGCTTCGGCATGCGCAGGTGCGACTGGAACTGCATCTGGATCACCTGCGTCCGGGCTGCTCCAGAGCGACTCTCCGACAAAGCCGGCCGGGACGCACAGGCGGCTTCCTTGCCAGCCTCCGGGGTCATTGCGTACGGGTCGGCGTGGCGAACCAGCAGGCCCGGTGTATCGACCTCGCTCGCATCGATCTCGGCCCAGCCGGCGGCGGGCAGCCAGCCGCGCGGGACCATGAACGCAGTGCCACGCAAATCGCGGATCGTGGCGATGGGCTCGCCGGCCGCGAGACGGTGCGCGAGTTCGACGATCGCCCGCTCGGCGCTGCCGAAAATCAGCAGATCGGCTTTCGAATCCGGCAGCACCGAGCGACGCACCTTGTCCGACCAGTAATCATAATGGGCAATGCGGCGCAGGCTGGCTTCGATCGAGCCGATCACTACGTTGCTGCCGGGAAAGGCTTCGCGACAGCGCTGCGCATAGACGACGACGGCATGATCGGGCCGCTTGTTCGCTTCACCGTTCGGGGTATAAGCGTCGTCGGAGCGTGGCTTGCGATCGGCGGTGTAGCGATTGACCATCGAATCCATGTTGCCGGCGGTGACGCCGAAGAACAGATTCGGCTTGCCGAGCGCCCGGAAAGCCTTTGCCGACAACCAGTCGGGTTGACTGATGATGCCGACACGAAAACCCTGCGCCTCGAGCAGACGCCCGATCAGCGCCATGCCGAAACTCGGGTGATCGATGTAGGCGTCGCCGGTGACGAGGATGATGTCGCAGGAATCCCAGCCGAGGAGGTCCATTTCGGCACGCGACATCGGTAGATAGGGTGCGGTGCCGAAGCGGCTGGCCCAGTATTTGCGGTACGAAAAGAGATTCCGGGGTGCGCTGCTGCGCGAGGGGCAGCTGAGAGTATTCATGGGACGATTCTACAGGAACAGGCCGCTCCTCGCCCTGGTGAGGAGAGAATTCGGCGAGTAGCGTGGTCCGCCTTCTGCAAGGGCCGTGACGGATTGCTGCACTGCAGCTTGCCATGCACCAAATCTGTCTGTATGGTCGCTGCCTCAAGGTTATATCGTATACGATCTTCGGAGTTTTCACGCTCGCGCATGCCATCGCTCCTGGAACTTGTCGCTGCCCAGAAAATGCCACGCCTCAGCGCGTCGGATCACGTCGCGCAGACGCTCAAGAAGGCGATTGTCGACGGCTTGCTGCCGGCTGGAGAGTTGCTTCGCCAGGACGAGATCGCGATGCATTTCCACGTCAGCAAGATCCCCGTTCGCGAAGCACTCAAGCACCTCGAAGCCAAAGGCCTGGTGACCTTCCTGCGCAACCGCGGCGCCGTGGTGGCCTCGCTGTCGTCGGCCGAGATCGACGAGTACATGGAAATCCGGGCGATGCTCGAAGCACGCGCGGCGCGCCTCTCGGCGCCGCTGATCAGCGACCAGGCGATCGAACAGGCACGCCGGCATCTCGACGAATTCGACCAGGCCGGCGACGCCGCTCGCTGGGGCGAGCTGAACTGGCTGTTTCATTCGACGCTCTACACGGCCGCCGGAAGACCGATCCTGGTCGCCGAAATCCGTTCGCTGTACAACAAGGTCGAGCGTTACGTGCGCGCGCTCTTGTCGATGACCACCGGAATGCCCAATACCCTGCGCGAACACGCCGAAATCCTCGACGCATTCGTCCGCCGGGATCCCGACGCGGCGGCAGAACTCACTCGGGCGCATGTGCTCGATGCGGGTGCGTCACTTGTCAGTTACCTTACAGACCAACGTAGCAAAGGAGGAAACAAATGAACAAACAGATCCTGGCGGCCGGCTGCAGCCTGCTCTCCCTCGCGGTCAGCAATGTCTACGCCGATCACCTGGTGGCCATCGCCGGACCGATGACCGGTCAGTACGCCTCGGCGGGTGACCAGATCCGGAAGGGCGCCGAGATGGCGATCACCGACATCAACGCCAAGGGCGGCGTCGTCGGTGAGAAACTGAAGCTGGAAATCGGCGACGACGCCTGTGATCCGAAACAGGCCGTCGCCGTCGCCAACCAGATGGTGAACAAGAAGATCATCTTCATGCATGGCCACTGGTGCTCGTCATCGACGATCCCGGCGTCCGAAGTGTACGTCGAGGCCAACATCCCGGTGGTCACCGTGTCGACCAACCCCAAGGTCACCGACCGCGGCCTCAAGAACATTTTCGCCATTGCGGGTCGGGACGACCAGCAGGGCCAGGTGGCCGGGGCCTACCTCGCCGAGAAGTTCAAGGGCAAGAAGATCGCCGTGGTTGACGACAAGAGTGCCTACGGCAAGGGCCTCGCCGACGAAGTCGCCAAGGCGATGGAAGCCAAGGGCGTCAAGCCGGCCCTGCGCGAATCGATCACCGCCGGTGAAAAGGACTATTCCGGGCTGGTCAGCAAGCTCAAATCCGCCGGCGTCGAAGTCATCTCCTACGGCGGTTATCACACCGAAGTGGCGCTGATTCTGCGGCAGGCGCAACAGGCCGGCCTGAAACTGACGGTGATGGGCGGTGACACCATGTCCAACACCGAACTCGCGACCGCCGCCGGCCCCGAGGCCAACAACGTCCTGTTTACCTTCGGTCCGGACGCGCGCAAGAACCCGAGCGCCGCCGCCGTGGTCAAGAAGTTCCACGACGCCAAGATCGAACCGGAAGGCTACGTCCTCTACGCCTACGCCGCTTTCCAGCTCTTCGACCAGGCCGCGACCAGGGCCAAGAGCACCAAGTATGCCGACATCGAGAAAACGCTGCGCAGCGGCAGCTTCGACACCGTCATTGGCAAGCTGTCGTTCGACGCCAAGGGAAACAGTTCGGCGCCGGCCTTTGTCGTCTACCAGTGGAAGGATGGCAAGTACGACTACGTGAAGAAGTAATCCTGCAGCACCGGCAGGCCACCGGCAAGCGTCCGCCCCCGTCGGCGGACGTTTCGACAACCCCGCGCGACACCTGGTGTCGACGCCAAACCGACCGGAAGACAGCATGCGCGCCACTACCCACCTACTCCGCCAGCGTCTGCGCGAATATCACCGTATCGACGAAGCCCAGGTCATCGAGCAACTGATCCCTCTGGCGCGCTTCACCCCTTCCGAACAGCAGGGCATTCGTGAACGGGCAACGCCACTGGTGCAGACGGTGCGCGACAGTCGCCTCAAAAGCGGAGGCATCGATGCCTTCCTGACCACCTACGACCTCTCGTCGCGCGAAGGCGTGGTGCTGATGTGCCTCGCCGAAGCGCTGCTGCGCATCCCCGATGCGGCGACCGTCGATCGTCTGATTCGCGACAAGATCGGCAGTACCGAGTGGGAGAAGCGGCTCGGCACCTCGCACAGTACTTTCGTCAATGCCGGCACCTGGGCGCTGATGCTCACTGGCCGCATCGTCAATCTCGACAACGAGGACCGCAATCTGCGCGGCACCCTCAAGCGCCTCGTCGCGCGCACCGGCGAACCGGTGATCCGGCAGGCGGTGATTACCGCCATGCGCATTCTCGGCAAGCAGTTCGTGATGGGCCGCAACATTCATGAAGCGCTGGAGCGCGCCCGCAACGCCGAAAAAGCCGGCTACCGCCACTCCTACGACATGCTCGGAGAATCGGCGCGCAGCAGCGCCGACGCGCTGCGTTACTTCGAGTCCTACCGCGCGGCGATCCGGGCGATTGGCGACGCCGCCGCCGGCCGCCCGGCATACGAAGCGCCGTCGATCTCGATCAAGCTCTCGGCGCTGCATCCGCGTTACGAAGTCGCCAACGAGGGTCGCGTTCGCCACGAATTGTGGCCGGTCGTCAAGGAACTCGCGCTCCGTGCCAAGGCGCGCAACATCGGCTTCACGATCGACGCCGAAGAAGTCGATCGTCTGGAAATGTCGCTCGACCTGATCGAAGCACTCGCCACCGACGCCGAACTGGCCGGCTGGAATGGCCTCGGGCTGGCCGTCCAGGCCTACCAGAAGCGTGCGCTGCCGCTCATCGACTGGCTCACCGACCTGGCCCACCGCGCCGACCGACGTCTGATGGTTCGCCTGTGCAAGGGTGCTTACTGGGACGCCGAGATCAAGCTCGCGCAGGAGCGTGGCTTGCGCGATTACCCGGTATTCACCCGCAAGGCGTCGAGCGACCTCTCGTATCTGGCCTGTGCCCGACGCCTGTTCGCCCACCCGGAGGCCTTCTACCCGGCCTTCGCCACGCACAACGCACACACCCTGGCGGCCGTCGCCGAGATTGCGATCAGTGCCGGCGGCAGCGACGAATGGGAATACCAGCGCCTGCACGGCATGGGCGAAGAACTCTACGACCAGATCGTCGGCGGGGACCAGCTGGGACGCGCCTGTCGCGTCTATGCCCCGGTCGGCAGCCACGAAGACCTGCTGGCGTACCTGGTGCGCCGCCTGCTCGAGAACGGCGCCAACTCGTCTTTTGTGAACCGCATCGCCGACGCCAGCCTGCCGATCGACGCGCTGCTCAATGACCCCGTTGAAAGGACCGCCGCCCTGGCCGTCAAGCGCCAGACACGCATTCCCTTGCCGCGCGACCTCTTCGGCGCTGAACGCATCAATAGTGAAGGACTGGACATGAACGACAAAGCCACTCTCGAAGACCTGCGCAGCAGCATCGAACAGAGCCTGCGCGTCAGCTACACCGCCGCGCCGCTGATCGATGGCCGGCAGCGCAGCGGCGACAGCAAGGTCGTGCATTCGCCGGCCGACCAGCGCGACGGCGTCGGGCGCGTGATCGAGGCCAGCGTCGCCGACGTCGGTGAAGCCTTTGCTGCCGCGCAGGCGGCTTTTCCGGCCTGGGAAGGCACGCCCGCCAGCGCGCGCGCGTCACTCCTCGACCGCGCCGCCGATCTGCTGCAGGGACGCCTGCCGGAACTGGTCGCCCTGATCGTTCGCGAAGGCGGCCGCACGCAGGCCGACGCCGTCTCGGAAGTGCGTGAAGCGATCGATTTCTGCCGCTACTACGCGGCACAGGCCCGCGAGAAGTTTTCCGGGCCGATCCCGCTGCCCGGCCCGACGGGCGAGCAGAACAGCCTCTCCTTGCACGGCCGCGGCGTCTTCGTCTGCATCAGCCCGTGGAATTTCCCGCTGGCGATTTTCGTCGGCCAGATCGCCGCGGCGCTGGCCGCCGGCAACACCGTCGTCGCCAAACCGGCCGAGCAGACACCGCTGGTCGCCGCACTGGCCGTCGAACTGCTGCATATCGCCGGCATCCCGGCTGGCGCGCTCAACTTCCTGCCCGGTGACGGACGCATCGGCGCCGCGCTGGTCGCCGACCGCGCATGCGCCGGCGTCGCTTTTACCGGATCGACCGAGGTCGCGCGCCTGATCGCCCAGACGCTGGCCGGCAAGGACGGCCCGCTGGTGCCGCTGATCGCCGAAACCGGCGGCCAGAACACGCTGATCGCCGATTCGTCGGCATTGCCTGAACAGATCGTCCGCGACGTCGTCGCCTCGGCTTTCAACTCGGCCGGGCAGCGCTGCTCGGCGCTGCGCGTCCTGTATATCCAGGCCGACATCGCCGACCGCGTCTGCGAATTGCTCGCCGGCGCCATGCAGGAATTGTGCATCGGCAACCCGGCCGACATCGCCACCGATGTCGGCCCGGTGATCGACGAAGCGGCGCGTGCGCTCCTGGTGGCACACGCACGCTGGCTCGACAGCTTTGCGACGCCGATTTTCACCTGCCCACTCGACGAGGAAGCCACCCGGCACGGCACCTTCTTCGCACCGCGTGCCTACGAGATCGACAGTATCGCCCGCCTCGAACGGGAAGTCTTCGGGCCGATCCTGCATGTCGTGCGCTGGCGTGCCGAAGACCTCGACCAGGTCTGCGTGGCCATCGCCAATACCGGCTACGGCCTGACGCTGGGCATCCACAGCCGCATCGACGAAACCATCAAGCGCATCACCGACCGCCTGCACGTCGGCAACACCTATGTGAACCGCAACATCATCGGCGCCGTCGTCGGCGTGCAGCCCTTCGGCGGTGAGGGACTCTCGGGCACCGGTCCGAAGGCCGGCGGCCCGCATTATCTCTATCGCTTTGCCAGCGAGCGCACGCTCAGTGTCGATACCACCGCCGCCGGCGGCAACGCCGGGCTGATGGCGCTCGACGAAGGCGAGTGAACCACCCTCCGGCATTGGCAAGTTGCCTGCGCGCGTTATCTTATGGCACCCTGCGACCATATGACGACTCTATCGGGAGAAAGACATGTCCGCCACCGTTGAAGAACTTGAGGCCGAAGTGCTTGGCCTGCCTGCTGTCCAACGAGCTCGCCTGGTGGAGAAGCTCATCGCCAGTCTTGACGTTGAACCAGATGTTGAAAACGCTTGGGCGGAAGAAGTTGAAAGACGCCAGGGAGAGATAGAGCGTGGAACGGTGCCGCTGCTCCCCGGCGCTGAAACTCTCTCCCGCTTGCGGGCCGAATTTCAATGAAGTATTCGCTGCACCCTGAGGCGGAATCGGACCTTCGGGAAGCGGCTGAATATTACAGGGAGCGAGCCGGACCTGCTCTTTCGCAATCACTTCTTGCCGAGTTTGAGCGCGCGGTTCAACTGCTGATGCAGCGTCCGCTGCTTGGAGCACTGTGGCTCTACGGGAAGCGGCGATTGAATATGAGGCACTTCCCCTACGCCATCGTCTATATGATCGCCACAGAAGAAATTCGTGTACTGGCTGTCGCCCACCATAGCCGATCCCCCGGCTATTGGCGGAAGCGAAAGTCGCAGCCAAACCCTTAAACAGGTGAAGTTCGGACGCTGAACTATCTCATTACTGGACCCCCATGTTTGAACTCGATTCTGAGGTGCGATCATGACAAACAAAACCCATCTCTTCGTAAGCCTCTCTCCGGGAGCGATGCAGTTGATGAATACGCAACTGCTAGCAGTTCCATGCGGAACGGTTGACTTTCCCTTTCCTGATTACGTCATAACCTTTCGTCTGGATCGTTCAATCCCAGGGCAGGATTGCCGGCTGGACCATCTCGGCTCGCGAGACGAAACACGAGCCAAGATGGCGCATGAATTCCCGAGTGGCCTGCTTCCCGAGGACGTCACGCGGCTTGTCAATTTCGCGTACGAGGAAGCTTTGAGGTGTTTTGAACGGAATTGCTCCATGGCAGCCATTGGCATGTGCGGCCGCACGATTGAGACAGTCCTTGCGTCCTTGTACGCAAAGCAATTCGGCAAGCATCCATCAGAAGAGCAGAACCCTCCCGGACTCAACGCCATGATTAACAAGTTACGGAAGGAAGGGTACCGCTTCCCGGCCGGTATCAAAGAACGCATGGAAGTGATCGCTGTACATCGGAATATGGCAATCCACGGAAATATCGTGCTTCCAAGCCAGGATGAAGCACGAAGCACGATTTACCTTACGAAGGATGTTCTTCAACTGATCTCCCACAAGGCAACGAATGAGAGTGGGACCGATGAATCAAATACCTAACAGGTCCGTAAACCGGATCGCCATACAGCTACTCTTGTTGCCACTCCGAATTCCACATTCGCTTCATGCGCGCTACAGCTGCCTCGACTGAGACCATTCATCTCAATCGAGAGGATGCACTTGGTACGGCTCGTAGAAGCTTCAAAGAGTTACCGATAGCCCAGTAAAGCCGTGACCTGCGGTCACATCGCACGCAACAAGGAGGAGGACCATGGCTCTCGCACTTCAACAACTAATCAACGGACTGACCCTGGGGGCCGTCTATGGCCTGATCGCCATCGGCTACACGATGGTCTACGGCATCATCGGGATGATCAATTTCGCGCATGGCGACATCTACATGGTCAGCGCCTTCATCGCCGTGACCGTGTTCACGATGCTGGCCGGCTTCGGGATCAGTTCAATCCCGCTCTCGCTGCTGCTGGTGCTGCTGGTCGCCGTGCTGTTCACCTCGGTCTATGGCTGGACGGTCGAACGCATCGCCTACCGGCCGCTGCGCGGTTCGACGCGACTGGCGCCGCTGATCTCGGCGATCGGCATGTCGATCTTCCTGCAGAACATGGTGCAACTGACGCAAGGGGCACGTGTCAAGCCGATCGCGCCGGTTCTCGTCGGTGGCATCGATCTGCTGACGGTCGACGGCTTCACCGTCCGCCTCGCCTACTCGCAGATCCTGATCGTTTTCGTCACCGTCGCGCTGATGGCCGGCTTCACCTACCTGATCACCCAGACTTCCTTCGGCCGCCAGCAACGCTCGTGCGAGCAGGACCGGACGATGACCGCGCTGCTCGGGATCAACGTCGACCGCACGATCTCGCTGACCTTCATGCTCGGCGCAGCGCTCGCCGCCGTCGCCGGAGTGATGGTCACGGTCTATTACGGCGTCGTCGATTTCTTCATCGGTTTCGTCGCCGGCATCAAGGCCTTTACCGCCGCCGTCCTCGGCGGTATCGGCTCGCTGCCGGGAGCGATGCTCGGCGGCCTCCTGATCGGCCTCATCGAAGCATTCTGGGCCGCTTACCTGTCGGCCGAGTACAAGGACGTGGCCACCTTCAGCATCCTCATCCTGGTGCTGATGTTCCGCCCTTCCGGCCTGCTCGGCCGTCCTGAAGTGGAGAAAGTCTGATGTCCGCGCTCGTTCTCGCCCATCCCGGCGTCACCCCGGCCGAGCGCCTCAAGGACGCCGCGGCGCTGGCCCTGATCGCCCTGCTGCTCGGCATCCCGATGATCGGCCTGAGCACCGTCGACCAGGGCGGCGCGCTGCGCATCACCACCCGCTGGCCGGCGCTATTTTCATTCGTCGCCGTTTGCTTCGCCGGCCGCCTGTTGCTGCGCTATACCCTCGACCACCTGCGGGCACGCCGGCAGGCACGCGAACAGGCAGCGGAAGCGGTCAGCGCGCGCAGCCTGGCGAGCAGCCCACTGCTGACCTGGGTCGGCTGGATCGCACTCGGCGTCTCGCTGGTGCTGCCGATCGTTTTTTCCGAGAACCGCTACGTCGTCGATACCGCGACCACGGTGCTGATCTACGTGATGCTCGGCTGGGGCCTGAACGTCGTCGTCGGTCTGGCCGGCCTGCTCGATCTCGGCTATGTCGCTTTCTACGCGGTCGGCGCCTACACCTACGGCCTCTTGTCCACGCAATTCGGCTGGGGATTCTGGCAGGCGCTGCCGGTCGCCGGCGCCATGGCGGCGAGCTTCGGGATCCTTCTCGGCTGGCCGACGCTGCGCCTGCGCGGCGATTACCTGGCAATCGTGACGCTCGGCTTCGGCGAGATCATCCGCGTCATCCTGGTCAACTGGACCGAGCTTTCGGGCGGCCCGAACGGCATCCCCTCGATCCCGCGCCCCTCGTTCTTCGGCCTGCCTTTCAAACCGCCTGGCGACGATCCGACCTTCGCCTCGTTCTTCGGTCTCGAATATGCCCCCAACCACCGCATCATCTTCCTCTATTACCTGATTCTCGCGCTGGCGCTGCTCACCAACGGCTTCGTCTCAAGAATGCGCCGGCTACCGATCGGCCGCGCCTGGGAAGCGATGCGCGAAGACGAGATCGCCTGCAAGGCGATGGGCATCAACGCGCGCAACGTCAAGCTCTCGGCCTTTGCCATCGGGGCCATGCTCGGCGGTTTCGCCGGCGTCTTTTTCGCGGCCCGGCAGGGATTCATCTCGCCCGAATCCTTCACCTTCAACGAGTCGGCGATCATCCTGGCGATCGTCGTTCTCGGCGGCATGGGCAGCCAGCTCGGTGTCGTCCTCGCCTCCCTGGTGCTGGTGCTGCTGCCCGAACTCGGGCGCGACTTTGCCGAATACCGGATGCTGCTCTTCGGCGCGGCGATGATCCTGATCATGGTCTGGAAACCCGGCGGCATCCTCTCGCACCGCGAACCGACGCTGCGCTACCTCGCCGACGGCGGCCGCCGATGAGCGCCGCCCCGCTCCTGAGCGTCGAGCGCCTGAGCATGCGCTTCGGCGGCCTGCTGGCCATCGACGACCTGTCGCTCGACGTCGCCGCCCGCCAGATCACCGGCGTCATCGGACCGAACGGCGCCGGCAAGACCACCTTCTTCAACTGCCTGACCGGTTTCTACAAGCCGAGCCAAGGCAGCGTCCGCCTCAACCACCCGCAACGCGGCGTGATGCGCCTCGAACAGCTCGCCAGCCACCAGGTCGCGCGCACAGCCAAGGTGGTGCGCACCTTCCAGAACATCCGCCTGTTCCCGAAGATGACCGTCCTCGAAAACCTCATCGTCGCGCAGCACAACGCCCTGCAGCACGCCTCGCGTTTCTCGCTGGCCGGCCTCTTCGGCTTGCCCGGCTATCGCCGCGCGGAAGCGGCAGCGATGGACAAGGCGGTCGGCTGGCTCAAACACCTCCATCTGATCGACCAGGCAGACACCGCCGCCGGCGACCTGCCCTACGGCATGCAGCGGCGCATCGAGATCGCCCGCGCACTCTGTGTTGACCCGCTCCTGCTCTGCCTCGACGAACCGGCGGCCGGCCTCAACCCGCGCGAATCGGCCGAACTCAACGAACTCCTCAAACACCTGGCGCGCGACGAAGGCATCGCCATCCTGCTGATCGAGCACGACATGAGCGTGGTGATGAATGTCTCGGACCACATCTGCGTCCTCAACTACGGCCGCAAGATCGCCGAAGGCCCGCCGCTGCAGATCCAGCGCGATCCGAACGTGATCAAGGCCTATCTCGGCGAGGAAGATGCCGACGAACTGCAGGCCGACGAGTCGCATGCCAAGGAAGCCCTGCCTCCGGAGGCCCGGCGATGATGCTGCAACTGTCGGGCGTGCATGCCCACTACGGACACATCCATGCGCTGCACGGCGTCGACATCGACGTGCAGGTCGGCGAAGTGGTCACCCTGATCGGGGCCAACGGCGCCGGCAAGTCGACGCTGATGATGGCGATTTTCGGCCAGCCGCGCGCATCGGGCGGACGCATCGTCTTCGACGGCGAAGACATCACCAGTCTGCCGACGCATGAAATCGCCCGCCGCGGCATCGCGCTGGTTCCCGAAGGCCGGCGCATCTTCTCACGCATGACGGTGATGGAGAACCTGCAGATGGGCGCCGTGCTCGGCGAGGAGATGAACTTCGCGGTCGACTTGAAACGCATGTACACGCTCTTCCCGATTCTCGAGGAGCGCTGCCAGCAGCGCGCCGGCACGCTCTCGGGTGGCGAACAGCAGATGCTGTCGATCGCGCGTGCGCTGATGAGCCGGCCGCAACTCCTGCTGCTCGACGAACCCTCGCTCGGCCTGGCACCGCTGTACATCAAGAAAATCTTCCAGATCGTCCGCGAACTCAACCGCGAGCACGGCATGACCCTCCTGCTCGTCGAACAGAACGCGCACCACGCCTTACGCGTCGCGCACCGCGGCTACGTGCTGCAACATGGTCAGATCATCCTGTCGGGTAGCGGCCGGGAGCTGCTGGCCAACCCGGAGGTACACGCCGCCTATCTCGAAGGCGGTCACGCCGCGACGGCGACCTGAGCCTCATGGACAGCGGCAAGGCGCCGCCGCGCTGGCTCCCTTTTCTGATCCTCGGCGTCGGCCTGCTGGCGATCTCCTTCGGCGCCATTCTGGCGCGCTTTGCCCAGGGCTACGGCTTGCCGTCCCTGACCATCGCCACGCTGCGCCTCGGCCTCGCGGCGCTGATCATCACCCCGATCGCCCTCTGGCAGTCGAGCCGGACACTGCGTACGCTGAGCCGCGGGCAGATCCTGCTGACCTGCGGCGCGGGCTTCTTCCTGGCGCTGCATTTCGCCACCTGGATCACCTCGCTCGAATACACCTCGGTGGCCAGCAGTACCGCGCTGGTGACGACCAATCTGTTGTGGGTCGGCATCGCTTCGTTCCTGCTTTTTGGCGACCGCCCGAGCCGCCTGATGCTCGTCGGCATCGTGATTTCCCTGTCCGGCAGCGGACTGATCTTCTGGAGCGACAGCCGGGCAAGCGCCCCCGGCAGCAATCCACTGCTCGGCAACCTCCTCGCCATTGTGGGAAGCTGGTGCTTCTCGGCGTATCTCCTGATCGGTCGCCGCCTGCGCGCCAGCCTGCCGCTGCCGGCGTATGTCTGGCTCGCCTACGGCAGTGCCGCGATTCTGCTGGTTCTTGCCTGTCAGAGCAGCGGCACGCCCTTGACCGGATACAGCGACGCCGCTTATCTGGTGGCCCTGGGCATGGCGCTCGGCCCGCAGTTGCTCGGCCACACTTCGTACAACTGGTCGCTCAAACATGTTTCGCCGACCTTCATTGCGGTGGTGACGCTCGGGGAGCCGGTGGGAAGTGCGATGCTGGCGTGGGTCTTTTTCGGGGAAGCATTCGCGCTATGGCAGGGAGTCGGGTTTGTGATGCTGCTGCTCGGGATTTATCTGGCGGCGCGGGGGGAAAGGTAGCAAGCGAAGTCAGAGCCTCTGGAAACACGGCACGACGGTGTACCGTCCCAAACGGGTTCCCTTGATCATTGGATGCGCATTGGCGGTATGGGCAAATCTCTGCAGCCGAAGAAAAAAACGTGCGCGCTCCCTCGCTGCTCAACGCAGCGACCTGAGCATGTCGGAACCTGACCGGCCAAACTGCTCTCTGCCGGCTGCCTACGTACGCCAGTCTATACCAGGGCGTCGAACGGGCTCCGAACACCTCGCCCGCCGCGCCTGAGCACATGCGTGTAAATCATCGTCGTGCTCACATCCGCATGGCCCAGGAGTTCCTGCACGGTGCGAATGTCGTAGCCGCTTTCGAGCAGGGAAGTGGCAAACGAGTGGCGAAGCGTGTGTGGGGTCGCTGGCTTGCTGATTCCGGCATGGCGCAGCGCATCGCGCATCGCACGCTGGATGCTCTGCGCTCCCACGTGGTGTCGGCGCACTGCCCCCGAGCGCGGATCGACCGATCGTTTGGCGGCGACAAACACATACTGCCAGGCCCATTCACGCGCGGCGTTCGGGTATTTTCGTTCGAGCGCCCATGGCAAATACACTTCGCCAAAACCGTCAGCGAGGTCCGCTTCGTGCAGCGTCTTTACCCGCGCCAGATGCTCGCTGAGTGGAACAAGCAGCTTTTCGGGCAGCATCGTCACCCGATCCTTGAACCCCTTTCCCTCCCGCACCAGGATCTCCCCGCGAGCGAAGTCCACGTCCTTCACCCGCAACCGCAGGCACTCCATGATGCGCATCCCGGTACCGTAGAGCAGTCGGAGGATCAGACCCACGGTTCCTTCGATCGGCGCCAGCAGACGCTGAACTTCTGCCGGGGTCAGAACGACCGGCAGACGTTTCGTAGCCTTCGCCGACTCGACCTCATCCAGCCACGGCAGCTCAGTCTCCAACACTTCCTTGTAAAGGAACAATAGAGCGCTTTTCGCCTGGTTCTGGGTGGATGCAGAAACACGCCCCGCGACGGCAAGGTGAGTCAGAAACGCCTCCACCTCGTTTGCTCCCATTTCCCGCGGATGACGTTTGCCGTGGAAGAGAATGAAACGTCGCACCCAATCGCTATAAGCCTGCTCGGTCCGTATGCTATAGTGCTTGACACGGATGCGGTCGCTGAGCTGTTCCAGCAGCCGCCTGGGGGGGCGAGAAGCGCCGCCGGCATTGACGCAATTGCCCGAACTTTTAGTGAACGTGTCCATTGGGCACCTCCTTGTTTCGGTTGGAAATTTGCCGATAACTGTTCATGAGTACAGTATAATGACGCAAAGTAAATCGTGAAGTAGGATGTCCACTTCACGTTGGCGCGCGAGAACAAATGGGTCATTAATTAGTGTGAAGGTAGATTCCCTTATGACACTTTGTGCAGAACAGACCGATAACCGATAACCGACAACAGGAGAGGATAAATGAAAACAAAAAAGCTGTTGTATGTCGCTATTGTTTCCACATTACTTAGCACAGGATGCTCTACGGTGCATATAGCACCCGACGTTGCCAAATTCTCCACTGCTATGGAGTCCACGACGGGACAGGTAATCAAGCGATATGAAGGCGATGCGATCGAAGAAAAATACCGCGCCGAGCTAAACGAGGCCATGGTCGCCAACAATGTGACACTCATGCCAGTTGGGTGCATCGAACCTCTTCGATTCGATCAACGCATCGATTCGGAGAAACTCGATGACTTCTCCAAACATTGTGCGCTGAAGCAGGCGCGACGTGACAGAAGCGAGCCGAATCCGCCCATCAGACCACCCTCGGATGGCCCGGGTGCCCAAGGGTACAACGCGCGCCGGTTATCACTTGCGTTGCAGCGTTATTCCAAGTCTTTACTCGCCTTGGCGCAAGCAGACACCCCGTCCAAATTGGGCAGCAGTTTCACGAATGCGAGCACGGCCGTATTTGGCTTGATCGACGAAGCCAACAAATTTCAAGGTTCTCCCCCTCCGTCGGATCGCACCACAGCAATCCGTAGCGCCAATACCGACCTTATCGGTAGCCTGCTGACGGAAGTTTTCGAGGCGCGCCGCTACGCGATGCTGTCGTCCATCGTAAAAGATGCTGACAATTCGGTGGAGATCGCCGCGGTCGCCCTCGCCAGTTGGGCAGAAGAGACAGAACTCGCCGATCTGCAAGCACGCTACGATAGCCTGAAAAATGCTTTGGGCAATGCGGCTCGAGCCGAAGGGGCCGGCAACTCATCGCTTGCTAAAGCGGAACTCACCCGCGCACGGAGCGCCTACGATGCGGTTGTTGAAGGAGAAGGCAAAGCGACCTGGAAAATGTTCTTTGATATCGCGAGAACCCACAGAGCCATTCTTGACAGTTTTGACAATCCAGGAGATCCCAAACAACTGGCTGAAGCGAATGGGCGAATCAACAGTCTTGCCGAGAAAGTCGAAAACGCAAAGGCAGCCAAGAAGAAAAGCTAACTAGGAGGATAGGACAATGACGAACAATCAATCTATCGTTAAGCGGAAACTAGAGATTACACGGCAGTCCCAAGAGCGGTTCGACGCCTACGCTCGCGAGTTGAGCACGCAGATTTTCAATGCTCAGATCATGGGTGACACCGCAAGAGAGACCATGCTTGAAGCAACGCTAAAGAAAGCTAAAAAGGACATGGAGGACATGCGCCAAGCGTTGAAGAAGGCGCTATTGAGAGACGATTTAGTCGATGAACTAGAGTCTGGCCTCAAGGACAAGGCCGACGCAGCTGACAAGCTCCTAAAAGACATGGAACAACTGGGCGCGACACTAGATCGCATCGCAGAAGGCGCCCGTGTCTTGACTGGAGCTCTGAGACTCGTGAAAAGCCTGATCTGACGCCAACTCCTGCCGAAGGTCGGAAGCCCACAGCGGCGAGGATCATTAATAGCGCCAACAAAAGCCTACAACCGACCGCAAAAAGTGCCGCTCGCTACGCTCGCCGCACTTTTTGCGGCGGCTGAGGCTGGCGTTAGACCAATCATCATCAAAAAGGAGAATCGTATGTCCCTGATTACAGTAAGTCAGCTCCACACTGCGTTCCCGCGTTGCAAGAGTCCTGATGTTTGGGCGGCAGCGCTCATTCCAGCCCTTGAGAAATACAATATTAATAGCAAAGCACGTATCGCATCATTCCTTGGGCAAATTGCTCACGAATCTGGTCAGTTTAATACCTTGCAAGAGAATCTGTCTTATACGGCTGCAAGGTTAATGCAAGTATGGCCAAAACGATTTCCTACACTTGAGTTTGCTCAACAGTTCGAACGGAATCCCCAGAAGCTTGGTAGCTACGTCTACGCGAATCGAATTGGAAATGGGCCAGCTTCTTCTGGAGATGGATACAAATATAGAGGTCGCGGACTTATTCAGCTTACCGGGCGATCGAATTACGCCTCGGCATCCGCAGTTCTTGGTGTGGATCTGTTGACTATGCCCGATCGGTTATTGGAGGCTCCACTTGCCTCCATGTCCGCAGCTTGGTTTTGGGCGTCTCATGGCCTTAACGAGCTAGCAGATGACGAAACGGATGATAACGATTTGGAAGACTTTACAACAATTACAAAAATAATAAACGGTGGTACAGCAGGCATAAAGGAGCGATTCCAGCTATTCAAGGCGGCTGAATCTGCAATTGCGTAATGGTCTAACGTGCGCCTCCAGCGGACCCCGCGCCAAAGGCGCGCGGGTCCGCTGAGGCTTGGCGTTAGGTTCTCGAAGGGGACGCGATATGCAAGAGTTGTATGAGGCAATCCTTGGCGAAAAAAAATCGTATTTACTATCTCACCAAGTTTGAGCAGTTTGACCAGCAGCCTCTGGGATTAATAGCAAGCTGGAACTGGCCTGCATTTTTTTGCGGCGGGGTTTGGGCCATCTACCGCAAGATGTATGGTTGGTTCTTTGCGTTCTGGGGCATCGCCACGGTCTCCAGCGTTTTGGAGAAAGCAGGTTCACCGGGAATCGGTGCGCTAGTATTTTTTGGGCCGTGGATTGCTTTCACCGTCTACGCCAACTCCCTTTATCACGGCAGAGTGAAGAAAAAAATAGCGATGGCGCAGTTATCGATCAAGGACACTCCAAAACTCCTTGAGTACTTGAAATACAAGGGCGGCGTTCATACTTGGGTCATTTGGGTTTTTGGGTTGCTTCCCATTATCGGCATACTTGCAGCAATCATCATACCCATGCTGCAACCAGTCCCGACGCCACATTCCAGTTCATCCAAAAACCCAATTACAAGGCAGTCGCAGAGCGCGTCAAGTCCGAGCTACGAGTCTGAGGGCTGGACGCAGGAGAGCACTGGAAGCACCGAAGTAGGCCCATGGCTGGATTACTCCCCGCCAGGTACGCGTTTCTGTCGATATGCCGATCGGACAATCTATCGCGTCTACCCGCCCGGGGTTAAGCCCGATGCGGAGAAAGCCAATCCATTTTGTGTTGGCGATAGCACTCTGCGTTTTAGGGGACAGACCACGGTTTCCGAAAAAGGACCAACTTCATGAAGCGCAAAGTCTACGTTGAGACCTCCGTCATTAGCTACCTGACCGCACGCCCCAGCAAGACCATTATTGGCGCTGCCCATCAGCAAATAACGCTGGCTTGGTGGGAGCTATGCTCGGACTATGAACTTTTTGTTTCTCAATCTGTTTGGCAAGAGTGCGCCGCTGGCGATCCGGTGGCTGCGGAGAAAAGGCTTGCGGCACTTGAGGGGATACCCGTCCTCGCGGTAACGCAAGACATGATTCGCTTGGCCGGATCGCTTATCGAGCAAGCCATCATTCCTGCCAGGGCGATCGAGGATGCGCTCCATATTGTTGTTTCGACACTGCATCACGTTGATTTCCTTCTGACCTGGAATTGCCGTCACATTGCCAATCCAGTGATTCAGGAAAAGATCGCCGTGTATCTTGAACAGTTCGAATTGTTCCTCCCGATCATATGCACCCCCGAGGAACTTCTTGGAGGAAGTGACGATGACTGACGAAATCATGATGGAAGTCCATGGCATCAAGGATGCGATTGGCGCCAAGTATGGCAATAATCTGGACGCACTGTTCAAAGAGATACAACGTGGCGAGGCCAGACTGAAGGCGGCCGGCGTCCAGATTGTGCCTCCCCCCGCCAATCCAACAAATTTGCCCAACACTGCATTGCAGCGGACTCGCTTCGCTCACCGCTGAATTTGGACGTTAGATTTCGCCATGGACCATCGCGTACTCTTTCTCAGAACGCTGCAAGACATTGAGGAGCGATCGAAATCGCTCGACCCCTATGTCATTCTTGGAGTATCCGCGCTCGTCCGAAAATTATTCTTGGAGAAGCACTCCCTTGTCGATTCGGTCAACCAACACTATCGCCAAAAACTCAAGTTCCGAGTGGGCGCTGGGCTCGCCCCAGACGCGAATAGTTTTCCTCCGGGTTCCTTTTGGTCACAGCAAGACAGCCTTGACCCCGAAACTTCGCCCCCCGGCATTCCGACGCTGGAGCTTGGTCGCAAAGAGTTCTTTCAGCATGTAGTGGTCGTAACGTCTGGCCACGCTCACACGCTGAAGGAAGTAATTCGTTATGTAGCTCACGTGTCGGGAGGCGTCCACTTAGGTACGCCAGAAAATATCAAAGAGCAAGCGCTGCATAGCATCGACCAACTCTTTCTCGTTGGCGGCCACTCAATGGCTATACGGCAATTGCTGGCTGTTTCGCGCGTCATCGTAAAGACTCTCGAACCGCTGAAACTGGCGGTCGCGAGTGACCTCAAAATCTAACATGGCGCTCAACCTCGCTCCCTTCGGTCGCTGGACGCTGCGCGATAAAGCCGCGCAGCGCCGGTTAGCTTTACGTTGGGCGGCAGAGGAGCGGTAAGGTGGACATTGAGCCGTTGCTAGATCAGCTCCGAGCCGTTTCGAACGATGCGCTTCTCGCTGCGCTGCGCGACCACAAGCTCGTCATTGCAACTGACAAGTTTGCAACTGCATTTCAGTGCGTGGCAGCCTGCCATGAGTTGTCGATGATGGAGGGGCGTTCGGGTGGTCCTCCGGGAGTTCCAGATCTTGCACTCCGTGGGGGTCGGTTGCGCGCTGGAGTCGTCTTCATGGTCTTTACGACACTTTGCTACATGAGGAGTGAGCACCTTGAGCGCGGGCTGGATGCAGTCCCTCTAGATTCAGCTCTTCGGCCATTTCGCGACATCTACCGAGCGGGCTGCTTGAAGCTTGGTGAAGACACGCTGGTCCAGCATATCCGGAACTCCATGGCACATGGCAGCTTTCAACTCGGGAAAGCCTATGAGATCCAGTTCGTAGACAGGTCTTGGCGGGAGACGTTGCCCGTTCCCCAGCTCCTTGAGCTTTGCGAGCACGTACATCGGCTTTATCACGAGGCCTTCAGCAAGCCCGTTCCGCGCCCCCCTCATTGGTCAAAGTATGGTCGCCACTAGCTGCCGCCCAACAACCGGTTCCAGCGGACGGTCCGCTGCGCGGACCGCCGCTGAACCGGAGCGTTATGCGTCAAGGGATGCTCCGGAACACTGGGTAGGCATTCGCGGCAGCCGAGCACCGTCCGCTGTTCGCCGCTGATTGGGCAACGGCCGAGTGAACTGAATCATGATCAGGGAGGACACATTGTGAATTTCGTTCAGACTGCGAAGCTTGGCGCCTTCGGTGCAGTATTGTTTCTGTCGTATGGTCTATGTTTTGTTCAAGCCGCACCTATTGTGCTCGATTTTGAAGATTTATCTCCGAGCACCCTTGATGTCATCCCCGATGGATATCAGGGTTTCGAGTGGAGAGGGGTTGGCGAAATAGTCAACCTGAGCATGGCATTCTATGCGCCCACACTGCGTGGTGAATGTTCAACAACTGGTGGCATATTTGCTGGAGGTTACTGCAATGGCACTACGTCGGGCAAGTACGTGGCATTTCGAGGGACAGGCACTGGCGCTGCCACAATTAGGAGAGACCGAGCCTTCAATTTCGAAAGTGCTTTCATTACGTCACCCTGGAACGACGGGGAAGACTTGGTTGTTCGAGGGTTTCGAGACGGGATTGAACTGTATCGTGATCTTTTCGTTATAGACACGGTATCGCCAACCAGGATTGAGTTGAACTATCTGAACATTGACACCTTGACTTTCCAAGGAACTGGGGGCGTGAATGCTGGCTATGGCTCTAGTGGAGAAGGCATAGTAATCGACGACTTTGCATACAGTGATTACTCTGTTCCTGAGCCCAACACCGTGCCGCTCCTCGCCGTCTCACTTGCCGGTCTCTGGCTGGTTCGCCGCCGCAGGATTGTGCAAATTGGCGCATAAGCGCGCGCTGAATCGGACGCTCAACCAGCGACGCTGCGCTTGCCGGTTTCGCGGCGGTTTGCGCTGTCGTTATGCCTCTTGAGTTGCGCCAATGACCGCTCTCGTCTTCGCCCTCCAACCCGAGCAAGTTTGTATCGCCATGGACACCCTCGTAATCGGCGCCGATGACAGAATGCCCATGTCTTTTCAACGCAAGTTCTTGTCTGTTCCAGCGTCCGATTTGGTTGTCGCCGGCACAGGCCACGCAGGTTTCATCAACGGATGGTTTCAGCATCTTCAGGCCAATCTCCATGGAGCGACGATTGACGACCTGAACGAAGAAGCCCCGAGCATCTTTCGTGCATCTGTCAGTGCCGAAGGCGGTTTGGGTGGCCTTACTGCCACCATATATCACTTTGGCTACTCAGTCCGGGAACATCGGTATGCTGGTTATGCATATCGCTCAGAACATGGCTTTCGTTCCGACAGACTTCAGTATGCCCTTGGGTACAAGCCCGTTGTCTCAGTCACGCCAAACGACGACATTCGCTTCCCCGACTTTCTCATTGACATCATATTGGAGCAGCAGCGCCAAGATCGCCTTCTTCCAATAACCGAAAGAGTGGGCATAGGCGGCGAAATTGAATTTCTAGTTATGTCGGATCGCTCAATCCATGTTGAAACCGTACACCGTTTTTCGTCGTATGAAGCCGAGTCAATTCACATTGAACAACGCGCAGAGGCATAACCCTGCGGTCCACCGGACGCTGCGCGATAGAGCCGCGCAGCGCCGGTGACCTCCACGTTGGACGGCACGGTATTCGTATGGATAGGTCAGAGATCCTCGAAGCTATCAACCGTCTGGCCAAGGAAAACGGTGGCAAGGGACCAGGGAGTGCTTTGGTCCAGAATCGCACCGGAATCCGAAAGGCGGATTGGTACCCCCACCTCTGGCTTCGATGGGGTGACGCACTATTGGAGGCTGGTTACGCACCCAACCAATTCCAAACAGCTTTCAGCGACGAGTGTTACGTCGCGCGGTGATTCAGACTGTGTGGCCCAAGGTGTTCGAGGCTGAGACAGAGGCAAAGTCCCACGCTGGAGGGGGAGGAAGGTATACCTGGGGCAGCGTGGGACGGAGGGAGACTACGGAAGGTTGTAGGGAGGCGTCTTCCAGGGGGTTTCGGGGTCGTAGAGATTCATCTGCCGGTGGTGGTGACGGCGTAACTGCACGAGATAACGGGTCTCGCAAGCGGCGGCGAGCTGGTGAAGAAAATCGCTGAGAGCCGAGGCCGTTTCGTCGGAGAGGCCATCGGGGAAGAGGGAGTCGAAACGGCGGCGCTTCATCGCAATTCCTCGATGGCCAATTGCAGGAGATCGTCAGGCAGATGATTGAGTCCACGCGGCACCGCCAGGCGCATGGCGGTGCGCAGAATGCGCCCGGCGTGACGCGGCAGGCCCTTGCTGGCTTGCCGCAGGATCTCGAGACCCGAATCGGCGAGCAGCGTATGGGAGCACCCGGCGCTCTTGAGCGCGTGGGCGATCAGTTGCGCAAAGCGTTCGCGCTCGATGACCGGGCGCATCTGAACGCGCGCCTGAATGCGCCCGGCGAGCGCTGCATAGGGCGCCCGTTCGAGCGTCTGCGCCAGCGCCGGATGGCCGACGAGCCAGACGGTGATCAGATCGCGCGAATCGAAGGCGAAGTTGAGGAAAGCCGGGAAATCGCGAAAGAACTCGGGCGGCAGGTTCTGCGCCTCGTCGAGAATCCACAGCGGCAGGAGTTGCTTGCCGTCGGCCAACTGATGGATCTGCGCCTTGATGTCGCGCCACAGTTGCGCCCGGCGATAGCTGGGTGGCAGGCCCAGTGACAGGGCCAGACAGCGATAGATATCGAGGCGGCCGAAGTCGGTCTCGGCATGGTAGATGACCTGATAGCGATGCGGATTGAGCTTCGCGGTCAGGAGCCGCAACGCGGCGGTCTTGCCGACGCCGGCTTCGCCGGTCAGCAGGCCGACGCCTGGCGAGTGCAGGAGCCACTGGAAGCGTTCGGCGAGTTGCGCCAGCGCACCGTCATCCCAAAGATCGGTGGCTTCCTTGCCCAGCGGCGGATGGCGCAAACCAAAGTGTTGCAGGTCCATCTTTAATCTCCTTTCGCGTCGTAATACTGCTGATGGACCAGTTCGATCAGGTTCGCGCCGGACCTCTCGATCTTGCCGGCGTCCACCGGCCCGGGTTTGCGTCGCTGGCGATGGAGATTGGCCAGCGCATCGAGCGGCGTGGCCAAGCCGATCGACTCGCCCTGCTCGTCCTCGACACCGACCACGATTTCAGTATGCGGATCGACGACCAGGCAGACGGTCTTGCCGGACAGTTCGAAGGGCACCTCGAAGCGCTTGCCCTGATACGACACCGTGCCGTCCTTGCGGACGCGGCGGCTGACGCGATGGTGGAACAAGGCATCGAGCTTGGCGGCCAGCAGTCCGAGCGGGCGAATCTTCGACAAATCCTGCTGATAACGGGCCAATGGCGTGATCCCGTCCAGACCCTCATGCGGGCGGCGGTGATAGACCTGTTCCAGCCATGCCCACAGGCGCGCGTTGACGTCCTCAAGACCGGTGATGTGACGCTCGTCGAGTTCGGATAGAAACTCGCCGCGGCAGGTCCGGTGCCAGCGCTCCAACTTCCCCTTGCCTTCGGGCGCATAGGGCCGGCAATAAATCAACTGAATACCCAGGCGGGCGCAGATCCCTTGCAAGGTGTGGGCGCGGTAGGCGGCGCCGTTATCGACGACCAGTTTGAGGGGAATGCCACGTTTCAGGATCGCCTGCTTGAGCACGCCCTCGATGTCCAGTGCCGTTTCCCCGGGGCAGAAGGCGCTGTGGGCGAGCAAACGTGAGGCGTCATCGAACAGCGAGACGAGATACGCTTTGGCAAGCTTCCCGCCGATGGGGACCTGTGGGCCGTGCATCACGTCGCTGTACCAGATCGCGCCGGCCGAAGCGGCGACGAAACTGCGCCTCTCCTCGGGCAGGCTGGCCGAGCCGGTCATGCGGGAAAGACCGTGTTGCTGGAGCAGACGGTGGATCGTCGATCGCGACAGACTCCCGCGAGCGACGGTTCCAGCGGTTTCGAGCAACTGCCGGATCTGGCGAATCGAGCGCCGGGGATTATCCCGCTTGGCTGCCAGAATCGCGGCCTGGATGGCCTCGGAAAGCTTCGATTGCCCGCGGTCGGCGCGCGCCTTCGGCATCAGGCCATCAAGGCCTTGGGCTCGGTAGGTGTAGTACCACCCTTGAATCGTCTTCTCGCCCAGATGGCGCCGACGGGTGCCGGGAATGGCGTACTCCCGTTCGGCCAGCTCACGGATGATCTGCTGCAGTTCTCCTCGCTCCAGCCGCTCTCGGCTGACCAGCGGACCCAGGACGGACAGGCGAAACAAGGCTTTCGGGTCGATCGGTTTCATGCGGACTCCTTTGGGTGAATGGGAGTCGTGATGAGAACAGAACGGCCACGTTATGACCACGGCAAACTGTGTGGGGGCCCCGCCCGGGCGGGGCCCCCACTGTCCGCCACTCGTTCGGGGTCAGGTCATCAAGGGACGCTCAGCTCGTGATCAAGGATGGCCATGGCCCGCGCCAGACCCAGGCTTGCGAACACTTGGCGCCAGAGAGCGTCGAATCCTGCCGCCCGTCCGAGTTCGGCAAAGCGGGCGCGCAGATGAAACTCGAAGAGATCACTGCGCGCCTTCAACCACTGCCACCAGCGATCGACGGTGCGCTCGTCAGGTCCGCCGTAGTCCGCGCGATGGCCTGCCGAGCATCCTTTCAATCGTGGTTTCAGGGCCTCTTGCTGCACCGACCAGTCATACCAGCGCCGCGGTGCGATGCACTCCGGTAGGCGCGAACACGTGCGCTGGCATCCGCTGCAAAGGTAGCGGCAGATCGGCACCGGATTGAGCGACCGCTGCTCCAGTTGCCGACCGGCCTTGCGCTCATAGTGCCCGTGCCGCCAAAGGAGCTTGATGCCGCAGTGGGGGCAGCACCGCGGCCGGTAGTGCTCGGGGTTGGCCTTGACTGCCTCGATATGCTGCTCAAGACTGGTGATGCCGATTACAATTCGTCGCATGGGCTGGGCTCCTTTCTATCCGGGTGGTCTCGATAACTTCCCACGATAGCAGAGGTGTCCCAGCCCTTCCTCTTCCCCCTTCGTCCCGACCTCTTTCAGGCAGTGCTTCTTTCTTCTTCCCGACCGTGCGCGGGATATTTCGAGCCCTTAGACCTCAGCCAGGGGAGGACGTAACAGACGAGCGGCTGATCAAAAGCTACATTGATCTAACCAGGGAGTTGAAGCACCTTCCGCTTTCGGGCGAGCTTCGGCGCAAAGCGAGTGCCGATAAGGCTTTCCCAAATCACAGCGCGTTTGCCCGCTTCGGCGGAAAAGAGAACTTGCTAGACGCGGTTTCTCGTTACTGCGAGGCTCACGCCGGCCATGAAGATATTGTGGCGCTGTTGGGACATCGCGGTTCTGGAACTACCAGCCCTATCGATCGGGAAAAAACGGTGGAAACGGGTTTCGTTTACCTGATGAAATCCGGCCGGCATCATAAGATCGGCCATACCGTTTCGGTCGGAAGCCGAGAACGACAGCTAGCAATCAAAATCCCTATTGCTCCAACAACCATTCACACAATCGAAACAGACGACCCGTCCGGTGTCGAGGCGTATTGGCATCGTCGTTTTGCAGAAAAGCGAGGTCAAGGTGAGTGGTTCGATTTATCGCCCGATGACATAAAGGCATTCAAGCGGTGGAAACGAATCGTTTAGCACCGTCCAACCCGGCGTTCAAAGCGACCTGCGCGAAAAGCCGCGCAGGCGCCTCAACTCCACGTTAGCATTCTCAAGCCACCATATGATTGTCATCCTCGATTCAAACATTTGGCTCGCCGAGCTAGGACTAAATTCATCGCTAGGGGCTGTCACCCGCTTCTACCTTCGGCAACAGAGCGCACGTATCGCCCTTCCTGAAGTTGTCAGACTAGAAGTGCAACACAACTTTCGGAACCGTCTAAAGGAGTTCGTTTCCGAGATTGCCAAGAACCATCGACAGTTGCTTGCCATTTTTGGATCACTAACAGAGGTTGTGTTGCCGGATGATTCTCAAATAGATGAAAAGGTCGGGCAGATATTTTCCGATCTCGGCGTCAGCCTAATCGAGGTCCCGTTTTCTATTGAGAGCGCACAGAGCTCCTTCCTCAAAACGGTTAACAAGGTTCCCCCGAGTGACAAGACTCAGGAATTCAAAGACGGTGTTCTTTGGGCCGACTGCTGCCGCCTGCTTGAGGAAGACGACGTTAGCTTAGTTACTAATGACAAGGCATTCTTTGCGAACAGAGACTTCACCAAGGGGCTAGCTGCAAACCTTGCTGATGAAGTTTCTAGCAAGCCAAAGGCGTTCAAGATATTTGCGTCGCTCTCGGAATTGATCGCCGAGTTAAAGACCGAGTTAGGTATTGATAAGAAAGTTCTACTTGATGCCCTTTTTACCAACAAAGGGACGAGCATTGAGGGGCTGCTAACGCGCACGAACTACCGACTCGGTGAGACTTACCAAGTCGAGTATTCAGCCTACGTTACCGAGAATCCAAATCTGCTGTACCTGGAGTTCACAGTTGAAATCGTCGCCCACGATGCTACAGCGGAGGGCCGCCCGGATGGATCTCTAGTATTGCGGGGTGATGCCAACCTCAATACAGAATCTGCTACCTACGAAAGTATCCGCGTTTGGGAAGAGGAGCTTTCATACAACGAGCAAGACGGCGGGCATCGAACGTCAAACAAAACGCTTTACGCAGTCGGAAACATAGTGCTTGGACACAAGGAGGTTTCCCATAGTGTCAGACACAAGCTCGCGTGAGTATAAGAATGCTAACCCATCATTCCACCGGACCTGCGCGAGAAGCCGCGGGCAAAGCTTGGGTAGAGTAGAGGACAGGCTTTCGCCTGCCCTCCCTCATCAAACCGTGCATGCGATTTTCCCGCACACGGCTTTCCGATGCTCTTCACGCCACGGCATGCGCCGAGTTCCAGCCCGCCTTCGTAGGAACTTTGTATAGCCCGTAGCGCCCGTAGAGATGAGCACTTGGAAACCGGCGGAAACCAGTTCCTCGGTCCTTCACCTGATGACGCTTCATCAAATGGGTTCGCAACCGGTCTTCCGCGTGGTATCTGACTTTGCTCATCGCCAGACTTGAGTTTCGATAGTGGAAGTAGTTTGCCCAGCCTCGCAGGCTGCGGTTGACGTTTCCCACGATATCTCTCAAGGGGATGGGGGTCAGTTTCCGGCCCGTGAGTTCCGTCAGCCTCGCCTTGATTTTCTTCAGCGATTTGTCTGCTGGCCGGACATTCGGGTACGGTTTTCCAGTCTTGGCCCCTCGACTCATCTGAATCGTGAAACCCAGGAAGTTGAAGCTTGCTTGGGTGGCGTCCACGATGTGGGTCTTCGTCTCGTTGAGGCTGAGGTCCAGACGGTCCAGGACATGACGCACCACTTTCAGCGGTTCCTCTACCTCTTTTCGGCACAGGATGACAAAGTCGTCCGCGTAACGCACGAGATGTGCGGATAGCTTGCCCTTCAGGTGCTGCCGTTGCCATATTCGGTCGAGAATATGCAGGTAGCAGTTGGCCAAGAGCGGGGAGATCACGCCGCCCTGCGGCGTGCCTTTGCGATTGGCTTTTCCACCACCTACGGTCTTCTTCACTCCGTTGTCGTCTTCGCCGATGACCGGGGCTTTGAGCCATTGCTTGATGAGGTGCAGAATCCCCCCATCGACAACACGCTCGGCCACCACGGCCAGTAGCTTGGCATGCGGAATGCTATCGAAGTACTTTGATAGATCGGCGTCTATGACTTGAGTGTAGCCGGCCCATAACGTGTGGGCGATGTCATCCACGGCATCGTGGGCCGACCTCCTGGGCCGGAATCCGTACGAGTGCTCACAGAAGTCGGCTTCAAAGATCGGTTCGATGATGAGTTTCACCGCCATTTGTGCGACCCGATCGCGGAGCGTCGGTATCCCAAGCGGGCGCTGACTGCCATCCGCTTTGGGAATCATGACGCGCCTTACCGGCTGGGCGCGGTAGGTCTTGTCTTTCAGATCACGGGCCAGGTCCCGCAGAAACGTCTCTACCCCGATTCCGCTCTCGATGGCCTCGAAGCTGATCCCATCCATACCGGGACTGCCTCGGTTCGACCGGACAAGCCGCCAGGCATGACTGAGGATGTCTTCCCGGTAGAGCTTGTCGTAAAGCGCGTAAAAGCGATAGGCTGGTTCTTGCTTGGCCTTGGCATACAGCTTCCTCTGTAGCGTCCTGATCGTGTCCGGGGTGGTTAGCGACATGGCAATCCCTCGATCCTCCGCTCTTCGGTTGCACGAACAAAGTAGGGTCCCTTCCCTCGTCCGGGGTTATGTTGTCCCACGAACTCAGACGGTACTATGAACCCCTCCGACTCCCGCCTGCAGCCGCTGCGCTTTCGTTGCCTTATACGCAGCAGTCGGTGGTCTCCCCACCTCCGCAGACGGGCCTCCAGCACTGGGCAGTAAGTCTTCAAGAACATGCCATCCCTGCTACCCCGGGAGTCGATTGACGCCACTTCCGTTATTCCAGCGCCCATCCAACGGCCTTCCCCTTCTGACCACAGGGTCGGCTCCTCCACATAATTTACGAGGCTACTCATAGGTTCACTTGCGTTACGGCCTGCTCTCTTGCTGTTGGAAACTCACGACCCCGTGTCGCCACGGCGCCGCTTCCTCATGCTACCGGGGCGTACGGACAACTCCCCAGACGGGACTTAAACCCGCTAGACTTGCTGCTGTTACTGCGAACGGTCAAGTCTTGCAATCATGCATCCATGCCCAACCCTGCGCTCCAGGCGACCGGCCGCATAAAGCCGCGGCCATCGCCTGAGCTTTCACGTTAGCCAGCATCATTCGCCAATAGTATTGCGCCCGCACCAATCCAATCCAAACCATTTATTGGCCTGACGGCACATATTCTCCTGTAATGTGTCCGTCGTTACCTAGGAGAGAGCATGACTACCTCAGCCGAAAACATCACGTTCATTCTTGTGCGTGGCGTCATCGCGCTGGCTATTGTAGGTGTTGGCTTTTTCTGCATTAGCCAGGGGATTCATTATTTCGCGCTTCCTCGCCTTGAAGCTGAACAAATCCACCTGTCCTTTGTGGGGCTTGAACTTTCCGCCAACGGGTTAGGGGCAGTAATATTTAGAACCGGCGTCGCCCTTTGCTTTGTTGGAAAGAGGGCGGCGCCAGCGCGAATTGAGGCACGACGAAGTACCGAAACCGTTGGCTCGAACAGCGAGATCCCTCGTCCATTGCCAGTCCAAAGTGCAGTGGCGGCACCTTCAATTCTCTCCTCAGATTCGCCTGTTCCCTCTAAATATCTGCAGAAGGAGCCGATCACCGCTGGTACCCCGCCAACCGATCCACCTGAGTTGTTACTGCGACAGGTCGCTCCTCAGTCACGCTCGGGAACTGAGGTATCCCTTCTGGGAAGGGAATTTTCACCTGCGCCAAGTCTCCCTCTCTACCCCCGCCCACCGGAACATCAAACTTCGTCTACCTATTCCTCTACGAAAACAACGGATGAATCTGTGGTGTTCGGGGGTTTCGAAAACAAGGACCGCCGGAATCGCAGCGATTCCGAGCCCCCACCTCCTCTGGATCCTCTGGATGACATGCGCTTTTGACTAGCGCATCTGTCGAGCAATCCCCACGCTCCCTCTTGAAGGCAGCGAAGAGATTGAAAATGAAACGCGACGCTACCGGTGCCAATGGGCAAGTAAGCACAATGGCGGTAATCGTTCACTCCCCCTATGCTGCTGCCGGGATGGCTGGGAGCGGCGGGAGCGGCAAGCCCTTGCGCGCGGCTGCGATGACGGTGCCGAGGTAGCGCCAGGAGGATGCCCCACGACGGCGGCAGGTTTCGATGACGCTGGCCAGGAGCGCGAAGGCGCGAGACCCCGCTTCGGAGCGGGTACCGTGGCTGATGTGGCGTGCAATCACCCAGTGGCGCAGCGCCTGTTCGGCAGCGTTATTGGAGAGTGGCAGAGGGGGCTCGGCGACCGGGCGCAGGATCACGTCCCAGTCGTAGAGAAATTCGCGCACGACGCTGCGTAGCGCCGGGTGGGCATCCATCCAATGCGCCTCGCATAGGTGCCGGAGCCGCGCGATGTCGACCGCGTAGCGCACAGGCAGCCCTTCCGGCGGCGGATCGATCCTCGCCGCGTAGATGGCGTCCATCAGCGTTTGCATGAGGCCTTCCATTTCCTTGCCGACCCCGGCCACCCGTCTATCGGTCGATTCGGCCAGGCCTCGCAATTTGCGCATCAGATGCGGCCAACAGCGCAGGCGGTTTTTCCAGGCGCGGTAGACCCCGTAGCCATCGCTGATGAGAATGCCGTGATAGCCGTCTTGCAAGGCGTTCTCCAGAATTTCCGCGGTGCGCGGGCCAATGAGGAACCGCACCGTGTGGGTCGTGACCAAAGCCCACAGCCACAGCAGCAGGCCGGATTCCTTCCATGAGGTTTCATCCACATTCAGTTGCGGCGCCTGCACGAGGTCCGCTACCAACCTGTCCTCCAGCGGGAAACTGGCGCGCCCCGCTTCCCGGATCGTCTCGTCGATCACGCCGGTGCTCAGCATCAGGCCGAATAATTCCATCAGCCCCTCGCGAATACGCGCCCGCGACAGGCGCATGCGCAGCCCGAGGAAGACGAGGACTCCGGCCAACTGGGGGCCCACCAAGCGCCACTCGCCCAGCTCGACCTTCTCCCACTGGCTGTCCGGCGGCGCCCGCCAAGGCTGCGCACGGCTGACATGACCACAGGTACACTCCACTTCGAGCAGGAGATGACGCGTGACACGGAACAGCAGCCCTATCCTGCCTTCTGCCGGCGGGGCAATGTCGATTTCGTCCCAGCCCGTGTAAGCCTCTGACTTGGCGTCCGCCGCCAGCGCTAGCCCACACGCCGCACAGTTCTCCGGTCGGTGCTCGCAAGTGGCGGTGACCGTCAGTTTCTGGGTACGGCCAAAGCCCTGACTGCCGAGCGGCTTGCCGGCCTTCTTCTTTGCCGCCTTCGGCGCTGAGGGGGACTTCTCTTCCGATTGGGCCGTCTCTTCCCTTACCTCCCCGGTTTCCGTCTCCCCTTCATCCGCTTCTACCGGGTTGGTCTCGCTTGGCGAATCCTGGCCCACCTCCGCGTCGCTGGCTCTCTCCCAAGGGGCCTGGCTCGTGGGCGGGCGCGAGCTGTTGTCCGGGTTTTGGTTCAGCCGATCATGTAACTCTTTGACGTCGTCCAGCAAACGCTTCGACACCTCCAGCAATCGCTCCGCCGGCAGCTTCTTCAGCCACTCGTCGTTCATTTGCAGAAGGTCGTGCTTGCGCAGGTGCATCGCGTCGTGTCGTCGTTACGTTACGCCAATTATGACATAGAACTTGCCGCTGCGCGTGAATTTTTGCGGGGGTGTGAACGGTTACGAAAGCTCTCTATATTTAGGGGGCGAATCTTTACGTTATGGAATAGAGGCATGCCCCAACACCTCTTGCCCGGACACTACGTATAAAGTATCTCCATTCACTAATCGCCCTATTATTCCAATCTTTAGTGATCGAAAACACTCGCAGTTGGAGCGAAACCCAAAACGGTGAGTTCTAACATCAAGTACTAAAGTGGCTCGTCCATTTTTCTTAAGCGTCAGCCATGGCTGCTCCAAGTCCGCTTCACACGGAAAGTAATCCCGGATAGCAACAACAATGCCGTCAGCATCGTTACGCAGGGTAAACGTTGGATCTAACGAAGTGGAGTCGCAAGATGCAAAATCAATCAACGACACGCCTGACAACAGCGTTCCCGTAGATGAGACCGGTGACCGCTCTTCCTTGCACCCTAAGAAAAACAGCACCCCAAAAAGAAATACTACGCTCAGTCGCATTGCTATATTCAATTTGTTACCCGGCCAGATGGGGTAAATGTATCCCACCTACCGGGCTTCCCGATATCAGGAAATCGATTAAATGGAAAACCATCACCTACCGGAGGATATGGTTTATCAAGATCAGTTCCCCATGGGGTAGTCCAGGTTCGCTCATCCGGGGCGACCACAATGCCGTCTCTTTCCTTGGCTAGTCGCTCGGCAATAAGCGCTCAGCAAAAAGTCATCCGATATTTAGATCCGAAGCCGTCCAGAATTTCTGTGACGTCGGCCTCCAGGAGAGCGGCGCTCCTGGCTTTGAACGCCATCCACTCGTACTTCATCTTGTGCCAGAGCTTCTCGATGCGGTTCAACTCCGGGCTGTAAGGCGGCAGGAAGTAAAGCGTCAGGCCCTTGCCCTTCAGTAAAGCCAGCAGAGGCTGGATTTCCTTTGCCTTGTGGATCGAAGCATTGTCCAGGATGACCGTCAGAGGCTTTCCGCTGCATTCCAGAAGGAGACCGAGGAAGCCACCAAAAGCAGCCGCGGTCGTGGTCTCCCAGAACTTGGCGGTGAACAACGTCCCGTTCGAGATCAACGCACCGAGCACATTCAAGCGCTTTCCGCGCTCGGCCGTAATGAGGTGAACCTCTCCCTTTTCGGTCCACGCCGTCCGGTTGGGTTGCGCCTGTGCAAAGCCGGCCTCGTCCACATATGCCAAATTGGTTTCGCCAGTCCTTGATTTTTCAACCAATTGCTCTATTTCTGCCTGGGCTTCCCGGAATTTCATTTCGTCCCGTTTTTTTTAGACTATGACGGGTCCTTTTCCAGACGTAGCCTTTCTCTGTCAACGCGCTTTGCACCAGCCACACCGACACCTGTACGCCATGCTCCTCTAACAGCCGGTTCCTCAACTGAGGTGCCGTACAGGCCTCAGCCGTCGCCCAAGCGCAGAGCACCTGCTTATGCGTTTCCGATAGCTTGCGAGGTGCGCCGCTGCGCGGCAGGTCGCGCAGCCCGGTGACCCCTCGTGCCAGCCAAGCATCCCGGTGGCAGGCCACGGTCTCTTTATGAATTTTCTGCGCGGTCACTACGGCGCTGATCGACAGCCCCTTGTCGAGGAGGAGTACGGTCCGCGCTCGCCGGCGTTCGCGCCAGTCGCTGCCGCGCTCGTCGATCTGCGTCAACTGGCGGCGTTTTTCCTCAGTGAGGGCTAGGGTCTTGGCTGTGCGGGACATCGCGAGGCTTCCGGAAGGTGGGGGTGGCAAGTATACAGGCATAAAGCGGGGGACTTATCTGGAACCGCTTAGAGTTATCTCCTTGCCCTGTTCTACAAGCATCTAAGATCACAGGCTCTTTAGGTTTAGAGCGTGTTAAAAAACCTAACCTCTTGATTTATAATGATGGCTCATCCGGAAGGCGGGAAGAGAGGCCTGTCTGACCCGGGAAAATATTCCATCCGTTTAAACACGCCATTATCTATCCATTATATGAGCAGAGCAACCTACGATTCCGATCTGACGAACGAACAGTGGAAAATAATAGAACCGTTCTTGAATGAACGCCATCCGCTCGGGTGGGGGAGACCTCGTCTCGTGAACACACGAGAGGTGGTCAATGCTATTTTTTATCTCCTGAAGACCGGATGTCAATGGCGGAGTTTGCCTCATGACTTTCCCCCATGGCCGGTCGTATTTTACTACTTCAAGAAGTGGCGTAACCAAGGGACCTGGGCGCAATTGAACCAGGCGCTGACCCAGCAGTGCAGAGAAACTGCGGGACGCGATCCCGAACCGACTGCTGCCACGATCGACAGCCAGAGTATCAAAGGAACCTCCGAATCGGGAGGGGAGGAAAGCGGCTTTGACGGCGGGAAAAAGGTCAAAGGGCGAAAGCGTCATATCGTAACGGATACAATGGGTTATGTGATTGGCGCCACGGTTCACGCGGCCAACAAAGCGGATACGACAGAGGCCCCGAGTGTGGTCACACCGGTTTTCGCCGTGCATTCAAAAATACGAATTTTATTCGCTGATCTTGGCTATCAGGAACCTTTTCGAAAATGGTTGAAGGACACTCTGAATATCAAAACGGAGGTGGCACCGAAAGAGCCCGGCTTCAAGCCGGCGCGTAAGCGTTGGGTAGTAGAAAGAACATTCGCTTGGATTAGTCGGCAACGACGAATGTCTCGTGACTACGAGCGTACCACGGAATCTAGCGTGGCGATGATTTATATTTCTATGATTAGAATTATGTTAAAGCAGCTTTCACCTGTTCCAAGTCCTTGGCATAGCGCGTCTTCCATTGTTAAAATATAAAACATAATCAAATATGGTTTTTTAACACGCTCTCAGTCGTCAGACGCTGCACAACTATCGCGAGAGCTATCGGCTATTTGGGGTGAATGGTCTGCTGCATGGCTACAGCCCGAGCCGCAGTGTGAGCAAAGAGCGGCAAGGTCGGCTGCATGTCGGCCAACGTCGGCCCGGCTCAAAGGCTCGCGAACTCGAAGCCTTCCGACGTACCGAGAAGAGTCTGACCGAGGAAGTGACCCAAGAGGAACTGGCGTGGGATGGCGAAGCGACGGCGAGCTATGCGCTGGAGGAGACGGCCATCGAAGAGGTCGTGCGAGTCGATCGGCCGACTACAGAAGAGGTCTTGGGTGTCGATCCGCCGACTGGCGAAGCGATGCCGGTGGGGGATGAGCCGATCAGCTCGGCAGCAGCGGAGCAGCTCTCACCGGAACGTGCTCCCGCACCCGTGATCGAGCTTCCCTATGCGGATCACCATGACTGGGAAGCCAGCCGCTATGCCGGCATTTTCCCTGTCTTGCTGGTGCTGATGAGCCAATGGCAGTGGATGGAACGGCTCTTTCGGCTGTTCGGCCACGGTTGGCGGATTTTTCACGTGTTCGTACTGATGGCGGTGCGCAACATCCGTTCCATCGAGCAGCTCAAGCATGAGCGGCGTGAAGAGGCGGGACGGCTCCTGGGTTTGGGGCGGCTACCCGCTCTCGACACGTTGTGGACCTGGTTCCATGAGGTCGCCGACAAGTCTCGGGCCGGGGCGCTGCTGAAGGAATTTTTCGCTGACCAGATCCGCTGCGGACGGGTCGGCGCCCGACTGTGGTTTACGGACGGCCATCTCTTGCCTTATACCGGACAGGAGAAGGTGCATGCAGCCTGGAGCACGCAGCGGCGGATGCCGATGCCCGGACAGACCAATCTGGTCCCCTGTGACGAACGGGGGCGCATCGTCACTTTCGAGATTCAGGAAGGCAAGGGAGACCTGCGCGCCCAGATTCTGAAGCTCAGCGAGTATGCGCGAGAACAGTCACTGGGAACCCCGCCGGTGCAGGTCTTCGACCGGGAGGGCGACGGCCTGGAATTTTTCAGCAAACTGGTGCGCAGCCGTACGCCCTTCATCACCTGGGAGAAGAACGCCAATCAAGCGCGGCTCATGGCCTTGCCGGCGGCAGACTTCACCCACCGCGTGCAGATCAACGGCACGGAATATCGCCTGCTCGAAGAGACTCGAGCGTGCCTCTACTCACCCGAAACCGATCCCGACACCGGCACGGTCGAGCCGGCGCACGCTTTCGACCTGCGCCGGCTGGTGTTGTGGAATCTGCGCAGCCATCACCGCATCAGCGTGCTGTGCTGGGAGGGTGACCTTCAGCTCTCGCCGGAAGTAGTGCTCACCGCGATGCTCAGTCGCTGGGGCGCCTCGGAGAACACCTTCAAGCACATCAAAGCGCGCCATCCCTATCATTACCATCCGGGTTTTGGGCTCGCCGAGAGTGACAAACAGGACATTGCCAATCCTCGGATCAAGGCGCTTGCGCAGCAGATCGCGACTATCCAGGGGCATCTCGCCAAACTCTACAAGCAACAGGCCAAGACTCAACCCCGCTTCAATCAGGATGGCAGTGAGCGCAACAACAGTCGGCACCGGCGACTCGCTGAAGCCATCACCGTGAGCGAAACGCAACTCAAACCACTCCAGTCCGACAAGGCCCAGTTGCCCGAGCGCGTCGATGTCGCGGGGCTGTCCGATTACCGCTCCTTCAAGGCCATCGACAACGAAGGGAAAAACCTCTTCGACTTCGTCACCAGTTCGGTATGGAATGCGCGTCGCCAGCTTCTCGATTGGCTTGACGACAGCTATGCCAAGGAGAGCGATCGGGTGGACCTCCTCTACGCGATCTTCAACTGCCATGGCTGGATACGCAGCGACGAGCGCTGGGTGGTCGTGCGCCTGGAGCCGCTACAGCAACCCGCTCGCCGCTATGCCCAAGAACAACTGTGCCGCAAGCTCACCGGCCTCGGTGCCAGAATCCCCGGCGGAAAATGGCTGCGCATTGAGGTCGGCCACTCTCCGGTATGAGTTGCCCATCGCCTACGCATTGTCCAAAAATCGAGGGAGGTTTGAGCCGATTCCGGGAGGTCTGAGCCCTGGGTCTTGAGCGTATTGTTGTTCTCATTTTCGATCTTCCAGCGACTGCGCCCGGCCGCGACGAGGGAGACCACGTTTTGCTCACTGACTCGTTCGGAGGTGGCCCAGGCGTTGCGGTACAGTACCTTGCCTTCGGCATTCGTGGTGGTCAGTTCACACCAACCCACGAGCAGGGCGTCCTGCCCATCGCGCAGCGGTAAGTCATTGAGCCAGCGATAGGTATCGGTCAGGCGCTGTTTTCCGGTCCAGCGCGTACTGACCTGCGTAGGGATCTGCCCAGTGCGTTCGAAGTCGGCGATCCACTCGTAGAGCAAGGGATGCGAGGGGGGCAGGCAGACGAAGACAAACGCGCAGCCCTGGGCAAGCACTGCTTTGCAGAACGGCGGATGACAGTACAGATCGTCGCCCAGCACGGTGGTGCCCCAAGCGGCGATCTGTGGCCCCCACTGTTGCAGCCAGCGGGTACCCGCATTGAGTTCGCAGTCCTGCTTGACCAAACCGTCTTGAGGCCGGATGAATTCCGGGGGCAGCGCAAATACCGCCGATTGTCCCGGGGCCACGATCACCGGTGTGAGCGCGCTGTGGTGGTACTGGGTCTTGCCGTTGGCCAGTGTCCGCGTCGAGCACCCCGGACAGTGGATCGACTCGGAGCAGTGATATTCGGTCCCGTCCAGCGCCACGAGCAGTCGTCCATCGGCCGCGGTAGGGTTCCAACGAACCGTGCTGGTGCAGTGCTTCGACGAGATCGACAAACACCGGCGCGAGATGAGCGGGCGACACCGGATCGAGCAGGTTGCAGATCTGCTGGGTACTCGGAATCTGATGCACGCCGAATAGCGAACTGGCGTTGTTGCACCCGAGTTCCTTTTGCATCCGCTGCTGATCGTCCAGAAACGACGGACTTTGCATGAAAAACACGGAAAAGGCGCTCAGCCCGGGGTCTCCCATCACGTAACGCTGGTGGTTGCCACCCCGGCGTGTGTCCGGCAGGCTGAACAAGGCCTCGCGAATCCGTGTCACCACGTCAGACACCGAGAATTCAGGGGTATCCGAGGTCGCAGAAATAGCAGGTTTGAGAACCATAGGGGAGTCTTCCAGTACGCTCAAAAAAGCCTTCATAATACTACGGGATTAAATTTGGAACTGCTGCAGCCGGAGCGTGGGAAGGGATAGTGTTTGTCTCTTGTGGCATAATGAGTGCTCCTTGTTGTAGAAGTTCTTGAAGCCGCGCGGGCAGACCGGGCGGCTTTTTCTTTTGGGTGGTCGTCAAGCCCTGGCCAGCGCCCGCACGGCGTCGGTCAGTTCGCGCAGCAGCGCGTTGGTCTCGTCCTGCCGGCGTGTGACTTCGGTTTCCAGGTTTTCGATGTGGCAGACCACCAGAGTCATGTTCTCGGCGATCTGCTCCACTTGGTTCAGCAAGAGCAGGCCGACCTGGAGCGAAGCCGGGCAAGCGGCCACCCCTTTGTTTTCGACCCTCGCGGCAAGTGAATCTTCGGCGGCTTCCAGTAGGTGATGTGATAGCCGTTGAGCAGCCCGGCCATCTCATTGATGCCACCGTTTGGAAAAACATGGTTGTCCGGCATCGAAGCTCCGCCTGTTGCCGGGGCGCGGGGGGTTTTTCCGGGTGCGATCATGCCGTCACCTCGCCGGCAATCAGGCGATCTACTGCGGCTTCGTCCCACAACAGCCGCCGGGAAGGCAGCTTGACCGGCACCAGTTGAAAATAATGCCCGTGTCGGCAGAAACTCGCGCGCAGAGTCTGCGGCTTGACGGCCAGCCGGCGGGCGGCGGCTTCGGTAGAAAGCTTTGCACCAGCGCGGGGGCTAGGTGCGGCGGTTAGGTTCATTCGACGACTCCGGTTGGGTGAAGTCGTCGTTTTATTTCAATACATTAATCATATTTTACCGTGCGGGAAACGGGAACACGTGCGGGAAGCTTTCTTTTCACGCGGGAAGCTTCCCAAGCCTTCGCCACTCTGCGCAGCGGTTCCCGATGCTGCCAAGAGTCACGGTATGAGGGTTTGCATCGCCGTCGATCCAGCGCAGCGAATCGCGGTTAGGTTGCGAGGCTGAAATCACGTCTCTCCGTCCGTTTTTCTTGAGCCAGGCCATGATGCTCCTCGCGGTAGGCTTTGCCCCGTGGTCACTGACGATTCGCTGCCAGTTCTCCAGCACCTCAGCCTGCCAGGCCACCAGCCCAGTAGTGGCTGGCGTCGTCGTCAGCGGCGCGGCTTCCCCGAACGTCCGAACTTCAAGGAACGCCCACGAAATAACTTCCCGGTTTTATGCTGTTGAATTTGGCAGGATGGTGTAATTCCATGGGGGCAGTAGTGCATCGGCGACGATGCGCAGGGATGCCTTGAGATCAAGCGCCGCTTTCCGTCCGGTTTCGTAGACGCGATCGATAATATCGACGGTGACCTGAAGTCCAGTTCGAGTCTGGGTACGCTCGATCAGTTGTTTGACCAGAGGCACGCTTTCAAATACGACGCCTTCGCAAGCGCGCGTGACATGGGGGAAGACGCGGTGCTCAATCGGATTGTGCTTGGAGCAATACGGCGGGAAGTGGGCGATCCGAATTTCCAGCTTGAGCCGATTGGCAAGCGCTTGCAAGTCCTGCTGAAACAACGGCGAGCGTGAGGGGTTGCTGCCACCGCCATCGCACAGAATCAATATCTTATCGGCATTGGGATGATCGTGACGTCCGTGCAAAGACCACCAACGTTCCACGCTGTCACACGCGAACTGCGTGGTGTCATGACTCGTGCCCAGATTGACATGGGCTTTGTTCAAACCGATGTCGTACAAGCCATGCGGTACGACTTTGCCTTCGCTATAGCTGGGAAAGTCATGATCCAGCACGGCCAGGGTCTCTCGGGTCGGATCTTCCCCCAGCCAGCAAGCGCAGTTATGCTGTAACTATCGGTTTTTGTTAAAAAAATAGCCGATGCCGCAAAAGCGGCGCCTGCCTACGCGGCGAGCTTGTCGGCTTTGGCCTTGAGCGGGAAGGACAGACCGATGGCGCTGAGGATTTTGGCCTGTTGATCGTCCGGGCGTGGCAGATGCGTGTGACGCTGACCGTTGCGGTCGGTGGTGTAGAGATAGGTCAATCGTCCGAGGGCCACCAGGGCGTCGTCCGGGGTGATGGCGGCGGGGTCGTCTTCGGTGCTGCCGAAGGTCTGCCGCAGAGCCGCTTCAAACCGCCGCGTGATTTTTAAGGCCAGCATCGCCACGAAGACATGCGCCTTGGTCCGCTCGGCCTTGCGCAGGAAGATCGGGCGAATTTCCAGAAAGGTGGTTTTCACGGTGCGGAAGTTGCGCTCGACTTTTTGCAGATCGCGATAACGCGCATCGACCGTCTTCGCGTCCATCAAGGTGAGCGGCACATTGGTTTCCAGCAGATAGCAGCCGTCGAGCAGAGCGTCTTGCTCTTTGGCCTCCTCGTCGATGGTACAGACAATGACGCGTTCTTTCAGCGTCAGGGTGACAAACGCGCTGAGCTTGTGGCTCTTGGTCCAGCGCTGCAAGGCGGCCAGGCCTGCTGCCGCGCTGGCGCGCTTGGAGTCCTTGACGAAGGCATTACGTTCGGCGACCTTCGCTTGCAACTGCGCCAGCTTGTCCTCCCGCCGACGCTCCTCGCGCACCCGCACAGTCTCGTTGCGGCGCACGATCAGGCGTTTATCGTTGTGCTCCACCTCGCACAGATGCGCATCGAAGAGATCCGTCTGCAGCACCCCCTCCTTGAGGAAGGTGCGTATCTGCGCGTCCGTCAACGCCGTGATATAACGGAAGCCCTGTACCGACAGCGCGGCTTTCCCCTTGGCCTTGATCATTCCCCGATCGCCGACCATCACCACCTCGGCAATGCCGAATTGTTCCTTCAGGATCGTGATCTGGCTGGCCACCGTCGTCGGGTCCGCGGTATTCCCTTCGAAGACCCGCACGGCCAGAGGCTCCCCGTCCTCCGCGGTCAACAAACCGATGACGATTTGCGGCTTGCCGCGCTTGCCGTCGCGGTTGTAACCATATTGCCCCAGCTCGTTGCATTCCCCTTCAAAGTAGCTCGAAGTGACGTCGTAAAGCACCAGCACGGGCGGTTGGCCCTGCGCCTTGACATAGGCCTGGTAAAGCTCCCGCTCGATGCGTTCCTGCTGGCTCGCCAGCCAGTCCAGCGCGGCATAGAGGTCGTCCTCATCGAACGCCTCCACCGCCAACACATCGGCCACCGTGTGCTGTTTCGCCCAGCGTACCGCCGACAACCGCGAGCCACCATGCGCGATACGCGCGAGAATCAGGAACAGGTTGAGCTTGCTTTCCGCAGCGCTGCCCAGCACCCGCGTGAGGCCCACCTGGTCGGCCAACTGCTTGAGGGCAAACAGCACCCCAAAAATCTCGCCGCTGGTCATCTCTCCCGACCAGTCGTCGAATTCGCCCTTCACCAGACGTTCCATGGCGACGATTCGTTCCGGTGCCCAGTTCGTCAGATTGGCGATGGTTCGTGTGCAGACTTTGCCTCCCTCGCGATAGGACTCGCGAAGCAGGATGGCCGGCCTGGACTTTCGGTTGGGGACGCGGGCGATGTACATGCCGACAATAATAGCCAATAGCACATTGTTTGTAAATAGCTATTATTATATTTACATGCCTACATTTTTGCCGATTTTCTGGTTTCTTGCCATGAATCAACGACTTACCTCAAGGGCTCCGGGAAGGTCCGTCGGGTGTAAAGCGTGCCGTTCCGGTAAAAATTGCCGAGCATCTCTTTCTTCTTGGTGTCCATGGAGAGTACGGGCTGACCAGCCGCCAGGTACGCGGCCTTGAGCGCTGTGATGTTTTCAAACTGCGGGTTGCGCTCAGGGTGCTGCTTGAACGACGTCTTCTTCTGCGCCTGACGGCGAACAAAGCCATGCTGCTTCAGCAACTGGCGAACAATCCGGCAACTGACCGGGGTTCCCGTCGCGCTAATGCGCCGGGCAATCTCCGGCTGGCGCAGATGGGTCCAACGAATGGCGTGCTGCGGACAGCCCGCCGTATGCTCTCGAACGACGTCCAGAAACGTCGTCGATAATTCGGGCGTCAGGTCGAGCTTACGCTTCCGCCCACCGCCTTTTTTCGGAGCTTATCCCCCGTCGCCTCTTCCGCTATGTCCAGGTCGGCCAGTCCTTGTCGGATCGTCTTGCTATCGATCTCAAACAACTGCGCGATGTACTGCTGGCCCCCATGCCCCAACTTGTCAGACTCCACCGCCGCGTACCGGCGACGATCCTTTTCCGATAGTCGCCGATAGAATTCCTTCATTCGCCGCTCTACGTCTTCCCGGTAATAGCCCACGCTGCATTCCCTTTGGAACGCCCACGAAATAACTTCCCGGTTTTATGCTGTTGAATTTGGCAGGATGGTGTAATTCCATGGGGGCAGTAGTGCATCGGCGACGATGCGCAGGGATGCCTTGAGATCAAGCGCCGCTTTCCGTCCGGTTTCGTAGACGCGATCGATAATATCGACGGTGACCTGAAGTCCAGTTCGAGTCTGGGTACGCTCGATCAGTTGTTTGACCAGAGGCACGCTTTCAAATACGACGCCTTCGCAAGCGCGCGTGACATGGGGGAAGACGCGGTGCTCAATCGGATTGTGCTTGGAGCAATACGGCGGGAAGTGGGCGATCCGAATTTCCAGCTTGAGCCGATTGGCAAGCGCTTGCAAGTCCTGCTGAAACAACGGCGAGCGTGAGGGGTTGCTGCCACCGCCATCGCACAGAATCAATATCTTATCGGCATTGGGATGATCGTGACGTCCGTGCAAAGACCACCAACGTTCCACGCTGTCACACGCGAACTGCGTGGTGTCATGACTCGTGCCCAGATTGACATGGGCTTTGTTCAAACCGATGTCGTACAAGCCATGCGGTACGACTTTGCCTTCGCTATAGCTGGGAAAGTCATGATCCAGCACGGCCAGGGTCTCTCGGGTGTAAAGCGTGCCGTTCCGGTAAAAATTGCCGAGCATCTCTTTCTTCTTGGTGTCCATGGAGAGTACGGGCTGACCAGCCGCCAGGTACGCGGCCTTGAGCGCTGTGATGTTTTCAAACTGCGGGTTGCGCTCAGGGTGCTGCTTGAACGACGTCTTCTTCTGCGCCTGACGGCGAACAAAGCCATGCTGCTTCAGCAACTGGCGAACAATCCGGCAACTGACCGGGGTTCCCGTCGCGCTAATGCGCCGGGCAATCTCCGGCTGGCGCAGATGGGTCCAACGAATGGCGTGCTGCGGACAGCCCGCCGTATGCTCTCGAACGACGTCCAGAAACGTCGTCGATAATTCGGGCGTCAGGTCGAGCTTACGCTTCCGCCCACCGCCTTTTTTCGGAGCTTATCCCCCGTCGCCTCTTCCGCTATGTCCAGGTCGGCCAGTCCTTGTCGGATCGTCTTGCTATCGATCTCAAACAACTGCGCGATGTACTGCTGGCCCCCATGCCCCAACTTGTCAGACTCCACCGCCGCGTACCGGCGACGATCCTTTTCCGATAGTCGCCGATAGAATTCCTTCATTCGCCGCTCTACGTCTTCCCGGTAATAGCCCACGCTGCATTCCCTTTGCTGTTTTCAGAACAACCAAGCAAGCAAGTGGCATGCCCGAGCGCACAGTCAAAACGGGAAGTTATTTCGTAGGCGTTCCTTTGCTGTTTTCAGAACAACCAAGCGTAACTACTCAGGAGTCCTCCGCCAAGCGGACAGGCTGAAGCGTGGCGACGCTCAGGTACTGGAATTTTTGCTCAGAGCGAACGTCCAAGCTTTCAAGAGAACCCAGCATTGACCTCGCAATGGATAGGCTTCGTACAGGTGAGTGGGCATGGACGAGATTCCCGACCTTGAACGACTGAGTGTTGCCGAGAAGGATGATCTGATCCGCGAGCTTTGGCCCTTACGTGCGCTGGTGCGGCAGTTGAGGGGAGAAGTGGAGAAGCTGCAGGCGAAGGTGCAGGAACTGGAAGGTCGAGGGGCCAAGAATAGCCACAATTCGAGCAAACCACCGTCCTCGGATGGGCTGGCCAAGCTGCCGGCCAAGCCCCGTTCGCTGCGCAAACCGGGGCAGCACCCGAATGGCGGACAGCCGGGGCATACTGGACACACGCTCCAGAAGGTAGAAAAGCCGGATCGAGTCGTCGTGCATTTGCCCGCGGCCCACTGCCACGCGTGCCAAGGCCCCTTGGGGGAAGCGACGATGGCCGAGAGCCGGCAGGTGTTCGATCTGCCGCCGTTGCGCTTTGAGGTCACCGAGCATCAAGTTTGGGCGGCGACCTGCGCCTGCGGCGAGGTGTGCCGTGGCGAGTTCCCGGAAGGCGTTTCTTCGCCGGTCCAGTACGGGCCGGCGGCGTTGGCGGCAGCGGTGCATCTGACGCAACACCACATGATGCCGGTGCAACGCACGTCGGAGCTGATGGACGATTTCTTCGGACTGCCGATGGCCGAAGCCACGGTACTCGCCGCCTCACAGGAGGCCGGGGTCCGGCTGACGCCGACGGTGAGCACCATCGGCCAGGCCCTTCAAGTCGCCGATGTCGCGCACGCCGATGAGACCGGGCTGCGTGTCGCCGGCTCGCTGCACTGGATGCACGTCCTGGCGACCACGCTGCTGACCTGGGTCGCCTGCCATGCGAAACGCGGCAAGCAGGCGTTCGATGCCCTGGGAATTCTGCCCGGCTTCCTGGGCACCCTCATTCACGATGGCTGGAAGCCTTATCGTGACCTCCTCTGCAAGCACGGTCTGTGCAATGCCCATCACTTGCGCGAGCTGACCTACCTCTTTGAGGATCTCGGGCAAGCCTGGGCCGGCCGCATGATCGATCTCCTGCGGACGGCCTGTCATGAGGTCGGTCAGACCGGCGCGCCGCTGCCGGAATCCCGCCGGGCGTTCTTCCTGTCCCGCTACGCCGACATTCTCAGTGAAGGGGAAGCCCTCAATCCCCGGGCTCCACCCTCGGGCAAACGCGGGCGTCCCCGGCAAAGCAAGGCGACGAACCTCCTCCTGCGCTTGCGCACCTACACCGACGATGTCTGGCGCTTTGCCACGGATCCCGGCGTTCCGTTCACCAACAACCTGGCCGAGCAAGCCGTGCGCATGTCCAAGGTCAAACAGAAAGTCTCCGGCGGCTTCCGGACCAAGAAGGGGGCCGATGCCTACTGCATCATTCACTCGTATCTCGCAACCATGCACAAGCAGGGCGCCAATCTCTTCCACGCCCTGATCCTCACTTTCCAGGGCCAGCCCCCTCAGCCTCGCCTCGCTTGAGCTTCGGCGTGGTCGCCCTGAGTAGTTACAACCAAGCAAGCAAGTGGCATGCCCGAGCGCACAGTCAAAACGGGAAGTTATTTCGTAGGCGTTCCCAAGTGCACAGCCAAGCTCCGAGAGAAAAGTTCGCGCCTCGCCTTGGGTCAGCTTGAAGTCTTCCGAGCTTGCGCCTCAACGCGGCCGTGATACTGCGCTCACATTTCAAGCGCTTGAGCATGAACCCATCAGACGCCGGCCAATCTGCATCCCTTGGGGGATGCGGGTACACGGCAGCCGCTATGGTCCCAGGCAGCAGCGCGGCGTCAATCATTCCTTCGTCACCCGGCAACCAGACGATTGCAGTTCTTCTTGGTTTCACTGCGGCATTCCTTCACTGCGCTCCTTCGTTTGGGGTGCCGCACCAGCCGGGTGAAGGGTTCCCGGTTTTCTCCCCGTCGAGATAGGCGCGGCAAAACTCGGTCAGGCCGGATGTTCTCTTCGAGCCACAGCCAAGCGCAGGCCGGCGGCAGACAGAACGGCCAGCAAGGTTTCGAGTGTCGGGTTGCCTTTGGGGGAAAGTGCTCGGGAAAGGCTTTCGCGGCGCAGGCCAGCGCGTGCAGCTACCTCTTGCATTCCTTGGGCATGGGCGACGTGGCGCAAGGCGCGCAACAGGGCTTGCTTGCCGCCGGGTTCCTCTGCTTCCTCCAGTGCTGCGGCGAGGTATTCATCAGCAAACGCCGGGTCTTGGCGCAGCAGTTCCACCATTGCATCATCGTGGGGGCGGGCGGCTTTCATGGTGCATTCCTCCTTTGCCAGTCCTGCCAGTAGCGGACGGCGGTTTCAATGTCGGCTTGCTGGCGGCGCTTGTCGCCACCGATCAGGAGCAACAGCACTCGCCGGCCGGCTTGGGCGTAATACACGCGGTAGCCGGGGCCGTGGTCTATCCTCAATTCCCATACGCCATCGTTCAGGGGCTTGTGGTCACCAAAATTGCCGGCAGCCATTCGTTGCACCCGGACGGCCACCCGTGCGCGGGCATTCCTGTCCGCCAGCTTTGCCAGCCATTCCTGGAACGGGTCACGTCCGTCTGCCGTCTGATAGTCGAGAAGATCGAACACAGGTTCGTAACGCATATGTTACAAAAGTTCCGCAGTGGAGTAAAGCTCAAACCACGACACGTAAGCGCGCCTCGGCTTCGGCGGGCTGCTCGATACCTGCCTCGTTGAGAATCCATGCCTCAATCTTGGTGTGCCACATGCGCAGCAGGTCGAGCGGGCGCACACGGTAATGCTTCTCGGCGGTCGCGCTTGGCTTGTGGCCCATGATCTGCGCCGAGACTCCAGCCGGGCATTCCACCCATTCGGCGAGGGTGCCAAAGGAACGGCGCAGGCCGTGAATGCTGAGTCCTGGCAGACCGGCAGCGGTCAGGGCCTGTGCATGATGCGCGGTTCCTGAAGCCTTCCAGATGCCGCCGTGGGGCTGCTGAATACCCATTCATTGCGACGGGGCAGGGCGGCCAGTAGCGTGGCAACGTAGGGCATAAGCGGGATAGTGCGCTCGCCCTCCACCTTGTCCTTGATCGTCATCGCCTTCCACTGGAAGTCCACATCTTCCCATTGCAAGCCGGCCACCTCTTCACGGCGCGCGCCAGTCAGCAGCGCAGTCTGGAGATAGGCGGCGATGACGGGATTCTGAATCTGGCGCACGGCGGCGAACCATGCCGGCAACTGCTCACGCTGCAAGCAATCGTCCTTGGCGGATTTCTTCGGCAGTTCGTCGCGGGCCATGCGGGTGATGCAGGCGTCGGGCCGTACTTGGTCCCGGTACTCGGGGCGATCGCTGCACCAGTTCAGGAAAGCGCGCAGCAGAGAAAAGGCAAGGCGGGTATGGGTCGGGCGCTTGGCGGCTTCATCCTGAAGCCAGACGCGTACCCGGTCAGCGTCGATCTGCTCCAGAGGAAGCGTTAGCAGCGGGCGCAGAATGCCCGGCAGCGTCTTGTCACTGTCGCCAGGGTGCCGCCCTTTGGTGCGTGCTGACGGTCGCATGGTCTCCGATATGGCTCTGACTCCAGCGCGGGGCGCGCGCTGCAAGGTAGGCTTGCCAGGCGTCGAGTGCTGGCGTTGCGATACGCTCCGACTCGATACGCTTCGCCTCTGCTTCGGCACGCTTCGTTTCTGCTTCAACGATGCGGTCGCGCTTCTCTTGGCGCGGGTCGATGCCTTGGTCAATCATCGTTTGCAGCCGGCGCGCTTCGTCGCGTGCGGCTGAGAGTGTCCATGTGCGAATGTCGCCGATGGTCACGCGGACAGTTTGCCGGTTCAGCTTGGATTCAAAGATGAACGACTTCGCGCCAGCGGTCACACGAACGGCCAGCCGCGGCGCGTCGGTATCCCAAAAGAAGGATTGTGCTTGCCCCTCTGGCAGCGTCAAACGGCGGATTCATTCAGGCGTCAGGCGTTCGCGGTTCATGTCATCGGCTCCGGATTTGGCTCCATGGGTGATTCCATGTAGCCACTATCTAGCCATTTTACAGCAATCCGCTTCAACGTCAAGCAACGCCTATTTACCTAACTTGCTTGTTTTTAAGCTGTTTTCTGTATTTCATGAGTGCCGTTCAACGTCGAAAAATGCCTAGACCGATGGATTGTGATTCCAGTGGTCACGGGTTCGAATCCCGTACATCGCCCCATCAAAGCCTGATGGTCGGCCGCAGCACTTCGCGCGGCCAGCCAGTTTCGGAATGCGGTCAGGCTGCCGAAATCGGCCAGCACGTTGGCGCGTCCCGGCCTTTTCCAACAGCCTGTCGACTTCGCTCCCTACATCGTTGCGGTCCCTGATTCCTTCCAGCTTGGCCATGCGACGTTCCAGTGCAGCAATTCTCATTTTGGCAAAGGTGGCCTTCTGTTCTCCTACCGAGCACCTGCAAATGAGCCAGATTCAGGGAGTGGCCCCCACTTATGGCCGGCAGAAAGGCACTTTCCGGCGAACTCGCTCCATTGCTTGAGTCAAAATGAGAATTGTTGACCCTGGCGGCACCGTCAAATCTCCTATCCATCCCATGCCGTCCCAAGATACAATTGCCGGATCATGTTCAAATGGCATTGCTCCGATCAAACACCACCTCAGCACCCTATCCGCTACTTTTCTCGTCGTGGCCAGCATGTTGGGCACGGGGATCCTTACCACCACAGGGATCATACTGTCCCTTCTCAAGACGCCGGAAGCGGTAGTCCTGGTCTGGGTGATGGGTGGCATCCTGGCCTGCTTCGGCGCCTATTGCTACGGGGTCATCGTCAAGGTTTTGCCCAGGAACGGTGGTGAGGCGATCATCCTGCGGGAATTCTTCTCCCCAGTCCTGGGAGAAATAGCCGGCTGGACATCCTTTGTCGTCGGTTTCGCCGCCTCCAACGCAGCCACATCCCTGGCACTCTCTGCTTATCTGGACGCCGCACTACCCCAATTTGCGCAGCCACCTGCGCTGGTAGCCTGCTGCGCTCTGGTCCTGGTGACAGCGTTGCACAGTGTCGTAGGGCCGTCAGGCATACGAATCCAGACCTTGCTGGCCATCATCAAATTTTCTCTCTTCGCCGGCCTCGGCTTTTATGGATTGATGTTGGCCTCGCCCCCCACTCCGGTCGATGTCGGATCGGCCTCCCGAATGGCGAGCTTCGGCCCCGAATGGGGAGTGGCCATGATGCTGGTCATGTTCGCCTATAGCGGTTGGAACGCTGCTATTTATGTCGCCGAGGAAGCTGCCAACCCGGGGCGCACGGTGCGCAACGCCATGATCATTGGATCGATCATCACTCTTCTCCTTTATGTTACCCTCAACCTGGCTCTACTAAATAGCCTGCCGACGCACGAGATTGATGGTGTCATCCCGGTCATGGCTATCCTGGTCAAGTCTCTCTTTGGTATTCAGGCCTCAGCCTGGTTCTCCGGAATCGTCGCCTTCGCGCTGCTCTCCTCCCTCGGCGCCTCCGCCTTCATCGGACCACGGGTACTGGCGACAGTGCTCTCCTGGATGTCACCGCAGCGAAATCTGAGTTCTTCGCCCCCCGCCCAGGTTTCTCCGCAGCTTTGCTGGCTTCAAGCGGGGCTCTCCATCCTGATGGTGATCACCGGCACCTTCGAGCAGATCCTCACGATAATGGGCTTCCTTCTCGGCGTTTTCCCGGTACTCTGTGTACTTGGCATGTATCGCATCAGAGAAAAGACGCCCGCCGTCGCCCGCTATCTATTTGGCCCTTTGTTTGTTGGCGTCATGAGCGCGATCCTGATCCTGGGTGCAGTGCAACGTCCCGCGGAAGTGAGCATTGCGCTGCTCCTGGTGTTCGCTTTTTCTCTCTTGCGCTTCGGGAAGTACCGATTCGCCTGATTCCCTGATTCCTGGAGTTTCCTGCCCATGCCTCGCTCACCACTCTGCCATCGCTGTCTGGTATTGATCGCGCTCTTCTTGGCGCTGTTGGGTGCCGGCGGATTTGCAAGCGCCCGTCCTGTCGATTCGCTGGCCCGTGCCTACGCTGGCCTGCCGGACCCTCGGCAGCCCACCTTGAACAGCGTCCCGGAGGCCGGCGCCGCCTACCGACAGGCAGTAGACAAGTCATGGACCGCTTACCGCAGCAGAACCGGTCAACCGGCGGCAACCTGGGCAGCCAAACACATCACCCCGGCGGCGGGTGGCACGGTTTTCTACCCATTCGCTGGCCCAGACCTGGTGACGGTTGCCCAGTTATTCCCGGAAGCTGACCGCTACGTTCTAGTGGCCATGCAGCCTGCACAGCCGCCGCTAGACCCATTGCAGTTATCGGAAGCCGCACGCCGCAATTTCTACCGGAAGTTCAGCAGCGAGTGGCAGAAGTTCGGCCGCCTTGGTTTCTTTCGCACCAACGATCTGGATGCCGATGTCCGCGACAAGCAGGCCAGAATAGGTCTCACAACCACCCTGATGGCCTTTGCTGTCCGCTTGGGATATGAAGTGATAGAGGTATCTCCTATCTCTCTGAACCCAGAAACCGGGGAATTCGAGCCTCTCGTGAACGCACGCACGGAGGCGTGGAATTCCGTCCGGCTCACCCTCTCCCGGGCCGGGAAAACCGTTCGGGTAGATTATGTCCGCATGGACCTTTCCAATTCCTACCTGGAATCCCACGAGTCATCGCGAGTCTGGATGGCGCGCATGACACGCCATCCCGTCTTCCTCAAGGCAGCCTCCCACCTGCCTCAGAATTCCGGCTTCTCGATCATACGTGATGCCATTGTGATGAACGCCCCACTGCTTGTGCAGGATGAGACAGGTATTGACTATCGCGAGTTGGGCAAGATCGGCGACGTGGCCTTGTATGGCCATTTCGAACGGCCTCATCCCCTGTTCAATCCGAAGTCCCAGCAATCCCTGGCCGCCGCTTATCGTGTCAGCAAGATCAGCGGCGAACTACCCTTTTCCTTTAGTTACCAGAAGGCTAGCAGCCAGCGATGTCTCCAGGTGGTTCGGCGACGGGTCGCGGCGACTACGGCGCAAGCTTACTGAAGACCCGGAGAGAGAAGTCCCGAACCAGAGTATTGAAATCATCGGCAGCATCGAAGAAAAGTGCGTGACCGGCGTTCTCAAATACTTTTATTTCAGCGAGATCAGGCCCGCGCTTCCGGCTCAGAGCGGCTGCCTGTTCCCGCAGACGGGGCGTCACCGCGTAGAGGACCGGGACCACCTGCCGGCTGACGATATCTCGCCAATAGGTGCGCGGATAGGGCTGGGCGATCAATTCCATTGCAGCCTTGGGCGGGACCCCCAGGGCTGAGGCCAGTACCACCTGGCGTAATGCTGGCGGCAGTGGCTGGTGGAAGATGGAATCGCAGAAGCCGGTGAGATAAGGGACACGTCGTAAGGGATCGGTCAGATGGTCCTGGCGTCTGGAGGGCCGAGACGGCGGAGGATTGCCCTCGCCTATCGAGTTGTCTATCAGGATCAGGCCCCGCAACCGGGCAGGCCGAAATTGCTCGATAAAATCAAGGGCTTCCAGCACACCCAGAGACCAGCCCGCCAGGATGAAATCTCCCACACCAGCCGCCACCAGCAACTCATCCATATCGCGGAGGCGAATCTCGGGGCGATGCGACCCTTGGTACACCTGGGAAAGCCCCTGGGAACGAGGGTCAAAGGCAATCACGCGGAACTCTCCGGACAAACCAGCCATCTGCGCTTCGAAAACCGCCGCAGGCATGAGCCAACCGGGAACAAACAGCAGGGTACGCTCCCCTGAACCGGCTTCCAGGTAGTGGAGCCGCAAACCATCGGAAGTCTGAAAGTACCTGTCCATGGAGGCTGCCAGACCCATCGCGCTGAAAACTCCCAAAGAAATAAACACCCACAGCCGCCTCAGAGCCACGCTGAGGGCTGTTCTGGTGATGTGATGGCGAAAGTCTCTCATGATCTCCCTTCGCGCCGCCCGGCCGATAGGCGGACGGATTGATTCCTCTGGGGGAAAACGACATGCCGTCAATGGCCACAGGCATGGCCACAAAGGGTCACGCGGTCCAGGAATATGAGTGAGCTTGCCGCGCTCGATGCGCAGCTGCTGCAGCGAAAGTGGCGCGCTCAAAGCTGGTACTCGTCTGCTGGGCGGGCGCCGGCCATGGCCATGTCCACCGCCTTCCTGGTCAGGTGCGATGCAAAAAGCTCGATGAAATCGTATTCGAAGCGACGGATGTGGGTTCCCCGCCGCAAGCCGATGCGCGTCGTATTCGAACCGAAGAGATGCTCGGCGGGCATCGCCTGCAGGCCGGTATCACGGGTCGGATCAAAAGCCATGCGAGCGATGATCCCCAGTCCGAGGCCGAGTCCGACGTAGGTCTTGATCACATCCGCATCGATCGCGGTGAGTACCACATTGGGGGTCAGCTCGGCCAGTTCGAAGGCCTTGTTGATGCGCGAGCGCCCGGCAAAAGCCGAGTCGTAGGTGATCAATGGCCAGCGTGCCAGCGCTGCCAGCGACACCGGCTTCTCGGCAAGGATCGGATGCCCATCGGGAGCGATGACACAGTGTACCCACTGGTAACAGGGCAGCATCACCAGTTGCGGATACTGGTCGAGCGCTTCGGTGGCGATGGCGATCTCCGCCTCACCTTGCAGCGTCCACTCGGCGATCTGGGTCGGATGTCCCTGGTGCAGTGACAGGCGAACCCTGGGATGCCGGTCGACGAAGTTCTTGACGACGGCTGGCAGCACGTAGCGCGCCTGGGTATGCGTGGTGGCAATCACCAGGCTGCCGGAATCGCCGTCGGCATATTCCTCGCCAACTCGGCGGATGTTCTCGGCTTCGCGCAACATGCGTTCGGCAATCTCGAGCACTGCCCTGCCGGGTTCGGTGATCGCCGTCAGGCGCTTGCCGCCCCGCTCGAAAACGGTCACCCCGATTTCCTCTTCGAGCAGCCTGATCTGCTTGGACACCCCCGGCTGCGAGGTATACAGCGCCTCTGCAGCCTCCGAAACATTGAGACCACGACGCGCCACTTCGACGAGATAACGGAGTTGCTGGAGTTTCATGGCCATTGCACGAACCAATTGGTTATAAGAATCTAACCGAATATTCTTATTCGATCAAATGCTGCGCTGTTACCATGCGCGAGTTACTTATTTTGCGGCGCGCCATGGACTGGATGTACACCTTGTCGGGTTTTGCCGTCGGCGCCATCGTCGGTCTCACCGGCGTCGGCGGCGGCTCGCTGATGACGCCCTTGCTGGTGTTGCTGTTCGGCATCCACCCGGCGACGGCGGTCGGTACCGACCTGCTCTATGCGGCGATCACCAAGGCCGGCGGCACCGTCGTGCACACCCGCAAAGGGCACGTCGACTGGCGCATCACGCGGCTGTTGGCGAGCGGCAGCATGCCGGCAGCGCTGCTGACGATCTGGGCGCTGTCTTTTCTGCCCAAGCAGAGCGCGTCCGTCTCGCAGATCATTTCGGTATCGCTCGGTGTCGCCCTGCTGCTGACCGCTGCTGCGATCATCTTTCGCAACCAGCTGCAACAGCAAGCGCTGGCACAAGCCGACGATGTCGCACACACCCGCTTGCGGGCGCCGATCACGGTTGCCTTCGGCGCCCTGCTCGGGGTGCTGGTGACCATCTCCTCGGTCGGTGCCGGTGCGCTCGGCGCCGCCGTGCTGTTCTACCTCTACCCCAGGCTGCCGGCGATCCGCATCATCGGCAGCGATGTCGCCCACGCGGTGCCGCTGACGCTGCTTGCCGGCCTCGGTCACTGGCTGATCGGCAGTGTCGATTGGTCGCTGCTCGGCAGCCTGTTGCTCGGATCGCTGCCCGGCATCTGGCTCGGCAGCCACGCCTCGGCGAAAGTGCCTGACCGCATTCTACGTCCGATTCTCGCCGGCATGCTGGTGCTCATCGGCAGCAAGCTGATTGCCCAGTAGGCCGACCAGCGCCTCATTGACCCAAGGAGCGAGCGATGTATCGCTACGATAGTACCGACCAACAGATCATCGACGAACGCGTCACCCAGTATCGCGACCAGATCGCCCGCCATCTGGCTGGCGAACTCTCGACCGACGAGTTACGCCCCTTACGCCTGCAGAATGGTCTCTACATTCAGCGGCACGGCCCGATGCTGCGCATCGCCATCCCCTACGGCATGCTTGCCGCAGCGCAGCTGCGCAAGCTGGCTGAAATCTCGCGCCGCTACGACCGCGCCGTCGGGCACTTCACGACGCGCCAGAACATGCAGCTCAACTGGCCGCAGTTCGAGGAAACCCCGGCGATCCTCGGCGAACTGGCGAGCGTGCAAATGCATGCCGTGCAAACCTCGGGCAACTGCGTGCGCAACATCACCAGCGACCATTTCGCCGGCATCGCTCCCGACGAACTGACTGACCCACGCCCCTATTGCGAACTGCTGCGGCAATGGTCGACCTTCCACCCGGAATTCGCTTTCCTGCCGCGCAAGTTCAAAATCGCCGTCAATGCCGCGGCAGAAGATCGGGCCGTGATTCGTGCGCACGACATCGGCCTCGACCTCGTCCTCGATGACGACGGCGAAATCGGATTCCGGGTCTTTGTCGGTGGTGGTCTCGGCCGCACGCCGATTCTCGGCAAAGTGCTTCGTGACTTCCTGCCGCGCCGGCATCTGCTCTCGTACCTGGACGCCATCCTGCGCCTGTATAACCGCTACGGTCGTCGCGACAACATGTACAAGGCACGCATCAAGATTCTCGTGCAGGCGCTCGGCATCGAGGAATTCAGCCGTCAGGTCGAAGCCGAGTGGGCGCAGCTCAAGGACGGCCCGACAACCGTGCCAGACGCCGAGTTCACGCGCCTTGCCGGACATTTCAACCCACCCGCCTGGGACACGCTGCCGGCAGAAGACCCGGTACACGCCGCCCGGATCAGCACCGACCTGGCCTTTGCCAACTGGGTCAGGCGCTGTGTGCATGCCCACAAGACGCCGGGCTACGCCGCCGTCACCCTTTCGCTGAAAGCGCCAGGGGTTGCTCCCGGCGACATCAGCGACGCGCAGATGATCGCCGTTGCCGATCTTGCCGAACGTTTCAGTTTTGGCGAAGTGCGCGTCAGCCATGAACAGAATCTGGTCCTCGCCGACGTTCGCCAACGCGATCTCCACGAAATCTGGCAGATCGCTCGCAGCCATCGCCTGGCGACCGCCAACATCGGCCTCTTGACCGACATCATCTGCTGCCCCGGCGGCGACCTCTGCGCGCTCGCCAACGCGCGCTCGATCCCGATCGCCGAAGCGGTCAACCAGAAATTCGACGACCTCGACTACCTCCACGACATCGGCGACATCTCGCTGAACATCTCCGGCTGCATGAATTCCTGCGGCCACCACCATGTCGCCAATATCGGCATCCTCGGCGTCGACAAGAACGACGAGGAGTGGTACCAGATCACGATTGGCGGCCAGCAAGGCAATACTGCGGCGATCGGCAAGGTCATCGGCCCCTCGTTCTATGCTCAGGAAGTGCCCTCGGTGATCGAAGCGCTGATCGCCGTTTATCTGGAAAACCGGACCGCCAGCGAGCGTTTCATCGACACCTTGCAGCGGATCGGCATCGAGCCGTTCAAGGTCCGCGCTTACGCCGGTCGCGATCGGCGCAGATCCGCCAAGGTCGATAGCCGGGAAAGGGAGGTCATCCATGCCTAGGATCATCAAGAACAGGTGCATCGTCGAAGACCACTGGCAGGTCCTCACCCTCGCCGACGGTGAAACGCCGGAAGCGATCACTCTGCCCGCCGCGCCGGTGCTGCTGCCGCTCGCGGTCTGGCGGGCACGCCGCGACGAAATCATCGCCCGCGACCAACCCCTCGGGGTCTGGCTCGACAGCGACGAAGGGCCGGAAGCGCTGGCTGGCGACATCGACCGCTTTGCCGTGATTGGCGTCAACTTTCCGAAGTTCACCGACGGCCGCAGCTACTCCAGCGCCCGCCTGCTGCGCGAACGCTATGGCTACGGCGGTGAAATCCGTGCCCTTGGCGACGTCCTCCAGGACCAGCTCTTCTACATGCAACGTTGCGGTATCGACGCCTACGCACTACGGGCCGACAAGGACATCGAGAAGGCGCTGGCTGGTTTGTCGGTTTTCAGCGAGGCCTACCAGGCAGCGGCCGACCAGCCGCAACCGCTGTTCCATCGGCGCGCAGCGCAGGCATCGGCATGAACGTCCAGCTCAAGCTCGACGACCCGGCGCTGCTCGACGCGCTGGCCGCCCGCGTCGATGCGGCCAGCGCGCTGCTGCACGAGATCGCCGACAACTTCTCGCCGGCGGCTTTCGCCAGCAGTCTCGGCGCCGAAGACATGGTGCTGACCGACCTGATCGTCCGCGAAGTTCCAAAGATCGAGATCTTCTCGCTCGACACCGGTCGCCTGCCGGTCGAAACCTACGATCTGATTGCCGAGGTCAGGAAGCACTACGGTCTGGCGCTACGCCTCTACTATCCACGCCACGATCTCGTCGAGGCCTACACCCACGCGAACGGGATCAACGCCTTCTACGAGTCGGTCGAACTGCGCAAGGGCTGCTGCCTGGTGCGCAAGGTCGAGCCCCTGCAACGCGCGCTGGCTGGCCGGAAAGCCTGGATCACCGGCATGCGCGCGCAGCAGGCCCCGACCCGCGACGGCCTGCCGATCCGCAGCGTCGACACCGCCAACGGTGGCCTGGAAAAGTTCAACCCGCTCGCCGACTGGAGCGAACGCGAAGTGTGGGCCTACCTCAAGCTCAACGAGGTTCCCTACAATGCCTTGCACGACCGATTCTACCCGAGCATCGGCTGCGCGCCGTGCACGCGGGCCGTCACGCCGGGAGAAGATGTCCGCGCCGGCCGCTGGTGGTGGGAAAACCCGGAATCCAGGGAATGCGGCTTGCACATCAAGCGCATGTAAAAAATCCAGAAAGAACGAGCTTGCCCGGCAAGCGTGCTGAGAACCCCGAAGGTCAACCATGCGTACTGAAACTCTCTCGAAAGTCACCCCAGTCAAGCTTTCTCACCTCGACTGGCTGGAATCCGAGGCCATCCACATCATGCGCGAGGTCGCCGGCCAGTGCAGCAACCCGGTGCTGCTCTTCTCCGGCGGCAAGGATTCGATCTGCATGCTGCGCGTCGCCGAAAAGGCATTCCGCCCGGGCCGCTTTCCGTTTCCGCTGCTGCATGTTGACACCGGCCATAACTACCGGGAAGTCACCGACTTCCGCGACCGGCGTGCGCGCGAACTCGGCGAGCGGCTGATCGTTCGCTCGGTCGAGGACTCGATGGCACGTGGCACCGTCGTCCTCAAGTCACCCGACGAACCGCGCAACAAGCATCAGTCGGTGACACTGCTCGAGGCGATAGAGGAATTCGGCTTCGACGCCTGCATCGGTGGAGCGCGTCGCGACGAGGAAAAGGCGCGCGCCAAGGAACGTATCTTCTCGTTCCGCGACGAGTTCGGCCAGTGGGATCCGAAAAACCAGCGACCCGAACTCTGGGATCTCTACAACGCACGCAGCTTCAAGGGCGAGAACATCCGCGTCTTTCCGATCTCGAACTGGACCGAGATCGACGTCTGGCAATACATCGAACGTGAGCATCTCGAACTGCCATCGATCTACTTTGCACATCGCCGCCCGCTGGTGCGCCGCAGCGGCGGCCTGCTGCCGGTCACCGAGGTGACACCGGCAAGATCCGGCGAAACGATCGAAAACCTGATGGTCCGCTTTCGCACCGTCGGCGACATCACCTGCACCGCGCCGGTGGAATCCGACGCCGATAGCGTCGCCAGGATCATCGCCGAAACGGCAATCACGACGATCACCGAGCGCGGCGCTACCCGCCTCGACGACCAGACTTCCGACGCATCCATGGAACAACGCAAGAAGGAAGGATATTTCTGATGTCCGCGATCGAAAGACTTCCCAGCGCCGCCGTCCCCGACAATGGCCTGCTGCGCTTTCTGACCTGCGGCAGCGTCGACGATGGCAAGAGCACCCTGATCGGCCGCCTGCTGTTCGACAGCAAGACGATTCTCGCCGATACCCTGCATGCCATCCAGCGGACCTCGGCAAAACGCGGCCTGGATGTCGTCGACCTGTCCTTGCTGACGGACGGCCTGCAGGCCGAGCGCGAACAGGGAATCACCATCGACGTGGCCTATCGTTACTTCACCACCGGTACGCGCAAATACATCATCGCCGACGCTCCCGGCCACGAGCAATACACACGCAACATGGTCACCGCCGCCTCGACCGCCGACCTGGCCATCATCCTCATCGACGCTCGCAAGGGGGTGTTGACGCAGACCCGCCGCCACTCCTATCTGGCGCATCTGCTCGGCATTCCGCATATCGTCGTGGCGGTCAACAAGATGGATCTCGTCGACTACTCACCCGCGACCTTCGCACAGATTCGCAGTGACTATCTGACGTTTGCTGCCGGGCTGGGTCTGACCGACGTACGCTTCATCCCGATGTCGGCGCTGCAGGGCGACATGATCGTCGAGCGCGGCGAGCGCCTCGACTGGTACAACGGCCCGACGCTGCTCGAGATTCTCGAAAGTGCGCCGGCCATCCACAGCGCCCACGCCGAGAAATTCCGCTTCCCGGTGCAATACGTCTGTCGTCCACAGGATTCTGCAAACCCGGAACTGCACGATTATCGTGGCTTCATGGGCCGCGTCGAATCGGGCGAACTGTGCGTTGGGGATGCGGTCACGGTGCTGCCTTCCGGACGGGAAACGCGCGTCAAGGACATCCAGGTGCTCGGCGAATCGCTGGACCGAGCCGTGGCCGAACAGTCGGTGACGATCCTCCTCGAAGACGAGATCGACATCTCGCGTGGCGACATGATCGTCAAGAGCGGTGAATTGCCGAAGGTCGCCAAGCAGATCGACGCGATGCTCTGCTGGCTGTCGGAGTCGCCGCTCGATCCTCGCCGCAAGTACCTGCTGCGCCACACCACCCGCGACAGCAAGGCGATGCTCGCCGGCATCGCTTTCCGCGTGGACATCAACAGCATGCAGCACGAAGTGGCCGAGCGGCTGGTGATGAACGACATCGCGCGCGTCCGCTTCAAGCTGGCGCAACCGATCTTCGCCGACCTCTACACGGAAAGCCGTGGTACCGGCGCTTTCATCGTCATCGACGAGTCCTCGAACAACACCGTCGGTGCCGGCATGATCGTCTGACCGCTCGTACCTACCATGGACATCCACGGCAAACCCATCGCGGAACGAATCGACTGGCTGTTCGGCCTCGCCGACCGCCACAGCACGATTTTTCGTAGCCCGGAAGCCTGGCTGGCGCGCGAACGCTATCTGGCCGAGCACCCAACGGCGATCGCCGTGCTCAAGTGCATGGACGGCCGCATCAACATTCCGATCGCCACCAACACTCCGGTCGGTATCCTGATGCCCTTCCGCAACCTCGGCGGCATTTTCGACCTCGGCTGGCCACATCTCGGCGAGGTCCTCGCGCACCACGTGCAGCGCGTGGTCAGTGCCGGCCGTCATGTCGTCTTCCTGGTCACTTACCACTACTCGCAAGGCGATCCCAGGCGCGGCTGCGCCGGTTTCCAGTACGACACGGCAGCGGCGGTCGCGCACACCTACGAGATCCGCCACCAGGTCGAACACATTTTCGGGAGCGATCATGGCACCGTCTATCCGCTGGTCTGCGGCTTCGAAACCGACGAGGATGCGCTGGTGATTCACGGCACAGCCGGCGACAAACTCGACCTGGCAACCTTGACTTCGAGCGACCGGGCGACCCTCGAACTGCGCCTCGCCGCCCTGCTGCCGGACATGCCGGCACGCATGCGTGCCGACCTGCTGCCGCTGCTGTACGGCAACCTGGCCCATATCGAAGAAGTACGCGCGCAAATTCGCCGTAACGAACGCCTGCTCGACATTGAACACCGCGAGTGGATGATCTGTCTCGGCCGTGGCTTCGACTTCCTGCACACGCCCAACATCGCCCTGATCATCGGCCCCTATAGCCCGAATCTGGATGTCCCGATCCGCCGCGCGGCCGGCATCATCGAAGCCAATATGCAGGCTGGACGCATTCCGGACGACGGTTTTCTGCTGCTGGCCTCGGTACCCTACGATGAAATCGGCGTGGACCGCGCCCGCGCCGAACTCAAGTCGCGCTTCCTGTCGAGTTTCGCGGCAGACGTCATTCGCGCCGAATTTCCCAGGCTTGGCGAGCAAATGAGCATGCGTACGGCGGTGCTCGACTGGCGCTCGCGAACCCTGGAAACGATCGCGACCGGACAATGAAGGCCATGTCCGCTCATGCCCGTCTGATTTTCGGCTTTCATTCGGTTCTCGCCAAACTGCGTCACGACCCGGCTGCGGTGCGCGAGATCTATGTCGATTCGGGTCGCCACGATGCGCGTCTGCGCGACCTGCTTGGTCACGCAGAGTTCGCCAGGGTACGCGTACTGCCGGTGGAGTCTGCCCGCCTCGAAGCGATCGCTCCCGGCGCCAGGCATCAGGGGGTCATCGCCAGCGTCGATGCAACCCAGCGCCACCTGGCACTGGACGATGTTCTCGATACGCTCGATGAACCGGCCTTCCTGCTGATCCTCGATGGCATCCAGGATCCACACAATCTCGGGGCCTGCCTGCGCGTCGCCGATGCCGTCGGCGCGCACGCGGTGATCGCTCCCAAGGACCGTGCTGTCGGTCTGACCCAAACGGCAGTCAAAGTGGCCAGTGGGGCTGCCGAGACCGTACCGTACATCACGGTCACCAATCTGGCTCGCACCCTGCGTGCACTCAAGGAACGCGAGATCTGGGTGGTCGGTACCGACGACGAAGCAACAGAAGATCTGTATGGCGCACAGTGGCCAATCGCCTGCGCCTGGGTGTTGGGCGCCGAAGGCGATGGCCTGCGCCGCCTGACTCGGGAAACCTGCGATCAACTGGTACGCATCCCGATGCTCGGGTCAGTGGCCAGTCTCAACGTCTCTGTGGCCACCGGCGTCTGCCTTTACGAAGCGCGGCGGCGTCGGAGCAGCCAGGAAACCGGCAGGAAGTAGCCCGCCGCCACTTCCTGGCGCTCAGGTCTTGTACGAGTAACGGTAGACGTAGCCCTTGTAGCCATATCGATAATTCTGGCGGCTGACGTTGAGGTCGTTGAAAACGAAGCCCTTGACCTGGACGCCCGCCTGATTGAGCCGTTTGACCGCCTGTTCGAGCTCGCGAATCGGGTGTTTGCCAGCTCGGGCAATCATCAGCGTCGCTCCGACATGACGCCCGATGATCGCTGCATCAGAGACGGCAAGTACCGGCGGCGCATCGACGATCACCGTGTCGAAATTCGCAGCGAGTTCGGCCAGCAGCACCTCAAAACGCGGATGCATCAGCAACTCGGAGGGATTGGGCGGAATATGCCCAGTCGTGACCGCCGACAGCATGGGCACCGCAGTGGTCTTGAGAATTTCTTCCAGCGATGCCTGTCCGGCAACATACTCGGACAGGCCAGGTGCACGCTCGATGCCGAATTCCTTGTGGAGGTGCCCCCGGCGCAGGTCGGCGTCGACGATCACGACACGTTTGTCGACCTGTGCGAGGACGGCGCCCAGGTTCTTGGAAATGAAGCTCTTGCCCAGACCCGGACTTGATCCGGTGATCAGCAAGGAGTTGCGCTGCGCGTCGAGGAGCGCGAAGTGAAGCGTCGTGCGCAGTCCGCGCAGACTCTCCACTGCGTCATCCTCCGGATAGACGACCGCCAGAAGTTCGCCGGCGCCGCCGCGCGCCTTGCGATGCAACTCGACCTCGGTCTTGCTGTGTGGCACCGTTGCGTATACCGGCAGACCGAGTTGTGCTTCGATGATCTCCGGGTCTTCGACCACCACGCGCAGCGAACGCAGTACCCAGATCACCACCATGCTGACCAGCAGGCCGAGCAATAGCGCGATGGCCAGAATGGCGATCGGACCGGCGCCAACCGGCTTGCGGCCGACCGCAGCTGGGTCGATGACGCGAACGTCGCCGATCGTTCCCGCCTTGGTGACCCGCAACTGTTGGGCGGTATTGAGCAACTCGGTATACAACCGGTTGGAGACTTCCACGTCACGAGCGAGGCGCAACACCGTCTGCTGGGTATCGGGCAAGCGCGCAACCTCGGCGTCGAACTGCTTGCGGCGTTCATTGAGGCGCTGCAGCTTGTTTTCCACCGCCTCGATCCGCGGATGCTCCGGCTTGAATAGCTGACGCAGTTCGTCACGCTCCTGCTTCAGTTGTACAGCGGCGTTTTCGACGTCAACCAGCGACTTCAGGATCGCTTGGGTCTCGAGGCTCAGATCGAGAGAACCGCGGCTCTGACGATAGTTGTTGTACGCCGCTTCAGCGCTGTCCAGTTGCGTTTTCAGCGCGGGCAGCTGGGTTTCGAGGAACTTCAGCGTTTTCTCGGCTTCGGCCGATCGCCGCTCGACATTCTGGCGAACATAGGTGTTCTGGATGTCGTCGAGGACGAGACCGATCTCGGCCGGGTCCTGCCCAAGCAGGCTCAGTTCGAGGACACCCGACTTCTTGCCGCGTTCCTTGACCGAGTAGTTGCGACGCAGATCGTCAATCGCCGTTTCCGCGGAGAGCTTCCTGAGCCGGAACTGCGTACCCGGCCGCGCCCTGAGTTCCGCGACGAAGATCGCGTAGCCCTGCTCACTGGCACGCGTCCCGGCCTTGCCTTTGAGGACCAGTTGATCATCCTGATCGAAGACCTCGAAAGCCCCGCCTTCCCCGGCGATCAGGGTGTGTTTCTGGTCCAGTTGCGGCCGCGGGACATCGAGCGAGTCGACCTGAATGCGTTCCCCCCCCCAGGCGAAGCTGGAGAGACCCAGCCACGGGGAATTCGGTTCATCGCCCTCGTAACGCCTGGCCAGCACGCTGCCAAGCAGGGGTAGCGTCCTCGGCACGGCAACGATGTCGAGCTTGAGCTTGGCTACCACCCGTCCGAGGACCATCCGCGAGCTGAGGATTTCGATCTCGGCAGAAACCGTCGTATCGTCACCCAGAAGGGGTTGCAGGGCCTTCAGCGAACCGACCCCGGAGCTTTTTTCTTCGACCTGCAGCAGACCGTCCGCCCGGTAGATCGGCTTGCTGACAAACACCCAGGTCAGACCGATGGCCAGGGCCAGCAGGCTGATCGCCGCAATCAGCCAGCGGTAGTCCATGAGTACGGCAATGATCTCGCCAAGCGCCAATCCTTCATCCACCTCTTCGGAGGAGATCTGCGGCAGCGGCTGCATTGCGGCTGCGGTCATGCCAGGAAGAGCGTTGGTATTGGCAGAGAGTCTTGACTGGTCGTTGTCCATTGGTCGTCCGTGGTCGCAGCCGCCCGACAGCGGGCTTGGCGGTTAAGCAGGGTGAGCCGGCAGTCGCTCGCCGCCGACGCGTTTAGTCAGCGAGCCACCCGGAAAGCGGCCCGGTTCAGGATCAGCGTGTCGGTTGTCGCCCGCCGAAGAGTGGGTAATAGGTCTGGCTGGTCAGATTGAGCATCTGCGCCGTCGGCAATATGTTGGCGATCACGCGCTGCCAGCGAACAATCGGTGCGGTGTCGACGTAAATGATGTCGCGAGGCCGCAACGGAAAGCGATCGGCGAGCAGCATCGCGTCCGGCAGGCTGGCATCGAGATGAAACAACTCCGGTGTATCGCTGTTGCCGCGCATGACATAGACCCAGCGCGGATCGGCGGTTGTCTGATTGATGTAGCCGGAATCGCTGAGCGCTTCGGCAAGCGTCGAACGTTTCTTGTTCATCACCAGCGAACCCGGTTTGGCGACTTCGCCAAGCACGAACACCTTGTTATAGCTGCGGTCGGCGACGTTGACGATGTCGCCCTGCTCCAGCAGCGCGTTCTGCTCCCTGGCACCGTAGTCATACATGGCCTGAATATCGACCAGGTAGGTTGTGCCGCGCCGGGTGAGCAGCACGCGGCTGTAGTCCGCATCGGGCGTGAAGCCACCGGCACGATTGACCGCATCGAGAACGGTCATCGGAATGTCGGTCACCTGCTGAATACCCGGCTTGGCGACTTCACCGACGACGTACACCTGCTGGCTGCGGAATGCCACCATGCGCACGTCGAGCTGAACCTTCTCGATGTATTTGGCCAGTTTGGTCGACAGAATCGACCTCACCTCGCTGGTCGTCTTGCCGGCAACCTTGATGACGCCCGCGTAGGGAAAGAAAATGGTCCCGTCTTCGGCGATCACGGTGCCGGCCTGCTCCGCCGTACGAAAGCTGCCGGCAGGAATGGTCAGTTCCGGGTGGTCCCAGACGATGATCGAGATGATGTCACCAGCGCCGAGTCGGTATTCGGGCACCGGACCTGGCTGATCGCCTGAAAAGCGAGGATTGTTTTTCTCCGCCACCTTGGCTGAGCTGGTGCCGTCACCCACTGGCGGCCGAGCCGCCTTGAACATGTCGATGATCAGTTCGGCAGTGATCTGCTTGATCTTGACGTTGGCGGGAGCCAGCGTGTCACCCTGCTGTATCGGCAGTCGGACATCCGACTCATCGCGGTGACTGTACGCCTGGTTACCGGGAATGATCGTGCAGCCCGCCAGTGTACTCACGGCAAGACACGCCAGGATCTGGTGGATCCTGGCAAGTGGGGCCGGAGACACATTCATGCTGAAGCTCATATCTGATCCTAAATTCGGTTCTGATCCTCAATTCGGTTTCTAGGCCGCTCTCGACAACAGAGCGCCGCGCAGTGTACATCGGGCGACACTCTCCCGCCAAGTCATCAGCGTTCGCTGCCGGAGCAGTCCGCTGCAACAGAGGCTCTCCGAGCGCACCAAAAAGTGACTGAACGGGAGAGGGATGAGGGTGCTTCCGGGGATCTTCCCAACCACAGAGCAAGGATAAGGATAAGGATAAGGCCAGTCGACGCGCCTGCCCGTACTATATTTTACATTCCTGCGAATGTACGGAATGTACGATCGATCAAGCCATTCAACCGAGCTTGCCGACCCAGGGCTCGAGGGCTTCCTCGATCAGCTGCAGCGCTTCGGCGTGTGCCTCGTCCCCTCGCCGATACGGGTCGGGAATCTCCGTCTTCGTCCAGTGCCCGAGCAAGAAGGTCTTGCCACGCGCCGTTGGGTCCATCGCCAGCACGGCATCCCGGTGATGTGTTTCCATCACCAGAACCAGTTCGGCCCAGCGGAGTCGCTCGCGAGTGAGCTGACTGGCACGATGTGTACTGAGGTCAACACCACGAGCGTTCATCATCGCGCAGGTTGCTTCTTCGGCCGGGTGATTGACCAGCGCGCCGATGCCGGCCGAGCGTGCTTCAACCCGCTTGCCCACCCTCTCGATGCGCTGACGCAGAAGGAACTCTGCCGCCGGGCTGCGGCAGATGTTACCGGTACAAACGGTGAGAATCCTGTTGAACATGTCAAATCACCCATACCCTGGCGGCAGGCTGAGTCCAAAGCCAGCTCCCTCGTTGTGGACCATGCGCTGGCCGCGCTCCATCGAGCAGATCAGGGTGCTTCGCACGCCACGACGTTCCGCCCGTCGGCTGCCTCCCCCAATCATTGCCGAGTAGGAAGTCCGAAGGTCGTTCTCGACTTTGCGACCGAGGAACAGCCTCACCTCGACACCCTGCTGTTTGGCGAGGCGTCTTTTGATGCGCAGCGCATCGCGCTGGATTCTGCCGATCAAGGGATCATCGCCTTCGGCAGGAATGTGCACCACACAGTAGACCCGGCATTCGTCGCCGCCCGACGTGCCCATCTGGTGAACACTCACCTGGTAATCATAGTCATTGCCGAGTCCCTCGGTAATCACGCCAAGAACTTCCCGACATCTCTCCTTGCGCAGATAGCCAATGAAGATACCGCGTGTCTGGACCGACGGCAGGCCCAGCGAGCCATTGATCCGCCGCAGCCAGGGCACCATCCGCCATGGCCGCAGAATCCCCAGGAAATACGCGCCGAATACCCCGAGAAACAGCCAGAACATCAGATACTCGGGCACGCCGATCAACAGACCATAGATGCCGATCAGACCCAGGACCAGTTGTATGGCCACAGCCAACGCCACCACGTCACTGACGCGATACCCGGCGCGAACGAAGAGGTGATGCAGATGGTGGCGGTCGGGACGAAACGGCGACTTGCCCAGCCAGATGCGGCGGAGCATGACACCCACGGTGTCCATCAGCGGCAGTGCGAACAACCACAGGGCAGTGACCGGAGTCATCGCCGCCCGGCCCGCCTCCTGTGACTGCACGATGAACAACCAGGCAAACAGGAAGCCCAGCAGCATGCTCCCGTTATCCCCGAGAAAAACTCGCGCCCGGCGGTTGCCGGGGTAGCGCAGATTGTAATAGAGAAAACCACCGACACCACCCATCAGGGCAATGATGAAAAAAACATGGGCATTATTGCCACTGCCATGGGCAACCATGGCGGCAAGCGCCAGACTGACCAGACTCACCGAACCGGACAAACCATCAATGCCATCGATCATGTTGAGGGCGTTGATCAGGCCGATGGTTGCGAAAATTGCCATGGGAACGGATAGCCAACCAAGTTCAACGTGCACGCCAGGAAAAAGCTCTCCAAGCGTCCTCAGCTCAGCGCCGCCGATCAGGACCATCGACAGGGCAACGAGGGCTTGAATCAGCAAACGGGGCTTGAAGCCGAGACACCAGATGTCGTCGGCAAGACCGGTCAGAAAAATGGCTACGGCGCCGACCAGAAGCCCTGGCAAGGGAAGAATGCTGAAATCCACGAAAAACCATTTGCCCAGCAGAGGCATGCTGATGACCACCGCGATCACGCCAAAGCCGCCAACGAACGGTGTGCTGGTTTCGTGCTGCTTGTGCCCGCCGGGTCGATCCATGATCCCCAGATGACTGGCGAGCGCGGCACTCAGCCAGATGGCCACACAGGATATCAACAGACACACAGCGAATAGAAAGGCCAATTGCATGACCACCTCCACAATATTCCGACAGGATGCCAATCCCGGCGGGACAAGCCACTCCCTCATTGGTTCCAGAGTCTGGACACAAACAGAGCCCTCGCGGGCTCTGTTTTCACACCCCGATGGCGCTCTCGCGCCGAGAAGTCCTCAGACTGGCTCAGACACGACGACGGCGACCCAGGAACAGACCGACGAGGCCGATGCCTAACAGTGCCAGCGATGCGGGTTCGGGGATGATCTGTACGTTGTAGTTGCCTGTGTACGATCCATATGCCGTGAAAACAAGCGATGGGTCGGCACGAAACCCGTACAGATACTCATGCTTGGAGCCAAGAGTCACCTCGACTACCTCACTCACCTTCGAACCTGCAGGGACCGTCACGCCCGGAAACAGGATTTGAAGGATTGCCGTCGCGTCAAGGAAGCCCGCCAGTCCGATATCGACCGTGTGACCATCGATTTCCACATAAGAAATGTTGGGATCACTTACAAATTGCCAGGGTTTTAAACCGCTGCCAGTCGGCACATTCAGGAAGCTATTGACGATGGCGTTCAACTGAAGCTGGGTCAAGGAAGCACCTACCGATGCCGCTGCATCCCCGACATAACGAAAGGTCAGTTCCGTGGCGCTCCCATCCGGGTTCTTCCAGTCTCTCTCATCCAGGCTGCTCAGTGTAATGGGCTTGCCATTGACTGTACCAGTCAACTGGCCCTGAGAAACACCAAACTTCCCCAACTCGACGTTGCCACCCGGGGCTGCCGCATTGCCGGCCAACGCCTGTGCAAGCGTTCCTGTGTTCTTGGTGAGCAAACCCGTCGTAATGGAAGGGTCAGGCGTATTGAAAAGAGCCGTAACCCCTCCCGTACTGTAGCCACTAATCGGAACCGGCGCTGCCCACGACACTGCCGAAGCGGCCATACCGAGAACGGCCAAAGCCACCTTTGTCTTGCCATGCGATACATTCATTGATAACTCCTTCACTTCAGTCACCACCCTTTTCAGAAACTGGTTGATGAGGGTTTAAATGGGCTTCACAAGTCTTGGTCTCCGGGTATTTCCTGGGAGATTCCCCATCCCATCAGCAAAACCTGACCTGTATATATCGTAGCAAAATTCGTGCCAGAAAACAAATACCCTTATAAACCAGACACTTAAGAATTCAAAACTTGGCTGAAGTCGCTGAAGTGTAAGAAAAACTGACACTCCGCACCGCCATTTCTCCTCTCTTCCCATCAAAGAATCCAACTGTCCCCCCAGTGCTCACCTGCCTGACCCCTGTATGTCTACTATAGTACCAGCCAAGGCGTTTTGCAGGAAAATCGGTGTCCCCGCCGTCAGGCAGGATTCCGTCTGAAGCACCCGAACTGGCCCCGAACGTCAGCGTTGCGAAGTGTGCAGCCGAGCGCTTCTTCCTGCGCCGCGACGACCACGGTGACCTTGCGAGCAAGGCGCTCCGCGCGCTATAGTGACGGCGCGAATGGGAGAGCGCGGCAGGAGGTCGCCGCCGAAGGCGCAATCCACCCGGAAACGCTCAGGCAAAAGGACCGTTCGTGAATGGAACTCTGGAGAGCGGCGCACGCGTCTGGCGAAGCGCCCACCGATGGGGCAGGCTGCTACTCACCGATTCACGGTGGCAGCCGGATAATCTCTCAGGTACATGGACAGGGGGTGAACTCGATACGGGTTCGCCCCTTTTTTGTTTCCGGCATGCCCTTCGATCCATCTTACCGACAACTTGAGACAATGATGAAGAAAACGGTCCTTAACGAAAGCCACCGCCGCAGCGGCGCAAGAATGGTCGATTTTGGCGGTTGGGAGATGCCTCTCCACTACGGTTCGCAAATCGAGGAACACCACGCCGTCCGCCGTGACGCCGGCATGTTTGATGTCTCGCACATGTGTGCCGTCGATGTCGAGGGCACTGATGCCGGTGCTTTCCTGCGGCGTCTGCTCGCCAACAACGTCGAGCGCTTGAAGATTCCCGGCAAGGCCCTGTACAGCGCCATGCTCAACGAAAGCGGCGGGGTCATCGACGACCTGATTGTCTACTACCTCGACGCCAGCCGTTTCCGTGTCGTGATCAATGCCGGTACTGCCGATAAGGATCTCGCCTGGATGCGTGCCCGCCTCGACGACTGGCAGTTGACAGTCAGCATCACGCCGCGTCGTGAGGGTGCCCATGCGCTGGCGATGCTTGCCGTCCAGGGACCGAACGCCCGCCAGCGCGTCTGGCAGGTGCTGCCGGAATGCCGTGCCGCCAGTGCAGCCCTGAAACCGTTTTTTTCCACCAGCGTCGGTGACTATTTCATCGCCAGTACCGGCTACACCGGTGAAGACGGCTACGAGATCACCCTGCCCGCCGAACAGGCCGAGAGTCTCTGGAGGAGGCTCAGCGAGGCCGGCGTGCGGCCATGTGGCCTGGGTGCCCGCGATACGCTGCGCCTCGAAGCCGGCATGAATCTCTACGGCCAGGATATGGACGAAACCGTTTCACCGCTCGACGCAGGCCTCGCCTGGACAGTGGACCTCGTCTCGGAACGCGACTTCGTCGGCAAGGCCGCCCTCCTCGCGAGGCCACAGCAATACCAGTTTCTTGGCCTCTTGCTGCTCGATCGCGGCGTGCTGCGTGCCCACCAGCCGGTCCATACGGCGTACGGTGCCGGTGAAATCACCAGCGGCAGTTTCTCCCCGACGATGCAGCAATCGATCGCCCTGGCCCGCCTGCCGCTCGCCGTGGCGATTGCTGATACGGTTCAGGTCGCGGTTCGCGATAAACTGCTCAGCGCCCAGGTAGTCAAGCCCTGCTTCGTCAGAAATGGCAATATTCTCGTTTGATTGCCGATCGCCAATCGCAAGACTTCAGCAAGACTTCAACCTCTCAGGAGAACAGATGAACATCCCCGCCGACCGCAAGTACACCAGCACTCATGAATGGATCCGCAGCGAAGCCGACGGCACCATCAGCATCGGCATTACCGGGCATGCACAGGAACTGCTCGGCGACCTGGTATTCATCGAACTGCCCGAAGTCGGCAGCGAGCTGGCCGCCGGACAGGAAGCTGCAGTCGTTGAATCGGTCAAGGCCGCCGCCGACGTCTACGCGCCGCTGGCGGGGACCATCGTCGACCTCAATCAGGCGGCGGTAGACGCACCCGAAACGGTCAATCAGGACGCCTATACGGTCTGGCTGTTCCGGATGCGGCCGGCGGCAGCCAGCGACATCGATACCCTGCTCGATGCTGCCGCCTACCAGCAGATCATCGACGCCGCTTAGGCCAGAACCCTACCGGAAAACACCATGGATGCCCATTCCCTTTCTCCGACGCTCGCGGCGCTCGAACGGCGCGACGATTTCATCAGCCGCCACATCGGCCCCAGCGCGAGTGACATCGCCGCCATGCTGGCCAGCATCGGCGCCAGCAGCATGGAACAGTTCGTCGAACAGACCATCCCGGCGACGATTCGACTGGCGACGCCACTGGCTCTCGCCGAGCCGCGTCCGGAAAGCGAAGCGCTGGCGGCCCTGCGCGCCATTGCCGGCCGTAATCGCGTGCAGCATTCGCTGATCGGAATGGGCTACTCAGACACGCTGACCCCGGCGGTGGTACTGCGCAACGTGCTTGAAAATCCAGGCTGGTACACGGCCTACACTCCCTACCAGGCAGAAGTCGCGCAGGGGCGCCTCGAAGCACTGCTCAACTACCAGCAGATGGTGATCGACCTCACCGGCCTCGAACTCGCCAACGCCTCATTGCTTGACGAGGCAACCGCGGCAGCCGAGGCAATGAGCATGACACGCCGGGCCAGCAAGTCGAAGTCGAACCTCTTTTTCGTTGACGTGGCCTGCTTCCCGCAGACCATCGACGTGCTCCAGACTCGCGCCGGTTTCTTTGGCTTCGAACTGGTCTTTGGTCCACCGGACGAGGCGGCGCAACAGGAGGTCTTCGGTGCGCTGTTCCAGTATCCGAACGATCACGGCGAAATCAGCGACCTGAGCGGTCCGATTGCTGCCGTCAAGTCACGCGGCGGCATCGTTGCCGTCGCCTCCGACCTGATGGCCTTGGTACTTCTCCGCTCGCCGGGCGAAATGGGCGCCGACATCGCTCTCGGATCGTCACAGCGTTTCGGCGTCCCGCTCGGTTTCGGTGGTCCGCATGCCGCATTCTTCGCCACCAGGGATGAATACAAGCGTGCGGTCGCCGGCCGCATCATCGGGGTATCCGTTGATGTCCGCGGCAAGCAGGCGCTGCGCATGGCACTGCAAACCCGCGAACAGCACATCCGTCGCGAAAAAGCCAACTCGAATATCTGCACCGCCCAGGTCTTGCTCGCCAACATGGCCGGCATGTACGCCATCTATCACGGCCCGCACCGCCTGCGCAGCATCGCCGCACGCATCCACCGCCTCGCCGCAATTCTTGCCGAAGGCTTGCGGCGTGCCGGAATCACCGTCCTCACCAGGTACTTCTTCGACACCCTGCGCGTCGACCTGGGCAGCCGAGCGCTGATCGCCTACCAGGCCGCCAGCGAGGCAGGCTACAATCTTCGCCAGGTCGCCCCAGGCATACTCGGCATCGCCATCAACGAGAAAACCTCGGCGACCGACATCGCCAGGCTGATCAAGCTGATCACCGGGGTCAACGCCGACCTCAAACCACTCGACGAGCAACTGCGACAGACCGACCCGACCTTGCCGGCAAGCCTGCTGCGCCGGGACGCGATCCTCACGCATCCGGTTTTCAATACGCACCATACCGAACATGCGATGCTGCGCTACCTCAAGAAGCTGCAGAACCGGGATCTGGCGCTCGATCACTCGATGATCCCGCTCGGGTCCTGCACCATGAAGCTCAACGCCAGCAGCGAGATGATTCCGATCAGCTGGCCGGAATTCGCCGACATCCACCCCTTTGCCCCGCTCGATCAGGCGCAGGGTTATCTGCAGATGATCAGCGAGCTGGAATCCTGGCTCAAGGCGATCACCGGTTTCGACGCCATCTGCATGCAGCCGAACTCGGGGGCGCAGGGAGAATACGCCGGCCTGGTTGCCATCGCACGTTATCACGCCAGCCGTGGCGAAGCTCAGCGCAAGGTGTGCCTGATCCCGAAATCGGCGCACGGCACCAATCCCGCCACCGCGCAGATGTGCGGGATGCGCGTGCTGGTGGTCGATTGCGACGATGCCGGCAACATCGACCTTGCCGACCTCACGGCCAAGGCGGCGCAGAACGCGGCCAATCTCGCCTGCCTGATGATCACCTACCCTTCGACGCATGGCGTCTTCGAGGAAGCGGTGAAGGATATCTGCGCCATCGTTCACGAACATGGCGGCCAGGTGTACATGGACGGCGCCAACCTCAACGCGCAGGTCGGTCTGAGCTCGCCGGCACGAATCGGCGCCGACGTCAGCCACATCAACCTGCACAAAACCTTCTGCATCCCGCATGGTGGCGGCGGTCCGGGGATGGGACCGATCGGTCTCAAGGCGCATCTCGCGCCATTCATGGCCAACCACCGCGTGCAGCCGATCAGCGGTCCACATGCGGGTCAGGGCGCCGTCGCCGCAGCGCCCTGGGGATCGGCTTCGATCCTGCCGATTGCGTGGATGTATATCGCCATGATGGGCGGCAGCGGACTGACCCGTGCCACCGAAGTGGCCATCCTCAACGCCAACTACATCGCCAGCCGCCTGCAGGCACACTACCCGGTGTTGTACTCTGGCAGGAATGGACGGGTGGCCCACGAATGCATCCTCGACATTCGCCCGCTCAAGGCGGTGACCGGAATCTCCGAGATCGACATCGCCAAGCGGCTGATGGACTATGGCTTTCACGCACCGACGGTCAGCTTCCCGGTCGCCGGGACGATGATGGTCGAGCCGACCGAATCGGAAACCAAGGCCGAACTCGACCGTTTCATTGCCGCAATGGTCAGCATCCGCAACGAGATCCGCCAGATCGAACGGGGCCACTGGCCGGCCGATGACAACCCGCTGAAGCACGCACCCCATACCCAGGCCGACCTCGTCGACCGCCACTGGAACCGGCCGTACACCCGACAGGAGGCCGTTTTCCCGCTGCCACAGGTGGCCGAGAACAAGTTCTGGCCGAGCGTCAATCGCGTCGACGACGTATATGGCGACCGTCACCTGTTCTGTACCTGCGCCCCGATCGATGAAATCGGCGAGCGCAACAACCCACATCCGGAGACATGAGCATGCGCGCACCCATCCATGAGTTCAGCGTCAAACTCCTCACAGGAGGCCAGCAGTCGATGGCCGACTACACCGGCAAGGTTCTGCTGATCGTCAACACCGCCAGCCATTGCGGCTTCACGCCACAGTACGCGGGTCTCGAAGCGCTTTACCAGCGCTACCGGGAGCGCGGCCTGGTGGTTCTCGGTTTTCCCTGCAACCAGTTTGGATCGCAGGAACCAGGGGATGCAGAGGAAATTGCCGGCTTCTGTCAGAAGAACTATGGCGTCAGCTTCCCGATGTTTGCCAAGATCGAGGTCAACGGCGACGACGCCCATCCGCTCTACCAGTATCTGAAGAAGGCCGCACCTGGCCTGCTTGGCAGCGAAGCAATCAAATGGAACTTCACCAAGTTTCTGGTCAATCGCCAGGGGGAAGTGAATGAACGCTATGCCCCGGCTACCGCCCCGGAGTCCATCGCCAACGACATCGAGAAACTGCTCTGATGCTGCTGGCTGCAGCGAATGACGAAGATCGGCAGGCCTGGCCTCATGCCCGCGCCTGATTTCAGCGCCATGCTGCGCTGGCCGAACGTGCCGGCCTGCTACGGCTGGTTGTCGCTGGACCGGCGTGGCCGCTGGCGACTGCGCGGCGAGGCGCTTGGCCATGCCGGCCTCAACGACTTCCTGAACCGCCAGTACGCGCATGACCAGGACGGCAACTACTTCGTGCAGAATGGCCCACAACGGGTGTTTGTCGAATTGGAGTACACGCCGTGGGTACTGCGCCTGGTTGCGACAGACCGCCTGGAAACGCATACCGGCGAGGATGTCAGCACGATCCGTGGCGCCGCCCTCGATGACGAAGGGAATCTGCTGATCGAGATCCCGGAAGGAATCGCCTTGCTCTGCGACCGGGATCTGCCTGCCCTGCGCGACTGCCTGCACTTGCCGAATGGCGAGTCCGCTGACGATGCGAGCTTGTTCGAAATCATTGCGCAGCCGCTTGCCGGCCGGACCGCGCTGACCCTCGACTGGGTAGGCCAGCGCGTGCCGGTGGTCTCGGTACGCCGGTCCGATGTGCCCGGACGCTATGGCTTCGTGGCTTCCCCGCAAACGGTCATGACTTTGCAAGACACCCCCGATGATGAAATTCATGACCGTTTCCCCTCACCCCTGACCCCTCCCCCGCGAGGGGGGAGGGGAGATTCGAGAGTCGCTCGCGACTTTCATAGTAACGGCGATGGCGGGAGCAACGGCTGCGATAAACCCTGGCGGGATGGACTAATGATTGATGTTGGCGAATAATTGCGCGCTGTCCGCCAACCGCGGATCCGACATTCCTGTGTCGGGCCGTTTCTTAGCCGAGGTTTGTGATGCGCTACCAGGTTTTTGTGGAAGAAGAGGAAGGCTCCGACACTGGGGGGGATCTGGGCAATTTCGATCAGTTGGATGAGGTCTGGGCCTTCATCCAGAGCCGCCTGCCTACCGGGGTTTTCAGTGATCGCCGCCTGGTCTGGGTGAAGGATCGAGAAGCCGATGCTGACGTTTCCTTTTCCTTGACGACCGAGCTATGGGCCGAGCATTGCGAAACACCGCTGGCCTTCGCTCGCTGCTTCAAGATGTTTCTTGCCTTCAAACACGAGTAGGCCTTGCTAACCAGAGAGACCACGCCCAGCGCGATCGTGAGGTATCTCGATCAGTATGTCATTGGCCAGGATGAAGCCAAGAAGATTCTGGCCGTTGCCGTCTACTCGCATTACCGGAAAATCGCCACCTTCGCCAAGGACAAGGGGTCGTTCGCCAAAAGCAACGTCCTGCTCGTCGGACCTTCCGGAACCGGAAAAACCCTGCTCTGCGACACCTTGTCCAGGATGCTCGATGTACCATTCGTGACTGCCGATGCGACTTCGCTGGCGCAGACCAAGTATGTCAATGAAGAAATCGAGGCGGCTTTGCAGCGGCTGCTGGAGAAGGCGGACGGGAACGTCGAGAACGCCCAGCACGGAATCATCTTCATCGATGAAATCGACAAGCTGAAAGCGACGCCAGCCGAATCGCGGGCCACTTCCGGCGAGAGCGTGCAGCACGCGCTGTTGAAAATCATGGAAGGTTCGCCGGTAAAGCTGAAGAACAATCAGTACATCGATACCAGCAATGTCCTCTTCATCTGCGGTGGAGCCTTCGTCGGTCTCGAAAAGATCATGTCCAAGACGCATGGTTTCGGGTTTATCGCCACCTCGACTGACGACAACCAGAACATCCTCGACCGACTGAACCAGCGGGTGAAACCGACCGACCTGTTCGAATTCGGGCTGATTCCGGAATTCACCGGCCGCCTGCCGGTGATCGCCAACCTGCACCCGCTGAGCAAGGCGATGCTGGTGAGCATCATGAGCGTGCCGAAGAACTCGATCTATCGACAGTACATCGAAATCTTCCGGGGCGAGGGCGTGGAGTTGAGTATCGGCCAGCGGGTGTTCGAGCAGATTGCCGAAATCGCCATCGAATACAAGACCGGCGCGCGCAGCCTGCGCGGCATTTTCGAGGAACTGATCACGCCGATTCTCTACGTCGTACCGGACAAACCCGAGATCTGCAAGGTTGAAATCCGCTCGCTCTTCGAAGATGCCCGTTTTTTCAGAAGGAAGTAAGCACGGCAGCCGGCCAGCGCCTGCCTGCCGACGCACAACGATTTTTTCCGGATCGCGGCTGCGGCCCCGTTGCTGGCGGATTCCGAAGCTCGCGGTGTTCAGCGTGCTCGCTTTCTATCTGATCGAACTCATTGGAATCAGCATGTTCCAGGACAATCTGCTCTACTACCCAAGGCGAGCGGTCGATTGGCCGCATTCGTCGATTCACCGATACCTACGGCTGGGATTGCTGAATCCGGACTGGGCATCGGCTGCGCGCGACGAGGGTGGGTTCGGCGAGTGATGGCGAGGTGTTGGGGTTCGCAAGTTCACCCCAACCTACGGTTTCTCAGCCTACGGCACGAGTTGCAGGCCGTTTTCCTCACACCATTCCCGCAGTGCCGCCTCGGTTGCCTTGGTCTCGTAGTCGTACCAGGCTTGCAGACAAGCTTTCCGTTCGAGGAAATCCTTGAAGCGCGCATACGCGCCGCGGCGGTCGAAGAATGCGGCGATGGTGTCCGACGATTCGGGGAGTACTTCGTCCGCGAAGCGCCAAACCAGGTCCTTCCCGAGGTCGAGGTCGTACTTGTGCGGGACGGCGACGTACAGCGTGGCATCGTCGATGTCCTCGGGCAGTTCCTCTTCGAGGTGGTGGCTGGACGAAGCCCAGTGCAGGCGTCCCGTCTGGCGCGAGACGAACGCGGAGTGCTCAGATGGCGCGGCGGCGCTGACCCAATCGAAGGCGGAGAGGAGATCGTCGTAACGGATGCAGGTACGAGATTTCGGTTCGGCAGGCGGTGATTTAGTCATGATCGGTCAGCGCCTTTCTCTGACCGCCATCTGCTCGTGCAAGGTCCGCTTTGCCGGCTTGAGCGGCGTGCGGCTGACCGTCCAGCCGGACTGCATCGGCGGTGTCAGCGCCCGGAAACGCGTTGCCAGCCAGCCAAAGGCACGATACAGCGCGGGGCGCGTATACAACGCCGCCCAGCCTGACCAGACGGCGTCCACCAGTCCGCTCTTTGCTGCGCCCTGACCGAGCATGGGCGTGTGACCAGGGCGTGCGTCGTGCTGTGCCTCAGCCCGCAGACGGATCAGCAGGTCGGGAATCGGAATCTTGACCGGACAGACCTCGCCGCAGGCACCGCAGAGACTCGAAGCCGTCGGCAGGACATGCGTGGCGGCGAGACCGAGCATATGTGGCGAGATGATTTCACCGATCGGACCGGGATACGTCGTGCCGTAAGCGTGGCCACCGATGCGGGTATATACCGGGCAATGGTTCATGCAGGCGCCGCAACGGATGCACTGCAGTGTCGATCGCATCTGTTCGTCGCTGTAGGCCTGGGTGCGACCATTATCGACCAGTACCAGGTGCATTTCGCGCGGCCCATCCTTTTCACCCGGTTTGCGCGGGCCGCTGATCATGTTGAAATAGGTGGTAATCGCCTGCCCGGTCGCCGAGCGCGTCAACAACCCGAGCAGCGGTGGCACGTGTTCGAGCTTCTCGACGACTTTTTCGATGCCGGTAATGGCGATATGCACGTCGGGAACGGTGGTGCACATGCGGCCGTTGCCCTCGTTCTCGACCAGGCACAGGGTGCCGGTTTCGGCGACGGCGAAGTTCACTCCCGAGAGGCCGATCTCGGCAGTCATGAACTTCTCGCGCAAGACGGCGCGGCCGATGCCGATCAGTTCATCGACCGAATCGGTGTAAGTGGCGCCCGGCACTTTCGCGGCGAACAGGCGGGCGATCTCCTCTTTGGTTTTGTGGATCGCCGGCATGATGATGTGCGAGGGTTTTTCGCCATCCAGCTGGACGATGTATTCGCCCATGTCGCTCTCGAGGGCCTCCATGCCGGCGTCGGCCATCGCGTGATTGAGCTCGATCTCTTCACTGACCATCGACTTGCCCTTGACCATCAGCTTCGTTGAATGTCGCCGGGCGATGTCGATGATGATCCGGTTGGCCTGTTCCGCGTTCTCGGCCCAGTGCACCTGCACACCGTTCTCGGTCAGCTTGCGCTCGAGTTGTTCGAGCAAGTCGGGTAGCCGAGCCAGGCTGTACTTGCGGATATGCTCGGCAAGCGCACGCTGCTTCTCGAACAGTGCGGCGTCGGGAAATTGCACTGCGCGTTTGTTGATCAGGAAATCCATGGCGCCGCGGAAGCTGCGACGCAGATGCTCGTTGGCGACTGCCGCCGCGGCGCGCTGCTTGAATTCACTGGCGGGAACGAACTGTAGTGGCTTGGCGTTCATTGCAGTTTCTCCTCTTCGCCTTCTTCTCCCTCTTCGAGCAGCAACAGGACGATCAACTCTTTCGGGCCATGCGCACCGTAGGCGAGCGTCACCTGGATGTCGGCGGTCTTCGACGGACCCGAGACGAGCAGTGCGTTGGTCGGCATGTGCTCACTCCAGCCCTGCTCGGTCATTGCCGCAAAGAGATTGTCGTACAGTTGCCTGGCGTCCAGCAGAGCAAAATGGATCGGCGGCACCAGCGACATCAGACGCGGTTCGCTGGCGTCCGGCCAGATGATCAGCGTACCGGTCTCGGCAATGCCGCCGCGCGTCGAGGTCAGACTGGCGTCGGTGTCGTGGAAGAGTTCCTTCTTCCACCCATCGACTGCTCGATCATAAGCTTTCAGCCCGCCAATCCCGGCGGCCTGCAGCGCCGCCGCATGCGGTTCGGCATGCAACAAGGAACGAACCCCCTTGGCCACGCACAACTCGCGCAGTTTATTCGGCCAGTCGGCGTGCGTCGTCGGAAGCACCTCTCCATGCCAGAAAGCCATCTTCTCGCAGAACAGTTCGATACGCTCGGCACGACTGCTGTCCGGCCTGCCGGCACGGCTCGCGGCATGGAAAGCATGCACGTCGGGCAGCAGTGGTGCCTTTCCCTGCGGTGCCGCACGCAATCGTTGCAGGATATGGTCACGCGCACTCATTGCCGCCCCCTCTCGCCAGCACTGCGTTGCCACAGGAAAGTTGCCAGATGCTGGCCCTGCAGGCCATTCCCCCGCTTCTGCAGAGTGTGGTTGAGGTTGAGCATGCAACCGCAGTCCGCCGAGACGAAGGTCTGTGCACCGGTTTCCTGGATGGCCTCGACCTTGTCGCTGGCCATCGCCGACGAGATCGCCGGGTGCTTGAGCGAGAACGTGCCACCGAAACCGCAACATTCGGATTCGTGGGCATGCAGGGCGACTTCGACTCCTGGCAACTGGCCAAGCAGTGCACGTGCATGCAGGTGCGTACCCATTTCGCGACGGGCGGCGCAGGAGGTATGCAGCGCCACACGAGCCGGCGCGCCCTGATCGCTCAGTCGAACCTTGACGACGTGCAGAAGAAACTCCGAGAGCTCGAAAATCCGCTCGGCAAGCGCTCTGGCCTCGGACAAGAGGCGCGCATCGTCGGCGAAAATCCTGGGGTAATGGTGACGCATCATGCCGGCACAGGAACCGGAAGGAACGATCACTGGCCACGGTTCCGGAAACAGGCGCAACTGCGACAACGCCACTGCGCGTGTCTGCTCGGGAAAGCCACTGCTGTGCGCCGGTTGTCCACAGCAGGTCTGATCGGCCGGGAAATGGACCTCGATTCCCTCGCGCTCGAGCAGGCGGAGCGTATCCATGCCGGCCTCCGGACAGAATAGATCGATCAGACAGGTCCCGAAAAGATAGACCCTGGCCGGCTTCTCGGGGTATTGGCGGCTGCCTGTTTCTTCCATGGCGGACTCCTCTTGTCGCAGTAAGGAAAAGTGGTAAGACCAATTTTTCGTACTCTAAGACCGCCCGTCCGATTTGTCAATGTCCGCACTGCTTCCGGCGCCAGCAAATCAGTCCGAGGGTTCTGCCAGAAATATCGATCGTCCTGGCCGACGATCACTGGTAAGACCACTGGATTCCTGCAATAATCCCGAGCAGGCCAACCCGATAGACAGACCCGCATGAGTTACAGCAAGCTCAATCTGCCGCGCATCCCCGACGCCATTGCTCATCAACTCGAGACGCGCATTCTGGAGGGTTCACTGAAACCGGGCGACCGCCTGCCGGCCGAGCGAGAACTGGCGGTGGAACTGGGAGTCTCCCGCCCCTCACTGCGGGAAGCGATCAAGAAACTGGTTTCGCGCGAGCTACTGGTCAGTCGTCAGGGCGGCGGCACCTACGTCACCGACCGGCTCGACTCCAGCTTCATTGATCCCTGGCAACAATTGATCGATCAGCATCCGTTCCTGCAGGACGACGTGCTCGAATTCCGCCATCTACTTGAGGCGTCGGCGGCCGAGCTGGCCGCACAACGGGCAACCGATGCTGACCTGCAACGTCTCGAAGAAGCGTACATCCGCTTGGACGCAGCCTATCTCGGCGAAGATCGGAGTGCGCAGGTCGCCGCCGATGTCGCTTTTCATCTGACGGTTGCCGAGTCAACGCACAATGCCTTGTACGGTCACCTCCTGGGCAGCATCCTGCGCCTGTTGCACGAGCATGTCCGACGCAGCCTCCGGGAAATGGCAGTCCATCCCGACACCGGTCGGCAATTGATGAAGCAGCATCAGGCCATCCGCGATGCGATCGTCGAGCGCAAACCCGAGGCCGCGCGGCTGGCCGCGCAAACCCACATCCACTATGTCCGTCAACGCCTCAGCGATGCTGCACGCTCGGAAAAACGCCAGCAACGATCGCTGCGACACCTGAGTTGATCGTCATGAGGGTTGGCGGCGCCAGCAGCAGCGACGGGGCCGCGGCAGCATGCTGCCGGGGCCGATCCGAGATCCGTCCTGCTACACTTTTTCACGCATCAGCCGGGCCTTCTCGCGCACCCAGTCGCGCTCTTTTTCGGCTTCCCGCTTGTCGTATTGCTTCTTGCCCTTGGCCAGGCCGATCTCGACCTTGATGCGGCCACGCTGGAAATGCAGGTCGAGCGGCAGCAGGGTGTAGCCGGCGCGTTCGACCTGACCGATCAGTTTGCCGATCTGCCGGCTGTGCAACAGCAACTTGCGGGTGCGAACCGGATCCGGCTTGACATGCGACGACGCCGCCAGCAGTGGCGTGATATGCATGCCGAAAAGAAACACTTCGCCGTTACGGATGACGACATACGCTTCCTTGATGCTCGCCCGGCCACCCCGGATCGCTTTGACCTCCCAGCCCTCCAGTGCGATACCGGCCTCCAGCTTCTCTTCGATGAAGTAGTCATGAAAGGCCTTCTTGTTGGCGACGATGCTCATGGTGCCGTTTCTCGGGTAGTCAGGGTTCGGGAGTGCTAGAATCCTCGATTCTACAGGATTCACGAGGTGTGGCAGCGAATGGCCATGGTCAAGAAATCGGTACTGATCGAGCGTTCCTCGCAACAGATGTTCGATTTGGTCGACCGCGTCGAGGACTACCCGCAGTTCCTGCCGTGGTGCAGCCTGACACACTGCGAATTCCGCGACGACACCAGGACGGTGGCCACCCTGCACATCAACTACCGCAACGTCAAATCCCACTTCACGACCGTGAACAACAAGGAGTCGCCGTTCTCGATGAAAATCACGCTGGTGGATGGTCCGTTTCGCCGGCTTGACGGGGTTTGGCATTTCAAACCGCTCGCCGCACACGCTTGCAAGATCGAGTTCCAGCTCTCCTACGAGTTTTCCAGCAAGATGTTCGAAAAGGTCATCGGGCCGGTCTTCAGCCAGATTGCCAATACCTTTGTCGACGCCTTCGTGAGGCGTGCGTACGACCTGCATGGAGCCGTGCCGAATGCCTGAGATGCTGCATGTAGAAGTGATCTATGCCCTGCCGACGAAGCAGCAGCTCGTCAGCTTGCGGCTACCGCCGGGCAGCACGGTGCGTCAAGCGATCGAGGCGTCGGGACTGCTGCAGAAGTACCCTGAAATTGATCTGGCGAAAAACAAGCTGGGCGTTTTCGCGAAGCTCAGCAAGCCCGACGCAGTCCTGCGCGATCACGACCGTGTCGAGATCTACCGGCCGTTGCTTGCCGATCCGAAGGAAGTGCGCAAGCAACGGGCAGCCGCGGGCAAGGTCATGAAAAAAGGGGCCGGTGAGAGCGAGGCCGAGTAGCTCGCCTGCCGCTCACTTACAGTGGACCTGCACGGATTCGCGAGCTTTGGCGATCTCCTGCGCACGCTGCGCGTCATCCATGAAGTAACGTTCGCCCTTGCTGTCGCGCAGCGCCAAGCGTTCGCCGGACTCCAGGACCTGCAAGGCACGGCGTGCAGTCTCGCAGTCTTCCTGTTTTTGCGTGCTCGCGCGCTGTTCCTTTTCGGCCTTCTCGGCAGCTTCCCGAGACTCCTTCTGACGCTTGCGAAATTCCAGTTCGCGATCGGCCGCCGTCTTGCCGGCTGTGGCGTTCGCTGCCGGTGTTTCCGCCTCGATCTTGCGTTGCTGCCGGGCCTTGCCGGTGGGCGGCATGTCGGAAATCACGGTGCGGTTGTTTTCATCCTGCCATTGATAGATCTGGGCTTGCGCCGCAATCGCAAACAGCAGGCTGGCAGCAGTCAGTAGGGAGCGTTTCATGGTCATTCAGTGGTTAGGGGGCACGCTGTATAATACGTTTTTGTGACCTCGGATCAAAGGCCATGCGTTTAATCCCAAAGGCGCTGACGTTCGACGACGTTCTGCTCGTTCCCGCCCATTCGTCGATCATGCCGCGTGACGTCACCCTCAGGGCACGTCTGACCCGCAATATCAGCCTCAATCTGCCACTGGTCTCCTCGGCCATGGATACCGTCACCGAGAGTCGCCTGGCGATCGCCCTGGCGCAGGAGGGGGGAATCGGGATTGTCCACAAGAACCTCAGCCCCAAGGCACAGGCCGCCGAAGTCGCCAAGGTCAAGCGTTTCGAATCCGGCATTCTGAAAGATCCGATCACCGTTCCGCCGAACATGTCGGTCCGTGACGTGCTCGCACTGACCCACCTGCACAAAATCTCCGGCGTACCGGTGCTCGATGGCCAGCGCGTTGTCGGCATCGTCACCAACCGCGACCTGCGATTCGAAACCAGGCTCGACCAGCCCGTCCGCAACATCATGACCCCGCGCGATCGCCTGGTCACGGTGCGTGAGGGAGCCACGGTCGAGGAAGGCAAGGCACTGATCCACAAACACCGGCTGGAGCGCGTTCTGGTGGTCAATGACGCATTCGAATTGCGCGGCCTGATCACCGTCAAGGACATCATCAAGACCACTGAACACCCGGACGCCAGCAAGGATGCGTCCGGCCGCCTGCGGGTCGGCGCTGCCGTCGGCGTTGGCCCCGGCACCGAGGAACGCGTCGAACTGCTTGCCGAAGCGGGTGCGGACGTGCTGGTCGTCGACACCGCGCACGGGCATTCGCAGAGCGTTCTCGACCGCGTCCGCTGGATCAAGAAGAACTTCCCGATGGTCGAAGTGATCGGCGGTAATATCGCCACCGCCGACGCCGCCCTGGCGATGCTTGCGCACGACGCCGACGGCGTCAAGGTGGGCATCGGTCCGGGCTCGATCTGTACTACGCGCATCGTCGCCGGCGTGGGTGTACCGCAAATCACCGCCATCCAGAGGGTCTACGATGCCCTCCAGGGCAGCGGCGTACCGGTGATCGCCGACGGCGGCATACGTTACTCCGGCGACATCTCGAAGGCGATTGCCGCGGGCGGTGATGCGGTCATGCTCGGCGGCCTGTTTGCCGGAACCGAAGAGGCTCCCGGTGAAGTGGAACTGTTTCAGGGACGTTCGTACAAGTCCTACCGTGGCATGGGCTCGATCGGGGCCATGGCCGCGGGTGCCGCTGACCGATATTTCCAGGACGCCACCGCCAATGTCGACAAACTGGTGCCGGAAGGGATTGAAGGCCGGGTTCCCTACAAGGGATCGGTGCTCGCCGTCATTCATCAGTTGATGGGCGGTCTGCGCTCGTCGATGGGCTATCTCGGCTGCCGGACGATTGAAGAAATGCACGCCCGGGCCACTTTTGTCGAAATCACTTCGGCGGGGGTTCGGGAATCGCATGTTCATGATGTTCAGATCACCAAGGAAGCTCCGAACTACCACGTCGATTGAGCAGCAGTCGATGATCGGCGGGCGGCGGCAGGCCGCCCGCGTCATTTGAGGCATCATCATGTCCCATCAAAAAATTCTGATTCTCGACTTTGGCTCGCAGGTCGCCCAGCTGATTGCTCGCCGCGTCCGCGAGCAGCAGGTGTATTGCGAGCTGCATCCCTACGACGTCACGGCACAGTTCATTCGCGACTTCAGACCACAGGGAATCATTCTCTCCGGAGGGCCGAATTCGGTCTACGAAGTGGCGGACTTCAAGGTCCCGTCGCTGGTGTTCGAGCTTGGCGTACCCGTGCTGGGCATCTGCTACGGCATGCAGAGCATGGCCGAGCAGTTGGGCGGCAAGGTCGAGGGTTCCAGCCGACGCGAATTCGGCTATGCCGAAATGCGCGCACGCGGCCACAGCGCGCTGTTCAAGGGCATTGAGGATCGCCGCAATGCCCAGGGCCACGCACTCCTCGACGTCTGGATGAGCCATGGTGACAAGGTCACCGAATTGCCGCCTGGCTTCCAGGTCATCGGCAGCAACGAATCGACGCCGATCGCGGCAATGGCCGACGAAAAACGCCGATTCTACGCAGTGCAGTTTCATCCGGAAGTCACGCATACCCTCAAGGGCAAGGAAATCATCGGCCGCTTCGTGCGCGACATCTGCGGTTGTGGAAATGACTGGAACATGCCCGATTACGTCACCGAGGCAGTCGACAAGATTCGTTCGCAGGTGGGCGCCGAAGAGGTGATTCTCGGTCTTTCGGGCGGTGTCGATTCCTCGGTCGCTGCGGCACTGATTCACCGCGCAATCGGCGACCAGCTGACCTGCGTCTTCGTCGATAACGGCTTGCTGCGCCTTCACGAAGCCGAGCAGGTGATGCACACCTTTGCCCGCAATCTCGGCGTCAAGGTGGTGCATGTCGACGCGACGGCGCAATTCATGGGCCACCTGCAGGGCGTCTGCGATCCCGAGCAGAAACGCAAGATCATCGGTCGCGAGTTTGTCGAGGTGTTCCAGGCCGAGGCCGGCAAGCTCAGGAACGCCCGCTGGCTGGCGCAGGGAACGATCTACCCCGACGTGATCGAATCCGCCGGAGCGAAAACCAGGAAGGCGCACACCATCAAGAGCCATCACAATGTTGGTGGTCTGCCCGAACAACTGAACCTCAAGCTGCTCGAACCGCTGCGCGAGCTGTTCAAGGATGAAGTACGCGAACTCGGCGTCGCGCTCGGGCTGCCGCATGACATGGTCTATCGCCACCCCTTCCCCGGTCCTGGTCTGGGGGTGCGCATCCTGGGCGAGGTGAAGCCCGAATTCACCGACCTGCTGCGCCGCGCCGACGCCATTTTCATTGATGAGTTGCGCGCCACCGGATGGTACGAGAAAACCAGTCAGGCTTTCGCCGTTTTCCTGCCAGTCCAATCCGTGGGGGTCATGGGGGATGGTCGAACCTACGAATACGTCGTCGCACTGCGCGCCGTCGAAACCCAGGACTTCATGACCGCGCAGTGGGCAGAGCTGCCACACCACCTGCTGGGAAAGGTCTCGAACCGGATCATCAACGAGGTGCGTGGCATCAACCGGGTGGTCTACGACATTTCGGGCAAACCGCCGGCGACGATCGAGTGGGAGTAGTAATGACGGCGGGCAATCTGATCAATTGATGGGGTCAGATACCCCATCGATTGTCGGTTACCATCGATCATGCCTTGAACACGTCGTCGAGCCCGGTGGCATCCAGCAGGCCGAGACCCCAAGTCTCCAGTTGCTCCGGGGTTGCTTGCCCAAGGCGCTCGTGCACCCAGCTGGGCAAGGGGCCAAAACGACGTTCGAGTTGCTTTTGCAGCTACTCTACTCCGACCCGTGTTTTGTTTGCAACACCGATTCATGTGCTACACTTGTTTATGTGTTTAATCCGAGAATCTACTATGACCAGTGTAAATTTTACGGGATCCGTCGATCGTGAGTTGCTCAAGCGGGCCAAGGTCATCGCCGCCAAGGCGGACACTTCAGTCAACGCGCTTTTCAACGCCGAACTGCGTTATCTGGTTGTCGGATCCGCCAATAACGGGCGTATTCCTGTTTGAAGACCACAAGATCGCTCGTGCCAACTTCCTGCTGCCTGACCATTGCCGCAAGGTCAGCACCCGTGCCTTTCTGCGGTTTCTTGAACAGAAGGGCTGGGTTGCGTCGGCTGTCGATATCGAAACCCGCGCCATACAGGCCGGACGAGCCTTCTCCACCCTGCGCTTCCCGCCGGCGTAGCAGAGTGACATCGATCCAACCTGCCGCCGAGAGCACAAACTCCGCCATTCTTCCGACGACCTCATCGCGCTTGCTTCTGCAGATTCCACTCTCCACCGAAAGTTGAGATCAATCGACTCTGACCCCATCGATTCTGACCCGGTGGGACAACCCGGGTTCGTTCCGCAGAGCACTTGCGCCAGATCGTGTCAGAGGGAGGCTGATCAGTGTGCCTTGAACACCTCGTCGTGCCCGGCGGCATCCAGCAGGTCGAGGCCCCAGGTCTCCAGTTGCTCCGGGGTTGCTTGCCCAAGGCGCTCGTGCACCCAGCTGGGCAAGGGGCCAAAACGACGTTCGAGCAGCTTTCGCAGCAAGGCGCTTTCGCCTTCCTGTCGGCCTTGCTGCAGGCCCTCCTCTTTCCACTGTTTGGTCCATCCTTCGACGGTTTCGGCAAGCATGGTGTCGATCTCCTGTAGTTCGTCGACTTCGGGTACCTCCTGTCCGGGCATCAGCCGTCGGAGGACAATGCGGTTGATCCAGAACTTTGGACAAGGCTCACTCTTGCCTACAGACGGGCAAGATGTTAAGTTTCTACCTGGATAGATGCTTACGCACAAAGGTGAACAGATGGCCAACGAAGAGACTACTCGGCTGACGGTGACGTTTTCGCGCGAAACAGATCTCGCATTGCGGGCTTACCTTGGTGCCCAGGGAATGCGTAAGGGAGATCTCTCGAAGTTCATCGAGGACGCGGTACGTTGGCGGATGTTCGACCAGGCGGTGCAGGGCGTGAAGGCCCGCAACGCCGATGTCAGTGCTGATGAGTTGCAGGCGGCGATCGACGAGGCCTGCGCCAGCGTGCGTAGCGAGATGTGGCCGACGCTGTCAAAAGCATCGTAGTCGGGATGCGCTTCATCCTTGACACCAATATCCTGATTGCGGCCCTGATCACGCGGGGAACACCACCCGATCACTTGTATGAGGCTTGGCGAGACGGACGCTTCACGCTCATCACATCAGAACTGCAGATCGAAGAAATCCGCCGTGTCACCCGTCGCGAGGGCATCCGCTTTCGGATTCACCCCGCCGAGGCGGGGCGGCTGGTCAACGATCTCCGGCGCCTGGCAACGCTCATCGAGCGCTTACCGACGATCGATGTTTCGCCCGATCCCTACGACAATTTTCTGTTGGCGATGGCCCAAGCAGGTCAAGCCGATGTGCTCGTCACGGGTGATAAGCGAGACTTACTCGCCTTGTCATGTCATCAGGGAACGCACATCCTAACGGCCCGAGAGGCTCTGAGTTTTCTAAGGGTTTAATCCGATGACGCGGTCGATCATTAACCCGACGCTGGCCCGCTAATCACGCTCGCCTACGTCGACGCACTGGACCTGCTCTGCAAACCGGCTTGGTCCAACCAGATCGCTCACGCCAACTTCCTGCTGCCTGACAATTGCCGCAAGGTCAGCACCCGTGCCTTTCTGCGGTTTCTTGAACAGAAGGGCTGGGTTGCGTCAGCCGCCGGCATCGATACCCGCGCCATACAGGCCGGACGAGCCTTCTCCAGGCTGCGCTTCCCGCCGGTATAGCCCGATCCCCTTTCCGCATAGCCAGCCCAGAAGTGTCGGAAAATTTTACACACACCCTCCATCTAGCGCTGGCATACCGAGTTATGTCATTGTTTCGTATAGATAAACCAATTCTGGCATGAAATCTGCTTAATTGTTGTCACTGCAAAGTCCCGTGTAAATGTGCAGTTTGGGCTTGGCGGATTCCATTAAGTTTTTTTCAGGAGAATGATATGAACAAGAAGCCCGGTTTTTCCCCACGCCTGATTGCAATGGCCTTGGCACTCGGTGCTGCGGCAAGCAACGCCAATGCTGGCGTTCTGGCCCAGGGGGTGCTGGAGATTAAGAATTTCTTTTTGACTGACACCGCCGGCACCCCTCTCAAAGAGAGCGACTTCGCTGCGTTCGTTGCTAATCACAACACGGATGCGTTCGCCAAATTGAACGGAGTGACAGTTAGCGACTCTCGTTCTGATAACGTGTATCCCTACACGATGGATCTGCCGCAACAATCCGTTGGCGCCAACCCGTACGGCGAGAATGATTACACGCACCGGCCCCCGATATATTCGACCAACTATGCCCGGACCGACACCTTTCTGAGCGGAAACTCGATTAATTATGATAAGTCAGATACCTTTCCAGGCTCAGGCTCAGCAACTGGAGTGACGGCTCAGGTAGTCGGCGAAGTCTCGCTCAACACGACGGGGGAGGCCACCACGCAGGCGAACCTCGGCCTCCAGGCAGACTTTGTGTTGCCTACGACTCGCAAGATCCGGTTACAGTTCGACGCCGACGACTATCTCCTGGCTTTCCTCGGCCCGCTTGCGAAGGTTCCAGGCTCCACTGCTTTTGCGAGTTCCAGTTGGTCAGCAGCCCTTACCGGTGACGATGGTACCAGTTACACCTTCGCGCCGAATGGCGTCCTGGACGCCGGCGAGCTCTTGGATCCTTGCTCATTGAATACGAGTAGGAGCAGGCTCATCAACGGGGTTTCCACGTATTCCTGCATCGGTTCGTTCGCAGTCGAATCACCGACCTTGACAGCGGGCGTTCTTTATCAGTTGGCCATCCGTCATACGATTTCGACCGATGCCGATAAGCTGGTACCCGAGCCGGGAACTCTCGCGCTTCTTGGTGCCGGGCTGGTGGCAGGGATGTTTGGGGCAACTCGCAGGCGGCGTGAGCAAGCCTGAGTAGATTCAGCAATATTCAGCAGCACTGATGGCGCGGGGCTGACCAGGGTCAGTTCCCGCTGTCCTCATTTTGGGATGACTGTATTGCGCGATGGCTCCTGAGCCAGTCGTAGCGCCCTGGAGCCAGGATCGCGCCCGGATCGAGAGCCAACTTCAATCGGTCGACGACATCGCAAAAGCCATCATCCCGTTGCGATGCCAGCAGCCCCATTCCGCGCACCGAGCTACGATACAAGGGGTAGCCCAGTTCGAATAGGCTGCGCACCCCGGCCTCGTAACACTCGACTCCCCGCCTGGTCTCCGCTTCGTCTTCCGCATCGAAGTCGATCGTGTACACTGCCGCCAGCGCGCGACCGTTGATCATGTTCACGGTGACGTGACAGTCGAAGCCGAAGCGGGCGAACAGCGCATCCATCTCCTGGTTGAGCAGGGCGAGATCCTCCCGCCGGAACGGAATGATCGGCGCCATCCACATCAGGCCGATCCGCTCTCGCGCGAGATCGCTGTCGTCGGAAAAGTCCGCCGGCACGCCCGCCTGGTGGCGCCAGTAGCATCCGCGCAGGAATGCCCCCGTCGGTACGCCGCTGTGCATTCCCGCGAGCGCCGAACCCAGCCGAATCTTCTTCTCCAGGCCGCGAAAGGGCGCGAGATGGCCGAACCGGCGCACGAACCACTGTCCGGCGGCCAGGAGGTGCCGGGGCAGGAAGATCACCTTGGCATCGACATTCGCCAATGCGTGCTTCAACAGCTTCTTGTGCAGCGCGACCTGGCGCGAAGTGCCATAGAACGCCCCCGACATCGACCAGGCACCGATTCCTGCTTCCTTGCGCAGCGCGGCCCTGACTTCCGGTGTCAGACGCGCCTGAGCAGGGAGTCGGTCGCGGGGGAACGGGGCGTCGGAAGCCAAGGCTCTCAGATCGTTGCCGATGTGGGGCACGCTTTGCAGAATCCGGTTCAGCCGGAGTTTTTGCAGCCGGGGAATGGCTTCGAGGAGGTCCTGGTCCTCCTTGAAGAGCACGATGTACGGGCAGAAAGACTCCGGGATCGGCTGCAGCCATAGTCCGAGCTGGGTGACGATTCCGAAGTTCGACTGGGTGAAGATTCCATCGAGGTACGGGCCGATCCCGTACGGGTAAAGGTGGGTGGTCTTGGCACCGGGGTAGTGGCCGAATCCCGTGCGCAACACCTCCCCGGTACCGAGAACCACTTCCATCCCCGAGATCGTTTCGAAACGGTTGCCGTAGGGACTGTGTCCGAAGCCACGTTCGACGATGTTGCCGATGAAGCTCGAATTCGGCCCCGCACCCGTGCAATCGATCCAGAACGGCACGCCTTGCTCGGCCAGGTAGCGGGAGAGCTGTCCCTGGGTCACTCCGGGCTCGATGACGGCGTAGCCCAGCTCGGTGTCAACGTGTTCGATGCGGTTCATTCGCCCGAGGTCGACGATGACCTGTCCGTCGTAGACTGCGCAGGCGTCGCCGTAGCCCCAGTTCTGGCCGGTGCTGATCGGATACAGCGGCGTTCTGCAGCGGCGCGCGATTCTCACGACCTTCACGACCTCGTCCCGCGTACCCGGTTTCAGAATGGCTGCAGGGCGCCGGGAGGATGACGATGTACTGCGGGCATAATGGTCCCGCACCTGCTCATCGGCAAGCACATGCACGTCGCCAAGCAGCGCCCGCCAGTCACGAAGCGCACCGGACAGGTCGCTGCGTGGATCGAATGCACTGATGAGGGGAGTCGCGTCGTCTTTAGGCACGTGGCATTTCGTCCATCGATGATGACCGGGAGTCTGCTGCAAGAGGGAATGACTTCGTTCGCATGGAGTGCCACCGAGGTCAAGGACAGGAAATCCAGGGCTACGATCGAAAGTATATGAGCCCACATCAAACGGCGTCAATCTCGCGTCTGGCTCCGAGTGCGAATGAGGTTCTTGTGAGCAACAGGCAAAGGGCTCCTGACATGGGTGGCCGAAGCGGCGGAATCTGCTGGGCTTCCCGGGGATGGGTGTGTGATAATCCGAGCATTGCAATCTGGAGCGCGCCGATGTCCACCCAACTGCGTTTGCCCGTGCAACCTTCCCGGGCTGAAACCATCCATTGCTGACTGACGCCTTCCTGGCCGCTAGAAACATCGCGCGACAACGACGGCGTTCTGCGTTCGCGCTCGCCGCCATCGCTTTCGGGGTGGCTGCCCTGATCGTCGCGAACGGTTTCATCGACTGGATCATGTTCAAACATCGGGAGACCACCATCACCTCCCAGTTTGGCCACATTCAGGTCAGCCGAAAAGGGTATTTCGAAGAAGGGATGGCCGACCCGTTTGGCTACCTCCTGCCGAAGAGTTCGCCCGTACAGGACGTCATCGAACGGCTCCCGGAGCTGCGTGTTCTCGGCAGACGTCTGGCTTTCAGCGGCCTGGTGAGCAAAGGCGATGAAACCGTTTCCTTCGTTGCCGAGGGAGTCGAACCGGACAAGGAGCAGATCCTGAGCAGTTCGCTGCGGATCCCCAAAGGTGCCAACCTGTCGGCCGATGACCCGAACGGAATCATCCTGGGTCTGGGCCTCGCCGCGAACCTCGGCATCGACGTCGGGGATACGGTGGTTCTCATGGCGAACACGGCAACGGGCAGTGTCAATGCGGTCGAATGCCGGGTACGGGGTTTTTTTGCGACCATGTCGAAAGCATACGACGACGTCGCTCTCAGGGTGCCGCTGACGATCGCCCATAGGCTGTTGAAAGTGGATGGCGCCCACACCTGGGCATTGTTGCTGACAGAAACCGAGCAGGCCGGTCCAACCTTGAGAACGCTGCGCCAGCGCTTTGCGAACGAGAGCCTGGTATTCACCGAATGGATCGAACTCGCAGATTTCCACGTCAAGGCGGTTTCCCTCCTCGCCAAACAGGCGGGCGTGATGAGAGTCATCATCGCCGTGATCATCGTGTTGAGCATTTTCAATACGATGATGATGAGCGTCATGGAACGGACGGGAGAAATCGGCACGGCCATGGCTCTCGGACTGACACGCCGCGGAATCCTGCGCATGATCGTCGTGGAGGGTGCGATGCTCGGCATTGTCGGCGGGCTCCTCGGTCTGGCGTTGGGCACCCTTCTTGCCTGGGTCATCTCCCGCATCGGAATCCCCATGCCTCCTCCGCCAGGACAGTCCTGGGGGTTCCTGGGCGAGGTCATGGTCACGGGCCGGCTCGCCGCCGACGCATTCCTGCTGGCAGTGGGATCGACACTCGTCGCAAGCATCATTCCGGCACGGACCGCTTCGGGAATGGTCATCGTCGACGCGCTGCGGTTCAACCGCTGAGCGCTGCCCACAGATCGAGGAAGACCCGTGTTCAAGCTCGCACTCCGCAATCTTCTCGGGCACAAGCTGCGTACGGGAATGACGTTCGGTGCAGTCCTCTTTGGCGTCATCAGCCTCGTCCTTTCCGGCGGATTCATCGAGGACATGTTCATCCAGCTGCGCGAGGCAGTGATTCACTCGCAGTTCGGTCACCTCCAGATCAACGCGCAGGGGTTCTTCGAGAAGGGAGCGCGGGCGCCGGACAGATTCATGATCAACGATGCCGATCCGCTGCGGCAGCAGGTCGCCAAGCTGCCGGGCGTGGCTGACGTGATGGCGCGGGTCAGCTTCTCGGGCCTTCTCAACGCCGGTCGTACGGACCGTTCGATCATCGGCGAGGGCATCGAGCCAAACCGGGAAAGCAAGCTGGGCACATTCATCCGCATCGAATCGGGTCGTGCGCTCATCGATCAGGACCGCTACAGCATCATCGTCGGAAAGGGCCTGGCTGACGCGTTCAGGATTGGGGTTGGGGATCGGGTCACGGTTCTGGTAAGCACTTCGGGTGGTGCGCTGAACACGCTGGAGTTCGAAGTCGTCGGAACGTTCAGGAGCTTTTCCCGGGATTACGATGCGCGCGCGGTACGCATTCCCTTGGCCGCCGCCCAGGAGCTCTTGAATGCCAACGGTGTCAATACCCTGGTCGTCTCCCTCACCGACACCCTCGACACGGTGCGGATCGCCGAGTTACTCACGGCTCAACTTGACCCCGAAAAGTTCGAGATCAAGAAATGGAACGAGTTGACCGATTTTTACGACAAGACCGTCACGCTCTACGACCGGCAGTTCGGCGTGCTGCGCCTGATCGTCCTGATCATGGTTTTGCTCGGCGTCGCCAACAGCGTCAATATGAGCGCTTTCGAGCGGGTGGGGGAATTCGGAACCATGATGGCGCTCGGCAATCGCCGGATCGACGTATTCCGGCTGGTGATCACGGAGAACATTCTGATCGGGATGATCGGCAGCAGCACTGGCTTGCTGATTGGTATCGTCCTTGCTTTGGTGATCTCGGCCATTGGCATTCCCATGCCACCCCCGCCAAGCAGCGAGGTCGGCTACATGGCGCAGATTCGAGTCGTGCCGAAAGAACTCATGCTGGCTTTCGCCATCGGCCTCGTCGCCACCGTCAGCGCTTCCATCTTCCCGGCACGACGCGTGACCCGCATTCCGGTCGTGGACGCGCTGCGCCAGAACGTCTGACTGGCTGGCCCGCGAAACCCTTGCTGCTAGGCTTCGAGTCCCACCTCCTGGAAAGTCAGGCCAAGCTTGCCCAGCACTTTTGACACCGTGCGTTGCAGGAATACCTTGTTGCGAGCACCGAACTCGGCCATCTCAAAGGCATTGCGCCAATAAACCGGATCGTTTTCGCGGAAGCGGATCATTTCGGCGAATTCCGGTTCGAAGCTGCAATAGCCAATCGTCTTGATGTCGATGGCGGTCATGATCGAAAGCACTTGATTGTTGGTCAGGATGGGCGAGGAATCCCGTTCCGGCATCAGGCTTTCCCGTTCGAGTTCGCCCAGAATTGCCGCCTTGTCGGGACGCCAGGCGACGAAGGGCAGCACGTATTGCGGAATACGATCGGGGTCCTTGCCGGTGCCGTCCCAGAACAGTTTCTGGTCTTCCTCGGTAAAAATGTCGGCAATCTTGAAACCCGAACGGCGCTCCATGCGGTCGGTCAGGGTGCGCGAACACATGTCCTCGAACGGCATGACATAATACGAATGGAACTGCATGATCAGTTCCTGTGCGAAATCAACACCCGCCAGAACCAGCGGAATATTCATGTCATAGGCAAAATAAAAGCCCAGCATCTGATTCAGCGTACCATCCAGCCGGTCGACCGTCTGATAGCTGCCCTTCATCTCGACGTTCTTCAGCGTATAGCAGTACAGCGTCTTGTAAACCGACGAACGCGGCTTGTAGACGATATGGTCGAGGTCCATCTTGGCAGCTACTTCCTTGCAGCGATCCAGCGACAGCTTGGAATAGAAGCCGTTGTCCCAGGTCATCAGCAGAACGCGGAGGCCGGGGTGTTCCTTGCGCAGGCGCGACAGCATATAAACACTGTCCTTGCCGCCGCTGAACAGAACCAATGCGTCATACCGGTCGCGGCCCTTGCCCTGATGGCTTTTCAGCAGGTGGTCCAGTTCCTTGCGCTGATGCTCGACGTACTTCTTCTGCCAGACGGTTTCCTCGTCATTGGCGCGCAACTTGTTGTGTTCGTGGCACAGATTACAGACGCCGTCGGTCAGCGTGATGTAGGGCACGCGTGAGGAAATCACGCATTGGTTGCAGCGCGCGGCTATCGTGCGTTTGAACAGGCCGCGCAATCTGGGCCAGATGTTCTGCGCAACAAAATCAAACTGACGCAGGTCATTGAGGATTTGCTGGTCGATATCCTTAGCCATGGAGTCACTCCGAAAGGACGAATGGACGAATAGACGAATAGTGGGATGAGCGCGAGGTCAGTCGGCCTTGACGGTCGGTGTCGGCGGAATCACCCGCTGATGCACACGAATATGGTTCTGGCCGAATTTTTGACCATCCAGGGCGTTGACCGCCAGTTCGGGGTCAGGTGCTTCCAATTCCACATAGGCATAGGGCTCATGGGTCGGATTGACCCAGTCCGCGTGCAGATCAACCGAAACGACCCGGCCAAAGGGGCTGAACAGATCACGGATGAACGCTTCGTCTGCGCGAAAGGGAAGGCTGCTGATGAAAATGGTTGACATATCCAACTCCCATGCAATCCGGTTGAAATCGACTTCTCCCGCCATCTGGATCAATTGCCTTGGCGTACAAGACCCGAGGCCTGGCTGAAGCAAGACCACTGTCCCCCTCCTCGCCCGAGGCGTTGAAGAATCGCCAAGGAGATGAGTCGATGTGGAGTGAATCAAGCCTTCCTCGGCTTTTCGTCCTGCAAGGCCTGGGCTTGAGTCTACCAGTTTTTCGGCTCTATGTCGTTTGGTTGCCCATGGTTCTGCACACCCATCGATCCTGGCGGCGAATGCGGACACACCAGTGCAAAGCCAGACATGACGAGCCAAATTCCGGGCGCGCGTACTGGTTCCCCCGCACGCGCGCCCGGACCAGCGCAGCCAAAGTGGTCGGCTACATCATCCCGAGTGTCCTGGGCAGCCAGGTCGACAGGATCGGTACATAGGTCACCACCACCAGGAAGGCGAGCATCGACAGCAGCCACGGCCAGACGGCCACGGTCAGGTCGGTAATCCCCATCTTGGTAATCCCCGATGCGACATAGAGGTTGAGTCCGACCGGCGGATGGCACATGCCGACTTCCATGTTCACCACCATCAGGATGCCGAAGTGCACCGGATCGATTCCCAGTTTCATCGCTACCGGAAAGAGGATCGGCGCGAAGATCAGCACGATCGACGAGGGCTCCATGAAATTGCCGGCCAGCAGGAGGATGATGTTGACCGCCAGCAGGAAGGCGATCATTCCGAGACCGTGACCAAGCATCCAGTCCGCCAGCGCCTGCGGGATGTTCTCGTTGGTCATGATGAACGAGAAGAGCACGGCATTGGTGATGATGTACAGGAGCATCGCCGACATGTTCGCCGAGTTAAGCAGCACCCGCGCCACGTCCTTCATCGACAGATCCTGGTACACGAAGACCGCCACGAAGAAGGCATAGACCGCGCTCATCGCCGCCGCTTCGGTCGGAGTGAACATGCCGCTGTAGATACCGCCCATGACCACCACGATCAGCAACAGACCCCAGACCGATTCGCGGAAAGCCTTCCAGCGCTCGCCGAGCGTCGCCTTCTGCATGCGCGGGTAGTCGAACTTCATCGCCCGATACCAGGTCACGCCACCGAGGACCATCGCCAGCCCGATACCCGGAATCACACCGGCCATGAACAGCGCGCCGACCGAAGTATTGGTCGCCACGGAATACATGACCATCACGATCGACGGCGGGATCAGGATGCCGAGCGCCCCCGATGTGGTGATCACGCCCGCCCCAAACTTGTTCGGAAAACCGGCCTTGACCATCGCCGGCATGAGGATCGAGCCAATCGCCACCACGGTCGCCGGCGACGAGCCGGATACCGCGGCGAACAGGGCACAGGCCAGCACTCCGGCCAGGCCAAGACCACCGTACCAGTGCCCGACCATGCTGGTCGCGAACTTGATCATTCGTCGCGCCACCCCGCCGTGCGTCAGGAAGTTGCCGGCCAGGATGAAGAACGGAATGGCCATGATCTCGAACTTCTCGATACCGGTGAACAGCTTCAGGGCAACCGACTCGAGCGGTACCTGCGTAAACATGAACAGGAAACTCAGAACCGTCAGGCCGAGCGAGATTGAGATCGGCATGCCGGTCAGCATCAGGACCAGCAGAATGATGAAAATGATCGAAGCGTTCATGATTGCTTCCCTCCCTTGTCTGACTGGTCTCCCGACTGATCTTCGGGGTGGCGTTTCTTGTAGGTCAGGTCATGCGGATGCAGGTTGTCCTCCATCTTGAACGCATCGATCTCCTCGGCGATCGTCTGCTCATCGATTCCGTCGACATGGCCGTGATCGTGATGCGGCAACTCGCCGGTTCTCAGGAAGCCCACCGTCACTTGCAGGAAGCGAAAACACATCAGGCTCGAACCGAGCGGAATGGCGCTATAGACGATCCACGTCGGCCACTCCAGATCAGGCGTCGTCGGTCCTTCGGGAACATCGCCCGGATCCCAGCCAAGGAAGGTATAGGCCGCGTGGTGCAGGCCGTTTTCCCACACGAAGTGGCCACCAAGCGTACCAACGATGCCGGTGAACAAGGCGCCCGCGAGCAAACCGAAAACCACGAACTTGGCACGCGTGCGGCCGGTCATGCGGTTGATCAGCACATCCACGCCGACGTGAATGCCGGTGCGAACGCCGTAGGCTGCACCAAACTTCGCCATCCAGACGAACATGATGATGCACAGTTCCTGCGCCCAGCCAAAGTTCAGCGACAACAGCCAGTCCTGCAAGCCGGGAATCGACATCCCCGACAGATAGCGATGCACGACGGACGCAAAAATGATCGTCGTCGCCGCCGCCATGAGGAAAGTAATCAGCCATTCCTCGAGGTGATCAAGTATTTTCATCTGGAAAACTCCCAATCTGCCTGAAAAAAAGCCCGCTGGGCCAGGCGTCCCAACGGGCTCTTTGCGCAACCGAACCTAGAACTTGGTCGGATCGAAACCGGTTTCCTTGTAGACCGACTGCAGGAGATCCTTGCCGATGCGCGATTCCATCTTCACATGCACCGGCGCCAGTGCCTTCTTGAAGGCCGTCCGTTCTTCGGGAGTCAGCACATAGACCTGCGTCTTGCCGGTTTTCTTGACGGCTTCCAGATCCTTGTCGTTCTGCTCCTTGGCAATCTTGTTGGCGTAAGCGGTCGATTCCTTCATCGCCGCTTCGAGCTGAGAACGCACGTCGGCCGGCAATCCCTCCCAGAACTTCTTGTTGGCGATCACGGCATAGCCCAGATAACCGTGCTCGGTCAGTGCCAGATGCTTCTGCACTTCAAACATCTTTTGCGTGTAGAGATTGGAAATCGGGTTCTCGGTACCATCGACCACGCCGGTCTGCAGCGCCTGATAGACTTCGGAGAAGGCCATCACCTGCGGCAGGGCGCTCAAGGCGCGGATTTCCTCTTCGAGCACCTTCGACGACTGGATGCGCAGCTTCTTGCCCTTCAGATCAGCCGGCATCTTGATCGGCGTATTCGCTGAAAACGACTTGAAACCGTTGTCCCAGAACGCCAGGCCCACCACCCCTTTCGGCTCCAGCTTCTTGAGCAGGCTTTGCCCGATCGGACCCTGCGTCACCTTGTGCAGCTCGGTATAGTTGTCGAAGATGTAGGGCAGGTCGAAGAGTTCGAATTCCTTGACCCCCAGCGGACCAAACTTGGCCAGCGACGGGGCGAGCATCTGCACGGCGCCGAGCTGCAGTGCTTCCATTTCCTCCTTGTCCTTGTACAGCGTCGAGTTGGCGTACACCTCGACCTTGACCTTGCCTTTGCTGAGTTCGCCGGCGCGTTTGGCGAAGAACTCGGCGGCCAGGCCCTTGGGCGTGTCATGCGCCACGACATGGCTGAACTTGATGACGATCGGTTGTTGTGCGAGCACGCCCAGGGGCGTTGCAGACAGTGCACAGGCGGCCAGACCGAACAGCAGCTTGGAAAACTTCATTGATTGTCTCCTCCATTAGATTCATGTGAATTTGGGTACTGCGCGTCCTGCAGGCGCCAATATCGCAAGAAACAGCTCGAATGAATATTGTGGAAATCCGTAATGCTGGGGGGAGAGAGGCCTACAGGCCTGCCGGATCTTGATCAGGGAGGCGATGTACTGCAGTCGTGTCCGGCTCAATTCGCGGGACGGCGGCTGCGCGCGGTTTCGAGGTGCTGGCAAAGACGCTCGGCGCCTTCGAGCAGGCGCGGCGTATGGCGCTGAATCAGGTCGGGCGGGACGAAGAACAGGTTGCCGCGTGCGACGGCGGTGATCGAGGTCCAGCGCTTCCAGTCGTCGAGCCACTCGGGCCGTGCTTCGTCCATGCCGCTGGCGACGATCACCTCGGGGTTGGCGGCGATGACCGCTTCGACAGTCACCGTCGCCGCCATCGTTTCCAGCTTGCCGAAGACATTGTCACCGCTGCAGAGATGGATGACGTCGGAGATGATCTGGCGGCGGCCGACGGTCATCAGCGGCTGTTTCCAGATCTGGTAGAAAGTGCGTATCGGCGGCAGGCCGCCGTAGCGCTTCTGCAGGCCTGCGAGCCGCTGACGGAAATTCTCGGCCGCGCGATCGGCGACTGCTCTGCTGCCGGCCAGCACACCGAGACGCTCGATCTCGCCAGCCACGTCGGCGAGATGATTGGGCTGCGACAGATAAATCGGAATCGCCAGGCCGCGCAGTCGGTCGAGGTGCGCTGCGGCATTGCCGCTCTGCCAGGCGATGATCAGGTCCGGCCGCAGCGCGGCGACGCGTTCGAGGTCGATCCGCGAGTAGCCGCCAACCCTCGCGATCTTGCTCGCCGCCGCTGGATACTCGCTGAAATCGACGGTACCGACGATGCGTTCGCCGGCACCGGCGGCAAACAGCGTTTCGGTCAGGTGTGGTGCCAGGCTGACGATGCGTTTCGCCGGCTGCGCCAGGCGCAGCGTGGCGCCGCTATCATCGACGACGCTGATCCCGGCCTGAACCAGTTGGCAGAACGTCAGCAGCCAGATGGCAAGAAGCTGCGGCCAGCGCGCGCAGGGCATGTCAAGGGCTCCAGTTCGCGAGGGCGCTGCCGAACCGCTGCCATTCGGCCTCGCTGCCGGGCAGGCCAAAGCGGAGCAAGCCGTGTGCCGGAAAATGCCGGGTCAGGATCGCCTGCCGGGCCAGATGTTCGAAGAGTGCCGAGGCATGCGCTGTCGCGACGGTGGCGAACAACGCGCAATGGCTCACCTCGCCAAGGGGCGCCAGCAAGGACGCCAGCCGTGCCGAAGCCAGGGCCAGGTCGCGCCGCGCCAGCGCCTGCCAGGCGCCATCGGCGAGCGCTTGCCGGGCAACGGTACGCGCCGGACCCGACAAGGGCCAGGGACCCAACACCTCCCGTAGTCGTTCGAGTTTGTCAGGCGCGCCGAAGACAAAACCGACGCGCGCACCGGCAAGGCCAAAGAATTTGCCCAGCGAACGCAGGACGATCAGATTCGGCGCTGCCGGGCCGCCGGCGAGGGCGGTGACACAGTTCTCGGGGTCGGGGTCGCCAAACGCTTCGTCGACGATCAGCCAGCCGCCGCGCCGCTGCAGTTGCGCGGCGGCTTCGAGCAGCGCTGCGGCCGGCAGCCTTCGACCGGTCGGATTGTTGGGATTGCAGAGCACGATGATCGGTGTCGCGGCGGCCAGCGCCCGCGCCAAAGGGGCATTCTGCAGGCGACGCAGCTTGTGGCCGGCGCGTTCCCAGGCTTGCGTGTGCTCTTCGTAGATCGGTGTCAGACACGCGACGACGACCGGCGGAAACAGCGCCGGCAGCCACTGGATCGCCGCCTGCGATCCCGGCAGCGCCAGCAAGCGATCGTTGCCGTAGTAGGTCGCCGCCGCCGCTGTCAGGCCATCGTCGTCTTCAGGCAGGCGATGCCAGCAGGCCGGGTCGATTGCCGGCAGCGGATACGCGCCAGGGTTGATACCGGTCGACAGATCCAGCCAGTCGGCCAGCTCGCATTTGCAGAAAGGCGCGTACTGCCGGGCGGCGGCGCGCAGGCGACCGCCGTGCTCAAGCACGCAGCAGCCCCCAGGCGAGCAGCACCGCCAGCCACAACAGCAGGCTGCGACGAACGAGCGTCAGCGCGCGGGCAATGTCCTCGCCGCAGGCTGGCCGCCCTTCGCCAAGACGTGGCCGTTCTTCGAGCCGGCCGTGGTAGACCGCTGCACCACCGAGCGCGAGACCCAGACTGCCGGCGCCGGCGGCCATCACCGGGCCGGCGTTCGGGCTTTTCCAGTGCGGCGCCTGTTCTCGCCAGCAGCGCAGGGCCGCGCGCGTGCGCCCGCAAATGGCGTAGGACAAGGCGGTCAGACGCGCGGGGATGAGGTTCAGCAGATCGTCGATGCGCGCGGCAGCGCAGCCGAATTCGCTGAAGCGCTGATTGCGGTATCCCCACATCGCGTCGAGCGTGTTCGCCAGCCGGAAAAGAACGGCACCCGCTCCGCCAAGCAGCGCGAACCAGAAGAGCGCACCGAAAACGGCGTCGTTGCCATTCTCCAGCGTCGATTCGATGCACGCCGACGCGACGCCGGCGCTGTCGAGTTCTTCGGTCTGACGCGAGACCATCCAGCCGACGTGCCGGCGTGCCGCGCAAAGATCGCCCTTCGCCAGATCATCGGCGACACGCCGGGCATGCTCGCCAAGGCTGCATCCGCCGAGCGCCAGATAGAGCAGGATGGCGTCGATCAGCGAGCGTGGCAAACCGGGCGGCATCGCCAGCAGGAACAGCAGGGTGATCGCGACGCCTGGCAGAAGCAGCAGCCAGCAGGCCAGCAGACCGCGCAGGCGGCGCCATTCGCCGGTATTCAGGGCACGCTCGCAGGCACTCGCCAACGCCCCGAAACCGACCAGCGGATGCCAGCGCCGCGGCTCGCCGAGCAGTCGGTCGAGCCCGGCGCCAACGATCGCCGCCAAGGGCAACAGCAGCGACGCTGGCATTTCAGCAGCAAGCAGGGGTAGGGAAAACATGATAGGCATGCGACAATCGCGGCGACGAAACCCGGATTCTACGATGTTTCAATCCACGCCCTTGACGGGCGAAACACACGGAAGATGTGACGCCTCTCCCGTGTTTGATTATCCCCCTGAAGGGGGAGGTTTCCAACCAGAGTTTCTTTTTTGATGAACAAGCCCCCTACCCCCAGCCTGATGGTCCAGGGCTGCACTTCCGATGCCGGCAAGAGCGTGCTGGTGACCGCACTGTGCCGCATCCTGCATCGCCGTGGCGTTCGCGTCGCGCCCTTCAAACCGCAGAATATGGCGCTCAATTCGGCGGTCACCGTCGATGCCGGCGAGATCGGTCGCGCGCAGGCGCTGCAGGCACTCGCTGCCGGCCTGCCGGCGCACTCCGACTTCAATCCGGTGCTGCTCAAGCCGGCGACCGACAAGCGCGCGCAGGTGATCATCCACGGCAAGGCGCTGCTCGACCTCGACGCGCGCGACTACCACGCCTACAAGCCACGCGCCATGCAGGCGGTACTCGAATCATGGCAGCGCCTCTGCGCACAGTACGAGTGCCTGCTCGTCGAAGGCGCCGGCAGCCCGGCCGAGATCAATCTGCGCGACCGGGACATCGCCAACATGGGTTTTGCCGAAGCCGTCGATTGCCCGGTGATCCTGATCGCCGACATCGATCGCGGTGGCGTTTTCGCGCATCTTTGCGGCACCCTCGACCTGCTCTCGCCGTCCGAGCAGGCGCGCGTCAAGGGCTTCGTGATCAATCGCTTTCGTGGCGACATCGGGCTGCTCGAGAGCGGCCTGCGCTGGCTCGAAGAACGCACCGGCAAGCCGGTTCTCGGGGTTCTGCCGTATCTGCACGGCCTCTATCTCGATGCCGAGGATGCCGTGCCGCGCGCCGTGGAGAACAAAGCGGCGAGCGGCCTGCGGGTCGTCGCGCCAGTGTATCCGCGCATCTCGAACCACAACGATCTCGACCCGCTGCGTTTTCACCCGGAAGTCGATTTTCGCTTCGTCGGGCCAAACGCAGCACCGCCGCCCTGTGACCTGATCGTGCTGCCTGGTTCAAAGGCGGTACAGGCCGATCTCACCTGGCTGCGTGCGCAGGGCTGGGACGGGTTCATTCGTCGCCACCTGCGCTACGGCGGCAAACTAATCGGCATTTGCGGCGGCCTGCAGATGCTCGGCCGCGAACTGCACGATCCGCAGGGGCTTGAAGGCCCGGCCGGCAGCATGCCGGGACTCGGATGGCTGGACTATGAAACGCGCCTGGCCGCCGAGAAGACACTGGAGAATGTCCGTGGTGAACTGCTGCTTCCCGGAGCCGCTGCGGTCGCCGGTTACCGCATCCACATGGGCGTCACCAGCGGCGCGGCACTGGCCCGACCGGCGGCCCTCCTCGCCGGCCAGCCCGATGGCGCACTATCGAACGATGGACAGATTCTCGCGACCTACTGTCACGGCTTGTTCGATTCTCCGCCAGCGCTATCGGCGTTGCTGACCTGGGCCGGATACCGGCCAACCCAGGATTTCGACCCGCATCGGCGCCGCGAACAGGACATCGACCGCCTCGCCGACGCCGTCGAGCAACATATGGATCTGCAGCGCCTGGCGGAGTGGCTGCCGGCGCAGGCCATCAGCTAGCTATTCGTCGCTCTCTTCGCCGCGCACCAGCAGCAGCGAGGTATGCCCCTTGCGCACCAGGCGGTCAGCGACGCTGCCGACGAAGAAGCGCTCGATGCCGCGCCGCCCATGCGTACCGACGACCACCAGGTCGGCCTGCCATTCGCTCGCCGCATCGATGAGCATGTCCGAAACATGCTTCTGCTCGGATTCGACTAGCCTGATTTCCACCTCGATCCCGGCCGCACGTGCCTCGTCGGCAAGCCTGCCGAGAAAACCCTGCGCGCCGAGGCGCAGACGCGCTTCGGTCTTGCCCACGCTGTTTGGCAGCATCATCGCCAATTCGCGTTGTGCAAGAATCGTCTCGTCGATCGCGTGGCAGATCGCCAGATGTGCACCGCTGGCCTTGGCAAGTTCGACCGCCGCCCGCATGACCTGGCTGGTCATGAAGCTCTCATCTACGGCCACCATGATTCGCTTGTACATTTCTCTTGGCTCCTGGCAAAGTTGTCGGACAGGGCCAACAATACCACTGATCCTTGGCCAGCAGCAGCGAGTGTCTGCTACTTGAGGGTCAGCGGCAGGCCCGCCGCCACCAGAGTCACCCGTTCGCACACCGCCGCCACCCGCTGGTTCAGCCGACCCTGCTCGTCGGCAAACAGCCGCGACAGTGCTGCCATCGGCACGATGCCGCAACCGACTTCGTTGGAGACCAGGATGATCCGCCCCGGAAGTTCCGGCAGCAGGTCGATCAGTGCCTGCGTCGCGCCGGCGAGGCGCTGGCAATGCACCGCTTCGCCGGCTTCCGCCTGGTTCGCCGCTTCGCCGGCAAACAGCAGATTCGACAACCACAGCGTCAGGCAATCGACGAGCAGGCAGACCTCGGGCGCCGCATGCCGGTGCAGGGCAGCGGCCAGTTCGAGCGGTTCGACGACCAGACCCCATTCAGGACAGCGCCGCGCCCGGTGATGTTCGATACGCCGCGACATTTCGGCGTCGAGCACCAGCGCCGTCGCCACGTAGATGACGCGCAATCCGCTTTCGCTGGCCCGGCGTTCGGCCAGGAAACTCTTGCCCGAACGGGCGCCGCCAATGATCAGTTCTCGCATGCCACGAAGCTTAGCACGACCGGGGGATGCGTATAATCGGTGCCTTTCTTCCCATCTGGCCAACGCATGCATTTCTCCATTCCGCCCACCGCCGTCGTCCCTGAGTTACAGGCCCGCATCGACGGCAAGACCAAACCACCCGGCTCACTGGGTCAGCTCGAACGTCTGGCACTGCAGATCGGACAGATACAGCAGTCCTTGACGCCGAGTCTCGAGCATCCTCACCTGCTGGTCTTCGCGGGCGACCACGGCGCAGCGCGCGCCGGCATTTCGGCATTCCCGCAGGAGGTGACCTGGCAGATGGTCGAAAACTTTCTTGCCGGCGGCGCAGCGATCAATGTTTTCGCCCGCCACAACGGCCTGCAACTGCAGGTCATAGACGCCGGCGTCGCACATGACTTCGGCACGCGCGCCGGTCTGGTCGACGCCAAGATCGCTTTCGGAACGTGCAACTATCTCGAAAGGGCGGCGATGAGCACGGCCGAGCGCGATGCCGCGCTGGCCCGCGGCGCGGCCATCGTCGGTGCGCTGGCTGATCAGGGCTGTCGGGTGGTCGGTTTCGGCGAGATGGGGATCGGCAATACCGCCGCCGCTTCGCTGCTGACGCATTCTCTGACCGGCACGCCGCTGACCGATTGCGTCGGGCGGGGTACCGGCCTCGACGACTCGGGTCTCGCCCGCAAACAGACGCTGCTGGCACAGGCGGTGCAGCGCGCAGCCTTGTCACCCGGTGCCGACGCGCTGCGCGTGCTCGCCGAGTTCGGCGGTTTCGAAATCGCGATGATGAGCGGCGCGATGCTCGCCGCTGCCGAGCGCGGTCTGCTGCTGCTGATCGACGGCTTCATCGTCACTTCGGCGCTGCTGGTCGCCGCTGCCATCGCACCGAATATTCGCGACTATTGTGTCTATTGCCACCGCTCGGCAGAGCCGGGCCATCTCGCACAACTGCGCGCCCTGCACGCCGAACCGCTGCTCGACCTCGGTCTGCGTCTCGGCGAGGGCACTGGCGCCGCACTGGCCTGGCCGCTGGTGCGCGCTGCTGCCGCTTTCCTCAACGAAATGGCCAGTTTTTCCTCGGCCGGCGTCAGCGAGCAGGCCTGAGCGGGGTCAGCTGTATCGCCAAAGGCGGCAAGCACATCCTATGAAAACAGCGGTACTGGGTGCCGGCGCGGTCGGCTGTTACTACGGTGGCATGCTGGCGCGCGCGCGGCGCGAGGTGGTGCTGATCGGGCGGCCGCAGCATGTCGAGGCGATCAAACGCGACGGCCTCTACATGGACACGCAGAACTTCCAGGAGCATGTACGGGTCGCGGCCACCATCGAGGCGGCCGGCCTCGTTGGCGCGCGCATGGTGCTGTGCTGCGTGAAGTCCACCGACACCCTGCAGGCTGCGGTGGAGATGGCTCCACACCTTGCCGATGATGCCATACTGCTGAGCCTGCAGAACGGCTACGACAATGCCGAACGCCTGCAGGCGGCACTGGGGCGGCCGGTGCATGCGGCGGTGGTATATGTCGCCACCGAGATGGCGGGGCCGGGCCACCTGCGCCACCACGGGCGCGGCGAGCTGGTGATCGGTCCTTTTGCCGGCAGCGCCGAGGTGGTGGCCGAGTTCGCCGTCGCCGGCGTGCCGGTGCAGGTCTCGGACAATGTGGCCGGCGCGCTGTGGGCCAAGCTGATCATCAACTGTGCCTACAACGCGTTGTCGGCGATCACCCAGTTGCCCTACGGCCGCATTGCGCCGGGCGAAGGCATTGCCGGCGTGATGGCGGACATCGTCGCCGAATGCCTGGCCGTGGCGCAGGCCGACGGCGTCGTGGTGCCGGGCGACATCCACGCTGCGGTGGCGGGCATCGCACGTTCGATGGCGACGCAGAAATCCTCCACCGCGCACGACGTGGCGCGCGGCAAGCGCAGCGAAATCGATCACCTGAACGGCTACGTGCTGCGCCGGGGCGAGGCCCTGGGCATTGCCACGCCGGTCAATCGCGTACTGCATGCCCTGGTGCGGCTGCTGGAAGCACGTGCGCCCGACTGCGGCCGCTGAGGGTGGCAGCACTCAGGCCGCCAGCGCGGGGGTGCTACCGCGACCCTCGGGAATTCGCCGATCTACGAGGATGGCAATGCGTTTGGACATGTCGATGTCGCAGGTTTCGGTTAAAGTGACTCGATGGCTCTGACCTGTCTGGTCAGAATGTAAACCCATGGATGGGAGCGAGCTATGCAAACCTGGCAAATGCAAACGGCCAAGGCGCAATTCTCTGATCTGGTCAAACGTGCGGCCGACGAGGGGCCGCAGGAAATCACCGTGCACGGTCGTTCGGTCGCGGTCGTCATCTCGCGCGAGTTGTTCGATCGTTTGAGCGGCAACAGTGAATCGCTGGTGGACTTCATGGGTCAGTCGCCGCTCTACGGACAGGAGGACATCGACTTCGAACGCGACCGAAGCCTGCCGCGCGAGGTGGACTTTTGAGCTAGCTGATCGACACCAACGTCCTGTCCGAGCTGCGCCGCAAGCAGCCCGACCCGCAGGTCGTGACCTGGTTGCAAGCGCGGCCGCCTCAGTCGCTGTTTCTGAGCGTGCTGACACTGGGCGAGATCCGCAAAGGCATTGACTGTGGCGACGGACGGCTTCACTCCGAAAGGCCGCAAGTGGAAGAATGACTCACAGCCTTTCAGCTCAATAGGGCTTCACCGATCAGCGCCGTCACTTCCTCTTCGATCAGCTCGATGCCGATCCGCTTGCAGAAGCGCCGTTCCTTGTCGTTGGGGTCGGCGATCAACGCCCAGCCGGCGGGCTCGGTGGCGGCGTCGTGGAGCAGGTCGGAGAGAACCATGCGCTCGGAATCGCGATTGAGGCGCATGCCGAGCAGCAGATAGCGTTTGCCGCGACGCCGCGTCTTGATGAACGCGGGCACGGCGAAGCCGCCCATCAGTTCGGTGATGTAATCGACATAATCGGCGTCGGAGGCGATGTAGCTCGGCTGCGGCCTCGGCGCGCCCATCGGCTTGAAGAGGACGGGCAGGGTCGCATCGGCCTGCTCGGGAGGGATCTCGCGGTAGCTGCTGCCGTCCGAGACATACAGCTTGAAGCGATAGTCGGTGCCGCCGATGCGTGCACAGCCGAGAATCAGCAGGTGCGGAATTCCGCCATACGAATCGAGCAACTGCGTGTCGCGGTTGATGTCGATCACATAGGGAGGGTGGAGCGTCGCCAGCCACTCGTGCACCGCCGCGCGTGTCCAGCGCGTTTCGCCATAAGTCGTATCGAGGAAGCGCGTCACTGCCGCCCGGCCGCGCTTGAGTTCGACATTCATTGCCGCGCGCGGAAATTCGTACATCAGTTTGGGCGCCATCGGCGAGCCATTGTTCATCGCCAGGATGAGTTGCTCGCTGCTGGCAGGCATCGTCCGGCTGTCGAGAGTCGACGTCACGTCTGCAAGGACGCCGGGGCCAAGGTAGGGAACGATGCTGCCGTCGGTGAGGCCGGATTGCCATTGCGTGAGAAGGTGGGTGAAGGTCATTGTGCGTACTCCGGGTGAATTTACCCTGCTCACGCAAGAAGCGAGCCAAGTCTTCCTGCCAACCATTGTGCGGCTGACGAACCGGAGTTTGACGCCAGTGTAGGTTTTGCGACAAGGGCGGACAGAGCGGCAACCCGGAGCAGGCCGGCCCTAGAAGCGCGCCCGCCGCACCCGGTAGAGGCCGCCGATGACCACGTACTCATCCTCGCCACGCAGCATGCCGGGCAGCAACTGGCTGAAGAAGGCCAGCTTCGGCAAGGGCACATCGACGGCGAGCAGGTCGTCGCCGAATTCGCCGGCGCGCTCGCGCGAGCGCGAGAAGGAATTGATGTTGTTGAGCAGCAGCACCTTGTCGCCCTGGTGATTGTCATCGACGGTTTCGTGCTCGGAGAGCCGGTTGACGCCCCGGTACAGCCGCAGGTGCGTTCGCTGCGGAAACTGCCGGGCCAGTTCGTACTGGCTGTAAGCGTACAAGAGGTCGAGCTGTGACTCCAGCGCGTTGGTGCCGCGCAATCCCTGCGCGCGCATTTCCACATAGCGCTGCCAGGCGCGGCTGCCCGGTTCGCGCAGCGGTCCGCCGTGGTGGCGCGGACAAAGCCCGAAGCGTGACTCGACCCAACCTTTCAATACCGCCGCCTCGCGGCTCTCGGCGTCGAAGGCCCAGCCACGCAGCACGCGCAGGTAACTGGCCTTCGCCCGCGCACTCGTCTGGCCGGCGGAGAGCCCGGCATCTTCGGGCTGCTGCAGACGAAAGTGCTTCTGCATGTAGCCGGCAAAGCGCTCGGCGCGCTCCGGTGTTTCGGGAATGTCATCGAGAAGCGCCCACAGCGGTTTGTGCAGGTCGGCGATTCCGTCGATCTGCAAGCGGGTCGGATGCCGTTGAAAGGTCAGGCCACCGAGGATTACGGCCGGCAGATTGCAACGGTTGATCGGCAGTCGGGCCAGGCGCGGCAGTGTCGGGCAGTGTTCGCCCGTCTTGTCGGGAGCGCGACAAACGTCTGCGGGAATGTCAGACACCGGCGTCTCGTCGGCTTTCGACGGAATCGCCGCAAGCCTTGCCAAATCTGGGTTTCAGCGCATCCGGCGGGATCTGGCACGGTCTGTGCACCAGCCCTGTCAGGAGCGCGGGATTCTTCCCTGCTTCAGCGGATTTCAACGCAGCAATTCAATCAAGGAGATTGCATCATGGCAAAACTTCGTCAGGCCGCCATCTATGGCAAGGGCGGTATCGGCAAGTCTACCACCACACAGAACCTCGTCGCTGCTCTGGCCGAGGCAGGCAAGAAAGTGATGATCGTCGGCTGCGATCCGAAGGCCGACTCGACTCGCCTGATCCTGCACAGCAAGGCACAGAACTCGGTCATGGGTCTGGCTGCCGAGGCCGGTTCGGTCGAGGACCTCGAACTCGAGGACGTGATGTCCGTCGGTTACGGCGGCATCAAGTGCGTCGAGTCGGGCGGCCCGGAACCTGGCGTCGGCTGTGCCGGTCGCGGCGTCATCACCGCCATCAACTTCCTCGAAGAAGAAGGGGCTTACGACGAGGATCTCGAGTTCGTCTTCTACGACGTGCTCGGTGACGTGGTTTGCGGCGGTTTCGCGATGCCGATCCGCGAGAACAAGGCGCAGGAAATCTACATCGTCTGCTCCGGCGAGATGATGGCCATGTACGCCGCCAACAACATCGCCAAGGGCATCGTCAAGTATGCCAACTCGGGGGGTGTGCGCCTTGCCGGACTGATCTGCAACAGCCGCAACACCGACCGGGAAGACGAACTGATCATCGCGCTGGCCGAGAAGCTGGGCACCCAGATGATCCATTTCATTCCCCGTCACAACGTCGTGCAGCACGCCGAGATCCGCCGCATGACCGTCATCGAGTACGACCCGACGGCACCACAGGCGGATGAGTATCGTGCCCTGGCGAGGAAGATCGTCGACAACAAGAACTTCGTGATCCCGACGCCGGTGACCATGGACGAACTCGAGGCACTGCTGATGGAGTTCGGCATCATGGAAGCCGACGACGAGTCGATCATCGGCAAGACCGCCGCCGAACTTGCCGCCGAACTCGCCGTCGCTTGACTTGCGCGGGTCTGACCCGTTGATCGCAACCCGCGGGGGCCGTGCGCGCATGAGTGCCGGCTCCCCAAAAGGAGAAGCAGGATGTCTGAATTGACACGTGAAGAAACCGAAGCCCTGATCCAGGAAGTACTCGAGGTCTATCCCGAGAAAGCCAGAAAGGACCGCGCCAAGCACCTCGCGGTCAACGACCAGTCGATCGAGCAATCGAAGAAGTGCATCACCTCCAACCGCAAGTCCCTGCCCGGCGTGATGACCGTCCGCGGCTGCGCCTACGCCGGTTCCAAGGGCGTCGTCTGGGGTCCGATCAAGGACATGATCCATGTCTCGCATGGTCCCATCGGCTGCGGCCAATATTCACGCGCCGGCCGACGCAACTACTATGTCGGCACCACCGGTGTCGACACCTTCGGCACGATGAACTTCACCTCCGACTTCCAGGAGAAGGACATCGTCTTCGGCGGCGACAAGAAGCTGGCCAAGCTGGTTGCCGAGATCGAGCAGTTGTTTCCGCTGCACAAGGGCATCTCGGTACAGTCCGAGTGCCCGATCGGCCTGATCGGCGACGACATCGAGGCGGTTTCGAAGAAAGCCGCCAAGGAGATGAACAAGCCCATCGTGCCGGTGCGCTGTGAAGGCTTCCGCGGCGTTTCGCAGTCGCTCGGCCACCACATCGCCAACGACTCGATCCGTGACTGGGTCCTCGACAAGCGCGATGGGCAGGGTTTTGACGCGACACCCTACGATGTTTCGATCATTGGCGACTACAACATCGGCGGTGACGCCTGGGCATCGCGCATCCTGATCGAGGAAATGGGCCTGCGCGTGGTTTCACAATGGTCCGGCGACGGCACCCTGGCGGAGATCGAGAAAACGCCCAAAGTCAAGCTCAACCTCCTGCACTGCTACCGCTCGATGAACTACATCAGCCGTCACATGGAGGAGAAGTATGGCATTCCGTGGCTGGAGTACAACTTCTTCGGACCGACCAAGATCGCCGAGTCGCTGCGCGCGATTGCCGCGCATTTCGACGACTCCATCAAGGAAGGTGCCGAGCGCGTGATCGCCAAATACCAGCCGATGATGGACGCGGTGATCGCCAGGTACAAGCCGCGCCTGCAGGGCAAGACGGTGATGCTCTATGTCGGCGGCCTGCGTCCGCGGCATGTCATCGGCGCTTACGAGGATCTCGGCATGCAGGTCATCGGTACCGGCTACGAGTTCGCGCATAACGACGATTATGACCGCACGATCAAGGAAATGGGCAACGCCACCCTGCTCTACGACGACGCCACCGGCTTCGAACTGGAGGAGTTCATCAAGCGCATGCAGCCCGACCTGGTTGGTTCCGGAATCAAGGAGAAGTACGTCTTCCAGAAAATGGGCATCCCGCTGCGCCAGATGCACTCCTGGGACTATTCCGGTCCGTACCACGGCTACGACGGCTTTGCCATCTTCGCCCGCGACATGGACATGGCAATCTCCAACCCGTGCTGGAGCAAGCAGACACCGCCGTGGAAGAAGCGGCCCGAAGTGCCTGAAGCAAGCGAGCTGAAGAAGGTCGCCTGAGAGAAATTTCCCTCAACTTGTGCTTGGCGTCCACAAATGGGTGGCGCCGGCAAAGGAGATGAAGATGCAAGCCGTAGATGATATCAAACCCTGCTATCCGCTGTTCCGCGACGACGATTACAAGACCTCGTTGAAGAACAAGCAGGAACTGTTCGAAGAACGCCATTCCCCGGAGAAGGTGCAGGAGGTTTTTCTCTGGACGACCACCCAGGAATATCAGGATCTGAATTTCAAGCGCGAGGCGCTGACCGTCGATCCGGCGAAGGCCTGTCAACCGCTCGGCGCCGTTCTCTGCGCGCTGGGTTTCGAGAAGACGCTGCCCTATGTACATGGTTCGCAGGGCTGCGTGTCCTATTTCCGCACCTATTTCAACCGCCACTTCAAGGAGCCGATCTGCTGCGTCTCGGATTCGATGACCGAAGATGCCGCGGTGTTCGGCGGCCAGAAGAACATGTTCGACGGTCTGGAAAACGCCAGGGCGATCTACAAGCCGGAGATGATCGCGGTCTCCACGACGTGCATGGCCGAGGTGATCGGCGACGACCTCAACGCCTTCATCAACAACGCCAAGAAGGAAGGGCATGTGCCGCAGGAATTTCCGGTGCCTTTTGCGCACACACCGTCCTTTGTCGGCTCGCATGTCACCGGCTGGGACAACATGTTCGAAGGCATCATCCGTTCCTTCACGCTGAACAGCATGGCCGACAAGGTGCCGGGCAAGAACGGCAAGCTCAACTTCGTTCCGGGCTTCGAGACCTATCTGGGCAACTTCCGTGTCATCAAGCGGATGATGGCCGAGATGGGGGTCGATGCGACGCTGCTCTCCGATCCGACCGAGGTGCTCGACACGCCCGCCGACGGCGAGTTCCGGATGTACGCCGGCGGCACCACGCAGGACGAGATCAAGGACGCCCCGAACGCCATCAGCACGCTCCTGCTGCAGCCCTTCCAGCTCGACAAGACGAGGAAGTTCGTCGAGAACACCTGGAACCATGAAGTGCCCAAGCTGAACATTCCGATGGGCGTGGACTGGACCGACGAATTCCTGATGAAGGTCTCCGAGCTGACCGGCAAGCCGATCCCCGAATCGCTGGCCAAGGAGCGCGGCCGCCTGGTCGACCTGATGTCGGACTCGCACGCCTGGCTGCACGGCAAGAAGTTCGCCCTCTACGGCGACCCCGATTTCGTAATGGGAATGGTCAAGATCCTGCTCGAATGTGGTGCCGAACCAACGCACGTCGTCAGTCACAACGGCACCAAGCGCTGGCTCAAGGCGATCGAGAAGCTGCTCGCCGAGAGCCCCTTCGGCACCCACGCCAAGGCCTACAGCGGCATCGACCTGTGGCATCTGCGCTCGCTGTGCTTCACCGACAAGCCGGATTTCCTGATCGGCAACAGCTACGGCAAGTTCATTCAGCGCGATACGCTGCACAAGGGCAAGGCCTTCGAGGTGCCGCTGATCCGCATCGGCTTCCCGCTCTTCGATCGTCATCATCTGCATCGCCAGACGACGATCGGCTACGAGGGTGCCATGCAGGTGGTGACGACGCTGGTCAATGCGGTACTCGATCGTCTCGACGAAGAGACGATGGGCATGGCGACTACGGACTACAACTTCGACCTGGTCCGCTAGGCACGCCAGGCACGTTCCACGGGAACGCTCCGCCGTTCCCGCCGCCAACCGCGAAGGAAAGTCTCATGGCCAACATCATGGTCCGCAAGGATGCCGCCGGCGCCTACTCGTTCTACCTGCCCAAGCGTGATCTGGAGGACGCCATCGTATCGATGGAGTTCGACACTTCCGAGAAGTGGGGCGGCGAGATCCGCCTCAACAATGGCGGCGCCTATTACATCGAACCGCAGGCCTTGCCTGCGCGTTTCCCGATCTCGCTGCGCGCCAGGCGACTGGACGCAGCCGAGTAAGAAATCCACGGAGAATCATCATGGCAATGAAAATCATCCAGGCCGAATGCACGTCGTGCGGCGACTGCAAGCCGGTCTGTCCCACCAGCTCGATCACCAGCAAAGCCGGCATCTACAAGATCAATGCCGACACCTGCAGCGAGTGCGAAGGCGAGCACGATTCGCCGCAGTGCCTCGACGCCTGCCCGGCGGGCGAGGCCTGCATCGTCTTTATCTAGCTTGCCCAGGGAGACGCTGATGTCGCAGTCGATTACCCGTGAAGCCGCCTTGCGCATCGCGCTCGCCGCGCGCGAGCTGGGTGATCTGTCGGTCGGGGAGCTGGTCTCGGCTCTGGTCTCAAGACTGGAGCTGCCACTGACCGAGGTCAAGCTCACCAGCATGACCGTGGCCGATCTGCAGGTTCTTCTGCAGGGTGATGAGGTCGTCGAAACGGATATTCCGAAAGATCGGCTCAAGCAGGCGGTTCGCCTGCTTTGGGGCGAAGGCCTTGTCCACAGCGATCTGCCGCCGCTGGCGGGCTACAGCGATGGCGACATGCCCGGCTCGATTCGCGTCGCCTGTGCCTCCAACCGTGAGGACTTGCTCGATGGGCATTTCGGCTCCTGCGAGCGCTTTCTCGTCTATCAGGTCTCGCCGGCCGAAGTGCGCCTGATCGGCGTGCGGCCGACACTCGAAGCGGATCACGCCGAAGATCGCAACGTCGCACGCGCGGCACTGATCGATGACTGCCAGATCGTTTATGTGCAATCGATCGGCGGTCCGGCGACGGCCAAGGTGGTGCGCGCCGGGGTACACCCGGTAAAAGTGGCAGGTGGAACGGCGCTGGCAACGCTGGCGCAGTTGCAGCAGGCCTTGCAGCATCCACCGCCCTGGCTGGCGCGGATCATGGGTGTCGAAGCCAGCTCGCTGGCGCGCTTCGCGGCGAATTTCGCTGCCGAGGACGCATGATTAGCGTGTCGGAGAACAGTCAATGAAGAGGGTATCGCGCTGGGACGAGCTGTCCCACCGGGTCGCCGAACTGTGTGTACGGATTCCCGCCACGGTCGGACCAGCGGTACTGGCCCGACAACTGGCGGTATTGGCACCCGATCTGGCGTTTCGCGAAGTCCTGTCGCGCGGCGGCTGGTATCGCCTGGGTGGCGTGGTCGATGCCGAGGGTGCCCATGTCGCCGACGATCTGGAAGCCTGGGCCGAGCGCGAGCTGGGCGCGCACGGTGACGACATGGCAGCACTATGCGACGACTATATCGACCGCGGCCTGCGCGCCACCCGCCTGACCGGACGAACGCATTATTTCGTCGCCGCCATCGGGTCCGGCGCAACAGACTTCGTTCAGCTCGAAATCGAGGAACTGCAGGAGATGATCTGTCATCCGTTGTTCACCGATGACAGTCTGCCTTCGGGAGTCGAGGAACTCGTCGATCCACGCCGTAGTCACGCCACCTGCGGTGCCGGCGCCCAGCCTTTGGGCGCACCTTTTCTGGCCATGCGACGGCTGATGCCGGTCGCCACCTTCCTTGCCCGCATGCGCCAGCAAAAGCCGGAAGCGCAACCGATCCATCGCTTCGTCGCCGCCTGGGAGGCAAGCAGCGCCGGCACGGCAACGCAATTCTCCAACCACTGGGTGATCGCCGTTCGCGAGCATCTCGACCGCTACCGGCAGGCCATCCTGCATGCCACGCCGGTGGCGGCGCTGAACGGCACGCCAGCAAAGTTTGTCGCCGCATTCGGCATGCGCGGCCTGCCTCTGCGTGATGCCATGCTGCGCTACGACAAGGCCATCGGTTACCCGATGGCCTGGTTCTTCCACATGCTGACGACCAAGAGCGCACCGCACACCCTGGCCAATGCCGTGATCGACGATGTGCAGGCCGGTTTTCATTACCTTCCTGATCGCGACGTGCAGGTGGTCAAGGAGTGGCTGTACCAGCCCTACGGCTTCTGATACGCTGCGCGCTGCGGCAAGTCGTTTGCCTGCCTGCGCCATCACTCATGGGCCAACTCTGCTTAACCAACATCCGGGGCGGCGCCAATGATCCGAGAAAACGAATACCATTATGCCGTTATGCTCAGGACGGTACGCCAGTGAAGACCGTACGATTTCTCCAGGAACAACCCATTTTCGGCGGCGTGGACGACCAGGCGATGCAGTCGATCATGCTGCTGATGCGTGAACTGAGTTTTGCCGCTACAGACATGATTGTTCAGGAGGGAGAAGACGGTGACTCCCTCTTCGTGATCTGCAGCGGCTCGGTTGAGGTCTTGAAAGCCTGCCCCACAGCGAACAGCGAGTTCGGAAAGCGCATCGCCGTCTTGAGGGTCGGTGATGTTTTCGGCGAGATGGAATTGATCGACTTGCAGCGCCGCTCGGCAACGGTGCGCGCACTTGAACCGGTGTCGGTGCTGGCATTGTCGAACGCCGATCTCTTCCAGATCTACGAGTCTGACCTGCCGACCTTTACACTGATTGTCCTGAACCTGGCCAGGGAACTGAGCCGTCGCCTGCGCAGCATCGACGATCTGGCGGTGCGCTACATGCCCACCAACAGTCGCCCAGACTCTTCGTGAGGACTCGCAGTCACCCCGCAGTCGCACCTTCCTTGATGTGAAAGTCGCGTCAGCGACTCAAGAATCTCCCCTCTCCACTCGCGGGAGAGGGGCCGGGGGAGAGGGAAACGGTCATGACTTTTTCAGGCACCCGATCATGGAAGTCATGACCGTTCGCCTCCCGCTTCCCCGCCTTGCCCCTGGAAAGCCTGCAAATTGCCGCCCTGCGGCGGCGAGCGCTCACTTGTTGAGTTTGCTGATCTTGTTGCCCTGCAGGCCGATCCCCGCCATCAACCCCTTCTGGCTGAAAATGAAGGCGTAGATATCGTCCTGCATGGTGGTGGTGGTATGGGATTTGCCCATTCCCTCGTCGATGACCACGATGCTCGGACCGATGCCGACTTCGAAGCCTTCGTTGGCATCGAGCGCTTGCAATGCCTTTTCATTCATGAAAAACATCGCATAACCGTATTTTTGCGCCCCCGCCTGCAAGCCATACGACGCGCCGGCGGTGCTGTAATGGCCCACGGCCTTGCCGTCCCGCCACAGAACGCCTTCACCGTACTGGCCGCCGACCACCAGGCCAGCCTTGGTGATACTGGGGAAAACCAGTACCGCAATGGCCTTGGCGTTGAGTGCCCTGGCCGCAGACACTTTGGCAAGCAGTCTGTTGAGCGCTGCCTGTGATGCACGGTCGAGTTCGGCTGTACTTTCCGCAGCGGCAGGAAGCGCGATGAGTGCGGACAGGAGGATGGCAAGCGCCATGAGGAATGAGCGCGCAGGATTGGCGTACATGATGGTTCCTTTGTGAAAATACGATGGAAATCCCATTCTGCCACCAGAACCGAATTCAATCCACCAATCGAAGGCTGCAAGGCTGGCGCCCCGCTGCGTCCAGGCCCGTGCATCTGGAACGGGAAGGTATCGGCTTCCTTCGTCTTGCGGATTTTTCTGCGTAGGCTAGACTCGCATGGCCAGAACCACCACGGGAACAGTCATGAAACCAGAAAGAAAATCCATCGATGAGATCGAACTGCTCGAGCAGATGCTGCTGGTGCGCGCCTATGAGGAGATGATCGTCGAGAGCAGCGCTGCCGGCAAGGTACCGGGCACCTGCACCTCGGTTGGCCAGGAAGCGGCCGGGGTTGGCGTGGTGAGCGCGCTCACCGCCGACGACCTGATCCTCACCAACCACCGCAGCGCCGCGCATCTCCTGGCACGCGGCGCCGACCCCGGCCGCCTGCTGGCCGAAGTGATGGGCCGCCGCGACGGTTACTGTCAGGGCAGGAGCGGCTCGCTGCACATCTCGGTACGCGAACTCGGGGTGGTGCTGACCTCGACCATCGTCGGCGGCGAACTCTCGCTGGTCACCGGCGTCGCGCTGGCGCAGAAAATGCTTGGCCGGCCGGGAATCGTCGCCTGCTTCTTTGGCGATGGCGCGGCTTGCGAAGGCATCTTCCATGAGTCGCTGAATCTCGCATCGGTGTGGGATCTGCCGATTCTCTATGTCTGCGAGAACAACCAGTGGCAGGCTTTCGTGCATCGTCGCGAGACCATGAAGAGCGACCATATCGCCGAATGGGCAGCGCCTTATGGCGTCGATGGCGCGACCGTCGATGGCAACGACGTCGCGGCCGTGCGTGCCGCCACCCTTGCCGCGGCGGCGCACGTGCGCGACAGCAGCCGGCCTTTCCTGCTGGAAACCTATACCTATCGCAGCCGCGGCCATTTCGAGCCGGACGACCAGGCGTACGTCGATCCTGCCGAACATACCGCCTGGCTGGCCCGTGACCCGATCGAAGCCTGCCGCCGACGTCTGCTCGGCAACGGCCGGCTGACCCCCGAAACCGCCGCGGCGCTGCAGCAGCGAGTACAGCAGCGGATCGCTGCTGCACTGGCCTTTGCCGAAGCCTCCCCCTTCCCCGACATCAGCGAGATGACCCGCGACGTTTACGCCTGAGGATTTCCCATGCCAATCCAGACTCCCTACGAAACCATCGCTGCCGCGATCGCCGAGGAGATGCGCCGCGACCCGACGGTGTTGATGTTCGGCGAAGGCGTCGCCACCAAACGCCACGATCTCTTGAGCGAATTCGGCAGCGCGCGTATTCGCAACACGCCACTTGCCGAGGCCATCATCGCCGGTACTGCCGTTGGTGCCGCAGCCAGCGGGCTGCGACCGGTGATCGACCTGCTCTTCGCACCCTTCCTCTGCTACGCGATGGACCCGCTGGTCAACAGCGCCGGCAAGCTGCGCTTCCTGTCCGGCGGCCAGTTTTCCTTTCCGCTGGTGACCCTGGCGATGACCGGCTCCGGCTGGGGCGTCGGCGCGCAGCATAACCACAATAACGAGGCCTGGTTCGTGCACAGCCCCGGCATCAAGGTGGTGATGCCGTCGAACGCCGCCGACTGCAAGGGTCTGCTCAAGGCAGCCATCCGCGACGACAACCCGGTGCTCTTCTTCATCGATCTGGCGCTGCTTCACCAGCCCGGCGAGGTGCCCGAGGGCGAGCATCTGCTTGCCCTCGGCACGGCGGCGACGCTTCGTAGCGGTACCGATGTCACTCTGGTGTCCTACGGCAAGACGGTAGGCAACTGCCTGGCGGCGGCGACGACCCTCGCCACCATCGGGATTGCGGCCGAAGTGATCGATCTTCGCAGCCTCAAGCCGCTCGACGAGGACGCCATCCTGGCTTCGGTGAGGAAGACCGGACGCCTGGTGGTAGTACATGAAGCGGCGCGGATGGCCGGCCTTGGCGCCGAAATCGCCGCGCTGGCCGCAGAAAAGGCCTTTGCCGCACTCAGGGCGCCGGTGCTGCGCCTCGGTGGCCCGGACGCGCCGGCCGCCGCCAGTTTTCCGCTGGAACAGGCTTACGCACCTTCTGCCGCCGCCATCGGCGCCGCGGTGCAATCACTCTTTCGCTGATGGAGCGGACTCGCGCCAGCGATTCACCGGACAGACCGCCCGAACGGGCTATCCTTCCCTGGACTCCACTACAGGAGAGAACTCATCGCGCCGCAGACCCTGCTCGCCGTTCGTCATGAATAGCCGGAACAACTCGGCAAGCGAGCCGACCTGCAACTTTTCCCGAATACGGCTGCGATGGAATTCGACCGTTTTGACGCTGACGCAGAGAGCCTCGGCGATGGCGCGCGTCTGCCGGCCCTCGAGGATGTGCTCGAGCACCTCGCGCTCGCGGACGGACAGCAGCGCCAGGCGCTCCGCCAGGTCCGGCGGCGAATGCGGGGGGGCGGCCATGCCGCAGCGCTGCTCGGCATCGGCGCGCAGCGCATGGCAGGTTGCCAGCACCAGGCGCTGCTCGTCATGCGGCTTTTCGATGAAGTCGAATGCGCCCTTTTTCAACGCACGCACTGCCATCGGGATGTCGCCGTGCCCGGTGAGAAAGACGATCGGGATGCGGCAGCGCCGCTTGTAAAGCTCGTCCTGCAGGTCGAGACCGCTCATCACCGGCATGCGGATGTCGAGGATCAGACAGCCCGAGCACTCCGGGCTGAAGTGCTTGAGGAAAGCCCGCGCCGACTTGAAAAGCTGCACTTGCAGGCCGGCCGTGCGCAACAGCATTCCCAGCGAGTCGCGCACCGCCTCGTCATCGTCGATCACGAAAACCGTCTGTTCGATTGCCGGCTTGTCGCTCATCCATCCTCCGCGGCGATCGTGAAGTGGAAAATCGTCCCACCGCCTGGATTCGGGTCATGCCACAGGCGCCCGCCATGCGCTTCGACCACCGAGCGGCAGATCGACAGGCCGAGCCCGAGCCCTTGCGGCTTGGTGGAGCGAAATGGCGTGTACAGATGCTTGTACATCGCCGCGGGTATTCCTTCGCCATTATCGCTGATCGATACGGTGATCGCGCCAGCGGACTGCCGACCGGTCGAGACGGTGAGCCGGCGACGCGCCTGGGCAAGTGGCCGCATCGCATCGACCGCGTTCTCGAGCAGATTCACCACCACCTGTTCGAGCAGGAAACGATCGGCGAGTATCGGCGGCAGGTGCTCGCCCAGGACGACGTTGACGACGACGCAGTGGTCCTCGATGCGCGCTTCCATCAGCTCGATCGCCTCGCGAACGATGGCGTTCAGTTCGCACAATACCGGCTGGGGGTGTTTGCTGCGAACGAAGTCGCGCATCCGCGTGACGATGTTGCCGGCGCGTATGGCCTGGCCGCGTGACTTCTCGATGGCGTGCACCAGTTCCGCGCGGTCCATTGTTTCGTTCGCCAACAGGCGCAGACAGGCGTCATTGTAGCTGGCGATCGCCATCAGCGGCTGGTTGATCTCGTGCGCCAGTGCAGAAGTCGCTTCGGTGAGCGCAGAAAGGCGCGACGTACGGTACAGCATGTCCCGGTTCTCGCGCCGCAAAAACTGCGCGTGGCGCCGATCCGAGATGTCGGTGACGACGATCAGGGTCACCGCGCTGGTGTCCTGCCAGGGTATCGGGCCGAATTGCACGAGATACCAGCGACCGCTCGCCGGGTCGCGCCGTTCTTCGGAACTGAAGCCGAGGGAGGGATACAGCGCGCCGCGGCGGTCATGGCCATCGCCACCGGTCAAGTATTGCGGCAGGTCGGCAGCACCCAGACCATTCGGCTCTGCGCCGATCATCTCCGCCAGGCGTCGATTAGCGTACAGGATCCGTCCGCTGTGTGCGTCCACCACATAGACAGCCGCGTGCATTTCGTCGAGCACGCGCACGAAACGCTCGTCGGCGCGCTGCATCGCCAGGCGCAGCCGGGTCAGCAGGATGACGAAAACGACGAAGACCACCACCATCACGAGGCCATCCCAATAGAACAGTTCCGGCCGCGCGTAGCCGTGCGATGAACTGAAGCTGAACAGCCAGCACAGCCAGCACAGGCAGGCAGCGGCAGCGATCGACAGCCCTGCATAGCGTCCTGCGCTCCAGGTGGCGAGCGCGACCGGCAGCAGGTAAAGGCTGCCGAGTCGCAGCTCGTAGCCACTGAGGTAGTCGAGAGCGCCGATCCATGTGGTGAGTAGCAGCGCCAAAGCGAGCCACCTGCCGGCGCCTGCATGCCTGATCCGGGCACCGCCCGGCAATCCCTGCGGCGGCAAGGTCATCGGGCGATTCATGGCGACCACCGCGAGATGGGGGGTGTCTCTGCTTGAGGCCGGTCGGTGCATGGGCAAATCATTGGCAAGTCTGGCGGCAAGATCTAGTGCCAACCCTAGTTAGGACGCTGATCGGCGACACTTATACTCCAACTCTTCACCGTTGGCGATTCCCGGCGCAGCGGTGATTGGCAGGACATCCTGCCATTCTTCCCGGATACAGGAGGTGGCAGTGGATCAAATCCCGGTTTTTCTCCAGGCCTTGCTCGATCAGACCGGGGCTGTGCATTTCACGTTCGGTAACCTGGTGATGGTGATCATCGGTTGTACGATGATCTATCTGGCAATTGCCAAGCATTACGAACCGCTGCTGCTGATCGGCATCGGCTTCTCGTGCATCGTCGCCAACGTTCCCGGCCCACCAGATGATGTACCGGGTGGACAGGCGATCTCGGCGCTGCTCTATGTCGTCAAGGAGGGTGGGCTGTTCCACTACGCCTACCAGGGCGTGGCCTTGTTGATCATTCCGCCGCTGATCTTCCTCGGTGTCGGCGCCATGACCGACTTCGGACCGATGATCGCCAATCCCAAGCTGGTCATTCTCGGCGCCGGCGCGCACCTGGGAATCTTCGTTGCACTGATTCTCGCCAAACTGCTCGGCTTCAGCCTGGCCGAGGCCGGCGCCATCGGCATCATCGGTGGCGCCGACGGCCCGATGGCGATCTTCGTCACCGTCAAGCTGGCGCCGCATCTACTCGGCCCGGTCTCGGTGGCCGCCTATTCGTACATGGCGCTGATGCCGATGATCCAGCCGCCAGTGATGCGGCTGCTGACTACCAAGGCCGAACGCCAGATCAGCATGGAACAATCGCGCAAGGTGAGCAAGCTGGAGAAAATCGCCTTCCCGATCGTGATCGCGATCATCGTCAATCTGTTTTTCCCGCCAGTCGCGCCGCTGATCACCATGCTGATGCTCGGCAATCTGTTCAAGGAAACCGGCGTCGTCGATCGCCTGGCCAAGACCGCTGCGGGTGGCCTGATGAATGTGATCATCATGATCCTGACCGTGGCCATCGGCTCCACCATGGCGGCGGACAAGTTCCTGACGCTGCAGACACTGGAAATTGTGGGACTTGGCCTGGTCGCCTTTCTGTTCGGCACCGGTTCTGGCGTGGTGACGGCAAAGATCATGAACCTGTTCCTGAAGACCAAGATCAACCCGCTGATCGGCTCGGCCGGAATCGCTTCGGTGCCGATCGCGGCGCGCGTGTCGCACATCGTGGCGTACCAGGAGAACCCGAAAAACCTCCTCATCTACCACGCGATGGGTCCGAACCTCGCCGGCGTCTTCGGCACCGCCATTTCCGGCGGCATCATGCTCGCGCTGATCGGTGTCGGCTGAACACGCCATGCCGACCCTACCCTTTCCACATCGAGGACCGCGAACATGAATTCCCTCATTCCCGACACCCTGCAAGGCGCGCTGCTCCTCAGCCTGATCGACTTCTTCCTGAGCTTCGTGGTGATCTCGTTCATCGGCCTGGTACTCTCATGGTTCCCGCTGCTCAACCGCGTCGGCACCTGGGTGTCGCACAAGCGCCCGTCCGCCCCCGCATCCAAGAAGAAAGCGCCGGTTCAGGCGTTCGTTGCAGAGCAGGAGATTCCGGTCGAGGATGTCGTCGCCATCGCTGCCGCGATAACTGCCATGGTCGGAGATCATCATATTCTGCATATCGAGCCGCACAACGCTGAGTGGAGCACGGCCGGCCGGGTTGCGCATCATCACTCGCATCTGCCGAAGCACTGATCCCCTGGCCTGGGTGTCTCGGTTGAGGATGCCCTGTCCAAACGGTCATGACTTTGCAAGACATCCCCGATGATCATGACCGTTTCCTTCTCCCCCAAACCCTCCCCCGCGAGTGGGGAGGGGAGATTCGTGAGTCGCTCGCGACTTTCATAGTAAGGCCTTGCATCCCCATCCGCGTTTGCATGCTTGACCGCGTCATCATCGGCAGGAGCTGGCGGGGGGAGCGGTGGAGCGCTCGTCTGTACGGATGGCGGCACGATCTGAGCAGGTGCTGGTCGAGGCATCTTCGCAAGGTTCTCCTGAAGATGGCCGACAATCCCCCATGCTGCGGCCAGCATGACGATCAAAAACCAGAACATCATCATGACCTCAGGTATCCCGACCATTTCCAGCGAGATCGTTCCCCCTGCCCACTCACAACATCGATTTTCCCTGGTCGAGAACCTTGTCGCAGATCTTCTTCGTGAGCTGTTTCTTCATCCCTCCGAGGTCGAGCTGACTGCCATCGCTGCTGCTCAGAATGCCCTTGGCACCGCTACTGTAGCCACTGTCGGAGGAGGTGGAGGATCCACCCTGGAGCTTGCTCATCAACGAGTCCTTGACCGAAGCCGCCTTGTTGCCGCCGAGATAATTGTTCTTGATGCAGAACTCCAGCAAGCCCGCGACGTTGCTGGCGCTGCCCGAGGTGATGGATGGCCCGGACAGTGCCCCACCCAGGCCACCGAGATTCCCGAGTCCACCGGACGATGCGCTGCTTTCCTCCTTCTTGAGCAGATCTCCAAGCTGCGCGTGCGCGGCAGAGATGGACAACAAAGCGGCGATCGACATCCCTGCGATCGTGATCCGACAGCTGCGTACGTTCATGTTCGAACCCCATTGATTGGTTGTGGAAGAGTTCACCGCTTTATGGTAGTGCATTGCTGGCGTACTGCCAATCGTTCGTGGGCCCTTACCATCCTCAAAGCCGGCACCAAAATGGCGGAAAGCGGATGCTCGTAACCAACCAGTAACCGCAGGCGCCTAAGGCGGCCGTCAGCTACCCGCCGCGTTGCCCCGTGTTGGCTGGACATCACCCCGACTCGTCAGCGCATACACCATATCGCCAACGGAGCGCCGGAAGGATTCGTTTTCGACGAACTGCTTGTAGACCTGCGTGTCGTCCCTGAGCAGGATCTGCATCACCCTTCCCAGGGCCTGATCGTGAGCCATACGTGCCGTATGCGGTGTATTTTCCTTGGCGTTCCGGTAGGCCGCGTCTGCGGCGACCTGTGGCGCGATGTCGTCGCGGATGCGCTTTGTCACGCGATCGCTATCTGTAAACAGGGTGCCGAACTGGTCGTTGAAGGTTTTGAGGATGTTGCTCAGGCGGTCCAACTCTGGCTCGGGCTTATGACCACAGGCATCAGTCGGCAGGGGTTCGATCTCCGCATCCGTATCCTCCAGTACGATCTTCTGCACCGACTTCTTCTCCACGCGGTAGCTATCCATGTCGATGGCTTCGAGGATGCCTTTAGCGAGGTCTTCCTCCTGCGGCGCGGGCAACTTAGGTATCAGCAGATTTAGCAGGATAGAGAGCTTCTCCCACTCCGCATTGCTGTAGGCAATCACCGATGACAGAAAACTGTAGGTGCGGCAGAACATTTTGGCCTTGCTCTTGAAGTCCACTTGTCCTTCTTCGTCAAGCGTGCCGGTGTATACCGCCACGCACGCATCGAGGATCGGATCGAGCTTGTCGCGATCCTCGCCGCCGAGGAACAGTTCCACCACTCGTTGCATTTGTTCCGGGGAATACACCTGTGTCGCATCCAGCACCGCCTTGAGGTCGTGCAGCTTGTTGGGATCCGTTTCCTCCGCGAGCAGTGTGGTGCGGAAGTAGTCCTGAAACGCAACAGTGATCGCCTCGCTGTTGTTCTGGAAATCGAGCACGAAGCAGTCGTACTTCTGCGGGTGCCCGCGGTTCAGCCGCGACAGGGTCTGCACCGCCTTGATCCCGGCCAGCAGCTTGTCCACGTACATCGTGTGCAGCAGCGGCTCGTCATAGCCGGTCTGGAACTTGTCGGCGCAGATCAGGAAGCGGTAGGGGTCGGACTGGATCTTCCGTGCGATGTCGCCGCTCGCGAAGCCGTTGAGCGACGCCTCGCTCACCTTCGCTCCGCCGTACTCGTGCTCGCCCGAGAAGGCGACGATCGCCTGGTACGGGCTCTTGCGCTCCCGCAGATACGCCTGGAAGGCGTGGAAGTACTGGATCGCCCGCTCGATGCCGCTGGTGATCACCATCGCCCGCGCCTGCCCGCCAATCTTCTCGGCCGCCAGCACCTGCGCGTGGAAGTGGTCCACCATGATCTCGGTCTTGAGGCGGATCGCGTGCTCGTGGCTCTCGACGTAGCGGCGCAGCTTCCGGTTCGCCTTGCGGGTATCGAACTCCGGGTCGTCTTCGCTCATCTTGATCAGCCTGTAGTAGCTGTCTACCGGCGTGTAGGCCTTGAGCACATCAAGGATGAAACCTTCCTCGACCGCCTGCTTCATCGTGTAGCTGTGAAACGGCCGATGTCTGACGCGCCCTTCCGCGTCGGGCGGCAGCGGCTCGCCGAACATCTCCAGCGTCTTGTTCTTGGGGGTCGCGGTGAAGGCGAAGTAACTGGCATTGGCCAGCATCTTGTGCGCCGCCATGCGCTTTTCGAGCGCCGCGTTCACCGTGTCCTCGGGGTCGGGTCCCGCGTCGTCGTCTTCCCCCAGCGCACCGAGCGCCTGGCTCATCGCCGCCGAGGTTTTGCCGCCCTGGCTCGAATGCGCTTCGTCGATGATGATGGCGAAGGTCCTGCCGCTCTCGGTGGCGATCTCGTCGAGGATGAAGGGAAATTTCTGCACCGTCGAGACGATGATCTTCTTGCCGTCCTGAATGAACTTGCGCAGGTCGCCCGAACGCTGGGCATGCCCCACCGTCGCGCCCACCTGCATGAACTGCTTGATCGTGGTCTGGATCTGGTCGTCGAGCAGGCGCCGGTCGGTGACCACGATCACCGAGTCGAAGACCTCCCTGTTCGCCTGATCCGTCTGATCACCGTCGCGCTGCAGGCCGATGAGCTGGTGCGCCAGCCAGGCGATCGAATTCGACTTGCCGCTGCCGGCCGAGTGCTGGATCAGGTAACGCCTGCCCGCCCCGTGGGCGCGCACATCGGCCAACGCCTGGCGCACGACGCCGAGCTGGTGATAGCGCGGCCAGACCTGCCGACGCTTCTTTCTGCCCGTGCGCGGATCCTTCTCCTCGACGATCTGCGCGTAGTTCTCGAGGATGTTGGTCAGACCCGCCGGGGTGAGCACCTCCTTCCAGAGGTAGTCGGTCTTCAGGCCGTGCGGGTTGGGCGGGTTGCCGGCGCCGTCGTGGGTGCCCTTGTTGAACGGCAGGAACCAAGAACCCCTGCCGCGCAACTCGGTGCACATCTGCACCTCGCTCTCGTCGACCGCGAAGTGCACCACGCAGCGGCCGAACTCGAACAGCCGTTCGCGCGGGTTGCGATCGCGCCGATACTGCTCGACGGCATCCTCGACCGTCTGTTTGGTGAGGCTGTTCTTCAGCTCGAAAGTGGCGATCGGCAGGCCGTTGATGAACAGGCACAGGTCGAGCGCGCGGCGCGTCTCGTCGCTGCTGTAGGCGAGCTGGCGCGTGATCGAGAAGCGGTTCTGCGCGTGCCGCGCCGCGGCGCGGGCGTTGCCTTTCGATGCCGTGCCGTAGAACAGGTCGAAGTGCAGCGGCCCGTGCGCCACGCCCTTGCGCAGCACGTCGATGACGCCGCGTTTGCCGATCTCGGCAGAAAGGCGGGCGAGGAACTTGAGGCGGTTGATGTCGCTGGCGTCGTTCGCGTCGGCCAGCGCCAGCTTCCTGAAGGCGTCGGGCTGGGTGGCGTGCAGGAAGGCGAAGAGCTGCGGCACGTCGAGCGCGTGCGCGCGGTCGTAGTCCTGCGCGCTGCCGGCGATGTAGCCGGTGCCGCCGTAGGGCGCGCGCACTTCCGCGGCGGTGTTCGGTGCGATGGCAAGGCCATCCACGCCGGTCATGTGGCGCATGATCAGGCTCTCCAGGCCCTTCTCGCTGGTGTCGGTTGGCATGGCGTTACAGTTTGGCCTTCAGGATGCGATCAACACGAACGAAGCTGGGCAAGTGCTTCTTCAGTACAGCAGGGTCAAGCTTCGCCAGCAACTCGAAGGAGCGCTTGCCCTTGCGGTAAGCGTTTGCGCAATTGCGGGACGCGTGGACCAGCTTGTCGTGTACCTCGTGCCGATTCCGGTTCTCCAGGTTGGTCAATGGAGGCAGTGCATTCTCTTGCAGACTGTGGCCGTAATGCTCCTGTAGCGCCCGCCGGTCCGTGACGATCCAGGTCTCCATGCAGGTCGTCATGAAGAGGACTTGCTCGTCGCTCGCGCCGACAGGCTTGTCCCATTGGTCGCGGCGATTCAGATGCTCCCAGGTTCGTTCGAGATCCTCCACGGGCTCCTCGCTATCCACGAGCATGGCGATGTAGTCGCCCACCTTTCGAAGGGCGTAGGCGGTCTTGAAATCATCGAAGACCGATCCGCGCCCACCGCAAGCGCTGAGTCGAGGCATTCGTCCCGAGAATCCCGCTTTCTCGAACAACTTCCGGAACCCCTCGCGGCAGCGAATCTGGTCCTCCTTCGATTCGCCGCCTTCCACGTACAGATGCGCACTCACCAGCGATTTCCCCCGATCTCGCCTTTGGTCCAGAGCTGGCCGAGCCGATACCTTTTCAGCCACTCGGCAAGGTCGACCGTGTTCAATCGTTCCATGATCGTCTGTCCCTGCGTCCTGGTACAGACGACCACCGCATCGGGCGTTTCTGTCATCGTATCGACCAGGATATCCGAGTGGGTCGTGACGATGATCTGGGTTCGCTGCGAGGCCGCTCGCAACAGATCCCCCAACTTCGGCAGGATGTCGGGATGCAGTCCCAGTTCCGGCTCCTCGATGCAGATCAAGGGGGGCGGTTCGGGATCGCAAAGAATTGCCAGAAGGCAAAGATACCGCAACGTGCCATCGGAAAGGCGCGTGGCGGGAATAACGAAATCTCCCTCCGTGAAGAACACTTGCACCGTGCCCCCCTCCACCAGGACATCGAAGTCGTGGATACCATCATAGAGGTCATTCAAGCCGCTGAGGATCGCCTTCTTGGCCGCCGGAAAGCGCGTTTTCAGCCGGTTCAGGAAGAGGCCGAGGTTTGAGAAATCGGCTTCCCACTTAAAGCGGGACAGTCATGCTACCGATAGAGTCTGAGGATGAAGGGAGCTGAGGAGATGGGAACTGGTTGCCGCATCTCCTGTATCATCAGTTTTATGACAAAAAAACTCTACGACTCAAGCCATACGGACAACCAGCCGCGTCATTTTTGCCGCACTTACAGACCAGGGAAAACGAAGCCTGCGTGCAGTGGGGGAATTAATTCATCGCCCGAAAAGCAGTGTTCATCGCCACCTGCAAGCGCAAGCCCGTAGGAACCGACATCCTGAATCGGGGTTTTGGGAAACCGAAGAGGGGGAGGCATGGCTGAGATTGCTGGTATTTGCTGTGCTGTACACGTTCGGGCTGCAACATCATGTGGGGGCGGGTGCCTTGTCGGATTTCTTCCAATTGATCCGCCTTCATACCCATGTGGGGGTGTCTCCCAGCGCCTTGCAGACCCAACTCAGCCGGATGGAAGCGCTGTTGCCCCTGTTTCAGCAACAGTGTGAAGCCTCGGTACCGACGCGGACACGCCAAGCGGTGGTGGCCGCGGATGAGACGTTCTTTGGGGAGATTCTGATCTTGGTGCTGATGGATTTGTCCTCGGGCTACCTATTGCTGGAGTCGATTCAGAAGGACCGGGGTTTCGATACCTGGTTTGCCCAGGTGACCCCGCGCCTGGAAGCACTGGGTATCGAAGTCAACCACGCCATCAGTGACCGGGCGAAGGCCCTGATCAAATTAGCGGTCACAGGCTTTGAGTGTACCTCGGGCGCGGATACGTTCCACGAGCAATATGGCCTCAGTCGCTGGTTGTCACCGGCCTTGGGACGTCGAAAAGCCAAGGCGGATCAGTGCTGCGAACTGGCCCAGAAGGCCCTTGATCAGCCGTCGCGCGGAGCCAGTACCGAGGAAAAGGCGGCTTTGGCGGCACAACAGGCCTGTGCCTGGGAAGCCCGCGCGCAAGTGGAACAGGCGCAGCAAGAGTACCAGAAGCAGTTGCTGGGAATCGCCGAGGAAATCCATCCCTTCTCCCTGGAGGAGAATACTCGCACGACGGCGGAGAGCGTAGTGGCAGGACTGGAAACGCGAGCACAGGCCCTGGAAACTCTGGCGGCGCAACAAGGGATCCAGGATACCCGTTCCGCCCTGAAGAAGTTCCGTGCCCAGATCGGCGCCTTATCGAGTCACGTCAGCTTTTGGTGGCTTTGGGTAGAAGAAATCCTGCTGGGCTGGTCTCTGGATGAAGCGACTCGGCAATGGCTGACGAGCAAGCTGTTGCCCGTACTCTATTGGCACTACCAAATGCGGAAAACGCAAAACAGGGTTCACCGGAAACGGTATCAGGAGGCTTGGCAGCGAGCATTAGAGGCCTGGAAAGCAGACCCGTTCCATTCGGGATTCTCCGAGAGTGAGTTGCAGCGCTGGCTAGAATGGGGGGAATGGATGGTGCGACAGTTCCATCGCAGCTCCTCCGCCGTCGAAGGGCGCAATGGCCGCTTGTCCCAGTTGTATCATAACGGGCGAGGTCTGACGAAATGCCGCCTGGCTGCGCTAACGGTTATCCACAACTATGGGGTGAGACGTAGTGACGGCACTATCGCAGCCGAACGTCTGTTTAGCACCTCTTTCCCTGATCTTTTCGATTGGCTGCTCAACCAGATGGGGGAACTTCCCTTACCGAGGAAGTCCCGCCACCGGGTTGTGCATAACCCATTGAAGTTAGAGATTGTCCCGGCTTAAGTGGGAAGCCGAGAAATCTTCTTCGAGCACGTCGTTGCGATTGTCGGATCTTTGCGGTTCGCGGAATACTGCATTCCGCCCAAACGCCCATTCCCGGTAGATGCGCACGCGCTCGTAGTTTTGGGCCAGCCAGGCCAGTTCCGGATAGGCTTCGGGGTCGCGCCGTTGTGCCAGGATCGAGCGATCCGCTTCGATCGACGCCCTGGTCAGACCACGTTTGCCATGGCCACTTGTATTGACGACCGGCTGGCCGTGCTGGTAGCGGTAAAAGAAGTCAACGTCTGGCTGCCCCGCCTGCGGGCGCGCTCGCTCCACACGCTCGTCCTCAAGGGAAAATGCCTGCGCCACCGAACGGAACGAGAGCAGATGGCGCAGCGGTATCGAGTCTTTGGCGTCTCTCACGACGCAATCGACCGACGCCGGCTCTTTCGTCCCGCCCTTCCATATCCATTCCCCGACGCCGCCTCCCTTTCGAGTCACCTCCCGAAGTTCCTTCGGAGCCGAACGTATCAGGCTGATCGCTTCAAAAAGATTCGACTTGCCGCTGCCGTTGGGACCAATGAGGAGATTCAGCGCCTGGAGTTCAATGCCAGGATTGTCAGTGCCGAAAGACAGAAAATTTCTTGGCGCCAGATGGCGGATCAAAATGCAGTTGCTCGGGTCGGGCATGGTTCAAGTCTCCTCAGCGTCAACTTCATCCAGATTGCCAGCGTCGTTGAGCATTTCGCCAACGACTTCTGCAGATATGTCAGGCGCAACTTCGTCGGGCAGGCGCGTCGCCGCCTCGCGCACGTCGAGCTTGCCGGTCACGACGTCGGCGACGAGGCGAGTGCGGTATTCGCGGAGCAGGTCGATTTCGCGTTCGAGGCGATCTATCACCACCTCAATCGGATGGGTTTCGGCCCCAATACGCTCGACGACTGCTTCCTGCTCTCGCTTCGGGGGCAACGCCAGATAGTAGTTTCTTATCGTAGAGATGTTCACGTGGGGCGCGGTTGCGCCCATCACATCCTGAAGGGCCTGCCCGTATGTGGATCGACTATTCAACAGCCACATTACAAACTTGCTGCAGTGTTCGGTCGCAATCCTGAAGACCATCATGCGCTGTGATATGCACAATTGGGCGGCCGCCGGTACGCACGCCGCGATTCCGAAACGTTCGCCCTCTCTTGAATAGAGAATATCTCCTTCTTGAGGTTGTAGTCGCGTCGTCCAACGCGCGTAGTCGCGTGAAGAGACCTTCTTCGCTTGGTCGACAAGAACAACCCCAGCGACAATATCGGCAGTTCGGATCGCCGGATGCGTGCCGGCGTCTGAATACCTCGGCGTCGCATGGAGGCAGTCTACGATATTCAGGGCTACAAACTTCAGCCGCCATACCCGCCAATGCTGCGGAATGTCGCCGAGCCAGGGGATGCCGGAGGGTTTGAGGGGGACGGAGGGGTCGAGGCCGCGGGTGACGGCGCGGTGGATGATGGCCTGCTTCTGCTCGTTGAGCAGCGCGATCACCTTCCGCTTCGCCCGGATTGCCCGCTCCAACCGCCCGTTCGCCCAGTCCAAAAACCGCACGATCGCCGCCTGCTCTGCGGGTGGTGGGAGCGCGACGGGCATCCGCTTGAAGTGCGAGAAGTCCAAGCCCTGGCGAAGTCCCGAGCCGTAGCCGTAAATGGCCTTGCTCATATCCCAGACGTTGAGGAACTGAAAACCAAAGTCGGGACTGACACCTGTGTTCACTCGCAAGGCTAAGTAGGCTGATGTGATGATGCCACGATCGCGGACCATTCCTACACGGAGGCTGGTATGGTCATTCTGAAGATCGGTGGTGCGAAGGACGATGTCGCCCGGATTGACGATCTGATAGGTTTCGAACGATTCAGGTACTAGGCCGTGGAGTTTCTCCGCAGGCTTGATGACGATGCGACCATAGCTGAGAGAAAGCACGGTCTTCTCCTTCATGCCGTGGTTGCGTTCGCGATTGGGCACGAAAGCACCAAACGCGGGCCGGTTTTCCCAATGGCTCGGCACCTTCCCGAGCCACGGCAACCCGGACTCCTTGTACTCCGCATACGGCCTGAGGTCGGCGATCATGGATCCCCCACCACCGCTCGCCGGGCGGCGCTCTCGCGGGCGTGCTCGATCGCCTGGTGCAGCCGCGCACGCAGCAAAGGCAGCGGCGGCAACTCCGTCAGGTACTCGCTGACGCGGATCGATTTGGCATCGAGCTGCAGCAATTCCACCTGCTCGGCGTCTGCGGACGCGCACAGGATGAGTCCGATCGGGGCTTCCTCGCCGGGAGCGCGTTCGTGCTTGTCCAGCCAGCGCAGGTACAGTTCCATCTGCCCGACATGGCCCGGCTGGAAGGATTCCAGCTTCAGTTCGACGGCGATCAGCCGGCGCAGATGACGGTGGAAGAAAAGCAGGTCGAGATGAAAATCGTCCCTGCCGACGCTGATGCGCTTTTGCCGGGCGACGAAGGCGAAGCCGCTGCCCAGTTCCAGCAACACCCCCTCGATCTCGCGCAGGATGGCGCTCTCGAGGTCGCGTTCGCTGTAGGCGCCCTTGAGTCCCAGCAGGTCGAGCAGGTAGGGATCGCGAAAGACGATGTCGGGGCTCATCTGCCCGTCGCGAAGTCTGCCGATCTCCGCCGCGATGACGTCTTGCGGCTTCTTCGACAGCGCGGTGCGCTCGAACAACAGGCCGCCGATCTTCTGGCGCAGCGTGCGCACGTCCCAACGCTCGATGCGGCACATCTCCGCGTAAAAATCGCGGGCCAGCGGATCCTTGAGCGGCAACAGCTCGACGAAATGGCTCCAGCTCAATTGTGTCGACAGCGTCGACACAATCTCCTGGTTCGTGAAACCCTGACAGAACTGAATGGCGCGATAGAGCGAGCGGAGGGTAAAGGCCTGCCCGAATTCGACGGTCAATTCGCGTGACACGGTCGCGAGAATGCGTTTTCCGTACGGCGCCCGCTCATCCTGAAGACTCTCGGCGAGGAGTCGACGCCCGAGATGCCAGTACAGCAGCGTCGTGGTCGAATTCGCAACTGTGGCAATCCGCTGGCGGGCGGACTGGATCAGTTCTCTCAAGTCAGTGAGGAGCGCCGCCTCATCCACGACGACAGGCACCTGTGCCCTGGCGGTATGCCCGGCGTGCTCTTGCCTCCCGGTCTGTAGCGCAGAGGGCTTGAGTTCCTGGGGCAAAGTAGTGGACTTCTTCTTCATCGCTGACCGACCCTGAGCAGACCATCCAGCAAGCCCTCGGCCTCCTTCTCGATGGCCAGGATGTCGGCGCTGATCTCTTCGAGCGTGCGCAGCGGCGGCGGCTTGTAGAAGTGGCGCGTGAAGCTGATCTCGTAGCCGATCTTGGTGGCGTCGTCCCTGATCCACGCGTCGGGCGTGTACGGCAGCACCTCGCGGCGGATGAAGGCTTCGATGCCGCCGTCTTCGAGCAGCGGCACCTGCTCGGTATCGCGCAGGTCGGCATCGGGCTCGTACTCGACGATGGCGGGCCTGCCATCCACGCTCACCGCGTAGAGGCCGCGCAGCGGCTCGGCCCTGACCTTGCCGGGCTTGTGCACCCTGGAGATGACCGGCGGTGCGCTCTCGACGCGCCAGCTCACGGCTTTGAGGATCTGCTTGAGGTCGGCGGCGGCGAGTTTGATCCCGGCCGTCTTCAGCGCGGCGTCCACGCGGTCGCGGAAGACGTTGTGATCGTCGAAGAGCGCCTCGCCCAGCAGCACGCGCAGCCGGGTAGCCACGTCGACCAGGCGGCCGTCGCGTTCCCAGGTCCTGGCGTCGAGCAGCTTCTTCTTCTGTCGCTCGGGCAGGCCCCTCTTCGTGCCGCCTTCGTCGTCTTCGCCTTCGGGGTCGTCGCTGCTGCCCCAGTCGGCGAGGCGCTTCTCGAGCGCGACGGAAACCGCCGAGAAACGGCTGAACAGGTCGTCGCCGAACTCTTCGTAGAGCGCGGCGCGCAGGTCCTCGTCGCCGGAGTTGAAGCGCAGCGTTTCGATGGCCTTGAGCGAAAGCTGGCTGTGCAGGCGCAGCGGGCGCTCGACGGTGACCTTCCAGTAGCCGAAAGCGGCATTCGGGAAGATCTTCGACTCGGGCGTCTCCGCGAAGTCGAGGAAGCAGCGGCTGATGCGCTCGATGTCCTCAAGCGAGAGTTCGCAGTTCTTCTTGCCGAGGTTTTTGCGCAGCGGCTTGAACCACTGGCTGGCGTCAATGAGCTGCACCCGGCCCTGGCGGTGCGCAGGCTTGCGGTTGGACAGCACCCAGATGTAGGTGGCGATGCCGGTGTTGTAGAAGAGGTTGAGCGGCAGCGCGACGATGGCTTCGAGCCAGTCGTTCTCGATCAGCCAGCGGCGGATGTTGCTCTCGCCCTGGCCGGCATCGCCGGTGAACAGCGAACTGCCGTTATGCACCTCGGCGATGCGGCTGCCGAGGGCCGACTGGCCGTTCATCTTGGATGCCATGTTGGCGAGGAAGAGCATTTGCCCGTCGCTCGAACGCGTGACGAGCGACAGCTCCTCGCCCTGGTGCATGACCTTGAAGCGCGGGTCGCGCATGCCGTCCTTGCCGCCCATGGCTTCCAGGTCCTTCTTCCAGCTCTTGCCGTAGGGCAGGTTGGCGAGCATGAAATCGAACTCGCGGGCGGGGAAGGCGTCGTGCGCCAGCGTGGACCACTCGGCGCCGCCGACGATGTGCTCGGCGCTCTCGCCTTCGCCCTTCAGCAGCATGTCGGCCTTGCAGACGGCGTAGGTCTCGGGGTTGATCTCCTGGCCGTAGAGCAGGCACCTGACCTGCTGGCTGCGCGCGGCGGCGATCGCCGTCAGCGTCTCCTCGGCGACGGTGAGCATGCCGCCGGTGCCGCAGGCGCAATCGTAGAGCAGGTAGGTGCCGGACCGGATCGCGGACTCGATCGGCCGGAACACCAGATTCGCCATCAGGCGAACCGCGTCGCGCGGCGTCCAGTGCTCGCCCGCTTCTTCGTTGTTCTCCTCATTGAACTTGCGCACCAGTTCCTCGAAGACCGTTCCCATCGAGTGGTTGTCGATGCCGGCCGGCGAGAGGTCGATGTCGGGGTCGAGGAACTTGTTGATCAGCGTGCCGATGGCGTCAGCCCTCGACAGCGTCTGCAACTGGTTGCGGAATTTGAAGTTTTCGAGGATGTCCTGGACGTTGGGCGAGAAGCCGTTGAGGTAGTCCTCAAAGTCCGCCAGAAGCTGTTGCTGGCTTCCTCTGGACTTGAGATCACGCAGGGTGAACTTCGATGTGTTGTAGAACGCTTGACCCGCAGCATCACACAGCGCGGCGCGTTGCTCGGTGATATGCGCCTCGTCGAGCATTCTCTTGGTGGCGAGCACCTGCTCCTTGGCCGGCTCAAGCACCGCGTCCATGCGCCGGATGACGCACATCGGCAGGATCACGTCCGGGTACTTGCCGCGCTTGAAAAGATCGCGCAGGACGTCGTCAGCGATGCCCCAGATGAAGGAGACGATTTTGTTGTGCGTTGCCTGAGCCACTTTTGGGGCGCTCCTTGCATGTAACTGCGCAGCATATCATGGGCGACACGGTTGATCCCCTCGCCCCGTCCCAATCGCGGGAGCGGAATGGCCGCTCAAGTTTGCACACCGGCCATGCAGCATCGAAAGTCCGCCTCGTATCATGGGTCGGCTTCTGGCCGATTGTACTCATAGAGTATCGTTGCCGATAGCGGCCGCACACCGAAATCTCGTTGTCGCACAAGACCTTCAAGGCAGCAGCGCCAGCGCCAGATGGTCTTCGGCGGCATGGGCGATCACCGTCGCGGGCAGCAGGTTCATGATGCTCACGTCGTCGTGACGGCTGCACGCGATGTGCTCGCCGATGGCTTCGAAGGCCAACTTACTGGCCGGCACTGCAAGTCGACAGACAGAAGTGCATCGGCGCTTGCCCGTAAGCAAAACTACCGCACAGCCGACACGCTATTTCAATCGAACAACTCGGCGTGCGTGCCCGCACGCACAAAAACGACCAGACCGGTCTTGCCGCTGTCGTCGAGCTTGTAGGTGAGCAGGAAATCGCCACCAATATGGCATTCCCTGTGGCCTTCCCAATGACCGAGCAAGGGATGATCCTGCCATTCCGGTCCCAGGGGTGCCGTATTGGCAATCAAGAGAAGCATGGCCTCCTTGAGCCGATTCATGTCGTAACGGCCAGCCCTGGACAAGCGTTCCCAGTCTTTCAGAAAGGTCTTCGCATAGTCTGCCGCACGCGGCAACAGCGCGCGTTTACTCGCGGCTGTTCTTTTCGAGGTCATCAAACTGTTCGGTGGCCGTAGCAAAGCGTGCGCGGTGCGTGTGGGCAATTTCGTCGGCTTCGGCCATCGCACTGCACGTTTCGGCATTCGGTAGCTTGAGCGCGAACGGGAGTTGTTTCTCGGCCGCCACGCGGGTCAGAAACACGCGCACCGCGTCGGAAAGCGACAGTCCCATCGCGGCCAGCGTTTCCGTAGCCTGCGCCTTGATTTCTTCGCTCACGCGAACATGCACCATTGTCGTAGCAGCCATCATCGCCTCCGTCAATCAGTGAGATAGTGTCTGAACGAAAAGTCTAAAAACGCCTTTACTACAAATGCTTAGGAACGTTCAAAAAACAACCTGCGGAAATTCATTGCTGGACTGGGAAAACGGTGGGATTCCATTGATCAGCTTTCGCAAATTGTTATTGAAACGTTCCTTAGGTGCTACTTTACAAAACGAAGATTTTGGCATTTGAAGTTCATATGCATAAATATGACGAAGTTTGAGCCGTTTAACCCCAAATATCTCTAGTGCATAAAATATTCGTTTCTGAAAAACCCACTCAAAGCCTTGCGCGGCAAGGCTCTTGGAATTTCCGTTCAGACACGAGATACATTGTATTGCAATTGACCGCCCAGCGTAGCACGAAGCTGCCGCGGCTCGCGTTGGATCGCTGGATCGACCGAGCGACAGGGTGTTCGCCGAATGCAAAAGCCGCTCGGACGGCTCAGGCTGCTCATCCCGAAGCAATGCAGGTCGCCTCGCCACTGAACCGGGCATGACGCGTGCTGAACGCCTGCTACCCGACGGTAGCAAGAAAATAACCAGCATCATGGCGAGCCATCCTCGGGCCCGAAACACAGCGCACGATCGCAGCACTCGGCGCAATGCGGTGCCTTGCAGATCGGTACCCCGGCGTGCTCGCAGAGTTGCCGGTAGAAGAACTTCTTCCATTTCATGTCGCCGCTGTTCTTCGCCGCCAGGCCGGGGAAGTTCTCGCGCAGCAAATCCGACAAGGCCTGGCGGTTGGGCAGACCCATGTCCTGCCAGAGATGCTTCTCTCCCATCGCCGCCGTGGCGATCGCATGACACAGCCAGGCACCCGCCTCGTCGGGTCGGGCACGGGATTCCAGGAGCAGTTCGACGAGGTCGTGAAACTCGTCGTCGCCAGGTTCCGGGGCCGGAACACCGACAGCGGGTTCCCACACCGTGCCAGGGAAATACGTCGCCAGCAAAGCCCGCAGGCGATCTTCCGACAAGCCTCGCAGCAGCGGCTGGCGGCATGCTGCCAGAGACTGGCCAATGACGCCGACGAACGCGAGTGTGCACAGGTCTTGCTTGTGCGGCGTAGGCGGCCACGGATTCTTGGTCGGATCGAGCATATGGGATTTCCCGGCAGCAGATACACCACCCTACGCAAGAGCCGTGCCCATACGCTGGTGATGGCGCGTGCATCCCTGGAAAAGCGCTACCCATGCGGCTCTGCGGCCAGTCGTGGAGCAGCCGCGTAGCGGCAACTCTCCTGCCTCCTGACCATGTCGCAATGTCTCAATGTCGCAAACCCGACAATCGCACCCTCGCTGCAGTCATGCAGAATCAATCACTTGGCGCTGGCACGCGGATTGCACTAGCACAGTCAACCAAGGACCGATGCCATGAAGACTGCCGAAATCGCCGAGTTGCTGAACGAGCCCGCCTGTGCGCACAACAAGAACGAGAAATCCGGTTGTGCCCGGACCAAGCCGGGCGCGACGGCCGGCGGCTGTTCGTTTGACGGCGCACAGATCGCTCTGCTGCCGATTGCCGATGTCGCGCACATCGTGCACGGGCCGATCGCCTGTGCCGGCGCTTCCTGGGACAACCGCGGCGCGCGCTCTTCAGGCCCGACACTCTATCGAACAGGCATGACCACCGACCTCACCGAACAGGACGTGATCATGGGTCGCGGCGAAAAACGCCTGTTTCATGCCATCAAGCAGGCCATCGACGACTACTCGCCGAAAGCGGTATTCCTCTACTCGACCTGCGTGCCGGCCTTGATCGGCGACGATCTCGAAGCCGTCGCCAGGGCAGCCAGCGAGCGCTGGGGGGTGCCGGTGGTGCCGGTCGATTGCGCCGGCTTCTACGGCACCAAGAATCTGGGCAACCGCATTGCCGGCGAGGCCATGTTCAAGTACGTGATCGGCACCCGCGAGCCCGAGCCGGTACCCGCTGCGGCGCAGCGGCCGGGAATCCGCGTGCATGACGTGAACCTGATCGGCGAATACAACATCGCCGGCGAATTCTGGTATCTCGCGCCACTGTTCGACGAACTCGGCCTGCGCATTCTCTGCACGCTCTCGGGCGACGCACGCTTCCACGAGGTGCAGACCATGCACCGGGCGGAAGCGTCGATGGTGGTCTGCGCCAAGGCGCTGCTCAATGTGGCGCGCAAACTCGAAGGCGAATTCGGCGTACCCTTCTTCGAAGGCAGTTTCTACGGCATCACCGACACCTCGCAGGCCTTCCGCGACTTTGCGAGGCTGTTGGCCGACCCCGCTCTGAGCGCGCGCACCGAAGCCATGATCGCTCGCGAGGAAGCCAGGATTCGCGCCGCGCTCGAGCCCTGGCGGGCGCGCCTGGCGGGCAGGCGCGTGCTGCTGTACACCGGCGGCGTCAAGAGCTGGTCGGTGGTCTCGGCACTGCAGGATCTGGGCATGACGGTCGTCGCCACCGGCACCAACAAGTCGACCGAGGAAGACAAGGCGCGCATCCGCGAGATCATGGGCGACGAAACGCGGATGATCACCGACGGCAGCCCGAAAGCCGCAATATGCAGGTCGTTGACGCCGATGGGCTGGCCCAGCTTTTCCAGGGCGGCGCGGATGCTGCCGTAGTGGTAGGCCTCCCGCTCGCCATAGGGCAGGACGCTCAGGCGGCTGCAGAAATCCTCGACCACGGAAAGGTTGCGGGCGGGGTCGCTGCTTTTCTCGGCACCATGGACCAGCTCGGCGAGGGTGATGGCTGAGACGGCCAGGCGGCCGTAATGGCGGTTGAAGGACGCCAAAGCCTCGATCGGACGCCGCTTGACGACGTAGATGACGATGTTGGTATCGAGCAGGTGGGTCAGCACGGGTTAAAGGCATTCCCGATCCGGCTGCTCCTGGATGGCCCGTTCCGGCAGAAAATCGTCGGTCACGGTTTTTTCGCCCAGGAAAAAACTGTCCCACGCCGCTTCGGCGGGGGCAATGATGCGCTCCTGGCCGACGGCCCGCACATCGACCTTCTTGATTGAATCCGGAAAGCGCAGCTCGGCGGGCAGGCGAACCGCCTGGGTGCGATTGTTGGTGAAGACGGTGCTGGCAGGCATGGCTGGCTTCCGAAATGCTATATACACGAACAATATACATTATTCAGGGCCAAGGTCAAGATTCAAACACTGAATTTGCGGCGGTGTAGCCTTCCCTCTCTCAAGAAACACACTCCAAGTGACTGATTAAAGGCATGTTTTTAAGCGGCGTCGGGAATTGGAACGAGTTTCAGGCCGAGTTTCTGGGCGCGCCGGGCAAGGTGATGCATGGCGCGCTGGCGGTACCGCTCCTCGTAGTAATCCTGTCTCTTGTCCGTGTATTTCTCGCCCTTGGTCAGCAGCGTGTGGATCAAGCGTGCCAGCTGAGTATTTCCACTGCCTCGTCATCGAGGGTGTCTTCGAGGCGGACGCCTCGGGGGCGGCGACGTTTCACGAAAGCCGTGCCCCCGACCAGAAGTGGCTCAACGAAGTGCAGGCCAAGGTCCGCCGTCGTCTGCTGCGCGCGCTGGCCCGGCGCGGTGTGCTTGAGCCGGAAGACGCCGAAACGATGGCGAACTGGGAGCACGGGGGCGGCTTCTCGCTCGACGCCGGCGTGCGCCTCGAAGGGGCCGACCGCCAGGGCCTGGAACGGCTGTTGCGTTATTGCGCTCGACCTGCCTTTGGGCTGGAGCGCTTGCGTGAAATCGACGCCGAACACCGGGTCTATGAGAGCGTCAAGCCGGGTCCCGGCGGCAGCGTTCGCTGGATGCTCACGCCGCTCGAACGGTTCGAGCGTCTGGCGGCGCTGATTCCACCCCCGCGCCGTCATCGGCATCGGTACTACGGCGTACTGCGCCCAACGCACCGCTACGCGCACAGGTCACCGCGCTTGTCGGCGTGCCAGAGAGTCCGACCGCGCCGCTTCTTACAGCGACTGAGACGGAGACTGAGCCAATCGCGGCGCAAATCACCGCCCCAGGCGCGTCGTCCGACAGCGAGGAGCAGGCAAAGGAAGCGCTCCTGTGTCGCGCGGCCCGCTACGCCTGGGCGTTGCTGCTCGCGCGGATCGATGAGGTCTTTCCGCTCGTCTGCCCACGCTGTGGCGGCGAGAGGCGAATCATCGCCTTCCTCACCGACGCCTGCGCCGTGCGCGAGATCCTCTCGCACTTAGGCGAGCCGACGTCACCGCCGCCGATCGCGCCGGCCCGGGGCCCGCCGCTGTGGGAGATCACCGATGCCGAGCAGGGCGAGTTCGGCCCGCCCGCTCAACCGGCACCGGACGACCCATTCGATCAGCGCATCGCCTGGGAAAGGCCGCACGAAGACGATCCGATCGGGCTCGTCAGGGAGCGCTTGCACCATGGGTTGCCGCGGCGGCCTAGTCAGCCACCGCGGCGACCCATGGCCATCATGGCCATCCTGATGCTGCGGTTCTGGCGAGGTTTTCAGGCTCCGTCGGCACGCTTTCCCCGAATCACGACTGCTGTCAGGGCCTATCAGAGCCTGGAACACTGGCGGAAGTGGCGTTGGATATCCTATCCTTGCGAAGCGTCTTTCCGCTCACGCCCGCGAGCCGCTCGATCTCTTGATGGGCAAGACCTTGGCTTTTCAGCCACAAGGCTTCCATCTTGCGCCGCACATGGGGATGCGGATGGTGAAAGCGCTCGTGTGCCAAGACTCGCGCCTCTGCTTGCGAAAATGTCAATTTCAACATGGCCGCACGTCCCAAGAAGAAGTCATGCCCCCAATTCTACATCCCAGGAGACACGACAGTTAAAGTCGTTTATGACCGAGCTTGGTATAACGATCTCTTGCTGTGCGCCGCGAAACGCGGGGTGGCCGAAGACGGTGGTGAGCAAGGTGATTGCGCGGGTGCTGCCGGTGGTCATGGGCGGTCCCGTCTACTGCGAGGGAATCAGTGCGCGCAATCGGTCCGTAGTCTGCGTGCGATCCAATTGGGAGGAGGCGACATCCAGCAGCAACGCTTCCCACGCATCACTGTCGGGCGCGGGTTCGATGCCGTTTAGACGCAGAAACACGATGGCGGAGGCCATCGCAACACGCTTGTTTCCGTCGTTAAACGGATGATTGCGGCAGAGGTAAAAAAGATAAGCCGCCGCGACCTCGATCAAGTCAGCGAATGGCGAAGCGCCAAACGCGGTAGCTTGCGGCGCGGCAATCGCGGATTGCAGCAAGCCTGCATCGCGCACCCCCGCCAAGCCGCCGAACGCAGCGACGACTTGGTTGTGAATTTCGCAAACATCGGCTAGAGCAAGGTGGATGCAATCATCCGGCGTGTTGCTCACGCCAGCTTCCGCAGGGTTTTGGCGTAATCCTTGACGGTTTGGCGGATGGTGTTGTTCATCACCTCCGCGGGCGCGGCGTTGCGTATGGGCGTAATGACCACGGCGCCGCCGTCATGCACGGTCACGTTCACCTGATCCCCAGCTTTGAGGCCGGTAAGTTCGCACAGCGCGGTGTCAAGGATCAAGCCTTGTGAGTTTCCGACTTTGGTGATGGTTTTGAGCATGGTCAGCCCCTATAAAACAATGTTTAACGCAGGTATTCTACGATAGTTGTCGAACCCGCACAACGTAACATAACTATTTGTTTTTAAAAACGGTTATGTGGATCGAGCAAGCTATGCCGCCTGCCGCGGCAGACGCAACGCCGCGTCCGAGCGCTTCGGTCTGTGGATTTCCTTCTATCCATTCGACCAGGAGGCCTATCTCAAGATCGTGGCGCATTGGCTGCAGTCCTTTGGCTGCGCCCGCGACGAGATCGTTCGTGCCGAGCGCGATGCGCTCAACTGGGCGCTCGAACGCGGTTCGCGCAGCGGACGCGTCGCCTGGCAGTTCGCCAGGGACTGGGCCGGCCGGCAACTCGCTGTGCCGGATCGCCAGAGGCGACCGCGCAGCGCGCCGTCCACCTCGCCAACGACCGCGCGCAAGCGCTCGCGGAATGTCGCTTGAGCCGCCGCAGGGGGCGATTAAGCGCCCGATGACCCAGGTGACCGAAGTGGCGGCGGCAGTGATGCTGCGCGGCGATCCGGCGGCGCCCGAGTTTCTGCTGGCGCAACGTCCGCCCGGAAAGGTTTATGCCGGCTACTGGGAATTTCCGGGCGGCAAGATCGAGCCTGGCGAGACGGCGCGCACGGCGCTGGTTCGTGAACTGCAAGAAGAACTCGGCATCACCGTCGAGCAAGCCTGGCCATGGGTCTGTTGCGAATTCAGCTATCCACACGCGACGGTTCGCCTGCGCTTCTTTCGCGTCAACACCTGGCACGGCGAACTGGCGGCGATCGAGCACAGCGACCTGGTCTGGTTACCGGCCGGTGCGGCGGCGAGCGTCGCACCGATCCTGCCGGCCAACGCTCCAATCCTGCGCGCGCTGGCGCTGCCGTCGCTATACGCACTGAGCAATGCCGAGGAGTATGGCGTGGCGGCCGAACTGGCGCGGCTGCAGAACGCGCTGTCGAACGGACTGCGCCTGTTCCAGGTGCGCGACAAAACGCTGCCGCCAACGCAGCGGCACGCTTTTGCGCGCCAGGTCGTGGCGCTGGCGGCCAGGCATGCGCAGGTGGTGGTGCTGATCAACGACGACCAGGAACTCGCCCGTACGGTCGGCGCCGGGGGAGTGCACCTCTCGTCGCAGCAGCTCTGGCAGATCGAACGGCGCCCGGATTTCGCTCGCGTCGCCGCCTCGTGTCACGGCGCTGCCGACCTGGCACGCGCCGCCGGACTGGGACTGGACTTCGTCGTCCTCGGCCCCTTGCTGCCGACGGCCAGCCACCCCGGAACAGCCGGCATCGGTTGGTCAGCGTTCGCGCAGCTCGTCGAACGCTCGTCGTTACCGGTCTATGCGCTGGGCGGCTTGCAGCCCGAGATGCTCGAAACCGCGAGGAGCCGCGGCGGACACGGCATCGCGCTGCTGCGCGGCTGGCGGTAGATCAGTGGTAAAAGTCGCGCCAGCGAATCAAGAACGGCTGAGAATCTGCACGCTGCGCGCCGCCACGGGGGTGCTGATCTCGCGCATGTGGGGAGCAAAGGGGGCCTGCGTGCTGCTGTCGCAGATCTGCTGCCAGACCCCTGCCGGCAGCAGGAAGGAAGCCTGGTTGTCGTCGCGGTTGATCAGGCATAGCAAGGTTTCGCCATCCTGTGCTTTGCCCACGGCTGGCCGGTCGGGGGCGAGTTGCAGACCGAAGGTGCCCAGTTTTTTCGACTCCCAGTCGGCGTGGCGCATCGGTCTGCCCGCAGGATGCCACCAGACCACATCGGGCTGCCCGTCGACCATCGCTTCGCCGGTCAGCCAGCGGTGTTGCCGCAATTGCGGGAAACGCCGGCGCAAGTCGATCAGCCCGGCGACAAAATCGATCAACTCGGCATCGGCGTTCTTCCAGTCGAGCCAGGTCATTGCATTGTCCTGGCAATAGGCGTTGTTGTTGCCGGCCTGTGTGCGTCCGATTTCGTCGCCACTCTGCAGCATCGGCACGCCCTGAGACAGCATCAGCGTGGCGAGGAGCGTGCGCTGCAGGCGCCGGCGCCTTTCGAGCACTACCGGATCAGTGCTTACGCCTTCCTCGCCGCAGTTCCACGCGTGGTTATGGCCGTGTCCGTCGCGATTCTCCTCGCCATTCAATTCATTGTGTTTCTTTTGATAGCTGACGAGATCGCGCAGGGTGAAACCGTCATGCGCGGTGATGAAATTGATTCCCGCCTGGGGCGCACGTCCGCTGCTACCGAAGACTTCTCGTGAGCCAGCGAGCCGTTGTGCCAGTTGTCCGGCGCCTGCCTCATGCGTCAGCCAGAATGCGCGTACGTCGTCGCGGAAGCGATCGTTCCATTCGCTCCAGCCCGGCAGAAAGCGGCCGAGGTGATAACCGTCCGGTCCGATGTCCCAGGGCTCGGCGATCAGCTTGACGCGCTGCAGCAAAGGATCCTGCCGGAGTGCGGCAAGAAACGCGCTGTCGCGTGTCAGCGTGGCTGCGAGGTCAAAGCGGAAGCCGTCAACGTGCATGACGCCGACCCAGTAGCGCAGCGCATCCATGACCATTTGCAGAACGCGTGGATGGGCGAGATTCAGGGTGTTACCGCAGCCCGTGAAATTTTCGTAGCGGTTGAGATGGTCGGGCGGCAGGCGGTAATAGCTCGAGTTGTCGATGCCGCGAAACGACAGGATCGGGCCCGCTTCGTCGGATTCGGCGGTATGGTTGAAGACCACGTCGAGAATGACTTCGAGGTGGGCGGCGTGCAAGGAACGGACCATCGTCTTGAATTCGGCAATCACCGACTGCCCACCGATCCGCGCTGCATAGCGCGGCTCGGGCGCGAAGAAAGCGAGCGAGTTGTAGCCCCAGTAATTGACAAGACCCTTTTCATCCAGGTGTCTCTCGTCGAGAAAGTGGCACACCGGCAGCAGGTTGATGGCAGTGACTCCGAGTCGCTGGAAATGCTCGATCATCGCCGGCGTGGCAAGACCGGCGTAGGTGCCGCGCAGAACCTCGGGAACGCCGGGGTGTTGCCGGCTGCTTCCCTTGACATGCGCTTCGTAAAGAACCGTGCTTGCCAGGGGTATCAGGGGTGGGGCGTCGTCGCCCCAGTCAAATCGTTCGTCGACGACACAAGCCGCCAGGCAGTCCGCCGGGTCATGATGCTTCCGCCAGGAAAAGCGGCCGACCACTTCGCGCGCGTAGGGATCGAGCAACAGGCGCCGGTGATCGAAACGCTGGCCGCGCTTGGGCGCATCCGGGCCATGCACCCGGTAGGCATAGCGCAGTCCGGGTTCAGCGCCGGCCAGGTAGCCATGCCAGACCTGGTCGGTACATTCGCGCAGCGGTAGCGTGCGCATTCGCTCGCCGTCGAAGACACACAACTCGACGCGCTCGGCGTGCGCTGAAAAGAGGGCGAAGTTGACGCCGTGTCCGTCCCAACAGGCGCCGAGCGGCCACGGCCGCCCGGCTTCGAGATCGGCGCGGTCGCTCACGCGATCCATTCGAGGTACAGCGCGGCGAGTGGCGGCAGCGTCAGATTCACCGACCATTCGCGGCCGTGCGCCGGCACCTGCTCGGCATATACCGGATCGAAGCCATTGCCAACGTTGCTGCCGCCGTAATACTCGGAGTCGGTGTTGATCCGTTCGAGATACCTCCCCGGCATCGGTACGCCGATCCGGTAGCCATGCCGAACGACCGGCGTGAAGTTGCCGACGTAGAGGATGGCACGGGAACGATCGCGCGACCAGCGGACGAAGGCGACCACCGAACACTCGGCATCGTCGGCGGCCATCCATTCGAAACCGGCCGGCTCGAAATCGACCTGGTGCAGTGCTGGATTGTTGCGGTAGATGCCGTTGAGATCGCGGATGAGATTGCGTATGCCGGCGTGCAGCGGAAAGTCGAGCAGCCCCCAGTCGAGCGAACGATCGTGATTCCACTCGTTCCACTGGCCGATCTCACCGCCCATGAACAACAGTTTCTTGCCCGGATGCGCCCACATGTAACCGTACAATGCACGCAGGTTGGCGAACTTCTGCCAGTAGTCGCCGGCCATCTTGCTGATCAGCGAGCCCTTGCCGTGCACCACTTCATCGTGCGACAGCGGCAGGATGAAGTTTTCGGTGTAGGCGTACATCATTCCGAAGCTGAGCTGATTGTGGTGATAGCGGCGATGCACCGGGTCCTTGGTCATGTAGTCGAGAACGTCGTGCATCCAGCCCATGTTCCATTTGTAGTGGAAGCCGAGTCCACCCATCGAGGGGGGACGGCTGACCATCGGCCAGGCGGTCGATTCCTCGGCGTAGGTGGAAGCGCTCGGGTGCTCCTGGCCAAGAACCTCATTCATGCGGCGCAGGAAAGCGACGGCCTCGAGGTTCTCGCGGCCGCCATGCACGTTCGGCAGCCATTGCCCCTCTTCGCGGCTGTAGTCGCGGTAGAGCATCGAGGCGACGGCATCCACGCGCAGGCCGTCGACGCCGTAGCGTTCGATCCAGAAGAGCGCGTTGCCGATCAGGTAGTTGCTGACTTCGCGGCGGCCAAAGTTGTAGATCAGGGTGCCCCAGTCCTGATGCATGCCCTCGCGTGGATCGGCATGCTCGTACAGCGCGGTGCCGTCGAAGCGGCCGAGACCGTGTTCGTCGGTCGGGAAATGCGCCGGCACCCAGTCGACGATCACGCGCAGTCCAGCGTCATGGCAGGAATGGACGAAGTTGCGGAAACCGGTCGGGTCGCCATGGCGGGCAGTGGGGGAGTACAGCCCCAGCGGCTGGTAGCCCCAGGAGCCATCGAAGGGGTGCTCGGAAATCGGCAGCAATTCGAGATGCGTGAAGCCGAGGTCGACCACATAAGGGATCAGGGTTTCGCTCAGCCGCCGCCAGTCCGGAAAGCCGCCATCGTCAGCCCGCCGCCAGGAGGCCAGATGCACCTCGTAGACCGACAACGGTGCGCCCAGTTCGTCTCCGGCCGCTGCCGGCGCGGGTTCCACGGGTTCGGGCAGGGCGCAGACCATCGACGCCGTCGACGGACGCATCTCGGCCTGAAAGCCGTAGGGGTCGGATTTGAGCGGCAGCAGATAGCCATCGCGCGCGCGAATTTCGTATTTGTAGTGCGCGCCGGCGCCTACTCCCGGCAGAAAGATTTCCCAGACCCCGCATTCCCGGCGCAGGCGCATCGGGTGGCGACGGCCGTCCCAGGTATTGAAATCGCCGACGACACTGACCCGTTGCGCGTCCGGTGCCCAGACCGCGAAGACCGTTCCGGCCACACCATCGATTTCGCACAGATGCGCACCGAGACGTTCGAAGGGCCGCAGGTGTGAGCCTTCGGCCAGCAGCCAGACGTCCATTTCTCCGAGCACCGTCGGGAAGCGATATGGGTCATCGGTTTCCTGGACCCCTTCTTTCCAGACGATCCGCAGGCGGTAGGGAAAACTGCCGCGACGGCGTGGCATCAGCCCTTCGAAGAAGCCTTCGACTTCCTCGATCTCGATGTGCTTCAGTTCAGCAACCTGCTTTCCGGTCTTGGCATCAAGGACGGTCACCGAGAGCGCTCCCGGTTGCAGACTGCGAACCCATAGCCCTCCGTCGGCGTCGGTGTGCATTCCGAGGACCGCATAAGGGTCACCGTGTTCTGCCCGGCAAAGGGCGATGATCTCAGCATGGTCAAGCATTTTCGACTTCCTTACTTATGTGTGTGAATCTTCCAGGTATCGTTGGCATAGTCAGCGATCGTTCGATCAGCCGAGAAGGGACCCATCCCGGCGACGTTGAGAATTGCTTTGCGCTGCCACTCGGCAGGCGTCAGATAGAGGGCATCGACGCGCGCCTGTGTGGCGATATAGTCCGCATAGTCGGCGAGCAACAGATAGTAATCCCCATAGTGAACCAGGCAGTTGAAAATGTCATGGTAGCGCGAGCGTTCGCCGGGGGAGAAAAAGCCGCTATCGATCCGGTCGAGCGCCTCCTTGAGGCCGGCATCATTCCGGTAAAGATCCGTCGGCTGATAGCCGGCCTGCCGGATGGCGCTGACCTGTGCCGTGTTGTTGCCGAAAATGAAAATGTTCTCGGCACCGACGTTGTCGCGAATCTCGATGTTGGCGCCATCCTCGGTGCCGATGGTCAGTGCGCCGTTGAGCGAGAGTTTCATGTTGCCGGTGCCCGAGGCCTCGGTGCCGGCCGTCGAAATCTGTTCGGAGAGATTGGCCGCCGGCATGATCAGTTCGGCAACGGAAACGCCATAATTGGGGATGAAGACGACCTGCAGCAGATCACGGGAGCGCGGATCGTTGTTGACCACCGCAGCGACGTCGTGAATCAGCCGGATCACCTGTTTGGCCATGTGATACGACGACGCCGCCTTGCCGGCGAAAATCACGCTGCGTGGTGCACACCCTTCGGTCATGCCGTTGAGAATCGCGTTATAGCGGGTGATCACGTGCAGCACGTTGAGCAACTGCCGCTTGTATTCGTGGATGCGTTTGACCTGCACGTCGAACAGGCTGTCGGGATTCAGGGTGACACCGACTTCACGGGCGACGTAGTTGGCCAGGCGTTGCTTGTTGCCGCGTTTGGCTTCTGCGAAGGCATTTCGGAAACCTGCATCGTCAGCGCTTGCCCGTAAATCGTGCAGGCGGTCCAGATGCAGGCGCCAGTCCCGGTTGCCAAGACGTTCGTCGAGCAGGGTGGATAGGGCAGGATTGGCTTGTGCCAGCCAGCGGCGTGGCGTGACGCCGTTGGTCTTGTTATGGAAGCGTTCGGGGTAGAGGCGGGCAAAGTCGGCAAAAATGGTCTGCACCATCAGGTCCGAGTGCAACTGCGAAACGCCATTGACCCGGTGACTGCCGACGATGCACAGGTTCGCCATGCGCACGCGCTTGTCCTTGTCATGGCCACCGCCGTCGTCGATCATCGAGACGCGCCGCATCAGGTCGATGTCTCCGGGGTAGAGACGAACCACTTCATCGAGAAATTCCTGGTTGATGCGGTAGATGATCAGCATATGGCGCGGCAACACGCGCTGCATCAGAGTCACCTTCCAGGTTTCCAGGGCCTCCGGCATCAGGGTGTGATTGGTGTAGGAGAAAATGCGTCGGCATTGATCCCAGGCGGTGGCCCAGGCCATCCCGTGCTCGTCGACCAGGAGACGCATCAACTCGGCAACGCTGATCGCCGGGTGGGTATCGTTGAGATGGATGGCCACCTGCTCGGCCAGATTGCAGAAGCTGCCGTGCTCGGCCAGATGGCGAACCAGGATGTCCTGCAGCGATGCGGAAACGAAAAAGTATTCCTGGCGCAGACGCAGTTCGCGACCAGCCGAAGTGCTGTCATTCGGGTAGAGGACCCAGGAGATGTTCTCGAAACGATTCTTGAACTCAGCGGCGCGCTGGTAGTCGCCGGTATTGAAGGCCCCGAGGTCGATATGCGACGGCGCTGCCGCTTTCCACAAGCGCAAGGTGCTGACCCGCTCGGTGCCGTGACCGGGGATGACGTAGTCGAAAGCCTTGGCTTCCACGGCATCGGCGGCATGCCATTCCGCCCATTCTCCGTGATGTTCGGCATAGCCTCCGAAGCGCACGGTATAATGCTTGTTGGCGCGCGGGAACTCCCATGGCGAACGATCCTGCAGCCAGGCTTCCGGCTGCTCGACCTGCTGGCCGTTGATAATCGACTGCGCAAACATGCCGTATTCATAGCGGACGCCATAGCCCCAGGAGGGCAGTCCCAGGGTGGCCATCGAATCGAGAAAGCAGGCCGCCAGCCTGCCCAGACCACCGTTGCCGAGCGCCGCGTCAGGCTCGCATTCGATCACCTCGTCGAGCGACGGGCCGGGTGGTGCGAACAACGCCGCTGCCGGATCACGCAGATCGAGTGCCGCTAGGGCATTGTTCATCGCGCGGCCGATCAGGAATTCCATCGACAGGTAATAGACGCGTCGTGCCTTGTTATTGCGATCGGTGTTCTGCGTGTTGACCCAACGTTGCGCCAACTGCTCGCGCGCCACCTGCGAAAGTGCCTGATAGAGGTCGGCCGTGCTGGCTCTGGAGGGCTCGGCAGCAACGGTGGATAGCAGTTTGTGCTCGATTTCAGTGCGCAGTTTTTCGCTTTCTGGATCGGTTTGAGCGGCATCGGACATCAGGCGGATACTCCAGTAAAGTTCATGGGCAAGCTTCGCTGTCGGCCAGGGCATGGGCAGCACCAAGCAGGGCCGGCGTTGGAGAAAGCATTACATAGGTTGGAATTGCGGCCAGATAGGCAGCGAATCGCCCTTTGGCCTCGAAACGGGCGCGAAATGGTGAGTGATCAAATAATTCCCCTAGTCTTGGGATGATACCACCACCGACATACATGCCACCCTGGGCGCCGAGCGTCAGCGCAAGATTTCCCGCAACGGAGCCCAGCATTGCGCAGAAAGTGTCGATCACCGCCCGGCACTGGAGATCGTTGCCGGCGACGGCACGCGCGACGATTTCAGCTGTCGACAAGGGTTCACCGCGGCGGCCGTCGACTTCAGCAACCAGACGATGCAGCAAAGGCAGGCCGCTGCCGGAAAGCAGGCGCTCGGCAGAGACATGGTCAAACTCAAGTCGGGCGAGGGCAAGGATCGTCGACTCGCGTGCGTCGGCAGGGGACAGTGAACAATGGCCGCCTTCGCCGGTCAGCGCCAGCCAGTGGCCACGATCGAAAAGCACCCCCGAGACACCAAGGCCGGTTCCGGGTCCAAGCACTGCTTTGGGGGCCAACTCGATCGGCTCGCCGCCGCCGACCTGATGCAGATCGGCGGCGTCAAGTTGCGGCAGCGACAGGGCCAGGGCAGTGAAGTCGTTGAGCAGCAGCAGGCGATTCAGCCCGAGTCTCGCCTTGAGGTCGGCGCGCGCGAAGGTCCAGGCGCCATTGGTCAATCCGACCACTTCATCATGAACCGGGCCGGCCAGCGCGATCGCCGCCGCCTGCAAACCTGGGCAGCCGACTTCAGTGAGGTAGGCCTGAATCGCTTCTGCCGGTCCGGCGAAGTCGGCCACCGCGAGTATGCGTACCCGCTCCGGTGAGCCGGATTCGTCGAGCAGCGCGAAGCGGGCACGCGTGCCACCGATGTCGGCGACCAGCATTGCATACGGCGTCATGGCAGTGCCTGCTCAGAGTCAATAGAGGGGAAAGGATCGGTGATTCTCATGTGGTTGAACAATGATGATGCAGCTGAGCCTGTCGTTTCGATCAGGCGGCTGCTGCAGGTTGAAGATGAATGCCAGGTCGAAGAGATGAGCACGCCCCGAATCTTCGCACCAAATACGGTATTTTTCAAAGACCCGGCCAGCCTCTGCGGCTCTCTCCCCGGTACCGGCATCCGTTGTCCGGGAGTCTCTCCGGTCCACACGGGTTCTGTCAAGCCGGGACTGGCCGAATCAGCACGCCACAGCCATTGGGCAGGCATGGCTTTCGTTTCTTGCAGAGCAAGCATTCCCCCAGGGTTCTGCCCTAACCGGCTGTCGCAACAGCTCGGGCAGACCCGGGGCTTCCGGCCCAGCCGTCAGCCGCCCGCTCTGGTGCTTGTGGCGGAGAATAATGGATCAGAGCGTGGCGAGATAGCTCCTTGCCATTTCCGCGATCGCCTGCGCCTTGTCCAGTCCGTTGATGCAGCGGCGAGCATTGACGAAATCCGTTTTATGGATATCGACGTAATCCGAGAGCTTCCGCCCGGAGAATGTCCCGGTCTTGAATCCGTGCACCAGAACGAACAGGGCGACTTCAGGTTTTGAGGCCAATTGCGGGTGATTGACCAGATCCAGACCCAACAACTGAGCGTATTTTTCGTAGTTATTCTTCCAGGTCAGCTGTACATAACCGCGACCATAATAAGGATAATATCTTGACGAGGGAAGGTGTGTTCTGAGGTAGGTATCCGGGTCCTTGAGCCAGAATGCCTCGCTGACCGGCTGGAAGCGATGCGCCGTTTCGTGATCGACTGTCGCCAGCACGTAGGCGATCTGGGTCTTGATGCCGAGACCCTGGTTTGCGCACTCGCTTTTGATGGCGGCTATCGTGCCCTCCTTGGTGGAAAAGTCATGCTGGGCATCGATTGGCGTGACTTGATCAAGGATCCCTTGCAGCTTTGCAACATCTCCCGCGTCGATCGTGAGCGGATCGCCCAGCTTGAAATCTTCCACGCATTCGGCCCAGGCATTGCGGGTTTTCGGCCCATACAATCCGTCGATATCCCCCAAGGGATAGCCAAGCTTGGTCAAGGCAGTCTGCAGTTCGCCAAGCCTGTCCTCGTCCAGATCGTGGATCGGGATCGAAGAGCCTGCGGGAAGGGTGGTCAGTTTCGTGAGTTTCATATCGGTTCTCCCTCAACCTGTTTGCTGCAGTTAATATAGACGCATTCTTCCTCAATATCATCCCAATCCGACTGCAGGCCCTCCGTGAATCACGCGCATCTGATCAGAAGCCTGAGCGAACTGCTCGGCGCCGAGAATGTGCTGACTGCCGCTGATAGCATGACTGCGTACCTCGGCGACTGGCGGGGTCGCTATCGCGGTGCGGCGCTCTGCGTCGTGCGGCCAGCGACTACCGCGGCAGTGGCGGCGGTGGTCCGGGTCTGTGCCGAGGCCGGCGTGGCGATGGTGCCGCAGGGCGGCAATACCAGTCTTTGCGGGGCGGCGACGCCGGGGTCTGACGGCCGGTCGGTGCTGATCAGCCTTTCCCGGATGCGGCGCGTGCGCGCGATCGACACCCTCAACAACACCATCACCGTCGAGGCCGGTTGCGTACTGCAGACGGTGCAGGAGGCGGCAGCCGAGGCAGGTCGGCTGTTTCCGCTGTCACTGGCGGCCGAGGGCAGTTGTCAGCTCGGCGGCAATCTGTCTACCAACGCCGGCGGCGTACAGGTGCTCCGCTACGGCAACACCCGCGAGCTGACGCTGGGCCTTGAAGTGGTGCTGCCGAGCGGCGAAGTCTGGGATGGCCTGCGCGCCCTGCGCAAGGACAATACTGGTTACGACCTGAAGCATCTGTTCATCGGCGCCGAGGGAACGCTGGGGATTATCACCGCGGCGGTGTTGAAGCTCTTTCCGAAGCCGCGGTCGACCGCCACCGCCTGGCTGGCGATCGCTTCGCCGGCGCTGGCGGTGCGCTTGCTGGCCGAACTGCAGGCACAATTCGGCGCATCGTTGACCGCCTGCGAACTGGTCTCGGAGCAGGCACTCGATCTGGTCCGCAAACACCTGCCGGGAGCGCATCCCAGTGTGTCGGCAAGCCCCTGGCATTTGTTGATCGAACTTTCCGGCAGCAGCGATGAGGCGGCGCTACGCGAAGCGCTGACCTCCTTTCTCGCCGCTGCGCTCGACCAGCGCATGCTCGGCGATGCGCTGCTGGCGCAGAGCATCGAGCAGGCCCGCTGTCTGTGGGCATTGCGCGAGAATATCGGCGAAGCGCAGAAAATCGAAGGCCAGAGCATCAAGCACGATGTTTCTCTACCGATTTCGCGCCTTCCGGAGTTTGTCGAGCGCGCCGACCGGGCGCTTCTGCTGGCTTATCCGGAAATTCGCATCGTCACCTTCGGACACATCGGCGACGGCAATCTGCACTACAACCAGTCGACATCGGCAGCCGGTGAGAACGCGGCTTTCCTGGCTGCGCAGCCCGAAGTCAACCGGATCGTCCATGACCTGGTGCATGAACTCGGCGGCAGCATCAGCGCCGAACACGGCATCGGCCAGTTGAAGCGCGTCGAACTGCTGCGCTACAAGAGCCCGGTCGAAATCGAGATGATGCGGGCGATCAAGCGCACCCTCGATCCGCAGGGCTTGATGAATCCTGGCAAGGTGCTGTGAGTTCCATTGGTCAATGCAGCGTCGGTGACGTCGTCTGCAACGCATCGCTGAAGAGGGAGTCGATGGCCGGCGCGTCGAAACGGTACTCCCGATTACAGATGTCGTCCTTGATGAGCACTTCGCCATGCTCCCGCAGGACGGCATAGACTTCAGCGGGGCCGAGCGAACGTAGCAGGAAACGCACTTTTTCCCAGTCCTCGGGGCAGTTGTGGACGACGATCCGCGCCGGAAAAAGGCGAACGGTTTCTTCCGGAAAGAGGCGGCGCAGCAGTTCCTCGGCAGGCAGCGACAAGAGTTCCGCAGTCTTTACCGTGGCTGCCAGCGCCTCGACGCGCGCCCAGCCGTCCGCGTCGCGCTGATCGGCAGATGGCAATTTCTGCAAGAAGAGTCCGGCCGCCGCGCTGGAAGAAGCAGCCAGAAAGAAGCGCGCAGGCAATTGTTCCGACTGCCCGAGGTAGTGCTCGAAGACCTCGGCGATGCTCTCGCCGTCGAGTGGCACGATGCTCTGATAGGGCTCACGCATCGACGGCATGTCGAGCGAGAGCAGCAACTGGCCGTCGCCGAGCAGTGCCGGAACGGAATGTTCCTCCGGTTGTGTTGCACACCTGGCCATGCCGCGAATCTGCAACTGCTCGTCGCAGTCGATGACCAGCAGCGACACCGGGCCGTTTCCACGCATCTGGATCGTCAACCGGCCAGGTTGCTTGAGCTTGTCGCCGAGCAGCAAAGTAGTGGCGCTCATTTCCCCGAGCAATCGGCGAACCGGCGCCGGGTAGTCGCGATTCTCGATCATTTTCCGCCACGCCGGTCCGAGGCGAACGACGGCGCCAAGGATGTCGAGATCGTCGAGCAGAAAGCGGCTCAGGTAGTCGTCGAGCATGTTTCCGGATCAGATCTCAAGAGACAGCGAGCATTCTTTCCAGCGCCAGCTTGGCGAGTGCCCGCTCATGCTCGGGCACCGTGATCTGGTTGACCACCTGGCCATCGGCCAGGTTCTCGAGCGTCCACGCCAGATGCTGCGGGTCGATGCGCTGCATCGTCGAGCACATGCACACCGTCGGCGCCATGAACTGCACGATCTTGCCCTCCTGCCGGACTTCTTCGGCGAGACGGTTGACCAGATTGAGTTCGGTGCCGACCAGCCAGCGCGTGTTTGGCCGGGCCTCCTTGACCGTTCTCACGATGTGTTCGGTCGAGCCGACGAAATCCGATTGCCGGCAGACCTCGAAGCTGCATTCCGGGTGGGCGATGACCAGGCCGTCGGGATGCTGATTGCGAAAACGCAGGATGTGCGCTGGCTGGAACATCTGATGGACCGAGCAATGGCCTTTCCAGAGCAGCAGTCTTGCTCGCCGGATCTGCTCGGCGGTGAGGCCGCCCATTTCGAGATCGGGGTCCCAGACCATCATCTCGTCGAGCGCGATACCCATCTGAAAGCCGGTCCAGCGCCCGAGGTGCTGGTCCGGAAAGAAGAGAATCTTCTCGCGACGCGCAAACGCCCAAGCCGCAATCGTGCCGGCATTCGACGAGGTGCACACGATGCCGCCGCGTGCGCCACAGAAGGCCTTGAGATCGGCCGCCGAGTTGATGTAGGTCACCGGCGTGACCTGTTGATCCACGTCGAGCACTTCGCCGAGCTCGCGCCAGCAGCGTTCGACCTTGGCCAGATTGGCCATGTCGGCCATCGAGCAGCCGGCTGCCAGGTCAGGCAGGATGGCGATCTGCTCGGGCTTCGACATGATGTCGGCGACTTCGGCCATGAAATGCACGCCGCAGAAAACGATGTAGCGGGAATCGGTCTGTGAGGCGAGGCGAGAGAGTTTCAGCGAGTCGCCGGTAAGGTCGGCGTATTGATAAACATCGGCGCGCTGATAGTGGTGACAGAGCAGCACGACTTCCTTGCCGAGGCGCGCGCGCGCGGCACGAATGCGCTGATGACAGGCATCGTCCTGCAACTGGTTGAATTTGTCGAAGTGGATGGTCGCGCTTTGCATGATGGTGGTACTCGAATCGATGTCAGGAAAGCCAGGCCGAGCTGGCAGCGTTCAGCTATGCCAGGGCAGGCCGGCGTGACGCCAGCCGCCGATCTTGCCCCGCTGGCCGCTGGCGTCCTTGTCCCCCTCGAAGCCCTCGAGCACATTGTAACAGTCGCGCGGCGTGGCCTGGCTGACCAGCGCGGCCGCTTGGTGCGAACGCGCGCCGCTGCGGCAGATGAACATCAGCAGGGCTTCGCGATCGGTCTGCTGCGTCAGTTGCGCCAGGAAATGACTGTTGGGCCGGTTCTCGGGGTAGCTCATCCACTCGATCTCGACGGCGCCGGGGATGCGTCCGACCCAATCCCATTCGGCACGCGTGCGCACGTCGACCAGTTTGGCGCCGGGCGCCAGTTGCCAGACCTTGTACGCCTCCTCCGGCGTCAGTGCACCCGCGTACGGGAGGCCAAGTTCGCGCCCGCGTTCGTGGGCGAGTTGCAGCAGATCGGTCAATTTTCCCATGGTGTCCGCTAAAGTATCTGTTGAAGGACGCCCGACAAGACGCCCGATAAAGCTCGGAGTATAAATCACTTGAATCGTTCGCAGGGCGGGCTGCTTTCTTCTGTAACGCACCGTTGCAGTGCGTGGATCGATTTGGCGCACCGCCGTGGTGCAATGAAAAAACCTCAAGAACGCGCCAGAACCTTGTGGCACAATGAAAATCCACCGGGACAGTGATTGGCACGTTTTCTGCTAATCCCCCCCGCACCCCTATTTTTCTACTATCGCCGGCGAGCCCGGCACCTCTTCAGGAGATTTTGCAATGGCAAGCCCGCAAGATGTAATCAACATGGTCAAGGAAAACGAGGCGAAGTTCGTTGACTTCCGCTTCACCGATACGCGTGGCAAGGAGCAGCACGTGACGGTGCCGGTCAGCGCTTTTGGCGAGGACAAGTTCGAGAACGGCCACGCTTTCGATGGTTCGTCAATCGCTGGCTGGAAAGGGATTCAGGCTTCGGACATGCAGTTGATGCCCGATCCGAGCACCGCTTATGTCGACCCCTTTTTCGATGAGACCACCGTGGTCATCACCTGCGACGTGGTCGATCCGGCGGACGGCCGCGGTTACGACCGCGACCCACGTTCGATTGCCAAGCGCGCCGAAGCCTATCTCAAGTCCAGCGGCATTGGTGACACCGCCTACTTCGGACCCGAACCCGAGTTCTTCATTTTCGATTCGGTATCGTGGAGCGTCGACATGTCCGGTTGCACCCTGAAGATTTTCTCGCAGGAAGCGGCTTGGACGAGTGGCGAAAAGAGCGAGAGTGAGGGCGGCACGGGTCACCGTCCCGGGATCAAGGGCGGCTATTTTCCGGTGCCACCGGTCGACAGTCTGCACGACATCCGTTCGGCGATGGTGCTGACGCTCGAGTCGGTCGGGGTGCCGGTTGAAGTGCATCACCACGAAGTCGCGACCGCCGGCCAGTGCGAGATCGGCACCCTGTTCAGCACGCTGGTCAAGCGCGCCGACTGGACGCAGGTACTCAAGTACGTGGTTCATAATGTCGCGCATCAGTACGGCAAGACCGCGACCTTCATGCCGAAGCCAATCGTTGGCGACAATGGTTCGGGCATGCATGTCCATCAGTCGATCTGGAAGGATGGCAAGAACCTGTTTGCCGGCAACGGTTACGCCGGTCTGTCGGAAATGGCGCTGTTCTACATCGGCGGCATCGTCAAGCACGCCAAGGCACTGAACGCGATCACCAACCCCGGTACCAATTCGTACAAGCGCCTGGTGCCGCACTACGAAGCGCCAGTCAAGCTGGCTTACTCGGCCAAGAACCGTTCGGCTTCGATCCGCGTGCCGCATGTGGCCTCCGACAAGGCCAGACGTATCGAGACCCGCTTTCCGGACCCGATCGCCAACCCCTATCTGTGCTTTTCCGCCTTGTTGATGGCCGGTCTGGACGGTATTCAGAATCGTATTCACCCTGGCGATCCGGCAGACAAGAACCTCTACGATCTGCCGCCCGAAGAGGATGCCAAGATCCCGACCGTTTGCGCCAGCCTGGAAGAAGCGCTCGAATCGCTGGACAAGGATCGTGAATTCCTGACCCGTGGCGGAGTCTTTTCCGATGACTGGATCAGCGCCTTTATCGAACTCAAGATGGACGAGGTCAACAAGGTGCGCATGACCACTCACCCGGTCGAATTCGAACTGTACTACAGCTGCTGATCGGGCAGTGCAGGGAGGAGGACGGGCTTGCCCGTCCTTTTTTTGTCTACCGATCGTCCGCCCACCGCGTTAATATTGGCTCGATCCATCTCTTGCCGTCGCCTGATGTTCAGGATGAGGCTTGCCAGTTTTCCTTCGCGAGGGCTGGCTGCGACAAAGGAATACGACGACGATGAAACTGCCAGCCCTGTGTCTTTCGATTGCACTGCTCACGACAGTGTCGGCGTATGCGCAGGACATCTACAAATGTGCCGATCCCGACGGGCGGGTCACCTACTCGAACGTGCCGACCAGGAGTTGCCGGAAACTCGTCCTCGATCCGGTCAACCTGGCGCCGGCTCCGGCGGCCAGGCCGCCGGCTGCGGCAGCGAAAACGCCGACGCCAGGCAATTTCCCGAAGGTGGACGAGCAGACGCAGAAGTCGCGCGACGGCGATCGTCGACGCATCCTCGAGAATGAACTGGCGGCAGAGCTGAAGAATGCCGAACAGGCGAAGAAGGACCTTGCCGAACAGGAAGGCATCATTCTGCCGAGTGAACGCATGCAGGGTGGGGCGATCAGTGGTGGCAAGGTGCAGGAACGGCTGCAGGCCTACAAGGACAAGGTTGCCTTGCACCAGCGCAATGTCGAGGCCATCCAGAAAGAAATCACCAATCTGCGCTGATCGTCAGGGTCTGTTGCCGCCCCTCCATGCCGATGCCTGAAATTCAGGGACATCCCTTTGCCGGGCTGGATCTGCTGTCGTCGGCGGTGGTGCTGCTCGACGCGAGCCTGGCCATCCGCTACCTGAATCCGGCAGCCGAGAACCTGCTGGCGATCAGTAACAAGGTCTTTGCCGGCTGTCCGCTGGAAAACGTCATGGAGTGCCCGCCGAAACTGCTGGCAGCGCTCGACAGCGTTCTCAACCAGGGCTGGGGCTACACCGGGCAGAAAATCGGCTTGCGGCTGGTGGGTGGCGAGGTCTTGCAACTGAACTGCACGGTCAACCCGGTCGATTCCCCGGAAGCCAGCCTCCTGGTCGAATTGTGGCCAATCGATCAACAGTTGCGAGCGACGCGGGAAGAGCGCCTGGTCGAGCAGCAGCATGCCAATCGCGAGTTGATACGCAACCTGGTGCACGAAATCAAGAACCCGCTCGGCGGTATCCGTGGTGCGGCGCAACTGCTGGAGCGCGAACTCAACAATCCGGGTCTGCGCGAGTACACACAGGTGATCATCAAGGAGGCCGACCGCCTGCAGGATCTGATGCGGCGCCTGCTGTCGCCGCATCGCCCGATGCAGCCGGGACCGGTGAACATTCATGAAATCCTGGAACGTGTGCGCAGCCTGTTGACTGCCGAATTTCCGACCATCCTGAGCGTTTGTCGCGACTACGATACCAGCCTGCCGGAACTGGTCGGTGATCGGGAACAATTGATCCAGGTCTTCCTGAACATCGCCAGGAATGCAGCGCAGGCAATTCGCCGGCAAGCGGACGGGAGTGTCGCCGCACCGGGGCAGATCACGCTGCGTACCCGTGCCGCGCGCCAGGTCACTTTGTTCAAGCGCAGATACCGGCTGGCACTCGAAGTGCAGGTGGTCGACGATGGCCCGGGGATTTCCGAGGACATTCGCGAACGTATGTTCTATCCGCTGGTTTCCGGTCGCGAGGGCGGTAGCGGCCTCGGGCTGACACTGGCGCAGAGTTTTGTGCAACAACACCAGGGGACGATTGATTGTGAAAGCAAGCCGGGCCATACCTGTTTCACGATTCGCCTGCCGCTCGTCTGAACCGGCTGGCAGGTTTCTTGCTAGCAAGCAATGATAATTGACAAGCTGCCTGAGGAATCGATGAAACCGGTCTGGATCGTTGACGACGATAAATCAATTCGCTGGGTTCTCGAGAAGACCCTGGCGCGTGAAAAAATCGCTTTCCAGAGCTTTGCCTCGGCGACTGAAGCGCTGGCGCAACTAGACGCCGGCGGCGAAGCACCACAGGTGCTGGTTTCCGACATCCGCATGCCGGGTCAGTCGGGACTGGAATTGTTGCAGTTGTTCAAGGAACGCTTCCCGACTCTGCCAGTGATCATCATGACCGCTTACTCCGACCTGGAGAGTGCGGTGTCGGCGTTTCAGGGGGGGGCTTTCGAATACCTGCCGAAACCCTTCGACGTCGATCAGGCTCTGGAACTGATTCGGCGGGCGATTGGTGAAAGCATGCACCAGAGTGGTGCACCCAACGAGGAGGGATTGACGCCGGAAATTCTCGGCCAGGCACCGGCGATGCAGGAAGTCTTCCGCGCCATTGGTCGCCTGAGTCAATCGAGCGCGACCGTTCTGATTACCGGCGAGTCGGGTTCCGGCAAGGAACTGGTGGCGCGCGCAGTGCATCGCCACAGTCCGCGTGCCGACAAGCCCTTCATCGCCATCAATACCGCGGCGATTCCCCGCGACCTGCTCGAATCCGAACTCTTCGGTCATGAACGCGGCGCCTTTACTGGTGCGGCGGCGCAGCGACAGGGCCGTTTCGAGCAGGCCGAAGGGGGGACGCTGTTCCTCGATGAAATCGGTGACATGCCAGCAGAATTGCAGACACGGCTGTTGCGCGTGCTGTCGGACGGACATTACTATCGAGTCGGTGGCCATTCGCCGTTGAAAACCAGGGTTCGCATCATTGCCGCGACGCATCAGAACCTCGAAGCGAGAGTCAGCCAGGGACTTTTTCGCGAGGATCTCTTTCACCGCCTGAACGTGATCCGCGTGCGCCTGCCGAGCCTGCGCGAACGACGCGAAGACATTCCGATCCTGGCGCGCCACTTTCTGCACCGGAGCGCGCAGGAACTCGGCGTTGAAGGCAAGCGCTTTTCGGATGCTGCCCTGAAGCATCTGTGTTCGCTCGATTTTTCGGGGAACGTGCGGCAACTCGAGAATCTCTGTCACTGGCTCACGGTGATGGCGCCGGGGCAACTCCTGGAACTTGCCGATCTGCCGCCAGAACTGCGTGAGGCCGTGCCGGCGACGCCGGCCAACGACTGGGAAAGTGCGCTGGCGAACGAGGTTGAACGCCTGTTGGGCAGCGACCCGGGGCAGGTACATATGAAGTTGACGCACGCTTTCGAACGTGTCCTGATCAACCGTGCGCTGGCCCATACCGGTGGGCGGCGAATCGAGGCCGCGCAGGCACTCGGCATCGGCCGTAATACCATCACCCGCAAGATTCAGGAACTTGGCCTCGACAGCAGCGGCGCGAGCGAAGATCGGGAAGGTTCATCCGCACGATAATCGGCGATAATGGCGGCCTTGCCTGTGATGACGAAACCATGGACCATGCCTGCCGCCCTTGCCAGATCGATGCTGCCCGCCTGAGTCTGCTGCTCGGCCCGGCGCAGTGCCGCTTCACGGTCGAGACACTGCGCGAGTGCAGCTCGACCAGTACTTTGCTGCTCGAACGCGCCCGTCAAGGAGCCCCCAGTGGTGCGCTGCTGGTTGCCGATCAGCAGACGGCCGGACGTGGTCGCCGCGGTCGTAGCTGGCTGTCGTCTCCGGAAGCCGGTCTGACCTTCTCTCTTTTGTGGCATATCCCCGGGGACATGGCGCGGCTGGCGGGACTGTCGCTGGCGGTTGGCGTCGCTGTCGCACGTTCGCTCGAAGCCTGTGGCGTCGCCGGTGTCGGACTGAAATGGCCAAACGACATCCTCCTCGACGGCGGTAAGGTCGGCGGCATCCTGATCGAACTGGAGGCCACGCCGGGAGGCATGCTGGCGGTGATCGGCATCGGCCTCAATCTGCAAATGCCTGCCGTCGGCGCAGAGGAACTGCAGGAATTCCTGCATCGCCCGGCAGCACTGGCACAGCGCTTGTCGCCGGTGCCCGAGCGCCACCAATTGCTGGCGCAATTGCTGCTCGATCTTGCCGCCGTTCTCGACGACTTTTCCGCGACGGGTTTCCCCGCGCTGCGCAGCGAATGGCAGGCGCGTCATGTCTGGCAGGATCGTCAGGTGCGTCTGCTCAACGGCGGGCTGCTGGACCGCGAGGGGATCTGTCTCGGCGCCGATGCCGACGGCGCACTCCTGCTACTGACGGCGAACGGAGTCGAGCGCTGCCTGTCCGGCGATCTGTCGCTGCAGGTGGCATGAACATCGCCATCGACGCCGGCAATAGCCGCATCAAATGGGGCGTCCATGACGGCAGCCGGTGGCTGGACAACGGCGCGCTGGCGACCGCCGATGTCGCCTGGTTGAGCGAGGCCGCCGACGAATGGCCGGTGGCGCGGGTGGTGATCTGCAACGTCGCCGGCAGCGAGGTCGCTACAAGCATCACGGCTCTCCTCGCCGGGCGGCACTCCCAGGTCTCGTTCCTGCACGCCAGCGCCGAGGCCTGCGGCGTGCGCAATACTTACGAACATCCCCGGCAACTCGGTGCCGACCGCTGGGCGGCGCTGATCGGTGCGCGCGCCTTGCTCGGCAGCGCCTGCCTGGTGGTCTGTGCCGGAACGGCGACGACCGTCGACCGGCTAGATGCGGCCGGAGTGTTTCGCGGCGGGCTGATCCTGCCGGGTTACGACCTGATGCGGGCGGCGCTGGCGAGCAACACCGCGCAGTTGCCGCTCGCCGATGGCGTTTTTCGCAGCGAGCCACGCAACACCATGGACGCCATCGTCAGCGGCTGCCTGCAGGCGCAGCTCGGCGCCGTCGAGCGGATGTTTTCGGCAATCGCCACCGAGCCCGGCGCCCGCTGCCTGTTGACCGGTGGCGCCGCCGCGCGTCTCGCAGCACACCTGTGTATCCCCTTCCAGTTGATCGACCATCTGATCCTCAGCGGACTGGTGCGCTATGCCGAATCCCTTTGATCCCTTGCGCCTGTAGACAGGAGACGCCGCATGCCGACCCACCTCTTGACGACCCTGCCCGCCTTTCTCGCCTACTTCGCCGTGGCAATGGGTTTGCTGGCGCTGTTCCTGCTGATCTACCTGAATGTCACGCCGTACCACGAGGTGACGCTGATTCGCACCGGCAACGCCGCGGCAGCGGTCAGCCTGGCAGGTGCGCTGCTGGGTTTCGCGATGCCGGTGGCCAACGTCATTGCCCATAGCGATACCCTGGTCGACCTCGCCTGCTGGGGAGCGATCGCCGGCGTCATCCAGATCCTGGCCTATCTGGTGGCCCGTTTGACACTGCCGCAACTCCATCAGGACATCCCGGCCGGACGCATCGCACCGGCGATATTTCTGGCGGCCGTTTCGCTCAGCATCGGCCTGATCAACGCCGCCTGCATGACCTACTGACCGATCCACCCCATCCCCGGTGCTCGCCAGCGCAGCGCCGGCTTGCCAACCTTGTGATCAGGAGATTGCCATGGCGCTCATGGACTTCATCAAGAAACAGTTCGTCGATGTCATTCACTGGACGGAAGACGGCGATGGCGTGCTCGCCATGCGCTACCCGATGCAGGACTTCGAAATCCAGTATGGGGCGCAGCTGACGGTACGCGAGTCGCAGATGGCCATCTTCGTCAATGAAGGGCAGATTGCCGACGTTTTCGGACCTGGTCGCTACCGATTGACGACCAGCACCCTGCCGCTGCTGACCAACCTCAAGAACTGGGACAAGCTCTTCGAATCGCCCTTCAAGTCGGACGTCTATTTCTTTTCGACCCGCCTGCAGCTCGACTGCAAATGGGGAACGCCGAATCCGATCACCATTCGCGACAAGGATTTCGGAATGGTGCGGATGCGCGCTTTCGGCATCTACTCGTACCAGCTGAGCGATGTGCGCAAGTTTCACAGCGAGATTTCCGGTACGCGTGCGCAATACACCGTCGTCGACCTCGATGGCCAGTTACGCAATCTGGTGATCAGCTCGATGACCGACCTGTTCGGCGAATCGGGCCTGCCTTTCATCGACATGGCCGCCAACCAGGACGAACTGAGCCGGACCCTCAAGGGCAAGCTGGCAAGCGTTTTCGAACGCTACGGGCTGACGCTCGACAGCTTTGTCGTCCAGAATGTATCGCTGCCCGAGGAACTGCAGAAGATCCTCGACAGCCGCATCGGCATGAACATGCTCGGCGACCTTGGGCGCTACACGCAATACCAGGTGGCCAACAGCATTCCGCTGGCGGCGCAGAACGAGGGAGGCATTGCCGGCATCGGTGCCGGTCTCGGTGCCGGACTCGGCATCGGCCAGACGATGACGGCGGTGATGGCGCAGACCATGCCGGCCGGGACCGCGCCGGCGGTGCAGCCGGCAGCATCGGCAAGCGCTGCCGGCAATGCCGACGAACTCGTCGCGACGCTCGAAAAGCTGCATGGCCTGGTCGCCAAGGGAATCCTTTCACAGGCCGAGTTCGACGCCAAGAAGGCCGAATTGCTCGGCAAGCTGGTGTGAGCGCCGGCTAGGAGCAGGTGCCGGCCGTTCGCTCATGAAGACCGCCCGCTGCCCGTCCTGCGGTGCACCGGTCGCTTTCCGGTCGGCGACCTCGATCTATGTCGTCTGTGAGTTCTGTCGCAGTACCCTGCTGCGCAGCGGCGAGGATCTGCAGAACCTCGGCCGCATGGCCGAACTGCTCGAAGATCGCTCGCCGATCCAGATCGGCAGCACCGGCACTTTCCGCAAGCACCCGTTCACGGTCATCGGCCGCATCCAGTTGCAATACGAAGCCGGGATCTGGAACGAATGGCACCTCCTCTTCGACGACGGGCGCACGGCATGGCTGGCCGAAGCCGCCGGCGAGTGGCTGGTCAGCGCGCAGGTCGCGGTCAGCGACCCGCTGCCGGCATTCGCGGCACTGGTGCCGGAGATGCCGGTCATCCTCGACGGACGCACCTTCACCGTCAGCAATCTCGTCACTGCCCGCTGCATCTCCGGGCAGGGCGAGCTGCCGTTCAAGGTCGCTGCCGGCTACGATGTCCATAGCGCCGACCTGCGCGGGAACAATCGCTTCCTGACCATCGACTACAGCGAGACCCCGCCACTGGTCTTCGTCGGCCAGGCCGTTGCCTTTGCCGATCTCCAGCTCGCAAACCTCAAGGAGCCGGACGATCAGGCTGCCGGCGCTGCGCCACAGGTCGCTGCGCGCGCCTTCAATTGCCCGCACTGTGCGGCGCCACTGTGCATCCATTCGCCAGCCATCGAAAGCGTCGCCTGCGACAGTTGTGGATCGATCATCGGCGTCGACAACGAAAACTTCAAACTCCTGGCCAAGGCCGCGCAGGCGCTGCGCGAAGTGCCCTGGCTGCCGCTCGGAAGCCGGGGCAAGCTGGGCGACAGCGAATGGGAAGTGATCGGTTTCATGCGCCGCAGCAGCAGCTCGCAGGGCAGCGATGCGGTGTGGTCGGAATACCTGTTGTTCGACGGGCAGCAGGGTTTCGCCTGGCTGATCGAAGATCAGGGACACTGGAACTATGCGCGCACACTTTCCAACCCACCCTCGGTCGGCAGCGGGCAGACGAAGTTCAAGTATCAAGGGAACGAGTTCAAGCGCTACAACCATGGCTCGGCCGAAGTGATCTATGTCGTCGGCGAGTTCTACTGGCGGGTTGCCGTCGGTGAGACCTGTACCGTCGACGATTATGTCTGTCCGCCGCGAATGTTGTCGCGCGAGGTGACGGCGAAGGAAGCGAACTGGTCGCAGGCCGAGTATCGGCCGGCCGACGAGATCCGTACTGCTTTCGGCGTCAAGGCGCCGCCACCCCGCCAGATCGGAGTCTATGCCAACCAGCCGAACCCGCTGCTGGAAACACATCGCCGCGCTTGCCGACTGTTCTGGCAACTGGCGCTGGCAGCGACCGTCGTGCAGCTCGTTTTCTTGCTGTTCTTCGCGTCACAATCGGTACTCAAGCAGCGCATCGTGCTTTCGCCACAGAACGAAGAGGCGACGCTGAGCAGCCAGGAATTTGTCCTCAAGAGCCGCGCACGCGCGCTGCAGGTCCGCCACAGCACCGATGTCGCCAACAACTGGCTGTCGGTGAACACCACCCTGGTCGAGAAGAACAGCGGCGAGGCCTACCAGGGAATGCAGGAAATCAGCCACTACCAGGGCGTCGATGACGGCGAGAGCTGGTCCGAGGGTTCGGCGTCCGACGAAATGGTGTTCACGGCCGTGCCGGCAGGCACCTACTACCTGGTCATCGAGTACGAACTCGGGAAAGACAATGTGTCGGCAGTGGTCGACACCCTGGAGGTCATCCGTGACCCGGTGGGCTGGTCGAACTATGTGCTGCTGCTGATCTTCCTGGTGATCTTCCCCTTGTGGTCGCGTTGGCGCAAGGGTTCCTTCGAGGCACGGCGCTGGAACGAGAGCGACCTGGGTGGCGAGGCAGACTGAGGTGCGATTGCCATGATCAGGAGCAACTGGATCGCCGGCCTGCTGGCATTGTTTTTTTTCTCGTATGCCCAGTATCAGGGCTGGAGTCTCTTTGCCCAGGATGCCGCCACCCAGACCGCGCGCGTCGCCGGCGGCGGACGCAGCTATCACAAATAATAGGTGTTCTGTTTGCTGGTGTTGGATTTCCTATCCTTCAAGAACCCCTGACAATGCGCGAAGTCGACCACTGCAAATAGGAATCCCCATCATGAAAGGGCGGCACCCGCAGCCGCCCCGATTGATCCGTTCAGACTGCGCGCAACGGATATGCTGGCGTACGGCGTCGACGAAACAGACCCATTCCCGCGAGGCCGGTGCCCAGCAGTGCGAGAGATGCCGGTTCCGGAACTGCGATGCCATCGAAGGAGACTTCTCCCACCATGATCCAGGGGTAGTCCGAGGCCGCCTGCTGGAAGAACTGCAGGTCCACACTCGACCCGGTGATGCTCAGTCCCGAGAACGTGTAGGCACGCGGTGCCGGATTGCCATCCAGCGCAATCGCATAGTTGGTCGCATCCACCGAGATCGAGGAGGGATGCCAGACGCCACCCGCGCCTGCCGAGTTGTCCACCCAGACAGTAACCGAGTTGATCGTGACCATACCGCCAAAGTCGAACGTCACCACCGGGTTGTTTTGAGCAAAGGCCTGGCTACGGTCCCAGCCTACCCAGGGAGTTTGTTCGCCGTACTGATTCCAGTTGAGCGCGGGCGAGACGCCATCGGTGAGCTTGCCGGTACCGCCACTCAGGAGAGCATTGGTCGTGTCACAAACGCCGGCGCAGGACGAATAGGTGAAATCGCGATAGTTGTAGCTGCCGTGTGCACCGTTGTTCATCGAGTAGCTGGAGACCGTCAGTGGCGCAGCCACGGCTGCAGCCGGGATCAGTACAAGGGCGAAAATTGCGGAGCTGGCCGCCATGGCACGCAGGGTAGGATTCTCAAGGGGTTGCACGTTCGGTTCTCCCGGTCTCGTAGTTGATACCTTACGAATGGATTGTTGAATGGATACAAAATATTCAGGACGGCAACAGATGTTAAGCAAGAAACGCGCCTTTCTGGTAATTGTTATTTTCTACAACAACTTGCGCGCAATTCCGCGGCACGGCGAAGAACACGATGTAAGATTTTTCGACACCTCGCGGTTCGGCATTGGCAACGCAGGGGAATGCCGGCCTGAGCACACGGGGTTCCAGAGTCATTCGCCAGGCGCTTGGCGCAGATTCAGTTGAAATCCCGGATACGCACTTCTTCGCGAGGCGGCGCACCGCGCTCGACCGTCACGCGCAGAATGTCGATCGTCCGGCCGTCCTGGGTGGCGACGATGAAACGCCAGTCGCCGGGTGCTGGATTGAGTACCCATGAGTAGCCACGAAAGCCGCGATCGCGGCCGCCGGTGCTCTGGAAAGGCCGGCGGTAGACCAGCCGCCAGCCAGCGGCTGCATGGACTTCCCAGCGGTGTTCGAGGGCCGCCGTCACGCCGAGTGGAGCGAACACCGCCGATACGCCGTACAGACGGCCACCTTCCGGCACATGCACGGTGCTCGCCTGATCGCGCCACCATTGCCACCACGCCGCCCGCTCGATTTGCAGCGTGTAACTGCCGTCCGCCTGCACGAACTCCTGTCCGACCGCCATTTGCCGCTTGACCAGCGGCACCGGCGCAATCATGTCGAGGCTGAAGGCCAGCGTCAACAGTGCAGCCAGGCTCCAGGCCGGACCGCTGCGTCCCGGTCGTCCCGGCGCCAGCCAGCGCAGGAGCAGCGTCAGGAGCAGGCCGGCGGCTGTCGATGCGTAGAACCAGAGGGGATTCAGGCTGCCCAGGGCATGCGGCAGCGCGAAATTGAAGAGCAGGATCGCATTCAGCGCAAACAAGGCCCAGGTCAGCGTGAAGCGCTGCCCGTAGTGGTCGCCGGCAAACTCGTTGCCGATCAGGAGGGCACCGAGAAAGGCCGCGGTGAGCCAGGTGCCGAGGTGTCCGGAACTCTTGAAGTAGAGAATGAAAAGCGCCGAGAAAATCCCACCGAAAAAGAACTGCAGCAGGAGATAGGGTGCCTGCCAGATGAGCGAGCGGAAGCGGCCGCGCAGCGACTTCTCGGCCTCCGGTGCCGCGACCCCGCGCTCTTCCCGGCGCGCCAGCCAGAGCGTCAGCAGCGCGGCGCCGAACAGGAAGGCACCCAGGCGCCAGAAATCGACGACCCGGATGCGCTGGCCGATGGTCAGCGCATCCCAGACGAAACCGCCGAGAAAGGCGGCCACCGGATAGAATTGCCGCAGGAAATTCCAGACCTGGATCGAATTCATGGAACCCTTTGCCCATCGGCAGGCCGGCAATGCGCACGCTCCCGTTCGTTCACCGCTGCTCCACTCTTGCCGGACGCCGCCTACGTGACCCGGAAATAGGCAAGCTGAGCGCGCAAATCGCTGGCCATGGCGTCGAGTTCGGCGGCGCTGTCGGCGTTCACGTGCATGATCGCCGTCGTCTCTTCGGCCATCTGCGATACCTGTTCGACGTTGCGAGCGATATCGTTGGCAGCAATCGCCTGCTCGTGGGTCGCGTGCGCCACTTCGCCGGCACGGCTGCGCGATTCGGCGGCTTCCCCGCTGATCGACTGCAGCATCCCGGCGACCGCATGGACTTTGGTGAGGGCACGGTCGGTCTTCGGCGTCACTTCCTGCATGCCATCGACCGTCTGCCGGGTTTCACTCTGGATCTGCTCGATCACAGCGAATTGAAACCACGCACGGTGAACGAATCATTCATTCTGTTTTCTCTCCCTCGAAAAGTGGCAAAGTGTAGCTTGATCCTGCAATGGATAACGGTTACATCCAGTTTGCCGTGGAATACGCAGCTACAAAGGGGCGAAACCTTTTTCAGGTCGCACGGCGATGGAACAAGTTCTTGGCTTCGCTTATTCCTGCACGATTCATCGCGAAAGAAAAAACCACATAGGCGATAATCCCGACGGCAATCAGCACCATCAGATTGGCAAGTGCTGACCACGGGAGGATCTGGCGAACAAGCGCCACCGAGGCATACATCAGTCCGCACGCCATAGCTGGTCTGGCCAGTGTGCTCGCTATTTCCTTCCCTGTAAGATCCATGTACTTGCAGGCTCTCAGCAGATTGAAAAGGAATACCGCTGGGAACGTCAGCAGCCATGCCAGACTCAGGCCTGTCAGGCCGAACTGAGTTCCCAGCGCAAATGCGCCGCACATGACTGCCGCTGTGATGCAGGTAATTCTGAAACTAGCATCTGCACGCCCTACAGCCTGCAAGCCGGCATGCATGATCGGCGACAGAACACGCAACGGCATGATGAGACATAGCAGGGCAAGAGGGAAGGCAGCTTCCATCCATTTCTCGCCGAGTAGTGCCTGGACGAGTTCCGGAGAAATACTGGACATGCCCCACATCACAGGAAAAGATACGAAGCTGATGCCCCGCATCCCTTTCAGAAGATAGGGTCCCACAGATTCACCACCCCGTTTAACCTGTGATAAGGATGGGTAGACGATCTGGTTCAGGATTGCCGAGAGTCGAGAAGCAGGCAAAGAGGCCAGATCCATGGACACCGAATAAACTCCCAAATCGTGCTTTCCTAAAAACTTGCCGACAATGAACACATCCGCCTGTGAATACAATAACCAGACCAACTGGGTGCCGGCAACATTGAATCCGAAATTAAACATGCTGCCACAGCCGGAAAATCTGAAGACAGGCATTCCCGAAAATGGATGGGCAATATTCAGGCCGATTGCCCGGATTACGGTCTGAAAGACACTGCCCCACGCCAAAGCGAACACACCGTACCCCAGATAAGCCATGACCAGCGTGACTAGTGCACCCCCGATGGCTGAAACAAGATCGGTGATCGCCCTGCCGCGAAACTTCATTTCCCGGTTGAGCAACGCGGAGGGTACTACAACAAACGCTGCCGGAAGGAATTGCAGCGCAATGACCTGCACGACCAGTTGCAGCCGATCATCGCCGAAAAAACCTGCGGCAACGGGAGCAACCAACACCTCCATCAAGAGACACGCGACACTATTGGACAAAACGACAATGCCGAAAATCTGCCGAATCTGTAGCAGCGACAAGTCTTTGCTTTGCACCAGCGCTGGTCCGAGCCCGATTTCCGCAATCATCGCGAGCATAGTGCTAAAGATGCTCGCCAGTGCCATCAGTCCATAATCTTCTGGATTGAGGAGTCGTATGACAAATATCGTTATCGCCCAGGTAAACCCTTGCGAGGCCAGGCGCCCAAATACGGTCCATTTGAGTCCCGTCAGAACTTGCGTACGAAGGTTCACCACTTGCAATCTCCAGTGACTGGCATTCGCACATAGTCGAGTAGCATCAACATGACGAAACGGTCATGACTTTTCATGATCGGGGTGTCCGGAAAGGGTGTCCGGAAAAGTAACGACAGTTTGCGGGACTGGCTATCGGATTCGTTGCTGTTGTTCTAGCTTTCGTTTTTCAAACAGGACATGAACCCAGTTCGGATGTTGTTTCAGGAATGGAGCCTGCACGCTCCTTGCGTAAAAAGCAGCCCTTGCAAAAATCTTCTGCATCAGGCTCCGCTCAGTTGGCTCTTTGAGAGGGGCACCGCAATGCACACAGGGTTCAGCTTGCGAGTACGTTCCATATGGATTTCCAGCCATGTCCATCAGTAGGCATGCAACAAAATTCGTATCCGTATCAGCTACCCCGACAAAGGACATTTTTGCGACCTCGCACTCTGGGAACAGGCTTCGCAATCGACTTTCGTCAAATCTGTTGACATGGCCCCAGGGAGGATTTTTCTTGCCACAGACATGGCACGTTGTACGACCAAGCCGGATGTCTTGTTTGTAGGGAACGCCTATCAGCACGTACCGGTTTGAAGTGCGACTCAACTCGCTACAAGCCTTACCAAGCAAGTTCGTAGGTATGTGCTCGAGCACTTCAGCGCAGAAGACAAGATCGAAATAGGCATCTGGAAAACTCAAGCCGGTAACATCGCCAGCCACGCATTCAATTCTTTCGTCGTCTATCCGGGGTTGTTCCAGATCCAGCGCTGTGACCCGAGTCCCACGCTCTGCCAATAGCTTCGAAAGGAAACCGTCTCTCGCACCGATATCCAGAGTATTTGCGATGTTGCCTGGCAACAGTCCCATTAGATCAGCGACTCTTTCTTGCTCTCTATCCGTATTTCGATAATCAGTTAGATCCATTACAACCCCTATAGCCGGTGATCAGTGGTCCCAGATGAGTCCTCCCAAATTCATGCGGCGGAATTCCTCAGCGTGCTGCTGTTGAAATATCGGAAGACTTGTTCAAGGATGCTCATGAGCATTGGTAGCCGATAAGATCCTCTCCCGACTCCATTCTCAATCGGCGAGCTGTCCCGATCGCAATCGTGGATTTTGCCACAGATTCTTGACGAGTCTTGCTCCGAAGCGAAAGCGAGTCTGATCCCACGGGGTGAAACGCGGCAGTTGCATCCGATCGCTTGCCGCATCGGCAACTCCCCAAGCGGTTGTCAGTGCGGCGTCGAAATCCAGGCTGCGAATGATTTCTACATCCTCGGCCCTGTAATCGAGACTTGGCTTCCCATTGGGGTAGGCAAACAAACCCACTCGCTCCTGCAGTAAGGACTCCAGAAATCGCTTGCTCTCGATCATTTCGGTATAGACCTCGGCGGGTTTCTGCCTGGCGAGGATCGGGTGCGTGACGGTGTGCGCCCCAATCGACATGCCGGCTCGGCGCATCATCTTCACTTGTCGAGAGGTCAGCATCAGGTCCGATGGCAAGCTGCCGCCGGCCACTGATGCGAGGTAATCGACTGCCTTGAGGCGTTCTGGCGCTTCCCGATACTTGACGGCATTCAGGATGCTCATGATCGCCTGACGAACGGCGGCAGCGGAGTTCAACTCATGCACACCAAGGCCTTCTCCCGAAAGATCAAGCTTCGTTTTGCCGCAATGGCGAACAGTCTCGATGATCGAGTCATTCCACATCCGGCCACCATCGAGATAACCCGTGGCGATAAAGAAGGTGGCGGTCAAACCATGCGACTGGAGAACCGGCATTGCCACAGTGAAATTATCGGCGTACCCGTCATCGAAGGTAATCGCTGCAGCCCTCGGTGGCAGCGAGTGCTCATTCAAGCGAGTTATCGCCTGGTCGAGAGGAAGCACATTGAACCATTCCTTCAGCCACCTGATGATTTGCTCAAACTCTGCCGCATCAGGATCCCAGTTCAGAACCGGATCCCGGTGCGCGAGAACGCGATGAAAAATCAGGATCGACAGGCGTCCGCCTTGCCCGCCAGGCGATAGAACACGAGCCAGTGCTTTCACGATCATTTCAGTGCCTGCTGCGTCTCTACAGAAAGAGAAGAACTGGCAGACCCAAACACGCCTGCTGCCTGAGATCCACTTTCCCTCAGCCAGCGTTGAGTGACCACGAGGACGACCAGAATATTGTAAGGCAAGTCAAAATAGGCGAGGCTCAGGAATGTCCCTCCGACAAGGTAACCAACCAGGGCAACCTGACACATCCCGGCGAGTTGATAGACCCACAGCACCTCGGGTCGATTTCTGGTCTGCTTGCGCAGTTGCCCAGCGACGCGAAGAGTCAGCACCCAGATCAGAACGAACAGCGACAGGCCGATGTAGCCATGCTCTCCGAGGACGGAGAAATAGATACTGTGTGCGGCTCGGATCACGGTGACTCCCGGCTGGGCATACATCCCGCCGGTCGCCCAATCATACATCGCAAACCCAGCACCCGTTGGTCGATGGTTGGCCACATTGATGGCCGTCTGCCAGGCCTCCAGCCGTCCCATCGAAGACTCGTCTTGCTCATACGTTTGTATCGTCGCCATACGCCGTTCCCATGAGTCAGGCATGAAAACAAGCAGCGCAGTAGCGACAGCAAGGATCATCAAGCCACCCAGCATCTTTCGATCGGCGCGATACCATAACACCAGGCCCATGGCGGAAATCGCCAAGAGCCCTCCCCGCGATTGCGTCCCCAAGGCTGCGATCGCGCACAGCAACATCAGCACCAGCAGGCCGAAACGCACTTTGGGGTGGGTGGAAACCGTCCGCAAATAGTTCATCAGAGGAACGACCATGATTAGGGCGACAGCACATGCGTTGTTGTCCTCGAAAAACCCGCCTGGAGGCCCCCATACCCTCTGCGATCCCCCAGTCAGAATGGTAAAAATCCCGCCCTTGAAACCGAAAAAACCGACCGAGAGCACATTGACCCAGAGAAACAGCTCGATATGTTTCCGCTCGTGCAAGGCCATCAAGGCGATGCCAGTCATCAACTGGATTTTCAAGATTTTGTTGAGCTGAACCCAGGACCCTGCCGGATCGAATGCGAAAGCAGTAGTCAGACATATCCATATGACAAACGCAAACAGCACGCCCACCGGCGGACTCCACGCCATGCGCAGTTTATCGCGCGTAGTCAGCAACGAAATCAACACCGTACCCGCTGCTGCAGCGGCAAGCGGCAGTTCGGTGGCAAAGCCAAAAGCCAGCTTGTGCGGGTTCATCACACTGAGCCACGTCCACAACATCACGCCAACCCAGGTATGACGAAACACAAAGGGCAGGACTGCCAGGACGATGCTCACTACCAGCAAGTCACGCATGCGAGCTTTCCGAACGCCTGTCGGGGCGCGGCTCTGCCACGGCCTGACGTTCCACATTGGCCCGCCCATGATCCAGATGGGCGCTGGGAGAACTGTCCCCAGCCGCCCTTTCCTTCCTCTGCTTCACGATCCGGGGAGGCAAACTCAAGATTCCCTCCTCTCGCCAGCAACGCGGCGATACGTGTCCAGCCACTGGGCTCGTACCCGCGTCCAAGCAAATCGCTCGGCTTGTCTCAGGCCGGCCTGCCTCAGACCTGCGGCCAGAGAAGCGTCCTGTAAAACACGCAGAAGTTCTCGTGCCATGGCCTCGTGATCACCGATTGGGACCAGCAGGCCGGAAACGCCCTGCTCAATCATGTCCGGGATCCCGCCCGCACAGGTACTCACTACCGGAACACCACTTGCAAATGCCTCGAGGATCGAGATCGGCATGTTGTCTACGGTACTCGGATTGAGCAGGCAATCCGCAGTGGCGTACAGTGCCGGGATATCCGAGTTTTCAATGCGACCGGAAAAGCGCACACGCTCCTGCAGGCCCAACTCCGCAACCAGCGCCTGCAAGCGAAACAGTTCCGGGCCACTCCCGGCAACGGTCAGCCGGGCCCGCGGAAAGGTGGGCAGTATACGCGCGAAGGCACGTATTGCTGTCGGCATGTCGTACCAGGGTTCCAGATTACGGGTGACCACCAGATGCGGAGCATCACCGAAGGATCGCTGTGGAACCGGCGCAAAGCGCGAAAGATCAATGATGTTCGGGATTACTTCGGCAGTTAGTCCGTATCGGGAAAACACCCGCTGCAGGAATGCCGAAGGCGTGACTCGCAAGGATACCTTGGCCAGCATGCGGAGCACGTGTCGTGGCGCATGCGCCAAGAACTTGTCGGCATACCCACCCCGGTAGTTGATGATCACGGGAGTGTTGCGCAGATGCGCGATCCATATTGCCGGAGCTGCAATCAGATGCCATGCCCAGCCGGAATTGGCCAGAACATGCATCACCCCTGCTCGCCCGGCGGCCTGCCAGAGATGCAGCAGATATGGCAGAAGACGAAAGCCCGCGCGCACCACGGGCAGGCGGCCAATCCACTCAGGCCGATAGGGTGAATTGGTACGCACCAGCGCCACATCCAGGCCCTCGGCCCGCAGCAGGCGGACGAGCTGGTCGCATTGACCCGCCATGCCACCGGACGGCGGCGGTAGCGGTCCGACCACGCAAATCGCTGGCCAGCGTCCGTCGATGTCCAGAACCTGTCGCGTGTCACTAGCCATTGTCACATTCCCGACCCAGAAGCTGGTTGATGACAGAAGTTTTCAGTTTGCGTTCCTCTCTCTGACAACACATTGTGCGCACTCAGCCATGGAGTGAATTCCCTTAGAATATTCTGGCGAGGTATCTGCGACGAGGAAGTATGTCACGGGTCACGGGCAAGGGGTCAATGGGAACGTTATCGAAACAGCCTCTTGCTGCGCTTCTCGGGTCCATTTTTTGTATAGAATACACAGGCTTTGAAATTCATAGCAGTCAATCAACTGCAACCGATGAAGTTCCATGGGGCTCCATTTGTCCAGGGAAATGGGTACCGACGCAGTCGGTTTGCAAACCGTGTTGACGGTAGCCTGTATTTCGGGCTTGGGACCAGGACTACTCATTCCCAATAATCCCGTGTTACGCAAAGAGGCGCCAAGTCGCTTGGCCGCCACACGGTGACTGCGCTTCCGACCCCTTTGGCGCGTGCTGATCAGGTCTTCAACAACGCCACCGAACTGCAGCTGCAACTTTGGGTGAGTGCCTGATTGCACAAATATTAACAGGATAAGGCAGGTACTGAATGGCGAAGATTTGCGGCTTCATCAGCGATGACGTTCGACCCGAGGCGGTGGATGTGACGCTGCAGGCCATGCTGGGAACGATGAAACACGATGATCGGGAACATCGGGAGTTCTGTTTCCCGTTTGCGGGTGGCGGACTGGCCATACTGCAGAGCAATGTCCTGGGAATATCCAACCTCGCCTGGACCACGGACCGAGCTCGGTGTGTAGCATTGTCCGGGCAGATCGTCGATCATGACCGCGGCGACGGAGAACTCGGCGTCCGCCGTGGGGACGGCACGGGGAGACCGGACTCCGAATTCCTTCTTGCCGCCCTCGAAAAGCATGGCCTCGACGCGTTGCCAGGCTTGAAGGGAGAGTTCGCCGCAGCCTACTATGATGGCCCGGGCAGATCCTTGACCATCGCCACGGACGCACAGGGATTCTACCCTCTTTACTATTACGCCGGCAGGGGGGGCTTATGGTTCGCCTCCGAGGTCAAGGCGATCCTCCAGGTGATCGAGCCATGGGAGCAGGGGCAGGACTGGGAGGCTTGGGCCGACTTTTTCTACATCGGTCACATGATGGGCCAGAGGACGCTAGTCAGGGGCATCTCCATGCTGGACTCAGGGCAATGGGTACGCTTCCGGCAGGGAGCGGTCACGAGTCAGAAATACCACGACTTTACCCAGGTCGGGTTGATCGATCCCACCGAGGTCTCTACGGAAAAGATCGCGTCTCTATTCACCCAGGCCGTCGCCAGGCGTGTGCGGAAAGGCATCCCCAATACGGTATTGCTTAGCGGCGGCTTCGACTCCCGATTCACTCTCGGCGCCCTGGCCTCGCTGGGCGCGGAGATTCGGGCGGTCTCGATGGCCCATGATGACGAACATCGGGGCCTCGATGGAGCACTTGCACAACGAGCCGCGGCATTACTGGGGATCGAATGCGAACTGCGACCGAGCCGAAGTGGCTATTACGCGTCCGGTGATTGGCTGAATGTCTACCACATCCTGGACGGCATGGTGCCAAACCGCAACTTGTTCATTTCGCAAGTATACCCGGAGCTGCGAACGGACATGGGGATGGTTTGGGACAGCCTCGCCTTGGACCTCAGTTTCGGGGGATACCACGGTTACTCCACCAATGATGAGGTAAACCTTTCTCGCTTCATCGCCGAAGCGTCTACGCAAAGAGACATCCTGAAAAGTGTCTTGCAACCAGAAATATTCGCTGCGCTGGACGCGAGATTTGAGGAAAGGATTAGGGCGGAGTTCGAAAAGATTCCGGAATCCGAAAGCAGGTTCATCCTGTTCCTGCTTCAGAACCGGGTCCGAAGACGAACCGCGGTCAATCCCTACCAGGCTTACGCGAGCCAGGTCGAGGCGGTCACCCCGACGGTCGATGCCGACTTCCTGGGCTACCTGCTTTCGATTCCAAACGGAATGAAGCTGGGGCACAAGCTGTACATTCAAACCCTAAAGGAACATTTTCCGAAGCTGCTGAAAACCCCGGTGTGCAGCGCCGGTGAAATTTTCTTCGCCATGAGCGATCCGGGCCTGATTGCCAGGCATTTCGACTGGAAGTTCCTGGCCAAGACGCAACTCGCGAAATACCCGGTTGCGTACCGCTTCGCCCGGAAATTCCAGACCGATAATTCGCCCCTCTCGGAAAACGACCTCGTGACCCAGAAAGCCCTCAAGGACGCCGATTTCGACCGGCCGTTCTACCGCTCGGCCGCGCTGCGGGAAGCCTTCGCAAAGTATTGCCAAGGCGCAACCGAACACCGGCGGCTGTTTCTGTCGGTGTACTATCTCGAACTGTGGCACCGCATGTTCTTCGACCGGAACTCAAGTCAATTGGATGTGGCGCCGACCCGTCCGGCCTGATGCTGGCTGACCTTGCTTACCACGTAGCGATACTTGCCGCTCGGCTCGGCTGCGATCGCGTCCAGATATTCGATGTCCAGTTGTACCCCCTCGCCAAGCCTTGCACGAAAAGCGGCTCGGATCGTCGACTCGCTCGCTTGCTGCCGGAAACTGGTATCAGTGACCAGTTGCAGACGACAGTGCAACAGCGTTTCCTGGATCACCTTGAAGCCGTTCACCCCGGGCATGTCCCGCAACACCATGGCAATTGCGATGGCGAGCACTATCGAGCCGTCTGCAGCCAGCAGTACATCATTGGTGCGGCCATGTACTTCTTTCAGTAAGGGCAGGCCACGGCCACAGGCGCATTGTCCTTCTTCGAGCACCGCCACATCGCCGTTCCTGTAGCGGACGAACGGGAAACCGGTGCTGTACAGATGTGTCACCACCACTTCGCCCGGCACACCCGGCGGCGAAGACTGTCCATGCTCATCGACAACTTCGACGATGATGTCTTCGGCTGTGATATGCATTCCTCCCTGCGGGCAGGCATGGGCGATGAAACCTGAATCGCGGCCACCATAGCCATTCGCAACCGGACAGCCGAAGACTCGCTGTAGCACGTCGGCCTGCTGTGGATACAAGCGCTCAGCGGTGCAAAATGCCACCTTGATGCCAAGATCACTCAGGCGGATTCCTTGCTGCTCGGCACGCTGAGCGATCAGGGTCATCGACGAAGGGTATCCGAACAGCATTGTTGGTCGAAAGCTCCGAATGTCCGCGATAAAGCGATCCATATCGGCTTGCGACATCGCAGACGAGGGCAGCAGCTTGCTGCGCAACAGCCGATCACGCAACTGTTTCAAGCGATCCTGCCTGGTCAATTCGATCGGGCTGGACCAGATTACCATCTCCCGGTCGCCGATATCGACATCCCACCAGCGGGTGGCACGCCATTTGGCGGCAACGTCGTGGCTAACGCGAGTCTTGCTGATATTGAAGCGTAAAGGATCGCCAGTCGATCCCGTAGTGGAAAACAGCCTGACCGGCTCCGGCAAGCGGGAACGCAAGCGGTCGAATTCGCTGCGGATGATGTCCTTGGTGAGCAGCGGCAAACGTCCCAGATCGCTGATGGCACGGATATTTTTTGGATCGAAATCGAGCGAGCGAAACAGGTCGTGATAGTACGGCACATGCAACGCGCATTGTGTGAGGAATTCGCGTAGCCTGGCCAGTTGCAGGGCGAGAATTTCCTCTGGCTTGAGCCACTGGCTGCGCTCCAGATCACGTTTTACTGTCAGCGTGGAGTGTTTCTTCAATTTCTCGTGCAGCGGGAACAGCAGGTTTGCGGCAAACGATGTGTAAATCCCCATCAACCCTCCATGACCATCAATAACGAGAGCCAGCGGCGTGCATCAGCCAACGGGTGCCAAGCCTTGGCGAAGCTTGGCGTCCAGGTAAGCATCGATACCGGAGAGGTGGGCCTTCCAGCTATAGCGCGCCAATACCTGCTGGCGAGCGGCAAGGCCGATTGCGGCAGCGCGCTCGGGCTCCCGCAACAGTCGTTCAATCTGTGAGAGATACTCGGGAACACTTCCCGCCGTCAGGAAATCTCGCTCGGGAATGGCATCGACTGCGACCGAGCACTCTTGCGAAGCAACAACGGGCAAACCCATGGCCATCGCTTCAAGGACTTTGTTCTGGATCCCGCGTGCCAACCGGAGGGGGGCGACGACGACGGCAGCGTGCCGCAGATAGGGGCGGACATCAGGGACGGTCCCGGTGACCACGATTTGTCTCCTCGCCAGCGCCTGAACCGCAGGAGTTGGGCTGCGTCCGACGATATAGAAGCGCAAGCTGGGCCAGTTCTGCTCCAACTGAGGCAACATTTCCGTCGCGAACCAGGTCACTGCATCAATGTTCGGCCAATAGTCCATGGCGCCGGTAAACACTACTGGCAGATCTTCCTCACGGTACGGTGAAGGAAACACGTGCTCTGGCGAGAAAAAGTCCGCATCTACACCGTTACACATGGCTTCGACCCTGTCCGCGCACTCGGGAGCCAGGCGACAGAACAAATCAGACTCGTTGTCGGTGACGAAAAATGATCGCTCTGCCTGCATCGCCACAGAACGTTCAAAAGCCAACAGGTGCTTGCCTTCCCGCCGGTAGAGCCAGGACATCGGCCAACGGTGCTTGGAGGCATATTGCGTCCACTTGGCCGAGTCGACGTCGACAAAATCGATCAGTTTGCGCAAATGGGGAGAGCCCTGGACATAGCTCGCCATAACCGAAGAAAAGATGACTGTCGTATCGATCTCCTGTTCTCGCAGCGTGCGATCAACCCACGCCTGCAGAGCAGCATTGCGATAATAGGGAAGCGTCAGCGCCTGTTGAGTAAGCAGGCCCCTGAGGCTTGCGAGCCTGGCAATGCTCGGCACCAGACGGGCAACGTGCAGGTCGACGCAATACCGAGACAAGGCACTGATATGAACCTCGTCCTGCGGGTCGTCGATAAAGGTGCCCAAAAAAACGCGGTGTCGAGCCGCCAAATGCTTGAGCAAGTGATAGGAGCGAACCTTGTCGCCCTTGTTGGGAGGATAAGGGAGCCGGTGTACAAGATAGAGGAGATTGGCCATGTGATCGCTCAAACCGGGTTATGCAAAGATGCAACTATCTGGGCCGACGCGAGGTGGCGTCTCGATGGCGACTCGGAATCAGGACAGACTTCGGTCATACCTGGCCAGCGCCCGACGGTAAGCGTCCCGATAGCGTGCAACACTGTTCACCCAGGTGCGCTCGACCTCGACAAAGCGGCGCGCCTGCGCACGAATCTGCGACCAGGACGCCCGCCGCGCCATGATGTCCTCGATTGCCGCTTCAAGCGCAGCGACATCCCCTGCACGGAACAGAAAGCCCGTTTCACCGTGACTGATCAACTCGCGATGTCCGCCGACATCGGAAGCAACGAAGATTCGTCCCTGCGCCATTGCCTCGAGTGGCTTCAGCGGGGTGACCAGTTCGGTAAGCCGCATCGGCAAGCGCGGAAAGGCCAGCACGTCGATCAATTCGTAGTAGCGTTGCACCTCGGTGTGCGGAACACGGCCGGTGAAAATGACATGACCCGGCATACCTGCAGCCGCCACCTGCTCCTTCAGCTTGCTCTCCTGCGGGCCACCACCGACCAGCAGCACGCGCAACTGCGGATGCCGTGGCAGCATCCGTCGTACCGCCTCAACCAGCAAATCAAGGCCTTCATAGCCATAGAAGGAGCCAACGAAGCCCAGGACGGTCGTGCCATCCAGCCCCATCGAGCGGCGAAGCTCAGAATCCGCCTCGACGCCAAACCGGAACAGGTCAACGTCCACGGCGTTCGGGATTACCGTGATACTTTCCGGTGACAGGCCTCGCAGCACCATATCGCCACGCAGACCCTCACAAATTGTCGTCACATGGTCAGCATGGCGAATCGCGAAGGTCTCCATCGCCCGTGAGGCACGATAGCGCAAGCTACCTTCAATGGTTGTGCCATGATCGACCGCAGCATCCTCCCAGAAAGCTCGCACTTCATAGACCACCGGCAAACGGTGGCGTCGCCCGACCCACAGACTTGGCAAGGCATTGAGAACCGGCGAATGGGCATGAATGATGTCCGGTTGTGTGGCCCGAATCAGTTGCTGCAGGCGAGCTGCAGTCAGTCGCATCTGGGCAAGCAAGCCGGAGCCATCGGCATTTGCAGTGCGATGGAAAAGCCAACCATCGACTTCCTCCTGCAACAATGTCCCCGACCCCTGTTTGGGTGTCGTCAGATGAACCGTTTGCCAACCCTGCGCGCGCTGCGCGCGCAGGATGGCCAGCGTGCGGAAAGTATAGCCGCTATGCAGCGGCAAGGAGTGATCGAGGACATGCAGAATTCGCATGCTCATCCCCGTACCTGCGGCTCGGTGGCACCGAGTACTGAGTCCGCCGAGGTGTCGAGCACATTACGCAGGAATGCTTCGAACATCAGCACGGTCCACAAGGGCGAACTGTAGTCGCTCGCTCCCGACTGATGGGCATCGACCAGGTGCTGCAGATAATCCGGATTGAACCAGCCGGTCGCCGCCAGGCGCGGGCCAAGCACGGCTTGGCGAACGCGCTCCCTGAGAGGACCGCGAAACCAGCGGGCCAGCGGCACGGCAAAGCCCATTTTCGGGCGGTACAGGATGTCCTGTGGCAAGCGTGGCTCCATCGCTTTTTTTAGCAGGAATTTGCCTTCCTGGCCGCGCACCTTGAGCGATGAGGGCAGCGTCGCCATCCATTCGACCAGTTCGTGATCCATCAGCGGCTCACGCACTTCGAGCGAGTGTGCCATGCTGGCACGGTCAACCTTGGTATTGATGTCACCCACCAGATAGGTCTTGAGATCGAGGTACTGGATCATGGCCAGAGGATCGTCGGTGTCCGCCCGCCCCGCATGGTAGCGAAAAACGTCCTCGGCGCTGTAGCCGTCGATTTCTTTGCGGAAACGATCGGTAAAAAGCTCGCGGCGCATCGGGCCACGCAGGATCGAAACGGAATGGAAGTAGGCTTCCACCGCAGTTCGCCCCATGCCTTGAAACGTCGTCTTGGCGCGGAACATGCGCGGCGCCCAGTCTGCTTTCGGGTAGACACGGCCGAGCAGACCAAACAGCGGTCGGCGCACGCTATGCGGCATTGCCGAGCGCAGGCGCTCTTCCATGAGGTGTAGACGATAGCGGCGATACCCCCCGAAAGTCTCATCGCCCCCATCGCCCGAGAGGGCCACCGTCACATGTTTCCGTGCCAGTTGGCAGACCCGGTAGGTCGGGATCGACGAGCTGTCGGCATAGGGTTCGTCGTAGAGTCTGGCCAAGGTGTCGATCAGATCGAAGTCGTCGCTGGCGACCATTTCGCTGTGATGGTTGGTTCGATAACGGTTGGCAACCGTTTGAGCAAACGCGGCTTCGTTAAACGCCGGGTCATCAAAGGCGATCGAACAGGTATTGACCGGCTCGGCCGAGAGCCCGGCCATCAGCGCGACGACTGCACTCGAGTCGACACCACCGGAAAGGAAGGCGCCGAGCGGCACTTCCGAGATCATGCGCAGGCGAATCGACTCGCTGAGTTTCTCGTCGAGTTGTGCGCAGGCATCCGCTATCGAACACTGGTTGTCGAGACGGAAACGCAGATCCCAGTATTCTTTGGGCTGTGCAACCGGCAGGCCGCGGCGTAGCGTCAGCGTATGACCTGGCGGCAGCTTTCTGGCCTGCCGGATGATGGTTCTCGGCTCGGCCACGTAACCGAGCGCGAAGTATTCTTCGACTGCCAGCGGATCGATGTCGCGAGCCAGGCCGCCATGGGCCAGCAGGGACTTGAGTTCTGAGCCAAAAAGCAGGATCCCGTCCGGCAGCAGCGCATAGTAGAGAGGCTTGACCGCAAGCCGGTCGCGTGCCAGGAACAGCGTTTCGCGGTTGCGATCCCAGAGGGCGAAGGCAAACATGCCGCGAAAACGTTGAACGCAATCCTCGCCCCAGGCTTCCCAGGCGTGCACGATGACCTCGGTATCGCTACGGGTGTGGAAAACATGTCCGAGTGCCAGCAATTCGGGGATCAGTTCCTGGTAGTTGTAGATCTCCCCGTTGAACACCACGCAAACGCTCTGGTCTTCGTTGTAGAGCGGCTGCTGACCAGTCGACAGGTCGATGATCGAGAGCCGCCGGTGCCCCAGGCCAAGGCCTGGTTCGACATGCAAAGCACCCTCATCCGGGCCACGATGGTGCTGCGACTCGTTCATCCGCATGAGCACGGCGCGATCGATGTCACGCCTGCCCCGAGTATCGAAAATTCCGGTTATGCCGCACATGGTTTGTCTATGTATTCTCGTAGTCAGTGAAAATCTGCTGCTGGCGCAGGCGCATTGTCGAAACGGATGCCAGGCAGGGGGTGGACACGGCATCCGCTGGCGCCGATGGACGATGCACCGCCGCGCATTGCCGGAACCAGGCTAGCGTTGATCACAGAATTCCTCGTATACCGCCTGGTAACCCGCCAGCATTGTCGGCAGGCTGAAACGTCTGACCGCCATCGCGCGCGCATTGCTTCCTTGTGCAGACAGCATCGCTGGCTCAGCAAGATAGCGGCTCAACAAGCGTGTCAAGGCATCGACGTCACCCGGCACAAACAGTTGGCCGTTGACGCCATCTTCGACGAGTTCAAGATTGCCACCGGTAGCTGTCGCGACGAGTGGCAGACCACTGGCCATCGCTTCCAGGAGGGTATTCGAGATGCCCTCCGCCAACGAGGGCAGGACAAAGAGGTCGAAGGTACGCAGCATCTCGGCAACGTTGCTGACACTTCCCGGAAACCAGGTCAGCGCTGAAACGCCCAGGGAATCGGCGAGGCGAATCAGGTTTTCACGCAATGGGCCATCGCCCACGATCACCAGCCTTGCCCTTGACCCGGTCTGAGCACCGTCTCTGACCAGCTTGGCAAATGCCCGCAACAGGGTTTCCTGATCCTTGACTGCCTGTATCCGGCCGACGGTGCCAATCACCATGGCATCCGGACCGGCAAATCTCTCCGGAAGAAACTGCCGTGAACGAAGTGATGAGGGGCAGAAATGCTCCGTGTCGACGCCGTTGATGATCTGGGTCACGCGTTCAGAGGCAATGCGCACGCGCTGCACCAGATAGTTCCTGAGATCACTGGATACCGTGATGTAGCGGTCGATCAACGGCGAGTGCATCCGGCGCAGCAAGACTGGCTTGATTCTTTCCCCATTCAGATCTCTCACATCCCAACCGTGCTCACCATGAATACAGTGCCGAACACCAGCCAGTCTCGCCGGTAACAAGGCATCGAGCCCGGACTGGTTGCGCGAATGAACGATCGTTGGCCGGAGCTGGCGACACAGGTGAAAGATCCCTTGCCTGAGCCGCCAGACCCCGATACGCGAACGGTGCAGGGCAATCACCGGGGTATCGGAGCGGGTCACTCGCAGGCGAAAGTCCGAAAAATCTTCGACACATGCCACCGCGTGACGAAAACGGGATTCCGGCAGATGGTTGATCAGGTTCACCAAGCCATTCTCCAGACCACCCGTGCGCAGGTGATGGATGACATGCAGAATCAGCGGTCTGGTCTCCTGTTTCATGCACGTTCCACACATTCTGGCGGCAAGGCAGAGCGCTCCCGGAATGTCCCGAAGTGCCGGACACACATGTTCATCAGCGGGCTTCCCTGGTCTGTCGCAACGTGCTCTCGATGATCGACCCTGCCGCACCCGCAAAAGCCTCGAGCGTGGCATCCGCCTCGCCAGCCTGATGCTGAAGTGCGTAAATGATGATCACCGCCGAATCGTCGCCCTTGCCGGTCAGCCGCGACAACGCCGTATACACTTTGGCCAAAACGTCGCTCGCAGTCCAGTGGCCGTTAATCCAATACCACTGCCAGACCACCATGCGTGCGTTTCCGGACGAACGCAACTGGGCAGTACGAACCGTGAGTGCCTGCTGGTTGAACATGATCTCTCTCTTTCCACTGCCCACTCTTGCCCATAGGGGATCCACACTGGCCACCAGGACGTTCGTCGAACTGACCAGTTTGCGCTGCTGGTCCTGGTTGCGGTAGTAGCCGAGAAAAAGTCCTGCCACACGGCCGCCGTTCTCAAAGGTCGATTGCGTACTCGCCGAGTAGTTCTCGAACCTGGGCCGCCAGTCGGGCAAGCCTTGTGGGGCATTCTGCCAACCGGCGATCGGCCCGAGCGGGGAAAGCTGGCTGAGCGGGGGAGCCGTGTCGCGATCGATCTGCCATTGCGCGAGCGGCCAGACCGCGGCCACCAGCACGGTTGCGACAGCGGCCAGCCGCACCGCGGAATCCGTACCCGCAGCGGCCACTGCCAAGGGTTTTGCCGATCCTGACGGCAGATCATCTTCGCGCCAGCGCGCACCGATCCAGAACATGGCCATGATCACGAAGCCAAAAAATACCCAGCCATAAATCAAATGGTCGACGCCGACAGCCAAGGTATTATCCGACAGATGGCCGATCATCACGATCATGTAGGCACGCCCCCAGTTGGCAACGATCGGCACCAGGAAGGAGATACCGACAAAGAGTAGTCGCCGTTTCAGGGAGTGATACGTCAGATAGGCAAACAGGGTCCCCACGGTGACCGAAGCGATGAGGTAGCGAACACCACTGCAAGCCTCGACGACCGACCAACTGCCCGAGGGAATCACCAGGTTCTGGCCTTCGCTGTATACCGGTATACCGGTGAGGCGCAAGCCGAGTACCGTAAACTTGGCCGTCCATTCCATCAGTTTCGGCTGGGTAAAGTCGCCGAAAGGTACGGCAAAGAACAGGAACAACAGTGGAAATGCGATGCTGCGTGCGACCACCGGGCCGAGTACTGCCAATACGGCGAAAACCAGCATGAAGACCAGTGCAAACTGGGGAACCACATTGACCGTTGCCACCTCGCCCAGCAGCCAGGCAAAGCCGGCAGTTGCCAACAGGAGAACGGCCGGATAGCAGTGCCTGGGAGCCAGCACGGCAATTCTCTCGCGTATTCGCCAGATCAGCCACAAGGTAATCGGCGGCACGATGAAGCCGTGGGCATAGGTGCCGCTACGCACCCAGATGTCTACCATCGAGAGCGCAGTTTCCCGAAAAATTGCCAGAATCGCGGCCAGGGTCAGGACCACTGCGGGAAGCGCCACTCGCCAGCCCGGGTGAGGGAGCAAGGACGTCGGGCTGGGGGTTTGGTTCATGAACTTGCTTTCCACAGGCACGGAGGTACGGTCATCAGCGATCGGTTCCAGAGGATCGGCGCAGACAGGAATGGCCATCGAGCACACTCAACCCAGGTTACGGACAATGAACGGCCCCAGCCAGTTGGCAAGGCCGATCGGCAGCCGCCGCCAGGCGTCGATCAGGAGCCGGTATTTGACATTCGACGGATTATTCTGCGGGATGGCATCGCGCCCATACAGGCAATATTCGTAAGCCAGCGGCTGCGGCTCGAAGCCCCAGTTCTTCTTGAAGGAAAAGGAACCCGTGCCCTGCTTGCTGCGACCATAGTCGAAAACCTTCAGCCCACGCTCGCAGGAACGGCGCATCAACTCCCAGTACTTGAAATCGTTGGCCGCGAGCTCGCGAGCGGCCAAGGCGTCACCGGCGTAATAGGGCAGCACCTCGTCGCGAAAATAAAAGCTCAGCACGCTGCTCAGCGAACACCCCGTGCCGTCCACGACGGTCAGCACTTCGCAATCGGCAGCGAACACCTGCTGCAGCGCTTCGAAATAACGACGGGGCATTGCTGGCGTGCCATGACGGTGGACGTTGTCGGCGTAAAGCGCGAAAAACCGCCCAGGATCGGCGTCAATCTCGCTGCGCAAACCGTTCTTGATCCCCTTGCGCACCATCGCGCGTTGCTTGCGCGGGATGGCCAGCATGTTGGCATCGACCTCGGGAGCAATGGCCTTGCGGAAGCGGACGTAGAGATCCTGGCGTGGCCATTCCGGATGGCGCGGCTGAATGTTCCGCAGTTCCAGGTGCGCAACCCCAAGGTGTCTGGCGATCGCCTGTGCTTCCCATTCCAGCGCCTCGGCGGCTGCCGGACTGGTGACTGCCACCCCGCCATAGACCGCAAAGGGCAGGGAGACCAGTGAGTTTCCGAAGAGCAGGCTTTTCACCTGTGCCAGCGGCAGAACACCCTCGATGGCACCGGCACGCTCGGCGAAGAGAAAGTATGTGCGATGACCGAAGACCTCGTGCAGGATTCTCTGCCAACCGGACTTGTGGAAAAAGGTGGCCTCCGGACACGCCTCAACGAAGGCGTCCCAGCGTGCAAGCGCGGCCGGGTCGCCGGGGTTCAGGCGCTGGACGCCGAGTGGGGCTGCCAGTCCGGCAGAACGGGGAACTTTCTCGATGCCGGGGTTCATTGCTTCACCACCGGCTCCGCTAGCGGACTATCGAGAAACACCCGATCCACCCTCCCCCATTTGAAATCGGCGATCAATCGCTGCAGGCGCCCTTCGGTGTACTGCAGATTGACGTAGTGGCGAAAGCGCGTCTTGGCACTGATGCCGGTAATGCGCGGCTGCCCGGCATCGATTTCCCAGGGATGAAAATAAAAGATTGCCGGCTGACGATCGCGCTGGTTGACCTGTTGCAGCAGCCAGCGCGACAGCGCATAAGGCAGCAGTCGGAAGTAGCCACCACCGCTGGCTGGCCAGTTGCGGTCAAAGAAGCGCGCGGTGGTCACCGGCAGTTCCAGCAGGCCGGCGCGTACCCGATGCGCGAAGCGCGGCGCATCCGGCATCCCGTAGTGATCATGGTGAATCGGGTAAATGCTCGAACTGTAGCGGTAACCGGCACGTTCGAGGCAGTCGAAAGCCCAGAGATTGCCTTCGCCAATCGAAAAACTCGGCGCCCGATAGCCCCTGACTTCCTGACCCGAGATATCTTCCAGCAGTTTCTTGGCCAGTTCGATGTCCGCAGAGAAAGTGGCTTCGGTCAGATCACTGACACGCTGGTGACCGTAGCCGTGACTGGCCAATTCATGGCCATCGTCGACAATGCGCCGAACGAGACGAGGATAGCGTTCGGCGATCCACCCCAGTGTGAAGAAGGTTGCCTTGGTCTGATTTGCTTCGAGCATCAGCAGGATCCTGTCGACATTCCGTTCGACCCGGCATTCACGTAGATCCCACTGCTCCCTGGGGATATAGGGAGCGAGCGCGGAGACCTGGAAGTAGTCTTCGACGTCGATGGTCAATCCATTGGTGATCGACTGGCCTGGCATCTCGCATGACTCGTCGATTCTAGCTGCTGCGCTGCGCATGATGAGCCATCAGCCAGGTAAAGAGATCAGCGGCGATTCGCTCTGCCGCGTGGCCGTCCCAGAACTCGGGCACACGACCGGTCTTGCCGGCGCCAGCAAGGATTTCGTCGACACCGCAGCGGATCGCGCGCGGTTCACAACCGACGAGGGTATTGGTTCCTTGTACGACGGTGATCGGGCGTTCGGTATTTTCCCGTATCGTCAGGCAAGGCACCCCAAGAGCAGTGGTTTCCTCCTGCAAACCTCCGGAATCGGAGAGTACGAGTTTCGCACCCGCCAGCAGGCCGAGCATCTCCAGGTAACCCTGCGGCGGCAAGAGGACGATACGATTGCTGGCGAGCAGTTCGCCCAGAGCGAAGCGATCGATGTTGGCGCGCGTCCTTGGATGCAGGGCAAAGACCAACGGCACCTTGTCGGAAACTTCGCGCAACACGGTCAGCAAGGGCGCCAAGGTTTCCTCACGATCCACGTTTGACGGGCGATGCAGGGTGACTACACCATAACCGCGCGGATCGTCGACCACAGCAGGATCGAAACCGGCCATCTGCAGGGTCTTCGCTGCGGGGCAGGCGAACTCGCGATTCGACAGCAGCGAGTCGATCATCACGTTGCCAACGAAACACACACGTTCCTCGGCAACCCCTTCGCGTGCCAGGTTGGCGTGCGCGCTGCGCTCGGTGGTGTATAGGCGGTCGGCGATCTGATCGGTCAGAACACGGTTGATTTCCTCCGGCATCCCCCGATCGTAGCTGCGCAGCCCGGCCTCGACATGCACCACCGGCACCGCCTTCTTGGCACAGACCAGGGTACAGGCAAGGGTCGAATTCACATCACCGACGACCAGCACACAGGATGGCTGCTGCGCATCGAGCACTGGTTCGAAACGTCGCATCACTTCCGCGGTCTGCAGGGCGTGGGTTCCAGACCCCACCTCGAGGTTGATGTCAGGATGCGGCAGACGCAGGTCGACGAACAGGCGATCGTTCATGTCCCTGTCGTAATGCTGGCCGGTATGAACGAGCAGCGTCGGCAGCGCCGGACGGTGGGCAGAAAAAGCGCGCAGAATCGGTGCCATCTTCATGAAATTCGGGCGTGCACCGACGACGCAGATCACCGGACCCAGCATAGCGGGCCATGCCTCATTAGCCAAGATGACTCCCTTTCAAGGTTTTGCCCGGGCAGCATCAACCAGTTGCTGGAGCAAGGAAAGAAGTGCTGCATTGTTGCGTTCGAGACGGAACATGCTGCGCTCAATGCGTATCAGGCGCTGCTCGGCCTGCCCATTTTTCAGATCCGAAATCACGCGTGCCGCCTGATCTGCCGTGCTGGCATCCAGGGTCAGTCGCGACAGGTCGATGTCGGGAATGCTGTTGTCCGTCGCTTGCGGGCTGCTTGCCGCATGGCCGGCGTCGACCGGCAAGGGCAATGTCGAAGCCGATTGGGTCTCGTCCTTGATCTCTTTCGCGACTTCCTCGACATCAGCACGCGAGAATTCATTCTTGCCATTGAGAAAACCGGACAGTAGAAGACGGTCGCAATGCGCATTGATGCGTCGAGGCACACCCCCGCTGGCCTCGAACAGCGCCTCGAAAGCCCCCGCATCAAAACGTGGCGAGCCTTTCGATCCAGAACACCGGAGCCGGTGCTCGATATAGGCCTGGGTTTCCTCCTGATCCATCGGACCAATGTGACAGGCGGCAATCACGCGCTGACGCAATTGCTGCATCTGCGGGCTTTGCATGATCTTCCGGAACTCCGGCTGGCCGATCAGGAAACTCTGTAACAGGGCCTGCGTACCAAACTGGAAATTCGAAAGCATGCGCAGTTCTTCAACTGCCCGCGGCGTCAGGTTCTGTGCCTCATCGACAATCAGCAGGCAACGCTTCCCCTGACGAGTGACATCCACCAGAAAGGCCTCGAGGGCAAGCAGCATGTCGGACTTTCCCAGATTCCGGGTCCCGACGCCAAAAGCCCCGGCAACCATCCGCAAAATGTCTTCCGCGTCGAGTTGCGTACTGACCAGTTGAGCGGCCACCACCTTCTCGGCATCGAGGTCGTTGAGCAAGCCACGTACGATCGTCGTTTTACCCGCACCGACCTCGCCAGTAACGACGATGAAGCCTTCGTTCTGATTCAAGCCATACTCGAGGTAGGCCATCGCACGGCGGTGCTGTTTGCTGGCGAAATAGAATGCGGGGTCAGGATTCAGCTGGAAAGGCTTGCTGGTCAAACCGTAGAAGGACTCGTACATAAGGGAGGTTCAGAAATTGTAGGAAAGCGCGCCGGTCAGCGCGTTTTCCGTATAGCCGGATCCGAGCCCAGCGCCGGAGATTGCCCCACCATCGGAAATCACCCGTCGTGCGCCGATGTTCGCATGCGTCTTCGGCGAGATGGTGGTAGTGAACAGCAGATACGCCCCCTGCGTTCTGGTGTCAGACTGGTTGCTCCTCTGACTGATGCTGCGCTGCTGGTTGAGCGAGAGCGAGAGCGACGACAAGCCTGTCAACTGATGCCCCCAGACGATGCCAAATCCGCGTTGCGTGATCTGGTTCGACAGCGAAAATTCATCGGTCAGCCCGTTGACCAGACCCAGCGGCTGTTGCCTGGTTTCGTTTGCGTTCAAGGTCACGGTATTCCGGACGCCGAGCAAGGCAAAGGAGAGCTGTTGTGACTCCTGCAGGGTGGGGCGATTCGTCAGGTACCCATTGACCACCGTGCCGTCGGCCGGAACTCCTCTGCCCTGGAGAATCTGGGAGACCTGCGAGTTGATCGTTTCCGGCGAGGCGCCCGGATTATTGGCGGCGATGATCGCATAATAAGCATTGTAGTTGCTGCCCTGCCCGGTATTCCCGACACCTGCCGGCTGCGACGAAATATTCCTGCTGGCCGTGTAGGTGATCAATGAACGTGCCATCCGATGGCGGAAATTGACGTCGTAGCCATTCCCGAAAAAGCGCTTGCTGTTGGTCGCCGAGAGTTCGGTACGCGGGCCGGGCGTCCACACCAAGCCGAAACCGTGGGTGGTATGCGTCTCCTGGTTCAGACTGACGTAATTCTGCGACTCCTGCCCGCCAATAACGGTAAACCGAATCTGTGGATTGAAGCGATACGAGAGGCTGGCCTGATACTTGGTGTCCTCATAGTCCTTGAGCTGATAGTTGTTGGTCAAGCGATTTGCTTCAAGTGCCCAGCCAAGAGCAGACCAGCGAGTGGTGCCGTTGAGCTTGCCCGACCACTCGCTTGAAGTGGTGTCAGACACCAGACCTGACTGCGAGCTGGTGGTCGTCGCTCGGTAGCGCAGGAGATACTCGGTCGAAGAGAAAAATTTACCTTTGATATACGGAGAGATCGAGTAACTCGATGTTTCAGTCTGGTTGTTATTGACACTGGCATTGCTCGGGGAAACCGTTCCAAACGCCGAAATGTACTGCTGCGTGATGCTCCCGGTGGCGTCGATGAATAACCAGCCCTCCACTGCTTCCAGCATTCCAACCGCACTGAGCGCATTCTGATGGTTATTGGAAGCCGACTTCTGCCCAAGCAGCCGATCGGTGTTCGAATGGCTCGGCGTGTAGATTTGCTCGGTAAGCGTATAGCTCAGTCGCAGACTGGTGCGAGCACCCTTGCCATCGATCGAGATACCCGGCGAGATGGCGGTCACCAGATCGCTCTTCCTGTCGGTGGAAGTCAAAAATACATTGTCGGTCAGGGTTTCCGTTACCGCTATGGTCGGCGTGATCCGCCAATTCTCTGCATGTGCCGAAACGCCCATGCACAGCAATGAAAAACCAAGCAAGGATGCCGAGGCCTGGCAGCAGCGGCCAGAGCTTCGGTCGTGAAAGCGCCGGCCCATCGCTGAACGCCCCCCCCCGCTTTCAGCACATGGCACGCACCCCGTCTGTTCAAGAGCCATCTGAACCATAGCCATAGCCATAACCGTAGCCGTAACCGTAGCCGTAACCATCCTGGGTGGCTGTGCGCGCCTGATTGAGCAGCATCAGCTTGACCGGGCAGGACTCGATGGCTGCCAAAGCGTGCTTGACGTCACTGCGAGCAGTACGCTCGGCTTTCACCACAACGACCACCTGCCCCATATGGCTCGCCAGCACCCTTGATTCGGTGGTCATCAGCAGCGGTGGCGAATCGAAAATGATGATCCGGTCCGGGTAGCGATTGGCCATTTCGTCGAGCAGGCCGATCATGGCTTCGCTGGCCAGGAGTTCGGTCGCACGCGGATGCTGCGTGCCACTCGGCAGGATACTCAGCTTATCCACGTTGGTTCTCATCAAGACCTGCGACAGTGCAATCGACTCATCCGTCAGCACGTCGAGCAGGCCCGGTGCCGGGGGCAAACCGAGCATCTTGAGCACGGAGGGCTTCGGTACATCCGCATCGACCAGCATGACCGTATTGTCCAATTCCATGGCGATGCTCATCGCCAGGTTGATCGCGGTAAAGGTCTTGCCCTCGCCGGAAATCGCACTGGTCACCATGATCAGGTTGCCCCGCTTGATCAGTGTGGCGCCCTTGCCCATGGCGTTGGCAATCAAGGGCCGCTTGATGACCCGATATTGATCTGCAATCTGGGATCGCGGTGCGTCCGGGCTGATCAGACCGGTGGCTGCAAGAGCATTCAGGTCAAGCTCGATCCGGCGAGACTGTGGCACACTCGCAGACACGGTGGTCGAGGAAGGAACGACCTGCGGCCGCGCCAGGGTCGACTGTGGCTGGGCGGCAACCGGGGCGCCCAAATCGGATGCTGGTGGCTCATGCGCAGCGATCGGCGCAGGTATCTCGACCCCTGCCTTACGCAACTGTTCCAGACGCTTCGCCGCTTGTTCAATGAGGCTCATCAGTTTTCCTCAGGCAGTACGGGCGGAAAGAAGGAAAAAAGCGAGAATCCCCGCTCCATAGACACCGAGGAGCGAGACACAGGCCGCAGCAAAGCGAAGCAAGTCCTTCCTTTCGCGGCTTTTCCTCCCCTCGTCAGCGACCAGGGAGACGGTTCCCAGGAGCGGCAGGCCGCATGCTTCCCTGAGAGAACGTGCCTCAAAAAATACTGGACGTAGCTGACTGGCCGCAAAAGTGACCGCCACTCCGGCAGCCAGTGCGAGGAGCAGTGTCAGCGGGAGAAACAGGGCGCGATTGGGAGCGACTGGTTTCGGAGACGCCCGCGGCGGATCGATCAGGCGGAAATCAACCCCGGCGACGTTGTCCATCTCGCTCCCGAGGGTGGCCGATTCACGCCTTTGCACCAGTTGTTCGTAATTCTTCTTGTTGATCTCGTAGTCGCGATTGAGCTGCGCAAACTCGGCTTCGATCTGGGGTACGAGAGTGACTGCAGACTTCAAACGATCGTAACGTGCCTGATACTCGGCAACCCGGGTCTGCAATGCAGCGACTCTCGCCTCGGTTTCAGACAGGGAAACTTTCAGTTGCTGATACACGGGATTGGTATTCACCGAAGAGTCCGGATTGGTAAGCGCCGTCTTGCGGCGAGCAACGATCTCCTGCTGCTTCTGCTCCTCCAGTTCCTTGATCAGGCGGCGGGTACTGACCACGTCCGGATGCTTCTCGGTGAAACGCTGCAGCATCGCGTCCTGATTGCGCTTGAGGACGTCTATACGACTGTCGATTTCTGGAATCGACACGCCAGCAATTGGTTCTTGCGAGGCTTCCGGCAGCAAAACCGGCTCCTCACCAAGGATCTGGCGTTTCAAGGCGTCGCGGGAATGTTCCGCCTCGCGCAATTCGAGGCGGCTCTGTTCGAGGAGGGCAGCAGCGGCACTCATACGACTGAAGTGATCCTTGCCCTCTGCACTCTCATTCCCCAGGTTACGCAGCTTGAATTGCTTCAGCCGCCCCTCGGCCTCCTCAAGTTTCTTCTCGTACGCTGCGATCTCTTTGTCCAGGAATTTGCGGGCCGATTCCGTATCCTTGCGCGAGTCGCCGAGATTGGACTCGACAAAGATCGATACCAGCGACTGCACCACACGCTTTGCCTGCTCCGGCTGGGTGTCTCGATAGTTGATCGTATAGATGTTGTCACGCGTCGTATTGTTGATCTTCAGCGACGCCATCAAGGCCTCTGCCAGCGCATCCCGCTCGCTTTTCGACTCGATCTTGAGGTCGAGATCCGCCATCCGGATCAATTTTTCCACATTCGGTCGGGTAATCAAGGTACGACTCAGCATCATGACCTGCTGATCCACGTTGGGCTGTGTCACCAGGCCGGTCATCAGCGGCCGGAGGATCGTTTGGGTATCGACATAAATACGTGCGGATGCCTCGTATTTGTCGGGAATGGCCAGAACCGCGGCAACACTGGCCGCGCCAACGACCCAGGCGACGATAATTCCCAGCCAGCGGCGCTGCCACATGCCACGCAGGATCGCGGTCGCTTGTCGAAGCAGTTCATCCATCGGATTCAGACTTTATCAGTAGCGGTTGATGGGGCACCCGTTGCATCACGCAACAGAAGGGAAGTCAGGTATTCCAGAGCAGGCCAGAGAGCGATCAAAACCAGCTCTGCGGAATGATCAGTATATCGCCGGGTTTCATGTCCACATTGGCCGAGACGTCCCCACGCCGGATCAAATCCGTCAGACGAACGCTGTACTGCTGCCTGCTGCCATCTGTACCAGCACGCACCACCGAGGCCCCGTTACCATCGGCGAAATCGGTCAGACCACCGACCGCGATCATCACGTCGAGCAGTGTCATGTTCTGACGGTACGGTAGCGCCTGCGGCTTCGATGCCTCCCCGACAACCCGAATCTGCTCACTCTGGTTTCCTACGAAACTGGTGACCACGACCGTCACGACCGGATCCCGAATGAAGGTCCCAAGCGCCTTCTCCATGTCCCGTCCCAGAGCCGTCGGGGTCTTGCCCATGGCCGGCATGTCCTCGATCAGCGGGCCTGCAATCATTCCATCTGGACGCACAGGGACAGACATCGAGAGTTCCGGATTGCGCCAGACAATGATATTCACACTGTCGCCAGGCCCGATGATATAACGATAGTCTGCCGAAGCTGCCGAGGCTGGTGCCGGAGGATACGACGAGCACCCCACCAGCAGCGATCCCAGCACACCGAGCAAAATCCAACGAAACAAAACGCCAGTCACATCATGCAGGCGTGTAACAACCATCATGCTCTCCTTTGTAGTCGCCAACTTGGAAACGGTTTCCCGCAGGTTTACGGCAAGTCTCGACGATGTTGCTCCGACGGGTTGCGTCAAATGCGCCACAGTATAGTGGAATTGGCCGGGCGAACAAATGTATGCCCAAGTCCCTTGCTGCTTCCTGCCCGCTCAAGTGGGTCAATGGGTCGGCACCGGAAGGCTTCGAGCAGGCGCAGGATACGTGCTGGACGGGCTTGCACAAGAGAAATAACGCACATTTCCCCAAATTTCCATCATCCGACAAGGCAGCAAAGCCACGGACAGTACGATAACATACCCATATCGGTATCGATTACCGTTACTTGACATGCTCAATCTCATCAATTCTTTCGGTCAAACATGAAAATTGCCTCGTGGAATGTCAACTCACTCAAGGTCCGCCTGCCGCAACTGCTCGCATGGCTGGCTGCACAGCAAGCAGACGTCGTTTGCCTGCAGGAAACCAAACTTCAGGACCAGGACTTCCCGAGTCAGGAAATCGCGGCCATGGGTTATCACGTCGCTTTCTCGGGACAGAAAACGTACAACGGTGTTGCCCTGCTGACGCGCGCAACGCCGACGGATATCGTTTTCGGCAATCCGCTCTATCCTGATGAGCAGAAGCGCCTGCTTAGCGCAACCATCGGCGGCATTTGTGTGGTCTGCGCCTACGTCCCGAATGGACAAGCCATTGGCAGTGACAAGTATGCTTACAAGCTCGAGTGGCTGGATGCACTCGCCAGGTGGATCACCGAAAAACTCGACGCCAATCCACAACTCGTCCTGGCTGGCGATTTCAACATTGCACCGGATGACCGGGACGTGTACGACCCGATCGCGTGGGCCGGGCAAATCCTGTGTTCGGAGCCGGAACGTGCCGCTTTACAGCGTTTGCTGAATCTCGGACTGACCGACAGCTTTCGCCTCTTCGCCCAAGCCGACAAGAGTTTCTCGTGGTGGGACTACAGGATGCTCGCTTTTCAGAAAAACCGGGGGCTGCGGATCGACCACATCCTGCTGTCCAGACCCCTCGCCGATCGCTGCAGGGCCGCCGCAATCAGCCGGGAAGTACGCAAACTCGAACGTCCGTCGGACCACGCACCGGTAACCGTTGAATTGGCCGACTGATGCCCGCCACTCAGGAATAGCTGCCGCACGCGCTACTGGCGCTCTATCTTGAGGCTGTTGGCCAGGCGAATGTAGTCGTCAACCGACAGATCCTCGGCGCGACAGGCTGGTGAAATGCCAAGTACTGCCAGCAGGGAATCGTCAACCAGGCCACTGAGACTGTTGCGCAGCATCTTGCGCCGCTGTGCGAAGGCCGCCGACACCAGCTTGGCGAACAGGGGGGCGTCGATCGCCGACAATGCTGCTGCTGGACGCGGAATCAGACGCACGACTGCCGAATGTACCTTTGGCACGGGATTGAATGCCTCTGGCGGAACATCAAGCAGCCTGTCCATCACGAATCGGTACTGCAGCATCACCGACAGGCGCCCGAATTCGCCACTGCCGGGTGCCGCGACCATGCGCTCGACGACTTCCTTCTGCAGCATGAAGTGCATATCGCGCACGCAGTTGCCAAAGCCGGCAAGATGAAACAGGAGCGGCGTCGAAATGTTGTAAGGGAGATTGCCGACGATGCGCAGGCCAGTACCTGCGGTGTTGGCCAACTCACCGAAAGCGAAAACCAGCGCATCGCCTGCGTGCACCGTCAGCTTCCCGGGCGCATACGCCTGCCGCAGCCGGGCGACGATATCGCGATCGATCTCGACCACATGCAGATGGTCGAGCCGCCGCAAGAGCGGGCCGGTCAAGGCGCCCAGCCCGGGACCGATCTCGACCAGCAGGTCGTCCCGCTGCACCGCCAGCAGATGGACGATGTCGGCGATGAGCTGCTGATCGACCAGAAAATTCTGGCCAAAGCGCTTGCGCGCGACATGTGGTCTCATCCGATCAGCCCTTGCTGCGGGCTCGTTCCACCATCTCGATTGCCTGCTCGATGGCCACCAACAGGCTGCCGGGATCCGCTTGCCCGCTGCCCGCGAGTTCGAGCGCGGTGCCATGATCAACCGAAGTGCGGATGATCGGCAGACCCAGAGTGACGTTGACGCCATGACCAAAACTCGCGTACTTGAGCGCCGTCAGCCCCTGGTCGTGGTACATCGCCAGAACGCAGTCGCCGCGTGCCAGCACCGGCGGTGAAAACATCGTGTCGGCCGGTAGCGGCCCGAGCAGTGTCATGCCTTCTTCGGCTCGCAGCCTGTCGAGCACCGGGATGATCACGTCGATTTCTTCGCGGCCCAGGTAGCCGCCTTCGCCAGCATGCGGATTCAGCCCGGCAACCAGGATGCGCGGTCGGGCGATGCCGTACTTGCTCCCCATCTCGCGATGCAGGATGCGCAGCGTTTCTGCAACGGCGGCGTCGGTCACGGCGGCCGGCACATCCCTGAGCGGCAGATGCGTCGTCACCAGCGCCACGCGCAGACCGCCACCGGCCAACATCATCACCACCCGGCGCGTGCCCGTCCGCTCGGCCAGGTATTCGGTATGGCCGGTGAAAGGAATTCCGGCATCGTTGATCACCCCCTTGTGCACCGGCGCGGTGACCATCGCGGCAAATTCTCCGGACAGGCATCCGGCGAGCGCGCGGTCGAGCAGCGCCAGCACGTACGGCGAATTGGCTGGAGCCAAGCGGCCGGGATGGACTTCGGCCGCCAGGGGTAGGTGGAGAACGTCCAGCGTACCCGCCCGCGGCGGCAGCGACGGATCCCAGTCACGCAAGCGGTCGGGCAGGTCCAGCGCTGCCGCTCTCGCCGCGAGCAGAGAACGATCCGCGAGGACGACGATGCGTGCGGGAAACGGCCGTTGGCGCGCGCGCTCAAGCAGGCGCAGGCAGATCTCGGGACCGACTCCGGCCGGTTCGCCGGCCGTGACGGCAATCGCTGGCAAGAACCCCATACGCTCAGCCTTCCTCCAGGCGAATTTCCACATACGCCCGGTCGCGTGCCTGGCGTAGCCAGTCCTGGTAGGCCTCGTCGCGCTTGCGTTCACGCAGCGTCTGACGCGCCGCCGCGCGTTGCCGCTCACTCGACACGTCCTGGACACGGCGCTCGAGCACTTCGATCAGGTGAAAACCGAAAGGCGACTGGACCGGTTGACTGAGTTCACCCGGCGTGAGGAGATTCATTGCCCGCTCGAACTCCGGGACGGTGTCGCCAGGGTAGATCCAGCCAAGATCGCCGCCTTTGGAAGCCGACCCATCCTGTGAGAAAAGCCTGGCCAGCTCGGCAAAGCTTTCACCGTGCCTGATCCGCGCCTGCAAACCCTCCAGCTTGTGCCGGGCCTCCGACTCCGAGACGACTTCGTTGACCTTGATCAGGATGTGCCGCGCGTGCGTCTGCTCGACCGCCTGTGCTGCACCGCCGCCGCGTTTGGCCAGGAGCTTGATCAAATGGAAGCCGTTCGAACTGCGCAGCACCGGCGACACCTCACCTGCCTTGAGCTTGAGACTTGCCTCGGCAAACATCGTGGGCAGGCGATCCAGCGAACGCCAACCGAGATTGCCTCCCTTCATGCCGTCCGGAGCATCCGAATAGGCAGCCGCGAGCTGCGCAAAATCCTCGCCCTTGCTTGAACGGTCGAGTACCTGCTCGGCTTTGGCACGCAGCTTCTGAATCTGCTCTGGACTTGCCGACTCAGGCGCTCGCAGCAGAATATGCGCCAGCTGGTACTCTTCCCCGGCACCTCCCTGCCCGGACGCACCGGCGAGGTAGTTGTCCACTTCACCGTCGGAGATGAAGATCTTGCTCTCCACCTCGCGCTCGCGCAGGCGGGCAATCGTCATTTCCGCGCGAATCTCTTCACGAAAACTCGCAAACGTTATCCCGTCCCTTTCCAGTGCCGCCCGGAACTGGGCGAGCGAAAAATTGTTGCCGGCAGCAATACGCTGCAGCGCCTGTTCAAGTTGCGTATCGTCAATGCGCAGGCCCATGTCGCGTGCCTGCTGCAACTGCACCTTGTCCATCACCAGACGTTCGAGCATCTGCTTTTCGAGCACATTGCGCGGTGGCGGCGACATGCCCTGCCGCTGCAACTGACCCAGCGCAGAGTCGAGGCGCGAACGCAACTCGTGCTGCGTGATCACTTCGTCATTGACCACCGCAACGATACGGTCGACTGCGATCGGCTGGCCAGGTGTCCGAGTCTGTGCCATTGCCATCCAACCAGGCAGGTGGCCAGAAGCACGCTGCGAAACAGAATAATCATCTCTACACCTACCATTCAGCCAAAGCTGGATCAGTTGCCGGTTGACCCACAGCGTATCCGGGAACCCTGCGCTGGAGAACAGTCAGCGGATTCGTGCCGATGCTCGACAAACCAGTCAAGTCGAGTTGCACGAAGAACTGCGTGGTCGAATCGGCCTGGGTTGTCTGGATACGATGGGCCACCGTACGCAGCACCCAGCAACCCGCGTGGTACTCCAGCCCGCCAATGATCTCGACCGGGGTGGAATTGATCAACGAATAATTGTAGCGACCGACCGCCTGCCAGCGAGCGTTGATCGGCCATTGCCCGGAAATGTCGAACTCCTTGATCGGCGTCGCTGCATCGACATTGTAACGGTAACCGGCATTCAGCACCTTGCCAGGCCCCGGCAGATAACGCGTACCCAGCGAATAACGCTGGAAGCGCTGATCGTTGATATCGTACTGCACGGCAGCGTCAGCGTACAGGCGTGGCAACAACTGGCCACTGAATGCAGCCAGCAAATCGGACTTGTCCCATTTGCGGTCGCTCGTCCTGGCCTGCGTTCCCGGCAGGACGACCCGGTTGTCGGCAAAATAGAAGACTTCGCCAACCATCGCCCGCATGATTTCGCTCCCGGAAGATGGATCGACGAGACGGGAAGCCACTGCAGCGGTCAATTGGTTGGCGTTATTGATGCGATCCCAGCCGGAAAACTGGTTGTCGGCAAATATCTGCGCAAAATTGAAGTCGGCAAGAGCGGTGTCGAAAACCGGGATGTTGTTCTGGTTCTGGTATGGGATGCTCAGGTAGAACAAGCGCGGCTCCAGCGTCTGGGTATAGTCACGACCGAACCAGTTGCTCGATCGCTCGAAAGTCATCCCGGAATCGACGCTGACAATCGGCAAGGTGCGACTGATCGAAGTGGGAAGAACCGTTGCCGATGTCGGATAAGATAGTGAGTACTCGGTAAAGTTGACCCCCAGGCGCGGGATTACATACCACCCCGGAGTAATGTAGGGTAATGACACCTGCGGCTGCAACACGATCCGCTGCCCTTCAACCTTGTCTGCGTCGGGGTGAACGAAAGCAGTGTATTGCCCGAAGAAAGCGCTGTCGGTGGAGAACAGATCCGGCTGTCTCGCGTTCACCGTAATCTGCGGCAACAAGCGATACGGCTTGGCCACCGGATTCTTCGGGTCGGGCTGCAGCGTCTGGAAAGACTGCAGATTGGCAGTCGCGTTCCACCAACCACCACCACCGTAATTCAGTACCCCCTGCTGCAGGAGCTGTGTCTTCGAGGTACTGGTGATTTGACTGGAGAGATCGGTGTAGTAGTTGTTGTCCGAAACCTTGGTGTAATTGATCGTCCCGGAGAACCCGTTGGCCAGGGTCTGGTTGTGATTCAGCACCACGCCCCAGCGGTCAGTGTTCGTCTTCCGGTCGTCCGGGAGGTATTCGGCCAGAGCCTCGCCGCGATACGTTCCACCATACGCCGCGTTGAGATAGCGAAAGTCGGTGCCGAGCTGAAAGCCGCGTTTGCTGAGAATCCGGGACTCGACTGTCGCGTCCATGTTTGGCGCGATATTCCAGTAGTACGGCAGGACGAACTCGAAGCCGCTATCACTGCTCGATCCATAGCGCGGGATCAGAAAACCGGACTTTCGTTCGTTGTTCAGCGAAAAGGAGGCCCACGGGGAATGCAGGATCGGCACCCCGAGAAAGTGCACCGTGGCGTCGTCACCGCTGCCCACATCATTATCGTAGTCGAGCTTCAACTCGGCAAAACTGAGATACCAGTCGTCGTTGCCCGGCTTGCAGGTCGTGTAGGTGGCAGAGGTCATACGATACTGATTTTCCCCTTCGAGATCGATGCGCTCAGCCTCACCACGCGCCTCCGTCAACTCGTTTGCCGGCTTTGCTGGACTCTTCAGCTTGGTCTGCCCGGGCTTGATGCCGAGCACGCGCGGTGCGGCGAAACCGGTCTCCGATTCGTCCTGCACCTCAGCCCAGGGCGAAGGCGATTTCTTGCCGGCCGGCGTCGCCGTCGCAGCCTGCCGTTTGACGAAGTACGAAGCCTGGTCGAAGAAACCGACCTGATCCGCGATTTTCAGACGCGCCTTCGGACCGGAAATGAGGTCTTCACCTTGTTCGATGCGCACATTCCCGATGGCCTCGACCTCGTCGTCAACCGGCCAGTAGGTCAGGCGGTCAGCAGTCAACACCGTGCCGACCTTGCGCAATTCCGCGTTCTCTTCGGCCACCACCTCGCGGTCCACGACACCCGAGATTCGCTGGGCGCTCAGGAAAACCGGTCGTGGCACCTTGCTCTCCGACGCTGGCGGCAGCATCTCCGGTGCCATCCGTAATGACAGCGATCCAGCCTCGGGCACCGGCTCAGCCGGCGAGGAAGCAAGGCGTGAGGACCCGGCTCGCGAGGGCACCGCAGACACGAGAGGCTTCGCCGCCGTCGTCGGCGCACTGTCCACTGGCGAAGCGATCTCTGCCGCAACCGGGACGTTCGCGGCAGCTCTTTCTGCCGGCGATTTGCGCAGTTCGGCCTCGGCCTGCGGCGCCGGGGCAGGCGGTTCCGGCATCGGCCGTGTCTCGACGTTCGCGGCAGCTCTTTCTGCCGGCGATTTGCGCAGTTCGGCCCCGGCCTGCGGCGCCGGGGCAGGCGGTTCCGGCATCGGCCGTGTCTCGACGTTCGCGGCGGCTCTTTCTTCCGGCGACTTGCGCAGTTCGGCCTCGGCCTGCGGCGTCGGGGCAGGAGGTTCCGGCATCGGCCGTGTCTCGACTACTGGTGCCTGCACAGACCTGGCCTCTGCAGCAGGCGGGTCAGAAGGTACCGCGACCGGTCTGGCAACCGGCTTCACCGGCGGCAAACCGAGCAGGACTGGATCGACCCGGAACGGTACCGAACTCTGCCCCCGTACCTGGCCAGCAAAGCTTGCAGCAAGTGTGCCGACCACACTGCAGCAGAAGATCAGGGTCAGCGGCTTGCGCCGAGAAGGAAAGGTCATTCCGGAGTGGTCGGTAAAGGATACGTCAGGTTGTTCTTTCGGAAGGCGCTTTGCGGCACCGATCGGATGATAAAATCCATTCATTTTAACATCATCGTCCAACGGACATGATTTTTCCAGGCACCCTGCAATCACGAAATTCATGCCTTTATCCTACCCCCAACCCCCAACCCCCAAGCCCTCTGCCATTGTCGAGGGAAGATTCGTGAGTCGCTGACGCGACACTTCCACGCCAAGGAGAAACGGCATGCCGCGTACTGCATTGCTCCGTGACTGGGTGCAAACCCTTTTCGAACCGGAATTCCCTGTCGCCGAGATCCGTATCGAACCCGCCTCGGCCGACGCCAGCTTCAGGCGCTACTTTCGCGTCACGCTGCCGGATCAGAGCACGCGGATCGTCATGGACGCGCCGCCCGAAAAAGAAGACTGCCATCCCTTCGTGCATATCGCTTCGCTGTTTCACGAGGCGGGTGCACATGTCCCCGAAGTCATCGCCCACGATCTTGCGCAGGGTTTTCTGCTGCTTTCTGACCTCGGCAGTACCACCTACCTGAGCGCCCTGCAGGACAGGAAGACAGCGCCCCAACTCTATCGCGACGCCAACAGCGCTCTCGTGGCGATACAGTTGGCCAGCCGGCCCGGAGTCCTTCCCGAGTATGACCACAGCCTGCTCAGCCGCGAACTCGCGCTCTTTCCCGAATGGTATCTGGGCCGGCATCTTGGCCTGACCCTGGATGCCGGAATGCAGAGCACGCTTGACGCAGTTTTTGCCGCGCTGCTCGCCAACAATCTGCGACAGCCACAAGTTTTCGTCCATCGCGACTACCATTCGCGCAATCTGATGGTCATTGGCGGAAGTTTCCCGGCCAACCCAGGCATCCTGGACTTCCAGGATGCCGTCCATGGTCCGGTGACCTACGATCTCGTCTCGCTCTATCGCGACGCCTACATCGAGTGGCCAGAAGAACAGGAACTCGATTTCCTGATCCGCTACTGGGAAGCAGCGCGCCAGGCCGGGCTGCCGGTGCACGCCGACTTCCATGACTTCTACCGCGACTACGAATGGATGGGCGCACAGCGCCAGCTCAAGGTGCTGGGTATTTTCGCCCGCCTCTGCCACCGTGACGGCAAGCAGGATTACCTCAAGGACATGCCGCTGGTGATGCGCCATCTACGCCGAGCCTGCGAGCGCTATGGCGAATTGCGAGCTCTCGCGCGCCTGCTCGACACGCTCGAGAAGCGAACAGCCGACGTCGCTTACACCTTCTGATGAAAGCGATGATTCTCGCTGCCGGTCGCGGTGAGCGCCTGCGGCCACTCACCGACACGACGCCAAAACCACTGCTGCGTGCCGGTGGCAAGGCGCTGATCGTCTGGCACCTGCACCGCCTGGCGGCAGCCGGCTGGCGCGAGGTGGTGATCAACCACGCCCACCTAGGCGAGCAAATCGAAGCGGCGCTCGGCGACGGCAGCGCCTTTGGCCTCAGCATCGCTTACTCGCGCGAACCAGCCGGAGCCCTGGAAACCGCTGGCGGCATCGCCGCCGCACTGCCACTGCTCGGTGAACAACCGTTTCTGGTAGTCAACGGCGACATCTGGTGTGACTGGGATTTCGCTCGCGCCCACCTGGCGGCGCAAGCGCTCGACCAGTGCCGTGCCCACCTGCTGCTGGTCGACAACCCGCCGCACCACCCCGAGGGCGATTTCCGCCTCGCCGGTGAGACCTTGCTGAGTGCTGCCGACACGCCCGGAGATGCCCTGACCTACGCCGGCATTGGTGTCTTCTGGCCGGATTTCTTTGCCGCCGTCCCCGCCGGCGCGGCGATGAAGCTACGCCCGCTGCTCGATGACGGCATTGCCCGGGGAGTCATCCGCGGCGAACGACACCACGGCCGCTGGGTCGACGTCGGCACCCGCGAACGTCTCGCCGAACTCGATATGGAGCTTGCAGAAGCGCATGCATCACCAACCCTACTCTGATCGCCGCCAGCAGCTTCTGGCTCGCCTCGGTGATGGCGTCGCCGTCATTCCCACCGCACCCGAGCGTCTGCGCAACCGCGATGCGCATTACCCGTATCGTTTCGACAGCTATTTCTGGTATCTGAGCGGCTTTCCCGAGCCCGAGGCAGTGATCGTGCTGCTTGGCGGCAAGCAAGCCCGGTCGATCCTCTTCTGCCGCGAGAAGAACGATGAGCGCGAAGTCTGGGACGGCTTCCGCTACGGACCACAAACCGCTGCCGAGGCCTTCGGCTTTTCCGAAGCGCATCCGATTGCCAGTCTCGAACAGAAACTGCCCGAGTTGATCGCCAACCGTAGCGTCCTCTGGCACTCGCTCGGCCACGACGCCGATTGGGACCGCCGCATTGCCAATGCTCTGAATTCGGTTCGCGCCGAGAGTCGCAGCGGCACACGCGCACCCGGCGAAATCCGTGATCTGCGCAACTTGCTCGACCAGATGCGACTGATCAAGGACGCCCACGAAATCGACTGCATGCGCCGCGCCGCCGACATCGCTTCGGCCGGCCACGCCTGCGCCATGCGCGCCTGCCGGCCAGGCATGGCGGAATACGAACTGGAAGCCGAACTGAGCTACGAATTCCGCCGCCGCGGTGCCGACGGACACGCCTACACCCCGATCGTCGCCGGCGGAAGCAATGCCTGCATCCTCCACTATGTCGAAAACAACCGCTTGCTGGCCGCGCATTCGCTGGTACTGATCGATGCTGGTTGCGAGCTTTCCGGGTACGCATCTGACATTACCCGGACCTTCCCGGTCAGCGGTCGCTTCAGCGCGGCGCAACGCGAAGTTTACGAAATCGTCCTCGCCGCCCAGCAGGCAGCGATTGCCGCGGTGCGTCCCGGGGTATCGTTCATGGATTATCACCAGGCGGCGCTGCGCGTTCTCACACAAGGCCTGATCGACCTCAAGCTGCTCACCGGCAGTGTCGACGGCGCCATCGAGAGTGCCGCGTACAAACCCTGGTATATGCACCGTACCGGCCACTGGCTGGGTCTCGACGTCCACGACGTCGGCGAGTACCGCAAGAGCACTGCGGAAGAGGACTGGGTGAGCCTGAGTGCAGGCATGACCCTGACCGTCGAACCCGGCCTGTACCTGCGTCCCGCAGCGAATGTCCCGAAATCTCTGCATGGCATCGGTGTGCGCATCGAAGACGATCTGCTGCTGACTACCGACGGCTGCATGGTCTACAGCAGTGCGCCAAAATCGGTCGCCGAAATCGAAGAAGTGATGCGCCATGACTGAGACCATCGATGCGGTCGATATTGCCATCGTCGGCGCCGGTCCGGTCGGCATGACGCTGGCGCTGGCGCTGGCCGGTGGCCCGTTCAGTGTGTTGCTGATCGACAGCCGCCGGCGCGGCGCCTGGGCCAGTGACCCGCGGGCGCTGGCTCTATCGTACGGAACCAGGCAACTTCTCGAAAACCTCGGAGCATGGAATGTCAACGCCGGCACGCCGATCGAGACCATCCACGTCTCGCAACGCAGCGGCTTTGGCCGCACGCTCATCGACGCGGCGGACTACGACATTCCAGCACTGGGCTACGTGATGCGTTACCGTGATCTGGCGGCCAACCTGGATGCCCGCATCGAATCTTCACGGCTACTGAACGAATGCGCAGTCATCGCCATCCGCCTCGCTAGGGAAGCCGCCGAGATCACGCTGGACGGTGGTAGCGACGGCGGCCCGCGCTGCATCTCTGCACGCCTCGTCGTCCATGCCGAGGGCACTCCCGGCAACGATCCCGACGTCAGGGTGTACGATTACCGGCAGCATGCCGTCGTTGCCGAAGTCCGCCCGCTCGCTGCGCACGTTCGTCGGGCATGGGAACGTTTCACTCCTGACGGCCCTCTCGCCTTGCTACCCTTGGGTCAGGACTACGCAGTGGTGTTCAGCGTGCCGCCCGAAAAGGCCAGCGAGTTGCTTCAGCTCGACGAAGAACACTTTCTCGCTGCCCTGCGCGCACCCTTTGGCGGTCACGTCGATTTCGTAGGCAGCGGCTCACGCGCCAGCTTTCCGCTCGCGCTGCGCATCCGCCAACAGCTCAGCGCTCCCCGACAGGTGTGGATCGGCAATGCCGCGCAAAGCCTGCACCCGGTCTCCGGACAGGGCTTCAACCTCGGCCTGCGTGATGCCTGGGAACTGGCCGAAACCTTGCGCACCAACATCAGCAGCGACGCCGGCGAGGCAAGCACCCTGGCCACCTACGCCCGACGCCGGCGCATCGACCGCAGCGCTAGCATGGCGTTTACCGATGGCCTGGTCCGCCTCTTTTCCAACGATCTGGGGCCACTGCGGGTGGTGCGTGGGCTGGGGCTGCTGACCCTTGACCTGCTGCCACCGCTACGCCACTTTGTCGCCCGTCGCATGATCTGGGGAGCCAGGGCCTGGCCTTGAACGCGCGATCTGGTGGCCTGTCGATCCAGCGCATGCAGCTTCCCAGCAACCGAATGAAGCCCGCCGGCGTATTTCGCTTTGTTGCCGATTCGGCTAGACTTCGCCGCTTCTCCAGCCGCTGGCTGACGCGATCTTTTCCATTCACCTCCCTGACGGCGCCATGCAGCGAACAAACAAGACAATCCAACTGATCGAGTTCAAGGGAACCACGTTACCGGTGGTCGTGGTCACTCTGCGCACCCTGCAGCCGGAAGCACTAGCCGAAGCGGCCAGCAGGCTCTTCGGTGATGATGACTTTTTCGACGGTGACGCCGCATTGCTCGAACTGGCGCAACTCGCCGATGTACCCGAGGCCGACTGGCGGCGCGTCAAACAGGTGCTGAAGGCACACGGACTGAACGTCATTGGCGTACGTGGCGGAAGCGAAGAACTCCGCTACAGCGCGGCCTTTGCCGGCTTGCCGACCTACGCTGCCGGCGAACGTGCGATCCCTGTGCACGACAATACGGCCGCACCACCACCGCCCGTCACCGAGCCAGCCCCCAAAGCGCCACCACCGACGCCCGCAGCCGCGAGCGCGCCAGCGCTGTTCATCGACCGGCCATTGCGTTCGGGACAGCAGGTCTATGCACGTGGCGGCGACCTGGTGGTTCTGGCAGCGGTCAATGCCGGCGCCGAGGTCATTGCCGATGGCCACATTCACATCTACGCGCCCCTGCATGGTCGCGCACTTGCCGGTGCCAGCGGTGCTGCCGGGGCACGAATTTTCTGCACCCGCTTCGATGCCGAACTGGTTTCGGTGGCCGGGTTGTACCGGACCTTCGATGGCGGGGTTCCGGTCGAGCTGGCCGAGAAACCGGTGCAGATCAGGCGCTCGCAAAAGCCTGGTGAAGAAGCGAGCACCCTGATCGTCGAAGCATTGCGGATCGACTAGCGGCGATGACGCGCGCGGCCAAGCTCCGGCAACCTGTAGAGCCAGGTAACAGAATACTCATTCTGCGGGTAGAATCTTTTCTTTCACTTGCGGGGAAAAATCCGTGACACGTATCGTCGTCGTAACGTCCGGCAAGGGTGGAGTCGGCAAAACCACCACCAGCGCCAGCTTCGCTTCGGGCCTCGCCCTGCGTGGATACAAGACTGCCGTCATCGATTTTGACGTCGGCCTGCGCAACCTCGACCTGATCATGGGCTGTGAACGCCGCGTCGTCTATGACCTGGTCAATGTCCTCCATGGCGAATCGACACTTACCCAGGCATTGATCAAGGACAAGCACTGCGATAACGGCAATCTCTTCGTGCTGCCTGCTTCGCAGACCCGCGACAAGGATGCGCTGACCGAAGAAGGCGTGGAAAAGGTTCTCAAGGAGCTCGAACACATGGGCTTCGATTACGTCGTCTGTGATTCACCGGCAGGGATCGAGCGTGGTGCGGTGATGGCTCTGACCTTTGCCGACGAAGCACTGGTAGTCAGCAACCCGGAGGTTTCCTCGGTGCGCGACTCCGATCGTATCCTCGGGATCATCCAGGCCAAATCGCGGCGCGCCCTGCTCGGTGGCGAGCCCGTCAAGGAACACCTGCTGATCACCCGCTATTCGCCGAAGCGCGTCATGGAAGGTGAGATGCTGTCCTTCAAGGATGTGCAGGAGATCCTGCGCGTGCCGATCATCGGCGTCATTCCCGAATCCGAAGCGGTGCTGCAGTCATCGAACGCGGGCACCCCAGTGATCCATCTGACGGATACTGACGTCGCCGGCGCGTACCTCGACGTGGTTGGCCGCTTTCTCGGCGAGACCATCCCCCTGCGTTTCGTCGACTATGAGAAGCCAGGTCTCTTGAAGCGACTGTTCGGGGGTAGATGAGCATGTCCCTGTTCTCCCTGATCTTCGGCAGCAAACCCAAGACGGCAGCGATTGCCAGGGAACGCCTGCAGCTGATCATTGCCCACGAGCGCAATGGCAGCATCAGCACGCCGGATTTCCTGCCGGCCTTGCAACAGGAGCTGATGTCCGTCATCGCGAAGTACGTGTCGGTCAACCCTGAAGACATCAAGGTGTCGTTGGAAAAACAGGGAAATTTCGAAGTGCTGGAAGTCAACATCGTCATGCCGGAAGGTGGCAGGAAACTCTGATTGCTCGCTTGCAGGAGCAATCGGCGGCAAATTGACGAGAATCAAGTGCTGCATTCCAGGCATGCCTATACTGCGTATTTCGCTCGACGAGGGTTCGCATGCCGCGCCAGAAAATTCCCCAACTGATTTGTCCCGCCGGCAGCCTGCCGGCGCTCAAGGCGGCGGTCGATTACGGTGCCGACGCGGTTTATCTCGGTTACCGCAACGACACCAATGCGCGTAATTTCGCCGGCCTCAACTTCGATCAGAAAGCCATGCTCGAAGGCATCCGTTACGCGCAGTCGCGAGGCCGCGGCGTGCTGATGGCGATCAATACCTTCGCTCAGCCCGGACGCGCCGCCGACTGGCAGCATGCCGTCGATGGTGCGGCCGGACTCGGCGTCGATGCGGTGATCCTGGCCGACGTCGGCTTGCTCGACTACGCCAGCAGGCGTCACCCTGGCCTGCGTCTGCACCTCTCGGTGCAGGGCTCGGCAAGCAGCTACGAGGCGGTCAATTTTGCCCACCGCGAGTTCGGCATCCGGCGCGCGGTGCTGCCGCGCGTGCTGACGCTGGCGCAGGTCGAGATGGTGATCCGCAACACGCCGGTGGAGATCGAGGTATTCGGATTCGGCAGCCTGTGCGTGATGAACGAGGGGCGCTGCTGGCTGTCTTCGTACGCTACCGGCGAATCGCCGAATACCGTCGGCGCGTGTTCGCCGGCAAAGTACGTGCAGTGGGACCGCTCGCCGGGACAGATGACGACCCGCCTGAACGGTATCCTGATCGACAGCTTCGGCGACGACGAGCCTGCCGGTTACCCGACACTGTGCAAGGGGCGCTTCGAGGTGGACGGCGAAACCTACTACGCACTCGAAGAACCGACCAGCCTCAATGTCCTGGAAATTCTGCCGAAGATCGCCAGTATCGGCGTCGCGGCGATCAAGGTCGAAGGACGGCAGCGCAGCCCGGCCTATGTCGCGCAGGTCACCCGCGCTTTGCGCGCGGCGCTCGACGAACTCGCCAGGGACGCGCGGCACTTTCATGTCAAGCCAGAGTGGCAGGCTGAACTGGCACGCGTCGCCGAGGGCAGCCAGGTGACACTCGGCGCCTATAACCGCCCGTGGCGATAGGGAGGCACAATGAAACTCGCTCTCGGACCACTGCTCTACTTCTGGCCGAAACACGAGGTCTTCGAGTTCTATGCCGAAATGGCGCAGAATCCGGCGATCGACATCCTCTATGTCGGCGAAGTGGTTTGCTCACGCCGCCAGCAACTCCGCGTCGCCGACTGGCTGGGACTGGCACGCGACCTCAGTGACGCCGGCAAGGAAGTGGTCATTTCGGCACAGGCACTGCTCGAATCGGAAAGCGATCTGAAGGCGCTGCGTCGTCTGCTGGACGAACTCAGCGAAATTCCGCGCTGCCAGTTCGAGGCCAACGACCTCGGCGCGGTGAACATCGCCGCCGGCAGGCCTTTTGTCGCCGGCCCCCATCTGAACATCTACAACGAAGTGACGCTGGCCACTTTTGCCCGCTACGGGATGCGCCGCTGGCTGCCGCCGCTGGAGGGTGACCGTCGGCTGATCGAAGCGCTGCATCGCAGTCGCCCGGCTGGTGTCGAGACCGAGGTCTTCGTTTTCGGCAAACTGCCGCTCGCCTACTCGGCACGCTGTTTCACCGCACGTCGCTATCACCTCAACAAGGACGACTGCCAGTTCAAGTGTCTCGACCACCCCGAAGGAATCACGCTGCGCACCCGTGAAGGGCAGCCGTTTCTGGCCATCAACGGCATTCAGACGATGTCGGCACAGACCTACAACCTGTTGGCGCAGATCCCCGAACTGCTGGCGATGGGCGTCGAGGTCATCCGCATCAGTCCGCAGCCGCAGACCATGGCAGCGATCATCACCGCTTTCGACAGTGCACGCCATTCGCAGGCAGTCGAACCCGATCCCGTCGGCTGGGCATGCGAAGGGCTGGTCAACGGTTACTGGTTTGGCAAACCCGGCATCGTGCAGCAGACTACTGTCGCAGCACGGCAAGGAAGCTGTATATGAACAATGGTTTTTCGATTCCCCGTTTCAGGCTGCCGATCCTGGTCTCGGCGATCGGCGCACACCTGCCGCAATGGCCACACTCGCTGGCGCTGGCAACGGCGCTCAACGCTGCGGCCAAGCTTGGGGTGCTCCCCGCGGACAATCTGGCGCAACTCGAAGGGCGCTGCTTCGTCATCGAAGTCCTCGACGTCGGTGGGCAGGCATCTTTCAACTATTACAAAGGCATTTTCCGGCCGCTGTTCAAGGTTCCGGAAGTGCCGGATCTGTGCTTTCGCGCCAACCTTTCGGCTTTTCTGCAACTGCTGGTGCGCCAGGAAGATCCGGACACGCTATTCTTCAACCGCGAGCTGTCGATCGTCGGCGATACAGAACTGGGTCTGTTGGTCAAGAACATGCTGGACGCCATCGAGTGGCCGCCACTGCCGAAGGCGCCGATCTTCCGCCACTGACCGGGTGCAACCAGAGTTGCTGGTCCACCGCGCCCTTGTCGAGGGCGTAGCCTGCGCACTCGGCGCCGGTCTGCTGTGGGGGCTGGTGTTTGTCGTTCCCCTGATGCTGCCCGACTATCCACCGGCAATGCTTTCCTTCGGTCGCTACCTCGGTTTCGGAATCATCGCGCTGCTGCTCGCCTGGACCGACCTGCCGCGCCTGCAACAATTGCAGCGGCAGGACTGGCGGATGGCTTGCGAACTGGCGCTGGTCGGAAACCTCCTCTACTACCTTTTTCTCTCGGCGGCGATCCAGCTCGCCGGAGCCCCCTTGCCGACGATGCTCATCGGCACGCTGCCGATCGTCATTGCGCTTGTCGCCAACTTCGGTGCCGAAGCCCTACCCTGGCGTCGCCTGCTGCCTTCGCTGGCGGTGATCGCGAGCGGCATCGCGCTGGTGAACCAGCATGAGATGGCGCTGCTCGATGGCCAGCGCAGCCACCATGACCATCTCCTGGGAGCGCTGCTCGCCATCGCTGCAGTACTTGCCTGGACCTGGTACCCGGTACGCAATTCCCGCTGGCTGCGCCAGCGACCGGCGCTCGCTTCCGGTACCTGGGCGATCGCCCAGGGCCTGGCGACGCTGCCGCTGGCGGTCATCGGCATGGCTGGTGCCGGCCTGTACTTGCATGGGTCGAGCAGTTTCGACTATCCACTCGGACCACAAGCGCTACGCTATGTTGGCCTGATGCTGACCCTGGGACTGTGCGCGTCTTGGCTTGGTACGCTGCTCTGGAATCGTGCCAGCAAGCTGCTGCCGACCGCTCTCACCGGCCAGTTGATCGTTTTCGAAACGCTCGCCGCTTTTGCCTATGCCTTCATCTGGCGAGGCGCGCTACCCGGCAGCACGGCACTGATCGGTATCGTCTTGCTGATCGGCGGCGTGATTCTCGGGGTACGAGTATTTCGGCCGGCCTGAAGGGTGAAGATATCTGCCAGGATGATCCGCGGAAAGAATGCGGACTTCCGCGCGGAGTCAGCGGAGCCAGTTGCCAAGCACTTGTAGTAGCGGATTGACGTTGGCGGCTACACCGCTGCCGCGGATGGTATTGATCAGGGCTTGCAACTGGTCCGCTGCGCTTGCTGATGTAGTCGCTTGAGTGGCTTCACTGTGGCTGGCGGTGGTGCTGGAACTTGAGTTGCGAGCGCGAATGCCGACGCTGGCATTCGCGCTTGCCTGGGAAGCAATGTCGGTGACGCTGCCGCCATAGAGTTGACTTGCCTGGTTTGCCTGTTCACTGCTGCCATACCAGGCGGCGACGCTGCCATTGAACATCACATAGTGACGCGGCGATGCTCCTGTTGCCGCCTGTGTTGTGAAGCGAGTCGGGTCGATACCCTGGTTTTTCGTCACTTCGGCGTGGGCCGTGAGATTGAGTGACTTTGCCAGGGCGGCTGCCTCTTCGAGTCTCTGGAGAGCGCCCGGGCCCTTGGCGGCAACATTGGCGTCCCGAGTCCAGTCATAGGCGGTTCCCAGCCCACCGGCAATCAGGTCATCGAAATCGATCCCATGGTCCGAACCGGTTCCCTTGTACAGATCATAGGGCTTGTAGCCAATGCCTGCGGCATCGAGTTGCCTGCCGAGATCCTTGAGATCACCAAGGCTGATTCCAAGCTGCTGCGTATTGCGCAGGATGCTCTCTGCGGAGAAGGCCGAGGCAGTCAATCTGTTCCCTTGCTCGTCGAGGTACACCATTCGCAACGGGACACCGTTGGAATTCAGGTCGACGCCGAGACGCCCGGAAACGAAGCTGGCCTCTTTTGCCTCCTTTCTTTCGGCAAATTTGACCGTATCCACAAGCAGGTCGGCAAAATTTGCCGCGCTGGAGTTGTTCTTGGGAGCCGTGATGGCTGTCGATGCCAGATTGGTGACGGCTGTCGCAGAAGTAATTTCCATCGTGCGCCTTTCGAAATAGATTCTCTTGCACAGCAAATTTTATGCCAGGCAAAGTAGCAGGATGAGGCAGCCCTTCGCCACCGGGCGCCGATGCGCACTGCTGTCAATCGCTGCCGCTGCCCGCACGACTGGTCGCCAGTTCAGACAATTTGGCGGAATCCACCAGCAGGTCTTCTCCTTCCCTGGTCAGCACCCCCTTGGTTTGCAGCACCTGAAAAGTGCGCGTGACGGTTTCACGGGTCAAACTCACCATGATGGCGATCTCCTGGTGCGTAGGTGCCTTGAGAATGCGCCGGTTGCCATCACTACCCATGGTCAGGAGTTCCAGATGCGCGCAGATGCGTTGCAAGGGATTGTTCAAACCCAGAATCTGGCGATGGTTCACCTGGATGCGCACTCTTTGTGCCAAGCGCCGACACAGTGCCTCGGCCATCGAAGGCGTTGAGAACAGCAAGGGCCGAATCTCGGCTCCCGGTACAAACACCACCTGGGATGCGCTATTGGAGATCACCAGTTCCGGCTGCGTCTGACCGTCGATCAGGGCCAACTCGGCAAAATAGTCGCCTGGGTCGATGAAATAGAGGCCGACTTCCCTGCCGTCGAGGGTAAAGTCAATTGCCTGAAGGCGCCCATTGACCAGGAAGCAGAGGTTGCGAGGAGCACTCGATTTAGGCAGCACCACCTCTCGTTTGGCGAAGGTCTGGGTACTGGCCTGACCGGCAAGTCGTTCCAGCTGATCTGCAGGAAGCGAGTTAAGTAGCGGAAATTGCTGCAAAAGAAGGGGATGTACAGCCATGACGGGGATTATATCGCTTGTTTTTGCCCGATGCCGGTATTGCTGCGCCTGAGCGCATCCTGGCGGTTTCCCGGTAGGCGGGCGATTGGCATCTGGATGGCGCGCATGCACCCACCATCGAATCGCTGTCAGTGGACGTCCCACAGCTGTCTGGCGTATCCTGCAAACCCTAACCAGGAAAGCTGATGGCAGACTTACTGCTGAATTATCTTGAAGGAACCGAGGGCGCCGGCAAGGTGCTGGCGCACGCGCGACTCCTGGTCAAGCTGGAAGGTCTCTACCAGGAGATCGTTCCGGCACATCTGGGCGAGGCCAGTTGCGTGGCCAATTACAAGTCGCGAGTCGTGGTGATTCACGCCAGCAATGGCGCAGTGGCCACCAAGCTGCGCCAGATGGCGCCAACGCTCGCCGACGAACTGTCGAAGCGGGGGCTCGAATGCACCAGCGTGCAGGTCAAGGTACAGGCCCGGCCAGAGCGTGCCGCGACCCCTGCGCCGACGCAGAAGCCACTCAGCACCAGGACCAGCCAGGAATTGACGGCATTGCGCGATGCGCTGCCGGCATCGGCATTGCGCACGGCGGTCGAAAACCTGCTGGCGCATTCAGCTAGACAGGAATGACGGCAACCCGTTCGAGGATCAGCAGCGCGAAAATCAGCAGTGCAACGATCAGCGAATAGCGAAACAGGCGCCAGGAAAACTGCAGATAGCGCGCGTCCCGAGTGAAAAGGAAGGCCAGCACGCCGCCGGCGACGGTGAGTACCGTCAATACCCCCAGCAGACGCAACAACCACATGTATTCAGAAAGCCGGCAAGGTCAGCCAGCGGGAGACGGTCGCTGGTGCCAGTTCGCGATTTTCGAAGCTGACGTACTCCCATGCCGCCGGGGTGGCCAGGAGTGCCCGGGCCAGCGCATTGTTCAGCGCATGCCCGGATTTATGAGCGCTGAATGAAGCCAGCAAGGGGTGGCCGAGCAGGTAGAGGTCGCCGATCGCATCGAGTACCTTGTGCTTGACGAATTCATCGCTGTAGCGCAGACCATCCGCGTTCAGCACGCGATACTCGTCAAGGACGACGGCGTTTTCCAGGCCCCCGCCTTGTGCGAGACCGTTTTCGTGCAGCCACTCGACCTCCTGCATGAAACCGAAGGTACGCGCCCGCGCCACTTCACGGACATACGAGTGCTCGGCAAAATCGATGGTCACCTGCTGACCGGTGCGATCGATTGCCGGATGGTTGAAACCGATCGAGAAAGACAGGCGGAAACCATCGTATGGTTCGAGGCGTGCCCACTTTTCGCCGGAGGAGTCCATTTCGCGGACTTCGATCGGACGTTTGATCCGGATGAAGCGCTTGGCGACCGGCTGTTCTTCAATTCCGACCGACTGAATCAGGAAGACAAACGGCGAGGCCGAGCCATCGAGGATCGGTACTTCGGCGGCATCGAGGTCGACGAAGGCGTTGTCGACCCCCAGGCCCGCGAAAGCCGACATCAGGTGTTCGATGGTCCCGACCTTGGCGCCGTTACGCTCCAGGCACGAGCACATGCGCGTGTCGCCGACGAGCAAGGCCGACGCTGGCAGGTCAAGCACCGGATCGAGATCAATTCGCCGAAAGACGATACCTGTCCCGGAAGCGGCCGGACGCAAGCTGATGTTCACCTTGACGCCGGAATGCAGACCAACGCCTGCGGCGCGGACCACCGACTTGAGAGTTCGCTGCTTTAACATCTGTCTGAAATAACGGTGGAATTGGCGGATTCTAGCACAGGCTGGCCGGCCCAGGAACCCGCCAATCCCCACAGGAGAGTGACGACCACTTGCCAGGCCTAGTCCGCCTGTTTCCTCAGAAAGGCCGGAATATCGTAGCGATCGACACCGCTATTGGCCAGCGCTTCGACGGTTGCACTGCGCCCCTTGCGGACGATCGCCGGAACCTGATCGAGCGACGAGTAGTCAATGTTCGGACCATGCGCGAAACGGCCGTCGGTACCGGTGCCCTGGTTGATCGAGCTGTTGATCACTTCGAAGCGTTTGGCCTGTGCCTGGCCAAGACCGGTGGCCACCACCGTCACCCGGATGTCCTCGCCCATATTTTCGTCATACACTGCGCCGAAGATGATGTGCGCGTCGTCAGCCGCAAAGGCGCGAACGGTGGTCATCACTTCATTGACTTCCTTCATTTTCAGGGAACGCGTGGCGGTGATATTCACCAGCACACCCTTGGCGCCGGACAGGTTGACACCTTCGAGAAGCGGCGACGAAACGGCGCGTTCGGCAGCAATTCGCGCCCGGTCGACACCCGCAGCGTTCGCAGAGCCCATCATGGCCATTCCCATCTCGCCCATGACCGTCCGTACGTCCTCGAAGTCGACGTTGACCAGTCCCGGGAAGTTGATGATTTCGGCAATGCCGCCGACGGCGTTACGCAAGACGTTATCGGCGGCCTTGAAGGCGTCATCCATGGAAACATCATCACCGAGAACGTCCATCAGTTTGTCATTGAGGATGACGATCAGTGAATCGACATGCTTCTGCAGTTCGGCAATCCCGACGTCCGCCACTTTCAGGCGCTTGCCTTCGAAACCGAAGGGCTTGGTGACCACGGCGACGGTCAGCACCCCGAGTTCGCGGGCCACTTCGGCAACGATCGGCGCGGCACCGGTACCCGTTCCGCCCCCCATGCCGGCGGTGATGAATACCATGTGCGCACCTCTGAGCGACTCGACGATGGCTTCGCGCTCCTCGATCGCAGCGCTACGCCCGGCTTCGGGCTTGGCACCAGCGCCGAGGCCGGTCTTGCCTAGTTGCAGCTTGTGAACGGCAATACTGCGGCCGAGCGCCTGGGAATCGGTATTGGCGGTGATGAAGTCCACGCCATTGACACCCTCGCGGATCATGTGATCGACGGCGTTGCCACCGGCACCACCGATCCCGATCACCTTGATGACGGTATCCCGTTCGCCTTCTTCCTTGTCGATGATTTCAAACATGGTCGTCTCCTCTGCAAAAATAAAAAATCAATAAACTTGTAAAAAACCGGTAATTCTGGTCCACGATCCGATCAGAAATTCTTTTCGAACCACGACTTCATGCGGCCGAAGACCTGTTTGACATCGCGGGTTTCCCGTACCTTCAAGCCACGCTTGCGTTGCGTCTGTGCTTCCAGCAGCAATCCACAAGCGGTCGCAAAGCGGGGGCTCTGCACCACGTCGGAGAGGGCACCCTGATACTTGGGTACGCCCAGCCGGACCGGCATATGGAAAATTTCTTCGCCAAGCTCGATCATCCCTGGCATCACCGAAGCGCCGCCGGTCAGCACGATGCCGGAAGACAAAACGTCCTCGAAACCGGAGCGACGAAGTTCCGCCTGAATCAATTCGTACAGTTCCTCGACGCGTGGCTGAATGACATCCGCCAACGCCCGGCGCGACAGCTTGCGTGAAGGACGGTCGTCCACACCGGCAACGTCGAGGACGTCTGCCGGGTCCGCGAGATGGGCAAGCGCACAACCATACTTGCGTTTGATGTCCTCGGCCTCGCGTGTTGGCGTACGCAGCGCCATCGCGATGTCGTTGGTGATCTGGTCACCGGCGATCGGAATGATCGAAGTGTGACGAATGGCTCCCTGTGTCCACACCGCCAGATCGGTGGTGCCACCGCCGATGTCGATCAGGCAGATCCCGAGATCCTTTTCGTCTTCCGAGAGGACGGCACAGCTGGAGGCAAGCGGTTGCAGCACCAGATCGTTCACCTCCAGCCCACAGCGGCGAACGCATTTGACGATATTCTGAGCCGCCGAAACCGCACCGGTAACGATGTGCACTTTCACCTCAAGGCGAAAGCCGCTCATGCCGATCGGCTCGCGGATGCCATCCTGGTCGTCGATGATGAATTCCTGCGTCAGAATGTGCAGGATTTCCTGGTCGGCAGGGATTGGCATGGCGCGCGCCGTCTCGATCACCCTTTCGACGTCCATCGTCGTGACTTCCTTGTCCTTGATGGCGACCATTCCGTTCGAGTTGAAGCTCCGGATGTGACTGCCGGCGATGCCGGTATACACGTCGCGAACCTTGCAATCGGCCATCAGTTCCACTTCCTGCAGAACACGTGAAATAGTGGCGACGGTCTCCTCGATGTTGACCACGACCCCCTTTTTCAGCCCTTTCGATTCCTGGGAACCCATGCCGATGACGTTCACTCGCCCTTCCGGAGTGAGTTCGGCGACCAGCGCCACAATTTTCGAGGTGCCGATGTCGAGTCCAACGATCAGATCCTTGCTATCCCTGCTCATTTCTTTCCTTTGACTTCTTGACCTGCACTGGCCGGAAAGCGCAATGCGAAACCGTTTGGATACCGCATATCCACCGCCATTGGCCGCCCACGGCGGGCGTCCGACAAGGTCGGGTAGTAGTCGACGAAACGCTGCAGGCGCATACGGATCGGCGCCTTTGCCTGTTCGCGACCGAGTTCAATCAACATGCCATCCTCCAGTTTCAGGAGCCATGCCAGGCGCGGCGACAGCGCCACCTGCGCCGGCAGTCGGCCGCTTGGTTTCAGGATCTGTACGAACTCCTCGTAATGCCGCAGGACCTCGCCCGAGGAGCCAATCGGCCCACTCAGCCGCGGCAGCACCTGCTCCCGCGACAGCGAGGCCGGAAAAAGTTCGCCATACGTATTGACCAACTGCCCCTCCCCATCGCCCCAATAGGCCGCTGCCTGATGTTCCTCGATACGGACCTCGAGACGTGCCGGCCATTTTCGCCAGACCTCGGCACGCCGTACCCAGGCCAATTGTTCCAGCGACCGACGCAGTGCGTCCACATCGACGGTAAAGAAATTGCCACGCAGCAGTTCCGACAGCGATTGCTCGATTTCGCTGCGTTGTACCTCCTGCAATTCGTTGATCACCTGCAATTCGGCCAGAGGAAACAGACGCAGGCGCGGCGTTCCCCAGACAACGGCGGCAACCAGCAAGGCAGCAGTGCCCGCCAGGAAGAGCAGATCCGAGACAGCCATCAGCAGGTGCGGTTTGTGCCACATCGCTCATCCCAGGGTGGCAAGTGCAAGCACGCGCACCACCAGTTCGTCATAGCTCATGCCGGCAGCACGCGCAGCCATCGGCACCAGCGAGTGGTCGGTCATCCCTGGCGAGGTGTTCACCTCAAGGAAGTAGGCCCGACTTTCGCCCGATACCTTTGCCTCGTCCATCAGGAAATCGACCCGCCCCCAGCCGCGGCCGCCAAGGATCCGGAATGCTTCGAGTGCCCGCTGGCGAAGTTCGTTTTCCAGGTTCTCCGGGAGACCGCAAGGGCAACGGTAAGCGGTATCGTCGCGCAGGTATTTGGCTTCGTAATCGTAGAACTCGCTAGCCGGCTCGATTTTGATGATCGGCAGCGCCTGCTCGCCGAGGATGGCGACTGTGTATTCGCCGCCAAGGATCGCACGCTCGGCGATCACCAGCGAATCATGCCTGGCTGCTTCTGCATAGGCTGCCCCCAGATCGCCGACCCGCTTGACTTTACTGATGCCGATCGATGACCCCTCGCAGGCTGGCTTGACGAACAGCGGCAGCCCCAATCCTGCCGCCAGCTGCGCGAGGTCGCTGGCAGCATCGAGCAGCGCGTATTCCGGCACCGGCAGACCTGCGGCACGCCAGAGCAACTTGCAGCGCCATTTGTCCATCCCCAGCGCCGAGGCCATCACACCACTGCCCGTGTAGGGAATGCCCATCAGTTCGAGTACCCCCTGGATCGTGCCATCTTCGCCATAGCGCCCGTGCAGCGCGATGAACGCACGCTCGAAAGCCGCCAGTTCGTCGAGCTTGCGCTCTGCCGGATCGAAGGCATGCGCGTCAACGCCCTGCCGCCGCAAAGCCGCCAGCACGCGGCTGCCGCTGTTCAGCGACACCTCGCGCTCGGCGGAACGACCTCCGAAAAGTACCGCAACCTTACCGAAATTCTGGACGTCCATTGCCCTCACCTTACGCGGCAGCCAGTTTGCCGGGAACCGAACCGATCGAGCCGGCGCCCATCGTCATCACCACATCGCCATCACGGGCGACATCGAGGATCGCTTGCGGGAGATCGCCAATGGCCTCGACGAACAGCGGTTCGACCTTGCCGGCAACACGCAGCGCACGTGCCAGCGCTCGACCATCGGCAGCAACGATCGGCTGTTCACCCGCGGCATATACTTCGCTCAGCACCAGCGCGTCTACACCACCCAGCACCTTGACGAAATCGTCGAAGCAGTCGCGCGTCCGGGTATAGCGATGCGGCTGAAAAGCCAACAACAGGCGACGACCGGGGAAAGCACCACGCGCAGCCGCGAGCGTCGCTCGCATCTCGACCGGGTGATGACCGTAGTCGTCGACCAGCGTGAATTGCCCGCCAGCCGGCAGGACAATCTCACCATAGCGCTGAAAACGTCTACCGACTCCTCTGAATTCAGTCAATGCCTTGGCGATGGCGGCATCGGCGATACCCAGTTCACCAGCGACCGCAATCGCTGCCAGGGCGTTCAGGACGTTATGCCTCCCCGGCAGATTGAGCGTGACCGACAAGCGGTTGACGCTGCCGTTGACGCGCACACAATCAAAACGCATCTGACCATCGACCGCGGTGACGTTCTCTGCATAGCAACTGGCCGCAGGATCGAGACCGTAAGTGACGATCTGCTTGCTGACCAGGGGCATGATTTCACGGACGTTGGCGTCGTCAGCACAGAGTACCGCCACGCCATAAAAGGGCAGGCGGTTCAGAAAATCGACGAAGGCCTGCTTGAGCCGGCTGAAATCATGACCATAGGTCTCCATGTGGTCTGCGTCGATGTTGGTGACGATCGAGATCACCGGCGAGAGCAACAGAAACGACGCGTCGGACTCATCGGCCTCGGCCACCAGAAAATCGCCGGATCCCAGACGGGCATTGGCGCCGGCGGCGTTGAGACGGCCCCCGATGACGAAAGTCGGGTCCATGCCGCCCTCGGCGAGAATCGACGCCACCAGACTGGTCGTCGTCGTCTTGCCGTGCGTGCCGGCGACGGCAATTCCCTGCTTGAGCCGCATCAGTTCGGCCAGCATCTGCGCGCGCGGCACCACCGGTACCTTGCGGCTGCGTGCTGCGATCACCTCTGGATTGTCGGACTTGACCGCGGAAGAAATCACCACCGCATCCGCGGCAGCGACATTCGCGGCAGCATGCCCGACCACGGTGCGCACGCCGAGAGCAGCGAGGCGCCTGATAGTCGAACTATCGGCCAGGTCCGAGCCGCTCACCGAAAAACCGAGGTTGGCCAGCACTTCGGCAATACCGCTCATGCCGGCACCGCCGATGCCGACGAAGTGGATGTTCTTGACCTTGTGTTTCAATTGACCAGCTCCTCGCACATCCGGGCAAGCTCCGCCGTCGCCTCGGGTTTGGCCAGTTCACGGGCTCTTTCGGCCATTTCCTGCAAGCGGCTGCGCGGACACTTGCAAAGTTCGCTGATCGATTCTGGTGTCATCTGGTCCTGTGGCAGCAGGATGGCGCCGCCAGCCAGCGACAGAAAATTTGCATTGAGTGTCTGATGATCGTCCACCGCGTGCGGAAAGGGAATCAGAACACTGGCCACGCCGGTGGCAGCCAGTTCGGCGACTGTGAGTGCACCAGCACGACAGATCACCAGGTCAGCCCACTCGTAGGCGCCAGCCATGTCTTCGATGAAAGCGACGCAGTGCGCCTGCACCGCAGCGGCTGCATAATTTTCCTGCAATTGCGCCAGATGCCTGGCGCCGGCCTGATGCACCACCAGCGGCCGCTGTTCGGCATCGATCAGGGCCAGACCCTGGGGTACGATTTCGTTCAGCGCAACGGCACCCTGGCTGCCGCCGAGGACCAGCAGATGCACCGGCGCTTCGCGTCCGGCAAATCGCTGTGCCGGCGCCGGCAGATGATTCATCTCCGGACGCAGTGGATTGCCGACCCAGACGCCACTCGGCAGCGCATTCGGAAAACCACAGGCGACCCGCTTGGCAAATCTGGCGAGCACCCGGTTGGCCAGACCGGCGATCGAATTCTGTTCATGAATGATCAGTGGGCGACCGAGCAGCGCCGCCATCAGGCCACCGGGAAAGCTGACGTAACCGCCCATTCCGAGAACCACATCCGGTCTGACCCGGCGAATCTCGCGCCGCGCCTGCCAGCATGCGGCAAACAGACGGAACGGAAGCTGCAGTTTGCGCAGCAGCCCCTTGCCGCGCAAGGCGGCAAAACGAACCCAGGCCATCTCGTAGCCATGCGCGGGAACGAGCTTCGCTTCCAAGCCATCCGGAGCGCCCATCCAGACCACATGCCAGTTTCGGCTCTTGAGCAGATCAGCCACCGCCAGGGCCGGAAAGACGTGTCCGCCGGTACCCCCCGCCATGACCAGCAAGGTTCTGCTCATGCCGGAACTCCGGTGCGAGGGCTGCCCGGCAAAGTAGAGGCGACAAGGCTGCGCATACGCATGCCGCTCATACCTTGGCTCCGCGCATCAACTGGCGATTTTCCCAATCGATTCTCAAGAGGACCGCCAGGGCCACGCAGTTGGCCAGGATGCCTGAACCGCCAAAACTCATCAGGGGCAGCGTCAGTCCCTTGGTCGGCAGCAGACCCATGTTCACGCCCATATTGATGAAACTCTGCACCCCCAGCCAGACGCCAATCCCCTGTGCCACCAGCGCGGAATACAGACGCTCAAGGGCCACTGCCTGACGACCGATCGCAAAAGCGCGCTGGATCAGCAGGCCGAACAAGACGATGACCACCAGAACGCCGACAAAACCGAGTTCTTCGGCGATCACCGCGAGCAGAAAATCGGTGTGCGCCTCGGGCAGGTAGAACAGCTTCTCGACGCTTGCGCCGAGGCCGACGCCGAACAGCTCGCCCCGCCCGAAGGCAATCAGGGCATGCGAAAGCTGGTAGCCGCGACCAAAGGCGTCCGCCCAGGGATCCATGAAACCAAAGATGCGATCACGCCGGTAAGGTGAAAAAATGATCAGCGCGGCGAAGGCGGCGGCCAGGACGAGGATCAGGATGACGAACAGACGCGCCCGCATCCCCCCGAGGAAAAGAATTCCCATGGCTATCGAGATGATCACCACGAAGGCGCCGAAGTCGGGTTCCTTGAGCAGCAGGATGCCCACCGCGACCATCGCGCTGGCCAGAGGCAGGAAGGCTTTTTTGAGATCATGCATGTGCGGCATCTTGCGGGCGGTGTAGTCCGCCGCATAAAGGACCGCAAACAGCTTCATCAATTCGGACGGCTGCAGATTGACGATCCCGAGCGGAAGCCAGCGGCGGGCTCCGTTGACATCGCGGCCAATCCCGGGAATCAGCACCAGCGCCAGCAACGCAAAGCCGGCAACGAAGAGCCACGGCGACCATCTTTGCCAGGTCGATAGCGGGATCTGAAAGGCGACAGCGGCGGCGACCAGCGCGATGATCAGAAAAACCGCATGTCGTACCAGAAAATACGCCGGCTGATTGCCGGTCTGGCGGCCGGCCTCGGCCGTCGCCATCGACGCCGAATAGACCATGACCATGCCGATCACCAGCAGCATCAAGGTACCCCACAGCAGCGCCAGATCGATTTCCGACGGCAGGCGGCGCGGCGAGTCCAGAGTTCCCAACATCAGGCAGCCTCTCTTTCGATGGCACGCACGGCGGCAACGAATGCTTCGGCACGATGCGCGTAGTCACGATACATGTCCATGCTGGCGCAGGCCGGAGAAAGCAGCACGGCATCACCAGCTTGCGTTTGCGTGGCGCACCAGCGAACCGCCGCAACCATGTCGGTGCAATATTGCAGGGGGATGCGACAACCCTCGAGGGCAGCGGCGATGAATGGAGCATCGCGTCCGATCAGTGCCGCGGCACGCGCATGCTGGTCGATGGCAGTTCTCAGGGGCGAGAAGTCCTGGCCCTTGCCGTCGCCGCCCAGGATGATCGCCAAGGGGCGACCGAGGCCTTGAATTGCCGCCAGGGTTGCACCGACATTGGTCCCTTTCGAGTCGTCGAAGTAGCTGACACCATTGATTTCGGCGACCCACTCGACGCGATGCGCAAGACCGCTGAAGGCCGTCAGCGCCGGCAACACCGAGTGCGGCTCGATACCGATCGCCTCGCACAAGGCCAGCGCCGCCATCGCGTTGGCTGCGTTGTGGCGCCCGACGAGTTTCATGTCGGCGAGCTTGACGAGCGGGTCGCTGCCACGAACGATGCAGGCATCGACCAGCCCGTAGTCACAGCGGCGCGCTGGCTGATCGAGACCGAAGGTCACTACCTGGCGCCCGTCACGGGCTGCCGCCAGGCTGCGGGCATCGTCGCGATTGAGGACCATGATGCCGTTGCCCTGGAAAATGCGCGCCTTGCTGGCGGCGTACTCTTCGAGACCGTCATAGCGATCGAGATGATCCTCGCTGACATTGAGCAAGGTCGCGGCCGCGGCTGCCAGCGTCTGCGTCGCTTCGAGCTGAAAACTCGACAGCTCCAGCACCCAGACGGCCGGCAGTTCGTTGCTGTCGATTGCGCTCATCAAGGCGTCCAGCGCCGCCGGGCTGATGTTGCCGGCAACCGCCGTGCTGCGACCGGCGGCACGACACAGAACACCGGTCAGAGCGGTGGTGGTGGTCTTGCCATTGCTGCCGGTAATTGCAATCACCCGCGCCTGCGGCGACCACTGGCGGAGGCCCCAGGCAAACAGTTCGATCTCGGACACCACCGGGACGCCAAGCGCTGCCGCCTTCTGAACCAGCGGTTCCTGCCTGGGGACGCCGGGAGAAATGGCGATCAGTTCGGCCCCGGCAAAAGTCGCTGGCGTAAACGGGCCGGCAAACAAGGTCGCCGCGGGCACTGCCGCGCGCAGCGCGGCGGTTCGTGGTGGAATCTCGCGGCTATCGGCGACGCGGACGACCGCGCCCTGCCGCGCCAGCCACCTGGCCATCGCCAGTCCGCTTTCGCCGAGGCCGACGACGAGTGTCCGCTTTCCCTGAAGGTCCATGTCAGCGCAGCTTCAGGGTTGACAGGCCGACCAGCACCAACATGATGGTGATGATCCAGAAGCGGACGACTACCTGCGTCTCTTTCCAGCCGCCGAGTTCGAAATGGTGGTGCAGCGGCGCCATGCGGAAAATCCGCCGGCCCCCGCTCCACCGGTAGTAGAGAACCTGGGCAGCCACCGACAGTGTTTCGGCCACAAAAATGCCACCCATGATCGCCAGCACGATCTCCTGGCGGACGATGATGGCCACGGTGCCGAGCGCTGCACCCAGTGCCAGTGCGCCGACATCCCCCATGAACACTTCCGCCGGGTAAGCGTTGAACCACAGGAAACCGAGCCCGGCACCTGCCATCGCCCCAAGGAAGATCGCCAGTTCACCAGCGCCCGGGATGTACGGCAGGAACAGGTACTTGGCATAGACGGCGTTGCCGGCGACGTAGGCGAAGATGGCCAAGGCGTTGGCGATCATCACCGTCGGCATGATCGCCAGGCCATCGAGGCCATCGGTCAGGTTAACGGCATTGCTGGTGCCGACGACGACCAGATAGCTGAGGACAATGAAGCCGAAGATACCGAGTGGATAGGAAACGGTCTTGAAGAAGGGAACGATCAGCTCCAGCTGTGCCGGTCCGCTGGCAGTCAGGCCGAGATAGAGTGCCACCACCAGACCGATTGCCGATTGCCAGATATACTTCCAGCGAGCCGGCAGACCTCGCGGATTGCGATGCACCACTTTTTGCCAGTCGTCGTACCAGCCGATGCCGCCGAAGCCAACGGTCACGATCAGCACCACCCAGACATAACGATTGCTGAGGTCACCCCACAACAGCGTGGTAATGACGATGGCGATCAGGATCAGGGCCCCGCCCATGGTCGGCGTACCGGATTTGATCAGGTGCGTTTGCGGGCCATCGCGCCGCACCGCCTGGCCGATCTTCTTGGCGGCCAGCCAGCGAATCACGCGCGGTCCGGCAATGAAGGAAATGATCAGCGCGGTCATCGCAGCCAGCACCGTGCGCAAGGTGATGTACCCGAACACATTGAAAGCCCGCACGTCCTGTGCCAACCATTGCGTCAACAGCAGCAGCATTACTTGCCCCCCTCGGGTGCCGGAACACTGATGGCGTTCGCCACCCGTTCCATGCGCATGAAGCGCGATCCCTTGACGAGGACGGTCGTCTCCGGTGTGAGTTCAGCGGTCAATGCTTCGATCAGCTGGTCGATATGCGTATGGTACTCACCACCGGAACCGAAGTTGTGAGCGGCAAGTGCACTGGCTTCACCCAGCGCGAACAGGCGATCGATTCCCTGGCTCTTGGCGTAGCCGCCGATCTCGTCGTGAAACTGGGCGCTCATCTCGCCGATCTCACCCATGTCGCCAAGCACCAGCACCTTCTTGCCGATCGTCGCCGCGAGCACATCGATGCCGGCGCGCACCGAGTCGGGGTTGGCGTTATAGGTATCGTCAAGCAGCACCGCGTCATGCAGGGCAGTGCGTCGCTGCAGGCGGCCCTGGAGACCACGAAAGCTGGCCAGCCCCGCCTGCACGGCGTCCAGCGAGACGCCGGCCGCCAGACAGGCAGTGGCAGCGGCGAGGGCGTTGCGCGCATTGTGCTGGCCCGGCAGGGCCAGCAGGACCTCGAACCGACCCTGTGGAGCGCAGACGCTGAGGCGATTATCCAGACCATGCAGGGTGGACTTGCCAGTGACATCAGCCGCCTGCTCCAGACCGAAAGTCATCACCCCGAGTCCGCGACTCTGGGTGCGCCACAAATCGGCCCATTGGTCGTCGGCATTGAAAACCGCGATGCCGTCTTCATCGAGGCCGCTGTAGATGCTGCCCTTTTCGCTGGCGATCGCTTGCAGCGTACCCATTCCGGCGAGATGGGCGCGCTGTGCATTGGTCACCACGGCAACCGTGGGACGGGCGATGCCCGCGAGATAGGCAATTTCACCGGGACGATTCATGCCCATCTCGATGATCGCCGCGCGATGAGTGGCGTTGAGCCGGAGCAGGGTCAAGGGCAGGCCGATGTCGTTGTTGTAATTACCCTGCGTAGACAATACCGCCTCGGCGAAGGCCGCCTGGAGGATGCTGGCGATCATCTCCTTGGTCGTGGTTTTGCCGTTACTGCCGGTCACGGCGATCATAGGCAGCGTGAAACGGCTCCGCCAATCGGCGGCCAGGGCACCCAGCGACAGCCGCGTCTCGGCCACCTGCAGCAGTGGCAGGCCCAGCGCGCGCAGGCTTTCGGCAGCGTCTGCAGCAACGATCGCGGCGACCGCACCACGCATCTGGGCTGCCGCCACGAATTCGTGGCCGTCGAAGTTCTCCCCGCGCAGCGCAACGAAAAGCTCACCTGCAGCAATGCTACGGCTGTCGGTCGACACACCGCAGAAAGTCACGTTGTCGCCGATCAGTCTGGCGGCCGTGGCACGTGCCGCAGCGAGGAGATCCATCATCTTGTCATCTCCTGGCGGGCAGCGAGGGCGGCACGCGCCTCGCCAGCGTCCGAAAACGGCCGACGCACAGCGGCGATCTCCTGATAGGATTCGTGCCCCTTGCCGGCAATCAACACCACCTCGGCCGGATGCGCCAGGAGAATGGTGCGGCGAATCGCTTCGGCGCGATCGGCAATGATTTCAACGCCGGTGGCAGCAACGCGGATATCGTCAAGAATGGCCTGCGGATCCTCACTGCGCGGATTGTCACTGGTCAGCACAACGCGGTCGGCATGGCGGACAGCAACATCTCCCATCAACGGCCGCTTGCCGCGATCCCGATCACCGCCACAGCCGAAAATGACGGTCAGACCGGCACCACGGGCAATGGCCATCGGACGGAGCGCGAGCAAGGCGCTTTTCAGGGCATCCGGGGTATGGGCGTAATCGACGATGACCAAGGGTTCGTTGCCACCGCCAATCTTCTCCAGGCGGCCTGCCGGCGAATTCAGCGTGGCAAGACGCTCGGCGACCGCCTGCGGAGTCAGGCCGGCGTCAAGCAATACCGCCGCCACGGCGAGCAGATTGGAGACGTTATAACGGCCGAGCAGGCCGGTCTCGACCAGAGCGCGACCGCTCGGGGCGCAAAGCCGGAAACGCAGACCGTCGATGGTTTCTTCGACATTCTCGGCGCGGATCGTTCCCTGCCGGTCGTCGGGCAGATTTTGCTGGGTGTAGCCAAGCACCTTGGTCGCCGTACTCAGCGCGGCCAGTTCACGCCCGTAGGGATCGTCAAGATTGCTGACCGCCAGACGCAGTCGCGGCCAGGTGAACAATCTGGCTTTGGCCTCTGCATAGTCCGCCATCGTGCCATGGTAGTCGAGGTGATCGCGCGTCAAATTGGTGAACACCGCGACGTCAACGCGAACGCCGTCGAGACGTCCTTCGGCAATGCCGATCGAACTTGCTTCGAGCGCACAGGCTTGTGCTCCCGCATCGGCAAAATGGGCCAGGCAGCGCATCAACGTGGTCGCTTCGGGTGTCGTGAAACCGGTCTCGACCATCTGACCGGGCAAACCCGCACCCAGCGTGCCGATGATCGCGCAGCAGCGCGGGTGGCTGGCACCGATCCACTGCGTGACGCTGGTCTTGCCGTTGGTACCGGTGACCGCAAGCAGCGACAGGCGCTCACTCGGATGCCCGTAGATGGCGTGCGCCAGCGGTCCGCAAAGCGCACGCAGACCGATGATCGGCAGATTGGCAATTCTCCAGGCGCTGTTCCAGGCGAAATCAGCCGTGCTGGTGGTCGTCGCCTCCCAGAAGACCGCAGCAGCGCCGTTGGCGATGGCCTCGGCAATGTAGCGGCGGCCGTCGGCAAGATCGCCGGGATAGGCCAGAAACAGGTCGCCGGGAAGAACCTGGCGGCTGTCATCCGTGACACGATTCGGCACGACGCCAAGCGCTGCCAGCCGCGCCAAGCTTGCGCTGGCAGCGTCACTGCGTGCGAGAGTCGCCTGCGTGCTCACAGCCTCGCCTTGGGTGTCGGCGCTTTCGGGCTTTGCGCGACCACCAGCGGCACGTCCGGCGCAATGCCGAGGGTCCGCAAGGAGCTTCCCATGACGGAGGCAAACACCGGTGCCGCAACATCGCCACCATAGTGTTTGCCGGCACCCGGCTCGTCGATCATCACCGCGACGATCAGGCGCGGATCCGATGCGGGCGCAAAACCGACGAAAGACGAAACGTACTTGTTCGCATAGCGACCACCGACGAGCTTGTGTGCCGTACCCGTTTTGCCGGCCACACGATAGCCGGGAATCTGCGCCTTCGGCGCCGTTCCGCCTGGCAGAACAGCCATTTCGAGCATACTGCGCACCTCACGCGCGGTCTTCGGGCTGAATACGGCCATACCGCTGGGCGTAGACGACTCAACCTGGGTCAGCGAGAGGGGCAGCACGTCCCCATCGCGTGCAAAAGCCGTATAAGCGCGCGCCAACTGGATCAGGGACACTGAAATGCCATGCCCATAAGCCATCGTTGCCTGTTCGATTGGCCGCCAGTTCTTCCATGGACGCACCCGGCCACTCACCTCGCCAGGAAAGCCCAGGCGTGGCACCTGGCCAAAACCGACATCGTCGAACATCTGCCACATTTTCTGCGACGGCAGCATGGCCGCAATCTTGGCTGCACCGACATTGGAGGATTTCTGGATGACCTCGGCGACACTCAGCGCGCCGTGGGGATGCGCGTCGGAAATCGTCGCATTGCCAATGGTCAGGCGTCCTGGCGCGCAGTTGATGATCGTGTCGGAACGGACCTTGCCCGCCTCAATTCCCAGGGCGATAGTGAAAGGCTTGAGTGTCGAACCAGGTTCGAAGGTATCGGTCACCGCACGATTGCGCAACTGGCTCCCGGACAGACCCTCGCGATTGTTCGGGTTATAGGTTGGCCAGTTGGCCAAGGCGAGGATCTCACCTGTCCTGACATCGACCACGACGACGCCACCAGCCTTGGCATTGTTGTCGGCAATCGCCTGCTTCAGGTGGCTGTAGGCCAGATACTGAATCTTCGAATCGAGCGCCAGCCGAATCTCCTTGCCATCCTGCGGCGGCTTGATCGAGCCGACGTCCTCGACGATCTGGCCGCGCCGATCCTTGATGACGCTACGGCTACCGGGCTGGCCCAGCAGTTGGCGATGAAACGCCAGTTCGACACCTTCGAGTCCCTTGTCGTCAACGCCGGTGAAGCCGACCATGTGCGCAGTCATTTCACCGGTCGGATAGAAGCGACGGTATTCCTTGTCCTGGCCGATGCCAGGCAACTTGAGCGCCGCCACCTGGTCGGCCACGGCAGGCGGGATCTGGCGGCGAAGAAAAACGAAGGTTTTGTCGGTGTCCAGTTTGCGGGTCAGCTGCTTGACGTCGGTCTCCAGCAGAGCGGCCAACTGCCTCGCCTGCACAGGCGTCAGCGTCGTTGCTGGCGGAATCGCCCAGATCGACTTCATCGGCGTCGAAATGGCCAGGACGTCCCCGTGCCGGTCGGCAATCCGTCCGCGCGAAGCACTGATTTCGATATCGCGCCGATAGCGGGATTCGCCCTTTTCCTGCAGGAAATCATTGTTCAGGGTCTGCAGGTAGAATGCTCGTCCGATCAGCACGCCGAACGAACCGAGAATCAGCAGAGCCATCAGGCGCGAGCGCCAGAGCGGCAGGCGCATCTGTAATAATGGGCTTTCGGCGAACTTGTGCGCCACTTGACCTTTGAAACGCATCATTGCGGCAAGCCTCCGGTGGGGATTGCGGTGATCACGTGGCCCGTTTCCGGCGCACGCATCTTCAGCTTCTCGCGAGCAATTTTCTCGATTCGTGGCGCCGTTCCCCAGGTCGAGAGTTCCAGTTGCAACTGCCCGAACTCGACCTCGAGTTGCCGCGCATGCTCCTGCTCGGCCTCAAGCGCCTGAAAAATCTTGCGCGCCTTGTGCTGTGAAGTCACTACGGCCAGGCTGCAGATCACCACCGCCAGCAACAGGAAAATATTCAGGCGAACCATTTCAGGCGGCCTCCCTGGCCCTGGCCAGTTTCTCGGCGACGCGCATCACCGCACTGCGCGCCCGTGGGTTCGCAGTGACTTCCGCAGCACTCGCTCGACGCGGCTTGCCAATCAGGCGAAGTCCTGGCTGCGGCAGTTCATTGGCACGCAAGGGCAGCTTCCTGGGCAAGCAGTCAGGCGCCGCCTGCTCACGCATGAAGCGCTTGACGATCCGGTCTTCGAGCGAGTGGAAACTGATCACCACCAGGCGCCCTCCTTGTTTCAAGACGGTCATGGTCTCGGGCAGGACTAGCGCGAGTTGCTGGAGTTCTTGATTGATATGAATCCGTAGAGCTTGAAAGGTACGCGTCGCCGCGTCCTGCCCGGGCTCGCGGGTCCACACGGCCGCGCGTACAAGGGCGGCAAGTTCCCCCGTGGTTGTAAGCGGCCGCTCTCCCCGAGCAGCCACAATCTTCTTTGCAATCTGGAAAGCAAACCGTTCTTCACCATAATTCCTTATGACCTCCGTGATCTCCTGCACACTGGCCCGTAGCAGCCACTGTGCGGCGGTCTCACCTTGTGTCGTATCCATCCGCATATCGAGCGGCGCGTCGTAGCGAAAACTGAAACCGCGTGCTCCCTCATCCAGTTGCGGCGAAGAGACCCCGATATCGAGAAGCACGCCATCGACGCCCTTCTCTACTGCAACACCTGCCTGCCGTAAGGCATCGACCAGATCGGCGAAACGGCGATGCATGACGAGCAAGCGCCGATCCTGGATTGCGCGGGCCAGTTCCACCGCCTGCGGATCACGATCGAGTGCCAACAGACGACCGTTCGGCCCGAGTCGTTCGAGAATTGCTCGCGTATGGCCACCCCGACCGAAGGTGCCGTCGACGTAGGTTCCTGCGGGCTTGATCTCCAGAGCTTCAACCGCCTCCCGCAGCAGAACGGTTTGATGCTGCAATGGCGCGCTCACAGCGCCAGATCTTCGAGACCGGGAGGCAGGAACTGATCGCCAAGAGCGAAAACAGCCTCCTGTTGCTTTTGCCAGCCCGCGTCCGACCAGATTTCGAAATGGCTCCCCTGGCCAACGAGCCAGACCTGCTTCTCGAGTTGTGCAAACTGGCGCAGTTCGGGCGCGATCAACAGGCGACCGGCAGCATCCATGCTTTCCTCGCGGGCGTTACCCACCAACAGACGCTTGATGGCCGCTGCCTGCAGATTGAAACTCGAAGCCGACAACACCTTGTCGCGGATCGGTTCCCACGCAGGTTCGGGATAGAGCAGCAGGCAGCGGTGCGGGTGGGCGGTCAGGACCAGTCGGCCGCTGGCAGCAGACGCAAGCGCCTCCCGGTGACGCGCCGGAATGGCGAGCCTGCCCTTGGCATCAAGACTTAACGCTGCCGCACCCTGAAACATCAAACCAACCCTTGCTGTCCGCCCATCAAAACCGACATTTTCCCACTTTTCGCCACTTACTCCCACTTTAAGTTAAGGACTCGCCTAAAGCAAGAGGTACAGCTTTACATTTCTCAATGGCTACAAGGACTTATGAGCGACTTTTGAGGTAGTTAGAAAGGAGATTACTTGCTATAAAACAATGCTGCAATCACCACACTTAAAGTAATTTCTCAAGATTGCTTCCTAAGTGTTGGTACAAACGACGAGATGGAAGCGAACATTTGGCAGCGATGCAACATGCGAGCGAACACTGGAGCAGGGACAGCGATCGCTGCCCGCCATGCCGGAAAGGTGGAACAGTAGGAAAGTGGGAAGCCGGTCGATAAGCCGGGTTCTGTCGTGGACAGCCATTCCTCTAGACGTACTGTTACCAGCACGCTCAAGCAGCCTACCCGGAAGCAGCGCGAGCCACGCCCATGCTTCCCTATTTGGCCTTGCTCCGGATGGGGTTTACCGTGCCGTCCGTGTTACCACGGCCGCGGTGAGCTCTTACCTCGCCGTTTCACCCTTGCCTGCTCCCACATGCGCGAGAACATCGGCGGTTTGATTTCTGTGGCACTTTCCGTCACCTCACGGTGCCCGGTCGTTAACCGGCATCCTGCTCTGCGGAGCCCGGACTTTCCTCTCGGCTCAAGGTTTGCACCTATTGCCCAGCGGCTGCCTGACCGACTTCCCATGCGGATTATACGCTCCACCAAGCAAGTTGCCGGGGCTCATCACCAGCAGTGGATGCAGTCTACAATGGCCGTCCGGATTGGCCGAATCCACCTGCAACACCCAGTACGATCCGTTGATGATGGATAATGCGCAGTCCGCAACATTCCTGGCTTCCTTATGCCTTCCCGTTCGCCGCTCTTCCCCACAACACCTGTCCGCCGCTTTCGAGACTGGCATTTTCCGGCAATCCGCCTGGCCATCGGGCTGACGGTGGCGAGTAGTCTCTCTTTCGCGACCGAGGCGCCGCTATGGTTCGCTGCAGAGCGCCCAACGCTTGCTGCCCAGCAGGCCGTGGAGCTGCTTGCCGAGGCAGATGCGGACGGTCTGGAAGCACAGGACTACAACACCGATTGGCTGCGAATGGCCATCGAAAATGCAATCAGCGGACAGGCACTGGCAGAAGATCAGGTCGCCAGGATCGATCTCGCCCTGACTGCGGCGATGCGGCGCTTTCTCACCGACCTGCACTTCGGGCGCGTCGATCCGCATCAGCTTGGCGCAAACTATAGCCAGGCAGCTGGAGCTTTCGACGTCGATTTCTTGCTGACTTCGGCGATCACCGATGACCGTCTCGCCGAAGCTGCCCGCAGCGTGGCGCCCGCCCTGCCGCAGTACGTTGCTTTGCGGGAGGCGCTTGCCCGCTACCGCGAACTGGCCGGCCATCCCGCCTGGCAACAGGATCTGCCAGCGCTGCCCAAGGGCAAACTGAGGCCCGGCGAAAAATACGCCGGCATTGCGGACCTGTGGCAGCGACTCGAATTACTCGGAGACCTGCGCGCCGACATCGTGCCGCCAGCACGCTACGAGGGAGCCATCGTCGAAGGCGTGCAGGCATTTCAGGAACGGCATGGCATGGTGCCCGACGGCGTGCTCGGAAAAGATACCTTCGGGTTACTGCATGTGCCGCCGGCAAGCCGCGCCCGCCAGCTCGAACTGGCGCTCGAACGGCTGCGCTGGACGCCGCTGCTGTCAGCGCCGCGTACGATCGTGGTCAACCTTCCGGAGTTCATGCTGAGTGGATATCATGTCCGTGACGGCAGGATCGAGATCAAGACCGCGATGAAGGTCATCGTCGGTACGGCACGCAAGTCCCCGACCCCGCTTTTTGATGCCGAAATGCGCTTCATCGAGTTCAGCCCCTACTGGAACGTCCCACCATCGATCGCCAGGAGCGAAACCTTGCCCAGGCTGCGCAGCGATCCAGGCTATTTCGACCGACAGGGCTTCGAATTCGTCGACAGCGAAGGCCGCGTCATCAGCGGCTTTTCCGGGGCCAATCTCGACGCAGTGCAACGCGGCCAGATGCGCATCCGTCAGAAACCCGGGGCAGGCAATGCCCTCGGCGATATCAAATTCGTGTTTCCCAACAAGGACAACATCTATCTTCATCACACACCGACACCACAACTCTTCAAACGCGACCGGCGCGATTTCAGTCACGGCTGCATTCGCGTCGAGGCGCCAGTGGCGCTGGCGAAATTCGTCCTCGCCGATGCACCGGAATGGAGCGAAGCGCGCATCGTGCAGGCGATGCGCAAAGGCAAATCCACGACCATCCGCCTGCAGGAAGAATTGCCTGTGGTCATCGCCTACCACACGGCAGTCGTCCGGGATGGGCGGGTGTATTTTTTCCCCGACATCTACCGGCAGGACCCGCTTCTTGACGCTGTCCTGCGCCAGAACCGGCTCGCCTTCCGGCCTTCCCACACCATCAACATTGCCGCTGAATCAACCCGTTAGCCTTGCCAAGGAGCAGTCATGCCGAAGCCTCACGCACGTCGCCTGTTTCTCGCTCACGCCGCTCGTCTGGTCATCGCCGGCGCCGCACTGCCGCTGGCAAAGCCTGCACTGGCAGCCCTGCCGAATGCGCGCCGCCTCGAGTTTGATCACACCCATACCGGCGAACGCCTCTCTGTCGTATTTGCCATCGGTGATCGCTATCTTCCCGAGGGGCTGCAGCGTCTCAACTTTTTTCTGCGGGACCATTACTCGGGTGAAATCGGCAGCATCGACCCGCAATTGTTCGACCTGCTTTTCCAGCTCCGGCAAGAGCTGGACTGCGAGCAGCCTTTCCAGATCATTTCCGGCTACCGTTGCGCCCAGACCAACGCCAGGTTGCGCAGCACCGGCAGCGGTGGAGTGGCGAAGCAGAGCCTGCACATGCAGGGCAAGGCCATCGATCTCCGCCTTGCCGGCGTTCCCCTGGTCGATCTGCGCGACGCCGCGATCTCCCAGGGTGCCGGCGGAGTCGGCTTCTATCCGCACGACCAGTTCGTTCACCTCGACACCGGCAGGGTGCGTTCCTGGTAGTCGGGCAGCGGGTCACGCGCCGACCCGACACTTGCCATGGGTATAGGGATGACGCTCAAGGCGTTTTCGGAGGATCGGCGCGGACCAGCTGAATCACGCCTTCCGCGAAACGGTGCGTGAAAGGCGTACTCGAGTCGATCCCTTCCGAGTAGTCGAGGATACGGTACGCGGGAACACCTCGTTCGCGCTGCAGCTGCAGTGCCCGCCGCTTGAAAATCAATCCGGATTCCCCATCGCCACCGGTGCGAAAGCTCTTGGCGCGCATCGAGATACGGTAGGTGTCGGCATCAAGCATCCTCTCCTCAATCGTCCAGTTGGGTGCCAGAGGATCGTAGATGGCATAGGCGGCAACCGCAGCAGCAACGGCCAGCCCCAGATAAGCGGCATTGCCCGCATATTCCTTGACCGAATAACCGACCGCTCCGGCGATTACGGCGGCCCGGAGTGGCTCCACGCTCGGCATCGGATTCTGCGATTCTTTGAAGGAATAGTCAGACACATGGCTGCTGTCTGGACGCGGCCGCAAGTACCAATCGACGTTTCCACAGCCACTCAGCAGGATGAGCAGCAAGAAACCTGCAGGCACACGCATGCTCATGTCTTTGCCGATCAAAGGTACTTGAAAAGGCTCAGACCGCTGATCTGTACAAAAGACTTCTGCGCGGCTTCCAGGCTGACCTGCTGCATCGTGAAATCGGTGATCGCCTTCGCATAATCCAGATCCTGGAGGTCCGACAAGGTCTGCGCATACTGAATATCCAGCGCTTCGGAGTTGCTGCTCAGGCCGTCCAGTTCCTGCAGGTACCCACCCACGGTCGTATGCACGCGGCTGACATTGACCAGCACCTGATCGAGATTGCTGAGGTGCCCCTGCAACTGGCTGGAGAAGTCGGTTCTTGTCGTTCCCGACGTCTGCAGCGGCGAACGCAGCAGGCCGATCAGCTCCTGCATGGTCTGAAAAACGCTCTTGTTGACGCTTGGCTTGATCGTGAAGGTATCACCGGCAGCAGGCACACCATTGATCACCACCTGTGCGCCGAAGTCAACGGCCGGGATGGTGGTGACCAGAGGAATGGCCTGTCCCGAAACAAAGGGCAGCACCGCGCTGACTGCCTTGGCAGGCAAGGCCGTACCTGACGAGTCTGGCGTCGAAGCATCGAACAACTGGTAACTGGTGACGCCTGCGACCGAGGAGAACTGCAGCTGTAGCGAGAAATTTCCCGTCCCTTGCCAGGGGAAACCGGAATTCAAGGCACTTTGCCATTTCTGGAGATCGAGCACCGAACCCGGTTCAATGATCCCTGAACCCTGGTTGGAAAAACCTCCGCCGCCAGTGGCTGCCGTCGAAAAGGTGCCATTGCCTTCCCGGATATTCATGAACAAATCGCTGCCAGCGACATTGATCGGCATCTGTTGAGTCGAACTCACCTGCAGCAGACGCTGGCCATCATCACCTGCGTAAGTAACCGATGAGGTCGCACTGCCGGCAAACGGGATCGTTGCCCCCTGGTACCCTGAAAACAGGTAATCGCCTTCGGCACCACGACTATTGGCAAGCCCGAGCATCCCGTCAAAGCTCGCCTCCAGATCAATGGCGATGGCCTGGCGATCGCTGTCGGACAGGACCGTATTGCCCGCCTGAATGACCCGCTCACGAGCGCTCTGCAGCAGATCGGTCAAGGCGGCGAGCTGGCTGTCGACCAGACCAAGCCGCGCGGTCGCGTCACTCTGGTTACGCGCGTATTGGACGCCGACGTCCCTGGATTGCGAAACGGACAGTGCTCTGGCGGCGGCGACAGGATCATCCGCCGAAGTCAGCATGCGGCGCCCGCTGGACATTTGATTCTGCAGCCTGAGGAGCTGATTCTGACCGCGATCGATGCCGCGCAAACCAGTGCTGTAGGCTTGACTGGTACTGATACGCATATGACGCTCCTTGATGTGAAAGTCGCATCAGCGACTCACGAACCTCCCCTCCCCACTCGCGGGGGAGGGGTTGGGGGAGAGGGAAACGGTCATGACTTTCATGATCGGGGGTGCCTGGAAAAGTCATGACCGTTAGGCCGCCATTTGCAGAATCGTCTCGAAAAGACTGGATCCGATTTGCAGGGCCTTGGCCGCGGCCTGATAGGCCTGTTGATAAAGAATCAGATTGGCTGCTTCCTCTTCGAGATTGACCCCCGAGAGCGATTCGCGATTGTTTTGGGCCTGCGTCAGCAGGGCCTGCTGCGCCGCGCCGCTGACCTGTATCTGATTGGTCTTGCTGCCGGTCTGGCTGACCAATTGCGCATACGCTTCCTGGAAGGAGGAGGATTTCCCGGACATCGTCTGCTGCGTCTGGAGTTGAGCGAGAACCAGCGCGTTACGCCCATCGGCGAGCGCACCGGAATTCCTGGCAATGCTAAAGGTATCGCCATTGTTGGGCACACCAGTAAGGGTAAAACTGAAACCGGGCGTACTCGTAAGCGGGTCGAGAAACGCAATCGTCGCCCCGCTCGTATAAGGGACGACATCCGTGCTCGCAGCAATCACCACCGGAGCGGCACCATTGATCGAAACTTGCGCACCCACCGGAAAGTTCTGCAGCTTGCCGCCCTGGTACACCAGCGACATCGGCATTCCTGCCACAGCCGTCGCATAGCCTGCTGCGACACTGCCTGCCGAGACCTTGGCCAATCCGGTATTGGTCGCCCCTGTCGAGGTGCGGATTGGCCCGGCAGCCGTGATCAGACTGGCGTCCGCCACAACCGCCGGATTGACCGTGATCTTACGGGCAGCGTCGCGGGTTGGCTGGATGAGATAGCTCGACCCTTCCAGCAGGGTCGGGGAAGGATCCAGCGTGAATCCTTGCGGATCGCTTGCCAGATTGGTATTGAGTACCCCGAGGTCAGCCCCGCTCCATTGCTTGTTGTCGGACAGACGAGTCAGCGTCACCCCGCTCGCGTCTGCGCTCAGCCGGTAATCGCTGCTCCCGAGATCGGTATAGAAGTTGCCGTTGAACGGGGGAGGGTTGACAAAAGTGGCGCTGACTGTCGGGCTACCAGGCGGATTGTTCGTATTCGCAATCACCTTCGGCGGCGAAACCAGGAACAGATCCGGTGTAAAACTGCTGAGCGCAGGGGGCGCCGGAGAGATCTGCGACTGACCGAGCAGATCCTGCCCAAGAGCGCTCTGCGCATTGAAGGTGAGAGCCAACGAGGCCGCGTTGCGGCCCAGTTCATTGCTCGCCTGATCGAGCGATTCGCTCCGGAAAGCCAGCAATCCGCCGAGCGACCCGCCACTGAGCAGCGACTCCGGGATCTCGTGGTCACCAGTCACGCTTTCCTGGCCGACCACCCGCCGCGAAGGATCGCCCGGCGATCGCATGGTCGCGAGATCCATCGTGATCGAGCCGGCGACCAGTTGCTGGCCGCTACCGATGAATACATTGTAACTGCCATCGCTATTGGTCGTGGTCTTTGCCTTGATCAGCTTGTTCAGATCCAGAACCAGCTGGTCGCGGGTATCCAGCAGGTCGTTGGCGGGTTGGCTGGTAGCAGCCTGGGCAACGGAGATTTGCTGGTTCAGCAGTGCGATCTGTTTGATGTTGGCATTGATGCTGGTGACGGTTGCCTCGATTTGGCCATTCACCCCGTCGTACATCTGGGCGAGTTGGTCGCCCATCGACTGATAACGAGTGCTCAGCGTCTGTGCGTTGGCGATCATGATTTGGCGGCTCGCCAATTGGGAAGGATTGGCCGCAACCTCCTGGGCACTCGTGAAGAAACCCTGTAGTGCCGGCGACAAGCCAGTGGTCGGATCGGCGAGCAGGTTGTTGATCTGGGTGATTTGAGCGGCATAGCTGTCGAGTTGACTCGTACTGCTCTGCGAACGATTGACCTGGTCGTTCAGAAAGCGGCTGTACATGCGTTCGACCGTCACGACATGCGTGCCCTGCCCGAAAAAGCCGCTACCCGTCTGCTGGGCAAAATTGCTCGCCTGGATCGTCCGCTGCCGCGAAAACCCTGGGGTATTGACGTTGGCGATATTATGTTCGGTAGTTTGCAGACCGAACTGGGCGGCCTGCAGAGCGCTGAGACCGACACCGATGATTCCTGAGCCCATGGCATGAGTTCCTCTTCGACTATTCTGTAGACGGCACCTGCAGCGATAAATTTAGTCCCGGCGCGTGAAATTGCTCAGGCCATTAGAAAGTGTTGATGAATTCACGGCCCCGTTGCGATTGCGGCGCAGATTTTCTCTTTATAACCCAACATTGGCTTAACGTAAAACCGAAAATTTGGCCGCGCGAAGTATAGGCAGCAATGGATCACAGTCTTGAATCCGGCCCCGGATCGTGCGTTGCTTGGGTACTGGATTTTTTTCGAGACGAGATTGAAAGCGGAATCGCAACACGATCATCGGCCTTCGGCAAATGCGCTTGCCGCGAGACCACATGCCCTGCCGGTCTATGTTGCCTACGACATTTCCGACCGCCGCCGCCGAAACTGTCTGCGACGTCTGCTACTCGGTTTCGGTGAGCCGGTGCAGGAATCGGTGTTTCTGTGTTGGCTCGACGCCACGCGCCAGCAGCGCTTCGACAGGCTGCTCGATACGTTTCGACGGTTACCGCACGTCGGCGACGAGCGCATTGACTGCATTCGGGCACGTGCCGATTCGGTGCCGCCGCCGGCCAGGGAATGGGTGATCGAATGAGCGGCGTGTTATATATCGATCGTCACGGCGTCAAGGTCGGCGCCTCGCAGGGACGACTGACCCTCAAGGTCACGGGAGAAGAAGAACTGGCGCTACCCCTGCATCAGGTCGAACAGGTGATCGTGCTTGCACACGCGCACTTCAGCCACGACGCCATTGCGGTTCTGCTGAGGGAGGGCATCCCGGTGATCTTCTCCTCGCTACGCGGCGGTTTTCGCGGCAGCCTGCTGGGAAAGCCCGGCCGCCAGATCATGCTCCGCAAGCAGCAGTACCAGGCGATGGACGATCCAGTCCGGTGCATGACTGTCGCCCGCGCACTGGTGCAGGCGAAACTTCGCGGTCACGGCCGGCTGCTGCGGCAGTGGCGCGTCCCTGGACGGCACGAGATCGCCGACGGGCTGCTGGCCAGCCACCATTGCCTGGATCTGGATCGCCTGCGTGGCCATGAGGGTGCCGCGGCGCGGGCGTTCTTCGACGGTTTGCGTCAGCATCTGGAAGGCAGCCTTTTCGTTTTCGAGCAGCGCCGTCAGCATCCGCCGCCCGATCCGGTCAATTCCGTGCTCTCGCTGGTTTATACCCTGCTGCTCAACGAGGTCGAGGTGGGTGCTACCGCAGCCGGGCTCGACGTCTCAGGAGGGTTCTACCACTCCGCCGAGGATGGCCGGCCAACACTGCTGATGGACCTCGTCGAACCACTGCGGCCGCTCGCCGACCGCTTCAGCGCCAGGCTACTGAAGTCGGAACTCGCTCCCGACGACTTTCAGACCGAGGGCGACCGCTGCCTGCTGCACGATGGGCGGCGAGGAGTGGTTTACCGAGCCTGGGAGCGCTTGCTTGCGGGAAGCATTGCCTGGCGGGGCGAGAGTTTGTCGTGGCGCAGGCTCATTCACCTGCAGGCGCGAGAACTGGCGCACTGGCTGGGCGGCACGACCGGTGCTCCGCGTTTCTGGCATCTCGACGACGCCTGATGCGCGCGCGGGCATGGTAGGCTGACGCCGTCGCCTCGCTCCTTGACCATTCGACAGGTTTCTTCGACGTTCACCCCGCTGCAAGGTATTGACCGAGTCAAGGAACCTGCACCCGCGAAGTCATGGTCAACAACGACCCCGCGTGATACTGTAGATACGCGGCTATACATCGTGGAGAAACCATGCATGAAAGTACATCTGGCCAAATGGGGCAACAGCCTGGCGGTACGCATCCCTGGCGAGTGTGCCCGCCAGGCGCGTGTCAAGGCGGGCGACGCTCTGGAAATCGAAGTCACGTCAACAGGCGATCTGCGCTTGCGCCCCATGGCGACGGAGTCCTTCGATAAAGCGGCGTTCCTGAAACAGGCGCGGGCACTGCGCGCCAATTTACCGATCGGCGAACCGGTTGTCGAGGCGATGCGGCAAGCCGATCGTTTCTGATGATCTACGCCGACACCAGTGTCTGGGTGGCTTTGTTGACACCGGAGACAGGAACGGCGCGGGTGGAACAGTGGTTCGAAGATCTATCCGAGACGCTGGTCAGTGCCGACTGGACACTGACCGAGTTCCACAGCGCCATTGCCCTCAAGACCCGCATCGGCCAACTGCTCAGCCGACAGGCCAAGGACGTGCTCGTTCTCTTCGAGCAACTCAGCGCCGGCGGACTGACCTTGACGCCCGTCTCGCGGGTCGCTTACCGCGCAGCGGCGGCTCTGGTGGATGATTTTGAGCAGGGGCTTCGGGGCGCCGATGCCTTGCACATCGCCGTCGCCCAGGAGTTGGGAATTCAGCGTTTCGCTACCCTGGATCACAAGCAGGGCGTCAATGCACGACGCCTGGGCCTCACCCTGGAATTCGGCTAAGTCCATGGCCTTCGACCAAACCACAAGAAATCGCCTGCAGCGTTTCGTCAACGAGGTGCGCAAGGAACCTGGCAAAGGACCGGAGACCACCTGTGCGTCGCCCTGAGAGATTATGGCCGGGCGGCGAAGGCGACCTCCCAGGGCCGCCTGTTTGCCCAGGATGCGCTGGAAGGCTTGCGCCTGATCGACCTCACTCGCGAAGCCTTCGATTTGGTGGCGATGAATCCGCCGTTCGGCGCGCTCGGCACCGGCGTCAAGGACTTGCTGGCCAGAGCCTATCCGGGCAGCAAGAACGACCTGCTGGCGATCTTCGTCGAACGTGGGCTGCAACTGTTGCGCCCTGGCGGTCGCATGGGCGCACCTCACGCAGCCGTTTCTTCCTCTCCAGCTTCCAGAAATGGCGCGAGGCGGTGGTGCTCGGTATCGCCACGCGGGAAGTCATGGCCGACCTGGGGTACGGAGTGATTGTCGTGGCGCAGGCTCCATTCACCTGCAGGCGCGAGAACTGGCGCACTGGCTGGGCGGCAAAACCGCTGCTCCGCGTTTCTGGCATCTCGACGACGCCTGATGCGCGCGGGGACGTGGTAGACTGACGCCGTCGCCTCGCTCCTTGACAATTCGACAGGTTTCTTCGACGTTCACCCCGCTGCAAGGTATTGAAAGAGTACAGGAAGAATTTTCCGAGGAATGATGGAAGCATTGTTGGCCCGGTTCTTGCCCCCGTTCACCTTTTCCGCCCCGGAAAGGCAGGCGGGGCAAGGGTTCCAGAAGGCACTGTCCGTCAGACCTGCCCGTTGATAGGGCTTTGTGACATAGACCTCACGGTCTTCGGGCAGGCCGGCCAGTTCACGCGGCTTGTAGTTCATCAGGACGGTCGCGGAGATCTCGTACAGTCGTGTCCAGCCGGCCTGATCAAGGTCACGCCGGCGGCTCCAGAGATCACGCAACTCCGCATCGAGTGGGTGGTTTGCGCTCATGCGTCAGTAGCGGGATTTCAGCCAGGTCAGCAGTTCGATACGCGCCGGCTGCGGCATGACCCCGATCTTGCCCTTGAGACGCTCACCGCTCACCACTAAGCGGTTGTGAAGAAGTCTTCCGACATTTCAACAGCTAATCCATGAGGAAATGCCGTCTCGGAATGTCGGAGAACTTACCCAAGACCGCTTACCGGCTCCAGGCAAATTAATCAACACGCTTTTAAGCGCTTAGCGCCTGCCGCAGCATCGGTCCGCTGATGATGCGAGCCAGCTTGTCGGCGTACATCGGGTCAGTGGCATAGCCCGCCTGCTGCAGGGAACGCGCAAACTGCGTGCCATCCTGCTGCCCAATGACCCCGGCAAAGCGGGGATTACTGCTCAGGACTTTTGCATAGTCGCGAAAGGCCTCGGCATACGAACCATAGACGCGGAACCTGGCGCGTACCGATTGTGCCTCTCCCTTGACGAATTCGGTGGTCTGCACTTCGGCTGTCGGTCCCGACCAGCTCCGCCCGGCCTTGATCCCGAACAGATTGAAGCTTGGCGAACCATCGGCGGCCTTGATCTCACGTTTGCCCCAGCCACTCTCGAGTGCCGACTGTGCGACAAGAAAATGCGCGGGCACGCCGGTCAGCGCTGCCGCCTCGACAGCCTGCGGCCAGACGCGATCGACAAAAGCACGCGCACCGGATGACGTGCCGGCCGTGCTCAGCGCGCCGCTGTTTGCCACGGGGAGTGCGGCTGTGCTGCGCTGGGCTCCGGTCATGGACCTGATGGTCGCCGTACTCGCCTTGATCTGCGCAGGCAACGACTGCTGCAGCAGTTCGAGGGGAGAAGTCGCCGCAGCCGCAGTGCCGGCAGTCATCTGTCGCGCCAGCTGCTTTTCGATCAATGCGGCGAAACCCAGCGGCGTTTGCGCAGCGAGATCCTGCGCCATTTGCTGGTCACCGATAGTGGTGAAAAAGCGGCTCTGATCGCTGTCGAGCAGCCCACCGACGGTAGACGCATCACGCATGCTTTTCAACATCAGGTGCAGCAGCATGCCTTCGAACTGTCGCGCGGCCTGCCGCACGCCGGCTTGCGGATCCGCTCGGAGTCTGGCGCGCAGATCGCCGCCCAGGGTCGGATCGATCGCCAGACGATTGACGCCGAGATTGGCGGAATTCATCAGTGAAGGGCTCCCCTTGGTGTTCTGCTCGACATGGGTTCAGATGATTTCGAGGTCGGCGCGCAGCGCGCCCGCAGCTTTCATCGACTGCAGGATGGACAACAGATCCTGCGGGCCGGCGCCCAGCGCATTGATCGCCTTGACCACCTCGGCAAGACTGACGCCCGCTTTCAGCTGGATCAACGCCCCTCCTCCCTGTTTGACCTCGATCTCGCTCTGTGTCGTGGTGACCGTCTGTCCGCCAGCCAGCGCGTTGGGCTGACTGACTTTCTGCTCGCTATTGATGATCACCGACAGATTACCATGCGCCACCGCGCAGGAGTCGATGGTGACCGTCTGGTTCATGACCACCGAACCGGTACGCGGATTGATGATCACCTTGGCGACGGTTTGGGTCGGGCGCACTTCGAGAGACTCGACTCGCCCCAGGAAAGCCACCCGGCTATTCGCTTCCTCGGGAGCGAGCACGCGAATCAGGCGACCATCCACCGCCTGCGCTGTACCCGGACCAATCTCCCGGTTGATGACCTCGACCACCCGCTGGGTGGTCCCGAAGTCGGTCGTCGCCATCTCGTAATGAATGAATGCGCCCTGCCCGAGTGCCGTCGGCACCTCGCGTTCGACGGTGGCACCGCCCACCACTCGCCCGGCAAGCAGGTGGTTGACCACCACCTTGCTCCCGGCCGCTGCGGCTCCCGCGCCGGCCACCAGCAAATTGCCTTGCGCCTGTGCGTAGATCTGCCCATCGGCACCTTTCAGCGGCGTCATCAGCAGCGTCCCGCCACGTAGACTCTTGGCGTTGCCCATCGACGACACGGTGATGTCGATCTGCTGCCCAACCCTCGCAAAGGGAGGCAGGTTGGCAGTCACCATCACCGCGGCGACGTTCTTGAGCTGCAGAGATTGCGTCGTCGGCAAGGTCGTCCCGAGTTGCGCCAGCATGTTGATGATGCTTTGCGTGGTAAATGGAGTCTGCGTCGTCTGGTCACCACTACCATCCAGGCCCACGACCAAGCCGTAGCCAATCAGCTGGTTGTTGCGTACCCCCTGCACCGAAGCCAGGTCCTTGATCCGCTCGGCCGCGGCCGGAGCGCAGAACAACGCCGCCAGGACCGCCAGCATGGCTGTCCGACGCAGCTCCCTGCCGGCTCGAGTATTCATGATCCATGCCATCGCCGGTTCTCCTCAGAAGGGCAGGAAAGTCAGGAAGAAGCGCGCCAGCCAGCCCATGACCTGCGCTTCACTGATCGCGCCGCTTTCCTTGTATTCGATGCGGGCATCGGCAATCTGGGAAGACGCAATGGTATTGGCGGCATTCACGAAGTAGGGATTGACGATTCCCGACAGGCGGATGTATTCCTGCCCATGCCCGATCGCCACCTGCTTCTCACCGGAGACGAGCAGGTTGCCGTTCGCCAGCACCTCGATGACCGTCACCGTGATGGTGCCGGTAAACACGTTGTTGGCGGCGGCCTCCCCCTTGCCGGCAGCCGTGTTGCTGCTACTGCCTTTCAGTTCAATCAGCGACTTGCCGGGCAGATTGACGTTTGGTCCGGACGAGGCGCTGATGCTGCCGGTTTTGGAGAGGCTGTTGTTCGACTTGGTGGCCGCCGAAGTATTCTCGGTGATCGTCACCGTGATCGTATCGCCGACATAACGAGCGCGCCGGTCTTCGAACAGTGTTCGCGATGTTCCGGCCTGGTAAATGCTGCCCGTCGCCGCGAGGCTGGCAGCGAGCGCATCGGGCCGCTGCGCGGGGCGTGCGCTCATCGGTTGATGGACGTTGGTTGGCGGCACCGTCGTACATGCCCCCAGCAGAAATACAGGCAGCATCAGCAGCGGCCTCGCGACGAGCCATTTACTCATGATCATCCTCCTACAACTGGGTCAGACGCGCCAGCATCGCGTCCGAAGTCGACACCACCTTGGAGTTGAGTTCGTAGGCCCGCTGCGTCTGGATCATCATCACCAGTTCCTGCGCCACGTTCACGTTGGACGCCTCGACGAAGTTCTGCAGGACGACTCCGGAACCATTGGTTCCCGGCGTATTGGGAGTTGGAGTACCACTCGATGCGGTCTCCAGGTAGAGATTGTCGCCGACGCTCTGCAAACCACCGTTGTTGATGAAGGTCGCCACCTGAATGGTCCCGATCTGCACGGTTGCTGGCGAATTCGGCTGCGTGATGCTGACCACGCCATCGGTCCCGATGGTGATCGTCACGGCATTCTGTGGAATCGTGATCGCGGGCTGCAAGGGATAGCCATTGGCCGTAACGATCTGCCCCTGATTGTCTTTCTGAAACGAACCATCGCGCGTATAGGCGGTGGTGCCATCGGGCAGCAGAACCTGAAAGAAACCGGCGCCGTCGATCGCCAGATCGAGGCTGTTACCGGTTTGCTGGAGCGAACCCTGCGTGAAGATGCGGCCCGTAGACACCGGTGTCGTCCCGAGGCCAATCTGCAGACCATCGGGAATCTGGGTGGTCTGTGACGACTGGGCTCCCGGCTGACGCAGGGTCTGATAGAGGAGATCCGCGAAAATGCCGCGCGCCTGCTTGAAACCGTTGGTGCTGACGTTTGCCAGGTTGTTGGCAATGATGTCGATTTGCACCTGTTGGGCATTGAGGCCGGTACTGGCGGTCCATAGCGAGCGGATCATCGGTATTCCTGTCAGGCGTTGATCGTGAGAATCTGGGTGGCTGCGCGCGCATTGCTGTCCGCCGTCTGCAACATCTTGATCTGCATTTCGAACTGGCGCGCCAGACTGATCATCCGCACCATCGAGTCCACCGAGTTGACGTTGCTGCCCTCAAGCGCCTCCGGAACGAGCTTGACGTTCTCGTCGGCAACCGTCTCGTCGCCGTTGCGGGTGCGGAAGAGTCCGTCATCGCCGCGCACCAGATCGTTCTCCGGCGGATTGACCAGCTTGATGCGGCCGACCGCGCTGGCGTTGTTGATTGCCCCTGCGCCGAGCCGCGGGATGCTCGATACCGTCCCGTCCGGAGCAATCGTGATGTTGTTGTCCGGCGGCAGCGAGATCGGCCCGCCCTCGCCGAGCACGTTGAAGCCCGAACTGGTCTGCAGCACCCCATTGGCATCGGTCTTGAGATTGCCGGCACGCGTATACGCCTCGCGACCGTCGGCCCCCTGCACGGCGATCCAGCCGGCGCCGTTGACCGCGACGTCGAGTGGCCGCCCGGTAACCGTCAGCGGACCCTGTTCGAAGACATTGGCCAGCGACGCATCGACTGCGAATGCCCGCGTCGGCGCACCCGCGCCAAGCACCTGCGCGGCGCGGAAACGGTGCTCCATGGCACGATAAGCAATCGTGGTGACATTGGCCAGATTCTGCGCAACGCCGGCCTGCTGCAGGAAAGCCTGTTTGGCGCCACTCATTGCGGTGTAGATCAGACGATCCACGGTCTTCGTCGCTTTCTTCCGCTGTTGCGCTTAATGTGAAAGTCGCGTCAGCGACTCATGAATCTCCCCTCCCCACTCGCGGGGGAGGGGCCGTGGGGAGAGGGAAACGGTCATGACTTTCATGATCGAGGGTGCCTGAAAAAGTCATGACCGTTAGCGCAGGTTCACCAGGGTCTGCATGACCTGATCCTGGGTCTTGATCGTTTGTGCATTGGCCTGATAGTTGCGCTGTGCGGAGATCATGTCGACCAGTTCCTTGGTGAGATCGACGTTCGAGTCTTCCACCGTCGCCGACTGGATCACGGCGCGCGTTCCTGTCCCCGGCGCACCGAGCAATGGCGGGCCTGAGGTCGAAGTCTCACTCCATTCATTGTTGCCCAGATTCAGCAGACCGTTGGAGTCGCTGAAATTGGCAAGCACGACCTGCCCGAGGTTGCGCGACTGACTGTTGCTGTAGCGACCCTGCAGGATTCCGTCTCTCGAAACGCCCACGCCCACCAGACTGCCAGCGGCATACCCCCCCTGGATCAGGCGATCGACGGTCGAATCATTCCCGAACTGGGTGGTGTCGGTGTAATCGATGCTTCCCGGCGACCAGGGCGTGGTGGCACCGTCCGTCAGATCCCATTCAGGCATCGGAATGGAGTACAAGGGGTCTCCTGCAGCCGGTGCTGGCACCACGCTCGTCAGCACCCCCGTGGTATCGAATACCAGACTCCGACCCCCTGGAGCAGCATCCGCAGACACCACCCCATCAAGCGTCGCATAGATGTCCCAGGTACCGGGAGTTGCCGTACGAACGTAGTAAGTGCTCAAGTTGTGCATCACCCCGAGGGTGTCGAAAACGTTCAGGGCGGTCGAGAAATTATACGATTGCGTATTGGCCGGATCGAAGGTCGCCACCAGCGGGATCGGGTCGAGGGCGTTGAGATTGAGCACCGCGCTGATGTCTCCCGCCAGCGGATCGCTGGTTGCCCGCGGCGGAATCTGGCTGGCAGACAACTGTATCTCGACCGGGTTGGTCGGGGAAATGTCACCATTCTCAGCGACCGGATAACCGGTCAGACGAAGGTTCTTGTCGTTGATGACGTAACCTTCCTTGTCGAGGTGAAACTGGCCGTTGCGTGTATAGGTGATTGCCCCTTCATGACTCATGCGAAAATAGCCGGGACCATTGAGTGCCAGGTCCAGGGGATTGCTGGTAGTCGTCAGATTACCCTGGGTGAACTGTTGCTGGACCGCCGAAACCGTCACCCCGATACCGATCTGCGAACCGGACCCGATACCCAGCGAAGCCGCGTAGAGATCCGAAAAGTGCGCATCCGCTCTCTTGAAACCGACGGTGGCGACGTTGGCGACGTTGTTGCCGATCACATTCAGCGACGCGGCCGACGCATTCAGACCACTCAAACCCTGTTGGAAACTCATGGTTGACCCCCTGCTCCTAGAAAATCTGCTGTACCTTGTTGAAATCCACTCTGCCCAGCCCAGCGAGTTCAAGCTGGAAAGCACCTTTGTCCCTGACCAAGGCAGAAACCGTACCCAACTGCATCGTTTCTGCGGCCACGCTTTCGCTGCCACGCACGGCAGTGATCGTGAAACTGTAGGTGCCTGGCGGTGCTGCCGTACCGGCATCGGTCTGGCCATCCCAGGTGAAGCTGAAGCTGCCGGCCTCGCGCGCACCCAGGTTCTGACTTTGCACTACCTTGCCAGCGGCATCGAGGATCGACAGCGTCACCTTGTCGGCCGGGCCGGCAAGATTGGCACCGCCGCCGGCTTCACCGTCGCTCAGAGCAAGCCGGGAGCCGGGGACCAGAACGTGCTTGCCAAGCAGCCCCGCCGCCTGCATCGACTGGCCGTCGTTGAAGTTGCTCAGCAAGGTCTGCATCGTCGCGTTCAGATTCTCGATACCGGTCACCGTACTGATCTGCGAAATCTGCGTGGTCACCGCAGCATTGTCGAGCGGGTTGAGCGGATCCTGATTCTTCAGTTGTGTCACCAGCAACTTGAGAAAGCGGTTCTGGACTTCCTCACTGCTCGAACTCGCATCGGCTGTTCCGGCCTTTGACTGGGCATTGATCGCCGCAAAGACGTCGCTGCTTGAGTTGACTGATTGCACGGTGTTCATGCGTTCCTCCTGTTCGATGGCTACTGACCAAGCGTCAGCGTCTTGAGCAGCAGCTGCTTGGCAGTATTCATCACTTCGACGTTGGTCTGGTAGGCGCGCGATGCCGAGATCATGTTGGTCATTTCATCGACCACGTTCACATTGGGCATCGCGACATAGCCTTTTTCGTCGGCCGCAGGATTGCGTGGGTCATAAACCATGCGCCCCGGACTGCTGTCCTCGACCACCTGCGTGACCCGCACCCCTTGTGCCGCAGCGTTGCCCATCGGTGTTGCCGCAAATACCACCTGTTTCGCCCGATATGGCTTGCCGTCCGAACCGAGCACGCTGTCCACGTTCGCCAGGTTGCTGGCAACCGCGTTGAGGCGTATCGCCTGCGCGGTCACTGCACTGCCGGCCACGTGAAAGGTATTGAACATGCTCATGGTGATTAGGGCTGCAAGGCCGCGAGCAGGGTCTTGACCTTGCCGCTGAGAAAGCTCATGCCAGCCTCATAGTGAATGGCGTTTTCGGCAAACTGCGTCCGCTCCACATCCATATCGACAGTATTGCCATCGGCACTCGCCTGGCTGGCCTGGCGATACATCAGGCGCACCGCGTCAGCTTCCGCACTGCCCTGAAAATGGCGCGCAGAAGTAGTTGTCAGGTGCAGCCTGCCTTCCCCTCTGCCAGTAACGGCATTCTTCAGCGCTGCAGCAAAATCGAAGTCCCTGGCCTGATAGTGCGGAGTATCGGCGTTGGCGATATTCCCCGCCAGAACCTGCTGCCGATTGGCACGCAGCGTCAGCGCCTGCTGCTCCACGAAAAGCGTGCTGTCCAACTTGCCGACCAAGGTAGTCTCCTCTGAAGAAGTAATGATCAGCACCAAAGCAATACTCATGCCATATCTGCAGCTGCTGCTGGCAACGGCTTCGCTGTCGCTCTGCACGAACATTACGGCGGCAGTTGCCGGATTTCCGGCAAATATTGCCGCTGACCGCAAATTGCCGCGGCCCAAAGGACAGGAAATCTAACGGCACCAGCGCCTTTTTGAGTGGTAGCGGAGTCAAGTGAGGGTAAGGATCAGGCCAATACCGGCGGTATTCCTTTGCCCTCGGCGACCCGTACGTGCTACGGTTGGTGTTCCCCATCACCAGCCGGAGGGTACCAGCATGGCTTTCAATCCAGCATCGCGCGTTCAGGACTATCTGGTGTTCGGTGAGTTCGGCGACGTCAACCCATCGATCACCGACTCATCCACCTACACCTTCCTGAGCCCCGAGCGAATGGCGGAACTGTTCGAACACGAAATCGAGGGCTGCTTCCTCTACTCGCGCCATTTCAACCCGACCAACAAGTATCTGGCGAGCGCGCTGGAGCGGATGGAAGACGGCGAATCCGCGCAGGTCATGGCGTCGGGGATGGGCGCGATCAGCACCACGCTGATGACGCTGTGCGGCGCCGGCGACGAGATCGTCTGTGGTCGCAGTATCTACGGAGGCACCTATGCCTTGCTCAAGAATCTGTTGCCGCGCTTCGGCGTGAACACCCGCTTCGTTGACCTCTGCAACCACGACGCCGTGCGCGCCGCGATGACCCCGCGTACGCGCGTCCTGTACTGTGAATCGCTGAGCAATCCGCTGCTGGAAGTCAGCGACCTGCCGGCGCTGGCGGCCATCGCGCACGCCGGCGGCGCGCGGCTGGTGGTCGACAACACCTTCACGCCGATGATTCTGTCGCCACTCCGTCACGGGGCCGACATCGTCGTGCATAGCCTGACCAAGTTCGTCAACGGCACCAGTGACTGCGTCGCCGGTTGCGTCGTTTCGTCGCACGAATTCATCGCCCGACTGAACGATATCAATGCCGGCCCAAGCATGCTCCTCGGTCCCGTGCTCGACAGCACACGCGCCGCCAGCATCCTGAAAAATCTCCACAGCCTGCACGTGCGCCTGCGCCAGCACGGTGCCAACGCCCTCTATCTGGCGAGCCGCCTCGAAGCGCTGGGCTACCCGGTGCACTACCCGGGGCTGGCCAGTCATCCGCACCACGCACTCCTGGCGCGGCTGATGAACCACGGCTACGGCTGGGGCGGAATGATGACGCTCGACGCCGGCAACCATGCTGCCGCCAATCGCCTGATGACGCTGCTGCAGCGCGACAAGGTCGGCTACCTGGCGGTGAGCCTCGGGTACTTCAAGACGCTGTTCACGACACCCGGCCACAGCACGTCTTCCGAGATCCCCCTCGATGAACGCGCGGCGGCGGGCCTGAGCGACGGACTGATCCGCTTTTCGATCGGCCTCGACGAAGACATCGCTCAGACGATGAACCGCATCGAAGACTGTCTCGCCGAGGCCAACGTGATGCCCGCGGCCGGCGCTGGTCTCTGATCCGTTCGCTGAGTCGGCGCCGGTGACTCCGAAGGTCGCGAGGCTGAGGGTGGTACCCTGCATGCTGCCTTGCGCGCGCTGCCTTGAATCCTGCCGATCGGGCGGTAAACCTGTAGAATACAGTCCCGGGCCTGTAGCTCAGTTGGTCAGAGCAGAGGACTTAGCGAGGTCATTCCGAACATCGTCGGATGTCGGGCTGGCCTCAAGGGTTGCCCGTGATCAGTTTCGATCTGGTGGCGGGTAGAACTGGTCAAATTCGGTGAACGCTAACTCCATCAGGACATGCCAATACCGAGCCAAGCCCCGGCAGGAAGGGGAAAGGTGTAGAGACTAGACGGCCAGCCTGTAACGGGAAGGTATAGTCCAGACCACAAACTCGGATGAGGCGACGAAAGCCGTAGTGGTAAGCATAATCCTTTGGTCCAGGGTTCAAGTCCCTGCGGGCCCACCAAACAAGAAGACCAACCCCTCATCGGGTTGGTCTTTTTTTGCGTACTCCCGCGTGTTTGCGCGGGTTCGTGCGGGTTCCTGTGGACTTCGGCGCTTCGCGCGGGCGCCCGGATTTGGCCGTTTTCACTCTCTCTTGGCCATTTTTCTCTCCGGCCTCGCTGCCCGCTGGAGACCGAAGTCCACGAGTTCACGAAATTGCACCATTATGAATCAACAGCTTATACGTGGTCCAATCAAGCGGTTGATTCGTGGCATTGGTAGGCGGAGGGGACAGCGGCGCCGTTCCGACGAGCGCGAAATGCCGTCAGGCTATTAGCTGGCGGGCCGTTTTCGGCTAGGTCCGGCCGTTGCCCCGGGTGGAAAGAACCCGGGGCAACGGCCGTTTGCTACTCCAATTGCTGACCAAGAAGTTCAAACCCCAGCGGACAGCAGTCTTGCCGAAGCAGCTATCCGCGTTCAGGGAAGGCGCGCCCAAAGGCAAGGCGGTTTCGGCGCGCGGCATCACTGCGCCGTCAGGGCGATTTCAGCGGCAGACTCGCCTTCCGTCAATAATACGGCACGGGCCAGCGATTACCTCTTTCTCGGGCACTACAACAACTTCTTTCTTCGGTGCAACGACGACTTCTTTCTGTGGTGCGACCACGACTTCCTTCGCCGGCTCCGCGACGGGCCTACGCACTTCCACTGCGCCCTCGCGACCGACGCATCCGGCATGCCGGACCCCTTCGGCGCATTCCACAGCAACGGCAGTGCTGGCAGCTGCAGTCATGAGCACGGCAGCCGTCAGGGATACCACAAGACTCTTCATTTTCGTTCTCCAATCGATCAAGTGGCTGGAAACTAATCGTACATCGTTTTCATCAACTTTGCTTACCGGAGGGTGTGCGTGGACGTGTTCAGAGCGGAGAGCGAAGGCTGGCGGGAAGCCACCTCTCAAAATCGTATTCGTCTGCGAAACGGTCGATTCCATGCTGCCAGACTCAGGCCATGATCAACGAATCCGTGACGAGATCCAATGCCATGCGTGCCATCAGTGACCAACCCACGACTTCGCGGTTGAAGAGATAGAGTACGAACAGCCAGCGCTCATCCTTCCACCAAACAAGACGACGCCCCCCTCGTTGGGTTGGTCTTTTCTCCTTGCGTACGCCCGCGTTTTCACTAAGGTTCGCGCGGTTCCTTTACACTTCGGCCCTCCACTCGGGCGCCCGGAGTTGGCCTTATTCAATCGCGCCGGGCCACTCTTCCCTCCTGAGGGGCTCACCTTGCGGGAAATTGCACGGTGTGTGGTGCGCGGCGTGCATACAGACATGGAGGGCTCGAATTCGGTCAAGCGCAGGACGTGTGGCCCGCTGAGGACTCCGAGCAGCACTTCGATCACGACGACGGGCACTCGCGATCCCTCGCGCGTCTGCGCCAGCAGTGGAGCGACCACCGCTGCGACGGAGATGACGAAGATCGGGTGTTGGCCAAGCATCGGAGCAGGGCTCCGCGATTCATGGGAAAGAGCCGCGGCGCGCCAGCGGCCTCGCCCGCGCTCAACGACTCACGACAAGGGCTGCGGCCGCTGCCGTGCTCGGCATTTCGACGTCAGCGCGCTCTTCGGCTGTTACTGATTAAGCTTGGTGATCTTGGTGCCCTCCAGACCCACGCCCGCCATCAGCCCTTGCTGGCCGAAGACGAAGGCATACGCGTCGCTGGTCAGCGTCTCCGATGTGAGCGACTTGGCCTTGCCCTGATCCAGGACGACGACACTCGGGCCGACGCCGACCTGCAAACCGCCCGCGGCATCCAAAGCCTGCAACGCCCGCTCGTTCATGAAGAACAACGCGTAGCCGAAGGTCTGCGCGCCCGCCTGCAGTCCGTACGATACGCCGGCGGTGTTGTAGTGCCCGGCGAAGCGTTCGCCCCGGAACATGATGCCGTTGCCATATTCACCGCCGATCAGGAACCCCGCCTTCGTTACCTCCGGAAACACCAAGACGGCGACCGCGCGCTTTGCGAGCGTGGCAGCGAGGGGATCTTGCGCCTCGAGGCTGCTCAGGGCCGCGCGCGCGTTGGCTTGCAGTTCGGGATGGCCCTGCGCCGCGGCCGGCGCGGAGGCAACAGCGATCCCCAGCGCTCCGGCGAATGCGCAAGTCCACGCCCGAACGACCGCCAGCGAAGTTCGTCCACGGGCTCTTGCCAGAAAGCTCGCCACGATCGCAGGGACAGACAAAAATCGATAACTCGGAATCGCTTGCATTGGGCCTCCCCGTTGTCTGGTTTTCACAATTTGCGCGTCGATATGTATAGCTTAGAATATGATCCAACCCTCGCGCAATGGGCGACCTACTTCATCGACTCTTAATGGAGAACACAAGAAATGGCCATATTCCCCGAATTTTCGGCATCGCATCGGCGGTGGCAATCGCAATGTTGAAACGCACACTGCTCAGTGGCGCCATGGGCGTCGCCATGGCCGCCGCGCTGCTGGTCGGCTGCAACAAGCCCGCCGACCCCGTCACGCAAGCGGCGAAGAAGGACGTCGCAGCCGGGGTGGCCGCGCCGAGCCTCGCCGAGGTCAAGGCGATCGCCGAGGAAGGCTTCGTCTACGGCCTGCCGATCGTCATGAACTACGCGGTCATGTATGAATACGTGATCGACAAGAACTCGGGCCAGTGGAAAGCACCGTTCAACCAGATCCACAACGAGGCCCGCGTCTTCACCTACCAGGACACGGCAATCGTGACGCCCAACAGCGACACGCCCTACTCGTTGCTGTGGATGGACCTGCGCGCGGAGCCGCTGGTACTCTCGGTGCCGGCGGTGGACAAGAACCGCTACTACTCGGTGATGCTGAACGACGGCAACACCTTCAACTACGGCTACATCGGCAGCCGCGCCACCGGCAATGACGCCGGCGACTACCTGGTCGTCGGGCCGAACTGGAAGGGCGAAACACCGGCGGGCATCAAGAAGGTGTTCCGCTCGACCACTGATTTCTCGCTCGCCGCGTACCGCACGCAACTCATCGACGCCAAGGACATGCCCAACGTCGAGAAGGTGCAGGCGGGCTACAAGGTTCAGCCGCTGTCGGCGTATCTCAAGCAACCGGCTCCTCCAGCGGCGCCGGCGATCGATTTCCCGAAGATCGACAAGGAGATGGTGAAGACCAACTTCTTCGATTACCTGGACTTTGCGCTTCAATTCGCGCCGGCCGGGCCCGAGGAAGAAGCGATCCGCGCCAAGCTCGCCAGCATCGGCATCGGCCCCGGCAAGAAGTTCAACTTCAAAGACCTTTCGCTTGAGCACAAGGCCGCCATCCTGCTGGCGATGAAGGAAGGCGACAGCAAGGTCGAGAAGTACCTGGAGGCCGGGCAGAAGGACATCAACGGATGGAAGGTCGGCTCGCTGTTTGGCGACCGCGCGTTCTACAACGGCGACTGGCTGAAGCGCGCCGCGGCCGCCAAGGGCGGCATCTATGGCAACGATGCCGTCGAAGCCATGTATCCCCTCACCAAGACGCTGGCGAACGGCGAAGTGCTCGACGGCAGCAAGCACAAGTACACGCTGACCTTCGCCAAGGACCAGTTCCCGCCGGTCAACGCCTTCTGGTCGGTGACGATGTACGACGGCAAGACCCAGTTCCTGATCAAGAACCCGATCGACCGCTACCTGATCAACTCGCCGATGCTGCCGGCGATGAAGAAGAACGCGGACGGCTCGCTCACGCTCTATGTCCAGAAGGACTCGCCCGGCAAGGACAAGGAGTCGAACTGGCTGCCCGCGCCGGACGGCCCCATCTACCTGGTGATGCGCCTGTATTGGCCGAAGACCGAGCCGCCGTCGATCCTGCCGCCTGGTGCGGGCACGTGGAACCCGCCCGAAGTGAAGCGGGTGGGAACATAGGAGTGCCAGCGGCCCACCCTCGTTCCGGAAGCTCATGCTGGCGGAACGAGGGTGGCGCGGGCCAACGCGAGCCTCAGAGTTGGTACGAGAGGTGGGTTCGCGGTATTCGCCTCGGGCCGCCCGTCCTGGCAAGCCGGCGCAGGTGCACCTCATGTTCACTGAGCAGCAAGCGCAAGTTTCGTGGCCGAACAGATTTCGCGCTTGTCGCGTAACGTCCGCATCCTCGTAGATTAAGCCTTGTAACGGGTCGGCTCGACCTGCCAACATGCCGCGCGTATCGGCCGAAAACCGGCCATCACTGTGTAAGTGAATACAGCAAGCACCGCCGGCAAAACCTAGGAGTAACTGCGGTGAACAAAACTGTCGAAAAGCTGAAGGAAGAACTTCTGGCCGTATTGCCACCAACCATCTTCTTCTTGATCGCTCTGCACATCGTCGGTTTGGTCAGAGTCCTTATGGCAAAGGGCACGGGGCTGCCGGTCACTTCGTCGGCCCAAATCGCGCTCGCCGCGCTGATCATTGGCAAGGCGGTCTTGCTCGCCGACCATTGGCCGCCAATCAATCGATTTCCAGAGAAGCCGTTGATCTACAACATCGCCTGGAAGACGGTCATTTACTATGTTGTCGCAAGCTTCATCCATTATCTGGAGCGGGTTTATGACTTCACCAAGGAGGCTGGAGGAATCCTCGCCGGCAACGAGAAGCTGCTGTCCGAAATCGTGTGGCCGCATTTCTGGGCGCTCCAGATCATCCTGCTTGTCGTCATTCTCAACTCTGCGTGATCCGGGAACTGGGCCGAGTGCTGGGCGAAAGACGCATGATTCGAATGTTCTTTCAGCAACCCGCCGCAGCGAGTATAGAAGAGCGTGACGACTTGCGTGCACCGATCTCCGCGACTCCCAAGAGGTGAGTGATCCGGTGGGAAAAGGCAGAGAACTCGTTGCCGCCCATGGCGGCGGCATGCCAACGACCGGCTTCTTTGCGTGCGAAAGGCTGCAACGAGTCGTTATGCAAAGCTTTGCCTAAGGACCCACTGCCGCCGGTGGCGCCATCAGCGGCTCACAGTCTGGAACAGCATCGAGCGGTCGCCCGGTGCGGTTACTCAAGAACAGCAGCGCGCCATGGCCCGGAGGACAAAACCATCCTACTATCCTATTCTGTGACGGGCGTCTAGACGAGCCTATTTCGCAGGCGTATCGTGCGCCACGGCAAGCGCCTGCCGCATTTCCTCCCGATGAGCGGCTGTTAGTTGCTCCGGCTTGACCGTGTACGTCACCTTGTCGACCGTCCCCGTGAAGCGGAACGGCAGCGTGTAGCTCTCGTCCACCGGCGAGCGCGTATCCAGCCGATGTCGAGCGACTCGTCGATCGACATCAGGAACGGGATGGTGTGCTCCATTTTCTGCTGCGACAGCACGCGGCCGTCGACCGTCAGCGTGCCGGTGCCGCCCTTGCCGAGGCCGGGGCCGTCGTACTTGAAGTCGAACACGATGGTGTGCTTGCCGGGCAAGAGCGAACGGCCGAGCCAGTCCTCGCCGCCGACGCCACCCTCGAAGCGCGTGCGCTTGAGATTCAGCAGGTTGTAGACGAACACCGGCTTGCCCTTCTGCAGGTACAGGCCGTAGCCGCCGAAGCGCCCGCCCATGGTCGCGATCATCCCCTCGGCGCCTTCCTTGGGCACCGTGATCTCGGCGGTGATCGTGTAGTCGCGGTTGAGCAGCGCCGGCGCATTGGCCACCGGGATGCCGGCGTTGACGCCGCGGTAGGTGAAGGTCGTGCGACCGGCCGCGCCGCTCGGGCGCGGCGTCAGCAGGCGCGGCAGCACCGAGTTGTCGAGCGGGAAGACCTGGTTCTTGTTCGCCTCGGCGATGAACGCCGCCTGCAACTCCTTCAGCTTGTCGGGGCGCTGGGCCGCGAGGTCGTTGGCCTGCGAGAAGTCCTCGGCGATGTTGTAGAGCTCCCACTTGTAGTCCTGCACCGGCGGCAGCGCCTTCGTGCCGACGAGCCAGGGCGGCTCGGGCGGCGTCGTCGCCGCGTACCAGCCGTCCTTGTAGATGCCGCGGTTGGCGAAGATCTCGAAGTACTGCGTCTGGCGCTTCGACGGCGCATTCGCGTTGGCCTTCTTGAAGGTGTAGGCCATGCTCACGCCCTCGATCGGCTTCTGCTTGATGCCGTCGACCATGTCGGGCGCGCGGATGCCGGCGGCTTCGAGGATGGTCGGCACGACGTCGATCACATGGTGGAACTGGGTGCGGATGCCGCCGACGTCGTCGATATGGCCGGGCCAGGAGATGGCCATGCCCTGGCGCGTGCCGCCGAAGTGCGAGGCGACCTGCTTGACCCACTTGAACGGCGTGTCGAAAGCCCAGGCCCAGGGCACCGCCATGTGCGGGTAGGTCGCATCCGACCCCCAGGATTCGTAGTAGCGCAGGTACTCGAGCTCGGGCAGTTCGAGCACGCCGTTGTAGACCGTCATGGTGTTCGGCGTGCCCATCATCGAGCCTTCGGAGCTCGTGCCGTTGTCGCCGTTGATGTAGATGATGAGCGTGTTGTCGAGCTTGCCCATGTCCTGCACGGCCTGGATCACGCGCCCGATCTCGTGGTCGTTGTAGGCGGTGTAGGCGGCGAAGACGTCGGCTTGGCGCGTGACGATCTTCTTCTGCACCGCGGACAGCGACTCCCACTTCGGCAGGCTGTCCGGCCAGGGCGTGAGCTGAGTGTTGGCGGGATCACGCCCAGGCGCTTCTGGTTGGCGAAGATCTGCTCGCGCAGCTTCTCCCAGCCCTGGTCGAAGAGCTTCATCGCGCTGATCTTGTCGATCCACTCCTTGGTCGGGTGGTGCGGCGAATGCGTCGCGCCGGGCACGTAGTAGACGAGGAAGGGCTTGTCCGGCGTCGCGGCGTCGAGTTCCTTCATGTAGCGGATCGCGTCGTCCGCCATGTCGGTGATCAGGTTGTAGTCCTTCTGGCCGACCCACGGGAATACCGGCGTCGTGTTGCGGAACAGGTAGGGCGTCCACTGGTCGGACTCGCCGCCCATGAAGCCGTAGAAGTACTGGAAGCCCATGCCCGTCGGCCACTGGTCGAACGGCCCGCCAGCGCTGTACAGGAACGCTGGCGTGTTGTGGTTCTTGCCGAACCAGGAAGTGGCGTAGCCGTTGTCGGAGAGGATGCGCCCGATGGTCGCATTCTCGGTCCCGATGACCGAGTCGTAGCCCGGAAAGCCGGTGGCGAACTCGCTGACCTGGCCGAAGCCGACCGCGTGGTGGTTGCGGCCGGTGATCAGCGCCGCGCGCGTCGGCGAGCACAGCGCGGTCGAATGGAACTGGGTGTAGCGCAGGCCGTTCTTGGCGATGCGGTCCAGCGTCGGCGTCGGGATCACGCCGCCGAAGGTGCTGGGCACGCCGAAGCCCGAGTCGTCGGTCATGATCAGCAGCACGTTGGGTGCGCCCTTTGGCGGCACCACGGTCGGCGGCCACCAGGGCTTGGAGGTCTTCGCGTCCTGCGTGATCACGCCGCCGAACTTTGGTGGCGGCGGCGGCAACTGGTTGCCGGGAATGGTGGTGCTGGCGCTGGGCGAACCCAAAACACCCGTGACTTGCTGCGCCGATGCAAACCCCACGAAGCCGAGCGTAGTTATTCCGAACAGCGCTAGCCCAAGACATTGCCTTTTCATGAGTCGCTCCAGTTGTCTGAATGGAATTGCCACCACTTTACTAGACACTATGCCGCCGGTTGAAATTCTGCATCCCCAACTCTACCCGAGAAACGCTACCGGCATACCGGCGGCAGCGTTGCGGATTGTAGAACATCTCAATGAAGTTCAAAACATCGCGGCGTGAAGCGCCCCGGATTTCCTAGACACACAACATCGCTCCTCTCAGCAACCTGCCGTTGGAGCATCGAAACGACAAATGGCCGCAACGAAGACCATGTAAGGCTTTCCATAAGAGTCGTCAGCTGCCAGGGGACTTCGACTTGCCCTATCTTGAGAAAAGTGTCGATTTTCTCCCTTTGGCTGAGTGGCGGTTCCCCGACCGAGGCGGGCATGACGCCCACCACTACATACTCTACATCTTATTTCAACCCCAGCACCACCGGCCCCGAGACCGGATCGGTGACACCGAGACCGCCGCCCAGATCTTCCAGTGTGTCGCGGAACGAGTCGAGTGTGGCGATCATGTTGGGCCGCGCGTTGGCAAGCGAATCCATGTCGTCCCATTCAGCAATGATGCAGTAGCTTCTGTCGCCGGTCTGCAGCATGTTGACCCGCCTGAGGCCGGGCCAATCGCGTGAGACCTTCTGATGCGCGTCCAGGAATTCTTGCTCGCGCCCCGGCTTCACCCGGAAGCGCACGACGTTGAAGGCGGTCATGAGGCTTTCTCCTTGTTGTCGGTAGGCGGAATGGGGTGACACACGCCGTCCATCGACGAGCGTTCGGTAGAAAATCCGGCGTTTCCGCTCTGCGTTGCATACGGCGGCCACGTCGAATAGACCTGGGTACGGCCGATCAGTTCCGCTGCACGTCCTCGCCAACCACACCCATCCGCTCCCGCCGCTCCTCCCACAACACCGGCGGACTGATCGCCAGCTCATGCACGGTGACGTGAGAAGGCAAGGTCTCATCCAGGATGGCCGCCACGATGTCAGGCGCGAGCGTGGTCAAGTTGTGGAAGCTACCAGGGTCAGGCCACGATTGACGAAGTCGCTGGCGGCAGCCCGTACGGCGCGACGACAATTGCCGGCGGACAGTGCCAGCGTCGGCCGAGCGTAAACGAACTCGATGACGCGCGGTTCCAGGGGAAGCTGATGGCCGAGACCGCCAACAATCTGTCTAGCTGAGTCAGTCCGCCGCACCTGGCGGGATCATCAGGATCGGGTGACGCCAACGTGGCGTTTGCCCGATTTTTCCGTCAATCGGCCCGCCATTGCGGCAGCCGCCAATCGAATACCAGAGCCAGTCCGCGCAGGACGGTCGCAAGCGACGCTCCGGCCAACAGACCCACCCAGCCGGTCAGGCCCAGCTGATCGGCAGCAACTACCACCCAGCCGCCGGCAAACGAACATACAGCATAAGGTCGATGATCGCGGAACGCCTGCGGGATTTCGTTGCACACGATGTCGCGCAGGACGCCGCCGAACACAGCAGTGACCATCCCCATCAGCACGGCAACGATGGCCGGCATGCTGGCCGCGATGGCGAGTTGGGTGCCACCGGCGGTAAATAAGCCGAGTCCTATGGCATCGGGCCACTGCATCGCGCGCTCGGTCAGCGCGAAATGCCGCGCCTGCAGGAAGAACATCGACAGGACTGACAGGGCGAGAAGTACCCATAGCCAGACAGAATGCTCGACCCAAAAAAAGGGCCGGCGGTCGAGCAGAATGTCACGTAATGTGCCACCACCGAAGGCGCTCAGCCCGACTACGATGCAGACGCCCACCGCGTCCAACTTCTTGCGCGCAGCCTCAAGCAGGCCGGAGATGGCAAAGGCGAGGATGGCCGCCGCCTCGATGGCAAACTGTGCTGTCGACAAGGGGGATGCGTCGGAGACCATGTGCTGCGTCTTGCAAGCTCTAAAGGTGACTGGACCGGGGAAAAGCGATGCTGCGCCGGTTTGGATGGTTTTTGCCGCCGGCGCATTGTAGGGAAAAAACATGCGACCATGCGGGCTCGCGCGAACATTAGCCGCCCTCAACCGGACATTGTCGACCAACCGTCATCATCCGGTTTGGAGCCAACCCTGTCCGTGATTCAGGGAACGTCATCGTTGGCCCAGGACCTGCCAGTGAGCAGTCGTCTTGAACCGTCGCTAAACTATCATACCTGCACTTCATGCGGCAATAGCGCGAAAGTCAACAAGAGGTCGCTTTCAGCGGATGGGTAAAGGAAAGAACGGGCATTGCCCTGACGGATCTTCCCCCCTCGCTCTAATAATTTCAAGCACTTAGCTCATTTGTAGGCATGTAACGGTACTAATGTTTTCAAGCACTTAAACAGCTACGGGGGGAAGACCCGCCTGAGCGTGATCTGGCTGATGGAACTGTTCTGCCTTGCTTCCATCCAATTGCAATAAACGTTACAACCTGCGGCACAGAAACGGAGTTCCTATGGAAGCCCACCTACACACCATGAGCAACTTGTTTGCCCAGCTCTGATTACCGGCTGACCCGACGGCAATTGACGACTTCATCTCTGCATACCGACCCCCCGGCAGCGGCGTTGCACTTTACCGCGCTCCGTTCTGGACGGCGACCCAGAGGGCCTTCCTCAAGGAGGAGATAATGGAGGCCGCGGACTGGGCTGGCGTTATCGACGAGCGCACATTCCGCACCCCAGTCGGGCCACGCCAGGGCATTTTTTGAGCGTACATTTCGCTAGACATCGCGCCCGGATTCTGGCACGCTAGGCGTAGACGCGCCTGGTGCTCTAACTCGCTTTCACTTTTTTTGTCAGTGGGAGAGAGCCAATGGCCGAACCGTTTGGCGCGAACGGGGTGAGCGCGCCGCAGGAAATCTCGGTAGCACAGGTCAATCACCTACCCCTCGTGGCCCACTTTGCGCGGCGCTTGGGGCTGGTGGAGATTGTCAATGAGCTGGTGCCCACACAGATGGAGGTCGAGCCCGGTGTGATTGCCTTGGGCCTGGTGCTCGACACCCTTTCCGGGCGTAGTCCGCTCTACCATTTGCAGACGGCCTTCGGGGAATGTGACCGGGCCCTGTTGTTCGGCCAGGAGCTGCCGGAGGAGTACTTCAGCGATGACAATGTCGGACGGATGCTCGATGGCTTCTTCGAGGCGGGCACGCAGCGGATCTTCTCGGTGCTGTCGGTGAGGGCGTTGGAGAGCTTCCCCGTGTCAGCCCACCACGTTCACTTCGACACGACCTCGATCAACGTTTTTGGCGACTACCTTGGCGCCCAAGAGGAAACGGCGCCGTTCAAGATGGCCCATGGCTACAGCAAGGACAAGCGTCCAGATCTGAAGCAGTTCGTGCTCTCGCTGCTATGCGTGGAGGGCAACGTGCCTATCTTGGGCAAGATCGAGGACGGCAATGCCTCGGACAAGGCCATCAATCACCGTCTCCTCAGCGAGATCTCCGGACACATGCACAAATACGGGGTCGAGGCGGATGCCTTTGTCTACATCGCCGACTCGGCGATGGTCACCGATGCCAATTTGGCGCAGCTTGGCGAGCGCACGCTGTTCATCTCCCGCCTGCCGGCCACCTACAACGAGCACGAGCGGGTAATCCTCGCCGCCCTCGAGGCCGATGACTGGCAGACGGTCGGGCACCTCGCCCAAACCGCCCCCACGAAGAATCGTCCCGGCGCGTCCTACCGCCTCCATGAGGGCTCACTCGGTTACGATCGACGGGAAAGCCTATCGGGCAGTGGTCGTGCACTCCAGCGCGCATGATCGACGCCGCCTCAAGCGCTTGGAGCGAGAGATCAAAGCCTCGCGCAGCGAGATCGCGCAGGTGGCGAAGGAGACCGAAAAGCAGACCTTCTTCTGCCGCCCCGATGCCGAGGCGGCCGCAGCGCAGGGCCGCACGCTCCGCACCGCCTATCACCTTCTCGAGGTGGGGGTGGAAGAGCGCCCACGCTTTAGCCCGGGGCGCTCCAAAAAGGGCACCCCGCGTCTCCCCGTGGCCATCGACTATGTCCTGCGCACGCGCATTGCGGAGCAGCAGGAGGCCATCGCCCAACGCCAGCAGATGGCCGGTTGCTTCGTCCTGCTCAGCAATGTCCCTGCCGATGGCGAGGCCGCCTACAGCGCCGAGCGCATCCTCCGCACCTACAAAGAACAGCATGGCATCGAGAAAAACTTCGGCTTCCTCAAGGACGATCAGATCGTCAACGCCCTGTTTCTCAAACGCCCCGAGCGAATCGAAGCGTTGGGCTTGATCCTGTTGATCTCCCTGCTCCTCTGGCGGCTCATCGAGCGGGTGATGCGCACGGAGCTCGAAGCACGCCAAGCGACTCTCCCGGGGTGGGACAACAAACCGACCGCACGTCCCACAGCCTACATGGTGACGTGGAAGTTCAAGGGCGTATTGCTCCTCTGCTTCGGGGGACAACGCCAACTCGCCAAACCACTCACCGACACTCAGATCGCTTTCCTGAGCGCGTTACAGGTCCCCTCCAACTGCTTCACGCAATACCCCAAAGACGGATAGGTTTTCCGCAATATGCCTATCCGGTTAACTCAGGAAGAACACGAAACGTGGTTTGAAGCCGTGCGCGACGTTCCCTCAGCCCCAGGATGCCCGCGCCTTACCCCGAAATCCACACGTCCTCTAGCTTGTGGGCGCGCCACTGCTGGGTGCGCACGCGGCGACAACGCCGCACGACTAGCGGTGGTAGTTACCGCAGTCAACCGGATGACATACTCCGCAAAAAATCCCGCTCCTTTTCATCGTGGGGGTGCGGAATGTACGATAGGCAGTTCGGGCAGGCGGGCGATCTGCGCCAGGACCGACGGCGGCGTGGCGGGAAGGCGAGGGGATATGTTCATCATGACTCCGGTTTATTCCTTGTGGACGGGGTGTGAATGAACGCGCTGGTCGCCGGAGAAGGCAAGCTCAAACCCGTTCTCTCGGGCCACGTTTTCCAATGGTTGAGGCCCACCGGAGCTACGAAGGCGGACCAGCCCATTGGCGAGCAACGACGCGATCTCGCACCGACGCTGCGCTGCGGTCATGTGCTCCGGGGGCAGATGGGTGACTGGGCAATTGCTGCGCGCCGTTGCGCTCTCGACTCGCGAGGTTGCACTTCGTCTGATGTCTCGCATGGGTATCGGTCCTTATCCGTCCAACTCGCTTGAAGCGTCATTGTCCGGATGAACCGCTACCCACACCACGAGGGAGTTTCGGGCAGTTGCGGAGTGCTGCGGGTGGCCGCGAAAAGCGGCGAGGAAAGCGTTGACAGTGTCGCTGGTAGGGCTACCAGCGGGCGTTCTATATAATGGCAGGCAAGACAAACCAACAAAAATGTCACAGGGTTCCTGCCTTCCTCCAGAGGTGAAGCATTCAAGCTTCGCCGTTTCAAATCAAGAGTAGCGGGCACGACTTTGCGCCGCCGTGCGCACCATTCAACCGAGGACGACGCGCCGCAATGAAGGTCTTTTCTCCCGCACATTTCTTGCGACACATCGCCATGCCGACGCTTCAGCAATTTGCCGAAGCGCACGTTCTCGGGCCCGATCTAAGTATCTGTCCAGAAATAACTTGTACAACTTATACGAGTAGGCGACGATCTCGTCATGAGTAATGACGAGCTAGTTGAAACGATCCGTAAGAAGTTCGAGCGCGTGTCCACGGTTTTGGATGAGCGGGGGCGTCGTGTGTGGGCGTTGGCGGAAGCCGAGGCGCTCGGTTACGGCGGACAAAGCATCGTCGCTAAAGCCACGGGGCTATCGCGAATGACGCTGTATTCGGAAAAATGCGGTCATGCCCAGGACGACCCGGCGGGTTCTCGTAGACACGTCCGAAAAGCAGGGGGTGGACGCAAGAAGCTGATCGAGCACGAGCCGACATTGCTCTCGGCGCTGGAAAGATTGGTGGAACCGACCACCCGGGGAGACCCTGAGAATCCTTTACGGTGGACCTGTCTGAGTACCCGTCAACTGGCGGCGGCCCTTGAACAACAAGGCCACCGGATTGGTCGTCAGACCGTAGCGGTTTTGCTGGATAAGTTGGGCTATAGCCTTCAGGGAAATCAAAAGACCAAGGAAGGCACCGTCCATCCGGACCGGGATGCTCAATTCCGTTACATTCACGGTCGAGTCGAGGATTTCCAACGACGGGGACAGCCTGTGGTTTCAGTCGATACCAAGAAAAAGGAACTCGTCGGGGACTTCAAAAATGGAGGCCGAGAGTGGCGCCCCAAAGGAAACCCCGAACCGGTTCGCGTTCATGACTTTATCGACAAGACCCTAGGCAAAGTGAATCCCTATGGCGTCTATGATCCAACGGCAAACACCGGTTGGGTTAGCGTTGGGGTCGATCATGACACCGCCGAGTTTGCGGTGGAAACGTTACGACGGTGGTGGGAAAAGATGGGACGAATTCGTTATCCCGGGGCTACCGAACTGTTGGTGACTGCGGATGGTGGTGGCAGCAATGGGGCGAGAGTACGGTTATGGAAGGTCGCTTTACAGCGTCTGGCCGACCAAACCGGCCTATGCATCTCGATCTGCCATTTTCCACCGGGAACTAGCAAATGGAATAAGATCGAACATCGGATGTTCAGCTACATCAGTATGAATTGGCGAGGAAAGCCTCTGGTCAGCCATGAGGTCATCGTCAATTTGATTGCTGCCACCACCACACAAGCAGGCCTAAAAATTGAGGCGGAGATGGATACCAACACCTACGCGAAAGGCATACACGTGACTGATGATGAACTCGATAAAGTTCACATAGAACGCTCCGAGTTTCATGGTGAATGGAACTACACCATCCGGCCATCGGTTTGAACTTGTACAACTTATTTCTGGACAGATACTAACCATCGATTGGAGCCTTCCAGCAGACGCGCTCCCGGCGAAAGTCACCGAGGCCGTCGAGGCACTCGAGGCGTCCCTTGCCGAAACCAGCCGTTCGCCGCAGGAGTTGGCGCGCCTGGCGCACAGCATTCATCTTTGGTACGACGACCTGCGCCGGGTGCACCTGATGTCCAACGATCTCGCGGTCAATGAATTCGGCTACCCACTTAAGCCGGGACAGTGATGTTGCCGTATTCAGAGGAAGGAGGCGGTAGAAACTGGTTGCTGTATCCCTGTATCCTTCCGACCATGACAAAAAAACGCCACCACTCAAGCCATACGGGCGGCCAGCCGCGCGATTGTTGCTGGGATCGCTGCCAAGCAAAGCCTGCGCGCATTGGGGAAGGTGGTTGGCCACACGAAAAGCAGCGTCCACCGACACCTGAAGGCACAGTTTCGCAGGAACCGGCCCCCTGAATCGGGATTGTGGGAAACCGAGGCTGGAGTTGCCTGGCAGAGATTGCTGGTGTTTGCCGTGCTGTACTCGTTCGGGTTGCGGCCCCATGTGGGGGCGGATGCCTGATCGGATTTTTTCAGGCTGATCCGCATGGATACCCACGTGGGCGTATCTCCCGGAGCTTTGCGGACGCAACTCCGTCAGATGGAAGAGCTATTGCCCGCCTTCCCGCAGATCTGCGAAGCCTCTGCCCCTGCGCCGACACAAAAAGCTGTATTGGCGGCGGATGAGACTTTCTTTGGGGAGATGCTGATCCTGATCTTGATGGATTTGTCCTCCGGCTATCTGCTGCTGGAAACTCTACAGGACAACCGCAGCTTTGATACGTGGTTTGCTCAAGCGGCCCCCCGGTTGGAAGCGCGGGGGATTCAGGTGGGCCATGCGATCAGTGATCGGGCCAAGGCGCTGATCAAACTGGCGGTCGTAGGCTTTGAGTGTGCTTCGGGCGCGGATACGTTTCATGAACAATATGGCCTCAGCCGGTGGTTGTCTCCGGCTTTTGGTCGGCGCAACAGGGCATCTTGGACCCCCGTTCTGCCCTGCGGAAGTTTCGCGCCCAGATGGATGGCTTATCCAGCCACATCCGTTTTTGGTGGCTTTGGGTAGCGGAAATCCTGACCCAATGGGCAGTGGACCCAGCCACCCAGCAGTGGCTGACGGACCCCCTGTTACCCGTGCTGTATTGGCATCATCAGATGGACAAGACCCCAAACCAAGTTCACCGGAAACGTTACCGGCAGACATGGCAGAAGGCAGTGCAGGCCTGGGAAGCCAACCCATTCCACGTCGCGTTGTCCGATCGTGAGCTGCAACGCTGGCTTACTTGGGGAGAATGGATGGTGCGCCAATTCCATCGTAGTTCATCCGCCGTTGAGGGGCGCAATGGTTGCCTTTCCCAGATGTACCATAACGGGCGTGGGTGGACGGAAAGGCGTCTGAAGGCTTTGACGGTCATCCACCACTATGGGTTGAGACGCCATGACGGAACTACGGCGGCCGCACGCTTGTTTGGTACATCGTTCCCTGATCTTTTCGACTGGCTGGTCAGCCAGATGGGGGAACTTCCCATGCCTCGGAAAGCCCGCCAACGGGTCGTGCGTAACCCATTGAAATTGCAATCTGTCCCGGCTTAAGTGGGTAGCCCGAAGATGGGTTTGCGCCGCCGACGCGTTCACGCCGACCGGCATCAGGATTACCGCGAATCCTTGATCAGTCTCGCTTTCTCGGCGACGGCGAGCGAAGACATCATGCTATCCGTGTAAGCGATTGCCCTGGGCGGCAAGTATTTCACGGTGAATCGCCGCAGTGCTCAGGTATAATTCGTGCTTTGCTCAGAGTGATATGCTGTGACTGCAGATAATCTCGTCGAGATCGGTGATCTCGACTTTGCCTATGAGGATCGATCGATCCTCAAGGGCATCAGTCTACAGATCCCGCGCGGCAAGGTCGTGGCCATCATGGGTGGTTCCGGGTGTGGCAAGACCACTTTATTGCGGCTGATCGGCGGACAGCTCAGGCCGAGCCGCGGGGCAGTATTGGTCGACGGCCAGTCGGTTCCCGAACTGAAGGATGATGATCTCTACGAGCTGCGCCGGCGCATGGGCATGCTCTTCCAGTTCGGTGCGCTGTTCACCGACATCTCGGTATTCGACAACGTCGCCTACCAGATGCGCGAGCACACCGACCTGCCGGAAGAACTGATTCGCGACATGGTGTTGCTCAAACTCAACGCCGTTGGCCTGCGCGGCGCGCATCATCTGATGCCGGCCGAGCTTTCCGGTGGCATGGCCAGACGGGTAGCGCTGGCACGGGCGATCGCTCTCGATCCGATGCTGATCATGTATGACGAGCCGTTCGCCGGTCTCGATCCGATTTCACTGGGCGTCATCGGTCAGTTGATCCGCCAGCTCAATGACGCACTGGGCGCGACGACGATCATGGTCACCCATGACATTCAGGAGTCCTTGCTGATCGTCGATTTCATCTATTTCATGTCTGAAGGAAAAATCGTCGCGCTCGGGACACCGGACGAAATCCGGGCCTCCCGGCATCCCTTCGTCCATCAGTTCGTTTTCGCGGAGGCAGACGGACCGGTACCCTTCCACTATCCGGCAGATCCTCTTGCTCGGGAACTGTTGGGGAGAGGCGCAAATGGACGCTCCTAGCCAGCGCCGGGGCTCCATCCTGCCGGCCATTGCCGGTCTGGGGCACCGCGTCAACGACGCCCTGCAGCGCCTGGGCTTTGCGACCCGTTTTTTTTTCGTGCTGCTGCGTCACTCCGGACAGTCCTTCCGTCGTCTGCACCTGACGATCCGCGAGATTTATTTTTCCGGTTTCCAGTCGCTGCTGATCATCATGGTCTCCGGACTGTTCATCGGCATGGTGCTGGGCATGCAGGGTTACGAAACCCTGCAGCGTTACGGCTCGGCCGATGCACTGGGAATTCTGGTGGCTCTGTCGCTGGTCCGAGAACTGGGCCCGGTGGTGGCTGCCCTGCTCTTCGCCTCGCGCGCCGGCTCATCGATTACGGCCGAAATCGGGTTGATGAAGGCGACCGAGCAACTCACCGCAATGGACATGATGGCGGTCAATCCGATTGCCCGTGTGGTGGCGCCCCGTTTCTGGGGAGGCGTCATCTCCATGCCCTTGCTGGCGGCGCTTTTCTCTGCCACCGGGGTCTTCGGCGGCTATCTGATCGGAGTCATTTTCATCGGCGTCGATGAAGGGGCATTCTGGTCGCAGATGCAGGCTTCGGTTGATTTTCGTCACGACATCTGGAGCGGTATCGTCAAGAGTTTTGTTTTCGGGATTGCCGTTTCCCTGATTGCCGTTTTTGAGGGGTACGACGCGCAACCAACCGCTGAAGGCGTGTCAAGCTCGATCAAGGGTACAGTCGTCAAGTCGGCCTTGGCGATTCTGGCGCTCGACTTCGTATTGACCTCGTTCATGCTCCGGGAGGCTTGATGAGTCGCAAGTTACTCGACCTGTGGGTCGGTTTTTTCGTTGCCCTGGGCTTGGCTGCAGTGCTTTTTCTGGCACTGAAAGTCGGCAATCTCTCCGCAGCAAACTTTTCCGATACGTACTCACTGACGGCCAAGTTTGTTAACATTGGCGGATTGAAGGTGCGTGCCCCGGTCAAAAGCGCCGGTGTCGTCGTTGGCCGGGTGGCCGAGGTCCGTTTCGACCCGGAAACGTACGAGGCCGTGGTAAGCTTCACCATCGACGCACGCTATCGTTTTCCGAAGGATACCTTTGCCTTGATCCTGACCGCCGGCTTGCTCGGCGAGCAGTACATTGGACTGGATCCGGGCGGTGACGAAAAGATGCTCCAGAACGGCGACACGATCGCCAAGACACAGTCGGCAGTGGTCCTGGAAAAACTGATCAGCCAGTTCATGTTCAACAAGGCTTCCGAAGGGCAGAGCGATAAATAACGCAAAGGAGAATCAGTGAAGCCATCCCTTTCAAACTCGGTATCTTGCCTGGCCTGTGCAGTAGCGATCCTTGCTGGCAGCGGCTGCGCGACCACTGCGAACAACCCCAAGGATCCATTCGAGGGCTTCAACCGGGCGATGTTCGCCGTCAATGAAGGCCTGGATGTCATCGTCAAGCCCGTCGCACAGGGCTACGACGCGGCGGCTCCGCTGCCCGTGAAGGTCGTCATCGGCAACTTCTTCGGCAACATCTGGGACGCCTGGACGGCGGTGAACAATCTGCTGCAGGGCAAGGCTGGGCAGGCAGTTTCAGACGTCGGCAGGGTCCTGATCAATTCCACCGCCGGTATCGGCGGCGCTTTCGACGTCGCTTCCGAAGTGGGCCTGACCAAGCATTCCGAAGACTTTGGCCAGACACTTGGCAAGTGGGGAATCGGTGACGGCCCCTACTTCTACTGGCCAATCATCGGACCGCGCACGACGCGCGACAGCTTCGGCTGGCTGGCCGACACCTATTTCGACCCGGTATGGCGCATCGACAACATCGCCTGGCGCAACAGCCTCGTGGCGACGCGATATATCGACCGGCGCGCAAGCCTGCTGCCTTCCGACAAGGTGGTCGAGGAAGCCGCTTTCGACAAATACGACTACATCAGGGACGCCTACCTGCAACATCGCCGCAGCGAGATTTTCGATGGCGCGTTGCCGCACGAGCTGTCTGACGATGACTCGCTCCGCTAGACCGCTCAGGCGCAGCGTCAAGCATCACTCACCATTTGCCAGGAAATGCCCATGAAGTCCCTACTGTCGCTGCTGTTTGGTCTGTTGCTCGTGCTGGGTTCCGCCAGTGCGCAGGAACTGGCACCGGACGCCATGGTCCGGCAGGTCACCGAGGATGTATTGACCGTCGTTCGCCAGGACAAGGACATCCAGAGCGGCAATACCCGGAAGGCCATCGATCTGGTCGAAAGCAAGGTTCTACCGTATTTCAATTTCCAGAGAATGACCGCGCTGGCGGTCGGAGTAGACTGGAAGAAAGCGACTCCGGAACAGAAGAAGCGCTTGTCCGAGGAATTCAAGACCCTGCTCGTGCGTACCTACTCGAACGCGCTGACTTCCTACAAGAATCAGACAGTGGTCTATAAGCCGAGCAAGGTGGCGGCCGGCGACGCCGAAGCGGTGGTCAAGACCGAAATCGTGCAGCCGGGAAACCGGCCGGTTCAGCTCGATTACTCGCTGGAGAAGCTGGGCGACAGCTGGAAGGTATACGACGTCATCGTCGCCGGGGTCAGCCTGGTGACCAATTATCGCGACACCTTCAAGCAGGAGGTCAGTAACAACGGCATCGACGGGCTGATCACGATGCTGAGCAATCGGAACAAGCAACTCGAATCCGGCAGGAAATGATCGAACAGGCAGAGGGCGGCCTGCGCGTCATCGCGCCGATGGTCATCGCCAACGCCCGCACCCAGCTTGAGGCCGGGCGCCTTGTCTTGCGGGCACGCATGTTGCCAACGGAGGTCGATCTTTCAGCGGTCGCCGAAGTGGATTCCTCGGCCCTGAGCGTACTTCTGGCCTGGCTGCGCACGGCCGATGCGCACGGCTTTGCCCTGCGCATTACCCATCCGCCGGCAAATCTGATCAGCCTGGCGACGCTTTACGGCGTCGCCGAACTGCTCCCGCTCGCCTGAGCAGGTCCGCAAATTCTCCGTCGAAAAACGTAATTCCATGCGCGTCGCAGTTGCAATTGAGCGCGTTGAAAAGCGCTTTGGCTCCCTGCTGGCACTGGCCGGCGTGTCGCTGCAGATCGCCGAAGGGGAGTTCTTTGGTCTGCTGGGACCCAACGGTGCCGGCAAGACCACCTTGATCTCCTGCCTGGCTGGTCTCTCCCGTCCAGATGCCGGCAAGCTGATGGTGATGGGGCATGATGTGCTCAGCGATTACCGCAGCGCACGCCGCCTGCTTGGCGTGGTGCCTCAGGAACTCGTTTTCGACCCGTTCTTTTCGGTACGCGAAACCCTGCGCATTCAGTCCGGCTATTTTGGAATTCGCCACAATGAAGACTGGATCGACGAGATTCTCGCCAACCTGGATCTGACCGCCAAGGCAGATACCAACATGCGCCGCCTGTCCGGCGGCATGAAGCGTCGGGTTCTCGTCGCCCAGGCACTGGTGCATAAACCGCCGGTGATCGTTCTCGACGAACCGACCGCCGGGGTCGACGTCGAACTGCGGCAGGGCTTGTGGCAATTCGTCCGGCGCCTGAATCGCGACGGGCACACGGTGATCCTGACCACGCATTATCTCGAGGAAGCGGAAGCCTTGTGCGGACGGATTGCGATGCTCAAACAGGGGCGTGTGGTGGCTCTGGATACGACCAGCAACCTGCTGGCACGCTTCGCCGGCCACACTTTGACCCTGCGCCTGGCGCCTGCCGCGAGCTTGCCAGCGATGCTCTCTGCGCGCGCAACACAAAGCGAGAGCACCTGGACCTTTCCTCTTGGCAATCTCGGCGAGATCGAACCGTTGCTCACCGCCGTGCGCGAGGCCGGTTGCGTGATTGACGATCTGCGCCTGACGCAGACCGACCTGGAGGATGTGTTCCTGGGCGTGATGCAGAGCAGTGACCGCCGGAAGGAATCCGCACCGTGATATCCGGTTTCCAGACCCTGCTCTACAAGGAAGTGCTGCGCTTCTGGAAGGTGAACTTTCAGACGATAGCCGCGCCGGTGCTGACGGCAATGCTCTATCTGATGATTTTCTCGCATGTCCTCGAAGCGCACGTGCAGGTGCATGGTGTCGCCTACACCAGTTTTCTGGTTCCCGGCCTGGTGATGATGTCGGCGCTGCAGAATGCCTTTGCCAACAGTTCTTCGAGTTTGATCCAGTCGAAGGTGACTGGCAGCGTGATTTTCGTTCTCTTGCCACCGATCTCCTACGTCGAATTCTTTCTCGCCTATGTCGTCGCGGCGATGCTGCGCGGCTTGATGGTGGCCCTGGGCGTGCTGCTGGTGACGATCTGGTTTGCCGTGCCGACCTTCGTGGCACCGTTATGGATTCTGACGTTCCTCGTTCTCGGTGGCGGAACGATGGGAGCACTGGGCATGATCGCCGGCATCTGGGCTGACAAGTTCGACCAATTGGCGGGTTTTCAGAATTTCCTGATCATGCCGCTGACGATGCTCTCCGGCGTTTTCTACTCGCTGCATTCGCTGCCTGAATTCTGGCAGCAAGTATCGCGTTTCAATCCCGTCTTCTATATGATCGACGGTTTTCGCTTCGGATTTTTCGGCGTCTCCGATGTGCCGCCAGAAAACAGTCTGGCGGTCGTTGGCATGAGCTTCCTGCTGGTATCTGCGGCGACGCTGGCGCTCCTCCGCAGTGGTTACAAACTGAGGTCCTGAATCATGATGCAGCCTGAACAAATCCAGAACATCATCGCCGCAGGTCTGTCCTGCGAGCATCTGCAAGTCGTGGGCGACGGCCATCACTTCGAGGCGCTGATCGTCAGTGCCGAGTTCGTCGGCAGAAATCGCGTGCAGCGGCAGCAGCGCGTCAACGAAGTGCTGCGCGGGCATTTCGACAGCGGCGAACTGCACGCCCTGTCGATGAAAACCCAGACCCCTGAAGAGTGGAGTGCGGCGCGTGGATAAGCTGCTGATCCAGGGCGGTACGCCGCTCCGTGGAGAAATCGCCATTTCCGGTGCCAAGAATGCGGCGCTGCCGATTCTCTGCGCCAGCCTGCTCGCGCCCGAGCCGCTGCATCTGAGCAATGTGCCGCGGCTCAAGGACATCTCGACGATGCTGCGCCTGATCGAGCAAATGGGCGTCATGGTTGCTCACGAGGGCGACGATGGCGTGCTATTGAACAGCCTCGGCCTCAACAACCCGCTTGCCCCGTACGACCTGGTCAAGACCATGCGCGCCTCGATCCTGGTGCTCGGCCCCTTGCTGGCGCGTCATGGTGAAGCGAGGGTATCGCTGCCGGGCGGCTGTGCGATTGGTGCCCGGCCGGTGGAACAGCACATCAAGGGCTTGCAGGCGATGGGTGCCAGAATCCATGTCGAGCACGGTTACATCCATGCCACGGCAGGTGCCGGAGGCCTCAGGGGGGCGCACATCGTGACCGACATGGTCACCGTCACCGGTACCGAAAACCTGATGATGGCGGCGGTCCTCGCCGAGGGCGAAACGATCATCGAGAATGCGGCGCGTGAGCCAGAGGTGGTCGATCTGGCCAACTGCCTGATTACCATGGGCGCGCAGATTTCCGGTGCCGGGACCGACAAGATTCGCATCCGCGGCGTCACACGCCTGCACGGGGCCGCGCATCCGATCATGGCCGATCGCATCGAGACCGGTACCTATCTTTGTGCCGCAGCAGCGACCGGTGGCAGCATTCGTCTGACCGGGACTTCGGCAGCCTGCCTTGACGCCGTGGTCGACAAGTTGCTCGACGCCGGCTGCGAGATCGTTACCGAGCGCGCAGCGATCACCCTCAAGGCACCGCAGCGGCTCAAGGCAGTCAGCATTCGCACCTCGCCCTATCCGGCCTTTCCGACCGACATGCAGGCGCAATTCATGGCCATCAACTGCGTTGCCGAAGGGTCCGCAGTGATCCGCGAAACGATTTTCGAAAATCGCTTCATGCACGCCGTCGAACTGATCCGCCTCGGTGCGGACATCAAGATCGATGCCAGCAACGCGATGGTCACCGGCGTCGAGCGTCTTCAAGGCGCGACGGTGATGGCCACCGACCTGCGCGCATCTGCCAGCCTGGTCATCGCCGGGCTGGTGGCGCAGGGTGAGACGCTGATCGAGCGGATCTACCATCTCGACCGGGGTTACGAACGGATCGAGGAAAAACTCGGTCAGATCGGAGCGCAGGTCAGGCGGATTCGCTGAGACGACGACGCCTGACCGTCACCATGGCCGCTCCGTGCACACCTCCTGTCGGTGCTGGCGACCATTGGTTCGAGCGTTACCAGCGCCTGGTGGGCGCCCAGAATTGTGAAATAATGTCCGACAGCCCCCTTCGGTCACGATCACAAGCATTGCATGCCCACCCTCCCAGGAAATTCTCTGCCCGAAAAGCCACTACTGCTCATCGTTGATGACGATGCGCTGATCTGTGACACCTTGAGTATTTCGCTGAGCCCGCTTTTCGAAGTGCTCACCAGCCATTCGCGTCCGCATTGTCTGCAACTGCTTCGACAATTGCGCAGAGCGCCCGAACTGGCGCTGGTCGACCTCGGCCTGGCACCCGTACCGCACCGTCCCGATGAGGGTTTTGCGCTGATTGCCGACCTGCTCAAGCTTGCACCCAGGATACGTATCGTGGTCCTCTCCGGACAAAGCGACGAGGGTAATGCACGCCATGCACGAACGCTCGGCGCTGCCGATTTTGTCGCCAAACCGTGCAGCCCCGGCGACCTGCAGCAAGTCCTCACGGGCGCGCTGGAGTTTCGTGCGGTGGACAACGGGCGCCACGAGGGCTCATCGCCACTGCTCGGCAACAGCCCGGCCATACAAAAACTGCACTTGCAACTCCTGCAATATGCTGACTTACCGTTCCCGGTGCTGATCGAGGGGGAATCGGGCAGCGGCAAGGAGGTCATCGCTTCCAGTTGTCTGCATTACGATACCAGTCGTCGCTACCGGCCATTCCTGGCGATCAATTGCGCCGCGATCTCGCCCAACCTGGTTGAAGCGACCTTATTCGGCTACTCCAGAGGTGCTTTCACCGGTGCAGTAACGAAGAAAGCCGGCTATTTCGAAGACGCTGCCGACGGCACGCTTTTCCTCGACGAGATCGGTGAACTGGCACTCGATCTCCAGGCCAAGCTGCTGCGAGTATTGGAAAATGGCGAGTACCAGCGCGTCGGCGAAACCCAGAAGCGTGTCAGCCGGGCGCGCATCATTGCCGCCACCAACCGCGACCTGCGCAAGGAGGTCAAAGCGGGCAACTTCCGTGCTGATCTCTACCATCGGCTGTCGGTCTGTTCAATCGTCGCCCCGCCCTTGCGCGAGATGGGCGACGACCGGTTCGTCCTTCTCGACCACTTCCGGCAACACTATGCGGCACAAACTCAGCAGCAGCCGTTCAGCCTCTCTGCAGAAGCGGCAGAATTGTGGTGCAGCTACCCCTTCCCCGGCAATGTCCGTGAGCTACGCAACATCGTCATCCGCTTGACCACCCGGCACTCGGGTCGGCTCGTCGACGCCACAGCGCTGGCCGCAGAACTCGATCTCCCCGACGAACCGCAGGAGTTCACGGTGAATTCGCCCAGCGGTGCGGATGCACTGACCAGCGATGCGCTCATCGCTGCGGCAATGCATCGCCTGCGGCAAAAAGATCCCTTCAACCTCGATCGCCTGCTCGATGCCACGGAGCGCGGCTACATCGAGGCCGCGTTGAAGCTGGCGCACGGGAATGTCAGTCAGGCGGCACGCCTGCTCGGCATCCATCGCACGACGCTCTACAATCGCATGGAATCCTCGGCGCGGGAGCAGTGATGTACCTGGATCATTTCGGATTGCAGCAGGCGCCTTTTCGCATTACACCGCACACCGAGTTCTTTTTCGCAGGGGCCCAGCGAGGTGCCACGCTCGAGGCGCTGATCTATGCGATTACCCACGATGAGGGAATCGTCAAGGTCTGCGGTGAGGTCGGTAGTGGCAAGACGATGCTCTGCCGGATGCTGCTCGAAAAACTTCCGGGCCACGTCGAGACGGTCTATCTGGCCAACCCCTTGCTGTCGCAGGACGAAATCCTCCTGGCCATTGCCGGGGAACTGCGAATTGTGACGCCGCCGCTGCAGCAAGGGCATGCTCATTTGCTGCTGCGTTCGCTGCAGGAACGTCTGCTGGAAATCTACGCTGACGGTCGCCAGGTGGTCGCCCTGATCGACGAGGCGCATGCCATGCCACCGGCAGCACTCGAAGAAATTCGTCTGCTTTCCAACCTGGAATCGAGCCGGCACAAGCTGCTGCAGATCGTGCTCTTCGGTCAACCCGAGCTGGATCAACGCCTGGGTGAAACCGCCATGCGCCAGCTCAACGACCGCATCACCCATCATTTCAGGCTCGAACCGCTGCACCGCAACGACGTCGCCGTCTATCTGATGTTCCGTCTGCGCGCTGCCGGCTACCACGGCCCGGATCTGTTTACCCAGGGCGCCATTCGATTGATCAGCCGGGCCTCCGAGGGGCTGACCCGGCGCATCAACATTCTTGCCGACAAAGCCCTGCTTGCTGCATTTTCCGAAGGGCTGCATCAGGTCAATGGCAGGCAGGTCCGGGCGGCAATTCGCGACGCCCGGTTCCAGCGCATCGCTGGCCCGGCGCGCGCACGCTGGCTGTGGGCTGGCGCCGCCACCGCCCTCTGCACGACAGGCGGTCTGGCCTATCTCGCCGGCAGCCACCATGCCAGCAGCCTACCGGCAGCAGCGGCGATCGACGCAGCAGCATGGGCTATGACCAGGCCGCTGGACAGCACGACCTCGCCCGTTTCTTCCGTGGCAGCGCCTGAGCCGGTTTCCCCAATGACGGCAACACTCGGTGCTACCAAACCAGGCACGCTCGCCGAGCGAATTGCCGCGACCGAGGACTGGCTGACGCAGACCCCGGACAGTCATTATTTCATTCAACTGTTGATGACTGACGCCGGCAGCCAGCAGGAGGTGAGCGATTTCATCATCAAGCACATGAGGACGCTCGATTTACGGCAAGTTCGGGTTTATCGTTCACGGTTCGGCGGCAGAGAAAGACTCAGCGTCATCTACGGCGACTACCCTTCCCGCGAACAGGCGAACGCGGCGCTGGCGATGCTTGGAGAGATCAGCCCGTCGAGCAAGCCCTATGTGCGAGCGGTCGCCAAAGTTCGCTCGCAGCGGCTCTCGCGAGCCCCGATGGACAATCCTTAATACACTAAAAATCATGTACTTGTATCGACGTGTCGGCATGGTATCATAAACCACCCTTTGACTGGATCAAGCTTGAGCGTGTCCATGAACAAACTGCGCATACTGCGCATTCCTGGTTTCATCTCTCTTGCACTGCTGCTCTGCGCCTGCACACCGACCACGCTGAGCAAGGGGCCATCGGCCGGACATCTGCAGGCCGACAGTGTGTCCAGGAGCCAGGGGGCAATTCCCCAGCCCGTTCAGCAAAGCGTCTCACTACCCAGGCCGAAAGTCACCGGCAAGACGGAAACCTACAGCGTCGTCGTCAACAACGTGCAGGTTCACGACCTGCTGTTTGCCCTCGCCCGGGATGCCAGGCTGAACGTAGACATCCATCCTGGGCTCACCGGGCTGGTGACCCTCAACGCCATTGACCAGACGCTGCCACAATTGCTCACCCGCATTGCCAAGCAGGTCGACATGCGCTTCGAGATGGATGGCCCGAACCTGGTGGTGATGCCTGACTCGCCATACCTCAAGAATTACAGGGTCGATTACGTCAATATCGCCCGCGATGTCACGGGAACGGTATCGACCAGTACGCAGATTTCGACCAGCTCGCTGACGACCGGTGGCGGGGGTGCCGCCGGCACCGGCAACACTTCGCGCATCCAGATCGACAACAAGTCGAAAAACCGCTTTTGGGAAACTCTCGAGAAAAACCTGAAAGAACTGCTGCACGAAACCGACAAGATTTTCCCGGAAGGCTCGACCGAAACGGTGACCGAGCAAAGCTCATCACAGAGCACGACCGGCACCGGTGCGCCTGCTGCAAAAATCGCCGCTGCTCGCGGCAGCCAGATCGTGCCGTCGCTGGCGGCCAGTCCGAATCCCGCGGCAGTGCAGAACGCTGGCGCAACGATCGTCAAGCACATGACCTTCCGCGAAGCGGCGTCGGTGATCGCCAATCCGGAAGGCGGGGTGATCACTGTCAGGGCCACCGCCAGGCAACATGAAAAAGTGCAGGAGTTCCTCGATCGGGTCATGAGTGGCGCAAGAAGGCAGGTGCTGATCGAAGCGACGATCATCGAAGTCACCTTGAGCGATGGCTACCAGCAAGGTATCGAGTGGAGCCGCCTGACCAGTGGAACCGACTACAGCATCAACAAACCGACGCTGACGACCAACGTGCCCAGTGCCGTGACGCCGTATGTCATCAAGTACAGACAGATCAACCCGCTGAATCTGCTGGCAACCGTGGAGCTGTTGCGTGCTTTTGGCACCGTCAAGGTACTCTCCAGTCCCAAGCTCGCGGTGCTCAACAACCAGACGGCAACGCTCAAGGTTTCTGAAGATTTCGTCTACTTCAACGTCAAGCAGGACGTCGTTCCCGGCAACACCAACACCAACGCCACCGTGACCACGACGACGACGCCACAGTCCGTTTCCATCGGCTTTTTCATGAGCCTGACCGCACAGATCAGTGACAACGGCACCGTCACCCTGAGCGTTCGGCCATCGATTTCGAGTATCGCCGAACTGAAGCAGGATCCCAATCCGGAACTCGCCAAGAACAACATCAAAAACCTGGTGCCGCAGATTCGCATGCGCGAGATCGAGTCGATGATGCGTGTCGAGAGTGGCGACATCGCGGTTCTCGGCGGCCTGATGGAAGACCGGCTCGATAACCGTGACGGTCGCCTGCCAGGCCTCGGCGACATCCCGTTTCTTGGCGAGGTGTTCAATACCCGCTCAAACTCCTCGGCCAAGTCGGAACTCGTCGTTCTCCTGCGCCCGACGGTAATCCGGGACGCTTCGGTGGAGGGCGACTTCAGCAGCTTCAGGGAGTCCCTGCCGAACCGGGAGTTCTTCAGGAACGACCAGGTCTACCGGCCTTTCTCGCCGCCTGGCCAGCCTCCGGAGCCGCTGCAGTGAGCCTGCTGATGGATGCGCTGCGTCGCGCCGAAGAAGCCAAACGGCAGGCCGCCAGCCCGACCGGCAGCGACGACCCGCTCGAACTGAGCCTAGACCCGCTGGAATCAGCACCGTCTGGTCCTCAGCCCTGGACACTGCCGCCGCTCTCCAGCCCCCCCGATGCAGACGCCACGGGCCCGGCAGCCGAAGCCACCCGGTCGCCGCCGAGCCGACCCCTGCCGGGACCGACACCGGCCGACCCCCGCAGTAACGACGCCGCGGCACGGGCAGCGGCAAGAAATGTTTTTGCCGTCAAGCAGGCACCGCGGTCGCGCACCGCCCTATGGCTTTTTCTCGGGCTCGGCGGCATCGCGACGCTGGCGATCGGCGTCTACTTCTGGTGGCAGTTACAGGCCATCTCCGCAGGCTCGCTGGCCAGACCACTGGTCGCCACCTTGCCGGCCGCCCAGCCGCCAGGTCCGCCGCGGCCGCCACCGCTGATGGCGGTGGCAGAGGCACCTCCGGCCCGGCCGCCAAGCGCTGCGGGCTTGCCGCGCCCAGAGCCAGCGCCGAGCAAGCTTGCAATGCATCCGGAGCGGCTGCGCAGGGGTGCAGCGAGTGCCCATCAAGGCGAAGCTGCGGGCGTCTTCCGTCCGGGTAGCCAGCGGGCCATCCAGAACCAGACGCTGAGCCTGGCCTACGAAGCATGGCAGGCAAATCGGCTCGGTGACGCACAAGGCGGCTACGAAGAGGTACTGCGTAGCGACGCCAGGAATTCGGACGCGCTCCTCGGCCTGGCGGCGATCGCCACCCGCCGCGGCCAGTTCGAGCGTGCGCAGGAATTGTACCTGCAGGTCCTCGAGTCCGACCCCGGCGACGTCAGCGCGCAGGCGGCACTGATCAACCTGCGCGCGCAAAACGACACGGGTTCGTCCGAAAGCCGTTTGAAGACCCTGCTCGCCAGCCAGCCGGACTCGTCGGCTCTGCATTTCACGCTGGGCAATCTGTACGCCCGGCAGGGTCGCTGGAGCGACGCGCAACAGGCGTATTTTCAGGCCTATGCGGCGGACCCCGATAACGCCGACTACATTTTCAACGTCGCGGTCAGCCTGGACCATCTGCGCCAGAGCAAGCTGGCAACACAATACTACCAGATGGCGCTGAGCGTCGCTGCAACGCGGCCTAGTGCCTTCGACCGGCAAGCCGCCGAGAAACGCATCCTTGAATTGCAACCGTGATCCTGCCCGCGTGCAGCGATCCTTGCATGCGCTTGCCCAAGAGTCATGGCTTTGTCAGACCCACTCGATGATGAATTACACGAACTCTCCTGCCGACCATTCCCATTCGCGGCCGCTGGGTCAGATCCTGATCAGCAAGGGCATCCTCAGCGAGGATCAGTTGCGCATCGCCTTGCTGGAGCAGGTCAAGTCGAATCACCCGATTGGCAAGCTCCTGGTCTCACTCGGCTTCGTCTCCGAGGCGACGCTGCGCGACGCGCTCTCTGAAAGCCTGGGCAAACAGGGTGTCGATTTATCGAATGCGATTATCGATCCCTCGGCGCTGAAGCTGGTCCCGCGCGACCTCGCCAAGCGTCACCATGTGCTGCCGCTCGACTACGATGCAGAACATCTGCGGTTGACGGTAGCCATTGCCGACATCAACGACATCGTTGCACTGGACAGGATCCGTAGCCTGTCCGGCGATGAAATCGTGATCGACACTCTGCTCGCCGGCGAGAGCGAAATCGATCGCAGCATCGACCAGTGCTATGGTCATGAGCTGTCGATCGACGGCATCCTGCACGAAATCGAAACCGGCGAGATCGACTTCCGCAGCCTGCAGTCTTCCTCTGACGAGTACAGCCAGCCGGTCGTCCGCCTGATTGACTCGATCCTGACGGATGCCGTCAAGCAGGAATCTTCCGACATCCATTTCGAGCCGGAAGCGAGATTCCTGCGCATCCGCTACCGGATCGACGGCATGCTGCGGCAGATTCGCTCGCTGCACAAGACCTACTGGCCAGCGATGGCGGTGCGCATCAAGGTTCTGTCGGGAATGAACATTGCCGAAACGCGTGCCCCCCAGGACGGCCGCATCTCGCTCAACATGCGCGGCCGACAGGTTGATTTTCGGGCTTCGGTACAACCGACGATTCACGGCGAGAACATCGTTCTGCGTATTCTCGACCGTCAGAAGGGGATCGTTCCGCTCGCAGGACTGGGTCTTTCCGAGACGCAGCTCAACCAGCTCAAACTGATGATCGCCCGTCCCGAAGGAATCGTTTTCGTGACTGGGCCAACCGGCAGCGGCAAGACGACAACACTCTATTCGGTACTCAACCACATCAATTCCGAGGGCGTAAACATCATGACGCTCGAAGATCCTGTCGAGTACCCGATGACGCTGGTCCGGCAGACCTCCGCTGCCGACTCGGTGAAGCTCGATTTCGCCAATGGCATCCGCTCGATGATGCGTCAGGACCCGGACATCATCCTGGTTGGCGAAGTACGCGATGCCGACACCGCCGAGATGGCGCTGCGTGCAGCAATGACCGGTCACCAGGTGTACTCGACGCTGCACACCAATTCGGCACTGGGGGCCATTCCGCGCCTGCTGGATATCGGCATCCTGCCGGACATCATGGCCGGCAACATCATCGGCATCATCGCGCAACGGCTGGTGCGGCGTCTCTGTGTGCACTGCAAGATCCCCTACCAGCCCGAAGCGCACGAGACTCGCCTGCTGGGCAACCCGGCCGATGCACCGCGGCCGGTCATCTACCGGCCAGGCGGCTGTGAACGTTGTGACTTCCAGGGGTATCGTGGACGCTTGGCGATCATGGAGTTGCTTCGGATCAACGGCGACATGGACGAACTGATCTCTCGTCGCAGCACCCTCCGCGAAATGCGCCAGCTCGCCGACCGCCAGGGTTTCGTCAGCCTCGCCGATGACGGTCTGCGCCGCGTTCTCGACGGATCCACCGCGCTCGAAGAAGTCGCTCGGGTCGTCGACCTGACCAACCGGATGTAGCCGCCGTGCCGCTCTACACCTACAAGGCGGTCAGTCCCGAGGGACGCATGGTTCTGGGCAGGATGGACGCCATCAACCTCGTGGATCTGGAAATGCGACTGCGGCGCATGCAGCTTGACCTGGTCAACGGCGAGCCGCTCAGTACCCGCAGCGGGCTTGCCAGCAACAAGGTTCCGCGCCGGGAACTCATCCACTTCTGCTTCCATCTGCAGCAACTGGTGCGTGCCGGCGTGCCCATCCTGGAAGGCTTGACTGATCTGCGCGACAGTCTCGAACACCCGCGCTTCCGCGAGGTGGTGGCCAGCCTGATCGAATCGATCGAAGGTGGCCAGAAACTCTCTCAAGGCATGGACAGTCATCCGAGCGTCTTCAACAAAGTCTTTGTCAGCCTGATTCGCGCCGGCGAAGCCACTGGCCGCTTGCCGGAAGTCTTGCAGAGCCTCGACGAATCGCTGAAGTGGGAGGACGAACTCGCATCGCAACTGAAGAAGATGATCGCCTACCCGGCGTTCGTCGCCGCGACGGTTCTTGCCGCCACTTTCTTCCTGATGGTCTTCCTGGTTCCACAGCTCAAGATGTTTGTGAAAAACATGGGGCAAGTCCTGCCGATGCAGACGCAGATCCTCTTTTTCATTTCCGACCTGATGGTCGCCTATTGGTACCTGCTACTGCTACTGCCGGTACTGGCGGTTCTCGGGCTGCGAATACTGCTGCACAGCAATCCCCTGGCACGTTTCCGGTTCGATGGCCTGAAGCTGAGCCTGCCGATACTTGGCGACATCCAGCGAAAGATCGTCCTCTCGCGTTTCGCCAACACTTTCGCCCTCCTCTACGCCTCCGGAATACCGATCCTCGAGTCGATCCGAACGACGCAGGACGTCGTCGGCAACCTGGTCATTCGCCAGGGTCTGGAGCGTGTCGAACAACTGATTGGTGATGGACAGAACGTGACGGCTGCCTTTCGCAGCACCAGCTTCTTCCCGCCGCTGGTGATCCGTATGCTGCGCGTCGGCGAAAGCACCGGCGCGCTTGACGAGGCACTCCTGAATGTCAGTTATTTTTATACTCGTGACGTCCGGGAATCGGTCCAGAAAATGCAGCAGTTGATTGAACCGCTGCTGACCGTGGTGATGGGCAGCCTGCTCGGATGGATCATGCTGTCTGTTCTCGGGCCGGTCTACGACGTGATCAGCAAGATCAAGGCCTGAGGCCATGCCCGCCCGCCGCCTCATCTATCTCTGTGCGCATCGGCTGACGGCCTTCCACTGGCGAGCCGGGGTGTTGACCAACGAGGGCGTTTTCGAAGCCACGGAAGCTGGCAGGCTGCAATTCACCCGCTACCTTGCAGAACATTCGAAGAGCATCTTTACCCTCCTGGCCAATGTCTCGGAAGAAGGTTTCCACATGGAAACGATCCCCTTCCTGCGTGGTGAGGACCGACGCTCGATCATCACGCGCAAGCTCGGGCAGCAGTTTTTCAATGCTTCACTGACCACATCGATCTCGCTCGGACATGAAAAATCCCGGCGCAGAGACGAGCGCATCATGCTTGCCGCACTCACCAACAAGGAGGCCTTCGCTCCCTGGCTGGCGGCTCTGGCCGGTGCCGAGGTGGCCCTCGCCGGCGTTTATTCGCTGCCCTTGCTGGGCCCCTTGCTGCTCAGGAAAATTGGTGTTCTGGACGAGCGCTGCCTGTTGCTGACGATTCAGGACCAGAGCATCCGGCAGACCTACGTGGAAAAGGGCGAACTGCATTTCAGCCGCCTCACTCCTCTGCAAAACTACAGCATTGACGGCATTGCGCAGATATTTTCCAGTGAAGCGCGCAAACTGCAACAGTACCTCGTCAGTCAGCGCCTCCTTGGTCGCCAACAGCCGATCAGCGCGTATCTTCTCGTGCATGCGAACGCCAGAAATGCCATCGAGAGGCATTGTGTGAACAGCGAAACCTTGTCGTTTGCGATCCTCGACATGGAGGACTGCGCGCGCATCTGCCACCTCAAAACACCGCCACCGGATACTCGCTGCGAGACCCTCATCCTCCATCTCCTGGCCACTGCCCCGCCAGGTGCCCAGTTTGCCAGCGACCAGCAGCGCCACAACTATCATCTCTGGCTGATCCGCTCGGTTCTCCAGAATACGGGCGCAGTCGTACTGCTCGGCTGCCTGCTGTGGTCCGTCAAACAGTTCCACGATGCCTACCAGCTCAAGCGGGAAGTGGCAATGATCCAACAGGAAACCACTCTGGCCCGCCAGCGCTACGATGACATCGTCAAAACCTTCCCGGCGATTCCGACCTCCACCGAGAACCTGCGTCGAGTCATCGATCGCTACGTCGAGCTGGAAAAAGGCAGCACCTCGCCCGAGTACCTGTGGCGTGAAATCAGTCACGCCCTGCAGGGCGACGCATCGGTCGAAGTCGAGGGCATCGATTGGAGAGTGGCTGCGTTGGCGTCGCGTGAGGCCGCCACGGCAGAGGCGCTGCATACGCCTCCTGTCGGCAGCGAGATCGCGATCGTGCACGGCACTCTGCGGCCAGGTCCGGACAGCCATCCAAGGCAGGTACTCAGCGTTTTCAAGCAACTGGTCGAAACCCTGAAGCGCAATCCGAAACTGCAGGTGGAGGTACTGCAACAGCCTTTTGACCTGGATTCGGGCAAGTCGCTCAAAGGTGGTGATGCGGCGGTCGACGACCTGCGGCCGCGCTCGTTCAAACTGCAGATCCAGAAGACGGCCGGCTCATGAAAATCGACCTCACCGACCTTCGCAAGCTGCAGGCGAGCATCCTGGCCAGCGTGGCGATGTTTGCCGCAGCGCTGGCGGTGCTGTATGTCTCGCAGCACACCCTGGACAGCGAACAACTCGCCAGGCTGGTCGCCACCGCACAGCGCGAAGAGGCGGACGGCAAGCTCAAAAGGGTGCGTGACGAGGAAAGCGAGATCAGGCAGAAGTCAATTCTTTTCAACAAGCTGCAAGAGCGTGGCATGATTGGTGAAGAGCAGCGTCTGGACTGGGTGGAACTGCTCAAGGACATTCGTGACACACGTCGCCTGCTTGATCTGCAGTACGAGATTTCTCCACAACGTTTGCTCGACAGCAACTCGGCCGGCGATTTTTCCTTTGCCGTCAGTACCATGAAAGTGCAGCTGAAATTGCTCCACGAAGAGGATCTGACGCGGCTACTCGGCGATTTGCGCAGTCAGGCGAAGGCGCTGATCCTGATCAAGGCCTGCGCCGTCGAGCGCCTGCCGGCCAACGCTGACGAACGTTGGGGTGGCCGAGAGAATCTTCTCGCCAACTGTGAAATCGACTGGCTGACCTTGCACGAAGTGAGCCGGAAGTAGGGAAGGAGAGGCCAGTCCATGACCAGGTTCGCGCGCGCAGCAAAGCAAACCCTCTGTATGGGGCTGGCTGGCTGGCTGCTGGCGGCTCCGGCGGTCACTGCCGAGGAGGCTCTGGGTCGTCTGTTCTTCACCCCCGAACTCCGCCAGCAGCTCGATCAGCAGCGCGAGAGGAACACACTCGACAAACCGCAGATCATGACGGTTCCGACGCTCACGGTAGACGGCATCGTCACCCGCAGCAGCGGCAAGCGCACGACCTGGATCAACGGCAGCCCACAGCATGAGAATGAGACCGGTAACGGCTTGACCGTGACCCAGCGGCGCGGCGATCCGGGAAGATTGGTGGTGCAATCCGGTGTTTCACCGAACGTCACGGCGCGCATCGGCGATACGCTCAACCGTAACACCGGCGAAGCAAACGACCTGCTGAATGGTGGTCGGGTGCTGGTACATTCGCGGCCACTGGCGACGAAGTAAGCGCATGCGCAGAAGACCTCGTGCGATGATCGACTGGCGGTCGCGCATGCTGGCGAGTCGGCCAGGTGCCGGCAGGGCAGTTTACCGGCAGCGCCAGCGTGGCGTCGCCATGCTGGCAATGCTGACCCTGCTGACTCTTTGGGGGATGTACCTGTTTCTCGGTCAACTCAGCACATTCCAGGTCAGGATGGGGCGTACGCAGAGTGCTTTGGCAGCAATGGCAGAGGCAAGAGACGCCCTGATCGGCGATGCAATCTCGCGCTCACCTGTCAGCGATGCAGGATATCTGCGCTTGCCCGACCTGGGTGCCGATCTCGATTCCGGAGTCGGTTGGGTGCCGGCTGAGGGCGGCCCTTCACCCAGCTTCCTGGGCAACCAGAAAGATCTCTCGGTAATCGGAAAATTTCCCTGGAAAACCAAAACCGGCCAACTGGCCTCTCCGCCCCTTCGTGATGCGCAGCAAGAATGTCTATGGTATGTAGTTTCAGGGCGTTTCAAGATCGTCCCCAAGACGGACGCAATGAATTGGGACACAGCAGGGCAGATCGACATCATCGACAGCAACGGAAATCTCATTGCTACTAACCTTGCCGCGCTGCTGGTGGCTCCAGGGCAGGCGCTCGACGGCCAGAACCGTGCGCTGGCCGATCCCATCTATACCGAATGCGGGGGCAACTACGACGCCCGCAATTATCTCGATTCCTTCAATGCCACTGAGTCCACCAGCGCTCAAGTCAACTACTTTGCCGGCAGCACGAACCACAGGCTTGCCCCGAATACCAACAACAAGCGTTTCGTGATCGCCGACAGCGACCACTACAATGACCTGTTTCTCTACATCACGGTTGACGACATCTTCAAGCCCTTGATCCGCCGCAACGACTTCAGCGATGCCATCGGCAGGCTGCTCGACGATCCAGCATTCCAGAACCACTTGCGAAGCATCGATGTGACTGGCAGCAAGGGCACCGACAAACTCAGCTGCAGCAGCTTTGCCCCGGATGACGACTTCTGTAACAGTTGGAAAGAGATGCTGTTTCTTGCGCAACTCTCTCCGCCGTCGCAGATCACGATCAACGGCTTGCCGTCTTCGCAGATTTGCAGCCGAGTCCTGATTTTCGGCGGCCGCAAGACGGTCGGCCAGATTCGCAACACGGCAACCGAAAAGGCGGACAAGAACAACTACCTGGAAGGCAACAACCTCACTTCGTTCAATGTACCCAATGCGTCTTCGACAAGCTTCAGCGGCAGCACAGGGAATTTCAACGCGGCCAGCCCGAGTACCGATCTCGTCAGGTGCCTGCCATGAATAGCTTGCCCTGCCAGACTCCGACTAGGCAAGGATTCACTTTGACCGAACTGGCAGTCGTCCTGGTCATCATCTCTATCCTGATCGGCGGGCTGCTGCTACCCTTGTCGTCGCAGATCGAGATGCGCAACAGCAATGACACCAAGGCAGCCATGGCCGAGATCCGTGAGGCGCTGCTGGGCTATGTCGCCGTCAACGGTTACTTCCCCTGCCCAGCTCTACCGACCATCGCCAGCGGCAGTCCCAATGCCGGACTTGCCGGCGCCCGCAATGCCGGCGCCTGCGTCAATCCTGCCGGGGTGTTGCCATGGGCAACACTGGGAGTGGCAGAAAAAGACGCCTGGGGACGGCGCTATAGCTACCGGGTGACCCCGGAATTCAGCAACGCCCCTCCCCTGCCCCTATTCAAACTCTCGTCCACCGGCGACATCAAGGTCTCGTCTTCAGCCGGCGGCATCGCTGTCGCCACCGCCGTACCGGCAGTCGTGATCTCGCACGGCAAGAATGGCAACGCAGCCTTCACCGCAGAAGGAACACAGTTACCCGCAGGCAGCGATGTGGATGAACTCGAAAACCGGGTCTTGATCACGTCTACAGGCACATGGTCGGACGCTTCCGTTGCGAAGGAGTTTGTCAAACGAGCGGCACCGACTGCCACTTACGACGATGAAGTCGTGTGGATCTCCCCTGGTGTCCTCTTCAACCGCATGATCACTGCCGGCAAACTGCCTTGATGACTGCCGGCCGGACCTTTCTTGACCGGCTGCGCAACGCCGGCATCGCTGACACCGACAATGAAGAACTGCGTCTGCAGAAGTCCCTGCTGTTTTTTGCAACTGGTCTGATCTGCCTGGCCTCGGTCGTCTGGCTGTTTCTCTACTGGCAACTCGGACCCCGGTTCCCTTCCAACCTGTCTTTTGCCTTGCAGTTGCTGCTCGTCGGCAATCTGCTCATTTACCTGAAAACGCTCAACTTCAATGCCTTCCGCTGGATCCAGTTGTCGCTGTTCCTGTTCACACCCTTCGTCGCGCAATGGAGCATCGGCAGTTTCATCACCGCCAGCGGCATCAGCCTCTGGGCCTTGCTGGCACCGATCGGCGCGGTACTGTTCATTGGCCCGAGAGAGTCGGGGGCCTGGTTTTTTGCCTATGTATTTCTCACTGCGCTTTCTGGCGCCTTCGACTACTACCTCGCCGACTCGCTGAGTGTGACGCAGCACAAAGTGCCGCTGCAGACCACCGCATTCTTCTTCGCCCTCAACTTTGCGGCCGTATCGACCATTGTCTTTCTGCTGCTTCGCTACTCGGATTCCGAAAAGCACCGGGCCCAGCAACGCCTGCAGGAAGCCCACCGACTGCTGCAAAGCGAACAGGATCGCTCCGAACGCCTCCTCCTGAACATCCTTCCCGCGCCGATCGCCAGGCGCCTGAAGAACAGCGACCAGACGATTGCGGATGGCTTTGCCGAAGTCTCGGTGATGTTCGCCGACATCGTGAGCTTCACCCGCGTTGCCGAAGGTCTGACCCCCCAACAGGTCTTCGCCATGTTGAACAAAATCTTCTCCTGCTTTGACGAACTCGCCGAAAAGTATGGCCTCGAAAAGATCAAAACCATTGGTGATGCCTATATGGTCGCCGCCGGTCTCGACGCTGCGGTCGGCAATCCAGCCGAGGCCTTGGCCGATATGGCGCTGGAAATGTGCAATCTGCTTCGCCATGACTTCAGTATCAACGAGATGCATCTCGAACTGCGCATCGGCATCGGTACCGGCCCGGTGGTTGCCGGCGTCGTCGGCAAGAAGAAATTCATCTACGACCTCTGGGGTGACACGGTGAACATCGCCAGCCGGGTGACCACCGAGGGCATTCCCGGCATGGTCCAGGTCGATGAGCGAACCTATCGACGCCTGCAGCAGAGCTTCACTTTTCAGGAACCCCGGACCATCTATCTGAAGGGCAAAGGAAACATGGTCGTGCATCGCCTGATCGGCCGCCGCACCGCAGGAAGCGTTTAAACGGCTGGCATGCCCGGCCGCAGTCGCTGCAACTCGAAGCACACCTGGCCCGGGACATTGCTTGCCAGTCGCAATTCGTAGCCGCAGCTTTCCGCCTGTCGAGCCGCGTGATAGAGCCCGACCCCAAGACCGTTCTCGGAGGGCACGGGCGCGCGCAGCAGATCGCCAAGAAGGCTCGGGTCAAGCGCACTGCCGGTATCGCAGATGCGCAATACCGAGGCGTCGGTGTTGATCGCGACGCGCACCTGCACAGAGCCATCCGCTTGCGCCTTCTGCAGCGCGTTCTGCAACAGATTGTCGGTAACGCTGTCGAAAAGCGCAGCCGGCAGCAAGGCATCGGGGTCCAGGTCTCTGGCAAGGAAAATGACTGGCGAAGTGGCGTAACGCTGCTGCTGGATCTGCCACCACATCGCAAGTGGCAGGACGCCACCCACCTCGGTTTGTGGCTTCTGGAGCTTGGCCAGGGTCTGCTGCAGGCGTTGTGTGATCTGTGGCAACTGGTGCTGCAACAAGCGATCGAGCCGGCCATCCTGGCCATTCATCGTTTGTGCCAAGTAACACAGATTGCTCAGCGATTGCAACAGGTTCTTCACATCATGCGTGAGGCGAGCGCCGGTTTCATGGATCGCACGCAGATAGCTCACCTGCTGCAACTCGCGAGCGCGCAACTTGGCGATGTAGTGTTCGTTGGCGAGTTGCGCCAGCAGATGAAAATGCCAGACCAGCGCCGGACTCAGCTTGTGGCGAGTGTACAGCGTGAGTTGCAGGGCTTGTCCCGAAAAATCATGATGAAAGCGCGACTCCCTGCCAAAGGCGCCGCTGCGCGCTCCGGCAGTCCAGCTGCCACCATCGACCCACGGTAGATCGAGCATCTCCGCGAGAGCCTTTGCCAGGAACTGGTCCGGCTCACTTTCGTTGCCGGCCAGGGTCGTCAGGCGATGTAGCCACGCTTCAAACGGCAGGCCGATGCTCAACAGATAGCGCGAAAAGAAGACGCCAATACCGGTGAAGCCGGGCCGCGTATTCCAGGTCCAGCCGATCAGCAACAGCAGCAGGGCAATCGAGATCAAGGCGTTGAGTACCGCCTCGAGATACCCGGACTGGCGCATCAGCATGAAAGACAGACTACCGAGGATCAGGACGGCAATCAACAGAAAGATGAACAGGCTGTAGAACAGGTCGATCATCCTGCCGCCGGGCCGATCGCTTTCCCGCGAGAGTGGCAGCAGCAACAACATCACCAGCAAGAACAGAGGCATTCCCCAGGCGAATTCGCGATCCAGCGCCGGACCGGTCAAGGCGGCATTGGGTACCACCTGGGGTACCAGCCAGAGCAGCAGCGCGGCCAGCAGGTAGGCAAAGGCGACCAGGTAGAATATACGGGTCGGTCGATGATCGATGAACATCACCCGCCCGCCGACCAGGGCAGCCAGCATGACCACCCAGACGATCAACAGCCACCAGCCGTACCAGGCGACGCCGCAGCCGAGCACCAGGGCAAGCACCGCCAGCCCGCTCAAATCGACACTTCGTTCGGCGTAAGTGAATGGTTGCCAGAGAATGAACAGTCCGACACTCATCAGCCAGCACGGCAAACCGATCGTCGTATTGGCCCCGGCGACCAGCGCCAGGTGCAACACCCCCAGCAAGGAAATCAAAAGCCAGCGCTGGCGCTGACGCAAAGCGCCACCCATGCGCTGGAGCAGGGTCATGCAGCGCTCCTGCCGACTGCCGGCGGCCCGATTCGCAAGCCTGGAATCAGTCCAACTCTGGTCAGGGGTGTCGAAAAACCGACAGGTCCAAAGACCCTGGCGGACAAATCGCCGGTACTTTCCCGGCACATATCCGGGCACCAACGCGGGCACCAACGCGGGCACCAACGCGGGCACCAACGCGGGCACGAAACGTGCTTTGAATGGAACACCATATTCGACAGTCGCCGGAGAATGACATGAACCAGCCAAGCAAACAACAGTCAGGCTTTACTCTCGTAGAGATTGCCATTGTACTCGTCATCATCGGCCTGCTGCTCGGCGGGGTGCTGAAGGGACAGGAGTTGATCAACAGCGCCAAGGTGAAAAATCTGATCAATGACTTTCGCACCGTTTCGACCCTGATCTATGCCTACCAGGATCGTTTCAAGGCCTTCCCGGGCGACCAGAATCAGACGCAACTGACGGATGCTTTTGGCGCCAATACCGCGATTCAATGCACGATAACTGCCGGTAGCTGCGTACCGAACAACGGTCGCATCGACGGCGCATGGAATGCGACCACCGTCAACAGTGAGAGCTTCATGCTCTGGCAGCACGTTCGCTTCGCCAATCTGGCCACAGGCCCCACGGCAACTGCTGCTGCCGATTACCGCCCGACCAATGCCGATGGCGGTTTCATCGGTATCGAGGGAGTGATTACCGACAGTGCCGGCGTTCCGACGCCATACATTTCCGGCATGCGTGGCTCGTTTTTTGTTTGCTCGGATAGCATCCTCGGCCGCCATGTCAAACAGATCGATACCACCATGGACGACGGCAATACCGCTGGCGGATCGGTCCAGGCGGTAACGAATGGTGCCGCTCGCGGCACTGCAGCCGTGGCGACCCAAGCCATCCAGGATGGCACCCCGTATACGGTCTGCGCCGCCTTCTGAGCAGGGATCGTCGCCCGGCGAATGCGATCACACCGTACTGCCGGCTCGGGATGAGTGCTCCAAGGGCTTCTGCTATACTCGCCCCATGATCACCACTACAACCTCATGAGCCCAATACAGCCCTCGCCGAAAGCGCTCGACCTGGCCCGCCAGGTTCTGCACATAGAAGCCGACGCCGTACTGGCGCTGGTCGACCGCATCGATGGCGACTTCATGCAGGCACTGCTGCTGATTCTCAATTGCCATGGGCGCGTGATCGTCAGCGGCATGGGCAAGTCCGGTCATGTCGGACGCAAGATCGCTTCGACCCTGGCCAGCACCGGCACCCCCGCCTTTTTCGTTCATCCGGCCGAGGCCAGCCATGGCGACCTCGGGATGATTACCCGCGACGACGTACTGATTGCGCTTTCCAATTCCGGCGAGAGCGCAGAGTTGCTGGCCATCTTGCCGAGCATCAAGCGTCAGGGTGCCAGGCTGATCAGCATGACCGGCAATGCGCAGTCGTCACTGGCGATCGAAGCCGATGTGCACCTGGATGCCGCAGTTGCGCAGGAAGCGTGCCCGCTCAATCTCGCACCGACCGCCAGTACCACCGCCGCCCTCGCCCTCGGCGACGCGCTGGCGGTAGCCCTGCTCGATTCGCGCGGTTTTGGCCCGGAAGACTTTGCCCGTTCCCACCCTGGCGGCTCGCTCGGTCGTCGCCTTCTGACGCATGTGCGCGACGTGATGCGCGTCGGTTCGGCCATTCCGACAGTGCTTGCCGGCACCAGCCTGCCTGATGCCATTCGTGAGATGTCACGCGGCGGCATCGGCATGACCGCCGTGCTCAGCCCCGAACGACGGGTGATCGGCGTCGTCACCGACGGCGACCTGCGGCGTGCCTTCGCCATGAACCTGGACCTGCGCACCCTGTCGGCAAGCGACATCATGGGGCGAGAGCCGCGTTTGATCGGTCCCGATCGGCTCGCTGTGGAAGCTGTCGAGATGATGGAGCAGCACAAGATCAACCAGTTGCCCGTGGTCGACGGGATGGGCATTGTCGTCGGCGCACTCAATATGCACGACCTCTTCAAGGCCAAGGTCATCTGATGCCAGACGATTCCGAACACGACGACGCCAGGGCGCGCGCGCGCCGGATCAAACTGATGGCTTTTGACGTCGACGGGGTACTCAGCGACGGTTCCTTGTTCTACAGCGACTCCGGGATCGAGATCAAGGCCTTCAACACGCTCGACGGGCTTGGCCTGAAAATGCTGCAGCAGGCCGGGATCAGGGTCGCCATCATCACCGGCCGGCGTGCTCGCTGCGTCGAGCTGCGAGCGCAGGACCTGGGCATCCAGCACCTCTATCAGGCGGTCGACAACAAGCTCGATTGCATGCGTTCGCTACTTGCCGAACTCGGACTCGCTGCCGATGATGCCGGTTACATGGGCGACGATGTGCTCGACCTGCCGGTGATGACCGCATGTGCTTTCTCTGCGACGCCGGGCGATAGTCATGTGCTGGTACAGCGTTATGCAGCGCTCACCACCGCACGTCACGGCGGCCGCGGTGCAGTACGCGAAGCCTGTGAGTTCATTCTCGATGCGCAAGACAAGCTGGCTGCCGCGCTGGCACCGTATCTGACGATGACCGGCCGATGAGGAAGTGGAGTAGCGCGCTGCTGCCGCTGAGTATTCTGCTCGTTCTGGTCGCCCTGACTACCTGGCTGCGCTACGTCACCGAGTTCCCGGAAGTGCGCAATGACGGCAGGAATCGTCACGATCCCGACTACATCATCAGCGATGTACGGGGGCGCAAGCTCGATACCGCAGGAAACCTGCTGTACATACTGACCGCTGACGAGATTCGTCACTACCCTGACGATGATACCACCGACCTGCTCAAGCCGACGCTGATCTACCTGGACCCCAAGCGACCGCCAGTAAGCATCCACTCGGTGCATGGCCATACGAGTTCGCAAGCCGAGCGAATCGAGCTTTGGGAACAGGTCGAGATACACCGTGCCGCGACCGCCAAAGACGGGCCACTGGTGGCCACGATGTCCGAGTTGACGGTGCTGACCGACGAGGAAAGGGCTTTCACCAAGAGCAGAGTGCTGATCACCCAGACCAACTCCTGGGTGCAAGGTGTCGGCATGCAGGTCAACAACAAGTTGCAGACTTACCTGCTGGAATCCGCGGTCACCGGACAAATCGAAAGCCATTTCGCCAGGAAGAAACCTCTGACATGAACAAGATCCATTACGGTGCCTGCGCGAGCAGCCTCCTGCTCGCTCTTTCCCTGCCGGCGCAAGCCGAGCGCGCGGACCGCGACAAGCCGATCCACCTGGAAGGGGACCGCCTGAGCATCGATGACATCAAAAACGTCAAGATTCTCGAGGGTAATGCGGTCCTGATCCAGGGCAGCATGGAGCTTCGCACCAGTCGCCTGGTGGTTACCCAGGACGCCGATGGCTTCCAGAAAGCCGTCGCCACTGGTGGTGCCAACGGGCTTGCGCATTTCAGGCAGAAGCGGGAGGGCGTCGATGAATTCACCGAAGGCGAGGCCGAGCGCATCGAATACGATGCACGCAGCGAGATCACGCAGTTTTTTGTTCGCGCCTGGGTCCGCAACGGCCTGGACGAGGTCAAGGGGGCGTACATCTCCTATGATGCACTCAACGAAAAATACCTGGTCACCACCGCTGGCGGCACCAGCAAAAGCGCCACCGGCACAGGGCAGGCACGCGTGCGCGCAATCATCCAGCCCAAAGCCAAGAACGTAGAGCCCTCTCCAGCGGACAAGAAGAGCGAGCCCCTGACCCTCAAACCCGCTGCAAAAATCAGCCCCAGAGCCGACTGAAGCGAGCTGCCACATGGCACGAAGGACCGTGTCAAAAGAAACCCCGGCCATTTTGGTGCGGCGCAACAAAATGCTTGACATGGCTCAACGAAAGTCTATAATGCAACGCATGGTGCAGTGCAGCAAAAAGATCGTCAAGCGGAATGGCGCGGCGATCGGTGAGTTAACCATTGCACATGTTGTGTTGTGCCCCCACTTTAATCGAGGAGATTGACCATGTTCAACACCCCAGAACAATTCGCCGCCGCCAACAAAGCTTCCGTTGATGCGATGCTGACCCTTGCCAATACCGCGCTGGCCAGTGCCGAGCGCATTGCTGCGCTCAACCTGAATACCGCCCGTTCGATGCTCGAGGATGGCGTTGCCAACGCCAAGGCGATGCTTGGTGCCAAGGACCCGCAGGAGTTTTTCTCGCTGCAGAGTTCGCTGGCACAACCCGGCCTCGAAAAGGCCGTGGCCTATTCCCGCAGCGTCTATGAAATCTCGGCGCAATCGAAGGAAGAGATCTCGAAACTTCTCGAAGCACAATTCAGTGACTTCCAGAAGCAGGTTCTCGGTCTGCTCGAAAAGGCAACCAAGAATGCCCCCGCTGGCTCAGATGTTGCGGTTAACGCCGTCAAGTCGGCGATCGCCGCAGCGACCTCCGCTTTTGACAGCATGAACAAGGCTGCCAAGCAGGTGGCTGATATTGCAGAAACGAACGTCGCCGCAGCAACCAACGCCACCGTCAAGGCAGTTGGCACCGCCGCTGCAGCCGCCAAGAAATAGGCCTGTTAGCATCCTGCATACGCCTTACCATTGCCATTCACGGAGAACTCCATGAGCACCATCGACCTCGAACAACTCGCCCAGAGCCAGAAAGCCAACGCCCAAGTCATGATGACGCTGGTCCGCACGGCCTTCCACGGTCTCGAACAATTGTCAGCACTCAACCTCGCCGCCAGCCGCGAGCTGTTCAACAGCACTGCCAGCGGTGCGCAACAACTGCTGGGCGTCAAGGATCCAAAAGAGCTGAGCAACATCGCCGGTTCTCTGGCCCGCCCCAACGTCGACAAGCTGATGGAGTACTCCCGCAGCCTCTACGATCTGGCAGCCAACATGCAGCGCGAAATCACCTCGGTGATGGAAGATCAGTACAGCACCATGCGGCACAACGCTTCCGGCCTGATCGACAAGGTCGGTGTTGCCAACCCGATCTCGAGCGATGTCTTCGGCGCAGCGATGAAGCAGATGATGACGGCTTCGAGCACGGCCTTTGAAAACATCTCGCAGATGGCCAAGCAGATGACCGACATCGTCGACACCAATGTCAAGGCGGCTACCAACGCCACCGCTCAGGCTGCTGCCGCCCTGACCCCGAAGAAGTAATCCGCCCCCTGGCACCTGACTTCCGCAAACCCCGGCTACGGCCGGGGTTTGTTCGTTTACAGGATCAGGCCCGCCATTGCCAACGGATGCCCCGCCTCTCTACCTCTTGCCGTATCGACTCCATGGCTGCGTCAACGAGTGGCGGAGCCCCTTCGACCCCGAGTTCAAGATAACGTCGCTGCCCCTCGTCGGACATCGACGGCAGGCTGTACAGCCGCAAGGCAGGAAAGTCGGCGACGATTCGCTCCATCAGATCGAGCAGCGCACTCTCATAGGCATTCGCTCCAGTGAGCAAGAATGCCTTGTCCACGCAAGCCTGCGGGGCGAACAAAGGCGCGTAGAAAGTATCGAGCACCCATTCGGCCATCGGATGCGCCATTTGCGGAAAGCCCGGCAGGAAGTGGTGATCGCGTACGCGAAATCCGGGAATGCGGTTGAACGGGTTCGGAATGATCTCTACACCGCGCGGGAAGGTGCCCAGGAGCAGGCGAACGTCGGTGATCTCGGCGCCAAAGCGGGCGCGGATTTCGTGCTCCGCATCGGGATGCAGGACCAGATCGACGGAGAGCGCCGCCGCCGCCGCTTGCCGGGTGTGGTCGTCGGGCGTGTTGCCGATGCCTCCGAAACAAAAGACCACGTCCCCGGCAGCCAGGCTGCGCTGCAGCGTCGCCGTGATGCGTGCGCGTTCGTCGCCCAGATATTCGGCCCACGCCAGGCGCAAACCACGCACCGACAGCAGTTCGGCGATTTTCGCAAAGTGCCGGTCAACGCGTTTCCCCGACAGGATCTCGTCACCGATGATGATTGCCCCGAAACTCATGCTCACTCCTTCAACGGTTCACAGGCCTTCCCACATCTTCTGCAAGCGCTTGCTCGATACCGGTACCGGCGTGCGCAGTTCCTGCGCGAATAACTGCACGCGCAATTCCTCGAGCAACCAGCGGAACTGTTCGAGCCGCACATCACTCACCCCCTGCCTGGCCAGCACACTGGCACGGCGCTCGTAATTTGTCCAGAGCGGTGCGAACTCGGCCAGCAGGCGTGCATCCCGAATTGCACCTGGAACACCGCCCGCCTTCAGTTTGTCGAGACGCAGGGCGATCGCCTGGAAGTAGCGCGGATACTGCTGCAGGCGTTCGAAAGGCGTCTCGGCAATGAAACGTTTGTGGATCAGGCGCGCCAATTGTCCTTCGATATCCTGCAGCGTACTGGCGAAGGCCTTGAATGCCGGCAGCTTTTTCTGCAGCGCCTGCCAGTCGCCGAGAATCTGCCCGAGCAGACGGCAGATCTCCTGCGCCAGCAACCCGAGCCGCGGCTTGGCTTCGAGGCAACGCGCGCGGAAAGTGGCCGCATCGTTCGGCCAGGGATCGAGCAGGCACGCACGTGCGAAGCTCAGATCGATCAACTGCCGCCGCAACTCATCGAGCGTACCGAGCGCCATGAACTGCAGTGCCATCTGGTTGAGCCCCGGCAGATTTTTCTCGAGATACTTCTGCTGTTCGCGAAACTGCAACATGAACAGTCGCAACAGCCCGGCTGCATGCGCCTGGCGCGCCTCTTCGGGAGAATCGAAGACGCACAGCGAGACACTGTCGCCATCGTCGACCAATCCAGGGTAGCCGAGCAGCCGTTGTCCGCCGCCCACCCCGATTTCCATCCGCTCGGGCAGTTCGCCAAAGGTCCAGTCGCTCATTCCCGAGTACTCGCCAGGCGTTTCGTGCAGCTCGGAGAACTCCTGCTTCGCTTCACGACCCCACTCGGCGCGCAGATCGCTGAGGCTACGGCTCATTCCGAGCTGGCGCCCGTTTTCGTCGAGCAGGCGGAAATTCAGGGAGAAATGCGCGGGCAAGGCGTCGGGGCGGAAGGCATCGGGCGTGATCTCCCAGCCGCGCGCGTTGAGTCCTCGCGACTGCAGGATGAAGGCGATCAAGGCCATTACCAGCGGCTTGTCCGAAGGCGACACCTGCGCGACGAACTCGGCCGCGAAGTCGGGCACCGGCACCAGTTTGGCACGCAAGCGCTGTGGCAGCGTCTTCACCAGCTGCACGACCTTTTCCTTGAGCAATCCCGGCACCAGCCACTCGCAGCGCGCGGCCGGAATCTGGTTCAGTTGCGCCAGCGGCACGCTCAGCGTCACCCCATCGCGCGCGCTGCCGGGGTCGAAGTGGTAAGCCAGCTCATAATCGACGCCGCCGAGCCGCAGTTGATGCGGAAAGGCCTCGCTGGTCACGCCGGCAGCCTCGTGCCGCATCAGGTCTTCGCGCTGCAGGTACAGAAGACGTGGCGTGGCGCGCTCGGCGTCGCGTCGCCACTTGTCGAAACTGGCACCGCTGTAGATGCCCGCGGGGACGATCCGATCGTAGAAGGCAAAGATCAGCTCGTCGTCGACCAGCACGTCGGGCCGGCGTGACTTGTGTTCGAGTGTCTCGATTTCGAGCATCAACTGCTGGTTGTGCTGATGGAAGGCCCAGCGCCGTTCGAACTCTTCACTGACCTCGCCGCCGACCAGCGCCTGGCGGATGAAGATCTCGCGCGCCTCCTGTGGATTCAACGGCCCGAAGTTCACTCGCCGGCGCGCATCGACGACGATGCCATACAGGGTGATCCGCTCGAAAGCAATCGCCTGCATCGCCTTCTTCTCCCAGTGTGGGTCGAAGCAGCTGCGCTTGAGCAGGTGTGCGCCGACCTGCTCAAGCCATGCGGGTTCGATGCGCGCGACGCAGCGCGCGAAGAGCCGCGTCGTTTCGCTGATCTCGGCGGCGACGATCCATTTGCCGGCCTTCTTCTGCAGCGTCGATCCCGGATGGATCAGGAACTTGATGCCGCGCGCGCCGAGGTAGTGTGCAGATTCTTCCGACTTGCATCCCAGGTTGCCGAGCAGGCCGGCGAGCAGCGCGCGATGGATTGCGTCGTAAGTCGCCGGCAACTGGTTTTCCTGCCATTGGTGCTCGGCTGCGACGGCGTGCAACTGGCTGTGCACTTCGCGCCACTCGCGCATGCGCAGGGCCGAGAGGAAATGGTCGTGACAGGCCTCGACGAGTTTGCGCTGCGACTTGCGGTGCTCGAATTCGGCCTGATACCAGTCCCAGAGCCTGAGCCAGGAAAGAAACTCCGACCTCTCGTCGGCGAATTTCCGGTGCGCGGCGTCGGCCGCCCCCTGTCGCTCCTGTGGCCGCTCGCGTGGATCCTGTACGGAAAGTGCGGCCGCAATCACCAGCACCTCGCGCAGGCAGCCTTCGTCGCGAGCAGCGACGATCATCCGCGCGAGCCGCGGGTCGAGCGGCATCTTCGCGAGTTCCTGGCCGGTCGCGGTCAGCGCATGCTCGGCATTCACCGCACCGAGTTCGAGCAGCAACTGGTAGCCATCGCTGATCGCCTTGCGCGGGGGCGCCTCGATGAACGGGAAATCCTCGATGTCGCCGAGGCGCAGCGCCTTCATGCGCAGGATCACCCCGGCCAGCGACGAGCGCATGATTTCCGGATCGGCAAATGCCGGCCGCAGCGCGAAGTCCTGCTCTTCGTAGAGACGGATGCACACCCCTGCCGCCACCCGGCCGCAGCGCCCGGCCCGCTGGTTGGCCGAAGCCTGCGCGATCTTTTCGATCTGCAGTTGCTCGACCTTGTTGCGATACGAGTAGCGCTTGACGCGCGCCAGACCCGAATCGACGACGTAGCGGATTCCCGGCACGGTCAGCGAGGTCTCGGCCACATTGGTCGCCAGCACGATCCGCCGACCGACGTGCGGCTTGAAGATCCGGCTCTGTTCCTCTGCCGAAAGGCGAGCAAACAGTGGCAGGATCTCGGTGTGTGGCGGGTGGTGCTTGCGCAGCGCCTCGGCCGCCTCGCGGATCTCGCGTTCACCCGGCAGAAACACCAGCACGTCGCCCGGCCCGACGCGATGCAACTCATCACAGGCGTCTGCGATCGCATCGTAGAGATCGCGTTCGTCGTCGGGAGCCGCTTCCTCCTTCTCCACCTGCAGCGGGCGATAGCGCACTTCGACCGGATACAGGCGGCCCGAGACCTCGATGACCGGCGCAGCGTCGAAATGCTGCGAAAAACGCTCGGCGTCGATCGTCGCCGAAGTGATGATCAGCTTCAGGTCGCGCCGCTTCGGCAAGAGCTGCTTGAGGTAGCCAAGCAGAAAGTCGATGTTCAGGCTGCGTTCATGCGCCTCGTCGATGATCAAGGTATCGTACTGTTCGAGCCAGGGGTCACCCTGCGTCTCGGCGAGCAGGATGCCGTCGGTCATCAGCTTGATGAAGGCGTCTGGAGAAGTACGGTCGCTGAAACGAATCTTGTAGCCGACGAGCGTGCCGAACTCGCTCTGCAACTCCTGTGCGATACGCGCGGCGGTGGCGCGCGCAGCGATTCGGCGTGGTTGCGTGTGACCGATCAGACCGGTCGTTCCGCGTCCAATGTCGAGACAGATCTTCGGGATCTGGGTGGTCTTGCCTGAACCCGTTTCGCCACAGACGATCACCACCTGATGCCTGACGATCAGCGCCGTGATCTCGTCGCGGCGCAGGTTGACGGGCAGATCATCGGCAAACTCCGGCCGGGGTAGCCGTGCGCGGCGGGCGACGACGGCCGCCTGCGAACGGTCGAGCAGGCGGTCGCTTTCGGCCTGCAGCGCATCGCGTTTCGTCCCGAAGAGGTGCCGGAGATCGCGCGCCAGCGAGCGCAGCCGGCGCTGATCGAGCGCCAGGCAATCGGCAAAGGGATTGGCTGGCTGGCGGGTGTGCGAGGAAGATGCGGTTTTTGGGGTCATCGGTCAGCGAAGCAGGCGTACAACCGAGTTGAAAAGGGTTCTCGATTCGTCGATTGACAGGGTCCAAGTCGACAACAGATACTGTCGAAGGACTGTCAAGACTACCACCTTCTTGGATTGCCAAGCGCGCAATGCCTCTCGCAAACCGATTTCTTCCCGCCTGGCTAAGGAACTAGGTTCATGCGCATCGATGAAAGCCTCTTCTTCGGCAACCTCGGCGCCGTCGAACTTCGCCTGACTCAGCAACTGGAAGCGTCCCCCGCAATCCGCGACCTGGTGCTGGTGATGAGCGCAGTCAACCGGATGGATGCCACGGCAGTAGCGGTCTTCAGCGAACTCAACCAGGCCCTCGCCGAACGAAACAAGCGCTTGCACCTTGCCGAGGTCAAGGGGCCGGTCCAGGACCGGCTGATGAAGTCGCCCCTTTGGGCATCGCTATCCGGAGAGGTCTTTCTGTCGGCCAATGAAGCTTTCGAGAAACTCGGCGGTCAGCCCCACTGACCATCAGTGGCGCAGGCAGGCAGCGAAGCGAGCGAGTATCCCTGGCCCGGTGGATGAATCGTGGGGATTGCGCCAGCACCTGCTGGCACCGTTGGTGCTGACGCCTGGCGACGTGCCGCGAAGCCGGGGTGATGCCACGACGGGGTCAAAAAATTTCGCGGGCGCCGCTACGCGGCGCCCAGTGATCAGCGCGGCAGCGTTTCAGTGGCCAGCGGCGCAGCGCGCAGCGGTTCGATGGGGGCACCACGACACACCCGGAAGCCGATGAGGTCGTAACGGTCGTCCGGAGCGAGGTCGACGCGGTTCGCCGCGCGACAGTACCTCGGGTTATTGCTCCAGGACCCGCCGCGCAGCACGCGGGACACGCCTTCGTCTGGTCCCGACGGATCCCTTGCCGGATCTGCAGAATACGGGGCGTAGCGGTCCTCGACCCACTCCCAGACATTGCCGGCGGTGTCGTGCAGTCCCCAGGGGTTCGGATGACGATCCCGCACCGGCGTCGTCCTGCGTCCCCGGCAGTTGGCCTTGTCCTGCGCGAAGTCCTTCCCCCACCAGTACGCCGTATCCGTCCCGGCGCGGGCGGCGTACTCCCACTCGGCCTCGGTCGGCAATCGGTAGGCCTGGCCCGTCTGCTGGCTCAGCCACTGCGTGTAAGCCCTGGCGTCGTGCCAACTGACGTTGATGACCGGGCGATCGGCACGTCCCCAGCCGCCATCCGACGGGTATTCGACCTCCTTTCCGTGGCGCTGCTGGTCCCACACGTAGTAGTCGTACTCGCGGAAGGTAAGCTCGTACCTGCCGAGAGCGAACGGCCGGGACAGCGTCACCTGATGCGCGACGTCGTCCTTGCCGCAGGTCGCGCCTTCGACGTCGTCGCGTCCCGCCAGACAGCCCATCGTGAAGCTTCCCGGCGGGATGTCCACCATCTCCGGCAGCAGCGGATGGCCGGCAAGCGACCTCAAGAACCAGAGCGGCTTCTGCACCGCGTAGTCGAATGGCAGGTTGTTGCGGCTGGCCCACCATACGCCTTCGCCCACGCTGCCGAACACCCCCAGCAGGACGACGAGCTTCATCGCTCCGGACCAGCGACTCCACAGCACGAAGCGGCGTTCTTCCGCACCGAGCAGGTCGATGCGCAGCCGCCGGTAGCGCCAGAGGTCGTACCAGCCGGCAAGGTTCCACCAGCGTCCGAGAGAACCGCTGCGGCCCCACTGCTCGGCCTGGAAACGAAGCTGCTGCCGAAGCATGTCGCGATCGCGGTTCTTCTCGATGTAGTCGTGGAGCGTCGGCCAGTAGCCGATCGCCTTACCGGTCTTCGGATCCTTGACGCGGGCGCGGATCAGCGTCTCGTGGATCAGGTCGACGTACTGCTGGTCCTGCTCGGTGCCGATCGTGATCAGCCGCAGCGAACCGGCGTGCGTTGGCGCGGCGACGTCGGCGCGGCGCTCGCCGGAGAGCAGTCGCAGCACGCGCTCGCCGGCCGCCGCCTTGCCGTCACCGGCAATCCTCGCCGCTTGGTCGCGCGGGATGCGCTGCCGCGTGTGGCGGCCCTCGTCGTTGATGCGGGTCAGCCACAGCAGCAGTTCGAGCGCCGATTGCCTGCCCTTGGCGACCTCGCCGTCGATGCGCGCCAGCAGCGCGTCGGCCTGCGCACTGAGCATGCCGGCGATGCCGTTCGACTCGCGGTAGCGCTCGCCGCTGAGGACATTTCCCTGGCGCTGCTGCCAGAGCGTGTAGAGCGCGTTCTCGACTAGCGGCAGCGAACCGATCTCGTCAAGCGCGTTTGCGAGGATCGCCGTGCTGACTTCGCTGACGTCGAGGCCGGCGAGCCGCGCCGGTTGCTCGATGACTTCGCGCAACCCGTGCTCGGAGATCGTCGGCAGGAAGTAGCGCTTGCAGAGGCTGTTGTAGATTTCCTGCAGGCGCGGCAATTGTTCGAAGCGATCGAGGAAATCGGCGCGCACGGTACTGATCAGGAACAGCGGACACTCGGGGTCCTGCAGCGCCCCGGCGAGCAGGGCGTCGAACTGCTTGCGCGCTGCCGGGTCGGCGAAGGTGAACAGTTCCTCGAACTGGTCGACGATCAGCAGGAATGCGGTCTGCTCTTCCCGTGCGTCGCGCAGGTCGAGCGCCAGTACGCGTGCGCGCTCGTCCTGTGCGAAGCGCTGCGCGCGGGCGCGGGTGTCGCGCCGCTCGCCGGCGGCGATCAGGGCGTGCTCGACGACCTCCGCCAGCTTCTCCAGCGGGTCCCTGCCCGGCATCATCGGCCCGAGGATTCGCCAGCGCTCGCAGCCGGTGCGCGCCCACAGCGCTCCCTGTTCGATCATCGGCAACAGGCCGGCATTGACCAGCGACGACTTGCCGGCGCCGCTGTTGCCCTCGATCTGCAGCCAGCGGCAGAAGCCGGCGCCGCCGGCGCGCAGCCTGTCGGGGTCGGCCGGCTGCTGCTCGCCGAGGCACGCGAGCGCCTCGAGGGTTTCCTTGCGGCGTCCGAAGAACAGCCGGGAATCCTTGCTGGTGAAGGCGTTGAGGCCGACGAAGGGGCAGCCTTCGATGGCCGGCGGCGAGTCGAGGCGGATGGCGCGCGCCCGGATGGCGTCGAGCAGTGTGGCCGGCAGCGCCTCGGCCGCCCGCCAGCGGGTGGCCTGGAAGAGGACGAGAAACGGCGGCAGCGTCTCCGGCCTGGCGTCTTCGAGGAAGATCGGGAACAGCGGCAGGCGCTCGGCGTCCTTCGCCGGCGCCAGGTGGCGGATCAGGGCCACCTGCACCTCGGCGCCGACCCAGCGGCGCACGCCTTCCCTGCCGATGAGAACGACGAACGCAGAGCAGCCGTGCAGGGCCTCCTGCAGGCGCTCCAGCCACCTGTCGCCGGTGCGCAGCGAATCGTCATCCTTGAAGACACTCAGCCCGGCCTGTTCGAGCGCCGTGCGCAAGGCGATCGCCACCGTCTGGTCAGCGCGGCTGTAGCTGAGAAAGACGCGTTCCGTCGTCTGCTGGTCGGCTGGCGGCATCGCTCACCCCTCCTGATCGGCAAGGAACGGCTGCTGCCGGCCGGTGCCGGCCAGGGTCCTTTTCATCTCGCCACCACCTGACTGACGCGCTGGGCGTGTGTCGGCAAATCGAACCGGTTCGGGTCAAAATCGTCGCCCAGCCACTCGATCATCTCCTCGTGATCCTCGTGCTCCGGATCCTTCAGGACGTCGAGAAGATTCGCGTAGCCATAGACCCCACCGCAGTCCTCCGGTGGACAAGCGCCTTCGCCGGCGACCAGCACGGCGCGCGGCGCCGCCGGGTCGGGCGGCAGGCGCGTCTCGATGGCGATGGTGTGCCACCAGTCGTCACCGAAGTCGTACCAGTAGCGAAACTTGCGCTGTCGCGCCAGCAACTCGCCGAGCGTCGTGGTGTCTTCGGGAAGCGCCGGCTGCCCACCGAACATGTTGTCGTCGAGGCTGGGCATGCCCACCACCCGGCCGGCCGCCCGGAACTCGTGCAGGTGGTCGTCGTCCCAGCCCATGGCCTCCTGGATCACGCGGTGAAACTCCCAGAAGGTCAGATCCTTGTCGACCTCGACGCGGCGCCAGATAGCCGGTTCCCAGGAGTCGAGGCTGATCTTGAGGCGCAGGCGGCCACCGGCGTTCTTCGCTGTGTGCTCATGGTTGCAGTACCTTGGTCGATTCCTCGCCGAACTGGCTGACCACGCGCACCGCCACGCGCCTGCCGGCCCGGAAAGGAATGGGATGGGAAACGAAGCCATACAGGCGGTCGAAGGCTTCAGCGTCGATTTCGATCCTGACCCAGGTGCCGGTGTCGGCGACGACCAGATTGACGTGGCTTTTTTTGGTTGGCCAGGTATTGCGGCTGGTGTGGCCGAAGACGTGCCGCGTGCTGCCCTGCGGGTTGTAGTGGTTGAGAATCGGCAGCACGCGCTCGCGTTCGGCGGCGTGCGCAACGATGCCGCGGTTGATGCTCTCGACGACCGGCTGCGGGTCTTCGTAGATCACCAGGCGCTTGTAGATCGGGTTGTCTTCGCCGACGACTTTGAGCTTTTCCTCGTACCAGCGCTCGACGATCTGCCTGACCTGCTGGAAGAGACGCAGGTCGGCCCGCTGCGCTTCGTCGCCGTGGATGCGCCGCAGGTAGTCGCGGGTCAGCTTGTAAATGACGGTCTGGTCGCGCAGTTCGTCGAGCTTGAGGCGCATCGTCTGGCGGTCTGCCGAGACGGCGGTGCCGAGCGTGGTTTCGACCGGCAGGCGGGTGGTGTCGAGGCAATAATCGGGCGTGCCGGTGAAGTCGGCGGCAAGGTGGTCGCTGTCGGTCTGCAGGCGGTAGCCGGTTGGGGAAGCGGATTTCGAGGCTGTCGCGCTCACGCAGCGCGCGCAGCGTGGCGTATTCGGGCGGCTCGGTGTGGCTGCTCTGGCCGGCCTTGAACAGCTTGAAGGGGATGCCGATGATGTGCGCGTACTCGGGCGGGAACTTGCCGGTCTTCGGGTCGATAAAGTAGTAGCGGCGGCGCAGCGCCCGGCCGGCAAGTTGGGCGCGGCTTCGCCGACGGAGGTTTCCTGCACCTCGCGACGCTGCGTACGCTGCCCCTTGCGCGGGAGTTCTGCCTTGCAGTTTTCGTAGAGGTTTTTCAGGACCGGCTCGTCGATCGCCTGGCTGCTGTCGTCGATCGGCAGGAAAGGAATCTTGATCAGCCCGGCTTCGATCGCTTCGATCAGGCCGAAGTCGCTGACCACCCAGGGAAACAGCGAGTACGCCGGAAACCCCGAGCCGGAAAGGTAGTAGGGAGTTGCCGACAGATCGTAGACCACACGCACCTGAAAGCGCCGGGTGCAGGCGCGCAGGCCGGAGAACCAGACGGCGGCGCGTTCGTTTTCGGTTTCCGAATTGTCGAGTTCGGTATCCCTGCCCTTGGCGCGCGGCAGGTAGCAATGGTGCGCTTCGTCATTGATCACCAGCAGCCGGCGCCCGGCCTTGAAGCTGCCGAGAACGCGGCGCAGCACCTGGTTTTCGTCCTCTCGGCTTTCCACTTTCCTGCCATCTTCGCCGCGCTCTGAAGATGTGTACCGGTGTTCGATTTTTCCGCGACTTCGTTGAGCCAGATCGCGGCCTCGACGGCTTCCTGCTGCGCGAAGAACAGCTTCTGGTGCGCGGCCCGCTCGGGGTTGGCAAACCAGTAGTCGAGCAGATCGCGCGTGACGCGGCTGGTAACGCCCCGGTAGCCGGAGTCACGCCAGGTGCGCAGTTCGTCCCGAAGCCGGTTGATCAGGTGTTCGCCGTACTCGGCCTGGAAGTCGTTCAGGTCGAACATGCTGCCCTGGTTCTGCTGGCCGATCGGCACCTGCGGCACATCCGGCGTGAAGAGGCGGCGGCCCGGGCGAATGTCCCGGTAGTTCAGGTTGCCCTGGGCGTCGGTGGCATAGTGCCGGGCCGGCTCGTCATAGGGGGAATTCAGGATGGGATTGTCCGCAGAGAGCATGGCGAGCGACGTAACCGGCTGGTAGGTGGGGCATTCTAGCAAACCCCTTCCGGTCGGCGACATCGGCGATGGTCAGCGTACTGGCATGAGGCCCCATCCAGGTGCATACTGCTGGAATGAACCAACGTCTGCGCTTTCTTCTCTGTCGAGAAGAACCGTTGATGACCGCGCAACACCGTGCCACCTTCCTGATCGTCGACGATTCACGCGAAGACCTCGATGGTCCGAAAGGGTCGATTCTGGAACCTCCTGGAAACCGCAGCGATGAATCCCTCAAGAGCCGGGCCGACCCAGGCGACGACCGGACCATCTCCAACCCGCGGCGCCCTGCGTCTCGTCCTCATCTACGCGATCTTTGCCGGACTCTGGATCGTGCTCTCCGACAAGGCGGTGGCTTGGCTTTTCCAGGATCCGAACCGGATCCTTCTCGCCAGCACGCTGAAGGGCTGGCTCTTCGTCGCCGTGACGTCGATGCTGCTCTATGGCCTGGTGCGCGGCCTCCTCCAGCAAGCGCTGGACTGGTCGCGGCGCGAGCAGGAAGCGCGTGAGGAGGGCCTCCGCAGCCAGCAATTCCTCGCCTCGATCGTCGAGGCGTCGACCGACGCCATCTTCGCCAAGGATCTCGAAGGTCGTTACCTGGCCTTCAGCCAGGGAGCGGCCCGACTGATCGACAGGAAAGCCGAGGAGATTCCGGGCTGCGACGACACGGCGCTCTTTCCGCCAGAACAGGCCGCGATGCTCCGTGCCAACGACCGCCGGGCAATTGACGAAAACCGGATCAATACGTATGAGGAAACGCTTTCCACCGCCGATGGGGCACGCACCTTCCTGGCCACCAAGGGGCCGCTGCGCGATGGCGATGGAAAGGTCATCGGACTGTTCGGTATCTCCCGCGATATCACGGAGCGCAAGCAGGCCGAGAACAAGCTGCGCGAACAGGAACGGCTACTGGCAGATTCGCAGGCCATCGCGCATGTCGGTAGCTGGATGGTGGACATCGCGTCCGGCCAGGTGATCTGGAGCGAAGAATCCTTCCGGCTGTATGGTCTGCCGCCGCGGCCAGGTGAATCGCTGAGCTTCGATCGTTTCGTCGACCTGCTGCATCCCGACGACCGGCCGCGCATGCACGACTGGTCTGCCGCCTGCCTGGCAGGACAGCGCATGTCCAGTCTGGAATTTCGCACACGCCCGATCGACGGGGTGAGCCGCTGGCTGCTCGGCCACGGCGCCCTCGAAAGGAATGCCGACGGCAAGCCCTGGCGCATGATCGGAACGGTGCAGGACATCACCGAGAAGAAGTTAATGAGCGACGAACTCGCTCGCCATCGCCATCACCTCGAACAACTGGTCGCCGAACGGACCGCCGAACTGGCGGAAGCAAATCTCGCACTGACGCAGCGTGCCGAGGAAATCACCGACCTCTACGATCGCGCACCCTGCGGCTATCACTCGTTGGCCGCCGACGGGACGATCATCGCGGTCAACCAGACTGAACTCGACTTGCTCGGCTACTCCCGGGAAGAGTTCGTCGGCCACAAGGTCGGCGAGTTCATGACCGCCGAAAGCCGCGCGCTGTTCAATCAGCGCTTTGCCGTCTTCAGCCGCAGCGGCCGCGTACGTGATCTGGCTTTTGACTGGCTGCGCAAGGACGGCAGTATCCTGCCGGTGCTGATCAGCGCCGACCTGGTGCGCAATGCCGCGGGAGAGTTCCTCTTCAGCCGGTCGACGATGGTCGACAACAGCGAGCGCAGCCGGCGCGAGCGTGAGATCGCCGAGATGCAGGCGGAACTCGCGCGCCGGGCCGAGGCGGCCGAGGCCGCGAACCGGGCCAAGAGCGCGTTCCTGGCCAACATGAGTCACGAGATCCGCACGCCGATGAACGCCATCATCGGCCTGACGCACCTCCTGCGGCGTACCGGAGCGACGGCGGCACAGGCCGAGCGACTCGACAAGATCGACGGCGCCGCGCAGCACCTCCTCGCCATCATCAGCGATGTCCTCGACCTGTCCAAGATCGAAGCCGGCCGATTGCAGGTGGAGAGCACGGATTTCCATCTCTCGGCGATTCTCGACAGCGTCGCTTCGATCATCGGCGAATCGGCACGCCGCAAGGGCCTGCGGATCGACCTCGAACGTGATGCCGTGCCGCTGTGGTTGCGCGGCGACCCGACGCGGCTGCGCCAGGCACTGCTCAATTACGCGGGCAACGCGGTCAAGTTCACCGACCACGGTTGGATTGCCCTGCGCGCCAGGCTGCTCGAAGAGCAGGATGACAAATTGCTGGTGCGCTTCGAGGTCGAGGACACCGGTATCGGTATTACCGACGATCAGAGCGCGCGACTGTTTCAGGCCTTCGAACAGGCCGACACCTCGACGACGCGCAAGTACGGTGGCACCGGCCTCGGACTCGCCATCACCGCGCGCCTGGCACACCTGATGGGTGGCGAAATCGGCGTCAAAAGCACGCCCGGCGTCGGCAGCACCTTCTGGCTGACCGCCCGCCTGCTGCGCGGTCGTGGCATCGTGCCCGTCAGTCCGACCCTGGAGATTGCCGATGCCGAGGTCAGGCTACGCCAGCGTTGCGCGAGGAAACGCATCCTGCTGGTGGAAGACAATGCCATCAACCGCGAGGTGGCAGAGGAACTGTTGCGTGCCGTCGACCTGGCGGTAGACGCGGCGGCCGATGGTGAGCAGGCGCTGGCGATGGTACAGGGCACCGACTACGATCTGATCCTGATGGATATGCAGATGCCGAACATGGACGGTCTGGAGGCTACCCGTGCCATCCGCACCCTGCCCGGCTGGCAAACCAGACCGATCGTGGCGATGACCGCCAACGCCTTCGACGAGGTCCGCCGTGCCTGCGAGCAGGCGGGCATGAACGACTTTGTCGGCAAACCGATGACTCCCGGCCTGCTCTATGCGGCCTTGTTGAAGTGGCTGCCTGACGCGATGGCTCATGAGTCGCTCGCGACTTTCATAGTGACGGACAGCGGAATGGCGCCAGCATCGGCGGTGACGCTACCGGCAACGCCAGCGTCACCAGAAGCGGCTGAAGCCGCCATGGCACGCCTGACCGCTTTGCCCGGCATGGACACGGAGGAAATTCTCGTCGCCCTGCGTGGCAACACCGGAAAGTATCTGGCCCTGATCGGCAAATTTCTCGCCTCGCACGCCGATGACATGTCGCTGCTGGCGGCGAGCCTGGCCGAGGGGGATCACGTCAGCGCGATACGCGTGGCGCACACCTTGAAGGGCAGCGGCGCCCTCATGGGAGCCAGGCGGCTGGCGGAACTGGCGGCGCGCCTGGAGCAGATGCTGCGCGCCAACGACGACCTGCGGGCTCCCGACGCTCCGCTGCGTGCCGCAATGGATGCCGTCGGCGGCGAAGTCGCAGCGCTGGCCAGGGCGCTCACCCCAGGGCCGGCATCGATTGCCGCACTCACCGGCCCGCTCACACCGGAGTGACGAGCGGGATCGCGAGCGGACCGCCGGCGCTACGCGACCATCCCTTCACGCGTAGTCCACGCTGACATTGTCGCTCCCCAACCATTCGCGTATCGCTGTCAGCAGGTCGTCTTCGAGGCGAACCCGGTTGGCGTCGCCGAAAGCCAGTTCGCAGGTCGCGTTCCCGTTTCGATACGCCAGCCGCACCGGGCAATCGCCGGGAGTGTAAGGCGCCAGCAGGGTTTGCAGGCGGTGTACGGCGGTGCGCGCGTTGCTGCCGCTGGCCTGGCCGTTGAGCGACAGGCGCAGATGACGGGCAAAACGGCCGCGCGCTTCGGCGAGCGTCAACAGACGTTCGGCAACGATTTTGACGCGGCCTTCGCCGGCGAAATCATCGCGCTGGACGCGGCCTTCGATGATCAGCACCTCGTCTTCCCTGATCTTGGCACGTTCGGCTTCGAGCAGTTCGTTGAACACCGAGACTTCGAGTGCGCTGGTGCCGTCGTCGAGCTGGATGAAGGCCATCTTGCCACGTGCCGTGAATTTGCTGCGGACGCCGACCACCAGGCCGGCGAGCCACTGCGTTTCCTTCCTCGCTTCGAGCGCGGCCAGCGGCTTGCGCACGAAGTGCGACACCTCGGCCTGAACGCCATGAAAGGGATGGCCGGAGAAGTAGAAACCAAGCGCCAGCTTCTCTTCGTTGAGCTGCTGTCGCTCACTCCAGCGTGGCACTTCGACATACCTCGGGCCCAGTTCGTCCCTCTGCTCGCCGGCATCGAAGAGGTCGAACAGGCTGACCTGCATGGCGTTGCGCTCGGCCTGTTCGGCGGCTTCCATGGCGATGCCGACCGAAGCCAGCAGACGCGCGCGATGCCTGTCGAGCGAATCGAAACCGCCGGCACGAATCAGGGCTTCGATGGTGCGACGGTTGACCAGGCGTTTGTCGGCGCGTCGACAGAAATCGAACAGATCCTTGAACGGACCGCCGGCCTCGCGCGCCCTCAGGATCGCGTTCACCGCCTGTTCGCCGGTTCCCTTGACGGCGCCGAGACCGTAACGAATCGTGCTGCGGTCCACCGGCGTGAAGCGGTATTCGGAGGCATTCACATCCGGCCCGAGGATGCGCAGGCCATTGGCGATGGCGTCGTCATGAACGATCTTCACCGTGTCGGTGACGTCCATGTCCGACGACAGCGTGGCCGCCATGAAGGCGGCGCAATGGTGTGCCTTCAGCCAGGCGGTGTGGTAGGTGACGACGGCGTAGGCGGCAGTGTGCGACTTGTTGAAGCCGTACTCGGCGAATTTCTCCATCAGGTCGAAAAGCTGCATCGCCAGCTTTTCGTCGTAACCCTTCTTCCTCGCCCCTTCGCGCATCAGGTCGCGGTGCAGGGCCATCTCTTCGGCCTTCTTCTTGCCCATCGCACGCCGCAACAGATCGGCGGCGCCGAGCGTATAGCCGCCGATGATCTGCGCGATCTGCATCACCTGTTCCTGATAGACGATGACCCCATAGGTCGGTTCGAGGCAGACCTTCAGATCGTCGATGTAATAGTCGATCTTCTGCTGGCCCTTCTTGCGCAGGATGAAGTCGTCGACCATTCCGGAACCGAGCGGTCCCGGCCGGTACAGCGCGAGCACCGCGATGATGTCCTCGAAGCGATCGGGAGCGAGCTTCCGGACCAGTTTCTTCATGCCCTCCGATTCAACCTGGAAAATCGCGGTGGTATTGCCGTCCTTGAGAATCTGATAGGCGAGCGGATCGTCGAAGGAAAGCGCAGTCAGATCGGGACGCTGGCCACTGAGTTTCTCGACGTAGTCGAGCGCCAGCTTGATGATCGTCAGGTTGCGCAGACCCAGAAAGTCGAACTTCACCAGCCCGACCTTCTCGACATCGTCCTTGTCGTACTGGGAAACCACCGAACCGCCGCCGTCGGCCGAATAGACCGGGCAGAAGTCGGTGAGTTTGCCGGGCGCAATCAGCACGCCGCCGGCGTGCATGCCGACATTGCGCGTCAGATCTTCGAGGCGTGCGGCCAGATCGAAGAGATTGCGGACCTCTTCCTCGTCGTCGATCCTGGCCTTCAATTGCGGCTCGGCGACGATCGCCTTGGCCAGCGACAGCGGCTTGTTGGTCTCGACCGGGATGAGTTTGGAAAGCTGGTCACAGAAGTTGTACGGCAGATCGAGGACGCGGCCGACGTCACGAATCACCGCTTTCGACGACATGGTGCCGAAAGTGACGATCTGCGAGACCGCTGCTGCCCCGTACTTCTGGCGCACGTACTCGATCACCCGCCAGCGGTTGTCCTGACAGAAGTCGATGTCGAAGTCGGGCATCGACACCCGTTCGGGGTTGAGAAAACGTTCGAAGAGCAGCGCGTAGCGCAAGGGATCGAGGTCGGTAATCCCCAAAGCGTAGGCGACGACCGAACCCGCACCCGATCCGCGGCCCGGCCCCACCGGACAGCCGTTGTGCTTGGCCCAGTTGATGAAATCGGCAACGATCAGGAAGTAGCCGGGGAATCCCATCTGTACGATGGTGTCGGTCTCGAGCTGCAGGCGAGCGTCGTAGGCCGGGCGCTCTGCGAGACGTTCGACCGGGTCAGGAAAAAGCTGCTGCAGGCGCAGCTCAAGGCCGGCAACTGCCTCCTGGCGGAGATAATCGTCGAGCGTCACCCCGTCCGGGGTCGGAAAAGCCGGCAGGTAGCTCTTGCCGAGAATGATCTGCAGATTGCAGCGCTTGGCGATCTCCACCGAGTTCTCGAGCGCTTCGGGAAGATCCGCAAACAACTCGACCATTTCGTCGGGCGACTTGAAATACTGCTCCTCGGTATACAGGCTTGGGCGGCGCGGATCACCGAGCATATAACCCTCGGCAATGCACACCCTTGCCTCGTGCGCCTTGAAGTCTTCGCGTTCGAGAAACTGGATCGGATGCGTGGCAACCAGCGGCAGTTCAAGATCGGCCGCCAGATCGGCGGTGACGGCGACCAGCGACTCCTGCTGCGCCTGGCCATAGCGCTGCACTTCGAGGTAGAAGGCAGCAGGGAACAGTTGCTCCCAGCGGCGCGCGCGCTTCGCAGCCTGTTCGTGGTTGCCCTGTAAAAGGGCTTCGCCGACGTCGCCGGCAGCGGCACCCGAGAGAGCGATCAACCCATCGACACCGATTTCCTGCAGCATCCGGCGCGTGATTTCGGCCCGCCCACGCACCCGCGGCGCCAGGTAGGCGCGCGACAACAGCTCGCAGAGCTGCAGATAGCCCTGCCGCGAGCGACAGAGCAGCAGCAGACGATAGGGGCGGTCGGGGTCGCTGTCGTTGGCAATCCAGACATCGCTGCCGAGCAGCGGCTTGATCCCCTGACTGCGCGCCGAGGTATAGAACTTGACCAGACCGAAGAGGTTCGCGAGGTCCGTCAGCGCCAGTGCCGGCATGCCGTAGCGGGCAGCACGGGCAACCGCATCGGCAAGACGGACGATGCCGTCGGTGATCGAATACTCGCTGTGCAGGCGGAGGTGGATGAACGGGGCTTCAGGCATCCGGCCATTTTACCCCGAGGCGAAACGACAAACGCGATGATCGCTATGCTGCCGGCAGTCGTTGCGCTGTCGCACTGCTGAATTGCTGGCCTGACCCGGATCGATCAGGCAATCGGTGTGCTAACTGTTCACCCAGTCGATGATCGCCTGCCATTGCTCCAGATCCTTCGCTGCACGGGATGCCGAAAGGTCGAACATGGTCATCCCGTGCATCGTTGTCTGCACGTAGAGCTGCGTACTGCGCAGATGGGTGAGGACCGGCAGGTCGTACTTCGCGAGAAAGCGCTCCAGCTCGGCGGCAGAGCGGGTACGCGGATCGACGCGCATGCCGACCACGGCAACGAAAGCCTGTTCGTTGCGGATCGCTTTCTCGGCCAGCAGCGTCTCCAGGAAATGGCCTGTCGCAAGAATGTCGAACAGCGAGGGCTGCAGCGGAACGATGACCCGATTGACCTGTTTGACGACGGTGTCGAGCGCTTTGCCGTGCAAACCAGCGGGCGTGTCGAGAATCACATGCGTGGTGCCCTTCGGTGGTTTGGCGGTTTTTCCGGGCTCGATCTCCCAACTCCGAATCTGTGGCAGGATCGATGGCCGCAAACGCAGCCATTCCCGCGACGACTGCTGACGATCGACGTCACCGAGCATCACACGCTGGCCACTGCGTGCGAGATGACCGGCCAGATTGATGGCCAGCGTCGACTTGCCCGACCCGCCCTTGGGATTCGCAATCAGGAAGGATTTCATTGTTTATTGTCCTTGTCATGGTTGGTGGCAAGCCGGCGAAGCTCATCACGCACCAGATTGATGTGCTCGCGCAAAGTGTAAAGCAGATCGCTGAAGGCCAGTGGAATATTCAGCGCACTAGCCCCTTCGTCGATACGATCGAGATGGCCCACGTACTGCTGGTGGCAAGCCGGGTCATAGTGATGACGCAGATCGTTTTCTAGGAACTTCAGATCACCGTAGTAGCGAAAGATTTTCGAGCGCACACGCCAGCTATAGATCGCCGGCGCGAATTTCAACAGCGGTAGCGACAACATCAACAATGGCAGGATCATCACGAACAGGCGCTCGACCAGCACCGCCAGCCAGAAAGGCAGATACACCTGCAGAAACGGAGGCCCCGACTTGTAGTAGTGCTCGGCATCTTTCGATAGCGGAAAGCTGTGGTCCTTGTAGGCCGGGAATTCGCCGGCACGCTGGAAAAAGCCTCCCTTGCCGTTGACCTCGCTCATCGCCTGCAGCAGCAGACTCGCCAACGCCGGATGCAGGTCGTCACGAACGATGATATTGGCCGTCGTCGCCAGCAGCAGGGTATCGCGTGGCGGTACATCGCGCACCAGATCGACGACCCCACGCGGCAGCACGATCTTCGAGAGGAACGGAAAACGGCGCAGATAGGCTTCGGCCTGGCTCAGGCTGACCACCCGCAGGCCCGGCGAACGCAGCATCACCTGCACGACCGGCGCTTCCTGGGCGGCAACGATGAAGGCAGCATCAATCTGCCCCTGCTGCAGGGCTTCGGCGGCGGTCAGGCCGGCAATCGGCAAAAGGTTGGGGCTGTTGGCCGGGATCTCGTTGGCCTCCAGCAAGCTCAGCGCGAGCCCGCGAATACCGCTGCCCTCCTCACCAACGGCGATCCGCTGACCCGCCAATTGGTGCAGTTTGTCGACACGTCGTTCTCCGCGATAGAACACCCACACCGGTTCGTAGGAAACGCTGCCCAGTGAACGCAGCGGACCTTCTTCTTCGTCCTCGCCAACGGCTGGTGACACAATGCCGCCCTGCACGAAGGCGATGTCGGCCTCACCCTTTTCGATACGTTCGAGGTTCTGGTGCGAACCCGCAGAGGTCCGGATGTCGAGCGTGACGCCTTTGGCAGCCAGCAGGACGGCGTAGCGCTGGGCATAGGCATAGTAGGCACCGGTGTCGCTGCCGGTGGTGATGGTGATGCGTCGGGGCGGCTCGGGCGCGACGAACTGGTAGGCGACGGCCAGACCGATCGCCGTGATCAGGACGATCGGCCAGGCCGTCGCCAGCAAATAGCGCAGGGCAATCAGCCGGGCGCGCAAATGCTGCATCAGGGCAGCAGGATGGTCGATCCGCTATGTTTGCGCGCTTCGAGGTCACGATGTGCCTGTGCCACTTCTGCCAGGGGGTAAGTCTGGTGGACCTCGATTTTCACCTGCCCGCTACCGACCACGTCGAACAGTTGGGCGCCGAGCGCGAGCAGATCCTCGCGCTTGGCCGTGTAATGCATCAGTGTCGGCCGGGTCAGAAACAGCGAACCCTTCTGCGACAGCAACAGTGGGTCGAAGGGCGGCACCGGACCGGAGGCATTGCCGAAGCTGACCAGCATCCCACAGGTGCGCAGGCTGTCGAGCGAACCGGCAAAGGTATCCTTGCCGACCCCGTCATAGACCACGGCCACGCCCTCGCCGACGGTGATTTCACGGACCCGGCGGGCAAAGTCCTCGCGTGTATAGTCGATGACGTGATCGCAGCCATGCGCGGCGGCCAGCGCCGCCTTGGCCGCGGTCGACACCGTACCGATCACCGTTGCACCGAGCGCCTTGGCCCACTGGCAAGCGATCAGACCGACACCGCCGGCAGCCGCATGAATCAGCACGCTGTCACCGGCCTGGACGCGATAGGTGCGGCGCAGCAGATAGGCGCTGGTCAGACCCTGCAACATCATCGCCGCCGCGGTGCGAAAATCGATCGCATCCGGCAACTTCAGCAGACGGTCGGCGGGCAGGCAGCGGACCTGGCTATAGGCGCCGACCGGACCCCCGGCGTAAGCGACGCGATCGCCGGGGCGCAGCTCGCTGACGCCGGCGCCGACCGCTTCGACGACGCCCGCAGCTTCCAGGCCGAGACCGTTCGGCAACTGCAGCGGGTAAAGACCGCTGCGATGATAGATGTCGATGTAGTTGAGGCCGACGGCCTGATGGCGTACGCGCGCCTCTCCAGGCGCCGGTTCGGCGACTTCAAGCTCTTCCCAACACATCACATCGGGGCCACCGGTGCGGTGCATACGAATGGCAAATGGCATGGCGATCTCCTCATTTGACGTAACGCGACAGTCTAGTGTGGCGCCCGCTTCTTAGGCAAGTGCAAAAAAGCCCTTGCGGGCTGCCATTTGACCCCCTAAGCGACCGGTGTTCCACAGACTTATCCACACAATCGGTGGGCAAAGAGGCCAGATATCCACCGCTCTCCCCACTGCGCGCCCGTCAGGCCGGCGTCAGCCGGGCGTACTTGAGCGCCAGCCACTTCATGCCGCCGGCACCAAAGTTGACCTGCACGCGTGCTTCGGACCCCGACCCTTCGGTGGCCACGATGACCCCGGCACCGAACCGGGCATGGCGCACGTTCTGGCCGATCCGCAGACCGCCGACTGCGGTCTGCGCCTCCCCGCCGGGGCTGCCGGTCGGGCGGGCAGAAACTTGGCCGCCGCCGCGGTTGATCCTGCGCAACAGCGTTGCCGGCAGTTCTTCGAGAAAGGACGAAGGCAGGCAGTAGCGCGTCTGCCCGTGCAGCAGGCGCGTCTGCGCGTGGCTCAGATAGAGACGGCGGCGGGCACGCGTCAGGGCAACGTACATCAGCCGTCTTTCCTCCTCCAGGCCGTCGCGCTCCTGCGCCGCGTTCTCGTGCGGAAAAAGACCCTGTTCGAGGCCGGTGATGAAGACCACATCGAACTCGAGTCCCTTGGCAGCATGCACGGTCATCAACTGCACCGCCTCCTCGCCTTCGCCGGCCTGATGCTCGCCGGCCTCCAACGAGGCGTGCGCAAGAAAGGAAGCGAGCGGACCGCCATCCGGCGCCACTTCGCCGTCACTCGACGAATCACTTGGCGAGCCACTCTCTTCGTGCAGGAACGCAGTTGCGGCGTTGATCAGTTCATCGAGGTTCTCGAGTCGGTCCTGGCCTTCCTTGTCGGCCAGGTAATGCTGGCGCAGACCGCTCTTGTCAATCAACTGATCGATCACTACCGGCAGGGGAAGATCGCGGGTTTCGCTGCGCAGTGTCTCGATCAGGCGAACGAATCGGGCCACCGCGCTCCCGGCCTTGCCGGCGAGGCTCGCGGCCGCGTTGTAGAGGCTGGAATTCGTCTGCTGTGCCGCATCCTGCAATGCTTCGATACTGCGACCGCCGATCCCGCGCGTCGGAAAGTTGACCACCCGTGTAAAAGCCGTATCGTCATCGGGGTTGGCGATCAAGCGCAGGTAGGCCAGCGCATGCTTGATCTCCTGCCGGTCGAAGAAGCGCAGGCCGCCATGTACGCGATAGGGTATTCCCTGCGTGAACAAATGGTGCTCGAGGACGCGTGACTGTGCGTTGGAGCGATACAGCAGGGCGATCTGATGGCGTCCAACACCTTCGCGGACGAGTTCGGACAGCTCTTCGACGATGAAACGCGCCTCGTCGACATCCGAATACGCCTCAAAGACACGGATCGGTTCGCCAGCGCCGGCTTCGGTCCATAGCTTCTTGCCCAGCCGACCGCGATTCTGCTGGATCAGGGCATTGGCGGCGTCGAGGATATTGCCATGCGAGCGGTAATTCTGTTCGAGCCGAATCACGTTCGGCAACGCGAATTCGCGCTGCAGGTCGCGCATATTGCCGATCTCGGCACCGCGGAAAGCGTAGATCGACTGGTCGTCGTCGCCGACCGCGAACAGACAGGCAGCACTGCTTTCCGGAATGACGCTGCCGCGTCCGGCGAGCAGCTTCAGCCAGGCATACTGGAGGCGGTTGGTGTCCTGGAATTCATCGACCAGGATATGCCGAAAACGCGCCTGATAATGCTGGCAGAGCGGCTCGTTGCGTTGCAGCAGTTCGTACGAGCGCAGCAACAGTTCGGCGAAGTCGACCACCCCTTCGCGCCGACACTGCGCCTCATATTCGGTATACAGCTCGACCCGGCGGCTGGTGAATGCGTCGTACGCTTCGGCCTGGGCGGCGCGGAGGCCCTGTTCCTTGTGCGCGTTGATGAAGTGCATCAGCTCGCGTGGCGGAAACTTCTGGTCGTCCACATTGAGGTTCTTCAGCAGGCGTTTGATCGCTGCCAACTGGTCCGCCGCATCGAGAATCTGAAACTGCGCGGGCAGCCCGGCCTCGCGGTAGTGCGCGCGCAGGAGGCGATTGCAGAGACCGTGAAAAGTGCCGATCCACATGCCGCGGGTGTTGATCGGCAGCATCGCCGCGAGTCGCGACTGCATTTCCTTTGCCGCCTTGTTGGTGAAGGTCACCGCCAGGATGCCCTGCGGCCCGACCTGCCCGGTCGAGATCAGCCAGGCGATGCGCGTGGTCAGGACGCGCGTCTTGCCGCTGCCGGCACCGGCAAGAATCAGGGCATGTTGCGCTGGCAGCGTGACGGCGGCAAGTTGTGGCGCGTTGAGATGGGCGAGCAGATCGGACATGGCGAAGGGTTTCCCGACAAGGCAGCCCTGATTATAACGGGCGCGCTGTGCTGGCTTCGGCTTTGCCGCAATGCAAACGGGGGCGGGCGGCATCGGTGCGTGGCATTGCTGAGCACAGCGGAGTGGAGTACCTTGTTGATCCATCAAAAATGCACCTGCTCGGAGAAGGAAAAAATGGCGAAGTTGATCCCAGCCGAGATGATCGAAAAAACCCTGAAGGGAATCGTGATTCCAGCCAGACCGCAGGCACTGCTCCATCTCCAGAACGAACTCAAGAAAGACGACCCGGCCCCGCGGGTCATCGTGCGTCTGATCAGCGGCGACGTCGGCCTCTCGGCGGCCGTGCTCAAAACGGTGAATTCTCCTTTCTTCGGCCTGTCCAGAAAAATCAGCTCGGTTGCTCAGGCGGTGAGCCTGCTGGGCATGAAAGCCGCTGCGCAAATCGTCACCGGACTGGTGTTGAGGGCTGCCGTGGGGGGCAAGGAACCGTCGCTGGAACGTTTCTGGGACAGCGCCGAAAAAGTTGCCGGCATTGCCAGTTACATCGCATCGACCATCCCCAGGGGGCCTCGCGACGACGCCTACTGCTTCGGACTGTTCCACGACGTGGGCATTCCGATCCTGATGCAGAAATTCCCGGATTACCGGCAGACGCTGGCGCTGGCGGACAAGGACAGCAGCCGGCCATCGACCGCCGTGGAAGATGAGCGGCACGCGACCGACCATGCGACCGTTGGCTATCTGGTGGCCAAGGGCTGGTTCCTGCCCGAGGCGATCTGCGAAGGCATTCTCTACCATCATGATCCCCTGGTCTTTGACGACAAGGACAGCGTCAACCCGCAGGCACTGACCCTGATCGCAATCAACGCCATGGCCGAGCATTTTCAGGACGACTACTTTTTCATGCGCGGCAACAGCCGCTGGGGAATGATCGGCGCACGCGTACTCGATCATCTGGGACTGCGGGATGACGAGTATTGCGACCTGCGGGAAGATTTGATCAGCATGTTCAAATGAACGACCTCACCCTTCCGCGCACAAGTCATACTGCCGATCGAGGCATTGCGGCGCCTGGCGAGGGGAAGAAGATTCCGGCTTCGGTGACCATCACGTCGAGCGGCTGATCGTGCGGCTCGGGGTGGATCGACTCCAGCCGGGCCAGTTCAAAACCGACACCAACCGCAAGCGGACGCGGCGAGAGCGAAGCCAGCGTGCGATCGAAGTAGCCGCCGCCGTAGCCGATACGATGGCCGGCGGCATCGAAGCCATTCACCGGGATCAGCAAGGCTTGCGGGATCAGGAAATCACCTGCCGCCGGCGCCGGGATGCCATGCTGGTCGATGACCATCGCCGTGTCTGGCGACCAGGCGCGAAAGGCCAGCGCCCGGTTTTCATCGATCACCACCGGCAGCAGCGCCGCGAAGCCTTGCCGACCATCGCCGACCCAGCTTTCGATCAGCGGCCTGAGGTCGGGCTCCTTCCTGAACGGCCAGCAGAAACCGACGCGCATTCCCGAGAACTGTGGAAAACCGGCTTGCAGGAGCGCACGGATGTGCCGGCAATGGCCATCCCAGGCGTCGGCCGGCAAGGCCAGCCGACGCTCGATCAGCAGCTTGCGCAGCGCACGCCGGTCGGCAACGATTCCCGGCATCAACCCGGCAGCCATGTGATATGCTCAAATGCAGTGTGTTTCGAGAAACCCAGCTTATCATGAAGTTCCCTCAGTCGATCCTGCTCGTCCTCATCCCCCTGTTTTTGGCACCCACCCTGGCCTTCGCGCTGACGCCCGACGAGCAGTTCCTGGCCGCGCGCGACGCTGCACGCGCCGGCGACCGGGCCAAACTGGAACGTCTGGCGCCTTTGCTGCAGGACCATGAACTCGAAGCCTACGTCGAATACTGGCAGCTTCTCCCGGACCTCAAGGACAGCGAGCCGGCGACTGTGCAGGCCTTCCTCAGCCGCCACGAAAACAGCTACATCGCCGAGAAACTGCGCACTGACTGGCTCCGCCAGCTCGCCAGAAAACAGCAATGGTCGCTCTTTGACAGCGAGTATCCGCGCCTGGCGCAAGCCAACCAGGAACTCGCCTGCCAGGCGCTGCAGAGTCGGCGCGCGCAGGGCGACGCGCGCGTCCTCGACGATGCCCTGCCGCTCTGGCTGACCCTGCTCGAACCACCCGAACCCTGCTACCCGGTCCTCGAAGCGCTGATCATCGACAAGCGGGTGCTGGCCGATGCGGTATGGGCGCGCATTCGCCGCCAGTTCGAGGCCAACAAGATCGCAGCCGCCCTGTACACGATGAATTACCTGCCCGCCAGCCAGATGCCGGAAAAGAAGCTGGCACAGACGGTCGTCGACACGCCACTCCCCTGGCTGGGGCGATTGCCGGGCGATTTCTCGGGTAGTCGCGGGCAGCGCGAGCTGGCGGCACTGGCGATCCAGCGCCTTGCCCGCAATGATCCGCGGATGGCCGCCGATCAACTCGAGAAAATCGGGGGATCGATGAAGTCTGGGGAAAAGGCCTGGGCATGGAGTCAGATCGGCTTGCAGGCGGCACAACGGCATCTGCCGGAAGCCATGGAGTGGTACCGGCAGGCCGGCGACGCACCCCTTTCCGACGAGGCCGCCGAGTGGAAGGTGCGCGCTGCGCTGCGCGTGCAGGACTGGGGCAGCGTTCGCGCCAGCATCGAAAGGATGCCGCCGGCGCTGGCCGCGCAACCTGCCTGGGTGTACTGGCTGGGTCGCGCGTACCGCGCCGGCGGACGCCTGGAAGACGCCAACACGCTGTTCGCGAAGATCGCCGGACAACCCGACTTCTACGGCAGCCTGGCCAACGATGAACTCGGCCGCAGCACCATGACCCCGCCCAAGGCATCACCGCCGAGCCGGGAAGAGCTGGCGCAAGTCAGTGCCATTCCCGGCGTGCGGCGTGCGCAGACCTTCTTTCGCCTCAACCTGCGCAGCGAGGGCAGCAAGGAATGGAGTTGGGCTCTGCGCAGCATGAGCGATCGGGAACTGCTGGCGGCCTCCGAAATCGCCGTGCGCGCGGGCAATTATGACCGTGCGATTGCCGCCGCCGACCGCACTCGCAATGAACACGACTACTCGCTACGCTATCTGGCGCCCTACGGCGACCAGGTTCGGCCGGCCGCGCGAAACCAGGCGCTCGATGACGCCTGGGTGTATGGCCTGATGCGCCAGGAAAGCCGTTTCATCAGCAGCGCCAGATCGAACGTCGGCGCTTCCGGGCTGATGCAACTGATGCCGGCGACCGCCAAATGGGTGGCCAACAAGATCGGTCTCAAGGATTTCCAGCCGGCCAGGGTCAACGATACCGAAACCAATGTGCTGCTCGGCACCACCTACATGCGCCTGGTCCTCGAAAGCCTCGACAATCACCCGGTGCTCGCCTCGGCCGCCTACAACGCCGGCCCCGGTCGGGCGCGCAGGTGGCGTGCCGAGCGGCCGATGGAAGGCGCCATCTATGCCGAAACCATTCCCTTCAGCGAAACCCGCGACTACGTAAAGAAGGTGATGAGCAATTCCGTTTATTACGCGGCCCTCTTCGATGGCAAACCGCAAACCCTCAAGAACCGGCTTGGCGTGATTGCGCCGCGCACAGGTGGCGAGGCGAGGATCGACGATTTGCCCTAAAATGACGGTTTTCTGACATTCAATTTACCGGTAGGACACTATGGAACTCGAGAACGTGTTGTTGATCGGCGGGAGTGGTTTTGTCGGCGGTTGGATTGCCAGCCGCCTTTCGGAACGTGGTATCCGGGTGACCATACCAACCCGCCATCGTGACAACACCAAAAAGCTGACCATGCTGCCGACGATCAGCATGGTCGAGGCCAATGTGCACGACCCACAGGCACTCGTCCGGTTGATGCGCGGTCAGGATGCGGTCATCAACCTCGTCGGCATTCTCCACGATCATGATTCGCGCCTGCCGTATGGCAAGAGTTTTGCTGCAGCGCATGTCGACCTGCCGAGAAAGATCGTCGCCGCGATGCGGCAAAGCGGCGTTCGCCGCCTGGTACACATGAGCGCGCTCAAGGCCGCCACCAACGCGCCATCGGAGTATCTCCGTTCGAAAGGCGAGGGCGAAGCGATCGTCCACGCCGCCATGCAGGAACTGGAAATCACGGTGTTTCGTCCTTCGGTCATCTTCGGACCGGATGACGCCTTTCTCAACATGTTCGCCAAGCTCATCAGGCTGTTCCCGATCCTGCCGCTTGGCGGTGGCACGGCGCGCTTCCAGCCAGTCTATGTCGGCGACGTCGCAAGCGTTTTCACCGACTGCCTGGGTAATGGCGCGTCTGTTGGCAAGACTTACGAGCTCTGTGGACCGAAGGTCTACAGCCTGCGCGAACTGGTCGAGTACACCGCTCAACTGGTCGGCAAATCCCCGAGGATCATCGATCTCGGGAGCGGTGGCTGGGCGTACCTGCAGGCCGGTCTGATGTGGCTGCTGCCGAATCCGCCGCTGTCGCCCGACAACCTGCGCTCGATGGAAGTCGATAGCGTCAGCGATGGCACGCACGACTATCCCGGCTGGCATCCGGAAGCCCTCGAAGCCGTGGCGCCCGGCTATCTCTCGCCCAACGAGATAGTCCAGCTACGTCTCGACCGCTTTCGCTACCGTGCCGGTCGCTGAGCCAATGATTTAAGCACGAGTCGCGGCAAGCATGCAGATCTTCGCCGTTGGCGGTGCGATTCGCGACGAGCTGCTGGGCTTACCGGTCCAGGATCGCGATTACGTGGTCGTTGGTGCCACCGCCGAGGAGATGCTGGCACGCGGTTTCAAGCCGGTGGGCAAGGATTTCCCGGTCTTCCTGCACCCGCATTCACATGCAGAATATGCGCTGGCGCGCACCGAGCGCAAGACCGGTCACGGCTACCAGGGCTTTGCCTTTCATACTGCCCCCGAGGTCACCCTGAGCGAGGATCTGGCGCGCCGCGACCTGACCATCAACGCCATCGCGCGCGCTGCCGACGGTTCGCTGATCGACCCCTATCGCGGCATCGACGACCTCGCTGCGCAAGTCCTGCGTCATGTCGGCCCGGCTTTCACCGAAGACCCGGTGCGCGTTCTTCGCCTGGCGCGCTTTGCCGCACGTTTTCCCGAGTTTACGGTCGCCCCGGAAACCCTGGCGCTGATCCGCAGCATGGTTGCCTGCGGCGAGCTCGACCATCTAGTTGCCGAACGCGTCTGGCAGGAACTCGCCAAGGGCCTGATGGAAGTCCGCCCGTCGCGCATGTTCGAAGTCCTGCGCGCCGGCGGCGCACTGCTCCGCCTGCTGCCGGAACTCGACCGTCTCTTCGGGGTCGCGCAGCGCGCCGACTACCATCCGGAAGTCGATACCGGCGTGCATGTGCTGATGGTCGTCGATCAGTCGGCGCAGCGCGCTTGCGCCCTGCCGGTCCGCTGGGCAGCGCTGCTGCACGATCTGGGCAAGGGCAGCACACCCGAGACCGATTTGCCGCGCCATCCCGGTCATGAGGAACGCAGCGTCGAACTGGCTGGCGAAGTCTGTGCGCGCCTCAAGGTACCGGTGGACTGTCGTGATCTGGCACTGCTGGTAGCACGCTACCATGGCAAAGTGCACCGTGCTCACGAGCTGACGGCGGCGACGATCGTCAGGCTTCTGGAAAATACCGACGCCCTGCGCCGGCCCGGCCGCTTCGAACAACTGCTCGAAGCCTGCGCCTGCGATTTTCATGGCCGCCTCGGCTGGCAGGAGCGCCCCTACCCGGCTCCGGATCTTTTCCGACAGGCGCTGCTGGCGGTGCACAGCGTAAACGCGGCGGCAATCGCGCGTGCCTGTCCCGACCGCACACAGATTGCTGCACGCCTGCACGCAGCACGCGTCGCGGCAGTCAGGCAGGCCTTGTCGGTACCGGTGACTTGAGCAAGCCGCAGCAAGGCCGGCATCATCGTCAACACGGCAAAGAAAACTGGACGGCAAGCCGCCGAGTGCTATAATGCGCGCCGCACGACGCAGCCACGCCTGCGGCGTGCGACGAGCATCGCGAACCTGGCCGTAACTCTCAAGCCCCCTGCCTTCTGGTGTCGATTCATTCAGCGCCGTTCTGGCACAAAGCTTTTGCTGATGGGTGCTGACTCCTGTGCATCGAACAGAGTCTGTGTCTCAGCTTTTTCGTTGGTTGGCGTTGCCTTTTTGCTTTAGCAGCGCGCTATGCCGTTACGGCAGTGCGCAGCGCATCCACACGAAAGAAAAAATGAATTTTGCAGAAATCGGCCTCCACCCGGCCATCCTCAAAGCACTCACCGATTCCGGCTACAGCGAACCGACAGCAGTTCAGCAACAAGCCATTCCCGCCGCCCTTGCCGGCCGCGACCTGATGGTTTCCTCGCAGACCGGTTCCGGCAAGACCGCCGCCTTCATGTTGCCGGCACTACATCTCTTTGCCTCGCAGCAACGCCCGGCGACGGCCCGCACCAACGCTCCGGAGCGCCGCCCAGGGCCCGCCCGCGGCCATGATCGCCATCGTTTCCAGCCGGCGCAGCCGCGCATGCTGGTACTGACACCAACCCGCGAACTCGCGCTGCAGGTCACCGCCGCCACCGAAAAATACGGCCGCCAGCTTCACCAGGTGCGAGCAGTAGCCATCCTCGGTGGCATGCCGTACCCGAAGCAGATGGAACTCCTCGGCCGCAACCCCGAGATCCTGGTGGCCACGCCGGGTCGTTTGATCGACCACATGAGTTCCGGCAAGATCGATTTCTCGCAGTTGCAGATCCTGGTCCTGGACGAAGCCGACCGCATGCTGGACATGGGTTTCATCGAGGACATCGAAAGGATCGTTGCCGCGACGCCGAGCGCGCGCCAGACGATGCTGTTCTCGGCGACGCTCGACGGGATGGTTGGCGACATGGCGCAGCGCATGACGCGCTCTGCGCTGCGCATCCAGGTCGATGCAGCTTCGGCGAGGCACGACCACATCGAACAGCGGATGCACTTCGTCGACGATCTGGCACACAAGAACCGCCTGCTCGACCACCTGCTGCGTGATGCCACGATCGACCAGGCGCTGGTGTTCACCGCCACCAAACGTGATGCCGATACCGTCAGCGATCGCCTCAACGTCGCCGGCCTAAATGCCGCGGCGCTGCATGGTGACATGCATCAGGGTGCGCGCAACCGCACCCTCACCGCGATGCGTCGCGGTCAGTTGCGCATCCTCGTCGCCACCGACGTCGCCGCCCGCGGCATCGATGTACCAACGATCACGCACGTCTTCAACTACGACCTGCCAAAGGCTGCCGAAGACTATGTGCATCGCATCGGCCGTACCGGTCGTGCCGGCCGCAGCGGTCTGGCGATCTCGCTGGTCCATCACGCCGAGCAGTTCAACGTCCGGAAGATCGAGCGTTTCACCAAGCAGATGATTCCGGTCGAAGTCGTTGCCGGTCACGAGCCGACGCGTCGCGCCCCTTCGGCGAATCCTCGTCCGACCAGCAAACCCGCCTGGAAGAGTGGCGAGAAGCGCAACTTTGGTCAGCCCGCCGGACAAGCCGACAGTCGCTTCAGCAAACCGTCCGCTCCGAGACGCGACGGCGCAGCACGCCCGTCCTACCACGACTCCGCGAAATCCGGTGCTGGCGCCAGCACTGGCCGCCGTAGCTACGGCGATCGCTGATCCATCCTCGCAGCTTCTCGGAAAGCCCGCCTTGTGCGGGCTTTTTTGGCTGCCTGCCGGCGGCTGAAACCATCCGCCGAAAAAGGGAACACCCTTGCAACTGCCTTGCTTTATCAAAGTTCTTGCTATAGATTGAAGGCGTGTTATTTGGTGCCCAAACGCAAATCGATGATGGTGGGACCACCAAGCTAACCGAAGCAAAATCCGAACACACGAATCTCCTGTATGAGTTCTCTGCCCGAGATTGACCCGTCGGGTTTCGAGGCGGTTGCTTGCCGCGTCATCCATGCTTCTGCGCTATCGTCCAGCAGGTTTGGCACCGCGCTTTGGCCCTAGCGGCAAGGAGAATTGGCGATGTTAGTTCCCGTTGACAACGTAATCCGGTTTCCCGAAGCAACCCGGGGGTCGACCACCGAGCTCGATCGTCCCCAGACCCTCGTCAAGGCACGCGACCTGATGGCTCAAAAGCTTTGCGATGCCCTGCGTTCATTGCTTCCCCGACTCGAGGAGGAACTCCTCGCCCGCGGCGACGCCTCGACTGGACGCTTGCAGCGGGAGCTGTATTACGGCACACGAGACGTGCTCCATGAAAAGGCACAGCTCCTTGAAAGTTGTCTGGCAAGCGCATGGTTGAAACTGTGTGAATCATGGCTCCAGCCTGCTGACAAAGCCAAGGCATCTCGCGCCATCAGCGAACCGACGGAGCTGCAATTGCTCGATTTCGGCGCAATGGACCAGGAGCTGGCGGTCAAGGCAATCGCGTCCCGCCTGCAAAGTGCTTGCGACGAAGACCTGTTTGGCGCCGGTCATCGGCTCGCCTTTCTCTGTGGTCAGACGGAAAGTCAAGGGCTCATCGAGGATCTCATCGCCCAGGCGCTGGACAAGGCACTCGTGGACGCAGGCGTGGTCGGAATGGCGCAACTTGAGCTCCTGCATGCCATGGAGAATCATGCAGTCGACCTCTTTGGTCCAACGATCCATGATCTGAACCTCTTCCTGGCTGGCCGTGGCGTACTTCCGAAGCTACGCCGCAGTTACTCGGCATCGACTGCCGACAAGAAGCAGTCGAACGAGAAAGATACCGAAAACACTACCGAATCTGCCGATCTGTTTGCTCTCCTGCAAAAACTTGTGGCTCCGCCGTCCACAGATGGCGGAGGTACTGCCGTTGCCTTGCCAATGCCGGCTACCCAGAGCGGCGGTCCAGCCGCCGGCGTATCTCCGCAGGGAGGCACCCCTGGCCAGATGGCCGTGGCGATGGAGCAGGTCATGGCTGCTCTGCATACCCTGCAAGGGGCGGTACCGGCCCCGAGCGCAGACGTTTTGATGCCCAACGTGCTGCGGGATTTTCGCGCCAGTGACACCGGCCAGAGTCTTGGCTATCTGCAAGCGGTGACGGTCGATATCATCGCCACCCTGTTCGACTTCATTTTCGACGATGCTTCCGTCGCCGATCCGATCAAGGCGCTGGTTGGACGCTTACAGATTCCCGTGCTGAAGGTTGCGATGCTCGACAGGACCTTCTTTTCCAGCAAAGCACATCCGGCCCGGCGTCTGCTGGACGGCATTTCGCGGGCAGCCGTTCGCTGCGGTCCACAGGCGGGTCACGATGATCCGCTGTACGCGCGTATCGCGGAAATCGTCGAACGGCTGCAAAACGAGTTCACTCAGGATACCAGTCTGTTCGATCTGCTCTGTGTTGAACTGGACGCTTTCCTCGAAGGACAGGAAACCGCCGCCGATGACCGTGCAGTCCAGGCGGCTCCACTCGTCGCTGAACAGGAGCAGCGCGAACTGGCCGCCCTGGCCGCCGATCAGGTTCTCGCGAACTGGCTGGCCACGCCGCTGCCTTCTGCCGTGACCGATCTGCTGAATCATGAATGGCGCAAGCTGCTCATTCGGCACCATCTGAGCGGCGACGACATCGCCTGGGGGGTGGCCATGAGTACCGTTGGAGAATTGGTGGCAAGCGTGCAACCCCAACCGGATGTGCAGAGCCGGAAACGTCTCGCGGCGCGCTTGCCGACCCTGGTTCGCAGAATCTGTGAGGGCCTGGACAAGTTGCATGTGACTGACGATCGCCGTCTTGCCCTCACTGACCAATTGTTCACTCTCCATGCTGCGGTACTGCGCGGCGCAGCACCACCGGCGGCGAGCACGCGACCGATTGTCCCGGCAGCGGCTCCGGTCCCGGCACAGATCGCCAGCGAACATATCGACTGCGGCGAAACCCATCTGGAACGGGTTTTCCTCTCCCCAGGCACGGCGCCTCCACGCTCGGAGCGCAGTGACCACGCCCAGTCCTTGGTGGAAGGGCTGCAGCGCGGCGATTGGCTTGAGTTTGCGAACCCCGAGAGCGGGCCGGTACGTTATCGACTGTCCTGGATCAGTCCGCAGCGGGGCATCCTGCTATTGACCAACCCCCAGTCACCACGGGCGATGTCGGTGTCGCCAGACGCACTGGCAGTACAGATCGAGCGTGGCGAGGCGACCATTCTGGCGGCCGAACCGATGTTCGATCGTGCCGTTAACCGCGCACTGGAGACGCTGAAGGCTGGCGGCCGAACCGATGTTCGGCTAACCGCGCACTGGAGACGCTGAAGGCGGCTTAGGCTACATCAGAACGATGTCGTATTGCTCCTGCGAGTAGCTGGGCTCCGCCTGCAGTGAAATCGGTTTGCCGATGAAGTCGGAGAGCATGGCCAGACCTTGCGATTCTTCGTCGAGAAAACGGTCGATCACCGCCTGGTTGCCGAGCACGCGATATTCGCGCGCGTTGAACTGGCGGGCTTCGCGCAGCAGTTCACGCAGGATTTCGTAGCACACGGTGCGCGCCGTCTTGACCTCGCCACGCCCGCCACAGGTCGGGCACTCCTCACACAACACATGCGCGAGTGATTCGCGCGTCCGCTTGCGAGTCATCTCGACCAGGCCGAGCGCGGTGAAACCATTGACCGTCAGACGCGTATGGTCTCGCGCCAGCGCCTTGTTGAACTCACAGAGGACTGCGCTGCGATGCTCATCGTTCTCCATGTCGATGAAGTCGATGATGATGATGCCGCCGAGGTTGCGCAGGCGCAGTTGACGGGCGATCGTCTGTGCGGCTTCGAGATTGGTCTTGAAGATGGTGTCGTCGAAGTTGCGCACGCCGACGAAGCCGCCGGTATTGACGTCGATGGTGGTCATTGCCTCGGTCTGGTCGATGATCAGGTAACCCCCGGACTTCAGATCGACACGGCGCGCGAGGGCTTTCTGAAGTTCGTCTTCGACACCATGCAGGTCGAACAGCGGCCGTTCGCCGACGTAGTGTTCCAGCAAGGGAGCGACCGTCGGAGTGTACTCGGCGGCAAAACTGGTGAGCCGCTGGAAGTTTTCGCGCGAGTCGATGACGATACGCGCAGTCTCGGGGTTGACGAAATCGCGCAATACCCGCTGTGCCAGCGATAATTCCTGGTAGAGCAATGAAGGGGGTGCGGCGGTGGTCGATTGCGTCAGGATGTCGCGCCAGAGTTTGCGCAAGTACTCGATATCCTTGGCGAGTTCGGCCTCGCTCGCGCTCTCTGCCATGGTGCGGACGATGAAGCCACCAGCTTCGTCACCGGGTACCAGGCGACCCAGTTTCTCGCGCAGCGCTTCACGTTCGGACTCCCTCTCGATACGCTGCGAGATCCCGATGTGCTTGTCCTGCGGCAGGTAGACCAGCATGCGCCCGGCGATCGATACCTGCGTAGACAGGCGTGCCCCCTTGCTGCCCATCGGGTCCTTGATCACCTGCACGAGGATGCTCTGCCCCTCGAACAACAGGCGCTCGATCGGTCGCAGCGGTTCGTCACTCGGACGCGGCTCACGGATGTCGGCAACGTGCAGAAAGGCGGTACGGCCGAGGCCAATGTCGATGAACGCCGATTGCATGCCCGGCAGGATGCGAACGATGCGTCCCACGTAGACATTGCCAACGAAGCCACGACTGGCGCTGCGTTCGATGTGCAATTCCTGCACGACGCCCTGATGCATGACAGCGACGCGCGTTTCCTGCGGAGTAAAGTTGATCAGGATCTCTTCGGACATGGCGGAGCAATCTGGAGAATGAGAGTAAGATGAGGTTTTCCACATTCTACCCCGTGACGAAGCTCTCCCGGATGCCTGTCTCCGCAGCCTTGACCTCTCGCGACTTGCCGATCCCTGAATTGCTCGCTCCCGCAGGTTCGTTGACGATGTTGCGCACCGCCCTGGCTTTCGGTGCCGACGCCGTCTATGCGGGCCAGCCGCGCTACAGCCTGCGGGTACGCAACAACGATTTCGGAGACCTCGCCATCCTCGGCACGGCCATCGGCGAGGCACACGCTGCCGGCAGGAAGCTCTATGTGGTCAGCAACGTCCTGCCGCACAATCGCAAGGTCCACAGCTACCTGAACGACATGGCGCCGGTCGTCGCGCTCCAGCCTGACGCCCTGATCATGGCCGACCCCGGGTTGATCGACCTGGTGCGCGAGACCTGGCCGCAGATGGCGGTCCATCTCTCGGTGCAGGCCAATACCGTCAACTTTGCGGCGGTTCGTTTCTGGCAGAAGCTCGGCATCCAGCGGATCATCCTTTCTCGCGAGCTGTCGCTCGACGAAATCGCCGAGATTCGTCAGGAATGTCCCGACATCGAGCTCGAAGTCTTCGTGCACGGCGCGCTCTGCGTCGCATATTCAGGGCGATGCCTGCTTTCCGGATACTTCAACCATCGTGACCCCAATCAGGGCACCTGCACCAACTCGTGTCGCTGGGATTACCAGCTCAAGGCGGGCAAGGCGGATGCGGCCGGCGATGTGCATGCCGCCCAGCCACCCAATTCAGCGAATTTTCCAGATCAACGACCAGGGAAGGGTGTCTGGCTGCTCGAGGAGAAAGAGCGGCCGGGCGAACTGATGCCGATCGAAGAGGATGAGCATGGTACCTACCTCATGAACTCGAAGGATCTGCGGGCCGTCGAGCATGTCCGGCGCCTGACCGAGATCGGTGTCGACTCGCTGAAGATCGAGGGGCGCACCAAGTCTCCCTACTATGTGGCGCGCACCGTACAGGTCTATCGCCGCGCCATCGATGATGCCCTTGCCGGGCGGCCATTCGACCCCGGACTGCTCGGCGAACTCGAGGGACTGGCCAATCGCGGCTACACCGACGGTTTCTACCAGCGTCACCACGAACACGAGATGCAGAACTACCTGCGCGGCCATTCCGAATCGGGGCGCAGTCTCTACGTCGGCGACGTCCTGGCATGGGATGCTCCGCACCAGTTGGCGCTGATCGACGTGAAAAACCGCTTTTCGGTGGGTGATCGCCTCGAGATCATCCATCCCTCGGGCAACCACCGGCTGACTCTCGAACGGATGCAGCACATCGACGGCAACGAAATTCGCGTCGCCCCCGGCAACGGCCATCGCGTGTGGATTCCCCTGCCGAGCGAATTGCCGGGAGCGCTGCTGGCGCGCTTCATCTAGATTCCACCACCATGTCTGCTCCTCATCTCTTCGTCGACATCTCGGCACACGGCTTTGGCCACCTGGCGCAAACGGCACCGGTACTCAACCGCCTGCTGCAGCAGCTACCGGATCTCTGCATCACCATCCGCAGCGATCTGCCCACAGCCAGAATGCAAGCCCGCCTTGTGGCTCCTTTCCAGCATCTGGCGGACAGCAGCGACTTCGGTTACGTAATGCATGACGCGATGTGCGTCGACCTGGCCGCGACGGCCCGCGCCTACCGCAAACAGCATGCCGACTGGGAAGCCCGCGTGGACCGTGAAGCGCGTCTTCTCGCCGAACTACAACCCCGACTGGTGCTCAGCGATGTCGCCTACCTGCCGCTGGCTGGCGCCGCACGCGCCGGTATCCCCGCGCTGGCGATGTGCTCACTCAACTGGGCCGGGCTGTTTGCCCATTTCTTCGCCAGCGAGCCCTGGGCGGCACCGATTCTTCATCAGATGCTGGCGGCGTACAACGGGGCCGAATGCTTCCTGCGACTGACTCCCGGCATGGCCATGAGCGAACTGTCGCGGGTCCGCCGCATCGGCCCGGTTGCCACTCTCGGCAATGACTGTCGCCAGGCCGTGCGTGCGCAACTGCGCTGTGCCAGTGACGAGCGACTGGTCCTGATCGCCTTCGGCGGCGTCAGCCAGCGGCTACCGCTTGCCGACTGGCCACAGATCGCCGGCGTACGCTGGCTGGTCCCGCAAGACTGGCAGGTGGCACAGTCCAACTGCAGCGATTTCGAGCCGCTCGACCGACCGATGACCGACCTCCTGTGCTCGGTCGACGCGGTGATCGCCAAACCCGGCTACGGCACATTCAGCGAAGCCGCCTGCAACGGCACACCGCTCCTCTACGTGCGGCGGCACGACTGGCCGGAACAGGATTGCCTGATCGACTGGCTGCACAAGCACGCCCGCTGCCGGGAAATCAGTGGAGCGGACCTGCTGGCTGGCCGTCTCCAGGAGGCGCTTGATCTCTTGTGGCAGCAAACGGCACCACCACTGCCCTTGCCATCGGGCACGCAAGAAGCGGCTGCCGCACTACTGCCGTGGCTGACGGTGGATGACGGTTAAGCATCCGGGCGGGACCAGGACTGTCCTTCGACGTAAGAAATGGCGTTAAATTGCCCGAATCTTGCACATGACCGAAATCTCGGGCATGATTCGTGCCCATGCTCGAGATGACATTCCACTTTCCACTTGCCAAGCCGATCCGTGTTCACTGCCTAGAGGCCTCGCCAAAGACTCGCCGCCCCGCGGCGGGTAATCCGCGCTAGGATGGGGCTCGGCTCGCTGTTTCGCGTCATCCGCGAGCTCCTGCACGAGGCGGCACGCGACCTCGCACCCACCCTGATCGTGGTCGTCCTGTTCCAGGTGTTTTTCATCCAGCGCATGCCCGACAGCCCGGCTGCGCTGATCGGCGGCTTTGCCATCGTCCTCCTCGGCCTGGCGCTTTTCGTCAAGGGGCTCGACGCGGCGATCTTTCCGGCCGGCGAGACGATGGCTTTCGACTTTGCCCGCCGCGGTTCGTTTCTCTGGCTGGTCTTCTTTGCCTTCTTCGTTAGTTTTGCCTCGGTGGCCGCTGAACCGGCGCTGATGGCTGTCGCCTACAAGGCGGAGGCGGTATCGGGGGGCAGCATGGGTGCGCTGACGCTGCGCATGGTGGCGGCGCTCGGTGTCGGCATTGCGGTGGTATTCGGCGTCTGGCGTATCGTCCTCGGCCACTCGATCGGCAATTACCTGATTCCGGGTTATCTGCTGGTCATCGCGCTGACCGTTTTCTCGCCGCCACAACTGGTCGGTCTGGCCTTTGATTCCGGCGGCGTCGTGGCCTCGACGGTCACCGCACCGCTGCTCACCGCGCTTGGGGTGGGTCTGGCGACCAGCATCCGAGGACGCAATCCGTTGCTCGACGGTTTTGGTCTGATTGCCTTCGGTGCGCTGGCACCGATGATCATCATTCAGCTCTACGGCATCCTGTTCTTTGTTCCCGCAGCGGCCGGCACGCCGGTGGTGGTGATGCCGAGCGACGATCAGCATCAGTATGCGCTTCTCGAGATGCTGATCGATTTCGGGATCATGGTCAGGAACCTGCTGCCGATCATCGCCGTCGTGCTGTTCTCGAGCTTCGTCATCCTGCGCCGCCCGCTGGCCGATCCCAGGGGCCTGGCGGTCGGCATGTTGCTGGTGGCGGTCGGCCTGTTCATGTTCGACGAGGGGCTGCAGGTCGGTCTCTTCCCGCTTGGTGACGAGATGACCAACGGCCTGATGCGCGACGGGGTCGCAATGTGGGCGGTCTACCTCTACGGCTTCCTGATCGGTTTTGCGACGACCATGGCCGAGCCGGCGCTGATCGCGCTATCGATCAAGGCCGACGAGGTCAGCCTCGGGCAGCTCAAGGGTTTCTGGCTGCGCTGTCTGGTCTCGGTGGGTGTGGGCATCGGCATCGTCATCGGCTGTGCACGCATCATCGACGGCACCAACATCGCCTACTGGCTGATTCCCGGCTACCTGCTGGTGCTGGCGATGACCAAATTTGCCCCCGACTTCATCGTGCCGATCGCCTATGACTGCGGTGGCGTGACCACCTCGACGGTGACCGTGCCGCTGGTGACCGCACTCGGCGTCGGGCTGGCCGAGCGAACGCCGGGCCGCGACCCGATGATCGATGGTTTCGGTCTGATTGCTTTCGCCTCGCTGCTGCCAATGGTCATTGTCATGTCCTATGGCATGCTGGCCAGCTGGTTGCTGCGGTCGAGAAAATCTGTCAAGGAGAACGGCCAATGAAATTCTCTGCAGTGGTGCTGATCGTTCCGGACGAAGACGAAAACCGGGCGGTCGAAATTCTCAAGGAGGCCGGAGCCACCGGCATCACCATCCTCAAGGGCAAGGGTCTACGGCACAACGAGCGCAAGACCTTTCTCGGTCTGGGTCTGGAGCGCAAAGAGTCCTTGCTGTTGAGTGTGGTCGAGAAGCAGCTCTCGATGCGCATCCTGAGGGCGGTCAAGATGCAGATGAAGATGGACCTGCCGGGAGGAGGACTGGCCTTTTCGCTGCCGCTGGGCAGCGTGGTCGGCATCGGCCTGGCGCAAATGCAGGCCTTCCAGCGCGAAGTCGAGGAAGATCTGTGAGCACCTCGCGGCCATCGGCCCGTCCCCTGGCTGATCACGATCATGGACTAAAGGAGAGTTTGCCATGTTGGTTGCCGGAATCATGAAGACAAACGTTATCACCATCAGCCCGCTGGCCACCGTTCGGGAGGCACTGCTGCTGATGAAGAAGAGCGGCGTCAAGTCGCTGGTGGTCGACAAACGCCATTCGGGCGACGCCTACGGCCTGATCGCTTACCGCGACGTCGCCAGGGCGGTGATCGCCGAGGATGGCGACATCGATCTGCTCAATGTCTATGACATTGCCCAGAAACCGGCGCTGCAGGTTTCCCAGCATCTCGAAATCCGCTATCTGGCGCGACTGATGATCCAGTATGCGGTGAAAAATGTGCTGGTCATCGACAACAACGAGTTGCAGGGCTTCGTCTCGGATACCGATGTGGTGAGTCATCTGATCGATCGCGCCAGCAGCGGCCGCTAACACCCAGAGCGTGATGGAAAAAATCATTCACCGCTATTCGGCTTTCTTTCCGCGCTGGTGCCAGGCTTTTGGTGACCATGTACCTGACCCCGGCGGCGAAGGGCGTGCGGTCGAGTGGCTGGTGGGCGCCGACTGCGTCGGCGTGATCGTCCTGCCCGAGATTCGGCACCTGTTGATGCACGAACTACTCGGCCAGCACCAGCCCGAACTCGAGTTCCGCCAGAGGTCCGTGCGACTGAACCGGCGGGACTACGATGAGGTCGAGGTTCTCGGGCATCCCGGCTATACGGCCTTGCGCGAACTGCTGCTCGGCAGTGAAGCGGCGCACATGTTCCTGACCTACCATCTGATCTACCCACCCGGAACCCGGATCATCACCGTCTCACGCAAGCCGCCGCTCGGGCTGCTCTACAAGGAAATGGCCCCGCTGCCGATTACCGTTTGCGAGTGAATCACCGGCGGTGGATCGACCTGCGACCCCTGCTGAGCCGCGTGCGGTCGCCAGCCGAGAATCAGGAGCAGCGCGAAGAAGCCGGCGACGTAACCCAGCGGAACATGCCAGCCATGCAGCAGCCACTTGCCGGCCGACCTGGCCTCGGGGAAGAGATTGGCCAGTGCCACCCCGGCCGACGATCCGAACCACAGCATCGAGCCACCGAAACCGACGGCGAAGGCAAGAATGCCCCAGTCGTAGCCCCCCTGCTTCAGGGCCAGCGCGGTGAGCGGGATGTTGTCGAACACCGCCGAAACGAAGCCCAGGCCCAGCGCCGTCTGCCACGAAGCCAGCGGCAACTTCTCGACCGGCATCATCGACGCACAACTCACCAGCGCCAGCAGAAAAACGGATCCTTTGATGGCCTCCGGAAGCAGGCTCCATTCCGGCTTGCGCAGCGGCACCGCCAGCAGCAGTGCCACCCATACCGCCACGCCGAGAAAGGGAAAATGGTCAGCGGCCTCCGGGAACCGGATGTTGACCGTGACATTGGTGCCGATCGCGGTCCCCAGCATGAAACCGACGATGCCGACCCGCGCCCAGTCGACATGTTGCGCACCCTGCAGGTTGCGCACGATCGGCTGGTGAGCGTGCTGTTGCAGCGCAGCCGGGATGCCGGACACCACCAGCGCCACCGCCGACGCGAGAAAGGCATGCGTGACGTCGAGCGGGCTGACGCCGGCGATCCACATCATGGTGGTGGTCGTGTCACCGATCACGCTCCAGGCGCCACCGGCGTTCGAAGCGGCAACGATGGCCGCCAGGTAGCCGACATGCAGCCGGCGCTTGAAGACGCTGGCCGCCACGGTGCCACCGATCAGCGCTGCCGCGATGTTGTCCAGGAAGCTCGAAAGAAGCCAGATGATGGCGAGCAACACGAAAGGCCCCAGCCAGCTCTCGGGTAGCAGTCTCGGCAGCACTTCCGGCACGCCGCTGTCCTCGAAGTGACGCGCCAGCAGCGCGAAGCCAACCAGCAGGCAGAGCAGGTTGACCAGCAGCACCCATTCGTGCGCCATGTGGCCGGCAAAGCCGCCGAGCCCCGCGCCGGTCCTGAAGCCGGTGACGGCGATCTTGTACAGGGCGATCACCACCAGCCCGGTCAAAGCCACCTGGAGCACCCGATGGTGGAACAACGCGACGCCCAAAAGCGTCGCCGCGAACAGGATGAACTCCACAGGGATGCCGAGCACCTCCGAGCCGTCGGCAGCCTGCACCGGCAATGCCTGGCAGCAGACAGCCAAAGTCAGCCACTGCGTATTCATGAGTCCACCGAGCGTCCTGCGCATTACTCTCCTCTGTCGAGAAAAACCACTGTGGTAAGCTTGTCGCCTACACTCGGAACAGTCAAGCATTTTCAGGTCGCCTGCTGGCCTGTGCACCGTCAGTTGCCACGCCGTACTGGTTCCGACAGTCGCAAACCGCCTGAGGAATTCGCCATGCGCAAGGTTCTTGTCCCAGTCGACGGTTCAGCCGCCGCCCATCACGCCGTGCGGCACATCATCGCACTGACTGGCACCTGCCCCTCGATTGAGGTCGTCCTGCTCAATGTTCAACCGGAAATCGACGACTGGAGTGTACGCCGCCTCCTCAAGAAGGAAGAGGTCGAGGCAATGGAGGAATGCCGGGGTGGCGACACCTTGCAGCAGTACCGCGAGGTGCTCGATGCTGCCGGCGTCCGCTTTACGCCGCTGGTGGAGATCGGCCCTGCCGCCGAGATCATCGCCAGAGTCGCCAGGGAGCAGGGATGCGACGGCATCGTCATGGGCAGCCGCGGCCTGGGCGCAGTGTCCAGCGTACTGCTCGGCTCGGTCAGTAGCCGGGTGCTCGAGATCACCGACCTGCCGGTCACGCTGCTGAAATAGCCTTGAGACGGCTACGCTGATGCGCCGCCAGCCGCTCTGCGCAGGCAATCTTCATGTCATGTTTCTTGCCCTTAACAAGCCAAACCAGGCCAAATCCTTCAGCATCTCAGCAAAGTCGGAGAGAACGGCTCCGCAATCGCCGCAGGCCGTGAGCGCCCTGCAGATCGGGCGTTGATGCCCGGGTTGCAGGCAGCAAATTCGGGATTGACAGCGGCTTCCACGGCTCGGCATACTCCGGCCGTGCCGACGAATCTCCTGTCCATGCCGGGCAGGCGGAAGAAGATTCGCGGCCTCCGTCTCTACCCAAAGGGGGTTTCATGCACCACCATCCTGACGCCTTGTGCCGGTCGATCATGTCGGCACCGCCGGCCGTGCTCAAGCCGACCGACTCCATGTCATTGGCCCTGCAGACCATGGTCGAACAACGGCTACCGGCACTGCCGGTCGTCGACAGCGACTACCGCTACCTCGGCATGCTGCCACGCAGCCGGCTGATTGCACTCGCCATGCCGCGAGTCATCTCGCACCAGGACGAGCAACATCCCTTGAGCCACCTCCTGCAGGTCGGCTTCATCCAGGATACGCTGGCCGACCTGCAGGAGCGGGTGGATGCCGTCGCCAACGATCCCGTGAGCCGCCACCTGGACACCGAGGTGCCGGTTCTTGATCCCGACACGCCGCTGATGAACGCCATGCTCTTCCTCCACCGGCAGCGAAACGTCCTGCCCGTCGTCGAGAACGGGAAACTGCTCGGTATCGTTTCAGTCTGGGATGTTCTCGCCCGCATCGGGAGGGTCAAGTAATGCACACAGCAGCTTCCGGGGTCATTTTCGGCCTCAATCCCTTGTGGCTGGCGACCGTGGTGATGATCGTCACCTATGGCGTAATCATCAGCGAACGGCTGAACCGCTCGATCATCGCATTGCTTGGTGCAATGCTGATGATCATGTTCGGCCTGCTGACTCAGGAGCAGGCCGTCGCCGGCGTCGATTTCAATACCATCGGCCTGCTCGTCGGGATGATGGTCATCGTCTCGATCACCCGCAAGTCGGGGGTTTTCGAGTATCTGGCGATCTGGTCGGCAAAACTGGTGAAGGCCAACCCGGCGGGCATCCTGGCCATGCTTGCCGTGGTCACCGCGGTCGTTTCCGCCTTGCTCGACAATGTCACCACCGTACTCCTCGTCGTTCCGGTGACGCTGGTCATCACCGAGGCGCTGAAAGTCAATCCCTATCCCTTCCTGTTCTCGCAGATCCTGGCGTCGAACATCGGTGGTACAGCGACGCTGATCGGCGATCCACCGAACATCCTGATCGGCGGCCAGGTCGGTTTGTCGTTCAACGACTTCGTGATTCACCTCTCGCCGGTGATCGTCGTGATCCTCCTCGTGCATGTCATCTCGATTCACCTCATCTGGGGACGCAGCATGGCCTCAACGGCCGAACTGCGCGCGCGGGTCATGGCCTTCGACGAAAGCGAGGCGATCACCGATTCGCGACTGCTGAAACGGGCTTCACTGGTGCTGGCCCTGGTGATCGTTGCCTTCGTCATGGCACGGTCGCTGGGGCTGGAATCGGGCACCATCGGCATGGCGGGTGCGGCGCTGCTGTTGATGCTCGACAACCTCGGCAAGTCGGCCGAGCACCAGTCGGAGAACGTCGTCAAGGTGTACAACGAGATCGAATGGATCACGATCTTTTTTTTCGTCGGGTTGTTCATCGTGATTGCCGGTGTCGAGCACGCCGGTCTGCTGCGCCTTCTCGCCGACAAGCTGCTCGCCGCCACCGGCGGCGATTTCAAGGTCACGGGCTACAGCATCCTCTGGTCATCGGCGTTCCTGTCGGCGATTGTCGACAATATCCCGTTCGTGGCCACGATGATTCCCCTGATCAAATCGATGGCGCCTGCATTCGGCGGCGCGGACGCGCTGATGCCGCTCTGGTGGTGCCTTTCGCTGGGCGCCTGTCTCGGCGGCAACGGCACGCTGATCGGCGCCAGCGCCAACCTGACCGTCGCCGGCATCGCCGAGCGCAACGGCATTCCGTTCCGCTTCATGACCTACACCAGGATCGCCTTTCCGCTGATGCTGATCCATGTCGCGATCTGCAACGTCTACGTCTGGTGGCGGTATTTCTGAACCACCGGTTCCGCCGCCGGTCTGCAGCGAAAGACCGCGGTGGAATCGGTCACCAGGATCAACCGGATCGGGCAGCGCTTCTTGGGATCACCGTATCTGAGGACGGCACGCCGGACAGGGTGGTGTCGTCGATTCTGAAGAAGGCCATGAGATCCTGGAGCTGACTGGCCTGCCCCGCCATCTCCTCGGCGGTGGCAGCGAGTTGTTCGGATGCCGAAGCGTTCTGCTGTGTGGCCTGATTCAATTGTCCCAGGGCGCCGTTGATCTGCATCACGCCGCTGGATTGTTCCGAGGAGGCGGCGGCGATCTCCTGCACCAGTTCCGAAGTCTGGCGAATAGTGGGCACCATCTGCGTCAGCAGATTCCCGGCGAGATCGGCCTGTTTCACCGAGGATTTGGCCAGGTTGCCGATTTCCTGCGCAGCGACTTGCGAACGTTCCGCCAGTTTACGCACTTCCGCGGCGACGACGGCAAAACCCTTGCCATGCTCGCCGGCACGGGCCGCCTCGATCGCAGCATTGAGGGCCAGCAGATTCGTCTGATAGGCAATATCGTCGATGATGCTGATCTTGCCGGCAATGCTCTTCATGTCCTCGACCGTGCAGCCGACAGCCGTGGCGCCTTCAGCCGCCTCACTGGCCGCCTTGGCGGCAAGCTTGCCGGTGAGTTGGGCATTTTCCTTGTTCTGCGCGATGGACGCGCTCATCTCCTGCATGGACGCGGTGGTTTCCTCGACCGACGCGGCTTGCTCGCTGGACGAATGCGCAAGGGAACTGGCTGTCGCGGAGACCTGTCCCGCCGCGTTGCTCAGGCTGTCGGCCGCGGTGTGCACCTCGCCGATAATCTGTGTCAGCTTGCCCTGCATCTCCGCCAGCGCCCGCAGCAGATCCCCGGTTTCGTCCTGCGCGCCGGTCTGGATGGCAGTACCCAGCTCGCCGCCGGCAATCATGCTGGCCGTTCGCACGGCTTCGACCAGAGGAGCGACTATTCTGCCGGCCAATACCAGCGCGATCGACACGGCCACGACCAGGCCCAGCAGAAACAGGCCGAGATTGGTGGCGATCAAACTCGACACGCGCTTGTTCGCTGCGGAAACCATTTCGTCCCCTTTGCTCTTCTGCTCTTCGAGAAACTTGCTGAGTGCAGCGTCGATTTCCAGGAAGCGCTTGTCTGCCGCCTGCATCATGCCGGTGCCCATGGCAATGTCGGATTGCGCCATGTCGATGGCCTGCACCACATTCTTGCGGTAACGCGCCAAGGGCTCCTCAAGTGCGGCAATCGCCTTCTTTTCGTCCTCATCGAGGTCGCTGCGTTCGCGGAATTTCTTGAGCAACTGTATCGCGCCATCGGCGTGACCCATGATTACAGCGGCGTCTTTGGCAATGCGCTCCTCATTGAAATTGCCCAACATGGTGAACAATCGGTAGGCCGCAATGTTCGCGTCGAGCAATCTGCCACGGCTGTCATTGACGGCGGCGAGGTGCTGCATGCCTTTTACCCCTATGGCATCGAGCGTTTGCTGCATCGAGCGCAGACCGAAGTAGCTGAAGATGCCCAGAAGCAGCATCATGGTCAGCGGCACGAGCGAGGAAACGACGATTTTTGCCTTGATCTTCATGCTTTTCTCCGTGAAGGAAGAAGGCTTGCTGGCGGTGGCATCGGGGCCGTCGCGCAGCGCCATCAGCCCCGGCAGCCCGATCAGCGCTTATAGACACCGGCGCAAACGATGTTCTCGCCGGTTTTCTCGCAGTAGGCCGACTTCGGCAACACTTTCTTGCTGACCGGATCGGTGAACTTGTAGTCCTGCCAGAACTTGCCCTTGCTCGTGGCCAGAGACACCCGTTCCTTGATGAACTCCTTGCCGTCGGCGTCGGCCAGATCGATCAGGTCCTTGCCGACCTGTTTTTCGTTCTGACCGTGGGCAATGCACTTCCCATGCATGTCATAGACAACCGGATAGAGATCCCGGTCGACCCATTTCTTGTCCTTGCCGGTGATTTCCTTCAAGGTCGCCGTGCGATCGGCGCCGAGTGCCTTGACCGCTTTGGCCACCATGGCCTCGGCTTCCTTTGGCGTGGCAAAGTTGTCGGCGGCACAGGCGACCGACGAAATGACCGAAACCACGGCAGCCGCGAGCAATGACTTAAACATGATCTTTCCTTTCTGAAGTGCCAACAAAAACGGCGCAGACCTTTGTTGCGCCACCTGGCCTGTCACTACGGACAGCCATTACAGGGAAGAGGGAAGACCCATGTTTTCCCCCCGGAAACATGCCCTCTGCCCGCACGGGTACCGATCTGACATGGAAACGGCAAACAGAGATCAGGATCGGTCAGTGACTGCACGATCACTGCATACTTCGGGTATCGGCACACCAGCGGGGTTCTTTAGGCGAAGATCTCGAAAAGTTGCGACATCTCCCTACATCGGGACTGCCGGTGTGCTAGAAAACCTACCCTTGTAAGGTCCTGGACACCCGCATTGCGATCTGAAGTATTCAGCGATGTGCCGAGGCGGTTATAATTGGCGCCAGCCTGGCAGCGCCACGGGTACTGCTGGCCGGTGCCACCAGGCACTGTTTGCTGGCAGGCGGGTGAGGGCTGCAGCGCAGCTCCGCCAATAATGATGAAGCCGGCCCCTCGCCGGTTTGTTCACCGTGTTCGTTGATGTTCGTGGAGTGCCATGCGGATCCTGCTCTGTAACGATGACGGTTATTTCGCTCCGGGGATCGAGCATCTGGCGCGCGTGCTGGCGGATGTCGCTGAAATTACCGTCGTGGCTCCCGAACGCGACCGCAGCGGGGCAAGCAACTCGCTGACGCTCGATCGCCCCTTGTCGCTCAAACGCGCGGCCAATGGTTTCTATCACGTCAATGGCACGCCCACCGACTGTGTTCATCTCGCCGTCACCGGCATGCTCGACGGGCTTCCGGACATGGTGGTGTCGGGAATCAACATGGGTGCCAACATGGGCGACGACACGATCTATTCGGGTACCGTCGCGGCGGCGACCGAGGGGTTCTTGCTCGGCATTCCGTCCCTGGCAATTTCGCTGTGCGGAACTCCCGGCGAGCATTTCGCGAGTGCGGCGCGGGTGGCCCGCGAACTGGTCGACCTGTTGCGGCGACAGGCGCTGCGCGAGCCGGTCTTGCTCAACGTCAATGTTCCCGATGTGCCCTACGCGCAACTGCGCGGCACCGTTGTCACCCGCCTCGGCAAGCGCCACAAGGCGGAGCCGGTGGTGCGCACGCTGTCGCCGCGCAATGAGACCGTGTTCTGGGTCGGTGCTGCCGGTGCCGCTGCGGATGCCGGCGAAGGCACCGATTTCCACGCGGTGCGCAACCATCAGGTGTCGGTGACACCACTGCAGGTCGATTTGACCCACAACACGCAGTTGCCGCTGTTGCGCGCGTGGCTGGCGCGATGAACACGCCAAGGGCCAATACCGGTTTTGGCATGACTTCGCAGCGCACGCGCACGCGCATGATCGAGCGCCTGCGTGAGCAGGGCATCGTTGACGAAGAGGTGCTGGCGGCGATCGCCGCCGTGCCGCGGCATGTGTTTGTCGAAGAAGCGCTGGCTTCAAGGGCTTACGAGGATACGGCACTGCCGCTCGGCTACTCACAGACGATCTCGCAACCCTATGTGGTGGCGCGCATGATCGAAGCGCTGCGCGCCGGCCGCGAACTCGGCAGGACGCTGGAGATCGGCGCCGGTTGCGGCTATCAGGCAGCGGTGCTCGCGCAACTGACCCAGGAGGTCTATGCGGTCGAGCGAATCGCGCCGCTGCTCGACAGGGCCAAGCTCAATCTGCGCGCGATCAAGGAGCTCAAGGTGCGCTTGAAGCACGCCGACGGCCAACTCGGCCTGCCCGAGGCCGCTCCTTTTGATTCGATCATTGTCGCAGCAGCGGCGGCGCGGGTGCCGCGTGCGCTTTTGCAGCAACTCGCACCTCATGGCAGGCTGATTCTGCCTTTGGGCGTGTCGGCACAGCAGCTTGCCCTGATCGAACTCAGACCGGAGGGTTTTGTCGAAACCCGCCTGGATGCTGTGCGTTTCGTTCCGTTGCTATCAGGAGTCGAATGAAGGACCAAGGGATTTTCCGTTGCCACGCTGCTGCTCTGGCCTTGCTGCTCGTTCTCGCTGGTTGTGCCAGCATCACGCCAGCGCCGCTGGATGAACGCAGTGCGGCCGCCAAGCCAGCGGCAGCCATTGCCAGTAAGGACATGTACCTCGTCAAGAAGGGGGACACGCTGTATTCGATCGCTCTCGATCATGGACTGGATTACAAGGATCTGGTCGCCTGGAATGCCATCGAGAATCCGAATCGCATCCTGATCGGACAGTCGCTGCGGGTCAGGGCGCCAGCTTCTGCAGTCGCCGGCGATGCCGTCGTGGTGCGGCCGATTGGCACCGGAGCAGCGGTCGAGCAGCGCCCGCTTTCTGGTGGCGCCGCTGCTGCGGGCGCTCCGGGTGGTGACCCCGTGCTGAAACGTGAACCGAAGGCGGGCAAGGAAGCGTACTCGGAGCAGGCGCTGGCGCGGGCGCAAGCACAGCCGAAAACGGCCGAGCCAGTCGTGGCCGCTGTGAGCAAGGCCGAAGCCAAGCCGGAACCCAAGCCAGAAGCTCCAGGTGAGGCAAAATCCGGTGATATGGCAGCAGCCGGCAGCGAGGAAATCCCCTGGATCTGGCCGGCCAGCGGCAAGTTGATCGGCACTTTCAGCGAGGGCGGCAACAAGGGCATCGATATCAACGGCAAGGCCGGTGATGCCGTGCTTGCTGCCGGTGGCGGCAAGGTCGTGTATAGCGGTACCGGGCTGCGCGGTTACGGCAAGCTGGTGATCGTCAAGCACAACAATACTTACCTGACCGCGTACGCGCATAACCAGAATGTGCTGGTGAAGGAAGGCCAGAGTGTCAGCAAGGGACAGAAGATCGCCGAAATGGGCAATACCGACGCCGATCAGGTCAAGCTGCACTTCGAGATCCGGCGCCAGGGCAAGCCGGTCGACCCGCTCAAACACTTGCCGCAGCGTTGACCATGTCCGGCGCTTTCGATCCTGATGCTGATTCCTTCGGCGACGATCTGGAGCAGCCGGATCTCTTTTTAGAGGAACCGGTATTGGCGCCGGACTTCGCACCGGGCGGGGGCTCACCCGAGGCCGAGTTGCTCAATGACGTCACCCAGCATTACCTCAACGAGATCGGAGCCAAGCCCCTGTTTTCTCCGGCCGAAGAGGCGGTATGGGCGCGGCGGGCACGCGCCGGTGATTTCCTGGCCCGCCAGAAAATGATCGAGCACAATCTGCGCTTGGTGGTCAATATCGCCAAGCACTATTTCAACCGTGGCCTGCCCTTGCTCGACATGATCGAGGAGGGAAATCTCGGCCTGATCCACGCGATCGAAAAATTCGACCCCGAGCGCGGCTTCCGTTTTTCGACTTATGCCACCTGGTGGATCCGGCAAAGCATCGAGCGCGCGATCATGAATCAGTCACGAACGATTCGCCTGCCGGTGCATGTAATCAAGGAAATCAACCTCGTGCTGCGCGCCATTCGCCATCTGGAGCTGGCCAACGGGCGGGAAATCTGCATCGACCAGATCGCCCATCTGATCGATCGGCCGAGCGACGATGTGCGCCGCGTGATGGCCCTCAACGAGCGTATCGCTTCGCTCGACGCACCCTTGCAGGTCGACCCGAGCCGATCGTATGGCGATGCGCTGGCCGACGAGAGCCTGCTCGATCCGGATGAACTGTTGCAGTCCAACGAGCTTGGCGACTTGCTGAAAAAGTGGGTCGGGCAACTCTCCGAAAAGCAGCGGCAGGTTCTGCAACGTCGTTACGGTCTCGCGGGCAAGGAGGCCTGCACCCTGGAAGAAATTGCCTTCGACCTGAAACTGACACGCGAGCGGGTTCGTCAGATCCAGATCGAGGCGCTCGATCACCTGCGCCGTGTCATCCGGCGCGAAGGCGGCACCGCCGACAACCTGCTCTGACGGCCACGGCAGTAGATCAACGCGCTTCGGCAAGCCTGTTGTGCGCCGTGCGTAGCGCTTCGGCGAGTTGAAAGACCGACATCGCGTAGAAGCTTGATCGGTTGTAACGGGTGATTACGTAGAAATTGTCGAAGCCGAGCCAGTATTCGGTGGCCGCTCCCGGCGTCACCAGGTCGATCAGGGCCGCTGTGCGATCGCCGTCAGCAGCGGCGACTGCGACCACCCCCTCGGCGGCCATCTCGCGCACCGTCAGCGCGGGCTTGATCCCGGCCGCGAGCAATCCCGCCGGATCGCCGCTGACACTTGCCGGTACGGCAACCGGAGCGCCGCTCTGCCAGCCATGCTGCTGCAGAAAACGGGCAACGCTGCCGATGGCGTCGATGCTGCTGCTGCGCAGGTCAATGCGGTCGTCACCGTCGAAGTCGACGGCAAAGCGGCGCTGGCTGCTGGGCATGAACTGCGGGATGCCGATGGCACCGGCGTAGGAACCCTTGATCTCGAGCGGGCTGACGCCGTTTTCACGCGCCAGCAGCAGAAACTGCTCGAGTTCGCCGCGGAAGAACTCTGCGCGCGGTGGGTAATGGAAGGCGAGCGAAGCGAGCGCTTCGAGGACGCCAAAACTGCCCATGTTCTGGCCATACACGGTCTCGACGCCGATGATCGCCACGATCACTTCGGCCGGTACGCCGTAGATCGCCTGTGCGCGCTGCAGGGTAGCGGCATGTCTTTGCCAGAACGAGAGGCCGCCACCGATGCGCAGGCTGTTCACAAAGCGCTCGCGATAGCGTTGCCAGGAGCGCTGCTTTTCGGGAAAGGCCGGCGGGCGGATGGCGCGCAGCACCGTGGCGTTCGGGTGGATGGCGGCGAACTGCCGCGTCAGGTGGGCGACATCAAAGCCGTGCTGTTCGTGCATGCCGATGATGAACGCCTGGACCTCCGGTTCCTGGCTGAAGCCGGCCCCCGGCTGACCGTGGCCAGGCAGGGACAGCAGACAGCCGAGCAGCCCGAGCGTCGCGAATGATTTGTTCAAAGCTCTTTTCTCCTTGTCGGTGGCAGGCGGCGCATGCATTGTTGCAGCCGTCGCAGTGGCTCGTCGCCGCTGCGACCGTAGCGCAGTTGGGCATAGCAATCGGCGGCCTCGCTGGTGAGTGCAGCCAGTTCGGGTCGTTCGCGCGCGACCCTTTGCGCGAAAGCGAGTGGGCCTTCCCATGCGGCGCGGCAGACTCCCCGGCGTGCCAGTTGTGCGCAGTAGCGTTGCCAGGCACGCTGTACCGGATCGACGCGGCGACGTCGGGGTAGTGTCCACAGTGTGACGATCAACAGCGCCAGTCCGCAGAGTATGGCCAGCGACGCGGTCATGCTCTGCCAGTCGGGGTCGCGCAAGCCGATCCGTGACAGCAGTTCGCGCTGGCGTTGCGGATTGTAACCGAGCACCCATTGATTCCAGCTGTTGTTTGCCGCCTCCCAGCGGTTGCGCAACTGGCGCAGCCAGTCCCTGTCGAGCCGGATGATGCTCGGCAAGGGCTCACCCTCGGGCAGCGCGGCAAGGATCCCCTGTTCGATGCGTGACGGGGCGACGGCAGCCGTCGGATCGATACGCACCCAGCCCTTGCCGGCAAGCCAGATTTCAGCCCAGGCGTGGGCGTCGGATTGGCGGACGACGAGGTAGCCATCGACCGGATTGAGCTCGCCGCCCTGGTAGCCGACGACCACTCGCGCCGGAACCCCGGCCGCGCGCATCAGGAAAACGAAAGCCGATGCGTAGTGTTCGCAGAAACCGCGCCGCGTGCCGAACAGGAATTCATCGACGGCGTCCACGCCGAGCAGCGGCGGGCGCAGCGTGTAATGGAAATCTTCCTTGCGGAACATCGCCAGCGCTGTCGCGGCGATCTTTTCCGGCGGCAGCGACTGCCACTCGCTGGCCAGGGCGCGGGCGCGCGGATTGATTTTTTCCGGCAGCGTCAGTGCCTGTTGCAGGATACCTGGCGCCTCGATGCGGTTGGCACGGTAGTCTACTGCAGAGATGAAGGACACGCGGCTGCGAATGCGCAGCCGTTCGCGCGCCAGTGCTTCGAAGGTGGGCGCCAGGGAACTCTCGGGCGGCAGGCTGGTGACGACGTCGAGCGCCAGCAGCCAACGCTGGTTGTGCGCTTCGAGAATGCTGGTGTAGGCATAGGAAGTGCCACTGGCCTCGATTACCGGTTCCGGTTTCGGCAGCCCGGCTGCTGGCGTTGCGGCTCGCCAGGTGATTCCGTCATAGCTGTCGAAGACCGGGCCGCGCCAGTAGAGATCGGCCTTTTCCGGCGTCTCGCCGGCGAAGCGGCTACGAAAGGCGATCGCGCCCGACTGGATCAGATTGCTGATCGAACCCGGCGACATCTGCTCGGACAGGCCACTCAGCCCGGCATGGGCGTCCTCCGGCAATCCCCAGAGCGGACCCGTGACGCGCGGGAAAAGCAGATAGAGAATCAACAGGAAAGGCAGGGCCTGCAGCAGCAACAGGGAGGCCTGCCGGGCAATCGCCGTGATCGGCTGGGCACCGCCATGCAGCCGGATCAGGGCGCCTGTCAGCAGGGTCATGGCGACCAGCAGCCAGAGACCGGTGGGAATGCTCTGCGAATAGAAATAGTGGGTCAGCAGGAGAAAATAACCGAGCATGACCATCACCAGGGCATCACGCCGGTGGTGCGTTTCCAACGGTTTGAGGGCCATGAACAGGACCAGCAGGGCGACGCCGGTATCCTTGCCGAAGAGGCTGTGGAATTGCCAGGCGACACCCGCGACGCCAGCGATCACCAGCAGGGCCAGCGACCAGCGCGGTGGCAGCGGGCGACGCCGTTGCCACAGCCAGACGCGCCAGAGCATGGCGCTGGCGACCAGCAGCGACAGCCACAGCGGTAGATGCCCGGCATGGGGTGCGGCGGTTGCCAGCGCACCGGCGAGCAGCCAGGGCACCGTGCCGTGTTCGAGCGCGTGCGACGGCTGGCTGCTCATGGCGCCGCACCGTACAGCGCCAGGGCCTGCAGGCAGTTCGTGCGATGTGCGCTGCCCTGCGCCGGCGCGATCTGCAGCCCCGGGAGCGTCAGACCGTAGCGCACCTGCTGTTCGTCGGCGGTCATCACCCAGCCGGTCAGGATCGACAGGCGATCCTCCTGGCCGCACTCGGGCGGCGTCAGAGACCAGTCGAGCCACAATTCATCGCTGGCCCCGCCGGCAAACTGCTTGACCAGCAGCAGTTGCTCATCGGAGCGGCGGGCCACCGCTTTCCAGGCGATGTGTCGGGTCGGGTCGCTGGGCTGGCGTGCTCGCAGACCAGCGAAGTCCTCCTGCCCGCTGTCGCCGTGGTGATGGTCGGCCTGCGCGCCCGCTGACGGGCCTGGCAGGGGTGTCCGCAACGGCCTGGGATAGACCATGCACGACCACAGCGGGTGCGGGTAGCTCCAGGCGTGAAACAGACCCAGCGGGTAGCGCGTGGCAAGCGTCACACGCCCTGGATCGAGGCGGCCACGTCGGGCGGTGCTGTAGGGAACGGCCACGATCACGCGCCCTTCGGAGGGAACGTCAACCGTGACTCCCGGCTGCTCGCCAAAGGAAAACTCGAGGGCGCGCCGCGACTGCCTGCGGGCGTTATCCAGTTGCAGCGGGAAGCGTGCCAGATCGCCGGCAAAGACTGCTTCGGCGCGCCCCGGAGTCAATCGCAGGCCGAACAGATTGTGAAAGGTGTGCACCATCGCCACTACGCCGAGGCCGGCGAGCAGAAAAATCAGCGCGTGCCCGAGGCTCAGGTTGTAGTTGATGGCGCCGATCAGCATCACCGCGAGAACGCCGGCAAAAAGGACACCGGCGCGCGTTGGCACGATGAAGATTCGGCGTTGCCCGAGCACGATCGGCAACTGCTCGTCACGTGCCAGACGGAACAACCAGCGCTGCAAGGCTGCAAGGCGGATGATCATGACCGTTAGGGGAGTGGCAGCGATCGAATCAGGGCGGCGATATCTTCGGCACCGGCGTGGCTGCCGCTGAGCAGCCGCAAGCGATGGCAGGCGACGGCGGGCAGCACCGCCTGCAGATCTTCCGGCAGGACCATCTGGCGACCGTCGCTGAATGCCCAGGCGCGTGCCACGGCGAGCAGTGACAGGGCAGCGCGCGGGCTCAGGCCATGCACCAGACGGGCGTCCTGGCGTGTCGCCTCGACCAGCGCCTGCAGGTAGTCAAGCAAGGCCGGCGAGCTGTAGACCGTGCTCACTCGTTGTTGCAGCGCAGCAAACTCGCCGGGGCCAAGGCAGGTCGACAGCGTCGGCAACTGTTCGCGGCGGCCACCGCTCTCGAGCAGCGCGCGTTCGGCGTCGTGGTCCGGATAGCCGAGTTCGATGCGCAACAGAAAGCGATCGAGCTGTGATTCGGGCAAGGGGAACGTGCCGATCTGGGTCGAAGGGTTTTGCGTGGCGATCACGAAGAACGGTTCCGGCAGCGGTCGCGTTTCTCCCTCGGTGGTCACCTGCCCTTCTTCCATGGCTTCGAGAAGGGCACTCTGCGTCTTTGGGGTGGCGCGATTGATTTCGTCGGCGAGCAGCACCTGTGAGAATACCGGGCCGGGGAGAAACCGGAAATTGCCGCTCTCTCGGTCGAAGATCGAGACGCCGAGGATGTCGGCCGGCAGCATGTCACTCGTGAACTGGATGCGCGCGAACTGGAATCCGAGCACCCGCGCCAGGGTGTGCGCCAGCGTCGTCTTGCCGACGCCCGGCAGATCTTCGATCAGCAAATGGCCTTTTGCCAGCAGGCAGCATAGAGCCAGGCGGGTTTGCGTGCTCTTGCCGAGGATCACCGCGTTGGCGGCGGCAAGGATTCTGGTGACCGGGGAGGGTCTCGTCGTCGGGAGGATGGGCTGCATGGTTTGTCGCATGGCTTGTCGTGGTGGCGCAATTGGGATGATAATAAACCATCAGCCGATAACTCGATTTCCCGCAGTTTCCACTGTTCCTGACAGTGACACTCTGCGATAGAAAGGCCATAGTGACCAGCACCGCATTCATCACCCATCGCGACTGCCAATTGCACGACATGGGTTCGTATCATCCGGAAGCTCCCGAGCGTCTGAACGCGATCAACGACCATATGATTGCGCAAGGCCTGGATTCGTATTTCGTTTATCATGATGCTCCATTGGTCACTTTTCAGCAGCTCCATCGCGTCCATACCGCCGCGCATCTGGAACGGCTGAAGCGGGCTTCACCCGAGTTGGGCATCGTACACCTCGACCCGGACACAGCCATGAACCGGCACACCTGGCAGGCGGCTTTGCGCGCTGCCGGGGCAGGGATCAAGGCGGTCGACCTGGTGATGGCCGGTGAAGTCGAGAACGCCTTCTGTGCGGTGCGTCCGCCGGGACACCACGCCGAGCGGGCGGCAGCGATGGGCTTCTGCTTCTTCAACAATATTGCCGTGGCGGCAGCACATGCGCTGGGAGCACATCACTTGTCGCGCGTCGCGATCGTCGATTTCGACGTCCACCACGGCAATGGTACCGAGGATTGCTTCAAGGGCGACCCGCGCGTACTGATGGTCGGCACCTTCCAGCATCCGTTTTACCCCTACAGCGGCACCGAACACCCGGCCTTCAACATGTTGAATGTGCCCCTCAGCCGGGGAACCGACGGAGAGGAATTCCGGAATGTGGTAAGCGACATCTGGATGCCGCGTCTACGCGAGTTCCAGCCCGAGATGATCCTGATTTCGGCAGGTTTTGACGGCCACTACGAGGACGAGATGGGTGGCTTGAAACTGCTCGAGAAAGACTACGCCTGGGTCACTGTACAACTGAAGCAGCTTGCCGAAGAATTCGCACAGAAGCGGATCGTGTCGATACTCGAAGGGGGTTACTCACTGTCGGCTCTGGCGCGCAGCGTGGTCGCCCATATTCGGGTGCTGGCCGAGATATGAGCGTACCGTGAAAGTCGCGGAGCGTTGCCGCTTCGCATTCTGCTGGCGGCCACCGTTTTTCATCGCCATGGCGGCGCCTTTCGGTTAGAATCCAGTGTTTCATTTCTACCGGGAAAACCCCCCGGTGAGTTTCCCAGGCTCCCTCCAAGACCATGATTACTGGATCGATTGTAGCGATTGTCACACCCATGCACGCCGACGGGAGTCTCGACCTGCCCGGCCTGCGCCGTCTGGTCGATTTCCACGTACAGGAAGGTACCGACGCCATCGTCATCGTCGGTACGACCGGCGAGTCACCGACGGTCAACCTCGAAGAACACTGCGAACTGATCCGTGTCGCCGTCGAGCAGGCGGCTGGTCGCATTCCGGTGATCGCCGGCACGGGTGCCAATTCGACTTCCGAAGCGGTCGAGCTGACGCGCTTTGCCCGACAGGCCGGCGCCGATGCTGCGCTGTCGGTAGTACCGTATTACAACAAGCCGACACAGGAAGGACTGTATCGCCACTTCCGGACGATCGCCGAAGCCGTCGATATCCCGGTGATTCTCTATAACGTACCGGGCCGCACGGTCGCTGATCTGGGCAATGACACCGCGCTGCGTCTGGCGGAAATCCCGAACATTGTCGGCATCAAGGACGCCACCGGCAACATGGATCGCGGTATCGAGCTGATCGCGCGCGCGCCTGCCGGTTTTGCCGTGTATAGCGGTGATGATGCGAGTGCCTGTGCCTTGATTCTGATGGGTGCGAGCGGTGATATCTCGGTGGTCGCCAATGTTGCGCCGCGCCTGATGCACGAAATGTGTGCCGCCGCGCTGGCTGGCGACGCCATCAAGGCGCGAGCATTGAATGCTCGCCTGCTCGGCCTGCATCGGCAAATGTTCTGCGAGGCGAACCCGATCCCCGTCAAGTGGGCGTGCCAGGAACTGGGTTTGATCGATGCTGGGCTGCGACTGCCACTGACGCCGTTGTCGCCGGATTGTCACGCCCGTGTCCGTGCCGCCATGGATCAGGCGGGCGTACTTGTCTAGATTTCAGTTCAGGGTGGTCAAATGAGTCTTGCCGTATTGCGCTGTCGAGCCGCGCTTCTACTGCTGCTGCTCGCGGGTTGCGGTGGTTCCCTGCTCGAACCCAAGCGAATCGAGTACAAGACGGCTGCGGCCACCAATGTGCCGACGCTGGAAGTGCCTCCTGACCTGACCTCACCCACGCGCGATGACCGCTATGCCGTGCCGGACACCATTGGCAAAGGGACGGCCACCTACTCGGCGTACACCGCCGAGCGTTCGCCGCAGGCGCGGGCACAGCAGAAGAGCGAAGTCCTGCCCGAAGTAGACCGGGCGCACATCGAACGTTCCGGCAATCAGCGCTGGCTGGTGGCCGCTGGGGCGCCGGACAAGCTCTGGGGGCAGGTCAAGGACTTCTGGCAGGAAACCGGTTTTGTGATCAAGCTCGAACTGCCTGATGCCGGGGTGATGGAGACCGACTGGGCAGAGAACCGCGCCAAGATCGAGCAGGACTTCATCCGCAACCTGCTCGGCAAGCTGATCGACTCGGTCTACTCGACGGCCGAGCGTGACAAGTTCCGTACCCGTCTGGAACCGGGAAGTACGCCGGGGACCACCGACATCTTCATCAGTCATCGCGGAATGTACGAGATTTACGTCACCGAGGGCAGGGATCAAACCAAGTGGCAGCCACGTCCGGCCGACCCGGAACTCGAAGCCGAGATGCTGCGTCGTTTGATGATTCGCCTGGGAAGCGACGAGAAGCGCGCTGCCGAGGCCGTCCGGGCGGCGCAGGAAAAGCCCGTCGAGCGAGCACGGCTGACGCGAGGTGCCGACGGGGCAGGTACCCTAGAGGTCGAGGAATCGTTCGATAGAGCCTGGCGGCGAGTCGGTCTGGCGCTGGACCGTGTGGGTTTCACGGTCGAAGACCGGGATCGTTCCAGGGGCCTTTACTTCGTTCGTTATGTCGACCCCGAAAGCGACAACCAGAAGAAGGAAGACACCTTCTTGTCGAGGTTGAATCCCTTCAAGGGCAGTTCTGCCGACAAGGTACAGATTCAGTACCGCATCTTCGTGCGTGAGGCAGGCAGCCTGTCGACAGTCCAGGTGCTATCGACCGAGGGTGGTATTAGCCAGTCCGATACGGCAAGGAAGATCCTCAATCTGCTCTACGACCAGTTGAAGTGATCCGTTTCGCGTCTCTGGGTAGCGGCAGTCAGGGTAACGCCCTGATTGTCGATGCCGGCGAGACGAAAGTGTTGCTCGACTGCGGCTTTTCGGCACGCATGGCGACAGCCAGATTGGCCAGGCTGGGCACTGCCCCCGATGAGTTGACCGCGATCGTGGTGACGCACGAGCATGCCGATCACCTGGAGGGGGTTTTCGCTTTTGCCCGCAGTTACCAACTCACGGTGTATCTTACGCACGGCACGCACGCCGCAGCATCCCAGGGCAAGACTGCCTTGCCCGAATGCCGGCTGATCGACGGTCAAACGCGCTTTGCCATCGGCGGCCTCGAAGTGCAGCCCTTCCCGGTGCCGCACGATGCGCGCGAACCCGTACAGTATGCGTTCAGCAACGGTCAGCAGTGCCTTGGCGTTCTCACCGACAGCGGCTCGATCACGCCCCACATCGTGGAGGTTCTGGGTGCCTGCGACGGGCTGGTACTGGAGTGCAACCACGATCAGGCGCTGCTCGCTGCGTCGAATTATCCGGCGCGGCTCAAGCAGCGAATCGGCGGGCGCTTCGGTCATCTGGAGAACGATCAGGCGGCAGACTTCCTGCGGCAGGTCGATACCCGGCGCTTGCAGCATGTGCTTGCGGCACACCTGAGCCAGCAGAATAATCGGCCGGAACTGGCCGCCAGGGCACTGGCGTCAGCGCTGGGCTGCAGCGAGAACTGGATCGGTATCGCCGACCAGGAAGGCGGCTTCGGCTGGCGGCAGCTGGTCTGAACGATGCGTCTCGTTTCCAGGCAATGAAAAAGCCGGCTTGCGCCGGCTTTTTCATTGCCTGGAAAGGACAGACCGATTACTTCTTCATTGCGTCTTTGGCTGCGTCGGCAGCACCTTGGGCAGCAGCACCAGCAACTTCCTTGGCCTTGTCTGCGGCGGCTTCGGCGGGCTTGGCGGCTTCGGCGGGTTTGGCGGCATCGGCGGCCGGAGCAGCAGCCGGAGCAGCAGCCGGAGCGGCAGCAGGGGCAGCAGGAGGAGCGGCCGGAGCAGCGGCGGCAGGAGGAGCGGCCGGAGCAGCAGCCGGTTTGGCTTCTTCCTTCTTGCCACAAGCGGTAACGGCCAGAGCGATCAGCGCAGCAACGAGGAGAGAATTTTTCATAATGGGGTTCCTTATCGACAATGGAATGATTACAACGAGCCAAAAGCTTAATGGTTGACCGGCGAGCACGTCGACCAATTGTTAATTTTAGCACCGATCCGCCGGGCGGCGCCCATTCTCCTGAGAAAGGGGTGTGATTCAAAGTGATGCAAGCCCCATAATTTCAGCATTTTCTACTGATCCACCGGAGGGGACACCCATGCTAGCCATTGACCGCGACCTGATGTGGCTGGAGCGCCTGAATCGTCATCCGGTATTGCGTGCCCCTATGGAAAGCTTGCTGAGCGTAGTGGAAGACGCTGCCGGAGACTTGGAGAAGGCAGATGCAGCGGAACGTGGAGTAGAGAACTTTGTGCACGCGCAGCCTACAGATCACGCGGACGATGGTAGCTGGCGAATCTGGGCAGCCCGCGACCGGTCAGTTCGCGATAGCGGAAGGTAATCAAGGTGCCTACCGGTGGCGGCTGGCGACGGTCTGCGTCGCTGAGACCAGTGCCGAGCATGAACTCGACACCGCCAGCGGTCCGTACACGCAGGGCGCCCAGCATCCCGGCATACTTGCCGCGGCCGGGCTGATGGCCGATCACCGTCGCCTCGGCATCGTGCCACGCTTTCAGCTTGAGCAGGACATCGCTGCGACCGGTGACGTACGCGGCATCCGCGCGGTGCAGCATCAGTCCCTCGCCACCGCCTCGGACAATCTGTTCGAGCTTCTTTTCGAGCGCCTCGCGAGAGCCGAATTCCCATTGCTCCACCGCCTGCAACCAGGGCAGCGCCAGCCTGGCGGTCAACTCGCGCAGGGCCAGCGCCCGTTGACGAAAAGTGCCGGGCGACTGCGGCAATTCGAAAACCAGATAGCGCACCTGCTGCCATTGCGAGTCATCCGGCGTTTGCCGACGGACGATACCAGAGAGCCGCTCGAAATCGCCGCGGCCAATCCATAACTCGCCGTCGAGCGGCTGCGCCGGGAACTGGGCGACAAACCAGGACGGAACCTGGATCGTATGGCCCTTGCGCGTGCGTAGCGCCTGCCCATCCCAGAATGCGCGCACACCGTCGAGTTTCTCGCTGACCAGATAGAGTGCGACATCGGCCTGACCTTGCTCGGTTTCAGCCAGCAACAGCGGCAGACTCTCCGCTGCCGGCAAGGGCAGTGCGGTGCCAAGCAGAGCAGCCCACGCCAATGACTGAACGATCGGATTACCACGCATGGCTTCATCCTCCTGTAAACGTCGTGACGAAAAATCGCGGCCTCAAGGCGCGACGGGACCCACCGGGATCTTCGACGCCGCGTGCGCGACCTCGCGCACGAAGCGTGGCACGAGATAGCCCGGCAAACGCGCGAGCAACGCTTCGTGCAGGCCATGCACGCTTTGCTCGGCGACCTCGAAATGCGCGGCGCCTTGCACGTGATCGAGCAGATGCAGGTAATAGGGCAGCACGCCGATTGCGAACAGGCGCTCCGACAGATCTGCGAGCACCTGCACGTCGTCATTGATTCCCGCCAGCAGCACCGTCTGATTGAGCAGCGTGATCCCGGCATGGCGCAAGGGTTTGAGTGCGGCGGCCACCGAATCATCGAGTTCCTGCGCATGATTGGCATGCAACACCAGGCTCACCTGCAGGCGGGTATCGGCCAGCAGGCTGAGCAGCGCGGGGGTGATGCGTTGTGGAATCACCACCGGCAAGCGGCTGTGAATGCGCAGACGGCTGACCTGCGGGATCGCCTCGATCTGGCCGATCATCCACTGCAAATGGCGGTCCGCCACCGCCAGCGGATCGCCACCCGACAGGATCACTTCGCTGATCGAGTCATCGCGGCGGATGTAGTCGAACGCCTTCGACCAGTCCGCGCGCGACGCTTGTTTTGCCGCGTAGGGGAAGTGGCGGCGGAAACAGTAGCGGCAATGGATGCCGCAATGGCCGGTGACGATCAGCAGCACGCGTCCGTGGAACTTGTGGATCAGCCCCGGCACCTTGTTGGCTTCGGCCTCTGCCAGTGGGTCGCAGCCAAAGCCGGGTTGCGGCCTGCTTTCGGCGATCAGCGGCAGCACCTGCTTGAGCAGCGGATCGTCGGGCGTCGCCGGCTGCATGCGCGCGACGAAGGAACGCGGGCACGCGCAGGGAGAAAGCCTGACGGCGGTCGATGGCCAGGGCCTGCGGAGAAAGGCCGAGCAGCTTCAGCAGTTCGTCGCCATCGCTGATCACCGTCTGCAGCGCCCCTTGCCAGGGCTCGGCCTGCGCATCCTCGCCCTGCCATTGGCCGGGCTTCGCGCTATCATGGCGCCCTTCATATTTATCGACGTCTCACGAGGGATGCAATGGCGAGCTATTCTACCAACGAATTCAAATCGGGCCTGAAGGTCATGCTGGACGGTGACCCCTGCATGATCCTCGAAAACGAATTCGTCAAACCCGGCAAGGGTCAGGCTTTCAACCGCGTCAAACTGCGCAACCTGAAGACCAACCGCGTCTGGGAAAAAACCTTCAAGTCCGGCGACTCGCTGGAAGGGCGCCGACGTCTTTGACCGCGAAATGCAGTACCTCTACAACGACGGCGAGTTCCACCACTTCATGGAACCGGAAAACTTCGAGCAGCATCAGGCCAGCAGCAGCACCGTCGGTGACGCTGCACTCTGGCTCAAGGAGCAGGACCCTGCACCGTGACGCTGTACAACGGCACACCGCTGGCAGTGACCCCGCCAACTTCGTCGAACTGGAAATCGTCGAAACCGAGCCCGGCGTCCGTGGCGACACCGCCACCGGTGGCAACAAACCGGCGCGCCTGTCCACCGGCGCCACGGTCAAGGTGCCGCTGTTCGTCAACCAGGGCGAAATCATCAAGATGCGATACGCGCTCGGGTGAATATGTGTCGCGCGTGAAAGCGTAATGCTTTCGCGAATGCGGAGCCCTCCCCCTGACGTCGATGTCAACGGTTGACTGGCGACCCGGCGCACCGCTCGCAAACCTGCGCCGCCGCGCGCAGATCGTGGCGCAGATTCGTGCCTACTTCGCACGCAGCATGTGCTCGAAGTGGAAACACCGCAGCTCTGCCCGACCACGGTCACCGATCCGCACCTGCACAGCATGCAGGTGCCGGCCACGGTTACCTGCAGACCTCGCCCGAATACGCGATGAAGCGCCTGCTGGCCGCGGGCAGCGGCTCGATCTACCAGATCGCCCGCGTGTTCCGCGCCGATGAAATGGGGCGCCGGCACAACCCCGAGTTCACCCTGCTCGAGTGGTATCGCGTCGGCTTCACCCCGGATCAGCTGATCGACGATGTCGCCGCCGTTGCCTGCCTCGCGCTCGGTGAAACGCGCTGCGTGCGCCACCGCTATCGCGACCTGTTCCGCACCCATCTCGGCCTCGACCCGCTGAGCTGCAGCGTCGATCAACTGCGTGCCGCGGCGAGGCGGCACCTCGACCTCGCCTTCGACGAGGCCGACCGCGACACCTGGCTGGAATTGTTGATGAGCCAGGTCATCGAACCGACAACTCGGCATCGACACGCTGAGTTTTGTGGTTGACTATCCGCCCTCGCAGGCCGCCCTCGCCCGCCTGCACCTGGACGACGAAGGCCAGGGTGGCATCGCGTTTCGAGCTGTATCATCGCGGCGTCGAACTGGCCAACGGCTATCACGAGCTGCTCGACGCCGACGAACAGCGCGCACGCTTTGCCGCCGACCTGCGCGAACGCGAGGCGCTGGGCCTGCCGGCCATCCCCATCGACGAGCCACTCCTGGCGGCGCTGGCATCCGGCCTGCCCGATTGCAGCGGAGTCGCGCTCGGACTTCGACCGCCTGATCATGCTCGCCGTCGGCAGCGATTCTCTGCGGGAGGTGATCGGTCGGCGAAGCGGGCAACCGGCGCTTCGATGTCCTGCAGGCGCCCGACGATCCGGCGCGCTTCATCCTCTACGAGGCCTATGCCTCGGCCGCCGACGCAGCCGCACACAAGGAGACGGCGCATTATCTCGCCTGGCGAACGGCGGTCGCCGACATGATGGCCGAACCACGGCGGGGTGAGCCGATGAACGGGCTGTTTCCCGCATGAGCGACGCCTTCCCGGCTCTCCCGTCGATCCCGGGCTTCGCGATCGCCCGCCTGCCACGCATCGAATTCGGCAGCGGCGCCCTGGCCCGCTTGCCGGACATCGCCGCCGGCTACGGCCGCAATCTTCTGCTCGTCACCGGCCTGCGCTCCCTGGCCGAATCCGTGGCGGGCAAAAGGCTGTTCGCGCAACTTGCGCAGCGCGGGCTGTCCTGGGAACAGGTGAGGGTATCCGGCGAGCCGTCGCCGGAATGGATCGACGCAACCGTCGCCGCCTGGCGGGAAAGACCCTTCGACTGCGTTGTCGGTATTGGCGGCGGCAGCGCGCTCGATGCGGCGAAAGCGATCGCCGGACTGTTGCGGCCCGGCAACTCGGTGATGGAGCATCTCGAAGGGGTCGGCCCGGAACTGCCCTACCTGGGACCGGCAATTCCCTTGATCGCCGTTCCGACCACTGCCGGCACCGGCTCGGAGGCAACGAAAAATGCCGTGTTGAGCGTGCCCGGCAGTTTCAAGAAGTCCTTCCGCGACGACCGGCTGGTCGCCGAATGGGCAATCGTCGATCCGGATCTACTAGCCGCCTGCCCGCCGGAACTGATCGCTGCCGACGGCCTCGACGCCTTCACACAGCTCCTCGAATCCTTCGTGTCGACACGTGCCAACCCGCTGACCGATGCGCTGGCCCGCTCGGGGATCATGGCCGCGCGCGCGGCGCTGCCGGCGCTGCATCGGCAGCAGTCCGCCGCGGCGCGCGCGCAGATGGCCTACGCCTCGCTGCTCTCGGGCATCTGCCTGGCACAGACCGGGCTCGGTTCGGTACATGGCCTGGCCTCGCCGCTCGGTGCCTTCTTCCCGATTCCGCACGGTGTCGTCTGCGGCACGCTGGTGGCCAGCGCGACCGCCCGCAACATCACCGCCCTGGAAGCCCGGGAACCGGATAACCCGGCGCTGCCCAAATATGCCGAGGTCGGCCGTCGCTTCGCGATGCAGAAGGGTCTCAACGGCCCCGACGCACGCCGCTTTCTGGTCGACACCCTGCGCCGCTGGGAACTGGAACTGGCGCTTCCCCGTCTGTCGGCTTACGGCATCGGCCAGGACGATCTGCCGCGCATCGTCGCCGCCAGCCGCGGTTCCAGCATGAAGACCAATCCGATCGTGCTCAGCGACGCCGAGCTGACGGAGATTCTCGCCTCGCGGCTCTGACTAACGGTCATGACTTTTCCAGGCGCCCCCGACCATGAAAGCCATGCGTCGCTGACGCGACTTTCACATGAATAGTGAGATAATGACAGTTACGGCGGTCTGAGTTACCGCCATTCCATCGCGCCGGTCTTTGCACCGGCGCAACGTAAGTTGCGAGGGCTTCCGCCTCGCGACGGTGATCCTGAAAACGGGAGAGACCGCTGAAAACGAATACGCACGCGCCGAACAGGCGTCTGTCGATTCGTCGTTTTGTCGCCATCCTGTTGCTGGCCTGCCCGCCCTGGGCATACCAGGCTTTGGTGCACGCCCATGCACTGGCACAGGTCGCCGCCAGACCGCTGCCGATCCCGGCCGATACTCCCCTGCATGCCCTGCTTGCCTCGCACCGGGGGCAGCCCGTGCTCATCAACTTCTGGGCGTCGTGGTGCGAACCATGCCGCCAGGAAATGCCGTCGCTGCAACGCCTCGCCGACCGCTGGCGGGCACGTGGCCTGGCGGTGATCACCGTCGCCGTCGCCGATCAGCGCCAGCAGGTCGATACTTTCCTCTCCGAGAACGCCCTGCAACTCGTGGTCATCGACGATCGCGAGCAGTTCATCAGTCGCGCCTGGGGCGCGCGCATGCTCCCGAGCAGCCTCATCATCGATCGTCGCCATCGTATACGGCTGCGCGGCCAGGGTGCCATTGACTGGGATTCCCCGGCGATCGACAAAACCCTGCAAGCCCTGCTCAAATAACCGAGGATACCACCATGGACCGTCGCCAATTCATCACCACCACCACCAGCTTGCTGACCGCCAGCGCGCTTGCCGGATGGCGCCCGGCAGCTGCCTCCGACAATCCCTTCCAGCCTTCGCCGACCCATGGCTGGCGCGTCTTCGAAGTCAGCACGCGTGCCGAACTGGCCCCGACCGAGAGCAGCACAGGCGTCTGGCTGCCGCTGCCATCGATCGATGACCCGACCTGGATCAAGACCATGGGCAACGTCTGGCAAGGCAATGCCGTGACTGTTCAGTTCGACCGCGATCCCGGCTACGGTGCGCAGATGCTGGCCGCTGTCTGGGAAGCCGGCGAAGCCGCGCCATTCGTCGAAGTGACCAGTCGCTTCGCGACCCGCGACCGTGCCATAGATCTCGCGCAAACCGGCAAGGTGGCGCCGCTCGACAAGACGGCGATGCGGCTGTATACCCGAGCGACCGAACTGCTGCCGACAGACGGCATCGTCCGGAAAACCTCGGCAGAGATCACCCGTGGCGCCAATACCGACTTGGACAAGGCCAGGGCGATCTACGAATGGATCGTCGAGAATACCGCGCGCAACCCGAAAACGCGCGGCTGCGGCGTCGGCGACATTCGCGTGATGCTCGAGACCGGCAACCTCTCGGGCAAGTGTGCCGACCTCAACGCCTTGTATGTCGGCCTCGCCCGCGCCGCCGGGCTGCCGGCGCGCGACGTCTATGGCATCCGCGTTGCCGATTCGCGCTTTGGCTACAAGAGCCTCGGCAAGAGCAAGGACATCACCAGGGCGCAACACTGCCGCGCCGAAGTCTGGCTGACCGGTTTCGGCTGGTTGCCGGTCGATCCCGCCGACGTGCGCAAGGTCGTTCTCGAAGAAAGACCCGGCCTGACCCTCAAGGATGAGATCGTCGTCGCCACTCGCGAAAAACTGTTCGGCTCCTGGGAGATGAACTGGCTGGCCTACAATTTTGCCCACGACCTTGCGCTGCCGGGGTCAAGCGGCCCGAAAATCCCCTTCCTGATGTATCCGCAGGGAGAAAATGCCGCCGGCCGCTTCGACAGCCTGGACCCGGACACTTTCCGCTACAAGATCAGCTCGCGCGAGATCGTCGCCTGAGAAATGGGCCTCCCGAGGCTTCCCACTTAAGCCGGGACGATCTCCAACTTCAATGGGTTATGAAAGGCTCAGAGAATTGCGTTGGCCGAAGTCGGGCCCATGTAGCTGTCCGCATTGCACATCCGAGATGTCCTCAATACGCAACATGAGCCACTTCAGTTAGTCGATTGCGAGTTCTATACTCTTCTCTTCGAGGCAGGCACCGCCGTGGCCGCCAAAGCGGCGAGTAAACACGAGGGGTGACCATGAGCAAGGGCGAGGGATGGAGAGTGGCGAGTGATTTGGCCGGGGCGGGCGGCAAGATTCTTGCCGGCGGGTTTTCGCAGCGGCTGTGCCGGCGGCTGACGGAGTGTGTCGCTGCCCTGGCGACCCTGGAGAAGATTTCCTCGCCGATCGTCCCCTATATCTCCGCCTGGCACGAGCACGAGAAGATCCTCTGGTATGAATATGTCGGAGCAGGCTTTCTCGCGCTTCTCGGCTGCGAGCGGAGAGAAGTCGACGAGGTTTTTCGGCAGAGTATCGTCGATCGGCGGCTGTACCGGTACGCAGAGCGGGAAAGCAGAGTGGAAGAGGAGATCGTTACCCGGGCCGAGTTACAGGGCGATCAGGCCGGCTTGCGCGAGGAGGTGAAAAAGGCGGGGGTGGTGGAGTTCGTCTATCAACTCGCCTTGCCGGTGGGGAAGAGGATCTGGCTGAAGGATCAGGCCAACATCGAGATCTTTGTCGAGGACCAGATCTGCCTCTCCATTGGCTGTCTGACCGAGGTCACCAAGGAGATGGAGCAGAAGGATCTGCTGGAAAAAATCGGCTATTTCGACGAACTCACCAAGTTGCCGAAACGGACCATCCTGCAACGGATTATCGAGATGAATATCGGTAATCTCCGGCGCGGCCACATCAACGATTTTGTTTTTCTGTTGTTGGACCTGGATCATTTCAAGGGAGTGAACGACACTTACGGCCATCAGGCCGGAGACCAGGTTTTGCTCGGCTTCGCGGAGGTGATGCGCGCCACCAAGCGGCATGAGGATGAAATCGGACGCTATGGCGGCGAGGAGTTTTACGGATTCTCCATCGGCGACTTGAAGAACGGCCTCCAATTTGCCGAGCGATTGCGGCTGGCGGTGGCCAATACCGACTTTATCTTCAATCGGGAGCGGATCCCGGTCACCGTCTCCGTTGGCCTGGTAGCGGCGAGCCAACTGGCGGGGAAGGGGGAAATCAGTGTCGAGGAGTTGGTGCGAGTAGCGGATAGGCGGTTGTATGTGGCCAAGGAAGAGGGACGGAATCGGGTGGTTTATCAAGGCTGACAGACAAGGGCCGTCCGGCAGTTCGGATCTGCAACCGTATACTATGAAAGTCGCGAGCGACTCTCGAATCTCCCCTCCCCACTCGCGGGGGAGGGGTTGGGGGAGAGGGGAAACGGTCATGACTTTCATCATCGGGGGTGTCTTGCAAAGTCATGACCGTTTGGTAGGAGGCGAAGATCTGGTACACGGCTTATCGCGAACAGCATCGAGGCCGTCATCCCCCGAAGAGCCATCGCGTCGTTCCGTGCGCATTTGACCTGCATCTGTACAAGAATCGTCACGATTCGACTCGCCCGGTCACAGCAGCATCGCCACCACGCTGCCGCACGAAAGGGTCGCCAGGGTGCCCGAGAGCAGCGTCAGCGGGCCGAGTTGTACGAGTTCGGCGCGACGTTGCGGCGCGATCGCGCACATACCGCCGAGGAGAATGCCGAGACTGCCGAGATTGGCGAAACCACACAGCGCATAGGTCATGATCACCTTGCTGCGGGGCGCGAGCGTGTCCGGCGAGAGCTGGGCCAGGTCGATGTAGGCCAGCAGTTCGTTGAGCACCGTTTTGGTTCCCAGCAGCGAGCCGGCAACGGCGCACTCGCTCCAGGGGATGCCGGCCATCCAGGCCACCGGAGCCATCAGCCAACCCAGTAGACGCTGCAGCGAAAGCGGGCTGCCATCGACGCTGGGCAACAGGCCAAGCGCCTGATTGGCCAGGCTCACCAGGGCCACCAGCACGATCAGCATCGCGACGATGTTGATCAACAGGCTCACGCCCTCGCCGGTCCCGCGGGTCACCGCTTCCATGCTGCTGGTGTCGGTCTGCGGCAGGTCGAGATGCCGCCCGGTGGGCGGCCCCTCGGGCGGCTCCATGATCACCGCAAAAACGATTGCCGCGGGGGCGCTGATGAAGGAGGCGGCCAGGATATGGCCCAGCGCATCCGGGACGACCGGACCGAGAATGCTGGCGTACAAGGCCATGACTGTCCCCGCGACACCCGCCATGCCCCCGGTGAGAATGATGAACATCTCGCCGCGACTGACGCTGGCCAGGTAGGGGCGGATCAACAGCGGCGCTTCGATCATGCCGACAAAGACATTGGCGGCAGTGGACATGCCGATCGCCCCGCCAACCCCAAGGGTTTTTTCGAGTACCAGCGAGAAGCCCTGCACCAGCAGCGGCAGCACCCGCCAGTGATAGAGCAGCGCCGACAGCGCACTCATCACCAGCACCACCGGCAAGGCCTGAAAGGCAAGAACAAAGCTGGCTCCGGGAGTGGTTTCCGCATAGGGCAGCGACGCCCCGCCCAGGAAACCGAATACCAGCTGGGTTCCTGCGCGGGTCGCCGCAGCAATGGCCAGCAAGGCGTCGTTGCCGGCAGCGAAGATCTCGCGCACGCCGGGCAGACGAAAGATCAGCAGCGCCAGCGCCAATTGCAGGCCGATGCCGCCGATGACCGTCCGCCACGGGATGGCGCCGCGCCGGGAGGAGAGAGTCCAGGCCAGGCCGAGCAGCAGGAGATAGCCGGCGACTGCCTGCAGCAGCGGGTTCAAGGCCCCGGGCCTGCGGCCAGGTGGATCACTGGTGGTAGACCGGCTTCCCGGCCTGCTCGAACTCCGGCCGAATCTGGCTTGCACCCCGGTAGCGCGGCTGGATGTGGGCTTCCGGGGTTGGCGGTACGTCGCGCGGCTGCACCGGCACGAGCAAGGCCGGGGGATTCGGCGCAAAGCGATGGCCGTAGTTGCGTTCGTAACGATCCAGGAAGCGCCGTAGCTGTTCGTAGTTCGGACAGCCCGCGGCGGAAAGACAATGACCGTACGAATCGTAAACGATCGACGGCGGTGGCACCGTCCATCCGAACGGCGCTCCGATCAGCAACTCGCCGCGCAGTACCACGCCGGTAGCGGCGGCATCGAGCGCGAGCGAGGCGCAGAGGGCAGCAAACAGGATACGCATGGCACGCGAGTGTAGCACTTGCCCTAACGGTCATGACTGCTCCCGGCTCCCCCGATCAGGAAAGCACGGCAGACAGCGTAAGCAATGCCGGAAAACTGGGTTCCACTATACTGTGGGCTGAGAGGATGACCTTGCCGGCGCCAACTGGAATCGATACGCGGCGAAAGCGCTGGCCAACGCCCAAGTGATGAAAGGCTTGCATTGTCCCACTATATGCTCAAGCGAACCGCCATACCTTACCCGCGACTGCTCGCCGTTGCGCTGTTTCTCGGCGTGCTGTTTGCGATCTTTGAATTGGCCGGCTGGCGCGATCACTTCAGTCGCCAGTTTCTGCACGATCAATTTCTGGAGAACCGGGTGAGCGGGGTACTGATCTTCGTCCTGCTGTTCTCTCTGGGCAACCTGATCCAGATCCCGGGGTGGATTTTTCTTGCTGCCGCCGTATTGGCCCTCGGACGAGTCTGGGGCGGCGTCGTCACTTACATCGCTGCGAGCACCTCGTGCGCGCTGACCTTCCTGAGCATACGCCTGGTCGGTGGCGATGCCCTGCGGCAGTTGAAGAGCCGGCTCGCACTCCGCCTGTTCGAGCAGCTCGATACCCATCCGATCCGCAGCGTCGTTTTCCTGCGCATCCTGTTTCAGACGGTGCCGGCACTCAATTACGCTCTCGCCATGTCCGGGATCGGGTTCCGCGAGTACATGATCGGCACACTGCTCGGCATGCCTCTGCCGATCGCCCTGTACTGTCTGTTCTTCGACTTTCTGGCCAGCCTGCTCGAACGATGAAACAAGCCGGGCACTTGCGCGTTCACTGCCGTCCGGTGGCTGACTCGCGGGCCGTGCTGGCCTCGCAGCGGGCTCGCTTCACGGTGTTGACGTCCCGACTGTTGCGCCTCGAGTTCGCGGCCGACGGGCACTTCGAAGATCGGCCCAGCCGCACCTTCTGGCATCGCCGCCAACCCGTGCCCGCTTTCGAAGTTCTGCGCAACGACGAGATCGTCGAGATCGCGACCGCGCACCTGCGTCTGCGTTACGATTCCCGGCTGGGCTTCAGCGGTGACGGACTGCAGGTGACGCTCATCGAGTCAGGCCTGGTCTGGCACTACGGCGACCGCGATGTCGGCAACCTTGGCGGGACGGCGCGCACCCTGGACAAGACTGACGGCCCGATCCCGCTCGATCCGGGTCTGCTGTCGACCAGCGGCTGGGCAGTCGTGGACGACTCGGACGCCCCACTCCTCGACGAGGGCTGGATTGCCCGGCGCGAGCCAGGGGCAGACGCGGTCGATCTGTATTTCTTTGGCTATGGCCGGGATTTCACGGCCTGCCTGAGCGATTACCGGCGCCTGAGCGGCGCCGTTCCCCTGATTCCGCGCTGGGCGCTGGGCAATTGGTGGAGCCGCTACTGGCCCTATCGCCAGGACGAACTGCTTGAGCTGATGCGCGATTTCCTGGCGCATGCGCTGCCCTTGTCGGTATGCGTTATCGACATGGACTGGCATCGCACGCGTACCGGCAATGCGTCGCGTGGCTGGACCGGTTACACCTGGAACCGGGATCTCTTCCCCGACCCCCGCGCGCTGCTCGCCGATCTGCACTCACTGGGTTTGAAGACCGCCCTCAACCTGCACCCCGCCGATGGCGTCTGGCCGCACGAAGAGGCGTATCCGGCCATGCTCCGGAGGCTCGGCGGCGATCCGGCGACCGGCGAAGCAGTTGCTTTCAACATCACCGATCCCGCTTTCACGCAAGCCTACTTCGAAATCCTGCATCACCCCCTGGAAGCCGAAGGCGTCGATTTCTGGTGGATGGATTGGCAGCAGGGCAAGCGAACAGCCTTTTCCGACCTCGATCCGCTGTGGTGGCTCAATCACCTGCACTTCCTGGACCTGGGCCGCGATCCGGCGCGGCGCGGGTTCGCGTTCTCGCGCTGGGGCGGGCTCGGCAGTCATCGCTATCCGGTCGGTTTTTCCGGAGACACTGTCGTTTCCTGGCGCTCGCTGGCCTTCCAGGTTCCTTTCACGGCGACGGCGGCCAATGTCGCTTTCGGCTGGTGGAGCCACGACATCGGCGGTCACATGGAGGGCACCGAGGACGCCGAACTCTATGTGCGCTGGCTGCAGTTTGGCGTATTCAGCCCGATCCTGCGCCTGCACAGCACACAGAATCCCTTCCACGAGCGGCGACCCTGGGGCTGGGACGCGCAAACCTTCGCGCTTGCCCGATCGGCCATGCAGTTGCGCCATGCCTTGATTCCCTATCTGTACAGCATGGCCTGGCAGGAACACCAGGGCGGCGGTGCGCTGCTGCGGCCGATGTATCACCTGCACCCGGACGCACCCGAAGCGTACGCGTGTCCCGGCCAGTATGCCTTCGGCAGCGAGCTGATCGCCGCGCCATTCACGTCCCCGCGCGATCCGGAAACGCGCCTGGGCCGGCAGGTCGTCTGGCTGCCCGCGGGGGACTGGTACGACTTCTTCAGCGGGCAGCACTACGCCGGAGCGGCGTGGCACAGCCGGTACGGCGAACTCGATGACATCCCCGTCTTTGCGCGCGCCGGCGCCATCGTCGTGCTGGCCGACCCAGGCCACGAGGGAGCGGCGGCAAGCCCTGTGGACAACCCGCGTGCCCTCACCGTGCATGTCTTCCCCGGCGCCGACAACCATTTCGATCTCTATGAAGACGACGGGGAGAGCGAGCACTACCGGCACGGAGCGCGGGTGCTCACCCCGCTGCGGCAGCAGTGGTCGGACAGCGCGCTGCAACTGGGCATCGGCCCGGCCCAGGGGGACCTCGGCGTCGTCCCCGCCGCGCGCGGCTACACCCTGGTCTTCCATGCCATCGACGCGCCGGGGCAAACGCTTGTCACCTGCGACGGCAGGCGCGTGCCGATCGATGCTCGCCACGATCCGGAGAGCGGCAGCTTGACCATCCACCTGCCGCCGGCCGCGCCGAGCAGCAATTACCAGGTATTGCTGCAAGCCCGTCAGGGAAAGCTGCAGCGGCACGACGACACCAGGCCCCGAATCCTGATGAAACTGCTCAAGGCCTTCCGCTGCGGCAGCGAGGCGAAGCGCGGGCTGTGCGTGCGGCTGCACGAGATCCTCGCTGACTACGAAGTGCTGGGTGCCTACCGTACGGCGCTCTCCGACAGCCAACTGCGCGCACTCCTGGAAGTGCTTTTCGGTGCCGGCGTGCACGTCTGCGAGGACACCGGCGAGGCATTCGCCGTGCTCTGGAACAACCACGAAGATCAGCGAACCCTCGTCCGCTGGTCGCAGGAAAACCGCAGCACCTGGGACCCGCAGTGTCGTTTCCGACAGGAGCATGGCCCTGCCCCGCGCTTTGCCCGCTTCGCGCTTGCACAGGCGGCAAGCCATGGCCCGTTCAGCCTGACGCTGAGCTATGCCTCCCTGCTCGCGGTCAACACGCTCGTACCATAGCCCGCTGCCCGCGCCGGCCTGTTCCCGCCAGCGGTCGCGCACCTGCGGCCGATGGCGGTCGAAGTGGGATTCGTCGCGATCGCCGTGAGTTCAAGACCGGGAAGCACGCCAATCAGCGGTGCGTGAATAGTTGACTGGAATCATGGCTACCCACTTAAGCCGGGACACTGATGTTGCCATAAGGTGATTTCCGCAAAACGCCATACCAAGAGTCATCGCGTTAGGCCGGGCTCAGGGGCTAGCAACACAAGCCGCTGTGGTAGTTGTTCGGGATCTTGATTCCCGGAAATCGCCTAACCGAAACATCACGCCACGCCTGGCTCTCCAGCCAGCCGCTCAGCCAAGACAATGTCCATGAGCGCTGCAACCTCGGAGCCCGCCATCGTTGGGGCATCGAAGCGGGCTTTCTCGTCGAGAAGCACCAGGGCTACCACTACGAGCATGCCTTTGCTCTGGACTGGAATGCCATGCAGGGCGATCACCTCCTCATGCGCCTGGCGTATGGGTTCAATACCCTGGCACGTTTCACCCGGCAGTTACGCAGCCTCTATCAAGAACTCGGTGTGCGCGGCGCTATTCGCTTCATCCGAAGCTCCTGCGCCGGCTCCAGGCTCGATCCGATGCGTATGCGTGTGCTCCTCGCCGAACCGTTCCTGCTGCAACTCAAATAACCTTGCCATGGCCTGCCCAACACATCCTCTCAAGCGCGGCGCATACCGCGCCGAGAAAGGCTCGCCTAGCGATCGTACCGGAGCTCCCACACCCTCTTGCATCCCACTGACTGACCCCACACCCCCCGCGCCGCAAGCGCTCCTTGATCGCTAGCCAACCGCTATCCGACCGCCTCGGCGGCGAAAGCGAGCGTTACCGGTAAACGGGCCCGAGTCGGATGGGTCATGCGTCAGGGCTGGAAAAATTACCCCTCTATTGATCTTCTTCGAGTTTGTGCACAATGTGAGGCGTCGCGGACGTGCCCTATTGGGATCTCTCGTCAGTCTCCTACTGCAACCTGAAACATGTCCTCAAAACGCAACATGAGCCAACGAGTTTATGACATCCTGGAAATTTTACGGCCGTCGCGACGAGCTGGAGGCGATCAAGCTGCTCCTGACCCGGGGCCGCTGGTTCTTCTGTGACGAACTGCGCTACATCCTCGACCCCGCCGACGTCATGGGCGCCGATTACCCATCCGAAACCTACCGCGTCCTCAAGAACAACGAAACCCGCCAGTTCGGCGAATACCGCACCCGCCGCCTGGTGCTCGAGGCGTAGGACGCTCTGGCCGGACGGACCGCATCCGTGGACGCAGGGTTTCAATCCAAACAGCAAGATCGACTAGAAAGCCATCAAGCCATGAACGATATCAAAAAGAATATAGCCCTGTTCGGCCTGCCAGATGACGTTCTGCAGCCGGACGGCAAGAGTATTGTGCTGATCAAGCTGTTGCAGGCCAAGGGTCTGAACCGGGACGTCAAGCGCCGGCTGAGCGAGCATTCAAAGGGCGACAGCGGTTTCGATGCAATGATTTCTGAGTTTCTCGGCGAACGGGTCGCTCACCTTCCAGAAGCGGACAAGCAACTCGTCCGCCGCTGGTCAAATCCTATACAGCGGATGGGTTCTTTCTGGGGAGTGCGCCGAGCCGGGCCCGCAGGGCGCGACCGGTTCACAGCGACGGACTATGCGCGCTCGGTGGACCTGGTCTTCCTCGAGGAATTCGACAGCGGCTGGACCAGCCTCGCGTTCGACGAGGAGACCCTGCTCGCCAACTGCACGGCATGGCCGGATATCCGGGTCGCTATTGAAGAACGCCTGCCCGTGTCAGGTATGAAGCTTTCGTTCAACGTTTTCATGCTCTGGCCGCAGATCGTCGACGAACTGGCCCGCTGGCCGGAACTTGACGACACCCGACGCCGCGCGGTGAGCCACGCGGTCTTCGCGCTCTGCTCAGCATCGGCGAACGAATGGTTCGCACGACGGGCTATCGAACTGTGCCCGGATTTGAGCAGTGACTTCCAGTTGGTCTATCAGGCCGTTGAACCGGAGGAATCCGAGCAGGCCCCTGTCGCCGAGGAATTGAGCCCGGCTGGGTTTCAGTCGAACTGGGACGCACTGCTGGAAAGGCTCGATCATCTCCGCGACGAATTGCGTCGTCGCCCATCACGGCAGTCCGTCGCCCACTTGATGAGCATTGGCGAAGAGTTCGAGGTGTTGGCAGCGCACTTGCCTGCAGCGGAGGACACGCTACGGGAGGAGATCAAGGCGAAAGTGGACGCGTTGATCGATCTTTGCCACGAGTGGAGTGGCAAGCCAGAGTTTGCCTGGCTCGACGAAGCAGTATTGCAGGCGCTAGACAAACGCTGGGAGGATGCGCTCGGCGAGCCGGAGGCAAGCCTCGAAGCACTGTCAGCCGATGTCGACGCCGCTCGTGAGCGGGCTGCGCACGCCGGCGCGACCTTCGAGTCCGAGGCAGGCGGTCGCCACGCCTTGCAGGATGAGCACGATACTCTGGATCGGCAGGTACGCGCGGCGAAATCGTCGCTCGAGCGCAAGCCGATCGAAAGGAAACGGCGCGAGCGGGAGAGAGCACTGCTGGACCTGGACGAGAAGCTCGAGTCACTGCAGGACGTCTTCCTGTCGGCCGCCAGCCCCTATCGCCGACCGTTTGAGACGCAGGGGAATGATTCTCCGGAGATCGAACCAGAAGAGGGCACTGGTGGGATCGATGCCTCGCCAGTTGAGCCGACGCTTGTGGTGGCCACAGCGCAACCTGGCGAAGTGCTCCCGTCGTTGGTATCAGAGCCGGTGCACGCGCCAGAAGCAGAACCTCTGATCCTGCCACCACCGGCTCCCGGGCCTGAAGCGGTATCTGAGCCTGTGCCTGACCCAGTGCCTAAACCGAGCCCCAAGCCCTTGGCTGATCCCACCATGCCAACCCGGGCTGAGATCAGCCATGGCATCGTGGTTGCGGGTGGCGGCGCGGCGGAAAGCACTCGCGAGGATCCATATTCCCCAGACGCCGGCGAGGCATGCCGCCCGATCTGGAACCTGCTGGAGCGAGGGAACCTGTCGATGGCTTACCAGTTCGCCAGGGCCTTGAGGAGAACGGACGATCGCCTCCGAACACCGCCGCTCGAACTGCTGGAATCGGTCGCGCTGGCACATTCTTTGGTCTTTCCTGACGGTGGCTTGCGTGAGTCGGTGGCGGCCAGGCTTCAGAACCTTTCCGAGGCGTGGTTTCATGAGGACGGTCCGCATTCGTGGCACACAGCGCTGAACCTGCTACTCGTGGCGGCGACGTTGCGGCCGATGGTGCTCTGTCCGGAGAGCGGCGCCTCGGCGATTGCCGGCTATCTGCATCTCGACAGTCAGGGACGGTACAAGTCGCTCTATGCGCTTGTCCAGGCGCTGCGGGAATCCAGTGACCTCCTGCAGGGCTTCCGTATCGAACTGGCGTCGATACGCTTGGCGCGCTCCCAAGCGGCTATTCGCATTGATTTTTCCGCCCTGCAGCGCGAGGCAAGAGACTGGCTGAAGACACAAGCGCCGGCAATGACGATCAAGTATGCTCCCGCGACCAAGGTTTGGCACGCGTGGTTGAAGCCGGATGGCTTGATCGCGAGGTTGGTGGCTCCGGTGGCGTACAACAGGCCAGCCGAACTGGCGGATGTCAAGGAACTGATCCGTTCGCTGTCGGATTACTCGGAGTTCCGCAAGCTGATCCGGAAGACCGATCGAACCGAGAACGGTCGGGTCAAGGGTGAGGATATCCATTCGGGTGCATTCGATCACCTCGGGAGATGCACGCTAGAAGCCATCGGGCTTGCCAGGCGCTGGGTGGCGCTGCTCCAAAGCCAGAGCCCATCCAGCGATCAGATGCGCAAGCTGCTCATGAATGTTCGTGAGAAACTGGAGCAGTTGCGCGCACCCATACTCGCCGAACTTACGGCGACCGATAGCGACCCTTGGGGGCTTGTGGCGAGTTCGCAGAAAGCGGCCTTGAGAGAGCTTCAGGCGCTTCACGGCCTTTTCGATCCGGAATCTCCGTTGCCGGCAAAGGAACCGCCAGCCATTGAAGTGATGGGAAGGGACCTCTTGCTGGTGCCGTCGATCCGGATCAGGACTGATTGGTCAGTCGAGACGCAGGAGGCGGAAATCGTCTCGTCGCTGAGGCAGTGGGTTGCTGAACCTGTTTCCCTTCTGGACGCTTTCGATGCGCGCCTTCATATCGGTGACGTGTTCGGTGCGGAGTTGCTGCTGCAGTGTGCCGGCGAGGATGTTTCGGTATCCGACCTTGAGGATAGTCTGCGCCGCGAACGCGAGAGTTGGCGCGCAAAGCTGAAGGGTGCGCTGCTGGAGGTGCGCCGTGATATCGAGGTTGGTTCGGCTTACGGCTACGTGTCGGATCCGGAACGTAGCGCCTGGGAGAGCGACCTGGTGGTTCTCGAGGCACAGACCACCGAACAGGGGCGTTTTGATTCTGCGTTGTGCGCTATCTCCGGAATTTCAGAAAGCATCCAAAGGAACCACGACAACAAGGCCGCGGATGTTCGTGGGGCGATTTCAGATCTGGCGCGATCCGGCAAGAATCCGGCAGCCCTGGCTGAAGTGGAGAAGGTGCTTAGCGAGGGAGATATCGCAACAGCAAATGAGTTGCTACAGCGGGTTCGCCGCGGCCTGTCGCCATGGCCCGAGGATTCGGTCGTGGCTGACCCCTTCCGCTCTTTCGTGCAGTGTATTTCCGAGCTTGAAAACTGGCTGAGCAGTCGGAAAGCCAAGGAACCCGTGGACGCCATCATCAGAAAAGGAGAGCAGATACCGGGCCTGGAACTGGGCAAAGTGGATGGCGCGCAACGGGATCAGGCTGCGAAGATGTTTACGGATTGGTCAGTGCTGAAGTCGCGCCGTGAAGCCGATGCGGCGAGACTTCAGTCCTTCTTCAGCGGCGTGGGCTTCGTCCTGTCCAACCTGCCCTCACGGGAACAAAGAACTCCGGGGCTGGAAGTCTGGAAGATGACCACTGCGACGGTTGAGGATCGGGCCGTTTGTCCGATCCCGCATTTTGGGTCGGGCTCGAAGGGAAACTACCGTGTAATCTGCTTGTGGGAGCGGCCGACGGAGGACGACATCGTCCAGATGATCGGGGATTCCAGTCTGTATCGAGCGACGATCGTGCTCTACTTTGGCCGCATGTCGGAGCGAAAGTGGCGCGATATCAGTCGAAAGGCAAAGCTGGCGCACAAGAGCTTCGTCCTCATTGACGAGGTGCTGCTCCTGTTCCTGGCGGCGCAAAGCGGGTCCCGCCTGGCGGCGTTCTTCTCGACCAGCCTGCCTTTCGGGTATTGCGATCCATACGACGCAACAGCCGGCCTAGTACCTCCGGAAATGTTCTTCGGCCGCACGGCAGAGCTCAACGCCATCCTCGGTGTGAATGGTCGCTGTTTCATCTACGGCGGACGCCAGTTGGGGAAGACTGCCTTGATGCGTCGTGCGGAGCAGGCTTTCCACGCACCCGGAAAGGGGCGGTATTCGACATGGATCGATCTCCGCGCCGAAGGTATCGGGGTCAATCGTGCGGCATCCGAGATCTGGTTGCCGCTGGCCGCCAGTCTGAAGGACGCGGGGGTGCTTGATGCAGCGGTTGGCTCTGTCTCCCTGGCAAAGAAGGGTGGCGTGGATGCCTTGGTAAAGACGCTGCGCACCTTCCTCGATGTAGGCGTCGAACGGCGCATCCTTCTGCTCCTTGACGAAACGGACCGCTTCTTCGAGCAGGACGGCCGGCACGACTTTGCCGAAACCCGGCGCCTCAAGCAGTTGATGGACGTGACGGAAAGGCGTTTCAAGGTGGTCTTTGCCGGGTTGCACAATGTTTTGCGGATGACCGAGCGTGCGAATCATCCGCTGGCGCATTTCGGCGAGCCGATCAAGATCGGTCCCTTCATCGATGAGCATGAGATCCGCGAGGCACAGGATCTTGTGCAGAAGCCGCTTCTGGCTGCGGGATTCGAATTCGATACACCAAGCCTCATGATTCGCATTCTGGCGCAAACCAACTACTACCCGAGCCTGATTCAGCTTTACTGCCACCACCTCTTGCGCCACATGCTGGCGAAGGTGGGCAGCCAACAACGCTCACCCGGGCCACGCTACCGAATCACCAACCAAGATATCGAGGCGGTCTACTCGAGCGGGGATCTTCGCGACGAAATACGCAACAAGTTCCGGTTGACCCTGCAATTGGATTTGCGCTACGAGGTGGTTGCCTATGCCATGGCACATGAGACTGTTTCCGGTCGATACCCCCACAACGAAGGGATGGATTGGCGGAGTATTTGGCAAACCGGCGCGATGCAGTGGTGGCCCGAAGGATTTCACGATACCAGCGAGCTGGATTTCCGCGTTCTGCTGGATGAAATGGTGGAACTGGGGGTCCTTTCCAGAAATCCGGAAGGGCGTTACAGCTTGCGAAACCCGAATATCTTCCTGCTGCTAGGCAATCAAGAGGAGATCGAGACCGTGCTTGTCAAATCGCGGGAGCCTACTGGCGAATTCGACTCGGCCGCGTTCCGAGCTCATCTCAGGGATCAGCCGGAGAGCCCGTACAGAAATCCGTTGACCTACCAGCAACTGAGCGAACTCCTCCGCCACGAGAATTCGGTTCTGGCACTTGCGGGATCAGTTGCAGCCGGATCGGCTGGCCTCGTCCCCGCCCTCAAGGACTATCTTGAGCTCACCGGTAGCGGAACGCTCGTCGAACTCGATGGGTGCGGTGACCATGTCTCGTTCACCAAAGCTCTCGAAAATGTCGCCAAGAAGAAACACGAGGGACTGACGCTCGTTGTTGTCCCCAATACGCTCCCTTGGGGCGGGGTCTGTGTCAGAGACGCAAAGCATTTCCTGGAACGTTCGCGTTCGCCAAGCCGGTTTGTCTCTCTCGTTTTTGTTGCCGACCCCGAGATGATGTGGGGAGCCTTGGCCGATGAGGCGTTGCGCGAACTCGATATTCCCTGGATGTCGATGCTTCCCTGGCGGGAGAGTTTCGTCCGCCAATGGCTTGAAGACTTGAAGTTGCCTAATGTGACCGGGTCGCTTGGATCGGCAACGGGGTTCTGGCCATCGCTGCTCTATTCGCTGGTCGAGAAGGGCATCACCGGCAACGAACTCGAACGCCGGATCGATTCGGCAGGGCACATCTGGACCGATCCTCAGGAGGTAAAACAACGTCTTGCCGAGTTCGGACTCAATATTCCTTTGCCGCAACAGATACTGAGCACGCTGGCGGATTGGGGTCAGCCCGCCGAACCCAGCGAGCTCGCCGAGTTTTCAGAATGCGCACTGGATCTAGCCGATCGGGCTTTGCGATGGGCTGAGTTGATAGGTCTTGCGAGGCGTGAGGGCAGTGACTTCTGGACTCTCGACCCCATCGTCAAACGGGTTTTGCAGGCAGCGAGGAATTGATGAACTGGTGGGCCTTGCCGGGTCCGGCGAATTTTGTTGCCAAGGCCATAGAGAACCTTCGGGACGGGCACAACCTCGTCCTGCCGACACCTGTGCGCGGTGTCCCGGAGTTGGCTGAGACGTTACGGCGGAACTTGCTGGATGAGGGATGGTGGGTTGTGGGCCCATTTGATGACGAGGAGTAACTACTCAGGAGTCCTCCGCCAAGCGGACAGGCTGAAGCGTGGCGACGCTCAGGTACTGGAATTTTTGCTCAGAGCGAACGTCCAAGCTTTCAAGAGAACCCAGCATTGACCTCGCAATGGATAGGCTTCGTACAGGTGAGTGGGCATGGACGAGATTCCCGACCTTGAACGACTGAGTGTTGCCGAGAAGGATGATCTGATCCGCGAGCTTTGGCCCTTACGTGCGCTGGTGCGGCAGTTGAGGGGAGAAGTGGAGAAGCTGCAGGCGAAGGTGCAGGAACTGGAAGGTCGAGGGGCCAAGAATAGCCACAATTCGAGCAAACCACCGTCCTCGGATGGGCTGGCCAAGCTGCCGGCCAAGCCCCGTTCGCTGCGCAAACCGGGGCAGCACCCGAATGGCGGACAGCCGGGGCATACTGGACACACGCTCCAGAAGGTAGAAAAGCCGGATCGAGTCGTCGTGCATTTGCCCGCGGCCCACTGCCACGCGTGCCAAGGCCCCCTGGGGGAAGCGACGATGGCCGAGAGCCGGCAGGTGTTCGATCTGCCGCCGTTGCGCTTTGAGGTCACCGAGCATCAAGTTTGGGCGGCGACCTGCGCCTGCGGCGAGGTGTGCCGTGGCGAGTTCCCGGAAGGCGTTTCTTCGCCGGTCCAGTACGGGCCGGCGGCGTTGGCGGCAGCGGTGCATCTGACGCAACACCACATGATGCCGGTGCAACGCACGTCGGAGCTGATGGACGATTTCTTCGGACTGCCGATGGCCGAAGCCACGGTACTCGCCGCCTCACAGGAGGCCGGGGTCCGGCTGACGCCGACGGTGAGCACCATCGGCCAGGCCCTTCAAGTCGCCGATGTCGCGCACGCCGATGAGACCGGGCTGCGTGTCGCCGGCTCGCTGCACTGGATGCACGTCCTGGCGACCACGCTGCTGACCTGGGTCGCCTGCCATGCGAAACGCGGCAAGCAGGCGTTCGATGCCCTGGGAATTCTGCCCGGCTTCCTGGGCACCCTCATTCACGATGGCTGGAAGCCTTATCGTGACCTCCTCTGCAAGCACGGTCTGTGCAATGCCCATCACTTGCGCGAGCTGACCTACCTCTTTGAGGATCTCGGGCAAGCCTGGGCCGGCCGCATGATCGATCTCCTGCGGACGGCCTGTCATGAGGTCGGTCAGACCGGCGCGCCGCTGCCGGAATCCCGCCGGGCGTTCTTCCTGTCCCGCTACGCCGACATTCTCAGTGAAGGGGAAGCCCTCAATCCCCGGGCTCCACCCTCGGGCAAACGCGGGCGTCCCCGGCAAAGCAAGGCGACGAACCTCCTCCTGCGCTTGCGCACCTACACCGACGATGTCTGGCGCTTTGCCACGGATCCCGGCGTTCCGTTCACCAACAACCTGGCCGAGCAAGCCGTGCGCATGTCCAAGGTCAAACAGAAAGTCTCCGGCGGCTTCCGGACCAAGAAGGGGGCCGATGCCTACTGCATCATTCACTCGTATCTCGCAACCATGCACAAGCAGGGCGCCAATCTCTTCCACGCCCTGATCCTCACTTTCCAGGGCCAGCCCCCTCAGCCTCGCCTCGCTTGAGCTTCGGCGTGGTCGCCCTGAGTAGTTACGACGAGGAGAAGAATCCGATTGATCAGATCTATGGCTGGCTCGAAATCGAGGATTCGGAGGCCACGCGGCGATCGGTTGGAAACTTGAGACGCAGGCTTGAGCCTGGACAGGTCGTCATCGTACAAGGTATTGATGCCGGTCATTGGGGAGCTTGGCAGCACTTCATGACAGAATACGAGGTCGCAAGTCGAGTAGTCGCAAAATTCGACAGGCCGTTGATCGTTACTGTCGTGGCGGGAGTTCCGCTCTCCAGGCTTCCTGAACGTTCTGCAGCTTTGCTCACAGCCCCATGGCAAGACGTAGTGGGCGAACTCGATGTCTTACTGTATGTGAGAGAGGCGATGAGAAACAAGCGCTACGACGGCGGAAAAGGGAAACTGCTGTCGCGCATCATCGCTAAGCTGGCGCTTTGGGACTTTGAATTGGCGGATTACCTTGCCGGTATCGATGAGCGACAGCTTTTCGATCCGGTTTCGGCACTGAGTGGGGCGACCGGTGCTCTGGCACAGACCGAGGATCTGGCGGCAACTTGGGAAGCGGGGGGCAAGATCAAGTTCGACGGGATGGAACTCGAGCATTCAATGTTGCTGCTGCGTCATCCAGCAGAGCACGGCAAATTGATGGAACGGTTGTGGCAGGCTCAGGCCGGCGAACTCCTGCCACTTCTTGAACTGAGTCGTCGTTATTGGGTGCAACGAATGCGGCCGGTGGTCAGATGGCCAATTCGCTTGAATGACGCGAATATCACCGATCTCAACGAACTGGAAATCGGCCAACTGGCATACGTTGCGCGATCTCAAAGGCTGAACCCGGCGATTCAGCAGGCGACCGAAAAGCTTCGACGCTATCGGAACAAGCTGGCACACATCGAGATGCTCGAGTATTCGGAGGCGTTCGATCCGGATTTGCGTGGCCGTTAATTGTCGATAGGGCTTTATGAAAGCCGAAAAGAACGCGGCGCAGGGGACCGGCATCAACCGTGCAGAAGAGGTGCTCATGAGCAGCGAATATGAATCTATTTTGCGGGAAGCTCTTTCCGGCCTCGGCAGCTACTCGAAACTGGCCAACGGCAATTTTCGGTTGCAGGCGCCGAGCGGCCAGACCTGCGCCGTCTATTTTTCCGGAAACGCCCCTGGCAATGCGGTCGAAATAGGCTTGTCGGCAAAGGCGCTCGCGCCCATCTTCGGTCGCACTGAAGCGGAGATCGCCGAGGGGGTGGCTGCGCAGGCAGCGCAGACCGGGCGGGAACGTATCGTCTCCGGACTGCGTGGAAAATACCCAGGCCTTGCCGTGGGGTCAAGGCGAGAACTGCAGGAGTTTCTGTTGGCATGGGCGGAATTCGCTCGCCGACCTGCTCGGGGCGAGGTTCTCGAGACCACCCGTGTCGAGAAGGCCGCACATGACGCCGGCTTCGACCTGACACCGGTGCACGAGGGAAACGGGATGACCTTCCGGTCGTCGGCGTTCCCGCAGGCGCTGGCTGTCGTCGCACAGGCGGGCGGGACGTACGGCGTCGGCTTTTCCGTTGCCGCCTGGGACCGCAAGGTGGCGTACGATTGCACCAGCGACGCGCAGTTCGACACCGGGCCGTGGCCGAGCGGGTCGCTGGCTACGAGGCCCTGCATGCCATCATCCAGCGCGCCGGGCGGGTCGCCCGTCTGCTTTCGAGCGAGGGCGCGAGGCAGTTTGCGGGCGAGGCACAACGCCTGCCGGCGACGAGAGAGAATGAAAGCCGCGTGGTGGGCGAATGCCGTACCCGTCGCCCAGTGCTTGCGGTGTGGGATGCTCTGCATAATGCGCGCTGACCGAAAGGAGCCGTCATGCTGACCCGGATGCAGATTCAGAACTTCAAGGCGTGGAGGGACACCAAGATGGTGCCGCTCGCGCCCTTGACCGTGATCTTCGGCACCAACAGTTCCGGCAAATCGAGCCTCGGCCATCTGCTGCTGGCCCTGAAGCAGACGGTACAACTGGCGGATCGCAAGCGCGCCTTACACCTGGGGGACGAGAATTCCCTGATCGACCTGGGCACTTTCGCCGATTGCGTCCATGGGCACGATCTGGGCCAGAAGATCATGTTTTCCCTCCGCTGGCGGCTGCCGCAGGCATTGACCGTCCGGAACCCGCTGAATTCGTCGGAAGTGTTCAAGGGCAGCGAACTGGAGTTGTCGTCCACGCTACGTGCGGACAAGAACGGTCAGCCGGAAACCGAGTCGTTGACCTATCGACTGTTGCAGGTCGAGGCCATGTCACTGAAGGTGACGCACCGGCGCGGCGACAGGACGTCGCTCGATTGCGAACCGTTGAAGCTGCTGATGGCAAAGGGTCGAAAGTGGCCGCTGGAGCCACCGGAGAAGTTTTACCGCTTCGCCGACCGCACGCTCCTTCGCTATCAGAACGCCGACTTCCTGGCTGACTTTGCGCTGCGGGTCGAAGAAATGCTGGACCGGATGGATTACCTCGGTCCGCTGCGCCAGTCGGCCCGGCGTGTCTATCAGTGGTCCGGAGAAACACCGCCGCATGTCGGAGCGCTGGGCGAACATACCATCGCCGCACTGCTGGCGGCGACCAAGCAGGGGCGAAAACTGAACCGCGGCCCAAAGCAAAAGCTGCAGCCGTTTGACGTGTTCATTGCCAGCTGGTTACGCGACCTGGGGGTGATCGACAGTTTCGAGGTTCACCCGGTGGCCGAGGGGCGCAAGGAATACGAGGTTTTGGTGCGCACTCATGCCGAGTCGCCAGTGGTCAAGCTGACGGACGTCGGGGTGGGCGTCTCGCAGGTCTTGCCGGCACTGGTGCAGGCTTTCTATTCACCGCCCAATTCGGTGGTCTGGATGGAGCAACCGGAAATCCACCTGCATCCTTCGGCTCAGGCCAACCTTGCCGATGCTTTCATCAGTGCGGTCCAATCCAATGAAAACAGCACGGCGCGCGGCACCCAGTTGATCATCGAGACGCACTCCGAGCATTTCCTCTCGCGTCTGCAGCGCCGGGTCGCCGAGCACAGGATCGAGGCGACTGACGTCGCGGTGTATTTCGTCAAGCGCGAGGGTGCGAGCGCGGAACTAGAGGCCTTGCATCTCAACAGCTTCGGCGAGATCGAAAACTGGCCGGAAAATTTCTTCGGCGACGAGATGGGCGACATTGCGGCGCGCACGCTTGAGGCGATCAAGCGTCAGACCGCCGGGGAGACGGCATGACGCCGGTGGTGATCGATACCAACGTATTGCTGGTGGCCAACGGCAGCCATCAGGACGTTTCCGACACATGCCGCGAAGCTTGCGTCAGTGCGCTGCTGGCCAGGCAGCGGTCGGGCATGGTGGCCATCGACGTGGAAAACCTGATTCTCGGCGAGTATCTGAACAAGACACATCCGAACCGGCCGAAAGGCACCGGTGACGCATTTCTCAAGTGGCTGCTGCAGAACCAGTTCAATGCAAGCCGCGTGTGCCGAGTGCCGCTCACGAAAACCGGGCCGGACCGTTTCGTCGAGTTTCCCGATCCGCTGCTCGAAGAGCAATTCGACCCTCCGGACCGCAAGTTTGCCGCCGTGGCGAACGCGCATCCGGCCAAGCCGCCGATCTGGCAGGCGGCCGACAGCAAATGGCTGGACTGGTGGCCGCAACTGGCGGCCAAGGGTATCTCGGTCGATTTTCTCTGTCCGGCGGATACCGCGAAGTTTTACGCGAAGAAGTTTTCGAAACGCAAAGTGCCGGCCTTCCCTCCCAGGCCATGAGCGCTTTTTTCCGTTTCCCGCACACGCCGCATCTGGCATGGATCGGCAGCGGCATGCCGCGTGACGACAAGGTGCTGTCGGCCACAGAGGCTGACACACTGCTCGCCAAGCCGGTGGTGGTGGAAGAAAAGCTCGACGGCGCCAATCTCGGATTTTCGGTTTCTCCGGATGGCGTCCTGCGTGCTCAGAACCGTGGGCATTTTCTCGATGCACCGCATGCTGGTCAGTTCGCGCGTCTGGGTCAGTGGCTTGCGCCGCGCGAGGAGGCCTTGTTCGATGCGCTTGGCGAACATCTTGTTGCCTTCGGTGAGTGGTGTGCAGCACGCCACTCACTGGCTTACACGGCTTTGCCCGATTGGTGGTTGTTATTCGATGTGTATGACCGGCGAGCGGGTCGCTTCTGGAGTACCGAGCGACGTGACCAATGGGCCTGGCGATTGGGCCTGATCACTGTTCCCGGACTGATGGGTGGCCTGAGTAGCTTGCAGGAGTTGCGGCAACTGTTGATCAATCGCCGGAGCGCCTTTCGCGATGGACCGCTTGAGGGAGTGATCATCCGGCGAGAGGACGATGCCTGGCTTCAGTCGCGGGCCAAGCTGGTGCGGGCGGATTTCACGCAGCAGATTGCCGGGCACTGGCGGCACCGGTCACTGGAATGGAACCGCTTGGACGATGTTGCGACGCATGGCTGATCCGGGCGATCCATGTCCACTGACCGGTGGTTCGCCCACGGATCCGGCTGGCGGGAGAAGCCTTCTGGCAGCCACACGCGTCAAGAAGGCCGCACAGACGTCGGCTTCGACCTGACACCCGCGCACGATCGAAACGGGATGATCTTCCGGTCGTCGGCATTCCCGCAGGCGCTGGCTGTCGTTGCACAGGCGGACGGGACGTACCGCGTCACGTTTTCCGATGCCGCCTGGGGCCACAAGGTGGCGCACGATGGCGCTGTGGGGAGCAGAAAGGGCAGGGTCGATGCAAGTGCTCAACATTTCATTCAACCCGGACTGGAGCGATAAGGCCGCGCCAGCCGGTTCATTCCGACGTTGCGCGGAACTTATCAGCATGCCTTGCGCCTGCGGCCTTTGCCGCCACTCCAGAGTTTATGCTGGCAATCAAGTTGCCGGGAATTCTGTCGAAGGGCAGGCGACATGCTGTATCAATATATCCCATACCCCATCTTCCGCATCGTCAATTTCGGTTTAGAGCAATTCTTCACATCCATCAATTACTTCTACTTTGCCACATTTCTAAAATGGTTGAAATACAGGCTATTGAGCTACATATCTAATGCTCTACCACATAAGGAGTATGACGATGAAATCGCCAAATTTATTTATTTGGGATCGGGCGTGCGGTGGCCAGCTGCTGCGAGAATCTGACCAGCCATTTTCAGTCGTTCCGGGAGTGTTTCCGCAGTAAAACGCGAAGCACGGCCGAGCAAGCTGAACAGTACTTGCGGGGCCTTTTTCAAAGCCCTCGTGCGAACCTGGAACAGATGAGCGAGACGGTGGCGGAGACCGAGTATTACAGCCTCCACCACCTGTTGAGCGATGCTGCATGGGACTTTGAGAATGTGCGTCGGGAGACGGCGCGACAAGCGGACGAGTGGATCGGTGGGCCAGAGACGGGACTGTTGCTCGATGAGTCTGGGGTCCAAAAGAAGGGCGACCATTCAGCGGGCGTCGCCAGGCAGTACAACGGTCGCCTGGGTAAGGTCGAGAACTCGCAGGTTGGAGTGTATGCCGCCTTGGCACGAGGGTCGCAGGCGGCGATCATCGACTTCGAATTGTTCCTTCCAGAGCGTTGGGTTGAAGACGCCAAGCGTTGCCAGGAAGCGGGGATTCCGGAATCGGCACGGGTCTTTCGGACTAAGCCGCAGATGGCTGCCGAGATGGTCAAGCGGGCACGAGCCGCCGGGGTGCGCTTTGGCTTCATCGGTGCCGACGGCCTCTATGGCCACGCGACTTGGCTGCTGTTTGATTGGGACGATGCAGGTGAGGTATTCGCCACCGAGGTGCACAGCGACCAGCAGTTTTACTTTACCGATCCGGGAAAGGCGTGGGTACCGGCCTGGGAAGCCCGCGAATGGGCCGCGCGCCTGAAACGAAAGGAGTGGCACCCGGTGATCCTGCGCGACGGGGAGAAGGGTGAAGTGCGCGCGATGTTTGCCCATACCCGCGTGTGGATCAGTCATCCGAACAGCGCACAGGCCCGCCAATGGCATCTCCTGGCACGCCGCGATGGCAAGGAGGTGAAGTTCATGCTCTCCAACGCGGCGCCCGACACGCCACTTCGCGAGCTGGCACGCATGCAGGCACAGCGCCACTTCATCGAGCGCGCCTTCGAGAATGCGAAAGGTTGCTGTGGGATGGCCGACTACCAGGTACGCAAGTGGCGGGCTTGGTACAACCACATGGCGCTCGTCTGCGTTGCACTACTCTTTCTCGTCAAGGAGCGGCGGCAACACTCACCCTACGCCGAGTTACTGTCCTGTGCCGATGTCGTCGACATGCTCGTGGCGCAGCTCCCGGTGAAGATTCACGGTCGCGAAGACCTCGTGCGAATCATCGCCGAGCGTCATGCACGGCGACAAAGCGCCCGCGACAGCGCCTACCGAAGGCAGCCGCCAGCACCCAAAAATGCCATTAGAATCTGTTAATGTAGAATTACGCACCCTTCCGCCCTTCCGCGTCAACCTTGTGCAGGTGCTATGCCAACCGGGCAAGGGTTCCCGGTTTTCGCCCGCAGGGATCAGCCGGGAGCCAAGCGCAGCAAAAACGCAGGTTCTTTCAATTGCCCTCTGGCAGAAAGTCATCCGCCATCGTCTGTTCGATTGAGTACGGCGATTGCTTGGGGAAGGTCGATTCATCCATGCCTGTTTCGTTTGCCGCCAGCAGCAACGCCTTTGGGTATGCCTTCTCGAACGCATGGGGAATCTCTGGCACCAGGCCCGGCTCGTCGGCAATCAAATCGGCAATGTCCATGCGTTGCACGCGGATCGTGCGCGCCCAACTTGCGCCCCGCCGCTCTGGTTGAAACTGCCACTTCAGCAGGTGCGTCAACAGAATTTTCAACCTGTTCGCCAGTTCGCGCCGCTCGCGTGACCCCATCGCATCAAGTTCCTCAATCAAATGTTCGGCATCGATGGTGTCGAAGCGTCCTGCGCGCAGCATGTCGGCTTGTTGGCGTGCCCAAGTGTAGAAATCAGTCTGGTATAGCGTTGTTTCCATCATTCGTTCTCCTCATCTCAGGTCATTTTTTTCTTGCTCTGAACCGCATCAGCACCGGTCTTCATGACGCCCGCTTCGAGCCGGGCATTGGTAGCAGTATTCACCGCGGCCCACACTGGGTCAAGGTCGAGTCGCGCATGGATCGCCGTCGCCTGCTGGCTCTTGTGTTTCAGGCTCTCGATGATCGCCAGGGCTAACGGCCATGACTTTTCCAGGCACCCCCGATCATGAAAGTCATGACCGTTTCCCTTGTATGCTCTCCCCCGACCCCTCCCACGGCCCACGCTGCATCGCGGGCCGGCTGCGGCGGCGCGGAGCAGTGCTCCGCGAAACCCCGCCTTCGCCCCCGCGCGGGGGGAGGGGAGATTCGTGAGTCGCATACGCGACTTTCACATTAAAAGGGTGGAGTAGAGGACAGGTTCACGCCTGCCCTCCATCATCAAACCTTTTCCTGCACAGTGCCTTTCCGATGGTCTTCACGCCAAGGTATGCTCCGGGTGCCTTGAGCAAGCATTTCCAGACAGCAGCGACATGTTGCGGAATCGATGCATGGGGGCCTCTCTTCGTCAATCGGTCACGATCTGCTTGTTTCGAATTTGACTCGTGTCAAGACGCCAAGCGCCCACCAGAAATATAATCAAGCACTAATGATCATGACCGGCACCGGCCCAGGAACCCCAGCGACGTGAGTCTCCACGCAGCATTGCGCAATGGCACGAAAAGCGTCTTCCTGCGCTTCGAGGAAGCTCTCGACGCGCCTTTCGGCGGCGAGGACAATCCGCTGCGCCATCTCGGCGCGCTGGGTCTGTATCTGCTGTGGATCACCGTCGGCAGCGGGCTCTATCTGTACGCGGTGCTCGACACCGGCATCGACGCCGTCTACCGCTCGATCGGCTACCTCAGCAGCGAACAATGGTATCTCGGCGGCATTCTGCGCAGTCTGCACCGTTATGCCTCTGATGGCTTCATGCTGCTGATGCTGCTGCACCTCGTTCGCGAATGGAGCTACGGGCGTTACCACGGCTTCCGCCTCTATTCCTGGATGACCGGCGTACCGTTGATCTGGCTCGCCTACATCGCAGGAATCGGTGGCTACTGGATCGTCTGGGATCAGCTTGCGCAGTTGTCGGCCACCGCCACCACCGAACTGCTCGACTGGCTGCCGATCTTCAGCGAACCGTCGGCGCGCAACTTCATGGCGCCGGACTCGATCAACGACCGCTTCTTCACCATGCTGGTGTTCCTCCATCTCGGCGTGCCGCTGCTGCTGATCCTCGGCCTGTGGGCACATGTCCATCGCATCAGCCATGTCGATTACCTGCCGTCCCGGCGCTCCATGCTGGGCACCTTGGCTGCGCTGCTCGTTCTTTCGCTGCTCAAGCCGGCGCTCAGCAATCCGCCGGCCAATCTGGCGACGGTCCCCGGCGATCTCGGCTTCGACTGGTTCATTCTGTTCATTCATCCACTGACCGACCTCAGCTCGCCAGCGCTCATCTGGACGCTGCTGTTCGGCCTGACGGCACTGCTCTTCATCCTGCCCGTTCTGCCTCACCCACAGCCACAGCCGGTCGCCACCGTCGATGCAGCCAACTGTACCGGCTGCGATCGCTGCCTCGCCGATTGCCCTTATGCCGCGATCAGCATGCAGCCGCACCCTCGGCGGCCAGGTTGGCAACTGGCTGTCGTCGATGCCGACCTCTGCGCGGCTTGCGGAATCTGCGCCGGCGCTTGCCCTTCCTCGACGCCCTTCCGCAGACAGGAGACGCTGCTCACCGGCATCGACATGCCGCAGCAGCCGGTCAATGCGCTACGCGAGCAGCTCGAGCAGGCACTGGCACGGCTCACTGGCCGCAGCAGGATCGTCGTGTTCAGTTGTGCGCGCGGCGCCGATGCCAGCACCCTGGCAGCCGCCGACACGGCAGTGATTCCCCTGCTGTGCACCGGCATGTTGCCGCCGGCCTTCGTTGAATATGCGCTGCGCGGCGGCGCCGACGGGGTGTTCGTGAGCACCTGCCGTAGCGGCGGCTGCGATTTCCGCCTCGGCGAACGGTGGACCAGCGAACGCCTGCTGGGCCAGCGGAACCGCATTTGCGCAAGACCGTTCCGGCTGCACGACTGCAACTCTATCCTGCCGCAGCCCACGACAGCAGAAATCTGGCCAATGCGCTGGCCGAGTTCAGAACCCGGCTCGAATCGGTTTCGAGCGAAAGACTTCCCCCCTATCAGCGGAAAGCCTCCTATCATGCTTAAACCCGCCGCCATCGTCGGCCAGTTGATCCTCTACGGCGCTTTCGCTGCTTTCATCGGCTATTTTGCGACCTCGCCCAAATACCGGCAGATTCCCGACGACGTCGCGTTGATCAAGCTGTCGATCAGCCACCTGGGCGACCGCGAGTGTCGCAAACGCACCCCCGAAGAACTCGCCAAACTGCCGCCCAACATGCGCGCGCCGATGGACTGCCCGCGCGAACGATCCGACATCAGACTGGAAGTCGATTTCGACGGTCAACCCGCTTTCCGCACCGTGATGCACCCCACCGGCCTCTACAAGGACGGGGTCTCGACGGTGTACAAACGCTTCGAGCTGAAAGCCGGCAAGCACCAGGTGGCCGTCAGGATGAACGACAACCTCATCAAACCCGGCTTCAATTTCAGCAAGGAAGCGGAGGTCACCCTCGTCCCTGGGCAGGTGATGGTGATCGACTTCAACCCGGACCACGGCGGACTGTTCTTCAAATGATCACTACCGCTGTCGACGTACCTGGATGCGGGCGCCGCTTCCGGCCGACCACCTATCCCGCCGCACTAGGCACTAATTTCCTGAGCTGAATTCGATCATGGTCAAGGTCCTGCAACAACTCCTGCGCTGGCTGTTCATGCGCATCGAGAACGTGTTCAATGTCGCTTTCGGCGACAAGATGAACCCTTTCTACCATCTGGGAACGATCAGCTTCTGGCAGTTCTGGTTGCTGGTGGGCTCCGGCCTGTACCTCTACATCTTCGCCGATACCGGCGTCCATGACGCTTTCGAGTCGGTCGAGCGGATCACCCACGACCAGTGGTGGGCCGGCGGCATCCTGCGCAGCATCCACCGCTACGCGACCGACGGCATGATCCTGACGATGCTGCTGCACATGCTGCGGCACTTTGCCTACGACCGCTATCGCGGCTTTCGTTCGTTCTCCTGGCTGACCGGCGTGGCCCTGTTGTGGCTGGTTTACATTGCCGGCGTCAACGGCTTCATGCTGGTCTGGGACAAGCTCGCACAGTTCGTGGTCATCGCCACCGCCGAGTGGTTCGATGTCCTGCCGATGTTCAATGGCACGCTGATCCGCAACTTCCTCTACCTCGAAAGCGTCAACAGCCGCCTGTTCACGCTGCTGGCCTTCATCCACATCGGCGCCCCCTGATCGTCGCTTTCATCATGTGGGTGCATGTTCAGCGCGTCCCGCGCGCACACATCAACCCGCCGCGCCCGATCGCCATCGCCGTCACGCTGATGTTTCTGGCACTCGCGCTGGTCAAGCCGATCCTCAGCCAGGGTGGGCGAAGCCGACATGTCGGTGGTGCCGACCAACATCGACTTCGACTGGTTCGAGCTGCCGGTGCTGGCGCTGGTCTATGTGATCAATCCGCTGCATCTCTGGTACTGGGTGCTCGGTCTCACCGCCCTGCTTTTTCCTCTGCCCTGGCTACCACCGAAGCGGCTGGGTTCGGCGAGGGCACAGAATTCGATCACCTTCCACCCCGACCACAAGGCCATCAGCGCACGCTTTGGCGAAACACTGCTCGACGCCGGCCTGCGCCAGGACATCGATCTGCCCTACGAATGCCGCAACGGCGGCTGTGGCGTATGCAAGTGCACGGTGCTGCAGGGCAAGGTCGACCCCGGCCTCTACCAGCCGAGCGCACTGTCCGCCGCCGAACTGGCGCAGGGCAAGGTGCTGCTGTGCTGCGCCAGCGCGCTCGAAGACGTCGAGATCGAGTACCAGGCGAGCACGCGCCAAAAGGCTTCCAGGAGTACAGCGCCCGCGTCGTCGGCATGGAGAAGCTCACCGACGACGTCATGCGCGTCCTGCTCAAGCTGCCAGAGGGCCAGCAGATCGCCTTCAAGGCCGGCCAGTACATCAACATCATTCTCGAAGACGGTCAGCGGCGCGCCTTCTCGTTTGCCAATCCGCCGCACGAAGCCGAGTTTGTCGAACTGCAGATCCGGCTGATGCCCGGCGGCCGTTTCACGACGCACGTCTTCGACGCGATGAAGGAAGGCGACGAAGTCCGCTTCGAGGGCCCGATCGGCGACTTCACGCTGCGCGAATCGGCGCGGCCGATCGTCTTCGTCGCCGGCGCCACCGGCTTCGCACCGGTCAAGAGCATGGTCGAGGACGCCTTCAAGCGCGGGCTGCAGCGCCAGATCCATCTCTACTGGGGGGTGCGGAGCCGCAAGGATCTGTACCTGCCCGAACTGCCGGAACGCTGGGCGCGTGAGCACGACAACTTCCACTTCATTCCGGTCCTCTCCGGATCCGGCGCCCGAGGACCTGGAGCGGACGCACCGGCCTGGTCCATGAAGCGATTCTCGAAGACTTCCCGGAACTCAAGGAGCACGAAATCTACGCCTGCGGCTCGGTGCGCATGGTCGAGGCGATCTTCCCCTTCCTCAAGCAGCACGGCGCCGAAGACGGCGCCTGCTTCTCGGATGCCTTCAGCGTCTCGGCGCGGTCAATGGCCTTTCAGCCCCGTCCTCTCCTCCGCACGGATATCCATTCCCTGGCCTCTGGGAACGACCACGATTCCCGAGTCGGTGACGGTAAATCGGCGACGGTCGGCGTCTGCGTCGTAGCCGAGACGATCACCGGCTTCGATCGTGTTGTAACGGTCGACGATGGTGCGCCGGAGCCTCGCCCCCTTGCGCAGCACTGCGTAGTCCATGATGATGCACTCATCGAGTTCCACATCCTCCTCCATGAATACTTCGCGGCGAACGATCGAATTGCGGATGCGAGCCCCCTTGATCAGCCCACCGGCGCTGATGATGCTGTTGTCCAGTTCGGCGTGGAAGAATTTCGGCGACGGCCCCTGATAGTTACTGGAACCGATCCGCCATTTGGGATTGAACAGATCTAACTTCGGCTCGGCACCCAGGAGATCCTGGTGGGCGGCAAAATAGGCATCGATGGTTCCCACGTCGCGCCAGTAGGCCGGCTCCTCGGAGGCGCGTATGCCGGGGATGCGATTCCCGCAGAAATCGTAGGCAAACACCCTTTGCGTCTGAATCAGGCGTGGCAGGAGATCCTTGCCAAAATCTCTTTCTCCCAGCCGGTGCCCCTCCCGCAACGCCTTGATCAGCACATCGGTCGTGAAAATGTAGTTTCCCATTGAGGCGAAGGCGCGCGTCGGATCACCGGCCATCGGCGACGGGTCGGTCGGCTTCTCTCGGAAACTGCGCACGCTCCCGTCTTCGTCGGCGTCAATGATGCCGAATGCCGAGGCTTCTCCGATGGGAACCGGCAAGGCGGCGATACTGACGTCGGCATGGCTGTGCAAGTGAAAATTGACCATCTGACGCACGTCCATGCGATAGATGTGGTCGGCACCAAATATCACGACGAGGTCCGGAGAACGCTTTTCGATCAGCCCCAGGTTCTGATAGACGGCATCGGCAGTGCCCTGGAACCATTCCGGTCCCTCGCGCATCTGCGGTGGAACCACCGCGATGAACTGCTCGGGAAAGATCGGCGCCAGCAACCAGGAACGACGGATGTGCTCGATCAACGACTGCGACTTGTATTGGACCAGCAGGTAGATGGAGAAGATCTTCGAGTTGACCAGGTTGGAGAGAACAAAGTCGACGATGCGAAAACGGCCGCCGAAAGGTACGGATGGCTTGGAACGATGCTGGGTCAGTGGGTGCAGACGGGTGCCTTCACCGCCTGCCAGAACAAGAGCAAGAATATTGGGCGTAATCATCATCTCCTCGTTTCTCTCGGAAGGTCCGTAGGTCTTTCATCATACTGCGATGAGGCGGCCAGTGTAGCGCTGCTGTGCAGTTCCAAGGATTTGGTAGAATCGCGGGTTTCCTTCAAACCTCATTTTCTGGGAGCTTGCCGTGCAAATCGTCTGCCTCGACCTTGAAGGCGTCCTCGTCCCCGAAATCTGGATCGAATTCGCCACACGCACCGGCATTCCGGAGCTTCGCCGTACTACCCGCGACGAGCCGGACTACGACAAGCTGATGCAGTCCCGCCTCGCCATCCTGGGCGAACACAAGCTCGGTCTGACAGATATCCAGCAGGTCATCGCCGAAATGGGACCGCTCGAAGGCGCCCGGGCCTTCGTCGATGGACTGCGTGAGGCCTATCAGTTGATCATTCTGTCCGACACCTTCTACGAGTTCGCGCACCCGCTGATGCGGCAACTCGGCTGGCCGACACTGTTCTGCCACAGCCTCGAAGCCGACGCCGACGGAATGCTGGTGCGCTACCGTCTGCGCATGCCCGATCAGAAGCGTGAGGCAGTGCGCCGCCTCAGGGAACTCCGGTTCACAGTGGTAGCCGCTGGCGATTCGTACAATGACACGGCGATGCTCGGCGAAGCGCACGCCGGCATCCTTTTTCACCCGCCCGAGCAGGTCATTCGCGAATTCCCGCAGTTCCCGGTCACGCAGTCCTACGCCGAGCTGCGCGCGGAGATCGACAAGGCCTTCGTCGCGGTCACACCCACCTAGAAAGGTTACGCAGCATGCATTCGCAGCGTTTCTATACCCTGTCCGGATCCTGCCCGGATCAGATCGGCATCATCGCGCGCGTTTCCGGCTTCATTGCCCAGCACCGCGGCTGGATTCTCGAATCGAGCTATCACGCCGACGACGGCAGCGGTGAACAGGACGGGCGTTATTTCATGCGCATGGAGGTGAAAGCAGAGTCGCTGCCTTTTCATCTGGCCGAGTTTCGCGAGCGCTTCCGCCCGCTTGCCGAAGAGTTGTCGATGGCCTGGAAAATCAGTGATTCGGCAGTGAAACGGCGCGTCGTGATCATGGTCAGCAAGCAGGAACACTGCCTCTACGATCTGCTGTCACGCTGGCAGGCGAAGGAACTCGACATCGAGATTCCCTGCGTCATCTCGAATCACGACACTTTCAAGGCGCTGGTCGAGTGGCATGGCATCCCCTTCCACCATGTACCCGTAGACCCCGACAACAAGGCAGCAGCGCACGCCGAGATCAGACGTATCTACGAGGAAGTGAAGGGGGACACGATGGTGCTCGCGCGCTACATGCAGATTCTGCCCGCCGATCTGTGCGACAGCTACCCCGGACAGATGATCAATATTCACCATTCCTTTCTGCCCAGCTTCGTCGGTGCCCGGCCCTACCACCAGGCCTTTCGGCGCGGCGTCAAGCTGATCGGTGCCACCTGCCACTACGTCACCAGGGAACTCGACCAGGGGCCGATCATCGAGCAGGACGTGATCCGTATCGACCATTCGGATTCGATCGAAGATATGGTGCGCTATGGCAAGGACATCGAAAAGGCGGTCCTCGCGCGCGGGCTGCGCTATCACCTCGAGGACCGGGTGCTGGTACATGCCAACAAGACCGTGATCTTCCGGTGAGCCTGGCTGTTGCTGACCAGGCGCCCGGCTGCACGCCCATTACCGGAGCATCGACGGGAGTTTCGACGGCGTGATCACGCTCAAGAGCGTCAGCCTGCGTCGCGGCGCCAAGGCCTTGCTTGACCAGACGACGGTGACCTTGAACCCCGGCGAACGGGTCGGCCTCGTCGGTCGCAACGGCGCTGGCAAAACCACCCTCTTCGCGCTGCTCGATGGCAGCCTGCACGAAGACGCCGGCGAATTCTCGCGGCCCGCTGCCTGGCGCCTGGCGCAGGTCGTGCAGGAGATGCCGTCAAGCAGCCTGAGCGCCACCGACTTCGTGATCGAAGGTGACCAGGCGCTGCTGGCCGCCCAGCGGGAAGTACAACTGGCCGAAAGCGAGAATGGCGATGGCGAACGCCTGGCGGACGCCTACCTGGCCCTGCACGACGCCGGCGCACACGATGCACAGGCGCGTGCCCAGGCGTTGATCCTCGGCCTGGGTTTCAAGACCACCGAACTGAACAATCCGGTCGACAGCTTCTCGGGAGGATGGCGAATGCGCCTGCAACTGGCGCGGGCGCTGATGTGTCCGTCGGATCTCTTGCTGCTCGACGAACCGACCAATCACCTCGATCTGGATGCGCTGGTCTGGCTGGAAACCTGGCTCAAGCGCTACGCTGGAACCATGGTGGTGATCAGCCACGACCGGGAGTTTCTCGATGCGGTGACCACCGTGACCCTGCACCTCGAGAACGGCAAGCTGATGCGCTACGGCGGCAACTACAGCACCTTCGAAGAAACCCGCGCGCAGCAGATCGATCTGCAGCAAAACGCCTACCTCAAGCAGCAGGACAAAATCGCCCATCTGCAGAGTTTCATCACCCGCTTCAAGGCCAAGGCGACGAAAGCCAAGCAGGCGCAGAGCCGGGTCAAGGCGCTGGAAAGAATGGAGCGTCTGGCGCCGGTGCTGACCAGCGCCGACTTCACCTTCGAGTTCAAGGCCCCCGCCAGCCTGCCCAACCCGATGCTGGTCATGAGCAATGCCTGCTTCGGCTACCCGCCACCGGCCGATGCACCTGCCGGCACGCCACCGACGGTGATTGTTCGCCGGGTCAACCGATCGGTCATGGCCGGGCAGCGCATCGGCATCCTCGGCGCCAACGGTCAGGGAAAGTCGACGCTGGTCAAGACCATTGCCCGCGTCCTGCCCTGCTGCAGCGGTATCGTCAGTGAAGGCAAGGGCCTCAACATCGGCTACTTCGCGCAGCAGGAACTCGACGTCCTGCGCCCGCACGAAACTCCCCTGCAACACCTGCTGCGCCTGGCCAAGGAAGGCTCGCCCACCGGACAAAGCGACCGCGAACAGGATCTGCGCAGCTTCCTCGGCACCTTCAATTTCAGTGGCGAGATGGTCAAGCAGACGGTCGGCACGATGAGCGGCGGGGAGAAGGCACGCCTGGTCCTGTGCATGATCGTCTGGCAACGCCCCAACCTGTTGTTGCTCGACGAACCCACCAACCACCTCGACCTCGCTACCCGCGAAGCCCTGGCGATGGCACTCAACGAATTCGAGGGAACCGTCATGCTGGTCAGCCACGACCGTTCTCTGCTCCGATCGGTGTGCGACGAATTCTGGCTCGTCACCCGCGGTGGCATGGAGGACTTTACCGGCGACCTCGACGACTATCAACGCTATCTGCTCGACGAGGCGAAACGCAGCCGGGAAAACCTCCGGGAATCCCTGAAAATCGCGAAAGAGCCGCTCAAGCGTGTGTCGCTTGCGGGTGACATCGTTGCTCCCGGCAAGCTGAAAGCACTGCAGCGTGAGCAGGGACATATTGAAAAGCTCCTGCTCGACCTACAGAAGGAACAGCACGCTCTCGAAGCGCAATTGTCGACACCGCTGTCGGCACAGGAACTGGCCGACAGCGGCCGCCGACTGAACCAGATCGCAGTGGAGTTGTCTGCCTTGGAAGAGCAATGGCTGACCCTTTCCGAACAGATCGATATGGCAACACGCCCGATACCCTCGTGAGACGGTCGAGTCACCCCTTCACAACAGTTGGAGCAAAGCATGAAATTTGAGTTGGCAGAGTGGTCATCGAAGATCGAGGTGGGTGTACCGGCAATCGATGCGCAGCACCGACAACTGTTCGATCTTGCCGCAACCTTCAGAGGCGATGGTGACCAGATCAGGGTGCTGAAAACACTGGCGATCCTGACTGAATACGTCAAGGTGCATCTGCACGAAGAAGAGCAGTTGATGATTGCCTGCCACTACCCCGGCCTTGAGGCGCATCAGAAGTTGCACCGGAAGTTTCGCCGGATGCTCTTTGATCTGCTGGAGAACGCCAAGCAGATGACTCTCGACGAGATCGCCGAGGAAGTGAAGTTCCTGATCAACGGCTGGTTCTACAACCATATCCTGGTTGCCGACTTCGATTACATGCCCAGCGTGCAAGCGGCTTCTAGCGCGGTATCGACGTCCGAGAACGCGCCCGCGGACCTTGACGACTGCTCCGGGCTGGCTACTGTTGCCAGGGGGGCATGAACCAGCGTTGTCCATGCTCACCCACTTCGCGCAGCGGATAGCCGTAGAGCCTGCTCAGCGAGTCGCTCAGGACGGCTGGCGATCGCCGAGGGTGCTGCCTCGCCCGCCCGTAGCGCGAAGCGTGCTCGGCGTGCCGCCTTCATGGCGTTGCCAGACCCGCCGGAAATCGCGAGCCGAGGCAAAGCCGGCCAGCTCGGCGACTCGCTCGACCGAGAGTTGCCGCTCGGCGAGCAGTTCGCGCGCCCGCGCGACGCGCAGCCGCTGCTGATACCCGACGACACTGATGCCCGCGTGCTCGGCAAACAGGCGTGTCAGATGGCGGGCGCTGACATGCGCCTGCGCGGCAAGCTCGTCGACCGACCACGAACGCGCGGGATCCTGCGCGATCGCGTCCTGCGCGCGATGGACGGCGGGGTGCAGGTGGTTGCGGTGGGCGAGCCACGGCGAGAGCTGCGGATCGTTGCCGCCGCGGCGCTGGTAGACGACCAGCCGGCGTGAGGACGAACCAGACCGACAGCGTCATGGCCGCGCCCTCGCCCAGCCAAGCAGGCGGGTGGTGAACAGATTGACCGCCAGGCCGAGCATCAGCAGCGCGCCGCCGGCGAGATGCACCGGCCGCAGCACTTCGTCGAACACCAGCCAGCCGGTCGTCAGCCCGACCACCGGCACCAGCAGGCTGAACGGCGCCACCTGGTTGGCCGGGTAGCGTGACAGCAGGCGCGTCCACAAGCCGTAGCCGAGCAGCGTCGCCGCCCAGGCGAGGTAGGCGACGGCGGCGAAGGAACGCAGGCTGAAGTCGCTCAACGCGGCAGCCATCGCCGGCTGGCCCTCGATCAGCAGCGACAGCGCGAGAAAGGGTAGCGGCGGCACGAGACTCGCCCAGACGACGAAGGCGAGCTGGTTGATCGGCCCGCAAGCGGCGACCGCACGCGTGACGATGTTGCCGGCCGCCCACAGCGACGCCGCGGCGACGGTCAGCAGAAAGCCGAGCAGCGGCATCGACACGCCGTGCGCCGAGCCGATCAGCGCCAGACCGCAGGCCGCCAGCAGCAGCCCGACGAGCTGGCTGCTGCGCCAGCCCTCCTTGAGCCACAGGGCGGCGAAGAGCATCGTGAAAAACGCCTGCGACTGGAGCACCAGCGAAGCGAGCCCGGAAGGCATGCCGACGTGGATGGCCGAGAACAGGAACGCGAACTGCCCGACCGAAATGGTCATTCCGTAAGCGAGGTAGAGCTGCCAGGGCACTTTCGGCGCGCGCAGGAAAAACACCGCCGGGCAGGCGGCGAGCAGGAAGCGCAGGGCGCCGAGCAACAGCGGCGGCACTTCGGCGACGCCGGTCTTGATGACCGCGAAGTTGACACCCCAGACGACGACCACCAACAGGGCGAGAGCGAGATCGCGCGGACGCATGCGCTCAGGCCTGTGCCGCGGTCGTTGCAGTGGCAGGCAGGTCGCTGCCGGCGCAGGGCTTGCGGACCCGTTGCGCCGACGCCGGGTAGCGTGCCAGCTTGTCCGCCGGGCGAATCGGCCGGCGCAGCAACTCGCCGCCGCAGTTGGGACAACGCCCGGCAAGCCGGGTGTCGGCACAATCGGCACAGAAGGTGCATTCGAAGGAACAGATCATCGCCGCCGGCGAGTCGGGCGGCAGATCGCGATCGCAACACTCGCAGTTCGGGCGCAGTTCAAGCATGTCCTTCTCCCAGCGCGGCGAGGCAATCGTCGACGCTGACGATGCGCGCAAAGCGCCCGGCCAGCACGAGTTCGGCATGTTCCTTGATCTCCGCCGGCGAGTAGCTGCGGCCGCTGACCGGATGCGTCATCGGAAAGGTCAGCGTCGCTTCGCTGACGAAATCGACCTCGTAGCCGATGTCGGAGCCGACCCGCGTCGTCGTCTCGCAGCATTGTTCGGTGCGGATGCCGGCGATGATCAGGCGCTCGATGCCGCGGCGGCGCAGCCACAGGTCGAGGCCGGTGTCCGAGAAGGCATTGTGCGTGTGCTTGAAGAAGCACACGTCGGGCGAACCGGGCAGCCAGTCGAGCGCGCGCACATATCCCGAGGCCTCGGTGAACGGCCCGGCCTGACCGACGTGAAAAATATGTACCACCGGCACCCCGCGTTTCCGGCAACCGGCGTCGAGGCGCAGCAAGGCCTCCCTGAACGCCGGCAGATCGGCTTCGGACCAGAAGGGCATGTGCCGGAACGACTCCTGCACATCGATCACCACCAGCGCTGCACGACGACCCCTGACGACATCATTTTCGGACATTTCCAGACCTCCTTCGTTTGACGTGCCGCCATCGTAAGGCCAGGCGAGCAAATGAACGATGCCGCACCGGGACAATCGCGGGACAAAAACGGCCATCATTGGCCGAGGCGGGAAGGCGCCCGTCGCGCAACGTCCTGCGCGCGCGCTATCGCGGGGGCTGTTGGGCTTCGCAAGCTCAGCCCAACCTACGGCTGATTTCCTGGGGAAATTGTGTTACGAAGCAGACCTCTAGCGCTGCGAAGAGTGCAGAACCAGGCGGAAGTCGGTGGCGAACAGTGATGGCGGGCTGACGTTGATGATCTGCCTTTGGCTTCCGTAGACAATCATCGGTTTCCACGGCTCGTCATCCCATACCGTGAAACCGTTCTTGTCCAGCCACTTGAATCGGTAATAGACCTGCTGGTTATACGGGGAGAAATTGGTGAGCTCGGCTTGAACACGGAGCAGGCGGTCAGATTGTACGGCACGCAAATCGGTGACCTGTACATTGTCATTGCTCGTGGTCAGTTCGACCTTGCTTGAGATCAGTCCGCTTGCGGGCGCAGCAACGGACAGCGTTGACAGCACGATCAGGGATAGTGCCGCTACCGTGATACGACGTTTCGAGTACATGGATAACCTTTCTGTTGGGCCACACGGAATTGAATAACGCTCGACGTTCGATTCGGTTACAGAATCCATCCCGATTTCATCGATCTTGCTGGCCGCCCGGCCTTGTGCTTCACGCTTGGCTGTTCCATGCCGAAACTGCTGTCGTCAGTACAGAGCGGCCACCACCACTTTGCCCAGATTCTCGATCTGGTTGGTGACCGTGACGGCGAACCGGGAAAACTCGCGCACCTTCATTGGCGTCGACTGGCTGAGGTGCTTGATGTCCGCACCAGCAGAGAAGGCCTGGCCTACGTCCGCGAGGGGCTGGGTTGCCTGCGGGAGGGGCTGGCCAAAAGATGGCACCCTCGTCCAGCCCGCGCCGCAAAGCGTCGTCTCGGATCGCTCGTACTACATCGTCACGCTGAACGGCGCCCCCCGCAGCGAGCCGCTCCAGCCCTTCATCGACTGCCTCCTCACCCTGAATCCTGAGGGCCATCAAAGCGCGCAACCGCTGAACGGTGCCTGTATGATACCCATCACCGTTATTCCTGGAGACACTCGCCATGTTCGTACTCGACCACGTCGGACTCACCCACGGAGGCCCGGACAAGGGCGCCCCGGCCTCCGACCGCAGTATCGCGCCAACCACTTCGGCGCCTTTCTCTACGACCCTTCGGCAACCGCGTCGAAGCGGTCTGCATTGGTGCGGAATCATTGATCACTTGAAACAAGGAAAGGGTAGCTACATGCGTCAACATCTTTTTGCCGTCTGTTCCGTCGCGCTCCTGTCGACGGGGCAGGCTGCGGAACCGTTCTCCCTGAAAAGCGCAGACTTCGTCCATCAAGGAACACTGGCCGAGAAGCATGTCCTCAATGGATTCGGTTGTTCTGGCGGGAATCTCTCGCCAGCACTCGAATGGTCGAATCCGCCGGCAGGAACGAAGAGTTTTGCGCTGCTGGTGCACGATCCCGATGCCCCGACAGGCGGTAGCGGATGGTGGCACTGGGTTGTCATCGACATCCCCGCAACCAGTCGACTATTGCCATTCGGAGCGGGAAAACCGGATGGCGTTGGCCTGCCGGAGGGAGCGACCCAATGGAAAACCGATTTCGGCGGCCCCGGATGGGGAGGCCCGTGTCCACCGATCGGGGACCGCCCGCACAACTACCACTTCACGCTCCATGCCCTCAAGGTTGAGAAGCTTGAGCTGCCAGCCAACGGCAGCACGGCACTCGTCGGCTACATGGTTCATGCCAACAGCCTCGGCAAGGCTATCTTGACCGGCACCTACGGCCGTTAGCCAGCGGGCCGGGCATCGATCCCCGACGTTAAGGGTGCCCGGCCATCCAATCCTCGGCCCACCGGATTCGCCAAGCCATCAGGCGGGGCGCCGCATCGCCGCTGCGATCATTACCGGCGCCGAAGGCCAGTCGTTCTCCAGCGAGAGCGGACATCAAGTACCTCAACGGCGCATCGCCGTCGGACATCCACCGCTTGTCGCCATCACGGAGAACACCATGCCCCACATAACCCTGCTGCAGGACGCCCCCCTGAGCGACTTCGCCCTCCGCGAACCGAGCTTCGACGACCAGGCCAAGCGCCTCTTCGTCAGCGACAGCGGGCCGGCCGTCATCGTCCTGGCCGAAATGCCCGGCATCAGCCCGCACATCACCCGATTTGCCCGCTGGGTGCGCGATGCCGGCTTCACCGTCTACATGCCCTCGCTGTTCGGCAAGGACGGCGCCGTGGTATCCGCCGACGAAGGCGCCGCCGTGCTCCGCAAGGCCTGCGTCAGCGCCGAGTTCCGCGCCCTGGCGGCCGGCCAGAGTAGCTATTGGGCCTTTCGCTCGCCGCTGACGAAACCGGAGGCGCCATCGAGGCGCTCGAGGCGGATGACAATCGTTCCCTGGGACTGGCTGCGGGCAAGCACGTAGCGATCATCGACTGCCACCACCACGGCGGGGATGGTCTGTCCGTTAACGTAGAGGTTCACGCCTTTGCCGCTGGCTTTCGAATCCTCCAGCAGGGTGCGCAGGGCGTCATTGGCAAAGGTGCCGGCGGCGAAAGGGGCAAGCAGGGCGATGGCAACCAGATGGCGTGCTTTCAAGGGAGTCTCCGTAAAGGGGTGGTTCAAGGTTGAGTCTGCCAGACGATGGTGCCGCGCCGGTCGATCCACAGGCTGCGGCCGCCGTCGGTGACGGCGGCGAGGCCGTTCCAGAACGGCCTCGCATAGGAATAGCGGGGGGCGATGAGCCACTTGCCGCTCTTGTCCACATAACCCCAGAGCTTGCCGTCCTTGGCCGCCGCCAATCCGTCGCCGAATGCGGAAACCCGCTCCCAGCTCGCCTCCAGGACGGTCTTTCCGGTCTTGTCGATGAATTTGCGCTTCTCCCCCTCCCGAACGAGGGCGAGGCCGTCGGAAAAATCCTCGGCGCTGTCGAAGCGGGCAGTGATCACCTGCCGGCCACTGCGGTCGATGAACCCGAACTTGCCGTCACTCCACACGCGGGCCATGCCTTCGCGAAAAAAAGACATCCGCGGCCTGAAAGCGCTGCGGAATGACCACCGTACCGCGAGCATCCACATAGCCCCAGAGCCGCTTGCTGCCCTCGTCCTTGAGGAGCGCCGGAGTGAGCCCTTCGGCGTAGGGTTCGGTCAGTTCCTCCTGGGGCGGAATGGCGAGGGTTCCGTCGTGGGCATAGTACGCGGTGCGCGTCCCCTTGCGGACGCGGATCAGGGGGTTGCCGATGGTGGGTGCCTCCCGGAACTCCGGCGGGACGATTACCTTGCCGCCGCGGTCAATGAGGCCGATCTGGTCGCCCTCGCGAATCTGAAAGAGGGTCGGCTCGTTCCCGCCGGCCAGGGCCACCAGGGGAAGCATCGTCAGCACGCTGCCCAACCAGAGATGCACTCGATCCATGTTCACTCCTCCCGGCTTTCCGTCATGATACCGACGTTCCGCTTTCCTGTCGCCCCGCCTGCTCCTTGCCGGTCCCACCCTGACCGGCTCATGAAAGGATAGGAAATTCAACGATCCCTCGCGAAGTATCGCCGCGCTTTTCTCCCCATGTCAATCTGGCCAGTTCCTTTGTACCGCTGACGCACGACCTGGCGTGAAAGCTGGGAATCGTCGGTTGGCATGATCAAACCACAGCTGTGATCCATGATCCCATCGGGTTTGGTATCGTTGCTTGCTTGCAGTTTTCTGATGCGTTAGCATCAATGCATCACTCGTAAGGAGAATGCTCATGCGTACCACACTCGATATCGAAGACGATGTTCTGCTGGCTGCCAAGGAGCTTGCCCGGCGTGGCGGGACGACGGCCGGCCGGGTGATCTCGCATCTCTTGCGACAAGCCCTGACCCAATCGCCGCCATCGACGACCAGCAGCACCAGCGAGCCGGCGGCCGTCCACGGTTTCCGCCCGTTCCCGTCACGGGGGAAAGTGGTCACCAACGAGCAGGTAGACCAACTGAGAGACGAGGAAGGCGTTTGATGCGCGCCTTGCTCGATGTGAATGTGCTGATCGCCCTGCTGGACAGCGACCACCTGCATCACACCAGAGCCATGGCCTGGCTGCTGGAGAACATTCAGTCGGGCTGGGCGTCGTGCCCGCTGACCGAGAACGGTTGTATCCGGATCATGTCGCAACCCGGCTACCCGAACGCACTGCCGGCCGGGGCCATAGCCGAACGTCTCGCCGCGGCGACGGCGACCAGCCATCACGTTTTCTGGCCGGACGCCGTGAGCATCCTCGATAGCGGCCGGATTGCCTGGAATGCCGTACTCGGCTCCCGCCAGGTGGCCGACGTTTATCTGCTGGCACTGGCGGTGCAGCAAGGCGGCTGCCTGGTGACGCTGGATCGTGCGGTCCCGCGGCAAGCCGTTCCTGAGGCAAAAAGCCATCATCTCGTGGTGATCTGAATTCTCCGACAGGGCCGTCGGTGCAATGGATGCTTGCCCGCTACCCGCCCCGGTCTTCATCGGCGTGGGCCGCCGACACCCCTTCCAGAGCGTCGCCAATCGCCCCTCGACTGCCGTGGTCAGCCATCGGGCTTGCGGTGGCCAGACAAAAGAGAGGGCTTTTTCGCCGCCGACCCAAGCGACTCGCCGTCACAACCAGTTGCCCATCAACACGTAGGGCGCCCAGAAATACGGATGGCGCAGGTCGATTCCCGGCTTCCCGGCTTGCAGCTGGCCTCCCAGCATCGCCAGTTGCGCCTGGCGCAGCGCTTCGGCCTTGCTCATCGCCTGCCGTTCGCCGCGCTGGCGGTAGAACTCGACCATCAGTGGTGCGGCACCGACATCGGCGACCGGCCACAGCGTCGCCAGAACCGCCTTGGCGCCCTGCGAACGGAACATCGCGCCGAGCGATTCGACGGCCGCTTCGGTCACTCCCGAGTCGCAGGCCGACAGCGCGATCAGATCGTACTGCCCAAGGCGAGGCGTCCAGGCGACGATGTCGGCGGCGCGCAGCTTGCTGCCGTCGCCGAGCAGGAGCAGCGATTTCTCGGCCTTGAAGTGCGTGGCGATGTGCAGGAAGCTCGGTCCTGCGCCGCCGCCGGGACTCATCAGGCGGCGCAGGATCTCTGGCGTGAACCCGGCATCGAGGTAGCGCTGCCCGGCAACGACGCCTTCGCCGGAGCGGCAGGGCCCGGCCTGCTGGTCGCGAACGACGCCACACACCTCGCGTAGAACTCCGGGCAGAGCAAGGTTGCCGAACTCCGGGTCGGGCTGCGAAGCGCCGAGCGCGACGCCCTGCCAGCGTGCCCTCGGGATCGTTTCTAGCCCCTCGAAGCGGCCGCTGCCGTCGGCGGTCAACGTCACCAAGGCGTACTGCTCGATCAGGTGCTTGCCGTCGGCCGGGTTGATCAGCGCCGCAAAGGGCAGGTCACGCAGGCTGCCGTAGGGCAGAATCGCCCATTGCCGGATGGCCGCCTGCTTGCCGAGTTGCGCTTCGGCCGGCTCGATCAGGTGGCGGTAGAGCGCCTCGGCGGGCTGCCGGTAGTCCTTCTGGCTGGCGATCGCCGTGCGCAGGCTACTGACCAGCGTGTTCAGTTCGGCTTCACTGACCTCGCGCAGCAGCGGCACCGCGCCCTCGTCGGTGGTGACGATCAGCGTCAGACCTCTGGCGTCGGGCAGGAGCACCAGACCGGCGGTGCGCAGGCCGCCGCTTGCGCGCTGCTGCATCTCGCCGAGCTTGGTCGACAGGCCGGTGCGCGCGCTGTCGAAGGATTTGATCCGCGTTTCGTTGGCGCGACGGCTGGCCTCGACGAAGCGCGCCGTCGCCTCGGCCATGATGCTGCCCGTCCGCCGTTCGAGCTGGTTGCGCTGGGCGTCGTGTTCGACAACTTCGCTGCCGTTCGCCGTGATCTTGTTGCCCTTGACGAGTTCATCGAGCTCGCGCCGACGGTATTCATACTCGCGCCACTCGGTGGCCACACGTTCGAGATCACGCCGGTATTGCTCTTCCTCGGGAGCCCACACTAGTTGCTCGCCGCGCTGGTCGCTGCCGCCGTTGCGGCGCAGGAACTCGGTGAGCTCGGACTCCTTGAGCAGCAGCAGCACCCGTTCGGCCTCGGCAATCCGTCCGCGCTCGATCAGCAAGCGAGCGAGCCGCCGGTACGGCCCTGCCAGTTTTTCAGTGAAGGAGTCGCGGATCGCCTTGTCAAGCCCACGCGTGCCGGCCCGCATCCGCTGGCGAGTGTTAACCGAGAGTTTATAGTAGAAGATCGCTTCATCGAGGCTCGACTGGCCGGCATGCTTTTCGAGGAAGTAGGCGAGGTTGGCCGAGACCAGCGCGAGATGTGCGATGGCGCCGTGCTCCCGGATCGGGTCGGAAATGTCAGCAGCTGCGACGATTCGGACGGCGCGTCGGTACAAAGGTAGCGCGTCGTCGTAACGGCCCATCGATTGGTACAGCCATGCCAGGCTGTTGAGGCTCTTGGCAATATCCGGATGCTCCGGCCCGGGCACCTTTTCGCGAATCGCCAGCGACCGGCGATACAAGGGCAGCGCATCGTCGTAACGGCCCATCGATTGGTGCAGCCACGCCAGGCTGTTGAGGCTGATGGCGGTATCGGGATGCTCGGGCCCGAGCACCTTTTCGCGGATCGCCAGCGACCGACGGTACAAGGGCAGCGCGTCTTCGTAACGGCCCAGCGATTGGTACAGCCACGCCAAGCTGTCGAGACTGGTGGCGGTATCGGGGTGCTCGGGCCCGAGCACCTTTTCGCGGATCGCCAGCGACCGGCGGTACAGGGGCAGCGCGTCGTCGTAACGGCCCAGCGATTGGTACAGCCACGCCAGGCTGTTGAGGCTGGTGGCGGTATCGGGATGCTCGGGCCCGAGCACCTTTTCGCGGATCGCCAGCGCCCGGCGGTACAAGGGCAGCGCGTCGTCGTAACGGCCCTGCGATTGGTACAGCCACGCCAGGCTGTTGAGGCTGGTAGCGGTATCGGGGTGCTCGGGCCCGAGCACCTTTTCGCGGATCGCCAGCGACCGGCGATACAAGGGCAGCGCGTCTTCGTAACGGCCCAGCGATTGGTACAGCCACGCCAGGCTGTCGAGGCTGGTGGCGGTATCGGGATGCTCGGGCCCGAGCACCTTTTCACGGATCGCCAGAGCCCGGCGGTACAAGGGCAGCGCGTCTTCGTAGCGGCCCAGCGATTGGTACAGCCACGCCAGTCTGTCGAGGCTGGTGGCGGTATCGGGATGCTCGGGCCCGAGCACCTTTTCACGGATCGCCAGAGCCCGGCGGTACAAGGGCAGCGCGTCTTCGTAGCGGCCCATCGATTGGTATAGACTCGCCAGGTGGCTGAGACTGGTGGCGGTACTCGGGTGCTCGATGCCAAACTGTGCCTCGTCCTGCTGTAGCGCTCGCGTCGCGATCGGGATCGCTTCCCGATAACGCCCTTGCCGATAAAGCTCAGCGACCTGAACGCTCAAGTCCGCGCTCTGCGCCCGCACTCCTTCCACCGGCAGCCCACTCGCCGCGATCACGATCGCGGCGATCATCAGGTACTTCGCCTTCATCGCCGGAACTCCCAATACTTCCCTTTGCCCCCGCTGACCGCGCGAAGCCGCGGCCGTTTATCCGGCTCGGTGCCCTGATGGATCAGCACGAAGAGGTCGCTCAGCACGCTGTCGTTGTCGCCGAAGTAGCTGTGGCTGAGGCCGAACCACTCGCGGGTGATGGCGCTCGCGTCGATCGAATCGAGTCGGTTGAACACGACGATGTTGGCGCCACCGGCGCCGAGGCGGGGTTCGCCGTGCAGCCAGGCGGAAAGCGCGACCGGCAGGTCCTGGTCGGAGGCGTAGAGGGTGAAGCGCGGCACGCTCGCGGTCGCCAGGTCGTGCACCCAGCGCTGGCGGAATTCCTCGCGGCCGATGTCGGGCGAGGCGAGGATCACCTGCCGGAAAGCGCGTTCGGCGTCGGGGCGGCGGCGCAGCAGTTCGGCGAGGCCCTGCGTGAGGATGCGGTTGCCCATGCTGTGCGCGATCACGTACACCGGCACGCCGGGGCCGAGACGGCTGAGCTGGTCGAGCAGGTCGGCCATCTGCCGCCAAGCGTTGCGTGCGTCCTCCTCATCGCGGACGTAGGCCAGCAATTCTCCATCCGAGGGCCAACTGAAGAGCACCGTCGGCCCGGTGAAGGCCAGGTCGTAGGCCAGTTGCGCGGCGCGCTTGGCGGCGTCGGCGAACGAGTTCTGGTAACCGTGCACGAAGAGCAGCACGCCGGGTTTGTCGAAAGCGCCGGCCCGGCGTGCGATCTCGGCTTGCCAGTCCTTCGCCTCCAGGCGCGTCAGCGCGGGCGCGAGGACGACGTGCCGCTGCGGGTTGGCATCCCACTCGAGGCGCAGCAGCGACGGGCTTTCGAGCCTCGCCCAGCGGTGATCGAAGGGAATCGACACCTCGACGGCGCCGAGGCTGACGCGGTCGCTGCGTTCCTTGCCGAAGGCCTGCGCGGCGCTGTCGGCGCCGGTCGCGCGGCGGCTGGTTGCGAAGTAGAGGCGAACCCAGTCGTGCCGCCGGGCGTTGTCGGGCGTCCCGGGTGGTGCCGTACGGGCGGCGGCCGGTTTCGCCTCGGCGCTGCGCAGGCGCGGCTGCTCGCTGGGACCGCGGTTACGTTCCCGTTCAAAGACAGCGAGGTCGTCGGCGGTGTAACGAAGCGTCAGTTCGGCCGTCGGTTCGCTGCCGCAGAGTGCAGCGTCGAAAGGCATCACCTGCACCTGATCGGCAGCGAGTTCGGGCCACAGCTTCTCGCGCACGCCGCGGCCGGCGAGCAGCGGCAGCAGGTCGCCCAGCGGCGGCCCGTCGGCGGTAAAGCGCAACTGCCGCGTCTGGACGAATTCGTGTTCCGGAACGAAGGACTTGCCCTGTACGCAGAGCAGGGTATCGTCGGCGTAGCCGGCCGTCGCGGTGAGGACGAGCAGGCCGAAACAAAGCGACCGCAGGAAGCGCATGGTTGATCCCTCCGTGTTTGCTGTTGCCGGCAATAGACTGGCGCGAGCAGTCAGCGCTGGAAGACCTCATTTTGCGCTTGAGCAAGATGCTTGTGTTCGCCGGCAGTCCGGTCTTTTCGGCAAGCTATGGTCAATAGACCTTGATCAACAGGGAGAACTGCTCTTCAATCCTGTGTTGACACACGCAGTAACCAGTGCTTGAATAGGGTCAAATCCCGCCGCTACCATGCCATCTCGGCCCGTGAGAAAGCGAGCAAGCCAGCCCGGCGGTTTCGCAGCTTGTTTTGCCCCTGAACTGACACCGATGTTTCCCGTTTCTCAGTGGAGGAAAAAAGCATGGCGCGCATCATCCCGGGTGTACAAGTCACGGTCGTCAAGGAGGTCGTTCCTCCGCAATTGTCTCCTTCCGGGGTCTTGGGACTGATCGGAATCACCGAAAACGAGGTCCCCGCCGACAGCAATACCGTGCGGGCATCGAGCTGGAGCCGCTTTGTCGAGGTCTGCGGCGCGGCCTCGGCGTACAGCCTGCCGGAGGCCCGCCAGGCGCTGGCCAACGGCGTCTTCGAACTGGTCATCGTGCCGCTGAAGTCCTCGGTCGCCAGCAAGGCCAGCGTCGATCTGGCGATCGGCAAGAGCAAGACCTTCAAGCTTGAAGCGCGCGCTGCCGGCACCTGGGCAAACGGTTTCCGCGTGCTGGTCAGCCATCGTGCAGAGAAGTTCGATCTGGAAATCAGGCCGCCGGTCGGCGATGCGATCGAGGTCCATCGCGGTCTCGACCACACGAAGCTGGCCGAATCGCTCCAGGCCGCATCTGCCGTGATCCGTGCCGGCGGACCCGGCAATCCCGGCGAAGCGCCGGCTGCCGGCGAGTATGTTCTGGCTGCCGGCAAGGATGCCGGTGAGGCCGATTACGTCAATGCCCTGCAGCACCTGGGCAACGAGTCCGACGTCGACATGGTACTGGCCGCCGTGCAGGACTTCGGCAATGTCGACAGCGTGACGCGCATCTACAGCGCGGTCATCGCCCACTGCAATCAGATGAGCAGCAACAGCCAGGGTCGTGTCGGTTTCGGCCAGGTTCCTCCGACCGCAGGCGACACCGACGCGAAGAAAATGGCGCCGGCCCTGCTCTCGGAGCGCTTCGTCCTGCTCGCTCCGCATGGCGTCGCCGGCGCGGTCGCGGGTCGCATTGGCAGCCTGGACTATTTCGAGTCGCCAACCTTCAAGACCCTCTCCGGAATGGGCAGCCTGAGCCGCGCGCTGCCGCTCGAAGAGCAAGGCAGCCTGCTGTCGAGTTCGGTGGTGCCGGTCGTCGAGCAGCGCGGGCGTGGCGTCATCGTCCTGCGCGGCATCACCACCGATGGCGATCAGATCAGCGTGCGGCGGATCGCCGACCGGGCAGTACGCGGCGTCCGGATGCTCGGCGAGATGTTCATCGGCCGCCTCAACAGCGAGGACGGCCGGGGCGCCCTGAAGCAGAAATTGATCGAGTTCCTCGTCCAGATGGAAAAGGAGGGGGCACTGGTGCGCTCCGCCGACGGCAAGGAGCCGGCCTTCACGGCCAATGTCCATTCGTCGCCGGCCGATTTCGCGCAGGGCATCGTGCGGGTCGACATCGCGGTGCGGCCGGTGCGGGCGATCGACTTCATCTACGCCACCATTTTCGTCCAGGTCTGAGGAGTGAATCGCCATGACAGCGATCTTTGTCGCCAACCGTAGCAGCGTTCTGATCGATGGCGCTGCGGTCGAAGGTCTGCAGTCGCTGGCTTTCCGCGTCGTCACCGAACGTGAGGATATCCGCGCCGTCGGCAGCGGCGAACGGGTGGATGTCAGCTTCGGCCTGCGCATCGTCCAGGGCGAACTGGTCGTCAAATCGGCCACATTCGTTCTCGACACGCATCTTGCCCAGCAGAGCAGCTTTCAACTGGTGGCCAATCTGAAGAAGGACCCGGCTGCCGATGCACCACGGCGGACGCTGTCCTTCGACGATTGCTACGTCGAAGGCAAGTCATTCGGCATGGACGCCGGCGGCACGGCGGTCACCACCTACGCCTTCAGCGCCACCCGGGTTCGCGAAGAATAGTGCCGGCAGCGGATCACGTCATCGACATCGATGGCCTGGTTTACGCGACCGATTTTCAGGGTTTCGACAAGGCAATGAACGCGCGCTCAGCCGCCGGAGCAGAAGTCGACTTGCGACCGTGGCCCTTGCGGGAGCACCTGGCTGCGCTCGACGAGTGCGTCGTACCGACGGCGCACGGGCTGACCCTGGATACACGCGAGCTCAGCCGTCGCGTCCTGGCGCACAGCGGCGTTGCCGAGGATGCGCAGACCCGCTTTGCGCCCCTGGCGCTGTGGTGGGCGAGTGGCGGCGAAACGTCGCCGGCAGCACTCGGTGGCGGCTGGTACGACTGCGGCGGCGTTCGGCTCCACCTGCGGCCGTGGACCAGTGGCGAGCGCTTCCGGGCCATGTCGCGATGCCGCAGGGCCGGTGCGGACGGCGAGCGCTTCGATCTCGGCGCTTACCTGCGGGCAATGCTCGAGACGAGCGTGGTCACCGTCGAACCGGCGCGTGCGCTCGACGAACTGGATTCCGGCGCGACGCGTTCCCTGCTCGAGGCCGTCGTCGCCTTGAACGTTGTTTCCCCCGAAGAGCTTGCCGATGGCATTCCCGATACGCCCGAAGCCGACCGCATCACGCTCCGGCTGTGTCGCGCCCTCGGCTGGACGCCGACGCAGGTCTGGGCGACGCCGGCGGTGGAAATGGACCGCCTGTTGCGCCTGCTCGATCGGACCGCGGCCAGTGAATCCGCCGCGCCGACCCGTGTTGCGCGCCTTGCGGATCACCCGGATGCGACCGTGATTCGGATCGAGGACGACTGAATGCCATCCATCGCCCGCTCGGCCGACATCGAGCGCCAGTTGCTGGCGCCGCTGGAAGCGCTGTTGCGCGATGCGCAAGCGCTCCTCGGCGTGGAACTCGATGCAGATCGGCTGGAAGAGGCGGCCGACAGAGGATCGTCTGAATCGGCAGCGCTTCCTTTTCCGGCGCTGAACCGGACGGAGCCGGCGCGCCGAGCAATCGCGCGACCACCTGCTGCGGGTTTCTCCAGCGCCCCGTTGCGCGGCGCTGTCGATTCGGTACAGCCCGGTGCGCCGGCTGTCGAGCAAGGAGAATTCCCGCAGAGAGTGGTCGATCGCGCCGAGCCGGGCTGCTTGTCGCCAGGTGCCCTACCGACGGCGCTGCAGGGAACCCGCTTCGAGCAGGCTTTTCAGTTCGCTTCCTCGACCCCGCAATCCGTCTCGCCCCAGGTCGGGACTGATCGCTCGGCGGGTCCTGCCAGCACGCGCCCCCACTTCAACCGCCCTGCTCCGCTCGCCGAATCATTCCCTGTCTCCGGTCAGCACGACGCTGCCGAATTTCCAGCGGTCGAGTGGCCCATCCAACCTGGCGAACATCCGGAAACGCGAGCAGCCAGGATGCTGTCCGGCGATGGCCGCCAGACGCCAGACGCTGAGACCGCTCGACCCGCCGCCGCCTCGCCACACCGTTTGCAGCCCCTCGGCCCGCAACCGGATTCACACGGGACGTTCGCAATTTCCCTTCGCCCCCGGCAAACTCCGTCCCCGCTCGGCGAATCGCCCGCTTCATCCGCCTGCAACGACGCTGCCGCGGCTCCTACGGAAGCGCACGCCTTGCGACCGGACCAACACCCGCAGGTACCCACGGCTGCGATGCCGTCTGGCGATAGTCACCAACCGACAGACGCCGCAGTCACTCCACCCGTCGCATCCTTGGCAGACCGTTCGCAGCCCGTCAACCCGGCGCCGGATTCACACCGGTCGCTGGCAATTCCTCTCCGCCCCCGGCAGGCCCTGGCCCCCGAACCATCGTTCGCCACCGCCGAGGCGGCGAAGCCCCCCGGGCCGGGAAACCACTTGCAGACGGCTGCCAGGCGGCTGGCTGGTGCCGTCGAGCCCTCACTCGAACAAGCCTATCGGCTTACCCAGGCCAGGCTCGATACTTCCGCCACTTCCGCGTCAGAGCGCATTGAATCACCCAGCCTGGTACGCAACACGTTCAACGTCACGGTCGCTCTACGTGCTGACGACGCGAGCGTGAGCCTCGATCCGACGGCTCTCGCCGACGCACTGACCGAGGTCCTGCGTTCGTCAGCGCGCCGCCACGGGCTGGAAATCTGAGCGATGACCGCTGCGCTGGCCTACCGCGTCGAGATCGGCCGACAGACCGCGAGCAGCGACGCGGCCAGGAACGAGCGGCAGTTGCTGTCTTTGCTCGTTCGGCTCGGCATGGATGGTGCCAGTGGTGTTTGCGAGTTGCGGTTCGGCGACCCGGAGGCCCCCGCGCCGCAAGCGGGCGACCCGCTGCGCGTCGAACTCGATGCTGGCGACGGTCTGCAGCAAGTGTTCACCGGGACGGTCGATACGGTGCGCATCGAAACCACCGGCCAACACGTCACTGCCTATGACGATCTCCACAAGCTGGCCTGCCTCGAAACCGAAGCCAGTTACGAAAACGTCGACGTCGATTTCGTGATCAAGGACGTCCTGCAACGGGCAGGGGTCACCGCCGGCCGCGTCACGAAGGGCTTTAATCTTCCAACGTACCTGCTGACCCGCCGTCCGGGCGCCTTGCGGCAGGTACTCGAACTTGCCGACTGGTGCGGCGCAGACCTGTTCGGCGACAGCAAAGGCAAGGCGCATTTCGTCACCCCTGCCGAACCCGGTGCTGCACACGCTTTCGATTTTGCGACGAATGTGCTGCAGATCGAGATCCAGGCGACGCCGCCGATCCACGACAGCGTCGAGGTTTTCGGTGAAGGTGCGGCAGGCAGCCAGGGTGCCGACAAGTTCTGCTGGCTGGCGAGCGATCTGGCCGGGGTCAGCGGCCAGGCGGCAATCGACGCGCAGGGCGCGGTTGCCGTCGGTCGTACCGGCAAAACCCCGCGCCGCCTGACCCTTGGCGCCGTTCGCAGCGGTGAGGCAGCGCAACACGTGGCCGAGGCGCAGATGCGGGTGCTGGCGGCACGCTGGCTGCGCGGCCGGATCGAAGTCCTCGGCAGACCCGGCGTGCAGCCCGGCGACCGGGTCAGGCTCGTCGGTGTGCCTCCCCGACATGCCGCCGCCGGCCTGCTGCTGGGACCCCGTTCCTTGCGCGTTCGCCAGGTCAGCCACTTTCTCGGTCGTCGGCGCGGTTTCGTGACCCGGATGGAGTTCTGAGATGACGGTGCGCATCGGTCAGATCGAGCTGAACGGCGTCCAGAACGTCCACACCGAGGAGTCGCGAACGCTCGTCGAGCAGCACGTTCCACGCCAGGACGGCAGCATCTTCCAGGACCTCGGCCGCGACCCGCTGACGGTCTTCGTCGATGGCCTGCTGTTCGGCGCCGCGGCGCTGTCCGGGCTCGAACGACTGCGCGCAGCGCGAAGCGCCGCCGAACCCCTGCCCTTCGCCGCCGATGTGTTGATCGGCAGCGAGTTGACCGAAGTTCTCATCGAGGACCTGCAGGTCCGTCAGGTAGCCGGCTATCCGGATCGTTACCGTTACACGCTGCGCCTGCGTGAATACAGGCGCCTGCCCGGGCCGGCCGAACGTCTCCAGCGCCGGATCGATGCCGATGTCGCAGCAGATGCGGAATCCTGGGCCGGCAGCAGTCTGGCGGCAGCGAGCGTGCTGCTCGATCCGGCCAGCCTGCCCACCGCTCTGCTGCACCAGCCGCAACTGCTCGAACACCTCAGCGGCGCCGATCTCGGCAAAAGCATCCTGCTCCAGGCCGAACGGCTGACGGGCTCGGATTTCGGTGGTGTGCTGCAGGCGGTCGGCAAGTTCGATCTGGCCAAGGCGCAGGACCTCGTCGAAGTCCTGCGCGACGCCGACGGTCTGTCCGGCCTGTTGCAGAAATGCGTCGACGAAGGCGTCGATTTCCTCAGCGAGCTGACCGGGATCGATCTGAAGCAAGTGGCACCGCTGCTCGGCGCGCTGCGCGACGGCTTCGAGTTCCTCAAGACGCTGAAGGAAGTGGCCGAGAGCGCCGGCAAGCTGTTCCAGCATCTCGCTGATTTCGATCCATTGAAGCCACTCCGGTCTCTTTCCGAGGGATAGCGATGAGCGACTCGGCAAGCGTCTTTACCGACCTGAACCACTTTTCGACGCGTCTCGGGACACTGTTGAGTTCGGACGCGGCTCGGCAGGCGCCGAAGATCGCCAGCCAACTGCGTGCCGAAAAGCAGCTCAGGGCCGCCATTGAATCCCTGATCACAATCCTGGAGGGACTCGCCCAAGCCACCACGAACCTGAAAGAACCCCTCGAGAAAGCCGCCGAGGTCGCCGCTGGCTGCGAGGCGATCGCCGACAGTCTCGATGCCTTCGGCGACGGCAAGAGCCTGGGCCAGGTGGCGAAGCTGTGCGGACAAAGCGACGGCGTGGTGCAACCGATCGTGGACAAGATCGTCCACATACGCGGCCCCCTCAAGGCAGCGCTGGGCATACTCGGCAGCCTGCCGACGCCCAACGAGTTGATCGGGCTCGACGAGCACCTGACTGCTCTGGCAGACGATCTCAAGGCGCTGAAAGGGGAAGTCAAAGACCCCAAGGCGTCCACCAGCACTCCCACCTCATCGACCACCGGAGGCCAACTGCCATGAGCGAAGCCATTCCTTCTCAAGCACCCGCTGCAGAGCCACAAGACAACCCCTTCGCGACCGTCGCCCAATTGCTGCGATCGCTGCGGGAATCGCTCGAAGGAACCAAACGGCCCGGCCAGGCGCCACGCTGGGTGCGCATCGCGCGCATCCGTGCCTACCGGGGCGACACCGATTTCATCTCGAAAGCCGTCATCCCCGCCGTCGACAAAGCGCTCGCCTTCACCGTGCTCTATCTCGCCTCCCTGACGCTGCAGGCGCGGGATCTGCTGCAGCAGGCCGACTCCGCCAAGGCTCTGGTCGAAACATCGGGCGAAATGCTGCAGGTCGTCACCACCGAAGAGTTTACCCAGGCGCTGGCCGAGGCGGTCGATCAGAAAGGCGTCGTCAACCCGCTGCGCGAAGCGCGCGGCGTCATCGACAATGTGACGACCTTTGTGGACAAGGTTCCCGACCCGGCAGACCTCGATCTGATCAGCAAGGAGCTCTACGGTCTGCTGTGCCTCGAACAACTGCCGCTCGACGAAGCCGGCCTTGACGCGACTACGGAAGTGCATCTCAACCTGGAGACCTCAGGCAAGATCCGCCTGCTGCAGATGGCGCTCAACAACCCGGTGCGCATCCGCGGCCTCGGCAAGAGCAAGCAAGGCGAACAGGAACTGGCCTTTCTTGGCACACGCCGCATCTGGCCGGCCGCAGCGGCGGATCTCCCGGGCAAGGCCATAGGGCGGTGGGGAACGGAGCTCGATAGCGAAACGATCTATGAATTCGATTTCACAAGGCCCGGGGTCGCAGGGCAGGACATCGCCGAGGCCAACGGTCTGCTCGAAAAGCTCGGCTACGTCGAACCCGCCGTGACCGACGCCAAGGTCTTCGACGACACGCTGCAGCGGCGGCTGCGCCGCTTCCAGAAGATCAACGGACTGGCGATCACCGGCCAACTCGACAATCCGACGCTGAACGGCCTGCAGCACCTCAACCACGCAAGCAAGTCGCTGAAGCGTGCGCAGTCATTCGATGCCGACGCCCTGAAGGACTTCGACGACACGAAGAACGAGACCTAGAAAGCCCTGGATGAACGATCCGATCGCGATCATCCGCGCCGTCGTCCGCGACGAGCTGCGCGCCCTGCGACTTGGCGACATTGCCGTGGTCACCAGTGTCTTTCCGCATGCCGGCGAAGGCGACACCTGCAACCACTACTGCAACGTCAAGCTCCGCGAGGGCGATCTGGAACTGCGCAAGGTGCCGATCGCCACACCGCACGTCGGCATGGTTAGCGCGCCGGCGGTCGGCGATCTGGTGCTGCTGAGCTACGTCGGCGGCGACGCCAACCGGGCAGTGATCGTCGGCCGGCTGTACTCCGATCAGGCGCGCCCACCGCTGCACGAAGAGAACGAGTGGCGGGTCGAAGCGCCGCTGCACGGCAAGACCTCGCTGGCCATCGACAAGCAGGGCGCGCTGGTGCTGACGACCGGCAAGACGGTGCTGACTCTGCACCAGGACGACAGTGTCGACATCGCCGGCGAGACCGACCTGAAGATCACCGTCAAGGGCGACGTCAAGCTCGAATGTGTCAATTGCGAAATCGACGCCAAAGGCAAGGTCGATCTCGGCCTGGGCGGCGGCGGGGTCATTACCGACATGACCCACAAGTGCTACTTTACCGGCGCCCCCCTGGTCGGGTCGACCACCGTCAAGGCGAAAGGCTGAGCCATGCCCTCACCGACCGCCGACCAACTCGCAGGCCTCGTCCGCTCCACGCTGGACAGCGCCGGCATCCACGGCCGGGACGCACCGGGCCTGGCACGGGCGCTCGCGAAAACCACCGCGCAGGCGCTGGCCATGTTCCTGACCCAGGCAGAGGTTCTGCCCGGAATCCCGGCGTCCGCCCCACCACCAGCGAACAGCGGCAGCACCGTCGGCCCGGGGAGTCTGCTGCCACCGCCCGCCGGTGGGCCGACCGCCGCTCAGCTCGAAAACCTGGCGCTGGCCGATCTGAAAGGCGAGGGAATCGCCGGCGCGAACGCCCCCGACCTGGCGAAAGTGATCGCCGGCAGCCTCGCGCAGGCGATCGAGCTGTTCACGGCGCAGGTACAGGTCGCCCCCGGAATCGCCATCAGCGGCCTCGTCACCACCGCTCCCGGGAGTCTGATTTAATGCCGGCGCCGAGCAAGAACCAATTGCAGCCGCTGGTCGACGGGCTCAGGATGGCGAACGGCCTGCACGGCCACGACGCCCCTGCCCTCGCCGATGCGATCGCCGAAATCATCGCCCAGGCGCTGGCGCTGCTGCTGACGCAGGCCAAGGTGGCGCCGGGAATCGCTTGCTCGCCAGGCGCCACCACCGCCCCCGGAAGGCTGATCTGATGGCCGACATCTTCAAGACCGATCTGCGGATCGTTTTCCAGGACACCGGCCACGGCCCGGTCGTCGAACTGGCGACCGGCGCAAAGGGTGCGGCGGCCGTCACTGGCATCGACAACCTGGTGCAGGCGCTGACCCTGCGGCTGCTCGTCGACCAGGGAGAACTCGAATCCCTCGGGCATTCGCGCTACGGCAGCCGCATCCGCGAACTGCTCGGTGCCAGACTGGACCGTGCCAATCTCGAACTGATGCGCCGTTTTGTTCGCCAGACGCTGCTCGACGACCAACGCGTTGCCGAGGTCGTTCGCGTCGTCGTCCGGTCGCGCTCCGATGCGCCGGGTATCGTCGATGTCGAAGCGGAAGTCCGGGCCAGAGACGGCCAATCCGCGCAGATAGGAGTGAGCCTCGATGCCGCCTGAAACGCCTTTCGACAGCAAGGACTTCGCCACGCTGACGAGCGACCTGCTGCAGTCGCTCGCCACCGCCACCGGCGCTCCGCTGACCGACGACAACGAGGGCAGCGTCGTGCGCACGCTGGCCGAAGCCTTCGCCCGCGAACTGGCGGTCTGCTATCAGCAACTGAGGAAGGTCTACCAGCACGGCTTCCTCGACACCGCCGAAGGCGTCGCGCTCGACCACGTCGTCGCCCTGCTCGGCATGAACCGCCAGCGCGCCGGACATCTCGAAGGCCTGGTGACCTTCCGCCGCCCGCAACCGGCGCCCGCCGACATCCCGGTGCCCTCAGGAACGCTGGTCAGCGGACGCGGCGCGCCGGTCTGCGCAACGGTCGAGGACTCGCTATTGGCCAGGGGCGAGCAGGAAGTCAGCGTCCGAGTGCGCTCGCTCGAACCCGGCGGGCAGGCCGTCAGGCCAGGCGCGCTGAATCTGATGCCGAGACCGATCTGGGGCGTGGACACCGTCGTCAACCACGCCGACCTGCTACTGCGGCAAAGCGAGGAAAGCGACGACGAGCTGCGCGAGCGGGCGCGCCGCCTGCTGCTGGAAACGGTCGTCGGCACGCCGGCAGCGATCGCACAGGCGGTGCGCACGCTCGGCATCGCCCAGGTCCAGGTCCACGAAGACCCGCGCAGACCGGGAACCATTGAAGTCGTCCTCGGAGATCACGACATCGATGATGCGCTGCTCGAGCAGGCGAAGACCGTGGTCGAAAACGTCCGCACGGCGGGAATCCAGGTCAGCGTTCAGCGCAGCCAGCAGGTGGTCATCGAAATCGCGGCGATGCTGGTACTGCACGAGGATTTCCCGGAGCAGCGCCGAGAAGCCGTCCTCGCGCAGATCAAGCGATCGCTGCAAAGCTATTTCGACAGCCTGGGATCCGGCGCGCGTGTTCGCTGGAGCAAGGTCAGTTCCCTTCTCACCGCTCCCGATGAAGTCAACGAACTGCGTTCGTCGGCCGATGGCAGCGTCTATCCGCGGCCATTCGTCAAACAGGACGGGAAATGGCAGGACGTGTCCGCGAGCCACACGCTGCGCAACGGCGACATCGACATCGGCACCCACGAACGCGCCGCGCTCGACCTGGGGGTCAAACCGCTGCGCGTGGTTCTCGAGCCGCCGCTGCTCGAGGTCTGGGTCGAGGTCAGCCTCGGCAGCCCGCTCAACCCCCGTGAAGAACAGGTCTGGCTTGCCTGGCTGAAGGCGCAGTTCGATACTTTCAAGGCGCCGCGGACCGTCACCTGGGACGACCTCGTCGCCACCTTGCCGCCGGGCAGCACGGGAGTGGTGACAGCCTTCACGCTGAAGCATCAGCCCGGCGGCGAGCCGAAATCGCTCCACGTCGAAGGTGACTCCGACCAGCTCGGCCAGCGCGAGCGCCTGCTGGTGGGACAGATCGATTATCCGGGCGGACCTTCCCGGAGCCCTTGAGGTAAGTCGTTGATTCATGGCAAGAAACCAGAAAATCGGCAAAAATGTAGGCATGTAAATATAATAATAGCTATTTACAAACAATGTGCTATTGGCTATTATTGTCGGCATGTACATCGCCCGCGTCCCCAACCGAAAGTCCAGGCCGGCCATCCTGCTTCGCGAGTCCTATCGCGAGGGAGGCAAAGTCTGCACACGAACCATCGCCAATCTGACGAACTGGGCACCGGAACGAATCGTCGCCATGGAACGTCTGGTGAAGGGCGAATTCGACGACTGGTCGGGAGAGATGACCAGCGGCGAGATTTTTGGGGTGCTGTTTGCCCTCAAGCAGTTGGCCGACCAGGTGGGCCTCACGCGGGTGCTGGGCAGCGCTGCGGAAAGCAAGCTCAACCTGTTCCTGATTCTCGCGCGTATCGCGCATGGTGGCTCGCGGTTGTCGGCGGTACGCTGGGCGAAACAGCACACGGTGGCCGATGTGTTGGCGGTGGAGGCGTTCGATGAGGACGACCTCTATGCCGCGCTGGACTGGCTGGCGAGCCAGCAGGAACGCATCGAGCGGGAGCTTTACCAGGCCTATGTCAAGGCGCAGGGCCAACCGCCCGTGCTGGTGCTTTACGACGTCACTTCGAGCTACTTTGAAGGGGAATGCAACGAGCTGGGGCAATATGGTTACAACCGCGACGGCAAGCGCGGCAAGCCGCAAATCGTCATCGGTTTGTTGACCGCGGAGGACGGGGAGCCTCTGGCCGTGCGGGTCTTCGAAGGGAATACCGCGGACCCGACGACGGTGGCCAGCCAGATCACGATCCTGAAGGAACAATTCGGCATTGCCGAGGTGGTGATGGTCGGCGATCGGGGAATGATCAAGGCCAAGGGGAAAGCCGCGCTGTCGGTACAGGGCTTCCGTTATATCACGGCGTTGACGGACGCGCAGATACGCACCTTCCTCAAGGAGGGGGTGCTGCAGACGGATCTCTTCGATGCGCATCTGTGCGAGGTGGAGCACAACGATAAACGCCTGATCGTGCGCCGCAACGAGACTGTGCGGGTGCGCGAGGAGCGTCGGCGGGAGGACAAGCTGGCGCAGTTGCAAGCGAAGGTCGCCGAACGTAATGCCTTCGTCAAGGACTCCAAGCGCGCCAGCGCGGCAGCAGGCCTGGCCGCCTTGCAGCGCTGGACCAAGAGCCACAAGCTCAGCGCGTTTGTCACCCTGACGCTGAAAGAACGCGTCATTGTCTGTACCATCGACGAGGAGGCCAAAGAGCAAGACGCTCTGCTCGACGGCTGCTATCTGCTGGAAACCAATGTGCCGCTCACCTTGATGGACGCGAAGACGGTCGATGCGCGTTATCGCGATCTGCAAAAAGTCGAGCGCAACTTCCGCACCGTGAAAACCACCTTTCTGGAAATTCGCCCGATCTTCCTGCGCAAGGCCGAGCGGACCAAGGCGCATGTCTTCGTGGCGATGCTGGCCTTAAAAATCACGCGGCGGTTTGAAGCGGCTCTGCGGCAGACCTTCGGCAGCACCGAAGACGACCCCGCCGCCATCACCCCGGACGACGCCCTGGTGGCCCTCGGACGATTGACCTATCTCTACACCACCGACCGCAACGGTCAGCGTCACACGCATCTGCCACGCCCGGACGATCAACAGGCCAAAATCCTCAGCGCCATCGGTCTGTCCTTCCCGCTCAAGGCCAAAGCCGACAAGCTCGCCGCGTAGGCAGGCGCCGCTTTTGCGGCATCGGCTATTTTTTTAACAAAAACCGATAGTTACAGCATAACTGCGCTTGCTGGCTGGGGGAAGATCCGCCGGGGAAGAGCCATGGCTGACTCCCGCGCACGCCGCCGGGCGCTTTTCTCGGTCCTGCCGCGCGTTTTCGCCGGCCAGCCGGCACCCAGCGCGCTGGCCGGAATCATAGAGGCGATGGCGGCGGCTCTGGCCGGGATCGACGAGGGACTGACGCGTACCCAGCGCGACCATTGGTTGCAACTCGCCAGCGGCGAAGCCTCCGGCAGCGGCACGGCGAGTGCCCTCGAACGGCTTGGTGCGTTGTTGGGAATCGACCGGCTCGACGGCGAGGAAAGCGAGGCCTACCGCAACCGACTGTCGATCACCGCCCGCGTCCTGACGCGCGGTCTCAACACCCCACGCGCGCTGCTCGAACTGGCCATCGTCACGCTCGGCGCCGAGCCCTGCCCGCGTATCGAGAAGTACCAGGACACGACGATCGGCTACGGGTTGCCGCCAGGAACCATTGAGCGTTGCCCGGCGTGCCGGGCAGGCAAGCCGCTAACTGAGTGTCCAAACACCGGGGCGCGTGTGCTGGAGGCTTGGATCACCGACAACCCGCCGCAACCGCAGCGCCTTGTCGTCAATCCGCAACCGCGGCCGGGAACGCGCTTCGTGGTCGAGAACCCGAGCCTTGACGAAGATGTGCCTGAACTCCGGCTGCAGGCGCTCGATCGGCCGACGAGCTACCCCTGCCTGCACAACCGGGCCACCGGCGAGATCATCCTGTACGCCGGCACGCTGCAGCCGGACGAAGTGCTCAGCGTCTGGCCGCAGGTCGAGCTCGAAGAAACCCGGCGCTACGCAAGCCATGAAGGAACCAGTGCGCACCCTTGGCGCGATCAGTACCCCTCGGGTAGCGCGGTCATCATCGATCGTGACGGCAAGAATCAGCGGACCGTCAGCGCCGACGTCTACTATCTGAACGGCGCGCACTTTGCCGCCAGTGATGCCAGTCCGGACGATCCGGGCCTCGCGCGCTTCGCAAGCCTTGAGGCCACCGAAGGCCCGCGATTCGCCGACCCGCTGAGGCACGGCAGCGTTTTCGGAACGGCGACGTTCGGGGGCGACGGCGGTGAGGAGCTCGACGCAACGACAGGCCACTTCGGCAGTGCCGGTCGGCAGGTACGCACGCCGCGTGTCCGCCCGGGATCCGACGAATGGTCCTATGGCGTGTACACCCGCGACGACGTCAAAGCCATCGCCGGAACCATGTCCGGCCCACTGTTCGACAACGCTCCCGAGCACCCCGGTGACTCAGCGGTCGAGCTGACGCTGTCGTGGTGGGCACGCCGGCCGGCGAGTTTCCGTTTGTCGATTCCCCGCAGCGCCTGGGTCGGGCAGGCCGAAGCGCGCGGCGCCCATCGCATGCTGGCGCGCTGGATCGAGCAGGTGCGCGCGACCGGCGTCGTCACTGCCGTTGATTTCCCCGAACCGAAGAAGCGCGAGCAGGCGGCACTTGGCGAGCGTCCAAGCTGGCACCTGCGGCAGCAGTGGCGGGAGTCGGTGCCGATGGATGAGGGCGCGTTGACCTGGATGACGCAATCGCAAGACCGCGAAGACCACGCATTGACCGACGGTGTGCTCACCTGGCGCGGGGTTTTCGACAACACCCGCCTCGACGCATCACGTTTCGACTAGCGACTACCGAAGAGGGGTACCGACGATGAGCCTGCACGAAAAACAGACCTTGAGTGGTCGCCTGACGATCGAGCTGCGCACCCCGGATGGCCGGATCGTCACCCGACGACAGCACGACAACCTGATCACGACCACCGGCAAGTCGCTGGTCGCGCGCATCTTCAGCGGCGAGGTGACCGGCAAACCGGAACTGCGCATTGCCATCGGCAGCGACGCTCACGACGTGAAACCCGACGACAAGAATCTGGGCGAACCGCGCGACGAAGTCGTCGCCACGACCAAACAGGTGACCGTCGTCAGCGAAGACGGCCAGCAACGTGCGCTGGCGACGGTCACCGCCACCTTCCCACCAATCGGTGACCGCCGCCAGGAACTGCACGAAGCCGGAATCGTCATCCGCTTTCCGAATCTGGACCCGGTGCTCTACAACCGCGTGACCTTCGGCAGCATCACGCGCACCGGCAACCTCGACATGACCCTGACCTGGGAGGTACTGTTCTGATGGCCGAGAGACCCGACGCCTACTTCCGCAAAAAGCCCGGTGACGTCATCCAGAGCAACGAGTGGAACGAACTGCAGGTCAAGGCGCGCGAGGAAATCCGTGCGCACCGCCACACCGGCAACGAAGACGGCAGCCTGATACCGCGCGCCGGGATCGAAACCGGCGCCATCGACGGCAAGCTGATCGACCCGGCTGCCGAAGTCAGCATCAGGACGCTGACCACCAGCGGCAACCTCACCGTCAAGGGTGACCTGGCGGTCAACGGCAAGGCGCTGCTTGGCGACATCGCCGATCTGCTGGCCACAGTGAAAGGTTTGCAGGATGAAAAGCTCAATCGGCGCGGTGATAGCGTCAGCGGCACCTTGCGGGTGCAGAGGAATTTTCTCGTCGATGGCAATGTCGGCATCGGCACGATAACGCCAAGTCAGAAACTGACGGTGGAAGGGGGGCACAATTCCGGCAGGGACCCGGATAGCGGCCTTTTATATGGTGGACAGTTGGCCATCAAGAGCAATGCTCCGCAAATCGACTTTATAGACACTGACCTTGATCACAATGACTGGGCGATCATGGTAAATGGCAGCAAGATGCACTTTATTAGGGAGCCTTGGACCTATACCAATCTGATGCTGGCTGCGAACGGCAATGTCGGCATTGGCACGGACAATCCGTTGCAGCAGCTAACCATCACCGGCGGACTCGGATTTGCGAATCAATATGCCGGAGACAAGAAGTTGTATTCGCCAAAAGATGGTCTTCTCGAATGGATGACGCATGACGCTGCAGGAGACCCAGGATTTGCCGTGAGCCACCAGGGTGAAGCGCGCGTTTACCTGACCACCGACGGCAACAGCTATCTGAACGGCGGGAACATTGGAATAGGAACGACAGCGCCTACCCACCGCTTTCACGTGGTCGCCGAGAATGCCGTGGGTTTGTTCGAGTCGTCAGGTGAGATGGCCTACTTGCGGCTCTCCACAAAAGAAGGAATGGAAAACCGGGTGGAGATCTGCAACCGCTCTGGTGGCAGGCTAAGTCTGTGGAATAACGGCCAAGATGTATTGAACATCACCAGAAATGGGAATGTTGGCATCGGCACGATGACGCCAAATCAAAAATTGATGGTGCAGGGGGGGCACAATGCGGGCAGGGATCCCGACAGCGGGCTCTTGTATGGTGGTCAATTGGCTATCAAAAGCAACGCCTGTCAAATCGATTTCATCGACACCGATTCCGGTCACGATGACTGGGCAATCATGGTAAATGGCAGCAAGATGCACTTTATCAAAGAGCCCTGGACCTATACCAACCTGGTAAGCGGTTCCAGATAAGTCCCCCGCTTTATGCCTGTATACTTGCCACCCCCACCTTCCGGAAGCCTCGCGATGTCCCGCACAGCCAAGACCCTAGCCCTCACTGAGGAAGAACGCCGCCAGTTGACGCAGATCGACGAGCGCGGCAGCGACTGGCGCGAACGCCGGCGAGCGCGGACCGTACTCCTCCTCGACAAGGGGCTGTCGATCAGCGCCGTAGTGACCGCGCAGAAAATTCATAAAGAGACCGTGGCCTGCCACCGGGATGCTTGGCTGGCACGAGGGGTCACCGGGCTGCGCGACCTGCCGCGCAGCGGCGCACCTCGCAAGCTATCGGAAACGCATAAGCAGGTGCTCTGCGCTTGGGCGACGGCTGAGGCCTGTACGGCACCTCAGTTGAGGAACCGGCTGTTAGAGGAGCATGGCGTACAGGTGTCGGTGTGGCTGGTGCAAAGCGCGTTGACAGAGAAAGGCTACGTCTGGAAAAGGACCCGTCATAGTCTAAAAAAAACGGGGTAACTACTCAGGTCAAATTGTTATGTAAAAACAATTGGTTAGAAACATGAGAACAATGGCATAAACTTGCAACCACTTGATTCTAAATCAGTCCCATTCGTCATTATGCTATTTCAATATTCGCAACGTGTTGATTTTTAACAAGATGCAGTACCTGAGTAGTTACAAAACGGGACGAAATGAAATTCCGGGAAGCCCAGGCAGAAATAGAGCAATTGGTTGAAAAATCAAGGACTGGCGAAACCAATTTGGCATATGTGGACGAGGCCGGCTTTGCACAGGCGCAACCCAACCGGACGGCGTGGACCGAAAAGGGAGAGGTTCACCTCATTACGGCCGAGCGCGGAAAGCGCTTGAATGTGCTCGGTGCGTTGATCTCGAACGGGACGTTGTTCACCGCCAAGTTCTGGGAGACCACGACCGCGGCTGCTTTTGGTGGCTTCCTCGGTCTCCTTCTGGAATGCAGCGGAAAGCCTCTGACGGTCATCCTGGACAATGCTTCGATCCACAAGGCAAAGGAAATCCAGCCTCTGCTGGCTTTACTGAAGGGCAAGGGCCTGACGCTTTACTTCCTGCCGCCTTACAGCCCGGAGTTGAACCGCATCGAGAAGCTCTGGCACAAGATGAAGTACGAGTGGATGGCGTTCAAAGCCAGGAGCGCCGCTCTCCTGGAGGCCGACGTCACAGAAATTCTGGACGGCTTCGGATCTAAATATCGGATGACTTTTTGCTGAGCGCTTACTGGCGGCGAACGGCAACGTCGGCATTGGCACGGACAACCCGCTACAGCAACTAACCATCACCGGCGGACTCGGATTTGCGAATCAAGGTGCCGGGGACAAGAAGTTGTATTCGCCCAAAGACGGTCTTCTCGAATGGATGACGCATGACGCCGCAGGAGAACATGGATTTGCCGTGAGCCACCAGGGTCAAGCGCGCGTTTACTTGAACACGAACGGCAACAGCTATCTGAATGGCGGGAACGTTGGCATTGGCATGACGACGCCAGCACAGAAACTGATCGTGCAAGGCAACCTCGATGCCGGCAAAGACCCCGATAACGGAATGTCTCATAGTGGCCAATTGGCCATCAAGGGCAATGCCCCGCAGATCGACTTTATCGATACCGACCACAACGACTGGGCTATCCATGTAAATGAGGGGAAGATGTACTTTATCTCACAGCCGTGGGATTATAGCGCACCCGATTACCCACAACTCACTTGACATAGGAGCGCGCGGCGTGGCTTGACTCCAACGCGATAGCAAACGCTGTTGCATTTCCGCTTACCCACCCCATATATGCAAACGGCAACAGTTTTCAAGCTGTTGTTAAAACGTATATTTCGTAATTCTACTTTGCCACATTTCTAAAATGGTTGAAATACAGGCTATTGAGCTACATATCTAATGCTCTACCACATAAGGAGTATGACGATGAAATCGCCAAATTTATTTATTTGGGATCGGGCGTGCGGTGGCCAGCTGCTGCGAGAATCTGACCAGCCATTTTCAGTCGTTCCGGGAGTGTTTCCGCAGTAAAACGCGAAGCACGGCCGAGCAAGCTGAACAGTACTTGCGGGGCCTTTTTCAAAGCCCTCGTGCGAACCTGGAACAGATGAGCGAGACGGTGGCGGAGACCGAGTATTACAGCCTCCACCACCTGTTGAGCGATGCTGCATGGGACTTTGAGAATGTGCGTCGGGAGACGGCGCGACAAGCGGACGAGTGGATCGGTGGGCCAGAGACGGGACTGTTGCTCGATGAGTCTGGGGTCCAAAAGAAGGGCGACCATTCAGCGGGCGTCGCCAGGCAGTACAACGGTCGCCTGGGTAAGGTCGAGAACTCGCAGGTTGGAGTGTATGCCGCCTTGGCACGAGGGTCGCAGGCGGCGATCATCGACTTCGAATTGTTCCTTCCAGAGCGTTGGGTTGAAGACGCCAAGCGTTGCCAGGAAGCGGGGATTCCGGAATCGGCACGGGTCTTTCGGACTAAGCCGCAGATGGCTGCCGAGATGGTCAAGCGGGCACGAGCCGCCGGGGTGCGCTTTGGCTTCATCGGTGCCGACGGCCTCTATGGCCACGCGACTTGGCTGCTGTTTGATTGGGACGATGCAGGTGAGGTATTCGCCACCGAGGTGCACAGCGACCAGCAGTTTTACTTTACCGATCCGGGAAAGGCGTGGGTACCGGCCTGGGAAGCCCGCGAATGGGCCGCGCGCCTGAAACGAAAGGAGTGGCACCCGGTGATCCTGCGCGACGGGGAGAAGGGTGAAGTGCGCGCGATGTTTGCCCATACCCGCGTGTGGATCAGTCATCCGAACAGCGCACAGGCCCGCCAATGGCATCTCCTGGCACGCCGCGATGGCAAGGAGGTGAAGTTCATGCTCTCCAACGCGGCGCCCGACACGCCACTTCGCGAGCTGGCACGCATGCAGGCACAGCGCCACTTCATCGAGCGCGCCTTCGAGAATGCGAAAGGTTGCTGTGGGATGGCCGACTACCAGGTACGCAAGTGGCGGGCTTGGTACAACCACATGGCGCTCGTCTGCGTTGCACTACTCTTTCTCGTCAAGGAGCGGCGGCAACACTCACCCTACGCCGAGTTACTGTCCTGTGCCGATGTCGTCGACATGCTCGTGGCGCAGCTCCCGGTGAAGATTCACGGTCGCGAAGACCTCGTGCGAATCATCGCCGAGCGTCATGCACGGCGACAAAGCGCCCGCGACAGCGCCTACCGAAGGCAGCCGCCAGCACCCAAAAATGCCATTAGAATCTGTTAATGTAGAAGTAATCTTGCGGAGGTATGGCATGCACCCGATTACCCACAACTCACTTGACATAGGAGCGCGCGGCGTGGCTTGACTCCAACGCGATAGCAAACGCTGTTGCATTTCCGCTTACCCACCCCATATATGCAAACGGCAACAGTTTTCAAGCTGTTGTTAAAACGTATATTTCGTAATCTTGCGGAGGTATGGCATGGGTTGGGCAGCGGAGGAGTTCAAGGATCTGGATTTGGGGGATGCGCGGCGGACGCGGCGCTTGATCAAGCTGGTGGATGATCTGTCGGCACAACCGACCGGAAGCATCCCGGTGGCTTGCGGGGGTTGGGCGGAAACCAAAGCGGCCTACCGGCTGCTGGACAATCCCGCGACGGACTGGCGTGAAATCCTGGAGGTTCATACCCAGCAAACGATAAAGCGGATGCAGGGCCAGCCGGTTGTCTTGTGTGTTCAGGATACCACCGAAGCGGATTTTACCTCGCAGCCGGGGATTGCCGGGCTGGGACGGTTGAGCTACGACGCCCAGCATGGGATGTTTGCGCATCCGACCCTGGCGATGACGCCGAGCGGGTTGGTGTTGGGCGCGACCGACTGCTGGATGTGGGCGCGAAAGCCAAAAGGTCAGCCCGACATCAAGGAAAGTATCCGCTGGGTGGAAGGCTATACCATCGTGGCCGATCTGGCCGAGACCGTGCCTGGTAGCCGGCTGGTATACATAACGGATAGGGAAGGCGACATTCGAGCGGTGATGAACACGGCCGCCGAGCGGGACTATCCGGCGGACTACCTGATCCGGTCCAAGCATAACCGCAAGACGAGCATGGGCGACAAGCTGTGGGACCGTGTGGGCGGTGGCGAAGCGGAAGGAGAACTGGAATTCACCATGCCCGCAGCGCCAGACCGCCCGGCCCGACTGGTGCGGCAAACGCTTTACCGGGAGCGGGTCACCTTGCCCGTACGCAAGGGTGCGCCGGTCGTGACCGTGACCGCGATCCTGGCGCGAGAAGAAAACCCGCCGGTTGGGGAGGAGCCCATTGAATGGAAATTGCTGACCAATCGGACGGCGGAAACGCTCGAAGACATCGTACAACTCATTGATTGGTATCGCCGCCGCTGGCTGATAGAAATTCTTTTCCGCATTTGGAAATCAGGCTGCAAGATAGAATCCCTGCAGTTGGGCAGCATGGAGCGACTGGAACGCGCCTTGGTCATTTACCTGATTATCGCCTGGCGCATCCTGTCCTTGGTTACCTGGGGCCGGGACTGCCCCGATTTGCCCTGTGACGTGGTGTTTGATATCGAGGAATGGCAAGCCGCCTGGATCGTCGCCCATCGCTCACCACCGCCGGATGCTCCCCCGCCCCTGGGTCAGATGGTGCGGCTGATTGCCGGCTTTGGCGGCTTTCTCGGGCGAAAACACGACGGGCATCCCGGCCCCAAGGCGATCTGGGAAGGGATGCAGAAGGTCAGGGCATTTGCCATTGCCCTGGAGGCTGGCCGTGCCGCCTATTTCAATGACGGATGAGTTGTGGGTAATCGGGTGGCCTTGGGCGGCTTTGCCCCCTAACCAGCCAACCCTCACAATTTAGCACTTTGTCATGGTGGTTTATAGGCATGGGAGAGATGAGGCTTAGGCTGAGGTTTTCGAGGCCGGGACCGATCGGGGACGAATTTTTGAAGGTTCGCGGCGAGTTCCTGCATCAGGGATTTGAGACTGCGCGTGGTGGCTGTACCGAGAAGCAGCCAGCGACCGATCTGGCGCTTGATCTTGTCGATCGCCTGGGTGCGGTTGATCTTGTAGGACGATCCGGGGTCGAGATGGGTGTCGGTGGCGACGTAAGCGGCCAGGGCATTGAGATGGCGTTGGTGCATAATTCGCCATGAAAAATTCACATGAAAACAGCACTTTAGAAAAAGCAACTTGCGGAAAATATGCCAGGAACGTCAAATTTCGTCATAAGTTGGCGCATGCGTCGCTTTAAGCTATTGATTTTTAAAGAGAGTATTTATGCACCAACGCCCATTGAGATGGTAGCAGACGGCCTTGGCGCCAAAATCCTGCTGGGCTGCGTGCCAGGACAAGCCGGAAGTATGCTCGAGACCAAGCCGATGCTTGACGCGCAAAAAGGCTTCCTCGATATACCATCACGGATGCCGCTATAAATTTGGCGGGAACGACCACCGCACCGAAATTGAGTCGAGCCGCCCTCTTGGGGTTGGCACAATGGCTGGAGAGGCGAACTCGCCCTGAAATCTCGACTCGAAATACTGTGGGGACTGATGATGCCTGCGGATTGGCGCCGCGTGATCCGTCTGCTGAGCCCCCTGGCGCTACGCCAGTAGCCTTCAGTCCGCGGCACGGAAGCCCAAGGTGATGAACAGCAAGAGCGCCCCGTGGCCGTTGCTGAGCGAGAAGGTCCGGAACGATCATCGGGACCGTCTCGCGGTGGTGTACGTTCGCCAGTCCACCTTGCAGCAACTGGTTCGACATCAGGAGTCGACTCGTTTGCAGTACGGACTGGTAGAGCGGGCAGTGGAACTGGGCTGGCCGCGCTCTCGAGTCGAAGTGATCGACGATGATCAGGGTAAATCGGGGGCCACCGCGGAAGGCCGGGTGGGCTTTCAGCGGCTGGTGAGCGAGGTCAGCCTCAACCATGTCGGCATCGTGCTGGGCCTCGAGATGTCCCGCCTGGCGCGCTCATGCCGGGACTGGTATCAACTGCTGGAAGTCTGCGGACTGTTCGGGACCTTGATTGGCGATCTGGATGGCATTTATGATCCGACCGATTACAACGGGTGTAACCCGTCTCCCGCGCCGAAGGTTCAAGCGGCTTGAGGTATCGGCCAATCCTCGATCTCATACAGAGTGGTATGTGGATACAGCCGCTCGGATTCGCGCTGGACACGGAAGGCGGTGAAGTCTTCCCATTGCTGGTTGATGGCGATGCAGCGCAATTGCAGCATGGCTTGGGCGCCGGCCACCGTCCAGTGGGGAAAAAGGGGGACAGACGGGGAAAAAGGGGGACAGACCACGTTTTCTGCTATAGTCGGTCTTCGTGGCTTGTGCAGTGAGAAAGTGAGGCGAAGATGCCAAGGCGAGCACGGATTGTTGCTGCAGATACCCCCTTTCATGTGATCCAGCGGGGGATCGATCGGGGCGCGTGCTTTTTTTCAGAGGACGACTTCCGGTTCTATCTCGAGGCGCTTGCCACTGCCGCGTCCTCGGAAAACGTCGCGGTCCACGCGTATGTTCTGATGACCAACCACGTTCACCTGCTCGTCACCGGCGAGGCGCCCGATGGCATCTCGAACTTGATGAAGAGGTTGGGGCAATGCTACGTTCAGCGTGTCAACCGGACGTATGGTCGTACGGGTTCGCTGTGGGAGGGACGTTTTCGTTCGTGTCTCGTCCAGGCCGACAACTACCTGTTGGCTTGCCAGCGTTACATTGAGCTGAATCCTGTACGAGCGGGCATGGTCAATAAACCGGGGGACTACCGGTGGTCGAGTTTCCACGCCAACACGGGCCAGGCCATTGACCGGCTGCTGACGCCGCACGCCGTCTTTCTTGACCTGGGCGTAAGGAACGCCTACGAAATAACTTCCCGTTTTGACTGTGCGCTCGGGCATGCCACTTGCTTGCTTGGTTGTTCTGAAAACAGCAAAGGGAATGCAGCGTGGGCTATTACCGGGAAGACGTAGAGCGGCGAATGAAGGAATTCTATCGGCGACTATCGGAAAAGGATCGTCGCCGGTACGCGGCGGTGGAGTCTGACAAGTTGGGGCATGGGGGCCAGCAGTACATCGCGCAGTTGTTTGAGATCGATAGCAAGACGATCCGACAAGGACTGGCCGACCTGGACATAGCGGAAGAGGCGACGGGGGATAAGCTCCGAAAAAAGGCGGTGGGCGGAAGCGTAAGCTCGACCTGACGCCCGAATTATCGACGACGTTTCTGGACGTCGTTCGAGAGCATACGGCGGGCTGTCCGCAGCACGCCATTCGTTGGACCCATCTGCGCCAGCCGGAGATTGCCCGGCGCATTAGCGCGACGGGAACCCCGGTCAGTTGCCGGATTGTTCGCCAGTTGCTGAAGCAGCATGGCTTTGTTCGCCGTCAGGCGCAGAAGAAGACGTCGTTCAAGCAGCACCCTGAGCGCAACCCGCAGTTTGAAAACATCACAGCGCTCAAGGCCGCGTACCTGGCGGCTGGTCAGCCCGTACTCTCCATGGACACCAAGAAGAAAGAGATGCTCGGCAATTTTTACCGGAACGGCACGCTTTACACCCGAGAGACCCTGGCCGTGCTGGATCATGACTTTCCCAGCTATAGCGAAGGCAAAGTCGTACCGCATGGCTTGTACGACATCGGTTTGAACAAAGCCCATGTCAATCTGGGCACGAGTCATGACACCACGCAGTTCGCGTGTGACAGCGTGGAACGTTGGTGGTCTTTGCACGGACGTCACGATCATCCCAATGCCGATAAGATATTGATTCTGTGCGATGGCGGTGGCAGCAACCCCTCACGCTCGCCGTTGTTTCAGCAGGACTTGCAAGCGCTTGCCAATCGGCTCAAGCTGGAAATTCGGATCGCCCACTTCCCGCCGTATTGCTCCAAGCACAATCCGATTGAGCACCGCGTCTTCCCCCATGTCACGCGCGCTTGCGAAGGCGTCGTATTTGAAAGCGTGCCTCTGGTCAAACAACTGATCGAGCGTACCCAGACTCGAACTGGACTTCAGGTCACCGTCGATATTATCGATCGCGTCTACGAAACCGGACGGAAAGCGGCGCTTGATCTCAAGGCATCCCTGCGCATCGTCGCCGATGCACTACTGCCCCCATGGAATTACACCATCCTGCCAAATTCAACAGCATAAAACCGGGAAGTTATTTCGTGGGCGTTCCTAAGCGCCGAGCGTCGGCATGCGGCGTATCGCGAGTTGTTTGACGAGCACCTCGAACCCGCGCTAGTCGCTCGAATACGCGAATCGGCAAACGGGGGCTTCGTGTTGGGCAGCGAGCGCTTTCAGCGCGAGATAGCCTTTATGTTGGGGCGGCGCACGTGGAAGGGCTCGCCGGGCCGACCAGTGAAGCAGACAGTCGACGACACCCAGCAGCAGCTTGCCCTTTGACCCGGCATGGCCCTGTATTTTCAATGGGATGAAGCAAAAGCGCGCAGCAACGAACAGAAGCATGGTGTTTCCTTCGCGGAAGCTGCTGAGCTGTTTGCTGATGACCATTCTTCGTGCGTCCATGACCCGGACCATTCGCATCATGAGGAGCGATACCTGCTTTTTGGTGTTTCATTGAGCGGGAGTTTTCTCGTCGTGGCGTATACCGAGCGGTCAGAGACGATTCGTATCATTTTCGCACGCCGCATGACCAGCCAGGAGCGTAAAGCCTATGAACGATGAAGACACCTTGCGGCCGGAGTACCCGGCCGACCTGATCAAGTCCGGTGAGCGCGGGAAGTACGCCCGGCGCTATCGGGAAGGCACCAACCTGATCCTCATCGAAGCTGACTTGCAGAGGCTGTTCCCGGATTCCGAGGCAGTCAATCGTGCTCTTCGCACCTATGCCGAAGAGCACCATATGACGAAGCCCTGAACATTCCAAATGTCGCGCGAACTCGGGGGGTCACTCGGGGGGTCACTCGGGGGGGCATCACTGGGGGGGCATCACTGGGGGGGCATCACACTGGGGCGGGCAGGTCTTGTTTCTGAACTACCTCCATCTTGAGTTCCTGCATGGCACGCCCCCTCGAATCGAATTACCCGGCGCGAGTTATCGCGTGACGTCGCACGCTGATCGGCACAACCCGATCTCTGTGGTCGATGTGGATCGGGAGTCGCTCTGATTGCGCTGCTCGCGACAGGTACGTCAAGAGCGGCCCACACGGTGGTGCTGCCAGTAGCCGGGTTCGCGATGACAGTGCATGACTGCAAGAATCAGCACCAAATCCGCTTCTACGGTGTAGAGAACAGCGTAAGAAAAAACGCGCGTGAGACAGCGCCGAATATCTTCTTCCAGGATGCGCCATCGCTCAGGGGCTGCGAGAATCTGGTCGATAGCGTGTTCTACGGCCGCCATGAAACGGAGTTCCAAGCCCTCCTGACAATCTGCGTAGTATCGGGCAGCATGCCCGTACTCCGCCAGGGCCTCGGGGTGGAACTCGTACCTCATCGAGCAAACATCTGCCTGACTCGCTCCAAGGCCGCATCACCTGGGATCGTCTTCACCCGTCCGCTCCGGACGTCGTCTCGGCGACGGCACGCTTCTGTGGCCCAAAGCTGTTGAACGTAGCCGTCTTCCGCTGGGTCGAGACTTTCGACGAGGCGGTCGGCCAGCAGGGCACGTGCTTCGCTCGGCAAGGCGAGTGCTTCTTCAGTAATTTGTTCTACGGTCAAGATCATCGATATTGACTCCTTGTAGAGCGACGAAAAAACGGCGACGCGCCGATTTTTTCTGGGCAAGAATCAGAGAATAGCAACGTCGCGGGCAAAGATGGGGTTACGATCAGCAGGAAAAATGCGCAAGCAGTATGCTTGGCCTGCAGTCCTCTTGGTCGTCCACGTCAACGCCAGCCGATGCGGCGCGATCGTCCGACGAAGCCCAGCTTTCAGGCCGAGTGCAATTCCTCCCGGATCACTCGCCGGAGCGTCTCTTCGATCGTCTTCTGCTGCATCGTTTCGCGCAGGGCGGCGTTGATCAGGGTCTGGTAACCACGCCCGCCGGCCTGCTGCTTGAACCACGCCACGACGTCCGGATCGAGCGTGATGTTGATCTTCTGCTTCTTCATTGGCGTGGACTGCAAGCCCACGCGGTGCACCGCCTGCGCGAAATCTTCGGGCGACCAGACGGGCGCTTCATCGAGATCGTCAGAGGCTTGCAAAGTAGTATTCCCGTTCATGGCGCTCCGCCTTTCGCATCGAAATGACCTGGATCGTGTCTTCGGTCTCGGTGTGCGCAATCACCACGACCTCGACTCCCAGCAACCCCACCGTGGAAAACCGCGCCTCGCCGTAGGAGAAGCGCGTATCCGGGCGCGTCAGGGTATGCCCTGCGAACACCAGTGACGCGTCAGCAAAGTCAAGCCCATGTTTCTTCAGGTTGGCCTGCCGCTTCGCATCGTTCCAAGTGAAGTTCATGCGTCAGTATAGACGATTATCTCTATCTCAGAGGTCGCTACGCTTTTGCCGGTTTGCTGCGGGCCGAGCTCTCTTCAATTCCTCACCGCCCACAGCGCAACCGCCGCCGCCAGGCACGTAATACACGACGCCACCACGTTCAAGGCCCCGATCCGTCGAGCATCACCCATAGCGCCGACGACCCGTCCCAGCGCAGCGTCGATTTCGCCACGCACCGAAGCCGCCGCTTCCCTCGCACCCTCCTGCATGACCTTCGCCATCGCTCCCTTTCTTCTTGCCGTTCGACCGATGCTCACTGCCGACACAGCGGCAATACGAGGAAAAATCCCCCACCGTGGCAAAGCGGCTCACCTCACCGGTCTCGAGCGCAATGGTCAGTGCCAGCACTTTGCCCACCCCGCTCACCGTCAGCAGCCCCTGGTAGTCCGGGCGTAACTTCGCCTTTTTCAGGATCTCCGCTTCCAGCCTTTCGATCTGTTCATTCAGGCAGTGCATCACCGCCACGTTGCTTTTCACGGCCAAACGGCTGCTTTCTGCCAGGGCCAGTTGATCGATGTCCGTTTCCTGCCAGCGCTTGATCTCGTTGGCGCTCGCGCGCCCTCCCGTGTCGCGGCTCAGCAGGTTCTCGATGCTCAAGATCTGCCGTGATCTCTGGCCCACCAACTGGTTGCGCTTGCGCATCAGATCTCGCACACCACGCGCTTCCTTCGGGCAAATGTATCCTACCGGCAGGATCCCCAAACGCAACAAGTGTGCCAGCCAACGCGCATCGTCCACGTCTTCCTTATGCTTCAGGTCCTTGTACTGCTTGACCGCCGCCGTGTTCACCAGGTGCACCCGATAGCCCGCTTCCATCAGGCCGTCGACCAGCCAATATCAGTTGTAGGTGGACTCGACGGCAATGCCCTCGATCGCCTCGCGATGCGCGCAAAGCGCCTGGCAGATCTGTTGCAGATTATTCGGAAGACGTCGTTGCAGCACGGTTCGATCCATCTCATCCAGGATCACCAACACACTATTGTTGGAATGAAGGTCAATTGCAGCGTACAGTTTCATTTCGGCTCCTCTTCTGCGGTTGTCAGTCCGTGATTTCCCACACTGACTGTAACGCCGCGGTTGGGGAGCCGGCTAGATGATTATCAGGTCTTGTTTCTGAACCAATTCCTCCAAACAGCCACAAACAGCCAGAGTCAGCACTCCAAGATTCCTACATCGATGAGTGGAACTTGGTGCTCACAGGCCAAGCTCGCTATGCGACCCGAGACGGACGAGCTGCAAGACCTCGTCATTCGGCTTGCGGTAAATCAACACCAGGTCGGGCTTGACGTGGCAATCCCGGTAGTCTTTCCAGTCGCCAGTCAGTGCGTGATCGCGGTGCTTGTCGGCCAGCGGCTGGTCATTCGCCAAGGCCGTAACGATGGCAACGAAGTCGCTTGCCAGCGTCTCACGATGAGGGCTCCTGGTCTTGCGCTTGTAATCACGCCTAAACTGGCCGGTTTGCTCAATCGTCCGCATTCAGGTCCGCCATCAGATCCTCGACGGTGGCGAACGATTTCAATCCACCACGGCGCGCCTCTTGCATCGCTTCTATGGTGATGGCGTTCGGCACCAGTGGTTCGAACGGCAGCGCTTTCTCGCGGGCAACGCGGGTCAAGAGGATGCGGAAGGCGTCTGACACGGTCAATCCCATCGCCGCCAGCACGGCGGTCGCCTCTTCCTTGATGTGCTCGTCGATACGGGCACGGACAACAGCATTCGTTGGCATGGTTTGGTTCCCCAAGTTAACGAGCTACATTGTAGCCCAAGACTGCAGACAGGGTCGGGTCCGAGGGTCACCCATTAGCCGGCCCCTGTCAATAGGTTAAAAAAATCTCTCGCGATGCAGCGGCGATACATTCGTGAGCTACTCCACTCCTGGCGTTCAGCCTGGCGCTCGCGCCCTGGTTTTCGTTCTTGCGGTGTCGGAACCAGTCCGCACCAGTCACCCATCAGGATCAAGGCGGTAGTCCGGGTGTGGTCACCCGGGCTGCGCCCCTGGCCGCGGTTGCGGCCCCAGAAAACCGTCAGTGCCCTGCACGTGTCCAAGTCGTTCGGCGTGTTCGCCGATGACAAATCTCTGGTTGCCCGTCACGATGGCGGCGGGCACCAACCCCGGTTGGCTCGCGGCAGAGGCGAACGGGTCAAGCCTGTTGCCTTTACAAAACCTGTGTTCTTGCGATCACTTCTCCTGCGTCAAGGGCGGGCTGCGTTTTTTGCAGCCCGGCGTAGCGCACCCTTGACGCCCGATGGTAATTTAGGCTGATGTCAGGGGGCAAAGCTGCGCACTTCGGCTTTGCCCCCTGACAGACCCTGCCGGCCTCCGGTCTGGCGGAGAGGAGGACGGTGGCCCAATCAGGTCGGATGGTTATCAGCCAACCCCGTGTCTGGCTCACCGCCCCCGCTCCATTCTTTCAGGCAAACGCACGCTGGACGTCAAACGGCACCCGATCGCGCATCACGTGGTAACAGGCCCGCGCCAGCTTGTGCGCCACCGCCTTGATCGCCACCACGGGCATCGTCCTGGCACACTTGCGTTGGTAGAAGCGCTTGACCGCCGGCTCGTAACGCACGGCGAAGTTCGCCGCTTCGACAAAGGCCCATGCCAGGTACTTGTTGCCGTTCTTGACGTTGCCGCTCCCTTTCTTCTTGCCGTTCGACCGATGCTCACTGCCGACACAGCGGCAATACGAGGAAAAATCCCCCACCGTGGCAAAGCGGCTCACCTCACCGGTCTCGAGCGCAATGGTCAGTGCCAGCACTTTACCCACCCCGCTCACCGTCAGCAGCCCCTGGTAGTCCGGGCGTAACTTCGCCTTTTTCAGGATCTCCGCTTCCAGCCTTTCGATCTGTTCATTCAGGCAGTGCATCACCGCCACGTTGCTTTTCACGGCCAAACGGCTGCTTTCTGCCAAGGCCAGTTGATCGATGTCCTTCTCCTGCCAGCGCTTGATCTCGTTGGCGCTCGCGCGCCCTCCCGTGTCGCGGCTCAGCAGGTTCTCGATGCTCAAGATCTGCCGTGATCTCTGCCCCACCAACTGGTTGCGCTTGCGCATCAGATCTCGCACACCACGCGCTTCCTTCTAGTGGCCTTTTCTGATGGCGGGCGTCGCCCGATGTGCGGCACGGAGGCTCGGATGGTACACAAGGATCTCGAACTGCCGGAGACTGAGCTTCCAGGCTATTGCCGGCGCAATGGCATTCGCCGCCTGGAACTCTTCGGTTCGGCAACCCGCGTAGACTTCGGGCCGCAGAGCGATGTGGATCTGCTGGTGGAATTCAGGCCGGAGGCCAGAATCGGCTTTCTCGCCTTGAGTCGCATGCAGCGCGAGCTGTCCGCGTTGTTCGGGCGGAGCGTTGATCTGGTGCCGCGTGCTGGCCTCAAACCGGTGATAGCGGAATCGGTTCTCAAGGAGGCCGAGCCACTCTATGCGGACTAACGAATTGTATCTATTGAATATCGTTCAAGCTGCCGATTCCATAGCGCAGTTCGCGATGAAGCCAGGCGTCAGCTCGTGCTTCTGAACCAATTCCCGGTAGAGTTCCCGCATGGCACGTCCGCTTCGAATCGAATTCCCTGGCGCGATCTATCACGTGACATCGCGCGGTGATCGGCGCGAGCCGATCTTTGTGGACGATGTGGATCGCGAGTCGCTGCTCGCCGTGCTTGCAGCCGGAATGGCACGCTTCGATGCGCAGGTGCTGGCCTATTGCCTGATGGGCAACCACTACCACTTTGTGCTGCATACCCGGCAGGCGAACCTGTCGGCGCTGATGCGACACGTCAATGGCGTCTACACGCAGGCCTTCAACCGGCGCCACGCGAAGGTCGGGCATCTGCTGCAGGGGCGCTTCAAGGCCATTCTGGTAGACCGCGATGCCTACCTGCTGGAGGTCTGTCGGTATGTGGAGCTGAACCCCGTGCGCGCCGGCATGGTCGACGAGCCAGCGCAATGGCACTGGTCCAGCTACCGTGCGCATGTGGGGCAGGTGCCGACGCCGGAGTGGCTGGACAGTGCTGGTCTGCACGCCTACCTGCTCGGACACCCGGTGTGCAGCGTGGCCGACGAACGGCGTGCCACGCAACGTTACGTCGCCCTGGTCGCCGCCGGCCGCGATGTACGCCTATGGGACGAGGCACTGCGCCAGCAAATCTATCTCGGTGACAAAGCCTTTGTCGAACGGATGCAGGCGCTGGCGGTGCCGCAGCAAGAGGCCTCGCGCGATGTGCCCAGGCCGCAGCGAAGCAAGCCCCTGACTCTGAGCCAGTGGCTCGGCAGCAGCGAAAGCCGCGCCCAGGCGTTCCGGTGCGCGCATACGCAAAGCGGCATCAGCATGACGGCGATTGCTCGGGAGATGGGTTTGTCCATTTCGTATGTCAGTAGATTGATCGGGTGCGCCGAGGCGACGCTCCAGGCAAGATCGTCAGCACTGAGCCGGCAGGCGCCGGAAGGTCCCTCCAGGAACTGCGGATGGCCTTGCTGGTCCCGCGCTTGCGTGGGCAGGTCCCTTGCGCTAACGTAAGGAAACTTCAACCAAGGTACGAGAATGAGCACCGCAACCCTCACGAGCAAAGGCCAGATCACTGTCCCCGCCGTTGTGCGAGCGGCGCTGGGCGTTGGCGTTGGAGACCGCGTGGAGTTCGTCGAGATTGCCGCCGGACGTTACGAACTCATCGCTGCGACGCGGTCCGTAACGGCTTTGAAAGGCATGTTCGGCCAGCCTCGGAAGACGGTGTCGATTGAGGAGATGAACGCGGTGATCGCCAAACGTGGTGCCGCCGCCCGATGACTGGCCTGGACACCAATGTCCTCGTGCGCTACATCATGCAGGACGATCCCGAGCAGTCCCTGCTGTCCACTCGGCTCGTCGAGTCGCTTGCGGTCGAGTCGCCGGGGTTCGTGGCGCTGGTCTCTGTCGTTGAACTCGGCTGGGTGCTGGACGCAGCTTACGACCTTGATCGACACCAGATCGCCGACGCTTTCGAAGCGCTGTTGCGCACGAAGGAGATCGTGGTGGAGCGCGCGGAAACCGTCTGGAAGGCCTTGCGCATCTTTCCGCGCACCAACGCAGACCTTGCCGATTGCCTGATCGAGCGATCGGCAGCCGTAGCAGGCTGCGGCACGACCGTGACCTTCGATCGTGGCGCAGTCAAGGGGTGCGGAATGACTTTGGTGACCTGAACCCGCACGTACCGTGTCATCCGCCGCCACGGCCTGGTCGGGCACCGCTTTCAGGTCGCTACAGGAGCAAATAATGGCTACCATGATGCCTGATCTGGGGATCAGCGCGCAACACCGAGGGAAACTCTGGCAGGAGAGCACGCATTCACTGGGACTCGCCGGCCTCGGCTTGCTCGGCCTGCTGTCGACGCGGCGCGGCAGGGACTGCTCTCGGAGCTCCCGGCCACGACCGGATGGGAGAGGCGCGGCGGCTCGCATCGAAAGAGTTCCCGGCCAGGATCGTCGGACCAAAAACCGCTTTACAATCTCGACCGGATGGACTATAACCCGCCGAACGAAAGGGTCAGACCTGTGGCAAACACTGCCCGACCCCATCGGCCGGCAAAGCCTCGCGGAGTGGCTGGCCCAACAGCCGTAAAAACCGTTCGCCCGAGAGCGGGCGCAGCAGGCAGCACAGACTGCCGACCAATGAGCTGAACGCCAGGCAAGGGGCCTGGCCTTGATTCGAGGCTGTTTTTGAGCGCCTCCAACGCTCGCCCGGGGGGACATGGGGTCGATGTTTCGAACTGCGAAACATGGGGTAGGGCTGCTCCTGTGCTGGTTCGTGCTGGCGGGTCAGGTCTGGGCCAAAACCTGCGACCTCGACGGCGACGGGGATGTCGACCTCGACGACATCACCCTGCTGCAGCGCATGTTGCCGAGCCGTCCCACGGTTACCGGCCCGGATGACCCCCGCGATGCCAATCACGATGGCCGCATCGACATTCTGGACGTGCGCGCCTGCGTACTGTCCTGCACGCGCGCCAAGTGCAGCACGATCAACCAGGCGCCCTTCGCCAATGCCGGCCCCGACCAGAGCGTATCGCTCGGCAGCCGGATCCCACTCGATGGCAGCGCCTCCAGGGATCCCGAAGGCGCGACCCTCAGCTACGCCTGGTCGCTGATCGCCGGACCCCCCGACAGCCAGGCCGTGCTGACCGCCGCCCACAGCACAAATCCCACCTTCCGCGCCGACCTCCCCGGCCAGTACGTCGTGCAGTTGATCGTCCATGACGGCCAACTCGCCAGTGCCCCCGCCACGGTCAGCATCCTCGTCACCAATACTCCGCCGACGGTCAGTCTGAGTGCTCCAGCGGCCTACCAGAGCTTCACCGCCCCGGCGACGATCACCGTCAGCGCCGACGCCGCGGACAGCACCGGCAGCATTACCGAAGTCGCCTTCTATCAAGGCAGCACGCCGATCGGCAGCGCCACCAGCGCACCGTACCGCATCTCCTGGAGCAACGTCCCTGCCGGCAGCTACGTGCTGAAAGCCAAAGCCACCGACAGCGGCGGAGCGATGACCTGGTCCGCGGAAGTGCCGATCACCGTGGCTGCCGGCGGGGTGAAGATCTACTATCTGCATCACGATCATCTGAATACGCCACGCCTGGTCACCGATGAGGCGAACCGGGTGGTCTGGAGAAATACGCCGCTCGGCGAGCCGTTCGGGATGAGTCTGCCCGAAGAGGACCCGGATGGCGATGGGCAGGCGTTTACCTTGAACCTGCGGTTTCCGGGGCAGTACGCGGACAGAGAGAGTCATCTAAATTACAACTACTTCAGGGATTACAACCCCGAGGTGGGGAGGTATCTTCAGAGCGATCCGATTGGGTTGGCGGGTGGCATCAATACTTACGGCTATGTCGGGGGGAATCCGATGAGCCGGATTGATTCTTTTGGATTGTGGTGGCCAGGAATTCACAACAGCTTGGCGAATTCACAGGCGAAGGATCTCGGATGGAGCCAAGCCGATGCAGTACGGCTAGGCAATCTGACGGGTGACGTTGATGACTTACCGGGATCACAAAATCGCGAAAATTCAGATTGGCACGCGATGCGGGATCCCAGTTGGGAGCGCTGGGGAGCCCAGCAGAATTTCAGCGACTATGTAAAAAGAAACTTGGCCGATTGCTCTCTCGAAGGCCTCGCTAAGGCTCTTCACACAATTCAGGACAGCTACTCCCCTGGTCATGAGGGCTTTCAGCCATGGTGGGGACGCGACAGATATTCCTGGGTCCAGCTGATTCCTCATTTCTTCGAAGACGGCCCTTGGATGATTGGGCCCCTCCAGCGAGCGAAGGCGGCAACACGCAGAACGATTCAACAATGGCGGGAACGTTGCCAATGCGGAAAATAACCAAAGTTTTCTGGCTCTTTACTCTGGTCGGCTCGAGCGATGTGCACAGCGCACTCGCTGAACAGTGGGTTTTCGCGCGCGACCTCAGGAACCCTCCATACTTAATCGAGCATACAGGTGAGAGCGTGTTGCTGTACAAGTCAGGTGACCGTGCTGGTGGCGCATTGGTTGTTTTCAGGGAAGCCTATCCGAGGGTACTCGCCACGTTGTTGCAAAAAATCGAAAGTGGCAGCGGGATCGCAGCAAAGGAAGAGTTTGCAAAATCTAGCATCATAAATATGTTTGAACCCATGGCAAGGGCGATTCGTTCGGATAATGTTAAAGCGCTGTGGCTTCATAGTTGGAAAGCTGATTCCGCACGATTGAATCAAGCCGGGTTTGTTACCGACGGGTTTCGTGAAACACGAATTGAATCCAAGCCCTTCAATCGCCTTCCAAATAGAGGCGCATTTTCCGTTGTATCCTTTCACGTGCTAGACGCAGCTGATCTATTCGGTATTCCGGGCACAGTGATGTTCGTCTACCGGCAGGACAGTGCGAACGAGTGGGGGTGGCACAACGCACATGACCCTTTTTCCTTCGGGTACAAGTTACGGGTTGAGCGTCAATTTACTTCCCACGAGAAGGAGATCATCGAAGCGGTTTCGAAAGCGGCCGACAGTCCCTGCGTCGTAATTCCGATCGGCTCAAATTCTCTCGCGTCATATATAGACGAATGGACGCAAGGACGAGCATGGATAAGCGATCAAACAGAGAACAATAAGGGAAATAAGGTGAAATTGAAATAAGGGAAATAAGGGGCCAGGCCAGGGAATTTACACTCGAATAGCATATTCTTTTTCATCATATTCGTGCAAGAAAAACCTTTAACATTCATGGTGGTATGATGGCCTCTTGTAAACCAACGAGAAATCGGGTCTACTCTCGTCTTTTGGGCACGAGAAATGATCAAGACGAAGGTGGCAAGCTTGGTATGCTGTTTGGGTGACATCGACGACCCACGCAAAGCCAGCAACGGAACACTGCACGACTTCCTGGAGATTCTCGTGATTGCCATTTCCGCCATCCTCTCCGACTGTGACACGATCGAAGACATCGCCGAGTGGGGGCGTACGAAGGAGGCGTGGTTGCGTGAATTCCTGGTGCTCCGGAATGGAGTTCCATCGGGGAAGACTTTTCTGCGCATCTTCCAGGCCCTCGACCCGAAGCAATTCGAGGCGGCGTTCCGCCGCTGGGTGGCTGGGGTGGTCGGTGCCCTGAAAGGCGTCATGGCGGTCGATGGCAAGACGGTGCGTGGGTCGGGCAGTGGCGGCGAGAGCGCCATTCACATGGTCAGCGCCTTCGCTACGGAATGGGGTCTTGTTCTCGGTCAGGAAAAGGTGGCCAGCAAGAGCAATGAGATCACCGCCATTCCGGAACTCATCAAGGCGCTTTATATCAATGGGTTGCTGGTCAGCATCGACGCCATGGGGTGCCAGAAGAGTTTCGCCCGTCAAATCACGGACCAGGAGGGTGACTCCCTGCTGGCGGTCAAAGGCAATCAACCGAGTCTGTTGGCGGCCATCGAGGCTGAATTCATGGACCATGACCAATCGGAGGAGGTCGACCGCCACCGCCAGGTCCACAAGTCCCATGGTCGAATCGTCGCTCAAATCGCCTCGGTGCTGCCCGCGAAAGGGGTCGTCGATCTCGCCGATTGGCCCAAATGCAAGAGGATCGGTTTGATCGACTCCCTGCGCAAGATCGGCGACAACGAGTCGAAACTTGAACGGCGCTACTACATCATCTCTCGTGAATTGACTGCCGAAGAACTTGCGGCAGCGACCCGGTCCCACTGGGGCATCGAGAACCGGCTTCACTGGGTTCTCGACGTCACCTTCGACGAGGATGCCAGCACCGTGCGAAAGGACAACGCCCCACAAAATTTCTCCCTCCTGAAGAAGATCGTGCTCAACCTGCTACGCCTGGATAGCACCGACAAGACCAAATGCAGCTTGCGCATGAAGCGCAAGAAAGCCGCTTGGGATGACAACATCCGGGCAAAGATCCTGGGGCTCACGCCGCTATGACAACCGAGTGGCAAGGCCCTGGTGGTCGTACTCTCGTTCCCTTGCCACCTTTGTCTTCACAGCCGTTCGGTCGAGATCTCTTCCGGACGCATACCTGCCTGAATCCATTTGGCCCTTCAACAACGGCGCCGTTCTGCTCAGAAGGCTGCGTAACAGCAACTTCGAACACGATTTCGGAGCTGAACGAGCTTCTTGACTCGGAACCTGGGAGCGTGCTGTGCGTGTTCGATTGATCACACTCCTTTTCGGGCTGGTCGCGTGCACTTTTACGCTAGCTTCCCAGAACGATGAGTATGAGGACAGGAGTGCTGGCCAGCTCATCTTCGAAATCGCTGTAGTGCTTACATCGAAATCAAGCCTTGATATGGAAGCGCATAGTGCGCTGGGGTCGTCAATGGAGTTTCTTTTCTTGCAGCTGAAGCGCTCCAAGACCAAAGTAGCAACAGACGCATTAGCACGCACAGTGGTACTTAACGTCAGTTCGGGATAAGTTTTGGGGGTTTGGAGAGCCGGCGGATGTCCTGCAGCGACAGTCTGGGTTTGTTTGGCATGAGGCAATAGGCGATGAGGCCGGCCAGCAAATTGACGGTGAAATTGATGGGCGAGCGATGGCGGGTGTGCTCTACCTGACAGAGATTTTTCAGTTCGTCGATGACGGTTTCCACGAGGGATCGCTGCCGTAGCATCGCCTCGTCGAAGGGAGTCAGGGCGACGGGCTTCATGTTTTTCTTGACCTTGGTCACCAAATCAATGCCAAGGTCCTTCAAGAAGGCAGTCAGCCACTTGGCGATATAGCCCTTGTCGGCATACAGTTTGCCAAAGAGCCGATTGGCAAAGTCGCACAAGGGCTTGCGGTCATCGACATTGCCAGGCGTGAGTTTGACACCCAGTAACTCGCCCAAGTGATTGATTACCAGATGGAGTTTGAACCCGAAAAACCAGCCGGTAGAACTCTTGCCCCGCGCCGCCATCCCCCGGAATACCCGGTGAGAAGAAATCCGCAGGTTTTCGCAGACGGCGATGGGGGTCGAATCGGCAATCGACACTCCGGAGCACTTGCCCGTGAGCGCCTCGAACAGGGCGGCCAGCGCTATTGCGCAGCGTGGTAGCAACTCGACACACCGCTGATACGTCGGAAGCTGGGGAAATTCGGCGCGCAGGTGTTGGCACACATGATTCAGATAGAAGGATTTGAACTGCCGGTAGCGAATCTGATGGAACAGCACCACCAGCGTCATCAATTCCGGTAGGGAGAGGCTACATTTTCTCGACCGATGACGCTTGCCATCGGTCAGCAGCCGGGCGTTCAGTTGGGGTTCGATCGCTTTGTAAAAGTCGTCTATCAGGCAGTAAGTCTCGGTAAGATCGTCCATGATGAGAGCCTCCGTGTGACGTGGTTGATCAGGTTGTGCACCCAATTTGCCAAGACAGCATTCCTGCTCATCCGTTTCACATCAACCTCTTAGCGCTACATTTCGAGCTTCCTTATCCCGAACTGACGTTACTTAGGATCGATGCGGGGGGCGGGGAAAGCCGCACCGAAGCGATTCTCTCGAAAGGGCCATTAATCGTGGGGCGTCTGAAGAAGACAGTGCAGACGGAGTATCATCGACTGTGTTCTGGTGCGACGGCTCCCGCATGTATGAGCCAAGGAGAAGTCGCGAAGTATGTGGCTATCCTAATAGAGGCTTTGCACCGCCGGCGCGTTATCCCGACTGAGAGGCTCTAAAAGGCTGACGAGATCTGTGTGCAAGAATCAGTAATTCCCGGCCTGACTTAACCTATTAATTTACATAATAAATTATCGCACCAAAGCTGTGCATGCATTTTGAGAGTCATTTGTAATCAATGGGTTGAATGATTTATGCCGGGAATTGCTGTGCAAGAATCTATGGTAACCGTTTAGCCCCCACCGATTGCGGGCCCCGCAATCAGGCGGCGGCCGGTAGCGGGGGCGCTGAGTTGCCTTTGCGCCGCTCGGCAATGACCTTGGCCAGGTAGGGCCAGGGCAGAATGTGACGTCGCCGGCAGGTGTCGATGACACTGGCCAGCAGGGCAAAGGCACGGGTGCCCTGCTCGGTTCGGGTCCCCTGGCTGAGGAGCCGGGCGATGACCCAGTGCCGCAAGGCTCGTTCCGCTTCGTGATTGGTCAACGGCAGATAGGGATGGACGACGACGATCCAGAACGCTTCCCAGTCATTGAGAAATTCGCGCGCCAGTGCGCGGGTCTTCTCATGGACCGAATCCTGGTGCTTTTCGCAGAGCTCACGGAAGGACTCCAAGCGCTCGTGGAAGCGGGGAGTGAGATCCACCGGCGGACCTTCTCGCGCTTCATCAATCGCGATCATCAGCTCGTTGAGGAGGTCGTGGGTGGCCTGTCCAAAGGCCCGCGCCTCGGTGCTCAGGCTTGCTTTGAGTCCCTCGGCCTTGCGCAACCCGTGCGCCCAACAGCGCAGCCGCTTCTGGAACCGGCGATACACCTTGTAGCCATCGCTCATCAGCCAGCCGACAAACCGGTCGCTAAAGACGTTCTCCAGGATTTCCTTGCTGCGGTGGCCAATGAAGTACAGGCAGATCGTCGGCGTGACGAGCACCCACAGCCACAGCAACTGGCCCCATTCCTTCCACGGTGTTTCATCGGCATGGGTCAAGACTTCCTGCTGCAGTTCTTCGACCAACTGTTCTTCAATCGACTCGACCGCCCGACCGGCTTCGTGGATACACTGGTTGATTGTGCTGGTGGAGAGCGCGACGCCCAGCCAGTCTCGCAGAAATTCCTGCGTCCGCCGACGCGACAGGTGCATGCGGTGGGAGAAACACACCAGCAGGCTGACCAGCATCGGCCCGACGAGATGCCATTCGCTCAGGCCGACGCTCCACCCGGGCTCGGCTCGGCAGCGGCCGGGCTCGCTGCGATTGACATGCCCACATTGGCCACAGGCAATTTCCCCGTAGAGATGTTTGTCATGGCGTATCCGCAAGCCGGGGAGCTCCGCATTCCGGTCGGTATCGAGATCCAGGACATACCGCCCGCCATGCGCGACAAACCCGGCCGGATCCAGCGCCTCACCGCAGCGCACGCAGGATTCCGGAGCATGGATCACCGTGTCGTTGATCGGCAAGGTCACCTGCCGGCTATGGCCTGCGGCCCCGGGCGGTCGCCCCGCTTTCTTGGTAGGGCCGGCCGCCGCGCCGCCCGGCGTGTCTGCCTCCGCCGGTGTGGCAAGGCCCTGCGGCTCGGCATTCCTCACCGCGCTTGCCGCACGATCCTCGTCTGCATCGGGATCCTCTGGATTGTCTGCCTTCCCAGAGGCTTCCGAGTCTGCCTCCCGGGAGACTGCCCCGTGCCACGGTGGGTCACTGCGCGGTGGCCGAGAACTCGTCTGGGAGTTCGCTTTGAGCCGTTCCCGCGCCTCTTTCAAATCCCACAGCAACTTCACCAGCAAGCCATCTTTCCGCTCTGCCGGTAACGCCATCCGCTTCTGCTCATCCAGTTGCTGAAGATCAAAGTCGCTCAGGTACACTCATTGGCTCCACGGGATACGATCACACCCTCACTGCCGCGATAAGATACCCAGACCGTCCTGCGCTGGCAAGCGCTGTGCTCAACGGCTCAACTCCGCGCCAACCTGCTGGGTAAGTGTCGTAGGGGGCTAAACGCTTACACTGAACCAGTTGATTGACAGCGAAACCGGTAGCATTCTCCTGGTGACAGATTAACATGCGGAACACATTTGCCCTCGTGCTAGCGGCCCTATTGAACCAGCCGAATCTATCATCGGTCGCTATAGCTGCTGAGGATCGAGAGGATCGCCTGATCTCACACGCTCGCTACTGTCTCCTCAACGATATTATGCTTTCAAGTGTTGCCCCCGGAACGTATCAGTCGTTAGTCTCTTGCCGTGGCAGCGAGTTGGGGCTTGCTTTTATTGGCGAAAGGTCTTCAAGAAGGGCCGACGCAGAGCTGGCGAAGCTTCGCCGCTATGTGTTAGATGGCGCGCTGGGGGAGAGCTATACGTGCTATGTCCTGTCAAAAGGCAAGCGTATGCTTTCACTTCTTGACGCCCTGGATTTCTCCGAACAGCGTAAAATCTGCGAAGCCGAGGTAGGCCAGCGGATTAGGGAATTAGGTATCGTCCCGAACAAGCTGAATGTTGATGCCGTTTGTTCCACACAAAGCAGCGCACAAAACTGGATCAAAGATATCTCCGTTGCGGCCAAAACAGGGAGAAAATGCAGCGAGCAGGAATGGTAACGCAGTCAGGGCATTCCCACTCGGAATGCATACGCCCTGAGAAGGCAAGGCTGGCCGTAGCGGTTCACCGAGCACACTGCGCTCGGCGAAGGCCCAGCTTTCCTCGGTCATCAGAAGTGCGCTCGGCCGTCATCCGCTCAGGCAGCGAGTTCGTAGACCTGCTGCGCACACGCGAGGTCGACGCTGCGATGCTCGCCCAGAGCGACCATGCCATGCCGCTTCAGTTGCGCTACCAGCGGTGCGATGGCCTCGACACCGATCCCGTAGCCGGAAAGCCTGGTCGGCACCTGCAGCGATTCGAAGAACAGCCGCGTGCGCACGATGGCTTGATCGATGCGCGCTTCGGCGTCGCCTTCGCGCAAGCCCCAGACGCGGTCGGCGTACTGCAACAGCTTGTCGCGCTTTTCCTCACGCCGCACCTGCAGCATCGCCGGCAGAACCACCGCGAGCGTCTGCGCATGGTCGAGACCGTGCAGAACGGTGAGTTCGTGTCCGAGCATGTGCGTCGCCCAATCCTGCGGAACGCCGGCACCGATCAGGCCGTTCAGGGCCAGCGTGGCGGTCCACATCAGGTTGGCGCGCACCGCGTAATTCTCCGGCTCGCGCAATGCGCGCGGGCCTTCTTCGATCAGGGTCAGCAGCAGGCCTTCGGCGAAGCGGTCCTGCACCTTGGCGTCGGCCGGGTAGGTGAGGTATTGCTCGGCGATGTGTACGAAAGCGTCGACGACGCCGTTGGCCACCTGGCGCGGCGGCAGCGTGAAGGTCTTGCTCGGGTCGAGGACCGAGAAGCGGGGGAAGAGCCGGTCGTTGAGGAAGGCCAGCTTGTCGTTGCTCGCGCGGCGGGTGATCACGGCGCCGTTGTTCATCTCCGATCCGGTCGCCGGCAGGGTGAGGACGCTGCCGAAAGCAATCGCGCTAGTCACCGCAGCGCGCTTGGCCAGCATATCCCACGGGTCGCCGGCGAAAGGAATCGCGGCGGCGATGAATTTGGTGCCGTCGATCACCGAGCCGCCGCCCACCGCGAGCAGGAAGTCTACCTTCTCGCGACGCGCGAGGGCAACGGCCTGCATCAGCGTTTCGTAAGTCGGGTTGGGTTCGATGCCGGCGAACTCGAAGACCGCGAAGTGCTTCAGCGCGGCCTTGACTTCGTCGAGCGTCCCGCTCCTGACGACGCTACCGCCGCCGTAGGTGATCAGGACGCGCGCGCCGGCCGGAATTTCGGCAGCGATGTCGGCAATGCGGCCCTGGCCGAAAAGGATGCGGGTCGGATTGTGAAAGGTGAAATTCTGCATGGAAGGTTCCTTGGATTCTGTGATTCAGGCGGCGGTGTCGAGGAAGGGGTAGTCGGTGTAGCCATGCTGGTCGCCACCTTCCTGCAGGTCCGGGTGCGAGATGCGCCCGACGTGCCAGAGCTGAATGACGATCTTGCCGCACCTGGCATGCACCGCGTCGGTCACCCGTTTCCAGCCGGCAACCTGCTCGGCGCTGTAGATCCCCGGCGTCTGGATGTAGCCCTTGCCCTGCGGCGAGATTTGCGACGCCTCGCTGATGATCAGGCCGGCGCTGGCGCACTGGGCGTAGCAGGTGACGGAGAGCGGGCCCGGTACGTCGCCAAGCAGCGCACGGCTACGCGTCAGCGGCGCCATGACAAGACGATTGGCGAGGGTCAGCGACCCCATGCGGTAAGGCTGAAAGAGATCGGTCAATATGGATACATCAGCGCTGCTGTGGTGTGCTACGGACATCGTGAACTCCTGAAATTATGGACCGACCGGTCCGAAAATAGCAAAAAAAGGGCTCACCGTCTGTACTCCAGAAGACAGACGAGATGCGCGTCGGCAAAGGCTGCCAGCCGCGCGCTTTCGACGTCGCCCTTGGCCAGCACCTGCAGGCCGGCGATCAGACTCAAACAGGCGCACAGGATAGAATGGACACCTCATTCAGCCAGCGGAGAGTTGACGTGCAGATCATCAAGTGGATCGGGATCGGTGTAGCGGCGATCGCTGCGCTGGCGTTGCTGGCCGGGCAGCTCGGCCTGCTCAAGGGAACACCTCCCGCTGACCTGGGCGTGCGCGAGGGCAAGCTCAAGAAACCATCGGAAACCGCCAACAGTGTGAGCAGCCAGGCCCTGCTCTGGCCCGGCCATCCGCAGCGCGAGTATGCCGACATCGCGCCGCTGGCCCTGCGCGGCGATGGGCCGGCAACGCTGGCCAAGCTGAAGAACGTGCTTCAGTCTCTGCCAGACGTCACTCTTGTCGACAGCCGCGCCGACTACCTCTACGTGCAGTTCACCACGCGAGTGATGAAGTTCGTCGACGACGCGGAGTTCTGGTTCGACCCGGCGAGCGGCATGATACAGCTACGTTCCTCGTCGCGCGTCGGGAGCCGCGATTTCGGTGTCAATCGCCAGCGCATCGAAGCGCTGCGCGAGAGGCTGGCGGCTTCCTGAGCGAGGCGCCGCAGCTTTAAGATGAACCTTCCGAAGGAGACCCCGATGACCGCCCTGCCCGCGCCGAACCGTGCCTCCCTCTACGAGCAACTCTGCGCTTTGCCCGAAAACCTGACCGGCGAGCTCATCGACGGCCAGTTGCACGCCCAGCCCCGTCCGAGCGGCCGCCATGGTCTGGCCGAGCGGGCACTCAATGTCGACCTCGGCGGGCCTTACGACTTCGGTCGCAACGGCCCCGGCGGCTGGTGGATCATTCCGGAACCGGAAGTGCACTTCGTTCGCGATAGCGAAGTGGCGGTGCCCGACCTCGCCGGCTGGCGGCGCGAACGCATGCCGCGGGTACCCGACGACCAGCGCTTCGAAGTCGTTCCGGACTGGGTCTGTGAAATTCTCTCGCCGACCAGCGCGCGCCGGGACCGCATCGTCAAGCTACCGTTCTACGCCCGCCATGGCGTCGCTTACGCCTGGCTGGTCGATCCCGAGGCGCACACGCTCGAAGCCTTTGCCTTGCGCCAGGGTCACTGGCTGCTGATCGCCTCGCTGCAGGATGACGCCGCGGTACGCGTCGCGCCCTTCGATGCGGTTGCGTTTCCCCTGGCGGATCTCTGGGCGTAGAGTGCAATGCGCTTCGCTTATTGCACCCTACGCGCTGCTGGAAGAGGAAAAGACACCACTCTACGACTGCCGCTGCGAAGCGCGCCTGCTCGATGACGCGGAGGCGCTGCGGGAGCTTTGCCTGGCGGTCTGTTCGACGCCGGGGCTGACGCCCGTCGGGCTGCTCTGCCACCAGTTCGGCAGCGCCCTGGAGCCGGCCGGTGCGACCGGTGCGGTGGTGCTTGCCGAGTTGCATCTGGCCGTCCATACCTGGCCGGAGGCCCAGGCGGTGACGCTGGATCTCTATGTCTGCAATTTCAGCCAGGAAAACCAATCAACAACAAATCGCGCGCTATCGCCGCCGCCAACCCGAGCGCACCCTGCTCTAGCGCACCGTGCAGACCCACCTGGCGACTTGGCTTGAACTTTCCTGTGGCTCTCAGCCAGGCGACTCGGTTCGGGCCTACGTCGAGTGCGAATTTCGTTGCACCCTCGAAGGTGGCATCCTTGCCCATGGCTTTGCCCGTGCCCGGCAATGCGTTCTCCCGGTTGCGCCCGATGGCTAGCCCATCGCGACGCAGGCGTAGGTTGGGCTGAGCTTGCGAAGCCCAACACCATTCACCGTTGCCTGGCCCCTCACGACGCCGCTCTTCTCAACTCCGCCCCCAGTCAGTGCCGACGATCCCTCGTTCGATGTACGCATGCAGCGTCGAGTGCGGCCAGTCGGTCGGTTGCTTGACCCAGCCGTGCTTTACCGGATTGTAATGGATGTAGTCGATATGCCGTTCGAGATCGGTTGGGTGACGGATCTGGTGTTCCCAGTAGCGCCATTGCCAGATGCCGCGCTCGCCCTTGTTCTGCCGGCTGGGGCTGATGGCTTCGCTCCTTGGCAGGCTTCGCGAAAAACCAGACTTGATCAGCGACCAGCGGAGAGCGAAGTTGGCGTCGCCCGCGGGAAGCCGCCAGATCGCGTGCAGATGTTCCGGAAGAACGACCATGGCCAGGAGTTTGAACGGGTGTGCCTTGCGGACTGTGGTCATCGCCGTGCGCAGCGTTTCGATGTGGCGTACCAGGGTATCGGAGTCTCGGTCGGCGAGGTTGACGGTGAAGACGCAGGTTCCGCCGGGAGTGTTCGCGCAGTGATAGTCCATGGGTTGCTCCGTTCGCGGTGGTGTTGGGCTTCGTTCCTCGGCCCAGCTACTCGTCTCGATCTAGGGCCAGCCGGAACCCAACACTGTGGTCGCGCTTGCCAGGCATGCTCCAATACCTTACGGCACAACGCGTTGCCCCGCCAACGTCGCACCACGAGCCGCCGCGCAACACGCGGGAGCGTGTCGACGACCCCTCTGGGTCAAGCGGTGCAGCCGTTGGATATGCACCGTACCAGTCGGCACACCATTCCCGCACATTACCGTGCATCTCGTGTTCAAGCTAGGCTGGAGGTGGTTGAGTTTGGCGACGAACCTCTGAACATCATCCCAACTGACGTTCTCGACCGGATTGCGCGGATCATCGAGGAATTCACTCGGATTCTTTCCCATTACCTCTTGCCACAAAGCCTGCGTGCAAGCGGTGTCGGCGAGCCAGAAGCCGCGGTTCAGCGTTACCGAGTGTTGCACTTCGTCATCGCCACGTTCCAGCTCGCTTACCGGCGACCCCATTAGGAAGGTTCCTTTGGGGATCCAGCGGAAGCGCTGGCTGACGCCGCCGACGCTGATTTCGCCGAACAGCCCGTAGCCATCGACACCGAGTGCCTGCTCGCTGCTCCAGCGGCCGGCCTCTCCGGCCTGTGGCGCTTGCCAGTCGAGACGGCAGCGCTCGCCGAACCAGATCACCTCGGCATACAGGCCGCATGCGTCGCGCCCGAGCGTGCGTGCCCACGGCGGCCTTTCGAGCGCGCTGACCGTGAGGTCGATGTGTCGCGAATGCAGTTCGATGCGCTCGACGTCGCGTGTCAGCCGGGCGATGATTTGCGGCAGCGCAGCAGCGGCGACGTAGACTGCAGCAGACGCTGCCGTCGCCGCTGAACGGATGACGCGCACGAAAACGCCGCCGTCGACGAGCATCAGGTCGGCGTAATGGCTACCCCCTTCCGGCAGTTCAGGAACCTTCCTGTCGAGCGGTTCGAGCCGCAGTTCCGCGCCGCGTTGCCGCAAAGCGCAGGCGATTCGGTGACGGGCAGGCTCGGGGTCGAGGAAGAAACGCACTGCCTCCTGGCGGACGCCGGCCGGCAACTCGACCACTTCGCCGCGCGCCAGGCGTTCACGCTGCGCGAGTGCCCAGAGCGCGGCCTGGGCTTCGTCTTCAGCGAACACTTCGTCGCTCTGGCGGCCGACGTGGCGGCGCAACCACTGCTGCAGTCCTGGCGAATCGCCACGCTCGAGAGCCGTCCGGGCGATGGCGTGCTGCCATTGCTCGATGGCCTGCGCTGCGGCGGCTGACAGGCTCGTCGGTGCCAGCCGCCAGCAGGTAGCCAGTTCGGCCAGCCGTACCGATTCAGGCAGGCCGGCATGGTGGGCAATGATCAAACCGACGGCCACGTTTTGCTGCTCGGGCGGGAGCTGGGCGAAGCGGCTCTGGTATTTCTCGATCGCCCCCAGCCCGGCAAACTGGCAGCCCTGCACACCGGCGAGCACGTCCGGATGCTGCCAGAGCATCGCTTCGGCCAGCACGTCGGCTTCAGCGGCCGGCAGCAAATGGCGCATCGCGCGCAGCAGAGGCGGTTCGAAAACTATCGCCGGTGCGAGCAGACTGAGCAGTTGTTCGACCGCCGCCGCGCTGTGCTCGGCGGCAGTTCTAGCCGGCGGTGCGCCTGCCGTCGAGCGGCGCAGCAGGCTATGCCGGTCCCATTCGACGATCTCGAAGCAGCTCTGCAGACTAGACGGGAGCAGCTCGGCGGGAACCGGACAGAGGACCAGCGCCGGGCACGCGGCGCTGCGCAAGCGGCCGCCGAACCTTTGCCAGCCGAGCAGCGTTTCGGGGGTGCCGTCGAGCAGGCCGAGGTCGCTGAGAATCAGCAAGGGTGTCGCCGCAGGCGGCACCTGCCAGTGCTGCGTCGCGCTCTGCAGCGGCCGCCGGACGAGCGGTTGCCGGCCGGGCTCGCTGGCGAGCACGCGCCGATCGAGTCCGAGTTGGCCGTGGCGCTTTTCGAGGGCGCGCGGCAGAGGCGGTTGAAATCCCTGTGAAACGGCTGTGTCTGGCGGTTGTAGTCGGCGAGGATGGCAATTCGCGGACTCCAGCCGTGGCGGCGGAGCATCGGGATGCGATGCAGCACCTCGCCGCGCGTCAGCCGGTCGACGAGGCGCGGCAGGTCGGGCTGGCGCGAATCGACCGTTTGGCCGAGCGTGCGCCGCAGGAAGGGCCACAGCCGCGACCAGCGCGTCAAGGGTTGCGGTACAGGCAGCCGCACCGAGCCGGGAGGAGGGCGGCTGTCCTCGCTCAGCACCTGCGCGTCGGCGAGCCACGGCGGCGCGCCGTTCGGTCCGTCGCCGGGCTGAGGGTCGGTCTGCCGGTGTTCGGTGACGTGGAAGAAGCGGGCGGCAGGAAGCGTCGCCGGGCGTTCGGGTAGCGGTGAGAAAGTTTCGGCAAAGGCCATGACAAAGGGCGAGATGCTGACATTCGCGAAGGCAGTCACCAGCGGCGGTGCCTCCTGTCGATCGTAACCCAGCGCCCCCGCCGCCTGTTCGAGCGCCTGCTCGCCCTGTTCGGCATAAACGCGCAGCAGATCGGCGCGGCCGACGGCGGTCCGAGTGCGTAGCGGTATCATCAGCCGGCCGGCGGGTGTTTTCTGAGGGCGAAGTCCTGCACCTTGCCGAGCAGCGCCGGCTGTTTCGTCGGATCGTCTTCGAGCGTGACGACGACGCGCAGCAGGTCGATGTACTCGGCATGCCCCGGCCCTTGCAGTCCCTGGTCTTCGGCGACCTGCCGGTCTTGCCACAGCTGGCCGGCGGCATTGCGATACACATCATCGGCACAGCGCTGCTTGAAATGCAGCTTGCCGCGGGCGATCAGCGCGGCGGTGAATTCGTGCTCGGATTTCGGCATTTGCAGATTCAGCACCAGGCAGCGGCGGACGAAGGCGGCCGGTAGTTCGCGTTCCTCGTTGGTCGTGATCACCACCAGAGGCGTTGGTGTTCCCTCGGCAGCGCTCACCGGCTCATCGAGCCAGGGAACGGTGAACGCGCCGTTGCCGAGTGTTTCCAGCAGGCCGTTGGGCAGGTCGGCTTCGGCCTTGTCGATCTCGTCGATCAGCAGGACGCAGCCCTTGCCCGGCGACCAGCCTGCTGGCGGCTGCGGTCGTGCGGTCTGGCCACCGCCGCGCTCGTGCTGAGCTACGGCCGAATGCCAGTTGAACACCCACCACAGCGCGCCGGGGCTCAGATAGTTGCGCTGGTCGAGGCGGCGGCGGACCTCTTCCGGGCTGTGGTGACCGGTGCCCATCGCCTGAGCATCGCCAAGCCGGCCGAGTGCGTCGAAGCGCCACTGCAGGTCCTGGCTTTCGCTGCGCGCATGCACCACTTCGGCGACGAACAGCCGTTTCAGGACCTCGGCGGCCGCGCGCGCCAACTGGCTATTGCCCGAGCCGGGCTCGCCACGTACCAGCAGCGGCCGCTGTGCCGCCAGCGCGGCACGTACCGCCCAGGCCGAATTTTTGTCGAAACGGTGTACCGTCGCCGGCCACGAACCGCGTTGTGGCAGCGGGATCTCGTCGAGGAGGATGCTGGGAATGATCGTGGCGTTCATGGCTTTCTGGCGAGCTGTTCGGGAATGGTCAGGAAGTTCCGGATCACGGTTCTGAAGTAGTCTTCATCGCTGACCAGCAGGGCAGGGGTGCCGCCGGACGGCTTGAAGAAAATTACGGTGATCGCGGGGAGTCTGTCTTTGGCGAGCAGTTTCTGGTAGAAGTCTGGCCGGCAGAGGCGGCTCGCCTGTTCGAGAGGCACCGGAATGTAGTGGTGGAAAGTCTTGTGCTTGTCGCGAAAGCGCAACTCGTTGTTCAGCGTCCGCAAATCTTTCGGCGACAGCGTCGAGCGCGACTCCTCCGGAAACACCCGTGCCCAAACTTCAAGCATCAGTTTGTCGAGCGCAGCCTCGTCACTCCAGCCGGTTTCATACTGCGGCTGCGGGATCAACTCGTCCCCGACCACTTCCGACGTGCCTTTCTGAGCACGCAGCCTCGGAGCAATCTGTCGATAGCGGGAACTGACGAGTTCGACGCCGAATGGAGTCTCGACGACGATCTCGAAACCGAGCTTGCCGGCCGACAGCGCGCTTCGGCTGGCCTGACCAAGCCACTCGCCGTCGACGGCAAGCAGGCTCAGCCAGGCGAGAACCGACTTGGCGACGCTCCAGGTGTCGACGAACTCTGGCTGTCGTGGATCGAGCACTGCCAGCGCACTTTTCGTCGCCGGAAAGAGCAGGTCTTCGAGGGCTTGCTCCGGGTCAACCGCACACAAACTGGCCGCCATGTCGGCGGAGGGTTCGACCCCGGCATCGCGCATCGTGGTCTGCAGCGAGTTGGTGAGCCGGCTGCTGCAGGCCAGGATCTTGCGGATCTCGTCGGTGATCTGCATGCGGAAGGGGTCCGGGGGTGCGACCGTTGACTGGGGCAGTATTTTGTCGAGCAGAGCGGCGAAATCGGTGCCGACATGAACTTCTTCGGTCAGGGTATTCATGTCCGCGAGGATGCTCTGCAGTTCATCGATCAGCCGCCGGCATTCCGCGTAGCCATCGAGATCCTTGCGTAACTCCAGCGTGTATTTCGGGTCGCCGAGTCCGTTGATGGCCGTCTGCAGGTCTGCGATCTCCTTTTCCCAGTACTTGATGTAGGGAATGCGGTCGATCGGCTTGTGGAAGCATGTTCCCGAGAGAACGATCGGATTTACCCGCTGGCGGGTGGTGTCCCTCAAGTGGATATAATAACCTCTAATATATTGATTATAATACACTATATTAGTCTCATATCCACGTCTGGACCACCACCCGCTGGCGGAAGGCCTTGTTTTCGTGGATCTGACGCAACTCGTACATGCAGTAGTCGGATTTGAAGTAGCCTCGCTGAGCACCAGCACGACATGCCTACCGGCGCCGATCTCGTCCATGAACTGCCGGATCGAATCGCCGTAGCGGATGCTGGTCTTGTCACGCAGCAGTTCGATCCCGCGCGCAGCACATGCGTTTTCGAGCTTGTCGACCAGCCAGTTCTGTTCTTCCTCTTTCCAGGCGTACGAGACGTAGATGCTGACCATCGAACCCCCTCCCTTCGGGTCTGGTGGAGAGTACATCATCGGGATGATCGGGCCTGCGGTGTGGTGGTGTTCGCGCCTGCCACGAACCAGCCAGAAAAACCCGTTCCACGTGGCAAGTATCCGCGGCGCCGGCGCACGAGTCAAATGGGAGATGTGCGCTCTCCGTACCGGTGGAAAACGCGGCGACTGCAAACGGTGCTCGCTCACTTCTAATCGATTCATTGACCGGATGTCTGCTTGTAATCAAAATATTGCAGGATTAAACGAATCCGGGAAGAACTGTGAACAACGAAGTGTCCGACTGGATCGGGTATCGATGGCTGGCACAACAGTATGGCGTCTTGCCGGTGCAAGCGTTTCGCACCGACAGCGCCATTGCCAGATCCCGCGCCACGGTGCGCAAGGACGGCTGCACCCATCAGTATTACCCGTCCTCAGCCCGGCCTGCCGATACCCTGGCGGCGCATCTGGGCTTCGCGCTCAAGCACGAAGGCATCCACCTGGAGTTCCTCGCGCGGCTGTTCGACGTTATTCCGGTAGCCGAGCTCGAGGCCTGGGTTGCGGCCGAGCCGACTGGCCAGTACGCGCGCCGTGCGGGCTTCTTCTACGAATACCTGACTGGCCGGCGCCTGGCGTTCCCCGGCGTCGTCGCCGGCAACTACGTCTCCGCTCTGGACCATGAATCCTGGGTGACGGCTGTTCGGCCGGTCAACAATCCGCGCTGGCGCGTTCGCGACAACCTGCCGGGCTCGCGTGACTATTGCCCGCTGGTGTTAAGAACCCCGAGGGTGCAGCAGGCCGAACGGTACGACTGCGCCCGGCGCCTGGCCGATCTGGAGGGTGAGTTCGGCGTCGACGTGTTGCAGCGCAGCGTGGTCTGGCTGACGATCAAGGAAAGCCGGGCGAGCTTTGCGATCGAGCAGGAAGGGCAGCAGGTCGATCGTGTGCGGCGCTTTGCCGCAATGATGGAGCGGTACTGCGGGCAGTACCCCGAGCCGCTGTCCGAAGGCGCGCTGGGTGAACTGCAGGCGCAGATCCTCGGGCCGCGGGCGACGCGCTACGGCGTGCGCCGCTCGCCGGTGTTCGTCGGTGAACGGGACGGTTTTACCGAGCTGGTGCACTACATCGCTCCGCACTGGCACGATGCGCGCTCGCTGCTGTCCGGCCTGCGCGACTTCGCAGACCGAACGGCCGGCGCTAGTGCACTGGTGCGCGCCGCGGTGCTGTCTTTCGGTTTCGTGTACATTCACCCGATGTCCGACGGCAATGGCCGCCTCTCGCGCTTCCTGATCAACGATGTGCTGCGGCGGGACCAGGCCATTCCGGCGCCGTTCATCCTGCCGGTGTCGGCCGCCATCACCAGCTCGGCGGTCCATCGGCGCCGTTACGACCAGGTGCTCGAATCGTTCTCGCGACCGCTGATGCACAAGTACGCCGAGGCCTGGCGCTTCGGCGCAGAACAGGTCGCCGAGGATGGTGTGCACTACAATCTGCAGTTTGATGCCTACCAGGACGCACTGCCCGCGTGGCGCTATCCCGACATGACCGACCATGTCGAGTACCTGGCCGAGGTCGTGCAAAGGACGATCGAGCAGGAAATGCGCAAGGAAGCGGGCTATCTGCGTGGCCTGCGCAACGCCCGCGAGCGTGTCAAGCAGGTGATCGAAGGACCGGATGGCGACATCGACCGGATCATCCGATCGGTGCGAGAAAACGCCGGCAAATTGTCGAACAAGCTGCTCAAGGAATTCCCGGCTCTGGCAGACGATGACCTCGCGAGCGAGGTGCTGGCGGCCATCGAGGCGGCGTTGGCGCCGCCAGGCAAGCTTTGACCTTGCGTGCCTCGGCAGCCGGGAATAGCCGGTGCGTTGGCAGGCCGGGGTGTGAGCAGTTGGGCGGTGGCCTTCAGTCGGTGCCGCAGAGAATCGTCACGCTGGGGATGACCTTGCCGATTTTGCCTTCGGCGAATGCCGTGCCAAGCGCCAGGGTCAGCTCCCATTCGCCACGCAAGGACAGCCTCGCGGTGCTGCGGAAGAGGCGTTGATCGCCGGCGATCTGCGTACGTTCCAGGAAGCTCAGATCGGCTCGTGGATTGAGCAGACGCAGAGTGAAGCCGGGGTCTTCGCAGCCGGCGAGATGAAAGCGGTCGATATCGGCAAGCGCGGCCAGTGCGGTGGCGACGGCAGGCGTCAGCAGCTCGTCCGCCTGGCTGATCTGCGCCGCCCAGGCGTTGATCTCGATCGTCGCACGGCAGGGCGAGCGTTGCTGGTAGCCGCGGGCGGGCGTGTCGACCTTCAGCAGCAGCTTGAAGTCGCCAGCCGGCGGGCGATAGAAGGTGAGCACTTCGATCTCGGTGACTTCTTCTCCTTCGGTGCGCTTGTGGACAGTTGGCTCGTAGTCATCGCCGCGCTGCGCCAGCCGCCCTGGCGCAGTCTCGATTTCGAGGAGCCTTTCTATCGTGCCGGTCGCCAACGGAAAGTCGAAGCGCAGGCCATCGCCGTTCAAGGTCACGGTCTGTGTGAGCTGGACAGCGTCACGCAGGTCTTCCGCGTTGTCCGGTGCCTTGCGCAGAGGCCGCAGCTTGATCACCGAAAGGTTGAGCAGCGGTGTGTCGGCTGCGGCGGGGGGAAGCATCGGGCCGGCGACCAGTTTCGTGCTTTCCGGCAGCGACGCGCGCAGATTGCCTGCGAGCCAGGTTTCGAAGGTGTTCAGCATTTCGTCAGAGAGGCAGGCAATGCGCAGGTCGCGCGGTGTGAGATGAATCGCAGCAGCAGTGGTTGCGCTGCGCCATCACTTGCCGAGCAGCGCGCCAGGGGTGGGCGGTCTGTAGGCTGCGTGGTGGCGAAGCACTGGCAAACATCAGCGAACGAGGCCTCAGGTCGCTGACGGCGATTCGGGCGACTCGGCGGCCGCTGGATCAGCGCCCGGCAGCATCTCTTCCAGCACCTGGATGGCGCCACTGATGCGCAACAGCGTCTGGTGCAGATCCGCCTGTCGGTTCTGCAATTCGGCCATCACCTTCTGGCCGGAGGCGTATTCCTCGCGAAGTTCCTTGAGGCGGTTTTCGAGTTTTTCTTGCATTTTGAGTCCTGGCAAATAAGGTAGGGGAACCGTACGGGTGCTGCCGGCCATTATCGCAGGCAGCCTTTAGTTCGCTATATCCAGACTTCCTGGGCCTCCAGCGTCCAGCGTGAGTTTGCCCATCCAGTGTAGGCCTCACAGGCGTATGTGGAAATCGGACCTACCCAGATGCCAATCGTGTGGACTCCGGGCGGAATTCCCACCGCGTATCCGACGATTGTCGCTGGGTCATGACGATCGATGATCGTGACGCCACCGTCGCACAGCGAGTACTTGTCCTGATAGATCGCGCCGCCCGGGGGAGCGCTGCCGTCAACCCTGATTTCCCAGCGTGCGGCGGTATTGTTTCCTCGCACTCGGATGTTGTCGCAATAGATGATGCGGATGGCGGTGTTCTCGTGAATCTTGTGGAAGCTTAGAACCCTGGAAACGATCTGGCCGTTGTCGGTTGGATCTGAGGGGCCAAGGCCGGTTGCCATACTTATTCTTCGGACAAACCCGTCAGTAACGTTCAGATCTCCGATGACCTCCAGTTTTGCACGAGGCGTTTCTGTGCCAATGCCGACATTACCCCTCCCGTCAAGAACCAGCTCATAACTCCATGGTTGCCGAACAAAACGCATCTTGTTGTTATGAACATAGATCGCCCAGTCATCGTATTCCGTACTGATGAAGTCGAGCTGCGCGGCATTTCCTTTGATGGCCAACTGACCGCCATAGCCGAGCCCGCTATCCGGATCCTTGGGGGCACCGGCCCCGCCAGCTCCTCCTCGCACGGTCAACCTGCTTCCTATCCCGACGGTGCCTTCGACGAGCAAGTTCTTGTCCAGTTGCAGGTTGCCACTGACGCTCCCCCCGGCCCGACTCAGCTTGTCGTCTTGCAGGCCCTTGACGGTGGCCAGCAGGTCGGCAATGTCGCCGAGCAGCGCCTTGCCATTCACTTTCAGGTCGCCGCCGACGTTGAGGTTGCCGCTGGTGTTCAGGGTGCTGACGCTGATGTCGGCGGTCGGATCGATAGCCTTCCCAGGGATGAGGCGGCCGTCGTCCCTGCCGGTGTGCGTGTGCTTTAGGATCTCCTCGCGCGTCTGGATTTGAAGTTCGTTCCAGTCGCCGCTGCGGATGATGTCGTTCGGGTCCTTGCGGACGTACGGGTCGGGTCTGTCGGCCATTAGAAGAGTACCTCGCAGATCATGGTCATTTCATCCTGCCATCGTTGCGGAGTTCGGTGATTTGCGCCTGTTGCTCCTTGATGGCTTCGATGATTACCGGAATCAGGCCCATGGTGTTGACAAACTTACGTTCCGTGAGCGTAGTTACCAGCTCTGGAAAAACCTGTTCGACTTCCTGGGCGATGACACCCATTTCTCTTCCTGTTCCAAGGCTTTCCTCATTCCAGGAGAAAGAAACGCCGCGCAGGGACAACAATTTTGCCAAGGGGCTATCGATAGGCGCGAGATCTTTCTTCAGTCTCAGATCCGATATTTGCGATCCCAGGTTCCAAATTACGTGCATGGCTTGATCGTAAATAACCAGATTCCTATCGGGTTGCATAACCAATCTATATAGGTCATTGTTTGACAACAATTGATCCAGGCCACCAGTTATTCTGCCGGTGACATTTAGATTGCCAATAACCTCTAATTTCTGACTGGGCGCATGCGTACCAATCCCCACATTACCATTTCCGTCAAGGACCAGATCGCTATAATCCACCCGATTACCCACAACTCACTTGACATAGGAGCGCGCGGCGTGGCTTGACTCCAACGCGATAGCAAACGCTGTTGCATTTCCGCTTACCCACCCCATATATGCAAACGGCAACAGTTTTCAAGCTGTTGTTAAAACGTATATTTCGTAATTCTACTTTGCCACATTTCTAAAATGGTTGAAATACAGGCTATTGAGCTACATATCTAATGCTCTACCACATAAGGAGTATGACGATGAAATCGCCAAATTTATTTATTTGGGATCGGGCGTGCGGTGGCCAGCTGCTGCGAGAATCTGACCAGCCATTTTCAGTCGTTCCGGGAGTGTTTCCGCAGTAAAACGCGAAGCACGGCCGAGCAAGCTGAACAGTACTTGCGGGGCCTTTTTCAAAGCCCTCGTGCGAACCTGGAACAGATGAGCGAGACGGTGGCGGAGACCGAGTATTACAGCCTCCACCACATGTTGAGCGATGCTGCATGGGACTTTGAGAATGTGCGTCGGGAGACGGCGCGACAAGCGGACGAGTGGATCGGTGGGCCAGAGACGGGACTGTTGCTCGATGAGTCTGGGGTCCAAAAGAAGGGCGACCATTCAGCGGGCGTGGCCAGGCAGTACAACGGTCGCCTGGGTAAGGTCGAGAACTCGCAGGTTGGAGTGTATGCCGCCTTGGCACGAGGGTTGCAGGCGGCGATCATCGACTTCGAATTGTTCCTTCCAGAGCGTTGGGTTGAAGACGCCAAGCGTTGCCAGGAAGCGGGGATTCCGGAATCGGCACGGGTCTTTCGGACTAAGCCGCAGATGGCTGCCGAGATGGTCAAGCGGGCACGAGCCGCCGGGGTGCGCTTTGGCTTCATCGGTGCCGACGGCCTCTATGGCCACGCGACTTGGCTGCTGTTTGATTGGGACGATGCAGGTGAGGTATTCGCCACCGAGGTGCACAGCGACCAGCAGTTTTACTTTACCGATCCGGGAAAGGCGTGGGTACCGGCCTGGGAAGCCCGCGAATGGGCCGCGCGCCTGAAACGAAAGGAGTGGCACCCGGTGATCCTGCGCGACGGGGAGAAGGGTGAAGTGCGCGCGATGTTTGCCCATACCCGCGTGTGGATCAGTCATCCGAACAGCGCACAGGCCCGCCAATGGCATCTCCTGGCACGCCGCGATGGCAAGGAGGTGAAGTTCATGCTCTCCAACGCGGCGCCCGACACGCCACTTCGCGAGCTGGCACGCATGCAGGCACAGCGCCACTTCATCGAGCGCGCCTTCGAGAATGCGAAAGGTTGCTGTGGGATGGCCGACTACCAGGTACGCAAGTGGCGGGCTTGGTACAACCACATGGCGCTCGTCTGCGTTGCACTACTCTTTCTCGTCAAGGAGCGGCGGCAACACTCACCCTACGCCGAGTTACTGTCCTGTGCCGATGTCGTCGACATGCTCGTGGCGCAGCTCCCGGTGAAGATTCACGGTCGCGAAGACCTCGTGCGAATCATCGCCGAGCGTCATGCACGGCGACAAAGCGCCCGCGACAGCGCCTACCGAAGGCAGCCGCCAGCACCCAAAAATGCCATTAGAATCTGTTAATGTAGAAGTAATCTTGCGGAGGTATGGCATGGGTTGGGCAGCGGAGGAGTTCAAGGATCTGGATTTGGGGGATGCGCGGCGGACGCGGCGCTTGATCAAGCTGGTGGATGATCTGTCGGCACAACCGACCGGAAGCATCCCGGTGGCTTGCGGGGGTTGGGCGGAAACCAAAGCGGCCTACCGGCTGCTGGACAATCCCGCGACGGACTGGCGTGAAATCCTGGAGGTTCATACCCAGCAAACGATAAAGCGGATGCAGGGCCAGCCGGTTGTCTTGTGTGTTCAGGATACCACCGAAGCGGATTTTACCTCGCAGCCGGGGATTGCCGGGCTGGGACGGTTGAGCTACGACGCCCAGCATGGGATGTTTGCGCATCCGACCCTGGCGATGACGCCGAGCGGGTTGGTGTTGGGCGCGACCGACTGCTGGATGTGGGCGCGAAAGCCAAAAGGTCAGCCCGACATCAAGGAAAGTATCCGCTGGGTGGAAGGCTATACCATCGTGGCCGATCTGGCCGAGACCGTGCCTGGTAGCCGGCTGGTATACATAACGGATAGGGAAGGCGACATTCGAGCGGTGATGAACACGGCCGCCGAGCGGGACTATCCGGCGGACTACCTGATCCGGTCCAAGCATAACCGCAAGACGAGCATGGGCGACAAGCTGTGGGACCGTGTGGGCGGTGGCGAAGCGGAAGGAGAACTGGAATTCACCATGCCCGCAGCGCCAGACCGCCCGGCCCGACTGGTGCGGCAAACGCTTTACCGGGAGCGGGTCACCTTGCCCGTACGCAAGGGTGCGCCGGTCGTGACCGTGACCGCGATCCTGGCGCGAGAAGAAAACCCGCCGGTTGGGGAGGAGCCCATTGAATGGAAATTGCTGACCAATCGGACGGCGGAAACGCTCGAAGACATCGTACAACTCATTGATTGGTATCGCCGCCGCTGGCTGATAGAAATTCTTTTCCGCATTTGGAAATCAGGCTGCAAGATAGAATCCCTGCAGTTGGGCAGCATGGAGCGACTGGAACGCGCCTTGGTCATTTACCTGATTATCGCCTGGCGCATCCTGTCCTTGGTTACCTGGGGCCGGGACTGCCCCGATTTGCCCTGTGACGTGGTGTTTGATATCGAGGAATGGCAAGCCGCCTGGATCGTCGCCCATCGCTCACCACCGCCGGATGCTCCCCCGCCCCTGGGTCAGATGGTGCGGCTGATTGCCGGCTTTGGCGGCTTTCTCGGGCGAAAACACGACGGGCATCCCGGCCCCAAGGCGATCTGGGAAGGGATGCAGAAGGTCAGGGCATTTGCCATTGCCCTGGAGGCTGGCCGTGCCGCCTATTTCAATGACGGATGAGTTGTGGGTAATCGGGTGCGCCCAAGGCCCACAATCCAAGCACAGCTACACCCTTCAACAACCACCAGAAATTAGCTACGCACGAGGGAATCAATATCAATAGAGTCCAAGACGAGTCATGGCGGTTCTTCCACGCTAAGACAGCAAAGAATATCCATGTCAAACCGAATCCTGCGAGGACTTCCCAATACACAGAGGACCACCAACAACCCGATTTCCATGTGATCGACCCTATTGCGACGACATAGCTCCCAATAAGCCCAAGGATCCAGAGCATTTTTTGATTCAATTGGGGTCTTGATAATCCGAGCACTACTGAACTCTGCGTGACGGCCCACGCTGGATTTCGTTATACGTGGTGCCAAGGGCCTCTGTGGCGCCAAAATATTTCAGAGCATAATCTCGATAGTCTCGGCTATCTTCCTCAGTTCCAGCCCGTGGCGGTATCGGCCATTGCCGCGGGTCGTTGGGCAGCGCTGTAAGTTCGCCGCGCAGTTGGCGATCACACCGACGAATGCACAGCCGATCACTTCCGCACTTCACGTAGCAGTTGTCGTGGCTCTGGTAGCACATATCCCCGCTATCAGTAGGGATCGCACTGCCAGGACCCCGCCCTGGTTCGCATGAATACACGCCACCGCTCGTGTCCTTTCGGCAACGCTGCGAAACCCCGGTCGCGCGGGCCTCAGCCGCGCGGCGGCTGATCCGCGGTGACCGCCACGGGTGGCGCGCGGCCCCGCGGCCGTGCGCAGGCAAGCCCCAGCGGCAACCCGGCGTTCGCTTCCGTTCGGAACGTTGGAGATCGTTGCGCTGCCGGGTTAGTCCGGCGGAGGTTCGGTACTCTCCGCCTCGGCGTGTGCGAGGGCTTCGCTATAGTTCCAGGGCATCCAGGCCGCCGGATCGAGCGCCACCTGGCCCGAGTGGCGCAGCAGGGAAACGAGGTAGTGGAACGGCTCGATCTTGTGGAGTTCGGCGGTATGGATCAGGGTCATGAACAGATCACCGACGCGCGCGCCGTTCAACGTGCGATAGAAGAGCGCGTTCTTCCGATGCAGAATGGCCTTTTTGAGTATACGTTCGGTGATGTTGTTGTCGAGTGGGGCGCCCGGCACGCGCAGGAACAGGGTCAGCTTCTCCCAGTGGTTCTGCATGTACGCGATCGCCTGGCCGAGTCCTGAGTGGGGCTCCACGGTGTGCTCCGCGAACTGCTTGGCCATCCAGTCTTGCAGCGCCTTCATCCGTGGGCCGCTTTCCTTCTGGTGAAGGAGCAGGCGCTCGGCGGGCGAGAGCCCCTGCTGCTTGGCCTGCGCGTCGGTGTGGAAGACGGCGCGCAGCGTGTGCAGGACAAAGGCCACTTCTTCCGGAAAGGCCTCGACCACATCGACGTAATTGCGTCGCGCATGCGGGATGCACGAGGCGGACAGCGTGGAATGATCGCCCGGCCGGTTGCGCGTCGAGGCATCGGACATGTGGATCGGCGGATCGGTCACTTCCCGCAGATCGAGCACTTCGGCAAGGTGTTCGCCGGCATGACAGGGCCCGGTCTTGAACAAGGCGATCAAACCATTTGGCGTCTCGGCAACGACACCGGAAGTGAACACGCCGGTGCGATCGGCGGACGCGCCGGCGGGCAGCGCTTCGGCGCGTGCCTCTTGCGTCAGGGTCAGGATGCGCATCGCCGTATCATCGTTGTACACCACGGTTCCTTGGGCTGCCTGCCGTGCCAGTTCGTCGAAGACCGGCATGAGGGGCGCGGCGGCGGCGGCCACGACTTCCCATTGCGTGCCGACCGGCATGGGGATGGCCAAACCCTGTTCCAGCCGCTCGATGCGGTGGAACGGCAGACCGCAGCCGTATTTGAGGAGCGCGATCATCGCCGCGGCGCTGTCGTCGTACTTTGCCTTGCCGACGCCTGGCGGGGGGTCGGCGGTAAACACGGTGCCACACAAGCCGCAACGCAGCCGTTCGAGTTCGTAGACCTCCGCAAGCAGCGGCGCTACGCCGGTGATGCGAACCAGGACCGCGGGCTCTCCTCGTTGCCCATACACCCGACCGGTACACCCGTCGACGGGACACGGATCGCCGTGCCGTAACGTCGCATGCGGTACGGCAATATGCGGCGCTCGCGGATAATCGGCCGCCCCGTTCCTTCCGTGCCCGGGGCGCTTCTTCTTGGGCTCGGCTACCCCGGATTCCGGGGAGGTGGTGTCCGAAGGAGCCTGGCCGGCGGCTTGCTCGTCGCCGCCTTCCGCCGATGGACGGGTCGGCGTGTCCGCTGGCGGCGTTTCGCCCTTCTTCCCTTCCCCGAGCACATGGGCCGTGCGCTCGGTCGGCGCGCCGAAGAGAATCCGCCGTAGGCGTGCCAGCGTGGTTTCCTTCGTCTCGAGTTCGGCGGTGAGCCGCGCGAGGGTGTCCACCGCTGCCTTCAGGGTCGCCTGTTCGGTCTCGGTCAGCGGTCTGGTTCCGCTATGCTCGACGATGGCCTCGATCTCCTGCACCGGGATGACCATCCGCTGCGGCGGGTTGTGTGCAGGCCGCTTCCGGTGGGATGCCCGCTGCCGGCTCATGGCCGTACGCCAACGAGCTGGCCGAAGTCCCCCCGCAGCCGCTTCCGGCAACGGTTCGAGCGATGGCGGGGGGCCTTGCGGCCACTGACCGCGGCTGCGCGGAGGCTCGCAACCTCCTCGGCGCGGAACTCCCGTCTGCCGTACCCCCAGCTTTGCGAACTCACCAGCTGCATTCTCAGTCCTCCAGCAGTGACCCTTTCTACCCAAGGTATTCTGCCAAAGACCAGCGACGATGTCTAGTCCTTTCGCGAAAGGTCGTTTTCGGTATCCCCGTTGCGGTGGGTGACGACCGGCTTTCGGAAGTTCTGCTTGCGGGCTGCGCTCTCGCAGGTCAGACGACCGCTCGCCATTCCGGGATTCCGCCGGCCGCGGCGTAGTCGCCTCCCGAGAGCAGGACCGCCAGCGCGTGCGGGGCGAGGAGCTTCCCTGGTGACTCCTGCGGCCAGAAGCGGTAGTGCCCCTGCGACAGCCGCTTTTGACAGAGCCAGAAGCCTTGCCCGTCATAGACCAGGAGTTTGACCGCCGTGCGCCGGCGATTGCAGAAAACGAACACGCCGCCGCTGAACGGGTCTTGGGCCAGTTTCTGCCGCACACGTCGGGCGAGACCGTCGATGCCGCAACGAAAATCCGCGGGCTCGGCAGCTACCCAGACACGCAGGCGCGCGTTCAGCGCGAGCATGGCTGGACCTGCCAGAGGCTACACGCGACCTCGGCCATGTGGCTGCTGGCCGCTTGTGGCAGTTCGATGCGCAGCGCGCGGCCCGCTCGGTCGGTGAGAACCAGGACGCACACAGGTGGCGCCAGCGGCAGGCCGAGATCGAGTTCGACGAAGCTCGATGACACGGGCGCGCTGCGCGCGTCTTCGGCGGCGTTCCTGGCGGTCAGGCGGTGCTTCAGGCTCTTGTAGTCGAGCTTCAGGGCGACGGCAACCTTGGCGATGCCGTACCGCTCGGCGAGTTCGGTCGCTTGCGACCACAGCTCCTCCGGAATGCGAGAACTGCGGCGGCGGGTGCTCCGCCACTGGGCAAGCGCCGCGGCGGTTTCGGCCAGTGGCGGGGCGGTTGCAGGTAAAGACGTTGACATTGGTAGGCCTTTCTAACGGTCGTTACGGGCCTACCAAGGTACCAGGCCAGCGCTGGAATTTCACGCAGCATTGCCGAAAGGACACCACCGCTCCAGCATTTGCCGCCCCAGTTACCGTTCGTTGGGCCATCAGATAAATCTCTACCGCCAGTACGATTGCTCCAGTCAGTAGCATCTAATATAAGTCGGAGGACTTATCCGGAAGCGCTTATTGGTGCCGGCGACTCGACAGCCACATCTACATCCGAACAAGAGGACTCACGAGTAACAGTGTCACGATCACTGCTGCTGCAATATTGAGAGCAGCGGATAAGCGAAAGAGCTTGGCAACACGGGCGTCCTGCTTCTTGGAAACTAGAATGCCAACTAGGGAAAAACCCAGAAACAGGGCTGCTGCGACAAAGAACGAAAGGACCGTTTCCCTGTTCAGGATGAGGGGCGAGAGGCCGTCGAAATCGAACTTGTACGCCTTAAACAACGCGGCCCCGGCTCGTTCCAGAACCAGCGCAAGTTCGATTGATCCCAGCACCAGACCACATAGGCCAAATAGCCGCAGCGATACCGTCGACGCCGCCATTATCTTCCCCTCAATTCGACTTAATGACAACGATTCGTCCATACCGAATTAGTTGCTCAGTCGACGGTGCCCACGGACGGCGCGATTTGCTTTGAACGGTTACGGTGTCCGTCACGGTCTGGCGGATTAGGTCTTTCACCTTACTCCAGTTGTCCGCATCCTCAGCTGCGATACAGCCAATAGTCCGGCCTGGCCGATGCAGACGGAACTTGTCACGTCCAGTGCGATCTTGGGTATCGTCACCATAGGAGCCATCTACAGGCTCCAGCCGATAGAAATCAGAGTCTGGATGCTGAAGAATGTCGTAAATGCCATTGGGAATCGGTTCTCCGAATGGACGTCCCCCTGAGCCAAATGGTCCCGACATCGACTGCCCCGTCTCGAGATCGTTGATACTCAGCTTCCCAGTGGCATTGTTGTATACGCCAAAAACCCACAGCCCCAAAGGATCGCTGTAACTCAACGGGTTGTTCAGCGCGTATGCATAGGTGTTCATGCCCCCCGCCAACCCAATCGGATCGCTCTGCCCATACCTGCCTGTGGCGGGATCGTAATCCCTGAAGTAGTTGTAATTCAGATGACTTTCCGTGTCCGCGTACTGCCCCGGAAACCGCAGGTTCAAGGTAAACGCCTGCCCATCGCCATCCGGGTCCTCTTCGGGCAGACTCATCCCGAACGGCTCGCCGAGCGGCGTATTTCTCCAGACCACCCGGTTCGCCTCATCGGTGACCAGGCGTGGCGTATTCAGATGATCGTGATGCAGATAGTAGATCTTGACCCCGCCGGCAGCCACGGTGATCGGCACTTCCGCGGACCAGGTCATCGCTCCGCCGCTGTCGGTGGCCCGGGCCTTCAGCACGTAGCTGCCGGCAGGGACGTTGCTCCAGGTGATGCGGTACGGTGCGCTGGTGGCGTTGCCGATCGGCGTGCTGCCTTGATAGAAGGCGACTTCAGTGATGCTGCCGGTGCTGTCCGCGGCCTCGGCGCTGACGGTGATCGTCGCAGGGGCGGTGAAGTTCTGGTGGGCCGCTGGAGCACTCAGACTGACCGTCGGCGGAGTATTGGTGACGAGGATGTTGACCGTGGCGGGGGCACTGGCGAGTTGGCCGTCATGGACGATCAACTGCACGATGTACTGGCCGGGGAGGTCGGCGCGGAAGGTGGGATTTGCGCTGTGGGCGGCGGTCAGTACGACCTGGCTGCCGGATGGTCTGGCGATCAGCGACCAGGCGTAGCTGAGGGTGGCTCCTTCGGGGTCCCTGGAGGCGCTGCCATCGAGTGGGATCCAGCTGCCGAGCGATACGCTCTGGTCGGGACCGGCGTTGGCGAAGGGCGCCTGGTTGATCGTGCTGCATTTGGCGCGCGTGCAGGACAGTACGCAGGCGCGCACGTCGAGAATGTCGATGCGGCCATCGTGATTGGCATCGCGGGGGTCATCCGGGCCGGTAACCGTGGGACGGCTCGGCAACATGCGCTGCAGCAGGGTGATGTCGTCGAGGTCGACATCCCCGTCGCCGTCGAGGTCGCAGGTTTTGGCCCAGACCTGACCCGCCAGCACGAACCAGCACAGGAGCAGCCCTACCCCATGTTTCGCAGTTCGAAACATCGACCCCATGTCCCCCAGGGCGAGCGTTGGAGGCGCTCAAAAACAGCCTCGAATCAAGGCCAGGCCCCTCGCCTGGCGTTCAGCTCATTGGTCGGCAGTCTGTGCTGCCTGCTGCGCCCGCTCTCGGGCGAACGGTTTTTACGGCTGTTGGGCCAGCCACTCCGCGAGGTTTTGCCGGCCGATGGGGCGAGGCAGTGTTCGCCCCGGGTCTAACCCTTTCGTTCGGCGGTTTGTAGCCCATCCGGTCGAGATTGTAAAGCGGATTTTGGTCCGACGATCCTGGCCGGGAACTCCGAGATCAGTCCCTGCCGCGCCGCGTCGCGTCGACAGCAGGCCGAGCAAGCCGAGGCCGGCAAGTGCCAGAATCGATGGCTCGGGGACACCGGGCGGCGGGATCGGCTCAATCCTGGCCGAGGCGCTCACCAGGGTGGGGTTCAGCGACACCGGGTTGAACTTGCACGCTCCCGGATTGCAGGGGGCAATCTCCACGGAGTACCCGGCCATTCCATTCGACGTGATCGTCAAATCGGTCAATCCTTCGGCAAGCCCCGTGAAGGCCAACGCGACGGTGAAGTCGACGTTGGGGCCGTCAAAACAGGTTCGCCCCTTGCGATAAGGATCGGGCTGCCACATGTGGTTGTCACCGTCCACAACCACACCACCGGCGTAACTCGCGGGATCGTTGTCGTTTTGCCAAGGCTGGCAATGGGGAGTCCGCGTAAGCAGGCAGGATTCGTCCCTGAACACAAAACCCCCATTCGATCAGGCACATGCCGGAATCGATCGGCTACCTGGGGCGCCCAGGTGTAAAAAATGTCGATACCTCGATGTGCGTCGATAGACGCCGCCTGCCCCAGTGAATTCCAATCCAAAGTCATGTACGCCCACCGCGACTACACCCCGCAACGCATTGTTTGTCTCACTAAGGCCGGGATGATGCTGGGCGGCTTGCTCAATCCGCCCAAGGAACCGACCGTAGAAGGGCTGCGGCTAAATGACCTGTCGGTCCAGACGAGCACCTGCGGGGCGGTCATCCCGCGCGTCTATGGGATGATCACGGTCGATGGGAACGTCTTCTGGCTGGAAAACAGTTCGATCAAGGAAATCTACTACGGAACCCACACGCAATCCCCGGATGCGCGCAGCTAGGCGGGCATGAACCAGCGTTGTCCATGCTCACCCACTTCGCGCAGCGGATAGCCGTAGAGCCTGCTCAGCGAGTCGCTGCTGATCACCTCGTCGCAGGTACCCTGCTGCGTCGTTCCATCGCCGAACAACAGCAGGGCATGCGTGCAGAAACGTGCGGCCAGGCCGGGTTCGTGCAGGACCATCACACAGGCCGCCCCCTCGTCGCGGGCGAGTGCTGCGAAAAGTTCGAGGGTGGCCATCTGATGATTCAGATCGAGGTGGGCGAGCGGCTCATCGAGCAGGTACAGTCGCGGCGCTTGCGCGAGCAATGTGGCAATCGACAGCCTTTGCTGCTCGCCACCCGAAAGCGTCTGCACGTCGCGCGCTGCGAGTTCCGCGAGGCCGACGGCTGCCAGCGCCTGGCGGGCGATCCGGGCATCCTTTTCGGATTCCCAATCCCAGCGGGCAAGATGTGGGTGGCGTCCGACCAGCGCCGTCTCCAGAACCGTCGAGGAAAATGCTTCACTCCGGCTTTGCGGCAGCCAGCCGCGAATGCGCGCGCTGGCGCGCGCGCCCAGCCTTTCATAGCTCGCCCCGTCGAGCAGCACGGCACCGGCTGCCGGCGGTCGCAGACCGGCCAGTACCGACAGCAGCGTTGACTTGCCGGCACCATTGCGTCCGAGGATGGCCAGGCATTCGCCCGGCTGTACGGTCAAGGCCAGGTCATGGCAGAAACTGCGGTCAGCCACGCCAACGCTGAGCGCATGCGTAGACAGCAAACCGGGGACCATCAGTACCGTCCAGGTGCAGCGCGGGAGAGCAGGAAGAGAAAAACCGGCACGCCGATCAGCGCGGTGAGCACGCCCACCGGCAGTTGTTGCGGCGCCAGCAGGGTACGGGCCAGGGTGTCGGCAATCACCAGCAGGCTGCCCCCGGCGAGTACCGAGGCGGGCAGCAGCAAACGCTGATCATTACCAGCGGCGAGGCGAACGAGATGCGGCACGATCAGGCCAATGAAGCCGATCGCGCCAGCATGCGTCACCGCGGCAGCCGTGGCCAGCGACGCGACAAGGTAAACACCACGGCGTAATGGGCGAACCGCGACCCCCAGCGCCTGGGCAATGTCGGCACCACGCGCCAGCAGATTGAGCTCACGGGCAAACGGCAACGCAATCAGCAGCACGATCACGAGCAGGATCAGCACCAGTTGCGGGTCCCCGCTCTGCGACAGATCACCCATCAGCCAGAAGAGCATGCCGCGCAGCTGGTCGTCGGGAGCAAGCGCCAGCAGCAAGGTTACGACGGCACCGCAACCGGCAGCAACGATCACGCCGGTCAGCAGCAGGCGCGACTGCGTCCAGCCCCCTTCTCCATGCGCCAGGCCGAACACCAACAGCATCGCAGCGAGCGCGCCCGCGAAGGCCAGGCCGTTGATCCCCGCGACGCCCAGGCCAAGTACGATCGCCAGCAAGGCGCCGATGCCGGCACCGCCCGAAATGCCGAGCACGTAAGGGTCGGCGAGCGGGTTGCGCAGCAAGACCTGCAGCAAGGCACCCGCCAGTGCCAGCAGGCCGCCACAGGCGAAACCCGTCAACGCCCTCGGCAGACGCAGGCTGCGCACGACGTCGCCGGCCATGCCGTCGCCCTTGCCAAACAGGGTCGCCAACACCTCGGTCGGGTTGATCGCAATACTGCCCACCATCAACGCCAGCACGATGCTGAGCTGCGCCAGCCCGGCAAGCGCTGCGAGGATCAGTAAAGCACGGCGGCGGGTGGGCATGCAGCGCCCTACTTCGGCGCGTAGCGAACGCCGACAAAGACGTTCGCCCCGGCAGTGGCGTAGTTGTCGGCCGTCTCGTAATCCTTGTCGAAAATGTTGTTGGCGCGTGCAAACAACACCCAGTCTCGCTGCAGGCGGTAATCGGCGTAGAGGTTCACCAGACCGTATCCCCCGAGGCGAACGCGGTTGGCCGGATCCTCGTAGCGATTGCCAAGCAATTGCCACTCGCCGCGCAGATCCCAGTTCCCAAGGCTTCGGCTGAGGTAGCTGCTCATCTGCTGCTCGGCACGGCGAGCCAGCCGATTGCCTTTGTTTGGGCCGTTTCCCTCATTCCGCGGATCCAGGAAGTCCAGCGCGACCCCGGCGCCCCACTCCGAGAAACGCCCGTCGTAGGTCAGCGTGGCACCGCGCAGCAACGCCTTGCTGACATTGACCGGGGTGAATGTCGGTGGCCGGAATTCGATCAGATCAGTCACCTGATTGTGGTAAACGACCGCCGAAGCGCGATGACTGCCCTGCTCCCAGTTGACACCGGCTTCGGTATTCTTCGCCGTCTCCGGCTTCAGATCGGGATTACCACCGGCGAAACCGAAGAGGGCAGGAAAATACAGCTCGTTGAAGGTCGGAGCACGAAACGCCGTGCCATAGGAGATATGGGCACGCCATTGCGGCGTGAATTGATAGCCATAGGCTGCGGAACCTGTGCTCTTGCCGCCAAACTGCGAGTTGTCGTCATGCCGCAGATTGAACTGCAGCCGGTGCTGGTCGAGATTTCCGTTCCAGCCGGCAAGCCATGAATTGATCGTGCGCTCGGTGACGGTGTAGTCGGTCGTGCTGGAAACCTTCTGCCTGTTGTACTCGTAGGCCAACAGGGCTTCGCCGACCGGCAGCTTGATGTCGTGCTGCCAGGACACGAGGTCCATGGTGGTATTGAAGACGCTGTCCCGGAAGTTCCCGATATAGTCCTTGCTGTCGTCGGTACTGCGACCGAGACGCAAGGTACTGGTCCATGCCTGATGCAGGCGATTGCGCGAGTAGATGGAATAATTGCCGACGTTCTGGTCATTGCTGAAGGGCTGAGCGGCGCCCAGCGTGCCGAAGTCATTGCCGTCGTACTGGTTGGTGCCTTTGCTGAGCAGCAGGTTGACCCCGAGTTCCTGCCCTTTGGCCGGGCGAACGGCAAAACTGGCGCTCAGGTTCCTGTTGTAATAGCCATCCCGGTCGCGATTGTAGAACAGGCTCTTCTTGTTGTTGATGGCATTGAAGCCGTCGGTATTCGTATAAGCTGCCTGGACGCTGTAGGAAAGCAGTTCCGTGCCACCGGCAATGCCGACGCTGGTGTCGGTCGTGTGGTAGGAGCCATAACCGGTGCTGGCGTTCACCCGCACCGGCCCCTCGCCTCTGCGGGTGAAGATCTGGATCACGCCGCCGATGGCGTCGGCCCCGTAGAGCGAAGACGCCGGGCCGCGCAGGATCTCGATGCGCTCGATCTGGTCCAGCGGAATCCGCGACAATGCCGCGCTGCCGCTCGTCGCCGAGCCGATGCGCTGGCCGTCGATCAAAACGATCGATTGATTGGTATTGGCGCCACGGATGAACACGCCGCTATTGGACCCCGCACCGCCGTTGGCGACGTACTGAATTCCCGGTTGCCGTGCCAGGAGTTGCGCCAGTGTCGTCTCCCCGGCCTGATCGATTTCCTCGCGGGTGATGACCGACACATCACTCGTCAGTTCATTGGTTCGGGTAGCTTGTCGAGTCGCCGTGACGACAATCGGGTCGAGTTGCGTGTCTGCGGCATGCAAGGCCGTCGAGACCAGTGCGGCAACAGTTGCGGTGAAAGTGGCGGCACCGGCTGCCCGCCGTGTATTGGGATGCATGATGAAATTCCCCCTCTTGCCGACCAGCGTCCCCGCAAGTCGGCGGACCAATAATGCGGAAGGGCACGAGGGAAAGGCAGGCATGCGAGCCGAGCGTTGCGTGTCCGCTTCCCCGCGACACTTCCGTCCTGTGGTGTGCGAAGGCCGGTATCCGGGCTCGCGAGTCTTGACCTGCCGCCTTCCCAGGCTTTTGCCCAGTGGCATTTCGACAGGCCCACACTCGCTTACCGTTGCGGGGGCAGCACAGGCATTCTGTTGCGCATCGAGCGTTGCGCGAAATCCACCTGTTTCCCGTTTAACCGCTGCGGCGAATCCGCGTGGCGGCACCTTGCACGATCTCTTCCGCCGTTCGAGGTCAGCGAAAAAACGGATTATAGCCTGCCCGCAGGGCAGGCGATCGACGATTGCAGCGGAAAACAGCGGCCGCATCACAAACAAGGTGCAGAAGCGGCCCTTACGCCTTGACCGAGCATGCTTTTTGAATCTATAGTCTGCTCCATGCTGAATGAACTCAACGCGCTCGAAATCAAGATTGCTCAAGTGGTTGCACTGTGCCGCACATTGCGAACCGAGAATGACGTGCTGCGCGAGCAACTCGCGTCGGTAGAAACCGACAAGGAACGCCTCACCGAACGTATGGCGGCTGCCTGCGCGCGGCTTGAACAGCTTGCCCAGCAACTGCCCGAAGCCAAGACCTGAAAACTCTGATCTGATGCCCAACGAAGCCAATTATCTCGACATCGTCCTGCTTGGCAAGGAATACCGTGTCGCCTGCCCAAGCGATCAACACGCTGCGCTACTCCAGGCGGCAGACTATGTTGACGGGAAAATGCGCGATATCGCCGGAAAAACCAAGAGCAATCTTCCCGAGCGCATTGCCGTCATGACTGCGCTCAACATCGCTCACGAGCACCTCGGCCGAAATCAGGAATTTCCGGAGCAGCATCAGAAAATTGAATCTGAAATAGAGCTGGACATGAGCGCGCTTAGGGGTAGAATCTTCGCCATGGAGGCAGAGCTTGATCTGGTGCTGAAGTCGGATTAGGGTTGTTTGTCATTCCGGCCTCCAAGAGAGTTCCCTGCGGTGTTGTCAGGTCATAGATTCCTTGAACCAATGCTAAATGGCATTGGTCGCAGACCATAGAAACCGCTGTTGTGTGCGCCCCTTGTCGGACGTGCCTGATGCGGAAGGGAAGTGACCTATCTGAACCGAGGTTCAGGATGCCGGCCTGATGGCATCCGCAGGGACAAAAGCGCGGAACCTCTGGTTTCGCGCTTTTTTGTGTCCCGCTTGTGCCCGTTTCTGGCGAAACGTCGGTTCCTGAGGTACCGTCGAGTATGCAACGCGCCGCTATCACCCCTTCGCGGGAAGGCAGTCCGCTTCCGCCTGCGAGTGATTGGCATAGGTCGGCCAGTCGGGAACGTACTCGTCAGCCTGGCTGCCCCAGGTGCTCCAGCCCTCTCGCGAGCCGCGGGCAAACATCTCCAGGAAGGGACCGGGCGAGCAGGACTCGATCAACGCATAGGCTTCGTCCGGCTTGCGGGAATGTTCCCGCTTGCGGCTCTTGATGATGTTGACCTGGCGGCGGCCGGGGGCCAGCGTGCGCGCGTCCTTCCCCCGGACGCCGAACAGGATCAGCTCGGTCGTATTGCGAAAATAGAAACCGACGCCGCGCCCGTCCGGGCCGCCATCCGCGCGGATCTTGTGCCACACAAGGTTGCTCTTGTATGCGAAGCCCCAGGCGGCGAGGACGCGCAGGCCTTCCGGCAGCAGGGCGTTCGGCACCCACAGGTAGAGGTGTGCGGTGCTTTCGACGATCTCGGCCACGGGCAGCGCCAGAATGTCGTCCAGCGTCATCGTTGAGTAGCGGTTCAGGCGCTTGTGCTCCGGTGCCATCTTGCCGGTCCGGTTCTGAAACTGCCATGGCGGATCGGCGAGAACGGTGCGAAACTTCCGCTCCCCGACGCGCTGCAGCAGGTCGGCAGCCGCCGGAAAATGATTCGTCATCGGTTTCCTTCTTCAATGGGAAAGGGCTTGGGGACTTTGCACACCCAGGTCGGGCAGTCACACTGAAAGTACCCTGCAGGTCGTCGCAGTGCGTGATGATACCCGTACTGGAAACAGCAGGCGATGGCCATGAAACGGCATATCGGGATACCATCGGGGAATTTGCGAAGGGCAGCAGATGCTCAGGCGTGAGCTTGCATACTTCTTCGGCGCGCTGCGCTTTTTCACGCGCCTGCCGGTTCCGGCCTGGGTAGGGCACAGCAGCGAGGCACTCGACCGATCGACGCGGTATTTTCCGGCAGTGGGGCTGCTGATCGGCGCAATCGCCGCGCTGGTTTTCATCCTGACTTCTTTCGTCTGGCCGACGACGCTGGCGGTGCTGGCGGCAATGGCCAGTTCGCTCTATCTGACCGGGGCGTTTCACGAAGACGGCTGGAGCGACATGGTCGACGGTTTCGGCGGCGGCTGGGAGAAGGCACAGATCCTGACCATCATGAAGGACTCGCGAATCGGCAGCTTCGGCGCGATCGCGCTGGTGATGCTGCTGCTCGCGCGCTTCTGCGCCTTGATCGAGTTCGACTGGCTGACAATTCCCCTGGCCCTGCTGGCCGGCCACACCGTTTCCCGTTTCGCTGCGACGACGCTGTTGCGCGGCCTCGACTATGTGCGCGACGAGGGGAAAGCGAAGCCGCTGGCCACCCGCATCGGCTGGGGCGAACTCGGCTTTGCCGGGCTCACCGCCGTGCTGCCGCTGCTGTTTCTGCCACCGCTGGAGGCTCTGCTCGGCTGCGTATCTGCCGCCCTGGCAACGCTGTGGCTGGCGCGCATGTTCCGGCGGCAGATCGGTGGCTATACCGGCGACTGCCTCGGCGCTACCCAGCAATGCTCGGAACTTGCCTTTTACTGCGGGCTGTTGTGCAGCTTTTCCTGATCCGCCACCCACGACCACGGCTTGCCGTCGGTGTCTGCTACGGCCAACTCGATGTCGAAGCAGAGAACCCGCAGCCGATCGCCGAGCGTCTGCGTGCGCTGTTGCCCGCAGCGACGCCGGTCATTGCCAGCCCGTTGCGGCGTGCGCGCTGCCTGGCCGAGGCCTTGCATCCGCAACCGCTGTTCGATGAACGCCTGCTGGAGATCGACTTTGGCGAATGGGAAGGCGTCGCCTGGGAGCAGATCGATCGCCAGCTGCTCGACGCCTGGGCTGCTGATCTGCTGCACTTCGTCGCGCCGGGCGGCGAATCGGCGGCGATGCTGCAGGCGCGAGTGCTTGACTGCGTCGACAGTCTGCGTGGCAGCCGCGTCGCCCTCGTCACCCACGCCGGTGTCATCCGCGCCCTGCTCGGTCACTGGCTGCAGTTGCCGATTGCCGAGTGGAGCCGGCTGGATCTCGATTTCGGGAGCATCACGCTGCTCGAAATCGATACCAGCGGGAAGGATTTGCAGCGAGCAGAGCAAGTCCAGCCGTGTGCGCCCGGCATTCTGCATTACCGCAACCGTTGACTCGCTTTCGATACCGTACCCGAGGCAGGTCAAACACTCCATCAACTGGCAAGATGCAGGAAGTACAAAGCGCGCTGAACCGGAATGCTGGAACCCGAGCAGCCGGTGGCGCACGCCAAGGTCGTCGGAGCTACCGTTCGGCCTTGGGCCAGAGGATCATCTGCGTGCAACGGAACAGAGCCAGCTTGCGTCCGCTGGCCTCATCGGTGACCACCGCATCCCAGACCTGCGTGTTGCGTCCGAGGTGTTGGGCAGTCGCCGTACAGGCGACACTACCTTCCCTGACGGTGCCGAGATGGTTGCTCTTGAGCTCGATGGTCGTAAAGGACTGTGCTCCTTCCGGAAGGTGCGCGATGGTCGCATAACCGCAGCTCGTGTCGGCCAGCGCGACGACGCTGGCTGCGTGCAGGAAATCGTTGGGTGCGACGTGCAGTTTCCGGATCGGCATCCGGCTGCTGAGCGTATTCGGCTCCAGCTTCAGAATCACGATGCCAAGGTAGCCCGGCAGGTAGTCGCTGCCTTGCTGATTGAGGAGTTCGATGGTGATGTTGCTGCGCAGTAAGCTCATGGTCGGCGATCCGGAGTGGTGAAGAGGACGTTTTTCGGAGCACATCTCAGGCCGGCGCAAGAGCCCTGCTTACAGGTGCTTCGCGGATCGGCAGGTTGATGAGTGCAGCGGCGGCGGCCAGCGCCATGTCGGCGTACCACATCCAGCCGAAGTCGCCGAAGCGGACGATGACCAGTCCGCCCAGCCAGGCGCCGAGGAAGCCGCCGATCTGGTGCGAAAGCAGGGTCATACCGAACAGCGTGGCCAGGTAGCGAACTCCGAACAGCTTGCCGACGATGGCCGCCGTCGGAGGAACGGTTGCCAGCCAGGTGAAACCGAGACCGGCAGCGAAGACGTAGAAAGTCAGCGCCGTGCGCGGCGCCATCAGGTAAGCGGCGACGAGCACGGCGCGCGAGCCGTACATGATGGCCAGCACGTACTTGCTGCGATAGCGGGAGACGCAGGCACCCGCGTAGAGGCTGCCCAGGATGTTGGCCAGGCCAATGATCGCCAGCGACCAACTGGCGACCTCGGGAGGCAGCCCGCACAGATTGACCTCACCAGGCAGGTGGGTGACCAGAAAGGCGATGTGGAAGCCGCAGGTGAAAAAGCCGGCATGCAGCAGCAGGTAGCTGCGGTCGCCGAAGGCCTCGCGCAAGGCCGCCCACAAACCCTTGTCGGTGCGTTCGACAGTACGGGCTGGCGCGGCCGGCAGCGGGCCGGCGACCCGCCGCACCAGTGGCAGCGCCGCCAGGGTCAGCACTGCCAGGAGCCACATCGCACCCATCCAGCCGAGCGCCTGGATCGCCTTCTGGAGGATCGGAGCAAAGACGAACTGCCCAAAGGAACCGCCGGCATTGATCACTCCCGACGCCGTGCCGCGCACTTCCAGCGGCAGGCGCTGCGCAGCGGCGCCGATCAGCACGGAAAAGCTCCCGGCACCGGAACCCACCGCCGCCAGCAGGCCGAGCGACACCACCAGGCCAAACCCCGAAGTGGCGTATGGTGTGATCGCGCAACCCGCCGCCAGCGTGACGATCCCGCCCATGAGTACGGCGCGTGGACCGAAGCGATCAGCCAGGGCGCCGGCCACCGGCTGAATTGCGCCCCAGGTGAATTGGCCAATGGCGAGCGCCAGGCTGATGGTGGCAATTCCCAGTCCGCTCGTGTGGTTGATCGGCGAGATGAGCAGGCCGAAGGACTGTCGCGTTCCCATCGTCACCATCAGGATGCCGGCCGCGGCCAGGGTGATGGTCATGACGCCGGGACGGTTGAGTGAGCGCAGCATGGCAGTGGCCTCTGGTAAATTGGTCGGAGCACTATCGGCTCTGGGTCAAGCGAACTATATTTGGAAACTGCATCGGCAAGCAGAGCTTGCCGACCTCCGTGGGCATCTGAGCAGTGCCTGTGAAGTATCACTACTGGTGCATGCGCATCAGTATACTTTTTCCGAACAGGCTCTCTACCAGGTCCACCGCCAGTTCCGCAGTCATGTTTCGCCGATCAAGCGCCGGGTTGAGTTCGACGATATCGAGCGAGCACAACCGTCCGGTATCAGCGATCATTTCCATGCATAGCTGCGCCTCACGATACGTCGGACCACCTCGCACCGTGGTCCCCACCCCGGGCGCGATCTCTGGATCCAGAAAATCAAGGTCGAGGCTGACATGCAGGTGCGTCTCCGGACAGATCCCGGCCAGGGCCTGCTCCATGGTTGCGCGCATTCCGACTTCGTCGACGTAGCGCATGTCGAAGACTTCGATGCCGATCTCGGCCAGGAAGCGCTTTTCCCCTGCGTCGACACAGCGAATGCCGATCTGGCGAATCTGGTGTGGCAATATCGCCGGTACAGTGCCGCCAATCCGGGTCAATTCCGCAGGGCCATGACCGCACAGGCAAGCCACCGGCATGCCATGGATGTTGCCGCTGGGCGTCAGCGTGGCGGTATTGAAATCGGCGTGCGCGTCGAACCATAATATCTGGAGCTTCTTTCCCGTCTTCCGGCAATGACACGCGATGGCGCTGATCGAACCGATGGCAAGACAGTGGTCTCCGCCCAGGATGATCGGCAAGCGCCCTTCCTCCAGTTCCACATGCACCGCAGCGTGCAGGCTACGGTTCCACGCCACGACTTCAGGCATGTGGCGGAAACCGTTGATCGCGGGCAGTTCGGGATTGCTCGGGCCGCTCAGATTGCCACAGTCCCTGACCTCGGCACCAAACCGGGCGATCGCCTTGACAATGCCGGCGACCCGCAACGCCTCCGGCCCCATTCTGGCACCACACCTTCCAGCACCCACGTCGGTAGGAACGCCGATGATGCTCACTAACGGTGTGGTCATCGAAGTGGCTGAACTCTGTTCATATTGGATGGCCGGATTATACTGCCAGCGTCATCACCTCCGGCAGAGCGATGACCCGGTTCGAACCCGACGGCGCAGCCAGGACATCTGTGGCCGGCCGGGTCGCCGGTGATGCGCTGTGTAGCCACCTCACTGCAGTGGGCACCGAGCCAGGAGAGCGCGAGCAGCGCCGTCGCATTGCGGCCTTTCAGGAGCATTGGCCGGGGCGGTGAGATTGCCGAATCTTGATCCATATCATGTCTGCCGATGTGGCTCCTGCCGTAATCTCGACCTATTGATCTACAGCTAGGGACGGGTTTCATGAACAAGCAGAGTCAAGGGCTGGCGGTGCTGATCGTCAGCACGCTGGCATTTACCGTGTGTTTCATGGTGTGGATGATGTTTGGCGTGATCGGCATCCCGATCAAAACCACGCTCGGCCTCAACGCCACCGAGTTCGGCTTGCTGACGGCGACCCCGGTACTGACCGGCTCGCTGATTCGCGTTCCCCTGGGCATGTGGACCGACAAATTCGGTGGTCGCATCGTGCTGTTCGCCCTGATGATGCTGTGTGTCGTGCCGATCTTCCTGATCTCCTACGCGACAGAGTACTGGCACTTCCTGGTATTAGGCTTGTTCGTGGGCATGGCTGGCGGCTCCTTCTCGGTCGGGACGCCGTATGTGGCGCGCTGGTTCAGCAGGGAACGGCAGGGGTTTGCCATGGGCATCTACGGTGCCGGCAATTCGGGTGCCGCGGTCAACAAATTCGTCGCCCCGGCGCTGATCATTGCCTTTGGCTGGACAGCCGTTCCCCAGGTCTATGCGGGAATCATGCTCGGCACGGCTCTCCTCTTCTGGTCTCTGAGTCATTCCGATCCGGCGCATCTGGTCGATTCGAAGATCACCTGGCGTGAGCAATTGCTGGCGCTCAAGGATCCCAAGGTCTGGAAGCTCTGCCAGTACTATTCGATCGTTTTTGGCGGTTACGTCGCGATGAGCCTGTGGATGGTCCAGTACTACGTCGGCGAATTCGGCTTGAGCATCCAGACCGCGGCCTTGCTGGCGGCCTGTTTTTCGCTGCCCGGTGGCGTGCTGCGCGCCGTCGGCGGCTGGTTTTCTGATCGTCTCGGAGCACATGCCGTGACCTGGTGGGTATTGTGGCTGAGCTGGATCTGCCTGTTCCTGCTGAGTTACCCGCAAACAGACTTCACGATCATGACGGTCAACGGCCCCAGGTCGTTTCACATCGGGCTGAACGTCTACCTCTTTACCGCACTGGTGTTCGTTCTGGGCATCGCCTGGGCCTTCGGCAAAGCGTCGGTGTTCAAGTACATCTCCGATGAGTACCCCACCAACATCGGCGTCATTTCCGGCATCGTCGGACTGGCCGGTGGCCTCGGTGGCTTCGTGCTGCCGATCATGTTCGGCGCGCTGATGGACCTGACCGGCATTCGCTCCAGTGCATTCATGTTGATGTACGGCGTGGTCTGGGTTTCGCTGATCTGGATGTACTACACCGAGGTGCGCGGCACTCGCCTGATGGGCGCCAGCAGCATCCCAGCCCCGTAAGACTGCACACGCCACACCTCTTTACATCGGAGCCCTTATGCAAAGCACCAACCCTGCCGCGCCCGTGCGCACGAGTTCGGCTGACGTCATCGACTGGCGACCCGAGGACGATACCTTCTGGGAGAGCACCGGCAAGAAGATCGCCTACCGCAACCTCTGGATTTCGGTGCCGGCACTGCTCTGTGGCTTTGCGGTCTGGGGCATGTGGGGAATCATCACCGTGCAGATGCTCAACCTCGGGTTTCCGTTCACCCAGGCCGAGCTGTTCACGCTGACCGCGATTGCGGGCATTGCCGGTGCGACGATGCGCATCCCGGCGTCGTTCCTGATCCGCCTGGCCGGCGGACGCAACACCATCTTTCTGACCACGGCGATGCTGCTGTCGCCGGCGATCGGCACCGGCATTGCCCTGCAGCACAAGGACTGGCCACTGTGGGCATTTCAGCTGATGGCGCTGTGGTCGGGCGTCGGTGGTGGCAACTTCGCAAGCTCGATGTCCAACATCAGTACCTTTTTCCCGAAGCGGCTGCAGGGTACCGCGCTGGGCCTGAACGCCGGGCTCGGCAACTTCGGTGTGACGACGATGCAGATCGTCATTCCGTTGGTGATGACCGTTGGCCTGTTCGGCGCCTTCGCTGGCGAGCCGATGACGCTGATGAAAGACAGCGGCTGGATCTTCGGCAAGATCGTTGCCGGTACGCCGACCTGGATCCAGAACGCCGGCTTCGCCTGGGTACTCTCGCTGGTCCCCTTGTCGGCGCTGTGCTGGTTCGGCATGAACAACCTGAAGACGGTTTCGCCAGACACCGGCAGCCCGATCATCGCATTCGCCAAGATCATCTACCTGTATTCGCTGGCCTTCGTGCCGGCCATCGCCATCCTGTACCTGTATCTGCCCGCGCCGACCGGCCTGGGTCTGATCAATATGTGGGTCGCCGTTCCGCTCGACGTGATCAGCGCCCTGCTGGTGATGCGGCTCGCGGCCTTCGGCACGATGAAGGAGAACGTCGCCAAGCAGTTCAAGATCTTCGGTGACAAGCACACCTGGTCGATGACCTTGCTGTACATCGTGACCTTCGGCTCGTTCATCGGCTTCTCGATGGCGCTGCCGCTGTCGATCACGGTGATCTTCGGCATCAGCCACGTCCCTGATGCCAACGGCGTGTTGCAGCACACATTGAAGAATCCGAACGCACCCTCGGCCTTCACCTATGCCTGGATCGGCCCCTTCGTAGGCGCAGCGATCCGGCCGGTCGGCGGCTGGATTTCCGACAAGCTGGGCGGTTCGATCGTCACCCAGGTCATCTCCGCGGCCATGGTCGTCGCCTCGATCGCCGTGGGCTACGTGATGATGCAGGCCTACGCCTCGGCCACGCCGGAACAGTACTTCCCGGCATTTCTCGGCCTGTTCATCGTGCTCTTCGCTGCCAGCGGCATCGGCAACGGCTCGACTTTCCGCACCATCGGGGTGATCTTCGACCGTCAGCAGGCTGGCCCTGTCCTCGGCTGGACCTCGGCCATCGCCGCCTATGGCGCCTTCATCGCGCCGGTGGTGATCGGTCAGCAGATCAAGACCGGTACGCCAGAGATTGCCATGTACGGTTTTGCTGCCTTTTACGCCTTGTGTCTGGTGCTCAACTGGTGGTTCTACCTGCGTGCGAATGCGTACGTAAAGAATCCCTGACCGCCCAGAGACCCCCCGCCCAAGTTCCCGAGGAATTCGCATGAGCCACTTTCTAGATCGACTGAGCTACTTTTCCGCACCGAAAGAAGCCTTTTCCGATGACCATGGGATGGTCACCGGCGAGGACCGCACCTGGGAAGATGCCTACCGCAATCGCTGGGCGCACGACAAGGTCGTTCGCTCCACGCACGGAGTCAATTGCACGGGTTCGTGCTCGTGGAAAATCTACGTCAAGGGCGGCATCGTCACCTGGGAAACACAGCAGACCGACTATCCGCGCACACGCTGGGACATGCCCAACCACGAGCCGCGCGGCTGTGCGCGCGGCGCAAGCTATAGCTGGTACCTGTACAGCGCCAATCGCGTCAAACATCCGATGGTACGCGGGCGCCTGCTCAAGAGCTGGCGTGCAGCGCGCCTGGAACAGGATCCAGTGGCGGCCTGGGCGTCGATTGTCGAATCCGAGAGCAGGCGCCGCGACTACCAGAGCGTGCGTGGACTCGGCGGCTTCGTTCGTTCGAGCTGGGACGAGGTCAACGAAATCGTTGCCGCAGCCAACGTCTACACGATCAAGAAATACGGTCCCGACCGGGTGATCGGCTTCTCGCCGATTCCCGCCATGTCGATGGTCAGCTACGCGGCCGGCAGTCGCTATCTGAGCCTGATCGGCGGGGTGTGCATGAGCTTCTACGACTGGTACTGCGACCTGCCGCCGTCCAGCCCGCAGGTCTGGGGCGAGCAGACCGACGTTCCCGAATCCGCCGACTGGTACAACTCCACTTTCATCATCGCCTGGGGTTCGAATGTCCCTCAGACGCGTACGCCCGACGCCCACTTCTTCACCGAGGTGCGCTACAAGGGTGCCAAGACCGTCGCCGTCACACCCGACTATTCCGAAGTCGCCAAGCTCGCCGATCTGTGGATGCACCCCAAACAGGGCACCGATGCTGCGGTGGCGATGGCGATGGGGCATGTGATCCTGAAGGAATTCTATTTCGACAAACGCAGCGAGTACTTCGACGACTACGCGCGCCGCTATACCGACCTGCCGCTGCTGGTGATGCTCAAGGAGCATACCGGCGCCGGCGGTGGGCCACTGCTGGTCCCGGATCGGTACGTGCGCGCCTCCGACTTCGACGGCAAATTCAGCCAGGACAACAATCCCGAGTGGAAAACCGTGGCGATCGACGAAACCGGCAAGGTGGTGCTGCCAAATGGTTCGATCGGTTTTCGCTGGGGCGCTGAAGGGCGTGCCGACCAAGGCAAGTGGAACCTCGAAGCCCGCGAGGCCGTCGCCGGCGACCAGGTCAGGCTCAAGCTATCGCTGCTCGAAGGAGCCACCTCGGCGGCGCAGACGGCGCGGGTCGGTTTCCCGTATTTCGGCGGCATCGAGAGCGAGCATTTCCCGAACAATGCGCAAAGCGACGTGCTGGTACGCACGGTGCCGGTACAGCGCCTCACGCTGGCCGGCGATGCTGGCCCGCGCGAGGTACTGGTGGCGACGGTATTCGACCTGCAGGTCGCCAACTATGGCGTTGCGCGTGGCCTGCCCGGTGAACAGGCGGCGTCGAGCTTCGATGACAACACGCCCTACACACCAGCATGGCAGGAGCGCATCACCGGCGTGCCGCGCGAGCAGATCATCACCGTCGCCCGCCAGTTCGCGGACAACGCCGACAAGACGCACGGCAAGTCGATGGTGATCATCGGCGCGGCGATGAACCACTGGTACCACAGCGACATGAACTACCGCGGGGTCATCAACATGCTGATGATGTGTGGCTGTATCGGCCAGAGCGGTGGCGGCTGGGCGCACTACGTCGGTCAGGAGAAGCTGCGTCCGCAGACCGGCTGGACGGCACTGGCCTTCGCGCTCGACTGGATTCGTCCACCTCGCCAGATGAACTCCACCAGCTTCTTCTACGCGCATACCGATCAGTGGCGTTACGAAAAGCTCGGCATGGAAGAGGTGCTCTCGCCCTTGGCCGACAGGGCCCAATACGCCGGCAGCATGATCGACTACAACGTGCGCGCCGAACGCATGGGCTGGCTGCCTTCGGCGCCGCAACTGCAGACGCATCCGATGCAGGTGGCGCGCGACGCGCAGGCGGCCGGACTGGAGGCCAGGGACTACGTCGCCAGGTCGCTCAAGGATGGCTCGCTGAAAATGAGCTGCAGCGATCCCGATCACCCCAGCAACTGGCCACGCAACCTGTTCGTCTGGCGATCCAACTTGCTGGGTTCCTCGGGCAAGGGGCATGAGTACTTCCTCAAGCACCTGCTCGGGACCAGCAACGGCGTGCAGGGCAAGGATCTGGGCGCTGAAATCGACGACCCCCAGGCGCTGCGCGCCGCCCCCCAAGGGGGTCCGGCCGCCTTGGGGCAGCCCGGCGCCGGCCGGAACGCCAAGCCGAGCGAAGTCGTCTGGCACGAAAAAGGTCCGGAAGGCAAGCTCGACCTGCTGGTGACGCTCGATTTTCGCATGAGCACCACCTGCCTCTACTCGGACATCGTTCTGCCGACGGCCACCTGGTACGAGAAGAACGATCTCAACACCAGCGACATGCACCCCTTCATCCATCCGTTGTCGGCGGCAGTAGACCCGGCCTGGCAATCGCGCAGCGACTGGGAAATCTACAAGGGCTTCGCCAGAAAGTTCAGTGAAGTGTGTGTCGGCCACCTCGGAGTCGAAAGGGAAGTCGTGCTCACCCCGATGATGCACGATACGGCCGGAGAACTGGCGCAGCCGCTGGACGTGAAGGACTGGAAACGCGGCGAGACCGACCTGATTCCCGGCAAGACCGCGCCGCAGGTGCAGGTCGTCGAACGTGACTACCCGAACGTCTACAAGCGCTTTACCGCCCTCGGTCCACTGATGGGCAAGCTCGGCAATGGCGGCAAGGGAATCGGCTGGAACACACAGGACGAGGTGAAGCAACTCGGCGAACTCAGCGGCCTGGTTCAGTCCGAAGGCGCTTCCTGCGGCATGCCGAACATCGACACGGATATCGACGCCTGCGAAGTGATTCTGCAGCTCGCACCGGAAACCAACGGCCATGTGGCAGTCAAGGCCTGGAAAGCACTTGGCAAGCAGACCGGGCTCGATCATACGCATCTCGCGCTGTACCGCGAGGACGAGAAGATTCGCTATCGCGACATCCAGGCGCAACCGCGCAAGATCATCAGCTCTCCGACCTGGAGCGGCATCGAGAGCGAGACGGTTTCCTACAACGCCGGCTACACCAACGTGCATGAGCTGATCCCCTGGCGCACGCTGACCGGGCGCCAGCAGTTTTACCTGGACCACCCCTGGATGATCGCTTTCGGAGAAGGCTTCTCGAGCTATCGCCCACCGGTCGATCTGAAGACCACCGCCGGCATTCATGGCCGCAGGCGCAATGGCAACCCGGAGATCCTGCTCAACTTCATTACTCCGCACCAGAAATGGGGGATTCACTCGACCTATACCGACAATCTGATGATGCTGACCCTGAGCCGTGGCGGCCCGATCATCTGGTTGAGCGAAGACGACGCCAGGAGCGCCGGCATCGTCGATAACGACTGGGTCGAACTCTTCAACGTCAATGGCGCCATCGCCGCGCGGGCGGTGGTCAGTCAGCGGGTCAAGCCGGGCATGGTGATGATGTACCACGCACAGGAAAAGATCGTGAACACCCCCGGCGCCGAGATCACCGGCGTACGTGGCGGCATTCACAACTCGGTGACGCGCATCGTTCTCAAACCGACGCACATGATCGGTGGTTACGCTCAGTTCTCGTACGGCTTCAACTATTACGGGACCATCGGCACCAACCGTGACGAGTTCGTCGTGGTGCGCAAGATGAACAAGATCGACTGGCTCGACACACCGGTTGGCAGCGAACGTATCGCGCTCGTACAGGCACAAGGAGAAAACGCATGAAAGTCCGCGCACAAATCGGCATGGTGCTCAACCTCGACAAGTGCATCGGTTGTCACACCTGTTCTGTCACCTGCAAGAACGTCTGGACGAGTCGCCCGGGAATGGAATACGCCTGGTTCAACAACGTCGAAACCAAGCCCGGCATCGGTTACCCCAAGGAATGGGAGAACCAGGACAAGTGGAACGGCGGCTGGATGCGCAAGGCGAACGGCTCGATCGAGCCGCGCCAGGGCGGCAAGTGGAAGCTCTTGATGAAGATCTTCGCCAATCCCAACCTGCCGGAGATCGACGACTACTACGAGCCCTTCACTTTTGACTACGACCACCTGCAAAGTGCACCGGAGATGAAGGCCAGTCCGACGGCGCGGCCGCGCAGCCTGATCACCGGCATGCAGATGGACAAGATCGTCTGGGGACCGAACTGGGAAGAGATCCTCGGCGGCGAGTTCAGCAAGCGCAGCGTCGACAAGAACTTCGACGGCTTCGAGGCCGCGCAGAAAGCGATGGTGGGTGAATTCGAGAACACCTTCATGATGTATCTGCCGCGGCTTTGCGAGCACTGCCTGAACCCGGCGTGTGTGGCGAGTTGCCCGTCGGGTTCGATCTACAAGCGCGAGGAAGACGGCATCGTCCTGATCGACCAGGACAAGTGCCGCGGCTGGCGCATGTGCGTCAGCGGCTGCCCGTACAAGAAAATCTACTACAACTGGAAGAGCGGCAAGGCGGAGAAGTGCATTTTCTGCTATCCCCGTATCGAATCCGGGCAACCGACGGTCTGTTCGGAGACCTGCGTCGGCCGCATTCGCTATCTGGGCGTCCTGCTGTATGACGCCGACCGGATCGAGGAAGCCGCCGCAGTCGAACACGATCGCAACCTCTACCCGGCGCAACTGCAGGTCTTCCTCGACCCGAACGATCCCAAGATCATCGAACAGGCGCGCCGCGACGGCATTCCCGATGCCTGGATGGACGCTGCGCGCAAGAGTCCGGTCTATAAAATGGCCATCGACTGGAAGGTCGCCCTGCCGCTGCATCCCGAATACCGCACGCTGCCCATGGTCTGGTACGTGCCGCCGCTGTCGCCAATCACTGCTGCCGCCCATGCCGGTCAATTGGGAAGCAACGGCGAGATCCCCGACGTCAAGCAACTGCGTATCCCGGTCAAGTACCTGGCCAACCTGCTGACCGCCGGCGATACTACGCCAGTGGTGCGGGCGCTTGAGCGGATGCTGGCGATGCGTGCGTATCAGCGCGCAAAGCATGTCGAAGGCCGCACCGACCTGGACGTTCTCAAGCAGGTTCAGATGACCCAGGCGGAAGTCGAAGAGATGTATCAGGTGATGGCCATCGCCAACTACGAAGACCGCTTCGTGATCCCGACCAGCCACCGCGAGTATGCCGAGAACACTTTCAACGTGCGCGGCGGCTGTGGCTTCTCGTTCGGCAACGGCTGCTCCGAAGGAATCGGCGAGATGAGCCTGTTCGGCAGCGAGAAGAAGCGAACGATTCCCATCAAGGCGGAGGTCTGAGCGATGTTTTCGCCGAAAATCCCGACCATGGCGATGACCCTGCGCATTCTGGCGCGGCTGCTGAGCTATCCCGATGCCGACCTGCGCCAGCACCTGCGCGTCATGCGCGACGTGCTGCATGATGAACGGGCGCTCACTTCGACGCGCCTGGCCGAACTCGACGCCCTGATCGCCAGCATTGATCGCCAGACCGACATCGATGCCGAAGCCGATTACGTGCAGCTCTTCGACAGCGGGCGCCGCACCTCGCTGCATCTCTTTGAACATGTGCATGGCGATTCGCGCGAGCGCGGCCCGGCGATGATCGACCTGGCGCAGACCTTTGAGCAGGCCGGCCTGTACCTGACGGAAGGAACGCTGCCCGATTACCTGCCGGTGGTGCTGGAGTACGCCTCGACACAACCGCCACGCGAAGCGCGCGCCTTCCTCAACGAGATGGAGGAGATTCTGAACGTCATCTTCAATGCCCTGCTCAAGCGCAACAGCCGCTACGCCAGCGCCCTGGGCGCCCTGCTCGAACTGGCGGGCGGCAAGGCAAGACCGGTCCGCATTCCCGACGACGAGCCGATCGACGACACCTGGGCCGAGCCCGCCGCCTTCGACGGTTGCGTCGCACGCGGCCAGCAACGGACCCACACGACGCAGCCGATCCATATCGTCCGCCCCACCTCCACCCAAGGAGTGCGCACATGAACACCCTGCAAGCCTACGCCCACAACTTCTTCTTCAACGTCTATCCGTATCTGTGCCTGGCGGTCTTCCTGATGGGCAGCCTGGCGCGCTTCGACCGCGACCAGTACACCTGGAAGAGCGATTCATCGCAAATGCTGCGCGCCGGCACACTGCGCTGGGGCAGCAACCTCTTCCACATCGGCATCCTGTTCCTGCTGATGGGCCATACCGTCGGCCTGCTGACGCCGCATTGGCTCTACGAGCCGTTCATTTCGCCGGAGCGCAAGCAGGTGGTGGCGGTAGTGGCTGGCGGCATCGCCGGCGTGGTCTGCTTCATCGGGCTGACCCTGCTCTTGCATCGGCGCCTGTCCGACCCGCGCATCCGCCTCACCAGCCACCGCACCGACCTCGCGATCCTGATCATCCTGTGGGTGCAACTGACCATCGGACTGATCACCCTGCCCTACTCTTTCGGGCACGAGGACGCCAGCGTGATGCTCGCGCTGTCCGACTGGGCACAGCGCATCGTCACCTTCCGACCCGACGCCACCGGTCTCGTCGCACTGGCCTGGCCGTACAAGATCCACCTGGTGCTCGGGATGACGATTTTCCTGCTGTTGCCGTTCAGCCGGCTGGTGCATGTATGGAGCGGCTTTGCGTCACTTGCGTACGTCTTCCGCCCCTATCAATTGGTACGATCCCGCCGCCTGAATCTGCCAGGCGGTCACAACACGCCGCCAGCCCGCAATTAGAGGAGAGTGGAAATGGCCATTGCCACGACCCCTTTCGAGGTTTCCGACACGGTGGCCGCCAGCGCGCGCGTCAACGGTGTAGCGCTGCATGCGGACGGTGAGTTGCTCGATGCCGAAACCCTGCGCCAGCGCGCTTGCACCGAGCTGTTGCGACAGGCGGCGCAGGCAGCGGGACTGCTGGACCCTGGCGATCAGGCCACGCCCGACGGCGTGCTCAGCGAAGCCGCTGCGAACGCCATCGAAGCGCTGCTCGAAGGTACCCTGAAGGTGCCTGATCCGTCCGAAGACGAGTGTCGTCGCCACTACGCAGCGCACGAGAGCGCTTACCGGACCGGCGAACGGGTTCGCCTTCGCCACATCCTCTTTGCCGTGACGCCGGGCGTGCATGTCCCTGCCCTGCGCCAGCGCGCAGAAACGGCCCTGCTCGACGTCCGCAGCCACGATGATCAGGAAGTTGACCGTTTCACCGAAGCTGCCCGGACCCTCTCCAACTGTCCAAGTGCTGCCGAGGGGGGAGATCTCGGGTGGCTGACCGCGGCCGATTGCGCTCCCGAGGTCGCCCGCGAAGTATTTGGCCATGCCGAGGTGGGCGTCCTGCCTCGCCTGGTGCACAGCCGCTTCGGCCTGCACGTGATCGAGGTGGTCGAACGGATGCCTGGTGTCATACAGCCCTTTGCAACGGTACGCGCAACGGTGGCCCAGTCATTGCGTCAACGCAGCTACGTGACCGCGCTGCGCCAGTACCTGAACGGACTGGCCAGGGCAGCCGTGCTGGCGGGGGTTGACCTGGATTAGCGGCTTGATCTGCATCAAGGACAGCGCACACTAGAAATCTGAGACTATCGACTTCCGACAACTATCTAGAAGGGGAGGAAATGAGAACGATTGAATCGATTGCCGGGCTATTTGCCGCCACCGCCTTGACCTTGACCATGAGCAGCGCATTTGCCGAAGAAGGCAAGAAGAGCGTTACCCCGGCTGAAGTCAAATACCAGGCCGCCGGCTCGCCGCTGGCCAGCGAGCCGATGCATCAGAGCATCGATCCCAAGGCCCCAGCGATGACCAAAGCCGAGTTCGACAAGGCGCGGCAGATCTACTTCGAGCGTTGTGCCGGTTGCCATGGCGTTCTGCGCAAAGGCGCCACCGGCAAGGCATTGACGCCGGACAAGACGCTGGCCAGCGGCACCGACTACCTGAAGGTATTCATCAAATACGGTTCGCCGGCCGGCATGCCGAACTGGGGGACCTCGGGCGAACTCACCGACGACGAAGTCGACCTGATGGCCCGCTATATCCAGCAGGAGCCACCGACTCCACCCGAGTTCTCGATGGCCGACATGAAGAAGACCTGGAAGGTCCTCGTACCGCCCGAGAAGCGCCCAACCAGGAAGATGAACAACTACAACCTCGACAACATCTTCTCGACGACATTGCGTGATTCCGGAGAAGTGGCACTGATCGACGGCGACACCAAGAAGATCATCAACATTGTCAAGACCGGTTACGCCGTGCACATTTCGCGCATGTCAGCCTCCGGCCGCTACCTCTACGTCATTGGCCGTGATGCTCGCCTCAACCTCATCGACCTCTGGATGGAGAAACCGGACAACGTCGCCGAACTCAAGATCGGTCTCGAGGCCCGCTCGGTAGATACGTCCAAATTCAAGGGCTTCGAGGACAAGCTGGCGATTGCCGGTTCGTATTGGCCGCCGCAGTACGTGATCATGAAGGGGGACACCCTCGAACCGCTGAGAATCGCCGCCACGCGCGGGATGACTGTGGACACCCAGGAGTTCCACCCTGAGCCACGCGTCGCATCCATCGTCGCCTCGCACTACAAGCCCGAGTTCATCGTCAATGTCAAGGAAACCGGCAAGATCCTGCTGGTCGACTACAGCGACCTCAAGGCATTGAAGACGACCGAGATCGATGCTGCCCGCTTCCTGCACGACGGCGGCTGGGACATGTCGAAGCGCTACTTCATGGTCGCCGCCAACCAGTCGAACAAGATCGCGGCAGTCGATGCCAAGGAAGGCAAGCTCGCAGCGCTGATCGAGGTCGGCAAGATTCCGCACCCAGGTCGCGGCGCCACCTTCGTCGATCCAAAATTCGGTCCAGTCTGGGCGACCAGCCACCTCGGCGACGAGACCATCAGCCTGATCGGCACTGATCCGGTCAAACATCCGAAGGAAGCCTGGAAAGTCGTGCGCACGCTGAAGGGACAGGGCGGCGGTTCACTCTTCCTGAAGACGCATCCGAAGTCGACCAACCTCTATGTCGACACGCCGCTCAATCCGGATACAGCGGTCAGCCAGTCGGTGGCCGTCTTCGACATCAAGAACCTCGACAAACCCTACAAGGTTCTGCCGATCGCCGAATGGGCTGGCCTTGGTGAGGGGGCCAAGCGCGTCGTGCAACCGGAGTACAACAAGGCTGGCGACGAAGTCTGGTTCTCGGTGTGGAGTGCGAAGAACCAGGAGTCAGCGCTGGTCGTGGTCGACGACAAGACCTTGAAGCTCAAGGCGGTAATCAAGGACAAGCGGCTGATCACGCCAACGGGACACTTCAACGTGTACAACACGCAGCACGACGTCTACTGAGAATGGGATAGGCGACCGGGCACGCCTCTGCGCGCCGCCCGGTCTTCCAGAACGAGCGGGCTGTCCAGGCCCGCCTCATTGACCATCCGAGCGTTTCAAACTCTAAACGGAGTACAAGCATGAAAGCGATCCACCTGTGCCTGCTGGCTGCTGCCGGCGTGATGTCTGCTGGTGCTGTCCAGGCTGATGAAGCCTTGGCGAAAGCCAAGAATTGCCTCGCTTGCCACGCCGTGGACAAGAAGGTTGTCGGCCCGTCCTACAAGGATGTGGCGAAGAAGTACACGGCCAAGGACGAAGCCATGCTCGCCGAGAAGGTGATCAAGGGCGGCAAGGGCGTCTGGGGCCCGGTGCCGATGCCGCCGAATGCTGCCGTCACGCCCGACGAGGCGAACAAACTGGTCAAGTGGATCCTCAGCCTGAAGTGATCGCCGCATCCACGAGAAAACCGGTCGAGTACCGGTTTTCTGTTCTTTACGAGGTCGACGGCCGCAAACTCGTCGAGGTAAAGTATTCTTCCATACGATCAGGTCAGCGCCAACTGCATCACGAATTGCTCGGCGGTCACGATGGGACAGCCAAATGAATCACCAAGACTCAGCAGATCCTGATCCCCGGTGACCAGAGCATCCGCCCGACCTGCCACAGCCAGTTGCAGGAAGGGCAGATCGAAAATGTCGCGACAAGCGGGGACTTCGGGAGCAGGGTCAGGAATGCACACAGTGATGCAGTACGGCAAGACAAGATCGATGTCGATCACGACGCGCGGCGGGTGCACGCCGGGCTTCATGTGCTGGGCAAGGTCTGCTTATCAGCATCTTGCCGAACCCAGGCCACGGCGTCGGCGACATCTTGCTCGTCCAGGTTCAGCTCCGCGAGCTTGGCTCGCACCGCATCCGCACGCTGAATACGCATCGGCGTCAGCATGATCTGGCCATCGCGAGCCTCCACTTCGAAGTATTCCGCAGGGCCGACCGCCGCCGTGATGCTCTTCGGCAAAGTGAGCTGGTTCTTTGACGTAATTTTTGCAAGCATGACGACCCTCTCTCGCTATGGTAAGGAATTCTTACTGTACGCCACATGCCGAGGCCCGCTCAAGTCATCGTCTGGGCGTTGCAGCGAACCAGCGATCTGTCCGTAGTTGCGACGACTGCGCCGTAGAGTTGGTCATTGCTATTACGCCTTCACCTCCTGAAATGGATCGATCAATGTCCTCCGCTGGTCGATCGATTGCCCATGCTGCATGTCCTCCGTATAGAGGATCAAGCAGCCTGCCGAGATCGCGGTCGCGACGATCAGGCTGTCGTAGCAGGGCCTTGCACACCCCCAATGCTGCTTGATGGCGGTGGTGGGGCCTACCCCCCAGCGATCGCCTTCCTGGCCTGAACCATTCCCGCCTGCCGCTGACGTTTGAGCCGGTAGCTTTCCCCGGCGATCGGTACGATCTGCGCGTGGTGCAGCAACCGATCCAGCAAGGCCGCCGTCAGCGTGGCATCCTGGGCAAAGGTGGCATCCCATTGGCCGAACGACAGGTTGCTGGTGACGATCAGGCTGCCCTTCTCGTAGCGCGCGGCAATGACCTGGAAGAACAGGTTGGCCTGCTCGCGGCTCATCGGCAGATAGCCGATTTCGTCGATGATCAGCAGGCGGTAAGGTGATTTCCGCAAAACGCCATACCAAGAGTCATCGCGTTAGGCCGGGCTCAGGGCCAGAAAAACAAGCCAATGCGGTAGTTGTTCGGGATCTTGATTCCCGGAAATCGCCTAATGCCTTTAATTCTACTTTGCCACATTTCTAAAATGGTTGAAATACAGGCTATTGAGCTACATATCTAATGCTCTACCACATAAGGAGTATGACGATGAAATCGCCAAATTTATTTATTTGGGATCGGGCGTGCGGTGGCCAGCTGCTGCGAGAATCTGACCAGCCATTTTCAGTCGTTCCGGGAGTGTTTCCGCAGTAAAACGCGAAGCACGGCCGAGCAAGCTGAACAGTACTTGCGGGGCCTTTTTCAAAGCCCTCGTGCGAACCTGGAACAGATGAGCGAGACGGTGGCGGAGACCGAGTATTACAGCCTCCACCACCTGTTGAGCGATGCTGCATGGGACTTTGAGAATGTGCGTCGGGAGACGGCGCGACAAGCGGACGAGTGGATCGGTGGGCCAGAGACGGGACTGTTGCTCGATGAGTCTGGGGTCCAAAAGAAGGGCGACCATTCAGCGGGCGTCGCCAGGCAGTACAACGGTCGCCTGGGTAAGGTCGAGAACTCGCAGGTTGGAGTGTATGCCGCCTTGGCACGAGGGTCGCAGGCGGCGATCATCGACTTCGAATTGTTCCTTCCAGAGCGTTGGGTTGAAGACGCCAAGCGTTGCCAGGAAGCGGGGATTCCGGAATCGGCACGGGTCTTTCGGACTAAGCCGCAGATGGCTGCCGAGATGGTCAAGCGGGCACGAGCCGCCGGGGTGCGCTTTGGCTTCATCGGTGCCGACGGCCTCTATGGCCACGCGACTTGGCTGCTGTTTGATTGGGACGATGCAGGTGAGGTATTCGCCACCGAGGTGCACAGCGACCAGCAGTTTTACTTTACCGATCCGGGAAAGGCGTGGGTACCGGCCTGGGAAGCCCGCGAATGGGCCGCGCGCCTGAAACGAAAGGAGTGGCACCCGGTGATCCTGCGCGACGGGGAGAAGGGTGAAGTGCGCGCGATGTTTGCCCATACCCGCGTGTGGATCAGTCATCCGAACAGCGCACAGGCCCGCCAATGGCATCTCCTGGCACGCCGCGATGGCAAGGAGGTGAAGTTCATGCTCTCCAACGCGGCGCCCGACACGCCACTTCGCGAGCTGGCACGCATGCAGGCACAGCGCCACTTCATCGAGCGCGCCTTCGAGAATGCGAAAGGTTGCTGTGGGATGGCCGACTACCAGGTACGCAAGTGGCGGGCTTGGTACAACCACATGGCGCTCGTCTGCGTTGCACTACTCTTTCTCGTCAAGGAGCGGCGGCAACACTCACCCTACGCCGAGTTACTGTCCTGTGCCGATGTCGTCGACATGCTCGTGGCGCAGCTCCCGGTGAAGATTCACGGTCGCGAAGACCTCGTGCGAATCATCGCCGAGCGTCATGCACGGCGACAAAGCGCCCGCGACAGCGCCTACCGAAGGCAGCCGCCAGCACCCAAAAATGCCATTAGAATCTGTTAATGTAGAATTAATGCCTTTATGGCTCCGCCGGTAGCTTCTTCAGCCACCCGATTACCCACAACTCATCCGTCATTGAAATAGGCGGCACGGCCAGCCTCCAGGGCAATGGCAAATGCCCTGACCTTCTGCATCCCTTCCCAGATCGCCTTGGGGCCGGGATGCCCGTCGTGTTTTCGCCCGAGAAAGCCGCCAAAGCCGGCAATCAGCCGCACCATCTGACCCAGGGGCGGGGGAGCATCCGGCGGTGGTGAGCGATGGGCGACGATCCAGGCGGCTTGCCATTCCTCGATATCAAACACCACGTCACAGGGCAAATCGGGGCAGTCCCGGCCCCAGGTAACCAAGGACAGGATGCGCCAGGCGATAATCAGGTAAATGACCAAGGCGCGTTCCAGTCGCTCCATGCTGCCCAACTGCAGGGATTCTATCTTGCAGCCTGATTTCCAAATGCGGAAAAGAATTTCTATCAGCCAGCGGCGGCGATACCAATCAATGAGTTGTACGATGTCTTCGAGCGTTTCCGCCGTCCGATTGGTCAGCAATTTCCATTCAATGGGCTCCTCCCCAACCGGCGGGTTTTCTTCTCGCGCCAGGATCGCGGTCACGGTCACGACCGGCGCACCCTTGCGTACGGGCAAGGTGACCCGCTCCCGGTAAAGCGTTTGCCGCACCAGTCGGGCCGGGCGGTCTGGCGCTGCGGGCATGGTGAATTCCAGTTCTCCTTCCGCTTCGCCACCGCCCACACGGTCCCACAGCTTGTCGCCCATGCTCGTCTTGCGGTTATGCTTGGACCGGATCAGGTAGTCCGCCGGATAGTCCCGCTCGGCGGCCGTGTTCATCACCGCTCGAATGTCGCCTTCCCTATCCGTTATGTATACCAGCCGGCTACCAGGCACGGTCTCGGCCAGATCGGCCACGATGGTATAGCCTTCCACCCAGCGGATACTTTCCTTGATGTCGGGCTGACCTTTTGGCTTTCGCGCCCACATCCAGCAGTCGGTCGCGCCCAACACCAACCCGCTCGGCGTCATCGCCAGGGTCGGATGCGCAAACATCCCATGCTGGGCGTCGTAGCTCAACCGTCCCAGCCCGGCAATCCCCGGCTGCGAGGTAAAATCCGCTTCGGTGGTATCCTGAACACACAAGACAACCGGCTGGCCCTGCATCCGCTTTATCGTTTGCTGGGTATGAACCTCCAGGATTTCACGCCAGTCCGTCGCGGGATTGTCCAGCAGCCGGTAGGCCGCTTTGGTTTCCGCCCAACCCCCGCAAGCCACCGGGATGCTTCCGGTCGGTTGTGCCGACAGATCATCCACCAGCTTGATCAAGCGCCGCGTCCGCCGCGCATCCCCCAAATCCAGATCCTTGAACTCCTCCGCTGCCCAACCCATGCCATACCTCCGCAAGATTACGAAATATACGTTTTAACAACAGCTTGAAAACTGTTGCCGTTTGCATATATGGGGTGGGTAAGCGGAAATGCAACAGCGTTTGCTATCGCGTTGGAGTCAAGCCACGCCGCGCGCTCCTATGTCAAGTGAGTTGTGGGTAATCGGGTGCTTCTTCAGCCACTCGTCGTCCATTTGGAAAAGGTCATGCTTGCTCAGGCGCATCCTGGCAGGTCTGTCGTAACCGTTTAGCCCCCCTGCCCCGCAAGCGCAATCCTCGCAACTTAGCACATAGTCATGCGGGTTTGTACGCATGAGAGAGATGAGGTTTGGGTTGAGGGTGATGGGGATTCGTTCGCTCGGGGACGAGCTTCTGCAGGTCCCTGGCGATCTCTTTCATCAGGGATTTGAGTTGGCGGGTAGTAGCCGCGCCGGCCAGCAGCCAGCGGCCGACTTTTTCCTTGATCTTTTGGATCGCCTGGGTACGGTTGATTCTGTAGGGGGAGTCGGGGTCGAGGTGGGCATCCGTCGCGACATAGGCGGCCAGGGCATTGAGGTTGTCGAAGCTCAGCTTGGCCCCAAAGTCCTGATTGGCGGCGTGCCAGGACAGGCCGGAAGTGTGCTCGAGGCCGAGGCGATGCTTGATCCGTTTGAAAGCCTCCTCAATTCTCCAGCGAGAATGATCGAGCCCCGCGAAAGCGGCAGTGGGAAAAGCGATCGCATCCAATAGAGAGGTCATCACCACATGGATCCGCCCATTTGGGGTCACTACCCGCACCAGGCGAACCGTCGTGGACGTCCACGGGCAGTCGTAGTCTTCGGCATCCCGCCGGTTCGGTGCGCGCAGCGTGACCACCCGTTCGCTTTCGCCGGAGCGCAGGAATTCACGCACCACCTTGAATCCACGGGAAAGATCGCAACGGATACAGAAATGAATGGGGCGCGCGAGGAGGACTGCGGGCAGTCACCGGCAGGGAAAGCCCCGGTCAAGGAGCAGCAGATCCTGCGGGCACAGCTCATCAATCGATTCGAAGAGCATCTGTCGTTCGTTACCACTGCCCATCTGCAACTTGAAGCTGAGAAACCGTTCGATTCCCGGCAAGTAAAGGCCGAACGCCACGCCACTGACGATCGAACGTATCCCCTTCTTCCGCATCGTCAGCTGAACCGTCGTGCCATCGCCGGCAACCACCCGCAGCCCCTGCCATCGAGGAATCGATATCTCCTTCTCCACGTGGGCGATCAACTCCCGGCTCACCTCGTCGAAGACCCGCGAACTGATCTTGTAGCGCGCGGCGGAAAACGCTTGTGCGCTCACTTTCCGGATCGACTCCGCCCGATTCCGGAGGTCGGCAAAGAACGTATTCCACTACGACTGGACGGCGCCCTGTACACCCGAGAGCAGAAAGCTCAGGATCACGGGGAAGGTGAGCTTGCGGTCGCGGGTGAAATGCCGGGGATCGAGACGGGATTTCTCCATCAGGTCCTGGGAGGACAGATAGCGGGCGAGTGCATTAATTACATTTCAATACTTCAGGGTCAGTGATGGCATCATTTCTCTCTTCTTATCAGCTTGTTGGAGAGACGCTATGCTATATGAACTACGCGGACAAAGAGATCTTCGACGAATTATGCCTTCGTGCCAAGTTGGGAGGATTGAGATTGACCGCGGCAACTCTCGCCTCAAAGTTCGGTTCGCCGGCCTTCTCTCTCGCGACCTTGTCAAATCCGTCTTGCATGGCGCGTTGTGCAAATCTGGCAGGCGTCGCGGCATTGGCTTGCTCAGCATCCATTCTGGCCTTCTCGAATCGGGCGCCGATCTTTTCTTGCAATTCCCGGTCTGCTTCGTCGGCCCGTACTCGCTGGTCTGCGGCAGACAGTTCAGACCATCTCGGGATGTACGCCTCGGCAATTGAGCGCAGTTGTAGCGGTAGATCGTCTATCGAACGGTCAAACCACTTGGCGAGCTTTCGCGCTATCTCACCGTCGGTCGGGATGTTCGCTTTGAATGTGATTTGCATCGCGCATTCCTTCAAATGCTCCTGCATTTGGGTGCCGCGCCAGCCGGGTGAAGGAACCCGGTTTTCTCCCCGTCGGGATAGGCGCGGCAAAACTTGGTCAGGCGGCGAGCTTCTCCAACGGCTTGATGTTGGGTTTCGGCAGTTGCTCGGCTTGCCACAGATCCCACTGGCTCTGCATCCCTAGCCATAGATCGGCGGACGTGCCTAGGAACGTTCAAAAAACAAGTTGCGGAATTTGAGTATTTGTCAGCAATTCCCGGCATAAATCATTCAACCCATTGATTACAAATGACTCTCAAAATGCATGCACAGCTTTGGTGCGATAATTTATTATATAAATTAATAGGTTAAGTCAGGCCGGGAATTACTGAGTATTTGTTAAGATGGCAGATTCTCCCATGGCTAAGATTTCCTTCATTGCATGAAGCCTTACACTGAAGAAATAGAACGTCTGATGACGACAATGTTTTGCAGGTTGTCCGAAAAAGATCGGCGACGGTATGCGGCAGTCGAAGCCCAGAAATTAGGGTGGGGTGGAAAGGAATATATTTCGCAATTGTTGGGTATAGACTCCAGGACGATCTGCCAAGGCTTGGCGGATTTGAAAGAAATGCAAGAATTGGCGCCCGGTCGGATCCGCAGACCAGGGGGCGGCCGCAAATCCATCATCAACGCCATGCCTGAATTGGAAAGCATTTTTTTTTGAAGTCATCGCTGAACATACGGCAGGAAGTCCGCAACACGACATCGTCTGGACGAACCTCAAACCGCAAGCTATTGCCGATCGAATCACGACGAATGGCATTCCTGTAAGTCGCTATGTTGCCTGCAAGTTGTTGAAAAAGAATAAATTTGCAAGTCGCCAAGCCCAGAAAAAGAAGTCGTTCAAGCAACATCCAGAACGTAATCCCCAGTTTCAGAACATCACAGAAATCAAAGCGAAGTATCTTGCACGGAACCAGCCTGTGATCAGCATGGATACGAAGAAAAAGGAGATGATAGGCAACTTCTATCGCGCGGGAAAATTGTACGCACGAGAATCCATTGAAGTCTTGGACCATGATTTTGCCAGCTACGGCGAGGGAAAAATTGTGCCTCATGGACTATATGATGTAGGGTTAAACAAGGGGCACGTGAACCTAGGAACGAGCCACGATACGACGGAATTTGCGTGCGACAGCGTCGCGCACTGGTGGGAAAAGGTGGGCCAGTACGACTATGCTCACGCCACCCAACTCCTCCTGACGTGCGATGGCGGAGGCAGCAATCCCTCCAATTCCTCTTTGTTTCGACAGGATTTGCAGACCTTGGCCAACCGCATCGGACTGGAAATTCGTATTGCCCACTACCCGCCGTACTGCTCCAAACACAACCCGATCGAACACCGTCTTTTCCCTCATGTCACGCGTGCTTGCGAAGGCGTAGTCTTCAAGAACGTTCCATTGGTGAAGGAATTGATTGAACGCACACACACGAAAACTGGCCTGTGTGTCTCCGTCGACATCCTCAACAAAGTCTACGAAACTGGGCGCAAAGCTTCAGAGCAACTCAAGTCAACCCTGAAGATTATTGCCGATTCCATTCTCCCTAAATGGAATTACACCGTTTCTCCGCAGTCAAATATTGAATTTGCACAAGTTGTTTCTTGAACGTTCCCTAGCCACGCAGACAGACGCAGCGCCATGCCTGCCGTGACGCCGGCCTTGCCGTTCAGCACCTTGGAAAGCGTCACGCGGGAAACCTGCAATTCCTTCGCCGCTTGCGTCACCGTCATGTCTTCCGGCAGCCATTCCCGCAGCACTTCGCCGGGGTGCGCCGGGTTATGCATCCTGCTCATGCGCTTCTCCTAGTAGTAGTCCTGATAATCGACCAGAACCACGTCGCCATCATCGAAGGTGAAGGTCAAACGCCAATTGCCGCTGACCCCCACAGACCAATGCCCCGCTCAGATCATGACTGAGCGGATGCAGTCGCCACCCTGATGCGTTCATGTCGTCAGGACTTCGCGCCCAGTCCAGCGTAGTAAGCTGCACACGAAGCCTTCCAGCATGGTGAGGTTGAATGCCCGCCTTGCTGCCCGTGCGGAAGAAGGCTTCCAGTCCCTTGTGGCGAAAGGTCTTGATCACAGCAATCCAGTCGAGGACTTGCGAACACCCATTGATTGCGGCGGGGCAGCGCGGCCAGCAACGACGCGACGTAGGGTGTGAGCGGAATGACGCGCTCGCCTTCCACCTTGCCCCTGATGGTCATCGACTTCCATTGAAAGCCCAAATCTTCCCACGTCAGCCCGGCCAGTTCTTCCCGGCGCGCTCCGGTCAGCAGCAAGGCTTGCAGATACGCGGCAACTACGGGGTTGCCGATCTGGCGAACGTGCGCGAACCATAGCGGCAGTTGCTCCCGCTGTAAGCAGTCGTCCTTGACGCCTTGCTTCGGTAGTTCATCTTTTGCCCGGCTGGCGCACGCGTCGGTGTGTACCTGCGCCTTGTACTCGTCCCGAACCGAGCACCAGTTCAGGAAGCCACGCAGCAGGCGGAAAGCAAGACTTGCTTGAGTCGGGCGGCGGTCGGCTTCGTCCTTGAGCCATACACACACACGGTCGGCAGTTATCTTTTCCAGAGGAAGCTCCAGCAAAGGGCGCAGGATACCGGGCAATGTTGTCTCACCTTCTCCCGTGTGCCGGGCTCGCGCTTTTGGTTTGCCGCCAGCGTCAGATACGCTCTGATGGTCAAGCAGCGAGCGTGCGCCCCATTTCGGCGTGCGTGCTATGAGGTAGGCTTGCCATGCGTCGAGTGCCGGCGCTGCGACGCGCTTCGCCTCTTCGCGCTTCGCTTCATCTTCGGCACGTTTGGCTTCGGCTTCGGCGATCCGGTCGCGCTTCTCTTGGCGCGGGTCTATCCCCTGGTCGCCCATCGTTTGCAGCCGGCGCGCCTCGTCGCGGGCGGAGGAGAGCGTCCACGCTCGGGTGTCGCCGATGGTCACGCGAACGGTTTGCCGGTTCAGCTTGGCCTCGAAGACGAACGACTTCGCGCCAGCGGTCACGCGAACGGCCAGACGCGGAGCGTCAGTGTCCCACATGAAGGATTGCCCGGTTCCAGCGGGCAGGGTCAGCCGTCGGATTCGGTCAGGTGTCAGGCGTTCGCGGTTCATTTCGTCGGCTCCGGATTTGGCTACATGGGCGATTCCGTGTAGCCGCCATGTAGCCATTTCACCGCAATCCGCTTCTATGTCAAGCAACGCCTATATACGTAAGTGCTTTGTTTTTGCTGCTATTTACAGCCTGCCTTGCATCCCGATCAACGCCAAAAAATGCCGTAACTTACGGATTGCAAATCCGTGTAGGTAGGTTCGACTCCCGCTCGCGCCTCCAAATAATTCAAGACGTTAGCCACCAAACGCAAGCCGGCGGTTTTTCTGGGCTCGCACTGGGCTAGCATCGGGCCATCTTTTGGTAGGTTTTTTGCCCACTGTCGCCATTTCGCGGAAGCGCGCATGGCAATGACCAAAAAGTTTCCAGCCGATAGACGCCAGAGATATCAGCCCTGAGCCCATACCATCCCACTTCGCCACCGAAACGCGCCTGAGCGTCGCCGGTGATGGTTGCCACCAGCATTGTGCAGTGCGCTTTTCCCGCTCGATCGGCAGCCCGTCGAACCTACTCGATACGCTTCAATGCCGCATCATGCTCGCGTAGCAGACGGCCAAGCTCGCGCAGTTTGTCACGCCAGCCGCCCTTGAACCGAAGCCTTTGCTCGCACACTCATCGACGCCGAGCTTGCCGATCAGGGCTGGACGATCAGTGAGGACGTCAGGGTCCGCCAGAATAAAACCCTCCGTGCCGACTGCAGAGAGCATCGATCGCCCGGCACGCGACCCAAGATCGGCCAGCCAGCGGGGAATCGAATGCGAAGAACGGCTTCGCCGTGCATCGTGCCGTGGTTGCAGCCGGCTGCGCCCTCATAAGGCAGCATACGATTCGCGCGGCTGGGATTCCTTGCCAATCACGCGGTCGTTTGCGGTACTATGCGACGGCATTCCTGTAGCATCTTCGCCGCAGTCGCCATCGTGCAGGAAGTGCTCACATCCCGTGTAGAACCCAATTTGCAAAGGCTGGGGGGATTCAGGCCAGCGGGAGCTGCCTGCTTTATCCGGGAGTACAAGAACAACAAGTGAAAGACATCAATGCTTCCTTACGCTCCTGGCGCGCGTGTCGTCGTTCGCGATGAAGAGTGGCTGTCCGCCGCGTCGATCCATCCAGCGATGGCGGCTACCTGCTCGGCTGCGATGGCGTTTCCGAACTGGTGCGAGGCCGGTCTGCCCAGTTCCTGACGCAGCTGGAGGAGGAAATCCTCGTCCTCGACCCGGCCCGAACCGAGCTTGTGGCGGACACCAGTTCGCATTTCAACAGCACTTTCCTGTATCTCGAAGCGCAGCTTCGCCGCAGCACACCCAACGATGACCAGATCCATCTAGGCCATCGCGCGGTCATGAATCTCGTGCCCTATCAGCTCGATCCCGCGCTGCAGGCCCTCCGGCAGCCGCGCCAGCGGATCCTGATTGCCGATGCCGTCGGTCTGGGAAAGACGCTCGAGGCCGGCATTCTCACCTCCGAGCTGATTCAGCGCGGGCGCGGGCAGCGTATCCTGGTGATTACGCTGAAGAGCATGCTGACCCAGTTCCAGAAAGAATTCTGGAGCCGTTTTTCGATACCTCTGGTGCGCCTGGATTCGGTCGGGCTGCAGCGGGTGCGCAACAGCATCCCCAGCAATCACAACCCGTTCAACTACTACGACCGCACGATCATCTCGATCGATACGCTCAAGAACAATCTTGAGTACCGGAATTATCTGGAAAACGCCTGGTGGGACATCATCATCATCGATGAGTGTCACAACGTCGCGGCGCGCGGCAACGAGGATGGCCTGTCACGGCGTGCCCGACTGGCCCGCCTGCTCTCCGGTCGTTCGGACACCATGATGCTCCTGTCGGCCACGCCGCACGATGGTTCAGCGCGCAGCTTCGCTTCGCTGATGAGCCTGCTCGACCCCACCGCCATCAGCGACCCGGACGACTACACGCCGGAGGATTTTCGTGACAAGGGGCTGGTCGTCCGCCGCTTCAAGAAGGATATTCGCGATCAGGTCAGTGCCGATTTCCAGGAACGTATCACCGAGCAGTTGAAACAGGCTGCCAGTCCGCAGGAAGAAGCGGCCTACCGGGCTCTGCTGGCGATCCCGTTTACCCAGAAGGGCGAGCACCGCGCCGGGAAGCAGCAGGAGTTGCAGCGGGTCGGCATGCAGAAAGCCCTGTTCTCCAGCCCGTTCGCCGCGCTCGATTCCACCGGGCGGCGAATCGCTCTGCTGCAGGACAAGCCAGCCATCAGCGGCGATGAACAGGCCGAGGTCGCCGCTCTTGAGGAGTTTGCCGCTGCCCTGCGCGAGATCGATGCCGCGAGTTTCAGCAAGTTCCAGCGCCTGGTGCAGCGTCTCCACGATCCATCATTCAACTGGCAAGCGGCCGACCCCTCAGACCGTCTGGTCATCTTCTCGGAGCGGATCGAAACGCTGCGCTGGTTGCGGGAAAACCTGCCCGGGGCGGCTGGCCTGAAGCCGGCCACTTCGAGATCCTGCACGGCGGCATGACCGACACCGAGCAGCAGGAACTGGTCGATCGCTTCGGTCGCCAGGACGACTCCGTGCGGGTCCTGCTGTGCTCCGATGTCGCCTCGGAAGGTCTCAACCTGCATTACTTCTGCCATCGACTGGTGCATTTCGATCTGCCGTGGTCGCTGATGGTGTTCCAGCAGCGCAATGGCCGTGTCGATCGTTACGGCCAGACCAGGCAACCCCGCATCGTCTATCTGTTCACGGAAACCGGCGTCGACCGCATCAAGGGCGACCTGCGCATTCTCGAAATCCTGCAAACCAAGGATGAGCAGGCCAACCGAAACCTCGGCGACCCGGCCTCATTCCTGCACGTTTTCGATCCGACAAGGAAGCCGCCAAGGTCGCGGAGATCATGGCCGCCGGTACCAGTCCGCAGCAATTTGAAGCGACGATCGATGCGGCGCAGGCGTCAACCGAACAGGCAGGCACGGATGCGGATGCCGACGCCGGTGGCGACTGGCTGCTCAAACTGTTTGCCCAGACGGAGCAGCGGGGTGATGCGGCCACCGCACCACCGCCCAGCACCGATTTCATCCGTGAGGGCATTTCCCTGTTCGGCGATGGCGCACTCAGCAGCGACTACGCCTTTGCCAGGACCGCCCTGCAGCAACTCTGCATTCCGACACCGATTGCCTCATTCAGCCACGACGATGCCAGCCAGACGATCACGCTGAACGCCCCGCGTGACCTGCAGGAACGCCTGCGCGTCACCCTGCCGCTGGAAGTCCGCGACGAGCACCATCGCTATGCCCTGTGTGCCCACAAGAGCCGCATGGCCCAGGCCATCGAGCAGGCCCGTCAGGCGAAAGCGGATGAGGAGAGCTGGCCAGCGCTGCATTACCTCTGGCAACAGCATCCGATCATGGACTGGCTGTCGGACCGGGTGCTCACCGCCTTCGGCCGTCATCGCGCCCCGGTCATCCAGTGTCCGCAAGTGATCGATGGCGAACAGGCCTTCCTGCTCATGGGCCTGATCCCCAACCGCAAGGGCCAGCCCTTGCTGATCGAGTGGCAGGTCGCGGTATGCAACGCTGGCGCCTGGACCTTGCAGGCTTTCCCCGACTTCGTCGCCCGCACCCGGTTCAAGGCCGGTACTCTGGCCAACCGCAATCAGGGGATCGACACCGCCGCGCTGCAGGCCAACCTGCCCGGTGCGATCGCCGCGATGAAGCAGCACATGCTGGCCTTGCAGCGCCGCTTTGCCGCAGACATGACCGCCCGCCTGTCGGGAACCCTTGCCGATCTGCAACGCCTGCAAGGCAGGCAGATCGAGCAGCTTGAATTGCGCCTGGCCGCCAACCAGCAGGCCGAACAGTTCAAGAAGACGAGACGTGAGCAGCGCACGCAGCACATCCGCAAAGTCTTCGATGAATACCGGCAGTGGGTGCAGGACACCATGACCACCGAGCCTCAGCCCTTCATCCAGGTACTGGCTGCGGCCGTGCAATGAAGACCGGCCCTCTCCCCCAACCCCTTGTATGCTTCGTTTTGTGGTTTTTCGTTCGTTCAAGAGAGGAGATGAAGTCATGGCTGGAAGGGTGTCAAGAGGACCGTGGAATAAATGCGAGAGAGGTATTTTTCTCTTGCGTTTATGCCGCGAAAGCCTCTTGACATCCTGTAAGCCAAGTACACTTGAGGCAGGGGCTGGGGAGGGGTTGATCATCCCCGGCCGCTGCCTCACGGCGAGTGCGGGGTTTGGGGCAGAGCCCCAAGGTTTAGGTCGTAGAGTGCCACGGAGGTGTGGTGGAAACGAGTTCGGAAGGCGACGCACAGCCCGACGCCCCTCTGGGACATCAAGCCCGTGGGAGAGCACTTGGCGTGCATTGTCAGCCGTTTGTCTGAATACCGAACAGTTGCTGGTTGGCACGTGCCGGAAAGCCGTGACCACGTATTTGCAAGGATGGCTATAGATGAACGCTTCTGAATCAACGTTTGTGGGTATTGACGTTTCCAAAGACACGCTGGAGATCGCTTTAGACGACCAATCAAAAACCCAATGCATTGCCAATGCTGACGCTGATATAGCGGCGTTGGTCAAAGAGCTCGTTCCACGTTCTGAGGAGATTGGGGCGATCGTATTGGAGGCCACGGGAGGCTTCGAGCGCCAGGTGGCGGCGGCACTCTGTGCGGCCGGGCTGCCGGTGATGGTGGTCAATCCGAGGCAGGCGCGAGACTTTGCCAAATCCATGGGATACCTTTCCAAGACGGACGCCATTGATGCGCGAGTCCTGTCGCACTTTGCGCGGACACTGCACCAATCGGCGCAGCGGGAACGGCTGTTGATGAAACTGCCCGATGCCAACCAGGAGGCGTTGGAAGCCTTGCTTGTACGCCACAACCAGCTCATTGGCATGCGCGTGGCGGAAGGAAACCGATTGGCCCTGAGCCTTAAGTGCCATACGTTACAACCCCGTCATCAAGACCTTTTATGAACGTTTGCTTGCTAACGGAAAATGTTGCCTTGCATCAAGATGCTGCTGAACGCCATAGCCCGCGAGATTCAGAAGTTGCTCTCCCGCAAGCGGGCGAGGGGGATTCTGAAGCACTTTCCTGTCACCCCCATGTTGCCTTCACTGCTCGCGCGCGGATCCAGAATTCTGAGCCTTCTGACGACCCCCTTGTTCGCCGGCGTCATGCAGCGCTTTACCGACGACGAGGGCCGCTGGCTGAAAGGCCCCTATATCCAGATCGGCCTGCCGTTCCGGACCGGCACCCGGGGCAAGAGTTTTTCGGCGAGTTTCGAGACCGAGTATCCCGGCCACGTCCATCAGGAAGCGGCGTGGCAACGACTGGCGAGTCGGCTCGACGCCGCCGGGACGCTGGTCGCCACCGGCACCGGCAGCGGCAAGACCGAGTGTTTCCTGTACCCGCTGCTCGATCACTGCGCGCGTGCCAGCAGTGACGGCGCTGCGGGTATCAAGGCGCTGGTGATCTACCCGATGAACGCGCTGGCGACCGACCAGGCGCGGCGTTTTGCGCAGGTGATTGCCCGCACACCGGGTTTCAAGGGGCTGCGGGTGGGCCTGTTTGTCGGCGGACGCCGGGCAAGGATGGGCAGGGCCTGATGGCGATGACCGCGACCAGCGTGATCACCGACCGGGAAACGCTGCGCAAGGATCCGCCCGACATCCTGCTGACCAACTACAAGATGCTCGACTACCTGCTGATTCGGCCCAAGGATCGGCTGCTCTGGGCCAAGAACACGACCGAGACGCTGCGCTATGTGGTGGTCGATGAGCTGCACACCTTCGACGGCGCCCAGGGAACCGACCTGGCCTTGCTGCTGCGCCGCCTGCGCGCGCGCCTGCAAACCCCCGCGGGACATCTGATCTGCGCCGGGACTTCGGCGACGCTGGGCGGCAACTCGGATACCGCGCCCTTGCGGGAATACGCCCGGCAAATCTTCGCGGTGGATTTCCCGCCCGAGTCGGTGGTCACCGAGAATCGCCTCGACGAGATCGAGTTCCTCGGAAACAGCGTCATCGAGCATGTGCTCCATCCTCGCCCCGACTTTGCGGCGCTGCTCGATGCCGATCGCTATCGATCGCAGGCGGCGGCGGTCGACGCCTGGTTCCGCCTGTTCTTCCCCGGTGTGACGCCGCCGATCGACGTCAATGACCTCGCCTGGCGCAGCGCGCTCGGAGCAGCGCTCAAGAAACACCTGTTGTTCATCAACCTGCTGAAGTTGATCCGGGGCCGGATCGTCTCGCTGAGCGAGTTGCAGGAGCAGATGCAGGGTCCCCTGCCCGAGGCGGCGCGACCGCATATCGGCAGGGTGCTCGATGCCCTGCTGGTGCTCGTCGCCTGGGCCCGCGATCCAGACGGCCAGCCGCTGGTCACATTGCGCGTGCAGTTGTGGATGCGCGAGCTGCGGCGCATGGTCACGCAGCTTCGCAGTGACCCAAACACGATCGAGCTGCGCGCCGAAAGCGACATCAGACGCGAGCCCGGCAAGCTCCATCTGCCACTGCTGCAATGCGCGGATTGCCACACCACCGGCTGGTTGAGCCGTCTGCCGGGCGGCCAGTCCAGGCTGTCGACCGATCTCGACGAGATTTACAACACCTGGTTCTCCGGGCAGCCGGAGGCCTTGCGCCTGTATTCCTCGGCGGGCCTGAGCCGGCCGCTGTGCGACGGCATGGTGCAGCGCGTTTGTACGCAATGCGGCCATCTGCAGAGTGGCGCCGGGGAATGCGCCGCCTGCGGCCACGGCGACCTGGTCGATGTCTTCCGGGTGACGGCGAGCCGGACGACGACGACCAAAGCGGGTATTTCGCATACCTGGCACGATCCGGCATGCCCGGCGTGTGGCAGCAAGTTCCGGCAACTCCTGCTCGGTGCGCGCAACGCGACGCTCGGTGCGGTGACGATCGAGCAGACCTGGGCCAGCCCGTTCAATGACGACAAGAAACTGATTGCGTTTTCCGATTCGGTGCAGGATGCAGCGCATCGGGCCGGCTTCTTCACCGCGCGTACCTACCTCAATACGGTGCGCACCGGCCTGGCACAGGTGATCGACCAGCTTGCGACGCCGCAGTGTTCCTGGAATACCTTTCTCGAGAAGTCGGCCAGCCTGTGGCAGGAGAAGGACTCGCCGCTGGCGATGCCTGTGGAGACGATTCGTTGCCGAGTTCATCGGTCCGAACATGATGTGGCAGCGCGATTGGGCGGTGTCGATGCAGGCGCATGACCACTTGCCAAAAGACAGCCACCTGCCAGAGCGGGTCAGGAAGCGCCTGCGCTGGCAGGCCTTTGCCGAATTCACCTACCTCAGTCGGCGTGGACGCAATCTGGACGCGATTGGCAAGGCCACGCTGGCTCCCCGTCTGGACGATATCGAGCGGGCAGCCGCTGCGCTGTTGCCGGTTCTGCACGAAGCCTTCGGCATTCGCCATGCCGTCCGGCGGACCGTCGTGCAGTGGCTGTGGGGCTTTGTCTGTCACCTGCGACAGCGTGGCGCGGTGGCCATGCCGGAGTTGATGGCCTATGCCCGTGACGGCAATGTTTTCGCCTTCACGCGCACGCAGGGGCGCGGCGAGTGGCTGCCGGGCATGGGGGAGCGCACGCCGCGCCCGGTTTTCCTGTCGCTGGGGCGCGAGCGCGGATTTGACCACCTGGTGAATCCGCAGGCGCCGACCTTCTTTCAGACCTGGCTGTTGGCCACCCTGGGGGCGGACGGGTTGCTGCCCGGCAAAGCCGACGAGGCCATCTACGCGCGGGCGATCGAGGCTCTGGTTCAGGAAGGCGTCGTGTTGCGTATCGAGGCGCAACCCATCGACGTGATCGCCCTGAATCCGGCGGCACTGGTGATCGAAACCCGGCTCGAGCGACTGCTTTCCGCGCAGGGAAAGCGTGCGCTGACCGTTCCCGCCGATGCTGCGGCGGCCCTGCTGGGAATGCCCTGCCTCGATGCATCGCAGGAAACCTATGCCGAGCGCGTGGACGCTGGCGGCTGGCTGGCCAGACGCTTCAGCCGCGGTGACCTGCGGCGGGTGTTTTCTGCGGAACATACCGGTCTGCTGCAAAGGGATCAACGCGAGGCTCTGGAACTTCGTTTCAAGGCCAAGGAACCGCGCCCCTGGTACGAGAACCTGTTGTCGGCCACGCCCACGCTCGAGATGGGGGTCGATATCGGCGATCTGTCCTCCGTCTTGCTCTGCTCCGTCCCGCCGAACCAGGCCAGCTACCTGCAGCGCATCGGACGCGCCGGGCGACGCGATGGCAATGCCTTCACGGCCACACTGGCCGATGGCGCGAGCCCGCACGACCTGTATTTCTTTGCCGACACCGACGAGATGCTGCAGGGCGAAGTGGTTCCGCCGGGCATCTTCCTGAAGGCGGCCGAAGTGTTGCGCCGACAGATGTTCGCTTTTTGTCTCGATGACTGGGTCGGCTCCGGCATTCCCGATACGGCGCTGCCAGAGAAGACCCAGGATGCGCTCAATGCGCGCGACAGCCTGGATCAGACGCGTTTTCCGTACACCTTTCTGGAGTACATCCTCGCCCACGAAGAGCGCTTGCTGAGCGGCTTCATGGCGCTGTTGGGGGCAGACCTCGATGATCGGGTCGCCGGCCGCCTGCGCGGCTTCCTGCAGGGCAACGACGAAGACGATGCCCTCCGCCTGCGCCTGAGCAAACTGCTCGAGGAACTGGCCAGGGAACGTAAGACGCACCGTGATCGCGGGGTGGCGATCAGGAAGCAGATCAAGGGACTCAAGGCGCGTCCGCAGGATGAGGCCAGCCGCGATGAGATTGACCATCTCGAACGCGAGCGGCAGAAAGCACTGGAACTGGTCAAGGAGATCAATCAGCGTGAGCTGCTGAACACCCTCACCGATGCGGGGATGATCCCGAATTACGCCTTCCCCGAAGCCGGGGTCGAGTTGAAGTCGCTGCTTTGGCGAAAAAAGGGCAGCGACGATCCGCAAGGCTCGACGACGTACCTTTCATTACCTGCCGAACGTTATGAACGACCGGCACAGTCGGCACTCTCCGAATTTGCGCCGGAAAATGTGTTTTACGCCAACCAGCGCCGGGTCGAGATTGACCAGATCAACGTCGGTCTGTCGTCGCTCGAAACGTGGCGCATGTGCCCGACCTGCCAGCACATGGAAAATCTGGAGATCCATGCGGACAGCCACGCCTCGTGTCCGCGCTGCGGTGACCCGATGTGGGCCAATGTTTCCCAGCAACGCCAGTTGCTTCGTTTCAGGCAGGCGATTGCCAACAGCAACGATACGGAAGTGCGGATCGACGATAGCGCTGAAGATCGCGAGCCGAAATTCTATGTGCGCCAGATGCTGGCGGATTTCGAGATCAAGGACATCAGGGAGGCGTATCGCCTGGCGGCGCCGGACCTGCCTTTTGGTTTCGAATTCATCGAGCGGGTGGTCTTCCGGGACGTGAATTTTGGCGAACCCACCAAGCCCGGTGAGTCCTACGCCGTCGCCGGACAGCAGAGGCCACGTCCGGGATTCAAGCTCTGCAGGCATTGTGGGCAGATCCAGAGGGCGCCGCGCAATGTCCGCGAACGCGAGCTTGTCCAGTTCCACGCCTTTGACTGCGAGAAGCGGGGTAGCGATGATCCGGAAAACATCATCGACTGCCTCTACCTATACCGCGAGTTCTCGTCGGAAGCCTTGCGGATTCTCGTGCCCTACACCCGTTCGGGGGTCGATGAAGCGTCGGTTCAGTCCTTCATGGCCGCCATACGCATTGGTCTCAGGAAGCGATTCGGCGGCAAGGTCGACCACCTGCGGATGCTGACGCAGGAGGAGAAGGGTCAGGACGGCGCGGCGAATCGGCAGTACGTACTGCTTTACGACTCGGTGCCGGGCGGCACGGGCTACCTGCACGAATTGCTCGCCAATGAAGCGCAAACGCTGGTCGAGTTGCTGCGCCTGGCGCTGGCTCATCTGTGCGCCTGCTCCTGCAATGCCGATGCCGAGAAAGACGGCTGCTATCGATGCGTGTATCAGTACCGCCTGGGACGTGCGATGGCGCTGGTTTCGCGCGATCGCGCGCGATTGCTGTTGGAGCAGCTGGTCGAAAAACTCGGGCAACTGGAGCGTGTTGCCTCGGTTGCCGACATCTACATCAATCCCAACTTTGACTCGGAACTCGAGGCGCGCTTCATCGAGAGCCTGCGCCGCCTGAGCGGAGTGGGCGGGCTGCCGTTCGTGAAGCTGGTGCAGGATATTGTCCAGGGCAAGTCCGGCTATTTGCTCGAGGTCGGCGAGCAGCGCTATTGGGTCGAGCCGCAGGTCGATCTGGGTGCCAACGAGGGGATCAAGGCGGCGTGTCGGCCGGACTTCGTGCTCTGGCCGACGCAGAGCAAATCGCCGCGGCGGCCGATCGCCATTTTTTGCGACGGCTGGGCCCACCATCAGGCCTCGACCCGCGAGGATGCCCACAAGCGCAGCGCCCTGGTGGCGAGCGGCAGATTCTGGGTCTGGTCGCTGACCTGGGAGGATGTCCAGGCGGCGATGGACGGCACGCTCGAGACGAGCCTGGCGGACTGCCTGGAGCCAATGTGCTGCAACGAGATCGGTGCACTCCCGCCAGCGCTTGGTTCGCTGCTCGACGACCAGCTCTGGACGCGGCACGCCGTGGCCGTCCTGCTGCAGTGGCTGGGCAAACCACCCGGAGAGGGAGGGGATCAACAGGTCGGCAGATTGGCCCGGCATGCGGGCGCCACTGCCTTCCGCATGATCCCCCACCCGCAGAACGCTCTTCTCGAAGAAGCGCGAAAGCAGTTGCTGAGCTTCTGGAACGGGCTGGATCACCTGCCTTGTGAGCATCCCGCCCGGAGCGTTCCCTGTGGCAATGTGAATGATCCTTCCTTGAGGCTGCGCTATTGGTGGCCAGGTGAACTGGCGAATTTGTCGGTTGCCATTCCGGTGAGCCCGGGGTTCGTCCTCTTCGACGATGCGCCTCTGCACGATGAACCGGAGCGGCATCTGGTTTGGCGGCGCTGGTTATGGCTGTTCAACATCTTCCAGACGCTGCCGGGTTTTCTGCTCGCCACACAAGAGGGCTTGGAGGCCGGTGACCATTCCGTGTTCGGCGTTGCCAAGGGTGCTAAGGGTGTTTCTCCCGCGTCAAGCGCGCACGGGGCAGTGCACGCGGCTGTCTGGGCGGCGGTCATCGAACAGGCGATGAGTTCCCTGGCCGAGGGATTGCAGGTCTGGCTTCCCACTTAAAGCGGGACAGTCATGCTACCGATAGAGTCTGAGGATGAAGGGAGCTGAGGAGATGGGAACTGGTTGCCGCATCTCCTGTATCATCAGTTTTATGACAAAAAAACTCTACGACTCAAGCCATACGGACAACCAGCCGCGTCATTTTTGCCGCACTTACAGACCAGGGAAAACGAAGCCTGCGTGCAGTGGGGGAATTAATTCATCGCCCGAAAAGCAGTGTTCATCGCCACCTGCAAGCGCAAGCCCGTAGGAACCGACATCCTGAATCGGGGTTTTGGGAAACCGAAGAGGGGGAGGCATGGCTGAGATTGCTGGTATTTGCTGTGCTGTACACGTTCGGGCTGCAACATCATGTGGGGGCGGGTGCCTTGTCGGATTTCTTCCAATTGATCCGCCTTCATACCCATGTGGGGGTGTCTCCCAGCGCCTTGCAGACCCAACTCAGCCGGATGGAAGCGCTGTTGCCCCTGTTTCAGCAACAGTGTGAAGCCTCGGTACCGACGCGGACACGCCAAGCGGTGGTGGCCGCGGATGAGACGTTCTTTGGGGAGATTCTGATCTTGGTGCTGATGGATTTGTCCTCGGGCTACCTATTGCTGGAGTCGATTCAGAAGGACCGGGGTTTCGATACCTGGTTTGCCCAGGTGACCCCGCGCCTGGAAGCACTGGGTATCGAAGTCAACCACGCCATCAGTGACCGGGCGAAGGCCCTGATCAAATTAGCGGTCACAGGCTTTGAGTGTACCTCGGGCGCGGATACGTTCCACGAGCAATATGGCCTCAGTCGCTGGTTGTCACCGGCCTTGGGACGTCGAAAAGCCAAGGCGGATCAGTGCTGCGAACTGGCCCAGAAGGCCCTTGATCAGCCGTCGCGCGGAGCCAGTACCGAGGAAAAGGCGGCTTTGGCGGCACAACAGGCCTGTGCCTGGGAAGCCCGCGCGCAAGTGGAACAGGCGCAGCAAGAGTACCAGAAGCAGTTGCTGGGAATCGCCGAGGAAATCCATCCCTTCTCCCTGGAGGAGAATACTCGCACGACGGCGGAGAGCGTAGTGGCAGGACTGGAAACGCGAGCACAGGCCCTGGAAACTCTGGCGGCGCAACAAGGGATCCAGGATACCCGTTCCGCCCTGAAGAAGTTCCGTGCCCAGATCGGCGCCTTATCGAGTCACGTCAGCTTTTGGTGGCTTTGGGTAGAAGAAATCCTGCTGGGCTGGTCTCTGGATGAAGCGACTCGGCAATGGCTGACGAGCAAGCTGTTGCCCGTACTCTATTGGCACTACCAAATGCGGAAAACGCAAAACAGGGTTCACCGGAAACGGTATCAGGAGGCTTGGCAGCGAGCATTAGAGGCCTGGAAAGCAGACCCGTTCCATTCGGGATTCTCCGAGAGTGAGTTGCAGCGCTGGCTAGAATGGGGGGAATGGATGGTGCGACAGTTCCATCGCAGCTCCTCCGCCGTCGAAGGGCGCAATGGCCGCTTGTCCCAGTTGTATCATAACGGGCGAGGTCTGACGAAATGCCGCCTGGCTGCGCTAACGGTTATCCACAACTATGGGGTGAGACGTAGTGACGGCACTATCGCAGCCGAACGTCTGTTTAGCACCTCTTTCCCTGATCTTTTCGATTGGCTGCTCAACCAGATGGGGGAACTTCCCTTACCGAGGAAGTCCCGCCACCGGGTTGTGCATAACCCATTGAAGTTAGAGATTGTCCCGGCTTAAGTGGGAAGCCGCAGGTCTTGATGGATGCCGGTTTGTCACCCCCCGATGAGGTGGGTTACGAACTGGAGCAAGCCGGTGACGTGGTCGCCGAAGCCGAACTGGCCTGGGTTGCGCAGAAGCTGGTGCTGTTGATGCCAGCCCAGGCGGAGAGTGCAGCTGTCTGGCAGGGCAAGGGATGGCAGACATGGCTGGCCGATGGCCAGTGGCCGCAGCAGTTGGCTGCTGCACTCGGTGATCATGGCGCGCAGGAATACACACAGCAGGAGATCCCGAAATGACCTGCAAACCAAAAGTGGCGCTGGCGCAGGATTTCCTCGCCAATCTGGCGACCCTGACTGCCGCAGTGCAGGGGAAGGTGCTGAAATGGGCCTTGCGTTTTCAGAGTGACCCCACCGCCAGTGGCATCAATTACGAGCCGATCCATGGCGCCCGTGATGGGAATCTGAAGTCTGTCCGTATCGACCAGGACTGGCGTGGCATCGTCTTCAAACCCCCGGCCGGGGACGTTTATGTGCTGATGTACGTCGATCACCATGACGATGCGTACCGCTGGGCAGCGGGACGACGCGTCGCGGTGAACCCGACGACCGGTGCGCTGCAGGTGTTTGCCGTTGAAAGCCTCGTTGAGCCTGCCTTGGAGCAGGCGCGTCTGGCGGCGCCCAGGCCGGCTGTTGAGCCGCAGACGCAGCCGGTGGAACAAGCGCAGACGGCGATGTTTGCTGCGCTGTCAGATGCCGATCTGCTGAGCATCGGCACTCCTCAGGAGCTCCTGGAGCAAGTCAGATCGATGCACACCGAGTTCGAGCTGGATGCCGTGCAAGGCCTGCTGCCGGTTGAGGCCTACGAGGGTCTGTTTCTGATTGCCGCTGGCGATAGCGTATCCGATGTGCTGTTTTCACGGGAAACCCGTGTCGATCACCCAATCGATACGGAAGACTTCGCCACGGCCATCGAGACGGCGGAATCGCAATCGCGCTTCGTGGTGGTCGCGGATGAGGAGACGATGGCGGCCATGCTGAACTCGCCGCTCTCGCAATGGCGGGTTTTCCTGCATCCGACCCAACGCAAGCTGGCGCAAGGCGATCGTGGCGGTCCGCTGCGGGTACTGGGCGGCGCAGGGACCGGCAAGACAGTTCTGGCGATGCATCGGGCGAAATGGCTGGCCGAGAATCGGGCCACGACCGAGAAAAAGGTTTTCTTCACCACCTTCACGCGCAATCTGGCCGCAGACATCGAGGAAAATCTGAAAACCTTCTGCAGTCCGGGTGTCATGCAGAAGATCGAGGTGAAGAATCTCGATGCCTGGGTGCATGGCTTTCTTCGCCGCTACAAGTACGATCATCAAATCATCTACAACCGCAAGAAAGGGGAAGCGGCGGAAGCCTGGCAACGCGCGCTGGCGCTCCAGGACACCCGCCTTGCCCTGCCGCCGGACTTTTATGAGGATGAGCTCGAGCGCGTGGTTCTCGCGCAGGGAATCAACTCGCGTGATGACTATCGCCAGGCCAGGCGGACCGGACGGGGTGTGGTGCTGACGCGTGGCAAGCGCGATGCCATCTGGCCCGTCTTTGAAGAATACCGGGCGCAGCTGGCGAGTCGCAAGCTGAAGGAAGTCGATGACGCCTATCGCGACGCAGCGGCCCTGCTACGGGACAAACCACCAGCGTACTCTGCGGTCATTGTTGATGAAACGCAGGATTTCGGGCCGCAGGCGCTTCGGCTGCTGCGTGCAATGGTGCCGGCAGCGCCCAACGATCTCTTGTTTGTCGGCGATGGTCATCAGCGCATCTACCCCCGCAATCGCGCGGCAATGAGTTCCTCAGGCATCAATATTCGGGGGCGGTCGCGCAAGCTGTATCTCAACTATCGCACCACGGAGGAAATCCGTCGCCTGGCGGTGGCCACGCTGGAAGGTTGCGAGGTCGATGATCTTGATGAAGGTTCCGATGAGGTCAAGCACTACAAGTCGCTATCACACGGCCCGATTCCCAGGATGCTTGCTTTCCCACATCTGGAGGACGCTCTCTACAGCTTGCTCCCGATGGTTCAGACAGGCCTAGCCGAAGCGCGTTCTGTTTGTGTGATTGTGCCCACCCGGCAGGATGCACTTGCGGTCCAGGCAGCTTTGAAGTCTGGAAAGTTACCGACCACGGTCCTTGGTCCGGACGAGCGTGACAACCCCGATTCCAGGTCGGTGCGCATCTCGACGATGCATCGCGCCAAAGGTCTTGAATTCGACGAGGTGGTTCTGCTGATCCCTCAGGACTGTCGTGGCCTGAAAGCGAGCGGGGATGACCTTCAGCGTCTTCAGTACGTGGCCATGACCCGAGCCAGGAAAGTGGTGACGATTGTCCGATATTAGGCCGAGTGGGAATCAAGCCTTCGTTCAGCAGTTCCCGGCATAAATTTCCCCCACTAAAAACAACAAGTTACGAGGCGTTTTCAGCCTCGGTGAAGGGGCTAACTTTGCATTTTAGTAGTATACTTTGACATCTATCTGATTAAGTTTAGCTGCAAGATGAAAAAAACCATTTCTTGGAAAATCACATCAAATTCGGAAGATCTATCGGCTTCGAATTTACTCAAGCAGGCTCGTTCGTCATTTGATGGAATAGTCGATCAGCGCACGAATCGCAAATCAATTCCTTTATCAGATGCTTTGATGTCTGGGCTTGCTATGTTTTCAATGAAGTGCCCGTCGCTACTTCAGTTCGATGAAAAAAGAAAAAACGAGGTCATACGGCACAATCTGATGACGATGTATGGTATTCAGACGACCCCATCGGATACGCAGATGCGAAGCATCTTGGACGAAATTGACTTTCGACAGCTGAGTTCGAGCTTTTGTGCGCTCCATCAAAGTGCAGTGCAGGCCGGAGTGATGGAGCAATACCATTTTATGAATGGTCACGTATTAGTATCCATTGATGGTACCGGGCATTTTAGTTCCGGTGCTACAAGTTGTCCGCAGTGTTGTGTGAAGAAGCACCGGGATGGGAGAGAAGAATATTATCATCAGCTGTTGTGTGCAACGGTGGTTCACCCGGACTACCCAGTGGTTATTCCCCTGATGCCGGAGCCAATCATGAAAGAGGACGGCGATAACAAAAATGACTGTGAGCGTAATGCATCGAAAAGGTTGCTGAAGCACCTGAGCGAGCAATACAAGCACCTGAAGCCGATTATCATAGAGGACAGTTTGTCGGCGAACGGACCACACCTTAAGTTGTTGAAATCATTAGGAATGAGCTACATTATTGGCGTCAAAGAAGGAGATCATTCCCATTTGTTTGATTTGATCCAGAAAAAAATGTGTCAAGGGGAAGCCATTGAATTTGAAAAGATTGACGACGCAGGAATTATTCACGGATTTCGGTTTATTAACGGAGTTCGCCTGAATAAAAGCCATCCGGATTTGCTGGTTAACTTTTTGGAATATTGGCAAATTAAAAAAGGCAAGGAGGTTATTTTTTCGTGGATCACTGATATCGAACTAACGAAAGAGACGGTTTTCAAAGTCATGCAAGGAGGTCGAGCGCGCTGGAAAATAGAAAACGAAACGTTTAACACACTGAAGAATCAAGGTTACAATTTAGAGCACAATTACGGACATGGCGAAAAAAATTTGAGTTCAGTTTTTGGTTGTTTGACGTTCATGGCTTTTTTAATTGATCAGCTCCAAGCGTGGGGATGTGAGCTATTTAAAAGTGCACGCCAGTCACGGCGTACTCTAATCTCTTTGTGGCATCGGATGATCGAGCTGTTTACAAGTTATCTCATCCCTTCTTGGGAGGTGTTGTGGAAGGCAATTGCAAAGGGTTACTCGGCCGGTACGCTAGAGATAGACACGTCGTAGATCTTTGCTCGTTCGTATGGTGTTTTTTTGTACCCGGTTTATTACTTAGTGTGATTGTTAATATAAATTTTATTTCCGTGAAAAAAGTCGGAAGCATTACTTCTGCAAAAACGTAATCTGCAAATGCAAATTTGCATTTTATTTTAGGAGTTATCCGAAGTGATTTATTATGCCGGGAACTGCTGGCCTTCGTTCGTTCACTTTCGTGTTCGTTCGGCAGAACTCAAAAATACCAGGGTGGCAAAACCAGCCGCTGGCTCGTCTAAGCTGTTGATAGATAGACAAAGCAAGTCGGAGGCGGATCATGAGAGACGTGCTCACCGTCCTGGCCCCATTCACTGCGGAGCAACTCGCCCCGGCGGACCTCGAAGCATGGCGCAAGCAAAGGCGTACCTTGCGAGCCTCCCAACCCCGCGCGCGGGTCAGGCGCTCTCAAAGAAACACGGAGTAGGCCCGCCGGCCCTTGCGCCTACGTGCTACTTGTTTCACATGGTTAGTGGCAGTGCCGATATGACCGACCTTCCATTGGTGTGAGCTCACACGAGCCCGATTGCGAGCATGGTCCGGGAATCGTCGGCGACAGTGGTGAGCGCAGCGATGCGCATCCCGTTTAGGAGATCGATTCGAATTTCGACGTTTCCCATGGCGCTGCCATTCTCAACCATCGTGGAGCACGATCATGACCATGCGCAGAGATGAAGTACGTTCCTGGGCGCAAGAGCGACGTGCAGGACTGCCGTTCGAGGCATGCCTCTCACCTGCAAAAGCGGATGAGCCTGGGGTTCCTGCGCGCGGCCTGGCGCCCGAAAGGCGATGGGTGCGTCGTGCGCACGGTAGCCCGTCAGCGTGAGGTTCTGCTCACCGAACAGGCCAGTTGGTTCAGCGCATGCAGAAATCGCTGGTACAGATGAACATCCAGCTCACCGAGGTGCTCACCGACGTCCTGGGCGCGACTGGCCAGGCGATCATCCGTGCCATCGTGGCGGGCGAACGCGATCCCAAGGTACTGGCAAAGCACCGCGACCGCCGCGTCCAGGCCAGTGCCGAGGAGATCACCCAGGCGCTGACCGGCAACTGGCGCGACGAGCCCCTGTTCGTACTGCGCCAGTCGCTGGCGATGTACGACGATATCGCCCGCCACCTGACCGAGTGCGACGCGAAGCTGCAAGCCCTGCTGCGCGCTGCCTGTGCAGCCGCATGGACAAATCCAGTGCCAACACCGCCACGGCGCACAAGCTCGCACGCATGGTGTACTTCATGCTGACCCGCGGAGAAGACTTCGTCGACCAGGGGCAGCAGCGCCAGCAGATTCTCGCCGCCCTGTCAGAGATCGAAGCGGATCGTCGAGCCGATGATCGCTCCATCCTCAATCCTCCTGGCCATTTTCGAGAATTTCCGTATCCGTATGCGAGTAGGCTGGCGAGCAACAGCAGAGCAACACCAGCGCACCGCTCGTCGATGCTTCAATGCAGTGTGCCGTTCCCGGCGCGATACCGATGGTGTCGCCAACCCCGACCTTGAACGGCGCCGCTCCCAGAGTCATCTGTCCTTCGCCGGCTGTGATGTGGTAGATTTCTTCCGTCACGAGATGCCTGTGCAGCATCGTTCTGGTTCCGGCGGGAAGCGTGGCTTCGGCCAGGCTCTGGTTGCGGTTACCCTGAACCGCTGGGTGCATCAGCTCGCGGATTTCAGAGCCATCCTTGGTGATATAGGGAGAGACCGCAGCGTAGTTCTGGTACAGTCGCTCGACGGGGAACCACATTTCAATTTCCTGGATGCTCTTGCGGCCGACGTTTCGCATCTGGAACAGCGCTTTGCTTCTGTACCATCCAACCACTGCGTTGACCGTCGTCAGGCCTTCTTTGAGGAGCAGCGTTCGCAAGCGAGGGCTGATCTTGTCGAACGGATCACTGCTGGCCTCCCGCTGTTTGGCTCGGAAATGCCGCTCTATCCGGTCCTTGACATTTTCCCTGGAGAGTTGAAACGCCAGTGCAATGTCGGCATGGGACTGCCCAGCTTCCCAGGCAGCGACCATGTTCAGATCGCGTTTCCGTTGCATTGAGCGTTCTCGGGCAATTGGATCAAGGGCGGTCATGGGCTTGCTCTCCTGGATGGCGAACGGAAATCCGCGATGCTGATCTTACCAAGCGCAGAGTCCGCCGAAAATCAGAATGTGCACCAGGGGCATTCCAGTACACTCATCAGAGGCGCGCCGGCTACCCGTGTCGTGCCTCGCCTCTTGTAGCGGGGAAAGGGTCTCCATGACAAGCCGAGTTTCACCTGTTGCGCCATCACTGGAGGATACTGGCGTGCACCAGGAGCGCCCGACCGCCAAGGTGGTGGTGGCGTTCCGCTTCTACGAGGAATTGAACGACTTCATCGCCCCTGAGCGGCGCCGGCGGGAATTCGACTTTGCGTGCGCCACGGACGCGACCATCAAGCATGTGATTGAAGCCCTCGGTGTGCCGCACACAGAGGTCGAGCTGATTCTCGTCAATGGGGTCTCGGTTGACTTCGCCCAGCGCCTACGACAAGGCGACCGCATCTCTGTCTATCCGAAGTTCGAGGCTTTCGACATCAGCCCCCTGCTGCGCGTGCGCCCCGACCCCTTACGTATCACACGCTTTGTCGCCGACGTCCATCTGGGTGGCCTGGCCCGCCTGTTACGAATGGCCGGGTTCGATACCTTGTACGACAATTCTCTCGACGATGCCGAGATTGAGCGCATCGCCGGACGGGACGGCCGCATCGTACTGACCCGCGACCGCGACCTGCTCAAGCGGCGGGGTATCACGCGCGGTTGCTACGTGTATGCGCTGAAGCCCGATTCGCAGTTGTCAGAAATACTCGCCCGGCTTGACCTTTTTGGCAGCATGCAGCCGCTCTCCCGCTGCCTCAAATGCAACGCCCCGCTCCTGGCGGTGGAAAAGGCGCTAATCCTCGACGCCCTGCCACCCCGTGTGCGAGAACACCAGCAGGACTTCAGCACCTGCGCAGTATGCCGGCGTGTCTTCTGGGAAGGCAGCCACTGGCGCCACATGCTCGACCGGCTGGCGAAGGCCGGCAAGGCGGCTGGCGACCAATAGGCGTCGACGCATGTAGAGTCGAGATGTGGCGCGGTAACCGTAGGTCCGGCTTGTCTGTATCCGCCCCTTTCGTCTGGCGGTGCCCAAGTAGCCTGGCCGTAGCCCCGTTTCCACATCCCGCTCATCGAACCGGACAGGCGCTTTTCGCGCATCCGGCTCTCGGACAAGACATCACGCTTTCGCCCACGGAAGGTCATGGGTCCGCGTAGGCAAATGGATCAGCCCCAACGCCTCGTGGAGATACCGATCGAGGTAGCGCGTCCCCCCATTGCCGCGAACCTTGTGTTTCTTGCACAACCACTGGCGGAGCCGTTGCGTGACATGGGTGTTGATCGCTCGATAAGCCGGACTGACTGGACCGAGGGAGAAGTAATTCGCCCAGCCGGTCAGTTTCCGGTTCAGCCGTCCCACGACAAACTCGGCATCCAGGAGGGTTCGGCGACGGTCAGTTTCCTAATTGACAATTTGCGCCGACCAGCGGCGGGCATACCCCAATGTCTTCCATCCGAGGATGAATCGCCGCATGTACAGATTCGACAGCAGCGGTGAAATCGGAGCCCCTTGCGGGGTACCGCGTCCGGTGTCCCGGTTGGACGTCGTCCGCTTCCGGTGACCGTGTCCGTCGTCCTCTTCCACCGGGGCATCCAGCCATTGCTTGATGAGGTATAGAACGTGCCGATCAACGATCCGACGGGCGACGCTCTTCATAAGCTCAGGGTGCGGAATGCTATCGAAATAGCCTGATAAATCCGCATCGATCACTTGCTGGTGTCCGGTGTTCAATAGACGATGAACCGCTTGTACCGCATCCTGCGCTCCCCGCTCTGCCCGGTACGCGTATTGCTCCGGTTGCAGATCGGCTTCAAAGATGGGTTCCAGCACGAGCATGGCCGCCGTTTGTACCACTCGGTCGGTGATCGTCGGTATGCCCAAGGGGCGCAGCTTGCCGTTCGGCTTGGGAATCCAGACCCGCTTGACCGCTTCCGGTCGGTAGTCTTTCTTCTTCAGCCGTTCCGCCAGTTCCCCAAGCCAGCGTTCTTCTCCATACGCTTCGATGTCTTCAAAACGTACGCCATCCACCCCGGCTGCTCCCTGGTTGGCTTTGCAGCTTCGGTAGGCGTGGTCGAGCACGTCCCGTCGATGAATCTTGTCGTACAGGAGGTAGAACCGGTACTCGGGTTCTTCCTTCGCTTTGGCATGTAACGCGGTCCGCAGTTTCTGAACGCTGATCGGAGTTTGCAGGTTGTCCAATCTCGTGTCCCTTCCCGCTTCTTGCGTTGGTCTTGAACTGAGGCCCCTTTCCTCCATCGGCATTACCCGACTTCATCGGTACTACGGGCCTCTCCGCCACCCCATCTCGCCCAGCCTGTCCCTCGCGGGCGTCCGGTTGGTCTTGCGCTTGACCACGGGATGGGGCTTCCCGTGTTGCGTCTGCCTTCCTCTTTCATGCATGCCATCGCCAATACCCCGGCGGAACCACAGGTTGCTTTTCGTTCACTTCACCTGTGACAGCGGCCTTCCCCGTATTAACGCCGGGTCGGCTTCCGCATCACCGTTTTCGAGGCCTGCTCAGCGTTCACTCACGTTACGGCCTGCATGCTCGCCAAGTTCCTTACAGAACCCTCTACACCAGAGGCTTCAGCCGCTTCGTTACCTCCACGTCTGCTCCAGTTGCTACCGGTTGGAACGAAAGTTACCGGGCGGGATTCGCACCCGCGGAAAGACAGCGCCTTGCCACGGCGCACGTTAAACCCCGGCTAGCAATAAACCATGACTCGCTGGACTGTACCAAAGGCCTCGTTAGCCGGAATCGGCGTGTTTGTAGTTGGGCAGGTGTTGTATGTCATATTCAGCTATCACGAACTATTACGGCTGGTGCTACTTGGTGCTCCTGGGTTTGCTGCATTTGTAGCCGCCTATTTGGCGCCACGCAGGAAAATGGCTGTTGGAATGTCCATGGCTATACGGGGCGATGCTTGGCGAACTGATGGCTCGTGTTTATCAGCACTTCGGCGGGTAAGCGGTCTTGGGTAAGTTCTCCGACATTCCGAGACGGCATTTCCTCATGGATTAGCTGTTGAAATGTCGGAAGACTTCTTCACAACCGCTTACGTGGATCAGATTGGCGGAGTGCTGGCGACTTTTATAATTCTTATCACCTACAATGCCGCTTTAAGCATTGTGGGTAGCATGGGTGGAGTCTTCCTCTCTCGAAAATTTACAGGAGATTTGTAGTGATAAAGGGCCAGGGTCGGATCGAAGTCCGCTGACCGCGGCGTCAACCACGACGTCCTGCCCAACCCCGCGGCCGGCACCAACCTCGTCCGTTGGTCAACGGAAAGCGGCGAATGCGGCGACTAATCGCCGCATTAAATGCGGCGATTGTCTTGACTTTGACGAGACTGGCCCACACAATTACCGCATGAATGACGGAAACAAGCGCTTCATCTGGCAGCAGGACGATTGGCCACACTGGCGTTTCGACCGCCAGAGGCTGGCGCAACCGCTCGCTGAGGTGCACCAGTCGCAGGGACGCTTGCTCGGGCGCCTGCATGATCTCGGCGTCGGGCTGCGCGAGCAAGCGACACTCCAGGTACTAACCGAAGACGTGCTCAAGACCAGCGAGATCGAGGGCGAAAAACTCAACCCCGATTCGGTTCGCTCGTCACTCGCCCGCCGGCTGGGCGTGGACATCGGCGGCCTCGCTCCGGCTGACCGGAACGTCGAAGGTGTGGTCGACATGATCCTCGATGCCACTCGGCAGCACGACTGCGAACTGACACCGCAGCGACTGTTCGGCTGGCATGCCGCACTGTTCCCTACCGGCTACAGCGGACTGGTGAGGATTCGTGTCGGCGCCTGGCGTGACGACGCGCTGGGACCGATGCAAGTCGTCTCAGGACCACTGGGCCGACAGAGGGTGCACTATGAAGCACCGCCGGCCCATTCGCTGGCTGTCGAAATGTCGGACTTCTTGCTGTGGTTCAACAGCGATCAGCCCGCCGATCCGGTGATCAAGGCGGGACTGGCTCACCTGTGGTTGGTGACCCTCCATCCTTTCGACGATGGCAACGGGCGCATCGCCAGAGCCGTCGGTGACATGGCACTGGCACGGGCCGAGCGGTCGACGCAGCGCTTCTACAGCGTGTCGGCCCAGATGCAACGCGAGCGTCGGGACTACTACGACCGGCTTGAGCGCACTCAGAAGGGGACGCTCGAGGTTACCGACTGGCTGGAGTGGTTCGTCGGCTGCCTGCTGCGGGCCATCGACGCTGCCGAAGAGACGCTGGCCGCTGTGCTCACCAAGGCGAGCTTCTGGCAGCGTTGGGCGGTTACGCCGATGAATGAGCGGCAAATCAAACTGCTCAACCGGCTGCTGGATGGCTTTGAAGGCAAGCTGACCAGCAGCAAGTGGGCGGCGATCGCCAAGTGCTCGTCAGATACGGCGCTGCGGGATATCCACGTGTTGCTGGAACGAGGCGTCCTGGTCAGATCGGATGCCGGTGGACGCAGCACGAGTTACGCGTTGGCGCCGCCGGCGTCTGGCCGCGAGGTGCCGTATTGAGTGCCGTGTTGAGCGCAACGCACCGTCGCTGGCAGGCAAGACGAAAGATGCGCTGCGTTCATCACCGCTTCCTGCGGCCTTTGACACGCTATCGGACGCGCTCTGCAACAACAGCCTGACAACAACGCTCGTCGCTCGTCTGAGTGGACGGTGCCCCAAACGATTGTCCCGCCGATTGGCCAACCAGGAGACGAACCATGCCGAAGCATCGATTTCCGGCCCTGCTGCTTGCCGCTTTTCTGCTGCAACCGGCCGCTCTATGGGCCGAAGAGCCGCAGCCGCCGGCCGCCGGATCGTCCGCCACGGTGTCGGTCGAGCAGTTGCGAGATCTGGCGGGACAGGTGGCCAGCGCCAAGAATTGGAAGGCAGTCGTCGAGTACGCGAGTCGCCTGCTGGCGCAGCAGCTCGATGGCCTGCCGTCTCTCCTCATTCGCGGACAAACGCTTGGCGAACTTGGCCAGGACGAAAGCACTCTGGCCGACTCCCAACGGGCTGTGGCACTCGACTCGAATTCCGCGCTCGCGTGGGGCAATCTGTGCTGACACCGCATTCTGACCAACGCCGTTGCGGATGCCCGCACCGCGTGCGAAAAAGCGCGGGCGATCGACCCTGGTAGCATGGCGGTGACGGTGAACCTCGGCCACACCTATCTGCTGCAGGGCGACCGGCGCAGTGCCTGGCTATGGTACGAAAAGACCGTGCCGCTGATCGAGGACGAGTCAGCGCTGCAGGACGGCCCGCTGGCCGACTTTGCGCGGTTCATCCAGCGGGCCTGGCAGCCCGAACTGGCGCGCGAGGCGCAGGACTGGTTCACCGAGAACGGACAGGAGTGGCTCGCGAAAAACACGTCCGCCGAAAAAAGGTTTGCCCAGGGCAACCACGCCGAAGCATTGACCCTCTACCAGCAAAATCCTGGCGGCGCAGCTAGCGGCCAGCGGTACCGATACACCTGCGGTAGCGGTGAGCTTTAACGATGTCGCCCTTATCCTCCAGCAAATGGGCCGTACCGCCGACGCCGAGCCGCTCCACCGCCGTGCGCTGGCGATCCGCGAGAAAGCGCTCGGCCCCGAGCACCCGAACGTGGCCGCGAGCCTCAACAACTTGGCGGAGCTACACCAGACGCAGGGCCGGTACGCGGAGGCGGAGCCGCTATTCCGCCGATCACTGGTGATCCGGGAAAAAGCGCTCGGCGCCGAGCACCTGGACTTGGCGACGAGCCTCAACAACCTGGCGTTGCTGTACCGGGCGCAAGGCCGGTATGCGGAGGCCGAGCCGCTCTACCGCCGCGCTTACCGTATCCTCCTCAACGCCGGAGAGCCCCGGCTCGCCTGGACCATCCAGGGCAACCTCTGCACGTTTTACGCAAAGAGCTTGCCGGATCTTGCCATCTTCTACGGCAAGCAAGCAGTCAACACGCTGCAAAGCGTGCGCAACCACCTCAAAACCACCGACGTCACGACGCAGAAAGCCTTCGTGGCACCGTCTAGACGACCTACCATCATCTCATCGGCCTGCTGATCGACGCCGGGCGACTGGCCGAGGCACAGCAGGTGCTGGCGATGCTCAAGGAAGACGAGTACCACGACTTCATCCGCCGCGACGCCGGCGACGATCCGCGCGCCACGCGCGCGAGCTTCACCGGCCGCGAAATCAATCGCTGCCGACGCGAAACTGCAGACCGCCGGCCACCCGCTGACCCAACTCGGTGCGGAGGCAGCCAAGCTGCTCCTCTACGACCACCTGATTGCGCCGGTCGCCGAGACAACCTCGAAGCGATCGGCGCGCGCAAGCTGATGGTCGCGCTCGACGGCACGCTGCGCTACGTGCCGTTCGCCGCACTGTACGACGGCGAACGTTACCTCGCGCAGCCCTACGCCGTGGCGCTCTATACCGACGCCGCGCGGACGGCTGAAAGACAAGCCGCGCGCTGGCTGGAAGGTGGCCGGCCACGGCGTCACGCAGGCCTGGGGTACACAAGACGCCCTGCGCGCGGGCCCAGCGAAATGGCCGCCATCGTCAAGCAACCCGGCAGCGCCGGCGTGCTGCCCGGCATCGTCAAGCTCGACCAGAGCTTTACCGCGCAAAGCTTCAAGGACAGCCTGCGCGAACGCTTCCCGGTGGTGCATATCGCCAGCACAATGTGATGAATCGATAAGTGTAGTCGATGAAATATAGAAAAGACAGAGATGCATGCTAGAATAAAATATGTAGCCGTCAAGGCGGCAGAAAGAACAATATTAAAAGGACTATAATATATGAGCACATGCTTAAAACTCGCAATAACAAAAATCGGTGACTTATTGTCGCACAATAAAATCACAAAGGATGTCGACGGCAACCCCATTCCTGATATTAACTTAGTGATTCCACCTTATCAGCGCCCCTATAAATGGACAGCCAAAAATGCAATTCAACTGCTGGACGATATTATTGGTGCAAAAAAAGAGAATAAAGAAACCTACCGTGTAGGGACACTCATTCTACACCAAGAAGGAAGATCAACATATAACATCGTTGACGGGCAACAGAGAACTATCACCTTTTCGTTGTTACTGAAGGCTCTTGGTGTTACCTCAATACGCTTTTTAGAGCAACCCCTCGCCAATAATCCACATAATACTCGCAACATACCCAATAACTTTCGCACACTGGAAAGACGTACAGTTAATATTGATGTACGAGAAAGAGGAGAACTACTGGATTACATCGAAAACAACTGCGAACTCATTGTTGTCGTTACAGAGAACATATCCGAAGCCTTCCAGTTTTTTGATTCGCAAAATGCTCGTGGTAAAAAGCTTTACCCCCATGATTTGCTGAAGGCCTATCATCTTCGTGAAATGAACGATTTGGATGTAGCGGAGACCGAGAAGGTTGTAAAAAGTTGGGAGGATTTAGACCAAAAAGAACTCTCCGGACTATTTAGTGATTATCTCTATCGCGTAAAAGAATGGACAAAAGGCAACAAAGCATGGGAACTCACAGAACATAATATTCATAAATTCAAGGGCATTACCAGGCAGGATAACTTCCCTTATGCTCAATTCTACAAAGGGGCATTTGCCTATGCCGATACGGTTAATCATTCCTCAACTCCTTTTGTCTCAGGCATACGCAATCTTAAACCGTTTCAGTTGGATACGCCAATTGTGGCGGGTAAACCTTTTTTTGACTATGCAAAACACTACTTTGAAATTCTTAAAGATATTCAGAACAACGACAAATACGAGGGCTATTTCATCAATGATAACGATATCATAAAAACACTTGACCTGAGTACATACAAAAACGGTGTTGGCAACCGAATTACACGCCTGTTGTTAGACACCGCTATTTTGCTCTATGTTGATAGGTTCTGCCCAGAACGACCTGCAAAAATTGACTTGGAAATGTTAGATCAATTTGTGGTGTTTGCTTTTGTCTGGGCCTATTCGCTAAGGGCACAATACTACAATCTCGGCTGGCTGTCTGCCCAGAATTACATTATGGGTAACGATCTTATAAACTCCTTTAATATATACAAAATCATCACCGACTCAGATTCACCGGTTTCGCTTTTAAGTTCACTTTCCGACAAGGTGAACCTGTTGCCAATTAACAAGATAGCAGCAAAAAAAGATAATGTGGATGATCGAGACGAAAACGACATTTATCAAAACTATCTTCACTATTTCAAATCAAACAAATTCATGGAGGACAGAAAATGAAAACCAAAACGCTCCCCCTCAAAGAACTTTCTATAGCTGAAATTTATAATGGTGACAAAGCAACCTATGAAGTGCCAATATACCAGAGAAACTATGCATGGGAAAAAGATGAGATTTCCGCATTGATTCAGGATGTTTATGATTCGTTCACTTCAAGAAAACCGACCTATTTTATCGGGACATTGGTGTCCTTCCATAAAGGAGATCAGGTATATGAAGTGATTGATGGCCAACAGAGGCTAACCACAATTAACCTCGTCCTGGGTGCATTGGGAATTCTCATCCAAAACAAACTTACGTATAGGGCACGCAAAAAATCGAACGACACCATTAAAAGCATCCCTGAATTCAAGGTTGACGAAAAAGACGCTGGAATTGTAAATGGCTTTAAATATGCGAAGAACGCCATTAATGAAATAGTTCCGGCCAACGATTTATCCAAGTACAAAGAATATATTCAGCACAGCGTTCACCTGATTCACTATCATGTGCCCAAAGATATAGATCTAAACCACTACTTTGAGGTTATGAATTCCAGAGGTGAGCAACTGGAAAAGCACGAAATTATTAAAGCACGTCTTATCGAAAAACTAAACAACGCCGACAAAGCAAAGTTCAATCGCCTTTGGGAAAATTGCAGCGAAATGAAGGTCTACATACAGCAAAAGTATCGTGATACCGCAATATTTGGAAATAATCTCAGTGATTTCAAGGTATTAAACTTTAACGATATACCTCAAGCTGACGATAACACCAATACACTGACTTTCGGTGATCTTATCAATTACAAAGGTATAGACAAACTGCAGCAAGAAGAGGACAAACTCGATACGTTCCAGCCGATAATGGATTTTGCAAACTTCTTGCTTATTGTGTTGAAACTTACCCGTATGGAAGAAAGCGACTTTGATCCTACAAGCTTTAATCTGGACGATAAAGATTTGATTCATGAGTTTGACAAGGTGCAGGTTAATGAAAAGTTTGTAAAGATGTTCGGCTTCAACCTGCTGATGGCAAAATATCTTCTTGACAACTATCTCGTGCATCATTCAAATGAAGATGACACTATTGAGAATAACCCCTGGAAGCTTCAGTACTGGCAAAAAGACGGAAAAAACGAGTATTTGAAAAATCGTGTTGACGATATCAATATTCAGCATAAACTAGTGCAGTCACTTTCGATGTTCGAGGTCTCATTTACAGCAAGGCAACGCAAGAATTATCTTTTCTATTGCTTGTTGCATCTATTCCGCCAAGGTACAGATATCAGCCCGTATTGTAATTTCGTAGCGGGGTTGGCGGACAAATTTTTCAAAGATGTGTATTTGGTGAACGACAACCTTAACGAAATTAATACTCCTAAACCCGGCAGTTTCGATAACACAATCTTTCAAAACAATCAATTTGATATAACGCCACGCAATGACATATTTAATTTTACTGCAATCTATGGAGATGGCACTGCAAAATCAAAGGGGATTCCTTTGTTCGTTTTCAACTATCTTGACTATAAACTGTGGGAAGAATATGCCAATACGCTTCGCGGCGAAAAAACAAAAGAAGGCAGTAAAGAACGAACTGACTATTTTGCAGCACTTGGATGTGGTGATTTTGGCCTGAAAGTATTCGAACAGTTTTATTTTTCAAGAACGCGCAGGAGTCTGGAGCATTACTTCCCAACTGCCAATGCAACTGGAAAGAATGGTACGCCTAATGAAGAGCAAATAAACTGCTTTGGTAACTACGCCATGATTGGTAGCGAAGCGAATAGTTCCGGTTCTAATTGGAGCCCGAAAACCAAACTTGATCATTACCTAGATGCTTCAGGAAAAATTAGGCAGGTCAGTGTGGCATCAATCAAGTTCATGATTATGATGCAAAAATGCAAAGACAATCAAAGCGCTTCTCGGGGAGCGGGGCAGGAATGGAATTTTTTTGACATAAAAGCTCATCAAGAAAAAATGCTAGACGTATTGCTTAAATAAAAGCGAACCGCTAGATCGGTTTCAATGTTCAATGGTCAATAGGTTAAAAGAATCTCTCGCGATGCAGCGGCGATACATTCGTGAGCTACTCTCCTCCTGGCGTCAGCCTGGCGCTCGCGCCCTGACCCACTACCCAGGGCCTCGCCACTCGGAACGTATACTCCAAAGCACCGTATATACTATATTGTCATGCACTTGGCAGATTTCTGGGTGGCTCACACCTCGTCTGCCCAAGCATGACCGAATGGTCCGAAAAGGATGGCGACCTACAGAAGCTCAACCGAATGAAACATAAGCCTATAAGAATCATATGGTTGATAAATTTTGGCCATATGCTGTCCGAGTGGCAAGGCCCTGGGTAGTGGGTGACTTCTGTAGTGTTGGATCATAGCCATTACTCCAGACAAATCACTCCTCGATCGGCACCGCCTGGAACGCTTCGCTCGCTTCGAGCCGCTCTGCCAGGCGTTCGAGCGCCGGGCACTCACCGCTCGGCCATTCGTGGGGCAGGACGTAACGGATGAAGCCGATTCCGGCAACGCTGCTGATGTCGGCCTGCGTCAGGCGGCCACCGAACAGAAAATCGCCGTCCAGCCGCTCTTCGAGCATCGCCAGGGCCTGACGCATCTGGCCGCGCAGGCGGTTCGTCCAGTCAGGCCATTGCAGCTCGGCCGGGCGCTTGCGCTCGTATTCGATGGCCACGGCCTTTTCCGTAGCCACCATGGCCAGGGCCATCAGTTGCTGCACCTGCCGATGTTCGCTCCCGCTGCGCGGCGTCAACGGTGTCATGCCACGTTCGGCAGCGAGTTCGTCGAGGTAGTCGAGCAGATAGGCACTTTCGTAGATTTTCTCACCGTCGGGCAGTGTCAACATCGGCACTTTGAACAGCGGATTGAGTGGACGCATGGCGTCCATCTGCCTGAACACTGACAGCGAAACATGCTCATAGGGGATCGCATAGCACTGCATGGTCACCGCAACGCGGCGCACGAAAGGTGAATCATAGAGTCCGAGAAGCTGGTGCTTCATGCTGCTTGTCATGTCCGTCATGTCTTTTTCTCCTAAAGGTTGAGGTCAAGCAAAGCCGGTTGGAACGGTGGCGACGCACGGCAGCAGCACCCTGGTCCGGATACGCCGTTCCCGGAAGGATCGGGGGTTCATCTGGAGGCTGCAGGCAAACGCTCGACTTCGAGAATACGGCCGCGGCCTTGCTCGGCAAGCAGCAGCCGGCCCGGGGCCAGCGGCAGAACGGTTTGCCCGGAGCGCAGACCGCGCAGTATGGTCTGCAACGATCCTGTTCGGTCGAGCAGCAGCAGGCGTGCCCGATGCGTGGCGTCTTCGGTGATCCACAGCCCTTCCTCGTTGCACATCAGAAAACCCGGCGCGTTGAGCTGTTCGAGGACCAGCACATCGGCACCGTCGGCCTGCCAGCGCTTGACCCAGCGTTTTCCCTTTTCGGTATAGAACAAGCGCCCATCGGGACAAACCGCGACGCCCTCACCCTCGCTGAGGCCGCTGCGCAAGACGGTCAACACCCTGGTGAGCGGGTCGAAGCGCAGCAGACGCCCATCGCCCGGTCGATCTTCGATGGCGTACAGATACCGGCCATCGCTGGCGAGACCTTCGACACTTCGCCCCTGGAATAGGGCTTCCGTTTGACCGTCATGCAGCCAAAGCACCGGCAGGTCGCCCCCTTCCTGAGCAATCGCGATGCCGTCGTGAAACGCCACCAGTCCATCGGGCTTGGAGAGCCCGACCACGGCCTGGGACAGGCTGCCACTCGCCGCACGCCTGAACAGGAGGCCACGCTCGTTGCCGAGTTCCTTGCTGATGTACAAGGCGCCATCACGGTCTTTCGCCAGGGCGCTGACCTGCGGAATGCCATCGAGGTAGACCCGGTATGTCCAGCCATCCGCTGCCGTCACCGGGTAAAAATGCTGCCAGGCAAGGAAGCCACCGAGCAGCACGACCCCCAGCGCTGCCAGCCACAGTCCCTGCGCCCTGCGTGACCACAGCGCGCTGGGAGTGTCGTTGTTGATCCTGCGGCGATCGTCGACGTCTGCTTGCATGCCTATTCCTCTCTGAGCATGAGCCCCGAAATGGATCGGGGCGAATTCTTGCCATCTTTGCACCTTGGGCACAGCAAAGCCACGCTGTTCGCCAGCTTCCCGGCAACGCTGGCGTGCGCCGCAGCGGGTCTCTTCAGGCACCAAACTGCAGCGCCGCCAGGCGAGCGTACAAGCCGCCACGCTCGACCAGCGCCGTGTGCGTGCCAACGTCGATGACCCGTCCGTGGTCGAGAACGATGATCCGGTCGGCGCGTTGCACGGTGGCCAGGCGGTGCGCAATGACGATCGTCGTCCGCCCGGCCATCGCGGCTTCGAGCGCCGCCTGCACGACGCGCTCGCTTTCGGCGTCGAGGCTGCTGGTCGCTTCGTCGAGCAGCAACAGCGGAGCGTTCTTCAAGATCGCACGTGCAATGGCGATGCGCTGGCGCTGGCCGCCAGACAGGCGGACACCGCGTTCGCCGACGAAAGTGGCGTAGCCGTCGGGCAGTCGCTGCACGAATTCATCGACGAAGGCCGCGCGTGCGGCAGCACGGGTTTCCTCGTCGGAGGCCTCGGCTTTGCCGTAACGGATGTTGTCGGCGATGCTGCCCGAGAAGATCACCGCCTCCTGTGGCACCACCGCTATGCGTGCGCGCAACTCGGTCAGGCGCGCGCACCGCAGGTCGATGCCATCGATCCGGATGACCCCCTCGCTGACGTCGTAAAAGCGCTGCAGTAACTGGAAGACGGTCGTCTTGCCGGCCCCCGACGGCCCGACCAGCGCCACCGTCTGCCCGGCATCGATGGTGAAATCGAGCCCCTGCAGCACCGGCTGCAGCGGGCGCGACGGATAGGCGAAGCGCACCTCGCTGAAGCGCACCTGCAAGCCGGCCGCCGCTGCCGGCAGGGCAACGGGCAGCGCCGGCTCGGTGATCGGCGAACGCTCGCCGAGCAGTTCCATCAACCTTTCGGTGGCCCCCGAAGCGCGCAGCAGGTCGCCCCAGACCTCGGCAAGTACGGCCACGCTGCCGGCGACAAGCATCACATAGAGCGCCGTCTGGCTCAACTGGCCGGCGCTGATCTCGCCGGCGAGCACCGCCTGAACGCCGCCGTACAGGCCGTAGAGCAGCGAAGCAAAGACGCCGATGATGACGAAGGCGGTGAGCGCCGAGCGTGTGCCGCTGCGGCGGATCGAGGTGGAAAAAGCCTGCTCGTTGGCGATAGCGAAGCGTGCCGTTTCGGCACTCTCCTGGGTATAACTCTGAACCACCGGAATGGCATTGAGGATCTCGCCGGCGATGCCACTGGTATCGGCAATGCGGTCCTGGCTGGCGCGCGAGAGTTTGCGTACGCGGCGAGCGATGAGTGCTGCCGGCAGCACCACCAGCACGATGATCCCCGCCACCGTCAGCATCAACCGCGGCGTCGTGGTGAGCAGCATGGTCAGCCCGCCGACCAGCAACACCAGGTTGCGCAGGCCCATGCTGATGCTCGAACCGACGGCGTTGTGAATCACCGTCGTGTCGGTGGTCAGCCGCGACAGCACTTCGCCGGTTTTGAGGGTCTCGAAGAACTGCGGACTCTGTTGCAGCACATGCGCGTAGACCGCCTGCCGCAAATCGGTGGTCACTCGCTCGCCGATCCAGCTCACCATGTAGAAACGTGCGGCGGTCGCCAGCCCGAGTAGCACCGCGACGAGGAACAACCAGAGGAAATGGCCGCGGATCGCCGGCAGTCGATCGTCGAGCACGTCGCCGGCCGACGCTGCGAGACCACCGTCGACCAGCAGTTTCACGGCGTAGGGCAACGCCAGCGTCGCGCTGGCGGCGAGCAGCAGGAACAGCAAGGCCAGAGCGATCTGCCCGCGGTAGCGGGCCACGTAAGGCAGCAGCGCGCGCAGCGGCCGCAGCTTGCGTGCCGGCAGCGCTCTCTGCGCGCTGCCGTCGCCTAGCGTTGTCCGGGAAGTTTCGCGATTCAGGCGAGCAGTCCGCGCAGCACGCCCCAGGCGCCGCCGAGGGCAAGGGCGCCGAAAGCGAGCATCGAGACCAGGAAGCCCTTGCCGCGTGTCTTCGGATCACGCGCATAGGCCAAGGCGTACCAGACCCGGCCCAGCAGCCAGGCGCCTCCGAGCGCCGTCGCCCAGAGGCTCGACAGGTAGAACGCGCACACCCACAGCACCGGCAGGAAAGCGACCGTGTTCTCGAGGGTGTTCATCTGGATCCGATAAGCGATCTCGAATTGCGGGTGACCACTGGTTGCCGGCGCCTGGATGCCGAACTTGATGCGGCAGCGGCCGACATAGGCCGCACAGGCGAACAACAGCAGCGCCGTGGCGAGGGTGACCAGAGCCGGTCCTGGGTAAGCATTCATGAGGTCGATCCGTATCAGGGCAGAGCAGGCAAGGACAGCAGGAAACCGGGAAGATTCAGGATAGCTGACTCCCGAGCAGGAAGTTGCCGATGCGCAGCAGGCGTCGCCGCGCTGCCTCACCGTCGAGACCGGCGCTCAGCGGCGCGGCGGCGATGGCCAGCTCGGCTGCCCGCTCGGGTGTCAGCAGCGCGGCACGCTGGCTGTACTCGATGATTGCCAGCTGTTCATCGCGCGTCAGGACAAAGGGTGGTGCTTCGCTGCCGAGCCCGCTGCCCGCACTGGCTGGACGGCGCGCAGCGCCATCGACATGCACCACCAGCGTACCGGCAGCCAGGTCGCCCAGGCGTTTACCCTCGCCATTGAGCAGGCTGGTGACGAAACCGGCGGCGTAGAGCAGCGGCAGGAAATCGACGCTGCGCAGCGTGTTGCGGATGAACGCGGCACTCCAGCCGACGGGGCGACCGTCGTCATGGACGACCGCCAGGCCGCAGGCTTTCTTGCCTGGAGTCTGGCCGTGGCGATACACCTCGAATACGATCGGATACCCCCACTCGAGCAGAAATGCGCCGAGCAACAGCAGGCCGGCGCCGAAATCGCCGATTTTCGCGGCGGCAAACACCAGCAGCAGCCAGAGCCCCAGGCGAAGCAGGAAATCGAGAAACCAGGCACGTGCCCGCGCGACCGGCCCGGCCACCCGCAGCTCGATCTCGCAGCCTTCGGGTGTGGCGATGCGGCGGAGGCTGTCCAGCGGGGCGGCAAGCGCAACGGTCATCGATGTTCGGCGAAGAACAGATCCCGGTAAGCCGCGTACAGTGAAGCGTAGAGCACCGGCAGCAGTACCAGCCAGCCGAGCAGCAGCGGCAGGCTGGCCAGCACCGCGGCAACCAGCACCAGCAGGCCATAGACCAGGAAGGGCAGCAAATTCCGTAGCGCGACGAGAATCCCGGTCCTGATCGCCTGATACGCCGACAGTTCATGAAAGAGCAACAGTGGTGGCGCCAGCCAGACCGCCATCGCCAGTGGCGCAAAGACCAGGATCATGACCAGAAAGGCAAGCACGATGGCCCACGCGGCGGTATTTCCGGCGCTGTCGTGAGCAATCGTCGCCAGTGCGGCGACACCGGTGACGGTGGCCACGATGCCGAGTACCACGGCCATCACCAGCAGCATCAGCAGGTAGAGCAGCCCCACCATCAACAGACCTCCCGGTTGGCGCGAAAAGCCGGCAAACAGGTGCTCGAAGCGGATCCCCTCGCCTTCTTCGATGGCCCGGCAACCGATACTGATGCCTCCGATGAACACCGGAATCAACAGGTTGGCGGCGACATTCAGGAAAGGGATCATGCCGACGATCAGCATCACCAGCATGAAGGCGACCGCGATGCCGATCCAGGTGCCCGGCGCCGTGCGGAACATCTCCCAGCCGCGCAACAGCCACTGATAGCCGCACCCGGCCGGCACCAGCCGGCCCTCGGGAAGAAACGTTCCGAAAGAGCTATCGCTGTAGTCATACAGCCGCGCCGAAGGTGCCTTGTATGGGTTTTCGTCGATCTGCATTGCAGCCCCTGCCGTCAAAATGATGGAAACACGTCTCGTCGCTCCAGTGACCAGACATTTCGTTGCCCCCCTGCGGCAACGAGCACGCGGCGCATACTATAACGCGCCGGCGCGCTTTCTGGCCCAGTAGTGATTAATCAGCGCCACCGGCAGTTCGCGCGCAGCGACATCGAGAATCTCGACGCCGGCGTGGCGCAACAGCGCCACCTGCCGCCGCCGCGCCTGCAGGTATTCGAGGCCGGCAGCGCGCGTCAGCGCCGCGTCGAAATCACTGACCGGTGCTTCGAGCAAGTCGTCGAGTACTGCTTCGCGCAGGCTGGCGATGCTCACCGCGTGGCGCCGCCGCAACTGTTCGACTGCCGGCAGCAAGGTATCGTCGTCCTCGTCGCGCAGGTTGGTGACCAGAATCACCAGTGCCCGTTTGCGCAGGCGCTGGCTGAGGGATGCACAGGCGCGCAGGTAATCGGGCACCTGCAGCGACGGTTGCAGGTCGTAGACCGCATTCATCATCGCCTGCAGGGTCGCCAGAGACTTGCGTGGTGGCAGCACGCGCGGCGCAGCGTGGCCAAAAGTCGCCAGTCCGACGGCGTCGCCCTGGCGCAGGGCGACCCAGGCGAGCAACAGCAAGGAGTTGAGGGTGTGGTCGAAATGCGAAAGCTCGCCATCGCGAGCACGCATCCGGCCACCGCAATCGAGCAGGAAGACGATCTGCTGGTCGCGATCATCGGCGTATGCCCGCGAGATCAAGCGACCGACACGGGAGCTGGCTTTCCAGTCGATCTGCCGCGGCGAGTCGTCCTGATGGTAGTCGCGCAACTGCTGGAATTCCATGCCCTCGCCACGTCGCCGGCGTTGCAGGATACCGATCTGCGACAGGCGGTGATCGGTCGCCAGCAGCGTGTAGTGCGCGATGCGTGCGAAATTCGGAAAGACGCGCACCACGTCCTGCAGCGCGATGCTCTCGTGCAGCAACCACAGGCGCAGCGGCGACGAGCAGCGCAGGTTGACGCCGTCGAACACCTGCCGACCGCGCTCGCTTACCGAAACCCGGTAGGCGACGCGCAGGTAGCGGTCGGCGGCGATCGTGAAGCGCAGTGGCAAGCCCTCGCTGAGGAAAGCTGCCGGGTGCCTGTCGATCAGCCAGCCGCTAGCCTGCTGCCCTGAATCGCAGCGAAGGTAGAGGCCGATGTTCTGCCAGGTTCCTACCGGCATGGCATGCGACAGATCGCGCTGCACGGTGATGCGGCCGCGACGGCGCCAGGCGCTCAGCGCGTCGGCAGCGGCCAGGCCGAACAGCGTTGCCGCAGTCGCCTGCCAGAGTGCCAGCAGGCTCGGCACGACGGCGACCGCCAGACCCAGCAACAGCCACAGCCCGGCAGCGAGCAGCAGTCTGTGGTCGGGAAGCAGCATTTGACCGTCAGGCCCGCGGCGCCGGCACGCGTTCGAGCAGCGCGCGCAGCAGATCGTCGGCGCTGAGCCCTTCGATCTCGGCCTCGGCGGCCGGCGCCACGCGGTGGCGCAGCGCCGGCAGCGCCACCGCCTTGATGTCGTCGGGCGTGGCGAAACCCCGCCCGGCCATCAGCGCCCGCGCCCGCGCTGCCCGCACCAGCGCGATCGGGCCACGCGGACCAGCGCCGCTGGCCAGCCCCGGCGTTTCACGACTGGCGCGAACAATGGCTACGGCATAAGCGACGACGCGTTCGTCGACGACGACATGCGCCGTCCATTGCTGCAGCCCGACCACCGTTGCCGGCTGGATCAGCGTGGCCACCGCCTCGACATCGAGGTCACCGCCGGTCTTCGCTCTCGTCACCTGCCGGGTCAATGCCACTTCCTCTTCTTCGCTCGGGTAATCGATGCGAATCTTGAACAGAAAACGGTCGAGCTGCGCTTCCGGCAGCGGGTAAGTGCCTTCCTGTTCGATCGGGTTCTGGGTCGCCAGGACCATGAACGGGCGCGGCAAGGGAGAGCTGTTCCCTTCCAGCGTCACCTGTTTTTCCTGCATCGCTTCGAGCAGCGCCGACTGCGTCTTGGCGGGCGCCCGGTTGATCTCGTCGGCGAGCAAGAGATGCGTAAACACCGGCCCCTGGCGAGTGACGAAATTGGCCGTGGCTGCGTCGAACAGCGTGTGACCGACGACATCGGAAGGCATCAGGTCAGGGGTGAACTGGATGCGCCGGGTCTGGCCGCCGAAGGTTCTGGCCAGGACTTTTACCAGCAGCGTCTTGCCGAGACCGGGAACGCCCTCGATGAGCACGTGTGCATCGGCCAGCAGACCGATCAGCACTTCGTCGATCACTGCCTGCTGGCCGATCACCGCCTTGGCCATTTCAGCGCGCAGCGCGCTTAGCAGTTGCCTTGCCTGTTGCAGTTTTTCTGCCGGCAGGACCGGCGCGGGGGTATTCATGGCGAGGATCTCAGAGTTCACGTTCCAGGTCGCGCAGGGTGCGCAACGCGTCGGTAAAAGCGTGCGGGGTATCGGCCCGGCCATCGAGGGCAGCGGCGATGCGCGCCGCCGGCAAACCGGAACGTGCTGCCAGAGCGATCGCCTGCGCCGCAGGCGGGCGTGCAGCGATGCCTGGCTGGCGCAGCGCGAGGCGGCTGCGAAAATGCTCGCGCGCAGGTGCCAGCAGCGCCGCCAGCGCACCCGACCGCCACAGGTAGCGAGCAATGGCCGCCAGGTGTTCACGCAGTTCACGGCGCGCCGGCGGTGCCTCCGGCTGTACCCCCCCGAAGCGCGGAATGATGCGCCATAGCCAGAGGACGAGCAACATTGCCGCAGCGATGCACGCGGCCCCGGCGTTCTCCAGCAGCCAGTCCAGCAGGCTCGGCATCTGCAGGCGCGACAGCAACAGAACCTGCGGTGGTGACGAGCGGTCATGCTCGCTGAGCAGCGTCCAGTAGAATTCGGCATGGTCCATCACGCCGATGCGCCGATTGCTCAACATCTGGTCGAGCCCGCTGGCGATCGTCAGATGCCCATGGCCGATGTGGAAATGCAGGATCTGTTCACCGCCACCATTTGCACCCTCGCCAGCCGACCAGTCCGGCTGTCGCCCGCCGGCCTCGAGTCGCGGCCCTCTGGCGTCGATCCGCAGCGGCCGGAGCATGCCAGGCAGCGTCACTTCCAGCACCTCCGGCCACTCGCGTGGCGCCTGCGGTGACGGCTCGAAGTACCGCACCCCGAGGTGGTCGAGCAGCGGATCGGCGACGTCACGATATTCGGCGACGGCGATCAGGTATCCGCCGTCCTCGACCCAGGCGAGCAGGCGACGCAGTCGCTCGGGGGGCAAGTGATGCGCGCGCTGGCGGTCGAGAAACAGCGTGCCACCGGCCGGCAGCCGGTCGAGGATGCGCGCGTCCGATTGCCGCGTCAGCTTGCCGCCCATGCGCGCGGTGAAACGTTCGAGTGCCAGGTAGGGATTGCGCCGGGCCTCGGCCTGCGGCGCTTCGCGGCGATGTTGCGGGACATATTCGAGATGGGTGACCAGCCAGCCAGCCAGCAGCGTCAGCCCGACGAGGGCGAAGAGTACGAGGAGCGAGGCCTTGTTGTGGCGGCGCGTCATGGCCGTGCCTGCGGCTTGCCGAACAGGAGATCCCAGCCTGCCAGCAGTTCCTCGACGCGCTCGACCGGGATCGACAGGCGACCATAGGCCGCCAGCCGCCAGGTCTCGACGAGCACGTTGAAACGGCGATCGAGCGCCTCGGGGACTCGCCCGGCGATGCGGCTCAGGCAGTCGTTTTCGGTGTCACCGGCGGCAAAGTCGATCTGGCGCTGATGCATCAGAGCGACCAATGCACCGCGATAGAGCAGGCTCAAGGCCTCGACGCTGTCACCCCGGTCCAGCGCCGCATGCGCTGCCGCCGCCACATCTGCCGGCAGGGACGCCGGACGCAGGTCGAGACCGAACAGGAACTCCGGTGCCGCTGGCGCCACGCGTGCGCGCGATCCGGCCTGCCGGTAGCGCAGCACCAGGAAAATGGCCGCCGCCAGACCGAGACCGGCGAAGACCCAGAGCAGGCCCCTGAGCATCTCGGAGAACCATTCGATTGCTTTGAACAAGACCTTGATCCAGTCGCCCCCAGGCTCGTCGACGGGCGAGTCCGACTGCCGCCAGCGCCAACTCCAGTCTTCCCGGTCCTGCCCGAACACCGGGTCGGTGAGCACCGCATCGATCGCCTGCCTGGCCACGCTCGGCGGTTGCGGTGCTTCTTCGGCTTGTACGGGCTTGAGCAGCGGCAGCCACACGGCCAGCACCAGGAGAACCAGCAAGGACGACGCCAGAGGAGTCGCAGACTGCCGCGCGGCGAGGCGGCGAAAAGCCAGTTCGATATCCCAGGCTTCGAGTTCGCTGCGCCGGTTCAGGTAGAGGGAAAACCCCGAAGCCACGTAAAGCGGCTCGACCACCGTTTCGGCAAGCATGAACACCAGATTACCGGCGAAATACCCGGCAGTCGAGCGATCGCCGCCAAACCACTGCCAGAGCGACAGGTCCTGGCCATCCCCCGGCACCAGCGCCAGCAGGGTGATCACGATCGAGACCAGGAGAATCGTCGACATATTGGCGCAAAAGAAGGTCAGCCAGACGGCGTGGCCCCGGCAGCGCCGCGACAACAGCCGGAAACGCGCCCGCGCGTCGGCGCCGGTCTGCCCCTCGAGCTGCCACACCGGCAGCAGCAGCGAGCGTGCCAGGCTGCAGCGGCGCAGCGTCAGGCCGGAGAGCACGCCCGGCCCGCGCAACACACGCGGCAACTCGCGCAGCAGGTCGCGCACGCGGCACTCGTCGCCAAAGACCGAACGGCTGAAGACGAACAGCAGCACCCGGTCGAACAGCGGCTTCAGCCACCACAGGACGAGTATCGCGTATTCTGGCCACGGCCACATGACCAACAGAATGACGATGCCGGCCGGCCAGTAGGTCGCAAACCAGGCACGGTAGACCGGCGCGGCCCAGTTGCGCAGCAGCGCCGGCCCGAGATCCAGCGCCTCCCAGGGGCTGCGCCGGCGCAGCCTGACGGTGATCTGCTCAAGCTGCACGGGATCGACGTCCGGCCAGCAACAGATAGGCGCTGGTGAGCAGCCAGAAAGTGCTGCGGCTTCCCACTTAAGCCGGGACAATCTCTAACTTCAATGGGTTATGCACAACCCGGTGGCGGGACTTCCTCGGTAAGGGAAGTTCCCCCATCTGGTTGAGCAGCCAATCGAAAAGATCAGGGAAAGAGGTGCTAAACAGACGTTCGGCTGCGATAGTGCCGTCACTACGTCTCACCCCATAGTTGTGGATAACCGTTAGCGCAGCCAGGCGGCATTTCGTCAGACCTCGCCCGTTATGATACAACTGGGACAAGCGGCCATTGCGCCCTTCGACGGCGGAGGAGCTGCGATGGAACTGTCGCACCATCCATTCCCCCCATTCTAGCCAGCGCTGCAACTCACTCTCGGAGAATCCCGAATGGAACGGGTCTGCTTTCCAGGCCTCTAATGCTCGCTGCCAAGCCTCCTGATACCGTTTCCGGTGAACCCTGTTTTGCGTTTTCCGCATTTGGTAGTGCCAATAGAGTACGGGCAACAGCTTGCTCGTCAGCCATTGCCGAGTCGCTTCATCCAGAGACCAGCCCAGCAGGATTTCTTCTACCCAAAGCCACCAAAAGCTGACGTGACTCGATAAGGCGCCGATCTGGGCACGGAACTTCTTCAGGGCGGAACGGGTATCCTGGATCCCTTGTTGCGCCGCCAGAGTTTCCAGGGCCTGTGCTCGCGTTTCCAGTCCTGCCACTACGCTCTCCGCCGTCGTGCGAGTATTCTCCTCCAGGGAGAAGGGATGGATTTCCTCGGCGATTCCCAGCAACTGCTTCTGGTACTCTTGCTGCGCCTGTTCCACTTGCGCGCGGGCTTCCCAGGCACAGGCCTGTTGTGCCGCCAAAGCCGCCTTTTCCTCGGTACTGGCTCCGCGCGACGGCTGATCAAGGGCCTTCTGGGCCAGTTCGCAGCACTGATCCGCCTTGGCTTTTCGACGTCCCAAGGCCGGTGACAACCAGCGACTGAGGCCATATTGCTCGTGGAACGTATCCGCGCCCGAGGTACACTCAAAGCCTGTGACCGCTAATTTGATCAGGGCCTTCGCCCGGTCACTGATGGCGTGGTTGACTTCGATACCCAGTGCTTCCAGGCGCGGGGTCACCTGGGCAAACCAGGTATCGAAACCCCGGTCCTTCTGAATCGACTCCAGCAATAGGTAGCCCGAGGACAAATCCATCAGCACCAAGATCAGAATCTCCCCAAAGAACGTCTCATCCGCGGCCACCACCGCTTGGCGTGTCCGCGTCGGTACCGAGGCTTCACACTGTTGCTGAAACAGGGGCAACAGCGCTTCCATCCGGCTGAGTTGGGTCTGCAAGGCGCTGGGAGACACCCCCACATGGGTATGAAGGCGGATCAATTGGAAGAAATCCGACAAGGCACCCGCCCCCACATGATGTTGCAGCCCGAACGTGTACAGCACAGCAAATACCAGCAATCTCAGCCATGCCTCCCCCTCTTCGGTTTCCCAAAACCCCGATTCAGGATGTCGGTTCCTACGGGCTTGCGCTTGCAGGTGGCGATGAACACTGCTTTTCGGGCGATGAATTAATTCCCCCACTGCACGCAGGCTTCGTTTTCCCTGGTCTGTAAGTGCGGCAAAAATGACGCGGCTGGTTGTCCGTATGGCTTGAGTCGTAGAGTTTTTTTGTCATAAAACTGATGATACAGGAGATGCGGCAACCAGTTCCCATCTCCTCAGCTCCCTTCATCCTCAGACTCTATCGGTAGCATGACTGTCCCGCTTTAAGTGGGAAGCCAGTGCTGCCGACCGCGATCTTGATCTCCAGCGGAACGCCACGCAGAGGCGACCAGAAAGCCTCGATGAAGGCGGCGAAGAAGGTCAGCGCCGCGGCCCCATAAAGCAGCTTCACCGCGACGCGGCCGTTCTCCTGCAAAGCCGCCAGGCGTGACCGCTGGCCTGGTGCCAGCAGCGCCATCCCGAGCTTCAGTCCGGCAGCACCGGCGAGCACCGCGCCGATCAATTCGAAAGCGCTGTGGCCGGCGACAAAGCCCCAGAAAGTCTCCCCCAGGCCGACCTGCGTCAGGTGACCGGCAATCGCCCCGATGTAGAGACCGTTGTAGAGCAGGTAGAACACCGAGCCGAGACCAAATGCGATGCCGCCGGCGAAGGCCTGGAAATCGATGCGCACATTGTTGGCAATGTAGAAAGCCCACATCGCCCACTCGCTCGACGCCGCACGCGGCCGGCCCAGATGTGCTGCCGCTGGCGAGTACATCTCCTCGATCTCGCTGACGGTATCCGGTGAGAGCAGCAGGAAAGCGGCGTCAGGCCAGACCTGAATGGCCATCAGCATCGCCAGTAGCGGCCCCAGCAGGAGCAGCATGGCGGCGACAACGACTCGCCACTCGCCGCGCACCAGCGCCGGCAAGTCAGCGGCGACGAAGCGCCGCAGCGCGCCACCCTCGGGCCTGGCGGCGCCATAGATGCGCTGGTGGACAGCCAGCACACGCCGCTGCAGATCCTCGGTCAGCGCCGCCGAGTAATTCCGGTCGCGCACCAGCGCCAGGTCATGGCACAGGCGGCGGAAGCGCTGCGGCAAGCCGACAGCGTCGATCGCCAGCACCTCCGGCGCGGCAGCGACAGGCCTCTGCGCCGACGCCAGCCAGCGGTCCCAGGCTTGCCATTCCGCCTGCCGGCGAGCGATGTATTGGCGTTCCTTCACGAGGCAGCGCGCAATCAGTGTGCAGTCAGAGTCATCAGGATGTCGGCGTACCAGGCGCAATTGAGGCCCAGCGCTTCATCGAGCTTGCGGTCGCGGCCGCCGACGTCGAGCCGTGCCGAATGGATGCCGAGCAGCAGCCACGGCAGATCGCCACGCATCGGATCCTGGCCGTAGGTACGCATGACCACCGGTGCGCCACTGCTGCCGCGGTGGGTGCGCGCATCGGTCAGGAAGTACCCTTCGCCCTTGAAGCGCAGGCCGAATGACGACGACAGCACCGCTTGCCGCACCACCGGCATGTGGTGCAGGGTGTCGTGGAAGCCGAGCGGAAAACCGACCACCAGCAGCGAGCTGCCGACCTCGACGGCGTCGACACCGCCGGGTAGATGCGCAGGGGTGAAAGCACGATAGAGCGTCGCTGCCGGCAGGGCGCTGCGGTCGATTTCGATCACCGCCACGTCGATGTCCCCAGCCGTGTCCAACCCCTGCCGCCAGAGGCTTTTTCCCCCGTTGTACAGCGGAATCGAAAACCTCGTCGACTCGGCCAGGTTGTCCGGGTCGATGTGCAACTCGATCTCGATGCGGTTGGGAAAATGCCGGCTCGGCTTGTCGAGCAGCACATGCCTGCTGGTCACCAGAAACAGCCGCTGGCCGCGCGCGAAGAAAAAACCACTCGCGTTGGTCAGTGGCCGCTGCTGTTCGAAAGTGCAGATGCGCGCGGCAGAGAGAAGAATGCTGTCAAGCATGGCACATGAAATCGTGAGTCGCATACGCGACTTTCACATTAACCCGAGCGGCACGCCTATGCACCTTCGGCGAAGCCTACTTCTTGTTCTCGCCTTGCGGACTGACCGGCGCGGCATCCTGCTTCGGAGCATCGCCGAGCACCGTTTTCAGCGGGCAGATCGAAAACGCCGGGCATTTCTTGCAACCGGCGACAATGGCGATTGGGCACAAAGTCTACAGCATGTGCTCAAGAAAGGCCTGCGTACGCGGATGCGCGGGGCTGGAAAACATTTCGGCTGGCGCGGGGGCGCGCTTCGACAATGCGCTCGCCCGCGTCCATGAACACCACGCTGCGTAACCCGACACCTCGCGGGCAAAAGCCATTTCGTGAGTGACCACGAGCATGGTCATGTGCTCGTCGGCCAGCTGGCGCATGCTGCGCAACACTTCGCCGGTGAGTTCGGGGTCGAGCGCCGAGGTCGGCTCGTCGAAGAGCATGATGTCGGGTTCCATGGCCAGCGCGCGGGCGATGGCGACGCGCTGCTTCTGCCCGCCGGAAAGGCGCGCCGGATAGCTGTCGCACTTGTCGAGCAGACCGACCTTGCGCAGCAATTCTTCGGCCTGGGGGATGATCGCGTCGCGCGCCAGACCCTTGACCGTGATCGGCGCTTCGATGATGTTCTGCAGCACGGTGAGGTGCGGAAACAGGTTGAACTGCTGGAACACCATGCCCATCTTGCGGCAAATGCGGCGCAGCTCGGCATCCGGCGCGTAGCGGCAGACGCCGGCGGCGTCGGTGCTCACCAGCGTTTCGCCGGCGATCGCGACGGCGCCGGAATCGATGGTTTCGAGGTGGTTGAGGCAGCGCAGAAAGGTGCTTTGCCCGGAACCTGACGGGCCGATCACCGCGACCACGTCGCCCTTGGCGATTTCCAGCGAGACGCCCTTCAACACCTCGACAACGCCAAAACGCTTGCGGATGTCGCGGGCCACGATCATCGGCGCGACGTTCGGGCAGCTCATTCGTCGTAGACGGCATGTCGCTTCTCCAGGTAATGGAAGCCCCAGGTGAGGACCAGCGTCATCAGCAGATAGAAGGCCGCGGCGACGACGAAGGGCATGGTCGTGAAATCGCGCTGCACGATCCCCCGCGCGGCGCGCAGCAGGTCGTTCATCGCCAGGACGTAGATCAGCGAGGTGTCCTTGACCAGGGTGATGGTCTCGTTGCTCATCGGCGGCAGAATGCGCTTGACCACCTGCGGCAGGACGATGCGGCGCATGGTCTGGCCGTAGCTCAGGCCGAGGACGCTGGCGGCCTCGTATTGCCCGCGCTCGATCGACTGGATGCCGGCGCGAAAGATCTCGGCAAAATAGGCGGCGTAATTGAGCACGAAAGGCGACGATCGCCGCCGGAAAATCGGGCAGCCGCACGCCGATCACCGGCACGAACGGCAAGGCGAAGTAGATGAACAGCATCTGCAGCATCAGCGGCGTGCCGCGCATCAGCCAGATGTAGCCATTGACCATGCCGCTCGCAAGGCGAAAGCGCGAGACGCGCACCAGCGCCAGGACCAGCCCGAGCGGCACGGACAGCAGCAAGGTCAGCAGGAAGACCTGCAGCGTCACCGCCGTGCCCCGCGAGCAGCGGGCCGAGAATTTCGATTATGTAGTCCATGCCATCCTTGTCAGCCAGGGTCAGCCGGAAGCGCACTGGCGCTTGCCGCGCAAGCTGGGAAGAGGGAGGAATCGACAGGGCGGCGCACGCCCTGTCGCCCGCCGAGCGCGACTGCCGGTCGGCAAGAAACAGGCCAACTTACTTGATGATGTCCTTGCCGAACCACTCGTGGAGATGCGGGCGGCGGAACCGTCCTTCTTCATCTCGTCCATGGTCTTCTGCAGTTTGGCGAGCAACTCGGTATCGTCCTTGCGGACACCGACGCCGTACTCCTCGGTGCCGAAATGGTCTTCGAGCACGAGGTATTCGCCGGGCTTCTTGGCCAGGTAGTAGCGGCCCACGACTTCGTCCACCACCAGCGCGTCGAGGCGGCCGGTGGAGAGGTCCATCAGCGCCGTGACGTTGTCACCGTACTTCCTGACTTCCTTGATCGATTTGGCGACGCCATCCTTCTCGACCGCTTCGACCGCGCTGCTGCCTTCCTGCAGTCCGACGACCTTGCCGGCCAGGTCAGCCTTGTTCTTGACCGGCGACTTGGCGGTGACCACGACGATCTGCCGGTTTTCCAGGTAAGGCGTGGTAAAGGCGATCTTTTCCTTGCGCTGCTCGGTGATCGTCAGACCGTTCCACAGGGCATCGACGCGCTTGCCGTTGAGTTCGGCCTCCTTGGCGTTCCAGTCGATCGGCTTGAACTCGACCTCGGCACCGAGGCGCCTGGCTGCTTCACGCGCGAGGTCGATGTCGAAACCGACCAGCTTGTTCTCCTTGTCGCGGAAACCCATCGGCGGGAAGTTGTCGTCGAGGCCGACGACGATTCTGGTGACCGCAACCGGCTGGGCCGCCGCCTGCGACTTCGGTGCCTCCTGCTTGCCACAGCCAATGAGCAGGACGCTGGTAGCCAGCGCGCCGAGCAGCAATGAAATTTTCATACGATTTACCCTGATTGAATGAACATGAAGAAACACGAGAACGCCTGTTGTCCGGCAGTCGACCGACTTTTTTTGCGCGTGGCGAGAACAAATATCGAACAGGCCGCGATTATCCCGGAAAATGAGCCCCTCAAGCCTTTTTCCCCCGCAAAACACTTTCCCGAAAGCCCATTCCCATGCGTTCTCCCCCTCTCGCCGGCCTGCGTGTACTCGACCTGACACGACTCTTGCCGGGGCCTCTGGCCAGCATGCACCTCGCCGACCTCGGCGCCGACGTGATCAAGATCGAAGATACCGGCGCCGGTGACTACGCGCGCAGCGCCGGTGCAGTGCACGGCGACATCAGCTACTTTCAGCTTGTGAACCGCAACAAGCGCAGCTTCGCCGCATGGACGGCGCTATTCGAGCGCGTCGATTGCTGCGTCACGCCGGTGCTGCGTTTCGAGGAGAGCCTGCAGAACGAACAGTTCCAGGCGCGCGGAATGATCGTCGAGGTCGCCGGCTTCAAGCAGTTCGCACCGCCGTACCAGATCAGCGAACTGCCTTTTGAAGCCCGTCTGCCACCACCTGCTGCCGGCGAGCACAGCGAGGAGATTCTGCGCGAGAACGGTTTCAGCGCCGACGAGATCGCCGGCTTGCGCGCGCAGAAGGTGATCTGAGAGGCATCCCTTTCAAGGTGTTTTGACTTTGGCGTCGCGGAGGACGCGGGCGGTGGAGAGGTGTTTGCGAACTACAGCGGCATCGACATCAGGCTTGGACTGATCCTTCTTGGGGCCGCGCTTGCAGGTGGCCACACGGCGCGGGGAGACTTGGCTGGCCAGAGGCAGGAGATACTGGGCGACGCGCTCTGGCGTGGCCTCGGACCAGAGGTGCCACTCAGGCGCGGGCAAGGCGATCAGCATGCCTGGGTAATCACGGGCGACCTGGACGAGCAGGGTCTGGGTACAGAAATGGCGATCTGCAATCCACCACTCACCTGGGCGAGCGCCCGCCACCCAAGTGGCCGCGGCCGTGCGCTCGCTCTCGTGCGCGTCCTCGCAGGCGATGATGTCCATCACCAGTCCGCTGTCGGGATCGAAAACCATCCGCGTGTGGCCCAGCAGGGCCGCTCGGCGCGCAGTGGCGCCAGACGCTTCTCGCTGGCCGGAAGGGGGTTGCCGTCCACAATCCGCCGCGATCACCGGCCGCAGACGAGTGGCGCTGCCTTGCACCAGCGCGCGCAGCATCGGCGGCGCGGTGTGATTCACCTGCGCGTACAGCGCGGCGAGTGACAGCGGCGGATCTTCCTCCAGCCAGAAGACGAGACTACGCTTTAGCAATCGGTTTTTGTTAAACAGGCGGCCAGGCCTGCCGCCGCGCTGGCGCGCCTGGAGTTCTGGAGGAAGGCGTTACGTTCGGCGACCTTCGCTTGCCACTGCGCCAGCTTGTCCTCTCGACGCCGCCCCTCGCGCACCCGCACGGTTTCGTTCCGGCGCACGATCAGGCGCTTGTCGTTGTGCTCCACCTCGCACAGAGGCGCATCGAAGAGATCCGTCTGCAGCACGCCCTCCTGGGGAAGCAATTCCCATGCCTTGGCACCACTGGTGCCGCAGTTATGTACCCACACGCCCCTCTCAGCCAGGAAGAAGGTGTTGAATCCTTCTACTTCCAGGTTGAAAACACAACCATCGTACTGGTAGAGCTTGACACTCTCGACAAGAACTTCAACGTTATGGCAGCTCTCCAGAGCATCGTCCGGTTGCAGTTCGCTCAGCGGGATCCAGCCTTTGCCCTTCACCCAGAATGGATGCTCCGCCGTGGCGACGATCGGCCCAGAAGTATAGTGGCGGCCGTCTTCGTTATGTCCATGTACCCACATCTCGTAGATCGGAACATCTTCCCGATAGATGTTCCGAATCACTTTGCGGTAGGCCATCTCGCCGGTCTTTTCGCAACGGGAGAGCACCATCTGACCCACGGAAATGTATTGGATCTCCTCGTATTCGCCGTTTTCGACGATAATTTTTGTCTCGCCATCAAAACACGCCTGCTGTATGTCAGGTCGCTCAATCACCTTGAAGCCGTCCTCCCGCATAAAGACGCGTTCAACATCGTCCAGGGCTGTGATCTTCTTTAGCAGTTCCTGGTTGAGTTTTTTGCCGGAGAACTTTTCACTCAACTCGCTCCGGAGACGTTCCAGCGGCTGCGTCGGGTGCCAGCTTTCGAACAGAGCAGCGTCATCCGTGTACTTCAAGGCCACTTTCGCGCCCGCGAGCAGATGCTCCTTGAGCATATACGCTTCCTCGACTTGCAATTTCAAGGACAGATTGGCGTCGACCATCGTGCTCAGCTTGGCCATTTCAGCCTGGAACCACCGTTCCACTTCCTTGGCGCCATTGGTGCTGCAGTTATGCACCCACACGCCCATATCAGCCAGGAAAAAGGTGTTAAATCCTTCCACTTCCATGTTGAAAACACAGCCATCGCCATGGAAGAGTTTGATCTCTTTGACAAGAACTTCATAGTTATAGCAGCTCTCCAGGGCATCACCCGCTTGCAGTTCGCTCAACGGGACCCAGCCCTTGCCCTTCACCCAGAAGGGATGCTCCGCCGTGGCCATGGTCGGTCCGGAGCTGTAGTAGTCGCCCTCTTCGTTATGTCCATGTACCCACATCTCGTAGATCGGAACCGATTCCCGATAGATGTTCCGAATCACTTTGCGGTAGGCCATCTCGCCGGTCTTTTCGCAACGGGAGAGCACCATCCGACCCTCGTCAATGTATTCGATATCCTCGTGTTCGCCGTTTTCGACGATGATTTTTGTAGCGCCTTCAAAACCCACCGCCTGCAAGTCAGTTCGCTCAATCACCTTGAGGCCGTCCTCCCGTATCACGATGCGTTCAACATCGTCCAGGGCCGTGATCTTCTTTAGCAGCTCCTGGTTGAGTCTTTTGCCGGAGAACTTTTCACTCAACTCGCTCTGGAGACGCTCCAGCGGCGTCGTCGGATGCCAGCTTTCGAACAGAGCAATGTCTTCCGGGTACTTCAAGGCCACTTTCGCGCCCGCGAGCAGATGCTCCTTGAGCATATACGCTTCCTCGACTTGCAATTTCAAGGACAGCTCGGCATCGAGCATTGTGCCCAGCTCGGCCATTTTGCCCTGGAACCACCGTTCCACTTCCTCAAGCGTCATGGAGCGCGCAGAGGGTGTGGTGAACTTGAGCAACTTGCCCACGAGGACCTCGGATTTGGCGAGGATCTCGGTGAGATTGTCGTGACCTAGATTACTGCTTCTCGCTTCCGCCGCCCGCGCCGCCATCCTCGCCAGCACCTTGTTCGCCATAGAGATGAGTAGCGGGTAAGTAATCAGCGCCGTAAGGATCTGAGTACGGTCACTGATGGCTGCGATTGTTCTAACCCAAAACCCTGCGTACTCGTCGTCTTGTTCTTTCATTCCATTTCCTCCGTGTGTTTATGAGCCTAACGAATAGCGTTTATCTGCCGCGCCGACAGCGCCCGCACCGGGGGCAGTCAATGAAAGCATGATGCTCCCTTACTTCAGCACGTACCGTGCCAACGGAGATAACTTTTCCGAGAAACGCAAGTGCTTGCTTCATTAATGTGAAAGTCGCGTATGCGACTCACGAATCTTGCCCTGAGCCTTGTCGAAGGGCTCCTCCCCCTCGCGGGGGCGAAGACGGGGTTTCGCGGAGCACTGCGCCGCGGCAGCCGGCCCGCGATGCAGCGCGGGCCGTGGGAGGGGTCGGGGGCGAGATGGGGAATTCGCGGAGCATGGTATGCTCTGCGCCCATCGAACGATTCCGGCGTACCAGCCGGAATGCGCCCTGCAGGGGAGGGAAACGGTCATGACTTTCATGATCGGGGGGGCCTGGAAAAGTCATGACCGTTAGATTATTTACCAGGCAGACAGAGGCGTCTTCTGTCGGCACCGAGTCCCACCAGGGCAATTCCGAAAAGGAAGAGTGTCCCAGGTTCCGGGACGACTTGTCGCAGATTCCAGCCAATCGCATCAAGAGCGCGGATGTCGTTGGCCGATACTGCCAGAAGCTCACCTCTTCCCGCCGTCGGGTCCATCATGCCAAGGCCCAGGTTGTCCTTCCAGTGGCTTGCCTGCCTCCCGTCGCCGAAATTCACGCCAGTCGAGAACAGGGGCCCAACCGTCGTTCCGCCGTCGAGCGAAAAATACTTGGCTCGGTTGTCTGCCGTCCAGTCGATAACGTTGCTCAGGTCGCTCAAGGCCGAATAGCGGAACAGGTCCAGGCCCGACACGTAGGTGAATTGATGGTCGGAAAACGGCCCGCGGACCGGTGGGGAGTTAATGTCGAGAACGTCGACACCGCTGATGAAGCCGAGCGCATGCCCGATTTCATGCGTTGCAACACCAACGAAATCGATTGCGCCGGCGCTGATTCCGTCGGTCGGGTCAAAATCAAAAGTGAAAGCCCCGGTGTTGAAGCGAATACTGGCGTCACAGATGGTTGCGCAGTCACCAACGACTGCGCCGGTCGGCGTGAGGCCAAGTGCCTTGGCTTCGGCGTTGGTGATGCGAATCGCCCTATTGTTGGCGTCACCGTCGTTGTCGACATAGGGTGTGGCGCTGCCCGAGCCATTCGGATTGTTCGACGTCCGATTGAGGAGCATGCCGAAGCTGCTACCAGCCGGGAGATTCGCAACCGCCGTGGCATCGTCGGCGGATGTTGCGTCGGCGGACAGGGCGACCTTGAACGAATTCACTCCGTCAAAGCTGAAAATCGATTGCGCCGAACTGGTCGAGCCGAGGATTCCGGCGCCCAAACTGGCTGATCCTACTGTCATATCCAGGATGACATTGTCGCTGAATATCGACGACCAGCGGGTGGCGGCGGCCTGAAATCCCTGTTGAACCTGGAGCGATGTGCCCACTGTGTAGGTAAAATTGAAGATCGGTCCCGCAACCCCCGGCGCTGTAGCAACCGAAAAAGCAACCCCAGAAATCAATTGATAAATCACGGTTTTTCGCATCGGTCTTCTCCCAAAAAGGAAATTGAAAAATCAGAATTGGGAGACACTCCTGTGCCTCCCGCTTAACGCATAGCCAGTCCGCACCTCTTACGAGTCCAGCTTCAGCGGACAGTACTTGCCAATTCTCCTGCTCCCCTATCTCGTCGTCCGACCGCTGGTCGGGAGATGGATAGCGGTACGCCCCGAAAGCACGTGTACAGCCAATGATCGACGCTCCCTTACTCAGCACGTACCGTGCCAGAGAAGATGACTTTTCCGAGAAACGCAAGTGCTTGCTTCATTGGATGATTCACCAGGCAGACAGAGCACAGGCGCCGGATTTCCGACACCGCTCGTCTTACAACCATCGGATCTTCGATGACGGAGGGGAGCGAACAGAAGGCGGGCCGAACCGACCTCGACTGTATACGCGGCCTCCGCCGACGGACTTCAGCCACAGTCGCAGCCGCCGCAGCCGCCGCAGCTCCCATCGCCCCCATCGCCCCCATCGTCGCTACCGTCGGAGTCGCCTCCCAAGGAGGAAATGAGCCAGGCCATAACGGCGATGACGGTGATGACGGTAATAGCGATGCCGATGAAGTTGATGGCAGCGCTGCCGATGAAGTGGAACATGGCGGCGCCGAGCACCAGGATAGTCCCGGTCAGGGCGATGGACGGGAGCGCGGCGGCTGTTCCTGTGGCCAAGGCGCCGACGAGCAGGCCACTTACCAGCAGCAACCCACGTCGACCTGGCAGAAGCGGACGTGGCAGCACCAGATGCCGGCGCAGATCGACTCGCCGAATTCGCCCCGGGTTCGCGAAGCGCTCGCGACTCGCAGGCCAGAAGACGAGCGGCGGCGGACCGAACCAGCGTTCGTAAGCGGCCAGGGTGCGCGCGTACTGCTCGCGGTAACGCCGCTTCTCGGCCTGCCCGCCGCGGGTCGGCCCATGATGCAGGGCGATGCCGAGCACTTGTGGGCAAAACTGCTGCCAGTAGTCGCGCGTATGGATGAGGTGCTGGTGCCAGACTTCGTCGACCTCCTGGCTCGGCGTCAAGGGGCCGGCGGCGAGTCAGGTCGATACCGTCTTCCGGGTTTTCGAGGGAATGGGCGGACAGCCGCTGCCAAAGGGCTATCGCCTCCACGGACCAGTCAGTAGATTCAGTCATCGTCGCTCCTTTCGTGAAGATATGTGCAGCGGCCATTTCTTGCGTGGCGTGAGCTGCCGCGGAGGGAACCCTTGTTTTGCTATTCACTGGCGTCGGACATCGGATACCAGGGCTACCCACTTAAGCCGGGACAGTGATGTTGCCGTATTCAGAGGAAGGAGGCGGTAGAAACTGGTTGCTGTATCCCTGTATCCTTCCGACCATGACAAAAAAACGCCACCACTCAAGCCATACGGGCGGCCAGCCGCGCGATTGTTGCTGGGATCGCTGCCAAGCAAAGCCTGCGCGCATTGGGGAAGGTGGTTGGCCACACGAAAAGCAGCGTCCACCGACACCTGAAGGCACAGTTTCGCAGGAACCGGCCCCCTGAATCGGGATTGTGGGAAACCGAGGCTGGAGTTGCCTGGCAGAGATTGCTGGTGTTTGCCGTGCTGTACTCGTTCGGGTTGCGGCCCCATGTGGGGGCGGATGCCTGATCGGATTTTTTCAGGCTGATCCGCATGGATACCCACGTGGGCGTATCTCCCGGAGCTTTGCGGACGCAACTCCGTCAGATGGAAGAGCTATTGCCCGCCTTCCCGCAGATCTGCGAAGCCTCTGCCCCTGCGCCGACACAAAAAGCTGTATTGGCGGCGGATGAGACTTTCTTTGGGGAGATGCTGATCCTGATCTTGATGGATTTGTCCTCCGGCTATCTGCTGCTGGAAACTCTACAGGACAACCGCAGCTTTGATACGTGGTTTGCTCAAGCGGCCCCCCGGTTGGAAGCGCGGGGGATTCAGGTGGGCCATGCGATCAGTGATCGGGCCAAGGCGCTGATCAAACTGGCGGTCGTAGGCTTTGAGTGTGCTTCGGGCGCGGATACGTTTCATGAACAATATGGCCTCAGCCGGTGGTTGTCTCCGGCTTTTGGTCGGCGCAACAGGGCATCTTGGACCCCCGTTCTGCCCTGCGGAAGTTTCGCGCCCAGATGGATGGCTTATCCAGCCACATCCGTTTTTGGTGGCTTTGGGTAGCGGAAATCCTGACCCAATGGGCAGTGGACCCAGCCACCCAGCAGTGGCTGACGGACCCCCTGTTACCCGTGCTGTATTGGCATCATCAGATGGACAAGACCCCAAACCAAGTTCACCGGAAACGTTACCGGCAGACATGGCAGAAGGCAGTGCAGGCCTGGGAAGCCAACCCATTCCACGTCGCGTTGTCCGATCGTGAGCTGCAACGCTGGCTTACTTGGGGAGAATGGATGGTGCGCCAATTCCATCGTAGTTCATCCGCCGTTGAGGGGCGCAATGGTTGCCTTTCCCAGATGTACCATAACGGGCGTGGGTGGACGGAAAGGCGTCTGAAGGCTTTGACGGTCATCCACCACTATGGGTTGAGACGCCATGACGGAACTACGGCGGCCGCACGCTTGTTTGGTACATCGTTCCCTGATCTTTTCGACTGGCTGGTCAGCCAGATGGGGGAACTTCCCATGCCTCGGAAAGCCCGCCAACGGGTCGTGCGTAACCCATTGAAATTGCAATCTGTCCCGGCTTAAGTGGGTAGCCTTTTCGCCGACCTGCGGGCCGGTTTCGTGCCGCAACTTCTGCACGCGTAGTACCTGAGCGCCAATGGCAATTTGATAATCGGCGATCTCGCCGAGGAAGGCACGGCGGCGTGCGACGCCACGCAGACCATCTTCGGAAACGAAATCCACATCCGTTGGGCGCACCGCCAGCACGGCTTCACCGGCGCCGACCAGTTCCGCCGGGGCGTCTCCCGCCACAGCCAGCGGCATCGGCACATCGCCAACCCAGATGCTGCCGCCGGAAAAACCCACGCGCAGAAAGCTCGATAGCCCGATGAAGCCGAATACGAAGCGATTGGCCGGATGGTAATAGACCTCCATCGGGCTGCCGACCTGCTGCAGCACGCCGTTTTTCATGACCAGTATGCGATCCGACAAGGCCATCGCCTCGGACTGATCGTGCGTGACGTAGAGCATGGAAAACCCCAGCCGACGCTGGATATCCTTGATCTCGAAGCGCATCTCTTCGCGAAAATGCGGATCAAGGCTGGAGAGCGGTTCGTCGAGCAGCATTACCGCCGGCTCGATGACCAGCGCACGCGCCAACGCCACGCGCTGTTTGCCGCCACCGGAAAGCTCGTCGGGGCGGGAGGCGGCGACATCGAGAAGATGGGTATGCGTCAGCGCCGCACGCACGCGGCGCTCGATTTCGGCGGCGGGCAGCTTCCTGACGCGCAAGGGGAAGGCGACGTTTTCATGAACGGACAGGTGCGGCCAGACGGCAAACGCCTGGAAGACCATACCGAAATCGCGTTTTTCCGGTGGCAGATAGTAATTGCGTTTTTTTGACGAAAGTAACCTGTCGCCGGCCTCGATTTCGCCCTCGTCAATATCCTCGAAGCCGGCCACCATGCGCAAGGTCGTGGTCTTGCCGCACCCTGACGGCCCCAGCAAGGCGACACACTCGCCAGGCGCGACTTCGAGGTCAAGACTGGAGACGGCGACCACATGGCCGAAACGCTTGCCGATCTGGCGTAGTTGGAGAGATGACATGGGGCTCCCTACTGGCTGACTTTGAAGAAGCGCTTGACCACTACTTCGGCGGTGACGATGATGATCAGCGCGATACCGGCCATGGCGGCCGAGTACACCGTTTCTCCGTCCTCGTTCAAGGTATAGATCGCGACACCGATGGTGCGACTGGTCGGGCCGTAGAGCAGCACCGAGACGGTCAGTTCGCGCAAGGCGGGTAAGAATATGAGGAAGAACGCGGCCACCATGCCGGGGCGCACGAGGGGGATGACGATATCCCGCAGTGCCTGCCACAGGGTGGCGCCAGAGGCACGCGCGGCTTCCACGAGTGAATCGTGCACCTGCTCCAGCGCCGCCGAGTTGGCCTTGAGCGAAAAAGCCATGTAACGGGCGATATAGGCCACCAGAATGATCCACAGCGTGTTGTAGATATTCACGCCGAAGCGACCGCTCCAGGCGAGGATCACGCCCAGTGCAATCACCGAGCCGGGCACCGAAAAGGGCAGCATGCCGAGGAATTCGAGCAGCCCCTTGCCACGCACCTTCATCTTGACGATCACATAGGAGATGATGACGCCGGCGAACATGGTGATCAGGGCGGCGGCCAGCCCGAGGCTGATGCTGTTCCAGATCGCGTCGCGCGTGAGGTCCCACTCGAAGAGGATGTGGCGATAGTTGTTCAGCGTCATGTTCTCGAGCGTGAAGGGCAGGCCATAGGTGTTCAAGCCGCCGACCATGAAGATGGTGACCGTGGGCAACACGATGGTGAGGCCGACATAAGCGATGCAGAAGCAGAGCAGCGGGATGCGTAGCCCGCGCAGCTTCAATTCCGCCGGACGAAAACTCTTGCCGGCGATGATCTGGTAGCGCCCGCGTGCGAGCACTTGGTGCTGCAGCCAGATGATCAACGCGGCGGTGATCACCAGTACCGTGGACAGCACCGTGCCGGTGCGGATGGCGGCGAAACTGCCACCGCTTTGATGGATCCGTTCGTAGATCAAGGTGGGAATGTTGTAGATGCCGGCTTCGCTGCCCAGTACGGCGACGGTGCCGAAATGCGCCATTGAATACAGCATGATCAGGAGCGACCCGGAAAGAATCGACGGCAGCACGAGCGGAAGGGTGATCTTGCGGGTAATGGTGAAGAGGTCGGCACCAGAGATGCGTGCCGACTCTTCCAGGGTCGGGTCCATGCGCTCCAGCGCGCCGCTGACCTGGATGAAGACGAAGGGGAAGAGATACATGGTCTCGACCGCGATGATGCCGAGGTAGGAATAGATGTTGAAGATCGGCGCATCGAAGCCCAGCTCATCCATGAAGAAGCGGTTGATGTAGCCGGCGCGGGGCGAAAGCAGCATCTTCCAGGCGAGCGCGCCAATGAATGAGGGCAGCATGAAGGGCACCAGAAACAGTAGCTTCATGCTGCCCTTGCAAGGAAGGTCGGTGCGCGTCACCAACCAGGCGAAAAAGGTGCCGACGAAGGTGCCGGTGACGGTGACGCCCGAGGCAAGAAGCAGCGAATTGAGCAGTGCTTTGTAGGTATCCGGTTCGCTCAGGACATTGACCAGATCGACGACATTCAGACCCCCATCCACCCACAGCGCATTGACAAAGATCAACAGCACCGGCACGGCGACAAAAATGACCAGAATGCCAACCGCCAGGCCAAAAAGGATCTGCGGCGTGCCAAAACGTGACACGGCTTTGCTAACGGTCATGACTTTTCCAGACACCCCCGATCATGAAATTCATGACCGTTTCCCTCTCCCCCGACCCCTCCCCCACGAGTGGGAAGGGGAGATTCGTGAGTCGCTGACGCGACTTTCACATTAAGCATGTGCTGCTCCTATTGCATTGCCTTCCGGCCAGACCTCATCGAACCATTGCAGGGTGTGAAAGCCCAGACGACAGGCTTCGCCGTCGCGAAACATCTGTCCGTCGCCCTGGGCATGGCGGCTGTCGGTCGCTGCGCGCAAAGTCATGCCACCGACCTCGATCAGATAATCGACCTGCGAGCCGAGAAAACTCGCCCGGCGCACGATACCAGGCAGGCCTTCGCCAGCGCGGCAGAGAAGCACATCGTGCGGGCGAAAACCGGCCGTGATGTGATCGCCGCCGCGCTCCGGCGGCCGGCCGACCCATTCGGTGGAACCGTCGGGCAAGCGCCAGGCGCGGGCGACTTTCCGCAGCGGAATGAAGTTCGCCACGCCGAGAAAACGGTAGAGATAGGCATCAACGGGGTGATCGAACAATTCGCTCGGCGCGCCGATTTGCCGCAGGCATCCTGTTTCGTCCATCACGGCCAGACGGTCGGAGATGGCCAGCGCGATCTCCTGGTCGTGCGTCACATAGATGACGGTAATACCCAGTCGCTGCTGGAGTTCGCGAATCTCGAAGCACATTTCCTCGCGCAGATTGGCGTCGAGGTTGTTGAGCGGTTCATCCAGCAGCAGCAGCGCAGGCTTGGAGACCAGCGCGCGCGCCAACGCGACGCGTTGCTGCTGGCCGCCGGAAAGCTGCGCGGGCAGACGTTGCTCAAGTCCGGCAAGCCCCACCTGTGCGATCGCGGCCTGCGTACGCTCCTGTCGCTCAGCAGCCGAGAATCTGGCGATTTTCAAGGGATAGGCGACGTTGTCGCGCACCGTCATGTGCGGCCAGACCGCGTAGTCCTGAAACACCATGCCAATGCCACGCCTATCGGGCGGGACATGGACGCCAGCGTCCGCGACTACCGTGTCGTCGATGACGATGCGACCCGCGTCCGGGGTGTCAAAGCCGGCCAAAAGTCGCATCAAGACCGTCTTGCCGCAACTGGAAGGCCCCAGCAGCGTGAAGCACTCGCCTGCCGCGACCGTCAGGTCAAGTCCGACCAGCACGCGGCGACTGCCATAGGACTTGGTGAGTCCCTCGATCCGAATAGCGCTCATGATGACCCCGCTGCCTAATTCTGCATGATGGCGGTGAACTTCTTGATGGTCGCTTCCTTCTCCGCCATCAACTGCTTGTAGTCAATCTTGATGGCACGCTTCAGCGCGTCGCTCACTGGGGGCAGATGGAAACGATCCGGCACCTTGACATCGGTGCGCACCGGCAGCGCGCCCTCGTTGGCGACGATCGTCTGGCCTTCCCTGGACAGCACGAAGTCGACAAATTTCCTCGCCGCCACGGTATTCTGGCTGCCCTTGAAAATGGCGATTGGACTGGGAATGACCAGCATTTCCGGCGGATAGGCCAGGGCCAGGGTGGCCCCTTTATCCATTTTGTCGAGCGTGATGTAATCCACGGCCAGGCAGGCGAGCAGGTCGCCGGAGGCGGTATCGTCAATCACCTGCCCCGAACCCTTGCCCATCCTGGCGCCGTTGGCGCGCAAGCCCTCGATGTACGGCCAGCCGAAGGTCTTGACCAACAGCGAAATGCTCATATAGGCGGTGCCGGAAAGCGCCGGATTGGCAATGCCGAAGGCACCTTTGAAGAGCGGTTTCTGGACATCGGCCCAGGTTTTCGGCGCTTCCTTGACGAGACGCGTGTTGTAGGCGATGCCCAGCGTACCCAGTCGCACCGCAGTGAAGGACCCGTCGTAATCCGGCAGTGGATTCTCCAGCGCTTTGATCTCCTTCGGCACATAGGGCTGCAATACCCCTTGCGCCTTGATCTGATAAAAGTCCGGCACTTCGCTGGTCCACAAGATATCGGCGAGGAGTTTGCCGGACTCGAGTTCAGCGGCGATCTTGGCCATCAACTTGCCGGCGCCAGCGGTGTGGTAATCCATCTTGACTTCGGGATGCTTGGCGGCAAAGGCCTTTTTTAACTCCCCGATCAGCGATTCCTTCATCGAGGTATAGACGTAGAGCTTCTCTTCTGCCTGAACGGCGAACCCCACCAGACTGGCGAGCGCGAAACAGGAAAGTTGCAACAGGCGATGGATTCGATAGCCTTTCATGGCAGGTCTCCGGTGGTTGGCTAGTGGGGTACCACGACCGTGATTGAAAACCACCTGCCTTTCAATAGCCTTTCATTGCTTGTTCAATGGCACGCTCAATGACCTTCCGAACGGACGGAAAAAGAAGCCGCTCAGCAACTGATCGCCGCATGGTCTGGCCTTTCCTTTCCGTTGGCGATGGCGTGGCACGCGCTCGCAACAGTTGCTGCCTTTCGGGCACTCGTAGACGATGACTTCGATCGGAATCTCGACGACTTCGATGTCGGTCTCCCAGACGCTGCGTTCAACCGTCGGGGCCGTTTCCACAGGCTCGCCGGCTTCGAACCGGGCAGAATCGACACCTCCTCTGCCAGAAAAAGTTCCTCCACACCGATCCCACGTCCGTGCGTGCCAACAGTGTTGCCTTGGCCTGCAATGCCGGCAGATCGTCGTCGGAGCACATACAGTAGCCAAACAATTTGGCAATTTTATTGCGCTGCACATAGTATTCGCTGGTGTGTAGTTCTACTTTGCCACATTTCTAAAATGGTTGAAATACAGGCTATTGAGCTACATATCTAATGCTCTACCACATAAGGAGTATGACGATGAAATCGCCAAATTTATTTATTTGGGATCGGGCGTGCGGTGGCCAGCTGCTGCGAGAATCTGACCAGCCATTTTCAGTCGTTCCGGGAGTGTTTCCGCAGTAAAACGCGAAGCACGGCCGAGCAAGCTGAACAGTACTTGCGGGGCCTTTTTCAAAGCCCTCGTGCGAACCTGGAACAGATGAGCGAGACGGTGGCGGAGACCGAGTATTACAGCCTCCACCACCTGTTGAGCGATGCTGCATGGGACTTTGAGAATGTGCGTCGGGAGACGGCGCGACAAGCGGACGAGTGGATCGGTGGGCCAGAGACGGGACTGTTGCTCGATGAGTCTGGGGTCCAAAAGAAGGGCGACCATTCAGCGGGCGTCGCCAGGCAGTACAACGGTCGCCTGGGTAAGGTCGAGAACTCGCAGGTTGGAGTGTATGCCGCCTTGGCACGAGGGTCGCAGGCGGCGATCATCGACTTCGAATTGTTCCTTCCAGAGCGTTGGGTTGAAGACGCCAAGCGTTGCCAGGAAGCGGGGATTCCGGAATCGGCACGGGTCTTTCGGACTAAGCCGCAGATGGCTGCCGAGATGGTCAAGCGGGCACGAGCCGCCGGGGTGCGCTTTGGCTTCATCGGTGCCGACGGCCTCTATGGCCACGCGACTTGGCTGCTGTTTGATTGGGACGATGCAGGTGAGGTATTCGCCACCGAGGTGCACAGCGACCAGCAGTTTTACTTTACCGATCCGGGAAAGGCGTGGGTACCGGCCTGGGAAGCCCGCGAATGGGCCGCGCGCCTGAAACGAAAGGAGTGGCACCCGGTGATCCTGCGCGACGGGGAGAAGGGTGAAGTGCGCGCGATGTTTGCCCATACCCGCGTGTGGATCAGTCATCCGAACAGCGCACAGGCCCGCCAATGGCATCTCCTGGCACGCCGCGATGGCAAGGAGGTGAAGTTCATGCTCTCCAACGCGGCGCCCGACACGCCACTTCGCGAGCTGGCACGCATGCAGGCACAGCGCCACTTCATCGAGCGCGCCTTCGAGAATGCGAAAGGTTGCTGTGGGATGGCCGACTACCAGGTACGCAAGTGGCGGGCTTGGTACAACCACATGGCGCTCGTCTGCGTTGCACTACTCTTTCTCGTCAAGGAGCGGCGGCAACACTCACCCTACGCCGAGTTACTGTCCTGTGCCGATGTCGTCGACATGCTCGTGGCGCAGCTCCCGGTGAAGATTCACGGTCGCGAAGACCTCGTGCGAATCATCGCCGAGCGTCATGCACGGCGACAAAGCGCCCGCGACAGCGCCTACCGAAGGCAGCCGCCAGCACCCAAAAATGCCATTAGAATCTGTTAATGTAGAAGTAGCAACGCATTAACAAGCGTCTGACCCGGGAAATATCGCTGCAAAAGGAAATCCACGTCCTCATGTTGCACGTCGAATGGATGGTTGAAGATGTCTCAGGGCACCCGATTACCCACAACTCACTTGACATAGGAGCGCGCGGCGTGGCTTGACTCCAACGCGATAGCAAACGCTGTTGCATTTCCGCTTACCCACCCCATATATGCAAACGGCAACAGTTTTCAAGCTGTTGTTAAAACGTATATGTAACTACTCAGGTCAAATTGTTATGTAAAAACAATTGGTTAGAAACATGAGAACAATGGCATAAACTTGCAACCACTTGATTCTAAATCAGTCCCATTCGTCATTATGCTATTTCAATATTCGCAACGTGTTGATTTTTAACAAGATGCAGTACCTGAGTAGTTACACGTATATTTCGTAATCTTGCGGAGGTATGGCATGGGTTGGGCAGCGGAGGAGTTCAAGGATCTGGATTTGGGGGATGCGCGGCGGACGCGGCGCTTGATCAAGCTGGTGGATGATCTGTCGGCACAACCGACCGGAAGCATCCCGGTGGCTTGCGGGGGTTGGGCGGAAACCAAAGCGGCCTACCGGCTGCTGGACAATCCCGCGACGGACTGGCGTGAAATCCTGGAGGTTCATACCCAGCAAACGATAAAGCGGATGCAGGGCCAGCCGGTTGTCTTGTGTGTTCAGGATACCACCGAAGCGGATTTTACCTCGCAGCCGGGGATTGCCGGGCTGGGACGGTTGAGCTACGACGCCCAGCATGGGATGTTTGCGCATCCGACCCTGGCGATGACGCCGAGCGGGTTGGTGTTGGGCGCGACCGACTGCTGGATGTGGGCGCGAAAGCCAAAAGGTCAGCCCGACATCAAGGAAAGTATCCGCTGGGTGGAAGGCTATACCATCGTGGCCGATCTGGCCGAGACCGTGCCTGGTAGCCGGCTGGTATACATAACGGATAGGGAAGGCGACATTCGAGCGGTGATGAACACGGCCGCCGAGCGGGACTATCCGGCGGACTACCTGATCCGGTCCAAGCATAACCGCAAGACGAGCATGGGCGACAAGCTGTGGGACCGTGTGGGCGGTGGCGAAGCGGAAGGAGAACTGGAATTCACCATGCCCGCAGCGCCAGACCGCCCGGCCCGACTGGTGCGGCAAACGCTTTACCGGGAGCGGGTCACCTTGCCCGTACGCAAGGGTGCGCCGGTCGTGACCGTGACCGCGATCCTGGCGCGAGAAGAAAACCCGCCGGTTGGGGAGGAGCCCATTGAATGGAAATTGCTGACCAATCGGACGGCGGAAACGCTCGAAGACATCGTACAACTCATTGATTGGTATCGCCGCCGCTGGCTGATAGAAATTCTTTTCCGCATTTGGAAATCAGGCTGCAAGATAGAATCCCTGCAGTTGGGCAGCATGGAGCGACTGGAACGCGCCTTGGTCATTTACCTGATTATCGCCTGGCGCATCCTGTCCTTGGTTACCTGGGGCCGGGACTGCCCCGATTTGCCCTGTGACGTGGTGTTTGATATCGAGGAATGGCAAGCCGCCTGGATCGTCGCCCATCGCTCACCACCGCCGGATGCTCCCCCGCCCCTGGGTCAGATGGTGCGGCTGATTGCCGGCTTTGGCGGCTTTCTCGGGCGAAAACACGACGGGCATCCCGGCCCCAAGGCGATCTGGGAAGGGATGCAGAAGGTCAGGGCATTTGCCATTGCCCTGGAGGCTGGCCGTGCCGCCTATTTCAATGACGGATGAGTTGTGGGTAATCGGGTGGTCTCAGGGTATGACGTACACCTATCCGAGTTCCCTGTTCCATTGCTACCAAGACCCCAGTTTCCTTAGGTGACGCAAGATTCTGGGCCGCGTCAACGACCCCGATTGGCCGCTTTGAGCGGCTCACATAATAAAAGCCCCGGCTCTGCCGGGGGATGGTTACTTCAACTTCCCGACGTCATTCTCATCGGCTAAGTCAGGGATCATAAACAGCAGCTCTTCCGGAGATAGCTCTAGGCTAGCATCAAGCTTGTTCAGCGCGACTCGTAAATCAAGAAGACACCTGTGAAGCTTTGCATGTTTTTCCTGAATTTCATAATAGCGCGCAAAGTCTGCATCTAGCTTGCTTTTTTCATCGAGTAACGTAGCCAGCAACCTTGCCTCGCCAGTTTTGCCAAGTCTTATTTGAACTTTATCGATATTTGCCTTAATGGAATTAAGACTCATACTGTCAAGAAAATTCTCATACTTTTCCAATAGCGCCACCAGATCAAAAGCAGACCAAACTAATTTAGTCAGCATGTGGGGATCGACCGTCATGGCGCTTCCCTTTGAATTTGATGATATGTTTAAATACTTTTGCACGATGTTGCCCATCATGCTTCTGAGTCCAATGTGAGAAATGTTACGAAACCGGGCCGCCATTTTTGTGATTTGCGTCATTTGACTGCTGGCCGCTTTTCGCCCGGAAGCGCCCAGAGTAATGATGGAGCGGACGCGCTGCCGGTATAGAAATATAATAAACAATTCCCCTAAAATAACAGATTTTCCTATCAGAATAAAAGTGATGGGAGAATTGGCGACTAGTATTAATATAAGCGGGAGCAGTCCCACTATAAAATAGTAATATGGCAATTGAAAATGTTTGGGAAGGCTCTCGACAATACTCAGATCAAGCGACAGATTAGCCAATTCATTGACAATGCTGTGAGCCATATTTTTACTAATATTTTTGAATAACAAGGTGGGAAGTCGTTTGAATCGTTTGGTGAGATTGATTTTTTTGGAGTCTGGAAATGCCTTCAACAAATAGGCACTTAAGGCATTCGGATTGTCGCACCTATGCAAGACAATGGCACAGACGCCTTTCTCGAAAATATCGTGGCTGAATTTTCCGCAGTTGTGGCAGAAAATTAGCCCGGGGATAAGTTCCATCTTGCAACCCCAACATTCGCTGACAGCCATTTCATTACCGACAAGCGCCCTCTCCCCTTTTTCAATATCCAACAAAAGCTCGCCACAACTTTGGTATCTCTTGTTCGAATCGGTACGCAAACATTTCAAAATTACTTTCTCCAGCCACGGCGGAACATCCTGTCGAAATGCTGAAAAGTTAGTTATTTCCTGCTTGATTTGCTGCGAAATGACGGATGAAAGTGACTCACCAGAATATGGGGGTCGTTTTGTCAGGAACTCAAAAAAAACACAGCCAAGCGAATAAATGTCCGATCTGGTATCGGATCGGCCCGTAATAAAAAGCTCCGGGGGCATATACTCCGGCGTGCCAAGTATAGTGCCGGTTTTAGTAAGGTTTGACATTGTGTTGACCCTGGAAATGCCAAAATCAACCACTTTTATGTCCTTATTTTGACTAATCAACACGTTTTGAGGTTTTATATCTCGGTGAAGAACGCTAACCTTGTGGCAGCTTTCGATAGCGGAAACAATTTTCTTTGCAACATCCAGGAAATCTGCCACTGGCATGGCACCGTAGCGATCAAGATACGCAATACCATTTCTGCTTTCAAAGTACTCCATGACGATAACGTAAAATTCCCGGAATTTGAGAAAGTCATAGACCTTGACGATGCCGGGATGGCTGAGTGAACGGATAATGCTAACCTCACGACGAAATCTTTCGAGATAGACAGGATCCTGTGACAAGAACGGATCGAGTATTTTAAGACTGACCTGAGTCGACGTTTCTGCATCAAAAGCGCGATAGACCGCCGAACTGCGCCCTTTACCCAGAAGTCCTTCAACCCAGTAGCGATTGTCGATAGTAAAACCGTGCGGGAGAGCATCGTAACTAATCATAATGCCCTTCTTGGAAGATGCGCCAGATCGGCTTTGATCCGCTTCCAGATATCGACCTCTTGCCGCAGTTCGCCGATTCCTTCACGAATAACTTCTAGCTCTGCCTCCTCTATTTGTCTATCAAAAACCAAAGCCATTCCAATGAGGCGATTGAATAGTGCCATGGCCATGGAAAAACGATTCACCAATGCCGCATAATTCTCTTCTTTGGTGAAAAGGCGCTGCATTGCACTTTCAAGATAACTAGTATCCTGATCGTTGCGCATTTTAAAATAATATTCGCGCATAAGTTTTGCCAGTTTAACATTCTGCTGTGCCAATTCAACGTGGGAAATATGATTGGCAATGGGCAACATTGTTACTACGAGTTCACGCATTTGCACTCTTACCCTGTTGCTGGTGCTTTTTGCATGTTTCTCAAAAATCCACAAACGTTCCAGCGTTTGCGAGATGAGTTTTTGCATGTCTTCATTTCTCTTTACTTTGAGAAGCGGAGAAATACTGCCAAACCACCTCATTTCCGATAATTTGCCACGTTCAAAATCCTTACTGACCAGTACTGGCTTTGGGAAAATGGCGATATAAATTTTTTTTACCCACCAACCCAATAGAAATAAAACAAACACTAGTAAAATTAATGAACCCCAAGTGGGGGAAGAGATACCCAAAGAAAAAGAAATAATAATGAAAGCCAAATATATAGTAATAATACAGGCTATTGGCAGCCTGAAAAGAAGGCTGACCACCCTGCCAAGATTTCGGGTAACGCTACCTTGGCTGACGACGTGAATACCATATTGTTGCATGGCCTTTTTAATGGTATTGACAAATACCTCATCAACATTCGCCGCAATGACGGTACCCCGCTTGCCTGGGCAGACAATGTCTTTCCCAGTATAATCCATAAAAAAACATCGCAATTTTTCAGGGTCTTGTGGCGAGTCACAGATGATGTAATAGTCACCCTCACTGTAACGCTCGGAGCCGTTATCCCCGCAGGAGAAACATACAAAAGCATCAGCAGGCATTTGCTCTCCACAGGCAAAGCATGGTCTGGTTTTAAATACGGGAATCTCGCTGGAAATTACCTTTTTTGCGTTGAGGTCGATCCTGACATCATTGGCGCTTTGATATCGTTGATATGATTTCTTTGCCAGCAACTTGAAAATTATTTGTTCGAGCCATTGAGGAATATCCTTGCGATAATTGGACAGCGCGGGAATCTGATCATTAAAATGCTTGTTAAAAATTACTGCAAGCGTATCCCCTTGAAAAGGAATTACTCCGCTTAATAACTCGAAGGCAATAATGCCGATCGCGTAAAGGTCGCTGCGCGGTTCATACGCACTGGCAGCAAAAAGTTCCGGTGCCATATATTCCGGTGAGCCAAGCGAGGTTCCAACTTGCGTCAGGTCGCTAAGGGCTGTCATTCGCGCAATACCGAAATCGAGAATTTTAATGTTCCCATCTGCGGTAATCATAATATTTTGCGGTTTAAGATCGCGGTGAATGACGCTTTTAGAATGACACAAGGAAAGCGCATCCAATAGTTGCGTGATGACCGAGACTACCGTTTGAATGGAAAGTGGCGAGTGGAGCTTGATGTAATCCTTGAGACTCATGCCATCGATGAACTCCATTACTAGGTAATTCAGATCACCCCTGACCGCAAGATCATAGATGGAAATGACATTCGGATGATGGATGGCACGGGTAATTTGAATCTCCCGTTTGAATCGTTCAAGGCTAATTTTATCTGTTTTAAGATGTGGATTTAATACTTTAATTGCGACGGTTGTGCCGGTTTTCTTATCCAATGCCTTAAAGACTTTTGAGGTCATCCCTTCGCCAATGAGTTCAATCTCGGCAAAATGAGATGTCAACGCGCTCGTCAGATCAGAATTCACAGGTTTTTGCTCGACGATGTGAGGCAATTTATTCCCAATCGGATTGATTTACATATGGCTTGTGCTCCAATTGAGAAATTTGGGATAACTTCTCATCTGGTTTAATAACTTTCTGCGCAAGTTTTTCTTTTAGCTGCTGAATAGCCTGATCACCACGATCTTTTCTTTCTAACTGAATAAATCGTGCTTCGAGGTCAGAGTTATTCGTATCGCTCATTAGCTCCATATTTTCTTCAGCCTCTGATTCGATCATAAGAATACGATTATTCAATTTGTCCATTATTTCAAACGGAGAATTATCCATGCCAGGCGAAAGCGTTTTCGAGATTTTTTGATTAGTTTCCGCTGCCTTGTATCGCGCCACAAGTAACGTATATTTTCTTTTTGCTTCATCCACTCTCTCCTTTGCAATAGATAAAGAGTGCTTAAGCTTTAAGGTGGCTTCTTTTTGTACTTCCCACGTTTTGTAAATAACGGGAATTTGATTTTCATTTTTTTCTTTTTTAAGCAAGGCTTCACGGGCAAGATTTTCTTCTTCGGCTTTTAATGCCATTATGGCTTTCCGCTCCCATTGTTGTGCATTTGCGTAAAGATCATCCATCTGCATTTTAAGGCGCTTTTCATCAGCCATGGCGGCAGCAACCGCTTTACGAAGACCAACCATTTGGGTGTTGAGATCATCAATAAACACAAAGAGTTGTTCTTCGGGCTTTTCAAGTTTTTCCAACATTAAATTGCTCTTGCCGCGTAAGATATTTAAGACACGATTGATGAATTTTTTCATAATAAAATTCCCTCCCAGAAAATATATGCGATTGGGCCTTGATCATCGTTTCGGCTCCCTGCTACGTCGCCAGCGGCATCAGAGCGTGTTAAAAAACCATTCTTGATTATGTTTCATAGTTTAATATTGAAGACCTGTCGTCGTGTGGATTCGCTGTTGATATAGGGGTTCAGGGAGTAACGGAACCCGTAGCGCATCAGGTCGGAGTCGGGATCTCCTGCGAACTGGTGGGTGATGTCCAGTAGATCGCTGCTATTCATGATGCCGTTCTCCAGGGGACAGGCAATCGAGAAGATGCGAGCGGCGAGCATCTCGCCTTGCCATGCAAGATGCCGTGAGGTGATACTACGCAAGTGCCGTGCCAGCACAGATGGCCTTCATGGAATATGTAATAAATTAATTTAATGTAATTTTTTACAATAACACAAAGCACGAGTGCCGGATTTCCGATACCGCCCGTTTTGCAGACATCGTATTTCCGACGCCCGGACGCCAACGGATCAACACTGAAGAGCGGGACCAGGAATGACCAGCATGTAGAGCGTCTCTTCTGCCCGTGCGGCGAAACCCAGCAGACTGGTGAGCGCAAAACAGGAAAGTTGAACAGGCGATGGCTTTTCATGTAGAGTAGAGGACAGGCTTTCGCCTGCCCTCCCTCATCAAACCGTGCATGCGATTTTCCCGCACACGGCTTTCCGATGCTCTTCACGCCACGGCATGCGCCGAGTTCCAGCCCGCCTTCGTAGGAACTTTGTATAGCCCGTAGCGCCCGTAGAGATGAGCACTTGGAAACCGGCGGAAACCAGTTCCTCGGTCCTTCACCTGATGACGCTTCATCAAATGGGTTCGCAACCGGTCTTCCGCGTGGTATCTGACTTTGCTCATCGCCAGACTTGAGTTTCGATAGTGGAAGTAGTTTGCCCAGCCTCGCAGGCTGCGGTTGACGTTTCCCACGATATCTCTCAAGGGGATGGGGGTCAGTTTCCGGCCCGTGAGTTCCGTCAGCCTCGCCTTGATTTTCTTCAGCGATTTGTCTGCTGGCCGGACATTCGGGTACGGTTTTCCAGTCTTGGCCCCTCGACTCATCTGAATCGTGAAACCCAGGAAGTTGAAGCTTGCTTGGGTGGCGTCCACGATGTGGGTCTTCGTCTCGTTGAGGCTGAGGTCCAGACGGTCCAGGACATGACGCACCACTTTCAGCGGTTCCTCTACCTCTTTTCGGCACAGGATGACAAAGTCGTCCGCGTAACGCACGAGATGTGCGGATAGCTTGCCCTTCAGGTGCTGCCGTTGCCATATTCGGTCGAGAATATGCAGGTAGCAGTTGGCCAAGAGCGGGGAGATCACGCCGCCCTGCGGCGTGCCTTTGCGATTGGCTTTTCCACCACCTACGGTCTTCTTCACTCCGTTGTCGTCTTCGCCGATGACCGGGGCTTTGAGCCATTGCTTGATGAGGTGCAGAATCCCCCCATCGACAACACGCTCGGCCACCACGGCCAGTAGCTTGGCATGCGGAATGCTATCGAAGTACTTTGATAGATCGGCGTCTATGACTTGAGTGTAGCCGGCCCATAACGTGTGGGCGATGTCATCCACGGCATCGTGGGCCGACCTCCTGGGCCGGAATCCGTACGAGTGCTCACAGAAGTCGGCTTCAAAGATCGGTTCGATGATGAGTTTCACCGCCATTTGTGCGACCCGATCGCGGAGCGTCGGTATCCCAAGCGGGCGCTGACTGCCATCCGCTTTGGGAATCATGACGCGCCTTACCGGCTGGGCGCGGTAGGTCTTGTCTTTCAGATCACGGGCCAGGTCCCGCAGAAACGTCTCTACCCCGATTCCGCTCTCGATGGCCTCGAAGCTGATCCCATCCATACCGGGACTGCCTCGGTTCGACCGGACAAGCCGCCAGGCATGACTGAGGATGTCTTCCCGGTAGAGCTTGTCGTAAAGCGCGTAAAAGCGATAGGCTGGTTCTTGCTTGGCCTTGGCATACAGCTTCCTCTGTAGCGTCCTGATCGTGTCCGGGGTGGTTAGCGACATGGCAATCCCTCGATCCTCCGCTCTTCGGTTGCACGAACAAAGTAGGGTCCCTTCCCTCGTCCGGGGTTATGTTGTCCCACGAACTCAGACGGTACTATGAACCCCTCCGACTCCCGCCTGCAGCCGCTGCGCTTTCGTTGCCTTATACGCAGCAGTCGGTGGTCTCCCCACCTCCGCAGACGGGCCTCCAGCACTGGGCAGTAAGTCTTCAAGAACATGCCATCCCTGCTACCCCGGGAGTCGATTGACGCCACTTCCGTTATTCCAGCGCCCATCCAACGGCCTTCCCCTTCTGACCACAGGGTCGGCTCCTCCACATAATTTACGAGGCTACTCATAGGTTCACTTGCGTTACGGCCTGCTCTCTTGCTGTTGGAAACTCACGACCCCGTGTCGCCACGGCGCCGCTTCCTCATGCTACCGGGGCGTACGGACAACTCCCCAGACGGGACTTAAACCCGCTAGACTTGCTGCTGTTACTGCGAACGGTCAGGTCTTCGGTTGTGGGCCAGTGGGGTCCCGCGACCGTGATTGAAAACCGCCCGCCTTTCAATAGCCTTTCATTGTCCTGCGGCCGGATCGGACGAAACGGGCAGGCGCACATTCACCGATAGCCCTTGTCCATCGGCACCGTCGCCCAGTTTGACCACGCCGCCGTGCGCCAGGCAAATCTGGTGCACGATGGCCAGACCCAGACCCGATCCTTCCGCTCCGCTCCGGTCGAACTGCCGGTGAAAGCGCTTGAACAGTGTCGCGCGTGCGGCGGGGGCGATGCCGGGACCCGTGTCGGTGATGGTCACCCGCGCCATTTCACCCTCGATGTCGGCGGCAATGCCGACCCGCCCGCCGTTGGGCGTGTAGCGCAGGGCGTTGTCGATCAGGTTGGAGAAAAGTTCGCGCAGCATGACTTCGTTGCCGATGACCGGCACCGCTCGGCCGGTATCCGTGTAGGTCAGGTCAATATGCTTTTCGAGCGCCAGCACGCCCAGGTCCAATGCGGTTTCGCGCAACAAGGCGGCGAGATCGAGACGGACGCCGCCATTCATCAATCCCTTCGCCGCCTCGATGCGCGATAGCGACAGCATCTGGTTGCACAGGCGCTGGGCGCTTCGCGACGCAGCGACGATGCCTTCGATGATGCGGCGCATTTCCTCAGTGTCCTTCTGGCGCAATCCGTACTGCGCCTGGGCGCCGAGCAGGGTGAGTGGCGTGCGCAACTGATGGGCGACATCGGCAGCAAAGCGCCGGCTGGTCTCCAGGAGATCGGCGAGTCGCGCCAGATGGCGGTTGATCGCCTCGATCAGCGGATGGACTTCCGTCGGCATGTCGTCAGTCGCCAGCGGCGCCAGATCCTCGGCTTCGCGCCTGGCGAGATCTTCGCTCAGGCGACGCAGAGAGCGCAAGGTCGCGGCAAGCCCCAGCCACGCGAGCGCCACGCTGAACACCGCCAAAGCGAGTTGCCGACGCAAGTCGGCATAGAACACCTGCTGTGCGAGCGCCACCCGTGCTCCTGCGTCTTCCACCAACACTACCTCCAGGAGCAAGCCAGCACCGTCCACCGCCGTCAGGTGCTTCGATCGAATGTCTATCGACGCGACGCGCACCGCCTTCCCGCGATAACGGGCGTCGGCGAATCGGATCGTACCGTCGGCATTCGGCTTCGGCTTCGGCAAGTCGTTTTCGCCAGCGAGGCTACGCCCATCCGAAGCGATCACCGCGAAGAAAACGCGCTCGCCATCCGCCCCGGCGCCTTCCCCTCCGGCACTTTCCCCCAACACCTCGCGGATGGAGCGCGGCAGATCCCCGGTCGCCGCCACCTCTCCAGATGTCGTAAGCCGCTCGCCAAGGAACATGAGTGCCATATGGAGTGAGCGGTCGTAAGCGAGATCGGCTGCTTCACGTGCGCCACGATAGGACAACACGGCGTTCGCCGCCAGAAGCAAGATGAGCGGCGGCAACAGCCAGAGCGCCACGCTGCCCTTGAGGCTCGTCATGGCTTGATCGACGGAGACTGGCCCGAGTCGCGCGGAAATATCATGGCTCGACCGACAAGGCATAGCCCAGACCGCGCAAGGTGGTGATCGCTGCGCCCGAGCCTTCGAGTTTCTTGCGCAGGCGATGGACATAGATTTCGATGCTCTCGATACGTGCTTCGGAGTCGAATTCGAACACCCGGTTGAATACCGCTTCGCGTGCCACAGGACGGCCTAGGCGCGCTGCCAGGACCTCCAAGAGCGCCAGTTCGCGCGGCGTAAGAACCAGGGGCTTGCCGGCCAGCGAGACCTCGCGGGTCAGCGTATCCAGCGTCAACTTGCCAATCTTCATCTGCGGCGTCTGCCCATTGGCGCGACGCAAGAGTGCCTTGATGCGCGCTTCGAGTTCGTCCAGTTCGAAAGGTTTGGGCAAATAGTCGTCGGCACCCAGATTGAGGCCGAGTACGCGATCATCCTTGGTTCCGCGTGCGGTCAGGACCAATACCGGTGTCGTGTCGCCACGTCCGCGCAGACGCTGCAACACATCGATCCCGTCCAGTTTGGGCAGCGACAGGTCGAGAATGACCAGGTCGTAGCGGTGGGTTGCCAGCGCAAGATCGGCTTGGTCACCACGATCGAGGTGCTCGACGACATAGCCCGAGTGGGTCAGCCAGTCGAGTAGCCATTTGGCCAGTTCGGAATGGTCTTCGACTAGGAGCAGGCGCATGGGAGATCGCTCAAATGGTCATGATTTTGCAAGACACCCCCGATGATGACAGTCATGACCGTTTCCCTCCCTTGCAGGGCGCATTCCGGCTTGCACGCCGGAATCGTTCGATGGGCGCAGAGCATGCTCTGCGAATTCCCCATCTCGCCCCCGGTCCCTCCCACGGCCCACGCTGCATCGCGGGCCGGTTGCGGCGGCGCGGAGCAATGCTCCGCGAAACCCCGCCTTCGCCCCCGCGAGGAGGGAGGGGAGCCCTTCGACAAGGCTCAGGGCTGGATTCGAGAGTCGCTCACAACTTTCATAGTAACGGGATTTCGGATTATCGTGCTTTGTGCGGCGTATTGCGATGACCTGAGTTTGGCGACAGCTCTGACGCATGCCCTGCGGTCGAAACGTGCTCTGTAGATTGATGCGCAGTAGCGGGTGCCAGCCCAGCGCCTGAATCGCCTGGAAAAGCTATTGGGCATACAAGCCTCGATCGGCGAGGACGATCACGGTCCAGCCGGGTGGTCCGACGGCACTGAAGTGTTTCAGTAAGGCCAGCCATTTGACGCCATCTCCCCGCAGTAACTGCTCGCATCCACGGCGAATGGTTCGCTCTCCCAGGCCCGTTGCTTCAGCCACTGCCTGAATTCCACCGTGCCTAGCATGAACCCCACCCTTTGGAAGACGAAAAACCGATGGAATCTCAAGTACTGTGGCGACTGAAAGACGGTCGCCAACCGTCTGCTTGTCTGAAAGCCGATGGCTGTAAAAAGATCAGTGTCGAAAGTCCGGCGACTGTGCTCTGTCGGCATGTGAAAAAATCCATAAAACCAATGCATTATAAATCAACGAAAAGCCGCTTTCGCTGGTACGGAACATGCTGAGTAAGAGGTGCCAAAGCCGATCAATGGCTTCCTCGGCAAACTGGATGAAACCGCTCAGCACACTACACCGGAAGGATTGACCATCATGACGCTCAACCAGACTCAGGAAGATCTCCTGGAAACCACTCCGCTGCTCAGTCGATTATTCGAGGTGCTCCCGATGGCACGTGCCTGCGATCTCCACCAGAGACTCCAGGCCGGACGAACCGACCGGGAAACCCGTGAACTGCTGCGAACAGCACTGTCTCTCTGCGAGCAATCGCGAAAAATGAACTGAACGACGCCCCGCTCTGCCAGGGCTATGCCGAGTACGTTCCCTGAGCACCCTTCGGAAAGCAGATCCGCAGGATGTGCTGACCGAAGCGCATCGATCACGATTGATGCGCTTCGTTCCTCAGCACATCCTGCGGGCTACGAGAAAAGCCGGCCTTGCCGCCGCTCCCACTGAATTCACGTAACAGCTGTGCAACTTCTGGCAGCCGCTTCTTTGTCGCCCTCTGGGCTTCGGAAATCCGAGGGAGGAAGAACAGGTGGCGTCGGAATTTCTGCAACCATGCGCTGACTTGATTGAAAAAACTGCACAACATCAACGGCTTGAAACTTTACAGAATACCAGCTCCGCTGGCACGGTATGTGCGTAGTAATTGGTCATCACGCTTTTGCCTAGAGGGAGGAAATATGAACCTGCCAGACGAGTTGGACCCGCGGGTCATCCGGCTGGAGAAGCTGATCAAAGGCATCGGCCTTGCCGCGGTAGCGGTAGCGGCTTCAAGCGCGGTCATTGCTGTCGGCGCGTCGGTCGTTGCGGCTTCGGCAATCGCTCTTGTCGCCCTGGCGGCCGTGAATTTCGCCGTGCCGGTGGGTGCGCGCTATCTCGCGCTGAAGAAGCAGCAAGCGCTTACCAGGCTTGCCGAGGTTTTCTCGGAAGAGACGATTCGCGAGGACGAAAGACAGGAAGCCGAGCGAATCAAGGATCTCGAACAGTCCTACAAGACCTCTCGATCCGAGATCGAAGGAGCGCAGGAGGAACTTCGTTCCCAGATGAGTTGTGCAAGTGACGAAGAGCAAACCATGCTCGAGTCGCAAATCCGGGCGCTGCAAGACGTCATCGAGAACGCCGAGGAAATGCTGCGGCAGCGCAAGGTGGACTTCTGCGAGCTGCAGCGGGTGAACAAACTCTATATCGCCTTCCATCGGTCCGCAGCAGCGATGGAAAGAACGCAGGGCGCCGAACGTAATCCAGCGGAATTTCAGCGTATCGAGACGGCGCGCGCCGGCATCAAGCAGCGTTTGCGCCAAGCGCTGGCCGGCAAGACCATTGAACAGATGAATGCGCAGATGCGGCCGAAATCCGACTTGCAACGGGTCGCGCAAATGGGCAATTCACGACCGCTTGTCTCGCCGGTCAGAATCAAGGAGGAACCGAATGTTCCGCGTCATCGCTAGCATCATCGTCATCACCTGCATCGCGCTGGTCGCGTATCTGTCTCAATCGCCAGTCGACCACCCGAACAGCAGCATGACTACCTCGCCGCCGCGCCAATTCAACGACTGAAGGAGCATTCTGATGAGACGACAAGAGCTTTTGTTCCTGGTGGCGACCCTGCTCATCTCGGCGTTCGCCGAGGCACAGATCGTGCTGGGCACCGGCGGGAGCGACGGAACGTACTTCGCCATGGCCAACGACATGATCAAGCGCTGTGGGGCCACGGTGACGATCAGCGTCAAGGAGACCGAGGGTTCGCAAGCCAATCTCCAGGGCATCATCGACAACTTGCTCACCGCCGGCATTGTCCAGTTTGATGTCATGCGCTACTACGACGACAAGGATCCGGCCATGGCTCGTGTCAAGGTCCTGTTTCCTCTCAACGAAGAAGAAATCCATCTCGTCGCCGTCAATAAGACGACCAAGGAGGACAGCTTCCTGGGGCTGTCATTCGCTCAGAAATCACTCGAGATCGAATCGCTGAAGGATCTTGCCGGCAAGACGGTCGTCGCGTGGGGAGGATCGCACCTGAGTGCCGAATATTTCCAGTACAAGCTGAAGATTCCTTTCAACCTCGTTGATCTCACCAGGGAAAAGAACCCATCGGCGGTGGCGGCGAAGATGTTGCTCGATGGACAGGCGCAAGCCCTGTTCGCGGTCGGCGGTGCGCCGCTGAAGTGGCTGCGGGATGAAAAGGTCTTCGGCAAGCAATTCAAGCTCGTTTCGATGGGTAGCGACGTGCTCGACCAGGTGAAGGGAACCTACAACGGGGCCAGGCTCAATTACCCGAACCTGGCCAATGGCCAGGTTCCGACCCTGTCGGTGCAGGCGCTTTTTGTGACGCGTGACTACCGCACGCCGGACAGAGCGACGGCTCTCGTGAAACTCAAGCAGTGCGTTATCGAGAACATCGACCATTTGCGCGACATGCCAGGCACGCATCCCAAATGGCGAGCGGTGAACCCTGGGCGACCGTTTGAGCGCTGGGCCAACTACCAAGCGCTTACCAGCAGGAAATAGTGCCGACAGAGAGCACAGCCGTACCACCACAGCGGCCACGGTACGCCACGCAAGACACGGCCGCTGCGCACACGACGACAAAAGGAGCGACGATGCCTGAATTCACTGCCTGGCCCGTGGAGGCAATAGCCCTTTGGCGGCGGCTGTCCGCCCATTCCTTCGAAAACCCGGAAGACGGTATCGACTTGACTCGCCGCCTGGCGCGCGAACAGGGTTGGACCATCGAGCGAGCGCGCGGCGCGATCGACGAGTACCGCCGCTTCTGCTTCCTCTGCTGTGTCGCCGAGGAACCCTTGACCCCGAGCCAGAAGGTCGACGAGGTCTGGCACCTGCACCTCATCCATACGCACGACTACTGGCAGCAGTTCTGCCCACAAGTGCTCGGCACGCCCCTGCATCATGGGCCGACCCGGGGTGGACAGACAGAGCAGCGGCGTTACCGGGAGCAGTACGCGCGCACCCTGGCCGCTTATGAATGTTGGTTTGGTCCGCCGCCGCTCGACTTCTGGCCTGCGAGTCGAGAGTGCATCGCGAACTCGGCGCCAATCCGGCGGGTCGATCTGCGCCGCCATCTGGTCCTGCCGCGCCCGCGTCTGCCAGGCCGACGCGGGTTACTGGCAGGGATCGGCCTGGTCCTCGGCGCTCTGACAACGGCAGCGGCTGCTCCGTTCTCATCCACGACACTGACTGCTGCGTACATTTGCTTCGTGTGGCTCGGCTTTCTGTGTCTCTCCAGCACCATCGTCGTTGGCTCCTGGCTCTGGTCCGCCAGGCTGCGCGAGACAGGTCCTGCGCAGGCGGACGATCTGGACACCTACCAGTTGGCCTACCTGGCTGGCGGACCCTCGCGCACCATCGACACCGGCGTGACGCAGTTGCTGACGCAGGACAAGGTCTGTGTGCAAGGCAATCCCTTGCGGCTATGCCTGACGACGCCAGGCTCGCCGCTACCCGCTCCGCTCGGTGACCTGGGGACGGGCATCGCCCTGGACGGGACGCGCAAGGCGGTGCTCGACAATGCGACAGCATGGATTGCGCAGATCCGGGCCAGACTGGTGTCGCGCGGCCTCGCGTTGTCCGTGTCACAGTCCTTGCATATTCGGGTGATGGGCGCCACGCCGGTCCTGGCGGTCGTTGTCTTGGGCCTGATTCTGCTTAAGTGGTGGCATGGCGGCTTCCTGGTCGTAGCAATGATGATGGTGGCTGCCATCGTGGGTCTGTATCGACTGCTTCATGACCCGATTCGCACTCGCGCCGGCGATCGTGCCCTGAGTGATGCACGGCGCCGCTTCGCGCGGCTGCAACGCGCCCCAGGCGGCGAAGAGTTGGCGCTCGCAGTGGCCCTGTGGGGCACCGCTGTCCTGGCCCACACCGCCTATGCCGACTACCTCGACGTCCAAGCGCCCAAAACCCATGACGGGGGAGGTTGCGACGGCGGTTGCGGCGGCGGTTGCGGCGGTTGCGGCGGTTGCGGCGGCGGTGGATAAGGCTGAAGGGAGGACAAGCGCATGGCAAACGAATTCCGTCAGGGGATCCCTATCCTCTTTCAAGTTGCGCAGGAGCCTGTGCCGAATCATGCTCCTTGGTTGCGTAACCGGTTCGCGTCAGGTAGGATCGGTCCTGTGGCGTTCATGATGTTGGTCTGGGGGGAGGCCGCCTGCCGGACAGGCTCGCCGACATCCCCAGCTTTCGCCTCCGCAAAAAACAATCCGCCCCGCCACAAGGGTTTGACTAGAAGCCTGCTCTTGTATCTCTGGTTTGAGTGTCCCTGGCTTGCATCCATCCGGAATCACCATGCCTGAACCCGACCAGCGTTCACTTCGTTTGCCGAAGCGGCAGCATGCACTGCTCGTCATTGGCCTGCTGGCGGCATGGCTGCTGGTCGGTCTGTTGGCCTTCAAGATCTCCGAGACGCAGGGCCTCAAGCAACTGCACGAGGCGACCAGCCACCAACTGGACCTGCTCGCCGCGGCCATCGACAACGAGGTCACGCGCCATGCCTCGATAGCGAGCGCAGTGTCCCTGAGCACGGATGTGCGAGCCTTGCTGCAGGCCCCCGCCAAAGAAAAACACCTCGTCCAGGCAGCAGCCAACCACTTTCTGGAAATGCTGAACGACCACCTCGGCGGACCCGCCATCTTCGTGCTCGGCACGACGGGACTCGTGGTCGCATCCAGTGATACGAACATCTCAGACACTCTGCTGGGTGCCGATCTCTCTGGCATGCCATTTTTTCAGGGCGCGCTGGCCGGCACGCCTGTGCGCCATTATGCGATTGACCACGTCAGCAAGGAACCCGGTTTTTTTATTGCCCTGCCGATCCTCGACGAGCAACATGACTGGCAGGTGATTGGCGTGGCCGTCGTCAAATGGAGGGTGCGCGAGGCGGAGCGACGCTTGCTGGCGCAGGAAGTACCGACGCTGATCGTCGACGCCAATGGCATCGTCCTGCTCGCTTCGCTGCCGGAGTACCGCTATGCCACCTTGCAGCGGTATCCGCGCGAAACGCTGGCGCGTATCAGCCGCGAACAATTCGCCGGGGAAGTGCTCGGGGCAACCGTGCTCGACATCGACATCCGTGCCGCTGAAGAAGGCGTTACCGTTCCTTCGGTATGGCAAGCGGGCAACGCACTCGACACCTTTGAGGGAACGAGATCCTATCTCGCGTTGAGTCGCCGTCTACCGGAAACAGCCTGGCGCATCGTCGTTTTCTCCGATCTGCGCCCGGTGACCGTACTCGCCTTGACCCACGCCACCCTCGCTGCGGCCGCTTTTGGCTGCCTGCTGCTCGGCCTGCTCTATCTTGATCAGAGTCGCCGGATGGCGCGCGGTCGGCGCAAGGCGCTGGCCATGCTGGAGAGGGCCAATCAGGAACTCGAGGGCAAGGTTGCGGCGCGAACCATCGACCTTTCGGAGGCTGTCCGGCGCCTGGAATGTGAAGTTGCGGAACGCCTGCGTGCCGAGCAGACGCTGCGCGCTGCCCAGGACGAACGCATCCACTCCGCCAAGCTGGCCGTGCTTGGGAAGATGGCGACCGGCATCGTGCACGAACTCAGCCAACTGCTCGGAGCCATCGGCACGCTGTCGACCAACGCCATCGAGTACATGCGCCGCGGCGATCAGGCAACGGCGGCGGAGAATCTTGGCATCGTCGGCCAGTTGTCGGAAACAATGGGCGACATCATCACGCCGCTGAAAACCTTCGCCCGCAAATCGCCAGCGACACCGAGTGCGGTCGATGTGGCGCAGGCCGTCGATGCGGCGCTCTTTCTGTTCGCGCAGCGCCTGGAGAACATTGAAGTCAAACTGCCGGCCACTTCCTGGATCGCCTGGTGCGATCGGAACAGCCTGCAACTGGTGCTGGTGAACCTGATCGGCAATGCCATCGACGCGATGGTCGGGCAACCGGTGCGGCGACTGAGCTTTGCCATCGCGCCGGCCGGCGAGGGGCGGCTGGCGCTCTCGGTCACCGACAGCGGCAGCGGGTTGTCGCCGCAAACGCGGGCGCATCTGTTCGAGCCCTTTTTCACCACCAAACCGGCGGGCAGCGGCCTGGGGCTGGGGCTGACCCTGTCGCGCGACATCCTGCATGATTTCGGTGGCGACCTGCTGGGCGAGCCGGCCCCCGGTGGTGGCGCACGCTTTATCGTTGTGCTGCCGGTCACCCCAAATTCCTGAACGACATCCCTTGCAAAGGCTTTGTGATGAAACCTGAGAAACCTGGACTCTCTGTCCTGCTCGTTGAAGACGACACTTATGTCCGCCGCGGTTGCCGGCAGGCCATGCAACTGGCCGGTATTCCAGTCGAGACGGTGACGACCGCGGAAGACGCCCAGCGGCGCTTACAGACCGACTGCCCCGGCGTGGTGGTCAGCGACCTGCGCCTGCCGCGCATGGACGGCATGGACCTGCTGCGCTGGGTCTATCAGCTTGACCCTGATCTGCCCGTGATCATCATCACCGGCCACGGCGAAATCACGCTGGCGGTCGAGGCGATGCGCTGCGGCGCTTACGATTTCATGGAAAAACCGTTCTCGACCAGCGTTCTGGTCGATGTGGTTCGGCGCGCACTGGAAAAACGCGCACTGGTGCTCGAAGTCGAATCGCTGCGCCGCCGACTGGACCACCGTGACGACCTGGAAGGCCGACTGATTGGCCGTTCGCCGCAAATGGCCAAGGTCCGCAAGTTGATCCTCGACGTCGCCGATGAGGCGATCAACGTGCTGATCATGGGCGAAACCGGCACCGGCAAGGAACTCGTTGCCCAATGCCTGCACGACTTCTCATCCGCCCGCCAGCAAAAATTCGTGGCGCTCAACTGCGGCGGCATGGCTGACAGTCTGCTTGACAGCGAACTCTTCGGCCACGTGTCGGGCGCCTTCACCGGCGCGCAAAGGCCGCGCACCGGCAAGTTCGAATACGTCAACGGCGGCACCCTCTTCCTCGACGAGGTTGAAACCATGTCGATGCACATGCAGATCAAGCTGCTGCGCGTCTTGGAGAACAAGGTCATCGAACGGCTCGGATCGAATGATCCGATTTCGGTCCCGTGTCGCGTCGTCGCGGCGGCGAAGGAGGATCTCAAGGGGTTGTCCAGAGAAGGGAAATTCCGTCTCGACCTCTATTTCCGCCTGAGCGGCGTGCGCATTGAACTGCCGGCGCTGCGCGAACGGCGTGAGGACATTCCCGAACTGTACGACAAATTTCTGTTACAGGCAGCCAAATGCCACAACCGGCCATTGCCGCCGCTGACTCCGGAACATCTGCGCCAACTGATGGCGATGGACTGGCCGGGCAATATCCGCGAACTGCGCAACGCGGCCAATTGCCACGTTCTGGGCATCGCTTACGAAACACTTACTACGGGCAAGGACGGTACTCCGCTGTCACTGGCCGAAGATGTGGACAACTACGAGTGCCTGCGCATCAGCATTGAATTCGCCAAGCAGGACGGCAACATTGGCCGCACTGCCGAGGCCCTGCAAGTAGCGCGCACGACGCTGCACGACAAGCTGAAGAAGTATGGCCTGATCTGAAAGCGACGCCAGCGGCTTGCGGCAACGCTCTGTGCTCAGGTCCGGAACCGCCGATCTATTTCAACGTCAGTTCGGGATAAGTTTGGGGGACGGTGAGAGCCGGTAGAAGTCCTGAAGCGGTAGTCTGGACTTGTTGGGCATGAGGCAATAGGCGACCTGATTAGTTTTACTTTGTAACATTGCTAAAATGTTTTCAATACAATCTATTGAGCCACATATCTAATCTTTTATCACATCAAAAGTATGACAATGAAAACTCCAAATTTATTTATTTGGGATCAGGCGAGCGGTGGCCAGCTGCTGCGAGAATCTGAGCATCCGTTTTCAGTCGTTCCGAGAATGTTTGGCAGTAAGACGCGAAGTATGGCCGATCATCGACTTCGAGTTGTTCCTGCCAGAGCATTGGGTAGAAAACGCCAAACATTGCCAGGAAGCCGGGATTGCGGAATCGGCACCGGTCTTTCGGAGTAAGCCACAGATGGCTGCCGAGATGGTCAAGCGGGCACGGGCCGCTGGGGTGCGCTTTGGCTTCATCGGTGCCGACGGCCTCTATGGCCACGCGACCTGGTTGCTGTTGGATTGGGACGATATCTGTTAATAATGACCAAGAATTGTGAGGAATTCATGAACAGAAGCAGTTTTCTTCGGAGCGCCCTTGTGGTCGCATCCTGCCTGCCGGCCCTGGCCGCCGCGGTACCCACCTACACGGCCATCGACTTGGGTGGAGCCACTACTGGCCTCGGCATCAACGCCAGCGGGCAGGTCACGGGCGAAACCCAACAGGTCGGTGGTAACCCTCACGCCTTTCTGTATTCCAGCGGCAGCATGACGGACCTGGGCACTCTGGGCGGGACGTCCAGTGTCGGCTTCGGCATCAACGCCAGCGGGCAGGTCACGGGCCAATATACCCAGGTCGGTAGTGACCGTCACGCCTTTCTGTATTCCGGCAGTACCATGACGGACCTGGGCACTCTGGGCGGGGCGTACAGTCTCGGCCACAGCATCAACGCCAGCGGGCAGGTCGTGGGCTGGTCCCACACAACCGATTTTACCGAGCGCGCCTTCCTGTATTCCGGCGGCACCATGACGGACCTGGGCACTCTGGGCGGGGTGGAAAGTCGCGCCACTAGCATCAACTCCGTCGGGCAAATCACGGGCTCTTCCTCCACGACCGGCGATGCTAGCCGGCACGCCTTCCTGTATTCCGGCGGCATCATGACGGACCTAGGCACTTTGGGCGGGACGTACAGTGACGGCTGGGGCATCAACGCCAGTGGACAGGTCACGGGCTTTTCCTCCACGACCGGCGAGGCTAGCTGGCACGCCTTCCTGTATTTCAGCGGCATCATGACGGACCTAGGCACTTTGGGCGGCACGTACAGTGATGGTAAAGGCATCAACGCCCTCGGGCAGGTCGTGGGCACCTCCAATATTTCCGGCGATGCTGACTACCACGCCTTCCTGTATTCTGACGGGCTAATGTACGACCTGAACGACTTACTGTCACCGGGGATTGGTACTACGCTAACTGATGCTCACGGCATCAACGATAGCGGCCAGATTGTTGCCAATGGGAATAACGGTCATGCTTACCTCCTTACTCCTGATCCAGTTCCGGAGCCTGGCAGCTTGCTACTCCTCGCCACAGCGCTTGGCAGTGTCTTCGGGCTTCGGCGCAAACAGCAGTGATACGGATAGGAATTTGAATGCCATTTTCCGAGGGTATCCGGGGCCATGGAATCTCGGTCAATCGTCGAAACGACGAGCGCATGTTCTGAAATCTCTGTCCGGGAGCCTGCTGCACGAGTTTCTCCAGGCGGATGTGCGCACTCGTCGGCTGGTGCCCGGTTACCGCGCGATCCTCTGATCGAACTCGTAGTCTGGTGCCGGTTGAAATAGGGGATCGAGTGCGCCGGGATTGGCGCCCGGCATCTCCCATAGGGGCGGTCCGCGTGCCGGCACGAGGTGCGGCGGCGAGGTCGGTTTGCCCAGATGGCTGAAGCAGTAACCATCCCCCGGCAAAGCCGGGGGCTTTCATTATGTGAGAGCCGCTCAAAGCGGCTAAAGGCGATTTCCGGCACAATCAAAATCCCGAACAACTACCGCAGCGGCTTGTTTTGCTGGCCCTGAGTCCGGCCTAACGCCATGATTCCAAAAAGCACGAGGTCGCCTGTTGTCCCGGCAGCCGACCGACTTTTTTGGAGCGTGGCAAGTACAAACCTCGAACAGGCCGCGATTATCCCGGAAAATGAGCCCCTCAAGCCTTTTTCCCCCGCAAAACACTTTCCCGAAAGCCCATTCCCATGCGTTCTCCCCCTCTCGCCGGCCTGCGTGTACTCGACCTGACACGACTCTTGCCGGGGCCTCTGGCCAGCATGCACCTCGCCGACCTCGGCGCCGACGTGATCAAGATCGAAGATACCGGCGCCGGTGACTACGCGCGCAGCGCCGGTGCGGTGCACGGCGACATCAGCTACTTTCAGCTCGTGAACCGCAACAAGCGCAGCCTCACCCTCGACCTCAAGCAGGCTGCCGGTGTCGCGGCATTCCTGCGCCTCGCAGCGACCGCCGATGTCATCCTCGAAGGCTTTCGCCCCGGCGTGGTAGACAAGCTCGGGATCGGCTACCAGGCGGTGTGCGCGATCAACCCGCGCATCGTGTACTGCGCGATCACCGGCTATGGGCAGGACGGGCCGTATCGTGACCGTGCCGGCCACGATCTCAACTACCTCGGCTATTGCGGTCTGCTCGACCAGATCGGCGTCGCTGGCGGCGCCCCGGCGGTGCCCAACTTCCAGATCGGCGACCTGCTCGGCGGCTCCTTGAGTGCGCTGGTCGGCGTCCTCGCGGCCGTCCACGATGCCCGCGGCAGTGGCCGCGGCCGCTACGTCGACGTGGCGATGACCGACGCGGTTTTCGCGCACACGATCTTTCCCTTGCTGGCGGTACTCGGGCTCGGCCAGGCCTTGCCCCGCGGCGAGGACGTGCTCTCCGGCGGCATGCCCAGCTACGGGGTCTATGCAAGCAGCGATGGCCGCTACTTGGCGGTCAGTGCGATGGAACCGAAGTTCTGGGAGATGCTGTGCACGGCCATCGACCGCCCGGACCTCAAGCCTTTCGCTTTCGCGACCGGCGCCGAAGGCCAGCGCATCCGCCACGAACTCGAAGCCGCTTTCGCAAAGCGCAGCTTCGCCGCATGGACGGCGCTGTTCGAGCGCGTCGATTGCTGCGTCACGCCGGTGCTGCGTTTCGAGGAGAGCCTGCAGAACGAACAGTTGCAGGCGCGCGGAATGATCGTCGAGGTCGCCGGCGTCAAGCAGTTCGCACCGCCCTTCAAGATCAGTGAACTGCCTTTTGCAGCCCGTCTGCCGCCACCGGGTGCCGGCGAGCACAGCGAGGAGATTCTGCGCGAGAACGGTTTCAGCGCCGACGAGATCGCCGGCTTGCGCGCGCAGAAGGTGATCTGAGAGGCATCCATTTCAAGGCAGGAGCGGAGCTTGGTCCGGTGAAATCGAGTGCGGTGACACCAATCAAGCCGGCGGCGTGCAACGCACCCGCGGAGTGCCTGTGCCCATCAACGCAGCCGCGAGTTCGTCGTAGCAGTGGGCGTTCACGTAGGCACCGCCCGGACCCGCCGCCGTCCGGTCGCGGATTTCGCCGCGCTCGGGGGGGTTGTTGCGGCCCCAAAGGATGTGCACCGACTCGTGCAGGACGACGGCCGAGCGACTGTCGTCGTCGGCGATTTCATCCCAGAAACCGGGGCAAAGAACCATACTGCCGCTGCCACGACGCGACCAGGCGAACGCCTCGCAGTTGGGCACGCGGGCGCGGGCTATCGAAGCCGGGTCACCGGCGCAGACGTACTGGATCGGCTGCGCCAGCAGTCCCGCGACCAGCGAATAACGGCGAGCAAGAATTCGTAGCTCTTCGCCGAGCGCGGTGTCGTGGTCGGGCCGCACGCGGCCGGTGAGCCGGTTCAGGAAACCGCCGCGCACTTCGGGCGGTAGCCCAAAGCGCGCTTCGAAGGCGGCCAGCGTCTCTGCCGCCGGCGGCTGCGCGCCGAGCAGCGCGGCGGCGTTGGCGGCGATCTCGGCGGCTCGGGAATCGACCGTGGCCAGCGCCAGGCGTGCGTCGTCCGGAGCGCTGTTGACCCCATCCGGGCAATTCGACCAACTGGCGACGCTGCGCAGCAGGCGCGGCAAACCCGCCGCGCGGCCCTGAACCACGTGCGCCAGCTCGTGCGCAAGCAAGGCGCGCCCCGAGTCAGTGGCCGGGCGATACTGACCGTCGGCGAACACCAGGTGCTCTCCCGCAGTGTACGCCAGCGCGTTGACGGCGCGTGCCGAGCGCGCGGCGACCGCATCCGTGTGCACCCGCACCGCGGCCAGGTCGTGGCCAAAGCGCGGCTCCATCCAGGCTCGCAGCTCACCGTCCAGCGGCGTGCCGGGCGAGCGTAGAACTTCCCCGACAGCCTCAGCAGCGGCCGGCCCAGGCAGCGCCGGTATCGCCGCGTTCGCCGCGTTCGCCGCACTCGTCGCGTCCGGAACGGCGCGGCGCAGGACGCGCTCCGCCATTCGGTCGGCTTCGCGCTCCAGTGCATCCCCAGGCTGGCTCAGCGGCAGGCCTGGCGGTAAGCGACCGGCACAGCGGGGGCAGCTGCCGCCACAGGCACAGGCCGTCCGGCGCAGCAACGGCGCGGCGAAGTCCGCGCGCCGCCCGTCTGATGGCACGAGGGATTTCCCCCGCATAGCAGGGTCGCGCCCGGCTGAACGTAAGACTGGTTGCCGCAGCATGACTTATCTCCGTAGTCGGCTATTAAGGATAGGAAATCCAACGGCGCCATGAAAAGTATATGAGCCTCCGTCAAGGGGCGTCAATCTCTAATTGGGTCCCATGAACCCCTGAAAAGTCATCCGAATCCCGCCCGGCTCAGCGCCTGTGGCACGAGTCCTCCCACGACGGGCGATGTCAACTCGTCTTGCTTCAGTCTGGACCTTTGCGCATGGCTACTTCCATCCAGCACCTACCAGGCGACGCGCTGATCGAATTCGTGCTCAGGCGCCGATTGAGCCTGGGGATCGTCCTCGCCCACGGTGGCGCCCTGCATCTCCCAGAGCGAGGGCGCACGGGCGGGCATCGGGGTAATGGTGATGCCATCTATTGGAGACGGGAACGATTGTTCACTTGCGAAGCGAATGTCCGCTGAGGGCGCAGGACGGGTCATCCGACGCTCCCAAGGCTCGATGACCGCTGTGGGTCGGTGGCAGCCAGTAGCCTACGAAATCTGAACGACCGCTTCCAGTCTGATCCGGCCATTGCGATCGGCCATTCGGCGAGTACGAGCAGCGCCTTCTCAATCGAGGGTGCTGGGAAGGTCCATCCGAGCTGGGCGAGGCAAGAAAGATCTTGTCGGAATTCTTTACACCCCCCACTCCCCAGGTCATGGCTGGGAAAGAAAACGCCATTAAATAAAAATATTCTATTGCTGGCACATCAATTGCTTTAATGACGTCAGGCCACGGCGGCCCAATTCACAACCTCTACCCATCCAAGATTCATCCTTTTGAAGGACAACTCATGAAAACCCTCAATTCAAGAACAATCATCGCCACCGCTTTCGTGACTTGCATGGGACTGGCCTCGACGGCCCAGTCTGCCGTACTGACCTTCGAGGGCATTCCTGGCGGGACTGGAATCAATTTCAGCAGTTCGGCCGAGGCCGGCTTCGACCTGGTAGTGAACGGCCTCTTCCTTGATGCTAGCGGTAACGGTGCTGGCGGCAGCGCCAACGAACTCGAAGGCCTTGCCGGCAATCCCTCTACAGGCAATCTCGATGTCAAGCGGACCGGCGGTGGAACATTCAAGTTCACCTCGATCGACGTCGAACTGGAATATCCATCGCCCGCCACCGTGACGCTGAGGGGATACCTTGGCGGAATCCTCCAGGCCACGGATATTCTGGTCGCCAGCGGCGGCTATACCACCAGTCCGGCGGTCAATCTGGCCGGCGTGATTATTGACGAAATCGTGGTGACCGGACAACGCGACTTTAACGGTGGTACGGCTTTCGACAACCTCAGACTCGAAAATGTGATCCCGCTGCCCGGAACCTTGGCCTTACTGGCGCCGTCGCTGCTCGGGCTGGCCTGTGTCCGGCGGCGTCCTCAGCAGTAAGAGCGGCGACAGACCCTTTGTCACTACTCCGCTAGCGCCGCAGCCCTGCCCCGACCCAGTCCGGGGCAGGCACCCATCGCGCAGGTAAATTGCCGGAGGCGCAGGTGCCTGGAATGATGTTCACGGCACGCCGACACGCGGACTATCCGGCACCAGACCCCTCGACGCGATCCAGTTCCTCGCGGCTGTTGATGTTCTCGAAAGCCTCGGCCTGGTCATCAAAAGCCACCTCGACCACCTGCAGCTTCGCGTGCCAGCGATCGACGCGGCGCCCACCGCTTTCCAGGTATTCGCTCAACGACGGCAGGACATCACGCCGGCACAGGCAGAATACCGGTTGCGGCTGGTCGAGGGTGCGGGCGACGGCGAGATTGGCGCCGCTCGCGGTCAGGGCCTGCAGCAGGCGAAGAACCAGATCGTCCGGCAGGAACGGTGCGTCGCAGGGAGCGGTGGCCAACAGCGAGTGCGTCGCCGCCATCAGCGCGGCGTGCACACCGGCCAGCGGACCAGCGAAACCGGGGATCTGGTCGGAAAGGACGCGGTGGCCGAAAACGGCGTAGCGATCGCCGTTCTGATTGGTGTTGATCAGCAGTTCGTCGACCTGCGGACCAAAGCGCTCGATGACCCAGGCCAGCAGCGGCCGCCCGCGCAGTTCCTGCAGTCCCTTGTCCACGCCGCCCATGCGGCGACCGCGCCCGCCCGCGAGAATGACGCCGGTGATGCGCACGGCTTCATCAGGCAGGTCTTCTCTCACGGGTGTGCGGCTGAAAAAGCCTGTCGATGAGCCGCTTGCTGCCTGCTTGCCAGCTCGGCGAACTGCGCTGCCGGCACCGGTCGACTGCAGAGAAAGCCTTGATAGGCGTGGCAACCCTGCGCCAGCAGAAAATCCCGCTGCGCCGCGGTTTCCACGCCTTCGGCGAGAACCCGGAGGTTGAGGCCGCGCGCCATGCCGATGATGGCGCTGGCAATCTGCATGTCGTCCGGGTCGTCGGGAATGTCGCGGACGAAGCTCCTGTCGATTTTCAGTTCGTCGATCGGGAAACGTTTCAGGTAGGCCAGCGACGAGTAGCCGGTACCGAAATCATCGATCGACAGGCCCAGTCCCAGCGACTTCAGGGCATGCATCATCGCCAGCGCCTGCTCCCCCTGTTCCATGATCATGCTTTCGGTCAGCTCCAGCGTCAGTTGCGCGGCCGGCAAACCGCTTTCCTGGAGGATCATCGCCACACGCGCTGGCAGTTCCGTCTGCTTCATCTGGCGAACCGACAGGTTGACCGCCATCACCAGCGCGGGCAGGCCGGCGTCGCACCAGGCGCGGGCCTGGCGGCAGGCCTGCCGCAGCACCCATTCACCGAGCGGCACGATGAGGCCGGTCTCCTCCGCCAGCGGAATGAAGCTGGCCGGTGAAACCAGGCCCTGTTCGGGGTCCCGCCAGCGTACCAGCGCTTCGCAGCCGATCAGGGCGCTGCTGGCAAGATCGATCTGGGGCTGGAAATGCAACTCGAATTGGCCCTGGTTCAGCGCCCGGCGCAGGCGGACCTCCATGGCGAGTCGCTGATTGGCCACCAGGGTCAGCGCCGGTGTGTAGAAGCTGTAGGCACTGCGGCCGGATTCCTTGGCCTGATACAAGGCCGTGTCGGCGTGCTGGATCAGCTCCGTCACCGAGGTGGCGTCATCCGGGAACAGGCTGATCCCGATGCTCGATCCGACGAACACCTCCTGGCCCACGGACAGTTTGAAAGGCTCGGCGAGCAGTTCGATCACCGATTGTGCCACGCCCGCGGCATGTTCCGGGAGGAGCACCTGTTCCAGCACCAGCAGAAACTCGTCGCCACCCAGACGCGCCAGCGTGTCTTCGTCGCGCAGGCGCATACACAGTCGTTGCGCCAGGGCGGCAAGCAATTCGTCACCGACGGGATGACCCAGACTGTCGTTGACCGTCTTGAAGCGGTCGAGATCGATATACAGGGCGGCGACACGGTAGCCGTGCCGCGCGGCGCGTTCGATCGCATGCTGCAGGCGCGATTGCGCGAGCAGGCGGTTGGGCAGATCAGTGAGCGGATCGTAATGGGCCAGATGCTCGAGGCGATCCTGCGATTTCTTGATCTGGCTGATGTCGGTGAACACGCCGACATAGTTGGCGGCTTCTCCCTGGGCATCGCGAACGCTGCTGATGGTCAGCCATTGCGGGTAGATTTCGCCATTCTTGCGCCGGTTCCAGAGTTCGCCCTGCCAGTGGCCGGTCTGGCGCAGACTCGCCCACAGCGATTGATAGAAGGCGCGCTCGTGGTGGCCGGACTTCATTAGCGAGGGATTGCGGTCCAGCACCTCGGCCTCGGCGTAACCGGTGATCTCACTGAAGGCACGATTGACGGCAACGATGCGTGGGGTCAGGTCGGTGATCAACACGCCGTCACGGGTGTTTTCGAAAACTGCTGCGGATTGCCGCAAGGAATTGCTGGCACGCACCTTTTGCACTGCCAGGCTGGTGATGCGGGCGAACTCCTCGATCAGCCCGAGTTCGGCGGAAGACGGTTCGCGCGGTGCGGCATAATAGATGCCGAAGGTTCCCAGCACGCGTCCGGTTTCATCCTTGAAGGGCAGCGACCAGCAGGCGTGCACGCCGGCACGCCGGGTCAACTCCAGATATGCCGCCCAATACGGGTGGCGGTCGATGTCGGCGACGATCACTGGCTCGCCCAGGCAGGCCGCCGTGCCGCAGGAGCCATTCCCCTCGGCGGCTTCCAGTCCGTCCACCGCCGCATTGAAGAAGGCCGGCAGGCTTGGCGCCGCAGCGTTGTACAGGCGGCCGTCGCGCGCATCGAGCAACAGGATCGAGACGCGCATCGCCGCTGCAATCGCTTCCAGGCGGCGAGCAATGTCGTGCAGGATGTCCGGCAACGGCCGATTGGCCAGGATCTGGTCGAGCACCGCGTTGCGTGCCAGTTGCACCGCCTCAGCCAGCTTCTGCTCGCTGACATCGAGCCAGGCGCCGACGACTTCCTGCGGGCGGCCCTGGGTGTCGCGCAGCAGGCGTAGTTCGTCGCGCAGCCAGATCACCTCGCCGGCGCCGTTGAAGAACCGGTAGTCATGGACATGGTGGTCTCGGGCAGACAACAGCGCGTGCCCGGCCAGCGCCGCCAGGCGATCATCGGGATAGAGATGGGAGTACCACCACTGCGGAGCCAGGGCCTCTGCCGGCGGGTACCCCAACAGGCGAGTGATGTTGTCGCTGACCCATACCAGTCGCTGCGTCCCGGCCTCGACCCGCAGACTGTAGAGGATCGTCGGGCTGGTCTCGAGCAGGTGCGAGAGACGCTGACTGGTGTCGTGCAGGCGCGCGCTTTCGCGCGCCAGCGCCGCCTGGCGCTCGACCCTTTCAATGGTGGCGACGAGTTCGTGCAGATAGCCCGCGTGCTTGGCCAGGCAATCGTCCGCCCCAAGATGCAGGGCGCTGGCGGCAACATCCTCGCTGCCCTGGCCGGTGACCAGGACAATCGGGATGGACAGGCCGCGTTCTGCGCGCAGCACATTGGTCAGTTCGAGACCGTCCATGCCGGGCAAGCGGTAGTCGATCAGCAGCACGTCCCACTCGGCCGCCTCGGCGGCGCTGCACGGCAGTTGCGACAGCGCTTCCTCGGCGTTGCCCAGCGCGCTCAGCTGGATATGGGGTGCGTGCTGGACGAGATGACGGCGCAGCAGGTCCACGTCGAAGCGGGCGTGTTCGACGTAGAGCACGCGCAGCCGGTGACTGCGGCGCCTGACGCCGTCGCGGAAGCGGGTCAGTGCGGTCGCCAGGGTGCGCGGCAGACGCTTCCGGTAGTCGTCGCGCTTGACCAGATAATCGTCGGCCCCGGCCTTGAGTGCGCGCACGGCCGCCTGCGGGTCGCCCGAGCCGGTGAGGATGACCACGGCCAGCGGCAGCTCGCGTTCGCGAACCCAGGACAGCGCCTCCAGGCCAGAGCCATCGGGCAGCGAAAGATCGGCGAGCAGCAGGTCGAACGGCGCGCCACTGGTCAGCCTGGCAACCCCCTCGCTGAGCGTCGGCGCCACCTCGATCTCGAATTCCGGCGCCGATCTGGCGAGCGCACGCCGGACCAGGTCGACGTCGCTGGCGCAGTCCTCGATGTAGAGCACCCGCATCGCACTTACCTCGGCAGTTCGTTGGTCACGCACCAGTACAGCTCGATCTGCTGGGCCACGTGCATGAACTTCTCGAAATCGACCGGTTTGACGATGTAGGAATTGGCACCAAGGTCATACGCACCATTGATGTCGCGGTCTTCTTTCGAAGTGGTCAGGATGACCACCGGGATGCGCTGCAGGCCAGGATGGATTTTCAGCTCGCGCAATACCGTAAGGCCATCGACACGCGGCAGCTTGAGGTCGAGCAGGATCACCGCCGGCTTCAACTCGCCGGCTTCCCAGCGCGGAATCCAGGCCAGTGCCTCCTCGCCGTCCCGCGCCACCAGCACGGGATTGACGAGTTTGCGGCGGGAAAAGGCACGCATGCTGAGGTCTACATCGACCGGACTGTCTTCGACGAGCAGGATCGGTGGGTGGCATGCGAAGGAGCTCATCATTTGCGCCTCGCAGAGCTGCGCAGTGGCCGCTCAAGGATCATGTCATTCTCCTTCACTTGGGCAATTGCACGTAGAAGCTTGCCCCCTGCCCCGGCACGCTTTCCGCCCAGACCCGGCCACCCATGCGTTGCATGGCTTTCTTGACCAGCGCCAGGCCGATGCCCGTACCGGGATAGTCTTCCAGTCGGTGCAGACGCTGGAAGATCTCGAATATTCGCTCATGGTACTTCATATCGAAGCCGATACCGCTGTCGCTGATCCACAGCGTCACCGTCTTTTCATCCTGGCGCGCGCCGATCTCGATGCGCGGCGCCGACCCTTCGAGACTGAACTTGAGTGCATTCTCGATCAGGTTGCGCAACACCAGTTGCAGCCCCTCAACGTCAGCGCAAACGGCCAGGGGAGGAACCGCCTGGACGACGGCGACGGCACGCGCGGTGATCTCCTCGCGGCGTTCAGCCAGCACGCCAGCCACCAGGCTCGGCAGATCCACGTGCGTTCTCTCCAGCTTGCACCGCTCCATGCGCGAGTAGGTCAGCAGATCGTCGATCAGCTCGTGCATGCGCGCAATCCCGTTGCAGATATTGGCGATGAACAGGCGCCCCTCGTCGTTCAGGCGGTCGCCGTAATCTTCCGCGAGCAGCCGGCTGTAACCCTCGATACCGCGCAGCGGTGCCTTCAGGTCGTGCGACGTGGAATAGACAAAACTCTCCAGCGACTGGTTGAGCGCAGCGAGTTCGGCAGTACGTTCAGCGACGCGCATTTCCAGCGTCGCGTTGAGTTCGCGCAAGGCTTCTTCGGCCGCCTTGAGGCGGAGCACCTGACGCTCGATCTCCCGCTCCGCGAGCTTCTGTTCGGTGATGTCGCGGGAGATGCCGAAAATGCCGATCACCCGCCCTTCGCCATCCCGCAGAGGCCCCTTGGTTGCGAGGAAAACCCTGGCGCCAACCGCGGTGTCGAGCGCCTCTTCCTGGGTCAGAATCCTTTCCTGCCGCATCACCTGCCGACCGACCTGCATGAGCATTTCCGCCTGTTCGGCCGGGAATAGATCACGGTCGTCGCGACCCAGCATCGTCTCGGCAGACTTGCCGACGAAACGACTGGCGGCCCGGTTGAACAGCAGATAACGGCCCTCGTTGTCCTTGGCGAAGATGGCGTCTTCGGTGGATTCGGCGATGGCGGCCAGCAACTCCAGGGCTTTTTGCCGTTCTTTCAGAGAGCGGCGTTCATCGCCGGTGATCTTGAGGATGATCCCGACGATCAGACACAGAGACAGGACCGATCCCAGCAGGCTGAACGTATAGGTCTGTTCGTTGTGGGCGTTCAGGGTTTCGATGTAGCGCCGTGCGGCATGATCGACCCGATCTGTCCGCCGCTCGAGATCGGCAAAGGCGATGCGCAGCGCCACCAGGCCACGCTGATCGGTCGCAGGGGCCTGCCGCCAGGCCGCCAGGCGGGCACGAAAGGCCTCGGCGCTACGCCGGAAGGCCTCGGCTTCGACGCCATCCAGGACGCCAAGCTGATCCAGCGATCGTTCGAACGAGAGCACGGACTGTTGCAACAAAGCCAGCCCGGTGTGCTGGCTGAAGGAAGAACCGGACGTTCCGGCGAGACTGATCTGCAGGAAACCTTTCGCCAGCTCGACCTGGGCTTGCCGGAGTTCCTGAACGTGCCGGGTCGCCTGCTGCAGGGCCCGGCGTTGCTCATAGTGCAGCCAGCTCAACAAGGCGATGATGCACAGCCCCAGCAGAATGGCGGCGACGATCCGGCCACCCGAGCGGCGAGGGCCATCTTGCATGGGCAGGCACATGGCGTCGTTCATTTGGGCGTCGCTCCCTGCGGCACCCGCTCGCGCTTCGGCTCCGGAGCCAGGCCCAGACGGGCCAGCAGGGCGGTGTGCTCGGGACTGTGCAAATAGGCCTGCAAGGCAACATTCCAGACTTCCCACAGGCCTTGGTCATCCGATCGGAACGCGAAAGCGGGACGCCCATAGGCTTCGGCTTCACCGGCCTGGAAACTGGTCTCGACGCTTTCGGTCTGTCCCAGCTCCGCCTGGTGTGCCATCCAGCGCACGGTGGGTTCGGACAGCAGCAAGGCATCGGCCAGTCCGGTCTCGATCGCCTGGCGGCCGGTTGGTGCATCCGGAACCACCACCAGGCGTTCGTCCGGTGCTCCCAGTTGCCGAAGAATCCGCTCTTCCACCGCGCCGGCCAGCACGGCAATGAAGACGTCGTCGCGTGCGGCCGCCTCGCGGTAGGACGAAATCCGCTTGGGATTGCCGCGGGCCACCAGCAAACCGGGATGAACCTGCAGGGTAGGTACCGAGAAGCGCACCCGTTCCTCGCGCTCTGGGGTGATGAACATGCCCGCCGCGATGACGTCGATCTGACCGGCCTCGAGTGCGTCGATCAGCTTGCCGAACTCCACTTGCCGCCATTCGATGTGCTTGATTCCCAGTTGTGCGGCGACATGGCGAACGATTTCCGGTGCTTCGCCGGTGACCTCACCGTCGGCCGTTAGAAAGGCGTAAGGTGGTTCCACCGCATAGCCGATGCGCAGGCCAGCGTCGGTGCGCGCGCGCGCCAGCGTATCGTCGTGCCAGGATAGCCACCAGAGGCCGGCAAACAGGGCAAGCAGGGCCAGGAACAAGCCGGCCAGGCGGGAACGTGTCAGCTGCATGCCTGCGCCTCCTCCCTATCAAGGCTCTCGGTGAAGTCGACATTGTAGTGCGGCTACTGCCAGAGTGACGGGGAGCATCCGTTGAGTTCCCGCTGGCACGCTGCGGTAGATCGCGTTATTCTTCGTTGCATGCCACACACACCCTACCCGCACGATCCTGTCCGCACTGGCCTGACCGGTCCGGGGTTTCTGCTGACGCAGTCCAGGCGCGGATGAAGGCAGTGATTCTTGCTGGCGGTGCGGGCACCCGGCTGGCGGAAGAAACCATCGTCCGGCCAAAACCGATGGTTGAAATCGGCGGCAAGCCCATCCTCTGGCACATCATGAAAATCTATGCCAGTCACGGGATCAACGACTTCGTGATCTGCCTGGGCTACCGCGGCTATGTCATCAAGGAGTATTTCGCGAATTACTTTCTGCACATGTCGGATGTCACCTTCGACATGGCGACCAACCGGATGGAAGTCCACCAGCGACACGCCGAGCCCTGGCGGGTCACGCTGATCGACACCGGCGATGCCACGCAGACGGGTGGGCGCCTGCGACGCGTGCGCGCGCATGTCGAAAACGAGGAACTCTTCTGCTTCACCTACGGCGATGGCGTGGGCAACATCAACATCAGCGGAGCGATCGACTTCCATCGCCGGCAGGGAGTCCGCGCGACCGTCACTGCAGTGACCCCGCCCGGTCGTTTTGGCGCACTCGAGATTGCTGGCGATCGCGTTCTTGCCTTCCGGGAAAAACCGGCGGGGGATGGCGGAGAGATCAACGGCGGATTCTTCGTTCTCCACCCCAGCGTTCTCGAACTGATCGATGGAGATTCGTGCCTGTGGGAAGCCGGGCCGGTCGAACGTCTGTCGCAGACCGGCCAGCTCGCCGTGTGGCGACATGATGGCTTCTGGCAGGGAATGGATACGCTGCGGGACAGGAATCATCTCGAAGAACTCTGGGCCTCGGGGACTGCTCCATGGAAGAACTGGTGATCCAGCCTGCCTTCTGGAAAGACCGGCGCGTCCTGCTTACCGGCCATACCGGTTTCAAGGGGAGCTGGCTTGCCATGTGGCTGCAATCCATGGGTGCCAGAGTGGTCGGTTATGCGCTGCCACCGGGTACGCAACCCAACCTGTTCGAAATCGCTGGCTTCGCCAGGCAGATGGTGTCCATTTTCGCCGACATCCGGGATTCTGAACGGCTGCGCCGGGCCTTCACCGACCACCCGCCGCAAGTCGTCTTCCATCTCGCAGCACAAGCCTGGGTCCTCCCCTCCTATGCTGACCCGGCCGAAACCTATTCCAGCAATGTCATGGGCACGGTCCATCTGCTCGAAGCCGTTCGCCAGACGCCCGGAGTACAGGCGGTCGTCGTCGTCAGCAGCGACAAGTGTTACGAAAACCGTGAAGGCGAGGCCCATCGCGAAAGCGACCCGCTCGGCGGATGCGATCCGTACAGCAGCAGCAAGGGCTGCGTCGAACTCGTCACCGCCGCGTATCGCGCTTCCTTTTTCAAGCCGGCCGACCCTGCCGGACACGGTGCCGCCGTGGCGACGGCGCGCGCAGGCAATGCCATCGGCGGTGGCGACTGGTCGCCGGACCGATTGATCCCGGACGCCATCCGCGCCTTTGTGGACCAGCGTCCGTTACCAGTGCGTCATCCCCAGGCGATCCGCCCATGGCAGCATGTCCTTGAGCCACTGGCCGGATATCTGCTGCTGGCCGAGCAACTATGCAAAAAGGGAACGGCTTTCGCCGGAGCCTGGAACTTCGGTCCGCCCGACCAACACCGCGTCGAACAGGTCATCGACAAGCTGGCCGGCCTCTGGGGGGAGGAAGCGGCCTGGGTCAGCGATCAGGCCTCTCATCCACAGGAAGCACACTGCCTCCGGCTCGACGCCTCGAAAGCGATCTCGGCGCTGCGCTGGCAGCCGCGCTGGTCGCTCGATACGACCCTGCGGATGACCGTCGACTGGTACCGCGCACACTTGAGCGGCGCAGATATCGACACCATTTCCAGACGACAAATCGACCGCTATTGCCGGGAATGTTGCCGGGAATATTCCCATGACTCAGGAAACCCGTTCGTGACATGAGCACTGACGAATTACGACGACAGATCCTCGAACTCGTCGAGCGCCATGCCTGTGAGGCGCAGTCGGCGCCGGCCTTTCGCCCCGGCATCAGCGCGATCCCGGCCGCTGGCAAGGTGATTGGCGGCAGCGAGATCCGCCACATGGTCGATGCTGCACTGGATGGCTGGCTGACCAGCGGGCGCTTCAACGACGAATTCGAACAACGGCTCGGGCGTTTCCTGAACGTTGAACACGTACTTACCACCAACTCGGGCTCCTCTGCCAACCTGCTGGCCTTCAGTGCGCTCACCGCGCCGAGCCTGGGTGACCGCGCCATCAAACCGGGCGACGAAGTCATCACGGTCGCGGCAGGCTTTCCGACTACCATCAATCCGATCCTGCAGAATGGCTGTGTGCCGGTCTTTGTCGACGTCACGCTGCCGACCTACAACATTGATGTCGGCCAGATCGAAAGCGCCATCTCCACCCGGACAAGAGCGATCATGCTCGCTCACACGCTGGGCAACCCCTTCAACCTGCGCGAGGTCTGCCGGATTGCCAAAAAGCATGGGCTCTGGCTGATCGAAGACTGCTGTGATGCGCTTGGATCAAGCCATGATGGCTACCTGGTGGGAACTTTTGGCGACATCGGGACGTTGAGCTTCTACCCCGCGCACCATATCACCATGGGCGAGGGCGGCGCAGTTTTTACGCGCAACCCGCAACTGAAGAAAATTCTCGAATCGCTGCGCGACTGGGGACGTGACTGCTATTGCGCCACCGGCTGCGACAACACCTGCGGCAAGCGCTTCGCCCAGCAGCACGGCGACCTGCCCTTCGGCTATGACCACAAGTACACCTACTCGCAGCTCGGCTACAACCTCAAGATCACTGACATGCAAGCCGCATGCGCACTCGCGCAGATGGACCAGTTATCGCACTTCATCGCCGCGAGAAAAAGGAACTATGCGTACCTGATCCAGCGCCTTGGCGATTGCTCCGAGTTCTTGGTTCTACCCGAAGCGACGCCCGACAGCGACCCGTCCTGGTTCGGTTTTCCGCTGACGCTCAAGCCGAAAGCCAGGTGCACGCGGGTAGACCTGCTCGCCTATCTTGATCAATACCGCATCGGCACACGCTTGCTCTTCGCCGGCAACGTGACCCGGCAGCCGTATATGGCCGGACGCAGCTTCCGCGTCGCAGGAACCTTGACCGAGACTGACAGGGTCATGAACGATACCTTCTGGATTGGACTGTGGCCGGGGCTGACGGAAGAAATGCTTGAATTCGTCACCAAACGGATTGGCGAATTCATGGGGGTCGGGTTGTGAATACTCCGGGGTGTTACAATGGGCATCTGCTCGTTGCAGATCTCGACGCCATCCTCGATCGTGGTGAGTCCCTATTCCGGCGCATGGCTGGCGAACGGCTGTTCGTTACTGGCGGCACAGGATTTTTCGGCCGCTGGTTGCTGGAAGCACTGACTCACGCTGACGATCGCTTGCGGTTAGGGCTGCGCATTACCGTGCTGAGTCGTTCCCCTGAAGCCTTTGCCGCCCGAGCACCGGCACTGTCCCAATACGCGGCTCTCGACTGGTGGCGCGGCGATGTACGTGACTTCGCCCTGCCCCCTGGCGGCTACCCGCTGATCATCCACGCCGCTACTGCGGCCAGCGAACAACTCAACCGCGCACGCCCGCTGAAAATGTTTGATACCATTGTCGCCGGCACCCGGCGAGTGCTCGAACTCGCCGACCAGGCAGGAACGTGCGCAATGCTGCTGACCAGTTCAGGCGCCGTTTATGGCCGCCAACCCTCGGAACTCACTCATGTCAGCGAGGACTATGGCGGCGCGCCCTGTCCACACAGCGCTGATTCGGCCTACGGCGAGGGCAAGCGCGCTGCGGAGTTTCTCGCCGCCGCCTCCAGCCTGCCGGTGAAGATTGCTCGCGGATTCGCCTTCGTCGGAGCATTCCAGCCGCTCGACGCGCATTTCGCCGCTGGTAATTTCATCGGTGATGCACTCTCTGCTGGCCCAATCGTAGTACGCGGCGACGGTACCGCGCTACGCAGCTATCTTTATGCCGGAGATCTGGTGATCTGGCTACTTAAGATTCTTCTCGATGCCCCTCCAGCGCGGCCATACAATGTTGGCTCCGATCAAGCGATCAGCATCGGCTCCCTTGCCGCCAGGGTTGCCGACATCGCCGGCGGGGTCCCTGTCAAACGGCGCTGCGAGCCTGACGGCAATCCCCCGGCACGTTACGTTCCCGACATCCAGCGCGCCCGCAACGAACTCGGCCTCGACATGTGGACCGATCTCGACACGGCACTCGAAAGGACCTTTCGTTTCGCTCAGCAGACATGCGCCACCCGATCAAGGCACGTCAGTGTGCGACAATGAAACATGTTCGAGGTGATCATCTGCCCGAAGTCAGAACAGTCGCTTCGGAGCAACACCAAAGATCCCTGCAGCCCCAGGCTGAACGCCTCAGCGCATCTTCCCACGAGGGCGAGCAAGCCGTAGCCGAACCGCTGACCGCCCACATGTCCAACACTTCTGCCCCATCAAATCCCCAGTTCGCAATCATCCGGCTCATCAGATACCATTACCTGATCGGTCAATTGGTCAAGCGCGAGGTCCTAGTCAAGTACCGTGGTTCGCTGCTCGGGGTTGGTTGGTCCTTCCTTTACCCGTTGTTACTGCTACTCGCCTTCACGATGGTCTTTGGCGGTGTCTTCGGCGGCCGCTGGAGTGAGGCAGAATCAAGCCGCGACGGCATGGAGATGGCTTTGTTCATTTACTGCGGACTGGCGGTGTTCACGCCCTTCTCTGAGGTCATCACCAGCAGCCCACGCCTGCTCATCGCCAACCAGAATTTCATCAAGAAAATCGTTTTTCCAGTCGAGATCTTGCCACTGGTCGCCGTACTGGCTGCGATGATCCACTGTGCCGTTCACCTGTTGCTGCTTGCCGGTACTGCGTTGCTCGCCGGCCACAGCAGCGCATCAATGCTGATGGCGCCCCTCGTTCTTCTGCCAGTCTGGCTATTCACGCTTGGCGCAGCCTGGTTCATCGCTGCAGCCGGTGCTTACGTCCGGGATCTGGCGCACGGCATGCCGGTACTAGCGCAGTTCCTGATGTTTATGCTGCCGGTTTTCTATCCGGCAACCGCGGCGCCAGGCGTCCTGCTCACGCTGAATAGAGTTAATCCTCTGGCGCTTGCGATTGAGGATCTGAGGAGAACGCTGCTGCAAGGAGAATCGCCAGTTTGGACGCATTGGTGCGCATCGCTGCTGGCCGGCGTAGTCGCTGCCGTCGCTGGCTACGCTTTCTTCATGCGTTGCCGAGAGGAGTTCGCTGATGTCGTCTGAACCGGTGATCTCGGTACGCGGCCTCAGCAAGACTTACCGGGTCTACGATCACCCGCTGCACGGACTGCTGTCACGTCTGAGCGGCGACCGCATCGGTCGACGCAAGGAATACCGCGCCCTTGAGGATCTCAGCTTCGACGTCGGTCACGGCGAGACTGTTGGCATCATAGGTCGCAATGGGTCGGGCAAGAGTACCCTGCTGCAACTGATCTGCGGCATCCGCAAGGCGACCGTCGGAAGCGTTCGCACCCACGGGCGTGTGTCGGCGCTGCTCGAACTCGGATCTGGCTTCCATCCGGAGTTCACCGGGCGCGAGAATGTCTTCCTGCAAGGAGCAATCGCCGGCTTCTCACGCCCCGAAATGGAGTCACGGTTCGACCATATCGTTGCCTTTGCGGACATCGGCGAGTTCATCGACCAACCGGTGAGATTGTATTCTAGCGGCATGTTCGTCCGCCTCGCCTTCGCCGTCTCGGTCGAGGTTGCGCCGGATATCCTGGTTATCGACGAGGCACTATCGGTGGGCGACATCGACTTCCAGGCCAAGTGCCTCACACGTATGCGCGAACTGATGGCCAACGGGGTAACGACCCTGTTCGTCAGTCACAGCATGCAGGCCGTCAATGCCTACTGCACCCGTGCGCTACTGCTCGAGGACGGTCGGCTACGCTTCGACGGCAGCCCGGAACAGGCGGTTGACCTACACCGAGGTCAATTCGCAATGGCGACCCGTATCGACCTGCGCAAGCCGCAGAGCGGCCGGCGTGGCTTGCGCCATTGCATCGAATTGCTCGAACTTGCTGTCAAGAACATGAGCGGCGAACCCTGCTCGAACTTTGCGATGGGCGAACAAATGCACATTCGTCTGCACTTGCGCTGCTCCGAACCGGTACCGGAGGCACGCTTTGGCGTGCTGCTGACGAATTCAGCTGACTCGCTGATTCATGACTTCGCCTCCGGTTTCGCCGACATCGTCGGCCTCGACGAGGGAAGCCATGCCTTCGAAATCATCACCGGTCCGCTGATGGTCTATCCTGGCACCTATTACCTCGGCGCATGGGGGCAGCGGGCGCTAGGTATCCCTTCTGACGATTACGTGCGTGCAGCGCTGTCGATCACCATTGTCGACCGCGGCCAAGTGGGCGGTCGCGAAGCGAAATTCGATATCATCAGCAAAGCGAATTCGGAAGTATACCTACCCTGCCGATGGCGCAAGCTCGCGTGACTCCTGGTAAACCTACTCATGAATAGAATCGACAAGGCTGCAGCCTTCCGTTCAATGCTCGAATCGCCGCGATTGGAATTCATCTGCGAGGCACACAACGGCCTCAGCGCGAAGATCGTCGAAGAGGCAGGGTTCAAGGGCATCTGGGCGAGCGGCCTGGCGATCTCGGCGCAGCTCGGCGTGCGCGACAACAACGAAGCGAGCTGGACGCAGGTGCTCGACGTCATCGAGTTCATGGCCGACGCCTCGTCGCTGCCGATCATGCTTGATGGTGATACCGGCTATGGTAACTTCAACAATGTCCAGCGCTTGGTCCGTAAGCTGGAGCAACGCGACATTGCCGCCGTCTGCCTTGAGGACAAAATCTTTCCGAAGGCCAACAGCTTCATTGACGGCAACCGCCAGCCGCTTGCCGACATCGACGAATTCTGCGGTAAGATCAAGGCTGGCAAGGATGCCCAGTTCAACGACAATTTCTCGATCGTCGCCCGTGTCGAGGCCTTCATTGCCGGATGGGGCCTCGGCGAGGCCCTGCGCCGCGCCGAGGCCTACCACGCAGCCGGTTCCGATGCGATCCTGATCCACAGCGCGCTGCGCACGCCCGACGAGATTCTCGCATTCAAGGATGCCTGGGGTGAACGGTGCCCGGTGGTCATCGTGCCAACGACCTACTACGCCACTCCGAGCGAAGTCTTCCGCGAACATGGCATCGCCCTCGTCATCTGGGCCAACCCAACCCTCCGTGCCAGCGTCCGGGCGATGCAGCAGACGGCGAGGGCGTTGTTCACCAGCGAAAGTCTGGTCGCCGTCGAAGACTCCATCGCGCCGGTGCGCGAGATTTTCCGGCTGCAAGGTGCCGCTGCCCTGCAGGAAGCCGAGGACCGTTACCTGCCGAAAGCCCGGCATGCGCCCGGGGCCGTCGTACTCGCCGCCGCGCGCGGCGCGGAACTCGGCGAACTGACCGCAAAGCTGCCGAAGACGATGCTGCGGATCGGCAACCAGCCGCTGCTCGGCCACATCGTCGCCACATTCAATGCACTCGGCATCAATCGCATCCATGTCGTGCGCGGCTACTGCAAGAAAGCGATCAATCTGCCCGGGTTGCACTACGTCGACAACGACCGCTACGCTGACAGTGGCGAGATCTATTCGCTGGCCCTCGCCCTTGCCTGCGTCGATGCCGATACACCGTTGATCGTTTGCTACGGCGACGTGCTGTTCAAGAAGTATATTGTCGAACTGCTACGCGATGTCGACGTACCGGTCGCCGTCGCTGTCGACACCAACTGGCAGGAAAGTGTCAATCGGCACCGAAAGGCTGATTACGCGCGTTGCTCGTTGCCATACTCACGCTCTGCCTACAACCGCGAAGTTCATCTGCTCGAGATTGATCCGCAACTCACAGCAGACGAGATTCACGGCGAGTGGATGGGTTTCATGAAAATCTCCGTGTCCAGCCTCCCCGAAGTCCGCGCAATTACCGAGCAAATCTTGCAACGCGATCGTCATGCCAAACTCCCGGCACTTCTGCACGAGTTGATCCTGCGTGGTCAACCGGTGCGAGCGCTCTACACGACCGGAAACTGGCTCGACATCGACAGCGTCGAGGATCTGGTCTATGCCGGAGGCTTCTAGATGATAAACGCTGCAGATTTCGTCGACGCTGCACAGCGGCGCGGCTACGGTCTTTGGGCAGGTGTCCCGTGCTCCTACCTGCAACCCTTCATCAACCATGTGATCGGTCGCGACGATGTGCGCTACGTTTCAGCGGCCAACGAGGGCGACGCCGTGGCCATCACCGCTGGAGCTGAACTGGGCGGCGTCCGGGCGATCGCCATGTTTCAGAATTCCGGCCTCGGCAATGCGCTCAGCCCGCTGACCTCGCTCAACCACGTCTTCGCCATCCCCAGCCTTCTTATCATCACGCTGCGCGGCGAGCCCGGTGGCCCCCCGGACGAACCACAGCATGCGCTTATGGGCCCAATCACCACATGCATGCTCGAGACCATGGAAATTCCCTGGGAATATTTCCCGAGCAAGGCCGGTACGATCGGAGTCTGCCTCGACCGGGTCGACGACTACTCCCGGCGGAGTTCACGACCCTACGCACTAGTCATGCGCAAGAATTCGGTCGAGGCCTGGCCGTCACCACCACTGGCACCACTCAAAGCCGTGCGGGTTTCTGGGCGAAGCGGTGGACCGCCGGCCCCGGCGCTCTTCTGCCGGCACGAATTTCTGCGTGCCATCCAGCAAAGTACCGGCCCCGACGATCTGATCATCGCCACCACCGGCTACACTGGCCGAGAACTCTACGCACTCTCTGACCGCTGCAATCAGTTTTACATGGTCGGTTCAATGGGCTGCGCTTCGAGCTTTGGTCTCGGATTGGCGATCGCACAGCCGCAGCGTCGGGTGATTGTCCTCGACGGAGATGGAGCCGCCCTGATGCGCCTCGGCGCGCTCGCCGCCGTCGGCCGCGAGGCACCGGCCCGACTGACGCACGTCGTCTTCGACAACGGCATCCACGAGTCCACAGGCGGTCAGGCGACCGCCGCGCCCGGTATCGACTTCGCTGCAATCGCTACTGCTTGCGGCTACCGCCACGCCGGGGTGGCGACGACTCCGGCCGAACTGCTGGCGCAACTCGGCACGGCAGACGGCCCGCGATTCGTTCAAGTACCGGTGCTTCCCGGCGCGCTGCCCGACCTGCCGCGCCCGCGCGTCGCGCCGGCGGAAGTCGCAGCACGCCTGCGCGCCACGCTCGCCGTAGGCGGCCGGCCATGATCCTGCTCAATCCTGGACCGGTTACACTGTCGCAACGCGTGCGCAACGCACTACTTCACGAGGACCTCTGCCATCGTGAAAGCGAGTTTGCCGAACTCAGCCTCGACCTCCGCGCCCGCATCGAACGGGTCTACCCGGAAGCGGCAGCGGACTTTACGGCGGTGCTGCTGACCGGATCGGGCACGGCTGCAGTCGAGGCGATGCTGAACAGCATCGTGCCACCGACAGCGAGATGCCTGGTGGTCGCCAACGGCGTTTATGGCGAACGAATGGCAACGATGCTGGCACGACATCGTCGCCCGCATGCGCTGATCGATTCGCCGTGGCTGTCCCCGATCCCGCTGCAACGGATCGACGAGGCTCTGGTCGCCGATCCTGGTATCGCCTTTGTCGCCTGCGTGCAGCACGAGACGACGACCGGCCGCCTCAACGACATCGACAGCCTGGGCGCGATCTGCCGCCGGCACGGCGTCAACCTGCTGCTCGACGCAGTCAGCAGCTTCGCCGCCGAGGAGCTGCGCTTCGCAGAGTGGAACCTGGTCGCTGTTGCTGCGGCGGCGAACAAGTGCCTGCACGGAATCCCCGGCACGGCCTTCGTCCTCGCCCGCCGCGACCTGCTCACCGGCTGCGCTGACCACGCCGATTCGCTCTATCTAGACCTGTACCCGCTGTTCCGCGAACAGCAGGCCGGCTGGTCGCCCTTCACTCAATCGGTACAAGGATTCTTCGCCCTGCAGGAAGCCTTGCGCGAGTTCGCCGATGCCGGCGGCCAGCCGGCGCGGCGGCATCGCTACCTGGCCATCTCGTCACGCCTACGCCGCGAACTGCCGACGCTGGGAGCCGAACTGTTGCTCGCCGAGGCCGACTATGCCTCGATGCTCACATCCTTCAGGCTACCCTTCGGCAACCGCTACGCGACAGTGCACGACGGGCTCAAACGCGCCGGTTTCACCATCTACGCCGGCCAAGGCCCGCTGGCCGCCGATGTCTTCCGCATCGCCGGCATGGGCGCCATCACAGATGCCGACGTAGACCGCCTGCTGGCTGCCTGTTGCGAACTGCTCGCCGGCCCCGAAGCGGCGCCATGATCGATACGGCGGTCATTCTCGCGGCCGGCCGCGGCACTCGGCTGGAGGCGCTCGGGACGCAGATCCCGAAGGGTTTCATCCGTCTCGGCGAGCGACCCATCGTCGAGGAATCGATTATCCGCCTGCGGCGCGCCGGCATCAGCCGCATCATCATCGTCACCGGTCACCTCGACGAGCACTACCGGGACCTAGCAGCACGCTTGGGTAGCGGCATCGAACGAGTGCACAATCCGCTGTTTTCTGAATCCGGCAGCATGCACTCGCTGTACGCCGCACGTGACCTGCTAACCGACAGCGATTTCCTGCTGCTCGAATCGGACCTGACCTTCGAGCAACGCGCGCTGTCGGCCGTGCTCGAGCATGCTGGCACCGACGTGCTGCTATGTTCCGGAACCAGCGCATCCGGTGACGAGGTATATGTCGAGGCTGACGGCAACCGCCTGGTTAATGTATCCAAGCGTCGCGCCGATCTCGGAGGGGCGGTGATCGGCGAACTGGTCGGCATCACGCGCGTGTCGGCACCGCTCTACCGGGGCATGCTGGCCAGCGCCGAAGCACATTTCCGTAATTCGCTGCGCCTCGAGTACGAGCACGCGCTGGTCGCCGCAGGTTGCGACCGCGCAGTCGACTGCCTGCTCGTAGACAATCTGCTGTGGGCCGAGATCGACGACGCCCACCAACTCGAACGTGCGGCACAGTACATCTATCCGCACATCGTTTCGCGCGAGCACGGCCTTGCGGACTAGGCCCATGGACCACTGGAAATCCGTTTGGGGCCGCCATACAACCAACACTGCAAGCTCACCACCGCAGGCGCTAATCGACCTCGATGCTGCTTTGATAAAGGCGCCGGGTGCATCGCCGAACGTGCTTGCTAGCACCGCGATAGCTTCCGCGGAACTGCGCGCGAGCATGGCTTCAGTGTCGAGATCTTCGACCAGTGCATCGATAACTACGCGTAGAACGCCTTCCACTTCAACTGCCTGCTGTGCAGGGAACCGAGCCGATGAATCGCAACCGCTACAGGAATTTCTGGAACCGTCGCCTTGAACGGACAATGGATATCGAGACTCTGCTGATCGATGACCCCGCAGGTCTAGTCAACGTACGGCCGCGGCATTTCATGAAGCGCGAAATCACCTTCTTCCACACCGACAAGGTTGAGTGGCAGACGATGCGGCCGGTCGCCGTCGAAGCCGAACGGCGTGGCTACCGCGTCGAATTCAGCGACCGCATCGATGCACCCTCAGAGATCGGCGTCTACTGCTCGCATAGCCCTTCGCCGAGGAACAGTCGCTTCTCGGCAATCATGCTGCACGACCTCGCGCAGCGGCACGATATCTGGCCGGACTATTGGCTGACCGAGCCATGGAACGAATTCGATCTCGGCTTCCTGCCGGGACCGAGTTGGGGTGAACGCTGGTACCGGTCGTCGCTGCAGCCGCAGAGTCGGCCGAGGCGCGGCGTCTTCCAACTCGGCTGGCCAAAAGCCGATTCGCTATTCAACTGTCGCGAAAACTTCCAGCGCGAGGCCGACGAACTGCGTCACCAGCTTGGGCTACGCCACGATTTCAGCATTCTCTACGCGCCGTCATGGGAAAACCACGGCAAACAGGACGATTTCGTCCGTGCGCTCAGCGATCTACCGTTCAACCTGCTGCTCAAGCAAGCCCCGTGGTCGGATCGATATCCCGAAGTACTGGCCAGCATCGCGGAAATGAATATGTTGCACCGCAACGCCAGTCCCAATGTCCACATCATCGACCCCGAAGTCGGCATCCTCCACTGCCTGGCACTCGCCGACCTGATGGTTTCAGACGAATCGAGCGTGTTGATCGAGGCACTATTGCTCGACGTCCCCGGCATCGCCGTGATGGACTGGCTGATTCCCGATACCTCACCAGCGCGAAGAGCCTGCGTGCCTTTCGACTTCGTCACCCGGATCGAGCGAGGCGCGCTGCGGGCGATGGTAACCAACATGATCGAGTGCCTACCCGAAACACGCTCAGAACTCGCCGCGGTACGCGAGCGCCACTTTTCATGCCTCGGCCAAAGCGCGGCGCGGATCATGGACGTCCTCGACGCCTGCGTCGAAGACCGACCGATCCCGCACGCGCCCCTTTCGGCAGCGCCCACTTCGCTGCCGTCGCGCATCTGGTCAAAGCTGTGCGCACTCGGCCACTGCCGATGAACGATCGCACTTACATCTTCGATTCCGAACTGCGAATCTGGAGAACACCGACGCACGACAGCATTGCTTATTCCGACGGTGACGAGGTCGAGCGCCGCCTACTGTCCATCCTGAAGCAGACTCGCGACCTGAGTTCGACCTCGGATGAGTTGCGAAAGCAGATTGTCGATTGGCCCACCGAATATCACTTCAGTCCTACTCGCGCCAACCTGCTGCGACCCTTTCGTATTGACAAATCGCAACGCATATTGGAATTGGGATGCGGGTGCGGCAACCTAACGCGCTATCTGGGAGAATCCGGGGCACATGTCACCGCGGTTGAGGGCAGCGTCGTACGTGCGAGCATCGCCGCGGAGCGGTGTCGTGACCTCGCCAATGTCATGATCGTGGCTGATAGCATCGAATTATTTACGTCAGCAGGTGGATTCGATATGGTCACGCTGATTGGCGTTCTGGAATATGCACCACTTTTTTTCGCGGGCGATAACCCAGCGTTGCAATGCCTTGCTGCCGCTCGTCATTTGTTAGCTCCAGGTGGAACAATGCTGCTCGCCATTGAAAATCAGCTTGGTCTGAAGTACTTCAACGGTTGCACAGAGGATCACACGCGCAAACTTTTCTTCGGAGTCCAGGACCAGTACAGTCCCTCTACGCCTGTAACCTTCGGGCGCACTGAACTGAAGCGTCTTGTTGAAACTGTGGGTTTTAGCCATACCCATTTCCTGTTTCCTTTCCCGGACTATAAGCTTCCCGAAATCCTGATCTCGGAAGAGGCACAGACTGCTGCTGGCCTTAGTTTGTACAACTTGCTCACCCAAAGCCATGGTCGAGATTATTCCGGGCATCGCCTGAAAACATTCGATGAGCATCTCGTCTGGCGAGCCATTGAGCGTAACGGCCTCATTGGCGACCTGGCAAATTCTTTTCTGATCGTCGCCAGCACCGACGAAACCAATGTCCTTTCTGTGTTCCATGATCCATGGCTGGCAAAAATTTATGCCGCATCGAGAAAGCCTGCGTGGGCTTCAGAAACAACCATACGCCGCAACTCATCAGGTCTGAGGGTCGGGAAATCAGGTCTTGGGATAGCCAACAGCAAGGAGATAGCTGTTGGATCATTTACTCTCTCGCACCAGCTCTCATCCGACGAGCCCTACCTACCGGGCGATCTGCTGCTGCACAAATTCCAGCGCCTGGCTCCGGATGGCGATCTTGAGAAATTTGCCAAGCTGGCTCGTCAATGGCTTGATTTTCTTCTGCAGGGTAACGCCCCTGGTGGCGTTTCCTTGAGTGATCGTCTAGTCCCGGGCCATTACCTGGACTGCATCCCTGCAAATCTGATTGTTACGGATACAGGGGTCTTGACCATGATTGATCTTGAATGGCATGTGCGCGAACCGATTCCATTGGCTTGGGTTATCCTGCGTGGCCTTGTCAACACACTTTATCAATGCACGTTTCCAGATAATTTCGGACACAGAAATTGCCAAGGAGTGATTGCCGAATTGCTCTCGCTGATGGATGTTGATGTCAAACCCGCCACGTACGAAGATGTTGCTGTACTGGAAACCGCTTTTCAAGAGGCTTGCCGTGATGACCATCTGTCCCGGGATGATTTTCGAGTTGCTCTGGCGAACGCTGTTCCGCAGCGGGCACCCGTGGAAAGAGCGTGCGAGGTTGAAATGCTTGTGGCGCGAATTGAAGCTTACGAGAATTCGCTATCCTGGCGCATTACCCGGCCGCTCCGATACCTTGCCCGCGTCTTGCTTGGGCGAAAATAGCTGATTGCCCCATGATTGATAGTCCAATGAACCGAATATTGATAAGGGCGCGTTCCCTGATATTCAAGCTCAAGACGCGCTTTCACAGTGGGTCGCTCCATCGTTACGAGTACCTGGTGGATCTGGCCGATGACTCCGCGCCCGCCAGTGTCGTGCGCTTTGTTGGACAAGACCGCAAGGTACTCGAAATCGGCGCCGGCCCCGGTTCCATCACGAGATTCCTGAGCGGAAAGAATCGGTGCCACGTGACGGCGGCCGAAGTCGACGACAGTGCCATCGAAAAACTCCGGCAGTTCTGCGATCGGGTGATCAAGTTGGATCTGAACGCGCCGAATTGGACGGACAGCTTGCAGGAAGAGGGCTTGTTCGAGGTGGTGGTTATCGCCGACGTGCTGGAGCATCTCTACGATCCATGGCAAGTACTTCAGGACGCCAAGCGCTTGCTGGCACCGGGCGGCCATCTGGTCGTCTCGCTTCCACATGCAGCGCACTGTGCGATCGTTGCCTGCCTGATCGAGGGCGATTTCGAGTATCGCGATTGGGGACTGCTGGACCGAACCCATATCCGTTTCTTTGGCATGCGCAACATACAGAACCTGTTCGATGGCGCCGGGCTCAGTATCGTGGATGCACACTTTGTCGTCAAAGCACCCGAGCAGACCGAACTCGTCGCGCATTGGAACAATCTGCCGGCGCCTCTGCGCGCGATGCTTGCACTAGGCCCGCACGCTAAGTATCTGTCCAGAAATAAGTTGTACAAGTTCAAACCGATGGCCGGATGGTGTAGTTCCATTCACCATGAAACTCGGAGCGTTCTATGTGAACTTTATCGAGTTCATCATCAGTCACGTGTATGCCTTTCGCGTAGGTGTTGGTATCCATCTCCGCCTCAATTTTTAGGCCTGCTTGTGTGGTGGTGGCAGCAATCAAATTGACGATGACCTCATGGCTGACCAGAGGCTTTCCTCGCCAATTCATACTGATGTAGCTGAACATCCGATGTTCGATCTTATTCCATTTGCTAGTTCCCGGTGGAAAATGGCAGATCGAGATGCATAGGCCGGTTTGGTCGGCCAGACGCTGTAAAGCGACCTTCCATAACCGTACTCTCGCCCCATTGCTGCCACCACCATCCGCAGTCACCAACAGTTCGGTAGCCCCGGGATAACGAATTCGTCCCATCTTTTCCCACCACCGTCGTAACGTTTCCACCGCAAACTCGGCGGTGTCATGATCGACCCCAACGCTAACCCAACCGGTGTTTGCCGTTGGATCATAGACGCCATAGGGATTCACTTTGCCTAGGGTCTTGTCGATAAAGTCATGAACGCGAACCGGTTCGGGGTTTCCTTTGGGGCGCCACTCTCGGCCTCCATTTTTGAAGTCCCCGACGAGTTCCTTTTTCTTGGTATCGACTGAAACCACAGGCTGTCCCCGTCGTTGGAAATCCTCGACTCGACCGTGAATGTAACGGAATTGAGCATCCCGGTCCGGATGGACGGTGCCTTCCTTGGTCTTTTGATTTCCCTGAAGGCTATAGCCCAACTTATCCAGCAAAACCGCTACGGTCTGACGACCAATCCGGTGGCCTTGTTGTTCAAGGGCCGCCGCCAGTTGACGGGTACTCAGACAGGTCCACCGTAAAGGATTCTCAGGGTCTCCCCGGGTGGTCGGTTCCACCAATCTTTCCAGCGCCGAGAGCAATGTCGGCTCGTGCTCGATCAGCTTCTTGCGTCCACCCCCTGCTTTTCGGACGTGTCTACGAGAACCCGCCGGGTCGTCCTGGGCATGACCGCATTTTTCCGAATACAGCGTCATTCGCGATAGCCCCGTGGCTTTAGCGACGATGCTTTGTCCGCCGTAACCGAGCGCCTCGGCTTCCGCCAACGCCCACACACGACGCCCCCGCTCATCCAAAACCGTGGACACGCGCTCGAACTTCTTACGGATCGTTTCAACTAGCTCGTCATTACTCATGACGAGATCGTCGCCTACTCGTATAAGTTGTACAAGTTATTTCTGGACAGATACTAAGGTCTATCAAGTGGTCGTAAAAGCGACGGCAGGCAGCCCCGCACTAAAGCTCACTGAACTTCCCGTCTCAACCGCCATGTAGGCGATAGTGATATTCGGAAACCAGTATGGATCCAGCAATCAGCGCAACACCCGACAGCAAACAATCAGCGGCAGCCCGCGGCATCAGGACGGTAGCGTTTTTTCTGCCGCAGTTCCACCCTATTCCAGAAAACGATGCGTGGTGGGGCAAGGGCTTTACCGAATGGACCAATGTCACCAAGGCAGCCGCGCTTTTTCCCGGCCACTACCAGCCCCATTACCCGGCCGATCTGGGTTACTACGACCTGCGCCTGACGGAGACCCGGCATGAGCAGATTGCAATGGCGCGGAGTTACGGAATCGACGCCTTCTGCTACCACTACTACTGGTTCTCAGGCAAGCGGTTGCTCAATCGACCGCTGGACGAGATGCTCGCTGATAGCGAAAGCAATATGCCCTTCTGTCTTTGCTGGGCCAACGAAAACTGGACCCGGCGCTGGGATGCAGCCGAGCATGAGATCCTCATTGCCCAAAACTATCTGCCTGACGATGATCTGAAATTCATTCGCGACCTGACACCCTACCTCAGCGATGCGCGCTATCTCAGGTTTGACGGTGTGCCCCTTCTGATCGTCTATCGTCCCCAGCAGCTTCCGGATCCTAGGAAGACTGCCTCGATCTGGCGCGACTACTGCAAAGCCAACGGTATCGGCGAAATATACTTATGTGCAGCGCTGACCCACGGTAATTTCGACTACTCGGCGTTCGGTTTCGACAGCGGCGTTGAATTTCCTCCGCACAACCTGACGGTCAGGGGACGAGATGACAGATTGGCGTTCTCGCAACCCTTCCTGGGACACGCCGTAATGTTCCATGATATTGCCGAAAGCTACCTGAAAAGGACTTACACGGCGGCCAACGTGTTCCGCTGCGTATTCCCGTCCTGGGACAATACCGCCCGGACCGGGAACCGCGCTCTGATTGTTCTGAACGGAACTCCGGCAAACTACGAGTACTGGCTGAGCGAGGCAATCCGGCGCACGGCGATGGATTTTCCGGGAAAAGAACGCCTGGTCTTCATCAATGCTTGGAACGAGTGGGCAGAAGGTTGCCACCTGGAGCCTGACCAGAAATTCGGGCGACAGTTTCTGGAAGCCACCCGATTTTCCGTGCTGGGAATCAGCCGCTGGACCGATTTTTCCGACAAGGAGATTCCGGAACAGGAGCAACCCGGCGGCTGGTCGCTCCTTGGTCATCTGACCGCGCTGGTCACCCACCATTATTTCCGTTACAAACGCCGCCTGATATTCAAGATTCACCAAATGCCCCGCATCAAGCGTATCGTGAAGTTCCTTCTGCTGCGGTAGCGCGCACATGTCCATCCCTGATGCCTCTGTCGAGCGGCGACTTTGCGCTGTGATCGTCACCTATGGCGAACGCTACAGTTTCCTCGCGCAGGTAATCGGCCAACTGGCCAGCGCGCCGGTCAGCCATATCGTCGTGGTCTTCAATGGCAACTACCATCCGGAACTGATTCCGACGTCCGTGTCCATCGTGCCGGTCGTCCTGCCGGAAAACCTCGGTAGCGCCTGGGGTTACCGCGCGGGTATTGAGACAGCACTCAAACTCGACTGCGATTATTTTCTCTTCCTAGACGACGACAACTTACCGGTATCGAACTGCATCGACAGTTTGTTCGCCGAGCATTTGCGTCTCGGAAGCGGTCCGCTTCTGGCGTTGCAAGCCTTTCGCCGGTCCCAGCCCTGGCAAAGAATCCTAGTAAGCCAAGGAGTGATGCCGATCGGTCGTCCGAATACTTTTGGTTGGTTTCATGCATTCAACGAACGACATCTGCTGAAGCGTCAACTGTTTGGCGCCAACTCGACAGGCAAGGATTCGGCGCCACCGGCCCATGGTATTTTCAGAATCGGCCTCGCCGCCTATGGCGGCTTATTCGCTACCCGGGAAACGCTTCTGCTTGGCGAGCTCCCTGATCCGCGGTACTTCTGTTATTATGACGACCTTGACTTCAGCAACCGCCTGACGCAAAGAGGTGTCACAATCTTCCTCTGTGCCGGCGCAGTCGTAGACGATCTGGAGGCCTCATGGCACGCGCAAGATTCTCGGGTGCATCCCGCGTTTTCGCCCCAGACGCCTGATCAAAAGGTTTATCTCGATCTGCGCAATGCCTTCATCTTCTATCGCTCAATGACGACAAGTCGTGTTGCGTTTTTCATTAATGGAATTGGCTTCTGGCTGGGCATTGCCTATCTGGCCCTGTTCAGGTCTGCGGATATCCGCACCACGGCCAGACGCCTTAAGCTGATTTTCCATGCCGCAAGGAAAGGTTTGCGTGGAGAATTCGCGCTATGCCCAGTGTAGCCAACTATCTCGCCAATAGCCAGCCGGGCTTGACACCCGGCATGCTTTTCTCGTTATCGGCGGTGGTTCCGTGCCATGTTCCTCAAACAACGCCTTGTGCCATCGCTGGCCTGATCCTGGCGTTCTTTCACACGAACAGGCCGCTGCCATGCTCGTGGAGGCAGACGCCCGCATCGCCGCGTTGCCGCCCATCCTCCACCGAATTCAACAAGTCGACTGTCAGGCTGAACATGGCGGTGACAGCCGACCTCAAACGCTTCCTCGCCACCTTCGACCGGAAAATGCGGGTTTGGACCGCGCCGTCGGCACACCGCGAGTAGATCTGGATCGATGCCGGCAACGCCTGGCGAGCTACCCGACGGTGCAGCCCCGGCAATGCCAATTCAAGGGCAATATCAATCCCTATCATTTCATTGAGGAATTGTTCGCGCACCTGAGTGGCAACGATATCTTCGACGAAAAAATCTCCATCTTCCAGAGGCAATTACGATGGAATATCGAATTCCAAACCCGACATTTCATGGTATGTTGCGAACATGCTGCTCTGTTCATCTTGCCCAGCGGCTTCAGCGCTTGTACCAATTCCCGGAGCCTGCTCTCTTTGTGGACCACATCAGCTTGGAAAATCCACCCTGGCGCGACAGCTTGCGACACGCCAGGATAGCCTGGTCAAGCAGTTTGCCGTTAGATCCCGACGATCCGGCGCGACGATCCGATCCCGCTTCCGTGCCGCTTCCGCTGACCGGTTTGGTCGTTCTGAACGAAATCCAGACACGACCGGATCTTTTCCCGTTGTTGCGGGTTCTCGCCGACCGCACTGAGACACCGGCACGCTTCCTGATTCTGGGCAACGCCACACCGGAACTGCTTTGGCGTGCCGCCGAGAGTCTGGCGGACCGCGTCACATTTCAGGAACTGGAGGGTTCTGGACTCGATGGACTGGTGGAAGACGCGCCTTGGCAACTGAGCGAGGAAATTACTGCGGTCCCGGTGGCCAGCCTCGATGCATGCGTGACAGACTCCAGGAGTACTGCGCCTTTGCTCATCCCCACGGCTCAGACCTGCCCATGCTTACCGTAGCCACTTACCTGGCTCAACGCCTGGCCGATCACGGCCACCGCCATGTCTTCCTCGTCACCGGTGGCGGGGCGATGTTCCTGAATGATGCACTCTGTCATCATCCCGACATCACGCCCGTATTTTTCCACCACGAACAGGCGGCAGCGATGGCCGCCGAAGCCTACGCCCGCATCGCCGGCAAGCCGGCCATCCTCAACGTCACTACCGGTCCCGGCGGAATCAACGCGATCAATGGCGTCTTCGGCGCCTGGACCGACTCGGTACCGATGCTGGTTTTCTCGGGCCAGGTCAAGCGCGCCACCTGTCTGGCGACGACGCCCGTTCGCGGCCTGCGCCAATTGGGCGACCAGGAAAGCGAAATCATCCCGATGGTGCGTGCTATCACCAAGTACGCGACGATTGTCGACTCGCCCGATGACCTCGCCTGGCATCTCGATCAGGCGCTGCACCTCGCGACTTCGGGCCGGCCCGGCCCGGTCTGGCTCGATATCCCGATCGACGTGCAGAGCGCAAAGGTGGAACCAGCCGGCATGCGTCGCTTCGTTCCTCCGCAAGAACCTGGGCACAGGGTTTCTGATGTCGAGCTGGACGCTTTGATCAAGCGGCTGGGTCAGGCCCGCCGCCCGGTCATTCTCGCCGGAACCGGCGTACGTGCGGCGCACGCGAACGAGGAGTTCGCAACGCTGATTCACCGCCTCGGCATCCCGGTGACGACGGCCTGGACCCACGATCTGATCGCCACCGACGACCCGCTGTTCTGCGGTCGCCCCGGCACCATCGGTACCCGCGCCGGCAATTTCACGGTGCAAAATGCGGACCTCTTGCTGGTCCTCGGCAGCCGCCTCAATATCCGCCAGGTGAGCTACGACTGGCCGGGTTTTGCAGCACGCGCTTTCAAGATCCAGGTCGACATCGACGCCGCCGAACTGGAAAAACCGCTGGTCCGGCCCGACCTCGCCATCTGCTGCGACCTCCGCGATTTCCTTGTGGCGCTGAACGCGCAGCTCGCCGAGAGGCCGCTGCCACGCAACCCCGAGCACGAGCACTGGCTCGCCTGGTGCCGACAACGCTTCTTTGCTTACCCGGCAGTGTTGCCAAAACACCGCGAGTTCAGGGGCCGGATCAATCCCTACCACTTCGTCGAGGCGCTTTTCGACTGCCTCGACGAAGACGACATCGTCGCCTGCGGCAACGCCAGCGCAACCATCCTCCCGTTCCAGGCCGGCGCGATCAAGCATGGTATGCGCATGTTCTCGAACTCGGGCAGCGCATCGATGGGCTACGACCTGCCGGCAGCGATCGGCGCCTACTTCGGCGCGGTCGCCAGCCGCGGCAGGCAAGGCCGCGTCGTCTGCCTCGCCGGTGACGGCAGCATCATGATGAACCTGCAGGAACTCCAGACGGTCGCCCAGCATCGCTTGCCGATCAAGATCTTCGTGCTCGACAACCACGGCTACCTGTCGATACGCAGTTCGCAAACGAACTTCTTCCGGCGCGTGGCCGGCGCAGATCCTGACTCGGGCGTTTCACTGCCCGACTTCGTCGCCATCGCCACCGCCTTTGCGATTCCGGCGTCACGCCTTGACTCGGCTGACTTCGCCAAGCGGCTTCCGGCACTCCTCGACGCACCCGGCCCGCATTTATGCCAGGTCGTGCTCGACGAGACGCAGCCGTTCGAACCCCGGATGAGTTCGCGCCAGCTTGACGATGGCAGCATCGTTTCGGCGCCGCTCGAGGACATGTACCCCTTTCTCGAACCCGCGGAATTGGCCCGTAACATGCTTTCCAATTCATGATCGCCAGCCTCCAGCCGTAACGGCTTGCCGGAATCTCAAAAATCGCCCAATATGACCCTATGATTGGTCATTGGCTGAAGAGCAACATGCGTACCGTAAGTCTCGCCGAAGCAAAAGCACATCTCAGCGAATTACTGAATACGGTGGAAGCCGGCGAAGAATTCGTCATCACCCGTCATGGTCGCGCCGTTGCCCGGGTATCGCCAGCCGAGAAAACGAAGCAGCCTCTTCCGATCAAAAAATTGGCTACGTTGCGCAAGACGACGCCCGCCTGGACCGAGCCGAGTGCGGGCATCGTGCGCCAATTGCGGGATGCCGAATGATCTATCTGGATACCAGCTTCCTCACTCCGCTGTTTCGCGAGGAGCCAGTCTCGGAGCGTATCGAGGGTTTTCTGGCTACCGTGCCCGCGGGTACGCTGGCCATCAGCCAATGGACGCGTGTCGAGTTCGCCAGTGTCATTGCTCGCGATGTACGCATGAAAACCCTGGACGCGGTAACCGCGCGTAAACTCATCGAGGCTTTTGATTCGCTCGATGATGGTCTGATTTTCGCTGCGAGAAAGCGCAAGATAAAAGCAAGGCGAGGGATTCCCGCATAGCCCGCAGCAAATCTCCCTTATAAAGAATGCCAGCAATACTCATGTAAAAGCATGGAAGCGCGCGTGGAGCGCCGTGTTCGGCCGCCCTTCGCTCGCGACTGCGGGCTGAATGTACTCCTCGCAGAAGCCCCGGCATCGCTTTGCATCGCGCCTTCTCCTTTCGTTCCATCTCTTGTGAGCGACAAACCGGCCCCGAACATGCTAGATTGATGCATCATCCCTTCACCCGCCAGACCATGAGCCATTCGCAGCAGTCGCAAGCTTCGGAGATCTTTGAAGACCTGTTCGTCCTCGAACTGGCAAACAACCACCAGGGCCGTCTTGAACGCGGATTGCGGATCGTCACCGATTTTTCGCGAATCGTCCGCTTCAACAATGTCAAGGCGGCGATCAAGCTCCAGTTCCGCGACGTCGAAGCCTTCATCCACAAGGAGTTCCGCGAGCGCACGGATATCCGCTACATCCGGCGAACGCTCGACAGCCGCCTCTCCAAGGCGGAATACGCCAAGCTCACGACAGCCATCCGGCAGGCCGGTTGCATCCCGATGGCGACGCCTTTCGACGAGGTTTCGGTGGACCTGTGCGTCAAACTGGGCGTCGAGATCATCAAGATCGCCAGTTCCGACATCAACGACTGGGTGCTGATCGAAAAGATCGCCAGCACCAAGCGTCCGGTGATCGCATCCACTGGCGGTTCGTCCCTGAAAGATGTCGACGATCTCGTCAAGTTCTTCAACCGGCGTGGAATTCCGCTGGCGATCAATCATTGCGTCTCGCTTTACCCGTCCGAGAACCACGAAATCGAGCTGAATCAGGTGGACTTCCTGCGCCGGCGTTATCCACACAATGTGATCGGCTTTTCTACACACGAACATCGGGATTGGCAGACTTCGATTGCCATTGCCTACGCCAAGGGCGCGCGTACCTTTGAACGGCATATCGACATCGCCACTGACGGCAGCCCGGTCGCGGCGTATTGCAGCCTGCCTCATCAGATCGACCAGTGGTTCAGGGCGCATCGGCGAGTCGTCGAAATGTGCGGCGCACCGGGTACCCAGAAGCGCATTCCACCCAGTCAGGAAATCGCCTATCTCAATGCCCTGGTCCGCGGGGTCTATGCCCGACGGGATCTCCGACAAGGACATGCGCTCGGCGACGAAGACGTCTACCTCGCGATTCCCTTGCAGAAAGGTCAGATCTCCTGCCGCGAACTGATGCGTGGCGAGCTGTTGCTGCGCGACGTCGCGGCGGACGGCGCGATCCTGATCGACATGATCGACAGCCCCTACGCCGACAATGAGCAGCTCAAGGCCCTCATCTATCAACGCGGACTCTGACCGGATCACGCGATGTTTCGACACGACCGGACCCAATGAAACTGATCAGCATCGTGACCGGCTGTTTCAACGAAGAGGACAACGTTGAAGAACTGTATACGCGCATCCGCGCACAACTCGAACGGCTCCCTGCTTACGACTACGAGCACATCTTCATCGATAACGCATCGACCGACGGCACCGTCCGCAAGATCAAGGCGATGGCGGCGCTGGACAGGCGCGTCAAACTGATCGTCAACACCCGCAATTTCGGCCACATTCGATCACCGATCCATGCCCTGCTGCAGGCAAGTGGCGATGCGGTGATCGCCATGGCCTCGGATCTGCAAGAGCCGCCGGAACTGATTCCCGAATTCATTGCCCAGTGGGAACAAGGCTACCGCGTCGTTGCCGGGGTAAAACCCAGCAGCCAGCACACCACGGCCATGTCCTTCATCCGACGCTTCTTCTATGCCACCATCGGACGCATCTCGGACACCCGGCTGATCCCGAATTTCACGGGCTTTGGTCTGTATGACCGGGCAGTGGTCGAAGTCATCCGCCAGATGGACGATCCGTATCCCTACTTTCGTGGCTTGATTGCCGACATCGGTTTCGAACATGCGGAAATCCCTTTCGTACAGCCCCGGCGCAGCCGCGGCATCAGCAAGAACAATTTCTATACGCTCTATGACATGGCCATCCTCGGCATCACCAGCCACTCGAAGGTGCCGATCCGTCTGGCGACCATGGCCGGATTCGCACTTTCGGCGCTCAGCCTGCTGGTGGCCATCGCCTACCTGGTCTACAAGCTGCTGAGTTGGGAGCAGTTTTCAGTCGGTATTGCGCCCGTACTGATCGGCTTCTTCTTCTTCGCCTCGGTGCAGCTTTTCTTCATCGGCATTCTCGGCGAATACATCGCCGCGATCCACACGCAGGTGTTGAAGCGGCCTTTGGTGGTTGAAAAGGAACGTGTCAATTTCGATGCCTCCCCACCCGCTCACTGAAGCACGATCGGCAGGCACGCGCGCCTCAGTGACCAGAGCGCTCCTCGCCAGCCTGCTATCACACGACAGGGTCAACTCGGTTCGTCCGCCTGATTCATTGACGATCGCGGCTCTGGCCTACCTTGCCTTGCCCAACTTCATTTTTTTTATCGGCTGGCTACGCTGGCCATTTGCCCTCATTTTTTCATTGCTGCTGGCGTACTCGTTCAGAACCGCGATTGACTGGCAACAGGTCGTCTGGCAATTGCCGTACCGCAAATCGGTATGTCTGACCATCGTTACTGCCGCTCTGGTCTGGTGTGCATTTGGCGGCGCGGGGCATTTTGTCGCCGCTTCCATCGACTGGCAGGCGCGCGACGTAGTTCTCGGGGACCTGGTTTATGGCGACTGGCCAATCTCCTATGCGATCAGGGACGGTGTCCACTACATCCTCCGCTCTGCGATCGGGTACTTCCTGCCGGCAGCGCTGTTTGCGAAAATGTTGGGGATCCAGGTGGTGGACCTCGCGCTGTATTTGTGGACCGCCCTGGGCGCAGCCCTTTTTCTGCTCAGCCTGCCGCTGCCGCAGCGACCTGGTTTGCGGCTGCTGCTCCTGTTGCTTGTGGCCGTGATGTTCAGCGGCATGGACTTGCTCGGTGCGCTCGCCTACTGGGGAGAATGGCCAGAGTTTCCCGTCCGGCTGGAATGGTGGACGAGATTCAGTTACCCATCCCTTTCAGGACAACTCTTCTGGGCACCGAATCATGCCCTGCCGATCTGGCTGGGAACCACCCTCTTCTATCGGCACTGGCGACACCCTGCATTCCCGCCGTTTGCTTTGCTTCTCTGCTCGCTGCTGGCACTGTGGACCCCTTTTGCGCTGCTTGGCCTGGCCCCTTTTTTCCTGCTCAGCGTACTGCAGTATGGCGTCTCCCAAAACCAAAAAATCCCCCTGACACCGCTGATCACCACGATCCTCGTCATGGCATTGATGGGCCGTCTCCTGACCTTGAACATCGACGAGATACCGGCCACCAGCAGTCTCCAGCAAGCGGGAACGGCAAAGGGATTTGTATTGAGCTACCTGGTGTTTGCCCTGCTGGAATTCGGCGCACTGTCGCTCGCCATGTCGCTGCGGCTGCGGCACTCCTGCGGCATCCTGTGGATCTCGGTAGCCACTCTAGGGCTACTGCCACTATTGGTTTTCGGCCCGAACAATGATCTGATGCTACGAGCTTCAGCGCCCTCGCTGGTGATGCTCTTGATCCTGACACTGACCATCTTTCAACCGGCGAACACCCCGCCTGCCCAAGGCACAAAACCATGGCTGATCGTCGCCATGCTGAGCATTGGTGCCTTTACGCCCATCCATGAATTCGGCCGCGCAGTGATGGTGCGGCGCTGGCTACCGAATTATGACCATACCCTGGTCGACCAGCAGCACGGAGTGCTTCCACCACACTACATCGGCCGCTTCGACCGGGTGGACCTGCAATGGATTCTCCGCGATCCGGCCATCATTCCAGGCCGCGCCCAGCGACAGGCAACGAAGGTCCGCGACGAGTAGTGAGTCGCTGACGCGACTTTCCCATTCACCCAATGCCTACAGCCCAAGAAAATCCTTGATCATGGCAAGAATGCCGGCTTTCGGCTGCGACGCTGCATTATCGGCGGGAGAGTTGCTGAACTGGCGGATGAAGGCGTCCATCTCGGCCTCACGGCGTGCGAGAATTTCGGCAATCGCCTCGGCGATTTCCGGGCGCGAGCGGATGACTTCTTCGACCGTGGCCTGGTCCAGCCGGTAGCAGACCACGTCGGTCTTGGCGATGATCGAGGCGCGGCGAGCCTCACCGGTCAGCACACCTTTCTCGCCGAAAGTGCCGCCGGCATGAATGGTGCGGAACAGACGCCGTGAATGGTCGGGAAAATCCATCCACACTTCGGCTTCGCCAACCGCCAGCAGGTACAGCCAGTGTGGCGCGTCACCCTGATGAAAGATCACGTCGCCGCAGGCGAACGGCGCATGCACCATGCGCTCGCTGATGGTCCGCAGTTCCTCTTCCTGCAGCCCGGCAAACAGTTCCAGCTTGCGCAGATCGAGCATGCGTCGCTCGATTTCGCGCCGGTGGAGCGACTCCCGGTAAGCATCGTTCTCCTTGGTGATATGCAGCGACTGTTCGGGCACCGCCAACTGCATGCCCGCGCGTTGCAAGGCGGCGAAGATATGAATCCGCACCGCGGAGTCGGTGGGATCATCGGGCTGCGGGTCGAGCATCCAGTAGCGCAGCGCGTAGCGCCCGTAGCCCGGGCCAAACTCCATCAGCACACAGCTTGGTCGAGGTTCCCGGGCGACGTTGGGGATTTCGGCGGAGCCGATCGTCGCCTCGATTTTCTGGATCACCAGGGTCGGCGGTGATGCATAGGTGACGTGGAACCACACCCAGCGTCGCCAGGGCCAAAGGGGAATGTCGGTGCGGCCGAATACGGTGAACTTGCCACGCATCAACTGGCTGTTGGGAACTACCACCACGTCGCCGTTGCGTGTCCGGATCGTCGTCTGCCGCCAGCGTATCTGGGCGACCCGGCCGGTGATGTCGTCGATCCGGATCCAGTCGCCGGTACGCAGCGAATTATCGACTTGCAGCGCGACACCGGAAAGAATGTTGCCGAGGGTATCCTGCATCGAGAAGGCCAGGACCGCGGTGATCACCGCCGAAGTGGTCAGCAGACTCGACGGGTCGAATCCGACAATGTGCAGTCGCCCAACAATGAAAGCGGCATAGATTATGAGGACAATGATGTCCTCGGCGATACGCACGACGACCATGCCAAAGCGCGGCAGGACAATCCGGAAGACGAAGATCGCCAGCAGGCGAAACAGCGCCATCCCCGATCCGATGACGAAGATCTCGTGCAGCATCACCGCGACGCGCGAATAGTCGAGCGCCTCGAGCAAGGCACCGAAGAGTTGCCCGACCAGGCAGAGCCCGAACACCACCACCGTCCCGCCGACCCGCCGGCGTTCCCTGGGCAGCAGACGCAGCGACAGCAGCGCGAATATCACGACGGTAGCGATGACGTACTTGGTCTCGGGCAGCCAGAAATAGGCCCAGATTCGCTGCATCACTTCTGTCATCGCTTCTCCTTCGTCCTCTCAGGCAATGGCGCCCGCGTTTTCCTGGGGCCGCTCGAGCAGTCTGCCGCTTGTGCCGCTGGCCAGATCTTTCGGTGAGCCTCGACTGCAGCCGACCCGGACCTCAGACCAGACCGTCAAAGACCTGCACGCTGACCGAATCCCCAGCGGCGACGCTGCCGCGATCCTGTTCGAGGACGATGAAGCAATTGGCATCGGACATCGAGCGCAGGATTCCCGAACCCTGCGCACCTGTCGGCCGGACGTACCATTGACCCTGCTCCTGGCTGAGGATGCCGCGCTGGTACTCGGTACGGCCAGGAGACTTCTTCAGGGCGACGCTGCATAGCGCCGGCAGCAGCGGCACGACGGGCAACGGGTCGGCGCCCATCAGCAGGTAGAGCGCGTCGCGGACGAAGGCGTAGAAAGTAACCATCACCGCCACCGGATTCCCCGGCAGACCGAACAGCCAGGCTGCAGCACCCTCCTCGCCGCTCGTCCCGGCAGCAGTGATGCGGCCGAAAGCCATCGGGCGACCCGGTTTCATGGCGATTTTCCAGAACAGGACTTCGCCGAGTTGCGCCATCAGCGGCTTGACGAAGTCGGCTTCGCCAACCGAGACACCGCCGCTGCTGATCACCACGTCAGCAGCAGCGGCCGCTTGCCGGAAGGTCGCCTCGAGCAGCGCCGGCTCGTCGCGAACGACCCCGAGATCGAGGATTTCGCAACCCATGCGGCGGAGCATGCCGAAAAGCGTGTAGCGGTTGCTGTCATAGACTTCGCCACAGCCCAGTGGCGTACCGATCGAGCACAGTTCGTCGCCGGTCGAGAAAAAGGCGACACGCAGACGGCGGTAGACGCTGATCTCGGCACAACCCAGCGAGGCGATCAGACCGAGTTCCGCCGGGCGGATCAGTCGTCCGGCAGCGAGCGCCGATTGGCCGGCGGCGAGGTCTTCGCCGGCGCGGCGGATATTCTGGCCACGGCGCTGCCCAGGCGGGATCACGACGCTGTCGCCAGCGGGCTCGACGACTTCCTGCATCACCACCACATCGCTACCGACCGGCAGCGGCGCACCGGTCATGATGCGCACGCACTCGCCCGCGGCCATGCTGCCGGCAAAAGTCTGACCGGCCAGCGCTGTCCCGGCGACGCGCAGGCGGGTCTCGCCACTGCTCGACAGGTCGGCATGACGCAGCGCGTAACCGTCCATCGCAGAATTGTCGTGCGCCGGCACATTGACCGGCGCGATCACGTCACTGGCCAGCACACGCCCCAGCGCGCTGCGCAGCGCCAGCCGCTGGTGTGTTCGCAGCGGCGTCAACTGGCTGCGAATGAAGGCGCGCGCCTGCTCGACCGAAAGCGCATCGGGATCGTAATCGCTGAGACAACTGAAACGGGCAGTGAGACACATGGCAGCTTTCGCGGGAGGAGTGGAGGGTTGTCGGATCGCCGGGCGGGTTCACGCGGCACCGCCCCGATCGGAGACTGCCGGCGATCAGCCGCCGGTCATCGACATGAAGCGTAGCACCTGCGGTGCATCCATCTGGCTGCCGAAGTCGTGGCCCTTGGCCTTGATGCCCATGCTGCCGACAATCGTCGCGCGCAGCGGGGAATCATCCGTCGGATGCGAACGCAGCAGCGGCAGCAGCGCCAGGGCATCGTTGTTACCGAGGCATGGGTACAGCTCGCCGCGAGCAGTGACGCGCACGCGATTGCAGCTGGCGCAGAAGTTGTGACTGTGCGGCGAGATGAAACCGACGCGCGTCGAGGTGCCGGGAATCCGCCAATAGCGCGCCGGTCCGCCGGTGGTTTCGGTAGACGGCAGAAGCACGAAGCGCGTCCGCAGGCGGGCCAGTGCTTCTTCACTGCCGAAGGTCTGGCGCGCGTGACCGATGTCGCCGAGCGGCATTTCCTCGATGAAGGCAATGTCGATCCCGCGTCCGACGACAAACTCGACAAGATCGATCAACTCGTCGTCATTGCTGCCACGCATCATCACCGTGTTGATCTTGAGACGCTGGAAACCGGCCGCCTGCGCCGCGTCGAGACCGCGCAGCACCTTGGCGAGATCGCCGACGCGGGTGATCTCCCGGAAACGGTCGGCACGCAGCGTGTCGAGGCTGATGTTGATGCGTTTGACACCGGCGGCACGCAAGGCCGGGGCAAAACGATCGAGCTGCGAACCATTGGTGGTGATCACCAGCTCCTGCAAACCCGGCAGGCGGGCGATCTGTTCGAGCAACCAGATGGCGTTGTGTCGAACCAGCGGCTCGCCACCGGTGACCCGTACCTTGGTCACACCGAGATCGACGAAGGCACTGGCAATACGCAGGCATTCCTCGAGCGTCAGCACCTGCGCCCGCGGCAGGAAGGTCATCTCCTCGGCCATGCAGTAGCTGCAACGAAAGTCGCAGCGGTCGGTGATCGACAGGCGAAGGTAGGTAACGTGTCGGCCATACTTGTCGACCAGCGTCCTGTCGGCATGCCGCGAGGTTGCCGGCGAAGTCGGCGGGGTAAAGCCGATCCGCGAATCGGGAACGACTTCGGGCGTCAGCGATTCATTGCGCATGGGAGAAACTCCCTCGGGCGTGCCCGTGGCGAAGGGAAGAAATGGTTCGCGGCAGATTATAGCGGAGTTCGTCGAGCGCACTGCACACTACTCACGCATGATCCAGGGCAATCCATCTTGGCGCTCTTCGACTTCCTGCCAGAGTCGCTTGATTCGTTGATGTACGGTGTTCCGCAGAGAATCAAGCATGTTCGACCGGCGGGGCGACCTTGAATACTTCGGCAAGGGTGGTCACCCCGGCAGCAACTTTCATCGCTCCCGAGATGCGCAGGGGTTTCATTCCTTCCCGGTAGGCCAGCTCGCGAATCTTGGCGATGTCCTTGTTTTCACTGATCGCCAGCTTGATATCCTGCGACAGGAGGAGGATCTCGTACAGCCCGACACGCCCGAGGTAACCGGTCATCCGGCATTCGAGACAGCCGACCGGCCGGTAGAAACGCACCGGACGATTCGATTTCCAGGGCGCGACGAGTTGATCCCACATTTTCTCCTCGACCGCGCTGGCCTGGTGCACCTGCTTGCAATGCGGGCAGAGGATGCGTACCAGGCGCTGCGCCATGACGCCGAGTACCGTCGCGCCGAGCAGATACGAGGGAACGCCGAGATCGAGCATGCGCGTGATCGCCGCCGGGGCGTCGTTGGTATGCAGGGTCGACAGCACGAGATGGCCGGTGAGGGCGGCCTGGATCGCCACCTCGGCAGTTTCCAGGTCACGGATTTCACCAACCATGATGATGTCCGGGTCCTGCCGCATGAGCGCGCGCACACCTTGCGCGAAACCGAGGTCGATCACGTTCTGCACCTGCATCTGGTTGAACGCCGGTTCGACCATCTCGATCGGATCCTCGATGGTGCACACATTGACCGCCGGGGTGGCGAGCTGCTTCAGCGTCGAATAGAGCGTCGTGGTCTTGCCGGAACCGGTCGGGCCGGTCACCAGGATGATCCCGTTCGGCCGTTCCGACATGTCCTTCCAGCGCGCCTGATCATCGTCGGTGAAGCCGAGATCAGCGAAACTGCGGACCAGGACTTCCGGGTCGAAAATCCGCATCACCAGCTTCTCGCCGAAGGCGGTGGGCAGCGTCGACAGACGCAGTTCGGCTTCCTGACCCTCAGCGGTGCGAGTCTTGATGCGGCCATCCTGTGGACGCCGCTTTTCGACCACGTCCATGCGACCGAGAATCTTGACGCGGTTGACCATCGCCGCCATGACGCTCATCGGAATCTGGTAGACCTGATGCAGGACGCCGTCGATCCGGAAACGCACGATGCCGATTTCGCGTCTGGGCTCGATATGGATGTCGCTGGCGCGCTGGTCGAAAGCATACTGCCAGAGCCAGTCGACAATGTTGACGATATGCTGGTCATTGGCATCGAACTGGCGATTGGTACGACCGAGTTCTACCAATTGTTCGAACGACGACAGGTTGCCGGTCGGGCCACCGAGTTGGGCAGCCTTCTTGACCGAGCGCGCAAGATTGTAGAACTCGACCAGATAACGCGCGACGTCGACCGGGTTGGCGATCACCCGGCGGATTTCCTTCTTGCTAATCGCCTTGATCTCCTTCTCCCAGTCCCGCAGAAAAGGCTCGGTCGTCGCCACCACGATTTCACGCGTCGTTACCTGAATCGGCAGCATCCCGAAGCGGGTTGCGTAGGCACTCGACATCACTTCGGTCACCGCAGTGAAATCGACCTTCAGGGGGTCGATGTGCTGGTACTCGAGGCCAACCCTGCGCGCCAGCCACTCGCCGAGATCTTCGAGAGTCAATGGCCGATGCGGCTCTTTCTGCGACTTCCATTTCTGATCGGCAATGATCACCAGCGGATGGGCCACCAGACGCTTGAGGCGACTCTCCTTGAGCAGGGCATCGGCGTCGGACGAGCTGACCAGGTCATCTTCAAGCAAGCTCTTAAGGACTTCCGCCAGCGTCAGGCGATGTTCATGAACGGTGTTGACGGCTGCTTGGGGCATTTGCAGTGTTCCAGGAGAATGTGCCGGTACTACAGGCGAATAGGGAATGCGAGTTCCATGGAGAATTCTACACTGCCAGCACAGGAGATCCTGGAAGGAGCACCGTCACCGTCGACACTCAAGATCTGAAGCGGGGTCGGGAAGAAAAAGGATGACTCGGGAGTTCATCCGGCCGCCCTCGCCTTCTCGGCACGGTATTCCTCGATCGACAGCTTGCGCAGCTTCGAGGTGCGCCCTTCCTCGTTATGCACGAAGCCGACGCTGGAGACGAAGGGTTCGATGATGTGAATTTTCTGCAGCGGCGTGACGATCAGGAGTTGCAGGTTGAGCTGGGCGAACAGCCGCAAGCCGTATTGCGCCGACTCGTCCGATCCACGCCCGAAGGCTTCGTCGATGACCACGAAGCGGAATGATCGCGAACGCACGGCGCCCCATTCAAGGCCGAACTGATAGGCGAGGCTCGCCGCCAGAATCGTGTAGGCGAGTTTTTCCTTCTGACCGCCCGACTTGCCTCCCGAGTCGGAATAATGCTCGTGCTCGCTATGGTCTTCGCGCCAGCGTTCGCTGGCGGCAAAGACAAACCAGTAGCGCACGTCGGTGACCTTGGCCGCCCAGCGGCGATCCTGTTCGGACAGACCCTCGCGCCCGCGCAGCCGCTCGATGATCTGCCTGACCTGCAGGAATTTGGCTTCCGAGTATTGTGCATCGTCCGAACCGGTCAAGGCCCCTTCGGTACAGGCGCGCAACTCGCTCTGGAAATCGCGGATGTCGGCGTCGGGCGTCGGCTGCGCTTCGATCGCGATGTAGCGGCCGGGATTGTAGTCGATCTGGGTCAGCGAGGTATTGATGCGTGCGATGCGCTCCTTGATCGTCTCGCGCCACATCGCCAGTTGCGCGTTGAAGTTGGCCACTTCACGGATGGTGTTCTCGTTGAGCAATTCCTTGAAACGCGCCTCGAAGCGCGGCAGGTCGTCAGCCTGCAGCTTGTCGAGCATCTTGCGGTATTCGAAAAACGCTTCGATGCTGGCATCGACCTCGGCGGTGTCGAGCTTGAACTGCTCCTTGTAGGCGACCATAGCCTGGATGATTCGGTCGCGCAGCAAATTGAGCTTACGGGATTCGGCCTCGATCCGCCCCTGCAGCCAGGCACGCGTCTCGTGTTCGCGATGCTCGCAGGACTCGACGCTGAGCGGATGCTCGCCGAGCGCTTCGTGGCGCATGCCATCGAGGCGATCGAAGTACGACGCCTGCGCCGCCATGCCCGGCTCAAGCAGTAGCGCCTGCGTCTGCTCGCGCAACGCAGCGGCGTCGCTTTGCCGCTGCTCGATTCGCGAGCGCTTGTCCCGATGTTCCTCCAGGCGGGTTTCGAGTGCCTTCAGCGCGGCGACCACTGCGTGCAAGCGCCCGCTGAGCTCTTTGAGCAGGTCCGAAGCGGATTCGAGGCAGCGCTTCTCTTCCTGCAGCCTGGCGACCTCGGTCGCCAGCGACGGCCAGTCGAGCTCATTGTAGTCGGCGTACTCGTCGAGCCTGGACAAGGCCGTCAGACGCGCTTTGAGCCCGTCCTGTTCGAGCTGGATCCTGCCGATGCGGCTGCCAAGCTCGGCGAGCCGTGCTTCGAGCGTCCTCGCCTTGGCTTCGAGCGCAGCGATCTTGGCGGCGTTGGTCCAGCCCAGCACATAGCGACTGCGGTCGTCGAGGCGGTGGCGATCGTCCTTTTCGTGCCGCTCGCCGGGAGCCTTGATCTGGCCGGCGCGCGTGATCGCCCGCAGTTCACGCCGGAATTGTTCCTGGGTGGCACAGCAGGCGACATCGAAGCGCTGCGCCAGCTCGCGCTCGAGCCAGTCGTAATACGGCGAATCGGGCTTGATCGACAGCTTGCGCGCCAGCGAATCGCGGTGCAGGTCGGGCAGTTCCTTGCGCGAACTCCGGCGTATCCGGAAATAGACCAGGCGCCCCCGGAGCTGGGTCTTGTCGACCCAGGCCGCGATTTCTGGGTAATCGTCATCGGGCACCAGCAGCGACAGGCCGAAGTTGCGCAGCAGTCGCTCGGCGGCACCTTCCCAGTCGCGTTCGTCGTCGCGCACCTGCAGCAGTTCGCCGGCAAAGGGCATCGCCTCTTCGGACAACGCGAGGGCCTTGCACAGGGCGCTGCGCATCAGGACCTGTTCGGCCGGAATGTTGCTGCGCCGGGCTTTGAGGCTGCTGATCTCGGTGCAAAGCTGGTCGTGTTCGAGCTTGCCCTGACGCAGGCTGACGCCGTGCTCGGTGAGTTCGTTCTGCAGGCCCGTCTCGCGTTCCCGAGCCTCTTCAGCCAACGATGACCAGCGCTGCCGTTGCTCGAGAAAGCTGCTTTCATCACGGCAGGGAGCTTCGCCGATCGTTCGCAGCAGTTCGGTGAAGCGTTGCGCCTTGCGCTGGCGCGCCTGGCAGTCCTGATCGATGCGGCGAATCTCGGCGGCCAGCCGTTCGAGACGATCGCCGCCGTTCTCGGCGATGTTCTGTTTGAGTTCGGCCTCCTGTGCTCGCTGCAGGTCGCGTTGCGCCTCGGTACGCTTGACCTGCGCATCCTGGCGACGCCAGTCTTCGGCGAGGCCGGTGATGCGCTTGTCGAGCAGCCCGAGCTTGAGGCTGGCGAAGTAGGCTTTGAGCGCTTCGCGGCAGGCACGCAGATCCTCGACCTGTACGCTCAGCGTGCCATGCTGCTCGCCGTTGGCGACCAGCGGCGTGAGCAGCGCCACCTGTCGTTTGGCCTTGAGGACGGCCTCATGCGCGCGATTCAAGTCGTCGAAATGGCCGATCAGCGCCGCGATCCGGGGCTCGACATCGAAAGGTTCGAGCATGTGGCTGCGAACGAAGTCGGTCAGATTACCGACCGACTTCATCGACACCGTCTGATGAAACAGATCCAGCGCCTGTTCGTTGTCGATGCCGAAACGACGCCGGAACCAGGCGCCGTACGGCGGAAAACTGTCGAACACCTCGCTGCCCGGTCGCCGCAGCCGCTTGCGCAGCGCTGCGATGTCCGAGCCAAAATGGGCAAAGTCATTGGCAATCGACAAATCGCGTTCAGCGGCGACGAAGAAACGCGCCGGTTGCCCTTGCGCGTCCTTGATCCAGAACACCTGCGCCAGCGTCACCGTCTGGTCGTAACCGGCGTTGTGAAAGACGCCGAGGATCACCGAGTAGTGGTTATGGTCGCGCAAGGCTACCGGCCGAGCCGTACCGCTGATCTCGTTGCGCTCGGATTTGTAATGGCCGAGCACGTAGGAACGCAGCGTGCGCTCGCGACTGTCGGCGCCGGCAGCCTTGTTGTAGGCGATGCGCTGCGCCGGTACCAGTAGTGTCGTCACGGCGTCGACCAGTGTCGACTTGCCTGAACCGATGTCGCCGGTCAACAGGGCGTTCCTGCCGTTCGGTTCGAGCGTCCAGATGTGGCCGTCGAAAGTGCCCCAGTTGAACACTTCAAGGCGCTGCAGCCGGAAGCCCGAGAGGGTGTCATCGGCGACGAAGTCCAGCCCGAGGCTTTGCGGCTCATTCATGATCTTCTCCTGACTGCCCGGCGAGCTGCGCGCGGTAGCTCGCCAGCCGCTGGTCGAACTCGGCGAGCCACTGCGCATCGACGAAGGCCTTGAGAATTCGCCGCACCTCGACCATCGTCGGCTGCCCGGTCTCGACCTTCAGGCGGCGCAGGAAACCGAGTTCGACCACCTTGCCGAGATGAACGTCGATCTGGTCGATCAGCCTTGCCTCGTTGCTGCCCTCGGGCAGGAACACCCGCATCAGTTCGGCGACCTCCTCGCGCGACAGCACCAGCCGGGTATCGCCGCCGCTCGCGTCGAACTCGGCCAGTTTCTTGCGCAGCAAGGCCAGCAGCAGACTGACCGGAAACGACAGCGGACGTCGTGCAACCAGACGCGGCAGCCGCGGCGTCGAAGCGTCCTCGGGATCGGGGCGCGAGCGCAGAAAAGCGTAGCCTTCGGCTTCGTCGAGGACCAGTTCAAGCTTGAGCACCGCGACATAGTCGCGCACCCGCACCTGCAGTGCCAACAATGAATTCCACAGACCGGCATCGCTCTCCTGGTAGATCACCCCCTTGAGCAGGGGAATCACCAGCGCCGACAGCTCATGTGCGGCGGCGTCGCCGGCAATACCGCCTGCCGCTGTCTCCCTTTCGTCCCTTGCCATCATCACCTCAGAAAACTCTCCCGAAACCCAGTATGCGAACCGTATCGATGAACATCTGGAAGACATCTCCACCGAGGGTATACCAGAAGTCAGCATGCTTGTTCCATCTTCCTCGCCATCGTGTCGTCCCTTACGGAACGAGGAAAGATTCTGCACGACCGTCACAATACCTTCACAGAGGCTGGTTAAGCTCAGCCGATCAGAGGAACGGGGAACGCGCCATGAATCATCAAGGCAGGACGAAACAAGCATGCCCACCATGAATGAATACAGCCGGGTGGACACAGGCCAACTCATCAGCACGCAGCTCATCGCCAGCCGCGGGCACCCGCGGGCGGAACGCCTGATCCCCAAGATCAGGGATCTGCGCGCGCGTGCCATCGCGCTCGAGCAGAGCCACCGCGACGAGATCCACAGCATCGAACCAGGTTATCAGGCCAGCGCTCGCAACCTGCTGCACTATCTGGCGCTGCGCCAGAGCGATCTGCGGCCCTTGCAGGAAGAGCTGACGGCGCTGGGGCTGACCTCACTGGGCGGCCGGGAAGCGCAAATACTGAGCTCGCTGGATGCGCTTCTGGTGGCGCTGCATGCCCTGGCTGGCCGGCCCTGGCAACCCGGCTATCCGCCGCTGTCGCAGTTGAGCATCGATGACGGAACGATCGTTCTCGATCACCACAGCCAGCTTCTGCTGGGTTCCCCGGCCGGCAAGCGCTCGGTGCGCATCATGGTGACCATGCCCAGCGAAGCGGCATCGGACTACCTGCTGGTGCGCAACCTTTTGGCTGCCGGCATGGACGTGCTGCGCATCAACTGCGCGCACGACGACGAAACGGCCTGGCTGGGCATGGTCAACAACCTGCGCAGCGCGGAAAGAGAGCTCGGACGCTCTGCCAAAATCTATGCGGACCTGGCTGGTCCAAAGTTGCGTACCGGCATGATCGGGCCGATCGAGCGTGTGCTCAAGTGTCGGCCGCGCCGCGACCTGCGCGGATCAGTGATCGAGCCAGCCCAGATCTGGCTGACGCCCAGAGATGCAGTGGAGCCCGCTCCTCCCGGCGTGGCCTTGGTCCTGCCGATCGAGCGCGGGGTGCTCGAACAGGCGATTCCGGGCGACGTGATCGAGTTCGAGGATTGCCGAGGAAAACATCGTGAGCTGATCGTGACCGAGCTTCGCAATGCCTCCCGATTGGCATCGTCAGGCAAGACCGCCTATGTCGAAGAGGGAACCCCGGCCCGCCTGGTGCGCGCTGGGAAATTCCTCGCCGAAGGATGCTTCGGCCCCCTGCCGGAGGTCGTTTCGCCGATCGAACTCGCGGTCGGCGACATCCTCATCCTGACGCGCAATGACGTTCCCGGGCGGGCTGCCGTGCGCGACGCAGACGGCCGGGTGATCGAAGCGGCACGCATTCACTGCTCGCTGGACGCCGCCTTCGCGGCAGCAAGACCTGGCGAGATCATCCACTTCGACGATGGCAAGATCGGCAGTCGGGTGCTCGCCAACGACGGAGAGGAAATCGTCCTGCAAATTGCCTACACCGGCGTGACCACGGCCAAGCTGCGGCCGGAGAAGGGAATCAATCTGCCCGACACCGAACTCTCGATCTCGGCCCTGACCGAGAAGGACCTGCACGATCTGGAATTCCTGGTGAAGCACGTGGACATGGTCGGCTTGTCGTTCGTGCGCACGCCAGAGGATATTCTGCTGCTGGAGGAGCATCTGCAGCGATTGGGCGGCCAGGCTATCGGCGTGGTGCTCAAGGTCGAGAACCGCGAGGCCTTCGAGAATCTGCCCCGGCTGCTGCTGACCGCGATGCACTCGCCGCCGCTGGGGGTGATGGTGGCACGCGGCGACCTGGCCGTGGAAGTGGGCTTCGAGCGGCTGGCCGAGGTGCAGGAGGAGATCCTCTGGCTGTGCGAGGCCGCGCACGTGCCGGTGATCTGGGCGACCCAGGTACTGGAGGGTCTGGCCAAGACCGGCGCTCCGACACGTGCGGAGGTCTCCGACGCGGTGATGAGCGGCCGGGCCGAGGCGGTGATGCTCAACAAGGGACCCTTCATCGTCGAGGCGGTGCGCTTCCTCAACGGCGTGCTGGAGCGTATGGATGCCCACCAGCACAAACAGCGCAGCAGGCTGCGCAAGTTGTCTATCTCGGCACTGGACTAGCCACAGGCATTCATCTGGCCATCGGAGAAGCCGGGTTTGCGGCCACAGCTGCTTGCGCCCGGCAATCGTCCCAATCCATTGTCTGGACCCAAGGGTTGTGTATATACTCATGAGCTACGGCGTACGGCAAAGCCGCTGGCGCAAGGCCAAGGAGGCCGTGCTCGCGGCATTCCTGCTGGATTTCGAGATCGCGCCCTTCATACCACTTCTCAACTCGCCAACCTGTCAAGGAGTCCGCCATGTTCCAGAAAATCTCGTCGTACCTGTCAGCTTTCGCCCTCGCCTTGTTCCTGACCGCCTGTGCTGCACCCGGGATGCAACCGGAGCAGATGGAAATCCGCAGCGGGGTGATCGAACAGATCACCCTGGTGCAGTTGCCGAGCAATCACCATATGGGGGTTGGTGCGATTGTCGGCGGTGTGGCCGGCCTCGGGATCGGCAGCCTGATCGGTGGCGGCACCGGTCGCGATGTGGCCATGGTGCTCGGTGCTGTCGGAGGCGCTCTCGTCGGCAACGAAGTCCAGAAAAAGTACGAGCAGCCTGTCCAGGGCCAGCAAATTATTGTCCGGGTGGCCAACGGCGTGTTGGTTTCCCTGACACAGCCGGTCAATCCGGGTCTTCGCCAGGGCCAGCGAGTGTATGTCGAAGGCAGCGGCGAGAACGCACGCGTCGTTCCACGCTAGCTAGATGAGCACTCAGTTTTCTGTTGGAAAGGGATACTCGCGAACAACGCTCAGGCGCTAGCCGCCTGACTTTCGCCACACCGGACCAGCGTCGGGTCTCGCGTACGCAGCAGCTTCAGAGTCGACCGAGCAGGACTTCGGCGACAAAGCGGCTGCCGATGTACGCCAGCAACAGCACCATGAATCCGGCCAGTGTCCAGCGTAGCGCGACACGGCCGCGCCAGCCATACACGCGACGCCCGACCAGCAGGGCGGCAAAGATTCCCCACGAGGCAAAGGCAAACAGGGTCTTGTGATCGAAAGCCATGGCCTTGCCAAAAAGAGCTTCGGAAAACATGACGCCGCTGACCAGCGCGGCCGTGAGCAGGCAGAAGGCGACGAGAATCATGCGAAACAACAGTGCTTCCATGGTCAGGATCGGCGGCAGACTGGTCAGGCTTCTGGTGACCGCCCGCTGGTGCAGCTTACGTTCGGCAAAACCCATGAACACGGCGTGCAGTGCGGACAGCGTAAATAGACTGTAGGCGAGCATTGCCGTCAGGAAATGAAGCTGAAAGCCCCAGGCATTGGCATTGGCCACTTCCCGCAGTTGAGGAAACAGTGCCGGCGCCAGGGCAGCGATCGCCGCGAGTGGCAGGACCATCGGCTGCAGTCCGTCCATACGTGAGCGAAAACTCTCCAGCCAGTAAATCAGGACGGCCAGCCAGAGCATCAGGGAGAGCGCGAAACTGAATGAGAAGCGCATGCCGCCCGCGCTGAACAGCCCTGCGTACAGGCCAATGCCCTGCACCGCCAGGGCGCCGAAGATGGCCGCGCGCTCCCAGGGCTGCATCGGCAGGGTAAGCAGTGGCTGTCTGGTTTCACGCCAGCGCGTCTGCCAGAAATGGATGCCGAGGGCGGTGTAGAGCAGCGAGGCAAGGACGTGCGGGAGAAGGTGAAGTAGAATGTCTGACATTCTTGAAGTCTACACCAAGCCGGAATTCAAATGCTCGACAACCTGACTCAACGCCTTGCCCGTGTCATGAAGACGCTGCGCGGCGAAGCGCGCCTGACGGAAACCAATATCGCCGATGCCTTGCGCGAGGTTCGCCTCGCCTTGCTCGAGGCGGACGTCGCCTTGCCCGCAATCAAGGCTCTGATCGCCGCCGTACGGGAAAAGGCGGTTGGCGAGGAAGTGATCGGCTCGCTGAGCCCGGGACAGGCACTGGTCGGTGTCGTCCATCGCGAACTCACCAGGCTGATGGGCGAGGCTCATACGGGGCTGAATCTGGCCACCCAGCCGCCGGCGATCGTCCTGATGGCCGGCCTGCAGGGCTCCGGTAAAACCACTACGGTCGGCAAGCTTGCCAAGATGTTGCGCGAGACACAAAGGAAGAAGGTCCTCGTGGTTTCCTGCGACGTCTACCGCCCAGCAGCGATCGAGCAGTTGAAAACGGTTGCCGCACAGGCGGGCGCCGATTTCTTTCCCTCGGCGACGACTGACCAGCCGGTCGATATCGCGCGCCAGGCGGTCGACTGGGCAAAGCGGCACTATCACGATGTCCTGCTCGTGGATACCGCCGGTCGCCTGGCAATCGACGAGGCGATGATGAAGGAAATCGCCGAAATTCACGCCGCCACCAGACCCATCGAAACCCTGTTCGTCGTCGATGCGATGCTCGGTCAGGATGCCATCCATACCGCGCGGGCGTTCAGCGATGCGCTACCGCTGACCGGCATCATTCTCACCAAGCTCGATGGCGACGCACGCGGCGGTGCCGCACTTTCGGTTCGGCACGTCACCGGCCAACCGATCAAGTTTGCCGGGGTCGGCGAAAAACTGACGGGACTCGAAGCCTTTCACCCGGAGCGGATGGCTTCGCGAATCCTCGGCATGGGCGACGTGCTGTCGCTGATCGAGGATGCGCAGAAGGGCATCGACGAGGAAAAGGCGCTTGATTTCGCGAAGAAGCTGAAGTCAGGCAAGGGCTTTGATCTCAACGATTTCAAGGACCAGATCGGCCAGATGCGCAAGATGGGCGGCCTGTCTTCGATGATCGAGAAACTGCCGGCGCAATTCTCGCAGGGGGCCGGTCAGCTACCGGCAGGCGGAGAGGAGAAAGCGGTCGCGAGAATTGAAGGCATCATCAATTCGATGACCCCTACCGAGCGCTGCCGGCCCGAGTTGCTCAAGGCCGCGCGCAAGCGCCGCATTGCTCTGGGTGCCGGGGTTCAGGTGCAAGAGGTCAACCGTCTGCTCAAACAGTTCGAGCAGGCACAGAAAATGATGAAGCAGTTCTCCAGAGGAGGCATGGCGCAGCTGATGCGTGGCATCAAGGGGATGTTACCGGGGATGCGATGATGCCGGGGCAACCCCTGCTCAGCAAAGTCAACGCAGAGCCAGCTTGCTCTTCGCGTAGGACCACTGGTTCTGCCAGGCCATGCGTACCATGTTCGGGTATGCGGGCTGGCCGAGACTGCCATTGTAACGGCCCAGCGCGCGGTAAAGGTCGCCGCGCTCGATGTCGAGATAGTGACGAAGAATGGTACACCCGTAACGCAGATTGGTGCGCAAGTGAAAGAGGTTGTCGTCGCCGCTTCCGACGATCTTGATCCAGAACGGCATCACCTGCATGAAACCCCGCGCACCAGCGCTTGATACCGCGTATTTCTTGAAACCGCTTTCGACATGGATCAGGCCGAGCACCAGTTGGGGATCGAGACCCGCGCGCGTTGCTTCGTAGTGCACCGAACGCAGGAATTCGAAACGTGCTTCACGGTCAGGGATGCGTTTTTCAAGCCTGCCTGACATCTCGGTCAACCAGTCGATCGCATCCATCGAGTCCTGAAAGGAACTTCTCGGCGGCGCCCGGTCCGAGACCGTTCTCGACAGTGCCGACTGCACACTCGCCGAGAGGGGTTCATACTTCTGCGCTCCGGCGTGTACAGCCAGTGACAGCAGCAGCGCGAACAGTGCCGCTACGCAGCGCACAGGCGGTCCTGCAGGAACTGGCGAATCTCGGTCATCGGCAGCAGCTGCGATTCGGCGTCGATCCGCCCCTTGTATTCGAACTTTCCTGCTGCGAGTCCGCGTTCACCGACAAGCACGCGGTGTGGAATGCCGATCAGTTCCATTTCGGCGAACATCACGCCTGGACGCTCGTCGCGGTCGTCGAGCAGAACGTCGATGCCGGCGTGCGTCAGTTCGGCGTACAAGGCGTCGGCTGCCGCCCTCACCGCATCGCTCTTGGCATAAGCCATGGGAACGATGCACACCTGGAACGGAGCGATCGCCGCCGGGAAAATGATGCCACGTTGATCATGCCCCTGCTCGATGGCCGCCCCGACGACGCGGGTCACGCCAATGCCGTAACAACCCATTTCCATGAACCGGCTCTGACCGCATTCGTCGAGGAAGCTGCATTTGAGTGCCTCGGCGTACTTGCTGCGCAACTGGAAAATATGCCCCACTTCAATGCCACGACACAGTTCGATCCTACCCCGGCCGTCCGGAGACCGGTCACCGGCGACGACATCCCGAAAATCGCCGACCAGCATCGGGTCGACCAGATCGCGAACGAAGTTGACGCCGACAAGATGGAAACCCTTTGCATTGGCGCCGCAAACGAAGTCGCTCATCACCGCCACACTGCGATCGGCGAAGACCGGTATGTTGGCTATACCGACGGGACCAATGTAGCCGGGCGGACAGCCGAGAGCGGCGATGATCTCGTCGTCGCGCGCGAAGCGGAACTCGCCGATGGTCTTCTGAGCCTTGAGTTCGTTCAGATGATGGTCTCCACGCAGCAGAATCAACGCAAGCCCAGCGAAACCTTCGGCCTTGCCATTCCATACGATGGCGATCGCCTTGACCATCCGGGTTACCGGAATATCGAGGAATGCGGCGACCTCCTCACAGGTGATACGGCCCGGTGTGGCGACCTTCTGCAGGTCGGCAGCCGCCGCAGCGCGCCCCTCCGACGGGGCCAGGGCCTCGGCCAGCTCGACGTTGGCAGCAAAATCCGAATCCGGACAATACGCCAGTGCGTCCTCGCCGGAATCCGCCAGGACGTGAAACTCGTGCGATCCGGTGCCGCCGATCGAGCCGGTGTCGGCAGCGACGGCACGGAACTTCAGTCCGAGACGAGTGAATATCCGCGTATAGGTGTCGAACATGTTGCGGTATTCGCGCTGCAGGTCATCGAAACTGCTGTGGAACGAGTACCCGTCTTTCATCAGGAATTCGCGGCCGCGCATGACACCGAAACGCGGCCGGATTTCGTCGCGAAACTTGACCTGTACCTGGTAGAAGTGCACGGGCAACTGGCGGTAGCTCTTCACCTCCTTGCGTACGACATCGGTAATCACCTCTTCGTGCGTCGGACCAATGACGAAATCGCGCTGGTGCCGATCCTTGCAGCGCAGCAGTTCGGGACCATACTTCTCCCAGCGCCCGGACTCCTGCCACAGTTCTGCTGGCTGCACTGCCGGCATCGACAACTCGATCGCCCCAGCGCCATTCATCTCTTCACGGATGATCTTCTCCACCTTGCGCAGCACGCGCAGCCCGAGTGGCATCCAGGTGTAGATCCCGCCCGCCAGCCGTTTGATCATCCCGGCGCGCAGCATCAGCTGGTGACTGATGACTTCAGCATCAGAGGGTGCTTCTTTGAGCGTTGACAGGAAAAACCTGGAAGTGCGCATGGCAATGGCTTGGACAGGAAAGAAGCCGCGATTCTACTAGACGGATGGCCAAACCGCGATGCCAATCATTGTACAAAGAGGCGGTGTTGCCGGGCAAGGTGAGCGACAGCTGCGGCAAAGTGATGGGCCGGCCTTGGCCCAAGGGCTACGCCATGCTTTGCAAGCGCAGCAAAGTATGGAAAAATACTTTAACTAATCAATTTGCAGGTTCTAGAAATGCTTGACCGTGAAGGCTATCGCCCGAACGTCGGCATCATTCTTTGTAACGCCAGGAACGAGGTCTTCTGGGGCAAGCGTATCCGAGAACATTCATGGCAGTTTCCGCAAGGTGGCATCAAGCGGGGCGAAACACCCGAACAGGCGATGTACCGGGAGTTGCATGAAGAAATCGGCTTGCTGCCCGAGCACGTGTATATTCTCGGTCGGACCAAGGACTGGTTGCGTTACGAAGTGCCGACGCACTGGGTAAGACGCGAATGGCGTGGCAGTTACCGAGGGCAAAAACAGATCTGGTTTTTGCTTCGTCTCGTTGGGCGTGACTGCGATGTTTCCCTGCGCTCCTGCGATCATCCCGAATTTGATGCCTGGCGTTGGAACACCTACTGGGTCTCGCTTGACGCGGTGATCGAGTTCAAGCGCCGGGTCTATGAGCAGGCCTTGAATGAACTCGCCCGTTTTCTCAATTCGGATCACCGTCGTGGGCGCCATGCCTCCCCGCATGGCCAGGATCCTGCGCCCGCTGAAATCGTAAACGAGGAATGAATCGTTCTTTGGAAGCGCTGCAGAAGCGCCCGCGAACCCGCCGACGCTTGTCGATCGGAATGTTTGCAGGCTGGCTTGGGGTGGTAGCTGCGGTGCTTCCTTCGGCAGGCTGGTCGGCCAGTGCTCCGCGTGATTTCGAGGAAAAGCGCGAGATACCGGGCGAGCTGCAATTGCCCGCGTTTCCGCAACCGGACAAGCTGATCCCTTTTGCGGTCAGTGCGATGACCGACAACCAGTTCATGATTGACAGCGAATCGCTGAGCATCAGCAGCGACGGCATCTTTCGCTACACTTTGGTGATCGTCAGTCCTTCCGGCGCCCAGAATGTGAGCTTCGAGGCAATCAACTGTGCGACTGCCGAACGTCGGATTTATGCCCTTGGCCGCTCGGACAGGACATGGTCAAAGGCGCGCGGCGATCAGTGGGTAAAAATCGTGGACAACTCGCTCAATCGACACCACGCCGAGCTGTATACCGATTTTTTCTGCCCTGTTGGCATCACCATTCGCAATGTTGACGAAGTCCGCGAGGCGCTGCGCCGTGGTGGCCACCCATCGATGATGCGCCGCTAGTATCGATCATTGCTGCACTTGAACCGCGACGGCAGAGGCTGCTGATGATTACCGACCGATTTGTCATCGAATTTGACAAGGCCTTGCGCACGCTTTTTGCGCCGGCACAGACCACTCGCGAAATGCCGGGGAGCAAGGCGCCGGAAGCCGAATTGTCTGACCGCGAGCGTGCCCATGCTGGCGCCCTGATGCGCATCAACCACGTCGGTGAGGTCTGCGCACAGGCACTGTACCAGGGTCAGGCACTGAGCTGCGACGATCAGACCCTTCGGCAAGCACTGGCGAAAGCGGCAGACGAGGAAACCGAACATCTGGCCTGGACCGAGCGCCGCCTGGTTGAACTCGGAGAACGCCCAAGCCTGTTGAACCCGCTCTGGTACCTTGGTGCGCTGGGTATCGGAATAGCCGCCGGCAAGCTGGGCGACCCCTGGAGCCTGGGATTTCTCGCCGAGACCGAAAGACAGGTCGAAGCACACCTGGACCATCACCTGAGCGAGTTGCCGAGCCAGGACATCCGGTCACGCGCGATCGTGACGCAGATGCGGCTCGACGAGATCGCGCACGCCGAAACCGCCGTGCGCCTTGGCGCACGTGAATTGCCGACGCCGACCATCCTGCTCATGAAACTGGCGTCGCGAACGATGACTCGTACCGCGTACTACATTTAAGCATCGACAATCTCGAAGTCGTGTGTGATCTCGGCGGTTTTGCCGAGCATGATCGAGGCAGAGCAGTACTTGTCCTTCGATAACTCGATGGCACGCGCAACCGCTTCCGGTTTCAGTTGCTTCCCACTCACGCGAAAATGGAAATGGATGCGGGTAAAGACTCTTGGCTCGGCCTCTGCACGCTCAGCCTGCAGGACGACTTCACATCCGGTCACTGCGTGACGCCCCTTCCTCAGAATCAGGACAACGTCGAACGCGCTACATCCCCCCGTTCCGGCAAGCAACAATTCCATCGGTCGCGGCGCCAGGTTCCGCCCACCGGCCTCGGGAGCCCCATCCATCACCACGGTGTGGTTGCTCCCCGTTTCAGCGACAAAAGACATCCCGTCGCCGGTCCACCTTACCTTGCATTCCATGCGTTGCTCCTTTTCCAGACGGGCATGACCAAATGACCAAGCGTCAGACCTCGACAAGCAAATCCGACCCTGTGGTCGTCGGCGACCAATGAACGGGCGCTGAACTTTCGCCGCGGACATCGATTGTAGCTGGAAGTGTTGCCGCAGAGCCCGGCAAAATTGCTGTTGCATCGCAACAATTCTACGGGAGCTGGCGCTTAAATACTGCCATTATCAGTTATGAAATATGGAATCAATGTACTAATCTAACACCAAACTATTGAACATAAATAATTTCAATTTAAAGAGACATCCAGCGAACCCGGCCGGGAAAAAAAATGGCGCAGCGCACAAAAAATACTTGAAGTTCAGCGTAGGATGATCCATAATCTCTTCAACGTAATCACTTTGCAGTTAGGCCAGTCAAGCACTTCCAGCCTGCTTCCCCTGTCTCCTCCACCCTCCTCCTTTGGTGTGGATTTAGCGCGGTTCCAACGAGCCGCGCTTTTTTTTGGCATTACCAATGCATTGGGGGCCTGGCCAGCAAGCGCCAAGAGCGGGGAAGAGCGGGGAAGAGCGGGGAAGAGCGTGCTCAGCAAGTACAGTGATACCGGGCGCCGCGCTTTTGCTGAGCACTGGGCTCAGCTATGCCCTGTGCTTCCGAAACCGCCGTCACCGCGCGGGCTGGCCGGGAATTCCTCGACGACCTTGAAATCCATCTGCAACACCGGCACCACCACCAGTTGCGCCAGGCGATCGAGCGGACAGAGCGTAAAGGCTTCCTTGCCGCGGTTCCAGGTCGAGACCATGATCTCTCCCTGATAGTCGGAGTCGATCAGTCCGACCAGGTTGCCCAAAACGATGCCATGTTTGTGGCCGAGGCCAGAGCGTGGCAGGATCATCGCGGCCAGCCCCGGATCGGCAAGATGGATTGCGATACCGGTCGGAATCAGCAGCGTTTCGCCCGGCTGGATTTCTACTGGAGTATCGATGCACGCTCGCAGGTCAAGTCCGGCCGAGCCGGGGGTGGCATAATGCGGCGGATGGTCACGCAGTCGGGAGTCGAGCAGCTTGACGTCTACCCGCAGGTCCCGGCTGGTCATTGGCGTTTCTCGAGCAGGGCGGCAATGCGGGTTACGAGCTGGCGTGCGAGCTGCAGCTTGGGTGCCGGTGCCAGCGGGTGTTGGCCGTCATCGTCAAAGAGAATCAGCTTGCTGTCGTCGCCGCCAAAGCCGTCGGCAATCAGGTTACCGACGAGCAGCGGAATTTTCTTGCTACGCCGTTTGCTTTCCGCATATTCGTGCAGGTTCTCGCTCTCGGCAGCAAAACCCACGCAGAGCGGTGGTGCGCGCAGCGCAGCGACCTCGGCAAGAATGTCCGGGTTCTGCACCAATTCGATCGACGGCGGCGTCGCCTGTTCGCCCTTTTTGATCTTTTGCGCGATGGGTCTGGCGGGACGGTAATCGGCGACTGCGGCGACTGCGATGAAGACGTCATTGCCGGCGACCTGTTGGTGCACCGCGGCGTGCATCTGCAGGGCACTGCTGACCTCGATGCGGCGGACTCCCTGCGGGCAGGACAGGCTGACCGGGCCGGAAACCAGGGTCACCTGTGCACCCGCTTCGCGGGCGGCGCGGGCAATGGCATAGCCCATTTTCCCGGTCGACAGGTTGGTAATTCCCCGTACCGGGTCGATTGCCTCGAAGGTCGGCCCCGCGGTCAGCAGCACGTGCTTGCCGGCGAGCCACTTCGGCTGAAAGTGGGCAATCATCTCGGCAAGGATGTCTTCCGCTTCGAGCATCCGCCCCAGCCCGGTCTCACCACAAGCCTGATCGCCACAGGCCGGACCGAGGATGTCCACGCCATCGGCGCGCAGGCTGGCAATGTTGCGACCAGTCGCCGGGTTTTCCCACATCTGGCGGTTCATTGCCGGAGCAACCAGAAGTCGGCAGTCGCGTGCCAGGACCAGAGTGGTCAACAGGTCATCGGCCAGTCCATTGGCCACTTTGGCGAGAAAGTCAGCCGAGGCGGGTGCGACCAGCAGCGCGTCGGCTTCCCGCGACAGGTCGATGTGAGCCATGTTGTTGGCTACTCGCGGATCCCACTGATCGGTAAACACCGGCTTGCCGGAGAGTGCCTGGAATGTGACCGGCGTGACAAAGTGCGTCGCCGCTTCGCTCATCACCACCTGCACCGAGGCGCCTTCCCTGAGCAGCAGGCGGACCAGTTCAGCTGCCTTGTAGGCCGCAATGCCACCGCTGACGCCAAGGACGATACGTTTTCCCGCGAGTTCCATAGGGCTGCTCTAGATCATGACCGTTAAATGCGAAAGAACTCGGCTGCTGCACGCAGGCGATGCGCTGTCGTGGCGAGATCGGTCGCCGTAGCGGACACCTGCGCGGCGGCCGAACTGTTCTCCTGGGATCCGGTTGCGATACTTGCGACCGCAGCGGCAATTTCGCCACTGCTTTGGCTTTGCGCGCCGAGTCCTTGGGCAATCTGCTGAATATGGCTGACCAGCATGCCGGTTTCGGCGGCAATGGCGTCCATCGTCGCCTTGGTCGCCTGGACGGAGTGAATGCTTTCGCGTGCCTTTTCCGATCCCGCACCCATTGCATCGATGGCGCTCTCGATCCCTGACTGGACCTGGGTGATCATCGCCGTGATGCGGTCGGTCGATTGGGCGGTACGTTCGGCGAGTTTTCTCACCTCGTCGGCGACGACCGCAAAGCCTCGCCCCTGTTCGCCAGCGCGGGCCGCTTCGATGGCCGCGTTCAGGGCAAGCAGATTGGTCTGGTCGGCGATCTCGCGAATCACGCCAACGATGCTGGAAATCTCACGGGAATGTTCACCGAGTGACAGCATCGAATCCGCGGTGCCTTGAACATCGCTCGCGAGGTGCTCGACCACCCGCGTCGTGCTGGTGATTTCGGCGCTGCCCTGATCGCAGCGTTCCCCAGCCTGCTGAACCTTGATCTTTGCCGCATCGGATTGTGCGGCCATCACCGAGATGCCGCTCGACATCTGTTCCACAGTGGACACCATGGCACTGACCGACGCACTCTGAACGCGCGCGCTGTCGGCGACCGTGGCGATCGTCGATGAGAGCTGCGCGGCAGAAGCGCTGACCGTCTGGGCCGCGGCACGAATTTCCCCGACTGTCCGCCGCAGGTTGCTGGTCGTGGTGTCGAGGGAACGCAGCAGGTCACCGATTTCATCGGCGCGCTCGCTGGCTTGTGCTTGCTGGTCGAGCGCACCGCTGGCGATATTGCCCAAATGCTGGCTCGCCTCCCTGATGCCCGCCAGCAGCGATTTGCCAAAGAAGTAGTTGGCGGCGGCGGCGAGCGTAGCACTCAAGACAAACACCAGCAGCAACACGCGCAGGTCGGATTGGGTGGTGGCGGCCGTGCCAGTCTCGACCTCTGTTTGTTCCCGGGTGCTCAGGGAAACCACGTCATCGATGGCCTTGCGATGTTCAGCATAGTGCGTCGCGAGTTTGTTCAGGGACGTGCGCGCCGTCGTCGCGTCACCAGACTGGACGGCAGGAACGAACTCCTTGTCGGCAATTTCAAAAAATCGCATCGCCGGCGCATGTGCATCGTTCAGGAAACGGGTCTTGATGCCTTCGGGCAATTGCTGTCCGGACCAGAACCTGTGACGCCCGTCGTAGTCCTGTCGCAGTTGCTGCAACTTGCCAATCAGTGCGGCACGTTCGTCCACCCGGTCGGGGTCGACGATCTGCAGCGCGGTGAGGTAGGATTCGATGATGTAGTTGGGTGGCGGGAGGATGTCCGCGACCAGATCCTTGTAGAGGACGATGCGATTGTAGTTCGGGCCACCGACCTTGGTCTGGTTGATCGTATGCCAGGTCCAGACGCCGAAAACCAGGAAGCCGGTAGCCAGGGCAAGGGTCACCAGCAGAAGTTGTATGCGTAGACTGAAACGAGTCATCGGGAAGACCTCCGGGGCATGATTGGCGTTGGCTGATGGTCACCGCGCCAGGTCGGCGCTCTGCCGAGCCAGAACAGAGAGCCACACCTCATCGCCACCCTGCGGTCCGGTACCGCCAACCGCCTGGCCGGACGCGTCACGCAGGGCAATACGCACAGCGCTTGTGCCCTCGTGGCTGGCGAGGCTCCAGTTCCACAGATAGTACCACTGCGACAGATCGCGCAGCCGCTTGTCCGTCGCTTGCTGCAGCCAGGCGTCGCTGACCTGCAGCTGCAGCACCTGGTCAGCATCGACATGCGCTGCAACGATGTGGGCGGCATCCAGGCCGATGCCCCGGCTGGCGACGGCCGCAAGCCATTCCTGAAATTGTCGGAGATGCTTTGCGCCGGCCCCACGGCGATTGAAGATACCCAAGCCGTTGAGCACGATCACGATGATCACCGGTGCAAGCACGCCGAGCGTACCTGCCGTCGTGCGCGCGACATCGAATCTCATCAGGGCCAGGGCGATGGCCAGGGCAGTGACCATCCAGGCCGCCAGCCCCAGCAGCACGCGGCCAGCCCGGGTCAGGAATATTCCGACAGTCATCGGCGGAAAAAGCACCTCCCGCAACACGCTGCCGACAGCATGGTAATCGACGACGCTGGTCAGCCTCGCGGGGCCCTTTGGCAGGTCAGCCATGCGGTTGCCCTGGTTCGCCTCCTGATCTTGCCCGAAGGGTCAGCCAGAGAATCCCCAGCGGCAGGCCCGTCAGCACCAGCAAGCCGAGAATGACGCAGATCCAGACGCCGGCAAGCGCGTCGCCAAGGAGGGTGGCGAGCGCTGGGTCTGCTCCCGTTTCCAGGACGGCATTGCCGGGCGCCTGCGGATCGTGAAAAACGGCCACCGTGCCGCCACCCTGCAGCTGCATTGAATACGCCTCCAGCCGCTGCTCGACCGCTGCCTTGTCGCGGTTCGGGCGCATGCCCAGGCGGATGACGTCGCCAGCATGGACGATATTGCCGACGCGATAGCGGTAATGGATCTCGGCCACCCATGCTGGGCGCCAGCCGCGCCCGACACTCACCCGGGTTTCGTTGAGGCGAATGCTGCGTAGCTGTCCTTCGGTCACGGGCCAGGCGCGCGTGGCCTCGGCCCGTTGCCACTCGGCCGACAGGGTACGATAGTCGTTCCAGTATGTCGCAGCAGTGACCGCAAGGATGCCTTCGAGAACCAGCACCACGACCGCCACACCGAGCCACCTGTTGCACCGGTCGCGCAGCGCATCGGGCGCTTGCCCCCACAGCACGCCTCGATCCCAGACAATGGCGAACCTGGCCGGAGCTGCTGTCGCCGACGTTTCCGGATCGACGCGATACTGCATGGCGGCCACCGCGATATTGGTCGGCGGCACGCTGTCGCCAACGACCTGGTCACAGCGGATGCGGATCGATTCTTTGGATTCGTTATCGTGATGCTCGACCAGGCGGACAACGAGCTCGCGGGCGGTGGTTTCCGTCTGCAGTTGAACCGGGTGACCCGGTACGGTGGCGATCACGGCGGATACTTGCCGAAGCAGCCGACGACGGAAGGCGTTGATGACCAGCAGCGGCGCCTGCAGCAGTAGCGCGGCGATTACCAGCAGGCTGATGAGGCCAGCCGGACCGGCTGGCTGCGGACTATCGAGGGCCAGCGGCAGCGCGGCCAGCAACAGTCCGCCCAGGGTAACGGCGCGGTAGAGGCGTACCATTGCCTGCCAGTGAGCAGAGGGGGTTTGCAGCAATGGATGAATGGAGAGTGTTGGTGATGAATCAGCCATCAGAGTCCAGAGCTAGATACCTCTTCGGAGTCGAGACAGTAGCCTGCCTTTGCGACTGCGTCAATCATGCGCCCTGCAAGGAAGGGAAACGGTCATGACTTCCATCATCGGGGGTGCCTGCAACAGTCATGACCGTTAGAATGCATGGCAGCACATTGCTGGGGGTAACAAGATGGCGATTAGCGACTGGCCAGAGGACGAGCGACCACGTGAACGCTTGCTCGCCCATGGTGCGGCATCCTTGTCGGATGCCGAATTGCTGGCAATTTTCCTGCGTGTCGGCGTCAAGGGAAAAAGCGCCGTCGATCTGGGGCGCGAGCTGATCGGTCGATTCTGCGGCCTGAACCGCATGTTCGCTGCCAGCCAGGCGGAGTTTTCTGCGGTGCCCGGCATGGGGCCGGCGAAGTACGCCCAATTGCAGGCAGTCCTGGAAATGGCTCGGCGCGCGCTCGGCGAGGAAATGCGCCAGGGACTCACCTTTGCCTCTCCTGGTGCCGTACGCGACTACCTGCGGCTGCATCTCGCGGGCCTGGAGCACGAGGTCTTCCTTGCCTTGTGGCTGGATGCACAGAATCGCCTGATTGTCGCTGAAGAGCTCTTCCGCGGTACGCTAACGCAGACCAGTGTCTAAGCACACGCAGGAACATTCTAAAGCACAGATCGGTAGCTCAGGCATCCCCATTCGCTTCCACGGCAGGATACAATCGAAGCGTCCTGTTCCGCTGAACAGCGCTGCGTGAGTCTCAAGAAGTGGGGGGCTGTCAGGGGCGACAGCGGCTATAGAAGGCGCTGAACTGCTCACGGTAATGCTCACGTACCCCAAGCTAGAATGAGCCATGTTCTAGGCGGCGTCTGACAGTTTCCAGGGGTGAGCAGTCAGTGACGGTAGTACAACACTGCTGGTTCGGGAGACTGTGTTTAGCGGGTTTCAGCGCTAATTGTATGTCGAAGCAACCTGATTACATTTCATGGCCCAGAGATGACGTCGAACCAAATACCTGAAATAGAACTCGCATCCTACCGATTCAAGTTAAAGCGAATTCAGCGTGATGAACTACCGCAATTGCTGGAGACACTCCTCCAGCAGGGGCGTCTTACGGAGTCGCTTGCACCTGATATTGCAGAAGCAATCGAGCGAGGAGCGAGCCGCCGGCTTACAAGCGAATTGCTCTCTAAAGTTATTGCAGCGACCAACTCCAAAAGAATATTCGATGCAGGAAGGGAAACTCTTAATCTTTGCCGTGAAGAGTGGTATAGGTTCGTCGGATTGATTGATGATGAAGATGTGGAGAAGCAATTAGTAGAAATTATCTACGACCACGTTAGCAACGGTCAAACCCCAACTCATTTTTTACGCATTCTTGATGCATTGGTCGAGCGTGGTTCTCATCGCAGTATTGAAGTGATTCAGGTCTTGATCTATGAACTCGATCCGAAATTGCAGTCCGCAAATGTCGTTTTTGACAGCGTAAAGGATCAAATAAGTGAAGAAAGTGCACCTCAAGAATTTGGAAACATTCTTTATAACCGATGGCTTCTTCAATTCCATGTTGAACGGCTGCGTGCTGCATTGGCTGCGCTAAAGGTTAGGCTAGATGCAACAGAAAACAAAGAATCGTCAATTGATCAGCAAATGCTTCCATCCGATAATACTTATGTAGACGACAAAAACAAAGGCATGAATGGCTCATGGCGACAAGCACCGGAACCCGGCGACGTTTTCGCACTCATTAAACGCGGTGAGGGGCCACATCTCGAATTTAAATCCACCCTTCGGGTAAGCTTGCCGCCTAAACAAGATACACCTCAATATGTCATCGAGGGTGAAGTTCTGAAGACTGTCTGTGGATTTCTGAATAAAGACGGTGGTGAGCTAGTTATAGGAGTAACGGATAACGGCGAATGCCTAGGAATTGAAGCAGATAAGTTCAAGAACCTCGATGAGTTTCAGAAGCACTTCTCAAACCTGATGCGGACGAAGATTGGAATACAGTTTTACGCAGCCTTCGTGTTCGGCCATGTTGTCCCGATTCAAGATAAGCATGTGTTCTACGTGAAATGTATACCTAGCGATCAGAAGGTATTCGCAAAGGTCAAGAAAAAAAAGGATGATCCTGAAGTTGAAGAATTCTTTGTCCGAACCGGCTCCCAAACAGAGAGGCTAGAAGGCACCCGATTACCCACAACTCACTTGACATAGGAGCGCGCGGCGTGGCTTGACTCCAACGCGATAGCAAACGCTGTTGCATTTCCGCTTACCCACCCCATATATGCAAACGGCAACAGTTTTCAAGCTGTTGTTAAAACGTATATTTCGTAATCTTGCGGAGGTATGGCATGGGTTGGGCAGCGGAGGAGTTCAAGGATCTGGATTTGGGGGATGCGCGGCGGACGCGGCGCTTGATCAAGCTGGTGGATGATCTGTCGGCACAACCGACCGGAAGCATCCCGGTGGCTTGCGGGGGTTGGGCGGAAACCAAAGCGGCCTACCGGCTGCTGGACAATCCCGCGACGGACTGGCGTGAAATCCTGGAGGTTCATACCCAGCAAACGATAAAGCGGATGCAGGGCCAGCCGGTTGTCTTGTGTGTTCAGGATACCACCGAAGCGGATTTTACCTCGCAGCCGGGGATTGCCGGGCTGGGACGGTTGAGCTACGACGCCCAGCATGGGATGTTTGCGCATCCGACCCTGGCGATGACGCCGAGCGGGTTGGTGTTGGGCGCGACCGACTGCTGGATGTGGGCGCGAAAGCCAAAAGGTCAGCCCGACATCAAGGAAAGTATCCGCTGGGTGGAAGGCTATACCATCGTGGCCGATCTGGCCGAGACCGTGCCTGGTAGCCGGCTGGTATACATAACGGATAGGGAAGGCGACATTCGAGCGGTGATGAACACGGCCGCCGAGCGGGACTATCCGGCGGACTACCTGATCCGGTCCAAGCATAACCGCAAGACGAGCATGGGCGACAAGCTGTGGGACCGTGTGGGCGGTGGCGAAGCGGAAGGAGAACTGGAATTCACCATGCCCGCAGCGCCAGACCGCCCGGCCCGACTGGTGCGGCAAACGCTTTACCGGGAGCGGGTCACCTTGCCCGTACGCAAGGGTGCGCCGGTCGTGACCGTGACCGCGATCCTGGCGCGAGAAGAAAACCCGCCGGTTGGGGAGGAGCCCATTGAATGGAAATTGCTGACCAATCGGACGGCGGAAACGCTCGAAGACATCGTACAACTCATTGATTGGTATCGCCGCCGCTGGCTGATAGAAATTCTTTTCCGCATTTGGAAATCAGGCTGCAAGATAGAATCCCTGCAGTTGGGCAGCATGGAGCGACTGGAACGCGCCTTGGTCATTTACCTGATTATCGCCTGGCGCATCCTGTCCTTGGTTACCTGGGGCCGGGACTGCCCCGATTTGCCCTGTGACGTGGTGTTTGATATCAAGCCGCCTGGATCGTCGCCCATCGCTCACCACCGCCGGATGCTCCCCCGCCCCTGGGTCAGATGGTGCGGCTGATTGCCGGCTTTGGCGGCTTTCTCGGGCGAAAACACGACGGGCATCCCGGCCCCAAGGCGATCTGGGAAGGGATGCAGAAGGTCAGGGCATTTGCCATTGCCCTGGAGGCTGGCCGTGCCGCCTATTTCAATGACGGATGAGTTGTGGGTAATCGGGTGGGCTAGAAGGAGGGGTGCTAGTGGACTATTGTCAGTCTAGATTCGGACGAAAATCACTCTGAACGGGGAACGACAGAGATGAAAATGCCCCCTTCCATTTCTCGCCAGTGATGGCTCAGGGTCGGAAGCAGCAGTCAGCATGGATGTATCGGCGATGCTCTGCTGTCGGCCACAAGCGGACGGTGAAGAAGCTATTCCCATAGCGGAGATCCCGTCGAAAAGTTCAACCGGTCTAATTAGACGTTATCGAAGGATTAAAGGGGCCAGGCTCGAATTAAATGCGGGAATCAAGATCCCGAACAACTACCTCAGCGGCTTGTTTTTCTGGTTCTGATCGGCGTTGGTGCATAATTCGCCATGAAAAATTAACATAAAAACAGCATGTTAGAAAAAGCAACTTTCGGAAAATATGCCAGGAACGTCAAATTTTGTCATAAATTGACGCCTCCATCGCTTTAAGCTATTGATTTTTAAAGAGAGTATTTATGCACCAACGCCGTTCTGATCCCGGCCTAACGCCATGACTCTTGGTACGGCGTTTTGCGGAAATCAACTTAGTTCTACATTAACAGATTCTAATGGCATTTTTGGGTGCTGGCGGCTGCCTTCGGTAGGCGCTGTCGCGGGCGCTTTGTCGCCGTGCATGACGCTCGGCGATGATTCGCACGAGGTCTTCGCGACCGTGAATCTTCACCGGGAGCTGCGCCACGAGCATGTCGACGACATCGGCACAGGACAGTAACTCGGCGTAGGGTGAGTGTTGCCGCCGCTCCTTGACGAGAAAGAGTAGTGCAACGCAGACGAGCGCCATGTGGTTGTACCAAGCCCGCCACTTGCGTACCTGGTAGTCGGCCATCCCACAGCAACCTTTCGCATTCTCGAAGGCGCGCTCGATGAAGTGGCGCTGTGCCTGCATGCGTGCCAGCTCGCGAAGTGGCGTGTCGGGCGCCGCGTTGGAGAGCATGAACTTCACCTCCTTGCCATCGCGGCGTGCCAGGAGATGCCATTGGCGGGCCTGTGCGCTGTTCGGATGACTGATCCACACGCGGGTATGGGCAAACATCGCGCGCACTTCACCCTTCTCCCCGTCGCGCAGGATCACCGGGTGCCACTCCTTTCGTTTCAGGCGCGCGGCCCATTCGCGGGCTTCCCAGGCCGGTACCCACGCCTTTCCCGGATCGGTAAAGTAAAACTGCTGGTCGCTGTGCACCTCGGTGGCGAATACCTCACCTGCATCGTCCCAATCAAACAGCAGCCAAGTCGCGTGGCCATAGAGGCCGTCGGCACCGATGAAGCCAAAGCGCACCCCGGCGGCTCGTGCCCGCTTGACCATCTCGGCAGCCATCTGCGGCTTAGTCCGAAAGACCCGTGCCGATTCCGGAATCCCCGCTTCCTGGCAACGCTTGGCGTCTTCAACCCAACGCTCTGGAAGGAACAATTCGAAGTCGATGATCGCCGCCTGCGACCCTCGTGCCAAGGCGGCATACACTCCAACCTGCGAGTTCTCGACCTTACCCAGGCGACCGTTGTACTGCCTGGCGACGCCCGCTGAATGGTCGCCCTTCTTTTGGACCCCAGACTCATCGAGCAACAGTCCCGTCTCTGGCCCACCGATCCACTCGTCCGCTTGTCGCGCCGTCTCCCGACGCACATTCTCAAAGTCCCATGCAGCATCGCTCAACATGTGGTGGAGGCTGTAATACTCGGTCTCCGCCACCGTCTCGCTCATCTGTTCCAGGTTCGCACGAGGGCTTTGAAAAAGGCCCCGCAAGTACTGTTCAGCTTGCTCGGCCGTGCTTCGCGTTTTACTGCGGAAACACTCCCGGAACGACTGAAAATGGCTGGTCAGATTCTCGCAGCAGCTGGCCACCGCACGCCCGATCCCAAATAAATAAATTTGGCGATTTCATCGTCATACTCCTTATGTGGTAGAGCATTAGATATGTAGCTCAATAGCCTGTATTTCAACCATTTTAGAAATGTGGCAAAGTAGAATTAGGAACGTTCAAAAAACAACCTGCGGAAATTCATTGCTGGACTGGAAAAACGGTGGGATTCCATTGATCAGCTTTCGCAAATTGTTATTGAAACGTTCCTTAGTGTGAGTAGCGAAGACAGATGAAGATGTGATTGCCACTTTTCGTTTCTATGCGACACATGGAAATCAGAAAGGCTCATATTTGGTTGTCAGTGCATTATAATGTCATGTACTCAGCAATTCCCGGCATGATTTAACCTGTTGATTTATATTTATAATTAACACACCAAATCTGTAATTTCTGACCAAGCGGCAAACTCCAGCCTTAACTTGCGGTGTTCAGGATATATGACTCTCTGCACGTCGCCTCGGCCATTGTCGGCAAAGCGGACATTCTTGTGACGACGGATGACCGGTTCAGCAAACGGTTGCGGCAGTTTGGCAGAGTCAGGGTGCTTTTCCCGATGGAAGCGGTGTCTTGTCTGGAGAAATGGTATGAAGACTGAAGCAGAAATTCGCATCGCCGGAATGCAGGCGTTGATCAGTGCCCTCGGGTTGGTTGAAGCCGAACGCTTCATGGTGGCGGTATCGCGCGATCGCTTCAACTATACCGAGTGGCGGCGTCATGGATTGCCGGGGATGTCGCTCGAACTGCTGGCACAGCAAGCAAATCGCCATACAGAAGAACTGAACGTGCAGCAGGGAAAACCGGAAGGCTGCGGCAAGTAGTTGTTGTCAAGATTATAATGCCGGAAGACGCATTCGACGGGTGAGGTGGCGAGATGGCAATTACCGATTGGCCCGAGGACGAGCGACCGCGCGAGCGCCTTTTGGCGAACGGAGCGGCGTCTCTGTCGGATGCCGAATTGCTGGCGATCTTCCTGCGTGTCGGCGTTCGCGGCAAGAGTGCCGTTGATCTGGCGCGCGAACTGATCGGGCGTTTCGGTGGCTTGACCCGCATGTTTGCCGCCAACTCGGCGGAGTTTTCGGCAGTGCCCGGCATGGGGCCCGCGAAATACGCGCAGTTGCAGGCGGTCGTCGAACTGGCACGGCGGGCGCTGGCTGAAGACATGAAACGAGGAATCACCTTTGCCTCTCCTGGTGCCGTACGCGACTACCTGCGGCTGCATCTCGCGGGCCTGGAGCACGAGGTCTTCCTTGCCTTGTGGCTGGATGCACAGAATCGCCTGATTGCCGCTGAAGAGCTCTTCCGCGGTACGCTGACGCAGACCAGTGTCTATCCGCGCGAGGTCGTCAAACAGGCGCTGCGGCACAACGCTGCGGCAGTGGTGCTGGCGCACAATCACCCCTCCGGAGTGGCCGAACCGTCACGCGCCGACGAGTTGCTGACCAGCGAACTCAAGCAGGTGCTGGCCTTGGTGGAAGTGCGAGTGCTCGATCACTTCATCGTCGCCCAGCAATCACCACCCTTGTCTTTCGCCGAACGGGGACTTTTGTAAATTCACTCAGGCCAGACGGCTAACGATCAAGGATGACTGCTTTCTCAGAGCAAAGCGGCGTGACCATTACGAGGTGCACCAGCAGCGTAAAGATTCACCCCCCCAAAAAAATCCCCCCCAGAAATAATTCGTACGTCATAATACTGCCACTCGACAACGAACCGACGCAATGCACCTCCGCAAGCACGACCTTCTGCAAATGGACGCCGAGTGGCTGAAGAAGCTGCCAGCGGAGCGATTGCCGGACGTGTCTATCCGCCTGCTGGATGACGTCAAGGAATTGCAGGATCGTCTGAATCAGAACCCGGCCAACCGCTCGCGGCCCCCGACCAGCCAGGCGCCTTGGGAGAAACCCGGCGCGGGCGAGGAAGAGGAGGAAGAGATGCCTGCGAAGAGGCCCCCGGCGAAAGTCCCGGAAGCGGCGACGGAGGCGATGGACCCAGCGAATTCGACGGAAGAAACCGTCCCGCGAGACGAGCCGCCGCCCTTACCGCTGAAGGCGTCGGACCGAAAGGCCGGCAAGCAGTCCGGCAGTCCGGGTCATGGCCGCACCCAGCAGCTCACGGTGACCGACACGTGCGAGCACCGGCCGGCGTGCTGCGCGGCTTGTGGTCTGGCGCTGGCGACGGATACCCCGTCGCAGGCCTACACGGCCTGGGATGAGGTCCCTATTGCGCCCCCCATCGACGGTCAGATCGGGTTGATCTTCCGGGTCACGCGTCACCAGATGCTCGAAGTGAGCTGCCCCTGCGGGCATACCACCCGTGCGCTGCCGTGGCGTGCGCCAGCCTACAGCCTGTGGGATCGGGTGGGACTGGGCGAATGGCGCCTGGTGGGTCCGCAGTGGGCCGGGATGATCGTTTTCCTGGCGCTGCGGATGCACCTCTCCCTGCGGCGCTTTCGCGAATTAGTGATGGCTACCGAGTCTACCGCGCTTGGGAGAACCGCCTGCGCTGCTGGGCGCACCGGATGCGCAAGCTGCGGGGACTGGCCGAATCGAGTGATGCTCGGGTGGCGGAGGTCGGAAAGGAGATGGAAGGGCTGATGAAGACCTGGATGGCCGCCATTTACGCGGCGCGAATCGACCCGCCGCCGGAAGGACTGCGGATTCGCTACGCCGCGGCCATCGAGCGGCTACGGCAACAGTGCGAGGCGCACCAGGCGGATGACCACAAGGTGCTGGGTAGCGTCGCCCGCGAATTCCTGTACGAGGGGAAGGTCATCCTGCGCCCGGTCAACGAGCCCCATCTGCCGCTGACGAACAACGCCGCCGAACAGGCGCTGCGGCACTGGGTGATTGCGCGCTACCTCAGCCACGGCACCCGCTCCGAAGAAGGATCCCGCGCCTTTGCTCTCTTGGCCAGCGTCATCGAAACCTGCCGCCGCCGCGAGGCATGCGCCTGGCGCTATCTCGGCACCGTCATCGAGGCTGCCCGCAAGGGCCTCGAACTTCCCGCGCTCCTCGCCATCCCGGTAGCTGCGTAGGGGGGTGAATCTTTACCCCGAAACGGTATCAGGAGGCTTGGCAGCGAGCACTAGAGGCCTGGAAAGCAGACCCGTTCCATTCGGAATGGTCCGAGAATGAGTTGCAGCGCTGGCTGGAATGGGGGGAATGGGGGGAATGGATGGTGCGACAGTTCGTTCCATCGCAGTTCCTCCGCCGTTGAAGGGCGCAATGGCCGCTTGTCTCAGTTGTACCATAACGGGCGAGGTCTGACGAAAAGCCGCCTGGCTGCCTGGCTGCGCTAACGGTTATCCACAACTATGGGGGGAGACGACAACAGCTACATGTACCGCATGCTCAACCTCACCACGCTCGCGCCAGACATCGTGGCGGCCATCCTGGATGAAACCTTGCCTCCTCACGTCACCGCGCATGAGCTTGCATCAGTCCACCGGTGCTGTGGGAGGAGCAACGGAAGCGGATGGGTGTAACTGGCCCTCTCGGCCAGGAGCAGGCCAACTCGGCGTCAGGATGACTCGGGAAATGGCGCAACGACTCCACTACTCGGAACGAAGCTGACCGTGATGCCTTGCATTTTTGAATTGCGTCAGCAAGATGCACCATATCGCACACCGAGGACGCAACGGGTTAAAGGGAAAGACAATGCAAGCGGCTCATGCGCGCGCGAAACAGTTCCAGGAGGGTGAGCAGTCGCCCGACAAGGACAAGAATGTGGTCAAGAAGTGGCTTGTGCCTTCCTGACCAACGTACAGCTTCAGGCGCTGGCGCGCTGAGCGCGCCGCAGCTCGGGAGGATGGTGATGAATGCTACTGTTGAACAAAGCTTGATGTCGAAGATCAGAACACTCTCGCCGCAGCAGGTGGCCGAGGTGGAAGATTTCGTGGAGTTCCTGGCTACCAAGGTCAGGAAGCGGAGAGCGCTGGATCGTCTGCTCGCCATCGCACCGGCACTCGAAGCCGCCGGCGCCGCGCCGATGAGCGAGGACGATATTGCCGCTGAGGTGGATGCGGTGCGCGCTGAGCGCCGCGTCCGGGAAGCTGGATCAACCAGCAAGGACTCGGGTGCGGATCGTTCTTGACACCAACGTGGTTCTGTCGGCGCTATTGTGGCGCGGCACTCCGCATCACTTGCTGGCTGCCATCGGCCAACGACACAGCGTCCAGATCTACAGCAGCACAGCGCTGCTTGAAGAGTTGGCTGAAGTACTCACGCGACCATCAGCAAGCAAGCGCCTGGCCTTGATCGGCAAGACGGCCCGCGAAGTGCTGGCCGATTACGTCGAGATCATCGAGCTGGTCGAACCCGCCAGCGTGCCGGGCGTGGTGGCGGGCGACATTGATGACGATCAAGTGATCGCCGCCGCTGTCTCGGCCCGCGCAGATCTGATTGCCTCGGGGGATCGCAAGCACTTGCTGCCCCTGCGCAGCCATCAAGGCATTCCCATCGTCGATGCAGCCGAGGCGCTCAGGCGCATCTCCAACCGCTGATGCGAACAATAAGTTATGTGATTTTATTGTCGGCATGTACATCGCCCGCATCCCCAACCGCAAGTCCAAACCCGCCATCCTGCTCCGTGAGTCGTATCGCGAGGGGGGTAAAGTCTGCACGCGGACCATCGCCAATCTGACGAATTGGGCACCGGAGCGGATCGTCACCATGGAACGTCTGGTGAAGGGCGAATTCGACGACTGGTCGGGGGAGATGACCAGCGGCGAGATTTTTGGGGTGCTGTGTGCCCTCAAGCAGTTGGCCGACCAGGTGGGCCTCACACGGGTGCTGGGCAGCGCTGCGGAAAGCAAGCTCAACCTGTTCCTGATTCTCGCGCGCATCGCGCGTGGCGGGTCGCGGCTATCGGCGGTGCGCTGGTCGAAACAGCACACGGTGGCCGATGTTTGGCAGTGGAAGCGTTCGATGTCTGTCGTCTGAAGCGTGAGGGGTCTTGTCCTGCAGGCAGGTGTTCAGGTGCCTGCGGAGAATAGCGGCACGCGTGCCAGGTGAGATGAGATGCGGTCGAGCGCCTGCGCGGTGTAACCGAAGTCGCCGCGTGAGGAGTGCCATGCCGTCATGATGGCTTCTCCGGCGTGTTCGATCCGGCTGGCCATTAGCGTTTCGTCGTCGCCAATCTTGCGCGCGAGGCGCAGGAACGATTCGCGAGTGGCGTCCTGCCAGCGTTTCGAGCGCGCGAGGTTGAGCGCCAATTGGTCGTCAGCCTTGTACTGAATGGTCGAAACGAGATCGTAAGCGGGCGCAAGCCTGGCGTTTTCGCCGTCAGGGTAGATCAGGCTCCAGTTCTTGAGGTGCGCATCGCCGTTGCCGGAGGCAATGACGAAAACCAGTCGCCGGATGAATTCGTCCAGTTCGGATTCTCCGGCGAGTTTGGAGACCAGGTTGGCCAGCGTTTCGTAGTTGTAGCTAGCGTATTTCTGCTCGGGGTAGAGACCCAGAATCTGCGCGAAGTCCTCGATGTGAACCCGCTTGCCCGGCGCCGGGCGGTCGAAGCGGCGGACAGCCAGAGCCGTCTGACCTCCGAATATACTGGCTTCCGATGGCAGGCCAGAAATCTCCGCAACCGGAATCAACTGAATTTCCGGGATATCGATGCCGCTGGCCTCTGCCCAGCGCATCGTTGCATGCTCGTTTTCCGGCACACCCGGAAAGCGGGCGTCCGGCAACTTGACGATCCAGTCGCCGCCGGTGCCACTGACCGTGATGGTCAGTCCGCGCCCTTCGCTTCGGGCGGAAAACTTGAGCTGCACTCCGGCCAGCGAAAAGTGCCAGTCGCTTTCGCCAGCGTGCTCTTCGGTCGCCTGAAGGGTTGCGTCGGCGGTTTCCGGCAACGCATCGTCGGCCATGATTCAGCCCTCCTCGTCGTCGACGATCAGCGACGCAATCCTCGGCCGATCGGGCTCGTCCCAGCGGGCATGGCGAGCGAAGAAGATCTCTACGCGCGGCCGCATCCACTCGGCGCGCAACTTCAGGAAAGCAGCGCTATCGCCGTCGTCGATCGCCTGTCGCGCGGCTGCGCTGATGCCATGCGACAGCAGGAGGCGGGAATCATCGATCCCGGCCAGCAGGCGGCGTATGCCCCTCTGGTGTGGCGGCTGGATGAGCCGGTTGGCTGCCGATTGCAGCGCTTCCACAGCTTCGCCGGCACGCACTGGAAAGATCTGTAACAGTGGTGATGAGTCATGGCCCGACTGGACCTGGCTCATGAGTTGCCCGGCGGCCAGCCTTTCACCGGTGACCAGGTCTCGTGGTTCGAGGCTAAACAGGACAAGGGCCAGCAGCTTGCTCGCCGCGAAGCGGAAATTGAAGCGATCGGCGACGTCGGGTATGGCCGACGGTTTTCCGCTGACCATCTCCAGCATCCCATTGACGGATCGTTCCTCACTTTCCGGGAGAATTCGCGCCAGGACCTTGCGCGTCGAAACCTTGTCTCCCTGGTGAGCGCCATTCAGCGCGACGGATCGGCACGGCGTTTGCCGATGGCAGGAGGAATCACAAAGTCCGCCGCGTCGAGGTCGACGTACAGGGCGAAGTCGTCCGAGTCCGGGTCGGCAGCGAGCAATATCCGGGCGAGGGAGACAATTCGCTGCTGACCATCGACCACCCACAAGGCATTCGGCATCTGCGGAGCAGGCAGGGTGAGCGATCCGAAACGCACTTCGCCCGCCGGCGCCGCTGCTTCCCAGAGCAGGAGCGTTCCCACCGGATAACCCCGAAAAAGGCTTTCCAGCAGGAGACTGGCATTCATGCGGTCCCATTTGAGGCCGCGCTGGAAACTGGGAATGCGAACCCGGCCGCTTGCCACCATCTCCAGCAGATCCTGGACGCTGAAAGTCCGCGCTTCCGGGCGTCTGTCGAGCAGCGCAGTCGTCGTGTGCTTGGCCGCGGTCGTCATGGCTGTGGTCGGGTTGACAGGTTGGGTCGATTGTTTCACAAGCCTCCTGTTTCCTGGCGGTCCAGTTTCTCCACCTGGGGTTGCCGGCTGCCCGCCCAGGTCAGGCGAAACGACGCGGCGCGGCGCGGATTGCCGACCAGCGCCGGCCGGAAGCAGGCGAGGTTGGTGCCGCCGGCGCGGCGCACGCTGGGGTAGATGATTCCCAGCGAGCCGGCGTCGAGCAGGCGTGCCGCGAGACCCTGCGAAGCGACATAGCTGCCGGGGTCGAGGCAGGCGGCAAAGGCCGGCGCGTCGCGCAGATCGTGGAACTCGCTGCTGAAATCCGCGAGCAGTTCCTGGTAGTTGACGCTGTCGTCGAAGCGGCCGATTTCCTGGTACTCGACCGTCTTGTGGAAAATGATCTCGGCCAGTGCCGTTTCCAGTTCGAAAGCGCAATACCAGGCGCCGCGCTCGCCGTCGTTGAAGCGGCTGCCTTCCGGGCGAGGGTAGGTGAAGGCGGCATTGACGATGCGGAAGTTCGGCACGCCGAAAACCAGTTCGTCGACGCCGATTCCCGGCAGCCCGCCGCGCTCGCCGATCAGCCTCTCGTTGGTGGCGTTGTCGAGTTCGAACAGGTCGCGCAGGTGGTCGAGGTTCTCGGCGATTGCGGTCAGCACCGAATCCTCGCGCTCGGCAAAGCGCGAAGGAATCAGCCGTACCGTATCGATCCGGCGCAAACGCGACAGGCGCGGCAGTGGCGGGTTCATATGCCGCCGCGCCGCGCTTCGAGCAGTTTGCGAACGGTCTGCATCGCCAGCAGACCGCCGCCAAGCATGAAAGCGAGCGGCGAGCGGCCGGCAAAAATCCGGTTGCTGTTCGGCAGGCTGATCCACTCGTCGGCCAGCTTGTCGCCGTAGAGAATGTGCAAGGCCTTGTAGATGCCGATCAGGTACGAGATGCGCGTGATCCGGTCGACTTCGAGCAGCCGGTCGGGGTTTTTCTTCCACTCGTAGAAGGCGCTGCTCGACAAGCCGCCGAGCAGCTCGCGTGCGTCTTCGTCGCGCAGCCGCCAGGCAGTAGCCAGATTGAAGAAGCCCTGTAGCGCCGACTTCGACAGACGCTCGCGCTCGGCGCGCGCATTGAGATCGACAAGAGCCGCCGGTTCGAAGCGGCTGGCGGGGTAGGCATAGGCAAGGTTCATCATGCAACTCCTTTCCAGGACAGTTTACACTCCGTTTGTGTAAATGCAAGGGATTCGGCCGAGTGGCCGGGTGCCCGCAAGCCGAACGACCTACCGCGAAGTACCACGGCAGCGATGTGCGTAACGACGGCCCGCTGGCGGCCGCCGACATCCGATGACAGTCGCAACCGCATTCGATCGAGATGATCCTGCCGCCGCTGGCGGTGGTGGTGCTCAGGCCTGACCGGTAGACGACCGCTCACCACCAGCCTTCGAATTGCAGGCCGATCGTCGAGCCCTGATTGCCGCTGGCGAAGATGCCGGTCGAGGCGGTCGAGGCGACGGCGGAATTGTCGAGCTGTTGGCCGCCAGCGCCGCCGCTTCGTTCCAGCGCGCGTAGGTATAGAAGAAGCGCAGTTCGGGGCGCGACCAGAAGCCGCGGGCCATCGCCAGCGTCGGCGCGATCGTCAGTTTGGTCAGGTTGCGCGTCTCGCCGGCGCTCGGTTTGACCCGGTCATGCCCGAGTTCGCCCTGGAGCTTCCAGTGCTCGGTGAGGCCGTAGGTCAGGCGGCCGCCGAGCGAGGTCCAGGTCTGGTCGCCCGCGGGTGACTCGTCCTTCTGGTATACCGCCGTCAGCATGCCGCCGAGCTTCGGCGTCAACTGCGCGTAGATGCCTTCGACGACGCGCCAGCGCTTGTCGGCAGTGGTATTGGTCAGCGGCCCGGTGCTGCCGAGCCCGGTTCCCGGCCCAACCCCGTACTGCACGGCGAACTTGTTCCAGCCGTCGCCCAGAATGTTGCTCTGGCGATGCTGCACGGTCACCGACCAGCCGGAATCGCCGCCGGTATTGACATGGCCGGATTCGGGAATCACGCTCAGGCCGAACTCGAGCTCGCCGTTCGGATTGGCCTTCAACCCGCGCACCTGGAAATCGTAGCGGTCGGCCTTGATCGGCTGGTCCTGGTTGTCCTCGCGAAAATAGGCGAGGCTGACCTTGACGCCGCCGATGGCGATGTCCTCGACGCCGCCGCCGAGACCCTGCGGGTTCCAGTAGAAGAAGTCGTTGATGTGGATGTCTTCGCGCTTGTAATAGCGCCGGCCGGCCCACACGGCGCCGCCGTTGAGAAGTGACAGCTTCTCGGCGGCACGTAGGCCTGAGCGACACGCCCCTCGGTGCCTGTTACCCGGTGTTGTAGGCCGTCGGTGTGTTCAGGCTGAACATCGTATTCGCCGTGAGCGTCGCGCCGTCGGCAAAACTCGCCAGTTGCTTGCCGACAAACAGTTCGCCGTAGACCTCGCACTCGTTGCCGAGCCGGTACTTGGCTTGCGAACCGGCCAGCTGGAAGCAGGCGGCCCGGCTGCCTTCCGAGTTGATGCCGCTCAGGGCGCGCAGATAGCCGGCGACGACGAGATCCCTGGCATCCTTCGCGAGCTTCGGGGCCAGCTCGAGCGGTATTTCCGGCGCCTCGACGCCGCCGACATCGGTATCGACGACCTTCGGGTCGCCGGCCTCGCAGCGCCGGCGGGCTGGCCGCACAGCAGAGGGCAGAAGGACGCGACAAGCGGCGTGACTGAGCTAAGGGATGTTTGCGCATGGTCAGATCCTTCCTTCCAGGAAATTCGGGCAAGAGATGCCCCCTGCCGTGCCCGGCACCGTCAGGTGGGGCCGTAAAAGCCGCGTCAGCGACTCTCTACCGTCCCGCAAGCGGCTGAGGAGTCGGAGTTCAGGGAGGCGGAGGAGGAGGCTCCCCTCGCCCGGCGTCGGGCTAGGCGGCTACGGCGCCGTATCCTCGGCCAGGGGTTTCTTGAGCACGATCAGGGCCAGCGTGGTGACCAGGGTGCCGGCGGCGATGGCGCCGACGTAGGGCAGCAACTGGCCGACGGCGTTGGGAATCGCCAGCACGAAGATGCCGCCGTGCGGCGCGTGCAGCGTGCAGCCGAAAAACATCGACAGCGCGCCGGTCGTCGCCGCGCCGGCGACACAGGCAGGAATCACGCGCAGCGGATCCTTGGCCGCGAAGGGGATCGCGCCTTCGGTGATGAACGAGATGCCGAGCACCGCGGCGGCCTTGCCGGCAATCTGTTCGTCGACCGAGAAGCGGTTCCTGGCGACGAAGGTGGCGAGCGCGATGCCCAGCGGCGGCACCATTCCGGCAGCCATGACCGCCGCCATCGGCATGAAGGTGTTGCTCGCCAGCAGGCCGACGCCGAAGGTGTAGGCCGCCTTGTTGATCGGTCCGCCCATATCCACCGCCATCATGCCGCCGAGCAGCAGGCCGAGCAGGACGGCATTGGTGCCGCTCAGGCTCTGCAGGAACTGGGTGAGCCCCTCCATGATCGCGCGCGCCGGGCTGCCGACGACATAGATCATCAGCAGACCGACGACCAGCGTAGCGAGCAGCGGAATCAGCAGCACCGGCTTCAGGCCTTCGAAATGGACCGGCAACTTGATGTGGTCGCGCAGGTAGCGGGCGACGTAGCCGGCCAGGAAGCCGGCGACGATGCCGCCCAGGAAGCCGGCCTGCAACTGGCTGGCCAGCATGCCGCCGACGAGACCCGGCGCCAGTCCGGGCCGGTCGGCGATGGAGAAGGCGATGAAACCGGCGAGCACCGGAATCATCAGCGCGAATGCCGCGCCACCGCCAATCTCCATCAGGCTGGCCGCCAGGTGCCCTTTCTCCTTGAACGCCTCGATGCCGAAGACGAAGGAGAGAGCGATCGCCAGACCGCCGGCGACGACGATCGGCAACATGTAGGAAACGCCGGTCAGCAGATGCTTGTAGGCCCCAGCCGGCTTCTCGGCCGGCGCGCCTCTGCCTGGGCGGCCGCGCGCACCGGCGCCGCGCCACTTGGCGGGGGCAGCGCGAAGGCTTCCTGCAGGACCTTGTCGGTTTCCTTCAGCGCCCGGCCGACCGAGGTTTCATACACTGCCTTGCCGGCGAAGCGGCTGGTATCGACGTGCGTGTCGGCGCCGATGATCACCACGTCGGCGGCGGCGATCTCCTCGGCGGTGAGCGTGTTCTTGGCGCCCACCGAGCCCTGCGTCTCGACCTTGATCTCGTAGCCGTGCTGGGCGGCGGCCTTCTTCAGCGCTTCGGCGGCCATGAAGGTGTGCGCGATGCCGGTCGGGCAGGCGGTGATGGCCACGATCTTTGACGTCGCCACTGGGGCGGCCGCTTGGGCCGTGGCGGCGACCGGCGGTGCCGGCCGTGTTCGGCTGGCGCTCGGCGCGGATGCCGATCAGGCCAGGGCCGGCTCGATGACCCCCGCGGATCGCGGATCGCCACGCTGGTACTGGTTTCATGGACCGCCTTGCCGGCAAAGCGGGTCATTTCGACGTGCGTGTCGGCGGCGAGGATGACCAATTCGGCGGCGGCGAGATCGGCCTCGTCGAGGATATCTTTGGCTCCGGCAGCGCCCTGGGTTTCGACGCGGATGCTGTGGCCCATCAGTGCGGCGGTCTTCTTCAGGGCCTCAGCGGCCATGTAGGTGTGGGCGATGCCGGTGGGGCATGCGGTAACTGCAATGATCCTTGCCATGTGTGTACCTCTTTCGTGATTACTCGATGCCGACGGGCGGCCTGTCAGGTCCGGCGACCTGGCGTACCGTGACTTGCGCCATGAATGACTCGATGATTGCCGGCGACGGCAGGCGTGGCCCGAGCTGGGTCAGCGCGCCGAGGGCGCTGGCGGTAGCCAGGCGCGCGCAGTCCGCCAAGTTCCAGCCGCGCAAACTGCCGGCGACGAAGCCCGCGACCATGGCGTCACCGGCGCCGACCGTGCTCTTGACCTCGACCGCCGGCGGGATGGCCCGCAGACAGTCATCGGCGGTGACGAACAATGCCCCTTCGCTGCCCATCGACACCACCACGCAACCCAGCCCGGCGGCGAGCAGCTGGCGCGCCGCGCGGATCACCGACGCCTGGTCGGGTAGCGGCGAGCCCACCAGTTCTTCCAGTTCGGCGATGTTGGGTTTGATGGCCCAGGGCCCGGCGGTGATTCCATGCCGCAGGGGGTCGCCGCTGCTGTCGAGCAGCACTCGCTTGCCTGCCGCCTTGAGCCGGCGGATCAGGTCAGGGTAGTAGGCAACAGGAACGCCGGCGGGAACGCTGCCGGAAAGCACGAAGCAGTCGTGGTCGGCGAGCAGGGCTTCGATCGTCCGCGCCAGTTCGGCGAGGTGGTCGGGAGTCGCGGCGGGGCCGGGAAAGTTGATGTCGGTGATCCCCTGCGACGTCTCGTCGATGATCTTGACATTGACGCGGGTCTTCCCAGGGACTCGCACGAAGGCGTCGGTCATCCCCTTGCTAGCAAAGAGTTGCTCGAAAACTCCCGCGTTGTCGCGCCCGAGCAGGCCGCTGACGGCAACGCGAAACCCAGGTCGGCAAGGAAGGAAGCGACGTTCACTCCCTTGCCGCCGGGGTCCGATTGCTCCCAGGCGACCCGGTTGACGCTCCCGGCCGCGAAATCGGGAATCGCCACGCTCTGGTCGATGGCCGGATTGAGGGTAAGGGTGGCGATGCCTGTCGATCGATTCATGGTCGTCTTATCCATTAATGTGAAAGTCGCGTATGCGACTCACGAATCTCCCCTCCCCCCTCGCGGGGGAGGGGCCGGGGGAGAGGGAAACGGTCATGACTTTCATGATCGGGGGTGTCTGGAAAAGTCATGGCCGTTAGAGGGCGCGCACTTCGGCGGCGCTTTGACAGGCCAGGGCGCGCTTGGCCAGGGCCTGCATGTCTGCCAGAGACTGGGCGCGCAGCCGGGACTTGATCGCCGCGATACTGGGGATGCTCATGCTCAGTTCGGCGACGCCGAGGCCGGCGAGGATCATGGCGCCCTTCGGATCACCGGCCATGCCGCCGCACACGCCGACCCATCGGCCGGCGGCCGTGGCCGCCTTGACGGTCATGTCGATCATGCGCAGCACCGCCGGGTGCAGGGCGTCAGCCTGGCGCGCCAGGCTCGGATGCCCCCGGTCCATCGCCAGCACATACTGGGTCAGGTCGTTGGTGCCGACCGAGAAGAAATCGGCGTGCACCGCGAGTTCCGGCGCCATCAGCACCGCCGAGGGCACTTCGATCATGATGCCGATATCGACGACGGCAGCGCCGAGTTCGACGCGGACCTCTTCCGCGATGGTGCGGGCGGCGCGCAACTCTTCAACGGTGGCGATCATCGGGAACATGATCTTCACCGGGCCGGTCGCGGCGGCGCGATAGATGGCGCGCAACTGCGGCCGAAAGAGGTCGGAGCGGGCGAGGCACAGACGGATGCCGCGCACGCCGAGGAAAGGGTTCTCTTCGGCGGGCAGCGACAGGTACGGCACTTCCTTGTCGCCGCCGATGTCAAGCGTGCGAATGATCAAGGGCAAACCGTTGAGCGCGCGCGTCATCGCGCTGTAGGCGATGAACTGCTCGTCTTCGCTGGGCGGTTCGGCACGTTGCAGAAAGAGGAATTCGCTGCGCAACAGGCCAATCCCCTCGGCACCGGCGGCCACCGCCTGTTCGGCTTCGGCCGCGCCACCGATGTTGGCCACCACCTCGATGCGGTAGCCGTCAGTGGTGATCGCCGGCTGATAGCAGGCCAGTCGTTCCGCTTCGCGCAGCGCCTGCCACTCGTGCTGCGCCTGGCGAGCCAGCGCCAGGTCGCCGTCACCCGGCTCCGGGTAGAGATTCCCGGTATCGCCGTCGAGAATGCACAGGCTGTCCTCGGCCTGATGCAGCACTGCCGGACCGGCGCCGACGATGGCCGGAATATCCAGCGAACGGGCAATGATCGCGGTGTGCGAGGTCGGGCCGCCACCGGCCGTGCAGATGCCAAGGATCATTGTCGGATCGAGACGCGCGGTGTCGGAGGGTGACAGATCCTCGGCCACCAGGATCACCGGGACGGCAATCGAAGCCGGCTCCTCTTCGAGCGTGTCGGCCAGCAGGCGCAGCACCCGGCGTCCGACATCCTGGAGATCGACCGCGCGTTCCTTGAGCAGCGCATCGTCGAGGGACGCCACTTCCAGTGCGCGTTCGTCGACACTCTGGCGCCACGCCCAGCCGGCGCTGTGTCCGGCCCCGATCAGCCGCTGCGTGGCATCGACCAGATCGGGGTCATCGAGGAACTCTTCATGGGCGCGGAAGATCGCCGCCCGGGCACCGCCGCTGCGCGCCTTGACTTCGTCGTGCAGTTCGCGCAATTGCAGCTTGGCTGTGGCGATCGCCTGCTGCAACCGTGTCTGCTCGTGCGCGGCATCGTTGGCGGTGACGGCGACGACGATCCTCTCGCGCCGGAAGTGACGCAGCGGCCCGATCGCCACGCCCGGCGAGGCGGCGATGCCGGCGATCGCCCGCGCCTGCAGCGTCAGCGTCGGCGCGGCAAAGCCTGCCGGCGGCGCTTCCGCCTCGTCTTCGAGGCCGTGTCGGACCGCCGCCGCCAGGGCTTCGAGCGCCGCATCCTCATCGACGCCGCGCGCCATGATGCGGATGCTGGCCTGCTTGTCGGCGCCGAGCTTCAGCAGCGAGACCAGGCTCTTGCCGTTGGCCACCTTGCTGATGTGGCGGACACGCACCTCCGACTGGAACCGTTTGGCGATATCCACGAAGGCAGTTGCCGGGCGGGCGTGCAGGCCGGCCGGGCCGGTCAGCGAGACATCGACCCATTTGGCGAAATCGTCGGCCGCATCGGCCGGCGCCCCGGTGTTGACGGATCCGCCGTCACGTGGCTGTGTCAGACGCTCGATGATGTCCGCGGGCTCACTGGTCCGCGCCAGGCGTTGCACCGTTTCCGGGTCGTCGAGCACGTCGGTGAGGTTGGCGAGCAGTTCGATATGCTCGTCGGAACGGGCGGCGATAGCGACGACCAGGTACACGGTCTCACCCTGGTTCCACTGCACGCCGTCGGGAAACTGCGTCACCGAGATGCCGGTCTGGATGATCAGTTCCCGGTCCTTGGGCAATCCGTGCGGAATGGCGATGCCGTTGCCGAGATAGGTATTGGCTACTTTCTCGCGCAGCAGCATGCTGTCGACGTAGCCAGGCTGCATATTTCCGCTGTCGACCAGGAGGCTGCCGGCAATGCGGATCGCCTCGGTCTTGTCGCGCGCCTGTGCATTGAGGCGGATGTTTCCCTGAGTCAGGTGGATCATGATCGGTTCCCTTCTGTCGCCCTGCGCCGGCACTGGCCGGAACAGGACTGTTGCGGTGGTCGGAAGCGCCTGCGCGCCATTTCCGGTGAGTTACAGGTCTTCGGCGTAAGTCAGGGTGATGGCAGCGACCCGGGCCGCCTCGACCCCCTCGCGGGCCAGCCCGCGATCGACGATCCAACGCCTCAGGCCGGCAAGCGGCAGGATCGGCGCGAACGATTGCTGACCCCACTTGGCACTGTCGCAGATGGCGCAAACGCTCTTGCTGCGGGCGATGACCGCACGCTTGATCACCGCCTCGACATGATTGGAGTTGCTCCAGCCCTGCGTCGCATCGACGCCGCCGGCGCCCATGAAGAACAGGTCAATCTTCAAGTCGGCAATCTGCGCCAGCGCGACGGGACCGACGGTACTGAGCGCGTTCTGATAAACCTCACCGCCGATCAACTGCAGGTGGTAAGGCGTGCGCCCGGCGAGTTCGGTCGCGATACTGATGCCATGCGTGACGATGTTGAGGTGGGTGACCTGCGGCAGGCCCTGGCCAATCGCCCGTGCCATTTCGCAGGCCGTCGTGCCGGCGTCGAGGTAGACCGTTTGTCCGCTCTTCAGGAGACGCGTGGCAGCACGGCCGACCTGTTGCTTCTGCGCCGACGCCAGCTCCAGGCGCCGCGCATACTCGACGTCACGATTGAGCATCACCGCGCCGCCATGGACCCGGCGCAGCAGTCCGCGGGTTTCCAGTTCGGCCAGATCGCGGCGTACGGTCATCTCCGACAACTGGAACTGCTGTGCCAGTTGCCGCGTGCGGCACTCCCCGCGCGCCGACAGTTCCGACATGATGAGCTCCAGGCGATGATCCGCAAGATGATCACGATCAGCCATGGTCTGGTCTTCTCACTGAGGCGCAAAGCTTGTAGAGAACACTTGCAAGACAGTTCAGCATGTCGAACCCTTTCTGTAATGTGAGATTGTGATGGAATATGTTTGTTCATGCCCACAAAACGAACATTAACGCACATTTTCGAACATAGCAAGGATTTTCTTTGGGGAGATCCACCGGCGCAGCGTTGCCGCCGTGAGCGTTAAGCTGCCACCCGACTTCGGCCTCGAATGCATGACGCCGATCTGCTCTTCCCGATCATCCGTGAACGCGATGAACGGAACGTGGCGCCCGCCGCTGCAGTGATGGTGTTTGTGGCTTGCAAATGATGCCTCGACTCCGTCGCTGAAAGAATTCAACCCTTTCTGCGCCTGTTTCCACTACATTTTGATTGCCATCCTAATGCGGATTTCCGCCCGCACCCGCCAGCGGTCAGATGGATTGCCGGCTTGCCGGCAGTCGGCGAGTTGCGGTATGGGATGCGCAAACGAATACGAATCGTATGCCGGACGACCCCAGGCGTTTCGGTTAACATGCAGCCACCACAGGAGAATCCCATGAGCGATCTCTCGACCACACTCGACAGCCGCTATACGGCTAATTCGGGACGCGTCTTTCTGAGCGGTACGCAAGCCCTCGTTCGCCTGCCGATGCTGCAGCGCATGCGCGACGAAGCGGCCGGGCTGAATACCGCAGGCTTTGTCTCGGGCTACCGTGGCAGCCCGCTGGGAGGACTCGATCAGGCGCTGTGGAAAGCTCGCCCGCATCTCGAGGCCCAGCGCATCGTCTTCCAGCCGGCGGTCAATGAGGATCTTGCAGCCACCGCCGTCTGGGGAACCCAGCAGCTCAATCTCTTTCCCGGCGCCAAATACGAGGGAATCTTCGCCATGTGGTACGGCAAGGGTCCGGGTGTCGACCGCTGTGGCGACGTTTTCCGGCACGCCAATGCGGCCGGCTCGGCAAAGTATGGTGGTGTCCTGGTGATCGCCGGCGACGATCATGCTGCCAAATCCTCGACGCTGCCGCACCAGACCGAACACAGCTTCAAGGCGGTGATGATGCCGGTCCTCTATCCGGCCAACGTTCAGGAATATCTCGATTACGGCCTGCACGGCTGGGCGATGAGCCGCTACTCGGGCTGCTGGGTGGTGATGAAGGCGCTGGCCGACACCGTCGAAACCTCCGCGTCGGTCTCGATTGACCCGCTGTCGACACGGATCCGGCTACCCGACGATTTCGAGATGCCGGCGAACGATCCACACGCCCTCAACATCCGCTGGCCCGATCCGCCCCTGCAGCAGGAAGCGCGCCTGCTCAACCACAAGCTGTACGCGGCGCTGGCCTATTGCCGCGCCAACCAGCTCAACCGGGTGGTCATCGATAGTGCCGACCCGGCTTCGCCTGCCCGCCTGGGAATCATCACCGCCGGCAAGGCCTACCTCGACGTCCGCCAGGCACTCGGCGAACTCGGGATCGACGACGAACTGGCAGCGCAGATCGGCATTCGCCTGTACAAGGTCGGCATGGTCTGGCCACTCGAAGCCGATGGCGTGCGCCGCTTCGCCGAGGGGCTCGAAGAAATCCTGGTCGTCGAGGAAAAACGGCAACTGCTCGAATACCAGCTCAAGGAGGAACTCTACAACTGGCGCGAAGATGTCCGGCCACGCGTCGTCGGGAAGTTCGACGAAAAAGGCGAATGGGCGCTGCTGCCCACCGGTAGCGGGCATCTGACGCATGGCGACTGGCTGCTGCCGGCGGCCGGCGAGTTGTCGGTGGCACAGGTGGCGCGGGCGCTGGCAGCGCGCATCGGGCGCTTCTTCACTTCTTCGGCAATCGAAGCTCGCCTGGCGCTGCTCGAAGCCAAGCAGAGAAGCCTCGCACAGGGGCTGCTGCCGGCGACCGGCATGGCGGCCATCCAGCGCACGCCGTACTTCTGTTCCGGTTGCCCGCACAACACCTCGACGCGCGTACCCGAAGGTTCTCGCGCCGTCGCCGGCATCGGCTGCCACTACATGGTGACCTGGATGGACCGCAATACCGCGACCTTCACGCACATGGGCGGCGAAGGCGTGACCTGGGTCGGGCAGGCGCCGTTCACCCACGAGAAGCACATTTTCGCCAACCTCGGCGATGGTACCTACTTCCACTCCGGTCTGTTGGCGATTCGCCAGGCGGTTGCCGCCGGCGTCGCCATCACCTACAAAATTCTGTATAACGACGCCGTGGCGATGACCGGTGGGCAACCGGTCGATGGCCAGTTGAGCGTCGCACAACTGAGTCGTCAACTGGCGGCGGAAGGCATCCAGCGGATCGTCATTGTCACCGACGAGCCGGAAAAATATCGACAGATCCCTGACCTCGCCCCGAATACGCCGATTCATCATCGCGATGAACTCGATGCCGTACAGCGCGAACTGCGCAATCACCCCGGCGTATCGGTCCTGATCTATGACCAGACCTGCGCCACCGAGAAACGCCGCCGGCGCAAGCGTGGCAAGCTCGCCGATCCGGCCCAGCGGGTGTTCATCAACACGGCGGTCTGTGAAGGATGCGGAGACTGTGGCGTGCAGTCCAACTGCCTGGCAGTGATTCCGGTAGAAACCGAGTTTGGCCGCAAGCGAGCGATCGATCAGTCGGCATGCAACAAGGATTTCTCGTGCATCCATGGCTTCTGTCCCAGCTTCGTCAGCGTCGAAGGCGGCAGACTGCGCCGCGGCCGGGCCATCACTGCTGCGGGAGCGGTGCTGCCGGAACCTCTGCGGCCTGACACCAGGCGCCCCTACAACATCCTGATCACCGGCGTTGGCGGCACCGGCGTCGTCACCCTCGGTGCCCTGCTGGGAATGGCCGCGCATCTCGACGGCAAGGGCGTCTCGGTGCTCGACATGACCGGCCTGGCTCAAAAATTCGGCGCCGTTTTTTCCCACCTCAGGATCGCCGACCGGCCCGAGGACATTCACGCCGCACGCATCGCGACCGGCGAAGCACATGCCGTGATCGGTGGCGACCTGGTGGTCAGCGCCGGCGCCGAGACGCTGTCGAAAGTGCTTGCCGGAAAGACCCGGGCGGTGGTCAACGTCGCCGAAACGCCAACCGCCGAGTTCACCCGCAACCCGGACTGGCAGTTCCCGCAGAAACACATGCAGGAGCAGATCAGTGAAGCGTGTGGCGAGGGCAACACCCTTTTCCTCGACACCGTAGCCATGTCGCGCCGCCTGATGGGGGATGCCCTGTACGGCAATCTGCTGCTGCTCGGCGTCGCCTGGCAGCGCGGACTGGTGCCGCTGTCGCTGGCAGCCATCGACCAGGCCATCGAACTCAATGCGGCCGCTGTCGAGCAGAACCGCCAGGCTTTTCTCTGGGGCCGACGCGCAGCGCACGACCCCGAAGCCCTGCAGAGTCTGCTCAAAGCAGCTGGCATGCCGGCAGCGCAGCGACTTTCGCAGAACCTCGACGAGTTGATCAGCCAGCGTGTCGAGACCTTGACCGCCTATCAGAATGCGCGCTACGCTGAACGTTACCGTGCTCTGGTCGAGCGCGTACGCGCCGCCGAATCTTCATTGCAGTCGACCGCGCTGAGCGAAGTCGTGGCACGCAGCTATTTCAAACTCCTGGCAGTCAAGGACGAGTACGAGGTGGCACGACTGTATTCCGACCCGGCATTCCTCCAGCAGTTGTCCGAAGAATTCGAGGGCGACTACCGCCTGCGTTTCCACCTCGCGCCACCGCTGCTCGCCAGACTCGATCCGGCGACCGGCAGAGTCCGGAAAAGCAGTTACGGGCCATGGATGATGCATGCCTTCAGGGGGTTGAGCCGGTTGAAGAGCTTGCGCGGAACGATCTTCGATCTCTTCGGGAAAACCCGGGAACGCCGGATGGAAAGGCAACTGCTTGCCGACTACGAGGCCGACATCGAACTGATGCTGGCGCGGCTCCAGGAGGAAACCCTGGCCAGTGCCATCGAACTGGCCAAAGTGCCCGAGCAGATTCGTGGTTATGGTCATGTCAAGGCTGCGTCGGTACTGCCGGCACGCGCCAGGCGGGAAACGCTGCGCGCGCAACTGCAGGCCGCGGCAAACACGCAGGCATCCTGACCCTTCCCAGAAATTTCATACCCTTCGCTGCGCAGCCACCATGAGCAAGCCGTTGCCTTTACCCCCCTCTGAACCTGGAGATCCCGCGCCAGCGATGCTCGGTCCGCAGATCCGTCAACTGGCGCTGCAGTTCGCCGCAGCACTGGCCGTTCTTTCGCTGGCCTGGCCTTACTACGGCATCCGCAACGAAGAACTGCCCTGGCCGCAGACGGCTTTCGCCATCGGCGGCATCGCTGCGCTGTTCGCCACCATCAGCCGCCAGCCCTGGTGGTGGCGACTGATGCATGCCCTCTTCGCGCCGCTGGCCTGGAGCGTTTCCCGGCTGGCGATCGACCCCGGCTGGTTCCTGCTCTTGTTCGTTCTGCTGCTGCTCGTGTATCGCGGTGCGCTGACCGGCCAGGTACCGCTCTATTTCTCCAACCGCCCAAGCGCAGCGGCCATCGCCAAACTCACTGCCGACCGGCACGATCTGCGTTTTCTCGACCTCGGCGCGGGCATCGGCAGTGTTCTGATTCCACTCGCCAGTGAGCGACCAGAAGCGCATTTCAGCGGTGTCGAGAATGCACCGGCAACCTGGCTCATTGGCCGCCTGCGCAGCGCCGGCCTCGCCAATTGCGACTGGCGCTGGGGCGACATCTGGCAAACCGATCTCTCCGGACACAACGTGGTATATGCCTTCCTGTCGCCGGCGCCGATGGCAGCACTATGGGAAAAGGTACAAAAGGAGATGCCGCCGGGGAGCCTGTTCGTCAGCAACAGTTTTCCCGTGCCCGGCGTCGCCGCCACGCGCATCATCGATGTCGATGACGCACGGCAAACCCGGCTCTACTGCTACCGAATCTGAATGAATCGACTTGCGCCGCCTCGCCGCAGACCGCAAAACTTTGCTAAGATGAATCACCCCACCACAACCGGAGCACCAAGATGTCCAATCTCGATTCTGCCACTGATCCCCTGAGCTTTGCCAAGAAGATGTGGGGTGGCATGGGCTTTTCCCTGCCGAACATGGTCACCCCTACCCTCAACGTCGAAGAAATTGAACAAAAGATCAAGGATCTCAAGGCTGTAGAAAGCTGGCTGAAAATGAATCTGTCGATGCTGCAGATGACGATTCAGGGCCTCGAAATGCAATGCGTCACCCTCAACGCGGTACGGGCGATGGGCCAGATGGCTGGCAGTTACGCTTCCGGCGCTGGCGGCGACACCAACCAGGCCGGTGGTCTGGTGACTGGCAGCGGCAATGAGGCGCTCAAGCAGGCAGCGCTGTGGCCACTGACCATGCTGCAGCAGATGCAGGAACAGATGCAAAAAGCCGCCGCCGCGGCGTCGGCACAAGTCAGCCAGGCACGCGAAGACACCCCAAAAACATAGAGCGAGGCGCTGCCGGCTAACGGTCATGACTTTGCAAGACACCCCCGATGATGAAAGTCATGACCGTTTCCCTCTCCCCCAACCCCTCCCCCGCAAGTGGGGAGGGGAGATTCGTGGGTCGCTGACGCGACTTTCACATTAACGGTCATGTTACGCCGACGGCTGCTTCAGATGATCGAAGCCTGCTGCAGTCCGCGGATTTCATCCGTACTGAAGCCTGACTCGCGCAGCACCTCTGCAGAGTGCTCGCCCGGCGACGGTGCAGCGCGTTCGACGGCGAAGACCCAGTCGGAGAGTTTCAGCGGTGGTGCGAACTGGGTCACTCCGTCCGCCTGCACGGCCATGCCGCGGGCGACGAACTGCGGGTGTGCCAGGGCCTCGGCAACGCTGAGTACTGGCGTCACGCAGCAATCGACGCGGGCAAAAAAATCCCGCCATTCCGACTGATTACGGCTGGCAAAGAGTTCTTCGAGTTCACGACGCAGCGCTGCCGCCGCCGTACCGCGCAGCCCATGCCTCGTCTTCCATTCGGGACGTGCCAGGGCATCACAGAAGAGATCCCAGAACTTTTTTTCGAGCGGTGCGACCGCCATGTAGCGCCCGTCTGCGGTGGCATAGACCCCATAACCGGCGTCACCACCGCTCAACAGATCGGCACCGCGCTGCGGCACCAACCCCTCCGCCTGCAGAGCGAAAAACGGGAAGAGGTTGTGCGCCAGCACCGCTTCACTCATCGCCACATCAACCAGGCGTCCCCGCCCGCTACGCTGTGCATCAAACAGCGCGGCGAGGATGCCCATCACCGCAGTCATCGCTCCGCCCAGCAGATCAGCGACCTGGAGATTGGGAATCGCCGGCTGACCGCCATCCACACCGATCTGATCGAGGACGCCGGCAAAACCGATGTAGTTGAGGTCGTGGCCGGCAGCCATCGCCAGCGGCCCGGTCTGGCCGTAACCGGTGATCGCGCAATACACGATCTTCGGATTGACCTCAGATAGCGCCTGATAGCCAATCCCGAGCTTGTCGCTGACCCCCGGTCGAAAGCTCTCGACAACAATGTCGGCCGCGCTCACCAGGCGCAGAAATACCGCACGCCCTTGTGGATGCTTGAGATCGAGGCGCAGGCCACGCTTGTTGCGATTGACACTGCGGTAGAAGATACTGATGCCGTCCGGACCATCGCCGAGGATGCGCGCGTAGTCACCGGCACCGTGATCCTCGATCTTGATCACGTCGGCGCCCAGGTCTGCCAGGTGCAAGGTGGCGACCGGACCGGGCAACAGGCGCGTCAGGTCGAGAACGCGCACACCGCTTAACGGTCCGCCACTCATGTGTCGTCCTCGCAAGGTTCCACAGTGACTCATGACAGCCAGCGCTTGCGGCGGCGATAATGCTTCACATCGCGAAAGCTCTTGCGCCCGACCGATGACAGCCCCAGGTAGAACTCCTTGACGTCTTCATTGGCCGCCAGATCGCTGGCAATCCCCTCCATCACCACCCTGCCATTTTCCAGGATATAACCGAAGTCGGCGTAGCGCAAAGCCATATTGGTGTTCTGCTCCGCAAGCAGGAAAGTCACGCCTTCCTTCTGGTTCAGATCCTTGACGATGGCAAATACCTCGTCGACGATCTGTGGCGCCAGCCCCATCGACGGCTCGTCGAGCAACAGCATGCGCGGATTGGCCATCAACGCCCGCCCGATCGCGCACATCTGTTGCTCACCGCCCGAGGTATAGGCGGCCTGGCTGCTGCGGCGCGTCTTGAGGCGAGGAAAATACGCGTAGACCTTGTCGAGCGTCTCGGCAATCGCCGCTTTGCCATCGCTGCGCGTGTAGGCACCGGTCAGCAGGTTTTCCTCGATGCTCAGGTGAGCAAAGCAGTGTCGTCCTTCCATCACCTGGATCACCCCGCGCCTGACCAGTTGTGCCGGGGTCAGTGCTTCGATGCGTTCGCCGCGCAAGTCGATCGTGCCTTTGGTCACTTCGCCGCGCTCACCGTGCAGCAGATTGCTCACCGCGCGCAGGGTCGTCGTCTTGCCGGCGCCGTTGCCACCAAGCAGTGCCACGATCTTCCCCTCGGGGACACTGAATGAGACGCCCTTGAGAACGAGGATCACGTGGTTGTAGATCACCTCGATGCTATTGACTCGGAGAAGGATGTCGTTGGTATCGCTCATGGCGTCTCTTCGTTGTTGGGGCTCGCCGTAGCGATTCCGCCGAAATCTATAACTTGCATTCGTCGGGCGTACGCGGCTTCAGTTTCTTTTCTTCGGCGTACTTGCCCGAGGCCAGCATCACCATCGGACGCAGAACCTTCTCATCGGCCTGGTACCAGTCGGAACTGAATTCCCACTTGCTGCCATTCCAGGTATGAACGCGCACCCACGACGATCCCATGTGATCGAGACAGGAAGTCTGCACCGGCCGCATCACGCCTGCAAAACCCATGCCGTCAAGGGTCTTCTGGTCGAGGTTGAGGTTTTCCAGACCCCAGCGGACCTGCTCGCCGCTCATCACCTTGCCCTTTCCGTAACGTTCCTGGGCCTTGCGCACCCCTTCAACGCCGAGCATCGCCGACAACAGGCCACGCATATAGAGCACCTGCCCGACCTCGTTTTTCGGCCCGGTGCCCTGCCCCTTGGCATATACCAGATCAAGCATGTCCTTGACGACCTTCGAATTGGGCTCGGCGCCATGCTGCAGCGTCAGCGCGCTATAGCCCTTGGCACCTTCAGCGACATCCTTGACGTCGGGCTCGGCCCCCGCCCACCAGATGCCCATCATCTTGTCACGCGGATAACCGGTGGCCTGCGCTTCGCGCAACGCGGTCGAGTTCATCACCCCCCAACCCCAGAGCAGCACGTAGTCCGGTTTTTGCTGCCGGATCTGCAACCAGGTGGCCTTCTGTTCGACACCGGGGTGTGCCACGGGCAGCAACTGCACCTCGAAACCATAGGTTTTGCCCAGTTCCTGCAGGACCGGGATCGGCTCCTTGCCGTATGGGCTGTCGTGGTAGACCAGCGCGATCTTCTTGCCCTTCAGCTTGGCGACACCTCCTTCCTTCTTGGCGATATGCTGGATGGCCACCTCGGCGCCGACCCAGTAAGTTCCCAGCAAGGGGAAGTTCCAGGTAAACACGGCCCCGTTCTGTGATTCGCTGCGGCCGTAGCCAGCGGTAATCAGCGGAATCTTGTCGGCCGGGGCTTTCTCGGTCAAGGCAAAGGTGACCCCGGTCGACAGCGGCTGGAATACCGTTGCGCCGCCGTTCTTGCCCTTCAAACGCTCATAGCATTCAACGCCGCGGTCAGTGGCGTAAGCCGTTTCACATTCCTCGAAGCTGATCTTGACTCCATTGATCCCACCCCTGGCATTCACCAGCTTCAGGTAGTCAACGTAACCATTGGCCCATTGACTGCCGTTGGCGGCATAAGCGCCGGTGCGGTAGACCAGGACCGGGAAAAACTGCTCCTTGACTTGCGCCAGGGCCGGCGGTGCGGTCAGCAGCGACGACAAAACGACGGCGGTTGCCGAAACCGTCAGTGCAAGCTTGCCTAGTTTCATCAGTGTCTCCTCTTGTTGTCATTGCATTGATGCGCCTGTAAGAACTCTCAAAACGCAGCGGAATTCACCCGCTGCCTATCCTCAGTGCGGAAAAGGCCAGAGCCGAAGTTTTTCCTTGCCGGTAGACCACAGGCGAGCGATGCCATGCGGTTCCTTGATCAGGAAGAAAATGATCAGTCCACCAAAGACGATCAACTCGGCATGCGACACCCCGGCAGTGGAAATGCGGATTCCGAACAGTCCGCCGAAAGCCGGCAGGAACTGATTCAGGGCGATCGGCAGAATGACAATGAAGGCTGCCCCGAAGAAACTCCCCATGATCGTACCCAGGCCGCCGATGATGACCATGAACAGCAACTGGAAGGAACGATCGACCGAGAAAGCTGCCGGTTCCCACGAAGCCAGATGGATGAAACCCCACAGGGCGCCGGCCGTGCCGACGAAAAAGGAACTGACGGCAAAAGCCGAGAGCTTGGCAAACAGCGGTCGGATGCCGATTACCTCGGCGGCGACGTCCATATCGCGAATCGCCATCCACTGCCGGCCGACGGCGCAGCGCGTCATGTTTTTCGCCAGAAGCGCGAAAACCGTCAGGAATGCCAGGCAGAACAGATACTTGTTGACCGGGGTGTCAATCTGCCAACCCATGATCTGAAGGTTGGAGACCGAAACGGAGCCTGAAGACGCATTGTCGGTAAACCAGGGAACGCGCAGAAAGACCCAGTCGGTGAAGAACTGTGCCGCCAGGGTGGCGACCGCGAGATAGAGTCCGCGTACCCGCAGGCTCGGGATACCAAAAAATATGCCCACGACGGCAGCGGTGACGCCTCCCATGAGCAAGGAAAACAGCAACGGCAGGCCTGCGATGCGTATATGAAAATTGTAGGCCGCGTAAGCTCCTACCGCCATGAAGGCCCCGGCACCGAGCGTGATCTGCCCGCAGAAACCGACCAGGATGTTGACCCCGAGCGCGGCCAGCGACAGGATCAGGAAGGGAATCAGGATCGCGCGAAACAGGTATTCGTCGACCAGCAGCGGCACCCCGATGAAGGCCACCACCAGGAGACCGAGAATCGCCCAACGGTCCTGCGCGATCGGAAAAATCTGCTGATCGGCGGCGTAGGAAGTCTTGAACTGACCATTTTCTCTGTACAGCATCTGTCTGATCTCCGATGAATGTGAAAGTCGCGTATGCGACTCACGAATCTCTCCTCCCCCCTCGCGGGGGAGGGGTCGGGGGAGAGGGAAACGGTCATGACTTTCATGATCTGGGGTGCCTGGAACAGTCATGACCGTTAGACGCGGTCGATGATCTTTTCGCCGAACAAGCCTTGCGGCCTGAACAGCAGGAAGAGCAAAGCGAGTTGGTAGGCAAACCAGATTTCGATGCCGCCACCAATCATCGGTCCGAGATAGACTTCCGAGACCTTCTCGCCGACTCCGATGATCAGCCCGCCGATGATCGCGCCGGGGATCGAGGTGAGACCGCCGAGAATCACTACCGGCAGACCACGCAGCGCCACCGTCGCCAGCGAAAACTGTACGCCCAGCTTGGAACCCCAGATCACCCCGGCGACCAGCGCCACCAGGCCGGCCACGCACCAGACGATCACCCAGATGCGATTGAGCGGGATGCCGATCGACTGGGCCGCCTGATGGTCGTCAGCGACCGCCCGCAAGGCCCGCCCGGTGGCGGTTTTCTGGAAATACAGCGCCAGCAGGCCGACCAGCAGCGCCGCGATCAAGGCTGCCACAAAATCTTCCTTGTTGATCAGCAGGCCGCCTTCAAAGGTCCCTTCAAGGATCATCACCGGTTCCTTGGGCATACCGACGTCGATCTTGTAGACGTCGGTACCGAAGACGCTTGTGCCGACGCCTTCCAGGACGTAGGCAATGCCCAGGGTCGCCATCAGCAAGGTCGCGCCCTCCTGATTCACCAGGTGACGCAGGACCAGACGCTCGATCAGCCAGGCGACGGCGAACATCAGTGCGCCGGCCAGGAAAAAGGCGATCGCATTCGCCAGCCATGCGCTGTCGATGCCCAGACTTTCCGGAATCCACGCCGAAAAACGTGCCATCGCCAGGGCCGCGAACAGCACCATGGCTCCCTGCGCGAAGTTGAACACCCCCGATGCCTTGAAGATCAGCACAAAGCCCAGTGCGACCAGCGAATACAGCATGCCGGTCATCAGTCCACCTATCAGTGTTTCGAGAAAGAAACCCATCCGATGCTCTCCTCAGTGACTGGCGCCAAGGTAGGCGCGGATGACTTCCGGGTTGGCTCTGACCGCGTCGGGGTCCCCATCGCCGATCTTCCTGCCGTAATCGAGAACCACCACCCGGTCGGAAATGTCCATGACCACCGCCATGTCGTGCTCGATGAGCACGATCGTCGTCCCGAATTGATCATTGACGTCGAGGATGAAGCGACACATGTCCTGCTTCTCTTCGACGTTCATTCCGGCCATCGGCTCGTCCAGCAGGAGAATGCTCGGCTCCATGGCCAGCGCCCGGCCAAGGTCGACGCGCTTTTGCAGACCGTAGGGCAGGCGGCCAACCGGCGTCTTGCGAATATGCTGAATCTCGAGGAAGTCGATCACTTCCTCAACCCTGGCACGGTGCAGAAGTTCCTCGCGCCGCGCCGCGCCCCACCAGAACGCCTGCTGGATCAGATTGCTGCGGATCTTGAGATTGCGCCCGGTCATCAGGTTGTCGATCACATTCATGCCCTTGAACAGGGCGATGTTCTGAAAGGTGCGTGAGATACCTGCCCTGGCCGCCTTGTAGGGGTTCATGCGGCTGAAGTGCTGGCCACGCAGGATGATCTCTCCCTCCTGGGGGCGATAGACACCGTTGATCACATTGAGCATCGAACTCTTGCCGGCACCATTCGGGCCGATGATCGCGCGGATTTCGTGTTCGCGGACGTCGAAGGAAATATCGGTCAGCGCCTTGACCCCACCGAAGGAAAGAGAGACATTTTTCAGGTCGAGGATGACCTCACCGCTCTGCCGACTCATCCGCTGGCCCTCCCGGAAATTGCGAAGGTCTTCAGATCCCGGATGACGAGATCGGCAGCCACCTTGCCTTGCCTTCCGTCCTCGAACTTCACTGCAGTTTCGATGAATTGCCGGTTTCTGCCGCTGTACAGCGCATCGATCAGTACCGCATATTTCTCGGCGACGAAGTTACGACGTACCTTGCGCGTGCGCGTCAGTTCGTCATCATCGGGATCGAGTTCCTTGTGCAGGATCAGGAAACGATGGATCTGCGAATCGGCCAAGGCCCCCTCGCCCACCAGTTCGCCATTGACCTGTTCGATACATTCCTGAATCAGTCCATAGACTTCGGGCTTGGCCGCCAGATCGGTATAGCCAGAATAAGCGATGCCACGCCGCTCCGCCCAGTTGCCGACGGCACCGATGTCGATGTTGATGAACGCGCAGACCCTCTCGCGGCGATCACCGAAGACTACGGCTTCCTTGATGTGCGGGAAGAATTTCAGCTTGTTTTCGATGTAATTCGGCGCATACATCGCGCCATTGGCCAGCTTGCCGACGTCCTTGGCGCGATCGATGATCTTGAGATGGCCGTCGTCGTCGAAGATTCCCGCGTCGCCGGTCATGAAATAGCCCTCGGCGTTGATCGCCTCGGCGGTCGCCTCGGGGCGCTTGTAGTACTCCTTGAGCAGCATTGGACCCTTGACCAGGATCTCGCCGTTGTCGGCAATCTTCACCTCGACGCCTGGCGCCGGCTTGCCGACGCTGTCGAACTTGATCTGGCCATCAGGCTGCAGGCAGACGTAGGCGCAGGTTTCGGTCTGGCCATAGAGCTGCTTCAGATTGATGCCGATCGATCGATAGAAACGGAACAGGTCGGGGCCGATCGCCGCTCCGGCGGTATATGCGACGCGGATGCGACTCATGCCGAGCACGTTCTTCAGCGGCCCGAAAACGCAGACCTTGCCCAAGGCATAGAGCAGACGGTCGGCGAGCGAGACCTTCCGTCCGTCGAGAATCTCGGCACCGCTACGCCGGGCTACCGCCATGAAGAAGTGAAACATTTTCTGCTTGATGACGCTTGCGTCCTCCATGCGGATCATCACCTGCGTCAGCAGGTTTTCGAAGACGCGCGGTGGCGCAAAGTAATAGGTCGGTCCGATCTCGCGCAGGTCGGTCATCACCGTCTCGGCGGACTCCGGGCAGTTGATCGTGAAGCCGGCGACCATTGCCTGGGCAAAGGAAAAGAGATGGTCGCCGACCCAGGCCATCGGCAGATACGAGAGGATGTCCTCATCTGCAGTCAGACGATCGAAATCCGCCCCTCCTTGCGCCGCGCTGATGAAGGAGTGATGGGTCAGACGCACCCCCTTGGGCTTGCCGGTCGTCCCCGAGGTATACAGCATGACACTCACGTCATCGGTGGAGCCTGCAGCGACCTCGGTGCTCAGCAGATCCGGGTGATTGCGGTTGTGAATCCGCCCCATTGCCATCAACTCACGGATGTCGTGGATAAACGACTGCGTATAGTGGCGCATGCCGCGCGGATCGTCATAAAGGACATGCTCGAGTTGCGGCAGTTGATCCTGGATCTCGAGCAACTTGTCGACCTGCTCCTGATCCTCGACGAAGACAAAACGGATTTCCGCATCGAGCAGGACAAACAGCATTTCGCTGGCGACCGCGTCCTGGTAAAGCGGCAGGGGTACACCGCCAAGACACTGCACGGCAGTCATCATCATGTACATGCGCGGCCGGTTTTCGCCGACGATGGCCAGATTCTCGCCACGTCGAAAACCCATTTCCGCAAGACCGCAGGCCAGCGCGCAAACCTCCTCGGCGACATCGCTCCAGGTCCAGCACTGCCAGATCCCCAGATCCTTCTCGCGCATCGCCGGTTTGCTGCCACGCATTTGCGCATGCTGAATCAGCAAGCGCGGAAAGGTATCCAGCGCTTGCGAAGAAGCCATTTTCGGCATCTCGTCTCCTCCGGTGCATTGCACGTCAGAATGCTGACGGCCAGCCCTTGTCTTTATGCTGCCGATTCTAGTCCCTTTTCGCCGATAGTCATTGTGCAGTGCCGCATCACCCCCCGGCTTAATGTGAAAGTCGCGTATGCGACTCACGAATCTCCCCTCCCCCTCGCGGGGGAGGGGTCGGGGGAGAGGGAAACGGTCATGACTTTCATGATCGGGGGTGCCTGGAAAAGTCATGACCGTTAGCCGCATTTCGTGCCAGCGTGTGTATCCAGGCCTTGCACAGGCTTCCGTGAGACGGCTGCCTGTCCGTTCATTCGGCCGTCTTCGGTAAAAGACGTCAAGACTTCCAGACCAGCGGAATTGAACAAGCCATTGATATGGGTTAGTATTCCGCGCGGCGAGGGGAAGGACTGTTCAATACCTGGTCAATGCGCTGCAGAATAAACCGCTTCAACAAAACAAAATTGGAGGAAGACATGAGTAGTGTTATGTACGAACGAATGCGGGTCAATCCCAAATTCCAGAAACTGGTTAGCGAGCGGGGGCGCTTCGCATGGACCCTGTCGGCCATTGTGCTGATCCTTTTCTACGGATTCTTCATGCTGGTCGCCTTCAACCCGGGGCTGCTGGGTCAGAAGATTGCCGAGGGATCGATGTGGCCAATCGGCTATACCGTCGAGCTTTGCCTGTTCATCTTTTTCTGGCTGCTGACCTTCGTGTATGTTCGCCGCGCCAACGGCGAGTTTGATGATCTGACTTCCGAAATGATCAAGGAAGCCCAGAAGGAGAAGCTATGATGCAGCGACTGACCACGGCACTTGCCCTGCTCGTCCTTTCTGGCCTGGCTGCTGCCGGCCCGGCGATGGACGCAGCCGGCGCCAAACAGGCGACCAACTGGCACGCGATCATCATGTTCCTGATCTTCGTCGCGATGACCATGGGGATCACCTATTGGGCGGCCGGCCGCACCAAGTCCACTGCCGACTTCTATACCGCCGGTGGCGGCATCACCGGTTTCCAGAACGGACTGGCGATCGCCGGCGACTATATGTCGGCGGCAACGCTGCTCGGTCTCACGGCGATGACCTACACCCAGGGTTACGACGGCTACATCTACATGCTGGCGTTCTTCGCCGGCTGGCCGATCATCCTCTTCCTGATGGCCGAACGGCTGCGCAACCTGGGCCGCTTCACCTTTGCCGACATCACCTCGTATCGGCTCGACCAGGGCAAGGTGCGCACCATGGCCGCGCTCTCTTCGCTGGTCGTGGTGGTCTTCTACCTGATCGCCCAGATGGTCGGTGCCGGCCAGTTGATCAAGCTGCTCTTCGGCCTCGACTACAACATCGCGATCTTCGTCGTCGGCATCCTGATGATGGTCTACGTCACCCTCGGCGGTATGGTGGCGACGACCTGGGTACAGATCATCAAGGCCTGCATGCTGCTCTTCGGTGGCACGCTGACGCTGATCCTGGCCTACAGCCAGTTCGGCTTTTCACTGACGGAACTGCTGCAGAAGGCCGAAGCGGTCCACAAGCTCGGACCCAAGCTGATGGCACCGGGAAGCCTGCTCGCCGATCCGATTACCGCCATCTCGCTCGGTCTCGGCCTGATGTTCGGCACTGCCGGCCTGCCGCACATCCTGATGCGCTTCTTCACCGTCGGCAACGCCAAGGAAGCCCGGAAATCGGTGCTCTACGCTTCCGGCTTCGTCGGTTTCTTCTTCAACGTCATCTTCCTGATGGGTCTGTGTGCGGTCCTCATCGTCGGTCAGAATCCAGAGTTCTTCGAGGGCGGAACCGTCGGTGGCAAGCTGATCGGCGGCGGCAACATGGTCGCCATGCACCTGGCCAAGGCCGTCGGCGGCAACATGCTGCTCGGCTTCCTGGCGGCGGTGGCTTTTGCGACCATCCTGGCGGTCGTTTCCGGTCTGGCGCTCGCCGGGGCATCGGCCATTTCGCATGACATCTATGCGCGCGTGATCCGCAAGGGACAGGCGACCGAGAAGGAAGAGATTCGCGTGTCGCGTTTCGCGACCATCGGTCTCGGCATGCTGGCCATCGTTCTCGGCATCCTGTTCGAGAAGATGAACATCGCCTTCATGGTCGGTCTGGCCTTCGGCGTCGCGGCGGCGGCCAACTTCCCGGTACTGATCCTGTCGATGTACTGGAAAGGCCTGACGACTCGCGGCGCGCTGTGGGGCGGTTACGGCGGCGTCATTTCCGCGGTGCTGTTCGTCCTCTTCTCGAAGTCGGTGTGGGTTGACGTGCTGGGCAACAAGGCTGCCTTGTTCCCCTACACACAGCCGGCACTGTTCGCGATGCCGATCGCCTTCATCTTTGCCTACATCTTCTCCAAGAGCGACACCGGTCCCCGCTCCAAGCTGGAGAAAGAGGCATTCGAAGACCAGTACGTGCGCGCACAGACGGGTTTCGGCGCTTCCGGCGCCAGCCACTAAGCAGTCTGTATTGCAGAAAACCCTGGCGGAGCAGGAACCCGCCAGGGTTTTTTATTTGTACGCAAGCGACTCCTGCCGCCAGTCGATCATCCCGCCTCAAGTTTCGCGACGATATTCCGTGAACCAGAGGATGAGCAGAACGAACGACGGGAGTCCCTTCATGCATCCAGACCTCAGAATTCTTGCCACCTGTTGCGTGGCCATCATGCCGGCGATTGCGTCGGCAGCCTGGCAAGTGATTTCCGCCGAACCGGGCAAACGCGTCGAGGTCGACCGCAGCAGTATCCGAAAGGAGGAGAACGGGAAGACCGTTGCACTGGGGCGCATCATTCTCGAAAAGCCGATCATCGATCCCAAGACCTCTTCGTCGTACCGGATCGTACAGGCCCTCAGCCGCTACGACTGTACCTTGCGTAGCTACAGCACGCTGAAGCGCAGCTATTTCAAAGAGGAAGGAGAGCTGCTGCGGGAAGAAGACGTCAAGGTACAGGTCGAAATGCCGATACGTTCAGGAATGCTCGACGACAAGCTGCTGCGGGAAGTCTGCCGACCGAAACCGGGTCCTGACACCGCCCTGGCAGCCAGCCGCACCGCCGACAAGGTCAACGAAGCGAGCGGTGAACTGCGCAAAGCCAACGAGGCGCTGGTTCAGAAGGAAGTCCGGCGCGCCAACCTGCAAACCCTGGCGGCCGAGAAAGCCGTGCCCGAGGCCAAACCGGCAACTCTGACCCGACTGCCTATGCGCGCCGTCAGCGCGGCGCCGGTGGTGCTGGCCACTGCTGCGCCAGAGCACCAGCGCATTGTGAGAGCGCGGCCTGCTGCCAGCGACGAGCCCCCCCATACCCCCTCACATGCGCATGTCCACTGGGCTTACGAGGGTGAGGGCGGCCCCGAAAACTGGGGCAAGCTGAAGCCAGAATATGTCACCTGCGATACCGGCAAGCGGCAATCCCCGATCGATATTCGTGACGGTTTCCGGGTCGATCTCGAAGCGATTGAATTCAGCTATCGGCAGTCAGCTTTTCGCGTCGTCGACAACGGCCACACCATCCAGGTCGAGGTGGACGGCAGCAGCATCCGCCTGCTCGGCAAGACCTACGATCTGATCCAGTTCCACTTTCACCGCCCCTCCGAGGAGCGCGTCAACGGCAGATCCTTCGACATGGTGGCACACCTGGTGCACAAGTCGGTGGACGGCAGGATCGCCGTCCTCGCTGTGCTGCTCGAGAAAGGCATGGAAAATCCAGTGGTCCAGACGGTGTGGAACAATCTGCCGCTGGAGAAGAACGAATACGTGACTCCGCCCGGGTTGGCTATCGACGTCGCGCAGTTGCTACCTGAGGACCGTAGCTACTATACCTACATGGGTTCGTTGACCACGCCACCGTGCTCCGAAGGCGTGCTCTGGCTGGTCCTCAAGCAGCCGCAACAGATCTCGCCCGAGCAGTTCGCGCTTTTCACCCGCCTGTACCGGCACAACGCCCGGCCAGTGCAGGCAGGCTTCGGCCGGATGATCAAGGAGTCGCGTTGAAGCTGGCGTCTTGCCGTCGTGTTACCATCCCTGGCTGCCCACACGTTCAAGGTTCAAGGATCCAGGGAGACTGACGCATGCACACGGGAATCGATTCGATGAAGGACGCCAACGTGATGTCCAGTCCGCCGTCGAGCACATTGCCGGCTTGACCCGCTCTTTCGATTGACGACGGGAGTGGAGAGTTGGAGAGTTCCAGCCGGCTCCGAGTCTTGCTATAGTCTACATTTTTACCGCCAACGGGTCCGTTCTTGCTTCCCCACCGGCGGCTTTTGTTTTATTGCCGCCGAAAGCTTCCTGATGAGTACCACCCTGAGCGAATCCCGGAATGAAAGTCGGTTCCCTCCCGAGATCCTGCGCGACGTCGCCAAACGCCGCACTTTTGCCATCATCTCACACCCCGACGCGGGCAAGACGACACTGACCGAGAAGCTGCTGCTGTTCGGCGGCGCCATTCAGCTCGCCGGCACCGTCAAGGGCCGCAAGAGTGCTCGCCATGCCACCTCGGACTGGATGGAGGTCGAGAAGCAGCGTGGCATTTCAGTGACCAGTTCGGTGATGCAGTTCGAGTATCAGCAGCACACCATCAATCTGCTCGACACGCCTGGCCACGAGGATTTTTCCGAAGACACCTACCGTGTCCTGACCGCGGTCGATGCGGCGGTGATGGTCATCGACGCCGCCAAGGGTGTCGAAGCACAAACCATCAAGCTGCTCAACGTCTGCCGCATGCGCAGCACGCCGATCATCACTTTCGTCAACAAGTTCGACCGCGAGGTGCGCGAACCCTTCGACCTGCTCGAGGAAATCGAAGCGGTGCTCGGCATCGAATGCGCACCAATCACCTGGCCGATCGGCATGGGCAAGACCTTTCGCGGCGTCTATCACCTGTTGAACGACCGTCTGCTGCACTTTGCCGCTGGCGAGGAACGCCGTAGTGAATCGGAGCGACTCGAAGGTCTCGACAACCCGCTACTTGACGCACAGTTTCCGGCCGAGGTGGGCAAGCTGCGCGAGGACATCGATCTGATTCAGAGCGCCAGCAGCCCATTCGATCTGGTCGGTTTTCTCGCTGGGCGACAGTCACCGATATTTTTCGGTTCGGCAATCAACAACTTCGGGGTACAGGAAATCCTGCAGGCGCTGCTTGACTGGGCACCACCGCCACAGGAACGCGACGGCGGCAAGCGTCTGGTAAAACCGGGAGAGGCGACTTTCAGCGGCTTTGTTTTCAAGATTCAGGCCAATATGGACCCCAAGCACCGCGACCGGATCGCTTTCTTCCGCGTCTGCTCCGGCCGCTACACACCTGGGATGAAGGTCAAACACATTCGCCTCGATCGCGAGATGAAGCTGGCCAATGTGCTGACTTTCATGGCCAATGAGCGGCTGCTGATGGAAGACGCTGTTGCCGGCGACATCATTGGCATCCACAACCACGGCAACCTGCATATCGGTGATTGCCTGAGCGAAGGCGAAACCTTGAGCTTCAAGGGGATTCCCTATTTCTCGCCGGAACTCTTCCGCGCAGCACGGCTGCGCGACCCACTGAAAAGCAAGCAGTTGCTGAAGGGCCTGCAGGAACTTGGTGAAGAGGGAGCGATCCAGGTCTTCGAGAACCTCGCCAGCGGCGCGCTATTGCTGGGCGCCGTCGGCAACCTGCAATTCGAGGTCGTCGCGCAGCGGCTTCAAACCGAGTACAAGGTCGACGCCATTTTCGAATCGGCCGACATTTACACGGCGCGCTGGCTGACTTTTCCCGATGACGCAACAAGACGCAATTTCGAGCGCGAACAGCTTCACCGCATGGCCAGGGATGTCGATGGCAATCCGGTCTATCTCGCGAGCACTCGCTACAATCTCGAGGTGACGAGCGAGAAATGGGCGCGTGTGGGCTTCCACTCCTCGCGCGAGCATGGGCAGTTGTTCGCCTGAGTCCACCGAAGCATCAACCGAAACGAGACGACCATTGTCCGAATCCCTGAAATTCCTGAATTTTCTCGAGGCCCGCATCCTCGGCGTACTGATCGAAAAGGAAAAGACGACGCCTGACAGCTATCCGCTGACGCTGAACAGTCTGACGGACCTTCCCGGAGCCCTTGAGGTAAGTCGTTGATTCATGGCAAGAAACCAGAAAATCGGCAAAAATGTAGGCATGTAAATATAATAATAGCTATTTACAAACAATGTGCTATTGGCTATTATTGTCGGCATGTACATCGCCCGCGTCCCCAACCGAAAGTCCAGGCCGGCCATCCTGCTTCGCGAGTCCTATCGCGAGGGAGGCAAAGTCTGCACACGAACCATCGCCAATCTGACGAACTGGGCACCGGAACGAATCGTCGCCATGGAACGTCTGGTGAAGGGCGAATTCGACGACTGGTCGGGAGAGATGACCAGCGGCGAGATTTTTGGGGTGCTGTTTGCCCTCAAGCAGTTGGCCGACCAGGTGGGCCTCACGCGGGTGCTGGGCAGCGCTGCGGAAAGCAAGCTCAACCTGTTCCTGATTCTCGCGCGTATCGCGCATGGTGGCTCGCGGTTGTCGGCGGTACGCTGGGCGAAACAGCACACGGTGGCCGATGTGTTGGCGGTGGAGGCGTTCGATGAGGACGACCTCTATGCCGCGCTGGACTGGCTGGCGAGCCAGCAGGAACGCATCGAGCGGGAGCTTTACCAGGCCTATGTCAAGGCGCAGGGCCAACCGCCCGTGCTGGTGCTTTACGACGTCACTTCGAGCTACTTTGAAGGGGAATGCAACGAGCTGGGGCAATATGGTTACAACCGCGACGGCAAGCGCGGCAAGCCGCAAATCGTCATCGGTTTGTTGACCGCGGAGGACGGGGAGCCTCTGGCCGTGCGGGTCTTCGAAGGGAATACCGCGGACCCGACGACGGTGGCCAGCCAGATCACGATCCTGAAGGAACAATTCGGCATTGCCGAGGTGGTGATGGTCGGCGATCGGGGAATGATCAAGGCCAAGGGGAAAGCCGCGCTGTCGGTACAGGGCTTCCGTTATATCACGGCGTTGACGGACGCGCAGATACGCACCTTCCTCAAGGAGGGGGTGCTGCAGACGGATCTCTTCGATGCGCATCTGTGCGAGGTGGAGCACAACGATAAACGCCTGATCGTGCGCCGCAACGAGACTGTGCGGGTGCGCGAGGAGCGTCGGCGGGAGGACAAGCTGGCGCAGTTGCAAGCGAAGGTCGCCGAACGTAATGCCTTCGTCAAGGACTCCAAGCGCGCCAGCGCGGCAGCAGGCCTGGCCGCCTTGCAGCGCTGGACCAAGAGCCACAAGCTCAGCGCGTTTGTCACCCTGACGCTGAAAGAACGCGTCATTGTCTGTACCATCGACGAGGAGGCCAAAGAGCAAGACGCTCTGCTCGACGGCTGCTATCTGCTGGAAACCAATGTGCCGCTCACCTTGATGGACGCGAAGACGGTCGATGCGCGTTATCGCGATCTGCAAAAAGTCGAGCGCAACTTCCGCACCGTGAAAACCACCTTTCTGGAAATTCGCCCGATCTTCCTGCGCAAGGCCGAGCGGACCAAGGCGCATGTCTTCGTGGCGATGCTGGCCTTAAAAATCACGCGGCGGTTTGAAGCGGCTCTGCGGCAGACCTTCGGCAGCACCGAAGACGACCCCGCCGCCATCACCCCGGACGACGCCCTGGTGGCCCTCGGACGATTGACCTATCTCTACACCACCGACCGCAACGGTCAGCGTCACACGCATCTGCCACGCCCGGACGATCAACAGGCCAAAATCCTCAGCGCCATCGGTCTGTCCTTCCCGCTCAAGGCCAAAGCCGACAAGCTCGCCGCGTAGGCAGGCGCCGCTTTTGCGGCATCGGCTATTTTTTTAACAAAAACCGATAGTTACAGCATAACTGCGCTTGCTGGCTGGGGGAAGATCCGTCTGACCCTGGGCTGCAACCAGAAATCCGCCCGCGAGCCAGTGATCAGCGCCCCGGAAAGCGAGGTGCAGGCGGCTCTCGAAGAACTGCGCGGCCGCGTTCTGGTGCTCGAAACCTATGGCGCATCGGGTCGTGTCCTGCGTTATGCACAGAATTTCGGCAAGGTGTACGGCGTGCCGCCAGCGAGCGTGGCGCTGCTCGCGATGCTGGCGCTGCGTGGCCCGCAGACGGTCAGCGAGTTGCGCGCCAACAGCGAGCGACTGTACCGCTTCGACGATAGTTCCTCGGTCGAGGCTTACCTGGAGGAACTGGCTGAGCGCAGCAGCGGCGCTCTGGTCATCCGGCTGCCCAAGCAGGCCGGTTCCCGCGAACATCGCTGGGCACACCTGCTCTGCGGCGCAGTCGCCCTGCCGTCTGAAGAGCCAACTCGTGAGACAAGCGGCGAGCGGAGAGAACTCGAAGAACGGGTGACTCGCCTGGAGGTGCAGGTTGCCGAACTGCAGGCTGCTCTCAAGGATCTCCTCTAACGACAAATCACCAGCCGCCTACGAGTGCCTTTTCCGCCCAAAACAGCCCGGTGATGGTCTTGGCGTCAGTGATGGCGCCGCTGCGCACCGCTGCCAGCGCTTCATCCAGCGGCAGGCTGAGTAGATCCATGAACTCGCCACTATCGAGGGTCTGGTCCGCTTCACGCTGCAGACCGCGGGCAAGAAAAATCTCGATTCGCTCATCCGAATAGCCGACGCAGGGGTGCATCACACCGAGGTAGCGCCATTTTGCCGCGCGATAGCCGGTCTCTTCGAGCAACTCACGACTAGCGGTAGTGAGAATGTCTTCGCCAGGATCAATTTTGCCAGCCGGCAGTTCAAGGAAAGAACGGCTGAGGGGATAGCGATACTGGCGTACGAAGAGGAGTTCGCCATCATCGAGTTCGGCGATGATCGCCACTGCCCCCTGGTGTCGCACGTATTCCCGCAAACACTCCCTGCCGTCCGGCAGTAAAACCCGGTCACGACGCAGATCGAGCAACTTGCCGTGGAAGATCTGTGTGCTCTCGAGTGGCTCCTCGTAGAGGTGTGGATATTCTTCTTCCATTGCTTTCCTTCCGTAAATGCCAACGGTCATGACTCATGGAACCACTTCGATGGAGAGAAGTCATGACCGTTTCCCTCACCCCCGGCTCCTCTCCCGCATCCGGACAAGGGGAGGTTCTTGAGTCGCGGACGCGACTTTCATGGTAATGAAAACGCCCCGGCTGGCGGGGCGTTCCGGTCAACGAGGCAGTATGATACCGTTAGAGCGAGCGCAACAGGGCAAAAGCGCAAAGCGACATCAGCGCCTGCGGAAAGATCCCGAGCAGGGCAACCGCCAGGCCATTGGCCGACATCAGCACCTTCACGTCGAGTGGCGCTGCGATCGGGGTGGGGTTGGTCGGCTGATCAAAGTACATGATTTTGACGACGCGCAGGTAGTAGAAACAACCAATCAGCGAGAAGAAGATCGCAACGATGGCCAGCCACAGGTAGCCCGCAGCAACCACCGCCTGCAGCACCGAGAACTTGGCAAAAAAGCCGACGAAGAACGGTACGCCCGCCATCGAGAACATCATCATCATCATCATTGCTGCAAACCATGGGCTACGCTTGTTGAGACCCTTGAAGTCGTCGATCTCATCCGATTCGAAACCGGCACGCGCCAACAACAGGATCATGCCGAAGGTCCCGGCACTGGTCAGCACATAGGTGATGACATAAAACATCGACGAACTGTAGGCATTGAGTGCAAAACGCGCGTCGCCGCCAACCACGCCGGTGACCATCCCGAGCAGCATGAAACCCATGTGTGAGATTGCCGAATAGGCCAGCATCCGCTTCAGGTTGGTCTGCGCGATGGCGGCAATGTTGCCTATGCCCATTGACAGCACCGAAAGCAGAATCAGCATCGTCTGCCAGTCCTGGGAGAGGACGATCAGCCCGTTGACCAGCAGGCGAATGACCATCGCAAATGCCGCCAGTTTTGGTGCGGTGGCAATGAACAAGGTGACCGCTGTCGGTGCGCCATGATACACGTCCGGAATCCACATGTGAAAGGGCACCACGCCCAGCTTGAAGGCAATGCCAGAGACCAGGAAGACCACACCGAATACCAGGATCGTCCCGTCTGCCTGTCCGCTGTACAGGCGCTCGGCGACGGCCGTGATTTCCAGGGTACCGGTCGCGCCGTAGATCATCGACATGCCGTACAGGAGGAGACCGGAAGCCAGCGCGCCCAGGACAAAATACTTCATCGCCGCCTCGGTGGCCGGAATCGAGTCACGATTCATGGCCACCATCGCGTACAGGGAGAGCGACAGCAATTCCAGACCGATATAGACGGTGACAAAATGGTTTGCCGAAATCATCACCATCATGCCCAGCGTGGCAAAAAGCGCCAGGGCGTAATACTCGCCCTTGGCCATCTGCTCGCGCTCGAGGATATAGCCTCGGGAATAGAACAGCACCACCATCACCGTCAGATACAGCAACAGCTTCAACAGGTCGGCCATCAGATCACCGACGTACATATTGCTGAAGGTGTAGCTGATTTCACCCGAACTCGTCGAAAAGGTGATCACCGCCGCACCGATCAGGGTCAACTGGGTGGCGACGAAAGTCGCCGTGCGCTTCCTGTCCTTGGCCAGAAGATCGAACAGGAGGATCAGGCAAGCCATCAGCAAGATGAAGATCTCCGCAGTTGCAATGCGAAGGTCCGGCGTCAGGAACTGCATTTCGGCAAGAGTCATAGCGGCTACCAATTATTGGATCTTGCTGAGGGCGACGTGACGCAGCAGCTCATTGACCGAGCTGTGCATGACTTCAGTAAAGGGTTGGGGATAGAGACCCATGCCCAGCGCGCCAATGGCGAAGAGGACGAAGATGAAAAACTCGCGTGCATTGATGTCGGTGAGTTCGGCGACGTGGTGATTGGCCACGGCACCAAACACCACGCGCTTGTACATCCACAGCGTATAGGCGGCGCCGACAATCATCGTCGAGGCAGCGGCGAAAGCCACCCAGAAATGGTGATCGACGGCAGCGAGGATGACCATGAACTCGCCAACAAAGCCCGAGGTGGCCGGCAGACCGGCGTTGGCCATCGCAAAAAGCATGAAGAATGCGGCAAACTTGGGCATCTTGTTGACCACACCGCCGTAATCCGCGATCTGTCGCGAATGCGCCCGATCGTACATGACACCGATCGAGAAGAACATCGCACCCGACACAAAACCGTGCGAGATCATCTGCACCAGTGCGCCTTCGATACCCAGGGCGCTGAAGATGAAGAAACCAAGGGTCACGAAACCCATGTGTGCGATCGAGGAATACGCGACGAGTTTCTTCATGTCCTCCTGAGCAAGAGCAACGAAGCCGATGTAGATGATGGCGATCAACGATAGCGCAATGACCAGTCCGCCGAGAGCATGTGAAGCATCCGGGGTGATCGGCAGCGAGAAACGGAGAAAACCATACGCGCCGAGTTTCAGGGCGATCGCCGCCAGCACGATCGATCCACCCGTCGGCGCCTCGACGTGCGCGTCGGGCAACCACGTGTGCACCGGCCACATCGGTACCTTGACCGCAAACGCCACCAGGAAGGCCAGGAACAGCCAGGTCTGCGCGGTCATGCCGATCGGCAACTGGTGCCAGTCGAGAATCGAGAAACTGCCGCCGGATGCGATGAACAGGTACAGCAGCGCGATCAGGAAGAGCAGCGAACCGAAGAGGGTAAAGAGGAAGAACTTGAATGCCGCGTACACCCGTTTCGGGCCACCCCAGATGCCGATGATCAGGTACAGAGGGATCAGCGAGGCTTCGAAGAACACGTAGAACAGCAGGCCATCGAGTGCCGAAAAGATGCCGTTCAATAAACCGGACATGATCAGGAAACCCGCGTTGTACTGCGCCACCTTGTTGTCGATGACCTGCCAGCCGGCGAGGACGACAGTCACCGTGATGAAGCTGTTGAGGATGACAAAAAGCATCGAGATCCCGTCAACACCAAGATGGTAGTTCACATTGAAACGCGGAATCCAGGTCTTGAGTTCGACGAACTGCATCGCCGGCGTGTGCATGTCAAAACCGGTATACAGCGGAATCGTCACCAACAGGCCTGCGAGAGCACCCATTAGCGACAGCATCCGGGCCAGCGGTGCATTGCGATCGGAGCCCGTCGCCAGGACAATCAAACCGGCGAGGATCGGAATCCAGATGGCAAGAGAGAGAAGCGGCGTGCCTGACATATCGTTCCCAGTCTTTCTCTAGCTCAGGCGCGCGTGACCCACAGGGTCATCAAGATGAACACGCCGATAATCATCGTAAAAGCGTAGTGGTAAATGTGACCCGTCTGGAACAGACGTAGCAGGGTCGCAAACCAGCCTACGAGGCGTACAGAACCATTGACGATGATGCCGTCGATCAGGCCAGCGTCGCCACCCTTCCAGAGGCCTCGGCCGAGAAGGCGTGCGCCACCGGCAAAGATCACGTCGTTGAACTTGTCAAAGTAATACTTGTTGTCAAGCAGGGTGTACAGAAATCCACAACGGTCCTTGATGGTTTCCGGAATGTCCGGGCGCTTCATGTACAGAAACCAGGCCAGCGCCACGCCGAGGAAAGCCAGCCAGAAAACCAGCGTGGTGACCGCGTGTGTCGCCATGGCGAAAGCGCCGTGGAAGTGATGCGCAAGCTCCTCTACGACCGGATGCGCCTCGACATCGACAAAAATTGCGCTCTTGAAGTAGTCGCCAAAAAGCATCGGCTCGATCGCGATGTAGCCGATGACCACCGATGGGATCGCCAGCAGGATCAGGGGCAAGGTCACCACCCAGGGTGTCTCGTGCGGCTTCTGACCCGGGGCAAGGCCATGGTGTTCGGCATGCGCGTCATCCGCCGGATGGGCGTGATCGGCATCTGCCAAATGATCGTCGTGGGCCGCATGATGAGCTGCTTTGCCGTGCGTGGCATGATCCTCATGTGCTGCCTTGCCAAAGCGCTCCTGGCCATGAAAGACCAGGAAATACATGCGGAAAGAGTAGAAAGCGGTGACGAAAACCCCGGCCAGGACGCAAAAATGGGCAAAACCGGCGCCGGGGATGTGTGCCAGGGCAACCGCTTCGATGATCGAGTCCTTGGAGTAGAAACCGGCAAAAAAGGGCGTTCCGATCAGCGCCAGAGAGCCGATCAAAGAGGTAATCCAGGTGATCGGCATATACTTGCGCAGGCCACCCATATTGCGGATGTCCTGATCGTGGTGCATGCCGATGATCACCGAACCAGCAGCGAGGAACAACAGTGCCTTGAAGAAGGCGTGCGTCATCAGGTGGAAGATCGCCACCGAATAGGCCGAGGCGCCAAGGGCGACGGTCATGTAGCCGAGCTGGGACAGCGTCGAATAGGCGACGACGCGTTTGATGTCATTCTGGATGATGCCGAGGAAGCCCATGAACAGTGCCGTGACCGAACCGATGACGATGACAAAGGAGAGTGCCGTATCGGAAAGCTCGAACAGTGGCGACATGCGCGCAACCATGAAGATGCCCGCAGTCACCATCGTCGCGGCATGGATCAGCGCGGAGATCGGTGTCGGGCCCTCCATCGAGTCGGGCAGCCAGACATGCAGTGGAACCTGCGCCGATTTGCCCATCGCACCAATGAACAACAGGATGCAGATCGCCGTCATCAACGCGACACCCTCGCCTTCGCCAAACAATACGATGCTGGTATGGGAGGCCACTTCCGGCGCCTTGGCAAAAACGGCAGCGTAATCGAGCGTACCAAAGTGGGCAAGCACCAGACCAATGCCCAGGATGAAGCCGAAGTCACCGACACGGTTGACCAGGAACGCTTTCAGGTTGGCGAAGATCGCCGTCGGCCGGGTATACCAGAAACCGATCAGCAGATAGGAAACCAGACCGACGGCCTCCCAGCCAAAGAAGAGTTGCATGAAGTTGTTGCTCATCACGAGCATCAACATCGAGAACGTAAATAGGGCAATGTAGCTGAAGAAACGATTGTAGCCAGGATCGTCCTGCATGTAGCCGATGGTGTAGATATGCACCATCAGCGAAACGAAGGTGACGACCAGCATCATGGTGACCGTCAGTTGATCGATCAGGAATCCTACTTCGAAACGATAGTCGCCAGACGTCAGCCACTGGTACACCGGGCCGTTGTAGGTATTGCCGGCCATCACGTCCTTGAAGATCACGTACGATGCGATGCAGGCGATCGCCACCCCGCCAGTGGTCACGGTGTGCGCCACCCAGCGCGGGAGCACGCGGCAGAACAAGCCGGCAATGATGGCACCAAGCAACGGTGCCAGAGGAACCAGCAGGTAGAGCTTTTGCATTTCCATGTCAACCCTTCAGGCTGTCCAGATCATCCACGTGGATGGTCTTGAGATTGCGGAACAGCACCACGAGAATCGCCAGCCCGATTGCCGACTCGGCTGCGGCGACGGTCAGGATGAAGAACACGAAGACCTGTCCGGCAAGATCCTGCAAGTAGTGGGAAAAAGCGATGAAATTCATGTTCACTGCCAGCAGCATCAACTCGATCGACATCAATATGATGATCAGGTTCTTGCGGTTGAGGAAGATGCCGACGACGCTGATCGCGAACAGGATCGCGCCCAGGATCAAAAAATGGGACAGTGTAAGCAAGGTGCCTCCCTGATTCCTTCTGCATGGGGTGGAAGGTTTCGCCACCCCTCTTATTGTCAGTCTTGGTGCTGCCGTCTGTTCAGTCGCGCTTCTCGGCAGGCATCTGCAGTACGCGCACACGATCCCTGGCTTTCACGAAAACCTGCCGTGATGCATCGACCGACTTGTTCTTGCGCTTCTCGCGCTGTGTCAGCGCCACCGCCGCGACAATCCCGACGAGCAGAATGACCGAGGCCAGTTCGAAGGGATACATGTATTCGGTGAACATCAGCCGCCCGACGGACTGGACGTTGCTGGTATCAGCGCCTGCCTGCGCGACGTTGCTCTCGAACAGCCCGAGGTAATTGCCCCCCAGAACCAACGCCATTTCAGCGACCATCAGCAAGGCAATGATCGCTCCCAGCGGCAGGTAACTCCAGAATCCTTCACGCAGGCGGTCGAGGTTGATGTCGAGCATCATGACCACAAACAGGAAGAGCACCATCACTGCGCCGACATAGACCAGCACCAGGGCGATTGCCAGAAACTCGGCCTGCAACAGCATCCACACGCCACTCGCGGAAAAGAACGCGAGCACCAGATAGAGCGCGGCGTGCACCGGATTGCGTGCAGTGATCACGCGCAGCCCGGCAAACACCAGAATCGCCGAGAGAAAGTAAAAAACGAAGGTCTTGAATTCCATCGCGTCGGCCTGTCAGCGGTATTTCGAGTCGAGTTCGCGGTCTTCGGCGATCTGCGCTTCGTAGCGGTCACCATTGGCCAGCAACATCGGCTTGGTGTAGTAGAGGTCGCCCCGTGTCTCCCCGTGGTACTCGAAGATCCGTGTCTCGACGATGGCATCGACCGGACAGGCCTCTTCGCAAAAGCCGCAGAAAATGCACTTCGTCAGGTCAATGTCGTAACGGGTGGTCCGCCGCGAACCATCCTCACGCTGCTCCGACTCGATGGTAATGGCCATCGCCGGACAAACCGCCTCGCACAACTTGCACGCAATGCACCGCTCCTCACCGTTCGGATAGCGTCGCAGCGCGTGCAGGCCGCGGAAGCGGAAGCTCTGTGGTGTCTTTTCTTCGGGGTACTGCACGGTGATCTTGCGGGCAAACATGTAGCGCCCGGTCACTGACAAGCCCTTCAACAGTTCCTTGAGCAGGAGGCTGTTGAAAATTTCCTTCATTGAACCCATGACTAGCCTCTCACTTCCAGATGTTCAAGGGCGACATCATCCAGGTGCCGACCACAACCAGCCATATCAGGCACAGCGGGATGAACACTTTCCAGCCCAGACGCATGATCTGGTCGTAGCGATAGCGAGGGAAGGTAGCGCGAACCCAGAGGAAGACGAACAGAACCGCCGAGATTTTCAGGAATAGCCACAGAATCCCATCCGGCAGGAAGCCCACCGGCGACAGCCAGCCGCCGAGAAACAGGATTGCGGTCAGCGTTGACACCAGGATCATGTTGGCATATTCGGCAAGGAAGAACACCGCAAAAGCCATTCCCGAATATTCAACGTGGAAGCCAACGATCTCGGATTCGCCTTCCGCCAGATCGAATGGCGCACGGTTGGTTTCGGCGACGACCGAGGTCAGATAAACAACAAACATCGGCAGCAGCGGCAACCAGTTCCACGACAGGAATCCCAGCCCCCGATCAACGAAGTAGCCCCGCCCCTGGCCGTTCACAATGTCGCCAAGGTTGAGGCTGTTCGAAACCATCAACACCACCACCAGCGCCAGCCCCATGGCAACTTCGTACGAAATCATCTGGGCTGCGGAGCGCATGCCCCCGAGAAAGGCATATTTCGAATTCGAAGCCCAGCCCGAAAGAATGATTCCATAGACGCCGATCGAGGTGATTGACATGATGTAGAGCAGGCTGGCGTTGACGTTCGCCAGGACCAGCGTGTCGTTGAACGGAACCACCGCCCAGGCGGCCAGCGCCGGCGCAAAGGCGAACATCGGCGCGAGCAGAAAGACGCTCTTGTCCGATCCGGTCGGGATGACCACTTCCTTCAACAACAGCTTCAGGCCGTCGGCGATCGGCTGAATCAGCCCCCAGGGACCGACACGGTTCGGGCCGATACGCACCTGCATCCAGCCGATGACCTTGCGTTCCCAGAAAGTCAGATAGGCAACGCAGAGCAGCAATGGCGCGATGATCAGAACGATCTTGAGCAGAACCCAGATCAGCGGAAATACCGACCCGAAAATCCCTTGCAACAATCCCTGCAGCGCATCGATCATCATGCACGCTCCACGTTGATCGCACCGAACATTTCACCCAGCGCTGCCGTCGTCACATGCGCTGCAGAGATGCGAACACAGCCCGCAGGTACCGTTTCGTCGGCCCTGGCGGTGAGAACAGCCTCGCAGCTCCCCTGGCTGATACGTACCGGAGCCCCGTCGGTGACGACCAGCCTCGCCAGCGTTGCCGCATTCATGCGCGCCGTCGGAGCCACCGCATCACGCGTCTTCTGGAGTGACGGAGCGCGACGAGCAATCGGGTCGGCAAAATAGATCGGCACATCGGCAATGCGCTGCAACTCGCCAGTCGTCTCCGTCAGTGACAGGGAAACGCCGCTGACGCCGTTGTCCAGGCCGGCAACGAATGCGGCTCCTGCGGGAACCATTTCGTCTCGCACATGCTCACTCGAATTCTGGTCGAAACCGGGTAGTGCCAGCAGATTGCCCAGTACGCGCAGCACTTTCCAGCCGGGGCGCGCATCGCCCAGGGGGCGAACGACACCGGTGAAACTCTGGATACGGCCTTCGGTGTTTACGAAGGACCCCGAAGTCTCGGTAAAGGGCGTGATCGGCAGCAGGACGTCGGCGTAGTCCCTTGCCGCGCCGTCGCTGAATGGCGTCAACATCACGACCAGTGCGGCGTCCTTGAGTGCGGCCATGGCCTGTTGCGGGTCGTGACAATCGAGTTCTGGTTCAAGGCCGAGCAGGATATAGGCCTTGCGGGGTTGAGCGAACATTTCGTAAGCGTTGAGCGCTGTCGGCAAAGCCTTCGCGACATACCCACCAACGCTATTGGCGGCCTCTCCGATGAAGCCACAGGTGGCACCTGTCAGCCGTGCGAGTTCGACGGCCAGGGCGTGCAGTTGCGCTGCCTGTGGATGTTGCTCGGCTGCATTGCCAAGGAAAACCGCCCGCTTCTCGCCTTCGAGCAGGCTCCTGGCGATCGCCTGGCTGGTCGCACCAGGGTCGACCGACTCGAGTCCGGCTGGCACCAGCTCGCCTTTCAATTGTGCCGCCGCCTTGACAATCATAGCCATTGCCAGCGGCAGTTCAGCGGGAGAAACGGTCAGCTGCGCGTGCAAATTGATCAGCGAATCGTCGCCACTGGACGAAAGCAGGCTGACCTTGCCCCATTTCTTGGCCAACTGACGCAAACGCTGAGCGAATAGAGGATGGTCCTTGCGCAGGAAGCTGCCCACCACCAATGCTGCGTCGAGATCCTTGATTTCGGAGAGCTTGAGACCGAGCCAGGGAATGCCACCAAGCTTGCCATCGGCCGAAAAGTCACGACGCCGCGGACGAAAGTCGACGCTGCCCGATCCGAGAGCACGCGTCAGCTTCTGCAGCAGGTAGAGTTCTTCGAGCGTCGCCTGCGGCGAGGCCAGCGCTGCCAGCGCTGCTGCGCCGCTATTGCCGACGACATCCTTGAGGGCATGCGAAACGTAATCGAGGGCGACATTCCAATCGACTTCGCGCAGCGCCCCATCGACACGAATCATCGGCTTGCCGAGCCTGGCCGGAGAATTCAGCGCTTCGTAGGAAAAGCGTTCCTTGTCGGAAATCCAGCACTCATTGACGTCTTCGTTGTCACGCGGCAGAACGCGCATCACGACGTTGTTCTTGACCTGCACGGTCAGGTTGGCGCCAATGCTGTCGTGCGGACTGATCGACCGGCGCCGCGACAACTCCCAGCTCCGTGCCGAGTAGCGAAAAGGCCGGGAGGTCAGAGCACCCACCGGGCACAGGTCGATCATGTTTCCGGAAAGTTCCGAATCGACCGAGCGACCAACAAAAGTCGTGATCTCCGAGTGCATGTTGCGACTGGCCATGCCGAGTTCCATCACGCCGGCAATTTCCTGCCCGAAGCGAACGCAGCGAGTGCAATGAATGCAGCGTGCCATTTCCTGCATCGAGATCAGAGGACCGACATCCTTGTGGAAAACGACCCGTTTGTCTTCCTGAAAACGCGATGCGCCGCCGCCGTAACCGACCGCCAGGTCCTGGAGTTGGCACTCACCACCCTGGTCGCAGATCGGGCAATCCAGCGGGTGATTGATCAGCAGGAACTCCATCACGCCTTTCTGCGCCTTGACCGCCAGTTCGGAATGAGTGAACACCTTCATGCCGTTGGTGACCGGTGTCGCGCAGGCAGGCAGGGGCTTCGGCGCCTTCTCTACCTGCACCAGACACATCCGGCAATTGGCAGCGATCGAGAGCTTCTTGTGATAGCAGAAATGCGGGATATAGGCCCCCAACTGCTGTGCAGCATCCATGATGGTACTGCCATCAGGCACCTGTGCCATCTTGCCGTCGATTTCGATTTCCATCGTCTCGTACCCTAAACCGTTGCCATAAAGAAGCCACTGCCGGCACGCTGCACATCAACGGGCACGAGGCACTTCTTGTGTTCGATGTGGTACGAGAACTCGTCGCGATAATGTTTGATAAAGCTCTGTACCGGCATCGATGCGGCATCGCCAAGCGCGCAAATGGTGCGGCCCATGATGTTGGTGGTCACACTCTCGAGCAGTTCGAGATCATCGGGACGACCCTTGCCGCTCTCTATTCGATGCACCACCTTGTAAAGCCAGCTGGTTCCTTCACGGCATGGCGTGCACTGGCCACAGGATTCCTCGTAGTAGAAGAACGAGAGCCGCTCGAGCGCCTTCACCATGCAGGTCGTCTCGTCCATGACGATGACCGCGCCCGAGCCCAGCATCGAGCCCGCCTTGCTGATACCATCGTAGTCCATGGTGGCATTCATCATCATCGCCGCGGGAACGACCGGCGCCGAGGAACCACCCGGAATACAGGCCTTCAATTTCCGACCACCACGCATGCCGCCAGCCATTTCGAGCAGCGTGGCGAACGGTGTCCCAAGGGGAATTTCGTAGTTCCCTGGCCGGTTTACGTGACCCGAAACCGAGAATAGCTTGGTCCCGCCGTTATTCGGCTTACCGGCTTCGAGATAGGCCTCGCCGCCAAGATTCATGATGTAAGGGATCGAGGCAAAGGTTTCGGTATTGTTGATCGTGGTCGGTTTACCATAAAGGCCGAATGAGGCAGGGAAAGGCGGCTTGAAGCGCGGCTGCCCCTTCTTGCCTTCGATCGATTCGAGCAGCGCAGTTTCTTCGCCGCAGATATAGGCACCGTAACCGTGATGCGCGAAGAGTTCAAAATTGAAACCCGAGCCCAGTAGGTCGGAGCCGAGAAAGCCAGCGGCTCGAGCTTCATCGAGGGCTTCCTCGAAGCGCTCGTAGAGTTCCCAGACTTCGCCATGGATGTAGTTGTAACCCCGTGCGGCGCCCATCGCGTAGCCGGCAATGACCATCCCCTCGATTACCGAATGCGGGTTGTAGCGCAGGATGTCGCGATCCTTGAAAGTACCGGGTTCGCCTTCATCGGAATTGCATACCACGTACTTATCCCCGGGAAAGGAACGTGGCATGAAACTCCATTTGAGGCCGGTCGGAAATCCGGCGCCGCCGCGACCCCGCAGAACCGACTTCTTGACCTCGTTGATGACCTCGCCCTGGGGCATCTTTTCTTCGAGAACTCGCCGTAGCGCCGAATAACCGCCACGCTTGACGTAATCCGCCAGGCGCCAGGCCTTGTCGCCGTCCAGACCGACGCTGAGCATTGGGTTGAGTGCACCGAGAATCGCCATTACTTGAGCTCCGCCAGCAGTTTGTCGATTTGCTCGGGATTCATCCAGCTGCACATGCGACGGTTATTGACGATCATCACCGGCGCGTCGCCACAGGCACCCATGCACTCACTCTCCTTGAGCGTGATCAGTCCGTCGGGAGTCGTCTCGTTGTAGCCGATTCCCAATTTTTTCTGCAGGTATTCGCCGGCATCGACTCCGCCGGTGAGCATGCATGGCAAGTTGGTACACACCGACACCTTATACTTGCCAACCGGCTTGAGGTCGTACATGTTGTAGAAGGTCGCCACCTCGTAGGCGGCGATCGGCGGCATGCCAAGGTAGTTGGCAACAGCCTCGATGGCTTCGCTGGAGAGCCAGCCCAGCTGTTCCTGCGCGATGGCGAGCGCCGCCATGACCGCTGACTGTTTCTGGTCAGCCGGGTACTTGGCAATTTCGCGATCAATTCTCTTGAGGGATTCTGAAGTCAACATCAGCGGTCAATCTCGCCAAAAACAACGTCCTGGGAACCAATGATCGTCACCACGTCGGCCAGCATATGGCCGCGCACCATCTCATCCATTGCCGACAGGTGCACATAACCCGGAGGACGGATCTTCAAGCGATAGGGCTTGTTGGCACCGTCGGAAATCACGTAGATGCCGAACTCTCCCTTGGGGTGCTCGACCGCTGAATAGACTTCACCCTCCGGCACATGCATGCCTTCGGTACAGAGCTTGAAGTGGTGGATCAATTCTTCCATATTGGACTTCATCGCTTCGCGATCCGGCGGCGCAACCTTGTGATTGTCGGACATCACCGGACCCGGGTTCTGCCGTAACCAGTCGATACACTGTTTGACGATGCGGTTGGACTGGCGCATTTCTTCCATGCGGACCAGATAGCGATCGTAGGAATCACCGGTGACGCCTACCGGGATGTCGAAATCCATCCGGTCATAGACTTCGTAGGGCTGTTTCTTGCGCAGATCCCAGGCAATACCGGACCCACGCAACATCGGCCCGGTAAAGCCGCGCTGCAGCGCCCGCTCCGGTGAAACGATGCCGACATTCACCAGACGCTGTTTCCAGATGCGGTTATCCGTGAGCAGCGTTTCGTACTCGTCGAGCAACTTCGGAAAGCGACTCACGAAATCGTCGAGAAAGTCCAGCAGGGAGCCGCTGCGCACCTCGTTGAAGGGCTTGATCTGGGCGGCGCTCTTCCACTTCGACTCCTGATACTGTGCCATGCGATCAGGCAGGTCGCGGTAAACACCGCCCGGCCGATAGTAGGCGGCATGCATGCGTGCGCCCGAAACCGCCTCGTAGGCATCAATCAGGTCTTCACGCTCCCGGAAGGCATAAAGCACCATGGTCATTGCACCGACGTCGAGGCCGTGACAGCCGACCCAGAGCAGATGATTGAGGATACGGGTGATCTCGTCGAACATTACCCGGATGTATTGGGCACGGATCGGCACCTCGACATTCAACAGCCTTTCGATCGCCATGCAGTAGGCATGCTCGTTACACATCATCGACATGTAGTCGAGGCGATCCATGTAGGGCACCGACTGGATCCAGGTCTTGTTCTCGGCAAGCTTTTCGGTAGCGCGGTGGAGCAAGCCAATATGCGGATCGGCACGCATCACCACTTCACCGTCCAACTCAAGCACCATCCGCAGAACACCGTGCGCCGCCGGATGCTGCGGCCCGAAATTCAGGGTAAAGTTGCGCAGTTCAGGCATTGTCGACGTTCCCGTAGGTCGCTTCGCGAACGATCCGCGGCGTGATCTCGCGCGGCTCGATGGTCACCGGCTGATAGATGACCCGCTGCTGCTCCGGGTCGTAGCGCATTTCGACATAGCCTGAAATCGGGAAATCCTTGCGGAACGGATGTCCGATAAAGCCATAGTCGGTGAGGATGCGGCGCAAATCTTCGTGCCCTGGGAAAACAATTCCAAACAGGTCGAAAGCCTCGCGCTCAAACCAGTTGACACTGTTCCAGACCGAGGTAACCGAAGGCAGAGAGGGGAAATCGTCATCGGGCGCAAAGCAGCGAACGCGCAGCCGCCAGTTCCTGCTGATCGACAAGAGCTGACTGACCGCAGCGAAACGCCGCCCCTCTCGCTGCACGTTGCCATAGACCGAATAGTCGACGCCACAGAGGTCGATCAATTCTTCGAAACACAGTTCCGGCTCGTCGTGAAGAGTCTGCATCACCACCAGGTAGTCGGCGGCATCGACCTCGATGGTCACTTCACCGAGCGCCACCTTCAGGGATTTGACTCGATCACCGAGATGTTTCTGCAAATTCTGGCTAAGCGCTTCCAGCGTGGCGGACATGGCTCACTCTCGGTTGGTTGTTTTCAGCGGGCGATGGTACTGGTCCGACGAATCTTGTTCTGTAACTGAATCAGGCCGTAGATCAACGCCTCGGCAGTCGGAGGGCAACCCGGAACGTAGATGTCGACAGGAACGATCCGATCGCAACCGCGTACCACGGAGTACGCGTAATGATAGTAACCGCCACCATTGGCGCAGGAACCCATCGAAACCACCCAGCGCGGCTCGGCCATCTGATCGTAAACTTTGCGCATCGCTGGCGCCATTTTGTTGGTCAGAGTCCCGGCAACGACCATCACATCGGACTGCCGAGGGCTGGGGCGAAAAACGATTCCAAAACGGTCCAGATCATAGCGCGAGCAACCGGCATGAATCATCTCGATGGCGCAGCAGGCGAGCCCGAAGCTCATCGGCCAAATCGAACCGGTTCGAACGTAATTGATCAGCTTGTCGGCCGTGGTGGTGACGAAGCCTTCCTGAAGAATGCCTTCAATGCCCATCACTCACTCCCAATCCAGCGCGCCTTTGGCCCAGGCGTAGATGTAACCCACGACGAGGATGGCGATGAAGACCAGCATCTCGATGAAACCGAACCACCGGACCGAATCGGTCTGCGTGATTTCCTTGAAGATCGTCGCCCAGGGCAACAGAAAGGCCACTTCAAGGTCGAAAAGGATGAAGATGATGGCGATCAGGTAATAACGCACGTCGAACTTCATGCGTGCATCTTCGAAAGCCTCGAAGCCACACTCGTAAGGAGAGAGCTTTTCGCTGTCCGGGCGATGCGGCGCGACCACCAGGCCAGTCACGACGGGCGCAATACCAAAGGCAATGCCAATCAGTATGAAGACAAATACCGGGAAATAGCTTTCCAGCATGATCCGCCCCACAAGTGCTCATTTCAGACTTCAGCCACCCGACCGGATGGCTTCTCCTGGTGCCGACGATGAGACTCGAACTCATACGACCTAAGTCACTACCCCCTCAAGATAGCGTGTATACCAATTTCACCACGTCGGCACTACCACGGACAGCGGACGAGTCAACCGAGGAATCCTGCATCTCTCGCCGCCACCTTGAAACCAGATTACTTGGGAATATCCTTGGCCTTCGAATCGGGACCCGCCAGACCTGTTCCCTGCTCAACGCCACTCGCAGGCGGCGCTGAAACAGGCCTGGAGTTTACCGCATCCTGCATCACACTGCCAGTCGTTTTTGGTTTGCTCGATGCCAGATAGGCAAGCGACATGCTGGTCAAAAAAAACACCGTCGCCAGAACGGCAGTAGCGCGACTCAGGAAGTTGGCGGAACCGGTGGCGCCGAACAGGCTTCCGGAAGCACCGCTACCAAAAGCAGCGCCCATGTCGGCGCCTTTTCCGTGCTGAACCAGAACCAGGCCGATCACGCCGATCGCCGCCAGAATGTGCACCGCCAGCACCACAGAAAAAAGATAGTCCATATCACCTCTTGTTCGACCCAGCGCCGGACAGTCGCAGGCTGGAGCACGCCGAAAAAACCTGTGGAGTATAGCCAGTTTGAACCGTTCTGGTCAATTGCCCCGGAAGGAATGAAGGAATGGTAGAACGAAGCGAGGAGGAGCGCTATCAAGAGCAGATGGCGCGCCACCACTACCTTGGTGCGCTGGCGAAGATTGGTGAAACGGTGTGGTACGTGGCGACGTGGCGTGAACAGTGGGTGGCGCAACTGAGTATTTCAGCGGCTGCCCTGAAATGTGGTGTACGTGACCGGTGGATCGGCTGGGACTTTCGCTCGCAGTATGGGCGGCTCAAGCTGATCGCCAACAATAGTCGCTTTTTGATTCTTCCCGAGTGGCATTGGCCAAATGTCGGCTCACGAGTGCTCTCGCTGACTGAACGCCGGGTCGTCGCGGACTGGCAGGCACGCTTTGGTCATCCGTTGCTGTTGCTGGAGACCTTTGTCGATCCCAGGCAGTTTCATGGGGGCGTTTATCGTGCGGCCAACTGGATTGAACTGGGGCTGACGCAAGGGTATCGACGGACCCGGGAAGGTTACAGCGCCGAAGCCGAGGCCCCCAAACGCGTCTTTGTTCGTCCCCTATGCCGCACGCCCCAAGTGCAATTGACCCACCCTGACCGGGCACACCTTCAACTCACAGGAGCCGCCAAGATCATGCTCAACGCCGACCAGATGCGCCAGTTGCCGCAGTGTTTTACGAGGATTCCCGATCCCCGCCGTGCGCAAGGACGCCGCCATCGCCTGCCCGTGGTGCTGGGCATTGCGGCCGGTGCGACGCTGTGCGGCATGCGCGGCTACAAGGCCATCTCGAACTGGGCCGATGCCTTGGGACAGAAAGCGCGCGAACGATTTGGCTGTCGGCGCGAGAAGGGACAGTACCTGGTCCCCAGCGAGTCCGTCATTCGCGACTGCCTGGTTCGTATTGAACCGGATGCGATGGATGGCGCACTCAACACCTGGAACCAGGCCTGGGGGACGCAAGACGAGGCGCTGGCGCTGGACGGAAAGACGATGAAAAAGGCCATCGACGAGACAGGAGAGCAGGCGCACATCCTGAGCGTGGTCGGGCATGACTCGAAGACCTGTTACGCCCAAAAAAAGTCGGCACCTTACCGGTAGCAGGAAGTGACGAGCAAAAGCGGACCAACGAAATCGGCATGGCGATCCCCTTGCTCAAAACCTGCGACCTGGCCGGCAAGGACATCACGGCGGATGCTCTGCTGACCCAACGCGCGCTGGCTACCTATCTGGTCGAGCAGCAGGCGCACTACCATTTCACCGGAAAAGGTAACCAGCCCACGCTGGAACGTGATATCGCTTTGCTGTTTGAGAAGCGCCAAAAACCAGACTTCGTCGAGATCACACCTCCCGATCACGGTCGCATAGAGACGCGGAGCATTTGGTGCAGCACCGCACTCAATGCCTACATCCCCTTCCCCCACGTCGCTCAGGTCTTTCTGATCGAGCGGGAAATCATCGAGAAAAAAACCGGTCAGTACGCGCGTGAGATCGCACTGGGGATTACCAGTCGCACGCCGCAAGAAGCCTCTCCGCAACGCGTACTGGCCACCAACCGAGGGCACTGGAGTGTCGAGAGCGTTCACTACATCATCGACTGAAACTACGACGAGGACCGTTCCCGAATCCGGACCGGCTTCGGCCCGGAAAACGTCACTCGCCTCCGACGCTTCGCCGTCGGCATCCTCAAGTCCTTCCAGAAACCTTCGCAATCCATTGCCGAAATGATGCGTTTGCTTTCCTTCCGGACCCGCCTCGTCTTCGACTCCTTGCGTATGACGAAAAACTCACTCACCGGATCGAGAGCTTCTTGAGAACAAATTACCGTGGAGAGATTGTTTTACCCTATTGACAGGGGCCGGCTAATGGGTGACCCCGTTTGCGTGACCCGTCACTCAACGGGTCAGGCCAGCAGCGTCCGGGTGCCATCCTCACCCGGACGCTCGCCGAGCCAAATGAACGCTTACGCGGCGTGCTGCCGCTGCCTCACGAAACCCAGACCAGCGACGCCACCGATGAGCAGTAGCCAGGTCGACGGCTCGGGCACAAGCGACAGGTGCAGCGGACCGCGCTTGGCTGTCAAGGGCGTAGGGCCATCGAGCGTCAGCTCGACAAACACGTCAAAGAAACTGTCAATCCTGAACCTATTCGCTTGTCCGCTATCTGGCACGATCGACGAAAAACCGGTAGATAACACCGCAGGATCCAGCGTCACCATCAAGGTGTGTCCGAGCGCGGGGCCGCTCAGTGAAAGCGCGAGCAGTTTGGTCGACCAGATGCCGAGTTCGGTCGGGGATGTGCGCCCGATGACTTCTTCCTCGAGTGTGCCGGACAGGTTCACCGGCCCGATCGGAACACCTGCCAAGGTAGTCAAAGTGCCGATGTACGACGCGTTTGCGACGATGTCCTGGCCTGATGGGCCGAAGGTCGACGACACGAGCGACGTCAGCGTGATCGTCCCTGGCACGACACAGGCGCCTGCCAAAGGAAAGCAGCCAACGCCGAACGAAGCTGCGTACGGAACGTCGAGGACCGGCAAAGTTGGCGTCGAGGAAATGACGGATGCGCGCGCTGAAGTGATACCAGCAAGCAAAGTAATGATGCCGGCTGCCAGCGCGGCAAGAAATCGTCGATGCGGACCAAATACCATAATGTTCTCCTAGCCGTTAACGAGGTCTCGAGGCATCGAGATCCTGCTCGCGACTCTAACATGCCGTCTCGCCGGCGTGCAATCTGCACGATGATGCAGGCCACGGTGAATTTGTCCATTGAGGGATGATTCCCGAAATCAGGGAGTTAGGGGGGGATGCTGAACAAGACCGAAGATTCTTGGTATAACGCAGAAGATGGACTGGGGGAAATTCACAAGCGAAGCGCTCTCGGAGGTGCAAGTGCGCCCGGTAGAACGAAGCGAGGAGGAGCGCTATCAAGAGCAGATGGCGCGCCACCACTACCTTGGTGCGCTGGCGAAGATTGGTGAAACGGTGTGGTACGTGGCGACGTGGCGTGAACAGTGGGTGGCGCAACTGAGTATTTCAGCGGCTGCCCTGAAATGTGGTGTACGTGACCGGTGGATCGGCTGGGACTTTCGCTCGCAGTATGGGCGGCTCAAGCTGATCGCCAACAATAGTCGCTTTTTGATTCTTCCCGAGTGGCATTGGCCAAATGTCGGCTCACGAGTGCTCTCGCTGACTGAACGCCGGGTCGTCGCGGACTGGCAGGCACGCTTTGGTCATCCGTTGCTGTTGCTGGAGACCTTTGTCGATCCCAGGCAGTTTCATGGGGGCGTTTATCGTGCGGCCAACTGGATTGAACTGGGGCTGACGCAAGGGTATCGACGGACCCGGGAAGGTTACAGCGCCGAAGCCGAGGCCCCCAAACGCGTCTTTGTTCGTCCCCTATGCCGCACGCCCCAAGTGCAATTGACCCACCCTGACCGGGCACACCTTCAACTCACAGGAGCCGCCAAGATCATGCTCAACGCCGACCAGATGCGCCAGTTGCCGCAGTGTTTTACGAGGATTCCCGATCCCCGCCGTGCGCAAGGACGCCGCCATCGCCTGCCCGTGGTGCTGGGCATTGCGGCCGGTGCGACGCTGTGCGGCATGCGCGGCTACAAGGCCATCTCGAACTGGGCCGATGCCTTGGGACAGAAAGCGCGCGAACGATTTGGCTGTCGGCGCGAGAAGGGACAGTACCTGGTCCCCAGCGAGTCCGTCATTCGCGACTGCCTGGTTCGTATTGAACCGGATGCGATGGATGGCGCACTCAACACCTGGAACCAGGCCTGGGGGACGCAAGACGAGGCGCTGGCGCTGGACGGAAAGACGATGAAAAAGGCCATCGACGAGACAGGAGAGCAGGCGCACATCCTGAGCGTGGTCGGGCATGACTCGAAGACCTGTTACGCCCAAAAAAAGTCGGCACCTTACCGGTAGCAGGAAGCGACGAGCAAAAGCGGACCAACGAAATCGGCATGGCGATCCCCTTGCTCAAAACCTGCGACCTGGCCGGCAAGGACATCACGGCGGATGCTCTGCTGACCCAACGCGCGCTGGCTACCTATCTGGTCGAGCAGCAGGCGCACTACCATTTCACCGGAAAAGGTAACCAGCCCACGCTGGAACGTGATATCGCTTTGCTGTTTGAGAAGCGCCAAAAACCAGACTTCGTCGAGATCACACCTCTCGATCACGGTCGCATAGAGACGCGGAGCATTTGGTGCAGCACCGCACTCAATGCCTACATCCCCTTCCCCCACGTCGCTCAGGTCTTTCTGATCGAGCGGGAAATCATCGAGAAAAAAACCGGTCAGTACGCGCGTGAGATCGCACTGGGGATTACCAGTCGCACGCCGCAAGAAGCCTCTCCGCAACGCGTACTGGCCACCAACCGAGGGCACTGGAGTGTCGAGAGCGTTCACTACATCATCGACTGAAACTACGACGAGGACCGTTCCCGAATCCGGACCGGCTTCGGCCCGGAAAACGTCACTCGCCTCCGACGCTTCGCCGTCGGCATCCTCAAGTCCTTCCAGAAACCTTCGCAATCCATTGCCGAAATGATGCGTTTGCTTTCCTTCCGGACCCGCCTCGTCTTCGACTCCTTGCGTATGACGAAAAACTCACTCACCGGATCGAGAGCTTCTTGAGAACAAATTTACCGTGGGAATGGGCGAAACAGCAATTGACACCAGTCGCTGACTTGCAATACCATGTCGGGCTTTCCGTTATCAGGCAAAAAAGGACGGCGTTCTTGATGAAGACTTTCTCTGCCAAACCGCACGAAGTGTCACGCGAATGGCTTCTGGTTGATGCCACCGACAAGGTGCTGGGTCGCCTTGCGACCGAAATTGCTCGCCGCCTGCGTGGAAAGCACAAACCCGAATTCACTCCGCATGTGGATACCGGTGACTACATTGTCGTCACCAATGTCGAGAAGTTGCGCGTCACTGGCAACAAGGCTGATGACAAGAAATACTATCGCCACTCGGGCCACCCGGGGGGAATCTACGAAACGAACTTCACCAAGATGCAGCAGCGTTTCCCGGGGCGCGTCCTTGAACAGGCCGTGAAGGGCATGCTCCCCAAGGGACCGCTCGGTTACGCAATGCTCAAGAAAATGAAGTGCTACGCCGGCGCAACGCATCCGCACGCTGCCCAGCAGCCAAAAGTTCTGGAACTCTAAGGGGTCACAATGGCTGAAAATTACTTCTATGGCACGGGACGGAGAAAGTGCGCCGTCGCGCGCGTCTTCATGAAGCCCGGCAGCGGCAAGTTCGTCGTCAATGGCAAACCGGTCGATGAATTCTTCTCTCGAGTTACGGGGCGCATGATTGTTCGGCAGCCACTGCAATTGGTCGAGCAGACGACAGGCTTTGACATTCTCGTCAACGTCGCCGGTGGCGGCGAGTCCGGCCAGGCTGGCGCGGTTCGGCATGGCATTACGCGGGCACTGATTGCCTACGACCTGTCGCTCAAACCGGCGCTTTCCAAAGCAGGTTTCGTCACTCGTGACGCTCGTGAAGTTGAGCGCAAAAAAGTTGGTTTTCACAAGGCCCGCCGGCGCAAGCAGTTCTCCAAGCGCTGATCGCATCCCTTGCACAGCGAGAGCCGCCTTTGGGCGGCTTTTGTATTTTCTGGGGCTGGGAGCTATCATTGCCGGCTCTCGTGGAGACTCTTATGATCAAGGTTGGAATCGTCGGAGGCACTGGCTACACCGGCGTCGAATTATTGCGGCTGCTGGCGCAGCATCCAGAAGTGCAACTCGTTGCCATCACCTCTCGTGGAGATGCTGGAACGGCAGTCTCGAGCATGTTCCCGAGCTTACGCCGACGACTGAGCTTGCAGTTTGAAGATCCGGCCAGAGCCAATCTACAGGACTGTGATGTGGTCTTCTTCGCCACACCCAACGGCGTGGCCATGCAGCAGGCACCGGCACTGCTCGACGCCGGGGTGCGCGTGATCGACCTCGCCGCTGATTTCCGCATCAGAAATGTCGCCGAGTGGAGCCAGTGGTACGGGATGCAGCACAGCAGCCCGGAATGGGTCGCCGATGCAGTCTATGGACTACCGGAGTACGACCGGGCCGACATCCGCAACGCTCGTCTGCTAGCCAATCCAGGCTGTTACCCAACGGCGGTGCAATTGGGTTTCCTGCCGCTGCTCGAAGCCGGTGTGGTCGAACTGGATCATCTGGTCGCAGACGCCAAATCGGGCGTCTCCGGGGCCGGACGCAAGGCCGAGATTCCAACCCTCTTCTCGGAAGCTGCCGACAATTTCAAGGCCTATGCCGTCCCCGGTCACCGACATCTGCCGGAGATTCGGCAGGGCCTGTCGAGAATGGCTGGCAGCCCGGTCGGATTGACCTTTGTTCCTCACCTGACTCCCTTGATCCGTGGCATTCACGCCACCCTCTACGCGCGCATCAAGGATGAGGCCGACTTTCAGGCAATCTTTGACACGCGTTACCAGGACGAGCCTTTTGTCGATGTCCTGCCGCCGGGCTCACATCCCGATACACGCTCGGTGCGGGCCGCAAACATCTGTCGTATCGCGGTGCATCGCCCACAAGAGGGGAATGTTCTGGTTGTGCTCTCGGTAATCGACAACCTCGTCAAAGGCGCCGCAGGCCAGGCGGTGCAAAACATGAACATCATGTTCGGCCTGCCCGAAACCACAGGGCTCTGGCAACTGGCGGTGTTTCCCTGAACCTGAACCGGTCCGCAAGGTGCAAGCACAAAAATGTTATGATCAGGGGCATCGACATGGATGCGATCGGAGTCCTGGAACCTCTGGAACCTCTGGAACTCCTCGCAAGCAGACCTGTCTGATTTGACGTTGAAGAGCGTCATGCTGCTTGACAAGCGCCTGTCCGATCAGGCAGGCATCAGAACCGTAGCACACAAACTGGCCACAACTGACCGATCCTGGCTCGAATCGGCGCAGATATCAGATTTTGGAGAATAATGTAATGAATGTAGCGACAGACATGCCGATGCCCTTTGTTTTTACCGACAGCGCGGCTGGCAAGGTGAAAGAGTTGATCGAAGAAGAAGGCAACCCGGATCTGAAACTGCGGGTGTTTGTAACCGGCGGCGGGTGTTCGGGTTTCCAGTATGGGTTCACCTTTGACGAGGTGGCCAACGACGACGATACCGCGCTGCAAAAGAACGGCGTCACTTTGCTGGTCGACCCGATGAGCTATCAGTATCTGGTCGGCGCCGAAATCGACTACACGGAAGGGCTGGAAGGTTCGCAGTTTGTAATCAAGAACCCGAACGCCTCTTCGACCTGCGGTTGCGGTTCCTCGTTCTCGGTGTAGCTCGCTGACAGGCAGCGAGAGGACTGCCAACAACAGCGCGGTCGCCCGGACATTCCTCAGACGCAGGCCTGGCTCGGAGTCAGGCTGAGTCGCCCGGCAAGCGCGCCGCCCGAAGTTCGTGGTTCAACCACAGCAGCAAGCCGAGGACGACCATCGCCCCGCCTTGATGCGCAGCCCCCAAGCCCACCGGAACCGCCAGCAGCAGGGTGGCGATGCCCAGCGCGATCTGGATGAACACCCCTCCCAACAACAGCGTTGCCGCCAGGCGAGCCGAAGCGGAAACGGCCGCATTCCTGATCTTCCACCAGAACCAGGGCACCAGAAAGGCCAGCAGCCAGGCGCCCAGGCGATGGTCAAACTGGACCAGCGCCATGTTGTTGAAGAAATTCAAATACCAGGGATCGATGAGAAAGCTTTCCGGCGGCAGCACGTGCCCGTTCATCAGTGGAAAGCTGTTGTAGGCCTTGCCGGCGCGAATGCCGGCGACAAAGCCGCCGCTGATGACCATATAGCCGACCAGGATCGTCAACCAGAAACCGGTCCGCTGCAGCCCTTGTAGCGCAACATCACGACTGACCCGGCTACGCTCGGTGAGCAGACCCAGCGCCACCCAGAACATCGACAGAAAAATCAGGAAAGCCAGCGACAAATGCGCGGTCAGTCGATAGTGACTGACGCGCGGGTCGTCGACCAGGCCGCTCTTGACCATGTACCAGCCCATCGCTCCCTGCAGGCCCCCGAGCACGAAGATCCCCAGCAGCTTCGGGATCAGCGGCGGTGCAATCCTGCCTCGCAACCAGAAGTAGAGGAACGGCAGCAGGAAGACCATCCCGATCAGACGTCCGAGAACGCGGTGCCAGTACTCCCAATAGAAAATGCTCTTGAACTCTTCGAGCTTCATCTGGTGGTTGACCTGCTGATATTCCGGGGTCTTCTTGTATTTCTCGAAGGCCTCATCCCATTCGGTCGGATTGAGCGGTGGGATGATGCCGACAATCGGCTGCCACTCGACGATCGACAGGCCGGAATGGGTCAGACGCGTGACGCCACCGACCACCAGAATGGCGAAAACCATGGCACTGCAAATCAGCAGCCAGAGCGCAACTTGTCGGCGAGCAACTTGATCCATGACCGATCACCGGGTAAAAAGCGAAGCCACGGATTATATGCCCTTTGCGATGCTCTCCCATCCTTCCGGCGGCCTGCGACCCTGGGTCGCAGCCGCAACCCTGCGATGCCCATGCCTGCTGGCTTTGCCGACCAGCATCGGGTTTCCCGGTTCTTGACCTGAATCAAATCAATGGCAGCTCGGCTGCAGGTATCCTTTGCCCAATTGTGCCCGGAAGGCCCAAGAAATTCGTCCTAATCCGCAACTTACCAGCCGCCACAAGCGCAAATCATTGATGGAGGATACAAACATGGCCGTCAACAACGATGATGACGTTCCGTTCATGCAGAAGCTGCTGGACAACCACTTCCTGCTGCTGTTTCTCGGCGTGGCGTCACCAGGTCTGCTCTACATCCTGTGGGGCATCATCGACATCATGAATACGCCGCTCGCCAAGTAAGCCAATCAGTCACTTCAGGGAGAGTCAATTATGAGTGCAATTCTGCCGCCGTCGGATCGGCTCTGGTGGAAGCAACCCATCGACAAGGTCGAATGGGCATGGATCGCGATCGCTTTCGTCTGGGGGATGATCATGTTCGCGATGATGATTTACTGGCATGTTTACGGCAAGCAGAACTTGTCCAATGAAGCCTATAAAACCACCCCCGAGATGTTCGCCGCCAAGGCCGAGAAGTTCATCGCCGAAAACACCGTCCGTACCGAAACCGATCAGAACATCCCCGTGGTCAAGGTACCCGCTGGCGGTGACGGTTACCTGATCGCCCGGCTGTGGGCATGGTATCCGATCCTTGAACTGGAGAAGGGGCAGACCTACAAGATCCACCTCTCGTCAATGGATTACAACCATGGCTTCTCGCTGCAGCCCGTCAATATCAACATCCAGGTCATCCCGGGCTACGAGCACGTCGTCAAGATGACGCCGACCAAGGAAGGCACTTACGCCATCGTCTGCAACGAATACTGCGGCATCGGTCACCATTCGATGCTCGGCCGTATCTACGTGAAATAAGGGAGGAACAAACAAGATGGCAACGACCTACCGTACCTGTCCCGTCTCCGGACTGCAATTCGAGGACCAGGCCGAGAAACTGATGCGCTGGAACGCCGTCGCCGGCGTCCTCTGGCTGCTCGTCGGTGGCATCACCGCCCTGCTGGTCATCCTCACCCGCTGGCCGGCGATCAAGCTGCTGCCGGCCGACCAGTTCTACCTGATTCTCACTGCCCACGGCATCGACATGCTGATCCTGTGGATCCTGTTCTTCGAAATGGCCGTTCTCTACTTTGCCTCATCGACGCTGCTGCGCTGCCGGCTGGCAACGCCGAAGATCGCCTGGCTCGGTTTCTGGCTGATGGTCGTCGGCGGCATCATGGCCAACGTCGCCATCTTCCAGGGCGAGTCGAGCGTGATGTTCACCTCTTATGTGCCGATGCAGGCCGCCCCCCACTTCTACCTGGGGATCATCCTGGTCGCTGTCGGCGCGCTCCTCGGCGTCGCCGTCTTCTTCGGCACACTGGTCGTCGCCAAGAAGGACAAGACCTATCAGGGCTCACTGCCGCTGGTGACTTTCGGTGCGCTCACCGCAGCGATCATCGCCACCTTCACGATTCTCGCTGGCGCCGGCATCCTGCTGCCGACCTTCCTGTGGTCGGTCGGACTGATCAAGGAAATCGACGCGCAGCTGTATCGCATGGTGTGGTGGGGTCTGGGACACTCATCGCAGCAGATCAACGTCGCTGCGCACGTTTCCGTCTGGTACCTGACCGCCGCCGTGATCTTCGGAGCCAAGCCCTTGTCCGAGAAGGTGTCGCGCTTCGCCTTCCTGCTCTACATCCTGTTCCTGCAGCTCGCCAGCGCACACCACCTGCTCTCCGACCCCGGCATGAGCGCCGAATGGAAGGTGCTCAATACCTCTTACTTCATGTACTTTGCGGTGATGGCATCGATGATCCACGGCTTTACGGTTCCTGGAGCGATCGAAGCGGCACAGCGGCGCAAAGGTTACACCAACGGCCTGTTCGAATGGCTGCGCAAAGCGCCCTGGGGCAACCCGGTGTTCTCCGGCATGTTCATCTCGCTGGTCAGCTTCGGTTTTCTCGGCGGCATCTCGGGGGTCGTGCTCGGTACCGAGCAGATCAACATGCTGATGCACAACACCTTCTATGTTCCGGGCCACTTCCATACCACGGTGGTGACCGGCACGACGCTGGCATTCATGTCGATCACCTATCTGCTGGTGCCGGTCCTGTTCCGGCGCGAAATGATCCTGCCGAAGCTTTGCCAGATCCAGCCTTACCTGTTCGGCATCAGCATGTCGGTACTCGGACTGGTGATGATGGGCGCCGGAACGCTCGGCGTCTCCCGCCGGCACTGGGACATGGCTTTCTCGGGCGCACCGTTCCAGTATGAATGGCCGGGTGCCGCCTACCTGATGATGGGTCTGACCGGGATCTTCGGCGTCATCGCCGTGATTGGCGGTGGGCTGTGGATCCTGCTCGTCGTCGGTTCGCTGCTGTTCGGCAAGAAACTCGACGGCGGCAAGGTATCCGACCGGCCGACGCCGATCCCGGGTAACACCCAGGCCGCTTCGGCGGTGGCACACGGTAGCGACCACGTCCCGGTTCCGGGCACCGTCGTCCTGGCGCTGCTGCTGTTCGTCTGCTTCGTCCTTTACTACTTCGTCAACTGGAAGTACCTTTCCGAAGTCTGGTTGCTCAGCTGATCTGGCACCTCCCCCACACCATCGGCGTGGGGGCCTGCCTCAATCGGTCCTGGTCACCACAGGCCCGATTCAAGCAGGTCCACCGCACAGGCCACCCGATCATCACCTTGACCGCTACCCTATCGACACCCATGCCATCCATCCGCGCATCGAACAGCACCTTTCCCATCCGCGCCATTCTCGGCGTGTTCAAGCTGCGCATCGGTGTCGTCATCACCTTCACCGCCCTTGCCGGTCTGGCGGTCAGCTCCGGCCCCAGCCTGAGTCTGCTGCAGCTACTCGTGCTGACCCTGTCGGTACTGCTTTCCTCGGCCAGCGCCGGTGCCTTCAACCAGTATTACGAACACGACAGCGACCTGCTGATGTCGCGAACCAGCAAGCGACCCTTCGTCACCGGTGAACTTCGGCACGAACCGGTCTGGTTGCTGGTCATCGCCGCCCTGATGACGCTGTCGGTCGGCGCCGCCTGGATCGCCCTGAATGCCTGGTCGGCGCTGTTTGTCTTCCTCGGCGCTTTCTTCTACGCCATCGTTTACACGGTTTGGCTAAAACGGCGTACCTGGCTGAACATCGTCTTCGGCGGGCTGGCCGGGAGTTGGGCGGTGCTCGCCGGCGCCACCGCCGCCAATCCGCAGCTCGGCGTCGTCCCGCTGGCGCTGGCACTGGTTCTCTTTCTATGGACGCCACCGCATTTCTGGAGTCTGGCGATTGCTTTTCGGGACGACTATGCCGCCGCCGGCGTGCCGATGCTGCCAGTCGTCGTCGGCGATCAGCAAGCGGCGAACACGATTTTCCTCAGCACTCTGGCGCTGGTCGCAGCCAGCCTGTTGCCACTGCTCTTCGGCCTCGGCGCGATCTATGGTGTCGGCGCCATCGTTGGCGGCTTCCTGTTCATTCAGAAGGCCTGGCGACTGACTCGCGACCCCTGCCGCAAGTCGGCGATGATCTGCTTTCACGCCTCGCTGATCCAGCTGACACTAGTACTGCTCGGGGCCATCCTCGACGCGCAGTCCGGTTTCTGATTCGTCCATTGCCCATTCCGGTGAATAGTCGCTTCTCTCACGCGCTACTTGCATCCATCTTCCTGCTCGCTGCGCCACCGCTCGTCGCCGACGACGCAGCGGCAGGGAAACCCAAACTCACCGCTCGCCCACAGGGAGTCAACAGCGGCCTGGTACTGACGGCCCTCGACGAAAAAGCTGCTTTCGAATTCTCGCAAAGCGCCATCGGCAAAGCGGTCGGAGACTTCGTACTCCTCGATCGCCAGGGCCAGCCGGTCGAACTGTCGCGTTACCGAGGCAAGCCGCTGCTGGTCAACTTCATCTACACCGCCTGCTTCCAGGTCTGCCCGACGACCACCCGCAACCTGCAGAAAGCCGTCGAGAATACGGTCAGCGTCATGGGTGCCGATCGCTTCAACATGATCAGCATCGGTTTCAATCAGCCGTTCGACTCGCCGGCCGCGTTGAAGGACTTCGCCAGACAATACGGCATCCGTCTGCCCAACTGGGAATTCCTGAGCCCTGCCCCGGCGATCGTCAGCGATCTGACACGCAATTTCGGTTTCAGCTTTGTCGCGACTGCGGCTGGCTTCGATCACCTCAACCAGGTGACCATGGTCGATGCCGACGGGATGATCGTCCGCCAGGTCTATGGCGAAAAGTTTACTGCCGAGGACATCGCCGAACCACTCAAGATTCTGATCACACGCTCGGCGATCCCACCGGAAGTCGGCACTCTCAATGAACTCATGCAGCGCGTCAGAATCATCTGCTCGATCTACGATCCCGTGACCGGCAGATATCGGACCAACTACTCCTTGTATTTCCAGATTGCCGGCTTCATCACCTTTGTCGGCTTCATGATCTATCTGTCGATCAATTTCTGGAAGAACCGGCGCCGCCATGAAGAAAAAACGTCCTGAATAGCCGTGCTTCGCGCAACGGCGCTTCTGGATGGACAAGCCGTTATAGCGCACATCCTCCGAATCAGCAGAGGGCAGAATTTTGGTTTGCACGCACTTCTTGTTAGAATCGGCCGCTCAAGTGACGCCCAACCACGGCAAGGCAAACCATAAGCATGCGCTCGAACTCTCCCAAGCCTTTACGGGCGCCCTTTCCTGCCGTGATGGCCGGCCTCCTGTTGGCCTGCTGGATCGCCCCAGCCATTGCAGACGAGATCTCGGATGCGCGGCGTCTATTGAAACAGGGGCAATCGGCTGAGGCCCTCGCAAAGCTTGATGCCTACATTGCGAGCAGGCCGAAAGAGGCGCAAGGGCGATTCCTCAAAGGATTGATCCTGATGGAAATGGGCCGTCCGAGCGAAGCCTTGATCGTGTTCAGCAAGCTCAACGAGGACTATCCGGAACTGCCGGAGCCCTACAACAACCTGGCTGTTCTGTATGCCCAGGAGCAGCAGTTGGACAAGGCTCGTACCGCACTCGAGATGGCCATCAGGACGGATCCGGGATATGCCATCGCCCGCGAGAACCTGGGTGACGTTTACGCCCGGCTCGCCAGCGAATCGTATGGTCAGGCACTGCAGCTCGACCCGGCAAGCAAATTGACACAGTCCAAGCTGTCCAGACTGCGTGAACTCAACCTCAGCGCTTCTGGCAGCGATGCTGGCAGGCAGGGCGAGGAACTGCGACCAGTCCCCAAGTCGACCAGAAAGACCGGCGCCGCGCCGACCAGGGGGTCTGCTGCGCCACCGCCCGCCGCAAGCACTGCTGCAACCAGGCCCGTGCCAAAGGTGACGCCGCTTGCTGCTGCGGAAACCCTGCCAGACAAACCGGTACAGAAACCTGCGATGACCGCAGTTGAGGCTTCCGGCAATCCATTGACCGCTGTCGCCATGGATCAGACCGCCTTGAGCCAGGATCCGGAACGAGGGATCGCTGCCGGTGGCTGGGATCTGGCCTTCAGCCCATACACGGTCCATTACAATCCAGACAAGGATCACAAACCGGTGGTCATGCTGGGACTCAACAAGGCTCTGGAAGGGCGCTGGTTTGCCGGTGGGGTCGCGTTTGCCAACTCCTTCGGGCAGCCAAGCGCCTACGTCTACGCCGGGCAGCGTTACGTCAACCCCTTCGGCTTCGAAAACTGGTACCTGCAGTGGACAGCAGGTCTCCTGTACGGTTATGTCGGTGAGTATGAAGACAAGGTACCGATGAACTACAAGGGCTTCTCGCCGGGATTCGTGCCCAGCATAGGCTACCGGTTCAACAAGTACCTCTACGGTGAACTCGACATCCTGGGCGCTGCGGCGCTGATGTTCACCGTGGTCGCCCCGCTGCCGAAGGACTGGCCCTGAGCCACCGCCGACGCTACGCCGTTAGCATGCTTCTGGTATCGCTGCTGATTGCCGCCGGCGTCTGGTGGGCAAGCCGCCCGAAACCGGTCGCCGTGGTGCTGAAAGAGATCGAACGTGGCCTGGTCGAATCGACGATCGCCAATACCCGTGCCGGGACGGTTGAAGCCTGTCAGCGCACCCGCTTATCCACGATTACCGGTGGCCGCATCGAGGTCCTGGCAGTCAAGGAGGGAGATCGCGTCAGCAAGGGGCAACTGCTGATGAAGCTCTGGAACGACGACCAGCAGGCGCAAAGCGCATTGGCCATCGCACAGACCACCACTGCCCGCCACCACATCAGCGAGGCCTGCGCCGTGGCTGCCAATGCCGAACGCGAAGCCGAACGGCAGTCGGCGCTGCGCGCCAAAGGTTTTGTCTCGACCGCCAGAGAGGACAGCGCGCGTAGTGAGGCGATCGCCCGGCGTGCCGGCTGCGAGGCCGCCCGCGCCGACCTCGCACAGGCCGAGGCGAAGGTCCGCCTGACGCGCGTCGAGCAGGGACGAACGGTACTCTATGCGCCGTTTGCCGGCACCATCGCCAAGATTGTCGGCGAAGTCGGCGAATACTCGACGCCGTCGCCGCCCGGCGTGCCGACGCCGCCGGCGATTGACCTGATCGACGACTCGTGCCTGTACGTCAAGGCCCCGATGGACGAGGTCGATGCACCCAGGATCAGCGCCGGACAGCCGGTCCGCATCAGCCTCGACGCACTGCCGCGGCAATCCTTTCCGGGCAGGGTCAGGCGCGTCGCGCCATACGTATCGGCGGTCGAGAAGCAGGCGCGCACCGTCGATATCGAGGCCACCCTCGATGACCCGAGCGCACCGGGCCGACTCCTGGTCGGCTATAGCGCCGATGTCGAAGTGATTCTGGCGGTTCGCGAGCAGACCGTTCGCGTTCCCACCCCGGCGCTGCTCGAAGGCGGTCGCGTGCTGGTCGCAGGCGCTGACGGTAGCCTCGAAGAACGCCGGGTGAAGACCGGCCTCGCAAACTGGGAATATACAGAGGTTCTCGAAGGCCTGACCACCGGCGAACGCGTGGTCACTTCGCTCGAACGTGCGGGCGTCAAGGCCGGAGCGCATTATTCGGTCGAGTCCCGGCCAGCGGCGGCCGGCAAGTAATTGATGAGCATGGCGCTGATCGAACTCTCCGGAATCGAGCGAGTCTTTCGCCTCGGTGATAGCGAAGTGCACGCCTTGCGCCATCTCGACGTCTGCATCGCAGCCGGCGAGTACGTGGCGGTGATGGGTCCATCCGGCTCGGGCAAATCAACGCTGCTCAACCTGATCGGCCTGCTCGACCGCCCGAATGCCGGCACTTACCGTCTTGAGGGCTGCGACGTCACCACCCTCTCCGCCGAAGAACAGGCACACCTGCGCAGCGAACGCATCGGCTTCGTCTTTCAGAGCTTTCATCTGGTGCCACGCCTGACCGCCGCTGAAAACATCGCGCTGCCGATGACGCTGGCGGGCGTTGCACCCCTCCGGCGCGCCGAGCGTGTCGCCCGCGCACTCCGGGACTATGGCCTTGAGCAGCGCGCCAACCATCGTCCGGATCAGCTTTCGGGTGGGCAGCGCCAGCGCGTCGCGATTGCCCGCGCAACGATCATGCAGCCGGCGCTGATCCTCGCCGACGAGCCGACCGGCAACCTCGATCGCAGCACCGGCGAAGAAGTGATGCGTCTGCTCGAAGGACTCAACGACCAGGGTGTCACGCTGATTGTCGTCACCCACGATGGCAGCCTCGGTGCGCGTGCGCGGCGCCAGTTGTTGATGGCGGACGGCGCCCTGGAACATGATCGATGGCGCAGCCCCCAGGGTTTGACTGACGTATGCGTACTCCCGACCTGATTCGTTTCGCCCGCGACGCGGCTACCGGCAACCCGCTGCGCACCTTTTTCCTGGTGCTGGCGATGGCCATCGGAGTCGCTGCCGTGGTGCTGCTGACGGCGCTCGGCGATGGCGCACGCCGCTATGTGTTGAACCAGTTTTCCTCGATCGGCAGCAACCTGGTCATCGTTCTGCCTGGCCGCTCGCAAACCGGCGGCTTCAACCCCGGTAACGCCATCACCAGCACGCCGCGCGACCTGACCATCGACGATGCGCAGGCGCTGCAGCGCGCCAGCGCCGTGCACCGCGTCGCGCCGCTGGCGGTTGGCACTTCCGAGATCAGCGTCGGCGGCAAGTTGCGCGAAGTCATGCTTGCCGGGACCACCGCCGAATTCATCGAGGTACGCCGCCTGGCGCTCGCGCAGGGGCGTTTCCTGCCGCAGGGCGACTGGCGGCGAGGCGCTTCCGAAGCCGTCATCGGCGCCAAGATCCGCGATGAAATGTTCGCTCGTGACGAGGCGCTCGGCCAGTTGGTACGCATCGGTGACCGGCGTTTTCGCATCGTCGGCGTCCTCGCATCGACTGGCCAGGGGCTGGGAATGAATACCGACGAGTTGGTCATCGTGCCGGTATCGCTGGCGCAGGCGATGTTCAATAGCAATACCTTATTCCGCATCCTCGTCGAGGCCAGCAGCCGGGACAGCATCGACCTGGCCAAGGCCCAGTTGAGCGAAATCATCCGACTCCGCCACGAGGGCGAACAGGACGTCACGATCATCACCCAGGACGCCGTCCTCGCCACCTTTGACCGTCTGCTCGGAACCATGACCATTGCCGTTGCCGGCATCGCAGCGATCAGCCTGGCCGTCGCCGGCATTCTGGTGATGAACGTGATGCTCGTCTCGGTCACCCAGCGCACCGCGGAAATCGGCTTGCTCAAAGCGCTCGGCGCTACCGGCGCGACGATCCGCAATGCCTTTCTGACCGAGGCGGCGATGTTATCGGTGGCGGGCGCCCTGCTCGGCTTCGTGTTCGGACAGGCCGGCGCGGCGATCATCCGCCAGATGTATCCCGAATTTCCAGCGTTTCCACCGGACTGGGCGGTGCTGGCCGGACTCGGCACCGCGCTTGGCACCGGCATCCTGTTTGGCGTGTTACCGGCGCGGCGGGCGGCGCGGCTCGATCCCGTGCAGTCGCTGTCGAAACGCTGAGCTGCTGAGCAGGATGCGATGATTCGCCCCGGCGACGGACTGCAACTTGCCTTGCGTGCCATTACTGCGCACCGCCTGCGCAGCTTTCTGACGCTCCTCGGAATCGCCGTCGGGATTGCCGCCGTCATCCTGCTGACCTCGATCGGCGAAGGGATCCATCGTTTTGTCCTGGCCGAGTTCACGCAGTTCGGCACCAATGTGATCAGCGTCGCACCAGGCAAGGTCAAGACCTCCGGCCCGGCGCCAACCGGCATCCCGACCTCGGTGCGGCCGCTGACGCTGGAGGATGCCCGCGCCCTAGGACGTCTGCCGCATATCACCGGCATGACCGCAACCGTGTGGGGCAACACCGAGGTCAATGCCAACGGCCGCCTGCGCCGCAGCACCATCAACGGGGTCAGCGCCGAGATGCTCAAGGTGTACCACATCCAGGTCAGCAGCGGCCAGTTCCTGCCGGCCGAGGATGCCGACAATGCGCGCGCTTTCATCGTTCTCGGTGCAAAGCTCAAGGAAGAATTGTTCGGCACTGGCAATCCCCTGGGTGCGCGGGTGCGCGTTGGCGGCCTGACCTTTCGTGTCATCGGCGTTCTGGAAGCCAAGGGGCAGTTTCTCGGCATTGATCTCGATGACGCCGCCTACATCCCGACGGCTCGCGCTCTCGAACTCTACAATCGCGATGGGCTGATGAAAATCGATCTGTCGTACGAAGAAGGGCTAGCGGCCGCCACTGTCAGCGCGCTGGTCAAGGCAACACTGAAGGCACGTCACGGACGCGAGGATTTCACCATCACGACGCAGGAAGACATGTTGCAGACGCTGTCGAACATCCTCGACGTCCTGACCCTGGCGGTTGGCGCTCTGGGCAGCATTTCGCTGCTCGTCGGCGGTGTCGGCATCGTCACCATCATGACCATCGCGGTCTCTGAACGCACCGGCGAAATCGGCCTGCTGGTCGCTCTCGGCGCACCCCGCCGCACCATCCTCGGCCTGTTTCTCGGCGAAGCCGTCGCGCTATCGGCGCTCGGCGGGCTGCTCGGCGGCTTCCTCGGGGTCGGGGTCGCGCAGTTGCTGCACCTGCTGCTGCCGGCGCTGCCGGTGCACACGCCACTCAGTTTCGTCGTCCTCGCCGAGAGCACCGCGATCGCGATTGGCCTGCTCGCCGGCGTGTTGCCCGCCAGGCGCGCGGCACGGCTGGACGCCGTCGACGCTCTGCGCGCCGAATGAAAGCAGCGGCGGCAAACCTCAGAGGATTCCCGTGCTCCTGGCGTCGCCCGACCTGCTATTCATCGTTACCCACCCAAAAGCGCAGTGCGGTCGCCGGCAGTTCGGCCCAAAGACCAAACAGGTCGGCATTCGAAAGATGGGCGCCCACGCGGCCACGCGAGTCGGCCCAGACCCAGGGGCGCCACGCCAAACCCTTGAAAAACCGCATCGCCCCCTCGCGGATCAGGACGCCATCCATGTTCATCTGCGGCGAGACGTCGGGAAGAACGCCCGATAAGGTCAGCAACGCCTTGCGGAAGAGAATGACTTCCTCGGGAAAACGCACGGCCGACGTCGATGCCAGGGTATCCATCAAAGACGTCATCCAGCCGAATCCGGGAAAGTTGCCACAACGCACCTGCCGAATCGACTCCTTGACGGCGGCTTGCACCCGAGCGTCGTCGACTGGCTGACCCAGCACGGCGATCGCCGCGCAGATGCGTCTGTCGTTCAGCGTGACAGCGCCCAGAACCAGTTGCACGACCGCCTCGCATTGCCGTTTCGAGAGTCGCGTGGTGAGTGCCCAATCGATGATGGCCAGCCGCCCGTCCGGAGTGGCCATCAGGTTTCCGGCGTGCGGGTCGGCATGGAAAACTGCCCCTGCCTCCTGGCAAGCCCAGAAGGGCTGGGCCAGGAGGGCCCTGATGATCCGTTCGGCACGCTGTCGCATTTCCGTCGCAGGCAAGTCCTGCCGGGTCACCTTGCAGCCATCGACTCTTTCCATGGCCGTGACGGAAGGCGTCGAAAACGGGAACAGACGGGGAATGAAGATGTCGGGCGAGCATGCGTAGAAATCAGCTGCCTGGCTCAAATGGGTCTGCTCCCGGTCCAGGCAAACTTCATTGGCAAGAAGGCGGGCCACCGTTTCCAGCGTATTGTGGTAGTCGAATACCGGCAGGCCATAGTGTGCGCAGCGTTCTTCGAGAAAGCCCCCGAGCGCGGGCCAGATGGCGAGTTCCTCATTCAACCGGTCCTGTACCCCAGGCCGCAGAATCTTCAAGACACCCCGTTGTGGCAGTGTGCCTCCTGCCTGCCGCCAGAGGAAAGGCAGGACGACGGCGACACTGGCCTCGGCAATTGCCTTCCGCCCTATCTGCAAACCCGCGATCTGGCCTAGCTCGCGCTCCAGCAGCGGACGGATTGCCACCAGCGAATCCGTGGGCACCAGCGTTTCGAGTTCCTGCAAACGTAGGCGCAGATCGAGGGACAGGCGCCGGTCATGGGCCACGACCTGCCCCAGTTTGTGCAGGGTCGGACAGAGACGGAACAGGGCGAGCATTCGCCGGGCACGACTGACATTACTCGGCAGTCCGAGTTGTGCGGCAAATATGGCTTGCTGGCGGATCGGTGAAAGCCGTTCGAGGAAATACAGCAAGCCGTCCGCCAGCAGGGGGCGATATCCGGCATAAGTCGGCGGCACCAGTTCTGTTAGGCGCAACAACATTTCCAGCAAACCGTTGTCGACATGAGGGTGGCGGATCATGGTGCCAACAGGCTAGCGTACTGGCGAAACAGGAGGGAAGTGGCCACTGGAGGGATTGTTTCCGGTCACGAAAGCAGGAAAGCCACCCTGAGAGTGGCCTGACTGCCGGATTCCTTGGATGTGCGTAGTTTACTACCGAACCACTCGAGATTGTGGCCAATGGGCCAATGAGCTTGACACCTATCAGTTTAAGTTGGCACCCAAAACGGAGGCAGCGGCGATCCAGTTTCGACGAGTCGGTAGAGCTTTCTCAAACCGCGGGTGAACCACGAGAGACAGCTACGGAGCATTTTCCGGACGCTCCAGTGATCATCCGAGGTCTGCTCCTGTGCTTTCATTTCCAAGGGGGTTGGGCGCTCCAGTTGATCTTTCCAGCCGACGCGGACGCACCAGTGCAAGGCCAGGGCCATGATGAGGAGCATCTTATCCAGGCGTTTCGCCTGTTCCAGGTGGCTTTCGGCCAACTCGAAGCCGCGCGATTTGAGGTCGGAGAACATGGGTTCAATGCCCCAGCGCAACCCGTAGTCGAGTACGCGCGCTCGCGTAGGCGGACAATCCATGGCGATGATCCTTGGTTCCGGGTGGCCAGGCTCATGCAAAATGCCGATTGCGGTTGGTACGCCTTCCGCAAACAGCGTGACTTGAGGCAGGTAGCGTTCGCGGCACCTTGCGGCCAATTCGCCTGTGGTGGTCAGTTCGCCTTGGCCAGTATCCACGGAGAAGTTGCTTTTGAGCCTCCCAACCCCGCGCGCGGGCCAGGCGCTCTCAAAGAAACACGGAGTAGGCCCGCCGCCGGCCCTTGCGCCTACCTGTTACTTGCTGCACATGGTTAGTGGCAGTGCCGATATGACCGACCTAGCATTGGTGTGAGCTCACGCGAGCCCGTTTTTGAGGATGGTCCGGGAATCGTCGGCGACCATGGTGAGCGCTGCGATGCGCATCCCGTTTTCGGGTAGGTGGTCTTCGAACACCAGTCCAAATTTCTTATCCTGCAAGGCGGCAGCCCACTCAGCAGACAGGCGCTCGCGAAGGCGAGGATCGCTGACTTGGGCGATCAGGTCGTGAATGGCGGACAACGGGTTCTCCCTATTCTTGTTGTGTTACGGCGGATCGCCGTCAATCGGTCACCAACTCACCCCATCACCTTTGCCGACAAGAACAACAGCAGTGGATTGTCTGGAGATGCTACGAAGCCGAAGCGTTGATAGTAGCCCGAAGCCTGCTCATCGATGGCATCAACGAACAGACCGATGCCGCCACCCTCAGTGTAGATTCGTTGCGCCCGAGTAAGGGTATCTACCAACAGCAATTCGCCGAGACCCGTGCCCTGATATTGCCGATCAACGGCCAGACGCCCCAAGCGCACACCAGGAATTCGACGCGGCAGTTTCTTACGCCAAGCCTCAGGCAGATGGTGGTTTTCGAGTTCGGCAAGCGTGAGCGCGTAGTACCCGCAGATACGATCTGGCGCTTCCTCTCGGGTGGCTACGAAGGTCTTCGACAGCCCCTTCTCCTGATGCTGGCGGGCAACTTGCCGCAGCCAGTCGTTTAGCTCCTGGCGACCACAGTCGAAACCTTGCCGTTTATGGCTTCCAGTTAAAGGACGTACCTGCATCGTCTCCCCTGGCTTCTTGATAGCGCTCGATAGCAGCCTGCAGCGTAGCGTTGGGCTTGGGTGGGTTCTCCATCAGTTCGAGCAGCCAATTCCAGTCGCGAGGGGACAGGCGGATGAGTTCTTCACGCTCGATCACAGCCTGTGCCTCCTTCAGCGCCGACTGCACCAAAAACTGATTGACCGTGGCACCAGTCAGTTCTGCCGCACGGCAAAGCGTTTCGTAAACCTCGTGGGGGACGCGAGCACCGATGCGGTCTTGCTTGGCAATGGTCGTTCCCATTTCATCTCCTGCATTCAAGTGAAGTGCCAGTGTATCACTGTCGCCAAAATGACGCCAATCCCTGATTTGACACGCTACCTTGTCGTAGGGGTGGCGTGCTATGAGGTGTGAAGATGAAGATTGAAGCGGCGTGGCCTAGCCAACACCTGCCATCGCTGGCCGTATGTGCGCCAGGTACAGGGTTCCTCCTCCTGGAGAGACTACGGCAAAGACAGGGAAAGGTCGATCTGTTGTGATGTACTGGGAATCAGCGATCGAGACCTTCACGGAGATCGGGGAAGGCCCATTGTTGCGAGCCACGATTCGGTGGCCATCACCTTCCTTCTCTGATTCGATGGAAAACGGATAATTCTGGCTGTGATCGGCCAGGGAATTCGGACTGCAAACCAAGACGGCAAGGGCAAGAAGGACACGCCTCAACACGGCACACTCTGAAGTTCCTGTATGCAGCGATGATACCCCATCGCCAGTAACGGTGCTCTGTCCCTCTGCTATTCTGTGGTTCTACCCCATCAGCATCAACAGACTGGCCGCCCGAGAGACAACTTAACTGGAGCCTGAGGGCAAAAACTCTGGCAAACAATCAACGAACGTAGGTTGGATACCGCTCATCTCCTTGGCAAGAGTAGGGTTGCCAGACAAAATTGCCAGCATCATCCCGCTCATCGTGAGGAGACCGTTCGAATTCCGTATGACTTGGATCAATAGAGGCAAGGGGTAACCCTCGGTCTGGCGTCTTAAGGGGTGTATTCCCCCATGTACGAAAGAGTTTAACGCCTTCAACGACACGTCCTTAAATTCATTTAGCATCTGCGTAGCAGCAGGTGGCGCCTTCCCTTCAATGGCGCCAAGCATCTCCGATAGCATTGGAAGCCTACTGGCCGCTTCTCCGCAGCAGATGCGAGCGCTGTATGCAATTTTTCTACAACCACATCTGGTGCAGCGTACAGGAGCCAGACTGATCGTGTCAGTGCCTCGTACTGAAGGCGCATGAGGCTAATTCTACTTTGCCACATTTCTAAAATGGTTGAAATACAGGCTATTGAGCTACATATCTAATGCTCTACCACATAAGGAGTATGACGATGAAATCGCCAAATTTATTTATTTGGGATCGGGCGTGCGGTGGCCAGCTGCTGCGAGAATCTGACCAGCCATTTTCAGTCGTTCCGGGAGTGTTTCCGCAGTAAAACGCGAAGCACGGCCGAGCAAGCTGAACAGTACTTGCGGGGCCTTTTTCAAAGCCCTCGTGCGAACCTGGAACAGATGAGCGAGACGGTGGCGGAGACCGAGTATTACAGCCTCCACCACCTGTTGAGCGATGCTGCATGGGACTTTGAGAATGTGCGTCGGGAGACGGCGCGACAAGCGGACGAGTGGATCGGTGGGCCAGAGACGGGACTGTTGCTCGATGAGTCTGGGGTCCAAAAGAAGGGCGACCATTCAGCGGGCGTCGCCAGGCAGTACAACGGTCGCCTGGGTAAGGTCGAGAACTCGCAGGTTGGAGTGTATGCCGCCTTGGCACGAGGGTCGCAGGCGGCGATCATCGACTTCGAATTGTTCCTTCCAGAGCGTTGGGTTGAAGACGCCAAGCGTTGCCAGGAAGCGGGGATTCCGGAATCGGCACGGGTCTTTCGGACTAAGCCGCAGATGGCTGCCGAGATGGTCAAGCGGGCACGAGCCGCCGGGGTGCGCTTTGGCTTCATCGGTGCCGACGGCCTCTATGGCCACGCGACTTGGCTGCTGTTTGATTGGGACGATGCAGGTGAGGTATTCGCCACCGAGGTGCACAGCGACCAGCAGTTTTACTTTACCGATCCGGGAAAGGCGTGGGTACCGGCCTGGGAAGCCCGCGAATGGGCCGCGCGCCTGAAACGAAAGGAGTGGCACCCGGTGATCCTGCGCGACGGGGAGAAGGGTGAAGTGCGCGCGATGTTTGCCCATACCCGCGTGTGGATCAGTCATCCGAACAGCGCACAGGCCCGCCAATGGCATCTCCTGGCACGCCGCGATGGCAAGGAGGTGAAGTTCATGCTCTCCAACGCGGCGCCCGACACGCCACTTCGCGAGCTGGCACGCATGCAGGCACAGCGCCACTTCATCGAGCGCGCCTTCGAGAATGCGAAAGGTTGCTGTGGGATGGCCGACTACCAGGTACGCAAGTGGCGGGCTTGGTACAACCACATGGCGCTCGTCTGCGTTGCACTACTCTTTCTCGTCAAGGAGCGGCGGCAACACTCACCCTACGCCGAGTTACTGTCCTGTGCCGATGTCGTCGACATGCTCGTGGCGCAGCTCCCGGTGAAGATTCACGGTCGCGAAGACCTCGTGCGAATCATCGCCGAGCGTCATGCACGGCGACAAAGCGCCCGCGACAGCGCCTACCGAAGGCAGCCGCCAGCACCCAAAAATGCCATTAGAATCTGTTAATGTAGAACTAATGGCTGGCGTAGGCAGTCCTTCGTAGAGGAGTGCCCTTAGACCTCGGGCGTGCTCCAGAGAAACAGTGCACGCGAGAAAGCTGGCGGATATCCGCTCAGACGCATCGTATGTCTCATACTTCTCAGGATCGAGAAGGCTGATGATCGCCTCGTCCAGGGTATCGGAACGGTGAAGGATGGCATCCAAGCTCTTAACGTTGTGGCGAGTAGGCATAGAAAAGGAGTTCTGACACAGCGAGTTACCACAATAACATCATAGATGTTCGTCTGTCCCTCTTGTCAAAAACCACATGGTTTGTGTTGGCGTAGCTCACAAAACCAAAGCATACGCCATCGCGAAACCCGCCAAGACCACTCAAAAACTCAAGCAAAAACAACTACTTGAAAAAACCGTACTAAATTTCCGAAGTCAGGAGGTTTCGAGAAAAACGCCCCTTAAGACGCCAGAATTCGTCAGAAATGACATTTGTGGGGGTAGGCGAGGTCAGGAGGTTTAAACGAAAAACCCCGCAAACACTGCCTCGCCGCCTCCTCAAGAGTCGATGAGCCTGAGTTAAGGTAGACCTCTGCCATGTCCTTATCACCAAATTCCATAAGACCCCCTGGAAAGCAAATAGATAAGGTGTGACCGACGGCGTTGGTGCATAAATACTCTCTTTAAAAATCAATAGCTTAAAGCGATGGAGGCGTCAATTTATGACAAAATTTGACGTTCCTGGCATATTTTCCGAAAGTTGCTTTTTCTAACATGCTGTTTTTATGTTAATTTTTCATGGCGAATTATGCACCAACGCCGTGACCGACCCAACTTCAGCGCTAGAACAATTACTCGCCTGCGTTCGCCTGGTTTCCTTAAGCGACTATACATCGCGGTACCAAGCAGATCGGCATTTGCAGATCTGAGGCGCTGGTACGCTACTCGCGTTTCCAGTGTAGTATCCAACCACTTCCCATCGTCATTGAGAGAGACCAGCGTGTCATTCACGAGGACTTCAACGGCAACCTGTGGGTTGTCTTGGAAAAGCCACCATAAGCGGTCTTGGGTAAGTTCTCCGACATTCCGAGACGGCATTTCCTCATGGATTAGCTGTTGAAATGTCGGAAGACTTCTTCACAACCGCTTAGATGTTTTTCCGCCAAGTGCTGTTAAATCGATCAGGCTTTAGCGTGGTTTGTGCACCAGAGGCGTTCGACCCGCAATTCTTTCCTTCTGGCACGCCCGGAAACAGATCCAGGCCGCCCCGGTTGTACTCGGGCCACCCCGTGCTCTTACACGGGCACCTCCGGTGCGATCAATATTACGCTGGGAAAGTACGAGGCGTAGCGTCGTGTGTCCCTGGTCAGAACGGGATAGCCCGACACAGCCGCGTGCGCCCCGATAAAGAAATCGCCAAGGACATTGATCTTGGTGCCCCCTTGTCGCCGATAACGTACAAACGCTTTGCCGGCGAGAAACAGTGCTGGGCGCGGTGTCTCAATCATGACTAGGCCGAGGTCATCGAGGGCTTGATCCAGGGCTTCCACCGTCGAGAAGGTCAGCGAAAGTTCGGAGTAGATGATCGGGTTGATTGCCAGCCGATGAATCTTCGACTGGGCACGCAATTGATGAGTCGACCAGTCGGCCCATTCTGGATCGTCCTCCAGAACGTCGACCAGCACGTTGGTGTCGACCAACAGCATCAGCCCTCGCCGCGCAGCAGAGCCATCAAGTCGTCGGTTCGCCACTTTACGTCAGCCTTGCCCCGAGCTACATCGAAACGGTCGGGCTGACGGCTCGAACAGGCGCCAACCTTGTGGATCACCACATCGCCATCGCGATTGACGGCGAAGTCCACAGTGCAGCCCGGTGCCAGATTGAGGGCATCGCGAATCTGCTTGGGGATAGTGACTTGTCCTTTGCTGGTGAGTGTCGTCGACATGGCAAATCTCCGGTGTATTACACATGAGCGAATTGTAATACCTTTGCGGGGTGGCGGCAATCCAAGTGGCTCTTTTTGCCAGTCACCGTGCTTTCCTGATCGAACGGCGCGTCCCGCGCGCCCTCATCGACCAGCGGAAGGGGCGAACGATGGGCGGGCACCACGCAGACCGCCCCACGACGATATACCGGAGCGCCTGAGCGGCCTCGATCGTCTCCTCCAGGCCGAGTGCAACCTCTCACCAACCAGACATTTCGCGATGGCGTACATCACGAAACCAAAGCACGCGCCAACGCGAAACCCGCCCAAGCCCATCGAAAAGTCACTTCAAAACAACCACTTGAAAAAACCGTACTAAATTTTCGAAGTCAGGAGGTTTAAACGAAAAACCCCGCAGAACATGGCGCTCAGCAGGGTGTTCGTAAAAGCCTCAGACAGTTTGCGTCTGGTGTCCTGGCGGAGACGAAGGGATTTGAACCCTTGATGCAGGTTTATGCCCGCATGCTCCCTTAGCAGGGGAGTGCCTTCGACCTCTCGGCCACGTCTCCTAGGAAGGCGTGATAATATCGGTTTCCCCACGGCCGGTCAAACTCAACTTCGACTTCGGAGGTTTTTCCAGGCCGAAAGCCTTGTGCAGGATGCGTACCGCAAGTTCTAGGTATCTTTCTTCGATGACCACCGAGATCTTGATTTCGGATGTCGAGATCATCTGCAGATTGATATTTTCCTTGGCCAGCGCGCCGAACATCTTGCTCGCGACGCCCGGATGGGAGCGCATGCCGACGCCGACAGCGGAGACCTTGCAGGTGGTATTGTCACCGGAGATGTCGCGTGCGCCGATTTTTTCCTTGACGGTTTCCAGAACGGAGAGTGCCTTGCTGTAGTCCGTACGGTTGACAGTGAAGGAAAAGTCGGTGGTGCCGTCACGGCCGATGTTCTGAATGATCATGTCGACGTCGATGTTCGCATCGGCGATTGGCCCGAGGATCTGGTAAGCGATGCCAGGGCGATCCGGAACGCCCTGTACGGTCAGTTTGGCTTCATCGCGATTGAAAGCAATCCCGGAGATGATCGGTTGTTCCATATTCCCTTTTTCCTCAACAGTGATCAGCGTACCCTCCCCTTCTTCCTCGAAGCTGGAAAGAACACGGAGTTTGACTTTGTACTTGCCGGCAAACTCGACCGAGCGGATCTGGAGCACCTTGGACCCCAGGCTGGCCATTTCCAGCATTTCTTCGAAGGTGATGGTGTCGAGTTTGCGCGCTTCGGGCACGACGCGCGGGTCGGTGGTGTAGACGCCGTCGACGTCGGTGTAGATTTGGCACTCGTCCGCTTTCATCGCTGCAGCCAGCGCTACGGCTGAGGTATCCGATCCTCCCCGGCCGAGAGTGGTGATGTTGCCGTCCTCATCGGCACCCTGAAAGCCAGCCACGACGACGACGTGTCCGTCGGCCAGCGACTTGCGAATCCGGTGCTGGTCGATTTTCAGAATTCGCGCCTTGGTGAAGGTGCTGTCGGTCAATACCCCGACCTGGAAACCGGTAAAGCTCTTTGCCTTGAGCCCTTCGGCATGCATGGCCATGGCCAGCAAGCCGATGGTCACCTGTTCGCCGGTTGATGCGATCACGTCGAGTTCGCGCGGATCCGGTGTAGGCGAAATTTCTCTGGCCAGTCCGATCAGCCGGTTGGTCTCTCCGGCCATGGCCGAGGGAACCAGGATAATGTCGTGCCCTTGTGCCCGCCAGCGAGCGACTCGCCTCGCGACGTTCTTGATGCGATCCGTCGATGCAACCGACGTGCCGCCGAACTTCTGAACGATCAGTGCCATCCCAAATCCAGTTGAAAAACACAAAAACCGGCATTCTAATGCAAGTCTTGTCATTGCAGCAAAAGGCTGGAGCCTCCGATATGCCGATCATCATTAGGCGTATGTTCTATTGAAATGCCACTTGCAATTCTTGGCGAATCGCTTATAGTGCGTCGTGTATTACCAAAGTCATATTGTGTGAAGGTTGGCAGGAAGTCGAATTTCTGCTGGTTCACTTGGCGTAATTGAAGAAAGGACAGTCATGAGCACCGTCAAAGTTGTTGAGCGGGTCGATCCTCGCGAAATTCGTCGCAGGCTTGGTTTGAATCAGCAGCAGTTCTGGTCCAAGATCGGCGTGACGCAGAGCGGCGGTTCGCGCTATGAAAGCGGCCGCAACATGCCCAAGCCGGTGCGTGAGTTACTGCGGCTCGTGCATGTCGAGCAGATCGACATTCAGCGCCTCAAACGTGAAGACTTCGAGGTTCTCGAATACGTCAAGGCGGAAGACCCGGAACTCTTCAAGACGCTCAAGAAGGCTGCCAAGAGCAAGCTCAAGAAGCCTGCCTGAAGCTTCGATTCACGAAGACCAGGGGGTTGCGGCAGATTGCTGAAAGTGACCGATGCATCCGCTTGCTGCGGCCGCCCCTGACGGACGGACAGCAGTTTCACTGCTGCTCACGATCGCCTCAGCATTTCCCTGGCATGTCGACGAGTGATCGCCGTAATGTCGATGCCGCCGAGCATGCGGGCGATTTCCTCGACCCGTGCATCTCCCTCGAGAGTGGCAACCTGGCTGCGAACCTCCCCTGCACGGCTCTTCTTGCTGACCTGCCATTGCCAGTTGGCGCGTGCGGCAACCTGTGGCAGGTGCGTCACACAGAGGACCTGTCGTTCGCCTCCCAACTCGCGCAACAAACGGCCGACCACTTCGGCAACCCCACCGCCGATTCCGACATCGACCTCGTCGAAGATCAGGGTCGGTACACTTGCTGCCTGACTGGTCACCACCTGGATGGCGAGGCTGATACGCGAGAGTTCGCCTCCTGAAGCCACCTTGGCCAGCGGCCGCGGTTCACTACCGGCCAGACCGGCGATACGAAACTCGACCTGTTCAAGCCCGCTGGCATTACCCCCTTCGACCGGCAGCAAACCAAGCTCGAAGCGGCCCCCAGCAAGCGCCAACTGCTGCATGACCTGGCTGACCTCGCGGCCGAGCGCCTCGGCTGCGCTGGCGCGTTTGCCGGATAAGCGCTGTGCAAGCTGTTCATATTGCGCGCGGGCGGCAGCGGCGCGCGCCGCGAGGCTTGCAAGATCGGCAGCTTCCCCGAGGACGCTCAATCGCTCCTGCCAGCGCGCCAGCAGCCCTGGCAAGTCATCGGGAGCACAGCGGAATTTGCGCGCACATCCGAGAACCGCTTCGATGCGCTGTTCGACTTCCACCAGACGCTGTGGATCCAGCTCGACACGGTTGGTGTAACGATGCAGGGCGGAGATCGCTTCGCTGAGTTCAGCTTGCACCGATTGCAGCAGGACGGCGACTTCGGAAAGCGCCGGATCGTACTCCGAAAGCCCATCCAGGCGATTGGCTACGGCAGCCACCTGGGCCTCACAAGCTGCGTCTCCCTCGGTCAAGACCTGCAAGGAGAACTGTGCTCCTTCGACCAGGCTGGCTGCGTGGCCCAAGCGCTTGTGCTCTTCGTTCAGCAGCAGCCATTCTTCGGTCGAGAAGCCGAGTGTTTGCAGTTCGCGAACTTGCCAGTCGAGTTGCTCGCGTTCGACCGCCAAGGCCTCGATGCCGCTGCTGGCGTGATCGAACAGTGCTTTGGCTGCGCGCCAGTTGCGCCAGGCGGCAGCCACTTCCGCCAGCAAGGGCTCGAGCCGGGCATGCGAATCGAGCAATGCGCGCTGCGCTTCGCTGCGTAACAGAGACTGATGCGCATGCTGGCCGTGAATGTCGACCAGCGATTCGGCCACCTCCCGCAACTGTTGTACGGTGACCGGCGAACCATTCAGATAGGCACGCGAACGACCGTTGGCATCCAGCACGCGACGCAGCAGCAAGACACCCTGCGTATCCAGATCATGCTCCTGTAGCCAGGCGGCAGCTGCCGGCGAAGCCGCGAGGTCGAACTCGGCATTTACCTCCGCGCGCTCGCACCCGGCGCGAATGAGGCCCGTATCGGCGCGCTCACCCAGCGCGAATGCCAGGGCGTCAACGAGAATCGACTTGCCGGCGCCGGTTTCTCCGGTCAGCGCGCCAAATCCTTGCTGGAACTCGAGTTCCAGCCGGTCGACCAGCACGAAGTCGCGAATTGTCAAACGACAGAGCATATGTAGGTCGTCAATCTGGTCGTCACGGCAATGGACTAATGTTCCTTGGGCCGCTCGCTCCAGTGCAGCTTTTGACGGAGCATGGCAAAGTAGCTGTAACCCGGCGGATGCAGCAGACAGATCGAATATTCGGAGCGACGAATACGTACGGAATCCTCGTTCCGGAGATCAACCGTCACCTGGCCATCGAAGTGGGCACGCGAATCGGTGGCGTGCACGATCCGGATCTCGATTTCGTTCCGGTCACCCACCAGGATTGGCCGGTTGGTCAGTGCGTGTGGGCAGAGCGGAACCAGGGCGATGGCGGAAACCTGCGGATGCAGGATCGGGCCATTGGCCGAGAGTGCGTAGGCCGTCGAGCCGGTGGAGGTGGCGACGATCAGGCCGTCCGAGCGCAGGTGGTAAATGAACTCGCCGTCGATGAACAGCTCGAATTCGATCATCCGACCAATCGCGCCCTTGTCCACCACCACATCGTTCAACGCCAGGTTGGAAACGACACTGCGCTCGCCACGCACGACCTCGGCATCGAGCAGCATGCGTGTTTCCGGAACGAACTTGCCGTCCAGGAGGTCGTCCATGCAGGTCAGCATGTCGCTACGTGCAATGTCGGTCATGAAGCCGAGACGCCCCTGGTTTACGCCGACCAGGGGCACCCGATAACGGGCCAGTTGGCGTGCGGCATTGAGCATGGTACCGTCGCCACCGACGACTATGGCGATGTCGGCATGGGCACCGAGCCACGTGAAATTGCCGCTCGCCCAACTCCCGAGTTCCAGATGCGAGATGACGTTGCAGGCGGTCTCTTCCTCGATCAGTACGGTCATGCCGCGTTCGTGCAGGTATTTGGCCAGCAAGCGAATCGACTCGGCAATCTCCGGACTGTGGTACTTTCCGACCAGCGCGATCGTCCGGGGTGGCTGCACACAATCAGCCGAAGCTTGAGGAAAGGCGTTGTTCATGGGCGAATTAAACCACAATTCAGGCTGCTGCCGCGGCACCCCGTGAGTGAAGGATTTTTTGTAGAATCGGACCCATGCTAGACGACCGTGCCAAAACACTCCTCAAGACCCTGATCGAACGCTATATTGCCGAAGGGCAGCCGGTCGGCTCGCGCGCCCTGTCCAGGTACTCGTGCCTGGACCTGTCTGCAGCCACAGTGCGCAATGTGATGGCCGACCTGGAAGAGATTGGTCTGATTGCCAGTCCGCACACTTCCGCCGGACGCGTGCCCACGTCACGCGGCTACCGCTTTTTTGTCGATAGCCTGCTGACCGTCAAACCCCTCGAAAAGGACAAACTCGACGCCATCGAGGGACAGCTTCTCCCCTCGCAGCCCACACAATTGATCAGCAAGGCTTCGCACTTGTTGTCCGGGCTGACCCATTTTGCAGGCATCGTCCTGGCGCCGCGCCGTCGGACGCCGAAGATCCGTCAGATAGAGTTCATCAGTCTGTCAGATAAGCGCATTCTGCTGATCCTGGTCACTTCCGACGGCGACGTGCAGAATCGCCTGCTCTTCCCTGGGCGATCCTATACACCATCCGAACTGGTGACCGCGACCAACTATCTCAATCAGCATTTTGCCGGCCAGGATTTCGAGCACATCAGTCGCCGTCTCCAGGAAGATCTGCAGAAACTGCGCGGGGATCTGCAGACGCTGATGGCCGCGGCGCTGACGGCCGGCGACGAGGTGATGCGTGGGCCGGACAGCCGCTATGTCATTTCCGGCGAGCGCAATCTGCTCGAAGTCGAGGAGTTCTCGTCGAACATGAAGCGGTTGCGCGAATTGTTCGACCTCTTCGAGCAGCGGACCTCGCTGATGCAGTTGCTCGAGCTCTCGAAGCGTGCCGACGGCGTGCAAATCTTCATTGGCGGCGAATCGGGACTGGCCCCTCTGGATGAGTGCAGCGTGGTCACCGCCCCTTATGCCGTGGACGGCGAAGTGGTCGGCTCGGTGGGCGTCATCGGCCCAACCCGCATGGCCTACGAGCGGGTCATTCCGATCGTCGAAATTACCGCCCGACTGCTCTCTTCGGCGCTGACCTATCAGGCCAGATACTGATGCCACCTTATCTTCCGGAGCCGGCCTACCGCCACGATAACTCCGCAGGCAGCGCCGTCCTGCTGATCAACCTGGGGACACCGGCAGCGCCGACGGCTGCGGCGGTGCGCCGCTACCTCAAGGAGTTTCTCTCCGACCCGCGCGTCGTCGAGATCCCGCGCGCCGCCTGGTGGCTGATTCTCAACGGCATCATTCTCAACATTCGACCGCGCCGGTCGGCGGAAAAGTATGCGGCGGTGTGGACTGCCGAAGGCTCGCCACTGCGCGTGCATGTCGAACGACAGGCCAAGTTGCTGCGTGGCTTTCTTGGGCAGGCCGGGCATCGGGTGCTCGTCGACTTCGCCATGCGTTATGGTGAGCCGTCGATTCCGGCAACACTCTCGCGTCTCAAGGCCGAGGGCTGCACGCGCATATTGTTGCTGCCACTCTATCCACAGTATTCGGCAAGCACGACGGCCAGCACCTTCGATGCGCTTGGCGCCTGGCTGCAGCGCGTGCGCAATCAGCCGGAAGTACGCATGGTCAGGAGTTTCGCTGATCACCCCGGCTACATTGCTGCGCTGGCAGCGAGTGTTCGCGAGCACTGGTTCAGCCATGCCCGGCCGGACCGATCGTATCGCCTGGTCATGAGCTTTCATGGCTTGCCGCGCTACACGCTGGACAAGGGCGACCCCTACCACTGCGAGTGCCACAAGACCGGCCGTCTGCTTGCCGAGGCACTGGGTCTCGGCCAGGAACAATACCAGGTCTGTTTTCAGTCGCGTTTCGGCCGTGCCGAATGGCTGCAGCCGTATACCGCGGCAACACTCCAGGCACTGGCAACACAGGGCGTGCAGCGGGTCGATGTGATCTGCCCGGGCTTCCCGGCAGATTGTCTGGAAACGCTCGAAGAAATCGCCATCGAAGGCAAGCGCGAATTCATGCGGGCCGGCGGCAGGGAATTTCACTATCTTTCCTGCCTCAACGAGCGTGACGACTGGATTCACGCACTCGCCGACCTGGCCGCCAGTCACCTGCAGGGCTGGCCGACCCGCACATCGCCGGATCCGGCCAGCCGTGAACTCAGAGCCTTGCGCGCGCGCGCCCTGGGAGCCTCGTCCTGAGGGTCTATTCCATTGCTTCGTACAGCGGCAGGGTCAGGAACTCCGGGTATTCCGGTGTCAGCGACATCTTGTCGAAAATGACTGCTGCCTGATCGTAGGTGGCAGTATCTTCTCCCTGAGCGCTGACCGTGGCTTTCACCTTGAGCAGTTCTTCGGCGATCATGCCACGCACCATCTCGGCGGTGACCTTGCGGCCGTCATCGAGGACGCCTTTGGGCGAAACCACCCATTGCCAGACCTGCGAACGCGAGATCTCGGCCGTGGCGGCGTCTTCCATCAGGTTGTGGATCGGCACGCAGCCGTTGCCGGCGAGCCAGCTGCCGAGGTAGTGAATGCCGACGTTGATGTTGTTGCGCACACCGGCTTCGGTGATGGGTTGTGAAGGCTGGAAGTTGAGGAAATCCGCCGCGGTGAAGGTCTCGTCGCGCTGCTTTTCCCACTGGTTCGGGCGGTCGCCGAGCACCTTCTGAAACTCCTCGGCAGCGATCGCCACCAACCCTGGGTGGGCCACCCAACCGCCATCGAAGCCGTCATTGGCGTCGCGGGTCTTGTCGTGACGGATGCCTGCCAGCGCCTTTTCGTTGGCCACCGGATCGTTCTTGATCGGAATCAGTGCACTCATGCCGCCCATCGCCGGCGCGCCTCGCTTGTGGCAGATCTTGACCAGTTGCAGCGCGTAGCTGCGCATGAAGGGAACCTCCATGGTGATTGCTCCACGATTGGCGAGGCAGAAGTCCGGGTTCTTCTTGAACTTTTTGATGCACGAGAAAATGTAGTCCCAGCGTCCGGCGTTGAGGCCGGCAGAGTGCTCGCGCAGTTCGTAGAGGATTTCCTCCATCTCGAAGGTGGCAAGGATGGTCTCGACCAGCACGGTGGCCTTGATGGTGCCGCGCGGCAGGCCGATGTGCTCCTGCGCCAGGATGAAGATGTCGTTCCACAGGCGCGCTTCGAGATGCGATTCCATCTTTGGCAGATAGAAGAAGGGGCCAGCGCCACGCGCGATCTGCTCTCTGGCGTTGTGAAAAAAGACGAGTCCGAAGTCGAAGATGCCGCCGGAAACGCGCTGACCATCGACGGTGACGTGTTTTTCGTCGAGGTGCCAGCCGCGCGGACGAATCTGCAGAGTGGCGATGGTGTCGTTGAGTGCATATTCCTTGCCGGCTTCGTTGGTGAACGACAACTGGCGCCGAATGGCTTTGTAGAGGTTGACCTGGCCCTGGATCTGGTTGTCCCACTTCGGACTGTTCGAGTCCTCGAAGTCGCTCATGTACGAATCGGCGCCCGAGTTGTAGGCGTTGATGATCATCTTGGCTTCGACCGGGCCGGTGATTTCGGTGCGGCGGCGCTCGAGCGCCTTCGGCAGCGGTGCAATTTTCCAGTCGCCGTCGCGGATGGATTGGGTTTCCGGCAGAAAGTCGGGCATCTCGCCAGCGTCGATCCGTTCCTGGCGAGCAACGCGTGCCTGCAGCAGTTCCTGGCGGCGACCCTCGAAAGAGCGGTGCAGTTTGGTGACCAGAGCCAGCGCCTCGGGGGTGAGAATGGTTTCGTAACCGGGTTGGATCGGTGCGTTGATTTGCATGCCGGCGGGCAGATCGAGACTCATACGATGACTCCTTTCGATGGGTGATAAGCAATGCAGCGATTCTATTGGATGCTGCAATGAAAGATAAGAGCGATTAGAATCAAATTATCTTTTACTTCTGGTATCGAATCGGCGAGATGGATCATATCAAGCAAATCGAGGCCTTCGTTAACGCAGCGACACGTGGCAGTCTCTCGGCAGCAGCACAACTTGAAGGGATCACGCCGGCAGTGATCGGGCGCCGGCTCGATGCTCTGGAGGCGCGCCTTGGCGTCAAGCTGCTGCTGCGCACGACGCGAAAGCTGTCGCTGACCTTCGAAGGGCAGGCTTTCCTCGAAGACTGTCAGCGCATCCTCAACGACCTGGCGAATGCCGAAGCGGCAGTTTCACTCGGCGGCATTCGTGCCAGCGGTCACCTCAAGGTGTCGGCGCCGGCCGGTTTTGGGCGCCGGCATGTGGCGCCTCAGGTGGCCGTTTTCATGCAGGCCAATCCACAGGTCAGCGTGCGGCTCGATCTCACCGATCGGATTGTCGATCTGCTCAATGAGGGCGTCGACTGTGCGGTACGCATCGGCGAAATGGCCGATTCGAGCCTGGCGAGCAGCAAACTTGGTGAAATGCGCCGCGTCGTCGTCGCCAGCCCGGCCTACCTGGCGGAACACGGGGCACCCCGTACGCCGGCCGAACTGACCGCACACAACTGTCTGTCGCTTGGCCAACAGCGTGGCTGGGTGCTGCGCCAGAACGTGGAAGGGGAGGTGGCTAACCACAAGGTATCGGGCACTTTCGAGTGCAACGATGGTGCGGTGTTACACGCCTGGGCACTGGCCGGAAAGGGATTGGCCTGGCGATCGATGTGGGAAGTGGGTGATGATTTGCAGAGTGGCCGGCTCGTTTCCCTGCTCGACGAGCATGCGGCTCCCAGCGTCGGTATCTACGCCGTATTTCCGCAACGCCGGCATTTGCCATTGCGGGTTCGGTTGTTCATCGATCAGCTCAAGACGACTTTTGGTGATCCGCAGTACTGGGGACTTGGCCACTGAACTCTGGTCTGACGCGAAGCCAAACCGCAGCCACTCGGCGCGCCGGATCACTCCACATTGCTGGCGGCCTTCCTGGCAGCACGCAGCAGCGCTTTTCTGGCCTTTTCAGCCCGGATGTGCGCGATCGCCTGAGCCTTGTTGCACTCCTTGCAATAGGAATGCAGGCCATCCGAACTTCGTGAGCTTTTGTGAAATTCCAGGACGGATTTTTCTTGCTTGCACTTGACACAGATTTTCGTATTCATGGGAGGAAGGGGATAAAGGGGGTGCGAACGAAAGTGTTGGACGGGGAGTCTCGGTTTTAAGCCGCTCTGCGTAGAGGCTCCGCCCAGCGCTTTTCCCAATAGGTTTCCCACAGCTGGTTATGTCGCATGACACGCAGGTTGATCATGGCTTGAGCCATGTCCGCACGCCACCAAGCCCCTGGGCGCTTGAGGCGGGCCTGCACGAGGTAGCGATGAGAACTCTCGACCTCGCCAGAGCCGACGGGCAGATTCAGCGCAAGTGCGCGGGGGTAGTCCAACTGGTCGAGTCGGTTGGAGAAATAGCGCCAGGCGACGCGCACCGGAGCCTGCGGGTCATCGACCGATGCAGGTTCGAGGTGCAGTTTCATCTCTGCAACCACCTCGCGGGCCTGTCCCAGCAGGAATCGCGCCTTCTGGGAGGCCACCCAATCCTGGGCAGAATCCGGCGCGCAGACCTTGCTGGCTGGGGTCAGATATTCGCAGACGTGGAACAAGTCGACCAGGAAGGTCCCCTGAGTACCGAACAGTTCCTCGATTTGGCTGCTTATCCAAGCCGCCCCGTCGCCAACACAGTGAACCTGGGTCTTGGGGCCAAATCCCAGCGCATCGACCAGCCGCTTCAGGATGGCCCCCGCTTCCCGGGGACCCTCCATCGTCACGCCGGCCTTGGGAACGGCCTCGCCCTGCCGCTGTGCGATACAGACCTTCGCTTCTCGCCAGTGCGTGCGCTTCCCCTTGCGGGCGTCCGCAGCGCCCTCCACGGTCTCGACAAGGGGCACCATTCCGCCGTCCGTCTCCACAATCAGCCTCTTCGCGGTGTTCGATGGGCCCGCCACCGGCAGGCAATCTGCCTCCGTTAATTCACAGGCCACCCGTTCGGTGAGCGTCCGGGGCGCACTGACCGCCAAGTCAACACCGTAGTGCTCCTTGATTTTTGCCGCAACCTGTCCAAAGGGAAGGTCGGCGCCCAAGTCCGTCACGGCGCGCTCCAGTGGCAGAGAATGGCTCCGGCAACGGACACCGGCAGCTTCTGAAAAAGGACGAAGCAGCCGGTTTGTTTCTTTGTGGAGAAAGCATTCCTCCTCCACCATGACCGAGCCGTATGTCGTATACCAGAGAACTTTTTTTTCGCGTGTACCACGACCGGCTCAGCGGCCCGCACCTCGGCTGTCACCGCCTCAGCAACCTGCTCGGCCCATCCCGTCAGAATCTCCTGGCCCGTCCCGCGGAGAATTTCTATCACGCGGCGCTCGGCTTCATCGGCCCGACGCAGATCCCCTTCGGCGTTCTCCACCAACTCCAGCATCTCTAGCACTTTCGCCAGTATCTTTGGATTAGCCTCCAAACGGGCCACCAAGTCTCTGGAATCGCAAGGTTCGATGTGGGAAATCTTAGGCATGGCTTCTCTCCGTGGATGGGTTCCCTACTCTATCGCAACTCTCCGCTAATTTCCTTACGTTTGCTCACGTCGCTGACAATTATCAGAGCGGGACTCGCCCAACACTTTCGTTCGCACCCGGATAAAGGGAGTCCAGAAAGATTAGGGTGTGCATGTGGCTACAATAAGTTGAATTAATGGACTCCTATGTGACCAATGGCACGTTTTATCTCACATGGGTGCGCTCCCTGCCCCTCGAAGCCCGCGCCGAGAGCCCCAATCCGGCGCCCAGAAACCCCTCGCAGGCAAGCATAAATAGTATTCTCATCAATACGATGGCAGTATAATAAGGGAGCTCTACGGAGGGGTTGCCGAAGCTTTCCGGGCCACCGACCAGAGCAAACGAGAAGGCTCAGCCTAGCCAGCACGACATAAGCAAAGACTATGTCTTTATATAAACACCGCTAATTAAATAGCCACTTGGGCGGCAGATTCTTTGCGCTGCCGGGAGTGGTTCACCGTAGCGGTAAAAAATTCTGACAGTCTGTGGCGAATGCTGCGGTCGACGATGTCACACCCGGTCGCGCTCGCTGATCCGGGAGGGAGGGAGCTGCACCAGAGCGGATCGAGTGCCGAGTCAGACTGCGGGTGGCGGGCGAAGCGTCGTGGCGAGCAAGCGCTCGACGTCTATCGCGTCGACCTGCTCCGGCTGCATGAATTCTCGGGCATAGTCGAGATGGACGCCGGCGCGCAGGAAGAGTGCGAACAAATCCGGATCGATGTGCTGCTCCTGTTGCATCCGGGACATGATGGCCAGCGCTTCCGACAGCGTCTTGCCCTTCTTGTAGGGCCGGTCTACCGCCGTCAATGCTTCGAAAATGTCGGCGATGGCCATCATCCTCGCCAGCGGGCTCATTTGCTCGCGCCTGAGTTGCCGCGGGTAGCCGCTGCCATCCATTTTCTCGTGGTGAGCTCCGGCGATTTCCGGCACTTGCCGGAGGTGCCTCGGGAAAGGCAGTTGCGAAAGCATGACCAGCGTCTGCACGATATGCTCGTTGATCTTGTAGCGCTCCTCTGCCGACAAGGTGCCGCGCGCGACAGAGAGGTTGTAGAGTTCGCCTCGGTTGTACAGCAGCGCCGGAACCGGCATGCGAAATCCCCAACGGTTGTTCTCCGGCATGCGATCCTGCGGCCGCCTTGCAAAAACGTGCTCCGGCTTGTCGGCGAGCAGTGCTTCGACAACGGGCAGTTTCGGGCAAGGGGTGCGCGCCTTGCGCAGTTTCTCTTCCCGGGAAATGCCGATGCGGTCATCGAGCGTGCGCAGCCAGGTCCGTGTGGCGATCGAGCGCAGGCGATCGATGCTTTCCGGAGCCATGAATTCACCCCCTTCGTTGCAACTGGCAACGAAGGCAAAATCGTCGTCGAGCCGCTGCAGCTCGGCGGCGACGCGGCGGTGTACCGATTCTGCGTCCGTACCTGCGACAATGGCCTGCAGGCCGCTGATTTCCGCGTCACGTTTGAGCACTTCAAAGCGCATCCGTATTTCGTGGATGCGGTCATGAATGGCTTCGAGCTTGGTGGCCTTGTCCACCACGTATTCGGGCGTCGTCACCTTGCCGCAGTCATGCAGCCAGGCGGCCACATGTAACGCTTCCCAGTCATCCTCGGTCAACTGGAAATCCTGATAGGGACCGCTGCTGGCAGCGCACGCCGCGCGGGCGAGCATCTTGGTCAGTTCCGGAACGCGTGCGCAGTGACCGCCGGTATATGGACTCTTGGCATCAATCGCCGTGGCCAGCAACTGGATGAAGGCTTCGAACAAATCCTTCTGAGCCTTGATCAATGCCTTGCTTTCGAGCGACACCGCTGCCGTACCGGAAAGGGCTTTGACGAAGCTCAGGCGGCTGCTATCCGTTGCCGTATCGCAGAGCAGGATCATCGCGCCGACCAGTTCGCTCTTGCGGTTGCAGAGCGGGACGGCAATGGCGTGGCTCGCCTCGGCCAGGTTTGCAGTCGCCGGCCCCAGGCAGGCAATATCTTCGGGCTGCAGCCGGTTGGCACGAGCGACGCCGTCGGTCAGGGCAGCGCCGAGTAGCGGGCCGGCGCGCGCTACGTCTAGCGAAGGCAATTCGCCAGCCAGTGCCGAACCGGTATCGTCGAGTGCCGCGGCCGGATTGAGCTGACCGTCCTCGGCCAGGTAAAGCACGCCAGCCCGTGCCCCGGATGCCGAGAGCGTATCGGAGAGCAGGCGCGGCAGCAGTCGGTCGAAGTTCTGCTCGGCGGCAACAGTCTCGCTGATGTCCAGAAAGCGGTGGATGGTTCTCTTCATCCCGTCCATGGTCAACACCAGCTCGGTGACTTCCTTGATCGAAGACTCCAGGGCAATCGGCCGGGAAAATTCGAAATGGCGGATCGCCTCGGCTTCGCTGGCCAGACGGCGCAACGAACGCGAAATGCTCTGCGCAAGCAGCCAGGTGAGCGGAATCGTCAGCAGCAGAACGAGCAAGGTGGCCGATGCCGAATGCTGTATCACTCGCAGGGCACCGGCCATCAGCTCGCTTTCGGGAATGGCGGTGACGAGGTAGAGCGGCGGCACCCCTTCGAGCAGGAGGCGGTTAACCGAGACTCTCCACGTGTTGCCGCTGACCGTGACGCCAAGGATCTGCGCTTCCTCGTCCTGCATCTTCCTGACGACGGGCAGGAGCGGTACCAGTGCCGGCACGCCCAATTCGTCGATTCTTGCCAGCGACGGTTTGCCATCGCTGGCCGGCGAGGCCAGCACCATCCGCGAGGCCTCCTCGTAAGCCAGTACATGGCCCTGTGAATCGACGAGAACCATCACGCTGCCCGGCGTGACCTTTTGCCTGGCCAGGTTCTCTCCAAGGGTATCGAGCAGGATGTCTGCGCCGACCACGGAGCGTCCACCGCCGGCGCGGCTGGCCAGCGTCGTGCCGACCCGCCGGCTCGAGAAAAACAGGTACGGGGCGGTCTTGACCTGCGTCCGAGAGGCCAGTCCTTGCTTATACCAGATCCGGTCCCGCGGATCATAGGCCGCAGCGTAGTCCGGACGGTCGTCGTCGCGCAGAGTCTGCAGTGCCGAATCGAGATAGATGAATCGACCCTGCCGCTGCCCCCCCAGCTGTTCGATGCTCTGCACCACGTAGCTCGCGCCGGCCGGCGCTCGTGCGGCTTCGCTGACGCTGCCATGGCCGATCCGTCCAAGCAGGAAGAAGTCGCCATTTTCGTAGCCGATATAGAGCGAAGACAGGGCCGGCGAACTGTCGAGCGCCTGCCGAATGAACTCCAGGCTGTCGAGACGCTCCCTGAGCGAGGTCGCACGGGTCACCCGCTGCAGGCTCAACAGGCGGGCGGCCACCTCCGCCGGTTCGATGATGCGCCGCATCTCCAGCAGTGCCGCACGGCTGATGCGTGCCGTCAGGTCGGCGGCGGACTCTTCCAGCAGATTGCTGCTGAGCTGGTAGCCAATTCCCCCGAGAACACCGCCAACGAGAAGAATCAGCGCCAGAAACAGTGTCGAGATATGGATGTGCAGTGGGTAGCGATAACGCATGTGCCTGGCCTCGTAGCAGCATCTTCCGGATAGCAAACGATACCGAAAAAGCATGGCTTCGTGCGCGGAATACAGCCACCCTGAAAAAGATGGAGATCTATAGAAAGTATCGGAGATTATTTACATCGCGGCTTGCATGTTTTCCCTTGCGCCCTCCGTTGTGCGCAGTATAATTATTTAAGCCATTGTTAAAAATCATATTACCTGAAGTCTTCAGGGTGTTGGTGTAGTATATTGACATGAGCCTCCGGGGTTCCGGGTTTGGCGGCAAGCAGAGGGTGCGAGATGGCCATGCGGGTGAAGGCGGCACGGGCGAGGTGGGGCTCAAACAGCGGTATCGGGTGACGAACTGTTCGAAGTACGACCGAGCGCTGGTCAGCCGCGGCAATCTGACGATCTGATCTGGCCGTAGACGAAACGACCAAGGACATCATCGGCATGGAAGTGACCACCGCCGACCGGGGCGACAGCCTGTACTCCCGGACTTTCGAGCGGCAAGTCACCGAAGGTCACATCCGGGCCGCGAACATCATCTAATTAAGGATGGTTTTTTTAACACGCTCAAATCAAGGAGAAGCCAAATGAAACCAATAAAAATGTTGGCTATGAAGAGCAGGGTGATTTGTGGGGTGGCGGCCTTGTTGCTGCTCTTGAGCACGTCTGCGATGGCCGGCTTTATCGACTTCGAAGGCGATACGCTAGGCCCCAAAGCCAACGGATTTACTTCGGTTGGCGACGCGGGAGTGCACTTCTTCGACACGATCGGGACGGACTTGCGGGTCCATCCCGACCAGACCGTGGTGAGCCAGAATCTTCAGGCGCCTATTGACGACGCAAGCCGGATCAAGATCGTCTTCGACACGGATAAGAGTTCACTCAACTTGTTTTTCGGCAACGATGATGCTTGCTGCTCAGCCCCCGGTGATCGAGCCTGGCTGGAAGTGTTCAGCGGCGTCACTTCTGTTGGTCTCGCGAGCGTGGTCATGAACCGCAACGACCTGACCGACCAGTCGATCGGCATTTCGACTGCCAGTTTCGACAGCGCGCTGTTCTGGTACGGGAAGGCGGACGGAACACCGATCGGTCTGCTCGAGGCGATAGACAATATTTCGTTCACTGACGCGGTTCCCGAACCCGCCTCTCTTGCGCTCCTTAGCCTTGGTCTGGCAGGACTCGGATTCAGCCGCCGCAAACAAGCGTAATCACACCACTCATACAGACCCCGCTGCAGCGGGGTCTGTTTATTCTGCCGCTGCACGGCTGCGCATCGCATACACGGGATCGTACGTCCGCAGTGCCGCGTTCATCTGCTGCCAAACGCTCTTTCGATTAGAATCTGTTAATGTAGAAGTAATCATATCGGTGCTGCGCGCGAATTTGGAAAGCCTGTACGATGAGCGCCTTTGTGGAGTCACCCATGCCCGATCCAACGCCTAGACCATCGATCAAAGCGCCTGCTTTCGAAAGCAAGATCGTTTCCCCCGGCGAACTCGCTGCGCGCATTACCGGCGCACCGCGTCCGCTGGTGTTCACCAACGGCTGCTTCGACCTGCTGCACCGCGGCCATGTCAACCTCCTCGCCGAAGCCCGCGCACTCGGCGCGGCGCTGATCGTTGCGCTGAACTCCGATGCTTCGGTCAAACGACTTGGCAAAGGCGACGACCGTCCGGTCAATCCCCTGCGCGATCGTCTGGCGGTCATTGCCGCTCTCGAATCCGTCACGCTGGTAACCTGGTTTGAGGAAGATACGCCCTTGCAGCGCATTCTCGATTGCCGGCCCGACATCCTCGTCAAGGGTGGCGACTGGCCGGTCGAGAGAATCGTCGGCAATGAAGAAGTGAGCGGCTGGGGTGGGCGTGTACTGTCCTTGCCGTTCATTCACCAGACATCGACCACCGGTCTGCTCGCAATGATCCGGCGGCTGTAGCGCGCTGCGCGGGCAGTCATCGAGCGAGCGGCTGCTCGGGAAGCGCCTTTCGGCGAGATCAGGTACTGAGTGCGCTCTTCAGCGAGGCCAGATCTTCTGTGGACTCGGCAAGCACAGCCTTGAGTGCCTCGGCGTCGAACAACTCCGACAACCTGGCGGGGTCAAGGGGCTCGCAAAACAGGCTGTCCCGCCATCCATGCTGCACATTGGCCAGCTTGTTGGCGACGAACAGCACGTCCCCCAGCGTTTTCAGGGTGACTATCGTACGATCCTGTTCGTGCTCCTGCACCACCACCAGCAATTCCTCCGGCATCCCCATCGCCGCCAGCAATGCGTGTCCGATACTGTCATGCCATTGCACCAGCAACTCATGCAGTTCAGCGGGTTCGTCGACCAGGGCAGGGAAATTCACGGCCCGCGAGAGCAGATAGAAAACACCCAGGTCATGCACCAGGCCGGCGAACATCGCTTCGTCGGGACTGACCTTGGTCAGCCGGCGCGCCAGGACGCGTGACAGTGCGGCAACCTGCATGGTGTGTTCCCACAGGCGCTTCGACAGCACTTCGAATGGTGCCATCTTCTTCGAACTCAGCAGTTGTTCCATGGCCACGGCAAAGGAAACGCTGCGCACGACCTCCATGCCGACCCGGGCAATCGCGCTATTGACGTCGACGATGGCCCTTCCGGATGGGTTCATCGCCACCGAATTGGCCAGACGGATGATCTTGGTGCTCATCAAGGGCTCGGCGCTGATCAGCCTCCCCAGATGTTCGATGGTCAGATCGGGTTTCCTGAGCGCGGTACGCACCTGAAAGGTGATATCGAGGAAAGTCGGAAAAGAAACGACCTCGCCGGACAGGTCGCGGGCGATGTCCTCGAGGATGCGGAAGCAGTCTTCATTGCGCACTCTGTCTTGCTCCCACATACGATGCACAGCGGTGGCCGAGCGTGATTTGCCAGAAATATTGCCAGGCGGCACGGTGCCGGCCGGCAGGGAATCGAATTTTGCCTGAAAACAGCGCGCAAGGGTACGCCAGCTCGCCGAACCGGCAACCGGCACTCGTCCGGGCAGCCTGGCAGCGCAGGGTCAGCGGCCTTTCAGGAGATCCTTGAGATTCGCGAACGGTTGCGCTGTCGCCGGCGCCTTGGCGGTCGTGCCAAGCGAAGTGATTCCGGCTTGGCGTGCCGCTGCGGCGTCGAGTTCCCTGGCGTGTTCGTTATCGTGGCAATAGAGGCATAACAGCTCCCAGTTGCTGCCATCGCCGGGGTTGTTATCGTGATTGTGGTCGCGGTGGTGAACGGTGAGTTCGCGCAGATTCTGTTGCGTGAACTCACGGGCGCAGCGACCACAGATCCACGGGTAGATTTTCAGAGCCTGTTCACGATAGCCCGCCTCGCGGCCAAGGCGGTTGCGGATGGCGTCGGCGATCAGACGATCGGTGTGTGCGGTTTTGGCAGGGTCGTTGGCCATTGCTAAACTCCTTGTGGAATGTATACGCTATACGTGGGGCAAGCCGCTGCTCCTGGCAGTCAACAAGTCATGAATGACCGTTAGGCCAGCAGCGCGATCAGCGGAACGCGCATTTCGCTGCTACTGATGCCGCCATGTACGCCGAGCATTGCAAAATGCTTTTCTCCCGGCAGCCAGTCCTTGATCGTCCAGTTGTCCTTCATCACCAGGGTGTAGTCGCCGATCCGGGATGCGAGGCGCGGATGGTGGGGTGGAGGACCGAACCAGCCGCCTGCGATCAGCCGGTCGCTGGCGTAGAGGTGGGCAGCGCGGGCAAGATGGCGGCGCACATAGTCTTCGAAAGCTGGCCGATCAGCCGCGGCGACGTAGCAATAGGCGACCCGGCGCTCACCGCACAAGGGCCGGAGCAGCAGTGCGGCGAGCTGTGGATGGTCGTCGAGACTGATGACTCGGCGGGGGGGAGAATCAATGAAACCATGGTCGGCGGTGAGCAGCACCCAGGTATTGCTGCCGCGCAGCTTGCGCAGCAACTCACCGAACAGGGTGTCAACTGCGCTCAGCGTCTGTTGTGCCTGGCGGCTGTCGGTGCCGTAATGATGCGAACAGCTGTCGAGGTCGGGGTAGTATGCATAGACATAGCGCGAGCGGGTCGTTTCCTGCAGCAGTTCGCCCAGACAGGCAAACATCTCGGCGACCGAGCTGTAGGCAAGCGTCTGCGCCGCACGCGAGTGCCAGGCGTTGAAGGCGCTGCCGACGATGCTCTGTGGCGCCACCACCCAGGACTCGCGATCCAGCCTCTGAAACAGCGACGGATGCTCGAACAGGCGCGACGGCAGAGCGGCCGGCGACAGCCGGGGCGGCCCCAGTCGGGGTGTCAGCGGCAGGATTGCCAGGGTCTGGTCGATCTCGTCCAGATGCATATGCCAACCGGTGAGACCGTGCTGCGCCGGCGCGAGGCCGGTCATGAAGGTGGTGATGGCGCTGGCAGTGGTCGACGGAAAAACCGAAGTCATGCTGCCGAGCAGGTGGTGTTGCAGATGTGGGCTGCTGGCGTGTCTGGCCAGCGTCCGTTGCCCCAGCCCATCGATGACCAGCAGTACGATATGCCGCGCCCGGCCCAGTTGCGCCGCCGACAACGCAGGCAGCGGTGGATATGGACTGCTGGTGCTGCCGCAGGCCGTGGCGATGCTCTGCACCAGATTGACGATGCTGCCGCCAGCGTAGTCGGGAAGGTGAGTCGAACTCATGATGCGGCCATTCTACGCCAAGTGCCAGCGCTGGGTGTTGCCGCAAGTGCGTGGCAGCGGACACGCCACCATCCGGCGCCAACGACTTTGTCGCCAAGCCGATCAACTGGCCGATCTTCGGCCATCGGGCGCGCTACGTCTGGCGTTCGGCGCTGGCGGCACGCCAGTTACGCGCACCCGATTTCCTCGCGAGCGTTGCGGCGACGATTGCCGAAACTGGCATCAATACCGAGCAACTCGAGCTGGAACTGACCGAAAACATTCTGATGGAGCCCGAGTCGCGACAAGTGCAGGGGCTGTAAGGCGGGATGCCCGAAGCTGCAGGGCTATCTTCTCAGCCAGCTGCTGCCACCCGATGCGATGCAAATGCTCCTGCGCGACGGCAGCATCAGTCTGCCATCGAAACAAGACACGAAGTGCGCTACAGTCCCTGTCGACGGTCCGGACAAGACCAACATTGCGAGGCAACAATGAGGAATCACCACAGAACCACGCAGAGCTCCGAGTATCTGCGTTTTGCCGTCAAGCACATGACTCAGCAACAGGCGCCTCTTCACCCAGCGAGCCATGCCGTCTGGTACCAGGATGTAGCGGGCATCAACCCGCATCTGCAGGCGGAAGTCGATGAGTTGCTGCAGCGCAGCCGGCGGCTGGACGACGCGGACGTCTACGCCCTCTATGACCGCTACACAGCGGAATTCGGCACGGCAACCGCCCTGCGCATCGGCGAAAGCGTCGGCCACCTCATGGATCAGGTTTCCGAATCAGCCGCGCAAATGGGCCACGAGGTCTCGCGCTTCGGCGATTCGCTCGAGGACTGGAGCGATACCCTGAGCGAGCCCGAGTCTGCTGGCGGCGAAGCCGCCAAAGCGGACTTCGTCAACCGGGCAGACCGCGCGCTCTACCTGGCCAAGACGCAGGGGCGCAACCAGGTCATCCTCGCCCCGCGTCCGCAGCCTGCAAACAGCAGACAGACCGGGCCCCAGTTACGATGAACGACGACGAGTTGATCCGCACCCTCGCCGAGGATCACGTAATCCCGATGACAGGACTGCTGTCGCTGTTGATGCCCGCGAGCGCGGGTGTCGGTTTCGGCCTCAAAGGCCTGGATGGTCGTTACCGGCTGGCCAACCGGGAGATGGAACGACTGCTCGGCCAGGGTCCGACGCGTCTGCTTGGGCGATCGGAGAGCGATGTCCTGCCGACTCACCTGCTGGCACAGCTCGCCCGTTGCGACCAGCGCATCCTCGACGGTGCGCCGGCAGCGTACGAGGAAGTCGAGATACCCGTCGACGGCAGGATCAGCCGTTGCCGGTGGATCAACCTGTCAGTCTTCGGCACCGACCACAAGCTACAGTCGATTGCCTCGATCGTCCATGAGACGCTCCCATCGCCGGAGATCCCGTCCATGCAGCAGACACTCGATCGCCTGCGCCAGGAGAATCAGGAACTGCAGCGAACGGTCGTCGAACTCGAACAGGTGGCCAGCACCGACAAACTCACCGGCGCGTGGAACCGGCGGCGGCTCGAGGAATGCGTTCGCAGCGAGATGGACCGCCTGAACCGATACGAACAGCCGCTGAGCCTGCTGCTTGTCGACATCGATCACTTCAAGGCGATCAATGACCAGCATGGTCATGGCGTCGGCGACCAGATCCTGCAGGCCGTGACCTCAATGCTGCAGAGCCGCCTGCGGGGAACGGACGCCCTCGCGCGCTGGGGCGGTGAGGAGTTCGTCGTCGTTTGCCCGAACACCGGCCGGTCTACGGCGGCGCTGCTTGCCGAACGCTTGCGTGGGCAGATCGCGAGTGCCGCTTTTCCGTTGATCGGGCAGCTTACCGTCAGCATCGGCGCAGCCGAATGCAGCCCCGGTGAAACCTGGGAAGAGTGGTTCCAACGCGCCGACGAGGCGCTCTATCGGGCAAAGACCGGTGGCCGCAACCAGGTCCAGCTCGCACCGGAAGCGGTCCGGCCCGCGGACACCCAGGGATACGTGGTCGCCAACTTCGTTCAGCTCGTTTGGCAGTCGGCGTACGAATGCGGCAACGAACTCGTCGATCGCGGTCATCGCCAGCTTTTCGCCGACGCCAACGAGCTTTTGGCGGCTATTCTCGGACAATACGAGGCGCGGCGTTTGGACCTGATTGTCGAAACGCTCACGACTGATGTTGCCCAGCACTTTGCCGACGAGGAATCTGTCATTCTCGCCGCCGGCTATCCCGGCGCCGCCGAGCACGCCGTCCTGCATCGTGAACTTGTGGCGCAGGCGCGTCGCCTGCTCGACGACTATCGGACCGGCAAACAGGGGGTCGGCGACGTGTTCCAGTTTCTTGCCTATGATGTCGTCACCCGACACATGCTGGGTGAGGACCGCAAGTTCTTCCCTTACCTGCGCGCCCATGTCGCCGCGCCCGCCGGGAACCGCGAAGAGCCATCGCCGTGAGATCGGTGCGGGCCGGCGAGCCGCCGACACACGGCGGCTCGCGAGGAACCGGCGCGACCTGCCGGACACGACCCGGTTTGCGCCGACGCCGTGCCAGGATGAAGACGTGAGCCGCGCCGGCAGAACCACATGTCGGGCGCGCGGAAACTCCCGGCGCCTACTTGCTCACCGCTTCCTTCGTCTTTTCGGCGGCTTCCTTGGTGGCGTCCGCCGCCTTGACGACCATCTCCTTGCCAGCCTCCTTGGTCGCCGCAACGACCTCCTTGGTCTTGTCCTTGATGTCCGCACCGGCGCTTGCGGCACTTTCCTTGGCGGCAGCACCGGCATCCTTGACGGCCTCCTTGGTCGCGTCGGCGGCGGCACCGACAGCCGCCCCGGCTTTCTTGGCGGCATCCTCCGCTTTCTGCGCAGACTCCTTGGCGAGCCGCGCGGCCTCGGTCTTGGCGGCCTCGGTCTTGGGCTCGTCCTTCTGACCACAGGCGGCGACAGCCACGGCAAGCAAGGCGGAAACAATGAGCAGGGGGGTCTTCATGATTTCTATCTCCAGTTCGAGAAGGGGATGGGTTGATGGGAAAGATGACAGGTTGCCGAAGAACTTTGCGAGAACGCAGATCGGGGAATCCGTCGCGACTCGCCAGCCGCCGGACGACCGTCCGGGCGAAGCACCCCAATCACAGCACATTCGCCTGCGCGAGTAAACCCGGCCGGCGACAACCGGCTGCGATAACACGCCGGCAGGAATGGCGCCGGCACCGTCATCGGGCCTTGCCAGACCGTCGCAACGAACAACGAGCAGCGCCGAAGGGATCCGTATGAGCAGCAGGGAGTACGCGGGCCTGGATCAACGACGCCGGTTTGGCCGACATGTTTGCCGCCGAAGCCGACGGCCTGATCGCTCTGACGGGTCTTCCCCCGTAGCTGTTTAAGTGCTTGAAAACATTAGTACCGTTACATGCCTACAAATGAGCTAAGTGCTTGAAATTATTAGAGCGAGGGGGGAAGATCCGTCTGACAGTCTGTTCGGCGCCGCACGTAAGCGCCTAGCCGTTCATCCAGGGGCAGGAACTTCCACCCGTCGTAAAGGCTGTCCACAAACATCTTGGGCCAGCATCCGATTCGCAGCTCTACCACCCTTTCAGGCTGCCAGAGCCCTCCGCAAGCCCCGCATCAAGGTTCCGAGCACGGGCAGTTTCATGTACAGTTCCTCGCCGGTATCCCAGTAATCGCGGTGGTAGCAGACTTTGCCCTGGTCATCGAACTGCAGGTGCGATACGCCACGCATGACTTGCACCTCGCCCTTGCCCCATAGGCGGACACGGTAGAAGAACTCCCAGACCAGCATCGCGCCGTTTTCAGCAACCACCTGCTCGGTGATGACGAAGCGCGGCTCGGCGACCTGCCGAAACATATGTTCGAAGATGCGCTGGAGGGCTGCGACACCACGCACCTCGTTGAACGGATCCTTGAACCAGGCGTCGCGACTGTAGAACTCGGGAAGGCGGGCCACACTTTCGAGCGACAGCTCATGATAGAAACAAACGAGTTCGTCTACGTTCACCTCAGCCTCCGGTAATGCGGCGAAGCAGTGGGAAATACCAGCCATAGGGCAGCAGCGACAGACATTTCAGCACCCGCGTGAAACGTTTTGGATAATGAATCTCGAACTTGCCCATCCTGAAGCCGTCGAGCGTCGCCACTGCGGCCTGCTCTGGCGTCAGTAGCGCCGGCATCCGGAAGTCGTTCCTGGCGGTCAGCGGCGTCGCGACGAAGCCCGTGTTGATCACCGGATCGACGCCACCCAACGCGCCACGCAAGCTCTGACGCGTTGGCCACGCCAGCCATGAATGGTTGGGTTCATCGCTTGACGAAGGTCAACGTGACTTCGCCAAGGTTGAAGCCCCACTTGCGCATGGACGAGCGATTGAGCATCACCCGGTCGTCCATCAGGAACATCCAGTCGTCAAAATCAACATGATAGGTCTTGCCATCAACCGGCAGCGCCAGTACATAGCGCCATCGCAGCGCATTTCCGGCCACTTCGCCGACCGCCTCGCCGATGACGTCGTCGGCGCGCCCCAGAAAACTGCCATCGGCCTGCCGGGTCAGTGTCCACACCCGGCGCGAGGTGCTGCCGTCCGACCATTTGAAATTCTCGTCAAGCACGCCGACATCACCCTCCCACTTGGCTTCGATCACCACGTGGAAGCGCTTTTTCACTTCGCCGGAGCGTCCTTGGAAAATTCCCCAGGCGTCGAGGGTGCCATTCAGATAGGTTTTTAGGTCGAGAGCGGGTTGCTCGGCACGGTATTGCTCGACCCCGTTCGAGGCGCAGCCCGCTACGCCGAGCGCAAGCGGGCTCAGGAAGGCTGCAGCCAGCAAGAGTTTCATGTCAGATTCTCCAGAGAGTGACGCCAGCGCCAGAGCAGCGCGCCCGCCAGCGCCTTGAAAGCCAGCGGCAGGAGGGCATAGGCAAGAGTCAGCGCAGCCAGCCCCTGCGCGCCACCGCCACCCGGCACATAACCAAGCAGGGAAAGTAGCGGGAGAGCGAGTCCGGCGGCGAGCGCGAGGTTGAGTTTGGCCACCAGATTCCAGACTCCGAAACAGGCGCCGGCCTGTCCCTGGCGGTCGCCGAGGTCGGCGGCAATCGCTGCTGGTAGCGCGAGATCGGCTCCCAGCGCCAGTCCGGAAGCGAGGCAGATGGCGGCAAAAGCCCAGAGATCACCAGGGCCGAGCAGGCTTGCCCCGGCAAAGGCGACGATGGACAGCCCCATCGCGCCCAGCCAGACGATGACCCGGCCAAAACGGGCCGAGAGTTGCACCCACAGCGGCAGCGACGCGGCGCCGGCGACGAAGTACAGAGCCAGCAAGGGACCACTCTCCGTTTCGAGTTGCAGAACGTCGGCGACAAAAAACAGGAACAGGGTCGCCGGTAGCGCAGCGGCGATGCCGTTGGCGACAAAGACACCAAGCAGGCGGCGGAAGGTTGAATCGCCGAGAACTTGCCGAAGGCTGGGCCACAAGGGGGGGCTGATGGCTGGCACTTGCCGCCCGGCACCAACCCGGCTGAAGGTAGCCGCCGCGGCGAACAGCAGTAGCGGTGGCAGCACCCAGCTCAATCGGGAGATTCCTTCGTTCAGGTTTGCCGCCAGGAACGCTGGCAAGGCTGCCGCCAGCACCACACCGATCAGCCCGAAGCCTTCGCGGGCCGCGGTCAAGCGCGTGCGCAGTCCGGAATCGACACCGACATCCGCGCCCCATGCCTGGTAGGCGACCGAGGCGGCCGAGAAACCGACATAGGTCAGGGCCAGCGACCCCAGCAACCAGACACCGGCATGTTCCGCTGGCGGATTGAGTAACGCGACGAAGCCGATGGCGAAAGGCGGCAAAGCCAGCGCCACCATCGTCGGGCGCGCCACCCGGTCGGCGAGCCAGCCCAGCCAGGGGTCGATGCCGGCATCGAACAGGCGCGCACCGAGCAGGATGGCGCCGAGCAGCGCCAGTTCCATGCCGGCCGCTTCCGCATAGAAACGCGGCACGTGCACGTAGATCGGCAGTGCCGCAAAAGCCAGCGGCAGACCGAGCAGGCCGTAGGCGAGGATACGTTCGGTGCCCATCAGCTCAGGAAAGCGGCCGCTTGAGCAAGGCCGCTCGCAACTCGGGGGCGCTTGTACGTCAGTTTCAAGGCCAGCGGCGGGCGCACGGGATCTTCGCCGGCGGCCCACAGGGTCGCCTCGTAGATGAGGAAGCCAAAGCGGCGGAACTCGCCACTACCCCAGCGCTTGAAGCCGGCGGTCAGGATTTCCGGGCCGCTGCTCGCCAGTCCGGCCAGCGGCCAGGCGGCGAGCGCGAGCAATAAACGGCGCCTAGCGATACGTGAGTTCGAAATGGAAGACATCGATGTTTCCGGCCAGGAAGCCGGCCTCGCAATAGCAAAGGTACAGGCGCCAGAGGCGGCGGAATGGTTCGTCGAAACCCAGCGCCGCAATCCGCGGCCAGTTCCGGTCAAAGGCTTGCCGCCATTCCGCCAGCGTCCGCGCGTAGTCTTCACCGAAGGCATGTTCGCCCTGCACCGCCAGCCCCTGCCGCGCGGCAGCGGCGCGGAAAGCCGACGGCGACGGCAGCATGCCGCCGGGGAAGATGTACTGCTGGATGAAGTCGGTACCCTTGCGGTAGTCGGCAAACAGCTCGTCACCGATGGTGATGCTCTGGATCACCGCGCGGCCGCCCGGTTTCAGCGCCTTGGCGAGGGTCCGGAAATAAGTCGGCCACCAGCGCTCGCCGACGGCTTCGAACATCTCGATCGAAACGATGTGGTCATACTTCTCACGGGTGTCACGATAGTCCTGCAACCGCAGGTCGGCCTCCGGCACGCGCTTGCGAGCCCATTCGAGCTGCGCCGGCGAGAGCGTCAGGCCGGTCACCTGCAGGCCCTGCCGCACGGCCATTTCCGCCAGACCGCCCCAGCCGCAGCCGATTTCCAGAACGCTTTGTCCGGGTTGTGCCTGCAATCGGCTCAGGATGCGACGATACTTGGCGATCTGCGCGGTTTCGAGATCGACCGCGTCCACACCGCCATAGAGCGCGCTGGAGTAACTCATGCCGGAGTCCAGCCAAAGTCTGTAGAACTCGTTACCGAGATCGTAATGGGCCATGATGTTGCGCTTGCTGCCGGCGCGGCTGTTGCCGTTGAGCAGGTGGCGGATACGTGCGGCGAGCAGGTGACGCCAGCGCCCATAGACCGCCAAGCGTAGCGCAGAGCGGTTTTTTGCAAGCAGGGTCAGCAGACCGGTGACATCCGGCGAATTCCAGGCGCCGTCGAGATAGGCGGCGGCCAGGCCGATATCGCCACGGGCAAGCACCTGAGCGAACATCGCCTCGTCGTGCACCTGCAGAGTGACGCCGTGCTCGCCGTCGCCGAACAGGCGGCTTGAACCGTCCGGCAGACGCACTTCGAGAAGACCCCCTTGCAATCGTTCCAGCAAGTCGAAGACCAGACGGGCATCGCGTGCCAGGGGCACTGCCTGGCGCAGGGTCAGGGTATTCATTTGCTCGGTTCCTGTAATGGGAAATCGGTTTTTCTGCCATGAAAAGGCACGCCCTTGAGCCACAATCTGAGCGCCTGCCAGTGAATGCGGGCCATGATTCCCAAAGTCAGTATGGGCATGCGCAGAAGGGCGGAGGCCAAGGCCCGGGTCGACCACGCCTGCGGCTTGCCCGAAATCGCAGTCAACAAGAGTTCGCCCTGGGTATCGTCGTAATCGATGCGCATGCGCGGGCAATGGCGTTGCAGATCGAAGCGGAAGCGATAGCCTCCCTCGACCTCGCAGAACGGCGAGACATGAAACACCTTGCTCGCCTGCAGCACCTCACCGTCCAGCAGGGGCGCGGCGTCTGGGTGATGCAGCAGGTAGCCGTGATGGCCGCCGAAAGTGTTGTTGACTTCGGCAAGCACGGCGATCAGTTCGCCGGCACGGTTGTGACAGAACCAGAAGCTGACCGGGTTGAAGACGTAGCCGAGAACCCGAGGAAAGCATTGCAGGATGATTTCGCCATCGTCGGGCAGACCACGCTCGCGCAGCAGGCTCTGCATCCAGGGCAACAGCGGACTGCCGTCGCGCGGGCCATGGTCCTTCTGGTGAAAACTCAGCAGCTTGCCGCGGTCGACCGCAAAAAGCGGACCACAGGCTGCGGCCAGGTCGGCCAACGGCAGTTGCACGAAGAATACCGGGTAGACGAAGGTATGCACCGCCGGTCGCAGGCGCCGGTGCATCACGTGGCCGATCAGAAGGCGTGGGGCAGTCATCGCGACCTCAGACGCTCGTCAGTTCGCTGGCGACCGGCTTCGACTCGCTCTGCCAAGGTGCCCGCATTCCGATCAGAGCGATTGTGGCCTGCCGTCGAGCAGGCCTGGAAAGCTGTCGTCGAGCAACGCGGGGCAGGCAGCGCCGGGAGCCATGGCAAAGCAAGGAGCAGCAGCCCTGCCAATCCGCTGCAGCGCCAGAGATTCTCAATCATGTCCACCCTTCCGAAATTTTGTCCTAGACAAATTATCCATTTTTAGCTATCCTATCTCTCGGTTTGAAACTTGTCAACGATTTGTCTAATTTTTGTTCAGGACAAAAATGAATATTCCCGATTTTGGCATAGCTGCCGTCGAACGTGACACGGGCCTATCGAAGGACGTTCTGCGCGTCTGGGAACGCCGTTATGGTTTCCCGGCGCCATGCCGCGACGCCAATGGCGAACGCAGCTACCCGGCCGAGCAGGTCGAGCGCTTGCGCCTGATCAAACGCCTGATGGATCAGGGCCACCGGCCGGGGAAACTGATCGCGACAGCCACGGAAGAACTGAGCGGGCTTGCCGGGCGTTCTCTGGTGCCGCGTGCTGCGGGGGAGAATGGGGAAGTCGAGCAACTCGGGGCTTTGCTCGCGCTGATCAAACAGCGCGATGGTGCCGCTTATCAGCAGGCCATGCAGCAGCGCCTTGCCCGACAGGGCCTGCAACGTTTTGTCCAGGACTCGGTGGCGCCGCTGACCCGGCGCGTCGGCGAAGCCTGGGAGGACGGCAGCTTCGAGATATTCGATGAACATCTGTTTACCGAACTCACCAAGCGCCTGTTGCGCCAGGCCATCGCCACGCTTCCCGTCGGCCGGAGCAGGCCGCGCATCCTGCTTACCAGCGTACCGGACGAACAGCACGTGCTCGGCCTGCTGATGGCCGAGGCGCTATTCGCGCTCGAAGGCGCCGATTGCATTCCTCTCGGCGCACAGATGCCCTTGCTCGAAATCGGCCGCGCTGCCAGCGCGCACCGCACCGACATCGTTGCCCTCTCTTTCTCGGTCGCTTTTCCGCAACGCCAGATTGCCGTCCTGCTGCAACAGTTGCGGATGGTTCTGCCACCGGAGGCAGCCCTCTGGGCCGGCGGCGCCGGCATTCAACGGCTGGTAAAACTGGACGGCGTCGATCTCTTGCCGACCTTCGACATGGCACTCGCAGCGCTGGCTGACTGGCGCGCCGCGCACCCCTGAAACATGCTCCTCGGATGTTTCCGGGTCAGGCGGGCGATACCGCTGCTTGTCTCCGGACAAAACGGACCAGCCCATGCGCGTCCTCGACGCGCAGCAGACGTCCGGCATGTTCGAGTCGATTCAGGTGCGCTATCGCTTCGCCCATGGCGAACATCGTCTGATGCGTATCGAGATCCCGCGAGAACAAGGTCATCAATAGCTCGGCAGCGCTGCGTGGAGTGGTGCAGTGCTCTTCAAGAACCTGCAAGCGCTCCTGGTGGTGCGCGTGCAGCGCATTGACCCGGTTCTCGATGCCGTGGAAGGGCAGTCCGTGCGAGGGAAGGACCAGGGTTTCGGCAGGCAGTTCGCGATAGTGATCGATCGACTGCAAGTAGTCGCCGAGCGAGTCAGCCAGGGGCGTGACGGCAAAAACACTGACATTGGTCGAAATCTTTGGCAAGAGCATGTCGCCGGAGATCAACACGCCGAGTTCCGCGCAGTAGAGTGCCGCATGTTCCGGCGAATGGCCGAAACCGATGCGGACTTGCCAGCGATGTCCGCCAATGGCCACCTGGTCGCCACCGAACAGGCGCTGGTAATGCGTCGGCAGGCTCGGTACGCCGCGGTTGTAGCCACCGCTGCGACGTTCCAGTGCCGCGCAGCGGTCGGCATCGAGGCCGTGCGCACGAAACTGCTGCAACATCGGCTGATTGCCGTGGCCGCCCACCTCGTGCCAGACCGCATGCGCTGTCAGATACTCGCCCACCGTCATGCACACCGGCGCACCGGTGCGCTCCTGCAACCAGGCGGCAAGGCCAAGGTGATCGGGGTGGAAATGCGTGACGATGATGCGCACGATTTTCCCGCCGCGTGCCGTCGACACCAGGCGGGACAGGATTTGCTGCCAGCATTCCTTGACCGTATCGAGGGCGAAACCCGTATCGACGATGGTCCACCCGGCATGGTCTTCGAGCAGCCAGAGGTTGATGTGGTTGAGGGCGAAGGGCAGCGGCATCCGCAGCCAGTGGATACCCGGAGAAACCTCGAAGGTCTCGCCAGCGGCGGGTGGGGTGGCAAAGGGATAATCTGGCAGCATCTCGGGGCGGATTGTAAAAAACGCTGAAATCTATACACTGGGCGCGCTCAGAGGCTGACTACCGGCAGCGTCGAGCCTGCACCATTCTACACGTGATTCAGTTCCGTGCCGTCCTGCGCCAAAGCAACTCGGCACAAGCTTCGAGATTACAACCTTACAATTTGCAGCCATGCACAAAGCCCAGGATCCCCACTTTGCCGAACGCGTCCACGCCAGCTTTGCGCGGCAACAGGCCATGAACCTGATCGGTGCCCGCATGGCGGTGGTCGAGGCGGGTTACACCGAGATTCATCTACCGTACAAACCCGAAGTCACGCAGCAGCATGGCTACATTCACGGCGGCATCGTCGGTATGATTGCCGATTCTGCTGCGGGTTACGCCGCCAATACCTTGACGGCGGCCGACACCGGGGTATTGACCGTCGAGTACAAGCTCAACCTGCTGGCCCCGGCCGAAGGACAACTGTTGATTGCCGAGGGATCAGTGGTCCGCTACGGGCGAACGCTGATCATTACCCGCGCCGAAGTGTTTGCCGTAAACCATGGCAGGAAGAACCTGTGCGCGCTGATGCAGCAAACGATCATGGCCGTGCATGCCAAACAACCCGCCAAAACCTGATCAAGGAGCGACAGACATGCAATACCCGAGCCTCAATTTTGCCCATGGCGAGACCATCGACATGCTGCGGGCGACTGTTCAGGCTTTTGCCACTGCCGAAATCAGGCCGCGCGCCGAAGCCATCGATCGTGACAATGTCTTTCCCGCCGATCTTTGGCGGAAGCTGGGCAGCATGGGCCTGCTCGGCATCACCGCCGAGGAGGAGTACGGCGGCAGCGGCCTCGGCTATCTCGCACACATCATCGCCATGGAAGAAATCTCCCGGGCTTCGGCGAGTGTTGCCCTCTCCTACGGCGCGCACTCGAATCTCTGCGTCAATCAGATTCGCCGCAATGGCAATGCCGCGCAGAAAGACCGCTATCTTCCCAGACTGATTTCCGGAGAACACGTCGGGGCGCTCGCCATGTCGGAAGCCAACGCCGGCTCGGACGTGGTCAGCATGAAATTGCGCGCCGAGCGCAAGAGCGACCGCTTCATCCTCAATGGCGGCAAGATGTGGATCACCAACGGCGGGGACGCCGACACGCTGGTGGTCTACGCCAAGACCGACCTCGAAGCCGGATCGAAAGGCATCACCGCTTTCCTTGTGGAAAAGGGAATGCCGGGTTTCTCTTGTGGCGCCAAGCTCGACAAGCTCGGCATGCGCGGATCGAACACCTATCCACTGTTTTTCGATGACTGCGAAGTGCCCGAAGAAAATGTCCTTGGCCAACTGAACGGCGGCGTGCGCGTGCTGATGAGCGGCCTCGACTACGAACGCGCCGTGCTCGCCGGCGGTCCGCTGGGAATCATGGCCGCCGTCATGGATCTGGCCCTGCCCTATATCCATGACCGCCAACAGTTCGGCCAATCGATCGGTGAATTCCAGTTGATGCAGGGCAAGATCGCCGACCTGTACACCACCTTCAACGTCTGCCGTGCTTACGTCTATGCCGTGGGCGCGGCCTGCGATCGTGGCGAAACGACGCGCAAGGACGCCGCCGGGGCCATTCTGTACGCTGCCGAAAAGGCGACCTGGATGGCCGGCGAGGCGATCCAGATCCTCGGCGGCAATGGCTACATCAATGAGTACCCGGCGGGTCGCCTGTGGCGCGATGCCAAGCTCTACGAAATCGGTGCCGGCACCTCGGAAATCCGCCGCATGCTGATCGGCCGGGAGCTTTTTGCCGAAACGCTGTAAAACCCTATAGACTGCCAGGAATATCATGACCTGCACGCTGCGCGCCCTCAGCGCTAACGACACCACCGCCATCGAGCATGTTCGCCAGTTTTTCCGCAATTATGCCGCGTGGCTCGGCGTCGACCTGTGTTTCCAGAATTTCGAAGCGGAAATGGCATCGCTACCTGGCGCCTACGCCCAGCCTGACGGCCGCCTGTTCTATGCCGAACGCGATGGCCGGCCGGCCGGCTGTGTCGGCATCCGACCCTTCTCCGCGGGCCTTTGCGAACTGAAGCGGTTGTATGTCGAGCCCAGCCAGCGCAGTTTCGGCATCGGCCGCGTGCTGACGATGGCGGCGATCAAGGCGGCCAAGGAAATCGGCTACCGCAAGTTGCTGCTCGACACCCTGCCAGCGATGCGCGTCGCGGTCAAGCTCTATCGCGAACTGGGTTTCAAGGAAACGCCGGCCTATTACCAGACGCCACTCGAAGGCACGATGTTTCTCGCCCTCGATCTCGAAAACTGGTCGGAGGAAGAAGTCGTCAACGAGAACCTCTTTCACCTGTTCGACTTCAACCGCGCCTGGTCGAGTCGCATGCAGGAGATCGATCCGGGGTACTTCCTCAAACTGTCGCACTTGCAGACACCGCAATACCTGTGGATCGGCTGCTCGGATTCGCGTGTGCCGGCCAACGAAATCGTCGGTCTGCTGCCGGGCGAGCTTTTCGTCCACCGCAACGTCGCCAACGTCGTCGTACACACCGATCTCAACTGCCTGTCGGTGATCCAGTTTGCCGTCGATGTCCTCAAGGTCAGGCACGTCATGGTCGTCGGCCACTACGGTTGCGGCGGCGTCAAGGCGGCACTCAATCGGGATCGTGCCGGGCTGGTCGACATCTGGCTGCGTCATGTCCGCGACGTGCACGACAAACATCTGGCACTGGTCGATGCACTGCCGCAGGAGCGACAACATGATCGGCTTTGCGAACTCAATGTCCTCGAACAGGTGGCGAACGTCTGCCAGACCTTCGTCATCCAGGACGCCTGGCAGCGCGGTCAGCCGCTCACCGTGCACGGCTGGATCTACGGCCTGCGCGATGGATTGATGCGTGACCTCGGGTTCACGGTGCACCGCCGCGAAGACCTGCTGCCGAACTATGTCGCGGCACTCGCAGGGCTGCAGGTCTGAATCGCAGACGCGACGCGCACATGCAAGAGCCTGCCATGCACCATTCACGGCTACTCCCCTGCACCTGCCGATTCTCCCACCGCCCCGGCAGAGCAGCCGCGACTGCGGAAACTCTTTGAACGCGGCTGCCGAGCGGGCGCTGGCGTCCCCCACGACCTACCTCAAGCTGCTCGCCACCGCCCTGGTCTGGGGGGCAACCTGGATTGCCGGCCGGGTGGCGGTCAGCGAGGCCTCACCGCTGGCAGTGGCCAGTTGGCGCTTTCTGCTCGCGGCGCTGCTCCTCGGCACGCTGGTGGTGATCCATGAAGGCTGGCCGCGCTGGTCGTTCAAGGAGTGGCTGACGCTCGCGGCCCTGGGCGCCAGCGGCATCTTTCTCTACAACCTGTGTTTTCTCTACGGCTTGAAAATGATCGAGGCCGGCCGCGGCGCGCTGGTGGTGGCACTGACGCCGGCGGTGGTCGCGGCCGGTGACTGGCTCCTGTTCAGGGCGCCGATGTCGCCGACGAAAGCTGCCGGCATCGCGCTGGCGATGTTTGGCTGCCTGCTCGTGGTCACCAACGGCGACCCCCGTCTGCTGCTGACTGGCGAGGTCGGTCTCGGCGAATGGCTGATCATCGGCTGCAGCGTGCTGTGGGCGGTTTATACTTTCGTCGGCCGGCGCGGCACGCGCTCGCTGTCGCCGCTGGCGATGACCTTCGGTGCCAGTCTCACCGGCTGGGGGATGCTGACCGTCGCGGCGCTGCTGCAGGGTTCGCTGTTCGTGCTGACGGAAGTCACCTGGCGTGGCTTGAGCGCGATCGTTTTCCTCGGGTTCTTCGGTACGGCCCTCGCTTTCACCTGGTATGCCGAAGCCGTGCAACGCATCGGTGCGACGCGCTCGGCGGCGTTCATCAATCTGGTCCCGGTCAGCGCCGTCATCCTTGGCGCCGTGCTGCTCGACGAGCGGCTCGGGGTCGTGGTTTTGTTCGGTGGCACGCTGGTCATCGCCGGGGTCATCATCACCAATCACGCCGGCGCGCGCCTTGCGGCCGGAGTCGACGGTCATGACTTGGCAAAACAAAGGAAATCATGAAAGTCATGACCGTCTCCCTCTCCCCCGACCCCTCCCCCGCGAAGGGGAGGGGAGATTCGTGAGTCGCTGACGCGACTTTCACATTAACTGCAAGGAGAAAACTGCATGATCCTGACACAGGAACAGGAAATGATCCGCGATTCGCTGCGCGATTTCGCACAGGAGCGCCTGGCACCCTTCGCCGCCGAGTGGGACCGCCATCACACCTTCCCGGCCGATGCGCTGCGCGAACTCGGCGAACTCGGTGCGCTGGGCATGGTCGTTCCCGAGCAATGGGGCGGCGCCGGCATGGACTACCTGTCGCTGGTGCTGGTGATCGAAGAGATCGCCGCCGGCGACGGCGCGACCTCGACGATCGTCAGCGTGCAAAATTCGCTGGCCTGCGGCATCACCATGAAGTACGGCAGCGACGAACAGAAGGAAAACTGGCTCAAACCACTGGCACGCGGCCAGATGCTCGGCTGCTTCTGTCTGACCGAACCGCATACCGGTTCCGATGCAGCGGCGATCACCACCCGCGCCGACCGCGATGGCGATCATTTCGTCCTCAACGGCGTCAAACAGTTCATTACCACCGGCAAGTACGCGCAGGTGGCGATCGTCTTTGCCGTCACCGACAAGGCCGCCGGCAAAAAGGGCATCTCGTGCTTCCTGGTGCCGACCGCGACACCCGGTTACATCGTCGCCCGCATCGAGGAAAAGATGGGCCAGCGCGCTTCGGATACCGCGCAGATCCTCTTCGAGAACTGCCGGGTTCCGGCTTCCTGCCTGCTCGGCAAGGAAGGCGACGGCTACCGGATTGCCCTGTCGAACCTCGAAGCCGGCCGCATCGGCATCGCTGCCCAGTCGGTCGGCATGGCGCGTGCCGCTTTCGAAGCGGCGGTGCAATACGCCAAGGAACGCGAAACCTTCGGCAAGCCGATCATCGAGCATCAGGCGGTGAGCTTCCGCCTCGCCGACATGGCAACGCAGATCGATGCCGCCCGTTTGCTGGTCTGGCGAGCCGCGACTTTCAAGGATGCCGGCAAGCCCTGCCTCAAGGAAGCGTCGATGGCCAAGATGTTTGCCTCTGAAATGGCCGAAAAAGTCTGCTCGGACGCCATCCAGATTCTCGGCGGCTATGGCTACGTCAGCGACTTCCCGGTCGAGCGGATCTATCGTGACGTCCGTGTCTGCCAGATCTACGAAGGTGCCAACGACATCCAGCGCCTGGTGATCGGCCGCGCTGTCGCTGGTGATTAGCAACGCTCGTCAATCAACATTGGGGAAAATGGAGATCATGACCACTTGGCAGCGTCGCCACCGGAATGGTCATGACTCTTCCAGGCACCCCGCTCATCAAAGCCATCAGCGACGGGCCCGGGCGGCGGCCATGCCTCGGTTCTACCCCCTTCATCTGGAGATCCTATGGCAACATCAGTGTCCCGGTTTACGTGGGTAGCCTTCATGACTGAATCATGATGTAATTGGCGCTTGGATCCCTGCGCAAGTCATGCCAGAATCGAAGCATCCGGGAATCGGGGATGGCCTGGTTTCCCTGGATTTCACCCATCAATTACCCGAGAACACATGGAGGAGACACAATGAGCCAACATTGCAGAGGTCTTATGCTGGCAGCAATGCTGTCGGCGAGCCTGCTGTCGGCACCGGTTCTGGCCCAGGAACTGAGCGGCACGCTGAAGAAGATCAAGGAAACCGGAGTCATCACGCTCGGGCATCGCGAGTCGTCGATCCCCTTCTCGTATTATGACGACAAGCAGCAGGTGATCGGTTACTCGCATGAATTGATGCTCAAGGCGGTGGAGGCGATCAAGGCCGAATTGAAGCTCGCCAAGCTCGATGTCAAGCTGATGCCGGTCACCTCGGCGAACCGCATCACGCTGGTCCAGAACGGCTCGGTCGACCTCGAATGTGGGTCGACGACCAACAACACCGAGCGCCAGAAGCAGGTCAGTTTCTCGACCACCATCTTCATCATCGGCACCCGCCTGATGACCAAGACGAATTCCGGGATCAACGATTTTCCGGATCTGGCGGGCAAGAATGTCGTGACCACTGCCGGCACCACCTCCGAGCGTCTGCTGCGCAAGATGAACGAAGAAAAGCAGATGAAGATGAACGTCATCAGCGCGAAGGACCATGGGGAGTCTTTCCTGACCCTGGAAACCGGCCGGGCGGTCGCTTTCATGATGGATGACGCCCTGCTCTACGGCGAAATGGCCAAGGCCAAGAAAGCCAGCGACTGGGTGGTGGTTGGTACGCCGCAGTCGTTTGAAGCCTACGGCTGCATGTTGCGCAAGGATGACCCGGCCTTCAAGAAGGTCGTCGACGGTGCACTGGCCAAGGCCATGACCTCGGGCGAAGCCGAAAAAATCTATGCCAAGTGGTTTCTGCAGCCGATCCCGCCGAAAGGCCTGAACCTCAATTTCCCGCTCTCGGAAGCCGTCAAGAAGCTGTACAAGAATCCCAACGACAAGGCTTTCGAGTAGGTCCCGCGCCAGGGGCCGGGCGGCTCCTGGGCAATGCATCACCCGCAAAGGAGGAAGCCATGTTTAAAAAGGACTTGCGTCGTTGGCTGCTGGCCATGCTCTCGATGCTCGTGGTCGGCAGTGCTGTCGTGGCTGCCGAAAAGCCGAACGTCGTCATCCTCGCGACCGGTGGCACCATCGCCGGCGCCGGTGCCGATGCGACCAACAGCGCCACCTATCAGGCAGCCAAGGTGCCGGTCGACAAGCTCATTGCCGGCATTCCGCAATTGAAGACGATTGCCGAGGTGCGTGGTGAGCAGGTTTTCCAGATTGCCTCGGAGAGCTTCACCAACGATAACCTGGTGACCCTCGGCAAGCGCGTTGCGGCGCTCGTCAAGCAGGGCGACGTGGATGGCGTGGTGATTACGCATGGCACCGATACGCTCGAAGAGACAGCCTACTTCCTCAATCTGGTGGTGCGCACCGACAAACCCATCGTCCTCGTTGGCTCGATGCGGCCGGGAACCGCGATGTCGGCCGACGGCATGCTGAACCTGTACAACGCGGTCAGCGTCGCAGCCAGCAAGGACGCACGCGGCAAGGGCGTGCTGGTGACGATGAACGACGAGATCAACAGCGGTCGCGACGTCTCCAAGATGGTGAACCTGCGGACCGAGGCCTTCAAGAGCCCGTGGGGAGCGCTCGGAATGGTCGTCGAAGGAAAGAACTACTGGTTCCGCCTGCCGGCGAAGCGGCACACGAACAACTCCGAGTTCGACATCGAAAAGATCGACACCCTACCGTCGGTCGAGATTGCCTATGGATCCGGCAATGCCTCGGATACCGCCTATCGCGCCTTCGCGGCGAAAGGCGCAAAGGCGATCATCCATGCCGGTACCGGCAACGGTTCGGTGAGCAGCGCCGTCGTGCCCAGTCTGCAGGAACTGCGCGGTAAAGGGATTCAGATCATCCGTTCATCGCACGTCAATGCCGGCGGCTTTGTCCTGCGCAACGCCGAACAGCCTGACGACAAATACGACTGGGTAGTGGCGCACGACCTCAATCCGCAGAAGGCGCGCATTCTCGCCGCCGTCGCCCTGAGCAAGACCCAGGACAGCAAGGAACTGCAGCGGATTTTCTGGGAATACTGATTCCCCGTTCGTAGACGGAGGCAGGGCGCCTTGACGGGCGGTCGCTGCCTTGCTCCAAGGAGAAGCGCAGATGGGCTACAACTGGAACTGGGGGATTTTTCTGCAGCCGACGGCGACCGGCGATGGCACCTACCTGGGCTGGATGTTCTATGGCTTCAAGGTCACCATCGCCCTGTCGTTGTCGGCCTGGTTCATCGCGCTCGTCCTCGGCGCCGTCGTCGGTATTCTGAGGACGGTTCCGAACAAGTGGCTGTCCGGCTTCGCGACCGCCTACGTCGAAGTCTTTCGCAACATTCCTCTGCTCGTGCAACTGTTTCTCTGGTACTTCGTGATGCCCGAGTTGCTGCCCGAGAACCTGGGCAACGCCTTCAAGCAGAGCAACCCGATCGTCCAGCAGTTTCTCTCTTCGATGGTCTGCCTGGCACTGTTCACCAGCGCACGCGTTGCCGAGCAGGTGCGTTCGGGGATCAACTCGCTGCCGCCCGGGCAGAAGAACGCCGGCCTGGCGATGGGCTTCACCTTGTCGCAGACCTATCGCTATGTGCTGCTGCCGATGGCCGTGCGCCTGATCGTGCCACCGCTGACCTCGGAGTTTCTCAACATCTTCAAGAACTCGGCCGTCTGTTCCACGATCGGCCTGCTGGAACTGGCCGCCCAGGGCCGGCAACTGGTCGATTACACTGCGCAGCCCTACGAGTCGTTCATCGCCGTGACGCTCGCCTATCTGCTGATCAACGTCGTCGTCATGTTCGGCATGCGCTGGGTTGAAGAGCAGGTGCGCGTTCCCGGCTATATCGGAGGCAAGTGAGATGCATGAATTCGACTGGTCTTCGATCCCCAATGCCTTGCCCTTCCTCTGGGACGGGATGAAGATTTCCCTCGAGATCACACTCAGCGCGGTGGTTTTCGGGATCGTCTGGGGAACGCTGCTGGCGCTCATGCGCCTCTCCTCGGTGACGCCCCTGTCATGGTTTGCAGCCGCTTACGTGAACCTCTTCCGGGCCATTCCGCTGGTCATGGTGCTGCTGTGGTTCTTCCTGATCGTGCCGCATCTGCTGGAAAGCCTCTTTGGCTTCCCGCGCGGTTCGGACATGCGCCTTTCCTCGGCGATTGCCGGCTTTGCCCTGTTCGAGGCGGCCTACTACTCGGAGATCATCCGTGCCGGCATCCAGTCGGTTCCGAAAGGGCAGATGGGTGCCGCCAGCGCGCTCGGCATGACCTACGGCCAGGCGATGCGCCTGGTGGTGCTGCCGCAGGCTTTTCGCAACATGGTTCCCTTGCTGCTGACGCAGGGGATCATCCTCTTCCAGGACACCTCGCTGGTCTATGTTTCGGCCCTGGCCGACTTCTTCGGCGCCGCCTACAAGGTGGGTGACCGTGACGGGCGCCTGGTCGAGTTGCTGCTCTTTGCCGGTGCCGTTTATTTCGTGATCTGCTTCACTGCGTCGCGAATCGTTCGCCACTACCAGAACAAGCTCAAGACGGCCTGATGCCACTTGCAGCAATGAATCGAGGAGACTTTCGTGATTACGATGAACAAGGTGAGCAAGCATTACGGTTCCTTCCAGGTCCTCACCGACTGCACGACGCAGGTGCACAAGGGCGAAGTAATCGTCGTCTGTGGCCCGTCTGGTTCGGGAAAGTCGACGCTGATCAAGTGTGTCAATGGCCTCGAACCCTTTCAGAGTGGCGAAATCATCGTCAATGGCGTTTCCGTCGGCGATCCGAAAACCAATCTTTCCAAGCTGCGCTCGACGGTCGGCATGGTCTTCCAGAATTTCGAACTCTTTCCGCACATGAGCATCATCGACAACCTGGCCATCGCCCAGACCAAGGTGCTCGCGCGGACCCAGGAGCAGGCGCGCGAGAAGGGTTTCAAGTTGCTCGATCGGGTCGGCCTGCGCGCGCAGGCAGAGAAATATCCGGGCCAGCTTTCCGGTGGGCAGCAGCAGCGTGTGGCAATTGCCAGGGCGCTGGCCATGGACCCGATCTGCATGCTCTTCGACGAACCGACTTCGGCGCTCGACCCGGAAATGGTCAACGAAGTGCTCGACGTGATGACCGAACTGGCACAGGAGGGGATGACCATGATGTGCGTCACGCACGAGATGGGCTTCGCCAAACGCGTCGCCAGCCGGGTGATCTTCATGGACCAGGGTCGTATCGTCGAGGACGACAGCAAGGAAGCCTTTTTCGATCACGCTCGTTCGGAGCGAGCGCAACAGTTCCTGGCCAAGATTCTGCACCATTGAGTACCGTCTGACTCCGGGCTTGCCTGGAGTGGCGCAGGCGTCTGTGGCCAGAGAGGCAGTACCCGATCGATTCGAGAGAAGGAGAACGGCATGGCACTGGTCAGCGAGTCCACACACAACCTGCGCCGCAACCTGCGCGAAATCGCCGAGCAGCAGCATCTTTCGGCGCGCATCGGCGAATTCCTCGATGGCTACTTCGTCGATGTAGAATTGGGCGGCGCCACGGACGCGAGTCCCGAAGAGCTTCTCGGGGCGGCCGTCCAGCATTTTCGGCTGGGCGAGGTGCGCGCGCCGAAACAAGCCGCAGCCGCTCTCTACACCCCGGATTTTGACCGGCATGGCTGGCACTCTCCGCACACCGTGATCGATGTCGTCACCGACGACATGCCGTTTCTGGTCGATTCGATCACCATGCTGGTGTACCACCATGGACTGGTGATCCATCGTTTGCTGCATCCGCTGCTGGGCGCCGAGCGAAAGGACGATGGCACGCTGCAGGCCACGCGGCCGCGTGGCGCTGCCGGCAGTCAGCCGGAGTCCTGGATCCACCTCGAGATCGATCGCATTGGCGAGGCCGGACTGATCGACACCCTGCATCAGGAAATCCTGGGCGTGCTCGCTGACGTGCGTGCGGCCGTCGAAGATGGCCCGACGATGCACGAGCGCATGCGCGCAGCACACACCGAGATGGCCGCTTCGACGCTTGCCGAGGCCGACGAAGCCGCAGCGTATCTGGCCTGGATCGCTGCCAACAATTTTGTCTTTCTCGGTTATGCGGATTACCAGGCGGCCGTCGGCGACAGCAAGCTCGCGCGCGTTGCCGGCAGCGGACTCGGCATTCTCCGAAACGCCGACCATCCCCGCTTTGGCCGTTGCCTGGCGGGAATCCCCGGCGTCGTCGCGGAACTGGCCAGAGATTCCCTGCCCGTGATTCTGGTCAAGGCAGACGCGCGCTCGACGGTTCATCGCTCGGCCTACCTCGATTTCATTGCAGCCAAGCGTTATGACGCCGATGGCAATTTCGTCGGATTACGTGCTTTCGTCGGCCTCTACACGGCGCATGTCTACCATGTGGCGGCAACCGATGTGCCGCTGCTGCGACGCAAGATTGCCGCCGTACGGCAGGATCTTGGCTTCCTGCCGCGTAGCCATCGCGACAAGACCCTGCTCAACGTACTCGAAACCTATCCGCGTGACGAGTTGATCGAAATCGCTCACCAGGATCTGGTCCGTATCGCCAGCGGCATCGTCTCACTGCATGAGCGCGAGCAGGTACGCATCTTCCTGCGCGACGACGCCTGGGGGCGTTATGTTTCGGCGATCGTCTATATGCCGCGCGACCGTTTCGACACCACCATCCGCGAGCGCATCTCGGCGCTCCTTCATGAAAGCCTCGCCGCCGAGCGCGTCGACTATTTTGTCATGCTCGGCGAGTCGCGGCTGGCGCGTCTGCATTTCATCGCCCGTACGCCGGTCGGTACCGACTACCGCTACGATGCCGACGCGATCGAAAGGCAGGTGGCGCGCATCGTGCGCGGCTGGGCCGAAGAACTGAAACAGAATCTCGTCGGGCACTATGGCGAGGAGCGCGGCAACAGCCTGTTGCGTCGCTATTCGCTGGAACTGCCGCTGTCGTATCAGGAGCGGGTCACACCGGCTTCCGCGGTGTCCGACCTCGAGCGCCTGGAAGCCGCCGAGCAGAGCGGCCGTGTCGAAGTTAAGCTGAGCGCAGCCCAGGGCGACGATGGCTCACACCAGCACCTGAAGCTGTTCCGTCGCGGCAGGCCGCGACCGTTGTCGGCGATTCTGCCGATACTCGAGAACATGGGACTGACGGTACTCTCCGAACAGCCGTTCAGCCTGCCCAGAAGTGACCTGCACATTGCCGACTTCGCAGTGCGCTTGCCGCAGGCTGCGGCACTGGATGACGAGACGACCCGGCGATCCTTCATCGACCTGCTCGAGAACCTGTTCCGCGAGCAGGCCGAGAACGACGGTTTCAACCGCCTGATCCTGCTGGCGGGTCTCGACGGGCGGCAGATCAGCATCCTGCGCGCCTACAGCCGTTACCTGCGGCAGGCCGGTCTGCCGTTCAGCCAGGCCTATGTGCAGCGCTGTCTGGCGACGCATTTCCGGATTACGCGGGCACTGGTCGACCTGTTCGAAGCGCTCTTTTCTCCGGCAGCAGACGAGGCACGCGCCAGGGCGTTTTCCGATGAAGTCAGCACGGCCTTGTTGCAGGTCAGCAATCCCGATGATGATCGCATTCTTTCTGCGCTGCAGACGGTCATTGAGGCAACGCTGCGAACGAACGCCTATCAATCGGGCAGTGACGGCCAGGCCAAGAGTTACCTGTCCTTCAAGTTCTCGTCAAGGGACATCCCCTTCCTGCCCGCGCCGGCGCCGCTCTACGAAATCTTCGTCTATAACGAGCGGGTCGAAGGCGTGCACCTGCGCGGTGCGCGGGTGGCGCGCGGTGGCCTGCGCTGGTCCGACCGCATGGAAGACTTCCGCACCGAGGTGCTCGGTCTGGTCAAGGCGCAGATGGTGAAGAATGCAGTGATCGTTCCGCTGGGGTCGAAAGGGGGCTTCGTCTGCAAACGCCTGCCGGCGGCTGGTGAGCGTGAAGCCTTGCAGGCCGAGGGAATTGCCTGTTATTCGACCTTCATCCGTGGCCTGCTCGACCTCACCGACAACCGAGTCGACGGCCAGGTCGTGCCGCCAAATGGCGTGCGCCGTCGCGACGGCGACGACCCCTATCTGGTCGTCGCTGCCGACAAGGGGACGGCGACCTTCTCGGACATCGCCAACGGCATCGCCATCGAGTATGGCTTCTGGCTCGGCGATGCCTTCGCTTCGGGCGGCTCGGTCGGTTACGACCACAAGAAAATGGCCATCACCGCCAGAGGCGCATGGGAGGCGATCAAGCGGCACTTCCGGGAAATCGGTCTGGATACGCAGACGCAGCCGTTCACCGTCGTCGGGATCGGCGACATGTCCGGCGACGTTTTCGGTAATGGCATGTTGCTCTCTTCCGAAATCCGGCTGCTGGCCGCCTTCGATCACCGGCATATCTTCCTCGACCCGAACCCGGACCCGGCGCGCAGCTTTGCCGAGCGGCAACGCCTCTTTGCGCTGCCGCGGTCTTCGTGGGCGGACTACGATCCGGCGCTGATTTCCGCGGGCGGCGGCGTGTGGTCGCGAACGGCCAAGTCGATCCCGCTGTCACCCGAGCTGCGCGCGTGGCTGGGCAGCACTGCCAGCCAGATGACGCCCCCCGAACTGATCAAGACCCTGCTGCAGGCGCCGGTGGACCTGCTCTACAACGGTGGCATCGGAACCTACGTCAAGGCCAGCTCCCAGAGTCATCAGGAAGCCAATGACCGCGGCAACGACATTCTGCGGGTCGATGCCAGCCAGCTCAAGGCGCGGGTGATCGGCGAAGGTGGCAACCTCGGCTTGACGCAGAAGGGGCGCATCGAGTTCGCTCTCAATGGCGGCCGGATATTCACCGACGCAATCGACAACTCGGCCGGCGTCGATTGCTCCGACCACGAGGTCAACATCAAGATCCTGCTGGCCGGGCTGATCCGGCGTGGCGACATGACCGGCAAGCAGCGTGACGTGCTGCTCGCCTCGATGACCGACGCGGTCGCGTCGCTGGTGCTTGCCGACAACTATCAGCAGACGCAGGCGATTGCCCTCGAAGCGGCAGCCGGAGCGGGCCTGATCGAGGTGCATGGCCGTCTGATTCGCCACCTGGAGGCCCGCGGCGCCCTGCACCGCAGCATCGAATTCCTGCCCGACGACAAGGGCCTCGCCGAACGCGCGCAGCAGAAGCGCGGCCTGACTGCACCGGAGATCGCGGTGCTCCTGGCCTATGCCAAGATCGCGCTCAAGGAAACCCTCCTGGCGTCGAGCCTGCCCGACAGCGAAGATGTACATCAACTGCTGGTGGCCTACTTCCCGGCGCCCCTGCTCGCGCATTGCCGCGAACTGCTGCCGGCGCATCCTTTGAGGCGCGACATCATTGCCACGCAGCTCGTCAATCGTCTGGTGAACCGCATGGGAACGACCTTTGTCATGCAGCTCGGTGATGAAACGGGCGCCTCGGCGGCGCAAGTGGCCGGCGCGTGGTATGCCGCCAGCAGCGTGCTCGACGCCGAAGCGCTGTGGCAGGAAATCGAGTCGCTGGACCTGGTCATCGATGCCACCCGGCAACTGGCGTTGATGACCGGGCTGCGGGCGATGCTGGCGGCGGCGACACCGCTGGTGCTGACGCAGCATCTGCGGGGCACTCGTATTGCTCAGTTGATGACCGAATACGGCAGTGCCGTCGTCGCAACCATCGGCCGCATTCGTCAGGGCAGGAGCGGCGCAGTCGCCATCACCGCGTTGATCGACGAGCGTGCGGCGATCGTGGCAGCGTTCGAGCGGGTGAATCTCGCGCGCGCCTGCGGCTGCCCATTGAACGACGTGACAGAAGCACTCGCCATTCTCGAAGGGCGGATCGATCTGGACTGGTTGGCCGCTGCCGTCTCCCGCCTGCCGGCCGGCAACCGCTGGCAGGCAAGGGCCCGTGCGCAGCTCGGCAGCGAACTTGCCGGTCTGCGGCAGCACCTCCTGCGGCAGGTTCTCGGCGGCAGCCTGCCGGCCACCGCAGAAGCCAGCGTGGTGCTCGATGAACTGAAGGGCAATGAGCCACAGGATCTGGCGATGCTCTCGGCGGGTCTGGCGGAGATCAGGCGGCTGCTCGTTCTCTGAAGCGGCTGACGATTGCGCATGGCAGTGCACGCAAGCCGTACCATTCCGGCAAACACCCTGACCAGACCCACAGAGGCAAGCGATGAGGCCTGCGCATATCTGCTACAGCATCCGTCCGAGCAAGCCTGCAGCGCATCTGCTTGAAGTGCGCTGCACGCTTCCCGCACCCGACCCGGCTGGGCAGCGTTTCGCGCTGCCGGCGTGGATTCCCGGCAGTTACCTGATTCGTGACTTCGCGCGCCACATCGTCGCGATTCGTGCCGAGACTGCTGGCAAAGTGGTACCGCTCAGCAAGATCGACAAACACAGCTGGCAGGCTGCACCGGTCGGCAAGGATATGGCGCTCACCGTCATCTGCGAGGTTTACGCCTGGGATCTCTCGGTACGCGCTGCGCATGTCGACCAGACACACGCTTTTTTCAATGGCAGCAGCGTATTCCTGCGCGCCCTCGGTCACGAACATTCGCCGTGTCTGGTCGATATCCAGCGGCCGATCGGCAGGCACTTCGAAGCGTGGCGTGTCGCCACCGCGCTCACTCCGGCATGCGACCAGACTGCCCGGCAACACACTTTCGGCCTCTACCGAGCCGCCAACTATGACGAACTGATCGATCACCCGGTCGAAATGGGCACCTTTACGCTGGCCACATTCACGGCCTGCGGTGTTCCGCACGAGATCGCCATCAGCGGGCGCCATGACTGCGACCTGGCGCGCCTGACCGCCGACCTGCAGCGCATCTGTGAATGGCAAATCCGCTTCTTCGGCGAACCGGCACCGATGCCGCACTACGTTTTCCTGGTCACTGCCGTCGACGATGCGTATGGCGGACTAGAGCACCGTGCCTCGACGGCGCTGCTCTGCGCCCGCGACGATCTGCCCTACTCTGGCATGCGCGGCACACCGGAGCGCTACCGCAGCTTTCTCGGCCTGTGCAGCCACGAGTATTTCCACGCATGGAACGTCAAGCGCATCCAGCCTGCGGCATTCTCGTCCTACAATCTCGATGCCGAGAACTACACCACCCTGCTCTGGGCCTTCGAGGGTTTCACCTCGTACTACGACGACCTGGCGCTGCTACGCTGCGGATTGATCCAGTTGAAGGACTGGCTGGCGCTGGTCGCCAGGACGATCGACAAGGTCCACAACAACCCCGGTCGGCAGCGGCAGACGCTTGCCGAATCGAGTTTCGACGCCTGGACGAAATACTACCGGCCGGACGAGAACACTCCGAATGCGGTGGTCAGCTACTACACCAAGGGATCGCTGGTGGCGCTGGCACTCGACCTGAAGCTGCGCGCCGAGACGAGCAACCGGATTTCACTGGATGACGTGATGCGCGCGCTCTGGCAACGCCATGGCCAGGGTGAGCAGCGCTGCGGCATTGGCGACGAGGACATCCGGATGCTCGCCGAAGAACTGTCCGGCCTCGACCTCGAGCACTTTTTTGCCGAAGCCGTACATGGCACGACCGATGTGGACCTGGCGCGGCTGCTGCAACCCTTTGGCATCCGGCTGAAGCGTTCGGCAAACTCCACCACCCCGTCGCTCGGCGTGAAAACTGGCAGCGACGGCAGCGAGGTCCGGTTGACGACGGTATACGAAGGCAGCCCGGCGCAGGTCGCCGGATTGTCGGCAGGCGACCTGCTGCTGGCGATCGATGGCTTGCGAGTCACGCCATCGACCCTCGATCGCCTGTTGAGCCGCCGTCAAGCCGGCGAAACGGTCCACATGCACGCCTTTCGACGCGACGAACTGATGGAATTCGCGGTTCAACTCGGCGCGCCGGCCAAGGATCGCCACCAGCTGCAGTTGCAGCGAAAACGCAACTCCCTGCGCAAGGACTGGCTGCAGGGGTAGCGCATCGACGATAATCAGGCACTGCATGTTCCAGCCCTGCCGGCTCCACCTCTTTCATCCTCGTACACAAGATGACCAAGCTCGCCGACCTCCGCAAAAGCTACGAACGCGCCGAACTCAGCGAGGACGCTTCACACGCCGACCCCCTCAGGCAGTTCGAGAAATGGATCAGCGAGGCGATCAGCGCACAAGTCCCCGAACCCAACGCCATGACCCTGGCGACGGTAGACAGCAGCCTGCGCCCGTCCACACGCGTGGTGCTGATCAAGGGCTACGACGAAAATGGCATCACCTGGTTCACCAACTACGACAGTCGCAAGGGTCGCGAACTCGCTGCCAACCCCTGGGCAGCACTGCAGTTTCATTGGGTCGACCTGGAACGGGTCGTGCGCATCGAGGGCTGCGTCGAAAAAGTGAGTGCCGCCGAAAGCGATGCCTACTTCGCCAGCCGACCACTCGATTCCCGCATCGGCGCCTGGGCGAGTCCGCAGAGCCAGGTCATTGCCGGCCGCAGCGTACTCGTCGGCAACGCTGCCCGCTATGGCGCGAAGTTCCTGCTGCAGCCGCCGCGTCCACCTCATTGGGGCGGCTACCGGCTGCGTCCCGATACCTGGGAGTTCTGGCAGGGCAGAAAAAGCCGTCTGCACGACCGTCTGCGCTACCGGCTGAACAGCGATCAGCAATGGATTCGCGAACGCCTGGCGCCGTGACCTGCGTGTTACCGCAACACCAAGGACCTCGACCGCAGTCGTCCCCTGGACGAAAATCGCCCGCCCGCAGGCCTGGTCGTTGACCGGGGCTAGCTTCTCCCACGGGCTTAGCAATCAATCGACAACAGCCGGCACAATTTCTTCAACGACAGCCCTCATCCCCGTGCAACGCCATTTGACTTCCAGATCGTAAAGACGAAAGCCATAACGTCGCAGCGGATCGTTCGCATAGGCGGGACGCGGATCCTGCGCCAGCACCTCGCGAAGCAGTGCAGCAAGGTCTGGCCAGCGAGGCGCATGCAGGCACAGCTGCAGCGCTGCCTGTGCACTGAAATCGACCGCCAGTTGCAACGGAGGACCATCGATAAAACCGCCGCGTGCCGCCGGTTCGCTCTCGACAAAGGGAAGGTACGGCTTGATGTCGAGGACCGGGGTACCGTCAAGCAGGTCTACGCCACCAAAAGTCAGTACGACACCGGCACGCGTATCGATGGACAGCAGTTCGACCAGCGACAGTCCCAGAGGGTTCGGGCGAAAAGGACTGCGGCTGGCGAATACGCCAACGCGTCGATTGCCGCCCAGTCGCGGCGGTCGAACCGTCGGATGCCATGCCCCTTTGCTGTGGTGGAAGACAAAACTGAGCCAGACATGCGAAAAGTCCTCCAGGCCGCGCACCGCTTCCTCCCGATCATAGGGACGCAGCAGGCGCAGCTGACCGCGCGCATGCGGTGCCAGACGTGGCTGACGAGGAATGCCGAAGCGGTCCCGAAACGGTGTCGCCAGATAACCGATCGGCGACAAGCTGATGTCAGGAGGCATCGGCCTCGTCCGAAAATCCGCAAGCTCGTTTGCGCATCACGGCAACGCGCGATCGAGCTAGTCGCTGACGAGCGTCAGTGCATGCCTGGCCATCGCCTGTACGATGGGCTCGGCCTCGCCAATCGCCGCCGCAAGTTCAAAGCATGTTTGCGGATGACGCTGCCGCAGTTCTTCGAGCAGCAGCGGCACATCGCGCTTCAGATGCCCGCCGCGAGCGATAAACATCGGCACGACCAGGATACGTTCGCAGCATTCGGCGATGAGGGATTCGGCACAGCTGCGCAAATCGGGTGGGATGAACTCGAGGAAGGCCAGCTCAACCTGCAGTTCGGGCGCCTGTTCGCGCACCGCCGCACAGACGCGGCGCATCGGTTCGGCCCATTCCGGGTCTCGTGCGCCATGGGCGAAAAGGATCAAGGCTGTTCGTGGCATACGTACACTGTAACGCATCACGACCGCGGCGACACGGATCAGTGGATGCCGGCCAGCGCGGCGATCTCCCGAGCATCATCGACGAGATGATCGGCACCCCAGGCTTCGATCGGGTCGCCATCGCCAAGATAGCCATAGCGCACCGCCACGGTGGCCATGCCGACGGCTCGACCGGCCTGAATGTCCCGCAAGTCATCGCCGACGTAGAGGCAGTGCGCGGGATCCCTGGCAATCAGCGCGCAAGCCAGCTGCATCGGCTGGGCTGCGGGCTTGGCACGCCGCGCAGAGTCGCCACTGACCACGCAGGCTGCACGTTTGGCGTAACCCAATTGGTCCAGCAGCGGCAGGGTGAAGCGTTGTGCCTTGTTGGTGATGATTCCCCACGGCGAGCCGCGGCGCTCAAAGCAGCCAAGCAGTTCGTCAATACCGGGGAAAAGCGTCGTCTCGACGCAGATATCCTGGCTGTAATAGCGCAGGAAGCGATCATGGAACTCCGCATAGATCGGATCACCCGGTTGCATGCCCAGCCCCGCCTTCAGCATGCCCCGGACCCCCTGCGAAGTGAAGGGACGCAATTGGCCCGCCGGAACCGGCGCCAGGTCGAGATCGGAACGCAAGCGGTTGAGTGCTGCTGCCAGATCCGGAGCCGTATCGGCAAAGGTCCCGTCCAGGTCGAACAGGACCGCTTCAAACATTCTTCACGGTGTGCAGCAGGTAATTGACGTCGCTGTCGCGTCCAAGAGCATACCTCCCCGTCAAGGGATTGTAGGTCATCCCGCGAAGGTCAAGCGCATCGAGGCCGACACTTCTGGCCCAGCGCAGGAGTTCCGAGGGTTTGATGAACCTGGCGTAATCGTGAGTACCCCTGGGTAGCATGCGAAGCAGATATTCGGCGCCGATGACCGCCAACAGATAGGCCTTCGGATTGCGGTTGATGGTCGAAAAGAACACGTGTCCACCAGGCTTGGCCAGCGCAGCACAGGCGGCAATCGTACTGGCCGGATCGGGAACGTGTTCGAGCATCTCCATGCAGGTGACGACATCGTAGCGGCCGCCCTCCTGAGCAGCCAGTTCTTCGGCCGCGACCTTGCGATAGTCAACCACCTGCCCGCTTTCGAGCAGGTGCAGGCGGGCCACGCTCAGCGCCCTCTCCGAGAGATCGATGCCGGTCACCTTTGCGCCTCTTTCGCACATCCCTTCGGAAAGCAAGCCACCGCCACAACCGACGTCGAGAACACTCTTGCCGGCGAGTTGGCACTGGTCGTCGATCCAGTTCAGGCGCAGCGGATTGATGTCGTGCAGCGGCTTGAAATCGCTGCCCGGATCCCACCAGCGATGTGCAAGCTGGCTGAATTTCTCGAGTTCGCTCTGGTCGGCGTTGATCATGGTGTCTCGGATATCCATAACGTAAAAGCCCTGCCGAAGCAGGGCTTGCGGTAAACACGAGCAGATTACTTGGTACCGATGAGTTCGATATCTACACGACGGTCAGGCTGCAGGCAGGCGATGGTCTTCTTGCTCTTGGCGCCAGGGCACTGATCAGGCTTGGTGACCGGATTCTTCTTGCCCTTGCCCTCGGTGTAGACACGGTTGGCTTCGATTCCCTTGCTGACCAGATAGGTCTTGACCGCAGCAGCGCGCTTCTCGGACAATTTCTGGTTGTAGGCGTCGGAACCAAAGCGGTCGGTATGGCCGACGGCAATGATCACTTCGAGCTTGATGGCCTTGGACTTGGCGACCACTTCGTCCAGTTTGGCCTTGCCTTCGGGACGCAGCGTCGCCTTGTCGAAGTCGAACAGCGCGTCGGCAGCAACGGTGATCTTGTCGCCTGACGGCTTGGCCACCGCCGCCGCTGCTGCACCAGGTGCGGCCACCGCCACCTTGGGCTCGCAGACTTCCTTCGGCAGCAGATCCTTGTCGCACTTGCAACCGGCCGGATCGTTGGCTGCCGCAGCCGGGGTCCAGAATCCGGTGCGCCAGCATAGGCCGGCGCCACTCATCACGACTTCACCGCGTTGATCGATCACGTACACCCGGTCCAGAGGAATCGAAGTCTGTGCTTGAGCGAGAGAGGCGCCGAAGCCGACAGTGGCAGCGGCAAGCAAGGCCATCATGGAGTGTTTTGCAGTTCTGTTCATCTAGGTATCCCTCGTTAGTTGAGCCTGCGGGATTGGTCCGCATGGCCTGTTTATGCCTCGTTGTTGACGGAACTCATCACGGACGAATTTTATTTTGCCACAAGAGGGCCAGTTTTATCAATTCGGTTTCGTTGTTTTCAATTAGTTGCCCGTTTTCAACACGCATTCGACCGCCCACCCAGACATCGGAAACATGCTCACGGCCTACCGCGTAACTGAGGTGTGAAACCGGATCGTAACAGGGAACCAGGGCGATATCGTCGAGCCGGACGGCACACAAGTCGGCCGCCTTGCCGCGGCTGATCGAGCCAATACACGCGTCGAGACCGAGCGCGCGAGCGCCGCCAAGGGTCGCCATATACAGGACCCGATGGGCATTGATGGCGTCGGCGCGCCCGCCTTGTTCCTTGGCGAGCAGGGCTGCCAGGCGCATCTCCTGAAAGAGGTCGAGGCGGTTGTTGCTCGCCGCACCATCCGTACCCAGACCAATGTTGACGCCTTTGGCAGACAGCTCCGTGATCGGAGCAATGCCGCTGGCAAGCTTCAGATTGGAACTGGGACAGTGCGCTACGGAACACCCGTGCTGCGCCAGTAGTTCGATCTCGTGAGTGTCCAGGTGCACTGCGTGCACGGCGATCAGGGCCGGACTCAGCAGACCGAGGCGGCAGAGACGTTCGATCGGGCGCATCCCGAAGCGTTGCAGACTTCCGTCTATTTCCTGGACAGTTTCATGCAAATGGAGATGGATTGGCAGTTCGATCTGTTCGGCCAGCGTCAGCACCCTGGCAAAGCTCCGTTCGCCGACGGTATAGGGCGCATGCGGGGCAAGGCAGAAAGACAGCAGCGGCTCCCCCAGCAACTGGTCCCGGACGGCCAGCCCTTTGGCAAGATAGTCATCCGCATCCGCTGCATAGTTGCTCGGAAAGTCGACGGTGATCAGGCCGATCGCAGCGCGCATTCCCGAAGCGATCGCCGCCTCGGCAGCAGCCCTCGGGAAAAAATACATATCGTTGAAACAGGTGATGCCGCCACGCAACATCTCGGCACAGGCAAGCAGGGTACCGTCATGGACAAACTGTGCCGAAACATGCTGCGCCTCGGCTGGCCAGACGTGATTCTGCAGCCACTGCATCAGCGGCAGATCGTCGGCGAGACCGCGCAGCAAGCTCATTGCGGCATGGGTATGCAAATTGACGAGTCCCGGAATCAGCACGTGCTGATCCAGGCGCTTGCGCTCGCGTGGCGAAAAGCGCTCCGCCACCTCGATCTGCGGGAGGAGGTCGATGATGCGGCCGTGATTGACGACCACTGCGTGATTTTCGAGAACCAGATCGGCCGGATCAACGGGAACGATCCAGCGCGCCTCGATGGCCAGGTCGACTGGCGGCAAGGGCATGGTCATTGAGCAGGCATTCGCGAAACCTAAAAAAAACCCCGCCAAGGCGGGGTTTTCGGAGGCATTTCGCCTGGATTACTTGTTGCCGATGACTTCGATATCGACACGACGGTCAGGCTGCAGGCAGGCGATGGTCTTCTTGCTCTTCGGACCCGGGCACTGATCGGGCTTGGTGACCGGATTCGTCTTGCCCTTGCCTGCGGTGATCACGAGGTTGGCTGCGATCCCCTTGCTGACCAGGTAGGCCTTGACCGCGGCAGCGCGCTTCTCGGAGAGTTTCTGGTTGTAGGCATCGGAACCGAAGCGGTCGGTATGACCGGTGGCAGTGATCAGCTCCAGCTTGATCGCCTTGGACTTGGCAACCACTTCGTCCAGTTTGGCCTTGCCTTCCGGACGCAAGGTCGCCTTGTCGAAGTCAAACAGCGCATCGGCAGCAACCGTGATCTTGTCGGCCGAGGGCTTGGTAGTCATCGGTGCGGCGCCAGGAGCAGCCTTGACGACCGCCGGCTCGCAGACTTCCTTCGGCAGCAGATCCTTGTCGCACTTGCAGCCGGCCGGGTCCTTGGCGGCCGCAGCCGGGGTCCAGAAGCCGGTGCGCCAGCAAAGGCCGGTACCGCTGACCACGACTTCACCACGTTGGTCGATCACGTAGACGCGATCAAGAGCGGTTTGGGCTTGCACGGAGCCAGCCGCCGCAAAGAGGCCGATAGAGGCCAGCAGGGTAGTAATGATTTTCGATTTCAAGATGTTCCTCCTCGATTAATCTCTGTTAGGTCCGAATGCGTGTAACGCGATGCGATTTTTGCGCAGTCAGGAGATTTAAGCATACAAACTTGATTTGCTTCAAGCATTGGTCTGGCATTGTGTGGCATTTATACAACGAACCAGGCCCGGTGGCGGTGCCAGTCGTGCTTCAGTGGCCGCGATTACGTCGCTCTGCTGAACATGCGACAATCACTGCAAACATTCACGAAGGAGATGATCATGCAGAATCTGGGATCCATCGCTTCGCTCCTGCGCGAGACGAGCGAAGTCGTCGTATTTTCGGGCGCAGGGCTTTCCGCCGATAGTGGCATTCCAACGTTCCGCGATGGGGCAACCGGCCTGTGGAACAACGTCGACCCGGACGAAGTCGCCAGCATTGAAGGATTTCTGCGCAATCCGCAACGTGCCTGGAGCTGGCTGCTGCAACTGCGGAACCTGGTCGATGAACGGCATCCGAATGCCGGCCATCACGCGATCGCCCGTCTGGACGAAATCTGTTCAGCACAGCAATTCACCGTGATTACCCAGAATATCGATGGCTATCACGCACGCGCCGGGAACCAGAACGTCCTGGAAGTGCATGGCACCATCCACCGTGTACGTTGCCACCGGCACTGCGGATTTGTCGCAAGCTGGGATCAAAGCTCCCTGGAACCGTATGCCTGCCCGGTTTGCGGCGCACCGGTTCGACCCGATCTGGTGATGTTCGGTGAAATGCTCGATGAAGCCGTCTTTGCCGCTGCCGAGATCTCCAGTCTCAATGCCGACGTATTTTTCTGTGTCGGCACCTCATTCACCGTGCAACCTGCCGCCCGCCTGCCGCTGTGGGCGAAACAAGCCGGTGCCGTGGTGGTGGAAGTCAATCCGCACCCGACGCCCTTGTCGGACCTTGCCGATTACTCGATTCGCAGTGGCGCGTCGCAGTTCTTCGGTGCGCTCTGCGCGAAACTCGAAGCGCCAGACCTCTGACGCGCGTCAGGCCAAGGCCAGGCGACACCCCACATCCGTGCGCGCCTGGCCACGGCTGCTGCAGACGAGTGCAATAGTCGGTCAACGCTGCCGGAGGGCAGGCCTGATCGACTATAATTCCGCTTTTTCGCTGCTCAGCCTTGGCGTGGGCAGATCAACCCATTTCCGCAGTCGAGTCGCAATCCTTGTCATTTCCGCTTCCCCGATCACCCTTACCCGAAATCGGCGAAAGGCTTCAGTATTCTGCGGGCTCTGCTGACGCCCTCCTGATCGCCCAGGCAGCTTCGGAAGCGAGTACTGGCAGCGAGCGGCGCATGCTGGCGGTGTTCACCGCCAATGCCGGCAACGCGCAGCGCCTGCTGCAGGAAATCCCCTGGTTCGCTGCCAATCTGCGCGTACGCCTGCTGCCGGACTGGGAAACTCTACCCTACGACAGCTTCTCGCCACACCACGATCTGGTTTCCGAACGACTGGCAACGCTCTATGCGGCCCTGCGTGGCGAGTGTGACGTGCTGCTGGTACCCGCCGGTACCGCCATCTACCGCCTCGCACCGCCAGCCTATCTGGCGGCCTATACCTTCTTCCTCAAGCAGGGCGAGAAGCTCGACGCCGGGCAGTTCCGCGCCCAGATGACCCTGGCGGGTTACGCGCATGTCACACAGGTCGTGGCACCGGGCGAGTACTCGATCCGTGGTGGTCTCGTCGATCTCTTCCCGATGGGCTCGCCACTGCCTTTCCGCCTCGATCTCTTCGACAACGAGATCGAAAGCATCAAGACTTTCGACGTCGACAACCAGCGCACCCTCTATCCCGTACCCGAAGTTCGCCTGCTGCCGGCACGCGAGTTTCCGCTCGACGAAACAGCTCGCACCCGTTTCCGCCAGCGCTTTCGGGAGATTTTCGAAGGCGACCCCGGTCGCTCGGGGATCTACAAGGACGTCTCGAATGGCATCGCGGCGGCCGGCATCGAGTACTGGCTACCCCTTTTCTTCGAGGAAACGGCCACCCTTTTCGACTACCTGCCGCGCCACACCGTGCTTTGCCTGTACAGCACGGTGCCGGCAGCGATTCGGGACTTCTGGCACGAGGCACAGTCGCGCTACAGCATGCTTTCGGGCGACCGTAGCCGCCCGCTGCTGCCACCAGCCGATCTTTTCCTGGCCGAAGAACCGTTCTTCGTGGCCGCCAAGGCCTATGCCCGAATCGACTTGAAGGCCGGCCATGAGGGGCCGGCACGCGGCCTGCCTGCGCTGGCCATCGACCGCCGCGCTGACAACCCGCTCGGTCGTCTACAGGCCTTTCTCGCCGCCTTCCCCGGCCGTGTGCTGTTGCTCGCGGAAACCGCAGGGCGCCGTGAAACCTTATCCGGACTGTTCTCGGCATACGGCCTGAAACCACAGGCGAGCGCCGGTTTCAGCGACTTCCTGGCGACCGACAGCCGCTTGTCGCTGGCGGTTGGCCCGCTGCATGACGGCTTCCAGCTCGCCCAACTGGCGATCGTCACCGAAGCCGAACTCTACGCCGACAGTCCGTCGCGGCGCGCTCGCCATGTGGCGCAGCGCAAGGCATCGGTCGACAACTGGCTGCGGGATCTCACCGAACTCAAGGTGGGATCGCCGGTCGTGCATGAGCAACATGGCATCGGACGCTATCAGGGCCTGGTCCACCTCGATCTGGGCGAAGGCGAGATGGAGTTCCTCGAACTGCACTATGCCGAAGATGCCAGGCTCTATGTTCCCGTATCGCAGCTACACGTCATCGCGCGCTACTCGGGATCCGACCCGGACACGGCACCATTGCATGCGCTCGGCTCTCCACAATGGGAAAAAGCCAAACGCCGTGCCGCCTTGCAGGCACGCGACACCGCCGCCGAGCTGCTCGCTCTCTATGCCCTGCGGGCGGCCAGGCAGGGTCACGCTTGCGAGTTCACGACCCATGACTATGACGCTTTCGCTGATGGTTTCGGTTTTGAAGAAACGCCAGATCAGGCCACTGCCATCGCTGCAGTGATCGAAGACATGCAATCCGGTCGGCCGATGGACCGCCTGGTCTGTGGTGACGTCGGCTTCGGCAAGACCGAGGTTGCCTTGCGCGCCGCTTTCTGCGCGGTGGCCGGTGGCCGGCAGGTTGCCGTCCTCTGCCCGACCACCCTGCTCTGCGAACAGCATTTCCAGACTTTCAGCGACCGCTTTGCCGACTGGCCGGTCAGAATCGCCGAACTCTCTCGTTTCAAGACCAGCAAAGAGGCGGCGCAAGCCCTCCAGGAGCTGGCTGACGGCCGGCTCGACATCGTCATCGGAACACATAGGCTGCTGCAGAAAGACGTGCGCTTCAGCCGTCTCGGGCTGGTGATCATCGATGAGGAACACCGCTTTGGCGTCCGCCAGAAGGAAGCGCTGAAAGCGCTGCGCGCCGAGGTCGATGTGCTGACCCTGACCGCGACGCCGATCCCGCGCACGCTCGCGATGTCGCTGGAAGGCCTGCGCGACTTTTCGGTGATCGCCACCGCACCGCAGAAACGCCTGGCGATCAAGACCTTCGTCAGCCGTTTTTCTGACGGGGTCATCCGTGAAGCACTCCTGCGAGAATTCAAGCGCGGTGGTCAGGTCTATTTCCTGCACAACGAAGTCGACACCATCGAGAACATGCGCGACAAGCTCGGCAAGCTGTTGCCCGAAGCACGCATCGTCGTCGGCCACGGCCAGATGAAGGAACGTGAACTGGAAAGGGTGATGCGCGACTTCACGCAACAACGGGTCAACCTGCTGTTGTGCACGACGATCATCGAAACCGGCATCGACAACCCGCACGCCAATACCATCATCATTAACCGGGCCGAGAAATTCGGTCTCGCCCAGTTGCATCAGTTGCGCGGCCGGGTCGGACGCTCGCACCATCAGGCCTACGCCTACCTGCTGACGCACGATGAGGCAGCGCTCAACAAGCAGGCCAGGCAGCGCCTGGAGGCGATCCAGATGATGGACGAACTCGGTGCCGGTTTCTACCTCGCCATGCACGACCTCGAAATCCGTGGTGCCGGCGAAGTGCTCGGCGCCAACCAGTCGGGAGAGATGCAGGAAGTCGGCTTCAACCTGTTCACCGAGATGCTCAAGCGCGCTGTCGCGGCGCTCAAACTGGGCAAGGAGCCGGACCTGATGCAAGCACTGACGATCGCCACCGAGATCAAGCTGCATACGCCCGCCCTGCTCCCCGACGACTATGCTCCCGACGTCCACGAAAGGCTGACGCTGTACAAGCGCCTCGCCGACTGCGAGGCCGCAGACGCTCTGGACGATCTGCAGGAAGAGCTGGTCGATCGCTTCGGAGCGTTGCCGCCGCAGGCTCGTGCCCTGCTCGACAGCCACCGGCTGCGCCTGCTCTGCAAGCCGCTCGGGATCTGCAAGCTCGACGCCAACGCCGAGCAGATCGTCGTGCAGTTTGAAGCCCAGCCGCCGATCGACCCGATGCGCATCATCCATCTGATCCAGAAGGACCGGAACTATCGGCTGGCTGGACAGGACAAACTGATCCTCAAACGCCACTGCGCAAGCCTTGGTGACCGCGTTGCTGCGGTCAAGGACATCATTCACCAACTAAGCACGCAGGCAAAACCATGACTACCCTCGACATCGACAACATCAACGTCAGCGCCTTCGACCCCATGCCTTCGCCGGAGGAAATCCACGCCCAACTGCCGCTCTCGGCCAGCGCCGCCCGCCTGGTCATGCGCGGCCGCGAAGTCTTGCGCAACATCCTCGACCGCAGCGACCCGCGCCTTTTTGTCGTCGTCGGCCCGTGCTCGATCCATGATCCCGTAGCTGGAATCGACTATGCGCAACGCCTGAAGACTCTCGCCGACGAGGTCAGCGAGACGCTCTACCTGGTGATGCGCGTCTATTTCGAAAAGCCGCGCACGACAACCGGCTGGAAAGGCTACATCAATGACCCGGACATGGACGATTCCTTCCATGTCGATCAGGGCATGCAGAAGGCCAGAACCTTTCTGCTCGAGCTTGCCGAACTCGGCCTGCCCGCCGGCACCGAGGCGCTCGACCCGATCGCGCCGCAATATCTAGGCGACCTGATCTCCTGGACGGCAATCGGCGCTCGCACCACCGAATCGCAGACGCATCGGGAAATATCATCAGGTCTGTCCACCCCGGTCGGCTTCAAGAACGGCACCAACGGCGACATCGGCATTGCCGTCAACGCCATCCTCTCGGCGGCACGGCCGCACAGCTTCCTGGGCATCAACGGCCAGGGGCGAACAGCGATCGTTCGCACGCATGGCAACCGTTACGGTCACCTGGTCCTGCGTGGTGGCGACGGGCGACCGAATTACGACACGGTGAGTGTGCAGATCGCCGAGCAGGCGCTGCGCAAGGCGGGTCTGCCCATCAATATCGTGGTCGACTGCTCGCATGCCAACAGCTACAAGAAGCATGAGTGGCAGCCGCTGGTGATGGCCGACGCAGTCAACCAGGTCCGCCTCGGCAACCAGTCGCTGGTCGGGATGATGATCGAATCGAATCTCGTCGCCGGCAATCAGTCGATCCCGGAAGACCTCTCGCAGCTCAAATACGGCTGTTCGGTCACCGACGCCTGCGTGGACTGGGAGACCACCGAGAAGATGATCCGCAGCGCTGCCGGACTGCTGCGCCAGGTGCTGCCCGGTCGAGCCGGCTGAGGCACCTGTTGCCTGGACGCTTCGACCGCGGCCAACTGGCCAGCGAAGCGTCGCACTGTACGTAGCGGCGCGCTTACGAAACAACGTGCGATTTCGTATCCCTGACCGCATAGTACTGGTCGAAGGCCTCGGCAGCCTTCTTGACCGAAACAAAGAAATCCTGCCGGCCAATCTCTTCGGAAAGTCCAACCTTGGCCAGTTCTTCGAGAAATGGCCGCGGCGCATCGGCAATCTTGACGTCCACGCCCTCCTCGGCAAGTTCGCGATGCAATTCCGCAAAGCGCTGCGCTGCGGTGACGTCCATGTCATGCAGTGCCTGGGCGTCGATCACCAGCCACTTTACCGGCGGATCAGCCTCGTCGACCAGCGTCCGGATGCGCGTCATCACATGCCGCGCATTGGCAAAGTTCAACGGTGCGTAGAGCCGATAGACCAGCAGGCCGGGGACGCTCTCCGCCGCTTCATCATCGCGACAATCATGAAACCTGCCGTCGTCGAGGCGCCTGCGAAGGACCGCGTCGCCGGGACGCGAGACTTCCACGAGAACCGAGATCAGCGACAACAGCAGGCCGAGAATGATCCCCGGCACCACCCCGGCGATCAGGATTGCCAGGGTCACACCCATGGCGATGGCGAACTCGACCCGATCGACCTTGTACAGACCCGACAGCGACGCCACTTCCAGCATTCCCATGGCGGTAACGATCAGGATCGCACCCAGCGCCACTTTCGGCAGCAAGGCGATCAAGCCGGTCAGAAAAAGCAGGAACAACAGCAAGCCCAGCGCTACCACCAACTGCGCCACCTGCGACTTGCCACCGGCCGAATCGACGATCGAGGTGCGTGACTGGCTGGCGGAAACCGGGAAACCCTGCCACAAGCCGGCAAGAATGTTTGACGAGCCAAGCGCCACGAGTTCACGATTCGGGCGTATCTCATAACCATTTTTTTCGGCAAAGGTCTGTGCCAGAAGAATGCCGTCTGAAAACGCGAGGAAGGCAATCGCCACTGCCGCAGGGGCCAGAGCCGAGATATCACCCCACTGTAGATGCGGAATCGTCAGGCTCGGCACTCCCGAAGGCACCTCTCCGACCAGCGCCACGCCGTAGCTGCCGAGGTCGAGAACGAAGCTCACCACGATCGCGACTGCACAGACTGCCAGCGCGCCCGGCACGCGCGGCGCCCAGCGAGTCAGGGCAAGCAGGAAGCCAACCAGACAGAGACCGAAGAGGAAAGTCATCAGGTGCGTCTCCGGAAGTTTCCCGATCACGGTGTACACCAGTTCGAAAAACTCCTCTCCCTCGGTCTTGATGCGAAACATCTTCCCAAGCTGCGTGGCGATCAAGACCAGTGACGCGCCGTTCAGATAGCCGATCAGCACCGGGCGCGACAGCAGGTCAGCAATGACGCCCAGTTTCAGGCGCGCCGCGAGCAGCAACACGGCACCCGACAGTATGCTGAGCACAGCCGCCAGGGTGACGATGCGCGACGGATCACCGGCCGCCAGAGGCAGGATTGCTGAACCGGCGAGCAGGCCGATGGCGGCGTCCGGCCCGGCGATGACGTGCCGCGAACTGGCAAACAGGGCGTAGCCGACGGCCGCAGCCAGCGCCGCGTACAGACCGGTAATCGCCGGCAGATGCACCAGTTCGGCATAGGCGATCACCGACGGAATCGACACGATACAGGCGGAAAGCCCGGCGATCGCATCCTTGCTCAGCCAGGCGATCCGGTACTCTCTGAGGGTAGTGATCAGCGGCAAACCCGACTGCAGGTACTTGAAAATAGACGCAGGATTCATGGGCGGGGCTCCGATCCGAAAGACGCAGACCGGCAATATACCATGATCTGCCGAAGAATCGGCAATATTGCACCAAGCGGGCGAGACGGGCATTGCATGCGATCGTCGTTACCGGCGCTGCAATGACGAAGTCTTGAAACATGCCAGGTATCGTCGCACATGCCCCTCGTCGGTGCTTGCGCCCGAAAAGAGTGACGTCAACCAGGCAGCGCGCCGCCTTCCGCAGGCGCCGATGATTCGTTCACAATGCTTTCCACGGCAACGGCTGTTGCTGAAAGTCCTTCAACAGACTGGCCAACTCGGGCAGTAGCGAATCGGTCTGGGCTGCCAGCCAGACTGCAATCCCCTGGTCTTTGCTGCCGGCTTGCGCCTCGGCAACCAGTTGCGAAGCCACCGCCAGGTCGTTGAGACGCCCGAGCAAGTCCTGCAGGCCACTGGCTGACTGGTGGTAGTTCACCAGTACCGGGCCGGCCAGGATCGGGGTAAAGAACTCCACCGCGTAGCGCAGTTGCTTGAACGCTACCCGCAGACTGTGACGAGCCACATCGTCGTCTCCCAGCGCAGCCACGGCGCGCTCCTTGACACGCTTGGCACGCTTGTCGAGGCAACGCGGAACGAAGCCACCGAGTGACCCGGCGGCGTCGTCCGGCAGGGCCAGAACAGCGGCACTGAAGTCGATCAGCAGGCGCGAATAAGCTGTCGATCTGAGTGCGCTTCTACTGGCCTTGCGACTGTTCGCGCCACGTCTCCGGGCATGGCGCAACAGCCGCTCGACCTCGATTCTGCCCGACGGCGCGTCGGCGAGTGCGGGCAAGGTTTCCGCGAGAAAGACATCCCAGTTGCGGGTATCACCCAGTTTGCTCGCCAGATCGTGCCAGAGCGGATCGAAGCGGGCAACGAAAGCCTCTGGCAGCAATGGCTGCCAGAGGCGGATCGCCGAACGCAGCCGGCGAATGGCGACGCGCGCCTGGTGAACGAACTCGGGGTCGTCGCTCCGGCAAACACCGGCTTCGTTGTTTTGCAGGTGGTTCAGACAGGACAGCGCGATCAGGCGGAAGGCCCCGATGCGCGACATTGCGGCTTCGGTCGGTACCGGCAAGGCCTTCACCGCTGTCAGCGGCAGGTCGGCCAACAGACGGTAAGCACGTTCGGATTTGCTGCTGCTCTCCGGGTGCAGCGGCAGGCTGGCCTGCAACTCGGCCACCAGTTCGAACAGATCGCCGACCTCGCCAGCGAGCAGTTCCAGCTCGATCTCACGAATCGTCTGGCGTTGCCCTCGCGCCTCGATCCAGCCGCGGTCTAGCGCCAGCTCGATGCGCACCCCCGCGTGCGGTTCCAGCAGCCAGGTATCGCGCATGAAGTGGGTCGTGAAGGCTGGTTGGAGGTCATCACGCAGCGATTCGAGCAGGTCGCGAACGCCGCCATCGATATGCGAAAAATCGAACTCTCCGGGCCGGCTGGGAACCTCCCACTCGCTACGCTGCGCCAGTCCGGCGGTGAGCATCGGCGCGGTCTTGACGGTCAACAGCCACTGCCGGCCCTTCTGGCGGTGGCGAACGACCATCCGCTCGCGCCGCAGGCGCTTGTCCTGCGTATCGTAATAGGTATTGATCAGCAGTTGCCGCTGTCGCTCGATGTTGCTCAGCATGGCTTGCTTCGCCAAGGCACTCGCGGCACGCGCCGACAGGGACAACTTGATTTCGGTTTCGGTGGCCATCGCAAACCCTCATGCGGTAGGAAACTAGGACATCTTTTCGATCAGATGCGCCTTGAGTTGCGCGCGTCCCGAAGGATTGGCCAGGGCGATGATGATACTGCCGGCCTGAACGAGGTCATCCACTTTGGGATTGAATATCCAGGCGCCATCCTGCTCGCGTACCGCCAGCAAAATATAGTCCGGGCTGCGCAGACGCAGGTCGCCGATACGGGTCTGCGGGAAATTGGCGGGCACCGGCACCTCTTCGACACGCACGTTCTTGTCCGACCGGATCATCTCGTCGAGGAAGCCGACGACGTGCGGTCTGACCATCGCTGATGCCAGTCGAATGCCGCCGGTGAAATCCGGCGAGATCACCGCGTCGGCGCCCGCCTTGCGCATTTTCTCGACATTTCGCAGTTCCTGGGCGCGCGCCACGATGCGCAAGCGGGGATTGAGCTGCCTGGCAGTAATGATGATCATCAGATTGCGCGAATCGTCGCCGGTGACGGCAAACAGGCCGCGGGCATCCTCGATATCTGCCGCTTCCATCAGATCATCGTCGGAGGCATCGCCGTGCAGATAGAGCAGCGCGGGAAACTTGTCGAGGTTTTCCTCGAAACGCGCCTCTTCGATGTCGATGGTGACGAAATGTCGACCGGTATTCTGCAATTCTCGGCCGACGCTGCGGCCGACCCGCCCGAAACCGCAAATGATGAAATGCTGCCGTAGCTTATGAATGCTTTTTTCCATTCGTCGTCTCCGCAGGGAATAATCCAGATCCTTCTCGAGGAAGAACACTGACAGGCTGGTAAACAAAAAGGTCAGTGCGCCCAGGCCAGCAATGGCAATGAAACCAGCAAAAAGGCGATCCTGAAGCGAATGGAGAGGGATAATCTCGCCATAACCCACCGTCGAGATGCTGATCAGGGTCATGTACACCGCATCGGACCAGTTCCCGTTGGCTCCGGCAATCTGATAGAAGCCGAGTATCCCGACAACGGTCAACGCCAACACCGCGATACCCGCCCATACGATACGCAGGACAATGCGCCGCAATTGCGTGGCTACCCCCGCCTCGGATTCCCGCATACGGCGAATGCGGCGAAGGCTCTGGCGAGCCTGCAGCGGGTCGTCATACATGCAAAAAAGAGGTGTCTGATTGGAATCGGATAGTCATTGGCAAAGCTGGCGAAGGCAGAATCAGTCCAGCAGGAATCGGAACCTGATATGCCGAGTGGGCGAGATTGGCACATCCGCAGACGATTTGCAACTCAACATCAAAGATTCGCCAGCAATGGTTTACCATCGCTTCCAGGACAATCCTGCGCAGACCCGTTCAGTGACCGACCACGACCATGCCATTACCCAACACCACTCCAGAACAAATCACTGCCCAGACGCTCGCCCATTACCAGCAACGTGCCGAAGACTTTCGCGAGGGCACGCGCAACCACGACGTGAGTCAGAACATCGCCGCGCTGCTGCGCCACCTCCGTGGCCAGCCGCCCTTCACGATTCTCGACTTCGGCTGTGGCCCCGGCCGGGATCTCAAGGCCTTTACCCGCCTCGGCCATCTGGCCGTAGGGCTGGACGGAGCCGCGAACTTCGTCGAGATGGCACGAAGAGACACTGCCTGCACGGTCTGGGAACAGAATTTCCTGAATCTCGATCTCCCGCCGGAGCATTTCGACGGGATATTTGCCAATGCCTCGCTGTTTCATGTTCCGAGCCGGGAGTTGCTGCGCGTTCTGCGACAACTGCATGCCACCCTCAAGCCGGACGGCGTTCTGTTCTGCTCAAACCCTCGCGGGGATAACCAGGAAGGCTGGAATGACGGACGCTATGGGGTTTTCCACGACCTCGCAGCCTGGCGCCGCTGGCTGCTGGATGCGGGCTTCGTCGAACTCGAGCACTATTACCGCCCAACCGGCCTGCCGCGCGCGCAACAGCCCTGGCTCGCCAGTATCTGGCGCCGGGCGGCCAGGCACGAGGATGACATTCCTGCACCTCCCGACACGCCTCTCTAACGGTCATGGCTCAGGGCAGGATTCGTGAGTCGCTGACGCCACTTTCACATTAACCATAGCCAACACACGCTCACCATGTCAGATAAACGCTTCGCAGGACGCCAATCAAGCCTTCGGGCCAGTCGAAGAATCGCCGAAGCGATTCTGGATTATGTCGGCCAGACGCCGGCCAGCAACGAATGCCGAAGACAGAAACCGGCAGGGCGCGCCCGTGCGATCGCCCGAACGGCCGCCCGACAGGCTGCCGTGACTGCCGGCAGCCTGACGCTGCCGCCTGGCCCACTCGGCTGGCTTACCCTCCTTCCCGAACTTCGTTCGCTGTGGAAACTCCAGACGCAGATGGTCGCGGATATCGCTGCTTGCTATGGGAAAACGGCCGAGTTGAACCGTGAAGAGATGCTCTATTGCCTGTTCCGGCATACCGATCCACAAGCCGTTCGCGATCTGGTCGCCCAGATCGGCAATCGCCATGTCGTCCACCTCGCCTCGCGTCCCGAAACCCAGTCGGTAGCCCTGAAGATCGGCATGCACATCACCCAGCGGGTGATCGGCAAGGGAATTTCGCGCTGGATCCCGGTCATCGGAGCGATTGGCGCCGGCGCGTATGCCTATTACGACACTGACCAGGTCGCCCGCACGGCCATCGAATTATTTACTGGGGTCATTGACGTGCAAGGGGAAGAAACGACATCGGATGATGATCAGAGCGAGCCCTTGCACAAATCACACTGAGCCGATCGCTTGCCGGAGAACTTTTGACTTTGCCACGGATGGCGTCATAACATGCTTGATCAATCGGAAGCGAGACAGGCAGACGGCATGGTGACACAACCCATCAGGCATCTGGAAGCGTGGGCAAACCCGCGGACGGTGGTCGTATTGACGCTGCTCTTGCTCGGCGCACTCTGGACGACGGTCATCGTCTCGGCGGTTTCGGCTCGGGATGCCAGCATCGCCAGCACCGGCGAGCTTCTGCAACGCCTGAACCATGCGCTCGAAGAGGAAACGCGGCAGCAGTTTCGTCTGGCCGATACCTTCCTCGCCACCTGTGAGCACTGGCTGCAAACGAACCCCGCTCGGGATCCGCGCAGCAACGCTGCCTTCCGAAAGTTGGTCGAGGGTTTCCGGAGCAGAACCGCCCAGTCCATCGACATTCTTCTGCTGGCGGCCGATGGCGAGGCATTCGACGTCCTGGAGAGCAGCCGCAGGCCGCTGGAAAATGCCGCTGGCAGCCACTTTTTGAAGGACGCTCTGGCCAGCCCCGGTCTGTTCATCGGCGCTCCCACGCTCAATCCCCTGCGCGGCCATTATGGCTTGCCCATCGCATTAGCGCTGCATCGCCCTGCGCACGGCATCCAGCTATTGCTCGCCGTAATCGATCTGCCAACGCTGACCAGAACCTATGACGAGCAACGCCACCAGCCCGGCGGCGCGATCACTCTGCTCAGGCTCGACGGCACGGTTCTTGCCAGAGCCCCTGACGATACGCCACGCCTGGGCCAGTCCCTTGCCAACAGCAGGCTGTTTACCCAGCACCTGAGGCAGCAGCCTCGTGCTTTCGTGTTGCTTGACGACGGGGCGAACCAGGCGAAGGAATTGGTCAGTTATTCGTCAATGCACGACTTTCCCCTGCTGATCATGGTTTCAGCGGACTACGACGAGGTGCTCACCCCCTGGCTGCGGCAGACGCTGTGGGTCTTTCTGCTGGCCCTGGGGGTGACGGTACCGCTGGCCGTGGTCGCCTACCGATCGCTGCGTCTGCTACAGGCGCTGGCGAATCAGGATGGCCAGTTGCAGCAACTGACGACCACCGACCAGCTTACGGGTATCAGCAGCCGCAAGCACCTCATCGACACGCTCAACCATGAACTCAACCGCGCGCATCGCTATCGGTCGCCGCTGAGCTTTCTGCTGCTGGACATCGATTTCTTCCAGCGGATCAATGATGGTTATGGCCATGTCGTCGGCGATCAGGTCCTGATCGAGTTCGCCCATGCGGCAAAAAAGGACCTGCGTGACATGGACCTCCTGGGCAGACTCGGTGGCGGGGAATTCGCGCTTCTGCTGCCCAATACCGAGGTCAATGAAGCCATCCCGATTGCCGAGCGAGTGCGCGCGGCAATCGCCAGAATATCGATCCCGAGCGACAACGGCACCGTCCAGTTCACCGTCAGCGTCGGGGCGAGCCAGGCCAGTCCCACTGACCGGTCGATTGACGATCTTCTGAAGCGCGCCACCGAGGCGCTGCACAAGGCCAAGGCGGCAGGACACGATCAGCTAGCGATTGTCTGAGCGCCCCGGCGCGACGCCAAGGGCACGCCAGGTGACGCGCCGGGCAGATTTACCGGCCCTTCCACTCGGCCTTGCGCTTGCCGATGAAAGCGTCGATACCTTCCCCGGCATCGTCGGTCATCATGTTGCAGGCCATGACTTCTGAGGCGTACTGGTAGGCGGCGTCCAGCCCCATTTCGAGTTGCTTGTAGAACATCTGCTTGCCCATGCCGATGGCCACCGAAGACTTGGCGGCGATCGATCGGGCGAGTTGATCGATCTCGGCATCGAGCGCATCGACGGCGACCACACGATTCAGCAGGCCTTGCTGCAAGGCTGTCCGGGCATCGATGAAATCGCCGGTGAGCAGCATCTCGAGCGCCTGTTTGCGACCGAGGTTGCGCGACAGTCCCACCCCCGGAGTCGCGCAGAACAGGCCAACATTGATGCCGGAGGTGGCAAAGCGCGCACCATCGACCGCAACCGCCAGGTCGCACATCGACACCAGCTGACAACCGGCGGCCGTGGCGATGCCATGTACGCGCGCGATCACCGGTTGCGGGATCTGCGTCAGGGTCATCATCATCTTGCCGCAGCGCCGGAACAGATCCTGCATGAACGCCTTGTGGTGGTTGGTGCGCATCTCCTTGAGATCGTGTCCGGCACAAAAAGCCTTGCCGGCAGCAGCGATGACCACGACGCGCACCGCAGGATCCTGCGCAATGGCATCCAGGTGTGCCTGCAAGGCAGCAATCATGGCCTGCGACAAGGCGTTGAACTGCTGCGGGCGATTCAGTGTCAGCGTGGCGATGCCATCGTGATCGGTGCGAATGACGTAGGGGTCATCCTGACCTGGTGTTGCGGTGTACATGTTTCTCTCCTTGCCGTGAAAGTCGCGGAAGCCACTCACGAATCTCCCCCTCCCGCGAGCGAGAGAGGGCAGTACCGGTCTACTCGATTGCGGCGGTAGCCTTCGCCTGTTCGCGCAACACGTACTTCTGGATCTTGCCGGTCGAGGTTTTCGGCAGAATACAGAAGATCACCCGCTTGGGAACCTTGAAACGTGCCATGTGCTGGCGACAGAACTCGATCATTTCCTGCTCGCTCGGCTTTGCCCCCTCGCGCAACTCGATGAAGGCGCAGGGCACCTCGCCCCACATGCGGTCAGGCGTGGCCACGACGGCAGCAGCAATCACCGCCGGGTGTCTGTAGAGCACGTCCTCGACTTCGATCGACGAAATGTTTTCACCTCCGGAGATGATCACGTCCTTCGAACGATCCTTGATTTTCACATAGCCATCCGCGTGCATCACCGCCAGGTCGCCGGTGTGGTACCAGCCGCCGGCAAAAGACTCCGCGGTCGCTTTCGGATTCTTGAGATAGCCCTTCATGACGAGATTGCCGCGGAACATGATCTCGCCCATCGTCTCCTTGTCCCAGGGCACCGCCTCCATGCTCGCCGGATCGAGCACCGTGATCGCTTCCTGCGCGTGGTAGCGCACTCCCTGCCGGCCATTCAGCTCAACCTGTTCGGCCACCGGCAGAGCCGCCCAGTTGGCGTGTTTGGCGCAGACCGCCGCCGGCCCGTAGGTTTCGGTCAAACCGTACACATGTGTGAGATCGACGCCGATATTCGCCATCGCCTCGATGACTGCGGCTGGTGGCGGCGCGGCAGCGATCAGGCCGGCCACCTTGTGCGTGATGCCGGCACGCAATTCGGCCGGCGCATTGGCCATCAGGCTGTGCACGATCGGTGCGCCACAGTAGTGGGTCACGCCGTGTGTGCGAATCGCTTCGAAAATCAGTTTCGGATCGACACGACGCAAACAGACGTTGGTGCCAGCATTGGCGGCCATCGTCCAGACGAAGCACCAGCCATTGCAATGGAACATCGGCAGCGTCCACAGATAGACCGAATGCGGCGGCATTCCCCAGCTGACGATGTTGCTCATCGAGTTGAGATAGGCACCGCGATGATGGTAAACGACGCCCTTCGGATTGCCGGTGGTTCCGGAAGTGTAGTTGAGCGAGATGGCATCCCATTCGTCGGCCGGGCTACCCCAGGGAAACTCTGGACTCCCGTCGGCAATGAACTGCTCGTACTCCTGCGTGCCGAGGCGTTCTCCGGGGCCGCTGTACTCGGGATCGTCGACATCGATCACCAGGATCTGGCTGTTCAGAATGGCCAACGCCCTTTTCATGGTAGATGAATACTCCCGGTCGGTAATCAGCACCCTGGCCTCACCGTGCTCGAGCATAAAGGCAATCGTTTCGGCATCCAGACGCGTATTCAGCGTATTCAGCACCGCGCCGGTGACCGGCACGCCGAAGTGGCACTCGACCATCTCCGGAGTGTTGTTGAGCATCACCGCCACGGTGTCGCCCTCGCCGATACCGTGGTCGGTGAGCGCCGACGCGAGACGGCGAGCGCGGGTAAAGGTCTCGAGCCAGGTGTAGCGACGCTGACCGTGAATCACTGCCGTGCGCCCGGGATAGACATAAGCGCTACGGGCAATGAAAGTCAGCGGCGTCAGCGGCGTGTAGTTGGCCGTATTCTTGTCGAGCCCTTCTTGATAAATTGTTGGCATCCCCTGCTTCTCCTCTCAAGTGATCAGTGTGATTGGCTTTCTCCTGCCGTTGACCGACAGTGCTTCAGCCTGCCACGTTTCTCCAGATCATTCAACCACGCAGCGAGTTCTCGCCCGAGTTCTTCACTGGCGGCAACCAGGGCAATGACACCGCCCTGGGCGTCGGCGGTCGCTGCCGGCTGCGCAATGGCCAGCCGTCGCTCGGCGACGAACTGGCGCCCGGCGTCGAGGATGCCGGCCCGACCCTGCAGAATTCCGCGGCTACTTTGCGGGCGATCGAACACCTGCGAGAACTCGAAGAGTTCGAGACGCAGCAGACAGCCGGCCAAGGTCTGCCCGCCGACGCCAAGGAAACCCAGTTGCTGCCGCAAGCGCTGCGACAGCAGTAATCCCGGCGCTGCTGCCCAATGACTGCGCGCGTAGGTTCGCAACTGCAACGGGTTTGCGTAGAGCAGGCGATACTCGATGTCACGCGAGTCGAACCAGTGCGGCGCCCTGATCTCGAGCAACACGTTCGACCAGCGGACATCTTCGGCGACTGGCTCGAGCGGCGGCCCGAAGTCGTACACCTCGGCCAGCGGCGAGTTGCGCATGCTGCCGACGCAGCCCGAGAGCAGGCAAGCGGCAAAAAACATCAGGCACCTGTTCATCGCAGTTCCTCGCGGCTTGGCGGCACGACAAAACCGGGCTCACCGGGTCCCGGAGCCGACGCTGGCGGGCCAAAAACAAGACTCTGCGGCGATTCTTCGAGCATCTGCAGGACGCGATTGAGTTGCCGCGAGTTTGCCGACAGATCGCTGCCGACCTCATTGATGCGGGAAACCAGGGCCGCGATCCCGCCCGACGACGGCTCTCCGACCAGACGATCCAGTTTGTCGCCAAGCGGCTGCAGGCGAACCACCAGCCGACGCGACTCGACCAGCAGCGGTGCCGCCTCGGCCGCCGCCTGCTCGGCACGCACCAGGGTGGCATTGAGCAAGCGCAGATTTTCCGGTGCCAGCAACTGGCGCAACTGACGTGCGACCTCGTTGGCGTTGCCGGTCGCCGCTTCCAGGTTGGCCAGGGTTCTGGCCAGATGCTGCCGGTTCTCGAGGTCGAGCACCAGGTTGGCGTTGGCCAGGAATTCCCGCGCCTGAGCGAGCGCTGCCGCGCCGGTGTCCGAGAGTTCCTCGATCAGCGAGGAGCGCATTTCGATACGCCGTGAATCGTCACCACCAGCCAGGCGCGTCGGGTCGTTACCGCTGTCTTCCAGCAGAATGTGGGCAATACCGGTGACTCCCTGGTAGCCCAGCTTGGCGGTGGTCGCACGGGTGACCGGAACGTTGCTGTCGACACTGATGCGAATCAGGATGTTGTGTGCGTCCTGCGGATCGAGGGCAATCGCCTGCACCTTGCCGACCCGGATACCCCGATAACGCACCTGCCCTTGCAGGCTGAGGCCGCTTACATTGTGTCGAGTGACCACCGTGTACTCGGTGGTCGCCTCATGTTTGCCGCCGAACCACCAGATCGAGAGCGCCACCGCGATACCGAGAAACAGGGTGAACAGCCCCGCCGCCAGGGCATGCGAACGATTCTCCATGGGCTAGATCGCTTCCTGTCCGATGGCTGCCGCAGCACGCCCGGAACTGAAAAAATTGCGAATGAAAGGATGCTCGACAGCCAACACTTCTGCTGCCGTCCCGCAGGCGACCAGTCGCTGATCGGCGAGCACGGCCAGACGCGTCGCCAGCCCAGCCAGTGTCTCGGGATCGTGCGTCACCATCACCACCGTAAAACCAAGTTCCTGCTGCAGCATTCTGAGCAGCTTGACGAAGTTCTCGCTACGATCCGGGTCGAGGCCGGCAGTCGGCTCGTCGAGGACGAGGAGTTCGGGCTCCAGCGACAGCGCCCGCGCCAGAGCTACCCGCTTGACCATACCACCCGACAACTCGGCAGGCATCAGGCGGGCGTGACGCGCTTCCAGCTCGACCATGGCGAGCTTGAGCAGAACCAGATCGGTGATCATCGCCTCGTCGAGCGTGTGCAGCTCGCGCAGCGGAAAAGCGATGTTGTCATGCACGGAGAGAGCCGAAAAGAGCGCCCCCTGCTGAAAAAGCATACCGAAGCGGCGGCGCAGCGCGCGGCGACGCGCCGGATCGGGATCGAGAACTTCCTGGCCGAAGAGCTTGACGCTCCCCTTGCTCGGCGGCAGCAGACCGACAATCTCGCGCAGCAGCGTGGTCTTGCCGCTGCCCGAACCGCCAACCAGGCCGAGCATCTGCCCGGCTTCGATGTCGAGATCGATGTCGCGATGGATCACGACATCGCCGAACTGTGTGCACAGGCCGCGAATCTCGATCGCCGGCAGCCTGCTTCGGCAGGCCTTAGCGGGAAAGTCGCCGAGCACGCTCACTAGGGAATCCCGAGGTTGCGCGTCAGCACCGCAAAGACGGCATCGACGATGATCGCCACGGTAATCGAGGTCACCACCGAAGTGGTCGTGTGCGACGACAGACTTTCGGTATTCGGCTTGACCTGCAGGCCAAAGTGGCAGGCGATGAGGGCAATCAGCACGCCGAAGACCACACCCTTGCCGATGCCGATCCAGACGTTGGCAACCGGCACCACCCTGGGCAGGGTATCGATGAAAAAGCCGTAAGACAAATCCATCTGCAGCTTGGCCGATAACATGCCGCCGATGATCCCGGCGCCCGAGCACCAGATCACCAGCAGCGGCATCGCCACCGCCAGGGCCAGGATCTTCGGCAGGATCAGACGCTGGCTACGCGACACGCCCATGGTGGCCAAAGCATCGATCTCTTCGGTTACCCGCATGACCCCGATCTGGGCGGTCATTGCCGAACCTGAACGTCCGGCCACCAGCACCGCGACCAGCACCGGCCCGAGTTCGCGAACGATGCTGATGCCGAGCAGATTGACGATGAAGACATCGGCGCCGAAGGTTTTCAGTTGCAGAGCTGACAGATACGAAAGAACGATGCCGATCAGAAAACCGATCAGGGCGGTCACCGGCAAGGCCTGAGCTCCACTCTTGTAGAGGTTGGCGGAAAACTCGCGCCACGGAATTTCACCGGGGTGCACGCACAGATAAGCCAGGTCCAGGATCAACTGGCCAAGCAGTGCGAGCATCGCCAGCAGATGCCTGACGGCGACCAACGACCGCTGGCCAAGGGCAAGTAGCCAGGCCAGGGATGGTGTCTGCGGCTCCGGCTCGACATCGACGCGGATTGCCTCGACACGTTCGAGAAGCGCCCGGTGCTGTGGAGAAATCGCCAGCGATTCCGGCCACTGCCGTCCCCAGGCGCGCCACAGCAGGATCGCGCCGGCACTGTCGAGGCGCGCGATCATTCGCAGATCCCAGCCCGGATGGCTCACCACCAGATCGCGCAGACGGCGTTCGAACCCGGCAATCGGCTGCGGCAGGGTCGCCAGAGTCCAGTCACCGGAAAGCACGAGCTGTTCCTGGTCGGCTCGCTGGACGGACTCGATCGCGGCCACCGCCATGGCAACTCAGAATTTCTTCACAGCGCCAGCGGTACTGCAATCTGGCCAGGCACCGTCGGCCGGATTCGCAGCTTGATGCCAATCCGGCGCCAGAGCAGCGCTTCCTCGGATAAGGCGGCGGCAGTCATCGGATTGGCATCCTGCCAGCCGACGGGCAGGTCGAGCTGGAAACCGACCGGATCTTCCCGGACCGACAATTCGGATAGTGGATGATCATCGCGCGCACGATGCAGAAGCACTGCCAGGCGAAGACAGAACACCAGGCGCCAGTTCGGATCGCCGGCCGGCATGGAAGCCAGCTTCTGGAGTTTGCCGCGCTGGCCGAGCACCAGCAGGGCCAGGCGCGCCTGATCGCGTTTCGAAAAGCCCGGCATGTCGGCATGACCCAGGATATAGGCACCATGCTTGTGGGACTCGCTATGCGCCACCGATACGCCAACCTCGTGCAGGGAAATCGCCCAGCGCAGAAAGTGAACATCGTTCTCGTGCTCCGGCGAATCGAGCTTGATCAGTTGTCCAAGAAGCGCCAGGGCGGTTCGCTCGACGCGGCTGACCTGCGCCGTGTCGACCTGATAGCGGCGCAGAAACTGCAGGACCGTTTCGTCACGCGTATCATGATGCTCGAAGCGTCCGAGCAGGTCGTAGAGGACACCCAGCGGTAGCGCGCCATCGGAATAGGTCATGTGTTCGATGCCCAGTTCCGAGAACACCGCCGACATGATCGCTATGGCGCCGGGAAGAATCGCCAAGCGGTCACTGCGCATGCCTTTCAGCCCCAGCGATTCCGCCGAACCGGCGCGGATCAGCAGCTGACGCAGTTTCGCCAGCCCCTCTCGACTGATGCCGCTGACGCCTTCGGGATTCAGATCGTTCATTTCCAGGATCTCGGCGAGTTCCTGAGCTGACCCCGAAGAACCGACGGCTTCCTGCCAACCAAAGCGCTGGTAGTCGGCGGCAATTGCTTCGACCTCGCGCGCCGCCGACACTTCGGCCGTGTAGAAGCGCTTCTTGTCCACCTTGCCTTCCGGAAAGAAACGCTGCCGATAACTGATGCCGCCCATGAACAGGGACTCCATCAGCAAGGGTTCGGTGCGCTCGCCGATGATGAACTCGGTCGAGCCGCCGCCAATGTCGACCACCAGACGCCGGTGAGTGGCTGCTGGCAGGGCATTCGCCGCGCCGATGAAGATCAGGCGCGCTTCCTCGCGACCACCGATGATCTCGATGGGAAAGCCCAGAGCAGCCTCTGCCTGCAGGAGAACCATGCGCGCATTTCTGGCCACCCGCATCGCGTCGGTGGTCACCGCGCGCACGGTTTCCGGATCGAAGCCGCGCAAGCGTTCGCCAAAACACCGCAAGGCTCCGATCGCCCGCTGTTGTGAGGCATGATCGAGCAGCTTCTCGCGGGTCAGACCGGAGCCCAGCCGGACGTTCTCTTTCAGAGTATCCAGCGGGTGGATGCGATCGCCAACGACTCGCCCGATCTGCAGACGAAAGCTGTTGGAACCCAGGTCGACACCGGCAATTAGTTCGTAACTCATGGCTGCACGCCGCAGGTGGTTTCAGGTCGATCATTTTATCACTGCCGGCAAGCACATCATTGCTCCGGGCAAGAACGGCAGCACAGGCCAATCAAGAAAACCGCCAGCCAATCGACCAGCAACAAAGCTATGGTTGTAATATGCTCGTTTTCAGATCCCCTTGCCCGATCCATCTTTTCTGACGGAACGAACCCATGAATATCGTCGCCACGACTACCGAAAACCCTCCCATTCAGGCCGCCACCGGGTTCCCACCGGAATATTTCCAGAATCGCGAGATGAGCCTGCTAGCTTTCAATCGGCGGGTACTCTGGCAAGCCAGAAACCCGCGCACACCACTACTCGAACGCTTGCGCTTCCTGTGCATCGTGAGCAGCAATCTCGACGAGTTTTTCGAGATTCGCGAGGCCGGAATCAAGGAACAGCTCAAGCTGAATTCCGTGGCGATCACCACCGACGGCAAGACCGCCCGTGAAGTCTATCGGCTGGTCAGCGACGAGGTTCATTCCATCGTCAAGGAACAGTATGCGCTGCTCAACGAAGAGATCCTCCCGCAACTTGCCACCGAGGGCATCCGCTTCCTCAAACGTGGGGACTGGAACGACGCGCAGCGCGAATGGATTCGGGATTTCTTCTTTCGGGAAGTGATGCCGGTGATCACCCCGATTGGTCTCGACCCATCGCATCCCTTCCCGCGGGTGCTCAACAAGAGTCTCAATTTCGCCGTCGAACTCGAAGGCCGCGATGCCTTCGGCCGCAGTTCAGGCGCTGCCATCGTACAGGCGCCGCGGGTCCTGCCGCGCGTCATCCGGCTGCCGCGCGAACTCGGCGACAGTGAGTACGCCTTCGTTTTTCTGTCTTCGATTCTGCACGAGTTCGTGCACGAGTTGTTCGCCGGAATGAAAGTACTCGGCTGCTACCAGTTTCGCGTCACGCGCAACAGCAACCTCTTCGTCGACGAGGAAGAGATCACCAATCTGCGCGCCAAGATCCAGGGGGAGTTGCCACAGCGCCATTTCGGCGACGCCGTCCGGCTCGAAGTGGCCAACAGTTGCTCGGAAGCGATGACCCAGTTCCTGCTCGGACAGTTCAACCTCACCGAGAGCGATCTCTATCGTGTCGCCGGTCCGGTCAATCTGGTTCGCTTGATGCAGGTACCCGACTGGGTGCTGCGCAACGATCTCAAGTTTCAGCCCTTCAATCCGGGAACCCCGAAGGCGCTGCAGAAGTGCCACAGTATCTTCGACAGCATCCGCGGCGGCGACATCCTGCTGCACCATCCCTACCAGAGCTTCAATTCGGTGATCGAACTGCTTGAACAGTCCGCGAATGACCCCCAGGTGGTGGCGATCAAGATGACCGTCTACCGCACCGGCACCGACTCGGTATTGATGCAGTCGCTGCTGCGAGCGGCGCAGAACGGCAAGGAAGTCACGGTGGTCGTCGAACTGATGGCACGCTTTGACGAGGAAGCCAACATCGGCTGGGCGACCAAGCTCGAGGAAGTGGGCGCGCATGTCGTCTACGGTGTCGTCGGTTACAAGACGCATGCCAAGATGTTGATGATCGTCCGTCGCGAGGAAGGAAAGGCCGGCAATAGCATCCTGCGTCGCTATGTGCATCTCGGCACCGGCAACTACCATCCCAAAACCGCCCGCCTGTACTCCGATTTCGGCCTCCTGACCTGCAACGAAGAGATCGGTGTCGATACCAACGAAGTCTTCAAGCAGCTCACCGGCCTCGGCCGCGCACAGACCCTGACGCACCTGTGGCAGGCGCCGTTCACGCTGCAGCCGAACGTCGTCACCGCGATTCGTGCCGAAGCCGAAGCAGCACGCGCCGGCAAGCGTTCACGAATCATCGCCAAGATGAACTCGCTGCTCGAACCGGAAACCATCGCCACGCTTTACGAGGCTTCGCAGGCCGGCGTCAAGATCGACCTGATCGTGCGTGGTGTCTGCGGCTTGCGCGCCGGCGTCAAGGATCTGTCGGAAAACATCAGCGTACGCTCGATCATCGGCCGTCAGCTCGAACATCACCGGGTATTCTATTTCTACGCTGGTGGCGAGGAAAAAGTCTACCTGTCGAGCGCCGACTGGATGGAGCGCAATTTCTTCCGACGTATCGAACTGGCGTTTCCGGTGCTCGACCGCAAACTGAAGCGCCGGGTCATCGCCGAAGGCCTGCAGATCTATCTCACGGACAACGTCCTGGCCTGGGAACTCGGGCCCGATGGCACTTACCATCAGCGGCGCGGTTCCCGAACCAGCCCGCATTCGTCGCAAGCCGAGTTGATCGAACTGCTGCAGGCCTGAAATCGGCAGGGGGACGCCCGTCCCTCTGCTCTACGGGAGCTTCAGGCGCGGCGCGCACCGACGACACCCTGCACTGCATGCAACAAAGCCAGGGTGCGATTGAGCTGCGGGATGCTGCCGACTTCAGCAGTGAAGCGCATATGTGCGTTACCCTGCCGGGACTGCGTGTTGACGGCGATGACATTGATTTTTTCGCGCGCGAGAACGTCCGACACATCACGCAGCAGACCCTGCCGGTCGTAGGCGTCAATCACGATATCGACGGCAAAAATGCCATCGGTGCGTCGTCCCCAGCTTGTTTCGATGACCCGCTCGGGATGCCTCGTCTGCATGTTCGAGAAATTGCTGCAATCGGCGCGATGCACCGAGATCCCCTTGCCGCGCGTGACAAAGCCAACGATGGCATCCGGCGGCGCCGGCTTGCAGCAACCCGCAAGTTGCGTCAGCAAGCGATCAACGCCAACGATCAGGATTCCCTTTTCAGCCACATCGCTGTCGCGTTGCCGGCGTACCGGCAGATCGGCAAGCTCGCGCTCGTCCACCGGCGTCTCGCCCCCGCGCACCGCCACCTGCAACTGGCGCATGTTCAGCTTGGCGTGCGCCACCGCAATGAACAGATCGTCGCTACGGGCAAAGCCCAGCCTGGCCGCAAGATCGTCGAGGTTGACGCTGGGTTGTCCCATGCGCTGCAGTTCGCGGAGCACCACCGCACGCCCCTCGGCAAGGGTGTCCTCGATCGCCAGGCTGGCGAACCATTGTCTGACTTTGAGGCGCGAGCGATGCGTAAACAGATAGGCCTGCGCAGGGTTGAGCCAGTCGCGCGACGGTCCACCGTGCTTGGCGAGAATGATTTCGACACGCTGGCCGGTACATAGCTTCGTGTTGAGCGGCACCAGCGCACCGTCCACCTTGGCGCCGCGGCAACGGTGGCCGATGTCGGTGTGCACGCGGTAGGCAAAATCGACCGGGGTCGAGCCCTGCGGCAGATCGATGACGCGGCCCTGCGGTGTCAGGATGTAGACCGTTTCGTCAAAAGCCGCCTGTTTGTAGTGCCTGACCCAGTCCGAGGAATCGGCAACTTCGTCGCGCCAGGTCAATAGCTGCCGCAGCCAGGCGATCTTTTCGTCGTAGCGGTCTTCCGGCGTGCTGCCGCCTTCCTTGTAGCGCCAGTGCGCGGCAACCCCCAGTTCGGCGTGACTGTGCATGTCGCGAGTACGAATCTGCACCTCCAGGGCACGCCCGTCGGGGCAATGTACCGCCGTATGCAGCGATCGGTAATCATTGCCCTTCGGATGCGCAATGTAGTCGTCGAACTCCTTGGCAATCGGCGACCAGATATGGTGCACGATGCCCAGAGCGGTATAGCAGTCCTTCACTTCATCGACGATGACGCGCAGTGCGCGCACGTCGTACACCTCGGCAAACTCGACACCCTTCTTGCGCATCTTGTTCCAGATGCTGTAGATGTGCTTGGGACGGCCGTAGATTTCGGCCTTGCCGACGCCGGCCTTGGACAGCTCATGCCGCAGGCGGTCAACGGCTTCGCTGATGAACTGCTCGCGTTCGGTTCGCTTCTCGTCGAGGTGCTGCGCAATCTCCTTGTAGATTGCAGGATGCAGAAAGCGAAAGGAGAGATCCTCGAGTTCCCACTTCAGTTCCCAGACGCCGAGCCGGTTGGCCAGCGGCGAATAGAGCGCCAGCGTCTCGCGCGCCACCGGCACGCGCAGTTCATCGGGTTCACCGGCAAAGTGACGCAGCGTCTGCGTACGCGAAGCCAGCCGCAGCAGGACCACACGGATGTCCTCGACCATCGCCAGCAGCATTTTGCGCAGTACCTCGATCTGCGTCTTCATCTCCTGCGGATTCTTTTCGCTGCTGTCGACGGAGTGGGCGACAAAGCCCCGCGTGATCGGCCGCATGCGGTTCAGACGCGAAATCCCGCCGACCAGTTGCGCGACGCCCGTTCCAAAATCCCGTTCGATCTGTAGCAGGCCCTGTTCCAGTTGCGCCGGCACCGCGAAGAGCAGCGCGGCCAGTCGTGAATCCACGTCGAGCTTCAAACCGGCAACGATCAGCGCCATTCCCAGGGCATGCCCCCAGACATCCTCGGTGCTGCCGAGCAAGCGATGGCCATAGATCGAGCGGGCAAAGTCGACGGCCCGTCGCAGCCGCTCGAGTTCGGCGGTGGCGAGGCCATCACCGAGAGTCAGCAGGGATTGTTCGAAGTCGCTCTGGGCGGCGACCGAATGTACGACGGAAACCATCAGCTCATTATAAGGGCAGGCTCGGGCTTCATGCATAATGCGCTTTTTCCTCACTCCCGCCCGCCCGCCTGCCGTCGATGCCTGCCCGCCTGCAACACCCTTATCTGCTGCTCGTGCTGACCACCCTGTTCTGGTCCGGCAACATGGTCATCGGGCGCGCCATTCGCGACCAGGTGCCACCGCTCTCGCTGGCCTTCTGGCGCTGGGCGATCGCTCTGACGCTGGTGTTGCCGCTAGCCCTGCCACACCTGCGCACGCAGTGGCCGCTGCTGCGACGCGGCTACAAAGCCGTCGTCATTCTCGGTCTGCTCGGTGTCGGCGGTTACAACACTCTGGCTTACATTGCCCTGCAATACACGCCGGCAACCAACGCCGTCCTGCTCAACTCCTTCATTCCGATCGCCACGATCACTCTGTCGTGGATCTTTCTGAAAAAGCACCTGCGTGCTGTCGAGAGCTTCGGTGTTCTGCTCTCGTTCATCGGGGTCACGACGATTGTCTGCCGTGGCGACGTCGAGACCCTGGCCAGGTTGAGCCTGAACGTCGGCGATCTGTGGATGCTGGCGGCTGTCTTTACCTGGGCCCTGTACACCATCGGACTGCAATGGCGGCCGGCTGGTGTCCACCCGATGCTGCTGCTCGCCGCGTTCACGATGGTCGGCCTGCTCGCCCTGACCCCCGCCTACGCCTGGGAAATCGTGCAGGGCAAGACGATCCATGTCTCGGCCGGCGTGCTGACAGGAATTGCCTACACCGGGGTGTTTCCCGGTTTTCTCGGCTATGTCTTCTACAACCGCGCCGTCGCCGAGGTCGGGGCCAGCAAGGCCAGCCTGTTCATTCATCTGATGCCGGTATTCGGAACCCTTCTCTCGGCGATCTTTCTCGAAGAAGTTCCGCAACTCTATCACTACGCCGGTATCGCCCTGATCTTTGCCGGCATCTACCTGACCACGACGGCGCTGCCGCAAGCGAAAACCGCATGATCGGCAAGCTGCTCGGCTGGTTACGGCATCGCCAGAAGCCGGCAACGGTGCCGGATCCACTCTGGCTCTCGGTCATTTCGGCACTGCCGTTTCTCGCTGCGCTCAGCGAAAGCGAGCAGTTCCGCTTGCGCCGCCTCGCCGAGGGCTTCCTCGCCGAGAAGGAGTTCACCGCTGCGGGCGAACTCGAACTGTCCGACGCGATCTGTGTCTCGATTGCCGCGCAAGGTTGCCTGCCGATCCTCGAACTCGGCCTCGATTATTATCGCGGCTGGATCGGGGTGATCGTCTACGCCGACGAATTCATCATCCCGCGCAGCGTCGAGGACGAATTCGGCGTTGTCCATGAGTATCAGGAACTGGCTTCGGGCGAGGCCTGGGACGGCGGACCGCTGCTGATTTCGTGGCGCGACGCGCAGATGGCCGGCAGCGGCTATAACGTCGTCATCCACGAGTTCGCGCACAAACTGGACATGCTCAATGGTCCGGCGAACGGCATCCCGCCGCTGCCCCCCGAAATGTTCCTCAGCCGCTGGCAAGGAGTACTGGATGCCGCTTACGACGATTTTTGCGCGCGTGTCGACGCAGCGGCAGGCAGCGCTCAGGAAACCTTGTTCGACCCCTATGCCAGCGAGAATCCAGGCGAGTTCTTTGCGGTCATGAGCGAGGCATTCTTTGAGACGCCCACCCTCCTGCACAGCGAGTATCCGGCACTCTACGCACAATTTGCCGGCTTTTACCGGCAGGATCCGGCATCGCGAGTTTTCCGGATGGCCGGCCGGCAATAAGCGGGAGCAGATCGCCTGCGGCTTCTCGGCTCAGCGCGCCGCAATGCGGTCAATGAAACGGACGATTGCGTCGATGACCGATTGCGGCTGATCGCGGTGCGGCGAATGCCGGCAATCGGCCAGCTTCAGCAGCTCGACATCGGCAGCCGCTTCGGCAATGCACTCGATCTGGCGCATCGTCGCGTATTCGTCGTCTTCGCCCTGGATCGCCAGCAGCGGACAGGTGATCGCCGACAGGCAAGCGCGAATGTCCCAGGTACGGAATTCGGGCGCCAGCCAGGTATCGTGCCAGGATCGGAAAACGGCATCCGGATCGCGGTGATAACGACCCAGTTTCTGCGGCCACTCGCTGCTCGCGTAGAAGTCGCCGGCAGCACGGATGCCGGCAAGCGCCTTTTCCTCGACGAACTCGTGCGGTGCCATGAGCACCACGCCACTGAGCCGCTGCGGCCAGGCGGCAGCATAAAGCAGCGCGATCGAGCCGCCGTCGCTATGCCCGACCAGCAGCGGCCGTTCGATGGCCAGCGCAGCAAGCAGGGAGGGCAGGCGCTGCAGCGCCTCTTCATGCAGGTAGGCAGCCGTTCGCGGTGCTCCCAGGGCGGCCGAATGGCCGTGCCCCAGGCGCGACCAGACGAGCGTACGGCAAGCGCTCGCCCGTGCCAGTGCGGCCGGAAAATCACGCCACTGCGTCATGCTGCCAAGACCTTCGTGGAGCAGGACCAGCGTCGGCCGATCGCACCGCTGTGCCGGAATGATCTCGTACTCGAGCAACTGCTCGTCAATGTCGACGAAAGCCCTGCTCACTGGGCCGAAAGTTCAGAAAGCGCGCGCATCCGGCAATTCTCCCTGCAATTTCCAAGGGCATCTCGGGAGTCGGCTGGCCAGCCATTCGCTTCGGCGAGAAGGCTGTGACTGTAGCACACGAAGCATCGGGTGGAACATCAGCAGGCGGTCACCATTTGAAGAAATCGAGATTGATTTCAGGTATGTTTTTTCGCGAGGAATAAGGAGGAATCAAGGATGCGATGTTCCACCACTTCGATCATTGTACTCGTCGAATTGCAGCAGGCGTGGCGAGAAGACTTCGCTGACCAATACCGACTGGCTGCCGAAGCCAAACTGCGAGCGACGCGCCCAGAGCATGCGCGGAACCTGGTCGGCATGTTGCAGCGCAGCCACGGCCGGAGTGAACAGCGCATGCCGGCGATCGATGCGATGGAAAGTCATCGGCCCACGGCGGAATCCGGCGTGCGCGAAGAGTAGCGCACCCAGCGAACGGCTGCCCAGGCGCGCCAGCCAGAGGGTCAGCGGGCCACGCGGCCGGCAAGGCAGGACGGTATGCGCGAAGACCACCCGCTGATCATCACAACTCAGCGCCACTTCCCGTATCCAGGCCTTTTCCCCGCCCATCAGGCCGAGCGCCAGCGCTTCATCGGCGGTCGGTCTGGCCAACCCCTGGCGCAACACCCGCAGTGCGAAACGCCCACGGGCCTGGATGCGAGCTGTCAGCGAAGCACGGTCGCGCAACCAGGGCAGGAAAGCGACATTGTCAACCGTGCGCAGCAAGCTGCTGCGCCAGCGTTGCTCAGGCATTCCTGGAGACCTCGGTGTGCGCGTCTACTGCGGAGCCGGCGCCTTCTCGATGCCGCCAACGCGCGCCCCCGGCTTGATGCCTTTGCTCGAAAACCAGCCGAGATTCATTTCCAGCGCGTAGCGTGCCGCTTTCGTGGAGCAGTGATTCTCCTCGGTCTGTGGCTGCATGTTCTCGATGTTCAGAATGCGGCCGTCTTCGTCGAGAAAGGCCACCGACAGAGGCAAGAACGTATTTCGCATCCACATGCAATGGCGTGCCGCCTGCGGAAAGACGAAGAGCATGCCCTGGTTGGCCGCCATGTTGCGGCGATGCATCAGCCCCTGCATGCGATTCGGATCGTCAGCCGCCACTTCCGCCTCGATGCGGTAAAAGCCGGCCGTCAGCTCGATGCGCGGCATTTCCGCCGCAACCGGGAATACTGCCAGCAGCAGAAAAAGGGTCGCCAGGGAAGCGAGAGACTTGTGCATCGAATACTCCGGCAGGAACTGCTGAAAAGGCGCAATCGGCCTGGCAAGCTCCGGCTTGCCACCGAACCGGCAGTGCCAGCCACTACTTTTTCCCGGCCTTGCCCTTGGCTTGCCCGGAAACTTTCGTGGCTGGCGCCGCCTTGGCAGAGGAACTGGTGCCTTTGGATGCACCCTTGGCAGGCGGTGATTGGCTGCTTGCAGTTGGCTTTCTGGCTGCCGCCTGCCCGCTTGCGGGAAGCCTGGCTCCCTTGGCTTCTGGACGCTTGGCGACCTTGGCTTCGACCGGTTTGGGCGCCTTGGCCGCTGGTGGCGCGGAGTGTTTTGCCGTTGGCTTCGGCGGGGCGCCGGCCTCACCAAAGGTGACCACATCCTCCTCCTGCTCGGCAGCCTTGGGGACCGCCAGAGCCGCCGTGCAGGAAATGCACAGGCCCACCGCCAGAAAGTAGTGCAGCAGACTGTTGATGGTATTTCTCATTCAGTGACTCGTACCCTCCGAACGTGATATTTTATTCCATACGTTATATTTGCCGACCGGTTTCTTCGCCGGGATGCGTTTCACTTCCTTGAGCGTCTGCGCGTCGATCACCAGGAGCGCTCCGTCCATTTCCCACAGGCTGGCCAGCGCGTAGCGCCCATCACGGGTGAACTCGACATGCGCCAGCGTCTGTCCGGGTTCAGCCTGGATCTGCGCCACCACTTCGAGGGTCTCTTTGTCGATCACCTGCAGCGTGTTCTTGTTCTCTTTGCTCATCATCGAGTCTGTGAAGGCATAGCGGCTCATTTCGTGGCTGCGCAGGAAGAAGCCGGGACCAAGGGTCTTGATCTGTTTGATGGTCTGGTAGGTTTTCAGGTCGATGACGGTAACCAGACCGGCGTTGAGATTGGGCGAGGCCATGACCATGCGTTCGCGTCCTGCGGGATCTCGCCACTTCCAGGTGATTCCGGAGCCGAGATGTGGCATTCCCGGCAGATCCAGGCTGGCAATTTTTCGGCGGACGTCCAGTTGAACCACCTGCCCGCTGCTTGCCGAGCGCGACGATCCGAGAATCGTGTCGTAGCTCTGGGTAAAAAAGAAGTCATCGAGGCAGTCTGCGAGCTGCGTCCGCCGCGGAGAAAACATCGCCGGCTTGAAGTGACCCTCCCCATACCGGTAGTCGTGCACCAGCCCATCGGCAAGTGGCTCGGCGGCCGGATCGTAGCTGATCTCCCAGACCTCGGGCAAATCCTTGAGCGCGGCCACGAAACTCTTGCGCGGGGCTGCGTCATAGACCGCCGAGACCCGCGAACTCTTGTCTCCGGCGGCATTTTGCACCGGGATGATCTTCACCAGCGAAAGATCACGGGCATCGAGCACCACCAGGCTGTGCGGCAGGTAGTTGCCGACCAGCACCCACTTGCCGTCGCCGGACACAGCGGCGTTGCGCGTATTGAGACCGGCGCGGATCTCGGCGACCACCACCAGATGGTAGAGGTCATATTTGCTGATCCAGCCGTCGCGCGAGGCGAAATAGACGAAGCGGCCGTCCGGTGAAAACTTCGGTCCACCGTGCAGTGCGTAGCGGCTGGGAAAGCGGTGCAGGCGCTCGAAATGGTCGCCATCGAGGAGTGAAACATGGTGGTCGCCGGTTTCGACGACGACGAACAGATTTAGCGGGTCGGCACCCTTGAGGCCAGGCCCCGGCGTCGCCGGCAGCGCTGCAGCCTTGGCTTCGACCACATGCGAGCCGCGAATCTGTGCTTCCCCCCAAACCGGCGCGGGGGCCACCGGGCTGTAGATCCATTCCGTCAGTTGCTGTGCCTCGTCGGCACTCAGTTTGTCGCCGAAAGCCGGCATCTGCGTCGCCACGCGCCCTTCGCGGATGACCTTGACCGCCTCCGGCCGGCGCAGGCGTTCGAGGCTTTCCGGCAGCAGCGCCGGGCCGATGCCACCAAACCGGGATTCGCCATGACAGGCGACACAGTGTTCGCGATACAGGCTCGGCACATCGGCGGCGCCAGCCTGCAAAGACACGCTGGCCAGGCAGGTGGCCAGGGCAAAGCCGGCAACGCGCAGATGCCCGTTCATCATGCCCTCCGTAGCTTGATGTGAGGAGTGACGGTGAGCCGTTCACGGCCGGGGGTGACGCCGATTTCCTCGTCTTCGAGATAACAGCCGGGATCCTCGGCCCATGCGTCGCCGGTCAGTTGCTGGGCACGCACGCGGGTATTGCCGTTACAGATGTCGAAGTGCCGACATTCGCCGCAGCGTCCTGAAACGCGCCGGGGAAACTGCTTGAGGCCCGCCAGCAGCGGGTCTGAAACGTCCATCCAGATTTCCGAGAAGGGGCGCTGGCGAACGTTGCCGAGCGTGTAATGCCACCACATGGTGTCGGGATGCACGTTGCCGAGGTTGTCGATATTGGCCACATTGACGCCCGATGAATTGCCACCCCACTGCACCAGACGGGCGCGCATTCTCGCCGCCTGCTCGGGGAATCGCTTCTCCACCCAATGCAGAAAGTAGACGCCGTCGGCATCATTGTTGCCACTGGTGAATTCCTTGTGCAAACCACGCTGCTGGTAATCCAGGCAGGTGGCGAAGAGCAGATCCATTGCCCAGCGGGTCAGTTGGTGCTGGGCGTCGTCCTTGCGGTTCTTGTTGCCACGGCCGGCGTAGTTGAGATGCGAAAAATAGAAGCGGTCGATACCTTCGTCCTCGACCAGCCTGAGCAGTGCCGGCAAATCCCGTGCGTTATCCTGCGTCATCGTGAAGCGGACGCCGATTTTCAGACCGAGTTCACGGCACAGGCGAATGCCCCGCAGCGAAGCGTCGAATGCGCCCTGCATCTGGCGAAAATGGTCGTGGGTAGCACCGATGCCGTCGAGCGAGACGCCGACATAGTCGAAATCGCACGCGGCGATGCAATCGATGTTCGACACATCGATCAGGGTGCCGTTCGACGACAGGCCGACGTAGAAGCCCATCGCCTTGGCGCGGCGAGCAATGTCGAAAATGTCCGGACGCAGCAGCGGCTCGCCGCCCGAGAGGATCAACACCGGCACACGAAAACGCTTGAGATCGTCGATCACCGCAAAGATCTCGTCGCTCGTCAGCTCACCGGGGAAATCCCTGTCGGTGGAGATCGAATAGCAGTGCTTGCAGGTGAGATTGCAGCGACGAATGAGATTCCAGATCACCACTGGCGCCGGCGGGTTCTGTCTGGGTCCGGGCTGCCGTGCGGTCGACAGCTCCTGCATGTACTGCGAGATGCGAAACATCGGGCAATCCTCAAATCCGTGTATTAGAAAGCAGGGTCAGAGCAATGGCCTTGACGTGCATCAAGGGCGCTCGTGCATCGGGTCGTGGTTTTGACCAGGCCGTTGCGCCTGGACTTTTCGTCAGCCCGGCAACACGGTATTCTTGCACGAATCGTTCTGGCGGGTGCGTGTCCATGGCTGCTCCCGAGGCTGACGGAGGCGTTACTCCTGATTCGCCAGCTTCCTCCGAGGATATGCTTGCACTGCCCCGAACACAATGCGAAACTGCGCCTACCATTAAGCTCGGAGGGGAAACTCATGAACAAGGAAGACATCTTGCGCTGGCAGGATCTGGCGCTGCAATACGGATCGGAACTCGGCATCAAGGTACTTGCAGCGATCGCATTCTGGATCATCGGTCGCTGGTTGATCCACTGGGTCGGTCGCATGGTCCAGAGCGCGCTGGAGCGCCAGAAGGTCGATGCGACCTTGATGCGCTACCTCGGGACGGTGATCAATGTCACACTGAATATCCTGCTGGTGATCGGCATCCTCGGCTATTTCGGCATTCAGACCACGACTTTTGCCGCTCTCTTCGCTGCTGCCGGTGTCGCCATCGGCCTGGCCTGGTCCGGCTTGCTGGCCAACTTCGCCGGCGGGGTATTCCTGATCATTCTGCGACCGTTGAAGGTGGGCGATTTCGTGACCGTGGGCGGCATTACCGGCACGGTCAAGGAAGTCGGCCTGTTCACTACGGCGCTCAACACGCCGGATAACGTGCTCACGCTGGTAGGCAACAGCAAGATCCTTAGCGACACCATCCAGAACTTCTCGACCAACCCCTATCGTCGGGTAGATCTGAAGGCTCAGCTCTCCGGGGCGGCCGATCATGCGGCGGCGATGGCGCTGCTCAAGGAAAAAATCGCCCGGATTCCCAATGTCCGGCCCGATCCTGCGGTGGATGTCGAGATCCTGGAATTCAATCTCGTCGGCCCCGTCCTCGCGGTGCGTCCGTACTGCCATACCGACCACTACTGGCAGGTCTATTTCGACACCAACCGGACGATTCGTGAAGCCCTCGGAGAGGCCGGCTTTCCGGTTCCGATGCCGGCACAGGTGGTGTTCGTCAATCAGCAGTAGGCCGCAAGGCAGCCACAGCGCGGGAGTCCCGGGCACGGATCAGTTCCCATCGCAGGCCGGAATCTTGCCGCGGCGCCTTACTCCTCCGCGACTTCGCAGCACCGCACCGGAACGCTGCCCGAGGATTTCCCTGCTATCGCTGGTGCGCCGCGATGGCGGTTGAATTTCTGTCGGGTAACCGGCTGACCCTGCTGAACAGCGGCGCCGAGTATTTTCCGGCGCTGATCAAGGCGATCGACAAGGCACAGCATGAAGTTCATCTCGAAAGCTACATCTTCGAGGATGATGCGACCGGCCGTGCCGTCGCGGCAGCAATGGCCAATGCCGCTCGACGCGGCGTCACGGTTCGCGTTCTCGTCGATGGCTTCGGTGCCCCCGAGTTTGCCAGGCAACTGCAGCCGGGGCTGGTCGCGGCCGGGGTGCAGGTCATGGTCTTCCGACCCGAGATCGCACGTTTCCGCCTGCGTCGTCATCGCCTGCGTCGCCTGCACCGCAAGCTGGCGATGGTGGATGGAGAAATCGCCTTCGTTGGCGGCATCAATGTCGTCGATGACAGCGATCGTCCGCTTGAAGTGCCACCGCGCCACGATTACGCGGTGCGCATCGAAGGCCCGCTGCTGCAGCCGATTCAGCGGACGCTGCACCGGCTCTGGGAACTGGTGTTATGGGCGAAGCTCAATCGCCGTTACCGGCTACCGAGGATCCCGCACAAGGAACCGAAAGCACGTGGCGAGCAAACGGCGGCCTTTCTGGTACGCGACAACATCCGTCACCGCCGTGACATCGAGGAAGCCTACCTGGTGGCGATCGCTGCCGCTCGCGAAGAAATCCTCCTGGCCAACGCCTATTTCCTGCCCGGCCGCCGCTTCCGGAGAGCCCTGCACGATGCGGCCAGGCGCGGCGTGCGGGTGATCATCGTGCTGCAGGGGCGTATCGAATACCGCCTCCTGCACTACGCCACGCAGGCGCTTTATGGCAAATTGCTGGGCGCCGGCATCCGCATCTTCGAATATCGGCGTAGCTTCCTGCACGCCAAGGTTGCGGTCATCGACCGATACTGGGCAACCGTCGGATCTTCGAACATCGATCCCTTCAGTCTGCTGCTTGCCAGGGAAGCAAACGTCGTCGTCCGCGACGATGCGTTTGCCAGGGAACTGCGGCAGAGTCTCCAGGCGGCGATGCGGCAGGGCGCCAGCGAGTTGCCGGTCGATAGCTGGAAACGCCTGCCCTGGCATTCTCGCCTGCTGCATCGGGCCAGCTACCATCTGATCCGGATTCTCGTCGGCATTGCCGGTTACGGCGGCAAGCGCTAACGGTCATCACTTGCCCATCATCCGGGAAATACACCACGCTGCGCCGGTACCCGCGCCATCGACCAGGTAGCAATCGCCCAGCGCCAGAAGTCTCGCAAGGATCCGCTGCGGATTTCCGGCGGCACCGGCTGGCCAAGAAAGTTCAGCGCCGCCGCAAGCACCACACAGCCACCCGAAGCATCGACGGCGGTGGCGCGCGTCTGTTTGGAAAGTTTCTCGCCGGCTGCATTGGTCACCACCGGCAGGTGTGCGTAAGTGGGTGTCGGCAGCGCCAGGCGTTGCTGCAGCCAGATCTGGCGTGCCGTCGAGTCGAGCAGATCGACGCCGCGCACCACTGCATTGACCCCCTGCGCCGCGTCGTCGACGACCACCGCCAGCTGGTAGGCATACTGACCATCGGCACGTAGCAGAATGAAGTCACCCACCGCGCGCGCGAGGTTCTGCTGCACCGGTCCCTGTACGCGATCCTCGAATGCGATCTCGCGGTCCGGAACACGCATTCGCCATGCACGCGGCGCGCGTCCGGGGGGCAAACCGGCCCGGCAGATTCCGGGGTAGACCAGGCCGCCGTCGACCGCCGGCACTGGCGAGCAGGCGGCAATCGCGCGCCGCGAGCAGGCACAGGGATACACCTCGCCGTCGAGTCGCAGACGGGTCAAAGCCGCATGATAGCGATCCAGGCGCTGGCTCTGCACTACCACCTCGCCGTCCCACTCAAAAGCGAAGGCCTCGAGCGTGCGCCGAATGCTGTCTGCGGCCCCTGGCAGCGCCCGCGACCGGTCGACATCTTCAATGCGCAGCAGCCATTCACCACCGTGTGCCCGTGCGTCAAGATAGCTGCCGACGGCGGCAACCAGCGAACCAAAATGCAGCGGACCCGTCGGGGAAGGTGCAAAACGGCCACGATAGGCGTGCCCGTGGACCTGCTCGCCGCCTGATTTACCTTGCATCTCGGGGAGAGACTCACGTCGCTCCCCTCGCCCGCAGGCAGGCGATGGGTCGGGGCTAAGGAGTACGGTCATGGCATTGTGGCTTACATCATTTTCTCTTGCCTTGGCGTTTCCGGCAGCGCCGGGTAAAATCCGCTGGTCATTATCAGGATTCGCGCCATGAGCGATCGTTCGATCACCCCCGCCAACGAAGCTGCCATTCTCGCCGAGGCACTTCCCTACATCAAACGTTTCCACGGCAAGACCATCGTCGTCAAGTATGGCGGCAATGCGATGACCGATGACCACCTCAAGCAGTGTTTCGCGCGCGACGTGGTGCTGCTCAAGCTCGTCGGCATGAACGTCGTGGTGGTGCACGGCGGTGGTCCGCAGATCGAGAATCTGCTCAAACGCGTCGGCAAGAAAGGCCGCTTCGTCCAGGGAATGCGCGTCACCGATGCCGAAACCATGGAAATCGTCGAGATGGTGCTCGGCGGCCAGGTCAACAAGGACGTTGTCAACCTGATCAATCAGGCTGGTGGCAAGGCGGTGGGCCTGACCGGCAAGGACGGCAGTTTCATTCGCGCCAAGAAGCTGCTGTTGGCAAACCAGGATAACAACGAGGACCTGATCGACGTTGGCCAGGTCGGAGACATCACGCAGATCGACCCATCCCTGATCGGCCATCTGGAGGCCGGCGGCTTTATCCCGGTGGTGGCACCGATCGGTGTCGGCAAGGGCGGTGAGACCTACAATATCAACGCCGATGTCGTGGCCGGAAAGATCGCCGAAATCCTCAAGGCAGAGAAGCTGGTCCTGCTGACCAATACGCCCGGCGTCCTCGACGAGACGGGCACGCTGATCACCGGCATGACGCCGAAACAGATCGACGACATGGTCACCGATGGAACCTTGTCCGGAGGCATGCTGCCGAAGATCGGCGCAGCCCTCGACGCGGCTCGCAGCGGCGTCAAGAGTGTCCATGTCATCGATGGTCGCGTCGAGCATGCGCTGTTGCTGGAAATCCTGACCGATCATGGCGTCGGCACGATGATCAAGTCACATTGATCGGAGGATGGTTCTGAAGGCGGCGTCACCAGTCTGGCTGTTCGACCTCGACAACACGCTGCACGACGCCAGCCCGCATATCTTCCCGCACCTCAACCGTGCGATGGTCGCTTATATCCGTGATCACCTTGGCGTTGACGAACAGGCAGCGACGCGCATCCGGCAGGACTACTGGCAGCGCTACGGCGCCACACTGCTCGGCCTGATGCGTCATCACGGCACCGATCCGCAGCATTTCCTGTGGCACACGCACCAGTTCCCCGACCTCAAGCACATGCTGGTTCTGGAGCGCGGACTGCGGGCCATGCTGCTGCGCCTGCCGGGACGCAAGATCGTCTTCTCCAACGCGCCGCTTCATTACAGCGAGGCCGTCCTCGAACTCGCCGGTATCGACGCCTGCTTCGATGCGGTCTATTCCATCGAGCGTATCCGCTTCCAACCCAAACCGGCAATTGGCGGCTTCCGCCACCTGCTACGCAGCGAGCGCCTGCCCGCCCATCGCTGCATCATGGTCGAAGACACCCTGGCCAATCTGCAGACGGCCAAACGACTGGGAATGCAAACCGTATGGGTGTGTGGCAGCACACGCCAGCCCTCCTTTGTCGACCTGCGGCTGGTTTCCATTCTCGATCTGCCGCGTGGTTTACAACACTTGTCGATCGGGGAGCTATTGTAGACAGAAGTAGTCTACTTTGATACCGATCAATCCATCAGTCCTGTAGACTTTGTTCCTGGCCCCTCCTTGGAATCCCCTTCTTGAGAGAATCCGCGTCAACACAACAACAGCTTCTTGAATACAAGGCCATCCTCGACCATTCGGGGATCGCGGTGGTATGCACGCGCCAGCGTCGCGTCTACCGCTGCAACCAGCGAGCCGAGGAGCTGTTCAGTTGGCCGGCCGGAACCCTGGTGGGCCAGCCGGCTCTCGTCTTCTACCCGAGCAGCGAAGCCTGCGATGCCCTGCGTCGGCAAGCACGTTCGCAGTTGGGAAGCGGGCAGGTGGTGAATCTCGAAACTCAACTGACACGCCGCGACGGCAGCACTTTCATCGCGCAACTGATCGCCCGCGCCATCGACCCTGCAGAACCCGGTCAGGCCACGGTCTGGATCGTCCGCGACATCACGCAGGAAGTCCACGCCCGCGAGGCCAACGCTCGCCTGCTGCGCGAGCAGCAACTCATTTTCCAGAATGCCGAGACCGGCATCGTGATCCTCCGCGATCGCGTCATTCAGCGCTGTAATCGGCGCTTTACCGAGATCCTGGGTTACGCGCCGGACGAGTTGATCGGCCAATCGACCCGCATCTACTACCCGAGTGAAGAGGCCTGGCTTGCAACCGGCCGCCAGGCCTATGCGGCGATTGCCGAAACCGGCATCTACCATGGCGACACGCTCTTCCATCGACGCGATGGCACAACGCTGTGGTGTCACATCACCGGCAGCATGATCAACCCGGCGAACCCGGACGAAGGGTATGTCTGGCTGTACGAAGATGTCACCGAAAAGCGCCAGGCGAACCGCGTCATGAACGCGCTGCTGCGTGAACAGACACTGATTTTCGAACGTGCGCCGATTGGCATCGTTTTCCTGCGCGATCGCATCATCCAGCGTTGCAACCCGAGCTTCGAGAGAATCTTTGGCTATCCGCAGGGGCAAATGCTTGGTCAGTCCACGCGCATCTGCTTCGCCAGCGAAGCCTCGTGGAGCGAAGCTGGCGAACGTGCTCACAAGAGGATTAATGAAACCGGAAAGTTCGTCGGCGAGATCGAGTACCGCAAGATCGATGGGACCCCGATCTGGTGCCAGGTAACCGGCAGCCTGATTGATCCGGTCCACCCGGACAAGGGTCATGTCTGGCTGTTCGAGGACGTCACCGCGCGTCGAGCGGCTGAAGAGGCCCTGGTGGAAAGCCTCTGGGAACAGCAGCTGATCTTTGACAATGCGATGATCGGAATTTCCTACCAGCGCGAACGCATCTTCCTGCGCTGCAATCGCCGTTGCGAGGAGATTTTCGGCTACCCGCCGGGGGGCCTGCGGGGACACTCGACGCGCATCCTGTTCGCCAGCCAGGAGGCCTGGGAAGAGGTCGGACGCCTGGTCTATGGGAATGGCGCAGTGACGGGAACCTTTGACGGCGAAATCCTCTATTGCCGGCGTGACGGCACACCGATCTGGGTGCATGCGATTGGTCGTACCATTGGCGACCATCAGGAGGGCGAAACCTGGATCTGGACCTTCGAGGATGTGACGGCACACCGGGCTGCAGAGCAAGCGCTACGGCAAAGTCATCTCGAACTCGAGCAGCGGGTGGCCGAACGTACCCTCGAGTTGTCGCAACAGCTTCATTTCATGCGCCAGTTGATCGAGGCGATTCCCGGTCCGGTCTTCTACAAGAACCGGCAAGGGCTGTATCTCGGATGCAATCAGGCCTTTCTCGAGGTCATGGGCAAGTCACGCAGCGAGGTGATCGGCGCCACCGTCTACGACCTTGCCCCCCGCGAACTGGCTGATCGCTACCAGGCTGCCGACGACGAATTGTTCCGGCACGCGGGTTCGCAGGTGTACGAAACCAAAGTCCGGCACGCTGACGGCAGCATGCGTGACGTGGTCTTTCACAAAGCCACCTATGGCAAACCAGGCGAAGCCAACGGCGGTCTGGTCGGCGTGATGCTCGACATCACCGATCGGAAGCGCATGGAGGCGCGCCTGCAACAAGCCGCGACGGTCTTCGACAGCAGCGCCGAAGGCATCACCATCACCGCTCCGGATGGCCAAATCATTGCCGTGAACCGCGCCTTCACCGAGATCACCGGTTACCGCGAGGATGAAGTGATCGGGCGTAACCCGCGCATCCTGCAGTCCGGACTACAGGACGCAGCCTTTTACCGGGAAATGTGGCAGGTTCTCGGCCGTTGCGGGCGCTGGCGGGGCGAACTCTGGAACCGGCGCAAGGACGGCCAGACTTTCCTGGAATCGCTGACGATCAGCGCCGTCCATGACCCCGATGGACAACTCACGCACTATGTCGGCGTGTTCTCCGACATCACCGAGCTGCGGCAAGCTCATGATCAACTCGATCACCAGGCACATCACGATCCGCTGACCGGTCTGCCCAATCGCTTGCTGCTTGGTGACCGATTGCACAAGGCCTTGCAGCGTGCCCACCGCGACGAGAACGGACTGGCGGTCCTGTTCATCGACCTCGATCGTTTCAAGAACATCAACGACACTCTCGGCCACCAGGTCGGCGATCGCGTCCTCTGTGAGGTGGCGTGGCGCCTGAGCAGACTGATGCGTGAAGCGGATACCGTTGGCCGACTCGGTGGTGACGAATTTCTGATCATCATCGAGGACATCTTCGATCCGACCGCCGTCTCGCACATCGCAGAGAAAATCCTCAACGCCCTGCAGGATTCGCCAGTGACCGTAGAACAGGAATTCTACGTGGGCGCCAGCATCGGCATCAGCCTCTTCCCGGATGACGGCGCGGACGCCGATACGCTAATGAAGAATGCCGATGTCGCAATGTACCGCGCCAAGGAGCGTGGCCGCAACGCCTACGAGTTTTTCACCAAGGAACTGACGCAGTCCTCGCTGGCGCGTCTGCAAATGGAGACCGACCTGCGACGAGCCATTGAGCGCGACGAGTTGCGGGTCTACCTGCAACCCCAGTTTTCCCTGAAAACGGGCAGGACACTCGGCGCCGAGGCGCTGGTACGCTGGTTGCGCCCTGAGCACGGACTGGTGATGCCGGGAGAATTCATCAAACTGGCCGAGGAATCCGGACTGATTGTCCCCATCGGAGCCTGGGTTCAAAAGACCGCCTGCTGTCAGTGGGCCGCATGGTGTGCCGCGGGCCGCCAGCCGGGGGTGCTGTCGGTCAACGTTTCCGGAGTCGAATTCGTACGTGGCCGAATCCAGGAGACCGCACACAACACCCTGGATACCTCGCAACTACCGGCACAGTTCCTCGAACTCGAAATCACCGAGAGTGCCATCATGAGCCATGCCGAGAACAGTGCCCAGGCGCTTGACAAACTGCGGACCATGGGCATCAGCCTGGTTATCGACGATTTCGGCACGGGTTACTCTTCGCTCGCTTACCTGAAGCGTTTGCCACTCAACAAGCTCAAGGTCGATCAGAGTTTTGTGCGCGGGCTGCCCGGCGACGCCGAGGACTGCGCCATCGTGCGCGCGGTGATTGCGCTTGCCCACAGCCTGCAATTGACGGTGATTGCCGAGGGCGTCGAGAACGAGGCGCAACAGGAATTCCTGACCCGCGAAGGTTGCGACGAAATGCAGGGCTATCTGCGTGGCCGGCCGATGCCGTTCGACGAGTATGAAAGGAGCTTCCTCAATGGCTGAAGCACGCGCGCCAGGCAAATCCTCGCGACTGGCATTCATCGACGCGCTGAAAGCGCTGTCCTTTCAGCTGATCGTTCTGCATCACCTGGCGTTTTACGGGCCGATGTCCGATCACGCCTACCTGCTGGCACCCGACTTGATCCACTGGTTGAGCCAGGATGCGCGTATGGCCGTCCAGGTCTTCCTGGTGATTGGTGGTTTCCTGGCCGCGCGGAGTCTCGCACCCACCGGGGTGTTGCTGACACCCCATCCGCTCGTGCTGGTGCAGAGACGCTACCTGAAACTCGTCACGCCCTACCTCGCTGCCGTGCTGATCGGCATCGCCTGTGCGGCCATCGCGCGCGAACTGATGGTACATGACTCCATTCCCGGCCGGCCGACGCTGCCGCAGGTTGTCGCGCACGCGCTGCTGTTGCAAAGCATCCTGGGCTACGAGGGCCTGTCGGCCGGCCTCTGGTACATCGCCATCGACTTCCAGCTGTTCATGCTCCTGGTCGGCATGCTGTGGCTGGCACCCACCCTGGCTCGCGGCGATACTGGCGTGCCCACCGTCAGCGCCTTACTGGTAGTCACCCTGGCTCTGGCCTCACTGTACTACTTCAACCGCGATGGAGATTGGGACATCTGGGGGATCTACTTCTTTGCGGCTTATGCTCTGGGAATAGTGACCTACTGGGCAACCCACCGCAGACAGACGCTTGGCTGGCTGCTGCCGATGGTCGGTCTGGTGGTCACCGCGCTGCTGCTCGACTACCGTCCTCGCCTTGCGGTGGCGCTGCTGGTAGCGCTGACGATCGGCCTGGCACGCATCTACGGGTTTCTCGATGACTGGCCCAGGTCACGCCTGATTGCTTACCTCGGACAGATTTCCTACTCGGTCTTTCTCGTCCATTTCCCGATTTGCCTGCTGATCAACGGCATCTTCGCGCGCTTCGCCGCGGCCGACCCCTGGGTCAATCTGACAGGAATGTTCATCGCCTGGCTGGCAAGCATCTCCGCCGGCGCACTCTTCTACCGTTTTGTCGAAAACCCGGCGCAACGCGGCTTTTGGCGTGCGCACTCGCAGCCCAGCTTCAAGCAGATTCCTTGAGCCAGGCTGCGGCAGAGAGCGCAAAGTAACTCAGAATACCGTCAGCACCCGCCCGCTTGCAGGCCAGCAGACTCTCAAGAACACAGGCCCGCTCGTCCAGCCAGCCATGCTGCCCTGCGGCCTTGAGCATTGCATACTCGCCACTGACCTGATAGACGTACGTTGGCACCTGGAACTTCTCTTTGACACGACGGACGATATCGAGGTAAGGCATCCCCGGTTTGACCATCACCATGTCGGCCCCTTCACCGAGGTCCATGGCCACTTCACGCAGGGATTCGTCGCTATTCGCGGGATCCATCTGGTAGCTATACTTGTTGCTCTTGCCCAGATTGCCGGCCGAACCGACGGCATCGCGGAAAGGGCCGTAGAAACTCGATGCGTACTTGGCCGAGTAGGCCAGGATGCGGGTGTGAATCTGTCGGGCGGCGTCAAGCTCGCTGCGAATGCGGCCGACGCGACCGTCCATCATGTCGGAAGGCGCAACGATGTCGGCACCCGCCTGCGCATGCACCAGCGCCTGTCTGGCCAGAAGCACGAGCGTTTCGTCATTCAGCACGTAGCCCAGGGGGTCGTCCACGTCGATCAGACCGTCCTGTCCATGGCTGGTATAGGGATCGAGGGCAACATCGGTGATCACGCCAAGCTCAGGGAACTCCTTCTTCAGCGCCGTGACTACCCGCGGCACCAGACCATCGGGGTTACATGCTTCTTCGGCACCCGCTGTCTTGTAGATCGGTTCGATCACCGGAAACAAGGCCAGAGCCGGGATACCCAGTGCAAGCGCCTGCTCGGCTGTTTTCAACAGCCGATCCAGACTCTGCCGCTCTATTCCCGGCATCGAAGGGATCTGCTCAACGCGCTGCTGGCCTTCGAGCACAAACACCGGGTAAATCAGGTCGTCTACAGTCAGCCGCGATTCACGCATCAGACGGCGCGAGAAATCGTCTCGGCGCATGCGCCGCATACGCGCGGCAGGAAAGTTTGCTTGGTAATCCATGGAGTATAGAGTTCGCTATGGCCAGATAAATATAATTGATGAAAAAAGTACACTGTGGGGGAACTGACGGCGATGGAATTCGTTCTCATTGCGTAGATGGCCATGCCATCTCCCGCTTCACCTCCCTGAGCGGGGTGCCTTATTGATGTAAGGCATACCTTGCCCCCGGCCCCCCCTTGCCGGGGGTTTTTCTTTCAACGCTTGCCGGCATTTCGGGCACCCCAGCCGATGGCACTGCGCTTCTTCGGGCGGGCCACTTTCTCGGTGGCCAGACCAGTCGGTGGCGGTGGCTCCGGCTTGCTCTCCAGATCAAGCCAGCAGCCGAGAATCGCCTCCGCCTCCATCACTCCCGACTTGTTCAAGCTCGAAAAAAGTTGCAGTGTGCAGTTGCCGCCAATCTCGTTCAGCACCTTCTGCACCTCGCGATATGCGAGCGCCTGCTGCTGACGAGAAAGTTTGTCGGCCTTGGAGAGCAACACATGGATGGGTTTGCCGGTTGGTGCAAACCAGCCCAGCATCTGCAGGTCCAGTTCGGTCAGCGGGTGGCGACTATCCATGATCAGGACCAGACCAGACAGCGCTTCGCGGTGCCGCAGATAGGGGGCCAGCAAGCCCTCCCACTGCGAACGAATTTCCTCGGGTGCCTTGGCGAAACCATAGCCAGGCAGGTCGACGAAGTATTTGCCGTCGGCGATCCGAAAATAGTTCAGATGCTGCGTTCGTCCCGGTGTTTTGGAGACAAAAGCCAGCCGCGCATGATTGGCCAGAGTGTTGATCGCCGACGACTTGCCGGAATTCGAGCGTCCTGCGAATGCGACTTCGCATTGCGAGTCGACCGGCAGATCACGCAGATGGGCAATTGTCGTGTGAAAGACCGCCCGCTGGAAGAGAGACATGAATGAACCCAGGATGAGTGTATGGAATGACGCGGGTGCGCGCCCGAGCAGCAAACTGATATAGAATATCAGCTTTATTGCATCGCTTCTCCGGCCTCAGATCAGTCATTGTTGTCAATGGGAGTTTGGACATGATTCGTACAACGGCACTTGCGGTTCTCCTGGCCGCCAGTTTCCCCGCCTTCGCAACAGAACAGGCAAAAGCCAAAGTTGATCTGGCAAAAGCCAAAGAAATCGCCGAAGGCGTTTGTGTTGCCTGTCACGGAGCCGATGGCAACAGCCCGGCAGCGGCCAATCCGATCCTCGCCGGCCAGATTCCCGAGTATCTCTACAAGCAATTGAGCAATTTCAAGGCGGTCGACGGGAAACCGGCGGTACGCAATAACGCGATCATGGGCGGCATGGTTGCGGCGCTGTCAGACGAAGACATGAAGAGCTTGTCAGTGTACTTCTCGCAGCAAAAGATGAAACCTTCGGTGGCCAAGGAAGAAAAACTGTTGGCCGAAGGCAAGACGCTATGGCGCGGGGGGGACTTCGAGAAAGGCATCCCGGCCTGTGCCGGTTGCCACGGTCCGGCCGGCGCTGGTCTGCCGGCGCAATATCCGCGGCTGGCAGGGCAATACGCAGAGTACACCGCCAATCAGTTGAAAATCTTCCGCAGCCACGAGCGAGCCAACGATTCGGAAAAGGTGATGCGGGTGATTGCCGGCAAACTCTCCGATCACCAGATCGATGCAATCGCCGAGTACGCAGCAGGTCTACGCTAGAGCCGCACGCGCCCTCCTGTCGCCAGACGTTCCGCGTACCCCCTTGGCAAGGAGCGGCTGACCCTCTACCATGCTGTGACTCCAAGACCCGAAAGGACGCTTCATGAAGACTCTCAGGCAAATCCTCGCCGACAAAAGCGGACCTCTGATGAGCGTCTCGCCGGACGATCCAGTTTTCTATGCGCTGCAGGTGATGTCCGATGCCAATGTTGGCGCGCTCCTCGTGCTCGATGGGGAGCAACTCGTCGGGATCTTCTCCGAGCGTGATTATGCCCGCAAGGTGATCCTCTTCGGCAAGGCGTCGAAAGACACTCCGGTGCGCGCAATCATGACGGACAAGGTGCTTTATGTGACCCCCGACCGGACGGTCGACGAGTGCATGGCGATCATGACGGACAAACACATCCGCCACCTGCCGGTTCTCGACGACGAGGGCAAGGTTCTCGGGATTGTTTCCATCGGCGATGTGGTCAAGGAAACGATCTGCGAACAACAGTTCATCATCCAGCAAATGGCAAAATACATCACCGGTTGAGCTTGCGTTGCCTGCGCGGAAGACCACGCCCAATCCGGCAGATCATCAACTCCAGCCACCACAAAAGGATCTTTCTGTGAACGCTCTGCCCTTCTCGATTCGCACCCTTGTCCTCGCCTCAGCCCTGTTCGCCACCGTCGCAACTGCCGAAACGGTCGCTCCTGCCCGCAATGAGGGAGGGATGCTGGTCGGCAACAATGGCATGACCCTTTATGTCTTCGACAAGGACAGCGCAGGCAAGAGCGCCTGCAATGGCCCATGTGCAGCCAACTGGCCACCCCTGATGGCTGCCGAAGGCGACCAGGCAAGCGGTAACTGGAGCGTCATCACCCGTGACGACGGCAGCAAACAGTGGGCCTACAAGAGCAAGCCACTGTACTTCTGGGCCAAAGATCAGAAGCCTGGCGACAAGACCGGTGACGGTTTCAACGGTGTCTGGCACCTCGCTCAGTAAGCCAAGGCCGAGAAGGCCCATCGCTACGGCATTTCGTCAAGCCCCACCATGACCAGATGCCCGGTCTCTCCCCAGGTTTCCAGACTCCAGCAGCCGTCACGGACGCTCACCCAGTTGATCCCGGCGTTGGGAATCAGAAAGTCACGCGGATTGCTCAAAGGGTGACCCCGAACCAGGCGGTTGACGATGTCGAGCACGCCGCCATGGGTGACGACGATGACCGTCTGGCCTCGATGGTCGATGGCAATCCGCTGCAGGCCGGCACGAACCCGTTCGTAGAGTTGCTGCAGACTCTCACCGCCCTGCGGAATGACGAAATCCGGCTCGCGTCTTTCAAACGCCAGGTACTCGGCCGGGTACCTGGCACGCGATTCATCGTAGGTCAATCCTTCAAAAATGCCATAGCGCCGCTCACGGAACTCCGACCGCAAGCTTGGGCGCAACTTCAGGCGGGCAGCGAGGCGCTCGGCGGTCTGGCGAGTGCGTAGCAGGTCACTGCTGTACAGCGCTGTCACCGGCTCGCCAGCCAGCCAGACTGCTGCTGCTTCCGCCTGTGACAGACCAGCCGCATTCAGGCCGATGTCGATCTGCCCCTGAATCCGTTTGTCGACGTTCCAGGTCGTCTCGCCATGCCGGACGAGGCAAATTCGCGTTGTTTCTTCCCTGGAAATCACCACATGCCACCTACATGCTGCGACGGTACTGTCCGCCCACCTCATAGAGCGCGCCGGTAATCTGACCGAGCGAGCAGACGCGAACCGCATCCATCAGGACTGCAAAGACATTGTCGTTGTCGATGACGGACTGTTTCAGGCGTTCGAGCATCGCACCAGAAGCCGCCGCGTTGCGTAACTGGAAGTCCTGCAGGCGAGTCAATTGCGACTGCTTTTCGTCTTCCGTCGAACGTGCGAGTTCGATTTCGATCTGTGTGTCGCCCTTCGGGTTACGGAAAGTATTGACGCCGACGATCGGAAATGAACCATCGTGTTTCTTGTGCTCGTAGTAGAGGGATTCCTCCTGGATCTTGCCGCGCTGATATCCGGTTTCCATGGCCCCGAGGACGCCACCACGCCCGGAGATGGCTTCGAACTCCTTCAATACCGCCTCTTCAACCAGATCAGTCAGCTCTTCGATGATGAAAGAGCCCTGATTCGGGTTCTCGTTCATCGCCAGCCCCCACTCGCGGTTGATGATCAGCTGGATGGCCATGGCACGGCGAACCGATTCTTCGGTCGGCGTGGTGATCGCTTCGTCGTAGGCGTTGGTGTGCAGCGAATTACAGTTGTCGTAAATGGCAATCAGCGCCTGCAGCGTGGTGCGAATGTCGTTGAATGCCATCTCCTGGGCGTGCAGTGAGCGACCGGAAGTCTGGATGTGGTATTTCAGTTTCTGGCTGCGCTCGTTGCCACCGTACTTGTTTTTCATCGCCACGGCCCAGATGCGGCGGGCGACACGACCAATGACCGAATACTCGGGGTCCATGCCGTTGCTGAAGAAAAACGACAGATTCGGCGCAAAATCGTCGATATGCATGCCGCGTGCCAGATAGGTCTCGACATAGGTAAAGCCATTGGCCAGCGTGAAAGCCAACTGTGAGATCGGATTGGCGCCGGCTTCGGCAATGTGATAACCGGAAATCGACACCGAATAGAAGTTGCCGATCTGCTGATGGACGAAGAACTCCTGGATGTCGCCCATCATCTTGAGCGCGAATTCGGTCGAAAAGATGCAGGTATTCTGACCCTGGTCCTCCTTCAGGATGTCGGCCTGGACGGTACCTCGGACATTGGCCAGCACCCAGACACGAATCTTCTGCATCTCGTCTTCGGTCGGGTCGCGGTCGTTATCGACGCGGAACTTGTCGACCTGCTGGTCGATCGCGGCGTTGAAGAACATGGACAGGATGATCGGCGCCGGACCGTTGATGGTCAGCGACACCGAGGTGGTCGGTGCGCACAGTTCGAAACCATCAAACAGGACTTTCATGTCGTCGAGCGTGGCGATCGACACGCCGGAGTTTCCGACCTTGCCGTAGATATCCGGCCGGGCATCGGGATCACATCCGTAAAGGGTGACCGAATCGAAAGCGGTCGAAAGCCGCTTCGCGGGCATGCCTTCCGAAACCTTCTTGAAGCGACGGTTGGTACGGAAGGCGTCGCCTTCGCCGGCAAACATGCGCGTCGGATCCTCGTTCTCGCGCTTGAATGCAAAGACACCGGCGGTAAAGGGGAAGGAACCCGGGACATTCTCCTTCATCAGGAAACGCAGCACCTCGCCGTCATCCTTGCTGGCCGGCAGGGATACCTTGCGAATGCGCGTTCCCGAGAGCGAGGTGTTGGTGAGGCGGGTACGGATCTCCTTGTCGCGAATCTTGACCACGTATTCGTCCTGCGCGTAGAGTTCGACGGTCTTGGGCCACATGTCGAGCAGTTTCCTCGCCCGTGCGTCGAGTTGCCCGTCTTTCCAGGAGATCAATTCAGCAAAGTCGCCTGCAGGCTTGCCACAGCTTTCAAACAGGTCTCTGGCGGTTTTCAGGGACTGTCGCTGGCGAGCGATCTCTGCCTGTTCTGCGGTATGGCGATGGTAACTGCGAACGGCTTCGGCAATTTCGGCCAGGTAGCGCACGCGTTGCGCAGGAACGATGGCGCGCTGGTTCGACGATTGACGAACGCTGACCAGCGGCAGCCTGCCCTTTTTCAACTTCAGGCCAAGCGCGTGCAATTTGGACGCGATCGCCTGATAGAGAGAGGTCACCCCGTCGTCGTTGAAGCGTGCCGCCATCGTGCCAAATACCGGCATTTCGTCCGGGCTCTGGCTGAAAGCCTCGTGGTTGCGCTGATATTGCTTGCGCACATCGCGCAGAGCATCCTCGGCACCCTTGCGGTCAAATTTGTTGATGGCCACGAAATCGGCGAAGTCGAGCATGTCGATCTTCTCGAGTTGCGAAGCGGCACCGAACTCGGGGGTCATCACATAGAGCGAGACATCGACCAGGGGCACGATCGCAGCGTTGCCCTGCCCGATGCCTGAGGTCTCGACGATCACGAAATCAAAGCCAGCCAGCTTGCAGGCAGCGATCACCTCGGGCAGTGCGGCAGATACCTCGGAGCCTGTTTCGCGCGTCGCCAGCGAGCGCATGTAGATGTTCGGGTGTTCGATGGCGTTCATGCGGATGCGGTCACCGAGCAGCGCACCCCCCGTGCGCTTGCGCGAGGGATCGATGGAAACGATCGCCAGCTTGATGGTGTCGCCCTGATCGAGCCGGAAGCGACGCACCAGTTCGTCGGTCAGCGAGGACTTGCCGGCACCGCCGGTACCGGTGATGCCGAGCACCGGCACCTTGAGTCCGGCCGCGGCGTGCAGGATTTTCTTGCGCAGCGCTTCTGGATAGGCGCCATTTTCCAGTGCACTGATGATCTGCGCCAGTTTGCGGCGGTTCCCGGCCTTCAGCGCGGCGAGCACTTCGTCCGGTTCCTGCGGGGCCAGCGCAGCAATGTCGACGTCGGACGTCGCCATCAGCTCGTTGATCATTCCCTGCAAGCCCATCGACTGGCCGTCCTGCGGTGAGTAGACACGCGTCACGCCGTAGGCGTGCAGTTCGTCGATCTCGCCCGGAACGATGACCCCGCCGCCGCCACCGAAAACTTTGATATTTTCGCCGCCACCGGCCTTCAACAGATCGATCATGTACTTGAAGAATTCGACGTGCCCCCCCTGGTAGGAGGTGATGGCAATTCCCTGCACATCCTCCTGCAGTGCCGCATTTACAATCTCCTGTACGGAACGGTTGTGGCCTAGATGGATGACCTCGGCGCCCGTCGACTGCAGAATTCGCCGCATGATGTTGATTGATGCGTCATGCCCGTCGAACAAGGAGGCAGCCGTGACAAAGCGCACCTTGTGCTTGGGCTTGTAGGGCAGAAGCTTCTTGGCAATGGAAAGGTCAGTCATGTCGTTCGCGCTCCACAAAGATCAGGAATGTCCTGAATACCGGAAATTGTACAAGGACGCACATGGTAGAAAGTTGACGCCAATAAAGCCATTCCCCAATACGCCGCCAACAATGTATATATTGCCAACTTGAAATATCCCATCAATACACAGCCTTGCGAGAAGCCGATGCCAAACCCTGAGAAGACTGCCAAGGAGATCACCGGCGAGAGGGTCAAGGATGCCACACCAACTGCCACTGCTCCGGCACGCGCGACCGTGGCCATTGCCTTTGTACAGGGAATGCTGGCAGGTCTTCAGCATGCAGGTCGTGATACCGAACCGCTCCTCGAAAGGGCACACATAGCGGTGCAGGTGCTGCACGACCCGAGCGCCCGCATTCCCGTCGACCGCTACGCCGAACTGTACAATCTGATCAATAGCGAACTCGACGATGAAGGATTTGGACTGTTCTCGGTGCCGATACGTACCGGCACCTTCGAGTTCCTCTGTCGCAGCACCATCACCGCGCCGACGCTGGCCGAGGCCATCGATCGCAGCATTCGCTTCCTGCGCTTGCTGCTGCCCGACCTCGGTGTCCGTCTCGATAGCCACCTCGAGCAGGCATGCCTGTGCATCGTGGAAAACCGCCCGCTCACCATCGGACGGATCTTCGCCTTCGAATGGCTACTGCGCCTGCTGCACGGACTTTTTTCCTGGCTGGTGGGACGCAGCATCGTTCTCGATTCGGTTGCTTTCCCTTACCCTCGCCCGCAACACGCACAGGATTATGCGCTGATTTACACTGCGCACTCGACTTTTGATGCCCAGAGGCTCACCGCCTTCTTCGCTGCCAACTTGCTGGACCTGCCGATTCGTCGCGACGAGGCAGCCCTGCAAAGCTTCCTCGAAGGCGCACCCGGCAAGCTGACCACTTTGTACCGTCGTGACCGCGAGATGGTCCTGCGCGTACGCAACACGTTGCGTGACGCGCTGCCGGTGTCGAACTCGCTCGCCGAGGTCGCCCGCACACTGAATATATCGCCACGCACGCTGCATCGCCGGCTGGAGGAAGAGGGATCGAGCTTTCAGGCGATCAAGGATGCCTTGCGCCGCGATCTGGCGATCAACCGACTCGCCAAGACCAGACAGGCACTTGCAGAGGTGGCCGCCGAACTGGGTTTTGCCGACAGTGCGGCCTTCTACCGGGCTTTCGTGAGATGGACCGGTATGGCCCCGGCACATTACCGCCAGCGACTGCAGGCGGCAGGTAACGGGTCCAGTCAGGGGTCCAGTCAGCACCTCACTTTTCGGTCATGAAGCGCGTCGCGTTTTCCAGGTCGGCGTGGGTGCTGCCGCGGTACAGTGCATTGACGAACTTGCGCCAGATCAGGTCCGGCTCACCCAGCTCGAAGTCAAAAACTCCGCTCGCCGACTCCCTCGTCGCCAAAACGTAGATTTGAGATACTTCCGAAGGACCCAGCCGAACAATCGCCTCACCCCAGACATTGAGTGGGACGCCGGCCTGTGCGTACGCCTGAAAACCGTAACGCGACAGTTCGAAGATTTCGAGCCGCAACCGGCATGACATGCCATCGAGCGCCGGTACCGAAAACTTTGCCGGACATCTGACCGAAAAACGCCGGTGGCTCCTGTCCACCGCGACATCCTGACTCTCCTCGGGGAGTGCTGGCAGAATCGAGCGGTACGCCGGCAGGTCGTAGATCGTATGCAGCAGCTTCTTCTTGCGATCGCTGAGCTGCATGAAGACGCTCGTGCGCACATTGAAGAAGTGATCGAGCAACTCGGGAGTCAGCACCGGATCATTGGTGGTATAGAAACGGCGCGGCGGCAGCTTGATGTTGGGCAGCCTGACCTCGGTGAAGAAGGCATAAAGGTTCCGCTTGGGCGGTTTGGAAGAATAGTGTCTTCTGAATACTTCCGGGGCGGTACTGAGGTCCAGTGTTGCGCCAACGGCTGGCGCGCCATTCACGAAATCGTAATTCTCGACCACGTTTTGCGTCAGCCGTTTGAAGAACAGCAAGGATTCGTACATCTCGATATGGCTGGGATTGACCGCGATCACCAGGTGCCGGGTATCAAAGAAGGTAGTGCAGTACTCGTACATGAATTTCATCAGCGGGAACAGAATGCTGCCGCCGGTTCGGCGGAAACGGCGATGTATCGCCAAAGCCGACACCTCGGCAATGTTCCCCTTCTTTTCCCGCAAGGCCGTCAAATCGAAGATGCGCTGCAGGGGAAATCCCAGAACGCTCTCCCTGATCAGGGACAGGGTGCCGACCACCTCTCCGTCATACTTGGCGCACAAGGTCGTGGTCGTCGGCAAGGCATGATATATGGTCACGCGCATCCCGGAGGGATCGGGCTTCATGAACTTGCTGCCCACGTAGGCGTCGTGTAGCAAGGTAAAGCATGCCTCGAGTTCCTCCTGGGTATCCGCGATCTTCAACTCGAGGCTGGCGTTCGGCGCAGGATCGCAATCGACGAAATTACGGTAAACAGCGAAGCGCCTTTCTCGCGGGAGAAAGTTGAACAGCTTTCTCAGCGTCCCGCTCAGCAGCTTTCGTACCGGCAAGACTAATTTTCTGATCATCAACATTCCTCCCGCAGCAACGACTGCCCGAACGGCACGTGGTCCTGCTGCTGAATAATACATCCCCCGGTTTCCCTGGGTAATGTCGGAGCCTGATTGTTACGGTATCCAAATCCGGAAGCGGCGTGGGAATTTCGGCACCGCACTTTCGAGATTCTCATCGTGCATCTTATCAAAAGGGATGGTCTTTACTTGTATTGTTTGATTCCCCGATCCGCCTGCTGTTGCATCTTTCGTTCGATTGGTACAGCATCGCCGATTGGCCGAGAATAGAAAATAGGGGATGGACATGATTGCTGCGTTGTTGCGTCGCCTGAGTCTGATGAATCGACTGACCGTGACCGCCGTTCTGGCCTTGCTGGCCATGCTGCTGATCGTCTGGGAAAGTGTGTGGTCGATGCATCACCTGCTTTACGAGGACCGCCAGGTCAAGACACGGCATCTGGTCGAGGTGGCGATCAGCGTCCTTGATCATTACCACGATCTGCAGAAAGCCGGCACGCTGAGCGAGGACGAAGCCAGACAGCAAGCGATCGCTGCGGTCAAGCGGATGCGTTATGAAAAGACCGAGTACTTCTGGATCAACGACCTCGGCAAGCCGGTGCCGAAAATGGTGATGCACTCGACGGTACCAGCGCTCGATGGCAAGGTGCTCGATGAGAGCCGTTTCAACAAGGCCATCTCCCTGCAGGCCGGGCTGAGCGGCGACAAGATCAAGGCGGATGGCAAGAATCTCTTTGTCAGCTTCAACGAGGTGGTCGACAAGGCAGGCGAAGGCTATGTCGAATACCTCTGGCCCAAGCCTCTCGCAGGCGGCGGGGTGAGCAGCGAACTGTTTACCAAGCTGTCCTACGTCAAGAAGTTCGAACCCTGGGGCTGGGTCGTTGGTTCCGGCATCTACATTGATGATGTCGACCGGATATTCCTGGAAGAGGCGAAGCACAGCGTCTTACTGGCGATTGCTGCTACCTGCATCCTGCTGCTGAGCAGTTGGCTGGTGCGGAAAAGCATCGTCAGCGAGTTCGGTGGCGAACCCCGCCTCGCGTTGGGCGTGTCCAGCAGGATCGCCAGCGGCGACCTGACGCAGGAGGTACCCTTGCAAAGAGATGACCGGGACAGCCTCATGTTCGTTCTCGCGCACATGCAGAGCAGCCTCAAGGAAATGCTGCGCGCCATCTTCATCAACGCCAACAAGGTGCAGGCAAGTATCGAACGCCTTTCCGCCGAGTCCAACGCGATCAACCTGGCGACCCAGGTGCAGGCCGCTGCCGTCAAACACAGCCGTTTGGCGATTACCGACGTTTCGGCAAGCGTCGATGTGGTGAATGGACTGGTACATGCAACCGAAGATGGCGCCAACGAGGTCGCGCGGCGCGCCCATGATGGCGCCAATGTAGCGGCAAAGGTTGCAGTCGAGATGCAGGCCATCGCCGATACGGTCGCGGTCTCGTCGGAGCAGGTTTCCCGGCTGGTGGCCAGTACCAGCGAAATCGGCAACATGGCCAGGGTGATCAGGGAAATTGCCGACCAGACCAATCTGTTGGCACTCAATGCAGCCATCGAGGCTGCCCGCGCCGGCGAACAGGGGCGCGGCTTCGCGGTCGTGGCCGACGAGGTCCGCAAACTCGCTGAGCGAACCAGCAAGGCGACGAGTGAGATCGGGAGCATCCTGCAGGGCATCCGGACCGATACCGAAAGTGCAGTCGAAGGCATGCAGGCGGCGGCACCGGTAATCGCCAGCGGCGTCACGCAGGCCAACTCCGCCGCCGACACCTTGTATGCCATCGAAGAACAGGCGCAGGACACTCTCCAGAAAATGAAGGCGCTTTCGCAGGCGACCCGCGAGCAGACACAGCGCATCGAAGACATCGTCAGCAATGTCGATGAGGTGATGACCGCTTCAGGACAGACCGAGAATGTAATCAAACAGTCGCTGCAATCGGCGGCCGACCTGGAACAGGCGTCCAGCGAGATGTTCTCGATGGTGCAACGCTTCAATATTGGCGAGTTGGACGGCAACGGACGGCAACCGGCGGCTCGTGCTCAGGCTGCGGTCAAGCCGCTGATGGCCTGGTCAAGTGCCTTGGCCGTGGGGCATGCGGAAATCGATCGCCAGCATCAGGTGTTGATCGAAATCGCCAACCGTCTGAACCATGCCATGCTCACCGGAGCAGGCCGGGTGGCCTGCGGATCGATTCTCGACGAACTCGTCAACTATACGGTCAATCATTTCGGCTTCGAAGAGAAGCTGATGGAGAAGCACAGCTACCCAGACCGCGCGGCGCACCTGGCCGCCCATCGCAAGCTGATCGCAGAAGTCTCGAAGTTCAAGCGCCAGTATGAAGACGGAGGGGCAATCTCGGTCGAGCTGATGGGCTTCATCCGCGATTGGCTGGTCAACCACATCCTCAAGGTCGACCGGGCGCTGGTGCGTGATCTGAGCAGCCGGGGGCTGTCGTGAAAGACGCCCCAGGGGCGCCGGCGGCCTCCTGTCTGCCTGGATTACCGGAATCCGCAGCGCGATGAGCGACCTGGCCCGGCAGCAAGGTCGCCGCCGCGCACTGGCCCTGGGGATCGTTATTGCGGCTTACGTCCTGTCGTTTTTTCAGCGCTTTGCGCCTGCCGGCATCGCGCCGGACCTGATCACGGCGTTCAACACCACGGCGTCATCGCTGGGGGTGCTGGCGGCGACCTACTTCTACGTTTACACCGTGATGCAGGTGCCGACCGGCATCCTCGTCGATACCCTCGGACCGCGCCTGATTCTCCTGCTCGGCGGACTGGTCGGCGGCGTCGGGAGCCTGTTGTTCGGCATGGCGCCCAATTTCGATCTGGCCCTGCTGGGGCGTACGCTGATCGGGCTGGGCGTTTCAGTGACTTTCATCGCCATGCTCAAGATCATCGCCCTGTCTTTTGATGAACGCCGCTTTGCCAGCCTGGTTGGCCTGAGCATGCTGATCGGTAACCTGGGATCGGTGCTGGCCGGCGCGCCACTCTCCTGGCTGGCCCAGATCACCGGCTGGCGAAGTATATTCGTCGGCCTGGCGGCTGTTTCGCTGCTACTGGGAACGGCTTGCTGGTACTTGTTGCGCGAGCCTGCAGATGAGAGCCAAAGTCCATCGGCCCCGGCAGGCAAACCTCGCTTCGACCGCACGGTGATATTCTCCGGCCTGCTGTCGGTGCTCGGTAACCGTGACACCTGGCCGGTTGCCGCAGTCAATTTCGGGATCAGCGGCAGTTTCTTTGCTTTTGCGGGCTTGTGGGCAACGCCTTTCCTGACCGAGGTGCATCATCTGGAGCGCGCCGTGGCAGCCAGGCACGTGAGTCTCTATTTCGCTGGTTTCGCGCTGGGCTGTGTATTCGTCGGTACGCTCTCTGATCGCCTGGGCCGGCGCAAGCCGGTGCTGGTGGCGGGTAGCCACCTGTATGCCTTGATCTGGCTGGTCTGGCTTTCCGGCAGCACCCTGCCTGTGAGCTTGAGCTTCGCGCTGTTCGCGCTGATGGGACTGCTCACCGCCAGCTTCACGCTGACCTGGGCCTGCGCCAAGGAGGTCAATCCGCCACTACTCTCGGGTATGTCGACCAGCGTGACCAATATGGGCGGCTTCCTGGCGGCCGCCATCCTGCAGCCGCTGGTCGGCTGGGTCATGGATTGGAGCTGGCAAGGGGGTCTGACAGCAGCCGGGGCACGCCTGTACACGCCAGCGGATTTCCACACCGGCCTGCTCCTGCTGGCCGGAACGGCCAGCTTCGGTGCCCTGGCTTCGTGGCGGATTCGGGAAACCAACTGCCGGAACATCTGGCAAGCACCGGCCTAACGGTCATGGCTTTGTGAGACACCCCGGATGATGAAAGCCCTGACCGTTTCCCTCAGCGCCGCTCATAGACCAGTTCGACTCGCCGCATCGTGCGACGGCAGGCTTCGCTGTCGCATTTCAGTTTGCTGCTTTGCTCGCTGCCGACGGGTTGGCGGCGAATCTGGTTTCTTGCGACGCCAAGCGAGCGCAGCCGGTCGCTCACTGCCTCGATGCGCTTGTCCGCCACCGCAAGGTTGTAAGCGGCACTGCCCAGATTATCGGTATGGCCGACCAGGATCACGATCAGTTGTGGATCCTCTTTGAGTTTCTGAGCGTTCTGGCGAAGCACTGCATCTCCATCACTGTCGATGGTCGCGCCGTCAAAAGAAAAATAGACAGTCCTTCGGGCCTCTTCATCGGCGAAAGGGGTCGGTTTTGCCGTTCCTGGCCGACCGGTATGCGCAGGAGATTGTGCGGCCTGCTCTTGCATCGCACCGTTCTTCCCGGAATCGCCCGACGCAGGTGGTTTTTCAACCGTCGCGCAAGCCGAGAGGAGCAGGAGGATTGTCAGGCAGCAACGGAATGGATGCGGGGAAAACGACATGGACAATGTACCATCAGATGGAAGTGCAAATAGGCGCGTAAGATCCCGAGAGTGTAACAATTTTCTGGGCGCTCATGAGTGAAGCCTTCCTCCACAACCCTGCCCTGCCTGCTTTCCTGCTTGCCAGCCTGGTGCTCGCGGCAACGCCGGGGCCGGGAGTGATCTACATACTGGCTCGCACCCTGGAGCAAGGCAGGCGCGCGGGGCTTTCTTCGGTCGCCGGTGTCGCATCGGGCAACCTGGTCAACGCCATCGGCGCAGCGATCGGACTGGCAGCGCTGTTGACCCTCTCCTCTCTGGCCTTCGCAGTCATCCAGTACGCTGGGGCACTCTACCTCTTCTATCTGGGAGTCAAAACGCTGGCTACTGCCCCTCCCAGCACGCCAGGCGACGCTTTCGGGAAGGCCGCTCTCGCGGCGATCTTCCGCGATGGCTTCATGGTAGCGGTGCTGAATCCGAAAACGGCGTTGTTCTTCGCCGCATTCCTGCCGCAGTTCATCCATCCGGCAGCACCGGCGATGCTTCAGAGCATGCTTTTTGGCGTGCTGTTCGTCTTGATTGCGCTCGTCACCGACAGTATTTATGTACTGACCGCGAGCGCCGCGTCGCCAGCGCTATCCCGCCTGCACAAGGCGCCTCGCTTTGCCCGCTACCTGAGCGCGGCCGTCCTGATCGGCCTCGCCGTTCTGGCCGCCACGAGCGCTTCAAGCAGGAGCAGATAGTTCTTTGTCATTGACGGATGCCGTTTGCGGGTGCGATGTTCACAGCAAAGTGGATCCCAAGGCGATCCTCAAGCAAGCTATGCTTATGGATTCAGAAGAACCCGGCGCGCACCGACGACCTGGATGTCGTGCGACCGTGTCAAGAACGCAGTGACGACGAGGAGGAACGATGAACAAACAGATCGTTGTTTGCATGGATGGCACCTGGAACGATCCCATCGAACAAACCAATGTGTATCGCTTGTTCGAGATGCTGCCCGGCAGGGAACAATTTGTCGAGGAGCAGGGACCGATCCGCTCTCATCTCAGCAAGCGCAATGAGGAACTCGCCGCTTTTTATCTGAAAAGTGTCGGCAACGGCGGGCGAACACAAGGATTGCTGGGCAGCACGCAGGGCATTGGTCTGCACGATTGCATGATCGACGCTTATGTACTGGTCTCACAGATGTATCAGAGCGGTGACAAAATCTGGTTGTTCGGTTTTTCTCGCGGGGCCTGGGCGGCCCGCAGCCTATGCGCCTTCATCGCCCGCACCGGCTTGATCTGGGCAGCCGAAGCCTACGACGACACCGCTGCCGACATGGCCGAAAAAATCTGGCTGGCCTTCAAGGAAGGCCGTGGCAAGAAACGCGGTGGGCGCTTCTGGAAATACCACGACGAAACACCGATCCGCATGATCGGTGTCTGGGATACGGTCGGCGAATTTGGCGTACCGGAGTTCAATGGCCTGCGCATGCTCGACCGCGACGAGCTGCGCTTCCTGAAGTTTGCCGACCGCGAACTGAGCCCCCGCGTCGAGTACGGGCGCCAGGCACTGGCCATAGACGAAGAACGTTCCGACTTCCGGCCGACACTGTGGAACGAGCGCGCGGGGATCAAGCAGGTCTGGTTCCCCGGCGTGCATGCGGATGTCGGTGGCGGTTACGAACACTGCGGACTCTCGGACATCTCCCTCGAATGGATGATGAACGAGGTCAACGACCTCGACGCCAGCCTGCGGCTATTGCCCGCTCAACTCAGCCAGCCCCTGGCGCCCGATCCCCTGGAGGACCGGCACGATGAAACGCACAACCTGGTCTGGCGATCGCGGCCACACGAGGAACGCAAGATTCCCGACGATGCCCAACTGCACCCCTGTGTCCTGTTGCGGCTGCAGGAGCGCTCCGACTATCGCCCCAAGGCACTCGAGGATGTGCCGGCCTGCGCCGCCTTCTACCCGAAAGACGGGCAGCCCCCCGAGGAAGAGCTGCAATCGGAGCGTGAGCCCCTGCCCTTCCGCAAGCTGCCGCTCGATGGCTCGACACGCTTCCCGGCCTACGCGCACAAATGGTGGAACGCCTCCGGCGTCGAAGTCGATGCCGGCGAGAAATACCGTATCGAAGCCAGCGGCGCGTGGACCGACAAGGGAACTCCTTCGGGAGCCGACGGCTACGAATCCAAAGCCTGGTTCCTGCAACTTGCCGAAGGCAGCCGCCGCCTCGAAGAACGCCCGTGGTTTTCCTTGGTCGCCGCCATCCATCCGCGGCCCGATCTGGAAGCCAACAATCCCGACTCGGAGAACCTGTTCACCGGGCTGCTCGAAAGCGCCATCAGCGGCGTCGCGCGCATTGACGACGAGAGCAGCCTGATTGCCGCCCCGAATGGCTGCGAAATCGAGATCAGCGAATCGGGTTTCCTGTACTTCTTCGCCAACGACTCTCCTTATTCTTACGGCAATAACAGCGGCTTCCTCACTGTCGAAGTCACCCGCATCCCCTGGTCGGCGAAAGAACACCAGAAAACCCAGCCCACGCCGCCAGCGCTGCCGGGTAGCCTGGACGTCAAGCTCTACTACACCCCCGGCACCTGCTCGCTGGCAGCGCACATCGCCCTGCGCGAGTGCGGCCTCGACTTCGAGCTGGTGCGCGTCGATATCCGCCAGCGCAAGCTGGCGGACGGCAGCGACTTCAGCGCCATCAACCCGAAGGGCTACGTACCAGTGCTCGAAATCGACGACGGTGTCTGTCTCACCGAAGTTTCGGCTATCGTTCAGTACATTGCCGACCGCCGGCCGGAGAGCGGCCTGGCGCCGCGTCCTTACACGCTAGAACGTTATCAGTTGCAGGAATGGCTGGCCTTCATCAGTTCCGAGCTGCACAAAGCCTTCACGCCGCTATTCAGGCCGGGCACACCGGAGGATTACCGGTTCCGCCTCCAGGAGAACATCGTCGCTCGCCTGGGCTATATCGCCACCCGCCTGTCGGACAGGGATTACCTCCTGGGCGACCAGTTCACCGTCGCCGACGCCTACCTGTTCACCGTCCTCGCCTGGAGCCGTGCAATAGGCATGGAAATCGCGCAGTGGCCGACTCTACTGGCTTTCCAGGAACGCGTCGGGCGCCGCCAAAGCGTCCGCGATGCCCTGGAAGCAGAGGACTGACGGGATCGCCGGCTACGGGGGGGCACGCGACCCACCCCGTGCGAGTCAGGCATCATGGTCTCGGGCAAGCGCCCGCCGGTGCGCCCCGTACTGCCGAGGGGCCGTCACTGGCAGCGGACAATGGGTGCCGATGCGCTCAGACGACGCGCCTGCGCGACGATATTCGCGACATGGATACCGAAGAATTCGTAGAGTTCGGCGGCTGGCGCCGATTCTCCGAAGCGGTCGATACCGATCACGGCACCGTTTGGCCCGACGTACTTCCACCACAGATCGGGATGTCCGGCTTCGACCGCAAGTAACGGGATCGATGGCGGCAGCACCGTCTGGCGGTAAGCCAGGGGTTGCAGATCGAAGCGTTGGGTACAGGGCATGGCGACGACGCGCGCAGCGATTCCTTCCCGAGCGAGAACGGCCTGGGCGTCCAGGGTGAGACTGAGTTCCGAGCCGGTTCCGATCAGCACGACACTCGGCGTTCCGCCATCGGCCTCGCGCAGCACGTAGCCACCCAGCCGGATGCTGGCCATCTGCTCGGCGCTGCGCGGCAGTGCCGGCAGGTTCTGCCTCGACAACAGGAAGCATGAGGGACCATCGTGTCGCTCAAGCGCTGCGCTCCAGGCCACCGCGGTCTCCATGGCATCGGCCGGGCGCCAGACGTCGAGACCCGGAATCAGCCGCAACGCAGCCGCATGCTCGATCGGCTGGTGCGTCGGGCCATCTTCACCAAGACCAATCGAATCATGCGTGTAGACCATCAACTGCCGCAGCTTCATCAGTGCCGCGAGACGGATTGCATTGCGCGCATAATCCGAGAACACCAGGAAAGTTGCCGTGTAGGGAATGAAGCCGCCATGCAGAGCAATGCCGTTGGCGATCGCGGTCATGCCGAATTCGCGTACGCCGTAGTGGATGTAGTTGCCGCCAGCCTCCCGGTTCGCAGGCCGGGTGCCGCTCCAGTTGGTCAGGTTTGATCCGGTCAGGTCGGCCGAACCACCCAGCAGTTCGGGCAGCAGCGGAGAAATCGCTTCGATGGCGTTCTGCGAAGCCTTGCGCGTGGCGACGGCAGTGGTCCGGGTCGTCCATTGGGCGAGCAGCGCGGTCACATGTTCCGGCCAGTCGGCGGGTAGTTCCCCTCGCATCCGGCGTTCGAATTCGGCGGCCAGTTCGGGATAGGCGGCACGATAGGCGGCGAAGTTCGCTTCCCAGGCATATTCCGCGGCTTCTCCCCTGACCCTTGCATTCCAGCCGGCGCGCACGTCGGCTGGCACTTCGAAAGCGGCGAAAGGCCATTCGAGCTGGCGGCGGGTATTGGCGATCTCTTCGGAACCCAGGGGGGCGCCGTGCACATCGTGTGTGCCCCCCTTGTTCGGGGAACCGAAACCGATCATCGTCTTGCAGCAGATCAGCGTCGGCCGACCGGTTGGGGTCCTGGCGATACGGATTGCGGCCTCGATCGAATCGGCGTCATGACCGTCGCAATGGGGTACCACGCGCCAGCCGTAAGCTTCGAAGCGTTTTGGCGTGTCGTCGGCAAACCAGGGCTGTACGTGACCATCGATCGAAATATCGTTGTCGTCGTAAAAAACGATCAGCTTGGACAAGGACAAGCGCCCGGCCAGCGAGCAGGCCTCATGCGAAACGCCTTCCATCAGGCAGCCATCCCCGATAAAGGCGTAGGTGTAGTGGTCGACGATCGTGTGCCCTTCGCGGTTGAAGGTCTCGGCCAGCAGCCTTTCGGCCAGGGCCATGCCCACTGCGTTGGCAAGGCCCTGGCCGAGTGGTCCAGTGGTCGTTTCAATGCCGGGGGTGATGCCGAATTCGGGGTGCCCAGGGGTTTTTGAGTGCAGTTGCCGGAAGCGCTTCAATTCGTCGATCGGCAGATCGTAACCGCTGAGGTGCAGCAAGGCGTAGATCAGCATCGACCCATGTCCGTTCGAGAGCACGAAGCGGTCACGGTCACACCATCGGGGATTGGCCGGGTTGTGTTTGAGGTGATGGCGCCAGAGGACCTCGGCGATGTCTGCCATTCCCATCGGCATCCCGGGGTGACCGGAATTCGCAGCCTGAACAGCGTCAATGGCGAGGAAGCGCAGCGCATTGGCGCAGCGGCGGCGGAATTTTCGGGATTCGGTGGGCAAGACAATCTCCTTTAATCAGAACCAGGTTTACTATGAAAGTCGCGAGCGACTCTCAAATCTCCCCTCCCCCTCGCGGGGGAGGGGTCGGGGGAGAGGGGAAACGGTCATGACTTTCATCATCGGGGGTGTCTTGCAAAGTCATGACCGTTTGGTCAATACGACATGCCGCCGCTTTCAGCGCGAACGGCGTTTCTTGTCCATCAACTGCATGATCATCGGGGTGAAGATGATCTGCATGGCCAGACCCATCTTGCCGCCGGGACAGACAATGATGTTCGGCCGCGACATGAAAGAATCGTGCAGCATGCTCAGCAGATAGGCAAAGTCGATTCCCTTGGGATTGGCGAAACGGATCACCAGCATGCTTTCGTCCTGCGACGGAATATCCTGCGCGATGAAGGGGTTCGAGGTATCGACCGTCGGCACGCGCTGGAAATTGACGTGCGTCCTGGAGAATTGTGGGCAGATGTAATGGATGTAGTCAGGCATCCGCCGCAGGATGGTGTCCATCACCGCTTCGGTCGAGTAACCACGCTGCGCCTTGTCGCGATGCAGTTTCTGGATCCATTCGAGATTGATGATCGGCACGACACCAACACAGAGGTCCACGTGGCGACTGACATCGATGGCATTGGTCTGGGCAGCACCGTGCAGGCCTTCATAGAAGAGCAGATCGGTGCTCTGCGGCAGGTCGGTCCATTCTGTGAAAGTTCCCGGTGGCGAGCCATAAAGCTTTGCCTCGACATCGTCGTGCACGTAGTGGCGACTCTTGCCGCGACCACTCTCGCCATATTCGCGGAACAGTTCTTCAAGTTCTGCCAGGAGATTGGCCTCGGGTCCGAAATGGCTGAAATGGTTGTCGCCGGTGAGGCTTTTCTCGGCCATCGTTGCGCGCATCTCCTCTCGGTCGTAACGATGAAAACTGTCACCCTCGATGATCGCTGCGTTGAGCTTTTCGCGCCGAAAGATGTGTTGGAACGCGCGCGTGACCGAGGTCGTGCCGGCGCCCGAAGAACCGGTGATTGCGATGACTGGATTTTTGATCGACATGGGGTGTGGCTCCGTTGCGTAAAGGGTGTTATTCCGGTTCGCGGCGCTGCTCAATCGTCCCTGAACAGGGTTCGCGTCGAAAAGAGTGGCGACCGGTACGGCTGATCTTCTCCGGTTTCGTGCTCACGGTGGTAGCGTTCGATGCGCTCTACCTCGTCGCGCGAACCGAGAATGACCGGCACCCGCTGGTGCAGGCTGGTCGGCTGCACATCGAGAATGCGTTCCTTGCCGGTCGATGCCAGGCCGCCGGCCTGGCCAACGATCATCGCCATCGGATTGGCTTCGTACATCAGTCGCAATCGCCCCGATTTGGACATGTCCTTGCTATCGCGCGGGTACATGAAAACGCCGCCGCGCATCAGAATCCGATGGACCTCAGCGACCATCGAAGCCACCCAGCGCATGTTGAAGTCCTTGCCACGAATGCCCGTCTTGCCTGCCAGACACTCGCTGACGTAGCGTTGCACCGGCGGCTCCCAGAAACGCTCGTTGGAAGCATTGATCGCAAACTCGCGGGTTTCCGGTGAAATCACGAGATGCGGATGCGTCAGCAGGAACTCGCCGATGTTACGATCGAGTGTGAACCCATACACGCCGCTGCCAACGGTGAGCACCAACATCGTCGATGGACCGTACAGTGCGTAGCCAGCGGCAACCTGGCGACTGCCAGGCTGCAAGAAATCCTCTGCAGTCGGCGCGCCGGAACTACAATTCTCGGGGCAACGCAGCACTGAAAAAATACTGCCGACCGACAGGTTGACGTCGATGTTCGACGAACCATCGAGCGGGTCGAAGACCAGCAGATACTTGCCGCGAGGATGTTCAGCGGGAATCGGGTAGATGTCCTCCATTTCCTCCGACGCCATCGCGGCCAGATGGCCACCCCATTCACAATGGTGAGTGAAAGCCTGGTTGGCCAGCACGTCGAGTTTCTTCTGGGCTTCGCCCTGGACGTTTTCACTGCCCTCATCGCCCAGCACGCCGGCCAGCGCCCCCCGCGAGACGCCCTGTGCAATGGCCTTGCACGAGCGCACGACGTCGCTGATGAGCATCGAAAAATCGCCGACCAGCGCTGGATTACGGCGCTGTTCCTCGATCAGGAATTTGTTAACGTTGGTACGTCCGCATAACATGGCGATACTCCAGGAGAGGAATTCTGTCGGTCTGGGAATTGTCCAGATTCTAGCGGGCTGATACAAAAACGCTAGTTAAACGTATTGTTCATTTTGTTTAGTAAAACATTATCTATGAGAAATGCCACCATCCGTCAGCTTCAAATCTTCTCGGTGGCCGCCAGCCATCTGTCGTTTGCGCGCGCGGCGGAAAAGCTGCACCTGACGCACGCCGCCATCTCACTGCAGATCAAGCAGCTCGAGGAAGTCAGCGGCACCCTGCTGTTCGAACGGATCGGCAAGCGCGTCTTCCTGACCGAGGCTGGCGAAATTCTGCTCAGCCATACGCGTCAGATTCTGCAGTCGCTGAAGGAAGCGGATGAGGCGCTGCTCGCCCTGAAGGGACTGAAGGGCGGACGCATTGCCGTCGCCGTGGCCAGTACTGCCGAATATTTCGCGCCGGGATTGCTGGCCGAGTTTCGCAAGACGCAGGCCGACGTGCGTATCCGGATGCTGATCGACAACCGCGATACCGTCAGTCGCCTGCTCACCGGCAACGAGGTCGACCTGGCCATCATGGGCCGTCCGCCAGCCGAACTCGACGCCGTGGCGGTGGCCTTTGCACCACATCCGCTGGTAATCGTCGCCAGTACTGCACATCCCTTGAGCCGGCTGCCCAGCGTGGCGGTCGAGGAGCTTGCCGACGAAATGCTGATCGTCCGCGAATCGGGATCGGGCACCCGTTCGGCGATGGAGGAGTTCTTTCATGAACATTCGGTCAAGCCGCGCATCGGCATGGAAATGGGCAGCAACGAAGCGATCAAGCAGGCGGTTGTGGCCGGCCTTGGCATCAGCTTCATTTCCCAGCACACCCTCGGCCTCGAACTGAAAGCGGGACGCCTGAGCATTCTCAAGGTCGAAGGAACACCCGTGATGCGTCGCTGGCACATCGTTCGCCACAAGAGCAAACACCTGACCCCAGCACTGGCTGCCTTCTGGGACTTCGTAGTCGAATTTGCCCCCGCCCACCTGCGAAAGCTGGTCTGACTCGACTGCACAAGCTGCAACTCGCCAAGTAGATTTGCATCTTTCCTTGCGTGCTGACGAGATGGTGGACGCGATCAAGACAAACTTGAAGGTGTCGAAAGTCACGATGCTCATCTTCCTCGTCAAGAAGCTGCGGCAGCACTCACCCTATAGTTGTACAGAAAGGCGTGGTGCCATTTGGCGGCAGGATGATGATTCGGTCAAATCGTCTTGCGGGCATGCCTCTTCAGTACGAGAGCGAATCGTAGCTGCCCCCCTGGATCTCGACACTGACCTGATTGGGTGCACAGATGGCGATCTCGCCGGGGCGTGTCAGCCAACCCTGGCGCACGCAGTATTGCCGGGGACCCGGGTCGGCAGCGACGCGCACCCGCCGCTGCTCGACGACAATCGTCGTCATTCCGAGTGGCCCAGGAACTTCAATGCGGCGATTGCGCGCCAGATCGAGTTCAGAGAACACTTCGCCAGCACGCTTGATGATGGCTTTTTCGGCGACACCGGCGCGCCATGCCAAAGGCAGGGATGCGGCGCAGACACACAGACCCAAGATGACCAGCAGCCAATCGCCAGACTTGAACAGCCCGACCCAGAGCATCAGGGGTTTTCGCTGCCAGCCATCGGAGAACGCAACTCACGGTGGCGAATCAAGACGCGTGCACAACGGCGAAACTCGCGCCCCAACCATTCGGCGAAGTAAACCGAGCGATGCTGGCCACCCGTGCAACCGATGCCCACCGTCAGATAATTGCGGCTGTCCTGCACATAGGAAGGCAACCAGGCGCGAATGAAGCCGGTGATATCGTCACGCATGCGCAGCACTTCGGGTTCCGCTTCGAGGAAATCGATGACCGGCGCGTCACGGCCGGTGAGCGGACGCAAGATCGGATCGTAATGCGGATTGGGCAGGCAACGAACGTCAAAAACGAGGTCGGCGTCAAGCGGCATGCCGTGCTTGAACCCGAATGATTCGAACAGCAGCGTCAGTCCCTGGCAGGGGTCTGAGGAAAGACCCCGGGTAACGAACTGACGGACCCACTCGCGTAAGGCGCTGGCCTTGACCCCGCTGGTATCGACATGGTGACCGAGTGCAGTCAACTCGGCAAGGCGAACGCGTTCTTCGGCAATGGCTTCGGTCAGCGTCAGCTGGTCGCTGGCCAGCGGGTGTCGACGCCGGGTTTCAGAGTAGCGCTTGATCAGCGTCGCATCCTGCGCGTCGAGAAACAGGAACTGCAGGTCGAGATCGTTGGCGCGCAGAGCATCCAGCTGCAAGGGAAGCATGGCCACGCTGTCGCCACCGCGAATGTCGATCACGACTCCGACCTGGTCGTAGCCTTGCAGCTCAAGTTGACCAACCAGCGGCTGTAGCAATTGCGAAGGCAGGTTGTCGACGCAGTAGTAGTTGGCATCCTCAAGTACTTTGAGGGCGATCGATTTACCCGAACCGGACAGGCCGCTGATGAGAACGAGATGCATGTCCAGAAGCATAACGGATGCCTGACCCAACAAGCAAGCCACTCTCCAAGAGGTTTTTTAAGTAATTGAATATAAAGTAATTTATATTCCTCCGGAAGGTCTGTGTAGCAAGCTACGACGAGACTCTGTAATGTGAAAGTCGCGTATGCGACGTACGAATCTCCCTTCCTCCCTCGCGGGTGAGGGGTCGGGGGAGAGGGAAACGGCCGTGACTTTCATGATCGGGGGTGCCTGGAAAAGTCATGGCCGTTAGCGTGGATGCGCTGAGCGACACGGCAAGGTGTCGAATCGGTGCGAATTTCCGCCCTCTTCTTGCATTCCGGGAGCGGTCTGCAACGCAGGGAACCAAATGCTCTGTATTAAAGAGATTTGTATACAAATACTATAAAGACTATAGTCACAACAAGTCTGTGGATATCTTTTTATTATTCAACAAGTCAATAGCTTGGATTGATTTTTGCGATGGAAGAAAGGCGGTATGAAGATGTGGACAGAATCGAACAACTTATCCACAGGCGCTTCCTGCCGGCTTTGTTCACGAATACTCCGAGGCTTTTCCACCAACTTTTCCCAGGGCCATCCTAGCTCTTCAGCGCTGGCACGAGATCTGGAATACACTCGACATTCCCCGTGATCCGGTCGAACGTATGACAACTCTGAACATTCCTTTTCTCTTTGAACTCGCGGTGATTCGGCGTGACCTCCACGCTCACCCGGAACTGGCCTTCAATGAGCTGCGAACTTCTGAACTGGTGGCTCGCGAGTTGACCCGCTACGGGCTGGAGGTCGATTGTGGTCTGGCGAGCACCGGTGTCATCGGTATCCTGCGCAAGGGCAACAGTCCCCGTGCCATCGGTTTGAGGGCCGACATGGATGCGCTCCCTTTGCACGAGAAGAACGACTTTCCGCACCGTTCGAGAAACGAAGGACGCATGCATGCCTGTGGTCATGACGGGCATACGACGATTCTGCTTGGTGCCGCACGCTACATGGCCGAGCACCGGGATGATCTCGATTTCGACGGTACCGTTTACTTCATTTTTCAGCCTGCCGAGGAGTCCGAGGGAGGTGCCGAGGTGATGATCGCCGAAGGGCTGTTCGAGAAATTTCCGATGGACGCGGTATTTGGTCTGCACAACTGGCCGGGTATCCCGGTCGGCGAAATGGCGGTGATGCCGGGGCCGGTAATGGCCGGCACCTGTACCTTCGAAATCTCGGTGCGGGGGCAGGGTTGCCATGCTGCGATGCCGCATCAGGGTGTCGACACGCTGGTTGCAAGCAGTCATCTGATGTTGGCGCTGCAAACCGTCGTTGCCCGCAACGTGCATCCCTGCGAGTCCGCGGTGCTCAGTATCACCCAGATGCACGCCGGCGAAGCCTGGAATGTCATCCCCGATGACGCTGTTCTGCGCGGTACGATCCGCAGCTTCAACGTCGAAACCCAGAATCTGGTCGAACGCGCGATTGAGCGGCTGTGTCATGGCATTGCCAGTGCTTTTGGAGCGCAGATTGCGGTGCAATTTGATCATCGCTATCCGCCAACGGTAAACAGTGCTGCGGAAACGGAAGTCTGTCGGCGTGTGGCAAGCGAATTGTTGGGCGCTGATCAGGTGCGCGAGAAGGAACTTCCCTCGATGGGTGCCGAGGATTTTGCCTACATGCTTCGCAAAAAGCCGGGTTGCTACGTATGGCTGGGCAATGGCCCGGGCACCGGGGGTTGCACTCTGCACAATCCACATTACGATTTCAACGACGAGATCCTGCCGTTGGGGGTGAGTTACTGGGTTCGGCTGGTAGAGGCGGTGCTGTGAGCGTACGCTCTGACTGCGGCGTACCCGGCTGCTGATTCGACGCCCGCTGCGTCTGAACGGGCCTCGGAGGCCACAGTCGGATAGGCGCGCATCTCTTGCCGAACGAATCGAAAAGGCGTGTTTTTTGTTACACTCGACGAGTGAACCATGGGTAGCGTCCCCCAGGATCGGCAAGTCTGCCGAGACCCGGCTGCGAAAAAAATGGTGGGGAGTACCCGGTGCAGTATTCAGGCACTCCCCGAGTTCGGGCCGAAACCAGAACTCCCATGACCATAAAAGGAGAACAGCGTGCATAGTCTAAAGCCAGGGACTTACAAACAACTTACGCCTGTCAAACCAAAAGCGGCACGCCGTGCGCATTCTCCTCGCTGAAGACGACCGAATCATTGCCGATGGCCTGTGCCGATCACTGCGCCAGGGAGGCTATGCGATCGACTGCGCCTACAATGGTACGGATGCTGATACAGCCTTGTTGACCAATACCTATGATCTGCTGATTCTCGATCTTGGTCTGCCGAGGCTGCCGGGCTGGGACGTGCTGCGTCGTCTGCGGGCGCGTAACTCGACGACGCCAGTATTGATTCTGACTGCGCTTGACGGTATTGACGATCGGGTCAAAGGGCTCGATCTCGGAGCTGACGACTATATGGCCAAGCCCTTTGAACTGGCTGAACTCGAGGCTCGTGTGCGGGCTCTGAGCCGCCGCTCCTCGGGTACTTCGCGGATGATCCAGTGTGGGTCACTGACTTTCGATCAGACCGACCGCTGCGCACTGGTAAATGGCGAGATGCTCGAACTTTCGGCACGCGAACTGGGCCTGCTCGAAATTCTCCTGTCGCGGGCAAAGCGCCTGGTCAGCAAGGATCAATTGGTGGATCACCTCTGCGGTTGGGGTGAGGAGGTCAGCCATAACGCGATCGAGGTCTATATCCACCGCTTGCGCAAGAAGCTCGAATCCACCGGGGTCAACATCATTACCGTGCGCGGGCTCGGCTACTGTCTTGAGAAACCTGCGGAAGAGAGAAAACCCTGACATCCAGCGCTCGCTGTTTGGCGAGATTCTCGACTGGATGCTGGCCCCACTCCTGTTCGTGTGGCCGATCAGCATCGCGTTTACGCACTACTTTGCCAACAGTGTGGCCAGCTTCCCCTACGATCAGTCCTTGCGCGAACACGTTGCGGCAATCTCGCGCCAGGTCAGCTTTGTCGATGGGCATCCGCAGTTGGCATTACCCAATCTGGCACAGATCTTCCTGCGCTCGGACGAGATCGATAACGTCTATTTTCACATGCTTGACCCCGATGGCCAGTTGATCGTCGGTGATCCGGAACTGCCCGTACCGAAACGGCTCGACACCCTCCTGGTGAATGAGCACAGTGAAGTGCTTTTCCGCGATGACGAGTACCGCGGACAGTCCCTGCGCGTTGCCTACCTGTATCTGTTGGAAGCCGGGGCGCCCCCCGAGCGTGGCGTGCTGATTGAGGTCGGGGAAACGACTGAAAAGCGCTCCCAACTGGCGAACAAGATCATCGCCAGCGTCATCCTGCCGCAGTTCGTGATCATTCCGCTCGCCGTGGTCCTGGTCTGGTTCGGTCTGTCGCAAGGTTTGCGTCCGCTGACACGTTTGCGTGACCGGATTGAAGCCCGCCGCGAAGCAGATCTTTCACCGATTGCCCTGCGCCGCGTCCCGGAAGAATTGCGACCGCTGACCGAGGCTTTCAATTCCATGTTGGCAAGAATGCAACAGAATGTGACCGCTCAACGCCGTTTCATCGCCGATGCCGCGCATCAGATGCGTACCCCGCTGACGGGTTTGAAAACGCAGGCGCAACTGGCGATGCGCGAGACCGACCCGGCAGAGCTTCGGCACGCCCTCAGGCAGATCCTGAACGGTGCTGACCGTGCTTCGCATCTGGTCGATCAGCTACTGGCCCTGGCCCGTGCGGAGGCTAGCGAGCACTCGCAGCAGACCCTGGTGGTCCTCGATCTGAATCACTTGTTACGGGAGGTCGTGGAAACCTGGGTTGTGCAGGCTCTTGAAAAACGCATTGATCTGGGTTACGAGCCTGCGGGTAGCGTACTCATCCTGGGCAATGCCTTTCTGTTGCGCGAGATGATCAACAACCTGCTCGATAATGCCCTGCGCTATACACCCCCTGGAGGGCGGGTGACCGCGCGGGTGGTTGGGCAAGGCGATTTTGCCCTGCTCGAAATCGAGGACAGCGGGCCGGGGATTTCCGATGCCGAATCCCAGAAGGTTTTCGACCGCTTTTACCGTGTGGATGGCACCGATGGTGAGGGCAGTGGCCTGGGATTGGCTATCGTTCGCGAGATTGCCGAAGTCCATCAAGCCGCAGCGAGTCTGCGTCCAATCAACAGGGACATGGAGGCCGACGAACCCGCCGGTTGTGTCGCCAGAATTGTCTTCCCGGTCTATCGCGCAACGTCGCAGGGCTTGATCCAGGAGCCCGTACAGACCGGTTTTGCCTGATGGGCAACAAGTGCGTCAGCTGGATGACAATGAAGGCAGTGCTCGCGGCCGCCAGCGTGGCAAAAAACAAGTAGTCCCATAAGGCGATTTCCGAGAAAGCCTCCCCCTTGCCCCCTTGATGGCAGAATGTAGCCTATCGTGACGATGAGACTTTTCCGCATGAACACGACCTTCACTTCCACAGACAAGCCGCTCCTGAATGTGTCTCCCATTGATGACCTGAAGCAGGCGGCGTCGAAGATGCTGGGAGCGGAGCGTCGGTCGTTCGAAGCGGCGATGGCACTGAAATATTGTCAGGGCAATGCCCGCCAGGCGGAGTTGCTATTTGGCTGGAGTCGCCATTCTGTCGAACTGGGGCTTCCTGAGCGACGCAGCGGTGTCATCTGCCTGGGGGTACAAGCAGCCTTTTGCGGGAACAAGTGGTGGGAGGAAAAACATCTGGGCCTTGATCATCATTCCGGCCAAGGCCGGCTGCTGCGCTTGGTGAAAGTCTTGCGGGAGAGTGGCAGGATCCTCGAAATCTCGTACCCTTGGAAGGGCAAACTCACCGAGGGAGAAGGAAAATGCTCGAAGGTCCTGCCAGGATTGACTATAGCCCAGACACGAGGCCGGTGCCACCGCGCACTGTACGGTCGTCGATGGTTGGTGGGTCGTGAGGCGCCGCTCGCGCCTGGAGCGGGCGGAGCAGCTTGAGACGGTCAACGCGCGCTTGGCGGCGGGACAGCCGCAACGGCAGGTCACCGCCGACCAGCGCTGGCTACCGTGGAAGGCATCACGGTTCATGCCCGTGACCGGCCGCCCTGTCTGGGAAACGCTTTCGGAGCGCCGCCAGCGCCCGCTCCAGGATGATGCGGTCGGCCACGTCCTTGTCCCGCGTCGTCTGTTTTGTCCGCAGCAGTCCCTCGAGATTGATCGTACGGATTGGCAGGCCGTCCAGATCAATCGTCTCGGCAAACGGCTCCAGCGTCTCGTAGGTCTCACCGCAGGCATTGAGCATGACATCCACGACGAAGGCATCAGCCACACGGATGTTCTCCCCTTCCTCGAACCAGGCGGGATCGATGTCCGTCGCCGACTGGTCCGGCAATACCATCAGGGCCTCCTTGATGCGTTCTCCGGCTTGCCGGGTCGCGGGGACCAGCACGTCAATGTCTGTGGTTGCGCGATGGTAGCCATGGGCAAACAGCGCGTAGCCGCCAATCAGGAGGTACTCGGCGCCTTGCCGATTCAGCGAACCGATCAGGGCCTTGAGGTCGGCCAGGGTAGCCGGTCGGCTGTACTCTTCCATCAGCGACGCGCCAGGGCGGCGGCGGCCATGCCTCGGACCAGACAATCCACTTGGTGGCGATTGGCGTCCTCATGGGTCTTGAAGCGGAACACACCCTTCGGGATAAAAGTCGACTTGCCCGTCGGGAGACAGTGGATTTCATCGTTGAAACGAGCCCCCTCAGCCAAGAAGGCGGCGGAAGCCGAGAAGCTGATCGGACGTTCTTTGCGGTGGCCGATGGTGCGCATGTTTCTCTCCTAACGGTCATGGCTTGGTGAGACACCCCGGATGATGAAAGCCCTGACCGTTTCCCTCTCCCCCGACCCCTCCCCCGCAAGTGGGGAGGGGAGATTCGTGAGTCGCATACGCGACTTTCACATTAACCTTCCCCTATCCCCGTTGCGCAGACCCTTGCCGCCTTCGCCACGAGTCCGCCTGCCGGGTGACCGACCGCGTACTGCAGACGCGTAGCGATGTGAGCGGTACCTATGGGCCGGTCCGGAGTGATTGGCCGTGCCACATGGCGGATCGCCGGGCTTGTGGATGCTGAACGAATGGATCGAAACGCTCCTGGGGAGAGACGCGCGGCTTCAGCCTGCGGTGGTTCCAATGATGTCGTCCAGACTCTCGGCATCAAGCACCTGATCGAGCCACGCGTCAATCTGCTCGAGGGAAGCCGCGGAGATCTTCGCCAGGACATCCGACGGGACGGCACCAAAGCGCTTCTTGAGCAGCTTTTGCAGCGCCAGCGCTTCACCCTCGGCCTTGTAGGCATGCGCCCATTCTTCGAGTCGTTCCGCCAACATGACATTCAGCTCCTGTAGATCATCAATCTGAGGCAACACGATACGGTATTCGGCCTTGCGCATCAATGTCGCGCGGATCCAGAGAGCGAACATCCGGCGCAGGTCGGGCCGCTCGGTCAGCCACTCGTCGAGCAGGCTCAGCAATCCACCTATGGCAGCCGGCGACGCCGGGTGTTCGATCCGGAAGACGGCCGCGACGAGGTTCTTGAGCGAGGCCAACTCGCTGTCGGTCCAGGCGTTCTCGTCGATCAACAGGTATTTCAGCCGCGGCTTGAACTGCTCGACCAGCCCCGGTACCGGCGGGATCAGGTCGAACACATCGGTCACCGCCGACCAGCGCTGGCTACCGTTGTAGAGGACGATGGGCAGGACTGGCGGCAGGCGCCCGTCGGCCAGGACCTCACCGCGCTTGACCAGATCCTGATAGAGCAGTCCCCGATAGACCATCATGCGCAGGGCCATGTAATGGTAGCAGGACCAGGACGGTCAGGACATCCGGCCGCCTGCATCGGCCCGCCTCCAGCGCAGAATCATGTCCCCGGACCCCGCCAAGCCTCGAACAACCGTTGCCGGCGCCGAGATCTGCGCCTACCTCGCCCCTCCTGGAGAGGGGCGTCTCGGCTGGCTGAAATCCTACCAACAGTCGCCTTCGCCCAAGCAAAAATCACTCTTTCGGGTGATTCAACAAACCACCTTCAGATGCTATGGTCACCCCCGGAGGCAAGGTCCAAAGCGAACAAACCGGGGGAGAAACAAGATGTTCAAGCGGATGTTCAGGCAAGGTTTCCTGTGGCGCCTGCTGGCCTGGACGGGTCTGCCGCTGGGCGGACCGGTGCAGGCCGTCATCCTGGAGTACGCCGCCAGCAACCTTCCCGACCTCGTTGCCGGGCAGGACCGCTGGTCGTACCAGTACCAGTTGAGCGGCCGCTTCGGTGCCTTCGCTAGCGTCAATCTGCTCTACCCCGCCGACGGCTATGCCGACCTCGCTTTCAGCGCACCTCCGGATCCGGCCGTCTGGGATCCTGCCATCTGGTCCAGCCTGATCACCGCCCCCGACCCCCGCTTCCCCGCCGACGGCCTGCTCGGCCTCACCGCCCTCGTTGCGACCAGCCCGCTTAAGCTGCCCTTCACGCTCGAATTCACCTGGCTGGGGACAGGTAGTCCCGGCGCCCAGGACTTCGAGATCCTCGACGACGGCTTCAACGTCATCGACCGCGGAAGCAGCTCGCCGCTCGCCGCGCCCGGCCTGCCCGAACCCGGCGGCCTGCTGCTCGTCGCCGGCGCGCTGGCCCTGCTCGCCCGGCGCCAGCGCCGCACCTGAAACCGCGGCCGCGGCCGCTCCCGCACCGGCCGCAAGTCTTCTCTCGTCATCGTCCACGCGCGGAGCCCTCCGCGAGATCGCCATCACGCGCTCGCTGCCGGCCGCCACCCAGAGGAGTCACCGCATGAGTCCGCTTCGCAAGACAGTCCACGGCCGGCGGCGCATCAGCGTGCTGCTCTTTTCGCTTCTCCGCCGCCTCGATCGCTGGCTCACCGGCTGGCTGCAGCACCAGCGCGCGCTCTGGGCAAGAAAGCCGGCGCCGCCGGCACCGGGTGCCGGCCTGCACTTCGAACTCCTCGAACCGCGCCTCCTCCTCTCGGCCGACCTCGTCGGCGGCAGCCTCAGCCACGACGCCTTCGCCTCGGCCGTCCCCAGCGACGCCATCAGCGCCCACTTCACCGTCCATCGCCCCGACAGCGAGCCGCTCGTGAACCCGGTGCGCATCCAGTTTTACGCCTCCCCCGACAGCGTCCTCGACGCCGACGACACCCTGGTCGGCCAGACCGACCTTGCCCCCGACAGCCTGAACCCGGGCAGCAACCCCATCACCGTCCGCCTCGACGCGCGCGCCATCGCCCAACCCGGACGCTACACCCTGATCGGCGTCATCGATCCCGACAACGCCATCGCCGAGAGCGACGAAACCAACAACCAGTCGATCGCCAGTTCGCCGCTGACCCTCGACTTCGCCGTCGGCCAACTGCCCGGCCGCGCACCGGTGCCGGCACTCGACCTCACCGACGCCGACGGCACCGACTTGCGCCTGACGATCGCCGGCCCCGGCATCGCCCGCCTGACGCCGAACGGCAGCGGCTACGAGCTGAGTCTCAGCGGCACCGACGCCGGCACGCGCATCGATCTCACCGGCAGCGGCGGCGACGGCCGCATCACGCTGACCGGCCTCAACGCCGACAGCCCGCTCGGCAGTCTCGCCGCGCCGATCGCCAGCCTGACCGGCGTCGCGCGCTTTGCCACCGTGAACACCCTGAACCTCGGCGACATCGCCGCCGGCGCCCGTCTCGAGGGCAACAGTCTCGCCAGCCTCAACGTCAGCCGTGACGCCCTCGGCGATCTGCGCCTGACGGGCAGCGGGGTGAGTGGTTTCGTCCTCGGCTCGGCACAGATCGGCGGCACAATCGGCGGCCTGTGGTCGGTCAACGGCCGCGCCAACAGCATCAGCGGCGAGAGCACGCGTGCCGACTGGCGCGCCAACATCAGCAGTCCGCTGACCCAGCTCGTCATTCGCGGCGACGCTTCCGGCCAGTTCGCCGCCAGCGCGCTGCAGCTCCTGCAGGTCGGCGGCAGCCTCAAGGCGATGAGCGTGCGCATCGGCGCCAACCTCGGCAGCGACGCCGTGATCGGCGGCAGCGGCGACGCCGCCGATCACTTCGGCGCCGGCACCCTCGCCCGCCTGCGCGTCAGCGGCGACATCGACGACAGCCTGATCGTCATCGGCGTCGACCCGCACAATGGCCGCTACCGTGACGGCGACGACCAGCAACTCGGGACGAGCACGAACCGCGTGCAGGAACTGCTGGTCGGCGGCCGGCTCACCGGCGACACCCAGATCAGCGCCCCGGCCTTCCCGGCCAGCGTGCGCATCAACGGTGTCCTGCGCAGCCCGGCAAGCCTCAGCGAGCTGGCGAGCACGCCGCCCGACCGCAGCGCGCCGACGCTCACCGCCGCGCTTGTGAACGACAGCGGCACCTCGACGAGCGACCGCATCACGCGCGACGCGAGCCTCGGTGGCCAGGCCAGCGACGCCGCTGGCGTGACGCGCCTGCTGGCGGCGCTCGACCTCGCCGGCACGCCACCGCTCGGCGACCTCAGCGACCTGAGCAGCGCCCTGCAGCCCGACGGCCGCTTCGTGCTGACGCCAGCGCTGCTCGACGCGCTCGCCGGCGGCACGCTGGCCGACGGCGCGCACCGCGTCCGCCTGGTCGCCGCCGACGCCGCCGGCAACGCCTCGGCCCCCGTCGACCTCGCCTTCACGCTCGACACCGCACCGCCCACACTGGCGAGCTTCACGCTCGACCCCGCGTCCGACACCGGCACGCCCGGCGACCGCGAGACCAGCGCCGACATCGCAACGCTGCTCGGCCAGAGCGAGCCCGGCACCGCCGTCGCTCTCACCGGCAGCGGCCTGTCGACGACCGCCGACGCGACCGGCGCCTTCCGCTTCGCCGACCTGCCGCTGGCCCTTGGCGACAACGCTTTTGCCATCGTCCTCAGCGACCTCGCCGGCAATACCACCGCCGGCGATCTGACCGTCACGCGCGTCAAGCCGCCGGTCGACGACACCACCGCACCGACGCTGGCCGCTGCGCTGCTCGCCGATACCGGCCGCCGTGCCGACGACGGCATCACCCGCGACGCGACGATCACCGGCACGGTCAGCGACGACCGCGGCGTCACGCGCCTGCGCGCCGGCTTCGGCAGCGACCCGGCCGGCTTCGTCAGCATCCTCGACACCGTCCAGGCCGATGGCCACTTCACGCTTTCCGCCGCGCGCCTGACCGAAATCCACGGCGGGGCGCTGCCCGACGGCAGCTACACGCTGCGTCTCGTCGCCGGCGACGCGGCCGGCAACAGCCGCGAGGTCGACCTCGCCTTCACGCTCGATACCACACCGCCTGCACTGGCGAGCTTCACGCTCGACCCCGCCTCCGACACCGGCACGCCCGGCGACCGCGAGACCAGCGCCGACATCGCGACGCTGCTCGGCCAGAGCGAGCCCGGCACCGCCGTCGCTCTCAGCGGCAGCGGCCTGTCGACGACCGCCGACGCGACCGGCGCCTTCCGCTTCGCCGACCTGCCGCTGGCGCTTGGCGACAACGCCTTTGCCCTCGTCCTCAGCGACCTCGCCGGCAATACCACGGCCGGCGATCTGACCGTCACGCGCGTCAAGCCGCCGGTCGAAGACCACACCCCGCCGACGCTGGCCGCCACGCTGCTCGCCGATACCGGCCGCCGTGCCGACGACGGCCTCACCCGTGACGCGACGATCACCGGCACCGCGACCGACGACCACGCGCTCACCGTCCTGCATGCCGGTTTCGGCAGCGACCCGGCCGACCTCGTCAGCATCCTCGATACGCTCCAGGCCGACGGCCACTTCACGCTTTCCGCCGCGCGCCTGACCGAAATCCACGGCGGCGCGCTGCCCGACGGCGACTACACGCTGCACCTCGTGGCCGAGGATGCCGCCGGCAACGCCACGACGACCAGCGTCGCGTTCACGCTCGACACACAGGCCCCGGCAGCGCCGACCTTCGGCCTCTCGCCGGCTTCCGACACCGGCACCCTCGGTGATGGCGACACCGAAGCCGCGCGCGTCACACTCGTCGGCACCGGCGAAGCCAATAGCGACCTGCTGCTCGTCGACAGTGGCACCAGCGGTAGCAGCAGTGTCGTCGTCAATAACCAGGGCAGTTTCTTCCTGCCCGATGTCGCGCTGACGCTCGGCGACAACGCCTTCACGCTGCGCGCGATCGACGCCGCCGGCAACGCGGCCGAGACCAGACTCGTGCTCCACCGCAGCGCCAGCCAGGCGAGCAGCGACGCCGTGCTGCAGTGGGACGCCATCGCACTGTCGGCGATCCGCCTCGACGCCAGCGCGCCGCCGGTCGCGACGCGCGCTCTGGCGATGCTCAGCATCGCCGTGCTCGACACGGTCAACGCCTTCGAGGGCACGCCCGGCTTTTATGTCAGCCGCCGTGCGCCGGCCGGCGCGTCGATCGACGCGGCCATCGCCGCCGCCGCGCAGCGCGTGCTCGCCTACCTCTACCTGGGGCAGCAGGCGAGTTTCGACACCGCGCTCGCCAGCGCGCTGGCCGGCATCGCCGACGGCGCCACAAAGAACGACGGCATCGCGCTCGGCCGCGCGATCGCCGACGACATCATCGCGCTGCGCCGCGGCGACGGCTTCGACGACTTCGTCGACTTCACCGGCTCGACCGCCCCCGGCCAGTGGCAGGAGACCGCGCCGACCTACGCCGTCGCGCTGCTGCCGCAGTGGGCCGACCTGCAGCCTTTTGCGATGAGCAGCCCGAGTGAATTCCGCCCGGCGCCGCCTCCGGCGCTCGATTCGGCGACCTACACGACTGACTTCGCCGAGGTCAAGGCGCTCGGCAGCGCCAGCGGCAGCACGCGCAGCGGCGAGCAGACCGAGATCGCGCGCTTCTGGGCCGACGGCGCCGGCACCGACACGCCGCCCGGTCACTGGAACCGCATCGCCGCGACGCTGGCGACGGCGCAGGGCAACAGCCTGGCCGCCAACGCGCGCCTCTTCGCGTAGTTGAATGTCGCGCTGGCCGACGCCTCGATCGCGGCCTGGGACGCCAAGTACCATTACACCGCTTGGCGGCCGATCACCGCCATCCGCGAAGCCGACAGCGACGGCAACGACGCCACCGCCGCCGACGCCGCGTGGACCTCGCTCCTGATCACGCCGCCCTTCCCCGAATACGTCTCCGGCCACTCGACCTACAGCGGCGCCGCCGAGACGGTGCTCGCCAGCGCTTTCGGCGCGAGCACCGCCTTCACCATCAGCTCGCAGGGACTTCCCGGTGTCGAGCGCAGCTTTGTCAGCGTCCATGACGCCGCCGAGGAAGCCGGCAGGAGCCGCATCTACGGCGGCATTCACTTCGAGTATGCCAACCAGGCCGGGCTGGCTGCCGGTCGCGCGCTCGGGCAGAAGGTCCTCGACACCTTTGCCAGCCGCACCGACACGCAGGCGCCGAAGCTGCTGCTCGATCCCTCCGACGGGCTCGTCACCGGCAGCAACGTCACCGTCGGCGGCCGGGTGCTCGACGCGCTCTCCGGTGTCGCCGCGCTGCAGGGTGCGTTCGACGACGCGATGCCGGCGGCGATCGCCTTCGACGCCGACGGCCGCTTCGGCGTGACGACGACCTTCGCGCTCGACGGCTCGGCCGATGGCGTGCATACGCTGACGCTCAGCGCCAGCGACGCGCGCGGCAACGCCAGCGCGCCGCTCACCTTCAGTTTCATCCTCGATACCCGTGCGCCGACGATCGCGCTGACCAGTCTCGCCGACGGCGACACGCTGAGCACCGCCTCGCGGCTCACGGGAACCGCCGACCCGACCGGGTCGACGCTGGTCAGTCTCGCCTACGCTTTCGACGGCGGCCGGACGAACCCGGTCTCGTTCGATCCCGCGAGCGGGCAGTTCGACAGCGCCCTCGATCTCTCGTCGCTCGGCGTCGGCGCACACACGCTGACCCTCGCGGCGCTCGACGCCGCCGGCCACCGCGCGGTCAGCACGCTGAACCTGACGCTGCCCGAGTCGATCCCGTTGACGATCACCCGCACGACGCCGATGAGGTCGGCGCGACGTTCAAGCCGCAGGTCTTCTTCTCGCGGCCGGTCGATGTCACGACGCTGACCGACAGCACCTTCTACGCCACCGACACCACCGGCGCGAAGCTCGCGGCGACGATCGTTGCGGCCGCCGATGGCCGCTTCGCCTGGCTGTTCCTGAAAGACCCGCTGCCGGGGGCGTCGACGATCACGATCCACGTCGTCGGCGACGGCATTCTGGCCGGCGACGGCCAGGCGCTCGACGCCGACGGCGACGGCGACGGTACCGCCGGCGGCACGCTCACCACCCGCTTCACGACGGTCAGCGTCACGCCGATCGCCGGGACGACGATCACCGGCCGACTGCTCGATCCCGGCGACGACCTGAAGCCGATGACCTTCGACGACATCCGCGCCGGCGCCGACGGGGCGCTGCACACCGCTGATGATGTCTTCCTGCATCCGATCGCCGGCGCGAAGGTCTACATCCTGGGGTTGGAGGGCCACGTCGTCTACACCGACGCCAATGGCTATTTCCACCTCGACCAGTTGCCGGCCGGCGATGTCAAGCTGGCGGTCGACGGGCGCACGGCGACCAACACGCCGGCGGGGAGTTTCTACCCCGAGATGGTGATGGATCTGACGATCGAGGTCGGTTACGACAACACCGTCATGGGCAGCATGGGCACGCATGATGCGATGGCGGCCAACGAGGACCGGCAGGAAGTCTATCTGCCACGCTTGCAGACGGCGATCCTGCAGAGCGTGAGTAACACCGAGAATACCGAGGTCGGCGTCGATGCGGTGTCGGCGCCGAACCTGACCGACGAGCAGCGCGTGCAGTTGAAGCTCGAAGTGCAGCCGGGGACGCTTATCGATGCCGACGGCAACGTGATGACCAGCGGCCAGGTCGGCATCAGCACGGTGCCGCCGGAGCTGGTGAGAGACATGCCGCCGCCGGGAGTGTTGCAGCATACCTTGGATATCACGATCCAGGCGCCGGGAGTGGCGGCGTTCGCGACGCCGCTGGAGATTACGTTCCCGAATGTCTTCGACGCGGCGCCGGGGACGAAGTTGAACTTCCTGAGCTTTGATCACACGACAGGGAAGTTGGTGATCGAGGGGACGGCGACAGTGTCGGCCGATGGGTTGTCGGTGACGACAGATCCGGGGATGGGAATTACCAAGCCGGGGTGGCATGGGGTGACGCCTGCCGGCTTTGTTTACACGCTGGAGTATGGGCAGCCGTGCGTGGACCCAACTGACCGCCTTAAGAACTTGCTTCACGCTGTTCCGCTGGCATTTGGTGCGGTCTTCAGTGTTGCTGCGGATGGATTGAGCGTCGCAAGTGCAGGAGTCAGTTCGCGTGCTCTTTCGGTTGCGTCCGCTATCGCCAGTTGGGCGACAACTTTAGGCACTCATTCGTTCGGCGTTAACCCGGGGACGGCGGGAGCAATATCAGGGCGAAGACACTCGGATATCATGTGGGGAATTTTATATAAGTTACTGATTTGCAAACAAGTTTCCAAATGGCGCACCCTTCTTGGACATCCTTTTCTATTCCGAAATACTGGCAAACAGTATGGAAAGCTGAGTTGTAGATCGCCGGAAAAAACACTAAGTTCATGAAGAATAAGGAACTGCCATGTCAATGCTTATGCATTCCGAGTGTCTAGGCCCTGAAGCGTGGGGATGTGAGTTATTTAAAAGTGCACGCCAGTCACGGCGTACTCTAATCTCTTTGTGGCATCGGATGATCGAGCTGTTTACAAGTTATCTCATCCCTTCTTGGGAGGTGTTGTGGAAGGCAATTGCAAACGGTTACTCGGCCGGTACGCTAGAGATAGACTCGTCGTAGATCTTTGCTCGTTCGTATGGTGTTTTTTTGTACCCAGTTTATTGCTCAGTGTGATTGTTAATATAAATTTTATTTCCGTGAAAAAAGTCGGAAGCATTACTTCTGCAAAAACGTAATCTGCGAATGCAAATTGCATTTTATTTTAGGAGTTATCCGAATTGATTTATTATGCCGGGAACTGCTGCCCCAACGGTGACGCGGCTGCTGGAGGAAATCGATTCCGAGTTGAGGCAAGTCTGGGAGGTTGAACTGCGCCAGCAGGCCGAGCGCGGCATCACAAACAAGGTCGGCGATTTGCTCTGGCGAGAGAAGATCGGATGGGCAATATGCTTGGAGGAGGCTCCATCAAAAGCGGGCCAGGCTGTAAAGGTCCGTCTGCGCGGCAAGGAGAAGGCTGTGATGAATGGCTATTACGTCAATGTTTCCGATCTGGCCGGGATGCGCACCTTGGCAGCCTGATCGAGAACCTTCGCCGCACAGTTTCAGCCACGACCGAAAATCCGGAAAAAGCTGTGACGGTAGCCGATATCCATGCCGATTTGTTCGAGGAATGAAAACAGTAGTGTTGTTCGAGAGAGGCAAGTGCTGGATCTCTGGCTGGTTGGCAGGCCGCCTCCGGCCACTACCAGCCGTAGCAGCCCAGAAAAACGAGTGGTGCGAACGGCAGCTAACTCATCAGAATCAGGTCGTGCAGTTCGGTGACAGTTTATCCTCGCACCCCCAAGAAGACGACTTCTCAGCAGTTCCCGGCATAAATTTCCCCCACTAAAAACAACAAGTTACGAGGCGTTTTCAGCCTCGGTGAAGGGGCTAACTTTGCATTTTAGTAGTATACTTTGACATCTATCTGATTAAGTTTAGCTGCAAGATGAAAAAAACCATTTCTTGGAAAATCACATCAAATTCGGAAGATCTATCGGCTTCGAATTTACTCAAGCAGGCTCGTTCGTCATTTGATGGAATAGTCGATCAGCGCACGAATCGCAAATCAATTCCTTTATCAGATGCTTTGATGTCTGGGCTTGCTATGTTTTCAATGAAGTGCCCGTCGCTACTTCAGTTCGATGAAAAAAGAAAAAACGAGGTCATACGGCACAATCTGATGACGATGTATGGTATTCAGACGACCCCATCGGATACGCAGATGCGAAGCATCTTGGACGAAATTGACTTTCGACAGCTGAGTTCGAGCTTTTGTGCGCTCCATCAAAGTGCAGTGCAGGCCGGAGTGATGGAGCAATACCATTTTATGAATGGTCACGTATTAGTATCCATTGATGGTACCGGGCATTTTAGTTCCGGTGCTACAAGTTGTCCGCAGTGTTGTGTGAAGAAGCACCGGGATGGGAGAGAAGAATATTATCATCAGCTGTTGTGTGCAACGGTGGTTCACCCGGACTACCCAGTGGTTATTCCCCTGATGCCGGAGCCAATCATGAAAGAGGACGGCGATAACAAAAATGACTGTGAGCGTAATGCATCGAAAAGGTTGCTGAAGCACCTGAGCGAGCAATACAAGCACCTGAAGCCGATTATCATAGAGGACAGTTTGTCGGCGAACGGACCACACCTTAAGTTGTTGAAATCATTAGGAATGAGCTACATTATTGGCGTCAAAGAAGGAGATCATTCCCATTTGTTTGATTTGATCCAGAAAAAAATGTGTCAAGGGGAAGCCATTGAATTTGAAAAGATTGACGACGCAGGAATTATTCACGGATTTCGGTTTATTAACGGAGTTCGCCTGAATAAAAGCCATCCGGATTTGCTGGTTAACTTTTTGGAATATTGGCAAATTAAAAAAGGCAAGGAGGTTATTTTTTCGTGGATCACTGATATCGAACTAACGAAAGAGACGGTTTTCAAAGTCATGCAAGGAGGTCGAGCGCGCTGGAAAATAGAAAACGAAACGTTTAACACACTGAAGAATCAAGGTTACAATTTAGAGCACAATTACGGACATGGCGAAAAAAATTTGAGTTCAGTTTTTGGTTGTTTGACGTTCATGGCTTTTTTAATTGATCAGCTCCAAGCGTGGGGATGTGAGCTATTTAAAAGTGCACGCCAGTCACGGCGTACTCTAATCTCTTTGTGGCATCGGATGATCGAGCTGTTTACAAGTTATCTCATCCCTTCTTGGGAGGTGTTGTGGAAGGCAATTGCAAAGGGTTACTCGGCCGGTACGCTAGAGATAGACACGTCGTAGATCTTTGCTCGTTCGTCATCAGAAAACTGCAATTAACAGGGGGTAGAAACATCGCCCCGCTCAAAATTTCATACGCAACGCTCCCGGCGTCGTACCGAACCAGCGGCGACAGGCCCGGCTTAGCGATCGCTGTTCGCTGTAGCCGAGCAGAATTGCCACTTCCGACAAGGGCAGGGCGGGTTGAGCCAGGAACTCGCGCGCCTGGCTCCGTCGAACGCGATCAAGGATTTCGGAGAAGCTGATTTGTTGCTGCCTCTAGACGCCGTTGCAGCGTACGCTCGTTCATTGCCAGTTGCTGGGCGATGCTATCCAGGCTGCAGTCGCCATTGGCCAGTTGGCGTGCGATCAGTTCTTCGATTTGTTGGACAAGATCAAGTGGATTGCGTCGAATCAGGTTAGCCACAAAGCGCTCGACGGCAACGCGAATCTGTGGATTTCCGCTGTCCAGCACCTGTTCGAGGAGTGCTTGGGGAACAATCACGCCATTACCAGACTGCTGGCACGCCACTTCACATTCAAAGAATTCTTGGTAGCGTGAAAGGGATACGCCGGGAGGGTGCTGAAACACCACCTGCCAGTCAGCGCCAATATCCCCGCTAAGCATGCGTAGGGTCTGGATCAGTAACAAACAGCACATTTCCACCGACTGCCGATGCGCTCCGCAAATTTCCGGAGGCAGTTCGTAACGCAGCCATATGAGTTCCTCGGCGGGCCCGGCTTCCATCCGAAGCGAGGTGCGCGCTACGTGGTAAGGCAAATTGCGCGCGATCGCAATCAGAGCACTGCCCACGGTGTCAGCGCGACGGGCGACCATTGCGATGGGGCCGAGAGCCGAATAATCCTGGCGTTGTGCGAGGAGCAGGCCAAAGTCGGGCGGCGAGCTGTGCTGCCGCGTTCTCGAGCAGGCTCACTGTGGCGGACATGCTGATCGTCGCTTCCGGTTGCGCGAGCATTTGTGTAGTCAGCCCAACGTCACGAAGCAATACTTCGGCGTCGCCGCCGAGTTCCTTGACGAGTTCGGTAAAACCGGTGAGCGCACGAGCGCGCACCAACAGGGAGAAGTATTCATGTGCGCATGATTAGTGGAATGTCGTCAAATGTCCAATCGATGTCGTCTATTGTCCTATCCCGAAGACCTATTCCGGAACAGCATTCCACTTGGTAAATTCCACACTACAGTCTATTGTGAACCTTGGGCAAATCCTTCGGTATCACGACATTCGGCTATTGGAGCAAGCGATGAAAAAGCAGTTATTCGGGTTGGCAGTATCCTGTATTGCTTCTCTCGGCCTCATTGGCCTTGCTTCGGCGCAACAGGTCACCGGCGTGCTGGGCTCGCCCAGCGCTACCACGACCATCAGCGGCAAGCAGCTGCCGCCGCCCGACCCGAAGTTCGGCGGGGTGATCAAGGACAGGGCTTCGGAGTCCACAGCATGGTGGCCGCCACGCGTCGTGCCGCCGAAGCGTGCACCCAACGTGCTGCTCATCATGACCGATGACGACGGCTTCGGCTCGCCCAGCACCTTCGGCGGCGTGATCCCGACCCCGGCGCTGGACCGCATCGCGAAGAGCGGCCTGCGTTACACGAACTTCCATTCCACGTCGCTCTGCTCGCCGACGCGCGCGGCGCTGATTACCGGGCGCAACCACCACTCGGTGGGCTTCGGCGTGGTGGGCGAGATCGCGACCGGCTTCCCTGGCTACGACTCGATCATCCCGATCGAGAAGGGCACCATCGGCACGATCCTGAGGGACAACGGCTACGCGACCTCATGGTTCGGCAAGGACCACAACACGCCCTTCTTCGCGAACAGCCAGGCCGGGCCCTTCGAGCAATGGCCGAACGGCATGGGTTTCGAGTACTTCTACGGCTTCGTCGGCGGCGACGCCAGCCAGTGGCAGCCGAACCTGTTCCGCAACACGACGCCGATCTTCCCGTTCCAGGGCAACCCTGGCTGGAACCTGCAAACGGCGATGGCCGACGAGGCGATCCAGTACATGCGACAGTCGAAGGCGCTGGCACCGGAGAAGCCCTTCTTCGTCTACTACGTGCCCGGCGCCACGCACGCGCCGCATCATCCGACGCCGGAGTGGATCGACAAGATCAGCGCGATGCACCTGTTCGACGACGGCTGGGAGAAGCTGCGCGAGACGATCTTTGCCAACCAGAAGCGGCTCGGCATCATGCCGCGCCAACGCTCAGCTGACGCCGTGGCCTGACGGACAGGACATCTACAACGGCGCCAAGCTGCCGCGCTGGGACTCGCTGAGCTGGGAAGAGAAAAAGCTGTTCATCAAGCAGGCGGATGTCTATGCGGCCTATCAGGCCTACGCCGACAACGAGATCGGCCGTGTCATCCAGGCCGTCGAGGACATGGGTCAGCTCGACAACACGCTGATCATCTACATCAGTGGCGACAACGGGGCGAGTGCCGAAGGCATGGTCAACGGTACGCCCAACGAGTTCACGACCTTCAACGGCATCGCGGTGCCGGTCAAGGACCAGTTCCTCTGGTACGAGTTCTGGGGCTCCGACCGACCTTCCCGCACTATTCGGCGGCGTGGGCCTGGGCCTTCGACACGCCGTTCAAATGGATGAAGCAGGTACCGTCGCACTTCGGCGGCACGGCGCAGGGCATGGCGATCTCGTGGCCCGGCCACATCGGCGACCCGGGCGGCATCCGCCGCCAGTTCCACCACGTCATCGACATCGTGCCGACCATCCTCGAAGCCACCGGCATCCCGGCGCCGGAGACGATCAACGGCATCAAGCAGCTGCCGATCGAAGGCACGAGCCTGGCCTACACCTGGAACAAGGCCAACGCCAACGCGCCGACCCGGCACACGACGCAGTACTTCGAGATGCTCGGCAACCGCGCCATCTACCATGACGGCTGGGTTGCGGCGACGACGCCGGTAACGCTGCCGTGGGAGCTCTCCACCAAGCCGCCGCCGGATGTGATCACCGGCTACAGGTGGGAGCTCTACAACGTGATGGACGATCCCACGCAGAACAACGACCTCGCGGCGAAGATGCCTGACAAGCTCAAGCAGATGCAGAACATCTTCTATCTGGAGGCGGCAAAGTACAACGTGCTGCCGCTCGACAACACGACGCTGGCGCGCTGGAACGCGCCGAAGCCGAGCCTGACGGCCGGACGCACGGAGTTCACCTACTCGGGCACGCTGGCCAACGTGCCCGGCAGCACGGCGCCGCACATCCTGAACAAGTCCTACACCATCACCGCCGAGGTCACCATCCCTGCGGGTGGCGCCGAAGGCATGATCGTCACCCAGGGTGGCCGTTTCGGTGGCTACGGGCTGTTCCTGAGCAAAGGCGAACTCGGGATCGGCCGGGGCAAGGTGGTGTTCCTCTACAACCTGCTCGACCTGAAGCGCACATCTGGGAAGGGCCTGAACTGAGCCCGGGCAAGCACACCATCGTCTTCGACTTCAAGTCCGCCGAGCCGGGTCTGGGCAAGGGCGGGACCGGCGTGCTCTACGTGGACGGCAAGGAAGTGGCGCGTAACTCGATGCCCAACTCCACGCCGATCACCTTTGCCGAGGACGAGACCTTCGACGTCGGTCTCGACACGCGCACCGGCGTCGCGATGATCGAGTATCGCTACGATTCCCCGTTCAAGTTCACCGGCACGATCGACAAGCTGACCTTCAAGCTCGAACCGGAGCAGCACGCGGCGGCCGCGTCAGGGACGGCCAAGAATGCGCAAAAACGCTAACGGCTATCGGTCATGCAAACCGGGGCGTCGGGACGAGCGCCAACGTATTATCGCGGCCATGCCATGAAAGGGGCGATGATCTTCGCTGCAGTCGGTGAAGCATCAACTGGCTTGGCGTTGCTGATCGTTCCGGCTCTGGTCGGGCGGCTTTTGCTGGGCGAGGAACTGACCGGCATCGCCATCCCGGTCGCCCGGGTGGCCGGCATCGCGCTGGTCGGGTTGGGGATGGCCTGCTGGCCAGGCACCCCACGCGCCGGCATGTTGACCTACAGCGCAGCCGTCACACTGTATCTCGCCTACCTCGGCTTCACGGGCAGTTCGACCGGCCCGCTGCTGTGGCCGGCGGTCGTCCTGCACATCATCCTGACGGCGTTGTTGATTTGGGGATAATTGAACCGCCGTTGATCGCTTGTTCCATGTATGACTTCCGCTTATGCGGGGAATCCGGATTCCCGCTGGGTGCCCGGCTTCGCGGGACGACCGGATTGATTGGGGGGGCCATGTTGAAACATCGACGTCTGTTCAAGGACGGACGGGGTCCATCCACAGACTTTATTGGAGAAAGTACCATGAAAAATCGCTTGTCACCGCTTGCAATCGCCCTTTGTCTCACCGCGCCGCTGGCCACTGCCGCCGAGTTCTCCTGGGATCCGCTGCAGGATGTCGAGAACGTCCTGCCCGCGGGGGTGCCCAACGAAGGCAAGATCATCCAGGCCCGGCACCAGGTCCGGGAAATGGCTCAGGATGCGCTGGCCACGCTGTACGAAATTCAACCCGGCGCACAGCGCGCCATAGCGAATGCCGCAGGCTACGCGGTGTTCAGCACCTTCGGGATCAAGCTCTTCTTTGCCGGCGGCACGACAGGCAAGGGCATGGTCGTCAACCAGCGCACCAGCCGCCAGACCTTCATGCAGATGGCGCAGGTGCAGGGCGGGCTGGGATTCGGCGTCAACAAGAATCGCCTGATCTTCGTTTTCGCCACCGAACAGGCCTTGCGGAACTTCATCAACCAAGGCTGGGAGTTCGGTGCCCAGGCCAACGTCTCGATGATGGCCGACGGTCAGGGCGGCATGTTCTCCGGAGCCGCCTCAGTCGCCCCCGGCGTCTATCTCTACCAGTTGACCGAAACCGGTCTCTCCGCCACGCTCACCGTGTCGGGTACCAAGTTCTTCAAGGATTCCACTCTCAATTGAGTTTCGGGAGCGTTTCCGAAGTTCAGTGCATGGCGGGTGTCATGAATTGCCAACCGTCTTCATGAACCAATCGCAGGAGAATCAATCGAGATGAAAATACGTGCTCCAGCGGCGTCGACCGCAATGCAAGAATGCAGCGTACATCCGTGGCAATGTCGCCTCGGGCTAACTGGAAGATAGACATGCCAAAAAGAAAGCCAAATCCATTTGCACGTTTGTTCGGCGGTGCCGTGCTTGCCGCCACAGTCCTCTTCGGCGGCGCTGCCGTGGGCCAGGAAAAGCCCGCCGAAGCGCCAGCGACTGCACCCGTGCAGCAGTTCAAGGACGAACGCGCACTCAACCTGCTGAAAGGCATGAGCGATACGCTGGCCAAAGCGCAAACCCTGAACGTCAAGGTGCGCAGCCTGATTCCCTTTGCCACTCCCTCCGGGCAGCAGATCAGTCTGTTCGGGGCTTCGCGCGTGGCGATGCAACGGCCCGACAAGTTGTTCGTCGAGTCCCGTGGCGAGCTCTTCCCGCACAACCTCTATTTCAATGGCAAGACGGTGACGGCCATCGGCATCGAAAAGCGGTTCTATGCGCAGCAGCCAGCAGCGGCGAGCACGGTTGAGGCGTTGCTCGAGAAGGAACACCCAGGTTCGGATGCGCTGGCGCCTTTCGTCGATCTGCTCGTTGCCGACCCCTTCACCCGACTCACCCAGGATCTTTCGAGTGCGCTGCTGGTTGGTCAATCGACCCTTGATGCGGTCAACACTGATCATTTGGCATTTTCCGGTGCCGGGGTCGACTGGGAAATCTGGATCGGCACCAAGGACAAGCTGCCGCGCCTGATGGTCGTGCATTATCGGGGCGGGGAACGTCAGCCAACCTTCACGACGACATTCTCGGACTGGAAACTTGGTGCGCCGATCGCGGCCCAGACTTTCAACGCCAACATCCCGAAGGATGCGGTGAAGATCGACTTCAAGCTTCCCATCCTTCAGCAATCCAAATGAGCGGCCAAAGGAGCAATGCGATGAAACAGATCAAGATACTCGCCCTGGGAATCGCCGCCACTGCCGGCGCACTCGTTCCCCTGGCCGATGCCAACGCCTGGGTTGCAGCAGGTCGTGGTTATGGCGGCCGCGGATTTGTTGCGGCTGGTGGCTACCACGGCGCCTATTACCATCCCGCTTACCACCCTGCCGGATGCTACGGCTGCGGCGCGGCGGCCGGTGCCGTCGCCGGGATGGCGATTGGCGCCGCGGTTGCCAGCGCGGCGCGACCCACCACGGTCGTCGTCGCCCAACCCGCTTACGTGGCTACGCAGCCGGTTTATGTCGCCCAGGGCAATGTGCCGATCGGCACCCAATACGCGGCGTTGCCGTCCGGAGCGCAGAGCATGGTGATAAATGGCGTGAACTATTACCAGAGCGGACCGACCTGGTACAAGCCGTATTTCGGATCAAGCGGTGTCTACTACGAGGTGGTACCGGCACCGTGACATACAACTCCCGGCCGCACAGCGGCTGGGGATTTCTTGTCAGGAAGGGAAACTGTCGTGTGGTGGATCAGCTATCGTGGCGAAGGCCGTCACGGTCTCGAGAACGTCGGCGTATTCAACGATGACGGCACACCGCGGCAGAAGCATCCCTTGCTGCTCGACGACTCGCTGTGAATGGCGGTCAAAAAGCGCGTAATTCTGGCGCAGCGTTTTTTCCAGGCCCGAAAAATGCTTTCGCGCTGCACCGAAGAAGCGCTTTGTAGCCGAGTCAAGGGCAGGCTGCGGCCTTATGCAGCCTGGCGAAGCGCACCTTTTACGCGGCGTAGGAGCGATATGCTGGGCGTGCCAGTAAATAGTGTCTGGCAGAACAAGCCGTTTCTTGGACAGTCGGGGGCGTTCAGCGGCGCAAAAAATTGTGCGCGAATGCATTCTCCTTGCACTCGCTCGACTTTTCGTATGCGGTATGCGGACACGAACATCCGGATGTCTGTGCTTAGACGGCCAGCAGCATGCCACCGACGTCTTTCAGCGTTCCGACTCGGATCAGGTCGCGGACCAGCCATTGCGCCAGCACCTCGTTGCTGTGGTTCAGATAACGTGCGTTGACACTCTGGCAGAAGCTGAGGCTGGCGAGGAAGTCCGGGAGATCGGCGCGCAGCAGTTGCCGTCTCTCCAGCAAGGCAAAAGCAAGAATGACCCGGAGGGCATGTCTGGCCAGCAGCTCGACATTCTGTTCGAAGGTGGCCAGCCGCTGGTAGGCGCGCTCGAAGGCATCGGCCACCTCGACGAAAGGCGCACCGTGGCCGGGGATCACCCCATCGATCGGCAGGCGCGCCAGTACGTCGAGCGTTTCACGCGCGGCCTTCAGACCCCCCGCATCCTCCGGATGGCCCAGCAGTTCCGAGAAAATCACCCCGAAGCCGTTGCGCCACAGGGCATCACCGGAGATCAGCAGGCGCCGCTCCGGGTTGTGAAAGGCCAGCGCATCCATGTCATGGCCGGGAACCGCAATCGCACGCCAGTTGAGCCCGCCGAGTTCGACTTCATCGCCGGCAGCGATCGTTGCATCATGGCAAAAGCGCGCGCCCGACTGGCCGAGCGGCGAGAGCAGCAAGGCCTCTTCGTCCCACTCGGCAATCGTCGCGTCGATACCCTGGGGAACGATGACCTGGCAGCCGAAGGCGCGGGTCACTGCCGCATTGCCCCCGATATGGTCGGAATGCGAGTGGGTATTCAGCAGTCGCGTCAGGCGGCGACCGGCCAGCGCGTGTTCGAGCAGAGCGACCGTCTGTGCGGCATGCGTCACGTAGCCACTGTCGATCAGCGCCGCCTGCTCTCCTTCGAGGAAGACGATGTTGTTCGACGACAGCCAGCCGCGTTCAAGAACCAGCAGGCTATCGGGAAGCATCAGTCTGGATCTGGCGAGTCGTTGTTCGGAAAGGCGTCATAGATTGGCTCGCGGCGCAGTTCCTCGACGACGATTCCTTGCGTGATCAGCGAGACCGGCAGCGGCGGACGACCGCAGCCAAGGCAGTAACCGGAATCCGGGTCGGGCATGCAGATGCCGACGCAGAAATATTCTTCTTCAGATTCGTTCATGATCAACGATCGCAATCCGCGCGGAAATCACCACCCGACGCACAGCCTTCCGGGTCGTGTTCGAACCGCCGATGCTCGACGGCCAGTAGAATCCGCAGGCGCTGGTCATCGGAGGCGCGGCTCCAGACGGCAATTTCCTCGATCGTCCGGAAGCAACCCAGACAGCAGCCGGTTTGCTCGTCCATCCGGCAGACATTGATGCACGGCGAGGCAAGCGTTTGCGTCACGACCGTAGCTGCAGCAGCGCTCATCGGGTGTTCTGCCTGGCGAGCAAGGCGCGCGCCACTTTCGACGCCGGTTCGCGGCCCAGGTGATGCGCAATGAACTGGCTGGCGACCAGCAATTTTTCCATATCGACTCCGCATTCAATGCCCAGGCCCTGCAGTAAATGGACGACATCCTCGCTGGCGACGTTGCCGCTGGCGCCGACGGCATAAGGGCAGCCGCCGAGTCCGGCGATCGAACTGTCAAACACCGCCATGCCGAGTTCGAGCGAGGCGTAGATGTTGGCAATGGCCATCCCGTAGGTGTCATGGTAATGCCCCGCCAGCTTCTCGATCGGCACCACCGCCGCGCAGGCCTGGATCATTCGCTGGATCGATGCCGGCGTGCCGGCACCGATGGTATCGCCGAGAGAGACTTCGTAGCAACCCATTTCGAGGAGTCGCTCGGCGACCCACGCGCTTTTCACCGGATCGACGGCGCCTTCGTAGGGGCAGGCGACGACGCACGATACATAGCCGCGTACCTTGACCTCGAGTGCGCTGGCGGCATCGACGACGGCAGCGAAGCGCTTCAGGCTCTCGGCGATGCTGCAGTTGATGTTCTTCCGCGAGAAGGTCTCCGAGGCCGCAGCGAAAATCGCGACTTCCTGCGCGCCGGCTTCGACGGCCGCGTCGAAACCCTTGAGGTTGGGGGTCAACACCGGGTAGGAGGGCTGCGGCCAACGTCGCGGGCTCGCCAGCAAGGCGCGCAGCACCTCGGCGCTGTCGGCCATCTGCGGCACCCACTGCGGCGAGACGAAAGAGGTGGCCTCGATGGCCGACAGTCCGGCATCGGCAAGACGTTCGATCAGTTCGACCTTGATCGCCGTCGGAACGATCGCTTGCTCATTCTGCAAGCCGTCGCGTGGCCCGACCTCGACCAGTTTCACTCGCTGTGGCAGGGTCATGGCTCGACCTCGAAATCGACCAGTTCGGCAGCATCGGCGACCTGGTCGCCGGCGGCGTAGTGGAAGGCCTGGACGCGGCCGTTCTTCGGCGCGGTAATCGTGTGTTCCATCTTCATTGCTTCGAGAATCAGGAGCGGCGCGCCCTTGTCCACCCGCTGTCCGACCGCGGCCAGCAAAGCGATGACCTTGCCCGGCATCGGTGCGGTCAGACCACCGCCATGCGCCCCTCCTGCTTCGACGAGGTGCAACGGATCGTCGCGCAGGATGACGTAATTGGTGCCATTGAGAAAAACGTGGCGTTCCTGCTTTTCGGTGACCGCGACGACACTCGCCACCAGGCGTCGATCGTCGAGTTCGACCGCCAGTTGCCCGGCAAACTGGCCGCTGTCGAGGATGCGGCCGCGCGCGAGGACCGACTCGTTGCCGAGAGTCAAGCGCCAGCCATCGGCGGCGTAGGCGACGATGACTTCATGCCGGGTATCCCCGCTACGGTAGGTGAGCGTGCGTCGCGGCTGGATGTTCAGACGCCAACCGTCGTGCAGACTCCACGGCGACCAGGGGTCGCCCGAGTGGCTGGCCCTGGCGAGCGCTGCCGCGTATTCGCGCAGCAAACCGGCGACGGCGGCGACGAAGAAGACGCTGCTCGGAGGATCGCTTTGTGCCGGAAAGAGGAAGTCGCGGCTGCGCTCGATCAGAGCGGTATCGAGATCGGCGTTGGCAAAAGCCGGGCAGGCCACCAGCCGTGAAAGGAAGTCGATGTTGGTACTGACCCCGACGATGCGGTAATCGGCCAGCGCCTGCCGCATGCGCGCCAGCGCTGCATGCCGGTCGACGTCCCAGACGATCAGCTTGGCAATCATCGGGTCGTAGTAAGGCGTGATCTCGTCACCCTGTTCGATTCCGGTATCGACGCGGACGTTGAGGCTCTCGGCAGGCCGCGCCAGATGCAGCAGGCGGCCCGTCGATGGCAGGAATTCCTGGTCAGGATTCTCGGCGTAGATGCGCGCTTCCAGCGCGTGCCCGCGAATGTCGAGCTGTGCCTGGCGCAGCGGCAGGGGCTCGCCGCTGGCGACGCGCAACTGCCACTCGACGAGATCCTGCCCGGTGATCATCTCGGTCACCGGATGCTCGACCTGCAGGCGGGTGTTCATCTCCATGAAATAGAAGCTGCCGTCCTGCGCGAAGGTATCGCTGGCGATGAACTCGACGGTACCGGCGCCGACGTAACCGACCGCCAGGGCAGCGTCAACGGCGGCCTGGCCCATGGCGGCGCGGCGCGCCGGCGTCATTCCTGGTGCCGGCGCCTCTTCGAGCACTTTCTGGTGGCGGCGCTGCACCGAGCAGTCGCGTTCGAAGAGATGCAGGCAATTGCCCTGCGTATCGGCAAAAATCTGGATCTCGATGTGCCGCGAACGGCGCAGGTATTTTTCGATCAGCACCTGCTCGGAGCCGAATGACGAAATCGCTTCGCGCTGGCACGAGGCCAGCGCGGCGGCGAAATCGTCGCTCCTTTCGACCAGACGCATGCCCTTGCCGCCCCCGCCGGCAGCCGCCTTGATCAGCACCGGATAGCCGATGGCGTCGGCCTGAGCGTGCAGGAAAACGGGTTCCTGCTCATCACCGTGGTAACCCGGAGTCAGGGGAACGCCGGCAGCGGCCATCAGCGTCTTGGCGGCGGACTTCGAACCCATGGCGCGAATTGCCGCGGCTGGCGGGCCGATGAAAACGACCCCGGCGGCCGCACAGGCATCGGCGAAGCGGTCATTCTCGGAGAGAAAGCCATAGCCCGGATGCACCGCCTGTGCGCCGGTACGCCTGGCGGCGTCGAGTATCCGATCGGTGCGCAGATAGGATTCGCGAACCGCAGCCGGACCGATGCACACCGCCTCGTCGGCGAGGCGCACGTGCCGGGCGTTGGCATCGGCTTCGGAAAAAACGGCGACGCTGCGCACCCCCATGCGGCGGGCGGTACGGATCACGCGACAGGCAATCTCGCCGCGATTGGCAATCAGAATCTTGGTAAACATTGCACAAAACCTTTCGCTCGCTGCAAGCATGCGGACCGTATCCGGGTGGCCGCCATTTCAGTCGGCCACCCAGTTGGGCTGCCGCTTTTCGAGAAACGCCGCCAGACCTTCCCTGCCTTCGGGGCTGGCACGAACGCTCGTAATCCGCTGTGCCGTCTCTTCGATGGTCTCTTCGTCGATCGGCTGGCCGGCAACGATGCGAATCAGCGCCTTGCACTCGGCTTGCGCGCGCGGGCCGTTGGCGAGCAGACTGTCGAGGATCTCGGCGATCGCATCGTCGAGTTGCTCCTCACCGGGAACGAGTTCGTGCAACAGGCCAATCCGGTAGGCCTCGGCAGCCGAAAAGCGCTCGGCAGTCAGCATGTAGCGACGGCTGTAGCGCTCGCCGATCGCCGCCAGCACGTACGGGCTGATCACTGCCGGCACGATTCCCAGCTTCACTTCGCTGAGCGCAAACACCGCATCGTAGGTTCCGATCGCAATGTCGCAGGCGGCGATCAGCCCGACGCCACCGCCGTATGCCGGGCCCTGCACGCGCGCCAGCGTCGGCTTCGAGAGTTCGTTGAGCGTCGACAACAACTCCGCCAGCCTTTTCGCGTCGAGCAGGTTTTCCTCGGGAGTGCAGTCGGCGACACGCTTCATCCAGTTCAGATCGGCGCCGGCGCAGAAGCTTTTTCCGGTCGACGACAGCACGACGGCGCGAACACGCGCGTCCGCCTCGAGTTCGCGCAGGCCTTCGGTGATCTCGGCGATCAGTTGCTCATCGAAAGCGTTGTGCCGCTGCGCCTTGTTCAGCGTCAGGATGCCGACGTTGCCGTCGATTTCGGTGAGAATCGATTGATACTCGCTCATCATGACCCCTTACATGCGGAAAATGCCGAACTTTGTCGCTTCGGCGTCGGCGTTCAGCGCCGCCGACAGACCGAGTCCGATCACCCGCCGGGTATCGGCCGGGTCGATCACGCCGTCGTCCCAGAGGCGGGCGCTGGCGTAGTAGGGATGACCCTGCAATTCGTACTGTTCGCGGATCGGCGCCATGAAGGCCTCTTCGTCGTCAGCACTCCAGGCTTTGCCGGCGGCTTCGAGGCCATCGCGCCTGACGGTTGCCAGCACCTTCGCCGCCTGCTCGCCGCCCATCACCGAAATGCGTGCATTCGGCCACATCCACAGGAAACGCGGCGAGTACGCCCGACCACACATGCCATAGTTGCCGGCACCAAAGGAACCGCCGATGACCACCGTGAACTTCGGCACCCTGGCGCAGGCGACGGCGGTCACCATCTTGGCACCATCGCGGGCGATGCCGCCGTTTTCGTACTTGCGGCCGACCATGAAGCCGGTGATGTTCTGCAGGAAGAGCAGCGGGATGCCGCGCTGCGCGCAGAGTTCGATGAAATGCGCAGCCTTCAGCGAAGATTCCGAGAACAGGATGCCGTTGTTGGCGACGATGCCTAGCGGATAGCCCCAGAGGCGTGCGAAACCGCAGACGATCGTCGTCCCGTAGCGTGCCTTGAATTCGTCGAAGTCGGAGCCATCGACGATGCGGGCGATGATCTCGCGAACGTCGAAGGGCTTCCTGGCGTCGGTAGGGATCACGCCATACAGTTCTTCGGCCACGTAGACCGGCTCACGCGGTTCGGCGAGGCTCAATGGCGGATGCTTGCGCCAGTTGAGGTTGCCGACGATGCGGCGGGCGATCGCCAGCGCATGCGCGTCGTTTTCCGCGTAGTGATCGACGACGCCGGAAATGCGCGTATGTACATCGGCGCCGCCGAGATCCTCGGCAGTCACCACCTCGCCGGTCGCTGCCTTGACCAGCGGCGGCCCGCCGAGAAAGATCGTTCCCTGGTCCTTGACGATGATCGACTCGTCGGACATCGCCGGCACGTAGGCACCGCCAGCGGTACACGAACCCAGCACGGCGGCGATCTGCGGGATGCCGGCCGCCGAAAGATTGGCCTGATTGTAGAAGATGCGGCCGAAATGTTCCTTGTCGGGAAAGACCTCGTCCTGCATCGGCAGGAAAGCGCCTCCCGAATCGACCAGATAGATGCACGGCAGGCGGTTCTCGCCGGCGATCTCCTGCGCGCGCAGGTGTTTCTTGACCGTCAGCGGGTAATAGGTGCCGCCCTTCACCGTCGCATCGTTGGCAACGATCATGCACTCGACGCCATGGACGCGGCCGATGCCGGTGATCAGCGAGGCCGCCGGCACCTCGAAAGGATGGGCCTCGCCATACATGCCATAGGCAGCGAGTTGTGACAGCTCCAGGAAAGCCGAACCGGGATCGATCAGCGCATTGACCCGCTCACGCGGCAGCAGCTTGCCGCGTGCCAGGTGCTTCTGGCGTGCCGCTTCCGGACCGCCGAGAGCGATTCGGTCGACCGTCGTACGCAAGTCGGCGACGACGCTGCGCATCGCTTCGACGTTGGCCTGGAAGTCGTCGCTGCGAGGATTGAGCTGCGTTTGCAGAACTGGCATCAGAAACCTCCGCTGGCCAGCCAGCGCTCGACTGGTTTCTCCGAAGCCAGGTCGCCATAGGGGGAGGTGAAGTCGAAATAGAACTCGATTGGCTGCGACATGAATGCTTCTCCTGCTTTGGGTGAATGTCGGTGATCCCTTGCCTGTTCCGCTCAGATGAGGATCATAGCGCCTGACAGCGATCAGGACTGCAGCGATGTGTCAAATCGCTCCATCTGGATCGCGGGTTTTTAATGTGAAAGTCGCGTATGCGACTCACGAATCTCCCCTCCCCCCTCGCGGGGGCGCAGGCGGGGTTTCGCGGAGCACCGCTCCGCGCCGCCGCAGCCGGCCCGCGATGCAGCGCGGGCCGTGGAAGGGGTCGAGGGAGAGGGAAACGGTCATGACTTTCATGATCGGGGGTGCCTGGAAAAGTCATGACCGTTAGCGAAACCCGAAAAACGCGCGCATCTTGCCCAGGATGCTCTGGGCACGCAGCGAAACCTCGGTGCTCGCGCGCCCCAGATGGTCCTCTTGAAACCGGGCCAATTCCCGTTCGCGGGTGGCGACAATGCGCGCGATTTCCTCGGCAATTTCGGGGCGTGAACGGATCACCTGCTCGAAGTTTGCCTGGTCCAATCGGTAGCATTGCGCGTAACTCCTGGCGATCAATGTGGCGCGGCGTGGCTCTCCAGTCATCATCCCGATCTCGCCGAACACCTCGCCCGGCTCCAGAGTGGCGACATGGCGGCGGCTTTGCGCGGGACCTTCGATCCAGACATCGACTTCCCCTTCGGCCAGCAGGTAGAGCGAATCCCCTGCCACGCCCTGACGAATGATCACCTCCCCGTTGGCAAACGGAGTGTAGGTCAGACCTTCGGCCAGGATCGCAAGCTCGCCCTCGGTCAGCCCGCTGAACAGATCGACAGAGCGGAGAACTGCCTGGCGACGTTGCCGGTCGCGTGCCTGGCTCTGCTCGCGGCGCTGTTGCGAATCGATGACCATATGCACGCTGTGCTCGGTGATCGCGAACTCGATCTCGGCGCGCTGCAAAGCAGCGAACAGGCACATCCTGACCGCGGAATCGGTAGGGGAATCGGGGCCAGGGTCCACCAACCAATAGCGTAGCGCATAACGGCCGAATCCAGAACCGAACTCCATCAGCACACAACCCGGCTCGGGCTCTTTGGCGACATTCGCGATGTCAGCCGCCGTCACCGCCGCTACGGCGATCTCGATCACACGTCCCGGCGGGATCGAGCAATGCACGTTGAACCACAGCCAGCGCCGCCACTCCGGTTGCCTTTGGCCAGGACTCGAAATGACGGTAAACGGGTTTTTCATCAAGACGCTGTTGGGAAAGACCACGGTTTCGCCGTCGCGTGTCTCCACCGCCGTGTAACGCCAGCGGATTTCGGAGATTCGACCCGAGACGCTGCCGATGCTGATCCAGTCGCCGATCTTGAGCGAACTTTCCAACTGCAGCAGCAGCCCTCCCATGGTGTTGCCCAGCGTATCCTGCATCGAGAAGGCAACGACCGCCGTGATCAGCGCCGAGGTCGTGACCAGGCTCGCCAGATCCATGCCGGCAAGACGCAATCGCACCAGAACCCAGGCGATGTATCCGACAAAAATCAACAGGTCCTCGATGATTCTTGGCGTGCGCAGGCGGATCAACGGGAAGGTCAGGCGGAACAGCAGCAACCCGGTCAAATGGATCATGATCAGACCGGAACCCAGGACGAAGATCTCGTGGACGATCTCTGCCCCGCTGTGTAGACCGAAGGCTTCGAGCACGGCCGAGACGAACTTGCCAAGAAGGCAAAATACGTACAGTTCCAGCGAGTTGATGATCACCCGCCGATCGGCGCGCAGGAAACGCAGAAGAAGGAGCCCCAACCCAAAAGTAAAACCAAGCGCCCAGGGCAGTTCCGGGCGCCAGAAATAGCCGACCGCGGTTTCCCATAGCTGCAGCATCAGTATTTCTCCGAGAGGGTTTCGTTCCGGTCTGCTTGCCAGTTCCCGCCGCAGCAGACGGCGCGGGAATCGGGTTACCCGAGTTCGACGATTTTGCGCCTAAGTAATTGATTATGATAGGTTAGATTGTTATGTAGTGGCGCATTTAAAGCCTTAAAGTTCAATAACTTATCTGCCATCCGTCGAACTTGGGGGGTTACGGTTCAAATAGTGAATCTTCCGTGATGGCTACCAAACATTCTTCGATGGCCAAGTCGGAATAAATATTCACCCACTCGCCGGTATGGCGCATGTATGACATATTGAATCGCTCTCTTCCGGTATATTCCAGTCGGGAGAATTTCGCTTCAAAAAACGGCACCATTGCATCCGGGTGTGGGACGCAATACTTCGCACAAAAGTAAAAATAATGGCGATACCACTTGGTATAAATATCGGCGATATAGTTGTGCTGAAATTGGTCTGGCGCAGGCGGAGACTGGATATACTTCGGCTTCAGAACCGTCTCGACGACAGCAATTCCCGGCATAAGTTGCCCAAGCCATTGATTACAAATAGTTCCCAAATTGCATGCACAGGTTTGGTGCGTTAATTGTCAATATAAATCAACATGTTAAATCAGGCCGGGAATTGCTGTCTCGACGAGTTCGTCCGCTTTTTGTTGCAAATCGGCCTTTACCTGCGCTGACACCTTGGGTGCGACAGGTTTGGGCGGGCTGAAAACCCACGCTTTTCGAATATTAGCCATATCTCCTCCTGCATCTCAATCCTGAACTTCTGTGCTTCTGGGAATTTTTCCTGCATGTGAATAATAAAGTGTGGATTCAAATGCCGTGATCGAAGTCTGAATCTCTTTCATCCCCCAGGGTTCTGGCGATTTTCCGGGATCACAGACGGGATGCACAGGCTACCGCGGAGCGATTCCGCAGCAGCGCGGCTTCGGGTTTCACCCCAGCGCTTCAGCTCTCGACCCGATACTCCGCCGACCGCGCGTGCGCCGGCAGGCCCTCCCCATACGCCAGCGTTGCCGCGATGCGGCCCAGGGTTTTCGAACCGGCCTGTGACACCCGGATCAGGCTGGTCCGTTTCTGGAAGTCGTACACCCCCAGCGGTGACGAGAAGCGGGCGCTGCCGGACGTCGGCAGGACGTGGTTGGGGCCGGCACAGTAGTCGCCGAGAGCCTCCGAAGTGTAAGGGCCGATGAAGATCGCACCGGCATGCTGAATCTTGTTCACCCAGGCTTCGGCATCGACCAGCGAGAGTTCGAGGTGTTCGGGTGCGATGCGGTTGGCGATGCGGCAGGCTTCGTCGAGATCGCGCACCTGGATCAGCGCGCCGCGATTTTCGAGTGCTGCACGAATGACCCGCTGACGCGGCATCGTTGGCAGTAGTGCGTCGAGCGAAGCGGCAACGCGGTCGAGGTAATCGGCATCCGGACAGATCAGGATCGACTGCGCGAGTTCGTCGTGTTCGGCTTGCGAGAAAAGGTCCATGGCTACCCAGTCGGGGTCGGTCTGCCCATCGCAAATGACGAGTATTTCCGACGGACCGGCGACCATGTCGATGCCGACGACGCCAAAGACACGGCGCTTGGCGGCGGCGACATAGGCGTTGCCGGGGCCGACGATCTTGTCTACCTGGGGAATGGTCTCTGTACCGTAGGCGAGAGCGGCGACCGCCTGCGCGCCGCCGATGGTGAAGACGCGATCGACGCCGGCCAATGCCGCAGCGGCGAGAACCAGCGGGTTGTTCTCGCCAGCCGGCGTCGGCACGACCATGATCAGTTCCCTGACCCCGGCGACACGCGCCGGAATCGCGTTCATCAGCACGGAAGAGGGGTACGAGGCCTTGCCGCCGGGGACGTAGAGGCCGACGCGGTCGAGCGGCGTCACCTTCTGGCCCAGCATCGTGCCGCGCGTTTCCTCGCTTTCGTCTTCGTATTGCCAGCTCTGCAGAGGCTGCCGCAGGTGGTAGCTGCGCACGCGCTCGGCAGCGGCTTCGAGCGCCTGGCGCTGTGCTGGTGGCAGGCTGGAGAGTGCCTGCTGCAGTTTGTTCTGAGAGAGTTCGAGTTCGGCCATCGAATGGACCCTCAGGGCATCGAAACGCCGGGTGTACTCGATCACTGCGGCGTCGCCGTGTGCTTTCACCTCGGAGAGGATGCCGGCGACCGTCTGTTCGACGCAGGCATCCTGCGCCGCCTCGAAGGCCAGCAGCGCATCGAGGCGGGCCTGGAAGTCGGCGTCCGTGCTGGATAGGCGCTTGATCTCAATCATTGGTCGATGACTCCGTGACTTCGGCGATGGCTTCGAGAATCGGCGCCAGCATTTCGCGTTTCAGCTTGAGTGCGGCCTGATTGACGATCAGCCGCGACGAGATGTCCATGATGTGCTCGCAGGCGAGCAGATTGTTGGCTTTCAGCGTATTGCCGGTGGACACCAGGTCGACGATGGCATCGGCAAGTCCGGCCAGCGGTGCCAGTTCCATCGACCCGTAGAGCTTGATCAGGTCGACATGTACGCCCTTGGCCGCGAAGTGTTCGCGGGCAATATTGACGTACTTGGTCGCCACCTTGAGGCGCGCGCCCTGGCGCACGGCGTGCGCGTAGTCGAAACCGGCGGGTACGGCGACCATCATCCGGCACCTGGCGATCTTCAGGTCGATCGGCTGGTAGAGACCTTCACTGCCGTGCTCGAGCAAAACGTCCTTGCCGGCGACGCCGAGGTCGGCGGCACCGTATTGCACATAGGTCGGGGTATCGGTGGCGCGGACGATGACCACGCGGACATTTTCCCGATTGGTCGGGATGATCAAGCGGCGCGAGGTCTCTGGATCCTCGAGCGGCTCGATCCCGGCGGCTGCCAGCAGGGGCAGAGTCTCGTCAAAAATCCGGCCCTTCGATAGAGCAATGGTGATGCCGTCCACGGCCTTTTCCCTGCGCGACAAAGCCCGCATTCTACCGCAATGCAGCGGCCGGAGCGGCACACGCGAGAGTCAGTCGGCAAGGGAAGGAACGAGGCGAGGTGCCCTTCGCTGCTTTCCTGAAGCGGGCAGTATTGCCCTGAAGGGTTAGAGTTTAGGCATAAATGGCGTATTATTCGGGCGCCGTGGCGCAAGCAGGGGGAAAGCCTGCAGAAAAGCAAGAGTTATGCAGCGCACGCGGTCACGATGGCGCTGGATCTGGTCGTTCCTTTGGAGAGTTCCCAGGGGGCAACCGGGGTATTCAGCTGCCGCAAACACCGGAGGAGCACTCAGATGGACCAACTGCATCTTTACATCAACCTTGGACTGATTCTGGCCTTCGTCGCCGGCAATGCCTTTTTTGTCGGTTCGGAGATCGCCATTTCCTCGGCCCGCCGCAGCCGCATCAGGCAATTGTCAGAGGAGGGCGATCGGCGCGCAGCACGGGTCGAGATGCTGCACAATGAGCCGGAACGTTTCTACTCGGTGACCCAGGTCGGCATCACCCTGGTTTCCCTGGGCCTTGGCGCCGTCGGTATGGAGACGATCAGCACGCTGACCGATTCGACCTTCGTCTCGACCTTTGCCCTGTTCGGCGACAGCGAAGCCCTCGTCAAGGCAGCACACACGGTCTCGTACGTCTTCGCCTTTATCGTCATTTCGTTTCTGCATGTGGTCGCCGGCGAGCTGGCGCCCAAGGTGCTGGCCTTTCACAAGGCCGAGCAGATGAGCATGGCGGTTGGCGGCATCATCAACATTCTTTACCTCACCTTCCGGCCGCTGATCTACATCATGAAGCTGTCTTCAGACGCGTTGCTGCGGCTTTTCGGGCAGCGGAATCTCGAAGGCGAAGGCCATAGCCACTTCACGATGTCGGTCGAGGAAATCCGCATGATTCTCTCGGCGAGCGAGAAGGATGGGACACTGGCGCCGGAGGAAACGGAGATGATCCGCGGGGTGTTCAAACTCGACGAGCACACGGTGCGCGAGGCCATGATCCCGCGCACGCGCATCCGGGCCCTGGCGCAGGAAGATACCTTGGCCGACGCCCTGCGTGTCTTCCGCGACGTGCCACACGCACGCTTCCCGGTGTACGACAAGAGCCTGGACCGGATCACTGGCGTGGTCGCCATCAAGGAATTGCTGACGGTGATGGCCGAGAGTACCGGCCAGACGCTCGAAGAAGTCAGTCACCGTCCAGTCGGTGACTTTGTGCAGGCGCCGTACGTCGTTCCCAACAGCAAGTTGCTGAGCGACCTGCTCAAGGACTTCAAGCGCACCCGGCAGCAGATGGCGGTGGTGATCGACGAGTATGGCGGCACCGAGGGCATCATCACGCTCGAAGACATCCTCGAGGAAATCGTCGGCGACTACGAGGATGAATTCACTCGCCAGGCGAGGCGAGTCAGGAAACTGATTGGCAGTCAGTATGAAATCGACGCCTCGATGCGGGTTTCCGATCTCGACGTCCTGCTTGATTTCCCGTTCCCGACTGATGACGACTACGTCACCCTCGCGGGATTGTTCTACAAGAGGCACGGCAGCGTGCCGAAAGTCGGCGATACCGTCCAGCTGGAAGGCGGCCAACTGACGGTGCTCGAGATGGACAACCATCGGATCACCCTGTTGAAGTTCGAAGATACCGCCGTTGGAGACGATGGGGTCGTCCGTCTGGTCGAAAACTCTTCGGCAGCAGATGCCAGTTTGCCATCCACGGACGAGTCGCACGCAACGAATGACCGCTAGCCAGTGACGACGGCTTGCCGGGCTCGTCGCAGCGATTCCCGCGGTTGCTAGCGAACGCAATCGACCGAGTAGACCGGCTTGCCGTCGACGATTGCCTTGACCAGGCCATGGACGTCGGTCTCGAAGCCAGGGAAACGCTCGTTGAAATCGCGCGCGAATTGCAGGTAGCGAACGATCGTGGCGTTGAAGCGCTCGCCCGGGATCAACAGGGGAATTCCCGGTGGGTAGGGAGTCAGCAGGGTGCTGGTGATCCTTCCCTCCAGATCGTCGATCGGAACGCGGTCAATCTCGCGATGTGCCATACGGGCAAAAGCATCGGTCGGCTTCATTGCCGGCTCCATGTCCGAGAGGTACATGCGAGTGGTCAGATGCGCGACATCGTTGGCCGCGTAGATGCCGTGGATCTGCTTGCAGAGGTCTTTCAGCCCGCATTTCTCGTAGCGCGGATTCTTGGCCAGGAACTCCGGCATCACCTTCCACAAGGGCATGTTCTGGTCGTAACCATCCTTGAACTGCTGCAGTTCGGTGACCAGCGTGTTCCAGCGACCCTTGGTGATGCCGATGGTGAACATGATGAAGAAGGAATAGAGACCACATTTCTCGACAATGATGCCGTGCTCGGCCAGGTACTTGGTGACGATCGCCGCCGGAATTCCCCAATCGGCGAAGTCTCCATCGACATCGAGTCCCGGCGTAATGACCGTTGCCTTGATCGGGTCGAGCATGTTGAAGCCTTCGGCGAGCATGCCGAAGCCGTGCCAACGTTCGCCGGGCTTGAGGATCCACGCCGAGCGGTCTTCGAGGCCTTCTTCCGACAGGTCTTCCGGGCCCCAGACCTTGAACCACCAGTCGGCACCCCATTCCTTTTCGACCTTGCGCATCGTGCTGCGGAAGTTGAGCGCTTCGGCTATTGATTCGTCCACCAGTGCGGTGCCGCCGGGGGCTTCCATCATCGCTGCCGCGACGTCGCAGGAGGCGATGATCGCGTACTGCGGCGAGGTCGAGGTGTGCATCAGGTACGCTTCGTTGAAGACATCGCGGTCGAGTTTGCGCCCTTCGGAATCCTGGACGAGAATCTGCGAGGCTTGCGAGAGACCGGCCAGCAGCTTGTGCGTCGACTGCGTCGAAAAGATCATCGCATCCTTGCAGCGCGGGCGATCAGCGCCGATGGCATGGTAATCGCCGTAGAAATCATGGAAAGCCGCGTGCGGCAGCCAGGCTTCGTCGAAGTGCAGGGTATCGATCACGCCATCGAGCATTTCCTTGATTTCTTCGACATTGTAGAGGATGCCGTCGTAGGTGCTCTGGGTGATGGTGAGTACGCGCGGTTTGGCGGCGACCGCGCGCGCGAAGGGATGCGCCGCGATCTTCTTCTGGATGTTCTCCCAGCGGAACTCTTCTTTCGGTATCGGTCCGATGATCCCGTAGTGGTTGCGGGTCGGCATCAGGAAGACCGGGATGGCACCGGTCATGATGATCGAATGAAGAATCGATTTGTGGCAGTTGCGATCGACGACGACGACGTCGCCTGGCGCGACGGTCGAATGCCAGACGATCTTGTTCGAGGTCGAGGTGCCGTTGGTGACGAAAAACAGGTGGTCGGCATTGAAGATTCGCGCCGCATTGCGCTCCGAGGCGGCGACCGGACCGGTGTGGTCGAGTAACTGACCGAGTTCCTCGACGGCGTTGCAGACATCGGCGCGCAGCATGTTCTCGCCGAAGAACTGGTGGAACATCCGCCCGACCGGACTTTTCAGGAAAGCGACACCGCCCGAGTGACCGGGGCAGTGCCAGGAATACGATCCGTCCTCGGCATAGTGCGTCAAGGCGCGGAAGAAGGGTGGCGCCAGGCTCTCCAGGTAGGCCTTGGCCTCGCGGACCACGTGGCGGCCGATGAACTCGGAAGTATCCTCGAACATGTGAATGAAGCCATGCAACTCGCGCAGCACGTCGTTCGGGATGTGCCGGGAGGTGCGCGTTTCGCCGTACAGGAAGATCGGGATGTCCTCGTTGCGGCAGCGAATCTCCTTGACGAAGGCACGCAGACTGCCGACGGTCTGGTCGGCCTTGCCGTGTCTGAAGTCTTCATCGTCGATGGACAGAATGAAGGCCGAGGCGCGGCTTTGTTGCTGGGCAAACGAAGTCAGGTCACCATAACTGGTCACGCCGAAGACTTCAAAGCCCTTCTTCTCGATCGCCTTGGCCAGCGCGCGAATCCCGAGCCCGCCGGTGTTTTCCGAACGGTAGTCTTTGTCGATGACGATGACCGGGAAATTGAAATGCATTCAGGGATCCAGTATCAGGAGTCGGTTGGCTGGGGGGCGGCGACAAGCGCAGCACAGTTGATTTGCCTGCATGCCTCGGTACCTTGCGGTGTGTGGCGTCGCATGCCCATCAGATCTTCGGCAAGGTCACGCCCATCTGGCCCTGATACTTGCCGCCACGATCCTTGTACGATATTTCACATTCCTCGTCGGATTCGAAGAACAGAACCTGCGCGATGCCTTCATTGGCGTAAATCTTGGCGGGCAGTGGCGTCGTATTCGAGAACTCGAGCGTTACATGGCCTTCCCACTCGGGTTCAAAAGGCGTGACGTTTACGATGATGCCGCAACGTGCATAGGTACTCTTCCCGAGGCAGACTGTCAGGACGCTGCGCGGAATGCGGAAATACTCGATGGTCCGCGCCAGGGCAAAGGAGTTCGGCGGGATGATGCAGAAATCGTTCTTGACCTCGACGAACGAATTCGGATCGAAGTTCTTCGGGTCAACGATCGTCGAATTCAGATTGGTGAACAGCTTGAATTCGTTCGAACAGCGAATGTCGTAGCCGTAGCTGGAGGTGCCGTAGGAAACGATGCGGCGACCATCGATCTCGCGCACCTGATTCGGCTCGAAAGGTTCGATCATGCCGTGCTCTGCCGCCATGCGGCGGATCCACCTATCCGATTTGATTGACATTGCCGCTTACCCCAACACACCGCTGATCCAGGAAAGGCTCTCATTCTACGGTGTCCAGGCAACAGAAGGAACTGCTGTCGAGAGCGCTGCAGTTCTCGTACTTGCGGTCTCGTGCACGCTGTTTGATGTGAAAGTCGCGTCAGCGACTCACGAATCCAGCCCTGAGCCTTGTCGAAGGGCTCCCCTCCCCACTATGACTTTCATGATCGGGGGTGCCTGGAAAAGTCATGACCGTTAGCTGCCCTTGCCGGCAGGCGTGTGGCAAGGCTCAGATGGCTCAAATGCAGGACGGCCCGGCCCCGTCGCTGCCGGAGGAAGGCCGTTCAAGTGTTCTGTACGACGATACTCGGAAACTTTGCACTCATGTCCCTGGCGCGCTCGGCAACCTTGACCGCCAGGCGGCGCGCAATCGTCCGATAAATCTCGGCAGCGCGCGATTCCGGTGCACCGACCACTGTCGGCTTGCCGGAGTCGGTCAGTTCGCGAATCGAGAGTTCCAGTGGCAGGGCGCCGAGGAACTCGGTGTCGTAGTCCCGGCACATCTGCTCGCCGCCGCCCTGACCGAAAATGTATTCCTCGTGTCCACACTGCGTGCAGATGTGGATGCTCATGTTTTCCACCAGGCCGAGAATCGGGATGCCGACCTTCTCGAACATCTTTAGTCCCTTGCGCGCGTCGATCAGGGCGATGTCCTGTGGGGTGGTGACGATGACCGCACCGGTGACCGGGACCTTCTGTGCCAGCGTCAGCTGCGTGTCGCCGGTTCCTGGCGGCAGGTCAACCACCAGATAATCGACATCCTGCCAGTTGGTCTGCTTGAGCAATTGTTCGAGCGCCTGGGTGACCATCGGCCCGCGCCAGACCATCGGTGAATCGACGTCGATCATGAACCCGATCGACATCGCCTGCAGGCCATGCGCCCATAGTGGATCCATCGACGTACCATCCTGTGATTCCGGTTTCTGTCCGGCCAGGCCGAGCATCTGCGGCTGTGAAGGACCGTAGATGTCGGCGTCGAGCAGACCCACGCTGGCCCCTTCCTGGGCCAGCGCCAATGCCAGATTCACCGCCGTCGTGCTCTTGCCGACGCCCCCCTTGCCGGAGGCGATGGCGATGATGTTCTTGACGCCGGGCAGCGGCTTCAGGCCACGCTGAACGGTGTGCGCGACGATCTTGACCGTGACATTGACACTGACATTGCCGACTCCGGGGATGCTCCTGAGCTTTGTGAGCACCGCGCGCCGAATGTCGTCCAGCTGGGTTTTTGCCGGATAACCCAATTCGATATCGAGCGCGAGGTCGGCGCCGTCGATCCTGATGTTCCTGGCGGAACGTGTGGAGACAAAATCCTTTTGGGTATTGGGATCGATCAACTCCTTGAGTGCCGCCTGTACGGCTTCAGTCGTTACAGCCATTGGTCAAAGCTCCTGTGGTGGATACCAGAGTAATTTAGTAAAGTTTAACCGAAATATCGGCAAAGCACACGCAAGCCCGCGATGCCGGGTGCAGTAGTTCGGCAGTTGGCAGACCGGAGGGAAACTATGGATCGACTAGCGCCGGAAGCAGACCAGCGGCGCTTGATCAGAAGATCGCGGGCTGGCTGTGGTAGCGAACCCAGTCTCGCCATGTGGCGAATACCGTCGGATCGAGTGCAGCGATTACCGGGCGTCGCCAGACATCATCCGCGTTGTAGTCATCCTGTGCAAGGGTACACATCTGGCCGCCGGCTTCGCGCAGGATCAGGCTGCCGGCGGCGTAGTCCCAGAGCATCTGGCCGCCATGCAGATAGAGATCGAGCCGACCCGCGGCGAGGTTGCACCAGTCGAGTGTCGAGCTGCCGAAATTGCGCTGTGAGTAAAAAGGCGGGCTGACTGCGATTCGGTCAGCCAGTGGCTTCGGGATCCGTTTGAAGTCTACTCCCCCGACGGCGCGACGGATATCCGCGGTCACCTGGCGCAAGGGCAGGCGGCGGCCATTGAGGTAGGCGCCATTGCCTTCACGGGCATAGAACATTTCGTCGGTGATCGGATTGTAGGTCACCGCCAGGCGTGCGCGCCGCGCACTCATCCAGGCGATGGAAACGGCAAAGCAGGGCAGCCCGTTGATGAAATTGGTGGTGCCGTCAATCGGGTCGATACACCACAGCCCGTGCTCGTCGGTGCTGCCGTCTTGCCAACCGGCTCGTTGCACCGCCGGTGTCATTTCTTCGCCAATGATCGGGCAGGCGTGGATCTCGGTCAGACGCCCCATGAGAAAATGCTGCGCAGCGAGGTCGGCTTCCGAGCACAGCGAACCATCGTCCTTGCGTTGTCCATGACTGACGCGCAGGAAACGCGGAATGATCTCGCGTTGCGCCACCTCGCGGACCACCGCGACGCTGGCGTCGAGCATGCGCTTCAGCTTGGCGTCAGTGATCGCCGGCGTGCCTGCGCCTTCTTCATCGCACATGCTGAATCAGTTGCGCCACTTGATCGAGCAACCCATGCTGGCGGTCTGCTCGTGTGGGCCGCGACCGGTTTCGGCAACCAGGCGCATTGCCTCGACCAGTTCGCGTCGGGCATCGGGAGGGGCCGGCAGACGGCCGCTGGCGTCCAGACGTCCACGATACTGTAATTGCAGATGGCGGTTGAAGCCGAAGAAGTCCGGCGTGCACACCGCTTTGTAGCTGCGAGCCACATCCTGGGTGGCGTCAAGCAGATAGGGAAAGGGGAAATGCAGATCCCTGGCCACCCGTTGCATGTTTTCAAAGGAGTCTTCCGGGTATTCGGCCGGATCATTGCTCATGATGGCTGCGACGCCGATACCCAGAGCCTGTAGCGCGCGCGCGTCGCGGCAAATGCGGTCGATGATCGCCTGGACATAGGGGCAGTGGTTGCAGATGAACATCAGTAGCAACCCGTTCGGACCACGCAGGCTGGCGAGGGTTTGCCGGGAACCATGGGTATCCTCGAGTTCGAAGTCAACGGCCTGCCAGCCAAAGTCACAAACCGGGGGGGTGAGCGCCATAAAGAAGATGCCTCCAAACAACGACCATCGAACAGCGAAACTCTTATAATACCACGGTGAATGGTCCCCGCTTTCATTGCCCGATGCCGCTTGCGGCCGGCGAGCGCGTAGATTTGCCCGAACGGGTTGCGCATCATGCGGTCAAGGTGCTGCGTCTGCGTCGCGGCGATGCGGTCATGCTCTTCAACGGGGCCGGTGGCGAATATCCGGCCCGGATTGTTGGCATCGAGCAAACCAGGGTCAGCGTCGATGTGCAGGGCTGGATGGCGACGGAACGAGAATCACCGCTATCGATCACGCTGGTGCAGGCGCTGCAGGCTGGCGAAAAAATGGACTTGACGATACAGAAGGCCGTCGAACTCGGCGTCGGCCGAATCGTCCCGGTGATTTCACGGCGCAGTGTGCTACGTCTCGAAGGTGAGCGCGCGCTGCGCCGAGTAGCGCATTGGCGCGGGGTGGTCGCAGCAGCCTGTGAACAGTGCGGCCGCAACCGGTTGCCCGAAGTGGCCATGCCGGAGAGCCTCGAATACTGGCTGGCGCGCAAGCCCGAGCCAGGTTCCCTGCGCCTGATGCTGGTGCCGGAAGGTGGACAGTCATTTGCGAAACTTTCGGAGCCGCCATCGGGCAACTCCGTTGAACTGTTGATCGGCGCCGAGGGTGGCCTGGCACCTGAGGAAACGTACCTTGCAGCGTTGTCCGGCTTTCAGCCGGTGCGCTTCGGGCCGCGTATCCTGCGCACCGAAACCGCTGGCCTGGCTGCCTTGGCAGCAATCCAGTATTTGTGGGGTGACTTGAAGGAGGAGACGACTGATGTTTGAATCAGCAGAACTGGGACACAAGATCGACAAGGAAACATTCAAGGTAGAGGAGCCCAAGCTGCGCGCTGCGCTGCTCGAAACGCAGTTCCAGTTGCGCGAGAACGGCAGCTTCCCCGTGATCATTCTGATCAGCGGCGTAGATGGTTCGGGTAAAGGTGAAACCATCAATGTCCTCTACGAATGGATGGATCCACGTTACCTCTCGACGCATGCCTTTTATGCGCCGACAGCCGAAGAGCGCGCTCACCCCTCGATGTGGCGTTACTGGCGGGCGCTGCCACCGAAAGGGCGGATCGGGATTTTCGCCGGTTCATGGTATTCACATCCGATCGCCGAGCGGATTGGCAACAGCCTCTCACGATCCGATTTCGATCAGCGCATGGATCAGCTCAATCGCTTCGAGGCGATGTTGGTCAATGAGGGTGCGCTGGTGCTCAAGTTCTGGATACATCTTTCCAAGGATGCGCAGCGCGAGCGCCTGAAAGCGATCGAGGCAAACCCGCTGACCCGCTGGCGGGTCACCAAGACCAGTTGGGATCGCCTGAAGACCTACGACAAGATGCAGGAAGTTGCCGGCCACCTGTTGCGTACGACGAATACGCCCTGGGCACCGTGGATCATCGTCGAGGGAACCGACGACCGTTATCGCTCGCTGACCGTCGGCAAAACGATTCTCGACTCGCTACAGAAGCGGCTGGCCGACAAGCGCGACCAGAATTCTCCGGTAGCTCCACCCTTCTCGCCACGTATCGACCGTCTCGACGTGCTGAGTTCACTGGACATGACGCAAAGCCTGACGAAAAAGGTGTACGAAACCGAGCTTTCGACCTGGCAGGGGCGTCTGGCGGAACTGATGCGCCACCCAGAGTTCAAGAAGCGGGCCCTGATTCTCGCTTTTGAAGGTTCGGACGCGGCCGGCAAGGGCGGTGCCATCCGGCGGGTGATGTCGGCGATGGATGCGCGCCAGTATCAGATCATCCCGGTCGCCGCACCGACCGAAGAGGAGCGTGCACAACCCTATCTGTGGCGATTTTGGCGGCATATGCCGCGGCTCGGACGAGTGGCCATTTTCGACCGCACCTGGTATGGGCGCGTGCTCGTCGAGCGGGTCGAAGGATTCTGCAGCGAGGCGGACTGGTTGCGTGCCTATTCGGAGATCAATGATTTCGAGCACGACCTCTGGCATGCCGGCGGCATCGTCGTCAAATTCTGGCTGCAGATCAGCGACGAGGAGCAACTCAAGCGCTTCGAGGAACGCGCCAAGATCGAACACAAGCGCTTCAAGATTACCGAGGAAGACTGGCGCAACCGCGAGAAGGCCGCTGCCTATCATGAAGCGGTCTGCGACATGATCGACCGGACCAGTTCCGGCACCGCGCCGTGGACGATCGTCGAGTCCAACGACAAGTTGTTTGCCCGGATCAAGGTTCTGCGAACGATCTGCGAACGTCTGGAAAAGGAACTCAAAGTCGAGCCGATGAAAGAGCCGAGGGTTTTGATTGCAAGAGCGCCCAAGGCCGAGGTGGCGAAGGAGGCAGAAGCCAAGGATGTCAAGGAGGAACACGAATCGAAGGTCGAGCATGCCAAGCAGACGAAAACCCAGCGGGCGAATGCGTTGAGGGCCGAGAAAGCGAGAGCGGCGAAAGAGGCGAAAGAGGCGAAAGCCGTGGAGGCCGGAGAGAAGGCGAGACCCGTCGCTTGAGATGTCCAAGGACTTGAGCGCTGGCCAGTTCGTCGCCTGGTTTCGGTCGGTTGCGCCGTACGTCAATCTCTTTCGCGGCAAGACCTTTCTGATCGCTTTTGGCGGCAAGGCGATCGCCGGACAACTGGCGCGTACGCTGGCCTATGATGTGAATCTGCTGGCCGCGCTCGGCGTGCGCCTGGTGCTGGTGCATGGCGCGCGGCCGCAGATCGAAAAATTGATGCGCGAGAGAGGCCTGCAGTCGGTCTACCATGGCAATTATCGTGTTACCGACACCAAAGCAATCAATTGCGTGATTGACGCGGTGGGCAGCATCTACGTTGAAATCGAGGCTCTGCTTTCGCAGGGTCTCGCCGACACACCGATGGCCAACAGCACGATTCGGGTCGTTGGCGGCAATTTCATTACCGCCAAGCCGGTCGGGGTCGTCGATGGCGTCGATCTGCAGTACTCTGGGCAGGTACGCAAGATCGACGCCGAGGGTATCCGTGCGCAACTCAGCCTCGGCAACATCGTCCTCCTGTCATGCATCGGGTCAAGCCCGACCGGGGAGATCTTCAACCTGGCGATGGAGGAGGTGGCCGAGGCGGTCGCCACCTCGCTGCTGGCCGACAAGCTGATTTTTCTGAGCGATAGCCGAGGTGCCACCGACATCGATGGCGCCTTGCTCGATGAACTGACCGTCGAGGCCGCCGAGCGGCTGATCAAGCTCGGCGACTGGTTGTCGACCGACCTCAAGCGCTACCTTCCCTGCGCGGTGCGGGCCAGCCGGGCAGGCGTCGGGCGTGTGCACCTGCTCGGCTACGACGAAGACGGTACCCTGCTGCGCGAACTCTTCACGCACGACGGGGTGGGCACGGTGATCACCCAGGAGTCACTTGAACAGTTGCATGATGCCGGGCCAGACGACATCGGCGGTCTGGTGGCGCTGATCGAGCCGCTCGAAGCCGATGGCACGCTGGTGCGTCGCTCGCGCGAGTTGCTCGAAAGGGAGATCACGCGTTTCTCGGTGGTTGAACACGATGGAGTGATTGTTGGCTGTGCCGCGCTTTACCCCTACGGCGAAGGACAGGCCGAGCTGGCCTGCCTGGCCGTGCATCCTCACTATCGTCGCTGGGGTTATGGTGCCCTGCTGATGAAGCGGATCGAGGCGCAAGCACGCGTGGCTGGTGTCAATCGTCTGTTTGTTCTCACCACGGCGACCTCGCAGTGGTTCAAGGAACGTGGTTTCACCGTCCGCCAGATTGATGAGTTGCCAGCCGAGAAAAGGCTGGTCTACAACCTGCAACGGCGTTCCATGGTGTTGATGAAGGAGCTGTAAAGCGTGGCAAGGGCTGCCCTTGCACGCGCCACAGCGCCGAAAGTTCGTCTCGGCGAAATTCCACAAGGTTTATAAGGAGTGGTTTGAATGGCAAGAATGGTCAATTGTGTCAAGCTCGGTCGCGAGGCTGAAGGTCTTGACTTTCCTCCATCCCCCGGAGATCTGGGCAAGCGGATTTTTGAATCGGTATCCAAGGAAGCATGGCAGCAATGGGTGCGCATGCAGACCATGATCATCAACGAGAACCGACTCAACCTGGCCGATGCCGCACATCGCAAGTATCTGGCCGAGCAGATGGAGAGGCACTTCTTCGGTAGCGGTGCCGACAAGGTACAGGGCTACGTGCCGCCCGGTGCCTGAGTATTGACCGGTGCAGTCCGGTCTTCGGACAGCGACTGAACCGCTGGCTTCTGCTGTTCGGGTTACTATGAAAGTCGCGAGCGACTCTCGAATCTCCCCTCCCCCCTCGCGGGGGAGGGGTTGGGGGAGAGGGGAAACGGTCATGACTTTCAACATCGGGGGTGTCTTGCAAGGTCATGACCGTTTGGCCGTTCAGTCGGCGGTCAGCGTCTTCACCCCGGCAGCCGTACCAAGCAGGCAGACATCCGCCGGACGGCAGGCGAAAAGGCCGTTGCTGACCACGCCGACGATCTGGTTGATGCGGGTCTCCAGCTCGACCGCGTCGACAATCGCGAGTCCGCCGAGGTCGACAATCAGGTTGCCGTTGTCAGTGACGAAACCTTCGCGCCAAAGCGGTTTGCCGCCGATCCGCGCAAGTTCGCGTCGGACGTGGCCCAGGGCCATCGGAATGACCTCGACAGGCAGCGGGAAAGTGCCGAGCTTCGGCACCAGTTTCGATGCATCGGCAATGCAGACAAATTTTTGTGCGACGGCGGCGACGATCTTCTCTCGCGTCAGCGCGCCACCACCACCCTTGATCATCTGCATCGATGTATTGATCTCGTCGGCACCGTCCACATAAACCGGCAGGTACTCCACGTCGTTGAGTTCGAAAACGACAATGCCGTAGCCCTCGAGTCGCTTCCTCGTCGCCACGGAACTCGCCACTGCCCCCCGGATTCGGTCTCTGATCGCGGCCAGCTCATCGATGAAGCAGTTGGCGGTCGAGCCCGTCCCGACGCCGACGATTTCTCCCTCGACCACATGCGCGATCGCCGCGCGGGCGACCGCTTTCTTGAGTTCATCCTGGATCATGGCGGGTTTCGGCTTCCGGGAATTGAATGACGACATTGTAACGATAGCAAATTTGCGCCAGTGGGTCGATGCAGCCAAAGCCGGAGATCTTCCCTGTGAGCGGCACACCTGCCGAAATATTGCTCGAGGACCGTTGCGGGAAGGTCATTTTTCCAAGGCAACATCGATGAAATTGGCAGACTCCCGGACATAAGAGGCTCTGAAGTGATTGAAGTCTCTGTAGGCGGGTTTGCCGTCCGCAGCAAAGGCCCGGCAATCGAGCTTTGGACAAAGATGGGCAACTGGATCAATCAATATCGCTCCGGCCTCCGTAGCGATTTTCGAGAGCCGTATTCGCAATTGTTCCTGATCACTGGCAAGCGGCACTCGTTCTGGCAATGGCTTGACCTTCAGGTCAGTCAGGCGGCTGCCTTCGAAGAAATTCCGTGGCTCGAATTGCCCGCCGCTGGCATTATCCAGAATGAAATACACTCGCTTGCGAGTCGATATCGACTTGATCAAATTTTCCAGCTTGCCGATTTCCTTGTCGATGTCAATATCTTCGGAGTAATTTGCTCCGGATTTGAGCAGGTAGAGATTCCAGGCCGCGCCGATAACCACCGAACTGATTTCCGGATTCAGGACAAGTTTTCCCACTCGCTCCCTGAAATCCTGGCACCTTTCGACATGATAGCTATTGACCTGGGCACTGCCAGGAACCGGCGCACACCCTGGACTAGTCAGGAATACAACCGAGCTGTACTTTCTCGAATCGCCATCCAGCAAGCGGACGACTCGCGGTGAATACTGCTCGATATGCGAGTCACCAACGAACAATACCTTCTTTTCACCCGCTTCCCTGGCTTTTACTGGCACCCCGGCAAGGCTTGTCTTGTTGAGACCTGCAGGATATTCCCAGTCGTCCAGAGCTTCCAGAATCAGTTCGATGGCCCGGTTATCGTGCCGCGGACGCAGCAGTTCAGAGTAGGTGGCGAATCCAGCCAACATCAGGATCACCATGATCGCGACCAACACAATCGTAGTCACTCTTCCCCCAGCTCTGGCCTGCTTTTCTATGAAGCGATACGTCAGATAGGAAAGCACGAAACTGAGGACAACGAGCAGCATTCTCGTTCCACTGGGTGGCATTCGTCCTTTGACTATCCAGGCCAGCGAGAGGAGCAGCCAATGCCACAAATACAATGGATAACTGATCAGCCCGATCCATACCATGCCGCGACTGCTCAGGAATTTTCGATTCAACCAGGCATTTGGCCCGGCTGCGATCACGAGAAAGGTTCCCATCGTGGGAAGTAAAGCCCACCAACCTGGGAATGTGGCTTTCTTGTTCAGAAGCGCCACACCAAGAACGATCAATACCAGCCCGACGGCTGACGGCCAATTGGACCTTGCTACCAGATATTTCGACCGATGCAGCCCCAGATAAGCAAGGATTCCGCCGGCCATCAATTCCCAAAACCGTGACCATGGCGAGTAGAACGCTGCGACGGGGTCAACCCGGACAATCAGGATGTTGGCTGCGAACGATCCAACGGCAACCAGGATGGTGATTCCCAGGAAATTATGTCTTTGTCTCCAGACCACAGCGAGCAGAAGTGGCCAAACAATATAGAACTGCTCTTCAATGCCCAGGGACCACAAATGTAGAAATGGCTTGGTATAGGCGTCACCGTCAAAGTAGCCCGCCTCATGCCAAAGAACAAAATTGGAGACGAATCCCGCACCAGAAACAATGTGCAGACCCAGTTGCTTGTATTCGTCCACCAATAGAACCACCCAGCCGAGAATCCAGCCTGTGGCTAATACAAGAGCCAGGGCAGGAAATATCCTGCGAATTCTTCGCGAATAGAATTCGGCGAAACTGAAAGTGTCTCTTTCCAGGTTGCCGAAGATGATCGTGCTGATCAGATAACCGGAAACAACGAAGAAGATATCAACGCCAGCGAAACCGCCGGGAAGGGTTCTCGGGAAGGCATGAAATGCAACCACCAGAAGCACCCCCAAGGCACGTAACCCGTCAATGTCGGGACGATATGCGGGATGTGCCAGCTGTTGAGCGGGAGTTGTTGCCGCTATTGCGTGGAATGGTGTGGTCAGCGTAGTGGTATTTGCCAAAGGGTGGACGGCAGATGCCGCCCGCTGCGAGGCGGCACGGATAGCTGGGGCAATGCAGGAATTCCGGACCAGAGCTTGGCACGCCCGAGACGATTCGAACGTCCGACCCCTGCCTTCGGAGGGCAGTACTCTATCCAACTGAGCTACGGGCGCGTGCAGAGGTGAAAGCTTAACCGCTTTGCTCGGGCTAGTCCACCCTGGCACTGTTGGTCCGTGTCAAACAGCGGTACAATTCGCCATCCAACCCTCAGACCATTAAGGATTTGGCATGGCCCAACAACAACACTCTTCCAGGTCGATTCTGATCATCACCATCATCGTCGCCGTCGTTCTGATCATCGTCATCTGGCCGCTTTCCATGATCGGCAAAGGCAGCGTCACGACCGCTGCTGGCGATGAGCCGGAAGTCCGTATTCAGCCGGTGGCAAAGCTGGAACTGGCGAAAGCCGCTGCGGTCAAGAGCGACGGCAAGCCGCGCGATGGAGCCACCGTCTATAATTCGGTATGCATGGCCTGCCATGCCAGTGGCGCAGCCGGCGCTCCGAAAGCAGGCGACAAGGCGGCCTGGGCGCCACGGCTTGCAGCCGGCACGGCGGCGCTGGTCAAGAACGCCATCAACGGCAAGAATGCAATGCCGGCCAAGGGCGGTAATCCCGACCTGAGCGAAGCCGAGGTCAAGGCTGCGGTCGAGCACCTGATCGGTCTCGCCAAGTAGAGTCAGGCTGTCCGGCGGCACGCAGGCAGCCTGTACGCCCTTGCCCCGGACTATTTGCCTTTGTTCAGCATCGCCTTGAGCGCGGAAAAGCGCTCGGCGTTGCCTGCCCTGTCCGGCGTGGTTTCGCTCTTGCCACCAGAAAAGCGCAGATCCTCGCTACCCATCTCGGCGATGAAGCGCGACGCTTGACAGGCAATCACTTCCCGACCCTGCTGGCGCTTCTCGGCATAGCTCAGGTGCAGCGATCGCTGGGCGCGCGTGATTCCCACGTACATCAGGCGACGCTCTTCCTCGACGCGGTTTTCGGCCTCGGCTTCGCGGTGCGGCAGAACGCCTTCCTCGATACCGATCAGGAAGACATGCTTGAACTCCAGACCCTTGGCCGCATGCAAGGTAGACAGCTGCACGGCGTCGACGCCGGCATCCTTTTTGTCGAGCATGTTGATCAGCGCGATGGTCTGGGTGAGGTCCAGTAGCGTTTTCTGCTCCTCATCGCCCTTCCTGCCCAGCCACTGGCAGAACTCCTGAACGTTCCCCCATTTGATCTGCGCAGCGCGCGCTTCATCCTGATCGTACAGCCAGGCCTCATAAGCGATCGCGGTGAGCAGACCGGTGATCACCTGCCCTGCCGGTTCTCGCTCGGCGCGTGCCTGCAGGCGATGGATGAATTCGCAGAACTCGAGCAGGGGCGGCAGCTGGCGTGCCTGAACGCGTTGCACAAAGCCTTGTTCAACAGCGGCAGCGAAGAGTGAAATCCGGCGTTCGCCGGCATAGCTGCCGAGCGCCTGCAGGGTGCTGCTGCCGACGCCACGCCGGGGCGTGTTGACGGCGCGGAGGAAGGCCGGGTCGTCGTCATGGTTGGCCAGCAGGCGCAGGTAGGAAGTGATGTCCTTGATCTCGGCCTTTTCGAAGAAGGATTGGCCGCCAGACAATAGATAGGGGACGCGCTGATTACGCAGGAATTTCTCGACGGCACGTGCCTGGAAGTTGCCGCGGTAGAGGATCGCATAGTCACGGAATGCGCCCTGATGCTGAAAGCGGTGCGCCTGCAGTTTCATGACCACCGACTCGGCTTCCCTTTCCGTGTCCTGGCAGGCGTTGACGGTGATCGGATCGCCGTGCCCAAGCTCGGACCACAGCTTCTTGTCGAACAGCTTCTCGTTGTGCGAGATCAGGGCGTTTGCTGCCTTGAGGATACGTACCGTCGAGCGGTAGTTCTGTTCGAGCTTGATCAGCCTGAGGTTCGGGTAGTCGCGCGGCAGACCGCGCAGATTGGCAACGTCGGCACCACGCCAGCCATAGATCGCCTGATCGTCGTCGCCGACCGCCGTAAAAGCGGCGCGTGCTCCGGCCAGTAGCCTCAGCAATTGATACTGGCTGGCATTGGTATCCTGGTATTCATCGATCAGCAAATAACGCAGGCGGTTTTGCCACTTGTCGCGTACTGCCGAATGGTTCTCGAAGAGCGCGACGGGCAGAGCGATCAGGTCATCGAAATCGACGGCCTGGTATGCCTGGAGGGTTGCCGAATAGCTTGCGAAAGCTTTCGCGGCAAGAGATTCGCTCTCGTTCCGGGCATTCTTGCGCGCCTGGTCAGGCGAGACCAGCGCGCTTTTCCAGTTCGAAATGAGCGACTGCAGCTTGCGGATGGTGGCCTTGTCGACACTGCCGGCAAGCTCTGAAACGATACCGAAGCAGTCGGTCGAATCGAGAATCGAGAAGCTCGGCTTGTAACCAAGAGCAGCAGCCTCTTCGCGCAGGATGCGCACCCCGAGCGCATGGAAGGTCGAAATCGTCAGCCCCCGCGAAGGCTTGTCGGCGAGCAGCTTGCTGACCCGCTCCTGCATTTCCCGTGCCGCCTTGTTGGTAAAAGTGATCGCGGCGATGTTGCCGGGACTGAAGCCGCAGGACTCGATCAGGTAGACGATCTTTTCGGTGATCACACGCGTTTTTCCCGATCCGGCGCCGGCCAGGACCAGCAGCGGACCGTCGAGGTAGCGGATGGCTTCGCGTTGCGGAGGGTTGAGGACGGAGATGGGGGAGATCGCGGACATCGCGGAAAAGAACTGAAGCGGGGCGCGATTCTAACATGCGCCGATTTCTGAAAACCTTCGTCGTTGGCACGGGTTTGCCATCGCGGGGGGGATGCCTGTAAAATCCGGGCGGCCTCCAGAACACCCGGCTAGCACCGTGGATCATCAGGAAGGCCTGTTATATGGGCGATCGGGGCCTTTCCCGACCGCATTCGCAAACGAGTATCAAGGGGGTAGTGCATGGCTGAGCAGAAGCTGGGTAATCCGGCCGTTGTAGGTCTGGCAGGATTTGGCCTGACGACAATGGTGTTGCAGTTTCACAACGTGGGATGGATGGGATTGGGTCCGGTCGTCTGGCTGGGGCTGATTTTTGGGGGCCTGGCGCAGATGATCGCCGGGCTGCAGGAGATGAAGACCGGCAACAATTTCGGCTATTGCGCCTTCACGGGTTATGGCTGTTTCTGGATCGCTCTGGTGCTGCTCCTGATCGGTAACCACTACAATATCTATACTTCCAGCAAGACTGACGTCGGCTGGTTCCTGGTGGCCTGGACACTCTTCACGGCGATCCTGTGGATTGGTTCCATGCGCGTCAGCAGCGCGCTGGCACTGACCTTCACCCTGTTGCTGATCGGTTTCATTCTGCTCGACCTGGCACACTTCGGCTATCCCGATCTGACCGTCGTCGCCGGCTATGAACTGATGGTGACCGCAGCGATGGCGTGGTACATCATGGCGCACATCATCTATGCCGATTTGTTTGGCCGGGACGTCCTTCCGGTTGGCAAGCCCTGGATTTAAGGCTGATGGAGTCCTCCGATGGACGCCATCGAGTGACCATCGTGCTGACGTTCCATACCTCTGAACAGAAGAAGGAGAAGCGTGAAATGAAGTTCGCAACAACGATTGGATTGATGGGAATGCTGCTGGCCTGCGGCGTTGCCCGCGCCGCGGCACCGACCGAAGCCGATGTGGCCAGTGCCGAAGAGACGGTCAACAAAGTGCGCGCAGCCGCCAGGCTCCTGCACGAAAAGGGCTCGTCGGCCTATGCCGATTTCAATCAGAAGGATGGCAAATGGGTGTGGAAGGATAGTTATGTGTTCGTCTTCGACTGCCGCAAGGACCGGATGATCGCGCATCCAATGCGCCCTGACCTGGTCGGCAAGCCGATCCTGCAGATTACCGACAACGCCGGCAAGTACATCTTCAAGGAACTCTGCAAGGCCGGCAGCGAACCGCGCGGTGGCTGGGTAGAGTACAGTTGGCCGAAACCCGGTGCCGGACGACTGTCTCGTAAAATATCTTACGCCACGACCGCCGATATCTCGTTCGCCACCGGAATCCAGGTCAGCGCCGGTATTTACGATGAGGGGATCACCCTCCCTGAACTCGCCAAGGTTCTCGAAAAAATGTCCGATCCTGCCAAGTATCCGGCCCTGTAGTCGTTGCAGCAGCAGAGACCCCGGCGAGCCGGGGTCTCTGCTTCACCCCTCGACATCCACTCTTTCAAGACTGCGGCCCAGGTGTTCATTCGAACATCCGGGCCGCAGGGGGTACGACTACTCAAGCAGAGGTGTTGATGCGGGTCCCGACGGTTTGGCCGTTGAGATTGACCGTTGGAGCCGGTGCTTTGACGGCAGTGCCGCCATCGTCCGCATCCCCATCATTCCTGACATCACGCCCTGCCCGTTGCGTCTCGGCAGCTTCCGCCTGAGGCTTGACTGCCGGGCTATACGACGAAGCGCTACTACTCGAACCGATTGAACTGACAGACATAGGCTATCTCCGGTGAGGCAAAGCTGGTGCGAAGTGCACCACTGATCATAACGGCAAACTTGCAGGATGCTTGAGTTTTTCAGTACCACCTGAGTCCTGGAAGCCGATTACACTGTCGCCGCAACCCCAGGCACAGCGGCTGCAACATGGATCAAGAAGGCAGATCTCGCCATTAGCTCAAGAAAAGGAACCCTGTATGGATAGTCTCCCCTGGCTAACGGCGGTGATCGGCCTGCTGGTCGGCGTGCTAATGGTCTGGCTGGGCACCCGCAGCCGCACGTCCGGCGCCAGCGATCAAGGTCAGGGAGGGCTTGCTGTCGAACTCGCCACCTCGAGAGAAAGACTTCGTGCGCTCGACGCCGATCGCCTGCAACTGATCAGTGCGCAGGAAGAGTTGAAGGCACAGGCCGTCGAGTTGCGGGATGCACTCGATGACGCATGCAACGAGCGTGCCCAGCTCAGCGAGCGTGCCTTGCGTGTGCGGGTGCTTGAGGAAAAGCTCGCGGAAGTCGAACGGGTGCTGGCGGAAACGCACCGGCAGGCCGCCGACCTGCGCGAGGACTTCGGCCGCGTCAATGCAGAGATCAAGGCCGAACGGGCGACCGTTGCCTCGCTACGCAGCGAGTTGCAAAGCGAAAAGACACAACGTGCAGCGGCTGAGCTGCGCGCCAGTCGTCTTGCGAGCGAACTTGCCGAACTTACTACCCGCCTCGACACCGAGCGCAGTCAGGGCGAAGAAAAACTCAACCTGCTCCTGCAGGCCAGGGAAGCCCTTGCCAACCAGTTCAAGAGCCTGGCCAACGACATCCTCGAAGAAAAGGCCAAGCGCTTCACCGAGCAGAACCAGCTCAACATCGGCCAGTTGCTGGAGCCGCTGAAAACAAAATTGCAGGAGTTCCAGGGCAAGGTCGAAGAGGTCTACGTGCAGGAAGGCAAGGACCGTACCGCCCTCGCCGAGCAGGTGCGGCAACTCATGGAACTCAATCACTCGCTGAGTCAGGATGCCAGAAACCTGACGCGGGCGCTCAAGGGTTCAGGAAAGGTGCAGGGCAACTGGGGCGAACTGGTGCTCGAGCGTGTCCTCGAAGCCTCCGGCTTGCGCAAGGGCGAGGAATACGACGTACAGGAGAGCCATCAGCGCGACGACGGCACGCGCGCGCAGCCTGACGTCGTCGTGCATCTGCCCGAGGATCGCCACCTCGTGGTCGATGCCAAGGCATCGCTGACCGCCTACGAAGACTACGCCACAGCCGAAGACGAGAGCGAGCGCCAGGCCGCCATCAAGCGTCACCTCGATTCCGTCCGCGCGCATATCAAAGGCCTCTCGGACAGGAACTACCAAGTGCTCTACGGCCTGAAATCGCTCGACTTCGTATTGATGTTCGTCCCCATCGAGCCCGCTTTCATGCTCGCCATCACTCATGATCGCGAGTTGTTCATGGATGCCTGGCAGAAAAACGTGCTGCTGGTCAGTCCTTCGACGCTGTTGTTCGTCGTTCGCACGGTTGCGCACCTCTGGCGGCAGGAAGCGCAAAGCCGCAACGCACAGGAAATCGCCAAGCGCGGTGCGGAGCTTTATGACAAACTGGTCGGTTTTGTCGAAGACCTGGAATCTCTCGGAAATCGCCTCAAGCAGGCGCAAAGGGATTATGACGCAGCGCACGGCAAACTCACCGGCGGACGCGGCAACCTCATCCGTCAGGCCGAAATGCTCAAGCAGTTGGGCGTCAAGCCGAGCAAGACGCTGCCGGCGGGATTGGTCGAAATCGCCGGGGAAGTCCCCGGCGAAGCAGCGGCGGTAGTGGCGATTGCGAGCTAGCAGCGAGATCAGACAAACTCGATACCCGATTGGTACAAACCCACGAGATTGATTTTGGTCGCGTTTAGCGAGGTTTCGGCAGCCAGCACACCCAGGCTGGACGGTGTATAGGCACCGCTGTCGAGCAGGCCGGTAAGGGATGCCAAGGCATCGGCAGGAGGTGCGCTGCCGACCACATTGGTATAGAGCAACTGCACCACCGCCTGGTGGCTGGCGCCTGCGCCGAGCCGGACGTCCAGCGCCAGCTGCATCAGGTCTTGGTAGGACATGCCACGATCGAGCAGGCCGAGCCCGATGCCGACATAGGCCTGGTTATTGACCGCGGCTGCGCCGAATACCGCCCCCAGGATCTTGGCAGTGGTGCCGGCATGTCCAGCGATATCGAGAGCCACGTTGTGGTCGGCAAAATGCAGACGTTCGACGTTGTACAGGAGGTCACTGCCATCGCTGCCGGAAGTGTCGCGTACCGCCCAGCCACCGTTCACCACGCCCAGGTCATAGCGCTTGGCAGAGCCGCTGTAGAAGGCAGTGTCGATGCCGTCGCGGCCATCGAACGAATCGTTGCCTGAACCACTGGCAAACTTGTCGTCGCCGGAGGTGCCGCTGCTCACGATCCGCGGGAAGGCGTTGATACTGTAGGCGCCCGTGCCGGAATCAAAATCGGACACGGCGAGGTAGACCATGCCGCTGCTCTGCGCGGTAAAGGTGATTTCGGAATTGAGGGAGCCCAGGCTGTCGTCGTCGTAGGCTATTGCCGTGCCATTCGCGTCAAGCAGCACGAGGTAGGGATCGGCCAGACCGGTGCTCTTCAGGTCTACCGAATACTGCACGCCAGCAACCGTGGACAGACCAAATAGGTCGATGTCGCTGGGTACGCCGATGCTGCCGCTGACCCCTGCGCCACCGCTCACCAGGCGGCCGGCGCTTGCCGTCGAGCCCAGGTAATCGTCGGCCGGCACGGTGGCGGAAATGCTGTAGGTGCCGGTGGCCTCGGCATAGTCATAGGCCGCCAGATAGTAGGTGCCCGGGACGGATGGGGTGTAGTAGATTCGTGAATCCAGCGGCAGCGGACCACCGTCGTCATCGTAGGTGATCAGTGTCGCGTCGGGCAGTAGGCCGTAGAGCAGCAGATACGGATCAACCGCACTGGTGAGCGGGCTGACCATGTCGAAGCGGTAGGTGACCCCGGCGCTCAGATTCACCTTGAACAGATCGCCGTCGCTGCTGTTGTCGATGTAGGCATTCAGTGCCGAACCGTCGATCGTGACTACCCCCGTGGTATTCACGCTCAATGGATAATCGTCGGTCGATGGCGCAGCTGCGGTAGAGAAGTTCCATGAACTTGTGTCGCGAAGGCCGGCGTAGGGGTTGCCCGAGGCATCGTGGAAGGCGTTGACATCGACATTGACGTAGAAGCTGCTGCCTGCTGGCAGGTTCTCGCCCGGGTTGATGGTGACGCGATTGCCCGAAATACGGACTGCCGCACTGTCGTCGGCATGGATCTCGCGTACCAAGGTGCCGTTGCTGTTGTAGATCCGGATGCTGCCGCTATCGGCCAGCACTGTTTCGCTGAAGTCGAGCACGAGATCGGCACTGATGCTGACAGCCTGCGTATCGTCCGCCGGCGTCCGGTTGACCAGGGTGGGCGCCACCGAATCAGCGGTCGTGGCCCGCAGGGTGTAGCCGCCGGTACCGATCTCGTAGTCGAGAACTGCCAGATAGTACGAGCCGGTCGTCAACGCGGTGTAGCTGATGCGCGCGTTGCCGGAGCCGCCGCTGTCGTCGTCGAAGGCCACCTGCGTGATGGCCGGGCTGAACAGCGCGAGGAATGGATCGGCCAGTCCCCCAGCTTTGCGCTGCAGCTCGAAAGTGTAATTGACGCCAGCCAGCAACTCCACCCGGAACAGGTCCTGGTCGTCAGGCACTTCGATCACCCCCGATGCACTTGCGCCATTGACGACGACCAGACCTGGCGTGTCGGTGCTGTAGGGATAGTCGTCGGTCACCGTGGTGGTGCCGGTGCTGAAGTTCCAGGCGGTGGCCGCCAGCATGCCAGGGTGGTTGTTCCCGGCCAGGTCGCGGAAGGCGCCTGCCTCGATGGTGACGGTGTAGTTGGCGCCGACGGCCAGGTCGGCCGTTGGATTGATCGTCACCGTGCTGTTGTCGATCGTGACCTGGCTGGTGTCGGTTACTGCGATCGTTCGCAGTTGGCCTTGTGCATCGCGGATGTGGAGGTTGCCGCTGCCGGTGCGCACGGTTTCATTGAACACGATCACCAGGTTGGCGCCGCGAGACACGTTGCCGCTGTCGTCAGCCGGTGTGAGCGATACGATCTGCGGGGCGGAGGTATCGGTACTGCCGGTGCTGAAGTTCCAGCGGGTCGATCCGCTGATGCCGGCAAAAGCGTTGTCCGCGAGGTCGGTGAACGCGCCGGCCGACAGGGTGATGTAGTAAGCGTGACTGGCCAGCAGATCGCTGCCAGGATCGACGGTGACACTGCTGCCGTTGATGCGCACTTGCGCAGTATCCCCGGCGTTGATGCTGCGCGCCAGGCTGCCGTCGCTGTTGTAGATACTGATCGTGCCGTTGCCGGCCTTGATGGCCTCGTTGAAGCTGAGCACCAGATTCGTACCGACGGCGACATTGTTGCCGTTGTCCGACGGATTCAGGCCCACGAGTTGTGGCGCGGTGGTGTCGCTGTCGGGTGACAACTGGTCGAGCGTACGCGTGCTATCGGCGAACTGGAAACGTTCTACTTCGCTGATCCGGTCGCTGCCACTGGCCGTGCCGCTGATGGTCAGCACGCCGCCGCCGCTGCTGATGGTGTAGCTGGCGAAGCTGCCCTCGAACACCGCGGTGTCGGTACCGTCGCCGCCATAGAGCTGGTCGTTGCCGGTGCCGCCAACCAGCGTGTCGTCTTCGGTACCGCCATACAGTTCGTCATTGCCGGCATCGCCTCGCAACAGGTTGGCTACGTCATTGCCGGTGATCACATCGTTGCCGCCACCCCCCTCGGCGTTCTCGATCGTCGTGTTGTACGCGATCGCAATGTTGTTGCTCATGTCGTTGCTTGACGAGAAGGCGCCCGCGTGCAGGTCGATGCGGCTGGGCGTGGACCAGCCGCTCAGGTTCAGCGTGTCCAGGCCACCCGAGTCGTAGATGCTCAGGATCGGGTGCGCATTGCGCGCGAAATCATAGATCGCACTGGTGCTGTCGATGATGGTGCTGCCGAAGCCGTAGATGGTATTGTCCAGGCGCGTGCTGCTGGAGACACCATAGATCGTCTGGATCGCCATGATGTCGTTGAGCATCGGCGTCTGTGCCGAGTAGGTCTGTCCATCGCTGCCCGTCCAGTCAGCCTGCATCACCTCGGACGAGTAGTAGGGCGCCGCGTAGCGCGGGCCGAAGTAGGACATCACCGACAGTACCACGCTGTCCTGGTACGACGAGGGCGCCCAGTTGCCATCGCCGTTGTAGTCACCCATGTGGTTCAGACCCAGGGCATGCCCGAGTTCGTGGATGAAGGTATCGAAGCCATAGCCGCCGATCACCGGCGTGATCAGGTCCGCTTCGGTGCTGTTGAACCAGGCGCTGCCGGTTGTTGGGTAGTAGGCGTGGGCGAAGCCGATGTTGGCGGTGGTGTAGCCAAACTCGATGTGGGTGGCGCCCGGCGTACCCTGCACGAAATTCGGGGTGATCAGATCATCCCAGGTAAGCAGCGCCAGGGTCATCATCGACTGCTGGCTACCGTTGAATGAGCGGAAAGCGGCCGCCTCCCCCTGCGAGTACATGCCCGTGGCGGTAGCCGGGAATGCGTAGCTGATGCTGCTGCCAGCCCACTTCTGGCCCGAGTTGAGCTGGTTCAGTACCTCGGTCAGGGTCCAGTTCGCAGTGGCCATGATGAGCCCCTTTGCTGAGTTATGGAAAACCAACAAGCAGCGCCTTCTCCGCCTGCTCTTCTGGTGAGGCGCGACATCCAGTCCGGGTCGCGCTATTCCATTTTACTGACCCGTTGGGGAGTTGTCATGATGACAATCATTACGGGGTGCGAACGAAAGTGTTGGGCGAGTCCCGCTCTGATAATTGTCAGCGACGTGAGCAAACGTAAGGAAATTAGCGGAGAGTTGCGATAGAGTAGGGAACCCATCCACGGAGAGAAGCCATGCCTAAGATTTCCCACATCGAACCTTGCGATTCCAGAGACTTGGTGGCCCGTTTGGAGGCTAATCCAAAGATACTGGCGAAAGTGCTAGAGATGCTGGAGTTGGTGGAGAACGCCGAAGGGGATCTGCGTCGGGCCGATGAAGCCGAGCGCCGCGTGATAGAAATTCTCCGCGGGACGGGCCAGGAGATTCTGACGGGATGGGCCGAGCAGGTTGCTGAGGCGGTGACAGCCGAGGTGCGGGCCGCTGAGCCGGTCGTGGTACACGCGAAAAAAAAGTTCTCTGGTATACGACATACGGCTCGGTCATGGTGGAGGAGGAATGCTTTCTCCACAAAGAAACAAACCGGCTGCTTCGTCCTTTTTCAGAAGCTGCCGGTGTCCGTTGCCGGAGCCATTCTCTGCCACTGGAGCGCGCCGTGACGGACTTGGGCGCCGACCTTCCCTTTGGACAGGTTGCGGCAAAAATCAAGGAGCACTACGGTGTTGACTTGGCGGTCAGTGCGCCCCGGACGCTCACCGAACGGGTGGCCTGTGAATTAACGGAGGCAGATTGCCTGCCGGTGGCGGGCCCATCGAACACCGCGAAGAGGCTGATTGTGGAGACGGACGGCGGAATGGTGCCCCTTGTCGAGACCGTGGAGGGCGCTGCGGACGCCCGCAAGGGGAAGCGCACGCACTGGCGAGAAGCGAAGGTCTGTATCGCACAGCGGCAGGGCGAGGCCGTTCCCAAGGCCGGCGTGACGATGGAGGGTCCCCGGGAAGCGGGGGCCATCCTGAAGCGGCTGGTCGATGCGCTGGGATTTGGCCCCAAGACCCAGGTTCACTGTGTTGGCGACGGGGCGGCTTGGATAAGCAGCCAAATCGAGGAACTGTTCGGTACTCAGGGGACCTTCCTGGTCGACTTGTTCCACGTCTGCGAATATCTGACCCCAGCCAGCAAGGTCTGCGCGCCGGATTCTGCCCAGGATTGGGTGGCCTCCCAGAAGGCGCGATTCCTGCTGGGACAGGCCCGCGAGGTGGTTGCAGAGATGAAACTGCACCTCGAACCTGCATCGGTCGATGACCCGCAGGCTCCGGTGCGCGTCGCCTGGCGCTATTTCTCCAACCGACTCGACCAGTTGGACTACCCCCGCGCACTTGCGCTGAATCTGCCCGTCGGCTCTGGCGAGGTCGAGAGTTCTCATCGCTACCTCGTGCAGGCCCGCCTCAAGCGCCCAGGGGCTTGGTGGCGTGCGGACATGGCTCAAGCCATGATCAACCTGCGTGTCATGCGACATAACCAGCTGTGGGAAACCTATTGGGAAAAGCGCTGGGCGGAGCCTCTACGCAGAGCGGCTTAAAACCGAGACTCCCCGTCCAACACTTTCGTTCGCACCCATCATTACGGGAGTGAGCGCCCGCCTTGCCTCTCCGATCCCTGTGCCTGTGGCAGGAAGGTGTTCGTACCGAACCGGGGGAACTCAGCCCGGTATCAGGAAGTCGCGGCTGATGCCGTCGCCAAGTTCGAAGATGCGATCCATGAAATCGGTCAGATACTCGTGCAGTCCACTGGCCAGTACATCTTCGATGCGCGCGAAATGCAGGCGGGCATGCAGCACCCCGGCCTTGCGCGCGGTCTCGGCCGAAGCGTTGTTGGCAATCAGTTGCAGCATGCGAACGATGCCGTCGGCGCAGGCATGCAGCGATCTCGGCAGATCCTCGCGAAGGATCAGCAAATCGGCCACCCGCCCCGGCGTGATGGCGTCACGGTAAACCTTGCGGTAGACCTGGAACGCTGACAGCGAGCGTAGCAGCGCACCCCAGCGATAGAAATCGCTGGCCCCCTCGTCGTCATTCTGGCGCAGGATATGATATTGCATGTCGAGAATTCGCGCGGTGTTGTCCCCCCGCTCAAGCAATCCGCCGAGGCGGATGAAGTGCAGTGCATCGTCCTTGAGCATGGTCCCGAAAGTCACGCCGCGCGTCACTGCCGAACGCAGCTTGACCCAGTCGAAGAACTCACTGACGCCGCGCGCGAGAATATGTTCGAAGTTCTGCTGCCGAAGTTCGATCCAGGTCGCGTTGACGCTCTCCCACATCTCGGCAGTCATGGTGCCACGAACGGCGTGCGCGTTTTCGCGCGCGGCGCGCAGGCAACTGAAGATCGACGAAGGATTGGCCGGGTCCGAAACCATGAAACGCAGGACGTTCTCGACGTTGACTTCGCGGTAGGTCTCCGCAAAAGCCGTCTCCAGGCTGTTCAGGGCGAGTATGGCGCGCCAGTTTTCGTTCCGCGAAGCAACGGATTGGGGTACCAGTGACATCTGGTAGGAGACATCGAGCAGACGCGCGAGGTTCTCGGCACGCTCGGTATAACGCGCCATCCAGTAAAGATGATCAGCTGTACGGCTCAACATTTCGGATCTCCCAGCATTTCTAGTTTTCGAGCACCCAGGTGTCCTTGGTTCCGCCACCCTGTGAGGAGTTCACCACCAGCGAGCCTTCGCGCAAGGCCACCCGGGTCAGGCCGCCCGGCACCATTCCGATACCGCGCTTGCCCGAGAGAACAAAGGGACGCAGGTCGAGGTGACGCGGAGCGATTCCAGCCTCGACGAAAGTCGGGCAGTTGGACAAGGCCAGCGTGGGCTGCGCAATGTACTTCTCCGGACAGGCAACGATGCGGGCGCGGAACTCTTCGATCTCGGATTTGCTCGACGCCGGCCCGACCAGCATGCCGTAGCCGCCGGCGCCATGCACTTCCTTGACCACCAGTTCCGGCAGATGCGCCAGCACGTATTTCAGGTCATCCGGCTTGCGCAGCATCCAGGTCGGGACATTGTTGAGCTTCGGTTCCTCGCCGAGGTAGAAGCGGATCATCTCCGGTACGTAAGGGTAGATCGACTTGTCATCGGCGACACCCGTGCCGATGGCATTGGCCAGCGTGACATGGCCGGCACGGTAGGCGGCAAGCAGTCCCGGAACGCCGAGCATCGAATCCTTGTTGAAGACCAGCGGATCCAGGAAGTCATCATCGAGACGTCGGTAGATGACATCGACCCGCTGCGGGCCCTGCGTGGTACGCATGAACACGGTTTCGTTTTTGACGAAGAGGTCTCTTCCTTCGACGAGTTCGACGCCCATCTGCTGCGCCAGGAAGGTATGTTCGAAGTAGGCGCTGTTGTAGGCTCCCGGTGTCAGCAACACGACGGTCGGATCGGTCACTCCTTTGGGCGCCACCGAGCGCAGGTTTTCCAGCAGCATGTCCGGGTAATGCTGGACCGGGGCAATCATCTGCTGCGTGAAAAAAGCTCGGGAAAGAGCCGCATCATCATCTTGCGGTCTTCGATCATGTACGAGACGCCCGATGGCACGCGCAGGTTGTCTTCGAGGACATAGGACTCGCCGGCCCCGGCACGCACGATATCGACTCCGGCGATGTGGGCGTAAATGCCCGACGGCACGTCGATGCCGATCATCTCGGGGCGAAACTGTGCGTTGTTCAGTACCTGCTCAGGCGGAATGCGGTTGGTCTTGAGGATCGCCTGCTCATGATAGATGTCGTGCAGGAAAGCATTTAGTGCTTGTACCCGCTGCCATAGTCCAGTCTGCAGCGACTGCCATTCAGCCGCCGGGATGATGCGCGGGATGATGTCGAAGGGAATCAGACGTTCGGTCCCGGATTCCTCGCCGTAGACGGCAAAAGTGATGCCGACGCGATGAAATGCGGTATCGGCCTCGACTCGCTTGCGCTCCAGGCGCTCGACCGGCATCGCTGCCAGCCACTCTGCAAATACCCGGTAATGGGGCCGCAGCGTGCCTGTCGAATCGTACATCTCGTTGTAGAAATCTGCGCTCATGATACTCACCACCAGTTAGGTCCCTAAAGTGTAAGCAGAAATCGTGCCAACAAATTGAAAGCACACAACAGCAAGCACCCGCAAGCTCGACGACTGTGTCTATGCCAACAAATGGTGCGACGCTACCAGAGAAGGCACTTGCTTGGTGCATCGCCGATGCGATTCGGATCGTGGCAGCATTCTTCGATCTTTCCGGATCAGGACGACAGCCATGTCGCGTCGTAGGCCTGAATCGATCATTGTAGTCTCGTCAGCGTCGCTCAGGCTGGCGATGGCAGGTTACGTCTGTTTACACCAGTGTAGAGCTGACGCGGACGCGCGATCTTGTATTCGGGATCGCCCAGCATTTCTTCCCACTGCGCCATCCATCCCGCGGTGCGGGCCAGTGCGAAGATGCAGGCGAACATCGAAGCCGGTATACCGAGGGCCTTCTGTACGATGGCCGAGTAGAAGTCCACGTTTGGGTAGAGTTTGTTCTCGACAAAATACGGATCTTCGAGCGCAGTTTTCTCCAGGGCTTTCGCCACCTGGAACAGAGGCTGATTCTCCAGCCCCAGTTCCTGTACCAATGCATCGCACACTTCGCGCAGTAGCCTGGTCCTTGGGTCGAAGTTGGTGTAGACAGGGTGGCCAAAGCCGATCCGCCGGAGACTGTCGTGATCATTGCGGGCGCGGGCGACGAACTCAGCAAGCCGTGCGACATCGCCGATCGCTTCGAGCATCGCCAGGCACGCCTCGCTGGCACCTGCATGTGCAGGGCCTGACAGGCAGGCAATCGCCGCGGCAACGCAGGCAAACGGGTTTGCGCCAGAGGAACCGGCCATTCGTACCGTCGAGGTTGCAGCATCCTGCCCATTCTCGGCATGCATGATGAACAGCCTGTCGAGCGCGCGCACCAGGAGCGGATTCGGCCGGTACGTTTCGCGCGGGGTGCCGAACATCATGTACAGGAAATTGGCGGTGTAGCTGAGATCGGGGCGCGGGCTCATGAATGGCTCGCCGATCGAGTACTTGTAGGCCATGGCGACAATCGTCGGCATGCGGGCCACAATGCGAAGGAAGCTGAGCTTGCGCCGCTCGGCGTCGGAGAAGTCGGCAGCGTCATGATGGAAAGCCGAGAAGGCGCCGACCACTCCAACCATCACCGCCATCGGACGGGCATCCCGACGAAAGCCCTGATAGAACTTGACCATCTGTTCATGTACCGAAGCCTGCTTGCGGATCGCGGACTCGAAGCATTGTTTCTGCGCGGCATTCGGCAGCTCGCCATTTTTCAGCAGATAAGCCACTTCGAGAAAGTCGCATTGTTCGGCAAGTTGTTCGATCGGGTATCCGTAATGGAGGAGTTCGCCCTTCTCGCCATCGATGAAGGTGATTTTCGACTTGCAACTGGCGGTCGACTCGAAACCCGAATCGTAGGCGAAGCGACCGCTCCTGCCACCCAGCGTACGAATGTCGAGACAATCGTTACCGTGGGTCGGCGTCAGGACTGCAACAGGCACAGGCGCCTCGCCGTGAATGCTCAGCGTGGCATTACGTCCGGTGATCATGGTATTCCTCCTCATCAGTTCTTCGATGGCATCAATTGCCGTGCAATGTGGCCGGCGGAACGGCCTGGGCAGCCCCCCACGGTCCCGATTCGCCTTGCCGCGCAAGGCGCACCGCCTTGGGGCCACGTTCGTCAATTTCGCACCGGCGCTGTGCTCGCCGCTGCTTGCGCTGCAACTCCCGTTGATCGTTTACGCCTGTCAGGCACCCAGAATGCGTTGCTGCCGGCGCGCAGCCTCAATCGATCACGCCTCGGCTACTCTGAGGCTAGCAAGAGGCATACCAGCCAGAATGCTGGTGCGCACGAATTTTGCTTGAGCTACCAGGTGTGCCCGAAGCTCGTCATCTGATCTCTCGGGAAGTACTTCGCCGTGCTGTGTCAGTCTCTTGACTGACACCTGCCGGCATCGTTGACAAGGCGGATAAAGATGAAGACACCAATGATTCTCCCCTGGCTGGCTGGCAGGGCCGGCGTGAGCGACAGCCGCGCCGAGGAACTGTGGCGGGTCGCCTGTCGTGAGGCAGCGCTGCTGACCGGGGAACGCGACAGTTCATCCTACTGGGGTATGGCGCAGCAGATCCTGCTGGCGCTGCTCGAACAGGAACGCTGGCAGGCGTATCCCCTGCTTGTCTGGCCCTGGCTGCTCATGCAGGGTGGGCTGCAGCGCTGGTCCATATTGACGCGGCGCTGGCTGCTGCCACTGCTGCGTGCTTGCCGGCCTCTGCAATCGGGCCGGCCGCGATGAAAGTAGAGACGGTGGCGCGCAGCGCCTTGATCTCGCGCCTGAAAACCCGCCTGCGGGATGGGCAGCGGCTGATCCGCGAGCGATTCCTTGCCGGGGGCGACGCCACTCGCCTGCTGCACGAACGCTGCCAGCTGGTCGACGAAGTGCTGTGCGAACTCTGGAGCGATCTTGCATTGCCGGCTTCGCTGGCGTTGATTGCGGTGGGCGGCTACGGACGCGGCGAACTTTACCCGGCCTCCGATGTCGATCTGCTGATCCTGCTGCCGGAGCAAGCGGACGACGTGCTGACCACTCGGATCGAACAACTGATCTGCGTATTCTGGGATGTCGGGCTGGAAACCGGCCACAGCGTGCGCACCATCGAGCAGTGTCTGGAGGAAGCTGCCGGCGACATCACGGTGCAGACGGCGATGATCGAAGCTCGCCTGTTGGTTGGCAGTGGCAGCCTGTTTCAGGGCTTGTCATCACTCATCCGGGGCAGTCTGGACGCACAGGCCTTCTTCCAGAGCAAGCGCATCCAGCAGGAGGACCGGCATCAGCGCTTCAGCGACACTCCTTACAGTCTCGAGGCGAACTGCAAGGAAGGGCCAGGCGGGTTGCGCGATCTGCAACTCATCCTGTGGATTGCACAGGCAGCAGGCTTTGGCAAGTGCTGGAAGGACCTCGAACAACGCGGCTTCATCACCGAAGAAGAGGAAGAGCTTCTCAGCGCCTGCGAGGCCTTTCTGTGCCGCCTGCGCATTCACTTGCACCTGCACGCCGGACGCCGAGAAGATCGCCTGCTCTTCGAGTACCAGACCGCCCTGGCCGAACAGCTCGGGTTCGCCGCCACAGCCAACCTTCGCTCCAGCGAGCGCCTGATGCAGAAATACTACCGGACCGCCAAAACGGTGACCCAGATCAATGCGATCGTCCTGCAGAATATCGGCGCAGCTTTGTTCCCCCCGCCGGAAGAGCCGCCGCAAAGGATCAACGAACGCTTCCAGAATGCGCACGAGTTTCTCGACGTGGTGCACGAGGACGTGTTCAAGCAAACCCCCGGTGCCATCCTCGAAGCCTTTCTGCTGCTCCAGAAACATGCCGAGTTGAAGGGAATGAGCGCGCGCACGCAGCGCGCCCTGTGGCGAGCACGCAAACTGATCGACGATGATTTCCGCAGCAACCTGGACAACCGTGCACTTTTTCTGCAGATCTTCAAGCAGGAACGCCATCTGGTCCAGGAGTTCCGGCGCATGAACCAACTGGGCATCCTCGGTCGCTATCTGCCCAGTTTCGGACGCATCGTCGGGCAGATGCAGCATGACCTGTTCCACGTCTACACCGTCGATCAGCATATCCTGCAGGTCGTGCGCCGCTTGCGCCGCTTCTCGATGGAGGAGTTCGCGCACGAGTATCCTTTCTGCAGCCGTCTGATCAGCGACCTCGGCAATCCCTGGATCCTCTACATTGCGGCTCTGTTTCACGACATCGCCAAGGGGCGCGGCGGCGATCACTCGGAACTCGGCGCGGTCGATGCGCGGGAATTCTGCGAACAGCACGGCCTGGCTGCAGAAGATACCGAACTCATTGTCTGGCTGGTTCGCCAGCACCTGCTGATGTCCAGGATCGCGCAGAAGCAGGACATCTCCGACCCTGGCGTAGTTGCCCAATTCGCCAGCATCGTCGGTGACGAACGGCACTTGATCGCACTCTACCTGTTGACCGTCGCCGACATCCGCGGAACCAGTCCGAAGGTCTGGAATGCCTGGAAGGGACAATTACTCGAGCAACTGTTCCAGGCCACCCGGCGCTTCCTGCTCTCGGGTGACGAAACGCTGATGACGCAGGGCGTCATCGCGCAGCGTCAGCAGGAGGCATTGCGTCTGATGCGCTATCTCGCGCTTCCCGAGGCTGCGCATGAGCGCCTGTGGAAACAACTCGATACGGTGTATTTTCTGCGTCAATCGGCCGAGGAAATCGCCTGGCACGCGCGCGCGCTGCACGAACGTATCGAGGCCGACCGACCGGTGGTCGTGGCCCGCCTGAATCCGTTTGGCGAGGGGCTGGAAGTGATGGTCTACACGCACGATCAGGCAGACCTCTTCGTGCGTATGGTTGGCTTCTTCAGTCGCGCCGGTTACAGCATCGTCGACGCCAAGATCCACACCACGCAGCATGGCTACGCGCTCGACACTTTCATACTGCTCGACGTTTCCGATCGCGACAGTGACCGCGCGATGATCAGTTATATCGAGCACGAACTCGGAGATCGGCTGGCTCACCAGGCGCCACTGGACGTCCCCGCCAACGGACGCATCTCGCGGCAGGTGAAACATTTCCCGATTCAAACGCTGGTGAGTATCCAGCCGCTGGTCAGCCTCGAAGCCGACGAAACCGGCAAATTGTTCGTGCTCACCGTCGTTGCCGCCGATCGTCCCGGCCTGCTGTTCGTCATTGCCAGCGAACTGGCCAGACATCGGGCCAATCTGCACACCGCCAAGATCGCCACACTTGGCGAGCGGGTCGAGGATACTTTCCTGATCAGCGGCGGACATCTCGAGGAAAGCGCCGGCCGTGTTAAATTGGAAACCGACTTGCTGCAGCACCTGCAGGGCTGAGTTGGCCAGAGGCATCGCGACTGCGCGCAAGCTTGCGCCGTAGCGCGCCTGGAGGATGCCAATAAATGGTGCGATTCTTGCTTGTAAATTCTGATCTTTTGTCCCGGAGCTGACCGTGTCCATACATGTTGCCCTGAATCATCTTACACACTATCGCTACGACCGCCTGATCGATCTGTCTCCGCAGGTCGTTCGGCTGCGCCCGGCACCGCATTCGCGCACCCCGGTCCTCAGCTACTCGCTGAAGGTCAGTCCAGCACAGCATTTCATCAACTGGCAGCAGGATCCGCAGGCGAATTACCTGGCGCGCCTGGTATTCCCGGAGAAGACGCGCGAGTTTTGCGTTGAAGTCGATCTGGTGGTCAACATGTCGGTGATCAATCCGTTCGATTTCTTTCCTGAACCCTATGCGACGACCTTTCCTTTCAAATACGAAGCGTGGCAACAGGAAGAACTCGAACCCTATCTGCACCGTTTGCCGCTGACGCCGCTGCTGCGTAGTTTCCTGGAGACGGTTCCCTCCGAGCCGCGCGCCAGCGTCGATTTTCTGGTCGACCTGAACCGGCAGGTGCAGCGAGCAGTGGGTTACGTCATCCGTCTCGAGCCCGGCGTGCAGACGCCCGAGGAAACCCTCGAACTGGCGCGTGGCTCTTGCCGTGACTCCGCCTGGTTACTGGTGCAGGTGCTGCGCCATCTCGGCCTGGCGGCGCGCTTCGTTTCGGGTTACCTGATTCAGCTGGTGCCCGACGTCAAATCGCTGGATGGTCCATCGGGAACCGACCATGACTTCACCGACCTGCACGCCTGGTGCGAGGTGTACCTGCCGGGCGCCGGCTGGATCGGCCTCGATCCGACCTCGGGCCTGTTCGCCGGGGAAGGGCACATTCCGCTGGCGTGTTCGCCGCAACCGTCTTCGGCGGCACCGATCACGGGCTTCACCGAGGCCTGTGAATGCGAGTTCGAGCACCACATGAAAATCGAGCGCGTCTGGGAAGCGCCCAGGGTCACCAAGCCCTATGACGAAGCACAATGGTCGGCGATCGAAGCGCTCGGCCATCAGATCGACGCGGATCTGGTCAGTGCCGACGTGCGCCTGACGATGGGCGGCGAACCGACTTTCGTCTCGATTGACGACCACGACGGCGCCGAATGGAACATCGACGCGCTCGGGCCGACCAAACGCCTGCGCGCCGCGGAAATCTTTCAGCGCCTGCGTGCGCGGTACGCGCCGCAGGGTTTGCAGCATTTCGGGCAAGGCAAATGGTATCCTGGCGAACAGTTGCCGCGCTGGTCGCTGAACTGCTTCTGGCGGCGTGATGGCCAGCCGGTGTGGAACAATCCGGCGCTGTATGCCGACGAAACCCGCGACTACGGTGCCGACGAAGTTCTTGCCGGGCGCTTCCTGATCAAACTCGCCGAGTTGCTAACGCTCGACCCGAAGCATGTATTCCCGGCCTTCGAAGATGTGTACTATTACCTCTGGCGCGAACATCGCCTGCCGGTCAACGTCGATCCCTTCAATGCCCGCCTCGACGACCCGATTGAACGCGACCGTCTGGCGAAGGTTTTTCGTCAGGGGCTCGACAAGGTGGTCGGCTATGTCCTGCCGCTCAAGCGCCGGCCGCAGGGTGGCTGGCAAAGCGGGCCATGGTTCCTGCGCGCGGGTCGTTGCTATCTGGTGCCGGGCGATTCGCCAATCGGCTACCGCCTGCCGCTGGACTCGCAACCCTGGGTGGCCAAATCCGACTATCCGTACATTCATTCTCCCGATCCTACGCAACGCTTTTCACCGCTACCCGACCATGCAGATATGCAGGCACGCTATGCGGTCAGCCACAGTGAGAGCCTGAGCGCCGAAGCCGCCGCGGTCACCAGCGAACACTTTTCCGAGCAGGCGCTCGACCGTGCCGCCGAGTCGCTGGCGCATGCTGCCGGGGATGCTGGCGAGCCAGGAAGCCTGTCGCCGGCATTGGTCACGCGCACCTCCTTGTCGACGCAGGCACGCAATGGCGTGTTGTATATCTTCATGCCGCCGACCGAGACGCTCGATGACTACCTCGAACTGGTGACCGCGGTCGAGGCCACGGCCGCGGCACTGGCCACACCGGTCATCGTCGAAGGGTACGAGCCGCCGTCGGATCCGCGCCTGACCAACTTCCGGGTGACGCCCGATCCCGGGGTGATCGAAGTCAACATTCAGCCGTCAGCAAACTGGGATGAACTCGTCGAAAGGACGACACATCTCTATGAAGCTGCGCATCTGTCGCGTCTCTGTACGGAAAAGTTCATGCTCGACGGTCGCCACACCGGCACCGGCGGTGGCAACCACTTCGTCTTCGGTGGTGCCAGCGTCCTCGACTCGCCTTTCCTGCGCCGCCCGGACCTGTTGCGCAGCCTGATCAGTTACTGGCATAACCACCCATCGCTGTCCTATCTTTTCTCGGGCCTGTTCATCGGCCCGACCAGTCAGTCGCCGCGAGTCGACGAGGCGCGCAACGATTCGGTCTATGAACTGGAGATCGCCTTCAGCCAGTTCCCGCAACCGACTGCCGAAGGGGCGGAGTGCATCGCCCCCTGGATCATCGACCGCGTGCTGCGCAATCTGTTGATCGACTCGACGGGCAATACGCACCGCGCGGAGTTCTGCATCGACAAGCTGTACTCTCCCGATGGCCCCACCGGTCGCCTCGGTCTGCTGGAAATGCGCGCTTTCGAAATGCCACCGCACGCGCGCATGTCGCTGGCCCAGCAGCTACTGCTGCGGGCGCTGATCGCCCGCTTCTGGCGTACCCCCTACGCGCCGGAGCGCCTGGTGCGCTGGGGAACCGAACTGCACGACCGCTTCATGCTGCCGCACTTCGTGCAACAGGATTTCGAAGACGTGCTCAGTGAATTGCGCGGCGCCGGTTATGCACTTGAAAGCGCGTGGTTTGCGCCGCATTTCGAGTTCCGTTTTCCGTTGCACGGCCGCATCACGGCGCTGGGCATCGAGCTGGAACTGCGGCATGCCCTCGAACCCTGGCATGTGATGGGCGAGCAGGGGGCAGTCGGTGCCACCGTGCGCTACGTCGACTCCTCGCTGGAACGGGTGCAGCTCAAGGTGACCGGCATGGCCAGTGATCGTTATGTGATCGGCTGCAACGGCCGCGCCTTGCCGATGCGCTCGACCGGCAAGCCGGGTGAGTTTGTGGCCGGCGTGCGTTACCGGGCCTGGCATCCGCCATCGGCGCTGCATCCGACGATTGGTGTGCACGCGCCACTGGTTTTCGACCTCGTCGATACCTGGATGAAGCGCTCGCTCGGGGGTTGCCAGTATCACGTCGAACACCCCGGTGGACGCAACCCCGACCGCTACCCGGTCAACGCCAACGAGGCGGAAGGTCGCCGTCTGGCGCGCTTCACGCCATTTGGCCACACGCCTGGTGAAATCGATATACAGCCCGCACCAATCAATACCGGCTTCCCGTTTACGTTAGACTTGCGGCGATCCTGAAACTACTCGGCGCAGGAGCAAGCACTCCTGCGCTTTTTTCATGCCGCAATCCCTGCTTTCCAGTTACCAGAAGAAAACCGACCGTTTCGACGAAATGCTCGCCGAGGACGGTAGTGTTCGCCCGGCGTGGCAACCGTTCCTTGCCCACCTCGATGCGGCAACACCCGAGCAGATGCGCCACCGGGTCGATTACGTACGCCGGCGCATTCTCGAAAATGGCGTCACCTATAATGTCTATGCCGACCTGAAGGGCGCCGATCGGCCATGGGAGCTCGATCCTTTGCCGTTGATCCTGTCAACCGGCGAGTGGCAGGAACTGACCAGCGCCGTGACGCAGCGCGCGCGCCTGCTCAACGCCGTGCTCAAGGATCTGTATGGTCCGCAGGAGTTGCTGAAGAACGGCAGCCTGCCGCCGGCACTGGTCTTTGGCCACAACAATTTTCTCTGGCCATGCCAGGGGGTCAGACCGGCTGGTGATATCTACCTGCATCTTTGCGCCGTTGACCTCGCACGTTCGCCTGACGGCCGCTGGTGGGTAATCGCCGACCGCACGCAGGCGCCTTCGGGTGCGGGTTACGCGCTCGAAAACCGGACCATCATTGGCCGCGTCTTTCCCGAACAGTTCCGCGACCTGCATGTCCAGCATCTCGCTTCCTTCTTCCGCCAACTCCAGGACAGTCTCGCCTACTGGGCAGCGCCGGCCAGCGAGGCGCCGCTGATCGTTCTCCTGACCCCGGGGCCCTACAACGAAACCTACTTTGAACACGCCTATCTGGCGCGCTATCTCGGTTTCCCGCTGGTCGAGGGACATGATCTGACGGTGCGCGGTGACTGCGTCTACATGCGCACGCTCAGTGGCCTGCGCCGCGTGCATGCGATTCTGCGCCGGCTTGACGATGACTACTGCGATCCACTCGAACTGCGCGGCAATTCGGCACTCGGCGTGCCGGGACTCTTGCAGGCCGTGCGTGCCGGCAAGGTGCTGGTCGCCAATGCCCTTGGCAGCGGCCTGCTCGAATCCGCGGCACTGCCGGGATTTCTGCCCGGCGCCTGCGAAAAGCTGCTCGGTGAGCCGCTGGCAATGCCTTCCGTAGCCACCTGGTGGTGCGGCGAGCAGGCGGCGCTCGAGTTCACCATCGAGCACCTCGACAAACTGGTGATCAAGGGCTCGTATCCCTCACAGCGTTTCGATCCGGTCTTTGGTAACGAACTGATCGGCAGCCCGCGCGAAGAAATGATCGCCCGCCTGAAGACGCGGCCACAGGCCTATGTCGCCCAGGAACTGGTCAATTTTTCCGAGGCGCCGACCTGGAGTACCCGCCATGACCGTCATCTGCTGCCGCGCGGTGTGGGCCTGCGCGTCTTTGTCGCCGCCACCCCGAGCGGCTACGTGGTGATGCCGGGTGGCCTGACGCGCGTCTCTGCGGCTTCCAATGCGCGGGTCATCTCGATGCAGCGCGGCGGCTCGAGCAAGGACACCTGGGTATTGACCGACCAGGCGGTCAATACCTTCAGCCTGCTCAAGCACTCGGTCGGCAAAGCCGACCTGGTGCGCGGCGGTCGCAACCTGTCGTCGCGAGTGGTCGAGAACCTGTACTGGTTCGGCCGTTACGCCGAACGAACCGACAAGACCTCGCGCCTCCTGCGCGTCGCGCTGTCACGTCTGGTGGATACCGGCGCCGACATTCTGCCGGCACTGACCTCGGCTTTCGACCTCTGCCGTGCCCTGCAGTTGTTGCCGGCCGTCAGCGAAGCCGAGACGGGCAGTCCTACAAAGATCGGCCCGCCAGCGCCCGAGCTGTCACTCGAAGCGCAACTGCTTGCCGCAGTTTGTGGCAAGGAATCGGGCGAGGGCCTCGCGGGCGACATTCGCCGCCTGCTGTGGGTCGCCACGCAGGTACGCGAGCGTTTCTCGCTCGACAACTGGCATGCGATCAATCGTCTGCAACAACAGTTGCAACGCTACGCCAAGACCGTGGCCGAAGTCGGCCAACCCGAGCTCAGCGAGGTGCTCGCCTTCCTCGACCAGGTTCTGCTCGTTTCCTCCTCGCTGGCCGGTTTTGCGATGGACAACATGACCCGTGACGACGGCTGGCGTTTTCTGATCATCGGCAGGCGGATCGAAAGACTCGTTTTCCTCGCCAACACCGTCGCGCAGTTCCTGCTCCTGGACTCGACACGTGCTGCCGGCAGCCTGGAATGGCTGCTCGAACTGACCGACAGCATCATCACCTACCGTTCGCGCTACATGACCCAGCCACAGGTCCTGCCGACGCTCGACCTGATCGTCTTCGACGAAGGCAACCCGCATTCGGTGGCCTTCCAATTGCAAATCCTCGTCCGTTACCTCGACAACCTGACGCGCCTGCTCGGCGGTCCGCGTGACCAGGCCCTGCGCCAAGAGCTGGCGCGCCTGCAAGGCTTCGACCTCGGGCGTTTCGAGGGGCAGAGCTTCAGCGAGTGTCGTGCCTGCGATCCCTGCCTCGCGCTGGCAGCGATCCTCGGCGAGGTTTCACTCGCCGCGGCAACGCTTTCGGACCGCCTGGCGATGCGCTATTTCAGTCATGTCAGCGACGTCAGTCGGCCCACCCTCACCTCGTGATCGCCGTGAACCCGAGCGCCGCCCGCTATCACATTGTTCACGAGACGATCTACAGCTACGACAGCCCGGTGTCGCTGTCGCGCCAGCTCCTGCATCTGACGCCGCGCGAATGTGCCTGGCAGCGCTGTCTGGCGCATCAGATCAGCGTGGCTCCGGAAGTAACCACTGCGCGTGAGCGCCATGATTGCTTCGGCAATCCGGTGCGGGAGCTGACGATCGAATTTCCGCACGACAGCCTCAGCGTCCGCGCCGAGAGCACCATCGAGGTATTGCCGCACTTGCCGGTTGACGCACTCACTGTCCTGATGGGCGGCGCGACCACGAATGCTGGCGAAGCCAGGCCGCCGCAACCAGCATCATCACCCCGCTACCTGCGCGCTTCGCCGGCGTGGGAAACGGTGCGAGACGCACTTGCCTACGGTTCTCGTCCCGTCCTGCTCGACGCCAGCTGTTTCCAGTTCGAATCGCCCTATGTGCGCGTCAAGCGCGAGTTTGCCGCTTATGCCAGACCCTGCTTCACCCCTGGCCGGCCGGTACTGGAAGCGGTGCAGGCGCTGATGAGCCGCATCTACAACGAGTTCGAGTTCGACCCCGAGGCAACGACCGTCGCTACCCCGGTTCTCGAGGTGCTGGCCGAAAAGCGTGGCGTTTGTCAGGACTTCGCGCACCTGATGCTGTCCTGCCTGCGTTCGCAGGGCCTCGCCGCGCGTTACGTCAGCGGCTACCTGCTCACCCATCCGCCACCAGGGAAGCCGCGCATGGTCGGCGCCGACGCTTCGCACGCCTGGGTTTCGGTGTATTGCCCGGGACTCGAAGGCGGGCGCTGGGTGGACTTCGATCCGACCAACAACCTGTTGCCCGACACGCAGCACATCACGCTCGCCTGGGGGCGCGATTTTTCCGACGTCTCCCCGCTGCGCGGCGTCATTCTCGGTGGTGACGCGCACGAACTCGACGTTGCCGTCACCGTCACCCCGGTCAGCGAAACCTGCGCTGAGGCGGCTGCCGTCAATGCGAGCCAGCCGTAGGCAGGCATGCTCTGGTTGAACGGTAATGCCGCTCCCGCTGGTAAACCAGCAGCCTGGCAAAAACCTGCTGCTTATTGAGGGCTTCCCGGCTGCCAAATCCGGGAACCGCCACGCGTGCTACAATTCGGGCCTTTTCAAGGCTTGAGAGGCGCATCATGTTTTCCGATAAAGACACCCTGGCGAAAGTGGATCCCGAGATCTGGAAGGTCATCGAGAACGAAAATCGGCGTCAGGAAGAGCATATCGAGCTGATCGCCTCCGAGAACTATGTGAGCCGCGCGGTGATGGCCGCGCAGGGTTCGCAACTGACCAACAAGTATGCCGAAGGTTATCCCGGCAAGCGCTATTACGGCGGCTGTGAACATGTCGACGTCGCCGAGCAACTGGCTATCGACCGCCTCAAGAAACTGTTTGCTGCCGAAGCCGCCAACGTTCAGCCCAATTCCGGGTCGCAGGCCAATCAGGCAGTGCTGATGGCTTTTGCCAAACCGGGCGACACCATCATGGGAATGAGTCTTGCCGAAGGTGGCCATCTCACACACGGCATGCCGCTCAATATGTCCGGCAAGTGGTTCAGGGTCGTGGCCTATGGTCTCGACCGGAACGAAGCGATCGACTACGCGCAGATGGAAGCGCTGGCGCGCGAGCACAAGCCGCGCATCCTGATCGCCGGTGCGTCGGCATACTCGCTGCATATCGACTTCGAGCGTTTTGCCAAGGTTGCCAAGGAAATCGGCGCGATTTTCATGGTCGACATGGCGCACTACGCAGGCCTGATCGCTGCCGGTTGCTATCCCAACCCGGTACCCTATGCTGATGTCGTTACCTCGACGACGCACAAGACGCTGCGCGGCCCGCGCGGCGGCGTCATCCTGATGAAGGCCGAGCACGAAAAAGCGATCAATTCGGCGATTTTCCCCGGTCTGCAGGGCGGCCCCCTGATGCATGTGATCGCGGCCAAGGCGGTGGCCTTCAAGGAGGCCCTGACGCCTGCTTTCCGTGATTACCAGGAGCAGGTGGTCGCCAACGCCCGCGTACTGTCAAGGGTGTTGGCAGATGAACGGGGACTGCGCATCGTCTCGGGTCGCACCGAATCGCACGTCTTCCTGGTCGATCTGCGCGCCAAGAACATTACCGGCAAGGATGCCGAGGCGCTGCTCGGCGCCGCACACATGACGGTCAACAAGAATGCCATCCCGAACGATCCGCAGAAGCCCTTCGTGACTTCGGGTATCCGCCTCGGTTCGCCGGCGATGACCACGCGCGGTTTCACCGAGATCGAATCCGAGCAGGTTGCCCACCTGATCGCCGATGTGCTCGATGCGCCCACCGACGCCGATGTGCTGGCGCGAGTGCGCGCCGATGTCTCGAAGCTGTGCCGGAAATTCCCGGTCTATGGCGGCTCGGCGAGATGAAATGCCCGTTCTGCGGCGCTGACGAAACCGCCGTCGCCGACACCCGCATCAACGACGACGGCGACATCGTGCGGCGGCGGCGACGCTGTCTGACCTGCGACAAGCGCTTCACGACTTATGAGCGGGCTGGCTTGCGCCTCCCGCAAGTCATCAAGAAGAACGGCTCGCGGGTCGATTTCGACCGCGAAAAACTTGCCGCCAGTCTCTGGCTGGCGCTGCGCAAGCGACCGGTCAGCGTCGAGGCCGTCGAGGCGGCGATTGCCCGTATCGAGGAAAAACTGCTGGCGCTGGGCGAGCGCGAACTGGCTTCGGAGAAGCTGGGTGAAATGGTCATGCGCGAGTTGAAGAAACTCGACAAGGTGGCTTACGTCCGCTTCGCTTCGGTGTATCGGAATTTCGAGGACGTAGACGAGTTCTCCAAGGTCATTCGCGAAGTTTCCCCAGAAGTGCCGCATCCTACGCAGCCACTCGGCCGTTGATGGCGCCGGCGTTCAGCGCGGCGGATCACCAATTCATGGCGCTTGCGCTTCGCCTTGCCGAGCGCGGCCTGTACACCACGACGCCCAATCCGCGCGTCGGCTGTGTCATCGTCAACGCCGGACAGGTCGTCGGTGAAGGCTGGCATGTGCGTGCCGGGGCGGAGCATGCCGAAGTTCACGCCTTGCAGGCCGCTGGCGAGAAAGCGCGTGGGGCTACCGTGTATGTCACCCTCGAACCCTGCAGTCACCATGGCCGAACGCCTCCCTGCGCCGCAGCGCTGCTGGCCGCCGGGGTGACAAGGGTGGTCGCCGCGATGCAGGATCCCAATCCACTGGTCGCCGGGCAGGGGCTGGCCAGCCTGCGCGCGGCCGGACTGCTGGCCGAGTGTGGCTTGCTGGCTGCCGAGGCGCACGAAATCAATATCGGCTTCGTCGCACGCATGACTCGTTCCCGGCCATGGCTGCGGCTGAAGCTGGCGGCTAGCCTCGATGGCAAGACGGCGCTGCAGAATGGTGCCAGCCAGTGGCTGACCGGCCCGGCGGCACGGCAGGATGGCCATCGCTGGCGAGCGCGTGCCTGTGCGATCCTGACCGGCATCGGCACGGTTCGCCACGATAATCCGCAACTCAATGTGCGTGCTGTGGAAGACCTGTCCGGAGAATTGCGTCAGCCCTTGAAGGTGGTCGTAGACAGCCGCCTCGAACTGCCGCTCGACGCCAGAGTGCTCGACGATGGCACGGTGCTGGTCGCCGCCGCTGTCGATGCCCGCGCCAGGATCGCTGCTCTGCGGCAGCGCGGCGCCGAAGTCGTGCTTCTGCCCGGGCCCGCTGGACAGGTGGATCTGCCGGCCCTGCTCAACGAACTCGCCCGGCGTGGCATCAACGAAGTGCATGCCGAGGCCGGTTTCGGACTCAGTGGTTCGCTGCTGCGCGCAGCTCTGGTCGATGAACTGCTGCTCTATCTCGCTCCCTGTCTGATCGGTGATGCGGCGCGCGGCATGTTCGACCTGCCGGCGCTGGAATCGCTGGCTGCCCGGCACATGCTGGCGATTCGCGACGTCCGTTCGCTGGGTCCCGACCTGCGTCTGCTCGCCCGCTTCAGTTGAGCCCGGCGCATACCGGACACTCCGGGTCCCGTCCGAACTTGATGCTGCGCCATTCCATCGACAGCCCATCGAGTAACCAGAGACGGCCAAGCACCACCTCGCCGCATCCGGTGATCAGCTTGAGGGCTTCGGCTGCCTGCATCGTGCCGATGATGCCGGTGAGCGGTGCGAATACCCCCATCACCGCGCAGCGTTCCTCTTCGACCGCATCGGCTTCGGGAAACAGACAGTGGTAACAGGGAGTGTGATCGCGACTGCTATCGAATACCGCGAGCTGTCCGGCAAAGCGGATCGCTGCGCCGGAAACCAGTGCCGTACGGTGCCTGACGCAGGCCCGGTTAACCGCGTGTCGGGTGGCAAAGTTGTCGCAGCAATCGAGAACCACGTCCGCATCGGCGATCAAGGCCTGCAGTGCTGCGCCAGCCAGGCGGGTGGTGATCGCTTCGACCACCACCTCGGGATTGACTCCACGTAGTGCGGCCTGCCCGGACAGGGCTTTCGGCTGGCCGATGCGCTCCTGCGTGTGGAGAATCTGGCGCTGCAGGTTGGTGAGGTCCACCGTATCCCCGTCGGCGAGGGTGATTCGTCCAACGCCGGCAGCCGCGAGATAGAGTGCGGCCGGCGAGCCCAGGCCGCCGGCGCCGACGATCAGCACCTTCGCTTCGAGTATCCGTTGCTGCCCTTCGACACCGATTTCTTCCAGCAGGATGTGTCGGCTGTAGCGCAGCAACTGTCCGTCGTTCATCGGCCGGGCCTTACTTGTATTCGCGCCACTCCGGCGGGGTGTCGTCGTGGTCGCCGTGCAGATGGCGCTCCCAGGCGTGCGTGTAGGCTTCCGACTGCGAGCGTTTGAGCGGCCGTTCAGGGGCTTCGAGATTGTGCAGTTGCGTTTCCTCGACATAGTAGATCAGTGCCCGCATCATCTTGCTCATCAGCGTGTTGTCGAGGTGGTAGCCCTGGTCTTCGAGCGTGCCTTCGAGTTCCTGCAGGCAGTGGCGGCGGAGATCGTAGGCGACGCCGAGAGCACGCGGCTGCGCACGCCGTTCAAGTTGCAGATCCTCAAGCCTGCCGAGGAAATCGCAGGCTTCAGGTACCTGGCCCGGCGGGAACTTGGCAAACAGGATGTTCCTCTGTTTGCGGATCGGAACCGCCTTGTGCGCTGTCACCTCGGGTCGTTTCACTTTCTTCACTCCGCAAGACCAGTTTAGCGCTGGCTCTGCATGATCTGCATACCCTTCAGAAGATTCAGCGCCTGGTTCAACTGGTAATCCTTTTTCGAAGCGATTTCGCGGCTCGGGATCTCGGAGGTCTCTTCCGGCTCTTCCTTCGTCGCGCCGCTTTTCGGCTTGACCGGCGCAGCCTTGCTGGGCGGTTTGGCGGGAGCCTCCTTGACCGCAGGGGTGGGATCCTTGTTGTTGTCCAGGTGGTGATCAAGGTTGGCTTCGCGCAAACGCTCGGCCGAGCTGCCATTGGCATTCTCTTCGACGACGATGTCCGGCACGATGCCTTTGGCCTGGATCGAACGGCCCGACGGTGTGAAGTAGCGTGCGGTCGTCAGTTTGATTGCGGTGTTCCCGGGCAATGGCAGGACGGTTTGCACGGAGCCCTTGCCGAAGGTCGTGGTGCCGAGGATGATCGCACGTTTGTGGTCCTGCAGCGCACCGGCGACGATTTCGGACGCCGAAGCAGAGCCGCCATTGACCAGTACCACCATCGGCACCTTGCGTGCCTCGGGCGGCAGCGCCTTCATGTAATCATCACGACTGCCGCGCAGATAGTCTGCGGGCGATGCGGAAAAGCGGTGCTTGGCATCGGGGGTGCGTCCATCGGTCGAGGTAACCAGGATGTCCGACGGCAGGAAGGCCGCCGAGACGCCGACGGCGCTGTTGAGCAGACCCCCTGGATCGTTGCGCAGATCGAGTACCAGGCCCTTGAGCGGACCAGGCTTGAAGAGTTCGGTCAGATGCCTGACCACCGCAGCGCCGGTATTTTCCTGGAAAGAGGTGATGCGCAGATAAGCATAGCCGTCGTCGAGGAGTTTCGACTTGACACTTTGCACCTTGATCACTTCGCGCATCAGCGTGATGTCCAGCGGTTTGGCTTCGCCCTTGCGGATGATCGACAACCGGATCTGGGACTTCGGCTTGCCGCGCATGCGCTTGACTGCTTCGCTCAGGGTCAGTCCCTTGACCAGCGTGTCGTCGATCTTGAAAATCATGTCGCCGGGTTTCACTCCGGCACGGTAGGCAGGCGTGTCCTCGATCGGCGAAACCACCTTCACCAGTCCGTCTTCCATGCCGACTTCGATGCCGATGCCGCCGAACTCGCCTTGCGTGCCGACCTGCAGATCCTTGAAAGCATCGGCGTCGAGGTAACTCGAGTGCGGGTCGAGGTTGGAGAGCATGCCACTGATGGCATGTGTAATCAGCTTCTTGTCGTCGACCGGCTCGACGTAGCCGGTCTTGATGGCATTGAACACCTCGGCAAAGGTGCGCAGTTCCTCAACAGGCAGACTGGCGCGCGTTTCCTTGTCGGCGATCGCCGAAAACTGCAGGCTGATCAGAACGCCACCAACCACCCCGGCGCAAAGCAGTCCGGCCTGTTTCAACTTACCCATTTGTCTCACTCCTGTGTGCACCTCATTTCGGGCCAACCCAAGCCAGCGGATCGAGCGGTTTCCCTTGGTGACGAAGCTCAAAGTATAAACCGGATTCAGGATTCCCACCGCTGTTGCCCACCGTGGCGATTGCTTCGCCAGCATGCACCTCGTCGCCGACCTGTTTGCGCAGCGAATCGTTGTTGGCATAGATCGACAGGTAGCTGCCACCATGGTCAACGATCAGCAGATTGCCGAAGCCGCGCATCCATTCGGCAAAAACCACCCGACCGGCAGCGATGCTCCGTACCTCGCTGCCGGTACTGGCGAGGATGAACAGACCCTTCCAGGTGCTGCCTTCCTGGCGCGGGGCACCAAAGCGATTGCTGATCGAGCCGTGAGTCGGCAGGCGCAGTTGCCCTTTCATTCTGGCAAGCTTGCCAGCGACCGGCGGTGGATTCTCTGCACGTGCATCCGGCGCCGCTGCACTGCCTGCCGGATCTTCATCGGCGGGCGGCGCAATGACGCGCTCCGGCTTCTCCCGGTCGGCGGGCGGTGTTCGCAAGGGCTTCACCTGGGATGTTTCTGGCTGCGGCACCTCACGTCGATGCGCTTCCCGTGGCGCCGCCCGTTGCGCCTCCCGGCGACTCTCCCGCGCTTCGGTTGCTCTGGTGGCGATGATTTTCGATAGACGATCAACGAGTTCGGTCAGACGTTTTTCGTCGCGTTGCAGATTGCCGATCTCGCGCCGCTGCGCCATGATCTGATCCGATAGCCTGTCGAGCATCGCCTGGCGCTGCTGGCGCTGGGCAAGCAGCTTGGCATGCTCTTCCTTCTGCCGGGCCTCGCTGGCGGATAATAGTGCGGCCTGCTGGCGGGTGTCGGCGACGAGCGTCTGCTTGCGCTGCAGGGTGGCCTCGACTTCGCGCAGGATCTGTCCCCGCGCCCGGCCAATCGCCTCGAGATAGTGGAGATCGCGAGCCAGCTGATTGGGATCGTCTCCGTTGAGGAACAGTCGCAGCGGATCCGGGGTGCCGCGCAGGTACTGTCGGTAGAGCAGCTTTTCCAGTTGCGCCTGTTGTGCGTTCAGTTCCTGTTCGAGTTCGCGCGACTGGCTGCCGAGATCCTTGAGCTTTACCTTCAGCTTGTCGATCTGTGTCGTCAGCTCGTGCAGTCCACGCTGGGTGGACGAGATGGCACGCTCGGCATCCTGCAACTGATCCATGGCATCTCTGCGCGACCCTTCGGCGCTGGCGATTTCCTTGCGCAGCGTATCGATCTGGGAACGCAGAGATTTCAGGTCGTCCTGACGTTCGGCGACTTGGCCCGGCGAGGCCGCTGCCTTTTCCATGGCGTTCTGGCTTGCGCTGGCGGCGCTGCCGGCCGCCAGCAGTGCCGCCGCAAGCAGCAGCACGTCGATCAGCCATCGCCAGCTCTTCCGACCTACCTCTGCCGGCAGATCATCCGGATGCATCACGATCCGATCGACAAGGGCCGCCGCCGCGTCGGGGGCGCTGTCGAGCCGCTTTGCACTGGCCGGGCCATGGTCGACCTGGTTCCGCCGCGTCTGGCGGTACGGAAGGGAAAAGAGTCGTTTCTCGTTGATGAGTAACACACGCCTTGCTGAAACCTGGGTCGGCTTGCGAGAACCTGTCCAGGGGTGTGACTTTCGTCACGGTGCGGGAGCTTCTCCCACGGTCAGAGTATTGCTCTATAATCGGCGATTATAGGATAATCAGAGATTCGGTCATATCGTGCCTATCCGGACCAGTGTCATCGACAAGCAGGAACATATCGAGCAGGCGGCACGTGCGCTGAAATCGATATCGCATCCCTTGCGCCTCAAGATTCTGTGCGTGATTGGTGATCAGGATGCTTGTGTACAAGAGATTGTCGAGGCCGTAGGCACTTCGCAAAGCAATATTTCCCAGCACCTTGCAATCCTTCGCGAAAAGGGCGTTCTGCTCGCGCGCAAGGACGCCAATCGGGTCTACTATCGTGTTGGTGACGCCCGCACGCTGCAGTTGATTGGCATGATGCGCGAGGTTTTCTGCGGCGATTAGGGCACCTCCTGCGTCCGGCATACGCTTGTCTTGCCGGAGTCTTGAGGGTTGCCCGGGTTCGTAGCCGTGTCAGTTTCTGGAGCTTCAATTGGAATTCATACAACAGAACATTCTTCTGGTAGCCGTCGCCGTGGTGAGTGGCGCGATGCTGCTGGGGCTCTCGGTGCGTCGTCCGGGGGGGGGCAATTCGCTCACACCGACGCAGGCAACACTGCTGATCAACCGCGAGAATGCGCAGCTGATCGACATTCGCGAGCCCAATGAGTACGTTTCCGGGCACCTCTGCGATTCACGCAACATTCCTGCGGGATCGCTCGCGGAACGTGTTGGCGAGCTGGAGCAGTTCAAGGACACTCCGGTGATCCTGGTCTGCCAGTCGGGCGCACGTTCGTCCGCTGCCTGCTCGACACTGGCCAAGCTCGGTTTCTCCAAGGTGCACACGCTCGACGGTGGTACGGTAGCCTGGGTCGAAGCCGGTCTGCCGCTCAAGAAAGGCGCACGCAGATGACCGCCATGCCGCGTGTGCTGATGTACTCGACTGCTGTCTGTCCCTTCTGTGTTCGCGCCGAGCAACTGTTGCGCGCCCGTGGCGTCGTGGACATCGAGAAAGTGCGTATCGATCTGGATCCCGCGCGCCGTGCCGAGATGCTCGAAAGAACTGCCAGGCGCACCGTTCCTCAGATCTACATCGGCGAGACGCATGTCGGTGGTTCCGACGAGCTTCTTGCGCTCGATCGTGCGGGCAAACTGATGCCCTTGCTTGCGGGTGAAAGCGTTTGACACCCACTCTCACCCACTTCCCGAGCTTTACCCACCATTTCACAGCAAAGGTCAAAGAATTACCATGAGCGAACAAGAAATCCCCACGCAGGACAACCCCGTATTTGCGATCGAGAAACTCTACATCAAGGATTTGTCGGTTGAAGTACCCAATGCACCGCAGATTTTTCTCGAGCGAGAGGCTCCCAAGGTCAGCATTCAGTTGCAGACCAATGCCCAGGGTATCGGCGAGGGTGTCTTCGAAGTTACCTTGACGACCACCGTGACTTCCAAGATCGAAGAGAAAACAGTCTTTCTCGTCGAGGTCGGTCAGGCTGGCATCTTCCGTATCCAGAACGTTCCAAGCGAGAATATGGAGCCCTTGCTGTCGATTGCCTGTCCCAACATTCTTTTCCCCTACGCTCGCGAAGTCGTTTCCGATGCCGTGATCCGTGCCGGATTCCCGCCGGTTCTGTTGCAGCCGGTCAATTTCGAGGCCCTGTACATGTCTCGACTGCAGGAAGCGGCGAAGGATGCATCGGGCGCCGCGACGATCCAGTAAGGGCCTGTCGATGAAGCGGCTGTTGAGCCTGTTGCTGGCTGCAGGCCTGGCCGTGCCTGCGCTGGCGATCGAGTATCGCACCGTCAACGTGGCGACGGTGCTCTACGATGCGCCGTCGCAAAGAGGCAGCAAGCTGTTCGTCATCAAGCGGGGCACGCCGGTCGAGTTGGTGGTCAACCTCGAGGGATGGTCGAAGGTACGCGATGCCGATGGCGGCCTGGCGTGGATCGAGGCTGCGTCTCTCGTCAAGCGGCGTTCGGTGATCGTCACCGTTGCGCGCGCCCAGATCCGGCAAAGCGCCGACGAGGCCGCAGCGCTCGTCTTCGAAGCGGAAAAGAACGTTTCTCTGGAGTATCTCGAAACCTCACCCGGCGGCTGGGTCAAGGTGCGCCATCGCGACGGGCCGGCAGGCTTTGTGCGTGCCAACCAGATCTGGGGTTTCTGAAGCACCATCATTGTCGTAGATCTGGTGCCTGTGCCTTGCTCTCCGAGCATCGCCTTCCGTGTCCCGCCACAGTCACCAATCCGAAACCTCGGGGAGGCATGATTCCTGCGCAGTGCGTTATGGAATCTCCCGCGCTTTGCGCTGGGCGGATCTGCTGGCACGCAACTTGCTCTGTACCGTGCAGAGGCACCATTGGAGGTAAAAACCATGTCCAGGAAACTGTTCTCTCGCTATTCGCTCGGCGGCCTGGCGCTGCCGAACCGTGTCGTGATGGCGCCCATGAATCGCAACCGCGCCACCGACTCACAACTTGCAGCGTCCGCAATGACTGCCACGTACTACGCGCAGCGCGCTTCGGCTGGCCTGATCATTGCCGAAGGGACGCCGGTTTCGCCGCAGGCTCGCGGTTGCGCCCGCACACCGGGGATTTACAGCGCTGCCCAGATCGCCGGCTGGAGACAAGTCACCACGACAGTGCATCGCCAGGGCGGGCGTATCTACCTGCAGCTCTGGCATGTCGGACGCGTCGGTCACTGCAGTCTGCGCGCCGACGCTTCGCCACCCGTTGGCCCGAGCACGATCGGCCTGCAGAACGACCGGGTGCCGGTGCTCGTTGGCGGCAAGGATCCGGTGCTGCTGCCCTGCGATCCGCCGCGCGCGCTGCGCACCGAGGAAGTCAGGGAGATCGTCCTTGATTTCGCCGGCGCGGCGCGGAATGCCATGGCAGCGGGCTTCGACGGCGTCGAGATCCATGCCGCGAACGGCTATCTGTTCGATCAGTTTCGCTGCCCTTATCTGAACGATCGTGCTGACGCGTATGGCGGCGCAACCCACAAGCGTTGGCGCTTCCTCCTGGAAACCGCCGCCGCAGTCGCCGAAGCAGTCGGTAGCGAGCGCGTCGGGGTACGTATCTCGCCGCTGGGGACCGCGCATGAAATGCAACCGGATCCGGCGCCATTGTTCACCTATGGCTATCTGGCCTGTCAGCTGGACCAGTTGGGCATCAGCTACCTGCACGTCTATGATCAGTCGGGAAACTGGATGCACGATCCGCAAAGCGATCTTCTCCAGCATCTGCGCGCCTGCTATTCCGGCACCATGATTCTCTGCGGTGGCTTTGACCGCGCGCGCGCGCAAGCCGCGCTGCGCAACGACAACGGCGACCTGATCGCCTTCGGCAAGCACTTCATCGCCAATCCTGATCTGGTCGAGCGCTTGCGCGTCGGCGCACCGCTGGCACCCTGGAACTCGTCGACGATATACAAGGGCGGTGCGCGGGGCTACATCGACTACCCGACCCAGCAGGAGGAAGCAGCGCTCAGTGAGCGCTGAGTGGGCGACGGATTCTCAGAAACTCTCAGAAACCGTCGTCCGCCAGACAGCCATCAATCGCCAATCACCAGGACAGTATCGCCCTTGCGATTCGCGAACCGACTCAGCACCTGCTTGTGTTGCTGCGTCATCCAGATCTGCAGTGCGGCGTCGCCAGGCTTGGCGATGAGTACGAAATAGCGAAAATTCTGCGCCTGCTCGGCACTCATCGCCTGTTCGCGGTCGACCGGCATGTAGGGGTAACCCCTGCCAGCGTAATAGGCGAGCCGCGAGTCCTCATAAAATATTGCGTCTGCAGGACGAGTGTGTTGTGCCAACCAGGCGCCCGCTTCGAGGTAATGGGTTTTCTTCGGGCTGAACGAGACGACATTCTGCAACATCACCAACAGGGACAGGGTGACGAGGATTTTCGCAAGCCTTGGAAAGTCCCTGGCAAAAGAAACCACGAACAGGGTCAACAACGGGACTGCCAGCAAATTCAGGAAGCTGACGTAACGTGAGTTGATGAAACGCTCCTGCACGAAGAAAATCAGCAACAGGCAAAAATACACCAGCCAGGCCCAGGCCATCGGTCTGAACTTTCGCCAGTACTCAGCGACGCCACACCAGCCGGGACGATACAGCAGGGGCAGGGCGAAAGGCCCGCATAGCGCGACAAACTTGCTGATCAAGGTGCAGAACAAACCAAAGAAGACGATTCGTCGGGCATCATCCGCGGAGTACTTCGCCAACGCGACTTCGGCAAACTTGCTGGCCATCAGATTGAAGCGCGCCAGGAAATTCTGCGGATTCACCAGTGACAGGACGTAGTCGACGCGTTCCTGCGAGAGCGCATGCCCGGAAAGCAGCCAGACCACCGCGGCGGCGATTCCGGCCAGCGGCAGGAGATTGATCTGCAGCAGCCGCAGCCAGCCCTGGCGTGTCTTCAGATTGGCCAGCAGGCACAACGCCAGCACCGGAAACAGGAGAACCGCCTCGATGCGAAACAGCACCGCAGCGGCAATGGCCAGTTGCAGCAGTAGCGCGCGCAGCCAGCCGGCACGTTCCAGCCAGCGCAGCATCAGCCACAGCGCCAGGGTGCAGAAAAACCAGAAGCCGAACTCCCGGATGATGTCGTAGCGCAGGTGGTTGAAGGCGGGAATCGACAGCACCACCAGGCAAGCCCAATAACCGCTGTCGATCACGTAGCGTTGCGTGATCGCGACCAGCAGGGCGCAGGTTCCCGCCATCAGGAAAGCACACCACAGGTAGGCCGTAAGTTCCAGCGGAAGGCCGGAAAGCCGCTGTGTTGCCGCCAGCAACAGCGAAAACCAGGGCCAGCTGAACAGATCGAACGCCACTCGCGGGCCTTGCTCGACAATCTGCTGGCTGACGTACAGGTAACGTGCAGCGTCCTTGGCAAGGGTCAACGTGCCGGCGATGGCGATCAGCGAAAGCAGCAAGCTGCCGAGAAAGGCGATCTGTACCGGTGAAATCCGCCGTAGCGCGGCAAGCACATCAACCATCAAAAAACTCTCCCATCGGTCATGGCTATAGCAGGCCCCCACTCATGAAAGTCATGACCGTTTCCCTCTCCCCCGACCCCTCCCCCGCGAGGGGGAGGGGAGATTCCTGAGTCGCGTACGCGACTTCATTAACGCATCGATCCAATCCCTTACCAGCATGCCAGCAAGCGAATGGCCTTGCGCAAGTGGCGAGCGCGCAAGGCCTGCCAGGGGCTCAAGCGAAAGGCGCAACGATAAAAGTGCCTGGCCGTCGAGCATTCGCCAGCCAGCAGGGCGGTGCGGAACAAGGACAGATAGCGTTGCGCCTGGTAGCGTCGGCGCAGCGAATGACATTCCGGGGGCAAGCCGGCAAAGACTTCGCAGACCATCGCGAGCGCACGCGCTTCTTCATTGTCGCGGTTATGCCGCAAGCTGTCGGCATGTTTGTGGATGCGCGCCAGCGGCGCACGAGTGACGGCGACCGGGGCGCTGACCAACAGGTGCGCAAAAACCGCGACGTCTTCACCGCCGCGCAGATGCTCGGGATAGGGTCTTTGCAGGAGCAGATCACGGCGGAACAGCGAACAGCCATGCGAAATCGACACACGCTTTTCAAGCAGGTAGCGACTCGCCAGTTGCCGCGGCGAAGCGCCGGGCACCGGCGTCGGCAGGCGCAGGCGCTCGCGACCATCCGGGTAGACCGAAACCTGCGCTCCGAGAAGCATTCCCGCCTCCGGATGTTCTGTCAGCAGCGTGCGCAGATTCGCCAACGCACCCGGCAGCAACTCGTCGTCCGCGTCGAGGAGCAGTGCAAAACGCCCGCGTGCCTTGCGAATCCCGTGATTACGTGCCGCCGCTGCCCCCGCATTGGCCTGATCGAGCAGCCGCAACTGCGGATGGCGAGCGGCGTAAACCGCCAGAACTTCGGCGGTCGCGTCGGTCGATCCATCATCGACGACGATCAGTTCGACGTCGGCGGCCATCTGCGAGAGCACCGAAGCGAGCGCGCGCGGTAGCAGGTGCGCATAGTTGTAGGTCGGAATGATGACGCTGATCAGCGTTTCAGCGGCCTGGGTCAGGATGCCGGAAGCCTGTTCAGGCAGCGGCAGCGGTTGTTCCTGGACACTGCCGGATGGATTTGTTGCAGGCAAGATCTGCCACCTCACTGCTGGGAAGCCTGCCGAACTTTGCCGGTGGCGACTCCGCAATTTTCCGCGATCTGCATCGAGATGCAAGCTTTCGCGTACTCACCCATCGAGTTTGACGAGGAGGGCAGGCGGCAGGTCTGCCCTCTGCTCGACTGGCTTCCTTCCTAGATGTTGGCCAGGCGCCACCAGGTGCTGTGTTCCTGGCGCATGACCTCGTGCGATGGCATCGCGTAATACGCAAAATCCGGGCCATTACCGACATAGAAACCATTCTTGACCATGCGGTACGGGAACTCCAGAGAGTGTACCCGATGCACCAGCTTGCTCTGCTTGGTTTGCGGATTCAGAACAATCAGCGCTTCACGCAGATGGTTGATGAACGAGTACGGCAGATCGTTCACGCTGCCGTTTTCAGGATCAGATGCCAACTGCCCCAGCGCGAGTTCGACAAAGCACAAGGCAGGAAAACGGATGAACTTGGCGGGCTTGGCGGTGACGCTGGCATAGTGGGCGGCAGGATCGAGTGTGCTGACGATCAGACTATTCACTGGCGCCAGATCCTGATACAAGTGCAAGCCTGCCCGGTCGACAGGAATCGCTTCCTTGCGCGACAAACCCAGCGTCTGGCCGTAGGCAGTACTCAGATAGAGCTTGCCGATGGCACTCACCGGGATGTGCTCGAGAACCCGGTAGGAAGACACGTAGACCGAGTTCTTGGGCTTGCCGTCGGGGGACGGAACGCAACGAGCGATGGCGCCGTCAATGTCGAAAAACTCATGCCGAAAGCTAGGGTCGACCTCAAAGAACATTGCCTGGCCCTTGGACTTGTATTGGTGCCCGGTGGCGTAATACTGGCCAAATTCTTCCGGGGGAAGCATCGAGGCAATCAGGGCCTCGGGGATCAGCGACAGGTAAAGATGAACGGACATGGGGGAAAACTCCTTCTCTCAGGGTTGGACATGCTTGTTTGCAGATCGAGTCAACGAGGGGAAAGATAAGTTAAAAATCAAACGAAACCGCCCCGATGATGCGAATGTATCGCGTTTCTGGCAAGTGGTCAAATATTGGAATTCTCACGCGGTCGATGGCACGCGACGCTTCCTAAGGGTTTATCCTATACTGCCTGCGGCAAGTCCTTGTGGCCGGCTGCCAGCGTCGCCGATTCTTGCCGGCGCGCTGACGAAAGCCAGAATTCGCCGCTTGCCGGATCGGCATCTGATAACCGAATGCACAAATCCCCTGTCCTCGCCGCTTTGCTGCTCGCTCTGCCTGCCGCCGCTGCGGTGCCACAGTTGCAGGCGCCCGAAGAAGTGCGCGAAATGTTGAGCCGCTACCTGGAATTCGGCGAGGTTGCCGACGCCCCGGCTCAGGCGGCGTTCGAGCGCCGGATGCAGCGCGAGGTCGCAAAGCTGCTGGCGACCGAAGGCTATTTTTCACCGCACGTCGTGCTGCGCCAGCACGGCGACGAACTGCTGCTGGCGGTGCTTCCCGGCCCGCGCTCGCGGATCGGCAGCGTACACATCGAAATCGTCGGCGATCTCGACCCCGAGCGACGGGAGTCGCTGTTGCGTGCCTGGAAACTGCCCGCCGGCCAGCCCTTCCGGCAAGCCGACTGGGACGAGGCCAAGCAAGCTTTGCTGGCCGAGCTGCTGGCAGTTGATTACGCAGCTGCGCGCCTGCAGGAGAGCCGCGCCGAAGTCGATCCCGAAGCGCGCCGGGTCGACCTGACGGTCGTGGCCACAAGCGGTCCGCGCTACCGCTTCGGCGAGCTGCAGATCAGCGGCCTCAAGCGCTATTCTGAAGATCTGGTCGGACGTTTCAATCGCAGCGTCAAGCCCGGCGAACCCTACCGCGAGGAAAAGCTGCTGGCCTTGCAGGTGGCCTTGCAGGGCACCGCCTACTTTTCGTCGGTCAGCGTCATGCTCGAACATGACGACAACAGCACGGCAGCGTCCGCGGATGGCTGGGTAAGCGCACCAGTGCGTGTGCAACTGCGCGAGCGCTCCCCGTACCAACTCAGCTTTGGTGCTGGTTACAGCACCAACACCGGCGCCCGTGTCGAAGCCGCTTACCGGAGCAGCGATCTTTTCGGCCGCGCCTGGGAGTTGCACACCGGTGTCCGTTTCGAACAATTGCGTCAGACGGCCTACGCCGACGTTTTCTTTCCGCCGGATGACGAACAGCGTCGCGACGGTGTCGGCACGGCAGTCGAGCACTCCGACATCGAGAACCTGGGCATCCGCCGTTTCGCCATCGGGGCGACGCGCCTGCAACAGTTCGGCAGCATCGAGCAGCGTCTGGGAATCAACTGGCAGGAGGAACAACAGTCGCCACAGGGTTCGCCGTCCACTACCGCGCGTGCCCTGACCGCACAGCTCGGCTGGATCTGGCGGCATGCCAGGGATCCGCTCGATCCCGCCGAGGGCATCTCCCTGCAGTTGCAGTTGGGAGGAGGGAGCAAGGCACTACTTTCCGATCAGGACTTTTTCCGGACCTATCTGCGCTACAGCCAGGGGATTCCGCTTGGCGCCAGCGACGCACTGCTCTTTCGCGGTGAGCTGGGGGTCACTTTCGCCCCGTCCGCACAGGGCATCCCGCAGGATTTCCTGTTTCGTGCCGGTGGCAGCAACTCGGTACGTGGCTACGCCTATCAGAGCCTTGGCGTCAAACAGGGCGAAGCGACCGTCGGCGGACGTTACCTGGCGACGATCAGTGGCGAATACACGCACTGGATCAACCCGACCTGGGGCGCGGCGGTCTTTGTCGATGCCGGCAACGCAGTCGACGATCGCCAGGCCATCGACCTCGCGGTCGGTTACGGCGTCGGTGCGCGCTGGCGAAGTCCGGCCGGACCGCTCGGCATAGACCTCGCCTATGGCCAGCGCGAGGGCAAGCTGCGGCTGGATTTCTCGCTGGCAATTCCTTTTTGAACAGATGTCCCAGGAAACGACTGCCCCACCGCCCGCTTCGCCGCCGGCTTTGCCGCCGCAACAGCCGACGCCGAAGTCACGCCGCTCCTGGCGCTGGCTGGCCGCCCTGTCGGCCTGGCTGGCGCTGCTGGCCGGTGCCGCCTGGCTGCTCGGCAGCGAGAGTGGCTTGCGCATCTTCTGCCGGCTGATCGAAACGCTTGCCGCTGACCAGCTCACTCTGGCCGAACCGGCAGGCACGCTGCGTGGGACGCTTTCCCTGCAGTCGCTGCGCTGGCGGGATGAGAAGCTGGATATCCAAGTGCAGGACCTGCAGGTCGATTGGCACCCGGCCGAGCTGTTGCGCGGCCGCCTGGCGGTGGGTCTTCTCCAGGTGACAAGCCTGCGGGTAGCCAATGTCAGCAGCAGCGAAGCCATGCGGCTGCCCGACAGGCTGACATTGCCGCTGGCGGTTGAAGTCGAGCAATTGAGCATCGGGCGTATCGAAGTCGGCGAGTATTCCCACCCGGACGGCAAGGCGGCGACGATTGCGGAAGCGGTTGAAGCGCAACTGTCGAGCGATGGCCTACTGCACCGCCTGCCCGACTTGCGGCTGCGTCTTGGCGGCCTGAAGGTCGTCGCCGAAGCCTCTCTGGCTGCCGAGAAACCGTTTGCACTGACCGCCAAAGCCGGCATCGAAGGCGATGCGGCCGGGCGAGCACTCGCTTTCGATCTGGCTGCCGAGGGTCGGCTCGAGGACTTTGTCCTGCAAGGCAGCGCGCGAGCAATCGAGGCCAAAGCGGGAGATCACTTTGCCGGCGAAATCACCGCCCGGATCACCCCATTTTCGTCACAGCCCTTGCGTGATGCAGTGATCCAGCTTTCGGCCGTCGACCCGGCGGCCTGGAGCGACGGTGCTTTGCAGGCCGCGCTCGATCTGCGCGCCGACCTGCAGCCGCTGGGTGATGCCTTGGCCGGTCTGGGCGGGCGACTGACGGTGGTCAATCGACGTCCGGGACCCGTAGACCAGCAGCGCCTGCCGGTGGCCTCGCTGCAGACCGACCTCGCTCTCCAGAACGACGAGTTGCAGCTGGCGAATCTCGACGTCCGTTTGTCGGGTGGCGGGCGTCTGCAGGGCAGCGGCCGCCTGCGTGCTGCCGAACTCGCGCTGCGCCTGGCGGTAACTTCGCTGGACGCGAGTGCGCTGTACAGCAGCCTGCGCCGCACGCAGCTCGCCGGCCCGCTGCGCGCCACGCTGGCTTTGAACAGCCAGCGACTCGAAACCGAGCTGCAAGATGCGCATTTCTCGATCCACAGCAAACTGGCGATTCATCCCGACGAAATCACCGTAGAGACGCTACGACTGCTCGCTGGCGACGCCCGCCTGGACGCCAGCGGCAAGTTGGCGCTGCTGGGGAGCGGCAAGTTTGCCCTGCAGGGCGCGCTGCAGAATTTCGACCCCAGCCGTTTCGCCAGACTACCGGCGGCGCGCCTCAATGCCGAGCTCGCTGCGCAGGGCAGCAGCAGTCCGCAGCTTGCGCTGGCGCTGCGCTTTCAATTGAAGAACAGCCGTCTCGGCGGTGAAGTACTGGCCGGCAAGGGTGAAATCGATCTCGTCGGGCAACGCCTGCGCAAGGCCGATATCGAGCTGACCGCAGCCGGTAACCGACTGACGGCGAAAGGCGCTTTCGGCGCCGTCGGCGATCAGCTCAGCGTGCTGCTGGCTGCACCCCGGCTCGACCCGCTGGGCGTCGCTGGCGAGCTCAACGGCCGCTTCGTTCTGGGCGGCAACATCCAGGTACCGGTAGTGTCCGCCGATCTGCAATCGGCGCGTCTGCTGCTGCCGGGCTTCGGACAGCTACGCGGGCTGACGCTCGCAGCACGCCTCGGCGAAGGCAGTCAGGGCCAACTGTCGGGCACGCTGCGCCTGGCGGGACTGGACCTGCCGAACGGGGAAACCGCCTTGCGCGACGTGACGATCGACGCCGAGGGCGTGCGCAGCCAGCACCGCCTGCACGCACAGCTCAGCCTGCTGGCGCAAGGCCATCGACGCGAATTGCGCCTGTTGCTGGGCGGTGGTTTTGCCGCGCCGCCTGTCGGCATGACCTGGACTGGTACGCTCAACGAGTTGACGCTTTCTTCTCTGGTCGACAAGCAAAAGCCCTTCCTCCGTCTGGCTGCCGCGCTGCCGCTGCAGTTGGCCGGGGGCAGCTACCGTGCCGGCCCAGGCGAGTTCATCGGCGCAGGCTGGTCCTTGCAACTCGATCGCCTGCATTACCAGCAGCCGCACTGGCAGAGCGTCGGCAGGCTGCGCAACTTGCCGGTGGGCGCGGTGCTGGCCGAGTTCCCGGCATGGTCCGAGGCGCTGGCCGTGCAGGGCAACGGCGAGTCGCTGCGCCTCAACGGCGAATGGGAGATCGGTGTTGCCAATGTCGTCGGCAGCCCGCCACAGGCCTCACCAACGACCCTGCCGGCGACGCGCATCCGGCTATGGCGAGAGCGTGGCGATCTGACGATCGGCAACTTGCCGCTGGGTCTCGAAGAGGGCACGCTGAGCCTGCTGGCCAGTGGCGGTCGTATTGAAGGCAAGCTCAAGCTGCGCGGCAATCGGCTTGGCGAAATTGCCGGCGACTTCAGCGCCGCCAGTTCGCCCGATGCCTTGCTCAACCGGCAAGCGCCGTGGCGTGGGGAGTTGCGGCTGAATGCCCCGGATCTGACCTGGGCCGGCCCGCTGATTGGCGACGGCTGGCAACTCGGTGGTCGTCTGTCGGGCAGTCTGCTGCTCACCGGGAGTCCGGCGCAGCCGCACCTCAACGGCGAATGGCGCGGCGACGACCTGGCCGTGCGCGCACTCGACCAGGGGATGCGCCTGGAGCGCGGCAAGCTGCTGCTGCAATTGCGCAGTGAGGCCGCCACAGAGCTTCGCCTGCTGCTCAAGGAGCTATCCTTTGAGAGTGAGCTGCAACCGCTGCCGCGCACCTTGCTGCTCGATTCCCGGATCAATGCCGGCAGCCTGCGCGCCGGACCCGGTCGCATCGAGGCCAGCGGCGAGTTGCGTACCGGACGTTCGGATGGAGTGTTGCAGCTGCGCGCGGAACGTCTGGGTGTGCTGCAGCGCCCGGACCAGTGGGTGCTCGTCTCCGGAGAAGCGGAACTGAAGCTCGGCGAGCGGATGCTCGACGTACTCGGGCGCTTGCAGATCGACGCCGCTTACTGGGAGCAGGCCAGGAGCGGCACGCCGCAACTGTCGGATGATGTGCTGATCAAGCGTCCGGGTACCGGCCAGGCGAAGGCTTCGGTGCCGGCGCGGCTGTTGTCGCTGAACCTCGATGCCGACCTCGGCCGCCACTTTCACTTCCGTGGCGCCGGCGTTGAAAGCCGTCTGGTGGGCGCCCTGAAGGTCCGCTCCGAGGGCAGCGGATTGCCGCGCGCCACCGGTTCGATCCGTACCGAGGATGGCCGTTTCGATGCCTATGGCCAGAAGCTCGACATCGAGCGCGGCATTCTCAACTTCCAGGGCCTGATCGACAACCCCGGCCTCAACATCCGCGCCATGCGCAGCAACCTGCCGGTCGAGGCCGGCGTCGAGGTGACCGGAACGGCCAGGCGGCCAGTCGTGCGGCTGGTTTCCGACCCCGAGGTACCGGATGCCGAAAAACTTTCCTGGCTGGTCCTTGGGCATGCCCCCGATCAACAGCGCGGGCAGGACACGTCGGTGTTGCTGGCCGCCGCGCAAAGCATTCTCGGCGGTCAGGATGGCGGGCCGCTGAAGGCCGTGCAGCGGGGTCTGGGAATCGACGAGTTCGGCATCAGCAGCGGCAAGCTCGACGGATCGGGACAGCGGCAGACCAGTCGGATTGCCAGTACCACCGGCTTTGGCGCCAGCGATACCACCACCGGACAGATCGTCAGCGTCGGCAAGCGCTTGTCGTCGAACATGCTGATCAGCTACGAGCAATCGCTTGCCACGGCTGGCAGCATTGTCAAACTGACCGTCAACCTGAGCCGGAATTTTTCTTTCGTCGGCTACGCCGGTTCCACGACCGGACTGGATCTGCTCTGGAATTACCGGTTCGGGCGCTAGCGTACTTGCGTCTGGTGGTGTAGGTGGCAAGACCGCGCAGCGCTTCCGTTCAGCCGCTCTTCTCGAAGCACTCTCGTCTGGCGACCAGTCTGGAGTCCGTCTCCGTGGCTTCGACGACGACGTAGTTCAGCTCGTACGGGAAACGGGATTCGTCGCGCAGGTCGTCGAGCCTGAGCGGCGGATGTTTTTCGAGGTCGAGGTAGCGTGTCCAGCTACCGGGATTCAGGTAGCGTCCGTTGTCGAAAGGCTGGTCGTCCGGCAGATGGGTGTGGCCCATGACGACCACCTGCGCCGCGGGACAGGCGTCGAATCGGCGCTGCGCCAGATCGCGCAGCGCCTTCCTGCCGAAGTGGCGTGCCCCGACGATCGTGCCCAGCGTCTTCGAACCCGCCGCGCCGAGCACCGCCGCCGGCCGCAGCGCGAACAGCGCCTGCCAGTCGTCCGGGGGCACGACGGCGAACAGTTGGCGCATCAATTCGGCCAGGCTATCCTCGTCCGACACGTCGCGGCGCACGCTTTCCGGGCTTCGCTCTGCGCCCAGGAGCCGGCACGCCGCCGCCAGACGCTGCGCGAAATCGTCGTCCTCGCGCAGGCGCGCCAACAGCCGCCGGCCGACATCGGAAGCCTCTGACGCGCCTAGCGTCTTGGCATGGCGGGCGATGAACTTCAGCAGCATCCAGCCGGCGCTGGCGAAGCCGCCGGTATCCTCGCGCAGCAGCACCGTCGCCAGGTTCTGCACCGGGTGCAGGTTGTCGGCAAACGGGTAGCGCGCTTCCAGACCATTGACGAAGCGGACCATGAACAAGGTGCCGGGGCACATTTCGAGTCGCGCTCCGTCCGGCGCTTGCAGGATCGGTGCCGACCAGTGTTTGAAGCGGTTGGCCGGGTCCTCGAGGTGGCCGTGGCCGATGTGCAGCCGGCCGTCGTGGCGCTCGACCCAATCGACGCCGGTTTCGAAACGCAGGCCGGGGCCGATGCGCGCGCGCAGGCGCTTGCGCACAGCCGGCCAGCACAGGTCGACGTCGTGGTTGCCGGCCGCCAGGGTGACCCGGTTGCCAGCTTCCTGAAAGGCCTGCAGCGCCGCAAAGCTGTTGTCGTGCCCGGCGAGGATGGCCTCGAGCTTTTCCAGCGATTCCGGCTCCGAACACCAGTAGTCGGTCGACGGGCTGCGATAGGCCTCCTGCCTCACCTGCGCGAACTCCAGGAAATCGCCGTTGAAGAACAGTTCGATCTGCCCCTCCTGGCCGGCCGGCGAAGCCAGGCTCTGGCGGACGAAGCGTTCGAGCTGCCGGTTCTGATAGACGTGGTCGTCGCCCGGATCGGCCGCGCCGCCGCCCAGATGGAGGTCGCTGACGATCAGCGTTTGCCGTCTTTCCGACATCGCATGGCTCCCTTCCTACAGATCGAGCTGACACTGCACGGCATAGAGCAGCGGCAGCGGATTGCCGCGCCGCATGTGCTGCTGCCGGAACCCTTGCAGCAGAGCGGCGAGACTGCTGCCCGGGCTGTGGAAGCAGGCGTCGACGACATCGGCGCCGAAACGGGCCGCGAAACAGGTCGGCACCGGAAAACTCGGGGCAATCAGGCCGAGTGCCTTCTTCCGGCGGAAGGCGCGCAGGAAGCCGGTGAAGGACAAGGGCGAGAAGGCGCCGGCACTACAGGCATTGAGAAAAATCACCGGCGCATTCCGGTAGACGCGTTGCTCGTCGATCTGATCGACCGAGACCGAGCAGCCATGGTCGAGTTCGAGCGTTTCCGGCCGCGGCGCCGCGGGTGAGGACGGCGGGCTGCCGTGGCAGAAGAGATAGATCAGCGTCGCGTCGGTTCTTGCCCGGACAACGACATCGCGAATATTCCGGCAATCGGCGTTGACCTCGACTGTCGGGCCCTGCGCCCGCAACGCGGCGGCCAGGGCGTCGTGCACCTGGCGCGGCTGATCGGCGTCGACGGTGATCGTCGGGTTGAGGTTGAGGCTGGCTGTGGCCTTCGCCTGCCGCCGGGCCTTCAGCAGCGAAGCGTAGTCGCCTTCGCCGAGGAATTGCGTTTCGAGCGCGAAGCGCGTGCCCCAGAACAGCTCCGGCTGCAGTGGCCAGTCGTCGGGCGCGTCCGCGTCGAAGCGCTGCGGGTACAGCAATTCCCACGGCAGCGATACGTCGCGGGTGACGATGGTCAGCCGCGTTCCCGGTTCGGCCTGACGTTCGATGTAGTCGAGGACGCTGCGAAATGTCGCATCCTCGCGCAGGGCCCGATAGAGCACGCCACCGGCCTGTGCGAACTGCCTGGCGACGCTCGTCAGCGCGCGCCGGCAGCCTGGCGCCGTGGTGTCCGAGCCGTCGAAGGCGTACCACACGGAGGAAGTCTCGTAGAGATTGGCATCCAGGGTCGTCGCGAGTTGCGCGCGCAGCGCGTCCAGCCGGGCGCGGTCGATCGATGACGTGAAACCCCCGACCGAGTTGCTGAATTCTCCGTCGACGTAGTCCTCCAGGTCGAGGTACAGGAGGTTGTTTTCAAAGCAGGCTTTCAGCCGCAAGCGACGCAGCGGCGGCTTGCCGACCTCGGCGCAGTCCTGCACCGCCCGCAATCCGTCCAGGTCGATGATCGTCGGCGAAACCACCGCCGGCAAGGCCTTGCCGGGCGGCAGCACGATGATCGGCAGGCGGAACTCGTAGAGCCGCGCGCCGGCGTGGTGGAACTCGACATGCACGCCGTATTCGCCGGCCGAGCCGGCCAGCGCCCGCAGGGCAAAGGGCTGCGCCTGCCGCAGCTGGCCATCCTTGAACTGTGCCTGGCCTGCATGCGGGCCGTCGATCGCCAGCCCGTCTTCGGGCGTCACGCTGATCGCCAGCGTCTGTTCGCCGGCCAGCAGCGGCTTGAGTTTCTCGCCTTCGACGATCGCCCCGGCCACGTCGTCCGCCGCGAACTGCTTGAAGACCAGCAAGGCGATTCCTTCGGCGCGCAGCGTCAGGCCCCTGGCCGCCGGACCTTCTAGGACGAAACCCAGCTTGCCGGCCGCCGCGCTCGGCTGTGCCTTCTCCCGCGGCGCCTCGTCGGGCGACCCGTCGGCGATGCCTTTGCCGGCCCGCCCGGTCGCGCCGCGCAGTCGAAAGACATCGCGCCCGTCGCCATCGTCGAGAAAAGCGAAACCACGCTCGGCAAAGAGGGCGCGGAATCTCCTGGACGACGACTGCTCGCGCGCCGGGCCGGGGTCGTCCACCGTGGCCGGCGCCTGGTGCATCGTCTCCGTGTCGCCCCGGCGGCGCGGCTGGCCGCCGGTGAGGATGGCGCCCTTGCCGAGCGCGGTGGCTCCGTCGCCCTGGGCGATGGCGCCGCTGCCGCGCAGTTTGGCGCGATAGGAAACAGACCCGGAGGCCGGCAGCGCCAGCGGGTCGGGCGGCCGCTGTCCGGTGGCGAGTCCCTCTCCGCCGAGCAGCAGCGCCACCGGAAAATTGCCGCGCAACTCCGGCCACGGCGTTTGCTCGGCCCCATGGTCGGCGCGGGCGCTGGCCGGCACGCGGCGCTCGAGGTGACTGATCAGGTCGGAAACCAGCACCTCGGTTGCGCCGCCGGCCGGCCGCGCGTGCCCACTCAGCGCCTCGATCAGGTGATAGGTGAAGATGCTCATGCGGCCATCGGCGCGCAGATACGAGAGCTGCCCCGGCCGGCACGAACTGAGCACGGCGCGGCCCTCGCCCTGGGCGAGCGGCGTCGCGAGCGACTTCCCGGCGGGCGGGAAGAGCGTCGGCGGAATCGCCGCGCTGTGCAGTGCCGTGGCGGCCAGCGTGTCCTTGACCGCCATCCCGCCGGCGTGGCAACAATCGAGCAGCACCAGCAGGCGGCGCGGCGCCAGCTTGGCAATCCTGGTCGCGAAGGTGGTGGCCGCCACCGCGCTTTGGCCGACCTGTTTCAGGTCGAGATCGTAAGGAATCAGGAAATACTCGCCGTCCTGCTCGTGGCCGTGGCCGCTGAAATAGACGATCGCCGTCGCGTCGTCGTCGGCGGCCACGCACTCGGCAAGCCAGTCGAGCCCGTCGAACACCCCTTGCCGGCTGCTCTCGGCGCCGGTCAGCAGGCGGACCTTGTCGGGCCGGTAGGCGCAGCGCTGCGGGTGCACCAGCACGTCGTACAGCGCGCGCGCGTCGGCGGCGACGGCGGGCAGCGCCGCCGCGGCTTCCCGGTTCCGGTCGACGGCAATCAGCAGCGCGTAGGCATTTTTGAAACGACGGCTCATCTTTTTCCTCCCCGCATCCGGTCGTTCCCCGGCCTACGCTATTGACAGCCGCGCGCGCCGACAGGCATCCTCGTATCCTACTCCAACGATAATCCGGCGAGCACCACGGCGATGAACAGCGAACACCTTCCCCCAGCGAAAAAGCCGCGCCGTCGAGCGCAAGCCGCAGTCGACGGAGGCGGCGCCATCGCGCAAGGGAACGGAGCCACAGCTGTGGGCAAGGGTGGCCAACTCGTCCGAGGCGACATCCACAACAATTTCTACCAAGTAGCGCCGTCAGACGCCGCCGCCGCCGAACTGCGCCAGGCTTATCTGGGCTGGCTGGTCACGCAGGCCAACCGGCTGCCGCTCTTCGTCAGCGACGACAAGATGGTGCAACTGCCGGCGGTCTACACTGCGCTGCTCACCACGGCAAGCGACGACAGCCGCTTCCTGCCGGCCGCCGCGGGCGCGGCCCGCCAGCCCGGCGACGGCGAGCCGCGCCAGAGCGAACGCCTGTCGGCGCTCGAAGCGCTCGACCGCGAGCGTTCGCTGGTGCTGATGGGCGGACCGGGGAGCGGCAAGACGACCTTCCTCAACTTCGTCGCCTTGTGCCTGGCTGGCGAACTGCAGCATTCGGCCACCGCCAATCTGAAGCTTCTCCGCCAGCCGATTCCGCGTGAACCCGACTTCAAGCCGCAGCGGCAACGCTGGACGCACGGCGCCCTGTTGCCGGTGTGCGTCGTGCTGCGCGATTTCGCCGCCAGCCTGCCGGCCGACGCCGTGGTCGACGCCGGCACGCTGTGGCGCTTCATCGTCGGCCAGTGGCCCGAGCAACTGCGGCCCTACGACGACCCCCTGCATCGCGAACTGCTCGGCCGCGGCGGGCTGGTCCTGCTCGACGGACTCGACGAAGTTCCCGACGCCGAAAGCCGGCGCGCCCAGGTCAAGCAGGCCGTTCAGGCCTTCGCCGGGATGTACGGCAAGTGCCGCTTCCTCGTCACTAGCCGTACCTACGCCTACCAGCGCCAGGACTGGAAACTCGAAGGATTCGCTGCACGCGAACTGCTGCCCTTCACGCGCGGCCAGATCGAGCGCTTCATCGACTCCTGGTACGCGCACATGGCGAACGACCTGGCGCGCCTGAGCGCGTCGCAGGCGGCCGACGGCGCGGCGAGGCTCAAGCGCGCCACCATGGGCAAGCAATTGAGCGAACTCGCTGCCCGCCCGCTGCTGCTGACCCTGATGGCGCGGCTGCAGACGCGCGGCGGCGGCGCGCTGCCGGAAAGCCGCGAGAAGCTGTACGCCGAGTCGGTCGATATGCTGCTCGACGAGTGGGAACGTCACAAGCCGCGCTTCGACCGCCGCGGCCAGCGGGTGGACGAACCCTGCCTCGGCGAGTGGCTGGGCGCCAGCCGCGAGAGCATTCGGCGCGAAATCGACCGCCTGGCCTACGAGGTACACCTGGCGCAGCCCTCGCTGACCGGCACGGCCGACATCCACGCCGACGCGCTGACGGCGGCGCTGCGTGCCGCCTCGCGCGACCGGCCGGACGCCCGGCTCATGCGCCTCGAGGAGTACCTGCGCGACCGCGCCGGGCTGCTCAGTGCGCACGGTGAGGGCTGGTACCAGTTCCCGCACCGTTCCTTCCAGGAGTATCTGGCCGCCTGCCACCTGGCGCGCTTCAAGTTCCCCGACGAATTGAGCCGACTGGCGACAACCGACCCCGACCGCTGGCGCGAGGTTCTTCTGCTCGCCGCGGCGAGCGCCAGGAACACCCCGAGTGCCATCTGGGATTTGGTCGAGGCGCTGTGCGGCGAGGGGGTCGATTCGGACCCCGAAGCGCCCGAACCCGACAGCGAAACGCAGTGGGGCGCGCTTCTCGCCGGCCAGGCGCTGCACGAAACCGGCCTGTCGGCCGCCGACCCCGACCTGCAGCCGCGCCACGAAAGCAAGCGCCGGCGCGTGCGCGACTGGCAGCGCCGGCTGTTGCGCAGCCGCCGTCTGCCGGCGCGCGAACGCGCGCTGGCCGGCGACCTGCTCGCCGCACTCGGCGACCCGCGGCACGAACTGCTCGACGTCGACCACCTGCGCTTCGCCTTCGTGCCGCGCGGCGCTTTCTGGATGGGCGACGAAGGAGACAGCAAAGCGCCGCTGCACCGCAACGAAACGCTGGACTACGACTACTGGATCGCCGAATCGCCGGTCACGGTGGCGCAGTTCGCGCAGTTCGTCGCCAGCACCGGCGGCGAAGCGCCCGATCCACAGGCCTTGCGCGATCCGCCAAACCGGCCGGTGGCAACGGTGAGCTGGCACGACGCCCTGGCCTTCTGTGCCTGGCTAGGCGAGCGCTGGCGCGAGCGGCTGCCGGCCGGCTGGTCGGTCGCCCTGCCGTCGGAAGCCGAGTGGGAGAAAGCGGCGCGTGGCGGCGTCGAGCTTCCCGTCAGTGCGCAGTACACCACGGTTGGCCAGGGCCTTGCCCTTGCCGACCCGGCACGGCGGAAGAACCCGCAACCACAGCGCGCCTGGCCCTGGGGTGACGACTGGGAGCCCGAATGGGTGAATGCCGACATGAGCGTCGGTGCGACCAGCACGCCGGGCTGCTTCGAGGCCGGGCGCAGCCCTATCGGCTGCCTGGACATGGCGGGCAACGTCTGGGAGTGGACGCGCAGTCTGTGGGGCACCGATTGGCGGCAGCCCGCTTTCGTCTACCCCTACGATGCCAGGGATCTGAAACGTGAAGACCGTGATACCTCGGACGATGTCTTCCGGGTCGTGCGGGGCGGCTCGTGGAACCTTCCTCGAGACGGCGCCCGCTGCGCCTTCCGTCTCAGGCTTGTCCCGGGCACTCGGGATGCCGCGGGCGGTTTTCGGGTGGTGTTGCGTTCTCCCCCTGTTCCTTGACTCTGTCCTCTGCTCCCTCCGGCCTCTGTCACTCCGGGTACTCCGACTCTGGAGGGGGTGCGGGGGAAACTTCCCCCGCCGCGCCGGGCGGCTATTTGGCGCGGCGTCCCGGGATCGGATGCGCCGCGAAGAGATGCTTGCGCAAGCCCCAGGTGTCGGCGTAGCGGACGTGATTGATCCAGCCGCGCACGCTGGCGTCGAGTTCGGCGAAGGAGATCGACCCCGCGCGATATGCGTCGAGATTGCCGCTCAGCCGGCGCGTGAAGTTGACCGCGTTGCGCCGCTTGAGCAGACGATGCGTCGGGTACACGACGAAGCCGAGCCAGGGGATGCCGCAGCGCGTCGGCAGCACCTGCGCCTCGCTGGCGTGGATCGTCAGCCGCTCCTGTGCCAGGCGGGCGATCAGCGCCTCCTTCCATTGCCACAGCGTTTTCCGGTCGTCGCCGAACAGCGCGAAGTCGTCGACGTAGCGCAGGTAGGCGCCGCAGCCCAGTTGGCGCTGCACGAACCAGTCGAAGTCGTTGAGATAGACGTTCGACCAGAACTGCGAAGTCAGATTGCCGATCGGCAGGCCGCGTGGGCGGCAGGCGGCGAGCAGGTCGTCGCCGGGGAAGTACACCGGCCGGTACTCGTCCGTCAGCACGCCGGCGCCGCTGTCGAGGATGAGGCCGGCCAGCCACAGCAGATCCGAATCGTCGACCACGCGCGCCAGCTTGCCGCGCAGGAGATCGTGGTCGAGCGACGGGAAATGCTGCACGACATCGGCGCGCAGCACGTAGCGATAACGTCCCGCATGGTGCTGCAGCCGGTCCAGCGCCCGGTGCGTTCCCTTGCCGCGGCGATTGGCGTAGCTGTCGGCGATGAAGCTCGCCTCGAACAGCGGCTCGATCACTTGGCACAGGGCGTGATGGACGACGCGGTCGCGAAACGGCGCGGCACTGATCTTGCGGCGCTTCGGCTCGTGAATGAAGACAAGCTGCGACTGTACTTGCGGCTGGCCCGGCAATGGGATTGGCTGAGCAGCGGCCAATACGAGCACGTCAGCCGCCTCGTCGCCCAGGTCGGACGGCTGCTCGGCGGCTGGATTCGGCAAACGGCGTCCGGCAGGCCCGGTGTCTCGGGTCGCGAGGCCGAGGAGTTCTCCTGACCCGATGCCATCCCGGTGGCGGGAGCCGGGGCGGGAACGGCGGGCGCTTCGGCCTGGCCGTTCCCGTGCTTCGCTATGCGCCCGGCGCGGGCGATTGCCCCGCTGTCGCCCTGCCTTGCGGCCTGCGCGCGGACCAGACCGGTCTGGCGCTGTTCTTCTTCCTTCGCCTCGGCCGGCCAAGCCGCTCGCGCGAATCGACCGGCATTTCCGGAGCACGACCGGCACGGGGGTGCCGGCGCGCCGTCCCGCCCTGCGGCGGAACCAGAAGAAGGGGCGGACGAACGTGGGAAGAACGTAACACCACCCGAAAACCGCTATTGTCATTCCGATTGCCCGGGTGATTCCTGTTGCGGTAGGCGCAGCGGGCGTTGTCTCGATGATTGTTCCACGAGCCGCCCCGCACGACCTCTCCAGACTGCCTGACCGAGTGTCACCACCCGGCAGGCGAAGGATAGCAAAAAAATCGCGTGCCGCGCTGCGCGCGGCGGGGGAAGTTTCCCCCGCACCCCCTCCAGAGTCGGATATCCCGGAGTGACAGAGGCCAAAGGGAACGGAGGACGGAGTCAAGAAACAGGGGAGGAACGCAACACCACCCGAAAACCGAGATTGACAAATCGATCGCCAAGGCGAAGCCTGTGGCGAGAGGTGCAGCGGGCACCGGCTCGATGAAAGAACCACGCGCCGCCCCGCACGACCCGTTCGGCACCGTCGTCGGCGTTCAGGTTCTCACGCTTCGGGTCGGCAGGATCGTACGGATAGTCCAGGTAGAGGCTGCGGGTCCATTCCCGGACATTGCCGACCATGTCGAAGAGACCGAAAGCATTGCCCGTGAAGCAGCCGACGACTGAGCTATCGTGGATCTGAGAATCAGCGTAGTTCGCCAGATTCGGATCGACATCGTTTCCCCAGGGAAACACCGCTCCGCTCAAGTTGCCTCGCGCCGCCTTCTCCCACTCGAGTTCGCTTGGCAAGGCAACTTGCCAACCGTTCTCGCGCACCAGCTTGGCGATCGGACTACCTTCGACTTCCGGCATAGTCTCGAGCATCTCGTGGAGCCAGTCGCACCAGGCCAGCGCCTCGTGCCAACTCACCCGGCGCACCGGTCGGCTGTCCACATCGGCGAGGGCGTCACCATTGCCGATCGCCAATCCTGTGGCTTCGATGAAGGCCCGGAACTGCGCGACGGTGACCGGGTAACGCGCGATGTAGAACTCAGGGGTCGGTGTTGGCGTGTCGTTGATCTCGTCGTCGTCAACCTTCCTCCCGATGATCTTGGCTACGCGCGCCGCGTCCTGCCGCCGCGTGCCGATCATGAACGCTGGGTCGGCGGCAATGCGCACAAAACCCAGCATTTCGTCGGCCGGCAGATAGAAACGCTGCGGGTCGAAGCGCGAGTCGCCGATCTGCGCCAGCCGGTCGCCGGCACGCGCGCGCACCGTCGGTCGCGATGTCGCCAACGCGTCGGCGTCGCCCAACAGACCGACGATGCGGCCCGCGCACTCGGCGCGCAGCGGCTCGCCGCTCTCCCGCCACTCGATCGCCGCCGTGGCGGCCAGTTCGGCAGCCGAGAACTGCGCGTCGGCGACGCTGCCGCTTGCGGTCAGGGCGCGCAGGAACTCGCGCGCCGAGCGGGCGGCGTGCGTTGCCTGATAGCCGGCAAGCAGCAGGATCGGCTCGCGCCACCAGGGGTCCTCGAGTCGTTCGGCGAGGAAGGAGAGCATCGCTTCGCGGCTGTCGCGCCCGATGACCTCGCTCAGGTAGCGGGCGACGAGGAACTCCTGCAAGGCGAGATGCAGAAAGCGATAAGCGCCGTCGCGCTCTTCGAGCACGCTGCCGCGTTGCCGCGCATGGCGGACGAAATCGTCGAGGCGCGGCCGAAACTCGGCTTCGGCGCACAGGATGGCGCGCAGCTCCGGCTCCTCGATCTCGCGCCCCTGGTCGGCGCCCTGCTGGTGCATCCGGAAAGCGAGCTGCTGCGCCATGTCGCGGTACAGCGTCCAGTCGGCGGACAGTTCGCGTTTGTCGCTCTCGTCGTACCCGTAATCGACCTGCAGCAGCGCGTTGATCGCCTTGTCGAAGAGGTCGGCACGCTGCTCGGGCAGTGCGCGGTTGTTGAGGTGGACGATCAACAGCAGGCGCACCATCAGCGGGCTGTCGACCAGCGCGGCGGCGTTCTCGCCCAGGCGCCGGCGGCGATCCGCTTCGAGCCGCCGGATTCCGGTCAGCAGGTCGTCGGCGCGCTCGAGGCGGCGCACGGGGTCCTGCGGGTGGATGCAGGCGTAGGCCTGACGGACCATCGGCGCGATGTGCTGCGCGTGCTCGAGCGCCTGCACCCGGATCTCGCGAAAATCGGCCCCGAGTGCCGTGCTGCCACTGCGGTAGGCGATCGTGCGGCAGGTGACGACGACGCGCATCGCGTCGCGGCCGGCGACGAGATTCTCCACCGACTGGCGGACCTCGGCGCGCTCGCCCTCGTTCGCCACTTCGTCGAGTCCATCGAGCAGCAGCAGGACGTTTCGTCCTTCTTTGAGCAGGCGCACGAAGAAGTCGGCCGGCAGGTCGAAGGGGGCTTCCCTGCTGATCAGATGCCAGGAAATGAAATGCGCCAGGGTCTTCTCGCGCGCTTCCGCCGCCGCCGGCAAGTGACGACGGTAGCGCGCGAACGAGGCCAGCGGAACGAGGATCGGCAGCGGTAGTTCGTCGGCGGCCATCGTCAGGCCGAGGCGCGAGCGCGCCAGTTCGGGCTGCCCTTCGAGCAGCGCAGAGGCCAGCGCCCAGGCCATGTGCAGCAAGACCGTCGTCTTGCCGCAACCGGGTCCGCCGATGATGGCCAGACGATGGCCGAGGCCGAGGACCTCGTTCAGGGCGATGTCGGCTTCGCGGCCGGAAGGCTCGTCGGCAGCAGCGCCATCCTCGAGCTCGACCGTGCGCTGGCGTCCGGCCTTGCCCGGCTTGCCGATCCGCTGCGGTGCGTCGCCGAAACGCGGCAGCGAGCGGGCGCGCAGCGGCACGTAGGCGGTCTCGATCGGCAACACGACAACCGCCGCGCCGCCCGCTCGTTCGATGCCGCGCAGCTCGATGCTCTGCGTGCGCTCCTGCAGCCAGCGCAGGTAGCCGGCGACCTGCCGGGCGATGTCTTCCTTGCTCGGGGCGCTGCCGGCGGCGGCGCGGTAGTAGTTGTGGACGATCTGCGTGCCGCTGACGATGGTGCAGTCGCCGCCGACCTGGGTCGCACCTTCGCCGAGGGCGATGCCGCCGGCCTGAGCAATGGCGCCCGAACCGCTGACGCTGGCCCGCCAGGAAACCGCTGGCGGCAGGGGCGCCAGGGGATCGGGCGCCGCCTGCCCCTTGCCGAGCCCGTCGCCGCCGAGCACCAGCGCGACCGGGAAGTTGCCGGTCAACTGCGGGACGGGGTTCTGCTCGGCGCCGTGCTGCGCCCGCGCGCTTTGCCGGACCGAGCGCTGAAGGTAGCTCGCCAGGTCGGAAACCAGGACCTCGGGTGCCCCGCCGGACGGCTGCGCGTGTCCGGTCAGCGCTTCGATCAGGTGAAAGGTGAAAATGCTCATGCGGCCGTCGGCGCGCAGGTAGGAGCTTTCGCCGGGCTGGCACGAACTGAGCACGGCACGCCCGGCGCCACTGGCGAGGCGACCGGCAGCCAGCGATTTGGCTTCGGTCCGGAAGAGCGCCGGCGGAATCGCCGCGCTGGCGAATGGCGCCGGCGCCGCCTGCTTGACCGCCATGCCGGCCGCGTGACAGCAATCGAGAACGACGAGCAGGCGGCGCGGCGTCAGTTGCGCGACGGCGTCGGCAAAGTCGGTCGCGCGGATCGCGCTGCTGCGCATTCGGCGCAGGTTGAGGTCGTAGGGGATCAGATAGTGTTCGTCGCCCTCGACGTGGCCGTGGCCGCTGAAGTAGAGGATGGCCGTCGAGTCGCCGCCCGGAATCGCCGCCAGTTCGTCGGCCAGCCAGTCGAGCGCGTCGAACACCCCTTGCCGGCTGCTCTCGGCGCCGATCAGCAGGCGAAGCTTGTCCGGCGCGTAGCCGCAGCGCGCCGGATGCACCAGGACATCGCGCAGGGCGCGCGCGTCGGCGGCCACGGCCGGCAGGGCGGCGCTGGCTTCCCTGTTCTGGTCCACGGCGATCAGCAGCGCACAGGCGTTCTCGAAGCGGTGGCTCATGTCGTCTCCTGGGTTGGCAGCCGCGGGCAGGAAATTTGTCGAGATTGACGCCCCTTGATGAAGGCTCATATACTCTCGATGGTACCGCTGGATTTCCTATCCTCCTCGACTCGGTCGCCCAGCGCACGGCGGAGATCGGCCTGCGCAAGGCGCTCGGCCACGCCGGCGCGGCGAACTTTCGCCAGCTCTATCCGGCGTATCCGGCCTTCCCCCCGACTGGGCGGTGCTCGCCGGGCTGGGAACGGCGCTGCTGACCGGCAGCGTCTTCGGCGTCCTGCCGGCGCGCCTCGATCCCGTACAGTCGCTGGCCAAGCGCTAGGGCCGGCTCCACCAGATGAAAATGCAACCATGAAGCACGCCCCGGACCTCGAAGAAGATGGACGTTCGCGACTCGCCGCCGCACCTGGCGGCCGGGCCGGACGCCGCGTCTGACCAATCACGATGGAACTCTCCCAGATCATCCAGGCCGTTCAGCAGGATGCCGTCACGGTCGTCTTCGTGAATGTCCTGCTGCAACAGTTGGGGTTGCCGGTCCCGGCCGTGCCGACCCTGCTGCTGGCCGGTAGCCTGGCGGCAACCCCGGGGCATCTGGGCCAGGTGCTGGCGGCCGCCATCGTCGCCTCGGTCATCGCCGACTGGCTCTGGTATCGGGCCGGCAGGGTCTTCGGCTATCGAGCGCTGGCCGGGCTGTGCAAGCTCTCGATCAACCCCGCTTCCTGCGTCAGCCAGACCGAGGCCCGCTTCATCCGCTGGGGGCTCTCATCGATCGTCGTCGCGAAGTTCGTTCCCGGCTTCTCGACGGTCGCGCCCCCCATCGCCGGCGCGCTGCGCATGCACCTGCCGGGCTTTCTCATGGCCGCCGGCGCGGGCGCCTGCCTGTGGGCAGGGCTGGCGCTCGGCGCCGGCTGGCTGCTCAAGGACGAGGTCCAGGCCGCCATCGGCGCGCTCGACCGGCATACCGGCACGGCGCTTGCCGTCGTGTTGCCACTCATTGGCGCCTGGCTGGGATGGAAACTGTGGCAGAAGTATCGCTTCAGACGATCCAGCACTGTCCCGCACATCACCCCCGACGAACTGATCGAGGCCTTGCGCTCGCAACAGCCGCCGCTGATCCTCGACCTGCGAGGGGCCACGATGATCGCCGAAACGGACGCTGTGCCTGGCGCCAAGGTGGCCGAGCACGACCGTCTTGACGACGCGGTGGGCGACTGGCCCAGGAGCCGGCCCATCGTCACCCTGTGCGCCTGTCCGGAAGACGCGGGAGCCATCGCCGCGGCACGCCATCTGCTCGACGACGGCTACCTCTCGGTAAGGGTGCTGCAGGGAGGCTACGACGCCTGGCTGGCAGCCACCCGCAACGACCCGCCGCGTCAGTAACCGGGCCAGGGCAGTGCCGGGGCGGCCAGGCGCCTTCCCGCATGGCCCGCGACGCGGCCGAAGCGCGGGCCATCGGCCTCCCAGTCGCGCTGCGCGCTGGCGATGTCCTCCTTGCTGAAGCCGACGAAGTTCCACCACACCAGGATTTGCTCGCCGAAGGGCGCACCGCCGAGCAGAAGGATGCGGCTGCCTGCCGTCAGTTCCAGCCTGACAGTGCCCGCGCCGTCGCCCAGATACGCGAACTCGTCGCTTGCGAAGCGCTCGGCGCCGATCCGTATCGCGCCTTCGAGAGGCAGGATGCCGTACTCGAATCCCGGATTCAGCGACAAGTCGACCGCGCCCCCCAGCGCACTGCACACGTCCATTCCGACCAGACGCGAGTGGAGTCGCGCAGGGGCCACATGTATGCCATAGGCGCCCGCCAGCAGCGTAAAGGCGCAGCCGCCCGCGTTCCAGCGTGGCAGGTCCGGATAGTGGTCGAACGCAGGATCGCAGTCGCTGACCCCGGAGGGCAAGGCGATCCAGAGTTGCGCGGCATGCAGTCGCCGCTCGTCGGGCAGCGACTCCTCGCTATGGCTGATGCCCCGCCCGGCCGTCATCAGGTTGACCTGACCGGGACGGATGACCTGCTCGTTGCCCAGACTGTCGCGGTGCAGAACCTCGCCCTCGATCATCCACGTGAAGGTCTGCAAGCCGGTGTGCGGGTGGGCGCCGACGTGCATCCCCTGCCCAGGGGCAAAGCCGAGCGGGCCGGCATGGTCGAGAAAGCACCAGGCGCCGACCATGCGGCGCTGCCGAGTCGGCAAGGCGCGACGGACGACCATGCCGCCACCCAGGTCGGCGACGCGCGCCTCGATACGTTCGATCGACGGGCTGGACGGGAGGGAGTGCGGAACGTGCGAGGGTGCCGGGAGTGAATCGCGATCGCTTGGGCTCATGGGACTTCCCCCAAAATGGCATACAGGTGCACAGGCGAGCAGACATGCACGGCTCACCCCTCAGTAAAGTAGGTCGGCTGCAGGAAAAGGATTGGCTGATGCAGTGGTGTGCCCCGAAGATGCCCTTCTGGTGAACGATGAGCACGTCAATCCAGACGTGGCAGCGCGCCAGGAAGTTCCCGAAAGAACGGCCCGCCTTTCCCTCCACGACGGCATCTGGGTTGGTGCTAGCTGCCGCACCCGGCTAGAGATTGGCCGAACGCCACCAGTTGCTGTAATCCCTCCGCAAGACGGCTTGCGAGAGCATCGGGTAATAAACGAGTTCGCTGCCGATTCCCAGGTAGAAGCCGTTCTTGACCATTCGATACGGGAATTCGAGCGAGTGCACGCGGTGCACGAGCTTGTTCTGCTTCGACACGGGCCGTAGTTCCAGCAAGGCCTCGCGCAGGTGTTGCAGGAAGGAGTACGGCAGGTCACCCTCCTGGCCGTTCGCCGGATCGCGCGCCAGGGGGCCGAGTCCGAGTTCGACAAAGCACATCCCGGGGAAGCGGAAGAACTTCGATGGCTTGGTGGTCACGTCGGCGTAGTAGGTTGCCGGGTCAAGGATGCTGACCACCAGGCTGTTGATGGGGGCCAGATCCTGGTACATGTGCAGTTCGGGTTCGGGCTTCGGCAGCGTGTCGCCGCGGCTCAAACCCAGCGTCGCGCCCATCGCGGTGGTCAGGTAAAGCTGGCCGATGGCATTCATCGTCAGGTGCTCCATCACCCGATACATCGAGATGTAAACGGAGTTCTTGGGCGTGCCATCGGCCTTCGCCGCACAACGCGCAAAAGCCCCGTCGATGTCGAAGTACTCGTGGCGGAAGGACGGGTCGATCTCGAAAAACAGGGCCTGACCTTTCGACTTGAACTTGTGGCCCGTCGCGTAGTATTGCCCGAACCGCTCCGGCGGCAACATGGAGGCGATCAGTGCTTCGGGAATCAGCGAGAAGTAAAGATGCATGGACATGGTTGAATCTCCCTAGAAATAGTCGACTTGGTTCGACATTTGTCATGTTCGCCGCGGCTGCGGCCGCGCGTGCCCAGGGCGTTGTAACGCCCTGGGCGCCGTCGGCGCGCGGATGCGGCGGCCTGCCTGACGCTATCCATTCTCCTTCTTGGCGACGATTCGCATCCCGTAAAAGCTGCGGAACACGAAGACCAGGTTCACGGCCAGGAACAGCGCCGCCAGGGCATAGACGATTACCTGCTGGCCCTGCGCCTGCAGTCCGACCGCCATCTCGACCGCCAGCAAGCCGAACAGCGTCGTGAACTTGATGATCGGGTTCATGGCGACCGAGGCGGTGTCCTTGAACGGGTCACCGACGGTATCGCCAACCACCGAGGCATTGTGCAGATCCGTTCCCTTGGCGTGCATTTCCGTTTCCACGATCTTCTTCGCATTGTCCCATGCGCCACCGGCGTTGGCCATGAAAACGGCCTGGTAAAGACCGATGATCGCTAGCGAAATCAGGTAGCCGATGAAGAAGAAGGGTTCGATGAAGGCGCAGGCCAGGGTGCCGAAGAACACCGCCATGAAGATGTTGAACATGCCTTTCTGCGCGTAGATGGTGCAGATCTCGACGACCTTCTTGCTGTCTTTCTGCGACGCCTTGACCACCTCATCGAGGCGGATGTGTGTGCTGATGAACTCGACCGCACGGTAGGCGCCCGTCGAAACGGCCTGCGTGCTGGCGCCCGAGAACCAGAAGATGGTTGCCCCGCCGGCGATCAGTCCGAGCAGGAAGGGCGGGTGCAGCAGCGACAGCTTGTCCAGGTTCTCGGTCAGGCCGGCGGTGAGCAGCATGACGATGGAAAAAACCATGGTCGTCGCGCCGACCACCGCGGTGCCGATCAGCACCGGCTTGGCGGTTGCCTTGAAGGTATTGCCGGCGCCGTCGTTCTCTTCGAGCAGGAACTTCGCGGAACGAAAGTCGAGATCGAAACCGAAGTCCCTCTTGACTTCCGTCTGGATGCCGGGCATCTGTTCGATCATCGACAGTTCGTATACCGACTGCGCGTTGTCGGTGACCGGCCCGTAGCTGTCTACCGCGATCGTTACCGGACCCATCCCCAGGAAGCCGAAGGCGACCAGACCGAACGAGAAGACCGCGGCCATCATTGCTGCCTTGGCGTCGTCCGGATTGATCACCGCCGTCAGGTCGAACTGCGACACGACATACGCGCCGGACATCAGCCCGACGATGATGACGCCGATCCAGAACGCGGAGAAGTAGCCGGCGACGATACCGGATAGGATGTTGAGGCTGGCGCCGCCTGCCTCCGACGCCGTGACCACTTCGCGTACGTGCCGCGAGTTGGTCGACGTGAACACTTTGACGATCTCGGGAATGATCGCGCCGGCGAGCGTGCCGAGGGTGATGATCAGCGAAAGTTGCCACCAGAGGTTGGCGTATGCCTTCCCGTCGAGGGCAAAGTTCCCCATCAGCAGATACGAGACGATGAAGGTGATGACCAGGGAAACGACCGACGTGATCCACACCAGCGAGGTCAGCGGCGCTTCGAAATTGAAGCGCTGCTTGTCGCCGTAGCGGCGCCGCGCGACCATCTGATTGCCGAGATACGAGATGCCCGAGGCGACGATCATCATCACCCGCATGACAAACAGCCAGACCAGTAACTGCACCTGGACGGCGGCTTCGGGTACCGCCAGCATGATGAAGCTGATCAGCGCCACGCCGGTGACACCGTAGGTCTCGAAGCCGTCAGCCGTCGGGCCCACCGAGTCGCCGGCGTTGTCGCCGGCACAGTCGGCGATCACCCCAGGGTTGCGCGCATCGTCCTCCTGGATGCCGAATTCGATCTTCATCAGATCGGAACCGATGTCGGCGATCTTCGTGAAGATGCCACCGGCGATGCGCAGTGCCGCGGCGCCCAGCGATTCGCCGATGGCAAAGCCGATGAAGCACTTGCCGGCCAGCGCCGCCGGCACGAACAGCATGATGCAGAGCATGATCAGCAGTTCGGTCGAGATCAACAGCATGCCGATCGAGATTCCCGACTTGATCGGTATGGCGTAGACCGGATAAGGCTTGGCGGCCAGCGAGGCGAAGGCCGTGCGGCTGTTGGCCAGGGTATTGATGCGGATGCCGAACCAGGCCACCCCGAACGAGCCGGCGATGCCGACCAGGGAGAAGGCCAGGATCATCGCCACGTCGGGGACGGGAAGCTCCTGGACGAAGTAGAAGTAGCCGATCATGATCACCGCGGTGAACGCTTCCAGGATCAGCAGGAACTTGCCCTGCGTGAGCATGTAGGTCTTGCAGGTTTCGTAGATCAGTTCACTGACTTCGGCCATCGAACGATGTACCGGCAGGCGCTGAATCTGCAGGTAGATGACGGCGCCGAAGACAAGGCCGCCGAGGGAAACCAGCAGTCCCCAGGAGAGCAGGGTCCATCCGGAGATCCCACCGAGGAAAGTCACCAGAGAGACATCGCCAAGGTCGGGTAGAACGAGATTGGCCTCGGAGACGTGCTCCGTGGCCGCGAGGACTGGCAAGGCAGCGACGCCGATGGCAATAATGAACGCCAGCAGCAGGCGACGGGCCAGAGAGCGCCAGGGCGGCGCCAACGCAGAGTAACTGAAGGTCATTGGTTTTCTCCTTGAAAAATGTCGAAATCGTTTCGGTGGCTGCCGCCGACGTCCAGGCACGGCAGACAGAAGCACTGGAAATCCACTGGCTCCTTGGCCAGTGTCTCCGGCCACCATTTGAGTGTCAACGGTCCTCGGTAGCAATTCTCGTGCCGGGGGGCTCGAGCGGATGGCCGCCGCATCGGCGAGCCGGGCCACCACCTCCTCGCCGGCTCCGGGGCCACCGCATGTGGCTCAGGCGCCAGCCGTCGTTGCCCTCTGACCGGCCTCCGGTGGTATGTCGAGCCGCTGCCGCGACCTGCCACCAAGCCCCGCCGTTGCTGGCGCCGAGCCCATGACCAAGCTCCTTCACGGTGCATGGGGGGTATCGAAGTGGTGCGGTCCGAGGAGCCGTTGCGATGCCCGGGCCTCACCTGATCACACCTTGCGTAACGAAAACGATGGAATCCAGGCCGCAACTCAGAAATGCCGCATTGCTCCACCGGAACCCTCTGCATTTTGTAGCGAGGGTACGTTTTCCGACAATCTCTTATTGGACAATGAGCCAGGCATGACCCGACTGAGAAGCGACAACCCGGAAACCTTGCGCCGAAAGGAAGTCGAGCGCCAGCGCTCCCGCCTCGAAGCCCTTGGCCAGCCGCGCCTGCAAATGATGCTGATCGTTCACTGGCCTGGGCGGCTTCCCCAAACCATCGACACGCGTCGACCGAGGGTGGGGCAAGCAGCGGTGGGAATTGACCAGAGTGTCTCCAGCACGCCAACTTGCGACACGCGGGAGGGCCAGGGAGAGTGGCAAACGGCTTTGCTCGGCAAGTTGAAATTGGTGTGCCTGCCGTCGGGAGGACGACCACCGCCCGGCGGCCGTCCTTCTTCTTGCGGCAGGTCGATCAGACACACTTGCGGCGTCGTGCCGTGGCACCCAGCAGGCCCAGCCCCGCCAGCACCATGCTGTAAGTCTCCGGCTCCGGAACGGCAGTGATCTGGACCAGCACGTCGTTGCCACTGCTGGGGTGCTGGACGTTCACGTACGCCACGTTGGCGTTGAAGGGGTCGAAGTACAGCCCGGTCGGCTCGGCGCCGGAGGTGCTCAGCGAGGCCCACTTGCCGACCGACTCCGCGACGCCATCCCTGTCGACGTCCTGCAGGAACCAGATGTCAGCTCTGCCTCCGTCCTGGTCCTCGATGCCGTAGATGTTGCCGTTGGCATCGATGGCGAGATTGTCCGGATTGCTCCAGGTGGCGCCGACCGCGAGGCCGGTGGCCATGTCGCGACTACTGCTATCGGCGGCCAGCCTGACTTCGTTCGAGGCCAGATCGAGCGAATAGATGCGACCGCGCCCATTGGCGCTGTTGCCGTCGTTGTCGGAGTCGGTGGTGGTGAAGTAGAGGATCTGCTTGCCGCTGGACACCGTCTGAATCTCCAGGTCCTCTGGTCGGTTGTAGCCGGTGCCCAAGACATCGGCATGATCGGCAGTCGCGCGACCGTCAATGGTACCGTCGGCAAGCACCGTGGAGATGCCGGCTAGCGCCGCACCGTTCGCGTCGGTGATCGCCACCCAGCGTGAACTGCCAGTAATGGCAGGGCCGTTGTTGCCCTCGGATTGGCCACCCGCGCCGACTTTCAGCACGAAGGTCTGGCCTTTGGCGAAGAAGTCGTCACCACTGGTGGCACCGGGCCTGGCGGAAACGTACTTGTACAGGGAGCCCCCGTTCAACTCGTCGATGAAGTACAGGTTGTTGTTCTTGTCGAAAGCCAGGCCTTCATGCGAGACGCGTGGAATGATGCGGCGCTGGACGAGATTGCCGCCATTGACCCCAGCGGTGGTCGGGTTGGTCACTTCGAACAGACGGCCCTTGGTGCTGCCGGAGCCCCAGGATTCCTCAGCCGTCAGATAGCTGCCCCAGGGGGTCCACCGGGAAGCATCGCCAGAGGCAAAGCCCTGCGTCCCGGGAGCGACGATGGTCACCGTGCGGGTGTCGTAATTGCTGTCCCGCAGGTCGACCCGCTGTACACCGGCGGACCCGGTCTCGAAGGGCATGAACAGATAGCGGCCGGCGTTGGCGCCGGTCTCGTTGGCCGTAATCATGTCCCAGCTACCGGAGTTCGAACCCGGCAGCAAGCGGTTCTGGTTGGTGCGGTTGGCCAGGACGACCTGGCTGAAGTCTGGCGATGACAGCCTGAACGGCGCGGTTTCCGGCAGGCTGCCGGCGGCCGGGTTGCCGGTCAAGGGCGTAAAGTTGTCGAACAGGGTGAGGTCGGCAGCGTGGACCTGGCCGACCATCACCAGGGCGATGGCGAGAGAGCGCTTTCTGATCATCATATCAACTATCCTCCTGGGTCTTGGGGACGCACGCTGGCGTACTCCCCTGGCTTGGCGTAAGAGCAACGGGCGAGGTCGGCTTGCAGCCGACGGCTGTGATCATCCCGTGTGTGGATGACGGCATTGTGACCATGGCAAAGAGTCCTCATCGAGAAAGAGTCCAGCCGGCCGCTCACGAAACCTGCGCAAGCATGACCTTCTGCAAATGAACGGTCAGACCGCAGGGCTGTACCGACGGCGGCGGCTGGTCAGCCGAGCGTATCGGCAGCCGTGCTCAGGCCGGCACCGGCTGCCGCGCGCTGCAGCCGGTCGGCGACCGCCGCCCAGGCCGGCGTTTCCGGAATCTCCTCGACGATGATCAGCTCGGCGTCGGCCTGATCCAGTTCACGCAAGGCGGCGTAGAGCGCACTGGCGTAAGCGCGGGGGTTGGCCGGCAAGCAGCGCCAGGCGTGTGCTGCCGGCGTGGCGGGCAACCGACTGTGACAGAGTACGGCGCAGCGCCGACCCGTGCTCTGCAGACGGTCGATGACCTCAACAAGGCGCGCGGATGGCAGCAGGCGCAGCGGTGTCGTCGGCGCGTAGTGTGCGGCCAGCGAACCGGGAACCCGCGGCATAGCGGCGTCCGGCGGACGAGTGACGATCTGCGGCATGATGCCGATTTCATGGGTTCCTGGGACCCAATCCGAGATTCACGCCCTTTGATGAAGGCTCATATACTGTCGATGGTGCCGTTGGATTTCCTATCCTCTCCACACCTGCCGTAGGACGATTCATGGCGACGATAGAGCGACGCACCAAAATGATGAACCGATCCATGTCGGCGTTTAGTCCGTTCATTGCCGACATGGATCGTTGGCAGCGCCGCACGGAAATTTCGATCGGAAATGTAGATCGTCTCGTGGCGATCAGTGAATACTGCATGCAGGGCAGGCTGCTGTGTTCATCACGCCATGCCGCGCTACGCGACACTCTTGAAATCCTCGATGTACCCGCGTATCTCGGCGGGGATGGTGCCCCTTTGGTACATTTGACGGGCAAGCCCTGCGCGCCGCTCATCGAACCTGATTCCGGTCTTGTGGCTGATGTACTTGAGTGCAGCCTTGCCGTCCAGCATTCGCACCAGATGCTCCCAGCGCTTCCGGGGAGGAGCCTCTGGTGAGTCGAACTCGTCGATCTTCTGGCGTGCCGTGCTCATAGCCCTGGCAGCATTGGGATGTCCTTTTTTGCTTAAAGTGTCTTGCAAAGCAGTCGTTAGATCGGAACCATGTCGCACTGGATTGCATCCGAAGCCTGGTTCAGGTGATGGGAGATTAGCTTCCTTCGCTGCGATGGTTGCTGAAGTCCGATCCTTCAACTCATTGACGCACTCAAAACAGGAGGTCAATACGGATTCGGCGGTGTGACTCGATGTCAACGCCGAATCGTTCGCCTCGATCCTCATAGCGTCCGGATCGAGCAGGTAATTCTCCAATTCCCAGCGCAGAAAAACGCGAATGTGGGTACCATATGGGCGCTCGGACAGGAAAAGGTCGTCCTGCTCCTGCCACCATAGGGGCCAATTCTGATCGCTGAGAAGCACATCCCGATCAACCAGGCCGAATGCCTTGATCCCGTCGGCCCTGGCCTCGGCCACCAAGCCAATGACGGCCTTGCAACCGCCCCCGCCAGTTCCCGGTTCATAACCATCGGCCGGTTGGAACCAGATATCTTGCCCTTCATCGAAGAACCAGCGCTTATGCACGATCTCGAAGTCTTCTCCCGACTCCAGGAAGACAACAACCCCGCCACGCTGCTTGAGACGGAGTTTATCGGTCTGCTTCAGCTTCTTGAATCCGCTCATGTTCCTCCTTTAACTGCCTAGCGTAGGTCCTGCTCGATGATCCAGCCGCCCTTGACCAGGCCTTCCTCGCAAATGTCGATGGGGAATGCCTCGAGAATCTCGATCGAATGCGTTGTGGCGATGACCGTGGTACCCGGCTGCTCGCGCACCTGGATCTTCATCAGATTCAGCACCTTGTGTTGCCAGCGAACATGCAGGTGGACATCCAGTTCGTCCACCAATACCCAGGTGTTACGGGTACTGGTGGCACCAATGCGGAGAAAGAGCTGCGTGAGGTTTTTTTCTCCACTCGATAGTCGATCCAGGCGGTGGGTTTGTCCGCCGCTATGGACGACCGCCTCGGGCGGAACGCGGCGAATCTCGGCCGCCAGGAACTTGTCCGAGGGCTTTCCGAACACCGTGTTGTTCACCGTCTTCACCGCACTCTCGTAGCTGCCATTGTTCAACCACATCAGCCAGACGAGAAGGTTGTCCAGTGACGCCGTCCAGTGGGTTCCGTGAGAAGCAAACTCGTGCGCCGTGCGGTAAGCCCAATGTTCGGGCTGGATGATCGGACGCTCGCCAAGATCAAGGACAGGAGGGATGTCCCGGTAGGCCGGAAAGAGCAATGCCGTGGGCAGGCTTAGGGTGGAGTTGGCGAAGCTCTCGGGACCCATTCGGCTTGAGTCGATCAACGTGTGGCGAAGATCCTGAACGAACTCGTTGTAGCGGTCGATCTCAACCAAGCGTCCGCGCGCCTGCTGGCGGAATCCGGTCCGGTGCCACTCTTCTGCCCCATAACGCCTGAGATTCGAGTCGTCCCAGACTTTGAGGAAGGTCTTATCGCCGATGGCACCCGCCAATAGGGACAACACGATACGGTGATCACGCCCCTGCCAGAAAATTCGGGTCAGCACATCAAGCTGGACCCTGCCCCGACCATGATCCAGATCCTCCTGTCCGAAGCGCTGCGGCTCCTCCTCTCCGAGTTGACGCATCAGCAGAGCCATGCACTCCAGCACTGTGGTCTTGCCACGCCCATTTTCCGACATCAGGAGGAAAATATTGCAGGGTTTGTCCTGCTCGTCGGTGAAGTCGATCTCGTAGGGCGTGCTCTGGAAGGGACCGACCTGGTCCAGCGTCAACCAGAGTGGTTGGAACTCATACACGGTCATGTCACTCATTGGATTCTCCCGCGGACGTTTTGCAGACATAGCCGGATATCATCGCTGCTAACCCTCACCCCATGGGCGCGGCGAGTCGCGACTCCGGCCTGGGGTCGCAGCAGCATGTCGCCTGCACCGAGCAGCTTCTCGGCGCCGGTCTCGTCGAGAATGATCTTGGATTCCGCCCCGGTGCGGACTGACAATGCGATGCGTCCTGGCACGTTGCTGCGCAGCAGGCCGCTGAAGGTGTCGGAGTCCGGTCGCTGGGTAGCGAGCACCAGATGGATTCCCACGGCCCGCGCCTTCTGCGTCAGGCGCACCAGAGGTGCCTCTGCCTCACGGGACTGGAAGAGCAGATCCGCCAGTTCTTCTACGACCACCACTACGTAGGGCAGGTCGATCCGACCCTGCTCACGCCCTTCTGCCAGGTTCGCTACCCCGTGCTGCCGTAACAACAGGGTGCGGCATTCCATCTCATCGACCAGTCCGTCCAGTGTCTCCAGTGCGTCGCCAATGTCCTCAATAATCTGTCCGTTAGTCACTTGGGGGAAGGCACCGTAGTGGGCGAGCTCCACGCGCTTAGGATCGATCAGAGTGAGTTGAAGGTCTTTCGGCTCCAGCCGCCAGAGGAGGGACAAGAGCAGAGCGTGCAGACACACGCTTTTGCCACTGCCGGTAGTCCCGCCAACCAGAAGATGGGGCGAGGCTGCCAAGTCGAAATATACAGGTTCCCCCAGCACGTCCACCCCGGGCCAGACCGTAAGTATTGGGACGTCCTTCGCCTGTGTCGCCCAATCCCGGAGACGCGCACCGGGTACCGTGTGCCAAGTTTCCCGCGGGCGAGGAACGTCAAGGGCCAGCACCCGAGCTTCCCGCTCACGGTCTTCGTCTTCTTGAAGCAGTATTCCCTGGCGGGTCGACAGACCCAGGTGCAGACCGAGCTTGTCGAGGCCGCGTTTGACCTTGTCGTAATGATTCACGTCGTCCAGGAAAATCCGGTAGCGGCTAATGCGCGGCCCGTCCTCCACGCTGCGAATCTGGGCCGAAACGCCAATCTCGCGCAGTCCCGCAAGAATCTCCTGGCCCAACTCCGCTCGCGCCGGGCGAGGTGCTTGGCCGACAAATAGCTCGTGGTAGAGAAAACCGTGAAAATCGTGACCGGGGCGCCAGGTGGTGCGTATTTCCTGAAGGCCGCGGCGGACGTGGCGTTGCAGGTAGCGGCGATAGCGTCGCTCCGACTCTTCGCCCTGGAACATATCCTCCCCGTGGTAGACGCTGAGCATCGCGCGTACCGCCAAGTCATAGTCCTGGCGACCTTCATCATCGGCTGGGAGCCCTGCGCCAGTAACTCGGGTCAAGGCATACTCGCTCCCGCCCATGCTGCCACCATCGAGTTCTTCCGCTGGTGGCGTAGGTATCTGCAACGATCTAGCAAGGGCGATGCGCAGGACGCGCAGCTTTGGGGCGCGCTGCGTACTGAGTCCATGTAGCAGGACATCTTCAATGGTCTGCTCATCCCGAGCGTCGGTGTACAGATCAGCCATGGTTCAGCCCTCCCTGATCAGGTCCGACACTTCCACCGGCGCAGGGATCGTATGCTCGCCGTCCGGATTGGTCAGGCGATAGGCACGATAGACGTGCGGGGCGATGAGTCGAAGCTTGCGCGCGTCCAACTCAGCATCCGTGGGAAGCACAATGACCTGAGCTGCGGCATTGGGGTAGTAGTAGCGCAGAATGGCCTCCTGATGAGCCAGGTCGATGCGAGCCAGGGGAGTGTCGACAACCAAAGGAAACTGCTTCCCGGACACCTCGCTCAAGGCCCATAGCAGAGCCGTGGCCATGAGTTGTTTCATGCCGGCGGACAAGGTGCCCATGCCGACATGATCGCCTTCAGCGTCCAGGTAATGCAATCCGAAGTCCTCGTTCACCTCCACCCGATCGATCAGGTGGTGGGATGTCATCAGTATCCGAAAGTGCTGGTTGATGGCCGCCTCCAACTGCTTCCGCTGCGCCTGCTTCCGGCTGCTTTTGAGGTCGGCAAAGAGGTTACCGAGACGACGGGCGATAGCAATTTTTTCCTCTATGACCCGGTTGTTACCGAGCTTGGTCCTGGTCTGCTCTATGCGTTTACGGGCCTCGTCGAGCTTTCCTTTTAGCCCGGCCGACTGGCTCGCAAGATCCCTGTCCTGCGCCTTTTTCCTGTCCAGGTTCCGTTGAAGTTCGTCGCGCTCCGCGACGAAACGTTCATAGCGTGTTCTCTCCTCGTCTGATAGCGACCCCACGTTGAGCAGGTCTGCCTCCAGTTGGCGTAACTCGGAGGCGAACCCTTGCAGGCGCCGCAGTTCCTCGGCACGGACCGAGCGTAGCGCGTTCGCTTCGGTGTATGGAGCGAGTTGTTCGCGAGCAGCACTGGCTGCCTGGGGATCCGGACCGAAGGCTGGGTCCATGGTTTCGCCGGCTGCGTCCGCCTCCTGCTCCAGGACGCTCACCAGCTTATAGCGATAATATGCCCGCTGACTGTCGCGAATATCCGGAGTAGGGAAGTCGGGCTGGTCGAACAGGCGTGCAGGCAAAATGTCCAGCAGCGACTCCAGAACCCGGGCGCGGGCATTGGCATCGCTGCCGAGCACCTTGTTCAGCCGTTCCATGGCTCGCGTTACCAGTGATGGATTGACCAACAGAACGATATCCCGCGGAAGCCGGGTCGACAGAAGGTCCATTGCCTCAGCCCGCTGCGCTTGAATTCGTGCGCGAGTCTCGCGGAGTTGGACCTCATCGTGGCGATGAACGAAGGCACTCAGCCCCTCGATACGACGAACGATGCGGCGCAGCGCGTCCGTGTCGTTCTCGATTTCGTGCCCCAGATTCGCACGACTGACGTCCAACGCTGTGCGGTCGGCTTCAAGGCCCCGAGCCTCGCCCTCCATACGCTCAAGGTCCGCGCGTGCCTGGGGTTCAAGGTCGTTGTGCTGCCAGCGCCCGATGGCGTTATTCAGGGCGGCCCGAAGGGCATCGATCGCGCCAATCCCGAGAAGCCGTTCCATCTGTCGCTGCTGAACGTCGCGGTTGGCCTCCGCCAATTCCTGAATCTGCTCACCGTCGAAAAGAAAAAAATACAGATAGTCTCGTGGTAGGCGACGATCGAGGAACTCCTGCGCCTCTTCGTCCTTGAACGTTTCGGCGCTGGTCGCGACGATCAGGGACTCCTCGCCGTTCCAGGCCCCGTTCTCGATGCGCCAGGCCCTTTCCGCGGTGACCCGGCCGCCGTCCTCACTCCAGACCAGTCGAACGGCACAGCGCGCTTGGCCGTCTCTGCGCGCTCGCCGGTTCATGATGCCCCACCAGTCGTCTCCTGCACCGAGCACGTATTGGTTGACCGTGGGCATTCGGGCACGCTGGACTGCACGGCGCAACGGTTCGTAATTCTACATTAACAGATTCTAATGGCATTTTTGGGTGCTGGCGGCTGCCTTCGGTAGGCGCTGTCGCGGGCGCTTTGTCGCCGTGCATGACGCTCGGCGATGATTCGCACGAGGTCTTCGCGACCGTGAATCTTCACCGGGAGCTGCGCCACGAGCATGTCGACGACATCGGCACAGGACAGTAACTCGGCGTAGGGTGAGTGTTGCCGCCGCTCCTTGACGAGAAAGAGTAGTGCAACGCAGACGAGCGCCATGTGGTTGTACCAAGCCCGCCACTTGCGTACCTGGTAGTCGGCCATCCCACAGCAACCTTTCGCATTCTCGAAGGCGCGCTCGATGAAGTGGCGCTGTGCCTGCATGCGTGCCAGCTCGCGAAGTGGCGTGTCGGGCGCCGCGTTGGAGAGCATGAACTTCACCTCCTTGCCATCGCGGCGTGCCAGGAGATGCCATTGGCGGGCCTGTGCGCTGTTCGGATGACTGATCCACACGCGGGTATGGGCAAACATCGCGCGCACTTCACCCTTCTCCCCGTCGCGCAGGATCACCGGGTGCCACTCCTTTCGTTTCAGGCGCGCGGCCCATTCGCGGGCTTCCCAGGCCGGTACCCACGCCTTTCCCGGATCGGTAAAGTAAAACTGCTGGTCGCTGTGCACCTCGGTGGCGAATACCTCACCTGCATCGTCCCAATCAAACAGCAGCCAAGTCGCGTGGCCATAGAGGCCGTCGGCACCGATGAAGCCAAAGCGCACCCCGGCGGCTCGTGCCCGCTTGACCATCTCGGCAGCCATCTGCGGCTTAGTCCGAAAGACCCGTGCCGATTCCGGAATCCCCGCTTCCTGGCAACGCTTGGCGTCTTCAACCCAACGCTCTGGAAGGAACAATTCGAAGTCGATGATCGCCGCCTGCGACCCTCGTGCCAAGGCGGCATACACTCCAACCTGCGAGTTCTCGACCTTACCCAGGCGACCGTTGTACTGCCTGGCCACGCCCGCTGAATGGTCGCCCTTCTTTTGGACCCCAGACTCATCGAGCAACAGTCCCGTCTCTGGCCCACCGATCCACTCGTCCGCTTGTCGCGCCGTCTCCCGACGCACATTCTCAAAGTCCCATGCAGCATCGCTCAACATGTGGTGGAGGCTGTAATACTCGGTCTCCGCCACCGTCTCGCTCATCTGTTCCAGGTTCGCACGAGGGCTTTGAAAAAGGCCCCGCAAGTACTGTTCAGCTTGCTCGGCCGTGCTTCGCGTTTTACTGCGGAAACACTCCCGGAACGACTGAAAATGGCTGGTCAGATTCTCGCAGCAGCTGGCCACCGCACGCCCGATCCCAAATAAATAAATTTGGCGATTTCATCGTCATACTCCTTATGTGGTAGAGCATTAGATATGTAGCTCAATAGCCTGTATTTCAACCATTTTAGAAATGTGGCAAAGTAGAAGTAATGAGCACCGGTAAAGAGCAGCTTGAGGCTGTTGAGGAGGCTCGTCTTGCCGAAGCCGTTGCGACCCATGATCAGGCAGACGTTGCGTCCTGGTACCGGGGTGCCGAGGTCGATCTCCTGCTCACCGTAATAGGAGAACAGGTTGGTAAGGCGGAGGCTCTCGAATATCATGCGGCCGGCTCGGTCCTGTCGGCCTGACGAACAGCGTTCTCAACTACCTTGATTACATCCTCCAGGAGTTGCTGACGACTGCTCAGGCTGTCGAGTGACGGGTAGCGCTCGGTAACCAGGCTATACAGGTCAGTGGCCCAGATGCTCTGCACCTCGAACCTTGGAGCCAACTCGTCGATCAGGGCGAGGTCCCTGGACAGGTCTTCTGGTGTGAGGGTCACAGTCCCAACCTCCCTTTTGAACTCTCTGGCAATGGCCAGAGCGCTGTCGGTGACATCGAACTTGTCTGTCCACTGCTGCTGAATGTAAGCAATCTCCGCATCCTCGATCAGCCGACGTCCGACGGTCTTCTCGAGAGCCAGGAGTCGGCGCAGAATGAGCTTGCGAGTCTCTGAACTGAAGGGGCCGGGTCCGATGGAGTCATTACGGCGAATGCCGTCGCGCTTGCTCGTGTCTTCGCGAATTTCCTTGAGCCAGTTGCGGAATTCATTGAGGGGCTCCATCCAGGTTGCGCCGGAGTCGATGAATCCGCGCATGGATTTATCTTCCTTGACGACGGTGCAGGTCCAGCAACCGAAACGGCTTCCCCCACACGAAGGCGTATTGAGGTCCAGAACCACCGGGCATTCGCCGCCGCTCGCCTGCCGATACAGGTCGAGCATGAAGTCGTGAGTGCCACCCCAAGGCGGCGGATTGTGCGTGAAGAGGTACTCCCATACTTGATCGGTCGCCCACTCGGCGATGGGTGTCATTACCAAGGCATCCGGAATCTCATTGTGGGGATTCAGGCCACGGCTGTTGGTGGCGCGAGCCTCCATCCGTTGCGCGCGACTAGCACTCTCGTCCAGTCGCGTCCCCAAGAGCAGAACAACGCCGCCGTAATCTCGCACGATGCCATCGATCACCGCACGCGAAGGCTTGATCTTCATCTTGGTCGTACACCAACGGAACCAGCGGGTTGGAGAAGGGTATCCCTTGCCGATCAAGTTGCCCCAGAAACTCTGTTCGGGCGTGGGCTGCACTCGATGTACATGGAGCAGCAGGCCGTTGGCACGGGCGTGGCTGGCTAACCGCGACAGACGGTCCGCCAGATACTCCTCTACATTTGGCGCCTCAACGCGCGTGTCGGAGGCCACGACAAAGATCGGCTTGCGTGCTGTTGGCCCGAGTTCCACGAGCAACTCGTAAACCAACTGCAGGACCAGGGTCGAGTCCTTGCCGCCGGAATACGCAACCACCCACGGACGCTGATCGGCGAAGTAGTGGGCTCGCAAAGACTCTTGGGTTTCAACGACGTGTTCTTGGTCTGGAGGGAGGACCGACACTTGGATGTCCTGGAGTTTCATCGGAAAATGTGGGCCACTTCAAAGTATGTCCCAAGATTTTACGCGCGAACTTCGTGCTGCGGCCAAAACACATCAAATGCAATGGCATTACCGATGAGTGGATGTGACCATCGCCAACCGTTGAGTCGGCTCACTTCGAACAATCTGCTTGCAGCGGATGGAATGTCCATCTTTGCACAGAGGGTAAGTTCCTTGCACATGTATGCGCCCTACTGACAGTATGATGCACAAGACTAACCCATGGGTGCGAGGCGATGCGCTTGATTCCAACCAAGGTCGTTGGCAGACGGACCTACCTGCACACCGACTCTCTGTCCTACCTTGCCGCAAACACCGCGGCGCGTGTGGTAGAGGCCGAGCGCCTAGCTGGTTTCAACCGGCACGTGTATTTTAACCTGGTGCGTATAGATGATTCGGGGCCGTGCATCTCGCTGTTGCATTACCCCGACTTCGCTGACGACCCCTTTCCCTCGCTACGTGAAAGTTGGCTAGTGGATCTCGATCGCTCGACCGTGAGCTATCGCTCGTATGCTGAGTCACTCAATCCGCCGATACTGCATCGTAAGGAACTTCTGGTGCCGCCGGACGACTCACGGCGCGAGGCCTACGCAGCCTTGACCGCTACGGCCGAGTCGATTGGGCTTTTCGATGAACCGAAGCGCATCGGCTACCGCCGCCAGTGGCTGGCTCTCGTAAGGGAAAAGGGTTATCGCATCGAAGGTCACGCCCTAGTGCCGCTGGGCAATGATGAGTCAGACTCTGGCGCTGCCGACGAGGCAGCGCCGCGCCATACCGCTTGGCAGGCGTCGCGACACCTGACCGCGCTAGTGCGCTACGGCTTCTCGGCGCCGGTGCAGTCTCTGGCCCGCCATGGATTTCTCGATGGCAGTTATCGGTTATTTGACTACGGCTGTGGTCGCGGCGACGATGTGCGCGGCTTGCTGGAGAACGGCCTGACCGCCGCCGGTTGGGATCCGTACCATGCCGCGGACAACCCAATTCACGCGGCGGACATAGTCAATCTCGGCTTCGTCATAAACGTCATCGAAGACTTCGACGAGCGCTTGGATGCCTTGACCCGTGCTTGGTCCCTGGCCGAGCGCTTGCTCGTGGTATCGGTGATGCTGGTTAACCAGAATGATCCGCGGGGTGAACGCTTTCGCGACGGCGTGATGACGCAACGCGGGACCTTCCAGAAATACTTCAGCCAGTCGGAAATCAGGGGGTTTCTGGAACAAGTCCTTGACGAGGAGGCCATCCCGGTGGCGCCTGGGGTCCTCTACGTTTTTCGTGACAAGGATGCTGAGCAACGCTTCCTGGTTGACCGCTACCGCAGCAAGGTAAACCGGCTGCGTGAGCCATCGCCGCGCTTGTGCGAACGGGAGCAGAGAATACGGCTGGATCGGGTGGCGGAGCGCTACGACGCCTATCGGGAGCCGCTGGATCACTTATGGGATTTGTGGCTTACGCTCGGGCGCAAGCCGGACAAGTCGGAGGTGGACGACCTGGTCGTGCTCACTGAGGGTTTTGGTTCCTTGTCCAAGGCGCTGCGCTTCCTGGAAGAACGCGGTGATCAGGCAGAGATCGAGCGCGCTTCTGCCTCACGCGTCGCCGATCTGGAGGTCTACTTCGCCCTGAACCAGTTCGAGCAGCGGAAACCTTACGGCCACCTCGAGCGCGCGTTGCAACAGGACGTCAAGCATTTCTTCGGTGATTATGCCGCTGCGAAGGCCAGCGCAATGGCACTGCTGTTCCAGATCGCAGACCTGGAAGCCATCGACCAGGCCTGCCGCAAGGCAGCGGAGCATGGCTTGGGCTGGCTTGAGACGGGTCAGTCTCTACAATTGCATGTCAGTCTCGTCGAGCGGCTTCCAGCCCTGCTGCGGGTCTATGTCGGATGTGCCGCGGTGCTCTATGGCGACTACCGCAACGCGGACCTGGTGAAAATCCATACCCGCTCCGGAAAAGTCAGCCTGATGCGCTTTGACGACTTTGAAGGTCAAGCCCTGCCGCGCATGGTCGAGAGGGCCAAGATCAAGCTCCGGGAGCAGGACGTTGATTACTTCGCGTATGGTGAACAATACGAGCCACCCTACCTATACCATAAGTCGCGCTATATCAACGAAGAGTTTCCCAACTACCCCGAACAGATGGTCTTTGATCAGGCACTCGATGAGTTGGGTCTCTTTGATTGGTCAGGTTACGGTCCGTCGCCCGGGGCCTTTCTTGCCAAGCTGTCCCGGCATCGCTGGAGTATCGAGGGATTCTCTCTTGTGCGTTCACAGACGACCCCGGACCTCGACGATTCCTGCGGCCGGTATCTGACCTTTCGCCAACTAATCGAGTGCGGCGAAACGCAGGCACGAACGGGGCTTGACAACGTACCGATGCAGCCCGAAAGCTACAACGCTCTCGTGGAGTTGGCAGAGCACGTCCTGGACCCGGTTATCGACTATTTCGGCATGATCCGGCTAACTTATGGTTTCTGCTCCCCGGAACTTGCCAAGCAGATTCCCTGTCGCATCGAGCCAAAGCTCGACCAGCATGCCGCCCATGAAAAAAACCGCGTAGGAAAGGCGATCTGTGGTCGCTTTGGCTCTGCCGTCGATTTCATCGTGGACGACGAGAACATGCTCAACGTGGCGCAATGGGTCGTCACCCATACACCTTTCGACCGTTTGTATTTCTACGGCGAGGATAAGCCGATCCACGTCAGCTTTGGGCCAAATCAGGATCGCCAAGTTGTTCGGATGATCGCCGGCAAAGGCGGACGTTTAGTGCCGCGGGTTGTGACGGCCCTTGCGTAGATCGACGGGAGGTAGTGTGAAGATTGATGCACAAATACGCATCGCCGGAATGGAGGCGTTGATCAATGCCCTGAGGCTGGTTGAAGCCGAATCCTTCATGATTTCGGCATCTCGCGATCGACTCAACCACGCCGCTTGGCGACGTTACGGATTGCCGGGAGTGTCGCTCAGTGTGCTGGTACAGTCAGCGAATCGGCATGCAGAGCAGCAATTCTCATTATGACCGAAGCAATGGGACGAGCTGGTCGGAAAGTGCCTTTCTGCCGTCCATGAGAGGGGTTTGGCCCCTAAATTTTGCCGATTTCCATGCGCTCGGTGGGGAAGCAGAAGGCCTCGTTGGCCAAAATGAGAATTGCTGCATGCAGAGGGAGCGGCGATCAAGGTAGCACGATAATTCTAGCGCCTTGTATGGGAAAATCGCGATGACAGTCTGGTCCCGGATTTTTTTGGGCCAGTCCAGTTTTACCTTCAATTTGTCGATCCCGCTGTATAACTGATCAGACTCCTGATGCACCGGCACCGGCTGCCGCGCGCTGCAGCCGGTCGGCGACCGCCGCCCAGGCCGGCGTTGCCGGAATCTCCTCGACGATGATCAGCTCGGCGTCGGCCTGATCCAGTTCACGCAGGGCGGCGTAGAGCGCACTGGCGTAAGCGCGGGGGTTGGCCGGCAAGCAGCGCCAGGCGTGTGCTGCCGGCGTGGCGGGCAACCGACTGTGACAGAGTACGGCACAGCGCCGACCCGTGCTCTGCAGAAGGTCGATGACCTCAACAATGCGCGCGGATGGCAGCAGGTGCAGCGGCGTCGTCGGCGCGTAGTGTGCGGCCAGCGAACCGGGAACCCGCGGCATAGCGGCGTCCGGCGGACGAGTGACGATCTGCGGCATGATGCCGATGACCGTCGCGATCTGTTCGGGAGTGACCCGCCCCAGGCGCAGCAGACGCGGCGGCAGCGACTCGGCGGGTGTCAGATCGAGAATCGTCGACTCGATGCCGACCGGGCAGCGGCCGCCGTCGAGGATCAGGGGTACGGCATTGCCGAGTTCCGCGCGCACATGTGCGGCTGCGGTCGGGCTGATGCGACCGAAGCGGTTGGCCGACGGCGCGGCGATGCCGCACATGCCGGCCAGCCCGCCGCCGGCACGCGATAAGCACGCAGCAGGTTCAGTGCCAGGGGGTGCGCTGGTACGCGCAGGCCGACGCTGTCCTGACCGCCGGTAACGACTATCGGCACTGCCGCCGCACGCTTGAGGATCAGGGTCAGCGGGCCGGGCCAGAAGGCTTCGGCGAGTTCCCAGGCGAGCCACGATTTTCTCATTGCCTGGTCATGCAAAGGTCGTGGTGTCTGTCCCGCTGGCAACCCCCGGCGAATGGTCGAAACCGCTGCCCATCTGGCCGACCCCGTTTTTCCGCGGTTGCCGGTCCGCCAGTGGGTGCTGTCGGTTCCCAAGCGGCTGCGTGATCCCCTCGAACATGATCCGGCGATCGAGACGCTGGCGTTGCGCATTTCTCGCGATTGGAGGCTGGCGTCGACGCCAAAATCCGGCGCGGCCGGCTGCTGCGGGAGATCCTCAAGCAGGGGGAACGCCTCGCACCCCTGTCGCCGGAACAGCAGCTGGCCTGGCTGGTCGCCTACCACGAGAGAGTATTCGACGCCCTGGCGGGTGCAGCGGTCCAGGAGCGGCTGGCGAGACTGCTGCACTAGGCGGCGGCTGGGGCGCCCGGGCTGGCTGCGGGCTGGCTGCGGGCCGGGATGCGTGGCGGGAGGCCGTCGCCGGCTGGTTGCGGGAGGCGGGCGATGAGCCGCCGGCGTGAGATTGCCAGACGACTGGAGGCGCTGTCCGATACACTAATAGCCTCAACGTGCTGAACCGGGAGAGTAAGGAGTGGCATCAGCCGAGCGCAGCGAAGCTTCAACCCGCACTGAACTGATCGACGCCCAGCTGGCGCGCGCCGGTTGGTCGAAGAGCCGACGAACACTCGTTGAAGAAATGATCCTGCATGTCGAGCAACCCGATAGCGCGTATCGCCATGGGCAGTTTGCCGATTACGTTCTGCTGGGTTCCGATGGTCAGCCTCTGGCCGTTGTCGAGGCCAAGCGAACGTCTCGCGATGAACTCGTGGGCAAACGCCAGGCGGCCGATTACGCGTCTGCGATCAAGACCCGGTTCGGAATCAATCCGTTCGTTTTTCTTACCAATGGCAAGGAAATCCAGTTCTGGGATCTTGACCGCTACCCGCCGAGAAAGATCGGCGGCTTTTATACGCGCGACGACCTGGAGAGGCTTAGGCACCAGCAGCGGCACGCACAGCCGCTCCAGGACGTCGCGATCAACCCCAGCATCGCCGGTCGGGACTACCAGAACGAGGCGATCCGCCGCGTCACCGAAGGCATCGATGCCGCCAAACGCAGATTCCTGCTGGTCATGGCCACTGGCACCGGCAAGACCCGCACAACCATAGCCCTGGTCGATACCTTGCTGCGTGCCAGACGAGCGCAGCGTGTGCTGTTCCTCGCCGACCGGCGCGAACTCGTTCGCCAGGCCATGTCGGAGTTCAAGTCGTATCTTCCGAACGAGAGTCTCGCGCGCATCGAGAACGGCGAAACCTCTGGAGCACGCATCCAGTTTTCGACCTACCCCAGCATGATGCGGGTGTACGATCGCCTGTCAGTCGGGTATTACGATCTGCTCATCGCTGACGAGAGCCATCGCTCGATCTACCAGCGCTACAAGGCCATCTTCGATCACTTTGACGCCATCCAGCTGGGCCTCACCGCGACGCCGACCGACTACATCGACCACAACACTTTCGAACTGTTCGATTGTGGCGACGGCGCACCGAGCTACTACTACAGCTACGAGCAGGCCATCGAGGACGGAAACCTCGTCAACTACCGGGTTCTGGACGCCCAAACCAACTTCCAGCTCAAGGGCATTCAGGGCGATGCACTGCCCGAACCCTTGCAGCAGATGGCTCGCGACCAGGGTGTGGAACTCGACGAACTCAACTTCGAAGGCAGCGATATCGAGAAAGGCGTCGTCAACCAGGGCACCAATGATGCCATGGTGCGCGAATTCATGGGCAAGAGCCGCAAGGATATTCGTGGCCTGCCGCACAAGGCAATCATCTTCGCCGTCAGCCACGCACACGCCAAGCGCTTTTACGAAAGCTTCAACCGGCTTTACCCCGAGCTGCAGCGCCAGGGCATGGCCGAGATTATCGACAGCCATATGGAACGTGCCGATGCCACGCTTGACGACTTCAAGTACAGAAGCATGCCGCGGGTCGCGATCTCGGTCGACATGCTCGATACGGGCATTGACGTGCCGCCCATTCGCAACCTCGTCTTTGCCAAACCGATTTTCAGCAAGGTCAAGTTCTGGCAAATGATCGGACGCGGCACCCGCCCGTACACCGACAGGACCACTGGCGAGGTCAAGCAGGACTTTCTGATCATCGACCACTGGAAGAACTTTGCCTGGTTCAAGCTCAAGCCCGATGGCGAAGTGGATCACCCTTCCGAGCCGCTACCGGTCAGGCTTTTCCGCTTGCGACTCGAAAAATGGCACTTGCTGCATGCCCAGCGGGAAAACACACAGCCTGTCGTCGATGAACTGCAGACGATGTTGGCCGCGCTGCCACGGCAGAGTATCGACGTGCGCCCCCACTGGGACGAACTCGACGCGCTGCTGCAGCAGTGGCCAGCCCCCAGCCAGGCGGTGCAGGAGCACCTCGGCAAGACCATCGCACCGCTCCTGCGCCTCGCCCCGCTGGCCACGCTGCAAGGCACCTTTGCACCCTTGATGCGCTACCGAATTGCGCTGCCCAGCACGACGGTCGAAATCGACCTGCCCGACACCATCACCCAGCGCTGCTGGATCATCTACGGTCCCACCGGTGAGGGTGCCTTTGCCGCAAGCTATCGGGAGCAGGTCGAAGCGCTGGTCCGTCGTCTGGCAGACCAGTTGTCGGAACTGGCCAGGCTCAAGAAAGGCGAAATCCTTTCGGAGGGCGAACTCGAGCGCGTCAGCCAGACGCTCAACCAGGCCGATCTGTTTGTCACCGAAGACACCTTGCGCAAGGCCTTTGAGGCGCCGGCCGCATCACTCGCCGATTTCTTGCGCCACATCCTCTGCCAGGACGCGCACTTGCCGAATCGCGAGGAGCGCGTCAATGCCGCGTTCGATGCCTTCATTGCCCAACACGGCTACCTGCGCGCCAATCAACTCAATTTCCTGCGTGCGGTGAAAGCCGCGGTGATGCGGCATGGCCGCATCACCCGCGCCGCGCTCAGCGAACCGCCGCTGTCGCGCATCGGACGCGTCGAGGCGATCTTTCCCGCGCAGGATATTGAAGAACTCGTCGACTTCGCCAACCGGTTGGACGCGGAAGCGGCCTGAACCAAACAGGAAAACCTTAGATGCTAGCTCCACAAATCAAGAAAAAAGTCGATGAACTCTGGAACCGGTTCTGGTCCGCCGGCCTCACCAACCCTCTGGTGGCGGTCGAACAGATCACCTATCTGCTGTTTCTCAAACGACTGGAAGACATCGACCTCAAGCGCCAACAGCGGGGATTCCCGTCGATCTACGCCGGCAAGGAGAACTGCAAGTGGAGCTACATTCGCCAGGAGAAGACCAATCCCTCGCACCTGATCGAAGTGGTATTCCCCTGGTTGCGCGAACTGGACAAATACTTCTCCAGAGCCAGCGCCGAAGGCACCGAGCTGGCGAGCCTCAACAACCGCATGGCCGATGCCTACTTCCAGCTCGATCCGAACAAGGGCAAGGTCCTGTCCGATGCCATTGATACCATCGACCAGCTCTTCGCCCGTGACGGTGGTAGTTCCGCTGCCCAGGACATCATGGGCGACACCTTCGAGTACCTGCTCAGTGAAATGGCTACGGCGGGCAAGAACGGCCAGTTCCGCACCCCGCGCCATTTGATCCGCTTCATGGTCGAATTGCTCGACCCCGAGCCCGGTCAGCGCATCATCGACCCGGCCGCCGGCACCGGCGGCTTCCTGTTCAGCGCCCAGCAATACCTGATGCGCAAGTATTCGGCACCCGACAACCTGGTGCTGGAATGGGATGGGGCGCCGCATCGCACCGACGCCGCGGGTGCCAGCAAAGCCCAGTACAAAGCCATACACCATGGCGGCAACTTCGTCGGTCTCGACAACGACCGGACGATGGCGCGCATCGGCTGGATGAACCTGATCCTGCACGACCTGACCGATCCGCACCTGCTGCAAGGCGACTCCCTGAGCAAACGCGACGGCAAGCCAGAGTTGGCGGAACTGCTGACGTCCGAGTCCTACCATTTCGTGCTGGCCAATCCCCCGTTCACCGGGACCGTGGACAGCAATGACCTGGAGAAGGACAGCAAGCTTTTCCCCCGTGCCGCCGACAAGGGAAAGAAGAAGGACGACGCCCTCACCAACAAGAGCGAGTTGCTGTTTCTGTGGCTGATGCTCGACCTGCTGCAAATCGGCGGGCGCTGCGCGGTCATCATTCCCGAGGGTGTGCTGTTCGGCAACACCGACGCGCATGTGCGGCTGCGGCGTGAACTGCTCTCCGAACACGTCGTCGAAGGCGTCATCTCGCTGCCCGGTGGCGTGTTTCAACCCTACACCGGCGTCAAGACCTCAATCCTGCTTTTCAGGAAGGAGACGCGCCGCGACGAGAAGCAAAGCTTCACCGGCCAGAACCCGAGAACCGAGTACGTGTGGTTCTATGAAGTCGAGGAGGACGGTTTCTCGCGCGATGCCAAGCGCAATCCCCGTCCAGGCCAGCGCAACGACCTCTGGGATGCGCTCGTCAAGTTCAAGGTCTGGCTGGCCGAAGGCCGCAGCGGTACCGAACTTCTTTCGAAGACCTTGTTGCAGCCGAGCTTTCGCGCGGAGCGCTGGCGGCAAGCGTTGCTGCGCGATACCGGCGACAAGCTCACGCCGGCAGGTCAGGCGTTTTCGTCGTTGGCCGACACCAGCATGTGGGACGGCCAGGTGTGGAACCTGCACGAGCTGTTTCCCGAGTTGCCCGCCGATCCCAGGGCAGCCGAAACGCAGGTGCGCGAGGCCGCCAGCAAGGCGCTCGAAGACCTGGTGATTCGGTACTTCGCCGCGCCCACCAGGCCGGTATGGCAGAAGTGGAGCAGCACAGGCACCGCCATGGATGTAGAGATGTCCCGGTCCGAGTGGCAAAAGGCCATCAAGGTCCCGCAACAGGATTTCAACCGCGTGGCGCGCGAGGTCGAGCGTTATTTCGAGGCCGAAGATGGTCCCGCGCTACCGATGTGGAAAGAACTGGTCAGGGAAGCCCGCAACGCCGGCTTGTCCTGGCACGAACGAGCCATCACCGAAGCGCCCAAGGTGCAGTTTGGTGAACATGAGCCGGTAGCTGACTTGGCTGCTGCATTGGAGACGATCGCTCGCGAAGTCGCCAAGCTGGACGGCTTTGACGTGACCTTGCGCAGCCTGGCGATTGACCAGGTGACGCCGCTTACCGAGGCTAAGCATTGGGTCGTTCCCGTGCGTAAATGGACGCGCAGTGAGGAATGGCAGTCGGACGACGGCACGCTTAAAGGGTCACACGATGCCGACAACGGCCAGGTACGTTCGCAATACGTCGAAGCCATGCTGGCCGCAAAGCTGTACGACGAAAATCGTGATGGTCGAGAAAACGCCGGACGGATCAAGCGTACGTTCGGTGGACCAACAGACCTTCGCCACCGACCCGAGCGCCTTGATGATGACCGTCTTCGAGGCCGACGACAGCATCGGCAAGCGGGCGCAAGAGTTCATCGAAGGCAAGCTGCGGCAGGCGACGGGGACGCCTGCCGACATTCAACAACTGGAACAGCTGATCGCACGAATGGGCTCGGGTTTCTACCGCAGCGAGTTGCGCACCCTGCTGAATACCTGGCGCGGCGACGGCAATGCTTAGGCCAATCGTGCAGCCCTTTTGCGGCGCTGCGCTGCATGCCTGTCGCCGTCTGCAAGAGCAGTTGCTGGCTTGGTTATGCGATCCGGCAGTCAGCGCCGGCGAGATTACGCAGGCCAACCTGCAGCCCACACGCGTGCCGACGCAGATTGAAGCGGATTGGCTGTGGCACTTCTTGCAGAAGGCCGATGGCGGTCGAGCACTCCTGGACAGGGCACTGGTGATTGCGGGGATGTCCCTCGCCGAGAAGGCCGCCTTGCGCACCTGGGGACAGGCAGTCGCGGCGCTTGCTTTCCAGTTCCAGCCGAACCCGCCGGCCTGGCCACGGAGCAAGCCGAAAATCCCGGACGCCGCCTGGCAGGCCTTCAGGGAACTGATGGAAGCCTTCTACCGGAAAGGCCTGCGCAGCGGCTTGCCCTACGCGGCAAACGGTACGCCGGTGAGCAGCGGCGGAATGACCTATGCAGGGTTTCTACGGGCGTTTCGAGCTGCACACCAACTGAACCCTGTCGCCCACGCCAGAGAAGTGTGTGTTCTATGCGGCGGGCCTCTCGGTCAGACGCCTGAAGTGGACCACTGGATCGCCGTGAGTGCCTTTCCGCTGTTGAGCGTGTGCGCAGACAACCTCCTGCCAATTTGCGGCGAGTGCAATTCAACGTCAAACGAAGGTGATCAACCGGTGCACACGCAAGGGGTTTTTGATGACTGGTTCCACCCGTACCTGCGTCCGGGACACGGCGCCTTGCATCTCGACTATGTGCTGCAAACGCAGTCGATCACCTGCGCGGCTACCGATGCCGCGGACACGGCAAGGGTGACCAACCTTGACAAGCTGCTGAACCTGGCAAGCCGGTGGACCCGCGAGTTCAAGGCCGAGTACGCGAAGCAGCAGAGCGTGCTGATTGGCCGCGAGAGGCGTCGGATAGCTCGTGGTCAGGCAGAACACACGCAGGCGGAAATCCGGGCACATCTGCTGACTGTGCAGGACGAGCTTGTAGCCACGGAGCCGTTCCACGAAGTGCATCGAGTTTTGTGCGCAGCCATGCTCGAACAGTCCAGAGTGGCAGCTTGGCAAACCGAGTTGGGCTTGGTCACATGAACCAAGAAGGAGCAGGAATGATTGATCCGGTTTTTCTCACGCGTGTGGTCCTGCGCAACTACAAGAGCATTGGCTACTGCGACGTCCGCCTCAACCCGCTCACCTATCTGGTGGGGGCCAATGGATCGGGCAAAAGCAATTTCCTGGACGCCCTGCACCTCGTACGGGACGCTCTGGCCGGTTCTCTCGACAATGCCCTGAACGAACGTGGCGGATTGAACGAGGTACGGCGGCGCTCCAGTGGTCACCCGACGAACTTCGGCATCCGGCTGGAGTTCGCGTTGAGCAACGGGCAAGCCGGCCACTACGCTTTCAATATCGGCGCGCTGGCGGGCCGCGGCTACGAGGTACAAAGCGAGGAGTGCGTACTGGGCAGTGTCGGCAAGGGTCCGTTTTTCCGTATCGAACGCGGCAACCTCAAGGCGAGCAGCGAGACGACCTTTCCAGCGGTAACCGCCGATCGTCTGGCGCTGGTGGCCGCGTCGGGCATGGCGGTCTTTCGCCCGGTGTTCGATGCCCTGACGGCGATGGGTTTCTACAACCTGAATCCGAAGTTGATGCGCGAGCTGCAGAAGCCGCAGGAGGGGCGCTTGCTCAAGCCCGTGGGGGAAAACATCGCGAGCGTGATCGGACATCTGGAACGGGTCGCTGCTGACAGGTTGGAGATCATCCAGGAATATCTTCAGACGGTCGCGCCGATGGTTCACGGCGTCGAGCGCAAGCCGATCGGGCCGATGGAAACCCTGGAGTTCCGCCAGGACATGGCTGGGGCAAAGCATCCGTGGCGATTTCCAGCGCAGAACATGTCCGACGGTACGCTGCGAGCGCTCGGTGTGTTGACGGCGCTGTTCCAGGGAAACCGCGATTACGCCCCATCGCTGGTGGGTATCGAGGAACCCGAAACGGCACTCCACCCGGCCGCCAGCGCGGCCTTGCGCGAGGCGCTGGCGCGCGCCTCGCAAGACACCCAGGTCATCGTCACGAGTCACAGCCCGGACCTGCTCGATGATCTGTCCTTGAGTGCCGACGCCTTGCTGGCAGTGGTTTCCGAGGGCGGCGAGACGCGGATTGCACCGTTGGACGAAGCCGCGCGCATGGCCATGCGCGACCAGCTTTTTTCGGCCGGAGAACTCCTGCGCCTGAATCAACTGGCGCCTGATCGGGCGGTGCTTGCGGCCCAGGCACAGGAACAGGCCGATCTGTTTGGCGAGGTCGAGCCGTGATTGCAGTCGCCGCGATCGTCGAGGGCGCCGGCGAGGTGGTCGCACTGCCAATTCTGCTGCGACGGATCAACGCCTGGCGCACTCCGGATGTCCATTTGCAGGCGCTACCGCCGATTCGCGTTCATCGGGATCGATTCCTGAATCGGCAAGATGAGTTCCGCCGGCACTTGCTGCTGGCAGCCGCCAAGTGTGGCGAACAAGGCTGGATTCTCGTGCTGCTCGACGCCGATGATGACTGTCCGGCTGAGTTGGGGAAACAGATTCTCGAGCGAGCAACTGCATACGTTCCGCACCGCCGGGTGTCGGTCGTGCTCGCCAACAGGGAATACGAGGCCTGGTTCATCGCCGCGGCTGAATCGCTCGATGGCCAACGCGGTTTCGCATTCAAGCCTGCTGAAGCGATTGATGCTGAAGGTCCGCGCAACGCCAAGGGGTGGATCACGGCGCACATGTGCGGCGGCAGTTACGGGGAAACGACCGACCAGCCGGCTTTTTCGGCGCGCATGGACCTGCAGCAGGCGTTCGCCCGCAGCCGATCTTTTCGCAAGCTTTGCAGCGAGTGGACAAGGCAGATGGCCTTTGCATGAGCAGGGTTGCGGGAGGCGGGCGATGAGCCGCCGGCGTGAGATCGCCAGGCGGCTGGACGCCCTGTCCGATATCGGCGGCATCCTGTCGGCGATGAAAGGCCTGGCGCTGATGGAGACCCGCATCCTGAGCGGCTCGCTTGAAGCAACCCGGACCACGGTAGTTTGGAACTGCGGAACATCCAGGACAGCGCGCCAGGCAACCAGTTCTGCAGGAATTCCATGGCCAGACTCAGCAGGCTGCCGAGCAGTAGCGCGACGAGGGTTGCGGTCCAGCGCCCGCCGGGCAGTCGGCGTAGCGCCAGCGCCACCAGAAGAAAGCCCAGCGGCACGTAGGCAAGAACGTTGACCATCAGGTCGAAAACTGTCCAGTAACGCGGCCAGGCTGCGTCAATGAACTCCAGTGGCGAGACGCCGAGATCGCGCCAGTTGGCGAATGGATACAGGCTCGCGTAGATGATCAACACGAGGTAAGCCAGCGCCAGATACCTCGACAGCCTCAACAAACGTGCGGGTGGCGGCGCAGGGAATTCGTCGGCCCTGGCAGGAGCTGAGGGTGACAGTCTGGTCCGGGTGTGATCGAAAGTGACGGTTGCAAAGACCTCAAGCAGCCAAGGCGTCCCAATACCGATCCCAGCTGCCGTTTGCACGGGTGACGCGGAGGTTCAGCATGGCTTGGGCGTTTTCTGGTTTCCACCAGGCGCCTGGTAGTTTGAGGCGTTTCTGAATCACATAGCGATGTGCGCTCTCGACCTCGCCCGAGCCGATAGGCAAGCCGGCTTGAATGGCGGCCTGATAGTCGAATTGCCCTGGGCGGTTGATCAGATCACGGTAAGAAGTCGACGAGGTACTTGCATCGCGCACCGAACTGACGCTCCATCTGATCTTCAATCCAAACTGCGCCGTCACCCAATCCATGGATAGGGCTGCGCTCGTTGAAGCCGGCAGCTATCGCCAGCCGCAGGATGTCGGCTCCTGCGGCTGCGGCATCGCCCAAGGTGACCGCGAAGGTGGGCGCTACTTCGCCAGCACGTCGGATCATCGACCGCTTTCCTTCTTTCCAGAATCGTTGCCGCCGCTCCATTCGCAATGTCGATCCCGTCATGCTCGCGAATCTTCTCCCGAACCTGGGCAAATGGAACGTCAGCACCCAAATCGGTGATGGCCCTCTGCAGCCGTGTGGAGTATCCCCGGCAAGAAATGCCCGCCTGGCTCTGAAAGGGCCGGCACAATTTGCCGCCTTCCTTTGTCCGGTAGGTCTGCTCTTCCACCGTCACGTCTCCGAACGTGCAAGTCCAGTGCAGTTTTTTTACCTCGCGAACAACCCCACCCTTTGCTTCCAGCCCGACTGCAGCCTCATTTGCAGTCTTCCGGCCCCAGTCCTGCATGACCTCAAGCCCCATTTGGCGGAGTTCTTCAATCGCTCGGCGCTCTGCTTCGTCTGCTCGTCGCCCGTCCCCTGAGGCGTTTTCGACAACATCCAGCATCCTTTCCATCCGAGCTTTTAAGGCCGGATGACGTTCCAACCGCTCCGCAACGGTTTCTCGCTTGCCCACCGCAATCTTCCTCTCCAGATCCATGGCATCTCTCCGATAAGGTCACCCTATCCGACTATACACGTTTCGTGCCTGCCGCCTCATCCCACTGCCTCCTTCGAGTCACAACGCTCCCGTGACTTTCGATTGCACCCGTCTGGTCCCGGATTTTGCTGGGCCAGTCCAGTTCTACCTTCAATTTGCCGATCCCGGCTGTATAACGGATCAGGCGCCTGATGCGCCGCCACCGGCTGCCGCGCGCTGCAGACGGTCGGCGACCGCCGCCCAGGCCGGCGTTGCCGGAATCTCCTCGACGATGATCAGCTCGGCGTCGGCCTGATCCAGTTCACGCAGGGCGGCGTAGAGCGCACTGGCGTAAGCGCGGGGGTTGGCCGGCAAGCAGCGCCAGGCGTGTGCTGCCGGCGTGGCGGGCAACCGACTGTGACAGAGTACGGCACAGCGCCGACCCGTGCTCTGCAGAAGGTCGATGACCTCAACAATGCGCGCGGATGGCAGCAGGTGCAGCGGCGTCGTCGGCGCGTAGTGTGCGGCCAGCGAACCGGGAACCCGCGGCATAGCGGCGTCCGGCGGACGAGTGACGATCTGCGGCATGACGCCGATGACCGTCGCGATCTGTTCGGGAGTGACCCGCCCCAGGCGCAGCAGACGCGGCGGCAGCGACTCGGCGGGTGTCAGATCGAGAATCGTCGACTCGATGCCGACCGGGCAGCGGCCGCCGTCGAGGATCAGGGGTACGGCATTGCCGAGTTCCGCGCGCACATGTGCGGCTGCGGTCGGGCTGATGCGACCGAAGCGGTTGGCCGACGGCGCGGCGATGCCGCACATGCCGGCCAGCCCGCCGCCGGCACGCGCATAAGCACGCAGCAGGTTCAGTGCCAGGGGGTGCGCTGGTACGCGCAGGCCGACGCTGTCCTGACCGCCGGTAACGACTTTCGGCACTGCCGCCGCGCGCTTGAGGATCAGGGTCAGCGGGCCGGGCCAGAAGGCTTCGGCGAGTTCCCAGGCAACGGCGGGAATGTCCCGCGCCCAGCGGTCGAGATAGCCGTCGGCCGGCAGATGTACGATCAGCGGGTGGTCGGCCGGCCGCTGCTTGGCCACGAAGATCCGGGCGACGGCGGCCGGATTGGCGGCGTCGGCACCGAGGCCATAGACCGTCTCGGTCGGAAAGGCGACCAGCTCGCCGGCTTGCAGCAGCGCTACGGCATGATCGATGTCGTTATTTTCAGGGCGCATCGACGATCCCGATCGCGGCGCGCGCGGCCATCGCGACTTGCCGGGCACGTTCCGGGTCACCATCGAGAACGGTGAAGTGTCCCATCTTGCGACCGGGACGGGCGTGATGCTTGCCATAGAGATGCAGCTTGAGGGCAGGAAAAGCGTGCAGCTTCGACCAGTCGGGTTCGCGGTAGTGATGGCCGGCCGGTGTCGTTTCATACCAGAGATCACCGAGCAGATTGACCATCGCCGCTGCCGAGTGCGCCCGCGCTTCGCCGAGCGGCAGGCCGCACAGGGCACGCACTTGCTGCTCGTACTGGCTGGTGATGCAGGCGTCGATGGTGTAATGGCCACTGTTGTGCGGGCGCGGCGCCATTTCGTTGATCAATAGTTCGCCGCGAACGACAAAGAACTCGACGGCCAGGGTGCCAATATAGCGTAAGCCCTCGGCAATCCTGGCAGCAAGTGCAGCGGCCGCGGCGCGCAGTTCGGTCGATGCACGCGCCGGTACCAGTGAGACATCGAGGATACCCTTGCGGTGACTGTTCTCGGCGACCGGAAAGCTCGTCACGATGCCGCTTTCGTCGCGCGCCAGCACCACCGAAACCTCGTAGTCGAGCGCAAGCTTCTGCTCCAGCACGCAGGTTTCGCCCTTGAACTGCTGGAAAGCGGCAATCGCCTGCTCAGCATTGGCCACCACGGCTTGTCCCTTGCCGTCGTAGCCGAAGCGGGCGACTTTCAGGATTCCGGGAAAAAGACCGGTAGCGGCCTCGCGCAGATCCTGTTCACTGTGCACCGCGGCGAAGGCGGCGTGTGGCAGGCCCTGGTCGCGCAGGAAGGTCTTTTCAGCGATGCGGTTCTGGCAGACGCTGACCGCCGCCGCCGCTGGGCGCACGACCACGAATTTGTCGAGATAGTCGAGGGTTCCTGCCGGGACGTTTTCGAACTCGGTGCTGATGGCCGCGCAGCCCTGCGCCAGCTCGTCCAGTGCTGCAAAATCCTCGTACGCCGCCAGCAGATGACGGTCGGCGATCAGCGCCGCAGGGCTGTGCGGGTCGGGATCGAGGACCCAGACGGGGTAGCCCATCTCGTGCGCTGCAGCAACGAAGAAGCGGCCGAGCTGACCGCCGCCAAGCATGCCGAGAATTGCCGGGGGAAGAATCATCGTGCCGTACCGGGAAAGCCTTACTATGAAAGTCGCGAGCGACTCACGAATCTCCCCTCCCCCCTCGCGGGGAAGGGGTGGGGGAGAGGGAAACGGTCATCACTTTCATCATCGGGAGTGTCTTGCAAAGTCATGACCGTTTGGGGCGACTGGTCAGGAATGCCGCTCACACCTCCGGCAGCTTCATGGCCATCACCTTCTCGGCCTGTGCGCGACGGAAGTCGCCGAGGCGCCGAGCGATCGCCGGATCGCCGGTGGCCAGCATGGCGACGGCGAACAAGGCGGCATTGGCAGCGCCGGCTTCGCCAATGGCGAAAGTGGCCACCGGAATTCCTTTTGGCATCTGCACGATCGAGAGCAGCGAATCCTGACCGGACAGCGCTTTCGATTGCACCGGCACGCCGAGTACCGGCACGGTGGTCTTGGCCGCCAGCATTCCCGGCAGGTGGGCGGCGCCGCCGGCACCGGCGATGATTGCTTTCAGTCCGCGCTGGCCGGCCGCGGCCGCGTATTCGAACAGCAAATCCGGGGTGCGATGCGCCGAAACGACGCGCGCCTCGAAGGGCACGCCAAACTCCTTGAGGATCACCGCAGCCGCCTGCATCGTCGGCCAGTCGGAATCGGAGCCCATGACCACGCCGACCAGCGGTTCGCGTTGCGACATCAGTGGGCCTCTCTTTCAGCGGCTTCGAGGGTGTTGGCGAGCAGCATGGTAATGGTCATCGGACCGACGCCGCCGGGCACCGGTGTGATCGCCGAGGCGACTTCGCTGACCGCCGCAAAATCGACGTCACCGCAGAGTTTGCCGTCGGGCAGGCGGTTGATCCCGACATCGATGACCACGGCACCCGGTTTGACCATCTCGGCGGTGACGAAGCGCGCTTTGCCGAGCGCGGCAACGAGGATGTCGGCACGGCGCGTGTGGAAGGCCAGGTCGCGGGTCTGCGAATGACAGATGGTGACCGTTGCGCTGGCCTGCATCAGCAACATCGCCATCGGTTTGCCGACGATGTTCGAGCGCCCGAGGATCACCGCTTCCTTGCCTTTGAGATCGATGCCTGCATCGGCAAGGAACTTCATCACGCCATAGGGCGTACAGGGAATGAAACGCGGATGGCCCTGCATCAGCGCGCCGACATTTTCGGCGTGAAAACCATCGACATCCTTCTCGGGAGTGATCGCCTTGAGCACGGCGTCGCTGTCGAAGTGCTTCGGCAAGGGTAACTGCACCAGGATGCCGTGTATCTTCGGGTCGGCATTGAGTTCGGCGATCTTGTCGAAAACCCGTTGCGGCTCGATGTCAGGCGCATACAGGATCTTCTCCGAGTGGAAACCGGCCGCTGCACAGGCGTTCACCTTGTTGCGCACATAGACCTGCGAAGCAGCGTCTTCGCCGACCAGAATCACCGCCAGGCCAGGGCGGGTGCCGCGACTGGCCAGCAGTGCTTCGGCACGTGTCTTGAAATCGGCGCGCAGTTTTTTCGCCAGCGCGTTGCCGTCGAGGATTGTTGCCGTCATCGTGGATTTTCCTGGGGTGTTATTCTTGAGTGCACGGAAGGAATAAGCAATCTGCCGATCGATCCGTCAGATGCCAGGGTAAAAACTGCGCATCGGTCGACCGGTCGACAATAAGGGCGCGATTCTAGCGCAAATCAGGCAGTGCGCCCTCGGCTTTCGTCGCCAGTTTCGGCTGCCGCCCGACTCATCCGCGATCATGCAAATAGCCCTGGACGCCCTGTCATCGGCTTCCTGCCGGATGTTTCAGCACTTCTCGATGGATACCATCGACGAACTTTCGCAGGCTGGGTGAATGCGGTTCCGTGAGATTCAGGTATGGTGAGATGCGCTCGGCCCAAGCGTACTTGTCCGCGCCAGTCACCTCGGAATCCTTGATATCCAGGGCGACTGCCAGCTCCTCCCAGGCGCCGACAATCTCGTCTGCCACAATACGGCGCAACTTCTGTAATTTCTGTGCTCGCACCTTTGGGTAGGCTGCGGCAACGGCATCTACGTCGGCGATAAACCAGCTCTCGGTTTCCTCGATCGCCAACCGAAACAGAACACGGGGCGGTCGCTTGGGCAGCCGTGCCAGCATCGAGTTCAATTGCCCCAGCAACTCGCGACACGGGTCACGGTCCACATCAATCAGGACCACCACGCATGCCTGATCACCAAGATGCGAAAAGCCCTTCAGCTTCGCCGGGAGTTGATGCAACAAGGTCTGCTGCTTCGGATCAGGTTGGCCGAGCAGATCGTCAGGCAAGATACCGCGCCCTTTGTGTCGGTGGATACGGAAGTGTAGGTTCTCCAGCAGACCGAAATGCCGCGTCAGAACTTCCCTGACTGCCGGCACGTCGGAAGCTCCTTCGACCAGCACCTCGAACCAGATCATGGGTTACCGATGCCGAAATGGTTGCTGTACCAGAGGCTCCCCATCGGGATGCCTTCAGCGAACATTTCGCGCACCCCCGGCACATCGGACGCACGAGTCAGATGGCTGAAGCCATCAGCCCCCTTGTCAAGAATCCAGACCTCATCCGGAGTCAGCGCGTCGACAAAATTGGGCGCATGGGTGGTGATCAGGATTTGCGGGCCGCGCGCTTTCGACGCATATTCCTTGAATTCCTGAGCAAGTGTTGCCAGCAATTGATGATGCAAGCCGTTCTCGGGTTCTTCGATACCAATCAACGGTGCCGGGCTGGGATCTTCCATCAGTAATAGATAGGCAAGCATCTTTAACGTACCATCGGACATGTCCTGCTGATAGAAAGGCTCAGGAAACCCCTGGGCAGAAAATTCGAGCACCAGGCGGCGGTCCCTCTCGGTCTTCGCCTTGATGTCAATTATTCCGGGAACCTTCTTCGCAATTCGTTCGAGCATCTGGCGAAATCCTCCGGGGTTCGCACGTTCTACATATTGGAGATAGCGTGAAAGGTTTTCGCCTCGGCGATCAAGATGTGGATCGGCACCGGCTTGACTCGGGTTGCGTGCCAATTCCGGAACAAAGTACGAGAGATACCAACCCGACAGGAAATCTCGAAAAGCAACAACCCGGTCATGATTGGCGAGCGTTCCCAGAGTGGCTATGCCAAGTACCTGCCGGTCCTTCATCTTGACTGGTACTCGCTCGCTCCCTTCCCTTGCGGTGGGTGCGCCGGTTCCGGTTCCGGTTCCCTCCTCAAACCCCTCCGTACCGGACCAGGCATAGCCCTGCCCGTTGGTCAGTTCCAGAAACGAATACGGTTGGCCGTACTTTTGTCCCTTTCGACGCTGACGGAGTCGTTCATAGACTACTTGGGCGCGACCCTGGGCATCGCAGGCGATATGCAGCGAATAACTAATCGGCCTCGCATTGGTGGGCGTCTCCTTGTAGCGAACTTCAAACTTGATTGGCTCAACAGAACCTTGTGTTCGCATACGTTCAAAACCACCCCGATGCGGCTTGTCACACGCCGCTTCTACTCCCTCTGCGAGGCAATCACCGAGAAACCCCAAGGCGTCGAGCAAACTCGACTTGCCGGACCCATTCGCACCAATGACTGTAACCAGTCTCGGAAGAGCGTCCTGCTCGCGCTCGTAGAGCGTCTTGCCCAGCGTCACATCCTGCAAGGCCCGGTAGTTCTGAATTTGTATGCCTTCGAGAATTGCCATTCACTTCATCTCCAGCGCACGCGTCAACTCGGTCGTGCATCGCATTGATCGCCGATAAGAGCGTGAGTCTATCGCAAATCAGGCAACGCCCGCCTCGGCTTTCGCCGCCGCTTCGGCGGCGGCACGGCCGGCGGCGAAGGCGTGTCGGTTGAGTTCGACGAGTTCGGCTTTCTTGCGTGCGAAACGCTTGAGGATGCAGTGTTCGAGGACTTCGGCCGGAAAGGGCAGGTGGTCCGAGATGGCGCCGAGCATGACCGTATTGCCGAGCCGGATATCGCCGAGTTCCTGAGCAATCTGTGAGGCGTCGAAGGAGAAGACCTGCGTGCCGGCGGCGCGCATCGAGGCCACCGGGTCATCCGGATAGTCGTAGAGACCAAGCTCGACGATCGGTGGCACCAGACGGCCGGTGTTCATCAGTACCAGACCTTTGGGACGCAGCATGTGCCGCCAGCGCATCGCTTCGGCGGCCTCGAAACCCAGCAGCACGTCGGCGGTGCCGGGCGTGATCTGCGGCGACAGCACCTTCGCACCAAAACGCAGGTGCGACGAGACCACGCCGCCACGCTGTGCCATGCCGGCCACTTCAGTTTTCTTGACATCATGGCCGAGAGCGATCGCCGCCTCGGCGAGGATCTCGGTGGCGGTCATCACGCCCTGGCCGCCGGTGCCGACAACGAGAATGTTGGTGGTGTCGAATCGGCCTGTTTCAGACATCTTGCGTGTTCCTCGCAAGCTCGGCGCTCTTCCTGATCACCTTGATCGGCATCGCCAGCGTATCGACATGCACGATCGCGTCAGGTGCACAGGGCTTGAGGCACAGGCCGCAGCCGGTACAGGCGGCACTCTCGATGCGCACGAAAGCGAGATCGACTTCGCGTCCGCTGGCTTTCCGGACCCGCTCGCGACGCGTGACATGGATCGCCGGGCAACCGACATCGACACAGTTGCCGCAACCGGTGCACCGCTCATCAAGCACCCGGTACGGCTTGAGTGCGTGGTAGTCCTTGATCAGCACACAGGGCTGGTTGGTGATGATCACCGACGGCTCGGGGATTTTCGTCTCTTCACGCAGGGTGCGCAGCAGCACCGGCAGTTCGTAGGCGTCCAGCACATGCACCCGTTCCGGACGCACCCCGAGTGCCCTGACCAGATTGGCGAAATCGACGCGTGGCGCTTCCTTGCCGTGAATGTCGCGGCCGCTGCCGGGATTGTCCTGACCGCCAGTCATGCCGACGGCGCGGTTGTCGAGCAACAGGACGGTGACGTTGCCGCGGTTGTAGACGATGTCCAGCAGCCCCTGCATGCCCATGTGCAGGAAGGTCGAATCGCCGATCACGGCAACGATTTTCTTGTCCTTCTCGGCGTCACTGCGCCCCTTGTCGAGGCCCAGCGCCATGCCCATCGAAGCGCCCATCGAGATACAGGCGTCGAGTGCATTCCACGGCTGTCCGAAGCCGAGTGTGTAGCAGCCGATGTCGCCCGAGATGGTGACATTGCGCAACTGCGAGAGCGTGTAGTAGACGCCCAGATGCGGACAGGCGACGCACATGGTCGGCGGACGCGGAAAAACCGCCATCGGCGCGGTTCGAGCGAGTTCGGGCAAGGCTTCGCCGAGCAGGCCGGCGATTGCCGGCTTGAGCACCTGCGGCGACAGTTCGCCGGACAACGGCAGCAGGTCCTTGCCCGTGACGGTGAAGCCCTGCGCCTTGAGTTCGGTCTCGATCAAGGGCTCGACCTCTTCGACAACCACCAGCAACTCGCACTGTTCGGCAAACTTGCGCAGGCGATCGAAGGGCAGCGGGAAAGAGAAACCGAGCTTGCAGACCGGTGCATCAGGGAAGCTCTCGCGCACATGCATGTAGGCCGGGCCGGAGGTGATAAAACCGACGCGGCGATCAGGGCCCGATTCGACGACGTTGAGTTCGGAAATCTCGGCGGCGGCACGCAGCCGGCGTTCGCGCTCGAACATCAGCGGCAGACGCCGCCCGGCAGCGCTCGGCACCATCACCCAGCGGCTGACGTCCTTGGTGAACCCGGCGACCGCACGTTCGCTGCGCGCACCGATGCGAACCAGTCCCTTGACGTGACAGATACGGGTCGTCAGACGCAGGATCACTGGCACCTCGAAGCGCTCCGAGAGTTCGAAGGCAGCCAGCGTGAAGTCATGCGCTTCCTGCGAATCCGCCGGTTCGAGCAGGGGCAGATGTGCAAAACGGCCCCAGTAGCGCGAATCCTGCTCGTTCTGCGACGACGAAAGGCCGACGTCGTCGGCGATCGCGATCACCAGTCCACCGGCGACGCCGGTCAGGGTCATCGTCATCAGCGCGTCGGAAGCGACGTTCATGCCCACATGCTTCATCGCACAGAAGCCGCGCGAACCGGCCATGGTGGCGCCGAAAGCCACTTCGAGAGAAACCTTCTCGTTGACCGACCATTCGGTGTAGATGTCCGGATAGGTCGCCACACATTCGAGCATTTCGGTCGCGGGCGTTCCCGGATAGGCCGCTGCCACCCGTACCCCGGCCTCCCACACGGCCCGTGCCACCGCCTCGTTGCCTGACATCAGAAGCCGGCTGGCTGCTGCCACGGGCGGGGTTGACATCACACCTGCGGTCATTGCTTCTCCTTGCACGGAAAAAAGTCCCGAGAAAAACCTGGACCTTAGCGGCTCAAGGGTTCGGGCGAGTTGACGCAGGTCAACTTCATGATCAGGATTGACAGCAGCTGCCCAAGCTGGGCATACTCGGGCGAGATCCAGCGGATACCCGATTCCCAGGTTTACCCAAGCGATCGACAGGGCCGCTGGGATCCTGCTTGATTAACCCGGCACTCGGATGTGCCAATCAAACGGAAGTGAATTTCGCATGCGATTTTTCAGTTCTATCGTCATGCTTCTTCTGAGTCTCATGTCTGCGAGCACCCGCGCCAACATTTATGGCTACATTGACGAGCAAGGAGCGGCGCATTTTGCCACCGAAAAAATAGACTCGCGCTATCAGCTATTCCTGCGCGGCAAGCACTTCGATGCGTCGGAATCCCCGCCGATCGGCCCGGCAAAACCCGAACTATTGCGCTATCTGTCGCAACATCCCAACCTGAAGAAGTTTGAGCCCTTGCTGAAAGTGGCGAGCAATGAATTTGCTGTCGAAGCTGCCCTGCTCAAGGCAGTCATGGCGGCAGAATCGGGTTTCAATCCTGGCGCGATTTCCCCTAAAGGCGCCATTGGTTTGATGCAGGTCATGCCGGCAACAGCCGAACGCTACGGTTTGCAGGGCGACAAGAATAAAACCATTGAACAGAAACTGAGCGACCCGGAAACCAATATCCGCCTGGGCGCACGCTATCTGCGCGACCTCCACCGAATGTTCCCCAATCAGCAGGACCTGGTGCTCGCTTCCTACAATGCCGGCGAAGGTGCGGTGCAACAATACAAGAACCAGGTTCCACCATATCCTGAAACGCGCAATTACGTGCAACTGGTCACGCAAATCTACCAGTTGTATCAACCCAAGGCAGCAACCAAAAAACCGGAAGCCGGCGTATTTTCTGGCTTCGGGCACAACGCCAGGCGCCTGTACCTGACGATTCCGGGGCGCCGCAACATGCCATCACCGGCAGTCACAAGTATCGAGTAGTTGCGGATTTCTGAGCAGGAAGTTTTGGCTCCAGTTCGCATCAGGACAGCAGGCTGCAGGCTGCAGCCACACCGGCCAGGTAAGTCGAATCCTGCTGCAGACCAGCCCAGCCGACAGCGGGGTTGGTCGGCAAAAGACGCCCGACACGCTGAGCCCGCAGCGGATCGCTTGGTGGCTGCCAGCTCGCCAGAAGTTCGCCGACCGCATCCGGCGAATTGCACACCAGCAGCAGGTCGCAGCCGGCATCCCAGGCCGCCATACAGCGCTCGATGATGCCGCCGGCGACACTGGCGCCGGCCATCGACAGATCGTCACTGAAAATGACGCCGTCGAAGCCGAGATCATTGCGCAGCAGGCCTGTCCAGAAATGCGAGAAACCCGCCGGCCGTGGGTCCAGCCAGCGATAGATGACGTGCGCCGGCATCACCGCGTCGAGTTCGAGCCGGCGATAGGGTTCGAGGTCAGGCGCCAGTTCTTCGAACCGGCGCTCGTCGATCGGCAGATCAACGTGCGAATCGGCCTCGACCCAGCCATGACCCGGAAAGTGCTTGCCGCAGGCGGCCATGCCGGCGCGGTGCAGGCCTTCGATCAGCGCGCCGGCCAGTGGCACCACTGCGGCCGGGTCGGCGTGCAGCGAACGGTCGCCGATGACGCTGCTGCGTCCCCAGTCGAGATCGAGTACCGGCGTGAATGACAGGTCGACACCGCGCGCGCGCAGTTCGGCGGCGAGGACATAGCCGACGCCGCGTGCCGCGTGCAGCGCCGCCTGCGGGTCGCGGTCCCACAGCTCGCCGAGACGACGCATCGCCGGCAGGCGCGTGAAACCGTCACGGCAGCGTTGCACCCGGCCCCCTTCATGGTCGATGGCAATCGGCAGGGGCGGCGAGCGCAAGGCATGCACGGCGGCCGTGAGTTGCTCGAGCTGCTGCGGCGACGCGTAGTTGCGCGCGAACAGAATCAGGCCACCGACCAACGGGTGGCACAGACGCTCGCGTTCGAGAGCGGACAAGTGCAGCCCGGCAATGTCGATCATCAGCGGGCCGAGCGGGAGAGTTCTGCTGGTATTCATTGCTGTTCCATGATCACGAAAGCGACGGCGAAGTCATGCTCGTCACTGATCGTGAGGTGCGCGACGAGTCGGCGCTGTGCAAGGTGGGCGGCGAGCGGCGCCGCGTACTCGAACAGCGGCCGGCCCAGCGAATCGTGGACGACGCCGATACTCGGCAAGCTGGCGGGTGCAACCAGTCCGATGCCCAGCGCTTTGCCAAATGCCTCCTTGGCCGCAAAGCGCTTGGCAAGGAACCGGGCCGGATCGCGGACGCCGGCAAACTCGGCACGTTCCCTTGGCGAAAGCAGTTTCGCCAGTGCGCGCTGACCGTGCTGCTCGTACAGCCTGCCGAGGCGGGCAACGGCAACAATGTCGGTGCCGATTCCGGCAATCATGGCCGGGAGGGCCGGGCCAGCGACCGGGCCTGTGCCTCGCGCAGCAGGCGTTTCATTTCACCCACTGCTTCGCGCAGGCCGACGAAGATGGCGCGGCTGATGATCGCGTGCCCGATATGCAGTTCGCGGATGCCTGCGAGTTGCGCGACCGGTTGCACGTTGAAGTAGTTGAGTGCATGGCCGGCGTTGAAACGCATGCCGAGTTGACGCGCAGCTTCTCCGGCAAAGCGAATTTTTTCGAGTTCGGCAAGCACGGCGAGGCTTTCGGCGTCGCGCCCTTGCGTATAAAAGGCGTGCGCATAAGGACCGGTGTGTATTTCGCAGACGCGCGCGCCGATGCGTGCAGCGGCTTGTACCTGTGTCGGATCGGCATCGATGAACACACTGCTGACGATGCCGGCATCGCTGAGGCGGGCCACCGACTCGGCAAGCCTGGCTTCCTGAGCAACGATGTCGAGCCCGCCTTCGGTGGTTACTTCATGGCGACCCTCGGGTACCAGCATCGCCATTTGCGGCTTGATTCGGCAGGCAATCGCGACCATCTCGTCGGTCGCTGCCATTTCGAGGTTGAGCTTGATCTGCGCCAGGTCGCGCAGTTTCTCGACATCGGCATCCTGGATGTGTCGCCGGTCCTCGCGCAGGTGGATGGTGATGCCATCAGCACCGCCGAGGTGCGCTTCGACAGCCGCCCACACCGGATCGGGCTCGTAGGTGCAGCGTGCCTGCCGAATCGTCGCCACATGGTCAATATTTACGCCAAGTTCGATCATAGTTCGTGTAGCTCCCTGAAAATTCTGCGACTGGCGAGACTCTTGCCATCGGTGTAATGATTGATCAGTGTGCGCATCAGTTGTTTGGCTTCGGCCAGCGAGCGCGGATCGGAGAAATCCTCGTGCGCCAGATCGAGCAGCGTCCTGCCGCTGACTGCCCGCAGCGAACTGCCGGATCCCGGTAGTCGCACCGGACCACGCTCGATCTCGTAGACATAATGCGCATCGACGTCGACCGCGATGCCGGTCGCATCGGTTTCAAGGGTCAGGCCATAACCGAGTTCCTGCAGCAGCGCCCGCTCAAAGCAGCGCAGGTCGGACTCCTGTGTGCCGTTGGCAAAGCGCTGCAGGGTCTCGGCATAGACCAGGAAAAGTCGGGCATGCGCATCCTCGCGCGGTAACAGGTGCATCAACAGCTCGTTCAGGTAATAGCCGCAGAACAGCGACTTGCCTGCCAGCAACGGCTGCCCGCCCTGCCACTCGGCCTTGATCAGCGTTTGCACCTCGCCACGACCTGCCCAACCGAGTTCGAGCGGCTGAAATGCCTGCAGGACGCCGCGCAGGGCCGAGCGTGGCCGGCGCGCGCCGCGTGCCAGGAGAGCGACACGACCATGGTCGCGCGAAAAGACATCGACGATCAAGCTGGTCTCGCTGTACGGATAGGCGTGCAGTACGAAAGCCGGCTGGGCATCGACCTTGTGCCGCTGCGTCACTTCTCTACTCGTTCGTCGGCACGCGTGCGCGCGCTAGTCGTAGCCAAGCGTCTTGAGCATTCGCTCATCGTCGGCCCAACCTGACTTGACCTTGACAAAGACTTCGAGAAACACCTGACCATCGAACATCCGCTGCATGTCCTGGCGCGCCTCGGAGGCAATGCGTTTGATGATTTCGCCACCACTACCGATGATGATCGACTTGTGCCCCTCGCGCTCGACCAGGATGGCGGCGCTGATGCGCCGCAAGGCGCCATCGACGACGAACTTTTCGATCTCGACGGCGGCGGCATAGGGCAATTCGTCGCCGATCAGGCGAAAGAGCTTTTCGCGGATGTACTCGGCAGCCAGGAATCTTTCGCTGCGATCGGTGATTTCATCCTCGCCGTACAGCAAGTCGGTATTCGGCAAATGCTTGCGCGTCTCACCGAGCAGGACTTCCATCTGCGAGCCGCGCATCGCGCTGACCGGAACGATCGCCGTGAACTCGCCTTCGCCGGCGAGACGAGCAAGGTACGGAAGGAGTTGCATCTTGTCCGGCAACTGATCGATCTTGTTCACCACGATGATCACCGGGCACTCATTCGGTATGAGCTGGCGTACCACCCGGTCGCGATCGTCATAGCGCCCGGCCTCGACAACGAACAGGACGACGTCGACCTCGGCCAGCGCCTGTCGAACGCCACGATTCATCGCCCGATTCAGTGCATTGCCATAACGGGTCTGGAAACCCGGTGTATCGATAAAAACGTACTGCGCATCCGACCTGGTGAGGATGCCCAGGATGCGGTGGCGAGTGGTCTGCGCCCGTCGCGAGACAATGCTGAGCTTCTCGCCAATCAGCTGGTTGAGCAAGGTCGACTTGCCGACGTTGGGGCGGCCGACAATGGCAATCTGTCCGCTGCGAATTTCGCTCATGCCGGTCATGATCGCGGCTGCCGAGAAAAGTCATGAGCGCTTTCCAGGCTTTCCAGCGCACGTTCAGCGGCCATTTGTTCGGCTGCCCGGCGACTGCCGCCGCGGCCCTCGGTGCGAAGGTGCAGGGATTCGATCACACAGGCCACCCGGAACTGCTGTGCATGCGCCTCGCCTTCGGTGCCGGCCAGCGAGTACTGTGGCAAGGCCAGCCGGGCGCCCTGGAGATATTCCTGCAAGCGCGTTTTGGCATCCTTGATTCCCTGTCCGGAAGTCAGTCGATCCAGCACGCCGGCATAAACACGGACGATCACCCGGCCAGCGACGTCGAAACCGGCATCCAGCCACAGCGCGCCAAACAGCGCTTCGAGGGCATCGGCCAGAATGGATGGCCTTTGCTGTCCGCCGCTCTTCTGCTCCCCCTCGCCAAGACGCAGAAAGTCCCCCAGCGAGAGCGCCAAAGCAAGCTGGTGCAGGCTGTCCTGGCGCACCAGATTGGCTCGCAGTCGCGAGAGATCGCCTTCGGGAAGCCGCGGAAAGCGCTCGAACAGGCAGTGCGCAATGACGGCATTGAGAATCGCATCGCCAAGGAACTCGAGTCGCTCATTGTGCGGTGAAGTGAAACTGCGATGTGTCAGCGCCAGTTGCAGCAGATCTCGATCCCGGAAAGTATGGCCGAGCGCCTGTTCGAGACGGAAAGCGGTCATTGCGAAGAGCCGCGCCCCGACGAGGAACCGCGAAAATCGATCAGCAGACTGACATTGCCAGCCAGCGGAATCCGCTTCTCGTAGGCAAAGGCAATGACCACCTGGTTGTCTTCCTTGAATATGTCGAGATCCGCCGGGGTGAGGGTCTTGATATGCTCGATTTCTGCATACTTGCCGAAAGCCTGCCGCAGTTCGGGCACCGTCTTGCCATTGGAACCTGCAGCCACCGCCTTGACCGCCTGCCGGATCTTGTAATAATCCATGAATTCCGGAAGCACCCGGATCGCGAGAATCGCCACCAAAGCAATCAACACGCCCCAGCCCACCAGACTCGAAAGGGCCACACCACGCTGACGATTCATAGCCACAACTCCTTACCTGAACGATCCGATCCTTTTGAGATCACTGAAATTCAACCAGATGAAAAAAGCCTTCCCGACGATGTTCTGGTCCGGAACGAAACCCCAATAACGGCTATCACGGCTGTTGTCGCGATTGTCGCCCATCACGAAATACTGACCCGGCGGTACCTTGCAGATTACTCCCTGCGCGTTGTAGGAACAATCCTGACGATTGGCAAACTGTGCCGGACCCTGAACATAGGGCGGGGCATCCTCATCGTTGAGCGTTCGATGCTCCGTGCTGTCCAGCTTCTCGATGAATTGCCGCGAATAGTACAGGCGCTCTGCGTGCAGATAATCGTCGGTGCGCGTGCTTGGCACCGGTTGTCCGTTGATCGTCAGCTTCTTGTTCTGGTAAGCGATGCTGTCACCGGGAACGCCGACCACCCGCTTGATGTAGTCGAGCGACGGATCCTCGGGATAGCGAAAGACCATCACGTCACCACGTTGCGGGTTGTTGATGTCGATGATCTTGCGGTTGAGCACCGGCAGGCGAATGCCATAGGTGAACTTGTTGACAAGAATGAAATCGCCAACCTGCAGGGTCGGAATCATCGATCCCGAGGGTATCTTGAACGGTTCGACGAGAAACGAACGCAGCACGAAAACCACCAGGATCACCGGGAAGAAACTAGCCCCGTACTCGACCCACCACGGATCCTTGGCGTTGGCCGGGCGGCGCTTGCGCAGGACAAAAGCATCGGCCGCCCAGATCGCGCCGCTGACCAGCAACAGGACAAACAGGATCAGCGCAAAATTCACTCCATCACTCCTTTACCTGGCTTTACTTGCCAACACGCAACACAGCAAGGAAAGCCTCCTGTGGAATCTCGACCGACCCGACCTGTTTCATGCGTTTCTTGCCTGCCTTCTGCTTTTCGAGCAGCTTCTTCTTGCGCGAAATGTCGCCACCGTAACATTTGGCCAGCACATCCTTGCGCATTGCCTTGACATTCTCGCGGGCGATGATGTTGGCGCCGATGGCGGCCTGAATGGCGACGTCGTACATCTGACGCGGAATCAGTTCGCGCATCTTGGCCGCCAGTTCGCGACCGCGATAGACCGAGTTGGCGCGGTGCAGGATCACTGACAGGGCGTCGACACGCTCGCTATTGATCAGTACATCCAGCCTGACCACGTCGGCCGCACGATATTCCTTGAATTCGTAGTCCAGCGAAGCGTAGCCGCGCGAGACGGACTTCAGGCGGTCGAAGAAATCCATCACCACTTCGGCCATCGGCATTTCGTAGACCAGTTGCACCTGCCGGCCGTGATAGCTCATGTCGATCTGGTTGCCGCGCTTCTGATTGCACAGAGTAATGACATTGCCCAGATATTCCTGCGGAACGAATAGCGTGGTGGTGATGATCGGTTCGCGGATCTCCTCGATCTTCGACAGTTCGGGCAGCTTGGCCGGGTTTTCGACATTGACCAGGTTGCCATCACGCAGCAGGACTTCATAGACGACGGTCGGTGCGGTGGTGATCAGGTCCTGATCGAACTCGCGTTCGAGACGCTCCTGGACGATCTCCATGTGCAACAGCCCGAGGAAACCGCAGCGAAAACCGAAACCGAGGGCTTGCGAGACCTCGGGTTCGTAGCGCAGCGACGCGTCGTTGAGCTTCAGCTTCTCCAGCGATTCGCGCAGCGACTCATACTGGTTCGATTCCACCGGATACAGCCCGGCGAATACCTGCGACTTGATTTCCTTGAAGCCCGGCAAGGCCTGGCTCGCCGGTCGTTCGAGCAGCGTCACCGTATCGCCGACCTTGGTGGCCTGCAGTTCCTTGATCCCCGAGATGACGTACCCGACTTCGCCAGCGCGCAGGGCGTCGCGGGATACCGCCTTGGGAGTAAACACTCCGACCTGTTCGCAGAGGTGCGTTGAGCCGGCAGCCATCAGACGAATCCTGTCCTTGGGTCGTAGCGTGCCATCAAAGACCCGTACCAGCATCACCACACCCACATAATTGTCGAACCAGGCATCCACCAGCAAGGCCTTGAGTGGTGCATCGGGATCGCCTTGGGGCGCGGGAATGCGTTCGATGATCGCTTCCAGGATGTCCTCGACGCCGAAGCCGGTCTTGGCCGAGGCCAGCACGGCTTCGGAAGCGTCGAGGCCGATCACGTCCTCGATCTCCTGGCGCGCCTGGTCAGGCATCGCCGACGGCAGATCGACCTTGTTCAGTACAGGCACGACATCGACGCCGAGTTCGATGGCCGTATAGCAGTTGGCGACAGTCTGCGCCTCGACTCCCTGTGACGCATCGACCACCAGCAAAGCTCCCTCGCAGGCGGACAGCGAACGCGACACCTCATAGGAAAAGTCAACATGTCCAGGCGTATCGATCAGGTTCAGGTTGTAGACTTCGCCGCTGCGCGCCCGGTATTGCAGGGCAGCGGTCTGCGCCTTGATGGTGATGCCGCGTTCGCGCTCGATGTCCATCGAGTCGAGCACCTGCGCTTCCATCTCGCGATCGGAAAGACCGCCGCAAAGATGAATGATGCGGTCGGCGAGCGTCGATTTCCCGTGATCGATATGCGCGATGATGGAAAAATTGCGGATGTGTTGCATGTGCATTAGACTTGTATCAAGCGAACCAAAATGGTATCATTAATCATCATAACCGCCTGATTAACAAGCAATTTTTGTAGCAATTCGTGTCAGCTTGCATCGCTGTAGCTCAACATTATGCGGGTAGGACTGCGGGTATGTTGGCAGGTGCTGTAAAAATCTACCCGCTTTTTCTTCTCAAGCCTTGAATTCGTTGGTGTTTCAGCGATCCTTTGCCTACCCACACCCTCTCCGGAGTCCCTATGCTGACCGATACCCAGATAAGGAACATCAAGCCAGAAGCAAGACCCGTCAAACTGACAGACGGGGGCGGATTATACCTTGAAGTGACCCCATCAGGCGGCAAGCATTGGCGCTACCGCTTCCGACTCGGCGGCAAGGAAAGCCTGTTCGTCATCGGCGAGTACCCGCAAGTCAAGGCTGCCGACGCCCGGCGACGCAGAGACGATGCCCGTCAGTTGGTCAAGCAGGGCATAAACCCCACCCACCAGCGCAAGCTCGAAGAAACCACCCGAAAGTATGAGCGGGCGACGACGTTTGAGGCCGTAGCCGCCGAATGGTATGGAGCGAAATCGGGCGCATGGTCCGTGGGCTACGCGGGGCATGTCGATACCATCCTGAAAAAGGACATCAATCCCCGCATCGGTGCTCTCCCGATCAAGGACATCAAGACGCCGATCATTCACGAGGTGCTGCGCAAAATCGAAGCACGCCAGGCCCCAACACGTGCCATTCTCGCCCGTCAGATCATCGGCAGCGTGTTCAAGCTCGCCATCATCACGCATCGCGCCGAGTACAACGTGGTTGACCCGCTCAAGGGAGAAATTGCACGCCGTGTCGTTGAACACCGCAAGCACTTGAGGGATGACGACCTGCCCGACTTCCTGCGCAAGCTGGAGGACTACTCAGGGCACCAGACCACGGCCATTGCCCTCAAGCTGCTGATGCTGACCGCCGTGCGGCCAGGCGAGTTGTGCGGCGCCCCCTGGAGAGAATTCAATATCGACAGGGCAGAGTGGCGCATTCCTGCGGCGCGCATGAAGATGAACGAAGAGCATGTCGTGCCGCTTTCCCGGCAGGCGCTGGAGCTTCTCAAACAACTGCGCGACCTCACCGGCCATGCAGAGTACCTTTTCCCGACGCAGGGCACCAAGTCGCAAACCATGCCGACCGCCACACTGCGCAACGCGGTTACGAAGCTCGGTTATTCTGATCGGTTCAGCCCCCACGGTGCGCGGGGCACTTTTTCCACCATGTGCAACGAGGCTGGGTTCAGGCCGGACGTGATAGAACGGCAACTCGCCCACGCGGAAAGAAACTCGGTTCGGGCAAGCTACAACCAGGCGGAGTACATGCCCGAACGCCGGCAGATGATGCAGCAGTGGGCGGACAAGCTCGATTCGCTCAAAGTAGGAGCACAGGTTATTCCGTTCGGGAAGGTGGCCTGATGGTTCTGTATCGTAGAAAACTACCAAAGCCCTTGGCAGTAGACACGCCACAGATACGGGCCGCGATCAATCTTGTCCACGCTGTTGAGAGCGGACAGAACCCGGACGGCGAGACGCTGCAAGTTCTCCACGACGCTTTCCGGGAAATCTTCGGTGGCAAGCATCCGACCGAGATATTCGGACAACCGCTGGGTCTAGTCTCACCTAAAGGCCGACCGAAGGGTTACGGCTTCACTCCCGCTGACATCGTGAGCGCATATATCGAGCTACGCCGGAGGCAACTTGAACCGACCCACCCAACAAACGCACTTGAAACTGCCAAACTTGACGCTGCCAGTGCCTTTGTTGAGTTTGGCGGTGCAGTCGATGCGGCGAGGGCTATTGATCGGGACTGGGCTGCTGGGCGAGGGCTTGTAGCTGCACTAAGCGACGGCGACTTACACAAAATAATTGCGCCGTACAAGTGCGATGCGGCGGGACAAATAATACGCAAATAGCGTCACCTGACTACGCTTGACCAACAAGGCATCATCCAACCATACCGAATCAACGGTGCTCAGGTCGGAGAAGACGATGCCAAGTAACACCACCCCCGAAACCAGGAAAGCCGCCAAGGCAGCCAAACTGGCCGAACAGCTTAAGCTGTTTGAATCCCTTCCCCCATATGCCCTAGTCGCTCTCCCAGTCGTGTGCGCCATCACTGGGCGCTCTCCTGCTTCTGTCTGGCGAGACGTAAAGGCCGGCCGTTGTCCTGCTCCTGTAAAGGCGGGGCCGCGCTCTACGAGGTGGCGTGTCGGCGACCTTCGCGCAGCCTGACCATCCGGGCTAGCCAAACGTGCTTACACGTAAACACCATATCGAATAACCAAAGAGCACGGCGTACGGGCAAAAGAAAGCCCGGACAGAAGCCGGGCCGGAAAGCATTTCAATGAACGAACATGTTAACACAATTGCTGGGCCGCCAGAGCGCGGCACCGGGGCGCTTCCCCGAAAAATCCTCGTCAGCAAAGGGCGCGACACCGAAGGATTTCTACGCAAAATCCTCCCCTCTCAGGGGATAGTCGTCATCGCAGAACCCGTTCGTAGGGCTGGCAGTACGCAGACCTACTGGAAGCACTACAAGTACAAAACTGTGGAGGAAGCGGCAGCCGCCATTGAAGCCTTCGACAGTGCGGGCAGGACGGTGTACCACGCCTGCAGCACGTTCAAGGAAGACCTCCCCAAGAAGCTCAGGACGCAGGACAACGCCGGGTGGGTAAAGGCGTTCTGGGTCGACGCCGACGTAGATGCGAACAACCCAGCCAAGTACGCCAGCAAGAAGGAAGCGCTGCTGGACATTGGGCGAGTTTGGAAGAAACTGGGACTTCCACTGCCACTGATTGTTGACTCCGGCGGCGGCCTGCATGGCTACGTAACCCTGACCGAAGACGTTACCACCGCCATCTGGACGCCCTTGGCGCGGCAGTTCAAGGACCGCCTCACCGCCCTGGGATTCAAACAGGACCCCTCCCGTACCGCCGACTCCGCCAGCGTGCTGCGCCCAGTAGGCACCCACAACCGCAAGAAGTGCCCGGCCCGCCCGGTGCGCCTGATCAACGAGGGGCAAGACATCACGCTGGAGCTGTTCGCCGCGGCACTGGGCACCAGCGTCCCTGCACCTATCACGGCCATGCCCGAGGAAGACGACGACCTGGGAGGCGGCATCGAGTACCCCCCATCATCGGCGAATCGCATCGTTCAGTTCTGCCCCACCGTGGCGTACGTGGCGGACATGCTGGGAAACGTCCCGGAGCCTCTGTGGCACAAGATGATTGGCGTCGTGAAACACACCACAGAGGGCGTGCTGCGCTGCCACGAGTGGAGCGTCGGGCACCCGGAGTACAGCGAGTACGAAACCCAGCAGAAGATCGACAACTGGGCCACCGGCCCCGCCACCTGCGCCAGCTTCCGGCAAGCCGCAGAGAACAAGTGCGAGGGCTGCACCCAGACTTGCAAGAGCCCAGTGCAGCTTGGATATACCGACGAAGCCCCTGCTGTAGTTACTGGAATGGCTGCCCCGTGGCTGGACAGAATGAACGAGGAGTACGCATGGATCGAACAGGACGCCGCAATCTATCGCCGCAAACACCGAGATTTCATCAGGGTCGATAGCTTCCACATGGCCCACGCAAACGACTTCGTTGCCGTGGCTACCCCGACTGGGACAAAGCAGGTACCGGCCTCCCGGCAATGGCTAAGCGACAAGCGGCGGAGCCAGTTTCGCGCCATCGTCACAAGGCCCGGAGAACCCATAGTTACCGCTGACGGGTGCCTGAACATCTGGGCAGGGTTCGCTGTGGAGCCTGTGCCAGGCGATGTTGCTCCATTTTTAGGCGCGTACGCGCACTTGTTTGAGGCTGCTCGGTATCCCCTTCAATGGCTGGCCCATCTGATCCAGTTCCCCGGCGTCAAGATGTTCGTCAGCCTTGTCGTTTGGTCGCAGAAAGAAGGTGTTGGCAAAAACCTGCTCTTTGAAACCATCGGGGCGTTGTTCAACCCCCACCACTATGCGCTGATTGGACAATCTGAGGTCGACGACGACTTCTGCGGCTGGATTGCCGGCACTGTGTTCGTCCTTGCTGATGAGATACGCGCATCCAAGAGCGACAAATCAAGAGATAGGCTGAAACTATGGGGCACTGCAACAACCTTGCGCACCCACGACAAGGGGCAGCCGAAGCGAGTTGTGGAAAACCTGATGAATGCTGTGTACCTGTCGAACCACGCTGACGGGATGTTCCTCAGCGATAACGACCGGCGCTTCTATATTCACGACGTGCAGGCAGGCGCGCTCCCGGAGCCACTCAAGCAAACATTCCTGCACTGGCGGCGTAACGGCGGGCTGGCGCACCTGCTGCACCACCTGCAAAACCTCGACCTGACCGGCTTCGATCCCAAGGGCCACGCTCCGGCGACAAAATCCAAGGCCGCGATGGTCGATGCTGGGCGCTCCGACTTGGATCGCTACGCGCATGACACTGTGACCGGCGCGCTGCCACTCAGGCGCCAGGTGGCGACCGCGGAAGACCTGACACAGAAATTCATGGTCGAGTACCACCACCTTCGCACTCCACCTTCGGTCAGCACTGTGGGCAAGGTGTTCGTCCGCATGGGTGCGTATCGCCGTGATACCCAAGTCCGGCTTTCCAACGGGAAAAAAGTTCGCGCCCTGGCACTCGTCAACACGCAATACTGGAAGGCCCAGCCAGAAGCAGCCTGGCGTGCGGAACTGGAGAAAACCGAGACTTCCGTGCCTCACGTGCAGCACCACGCCTCACCAGTGCCTCGGGACGTGCCTCGGCTGGAACCCGCATGAATACTGGATGCCTCGCGTGCCTCGGGGGAATTGGCTTTCTCCCCGTCTTTCACTGTACACACTCCCGCCGTGCATGCTCTACACCCTCTCTCCCCTATATTTTTTACTTACCTATAAGAACAAGAGAGGCAGGAGAGGCAGAACATGGAGAACCGCATGGATACTGGGCTTGTGGCTGCCTCACCATGCATATGTCATGCATAGGCACTGCTGAGGCACCCGAGGCAGCCGCAAAACACCCCTGGCGCACAGATCACAACTCCATCACAGCAAGGACCGATCACAATGACCCAAAACCACCTGAGCGATTTTATCGCCGGCCTCGTCGCCGACTCGTCCGCAGCCATCCAAGCCGCTGAGCAGGCACGCCGCGCTGAGCAGGACAAACAGCACGCCACCTGGAAAGAGCGCTTGACCCCACTGGATCAGCGGCTGGCCAAGCTCCTGGCGGTGATCCCCGAGAGCATCAAGGCCGAGGGCCTCAGTATCGACGTGTTGCGGGTGCAACTCGCCGGCCGCTTCGCGCAGACCAGTCGTGCATGCGATGTCGCCGCAGCGCTACGAAAACTTGGATGGACGCGCAAGCGCTGCTGGCGGGGCGATGAGAGCCCCCAAGGATTCCGCGCCACCTGGCACCCTCCCTGCAAGTAACCACTCTTTTTTCAACCACAAAGGAACGCCCATGACCAAAACACCCACTACTATCGACCAGCGCCGCCTGGAGTCCGCGATTCATGAATCCGCCCATTTCGTTGCCAGCGTATTGCACGGCGCATACATTAGAGACGTTCGCATCCTGCCCGTATCAGGCAGAGCAATCGGCACTCCATACCGCCCTGGGCTAAGATGCCTCGGCTATGTTGTTTCTTACTTGGGCGTAGCTGAAAGCTATAACGATGGGTTCATCGACCTGTGCGGCTGCGTCATTGCCGAACTGCGAGGCGACTGTTGGCAACAGTGGGACTACAACAACGCAAAGGATGCGTTGTGCGCTGAGCAGTTCAGGCAGTGCCAAGAGGATGCATGCATGTTCGTGTATACCAACCGTGATTTGATAGAACAAGTTGGGCGTGAACTGCTCGCCATCGCCAAGCCAGATGGAAAGTTCACGAGAAAAAGCCTGAAGCAGTTGGAGAGCTATACCAAGGGCCTGCTGAACCGGCACTATGCAGCCTCAAAGGTTCGGGCCGCTGCGATTTTGGCAGCGAAGAAGCCGCAACTGGATGAGCTACGGCGCAGGTATGCAGAAGCCGAGTAGTGCCTTGGTAACCAAAACAGACACCATCGGGGCCGGGGGAACCGGCTGAGCAGCTTTCAGAAGGAACGATTGCGCAGGTAGTTGACGATTACCTCCAGCAGTTTGGCCATAACCCCCGCGTCCTTATCCGCAACAGCGAACCGCACATTGTCGGGTACTCTCCCGCAGATAATGGGGTGACCTCCGGTATGGTCCTCGGCGGGAAAATCCACCTTTTCCGGGGCGGGCGGGCTAACACTACTGAGGTGGTGCGAACGCGCTCTGGCACGAGATGCTGAAATCTTCTTGCGCGCCCTGCTTGCCACACAAAGCGCACTTGCAAGCCAGAGCATAGGGGTGCTTGGCTCTGGTACAGTTGAAGGGGCAGAATACAAATCGAGGACCAAGTTATCAAATTGCCCCATCCCTGCAGCATAGGTGCTCATAAATACAGCTTCGAGATTTAGTTTGTCCAGTACAAACGTTTGGAGCACGGGATCAGGCCCAGAAAGCACTTTAAGCACAGTAATATCGTCAGGACTATAAAAAGCACCCGATTACCCACAACTCACTTGACATAGGAGCGCGCGGCGTGGCTTGACTCCAACGCGATAGCAAACGCTGTTGCATTTCCGCTTACCCACCCCATATATGCAAACGGCAACAGTTTTCAAGCTGTTGTTAAAACGTATATTTCGTAATCTTGCGGAGGTATGGCATGGGTTGGGCAGCGGAGGAGTTCAAGGATCTGGATTTGGGGGATGCGCGGCGGACGCGGCGCTTGATCAAGCTGGTGGATGATCTGTCGGCACAACCGACCGGAAGCATCCCGGTGGCTTGCGGGGGTTGGGCGGAAACCAAAGCGGCCTACCGGCTGCTGGACAATCCCGCGACGGACTGGCGTGAAATCCTGGAGGTTCATACCCAGCAAACGATAAAGCGGATGCAGGGCCAGCCGGTTGTCTTGTGTGTTCAGGATACCACCGAAGCGGATTTTACCTCGCAGCCGGGGATTGCCGGGCTGGGACGGTTGAGCTACGACGCCCAGCATGGGATGTTTGCGCATCCGACCCTGGCGATGACGCCGAGCGGGTTGGTGTTGGGCGCGACCGACTGCTGGATGTGGGCGCGAAAGCCAAAAGGTCAGCCCGACATCAAGGAAAGTATCCGCTGGGTGGAAGGCTATACCATCGTGGCCGATCTGGCCGAGACCGTGCCTGGTAGCCGGCTGGTATACATAACGGATAGGGAAGGCGACATTCGAGCGGTGATGAACACGGCCGCCGAGCGGGACTATCCGGCGGACTACCTGATCCGGTCCAAGCATAACCGCAAGACGAGCATGGGCGACAAGCTGTGGGACCGTGTGGGCGGTGGCGAAGCGGAAGGAGAACTGGAATTCACCATGCCCGCAGCGCCAGACCGCCCGGCCCGACTGGTGCGGCAAACGCTTTACCGGGAGCGGGTCACCTTGCCCGTACGCAAGGGTGCGCCGGTCGTGACCGTGACCGCGATCCTGGCGCGAGAAGAAAACCCGCCGGTTGGGGAGGAGCCCATTGAATGGAAATTGCTGACCAATCGGACGGCGGAAACGCTCGAAGACATCGTACAACTCATTGATTGGTATCGCCGCCGCTGGCTGATAGAAATTCTTTTCCGCATTTGGAAATCAGGCTGCAAGATAGAATCCCTGCAGTTGGGCAGCATGGAGCGACTGGAACGCGCCTTGGTCATTTACCTGATTATCGCCTGGCGCATCCTGTCCTTGGTTACCTGGGGCCGGGACTGCCCCGATTTGCCCTGTGACGTGGTGTTTGATATCAAGCCGCCTGGATCGTCGCCCATCGCTCACCACCGCCGGATGCTCCCCCGCCCCTGGGTCAGATGGTGCGGCTGATTGCCGGCTTTGGCGGCTTTCTCGGGCGAAAACACGACGGGCATCCCGGCCCCAAGGCGATCTGGGAAGGGATGCAGAAGGTCAGGGCATTTGCCATTGCCCTGGAGGCTGGCCGTGCCGCCTATTTCAATGACGGATGAGTTGTGGGTAATCGGGTGCTATAAAAAGTGAACGCAACTGCCCCTCCGTCGCCGTTAAACCCCGCAATATCTATCGAGTAAAAATTAAACGGCTTCGTGTCGGTTCGGCTGAGTTTTAATACAATATCAGTGTACTGAGCAGGGATGAGCGTAGCGCCTCCAACATCGGCTTGGTATATGTTATTTTTTCCGGCCACCATAAGGTTGCCACTGCCACAACGGCCACTATATCCACAGGTTTCAATTAAGAACCCACCACCTAAATTGAGGCTCGGGCCTATAGGATAAATGTCTTGCCATATAAACCCATTAGAGTCTCTGGCCATATTGTTGAAGTCCACCACAATTAAGGCTTTGGCAACGAGGGGATGGCAGAACCAAAGGGCAAAAACCAATACGAAACGCACGAAGTTCATAGGTTGATCCTTGGCAGGTCGCAATACATAACACATACCTCCTTGGTAGCAACGCCGCTCACCGGAGGCAAACCGTCCGGCCAGTGACCCATAACCGCGCTACTGATTCTTCCAGCACAGCGCTTCGGCTGCCGCCATCAGCGGTCGGTCTTGCGCCTGAAGATGTATCTGCAGAGGTCGAGAAGTACACCCAGAAAAGTGGTCGGCGGCCGGTAGTACGCATCCTTGGACAGACGGCCGAGTTCCCGTACGCGGAGAAGATCCCCCCCAGCACCATGGGTGCGGTCAAGGACAACACTATCTGGCTCTTTACTGCCAACCTCAAAACGCGTGTGATTACTCACGAGAATGCCAGTATTGAAGTTATCCTCACGCTCCACCGAACCGCTGTGACTCCTGAACTGTTTTCAATGGGGGAAAATTCGCAGGTTTGTTTTTCCTCTAAGCCCTTTCTACAACCTCGACTGGCCACCCGTGATAGGAATAAAGAAATTCCCCTCCACCTAGCTTGTCAGTCAGCTTCACCTTCATGCGGAATTTTGTACCAACGGGAAAATCGGTAACTAGGCGACGAGAGCACTCGACAAACAAGTGCTGCGGATAGAACTGCCCCTCGGCAGGCCGAATATGGACTTCGCCATGTCTGCCAGCGGTAGAGTGCGGACTGAAACTCTCAACAATGATGGTATGGTATGCAAACTTCTTGTCCATAGCCCTTCCCCCTCGGTCCAAAGAAAGACGCCAACAGCATAGAAACCCCTTCCCGCGAGAAGATGGTCAGCTACCACTTTTCCTCAGCCCCGGTGAACCAGCTTGAACGAAGCGTACATACTGGCTATTAGGCGCGTGACCCACAGTGGAGCTTGAAAAGGCTTCCCCATGCACGTCATGCTTGTGCACAAGCATCTGCCCCGGTTTGATGATCTGACCGCACAAAATGCACCAAGCCGGCTTGTGTCGCTGCAAACAGCGGTTCCTAGATGCAGTGCTAGCAATCACCTTCCGACTTTTCTTCGCCACCGGCTGTATCTGCTTCATGTCAGCCCTCGCTTTCGGTACTGAAGCCTTCCAGGGTCTAGGGATTTGACCTCGCCTTGGCGCTGGATGAGGCGGGGTGTCGTTGCCAGAATGACCGCATCATCTACAAGGATATGTAACGATCTTAACATATAGGGCCAAAAATTGGGGGCGCTCTGAACGACCTACTTATATGCCCCACCACCCTGCCACCCCCCTTGGGTCCGATATACCCCCCGTACCACCGTACCCCCGTACCACCGTACCCCTATGGCATTTATTCTGTGTCGTCGATAGCCGTACATCATGCATGCACTGGCGCACTATTTCCACGCAATGCCTTGTTTTTGTTGTGCATTAGCGTACCATGTGGTATCATAGCGTTGTGCTAGACGCACAAACGCCAAGGTTCGAGGTTAGCGCCTCTCGCCTTGGCTAACCACAACTTACTGACTTGGAGTAGATCATGGCTAATGCACATTTTACCCTCATGAGCGACGCGCAGTTTGACATTTTCTGGAAAGCACTATCCTCGGTAACCTATGCCCAATTGCAAGCTTCGTTGGCGCGTAGGGCGCGCCACCTTACCGATACTGAACTGCTCTACATCAGAACGGCGCACAAAGCCATACATGCAGACAGCATCGAAGAGAAAGAAGACTTAGCAGAGGCGTGGCTGGAAAGTGAGGCGATACATTCAACCCCCCACCTTACAGCACGTAGCTACGCGCTTTATCAGTTCGCCGATGTTGTTGTAGAGTCGATGGTATACACTGGCGTGTAGTCGCTAGCAGCGCAGCACGCGAAGCCGGGGAAACCCCCGGCTTTTTCTTTTTGGGGTAGCAGAATTGCGACTGGCCGGGGAAACCCGGCTTTGTCTTTTGGTGCTCGCAACTATCATACAGACCGCGGACTTTTTCACCGCGGTGCGCTTACCTTGCGGGGGCGTGCCTGCCCCAGGGGCTAGGGCGTGTTCTTTGGCACAGGGGTAATCAAGGGTATCGGCGCACAGCAGAACGAGGCGTACAGGGCCAGCGTGCAGGCTTGCCAGGGGCATTGCCTCTGCGTCGCCAATGGGGCGCCCCTCAACTATCATACGGACCGCGGACTTTTTCACTTGCTGCGCCGCGTGCCACCTTGCCCCCCTGCTTGATCGCACCGCGCCATGCTAATGGCAAGTTCAAGCGAGAATCGAGCCAAGCCATGCACAGCCTGAACTTATAGGGTGCTGTCAGATGACTGGCACACCACTTGCTAGCGGTGCACTGCGCAATGATGGCGTCAAGGCTTGCAGGAGATGGCCCAGGGGGCGCTCAGGCTTGCGGGGGGGTACGAAGGTGTCGACTGACTGTAGATCGCGCCTTGTGGAGGCACAGTGACGAACTGAGGGGCGCAGTTGCTGAATGAGTCGCCGGCAAGCAGCCTATCGTCAGCCAGGGAGCTAGCCAGACCGTAGCCCCAACCATCGGACAAGGGCAGCGCTACAAAAAGCGGGTAGGAATGCGGGTAGGATCAGGAACGCAATCACCCGGAACCCTCTGAAACCCGCTTGAATGCTGGGGATGAAGAAAGCACTTGCGAATGTGTTGCACGCGACCGAGCCGCCCCTGAAAAGAAAGGGTGCCGGCGGCGGGCACCCTGGGTCGAACTGCCTGAAGGCGCGGATTCTAGCGGATTTCGCTCAAATAATCACGGACTTTGCTGGCATCGAGAAAGTAATGGCAAAGCTCGTGACCATCATGCAGGAGGACCGGGACGAGTTCGTCGTAGAGTGCTTCGAGCGCCGCGTCGGCGTCGACGTCGACTACCTCGATAGCCACGCCGAAGTCGGCCGCCAATGTTTCGAGTGCTGCTGCCATTTCCGTACAGAGATGACAGTAGCGACGCGAGACCAGCGTCAGCTTCGTCACCGGCCTCATTCGGTGCGGCGTTCGGGCAGACCCTTGATGGTGACGAAGGTCTGCAACTCGCCGCGGCGGACCAGCAAGGTCACGTTGGCCGACTTGTCGAACTGCGCGAGCAAACGGTTGAACTGTTCGCCGCTCTTGATTTCGACATTCTCGCCACGCGTGATCAGCGCCAGGATGACGTCACCCGGCCGCAGATCGACGCGCGCCGCATTGTTGCGGACATCCTCGATCAGTAATCCGCCATTGACCTTGAGTTCGCGCTTCTGCTCCGCAGTCAACTCGGACACCACCAAGCCGAGGCGATTGGCCGTTCGCTCGGCTGGCTTCGCTCCTCTGCTGCTGCGGGAAGCGACTTTCTCTTCAGCGATTTCCCCGATCACTACCGGAATATCCCGTGTAGTTCCCTTGCGCCACACCTGAATCGTCACTTTGCTTCCCGGCTTGGTACTGCCGACGATGCGTGGCAAATCGCTGGAACTGCCGATCGTCCTGCCGTCGAATCTGAGGATGACATCACCCGGTTCGATGCCCGCTTTCTCTGCCGGCCCACCCTTTTCGACGGCATTGACCGCTGCACCCTGGGCTTTGCTCAAACCGAAGGATTCGGCCAATTCCTTGGTCACCTCCTGGATGACAACACCGATTCGACCGCGGCTGACCTTGCCGGTGGCGCGCAGTTGCGCCTGCACTTCCATCGCCACATCGATCGGGATGGCAAAGGAGATCCCCATGAAACCGCCCGACCGGCTGTATATCTGCGAGTTGATTCCGACCACTTCGCCCTTCATGTTGAACAAGGGTCCGCCTGAATTGCCCGGATTGACCGCCGTATCGGTCTGGATGAAGGGGACGTAGTTCTCCTGCGGAAGAGAGCGTCCCTTGGCACTGACGATGCCGGCCGTCACGCTGTTCTCGAAACCGAACGGTGAGCCAATCGCGATCACCCATTCGCCGACCTTGAGGACACCCGGATCCCCCAGACGAACGGTCGGCAAACCGGTCGCTTCGATCTTGATCAGCGCTACGTCGGTGCGCTTGTCCGTGCCAATGACCCGCGCCTTGAACTCACGCTTGTCGGTCAGCCGAACGAGAATTTCGTCTGCTGCGTCCACGACGTGTGCATTGGTCAGCAGATAACCGTCGGAACTGATGACGAACCCGGAACCAAGAGATCGGCTTTCATAGTCGCGCGGGACGCCGGGAATTCCCGGCATTCCCGGCTGGCGGGGAATGAAGCGCCGAAAGAACTCGAACATCGGATCATTTTCATCGAAGGGGAACGGCTGTGCATTCCGCCCATTGCTGCGCAGCGACTGGGTGGTACTGATATTGACGACTGCCGGCCCCTGCTTCTCCACGAGTTCGGTGAAGTCAGGCAGTCCTCGGCTGTCGGCTTGCGCCAATACCGAGAAGACCGTAAAAAAGAAAGCCACAAGCAATTGTTTCATGGCAGCAAAAGCCTCCTGAACGTCATTGAATGGCAAGAAATATGCGGGCATCCTGGGCAAAATCAAGGCCGGATCGAAGGCTGCCAACGGGGATCACGCAGGATCTGCCGCTGCGCTCGCCGCAAGCCCAGCCAGCCGACCAGCAGACCGACGACGGCACCGCCGATTGCCGCCAGTTCGCCGCCGCAGGCCGACCCCGACAGCGCCCCGGCAAACAGCGCCAGCAGAGGAAGAGCATAGGCATACAGCGCACTGCGACCAAGCGAACCCTCGGCCACCGCCACCCGCACGCGCGCACCGACTCCACAATGATCAGGATTCCGTACCCGGACGGTGCGCGGCGTGCCGCACAACAGCTTGCCAAGATGCTTGCCCCCGCACCCTCCCGGCTCCCCGCAGCGACCACAACCAATTTCGTCCATGTGGATGCTTGCATGCTGATCATCCACGGCAGTCACCGTTCCCCAGGCATCCGTCATCATCAGTCCTCTCTCTCGCCGATATACCCTTGAATCCTTGATCGAGTTACCACCGCTGATCCGGCGAGGTGTCGAGAAGCGGTCGCAACTTTTCGGCTACCGCCTCACGGGCGCGGAAGATCCGCGAACGCACCGTGCCAATCGGACAACTCATGGCCTCGGCAATTTCCTCATAACTCAAGCCCTCGATCTCGCGCAGGAGGATCGCACTACGTAATTCCTCCGGCAGGGCGGCCATCGCCGCGTTGATCGTAGCACCAGTCTGTTTGGATTGCAGCAGACTCTCCGGCGTGTTGATGTCGCGCAACTGCGTGGCATCCTCGAAACCCTCGGCTTCTTCCGCGTCAAATTCGGTCGAAGTCGGGGCGCGGCGTCCCTGCGCAACGAGATAGTTCTTGGCCGTATTGATGGCAATCCGGTACAACCAGGTGTAGAACGCACTGTCACCGCGAAACAAGGGCAGCGCCCGATAGGCCTTGATGAATGCCTCCTGGGCAACATCCTCGATCTCGGCCTGATCGCGAATGAAGCGCGACAACAGGCGCGCCATCTTGCGCTGGTATTTCGCAACCAGTACCTCGAACGCGTGTTTGTCACCGCCCTGGGCGCGCTCGACCAGTTGCTGGTCAATTTCGCGTTCGCTCATGCTCTGTGCTTTTCCTTTGACATACGAATATCCGCGCGCAAGTATAGCGCAAGCATCGCAACGCCATCGTAACAGTGCATGACCGGCAATCATCAGCAAACGGGCCCGTGCATGCACCAGAAAAGCCGGAATGCGCTAGCCCATTCCGGCTTCGTCAGCCGCTGGCCGGAGGGTTTTCCGTCCTTGCCGCCAGATCCCAGATCCTATGCAGCATCGGCAAGCCAGGCATCGCGCGGCAGGTCGGGCACGCCGGGGGTGATCACAAAGCGAGTCATGGCCTGCGGATTCATCAGGCCGATGCCACCTTGCGCCAGGCGATAGGTGATTATCGGACGCGCAAAGAGACTGGTCAGGTTCATCAAGCGCTCGGCAAGCGCTGGCTTGCGAACGCCTTCGGCGAGGGTAAACAAGACATGACCGCCAGTAAAGAAAAACTCGATCCGCCGCGTGAAATGCTCTCCTTCGAGATAGCCTGCGAACGGTTCGGCACGCTGTTCGGGCGTCAGTGCCGTCAGCGTCAGGTTGCCGGGGCTGGGCAGGTAGCCGCTGAGGTCGCGAGCCGTTTCGATCTCCAGGCAAGCGATCGCCGCTGCGGCAAACACTTCGGTCCGACCCGCAGAGCCAATGATCAGCGGAGTGCCGGAGAAGAGCTGAGCGCTGCGTTGGAGGCTCGATAAAATCTGCTCGAGACTAGCCGCGTCGGTCTGGAAAAAGCGCCGCGCGCGGTTGGCCGTGGTGATGACCGTAATGCCGATCGCCATGCTGAGATACTCCATGAAAGATGTATTGCCTCCGATGACGAGCTAACGCCAGCGCAGGCGCGCCCTCAGTCGCTGTCGCGATTCCTCGCCTGCACCCACAACACGTCTGCCCGCCCGCCGGCCTTGTTGAGAGAGCGGCCCAGAACAAACATCAGGTCCGAGAGGCGATTGAGATACTTGCGAGCAAAATCGGAAACCGTTTCGGCATCTGCCAGGCGCACGATGCAACGCTCGGCGCGGCGGCAGACGGTACGTGCAAGATGCGCGACGGCAGCGGCGCGGGTACCACCGGGCAGGATGAATTCCTTGAGCGGCGAAAGATCGGCGTTGAACTGCTCGACCAGGTCTTCGAGTCGATCGATATGTGCCTCGCCGATGACGTTCATTCCCGGCATGCACAATTCCCCTCCGAGATCAAAGAGGTCATGCTGGACGCGAAGCATGGCCTGCCGGATGTCGTCCGGCATTTCTTCGGTCAGTAACAGGCCGATCATCGAGTTGAGTTCATCCACCTGCCCCATCGTCTCGATGCGCAGGCTGTCCTTGCCAATCCGGGTGCCGTCACCGAGGCCGGTGGTACCCGCATCGCCGGTGCGAGTCACGATTTTGGAGAGACGATTGCCCATGCCGGTTTTCCTGATCAAATAAAGATGATTATAGCGGAAGGCGTATGCGTGCCTCAGCCCGCAGCAAAAGCCTTGCAGAAACGCAGATCTTCGGGATAGGGGAAGAAATCCTCGAGATGACCGGCGCGAATCTTGTCTTGCGCGCTCTTCCAGAACTTCACGTTCAGCAAAGCGCGATGGTATTTGAGGAAAGCCGAACGCACCTTCGGCGAACCGAGCAGGAAGCTGGCAAATTCCTCGGGAAAGACATCATTTCGGCCAACCGAATACCAGGGTTCACCGGACATCTCCATTTCCGGGTACGGTGCTTCCGGAATGACCCGGAAGTTGATATCGGTCATGTATTCGATCTCGTCGTAGTCGTAGAAAACGACGCGGTTGTAGCGGGTCACGCCAAAATTCTTCCAGAGCATGTCGCCCGGGAAGATGTTGGCGATGGCCAGTTCCTTGATGGCGTTACCGTATTCGAGCACGGCGTGGTCGATCTGCGCCGGCGTCGCCGAGTCCAGATAGATGTTGAGTGGAGTCAGGCGGCGTTCGATGTAGAGGTGCTTGATCACCAGGTCTTCGCCCTCTTCCTCGAGCAGGGACGGCGCCAGGGTATGCAGCGCTTCGAGCAGTTCCGTCGAGAAACGTTTCTTTGGCAGCGCCACATGCGAAAACTCCAGCGTGTCCGACATGCGACCGACCCGGTCCACCTGCTTGACCAACAGATATTTCCGCTTGACGGTTGCCCGGTCCATTTCCTTCGAAGCCCCGAAGACGTCCTTGATCATCTTGAACACATAGGGATACGACGGCAAGGTGAACACCAGCATGACCAGGCCGGCAATCCCCGGTGCAATGATGAACTGATCTTCGGAATGACGAAGGTGCTGCTTCAGGTCGCGGAAGAAAAGCGTCTTGCCTTGTTTGCCCAGGCCCAGCATGGTGTAAATCTCCGACGGCGGCTTGTTCGGCATGATGCTGCGCAGGAAGGCCACGTAGCCCGAAGGAACTTCCATATCCACCATGAAATAGGCGCGCGACAGGGAGAACAGGACGCTGATCAGCCAGCCGTCGAGGAGGATCGTGTCCACCACCAGTTGGCCTTCCGGCGAGTGCACGACCGCGATGGCAAAGGGAAAATCGTCATGGCCGTTGATCGCCTTGCCGAAGAGATAGGCCGCCTTGTTGCGGTAGAAAGCCGAGTGCAGAACCTGGATCTGCGCGTTGGCCTCGGCGTTTGGCCAGTCGCCGAGACGCTTCCGAGCGGTGCGCAGGATGTAATCGACGTCCCGGTCGAGATTCTCGAAGGGCCTTTGCCAGTCGAAGTCGACGATGATCTGTCTGACCGTGTTGCGCAGGCCGGACTGCGTCGGGTAGTAGCTCCGGTAGGTCGGCGGGTAGGACTGGATATACTCCGTCGAAACTGCCGGCCGGGCAAAGATGTAGTCGTTGTTGAAATACGTGCGGTGCAGGATCTTCGAGCACACCGAGTTGAAGAAGGTCTCCGCGAGTTCGGGCTGCTTGTGGTTGATCAGTTGTCCGATGTAGAGCAGTTTGAGCTGCTGCCAGGTGGCATCGTCGAGCGAAGCGGCACCAAAGTTGGCACACAGCAGCTCGGCGGTCTCGCTGACACGGTCGTCGTAGGAACGAATCCGTTCGCGAACGGCGTCATGAACGCCCTTCCAGTCGGCACTTTCGAACAGCAGCTTGGCTTGCTGACCGTAGAGACGGATCAGTCGATAGTGCCGGTTGAAGCCATCGATCATCGCCTCGGCGATGCGTTGGGCAAGCACGTTTGCAACAGTCGATATGTCCATGAATTGAGCTCGATGGTCTGATGTGGAACGATTGTAGCATCCGCTGTGCTGCGCCGCACCAAGCCGCGGACGATGGCGGCAGGCGGGCAGTTCGGGCGCTCTCCTGGTCCGGAATATGCTGGCAGATCGTCTGCATTTGCGACATAATTGCGAGTGGTGCCGCCGGCGAATTTGCTTCAGACAGATCCAGCGTGCCCACGTACGCAGCATCGTCCGATCTGCGGGTTCCGAGTCACCGCGGGGAGCTGCACGGCGCCGCTGTCGGCACCCGCATCGGCCACAAGCAAACCACACTATATGGAGTTGGCATGAGTGCAAGTCTGATCACAATCCCGCAGGGCGGCCAGAAAATCATTCCGGGGGAAGCCATTCCCGACAACCCGATCATCCCCTTCATCGAAGGCGACGGCATTGGCATCGACATTACACCGGTGATGATCAAGGTCGTCGATGCGGCGGTTGCTAAGGCCTACGGCGGCGTCAAGAAGATCCACTGGATGGAAGTGTACGCTGGCGAAAAATCGACCCAGATGTACGGTTCCGATGTCTGGTTGTCGACCGAGACCCTCGACACGCTCAAGGAATACTCGGTTTCAATCAAGGGGCCGATGACTACCCCGGTCGGTGGCGGCATCCGTTCGCTGAATGTGGCACTGCGCCAGGAACTCGACCTCTACCAGTGCGTCCGTCCGATCCAGTACTTCCGCGGCGTCCCCTCGCCACTCAAGGATCCCTCGAAGACCAATATGGTGATCTTCCGCGAAAACACCGAGGACATCTACGCCGGCATCGAATGGGAAGCTGGTTCGGATGGCTGCAGCAAGGTCATCAAGTTCCTGCAGGAAGAGATGGGGGTCAAGAAGATCCGCTTCCCGGCAACTTCCGGCATCGGCATCAAGCCGATTTCGAAGGACGGTACCGAGCGCCTGGTGCGCGCTGCGATCAAGTACGCGATTGCCAACAAGCGCCGCTCGGTGACCATTGTGCACAAGGGCAACATCATGAAGTTCACCGAAGGTGCCTTCCGTGACTGGTCCTACGCGCTGGCCAAGAACGAGTTCGGCGGTGTCGAGATCGACGGTGGACCCTGGCTCAAGCTCCCGAACGGCATCATCATCAAGGACTCGATCGCCGATGCCTTCCTGCAGCAAATCCTGCTGCGCCCGGCGGAATACGACGTGATCTGTACCACCAACCTGAACGGTGATTACATTTCCGACGCACTGGCAGCACAGGTCGGCGGTATCGGCATCGCTCCGGGCGCCAACATCTCCGACCAGTACGCCTGCTTTGAAGCCACGCACGGCACGGCACCGAAATACGCCGGCCTCGACAAGGTGAACCCGGGTTCGCTGATCCTCTCTGCCGAAATGATGCTGCGTCATCTCGGCTGGACCGAAGCTGCCGACCTGATCATCACGGCGATGGAAGCGGCGATTGGCGACAAGGTCGTGACCTACGACTTCGCACGTCTGATGGAAGGTGCCACCGAGGTGTCCTGCTCCGAATTCGGCGACGCGATGATTGCCCGCATGTAGGCCAGTACTATTACTGCCATACTGACAAGGCCCCCGCAAGGGGGCTTTGTTCTTCCAGGACTGATCCCTCATGAATCCATCGAACAAACCACTCGCCGGTCTGACGGTCATCGAACTCGGCAGCCTGATTGCCGGCCCTTTCGCCGCGCGTATCCTCGCCGAATTCGGCGCCGCAGTGATCAAGATCGAATCGCCCGATGGCGGTGACCCCCTGCGCATGTGGCGCAAACTCTACGAAGGCACATCCCTGTGGTGGTATGTGCAATCGCGCAACAAGAAATCGCTGACGGTGAATCTCAAGCATGCGGCGGGGCGCGAGATTGTCCATAAGCTCGTCGCCGAGGCCGACATCGTCGTCGAGAACTTCCGCCCCGGCGTGCTCGAAAAGCTCGGGCTCGGCTGGGATGCCCTGTCGGCAATCAACCCCGGCCTGGTGATGCTGCGTCTCTCGGGGTTCGGCCAGACTGGCCCGATGGCGCAGCAACCCGGTTTCGGAGCGATTGGCGAATCGATGGGCGGACTGCGTTACGTGACCGGTTTTCCCGATCGGCCACCGGTCAAGACCGGAATCTCGATTGGCGATTCGATTGCCGCACTATGGGGAGTGATCGGCACCTTGATGGCCCTGCGCCACAAGGAGCGGGGCGACACCGATGGCAAAGGCGGGCGTGGGCAGGTGGTCGATGTCGCGCTGTACGAAGCGGTATTCGCGATGATGGAATCGCTGGTGCCCGAGTTCGACGTCTGCGGCTTCGTTCGCGAACGTACCGGCAACATCATGCCCGGCATCACCCCTTCGAACACGCACAGCACCCGCGACGGCAAGCATGTCACGATTGGTGCCAATGGCGACGCGATCTTCAAGCGCCTGATGGAGGCGATCGGTCGCGAAGATCTGGCCAAGGACCCGGAACTCACCGATAACGCCGGTCGTGATGCCCGCCGCAGCGAGCTCTACGCGGCCATCGACACCTGGACGACAGCGCACGACGAATCGGAAGTACTCGCCGTCCTCACCGCTGCCGAAGTCCCGGCCTCGCGCGTCTACTCGGTCGCCGACATCTTCGCCGACCCGCAGTATCTGGCCAGGCAGATGATCGAATCGGCCACCCTGCCCGATGGCAGGCCTTTCAAGATCCCGGGCATCGTACCCAAGCTGTCGGAGACGCCGGGCAGCACCGAATGGTTGGGACCGACGCTCGGCGAACATACCGACGAAACGCTCCTGCGACTCGGCTACTCAACCGCCGAAATCAGCGCCTTGCGCGACGCCGGCAGCATATGAATCACCAGAACAGGAGACCCGCATGAACCGGCGATTTGCCACAGCCGAACCATCGCGTTCGCAGATCGATTCGCTGCCAGGCCCGACGCTCATCGAATTCGGAGCCCCGTGGTGTGGTTACTGTCTCGCAGCGCAGCCCCTGCTTGAAACCGCATTGGCGGCCTACCCGAAGCTGCAGCATGTCAAGATCGAGGATGGTCCGGGACGCCGTCTTGGCCGTTCCTTTCGGGTCAAGCTGTGGCCGACGCTGATTTTCATGGCACAGGGACAGGAAGTGGCACGCTTGGTCAGACCGACGACTGCCGACGAAATCGTCCAGGCGCTGCGCCACTTTCCCAGTCAGTTTTGAAGAGGAGTGGCATCATGCACACCCGATTGCGTGTAGCCTGTTCAACGCTGCCATGAATGACGATCCGATCCGCAGTCCGCAAAGCGGTCGCCGGAAGATGCTGGCAAGCCTCTGTGTCGTCGGTGCGAGCGTCGGTGTCGCCCGTTATCTCGGGGAAAGACCACAGCCTCCGAGCGGCAGCCCGGTTGCTGCAGACTTTTCGGACCTGCCGCCAGGAAAGCTGCGCGTCCTCGATTGGCAGGGTCGCACGCTCTGGATTCTGCGGCGAACGGCCGAAGAGGTGTCAGCGCTGGCCGATCAAGAAAATGAACTCATCGACCCGCATGGCGAGCATTCGCTGCAACCCGAAAACTGCCGCAACCGCCATCGCTCGCTGCACCCCGACGTCTTCGTCGCCATCGGGCAATGCACCCATCAGGGCTGCACGCCGCAATTGCGCCGCGGGTCGGGCGTCCGCGGCCAGTTCCTGTGCCCCTGCCATGCTTCGAAGTTTGATCTGGCCGGACGCGTCTTCCGCAGCGGACCGGCGCCAGCCAACCTGGTCATTCCGGTGTATCGGCTCGACGGCGATCACCGCGTCGTGGTCGGAGAGGCGTAAGCCGCGCTGGCACTGGGACGGCATGCTATGCTGCCGGTCGGTATTTTCAGCGCAACTTTTGAGGAATAGCTCATGTCGCAGGTCGATGATGGACACCTCCCGGGCTTGAACCCGATCATGGACGGCGAGCACCGCGTCCAGCTTGGCCTGATCGATGCCTTGTGCGCTGCCGTCGAGGCACGTGCCGGCAGCGAGGAAATCGGCCAGATCCTGGAAACCCTGCTGGAGTACAGCAAAACACATTTCCTGTCGGAAGAACTGCTGATGCGGCTCGACAGTTATGAGGGCTTCGACGAGCATGTCGAAGACCACGCAGAAATGCTGGACACGCTGGCGGCCATGGTCGACACCTACCGGATAGGCGAAAAGGAACTGATCCCCGGACAGACGCGCAAACTGTTGGCTTTTCTGATCCACCACATCGAAACTCGCGATGCACGCTACGTGAGTGCCCCGCGCATTTGAATCAACGAAAAAACAAGCAAACGAAACAAGGAACCATGCATGCAAGCCGACCGTACTGCCGAACTGACAACCCGCCTCGAACAGCACATCCTGATTCTCGACGGCGCGATGGGAACGATGATTCAGCGCCAGGGTCTGCAGGAGGCGGATTATCGTGGCAGTCGCTTCGCGACGCATGCGCATGATCTCAAGGGCAATAACGACCTGTTACTGCTGACTCGACCAGAGGTCATCCGCGCGATCCATGCCGAGTATCTGGCTGCCGGCGCGGACATCATCGAAACCAACACCTTCAATTCGACCCGCGTCTCGCAGGCCGATTACCATCTCGAAGCCATCGTATATGAGCTGAACGTGGCCGGCGCGCAACTGGCACGGGCGGTGTGCGACGAATTCACCGCCAGGGATCCGGCCAGGCCCCGCTTTGTCGCCGGCGTCATCGGGCCGACCTCGCGCACCGCTTCGATCTCGCCGGACGTCAATGACCCCGGCTACCGCAATACCAGCTTCGACGAACTGGTCGGCACCTACGCCGAAGCCATCCGCGGACTCTGCGATGGCGGTGCCGACCTCCTGCTGGTCGAGACCGTTTTCGACACGCTGAACGCCAAGGCGGCGTTGTTTGCCATCGAACGACACTTCGATGAGACCGGTCGCCGCTGGCCGGTGATGATTTCCGGAACGATCACCGACGCCTCGGGACGGACCCTCTCGGGGCAGACCGCCGAAGCATTCTGGAACTCGCTGAAGCATGTCCGCCCGCTGAGCTTCGGGCTCAACTGCGCCCTCGGTGCCGGCGAGTTGCGCCAGTACGTCGAGGAATTGTCACAGCTCTGCGACTGCTTCGTTTCGGCGCACCCGAACGCCGGCCTGCCGAATGCTTTCGGCGGCTACGACGAAACACCTGCACAACTGGCCGCCGAAATCGCCGACTGGGCAAGGAAAGGTTTCGTCAATATCGTCGGTGGCTGCTGCGGCACCACGCCCGAACATATCGCGGCGATCGCCAGCCGTGTTGCTGGTGTCAAGCCGCGCGCCATCCCGCAGATCGAAAGAAAACTGCGCCTGTCCGGTCTCGAGCCCTTCAACGTCGGCAAAGAGTCGCTGTTCGTCAATGTCGGCGAGCGGACCAACGTCACCGGCTCGCGTGCCTTCGCCCGCATGATTCTCGAAGGCCGCTTCGACGCTGCGCTGGCGGTTGCCCGCCAGCAGGTCGAAAACGGCGCGCAGGTGATCGACATCAACATGGACGAAGCGATGCTCGATTCGCAAGCGGCCATGGATCGCTTCCTCAAGCTGATCGCCAGCGAACCGGACATCGCACGCGTACCGATCATGATCGACTCGTCGAAATGGGAGGTCATCGAGGCGGGTCTCAAGTGCATTCAGGGCAAGGGCATCGTCAACTCGATCTCGATGAAGGAGGGCGAGGCCGAATTCCTGCGCCAGGCCAGGCTGGCGCGCCGTTACGGTGCGGCGGTGGTGGTCATGGCTTTCGATGAGAGCGGACAGGCCGACACCTACACGCGCAAGACCGAAATCTGCGCGCGCGCCTATCAGCTGCTCACCGAACAGGCGGCTTTCCCACCCGAGGACATCATCTTCGACCCGAACATCTTCGCCATCGCCACCGGCATCGAAGAGCACAACCACTACGCCGTCGACTTCATCGAGGCCTGTTCCTGGATTCGCGCGCACCTGCCGGGTGCGCAGATTTCCGGAGGGGTATCCAATGTCTCCTTCTCGTTTCGCGGCAACGATCCGGTCCGCGAAGCGATCCACACCGTCTTCCTCTACCACGCGATCCAGGCCGGACTGTCAATGGGCATCGTCAACGCCGGCATGCTCGGAGTCTATGACGAACTCGACCCGGTGCTGCGCGAGAAGGTCGAGGACGTGGTCCTGAACCGCCGCCCCGATGCCGGCGAGGCGCTGGTCGAATTTGCCCAGACGGTGCGCGAAGGCCAGGCCAGGGACAGCGGCCCCGACCTCGCCTGGCGCGAACTGCCGGTCGAAGAGCGTCTCTCGCATGCCCTGGTCAAGGGAATCACCGATTTCGTCGTCGCCGACACCGAGGAATGCCGCGCCGCGCTGGAAGCTGAAGGCAAGCCACCACTGTCGGTGATCGAAGGTCCATTGATGAATGGCATGAACGTCGTTGGCGACCTCTTTGGCGCCGGCAAGATGTTCCTGCCGCAGGTGGTCAAGTCGGCACGAGTGATGAAACAGGCGGTCGCGCACCTGATTCCCTTCATCGAGGCCGAAAAACTGCGCACCGGTGTCCGCAGCAAGGGCCGGATCGTGATGGCCACGGTCAAGGGCGACGTACACGACATCGGCAAGAACATCGTCGGCGTGGTGCTGAGCTGCAATGGCTACGAGGTCATCGACCTCGGCGTCATGGTCTCCTGCGACAAGATCCTGCACGCTGCCAGGGAGCATGCTGCACAGGCCGTCGGCCTGTCCGGCCTGATCACCCCGTCGCTCGAGGAAATGAGCCATGTCGCGGCCGAGATGGAGCGTCTCGGATTTGCCGCCGTGGTCGATGGTGGCTCGCCGGTACCGCTCCTGATCGGTGGAGCAACGACCAGCCGTGCGCACACGGCGATCAAGATCGCGCCGAACTATTCCGGACCGGTGGTCTATGTCCCCGATGCCTCACGCGCGGTCGGTGTTGTCACCCGCCTCCTTTCGATCGACCATGCTGCTGCTTTTCGGGACGAGATCGTTGCCGACTACGCCAAGGTGCGCGCACAGCACGCCAACAAGAAGGGCATCCCGCTGGTGACGCTGCAAACGGCACGCAGCAAGCGCTTCGTGTGGAACAACGATCCCAGCTATCGACCGGCGGTGCCGAAAAAGCCGGGGCTGCACGTGCTGCGCAATGTCGACCTCGCGATCCTCGCCGATTTCATCGACTGGGGACCTTTTTTTCAGACCTGGGATCTTGCCGGCAGCTACCCGAAGATCCTCGACGATGCCGTGGTCGGCCCGACCGCCCGCGCCGTTTTCAGTGACGCGCAGGCGATGCTGGAAAGAGTCGTCAGCGAGAAGTGGTTGAGTGCCAACGCCGTCTTTGGCCTCTTCCCGGCCAATGCCGTCGGTGACGACATCGAAATCTATGCCGACGAATCACGCAGCGAGAAATTGCTGAGCTGGCACAACCTGCGCCAGCAGCACGAGCGCCCGGCGGGCAAGCCGCACTACTGCCTGAGCGACTATGTGGCCGAGCGCGGCACGCCGGACTGGATCGGCGCCTTTGCCGTCGGCGCGGGTTTCGGCATCGAGGAAAAGCTCGCCGAATTCGCCGCCGCCCACGACGATTACCGTTCGATTCTGCTGAAGGCGATCGCCGACCGCTTGGCCGAAGCCTGTGCCGAATGGTTGCACGCAGAAGTACGGCGCGACTACTGGGGCTACGCCAGTGACGAAATTCTCGACTGCCAAGCGCTGATCCGTGAGGACTATCGCGGTATTCGGCCGGCGCCCGGCTATCCGGCCTGCCCCGATCATACCGCCAAGGGTCCGCTCTTCGAGCTGCTCGATGCACCGCGCAATGCCGGCATGGGTTTGACCGAATCCTTCGCCATGACGCCCGCGGCAGCAGTTTCCGGTTTCTATCTGGCGCACCCGCAGGCGCGTTATTTTGCGGTCAGCAAGATCGCCCATGACCAGCTCGAAGACTGGGCGCAGCGCGCCGGCTTCAGCGTCAGCGAAGCGCAACGCTGGCTGGCACCGCTGCTCTGAGCACAGGCGCCGCAGAACGTCATTCATGAGTGACCGACAACTGCCGGATTTCGTGAAGCGTGACGTCGATCTGGCAAAGCGGACGACGCTGGCCTTGCCCGGCCGGGCCGCGTTCTATGCCGAGATCACCGCTGCCGGTCAACTGGCACGACTCACCGGCAGCAGCGTGCCTCGCCGCTTCGTTCTCGGGGCGGGCAGCAACCTGGTGCTCTCCGGCGACTTTGACGGTCTGCTGCTGCACATGGCGATCGGTGGCCGACAACTGCTCGCCGAAGATGACGACGCCTGGTATGTGCGCGCCGGTGCCGGCGAGAACTGGCATCAACTGGTACGCTGGACCCTAGAGCAGGGCTGGCCGGGACTCGAAAATCTGGCATTGATCCCCGGCACGGTCGGCGCAGCACCGATCCAGAACATCGGTGCCTACGGGCTGGAAATCGCCGATCGCTTCCTGTCGCTCGAAGCCTGCGACATGCAAAGCGGCAAGACGCTGCACATCGATCGCGCAGCCTGTCGCTTTGCCTACCGCGACAGCGTCTTCAAACAACAGGGCTGGCACCTCGACGCTGGTCGGGTGGTCACGCACGTGACTCTCCGCCTGCCGAAAGCCTGGCAGCCACTGACCGGTTACGCCGACCTGGCTGCCGAGCTCGATCAACAACAGATCGCCAACCCGAATGCCCGGCAAATCGCTGCAGCAGTGACCCATGTCCGCCGCCGCAAACTTCCCGATCCGGCGGTTCTGCCCAACGCTGGCAGCTTCTTCCACAACCCACTGGTGGACGCGGCGGCCGGTGAGCGACTGGCCAACCGGTTTCCGGGTCTGCCACGTTACCCGCAGGTCGATGGCCGCGTCAAACTCGCCGCCGGCTGGTTGATCGAACAGAGCGGCTGGAAAGGCCGCAACCTCGGCCCGGTGGGGATGTACGAGAAGCAGGCGCTGGTGCTGGTCAATCGCGGCGGCGCTTCGGGAGCCGAGGTGATCGCTCTGGCGAAGGCCGTGCAGGCCGCTGTGCGCGAGCGTTTTGGCGTTGAACTGACGCCCGAGCCGGTCTTTCTCTGAACGATCGGCAGACCAGATGCGTTCCGTCAGAACCCATCAGAACCTTTCGTCGGGGCGCAGGAAGCGCCATTGACCGAGCGGCAGGTCGCCGAGTCTGACTGCCCCGACGCGCACGCGCTTGAGGCCGGTCACGTGCAGCCCGACCAGCTCGCACATCCGCCGGATCTGTCGTTTGCGCCCCTCATGGAGAACGAAGCGAAGCTGATCGTCGTTGAGCCATGCGACCTGGGCCGGCTTCAGCTTGCGGTCGTCGAGGCTGAGCCCGTGCTGCAGCAGGGCCAGGCCTCCGGCATCGAGATGGCCTTCGACGCGTACCAGATACTCCTTGTCGATCATCGAGTTTTCGCCAATCAACTGGCGTGCCACTCGCCCGTCCTGAGTCAGGATGAGCAGGCCGGTCGAATCAATGTCCAGCCTGCCTGCAGGTGCCAGTCCCTTCAGGCAGGCCGGATGGAAGGCCGGCGTGTCCGGCATGCGATACTGTGTTTCTGGTCGAATCAATGTCACCGCCGGCTTGCAGCCAGGTTCCGGCTGACCCGAGACATAACCTATCGGCTTGTTCAGCAGAATCGTCAGCCGGCTTTGCTGATTCGCCTGCGCTTGCCGGTTGAGGGTGATGACGGCACCTGGAGCCGCGCGCGTCCCGAGTTCGCTGACCTGCCGTCCATCCACGTAAACCCAGCCACGCGCAATGTATTCATCGGCATCGCGGCGCGAACACAGGCCTCGCTCGGCCATCAGCTTGGAGATGCGTACGCCGTCAGGCAGCACCCTACCCGCCGGAACCGGGGCAGCCGTGGAGCGCTTTGCGCCGGCGCTGACCTGGTGCTGCGCTTCGTTCCTGTCCGGCGCGCCGGCGGCAAGGGCTGCCGCCGGTTTTTGCCTGGTCGTGCCGCCGTGTGGCAAGGGGCGGCCGAAGGCTGCCGAAGCGCTTGTCCCTGGTAGCAGACTGGACGTCCTGCGTGGCCTGTCGGCCATCCTCAGGCGATGTCGAGCAGTTCGATCTCGAATACCAGCTTCGCGTTTGGCGGTATCAATTTTCCAGCGCCACGGGCACCGTAAGCGAGATCGGCGGGAATGGTAAGTTTACGGATGCCGCCGACGCTCATCCCCGGCACACCTTCTTCCCAGCCGGCAATGACGTGTTTCCCGTCGAGCGGAAAGCGGAAGGGTTCGTTGCGATCGACGCTCGAATCGAATTTCTTGCCATCGGCCAGCCAGCCCGTGTAATGCACGATGACGTGCTGACCGGCGCTGGCGGTGGGACCGCTGCCAACAATGATCTCTTCGATCTGTAAGCCACTGGGTGTGGTGACAATGGGCATGTAAACTCCTGATCAAAAAAACCGCAAGTTTAGCCCAGCATGGCCTCTTGCGGCGAGTTGAATTCGGACAATTACACCACGATCTGCATGCGCACAAACCGCTGCCGGAACGTGCCTGACTGCCTACCGCGAGGGTTGCCATATTGCCCTGGGCGGCATGCACTTGCACCCCGGCTTTCGGTTACACTCGGCAGTACCATTTGCCGGAAATACGCCCCATGCACAGCCAGACCAGTAACGCCGCTTGCCGACAGCAAGGTACGCGCGAATCGATCGAGCCATGCCAGTGGAGCATCCGGCGAACCCCGGAGACGCAATGAGCGAAACACCTGTCGATCGCTTGCGCCGCTTCGGCGGCATCGCCCGCCTCTATGGTGCGGATGCCTTGCAGCGTTTCGAGAAAGCGCATATCGCGGTCGTCGGCATCGGTGGCGTCGGTTCATGGGCGGCAGAGGGACTGGCGCGTTCGGCGGTCGGCAGGATCACACTGATCGATCTCGACATGATCGTCGAATCCAATGTCAACCGTCAGGTGCACGCACTCGACGGCGAATTCGGCAAGGCCAAGGTTAGTGCCATGGCGCAACGGATCCGAGCCATCAACCCGGACTGCGTGCTCAGAGAAATCGAGGATTTCGTGACGCCGGAGAATGTTGACGCACTGCTTGACGGAGACTTCGATTACCTCATCGATGCCATTGATCAAGTGCGCACCAAGGCAGCGATGATCGCCTGGGCAAAACGCAGTGGTGTGCCGCTGATCACCACCGGCGCTGCCGGCGGCCAGATCGATCCAACGCGCATCCAGATTGCCGATCTTGCGGTCACCATCCAGGATCCGCTGCTCTGCAAAGTACGTTCGCTCCTGCGGAAAGAGTATGGATTTACCCGCGAGGCGAAGAAGAAATTCGGGGTTCCGGCCATATTTTCCAGCGAACCATTATGCTACCCCGAGCGCAGCAACTCCTGCGAGCAGCCACAGACGCTGAGCGGCCTGAGTTGTGCCGGCTTTGGTTCATCGGTTTGCGTGACCGCTCCTTTCGGGCTGCTGGCCGCCGGAGAAGTACTCAAGTATCTGGCTGGCAGACCATCGCCGGTAGCCTGTGAACTAACCTGAGGAGCCTGTTCCACGGCTGAGCACGCTGCCGGCGCTTTCCCATCAGCCGATCATTACCCGGTTTTTTCCTGACTGTTTGGCCATATACATGGCTTCGTCTGCTCGCTTGGTGACCGAAACCTGGGTATCACCGGGCTGCAGGTCAGTCACCCCGGCACTGAAGGTGATCAGTCGGCGGTCGTTGTTATGCAGAAAAATGCGTCGGGTCAGTTCACGCTGCAGGCGGACAATGGCTGTCTGCGCATCCCCGACCGACGTATCCGGCAGTACGATGATGAACTCCTCGCCACCAAAGCGGGCGACCGTGTCCTGCGGACGCATCGTCTCCCGAATCACGGTGGCAAGGTGTATCAGGGCCGCGTCGCCGGCGTCGTGGCCGAGCGAATCGTTGAGTTTCTTGAAGTTGTCAATGTCGAGCAGGGCCACGCAGAGGGTCGACTGGCGACGCTGCGCACGCGCGACTTCCTTCTCGAATGCTTCCTCAAGACCGCGGCGGTTGAGTGCACCGGTCAGCTGGTCATGACGAACCAGTGTGCTGGCGCGGTCGAGCTCCACCTGCAGTTCGCCGATGCGCGCCTCGGCTTCGCTGACGCGCTGTTTCGCGGCGCGCAGCTCGTCACGCGAGCGCTGAGCGTTGAGCTGGATGATGCGCGTCTCACGAATCACTTCGGCGAGCACATCTTCGAGTTGCGTGATGTCCTCGGCCATGCTGATCCGGTGCGCACAATATTCGATCTTGTCGTGATAGTCAGAGGTCGAATCAGCAAATTCTGCCAGATGGTCGACAAACCCGGCCAGCATCTGCTTGAGGCTTTCCCTGGCTTCGTTGAGGCTGCGTTTGAGCTGGCTCTGCTTGTAGATGACCTCCTTGAGCCGGCCCTCGGCATCGCCAATGGAACGGATGTTCAAAGGGCTGGCAACGATGTCGCGGACGATGTCGATCTGCCCCGCCAGCCAGCGGTCTTCAGTGACCAGTTCGCCCACGTTTTCGATCAGCAATTGCAATAGATTGAGCAAGCCCGCACGCAGTTCGGCACGGTCTTCGGCCAGGATCTCCAGACGGAATGCAAAGCGCTTGATGCCAGCCAGCAAGCCTTGCTGCGCGGAAGGGGAAGTGGCGCAGCGAACTTTGTGCGCCAGCATGCGGGCATCGGCCGCCAGCTCCGGTTCATCCACGAGTTGTGTCGTGACCAGATCTTCGAAGGTATACGCGAAAAGATCGCGCAGATCGCTCGACAATTCGCTCGTACGCGTGGCACTGTCTGCGACGATGTCGCCGACGAGCGGCAAACTGGCCTCAGGCATCGCGATGGTTCCGGGATCCACCAGAGGGATGTCCCCGTCTGCCGGTGCACTGCCTGCCCACGACTTCACCAGACCCTGCAGGCGTCCGAACAGCAGCTCACTATTGCCTGCAGCGGCCACCAGCACTCGCTCGATCGCCTCCCGCTTGCGCGCCACGGTCAGTCCTGCTTGCTTGTTTTCCCACTGGCGCAGGAAGTCGCGGAACAAATCACTCCAGGGCAACTCGTGCTCATTGGCAAGTTGCTTGACCAACTCGGCAATACCGTCGCGAAGCTCATCCCAGTTCCTGCCCTTGAGTGCCTGTTCGAATCGCTTCACCAGCTTTTGCTGAACGGCGGTCTCTTTGGGTAGGGCGGTCTGTAGCGCCTGCAGCTCGCGTTTGGGGAAATTTTCTGCGAGATTGCCGGAGGTGCCCGCAATCTCGTTATAGATGTCCCGATAGTTCTCGGGAGAGGGAGAAATGCGCCTGGAAGCCAGCAGACGAAGGGTTTCGCGAGCAATTTCCGAGGGGTTCGAGGGGGATGGCATAGCATTCTACCGAATAATCAGTCAGGGCATTCTAACAGTGGATTGCGACGCAAAGAACAGCTGCTCGTGCCTGACCGAGAAGCTCAAAATGATCCAGCAAGCATCAAGGTCGGCTATAATTCGCACCAGTGACACTCTCTGTGCCCCCGTAGCATGAAGGTCGTGCAGTTGATTTGTAATCATCAGGTCGTGGTTCGATTCCGCGTGGGGGCACCAAAAAATCAAGTAATTAGTGAGTGTCAGCAAGAATGCCAGCGTAAATGCCGGCTTCGTGTAAGCGGTTAGCACCCCGTTGGTCACTTCAAACTCCCCCACTTATGGCCACCCAAACTCCCCCAGGCAGGACCGTAGAAATTGTAATGCAGTCGATGGCGGCGGGCCGGTTTTTTACCCGCCGTTGTTGGTGAATTAGGAGTCCGTTACTGCGTAACGGAAGCGGCGGTGAAGTACTGATCCCACTCGGGTGCATCGATATCGAGGGTGGCGATGATGCGATCATCCACGGCGATGACCAAGCGCTCGACGATCTCGCGTTTCGTTACGCAGTAACGGCGAGCCAATCGTTCGATGGCCAAATCGGTGTGCGTACTGACCCACAGATTGAGGCGGCGTTCGCCGTTGCCGTCCTCGCCGGCATGAGGGCGACGGGCGCGGTAGGCGGCTTGTCTTTGAGCGGCGGTCTTGGCCATATTTGTCTCCGGAGATTGCGTTACGCAGTAACGGGCTTGTGCGCTCGTTACTGCGTAACGCTGGGGTGAGTTCAAGGGGAACGAGTTTGCTGTGGCAGTGCTGATCCTGGCCGGAGGGAGCGAAGCGCTGTCAAGTGGACCGTGGAATAAATGGGCGGCGTTGTTTGCCGCCCGTTTATGCCGCGAAAGCCGCTTGACAGCGCGTAGCGACCCCACGCTCCTGGCGGCTGCCACGTGGCGAACGCGGGGTTTGGGGCCGCGCCCCAAAGCGTGGTGGATGAGCGCAAGAGGTCGCCAAAGCAAGCGCCGGCCGTGGGTTCGAAGCGGCGCATCAGCGATCTGAGGGCTGCTGTGCGAAGCGCGTCGCCGCCTCTTTAAGCCGATAGCTGTGGCCTTCAAACTCGAGCAGATGCGAGCGATGCATCAGCCGGTCGAGAATCGTGCTGGCCATCGTATTGTCGCCCAGGTATTTGCCCCAGTCCTGGACCACCCGGTTGGAGGTCACCACCAGGCTGCGGCGCGCCTTGTAACGCTGATGAACCAACGTTTGCAGCAACTCGCCCGCACTGTCGCTGATGCGCCGGGCCAGGAAGAGATCGTCCAGTACCAGCAGGTCGGCGTCGAGCCAGGGACGCAGTTGCCGCTGCTGATCGGCGCCACTGCACAGCGCGTAGCTGGCAAAGACACTGTCGGCCTCGAGCACCCGCACATCCAGGCCCTGCAGGGTCGCCTGGTAAGCCACCGCCTTGGCGATCCGGCTTTTGCCCGTGCCCGGCTTGCCGATGATCAGCGCGTTCTGGCCTTCGGCGACGAATTTCAGCGTATGCAGCTCGAAGCACGCCTGCCGCGGCAGCTTCGGATTGAAGCGCCAGTCGAAGTCCGTCAAGGTCGCGCGCTCGTCCAGACCCGACTGCTGGTAACGGCGATCCAGCAAACGCGAACGGCGCCGGTCCAGTTCATCCTGCAGAATCATCGAGAAGGTTTCCAGGAAAGGCGCCTGATTCGCTTGTGCTTGCAGCACGCGGGTTTCCAGGGTGGCGCGAATGCCGGACAGGCGAAGGTCGCGCAGCGCACGTTCGATCTCGTTCAGGGTCATGCTCATTTGGAATCCTCCAGGGGAAGTGACAAAGCGGCGCTCTTTTGAGCGCCAAGGGAGAACAGGTCGCCGTAGTCCTCGGCGGCGCGAATCAAACGGTCGTCCTGGGTCAACGCCAGCTCCCCCTGCACCGGGGTATCGATATCGGCCAGAGCTTCGTTGAGCAGGCGCTCGGTGAGCGCCTGGATCTGTGGATAGCTGCGCACGCCGTCGTGCAGGGCCATCGCGCAGGCACGGTCGATCAGCGTGCGGGGGTAACGCTTGGCCAGGCTGACGATGCCCCACAGGCGGCGCTGACCAACGCGCCCCTCTTGCTCAAAGAGGCACTGGCACAACTGCTCGGTGGCCGGGCCGATGGTCTTGGCCTGGGTCAAGATGCGACGCGTTTCCCGCGACGGATTGAAAGGGCGCTCCTCGTCGGGCAAGATCACGCTGCCCGGTTGCGTCGCCCGGGGGTGGGTACGCAGCAAGGCCTGTGACTGGAAATCGCGGATCTCGAGGTGCTGCTCGAACAGGCGGACCAGCACACGGCTGCCGATAGGCGCCGGACGGGCGGCATAGCTGCTGTGCTCGACGCGTACACAGCTGTCGTCGCAGACCGTGCGTAGCGACTCGGTGAAATACGCGAAGCCCTGCAAAGGCAAGGGCTTGAGCAGCGGACGTTCCTCCTGGAACATCGCCTCGACCTGGCGCTTGGCGCTGCCGTGAATGCGTTGCGCTGCCCAGCGCGTCTCCCACTGTTCGAGGAAGGCGTTCTGCTCCTCGATCGAGGCGAAGCGTCGGCCTTTGAGCGCCGTGTTCTGGGTATGCTGAATGGCGTTCTCGACGCTGCCTTTGCGATTCGGATCCCGGACCCGTGCGGGGTCGGCCACGACGCCGTAATGCGCGAGTACGGCCGCGTAGACCGGGTTGAGCTGCGGCTCGTACAAGTCGGGCTTGATGACCCCTTCCTTCAGGTTGTCGAGTACCACGTACTGGCTGCTGCCGCCGAAATACCGCCAGGCCTGCTCGTGCAGTCTGGCCCAGGCTTCCTGGCTGGACTTCCAGACCACCCGCCGAAAGCTACGCCGGGAATAGCGCAGGGTCATGACAAACAGACGCGGCCGGCGATAGCGCTCGGTACCGGGGTGAAGCGTCAGCGCCCCTTCGCCATAGTCGACCTGCGCCTCTTCGCCGGGGGCGAATTCCAGTCGGTCAAACTGGGCCGGCTCGCGTGCGATCAGCGTCCCGGCAAAGCGCTTGACGCTGTTATAGCTGGCGGCAAAGCCGAACTGATCGACCAGGTCCTGGTAGATCGCCGTGAAGTTGCGGCGAAGCGATAACTGCGCTTCGATGAAGGCGCGATGAGGCTCGCAGGCGGAAGTCGATGGCCGGCTCGGCGCCGGTGGTCGGGGTGGGGGAATTTGACCGAGAGGGCCGGTGGCCACCCCGGGGGAATTTGCCTCTTCGCTCGAAAAACGCCGCGCCAGGCAGCGGATCGTCTTGCGATCGATTTCGGTGATGCGGGCAATTTCGTGCTGGCTCTTCCCGGCGGCCAGCAGGGTGAAGACCGTGGTTTGCAGATGTGGCTTCAAGACGTTCACTCCAGACTCCCTTCAATAATCGAAGGGGGAAGATTACGTCCTGCCGGGCGGTACTCCGAAAGCGCCAAAAACGGGGCCTTATTGCTCCGTCACGCGACCTTCAGGGTGGGGGATTTTGAAGTGACCAAAGGTGGGGGAATTTGACCGGCCAACGGGGGTTAGCAAAAAGTCATCCGACAATCAGAGCCAAAGCCGTCCAGGATTTTACCGACATCTGCCTCAAGCATCTCGGCGGTCCGGTTTTTGAAGGTCATCCACTCATGCTTCATTTTGTGCCATAGCAACCGTCGTTCCAACGGGCGGCTCTTTTCCCGTGATGACGTTCCTCATCAGCCAGCCAGCTTTTGTCCTTCGTCCGAGGTGAGCTTCTGCCCAAGTTCTTTGCGCGGCTCCTCAGTCAGTTTCGTTACTTCATAGCTCTTGGGATCGGAACAACCAGAAAGGAGAACCGACGCCAGTAGCATGACCGAAGAAATAATCCTGACGGTACCGAAACCGAAACTTGTACTTCTCATTTGAGGCTTCTCATTGGTGGAAGAAAGGCCGAACGTTCGACGTAACCTGCCGGCGGAGGCCGAAGGCCGGAGTGAACCTGCAAGCGCAGCTTGCAGGCGGTCCGGTTGCCGGAGGGGTTGGGGGTCTGGGCGAAAACAGTCATGGGTTTTTCACTTCGTCTCGATCGGGAAGGCGTTGGACGAAGCCGCTGCGCGGAGGATCCGGTGGCGATGCGCTCGCATCAGAATATGACCTCACCCCTCGAACGAGGGACTCTCCCCTGACGAAACTGGAGGTCATGTTACGATGAGCACATCACCGGAAGCAACGTTTGATCGCAACTACGCACGGCATCTGCAACACCTGACCCTCAAGGGGCTGCAACCGAAGACCATCGAGGCGTACTCGCGCGCCATCCGGCGGATCGGCGAGCGGTTTGATCATCAGATTGACGCACTGTCCGAGCAGCAATTGCTGGACTACTTCACCGAACTGGTGGCGTCGCACTCGTGGAGTTCCGTCAAGCTCGATCTGTATGGCTTGAAGTTTTACTACGAGCACGTCTTGCGCCGGCCCTGGGCGATGCCCGGCCTGATCAAGTATGGGATGGATTGCCCAGGAACCTGGGAGATCCTGTGTATTCGACCAACTCAAGCAGCCCTGAGCACGGGGCTGGGCCAGGCCCTGGTGGGTGTCTTCACTGCCAAGGGAGCGAACGACGAAGACAAGAGTTGGAGCGGGGAAGCGAATCCATAAGTGACCCCGTATTCGGCACAGGAAGTCTTAGTGCCTTGATAGTACTGATGACGTCGGGGAACGCGGCTCGCGCGAACCCGACCGAGAAAAGCGGGGCACTGTCGTACAGAATCGCTTTTGAGAAGCATGGAGGGTGCTTTGAAACCTGACAACGTGTCAACGAAACAGGAGCGAATAGCCAGCTTGGCGAGAAGCACCCGCGAAATGGCATTGACTTCCTTAAACCATTACATTGACTACGAGTGGATGCACTATGCCTATGAATGCACGCGCAAAGATGGCGCGGTGGGAGTTGATGGTCAGACGGCGCAGGAGTATGAAGTGAAGTTGCAGGAAAACCTGCTCAGTCTGATAGACCGACTCAAATCGGGCCGTTACCAAGCGCCACCAGTCCGTCGGCACTATATTGCCAAAGCGGATGGCGGCCAGCGCGGGTTGGGCATTCCTTCCTTCCTTCGAAGACAAGGTGGCGCAGCGGGCCATTGTGATGCTGCTGGAACCTATTTACTTCTACATTAACAGATTCTAATGGCATTTTTGGGTGCTGGCGGCTGCCTTCGGTAGGCGCTGTCGCGGGCGCTTTGTCGCCGTGCATGACGCTCGGCGATGATTCGCACGAGGTCTTCGCGACCGTGAATCTTCACCGGGAGCTGCGCCACGAGCATGTCGACGACATCGGCACAGGACAGTAACTCGGCGTAGGGTGAGTGTTGCCGCCGCTCCTTGACGAGAAAGAGTAGTGCAACGCAGACGAGCGCCATGTGGTTGTACCAAGCCCGCCACTTGCGTACCTGGTAGTCGGCCATCCCACAGCAACCTTTCGCATTCTCGAAGGCGCGCTCGATGAAGTGGCGCTGTGCCTGCATGCGTGCCAGCTCGCGAAGTGGCGTGTCGGGCGCCGCGTTGGAGAGCATGAACTTCACCTCCTTGCCATCGCGGCGTGCCAGGAGATGCCATTGGCGGGCCTGTGCGCTGTTCGGATGACTGATCCACACGCGGGTATGGGCAAACATCGCGCGCACTTCACCCTTCTCCCCGTCGCGCAGGATCACCGGGTGCCACTCCTTTCGTTTCAGGCGCGCGGCCCATTCGCGGGCTTCCCAGGCCGGTACCCACGCCTTTCCCGGATCGGTAAAGTAAAACTGCTGGTCGCTGTGCACCTCGGTGGCGAATACCTCACCTGCATCGTCCCAATCAAACAGCAGCCAAGTCGCGTGGCCATAGAGGCCGTCGGCACCGATGAAGCCAAAGCGCACCCCGGCGGCTCGTGCCCGCTTGACCATCTCGGCAGCCATCTGCGGCTTAGTCCGAAAGACCCGTGCCGATTCCGGAATCCCCGCTTCCTGGCAACGCTTGGCGTCTTCAACCCAACGCTCTGGAAGGAACAATTCGAAGTCGATGATCGCCGCCTGCGACCCTCGTGCCAAGGCGGCATACACTCCAACCTGCGAGTTCTCGACCTTACCCAGGCGACCGTTGTACTGCCTGGCCACGCCCGCTGAATGGTCGCCCTTCTTTTGGACCCCAGACTCATCGAGCAACAGTCCCGTCTCTGGCCCACCGATCCACTCGTCCGCTTGTCGCGCCGTCTCCCGACGCACATTCTCAAAGTCCCATGCAGCATCGCTCAACATGTGGTGGAGGCTGTAATACTCGGTCTCCGCCACCGTCTCGCTCATCTGTTCCAGGTTCGCACGAGGGCTTTGAAAAAGGCCCCGCAAGTACTGTTCAGCTTGCTCGGCCGTGCTTCGCGTTTTACTGCGGAAACACTCCCGGAACGACTGAAAATGGCTGGTCAGATTCTCGCAGCAGCTGGCCACCGCACGCCCGATCCCAAATAAATAAATTTGGCGATTTCATCGTCATACTCCTTATGTGGTAGAGCATTAGATATGTAGCTCAATAGCCTGTATTTCAACCATTTTAGAAATGTGGCAAAGTAGAATTAATCAACAGTGTCGCCGTATGCGCCATTGGCAGCTACGAGAGCAATATGAACGGCTGTGTCGCATGTTGCGCGGACACTATGCCTACTATGGCATAACCGGCAACGCGGACAGTCTGAGTAGCCTGCATCACGCGGTTCTCCGCTTATGGCACAAGTGGCTATCGCGTCGATCGCGGCAGAAGAGTTACCTGTGCTGGGAAGCATTTGGTCAAGTACTACAGGCTTTTCCCCTACCCAAACCGATGATCGTCCATCGCTATGTCCGTACGTGAGCGAAGCTGTACGATGAGGAACCGAGTGCCTTAATTGGGCTCGCTCGGGTCTGTGAGGGGTGAGGGGGGTAACCTCCTCGCCTACTCGGAACGTGGTGGAGTGTCGATATGCTCGATCATGGCTGTGGGTGCGGCATTTCGCACCCACAGCCATGATGACTGGCTGCGGTTTCCTACTCGATCATTCTCTGATGCCATCAACTTCCGTGAATATTGAAACATCAAAAACGTTGGCGGTACACATCTGCTGCTGCCCATCGCTGCGGGCGCTCTTCCAATAGCGAAGCTGACTGTCCGCTTTGAAGTCTACTCTCCCCCGCTCTCGCGAGCCTGCCAGGCGCCCACTTCAGCGGCACGACACAACTCTTTGAGGAGTTCAAACGCGGCATTGGCGTGGCGCGTCGCGGCGGTGCTCAAGCCCTCCCCCAACTCGAAGCGCTGACCGCGCACACAGAGCACGAAAGCCGGCGGCGGCGCTTCCTGATTGATGCGCGCGAGGACGGCGAGCACCGATTCGGGAGGCAGCGAATGCGTGCTGGGGCTGGCGGAGTCGATGGCCTGCGCCCGACGAAAGACAAAAGGCGCGTGCGTCTGCTGCCCGGCGTCGATGAACAGCGCCAGGCGCCGTCCGACGAGGTCCAGTGCATGCTCGACCTGCCACTGGAAGTCGCCGATCAGCTCGAAGTCGTCGGCCAGACCAGCGCAACCCGAGGATTCGAGCCAGGCCTGCAGGCGATCGAGGAGGATCGGTCCGAGTGCATCGTCGCCGCGGCTGGGGTTGCCGCAGGCCAGAATCACGACCGGGGCGAGCGACACTTCCGGCGCTTTCAATCTCTCAGGTTCGCAGGTCGGGTTGGCGTCGCCCTTCGGCGTTGCTCAGGACAGGCGCAACCCGACACTTCGGCCTCAGGATGTTGGGTTACGCTCTGCGGGCTAACGGTCATGACTTTCCAGGCACCCCCGATCATGAAAGTCATGACCGTTTCCCTCTCCCTCAACCCCTCTCCCGCAAGTGGAGAGGGGAGTTTCGTGAGTCGCTGAAGCGACTTTCACATTAACCCAACCTACGACTGGGCGCATGTCGGAGTCGGGGCGTTCGATGGGTTTGAACTGATTTGCTCGATGACGCGCCCGGCCGCATCGTGCAATTCGAGCTGTAGCGGCATCTTGCCGAGGGCATGCGTGGCGCACGACAGGCAGGGGTCGAAGCAGCGGATGGCGACTTCGATGTGGTTCAGGAGGCCCTCGGTCAGTTGGCGTCCGTTCAGGTAGCGCTGGGCGACGCGGCGGATCGCTTCGTTCATCGGTTGATTGTTGTGCGTCGTCGACACGATCAGGTTGCACATCGTCACCAGGTCGTCGTCGCCGACGCGATAGTGGTGGATCAAGGTGCCGCGCGGTGCTTCGATGACGCCGACGCCCTCGCGGTTGCGAGCGCCGCTGGTGGTCAGTTCGCTACCCGAAAGGTCGTCGTCGTGCAGCAGATCCTTGATCGTCTCGGCGGCGTGCAGCATCTCGATCATGCGCGCCCAGTGGTAGGCCAGCGGTGCGTGGATCAGCTTGCCCTCACCGTGGTCGATGAACTCGCGCCGCTCGGCTTCGGCGAGCGGCGTCGGGATCGAGTCGCAGTTCTGCACGCGTGCCAGCGGGCCGACCTTGTACCAGCCATTCTGGGACCCAAGCGCCGCCAGGAAGGGGAATTTCATGTAACTCCACGGCTTGACTTCCTCGCGGATCAATTGGTGGTAGTCCTTGACGTGGGCGCCATCGACGATGATCCTGCCGTCGGCGTCACGTGCGCGCAGGCGGCCGTCGTAGAAGTCGAGCGCGCCGTTGGCGCCGACCAGCGACAGGAGGTTCGAGCGGAAGGTGCCGAAAACGTCGTAGAGCGCGGGATTGGCGGTGTACAGGCGCTTGACGAGTTGCACCGCCGACCGGCCCCAGCCGATGATCGGATAGATGTCGGCCAGCAGGCCGTCGCGCTCCTCGCGCGAGAGCGCGCGATTGACTCCGCCGGGAATCGCGCCGGTGCCATGCACACGCTTGCCGGCGGTCAGGCGAATCACCTCCTGGCCGAACTTGCGCAGCAGCACGCCCTGCTTCGCGACCTCGGGATACGCTGCCGCGACGCCGACGATGTTGCGCCGGCTGGCCTCGCTGTCAAAACCGAAAAGCAGGTCCGGCGATGAGAGATGGAAGAAATGTAGCGCATGCGACTGCAGGATCTGCCCGTAGTGCATGAGGCGGCGCAGCTTCTCGGCGCTCGGCGTGAGTTGCCCGACGCCGACGACCTGGTCGAGCGCCTTGGCAGCCGCCAGGTGGTGCGAGACCGGGCAGATGCCGCACAGACGCTGCACCATCACCGGTACTTCCCAGTACGGGCGACCCTGGATGAACTTCTCGAAACCGCGGAATTCGACGATGTGCAGGCGAACCTGCTGCACCTGATCGTTCTCGTCGAGCAGCAAGGTCACCTTGCCGTGACCTTCGACGCGCGACACCGGGTCGATTGCCAGCCGGCGCAGCGTGCCGGCGTCGGCTGGCGCAGTTTCGAGTGCAAACAAGGCGCCTTCCATACTGGCCTCCATCAATCAAAATGCAGCAGGGGATGTCCGAGCCGTGGCGTCCGCCCATCGAGCAGGTCGGTCAGGAACTTCCAGATGGCGTCGCCCGACGGCGGGCAGCCGGGAATGAAGTAGTCGATGCGGACGATTTCATGAATCGGGTGCACCTTGTCGAGCGGCAGCGGCAATTCCGGATCGTTGGGCACCTGCCCGTTGACGATTCCCGGCCCGGTCAGATAGACCTCCTGCAGGCACCGACCGAGGTCGAGATGGTTGCGCTGCGCCGGCAGCCCGCCATTGACGGCACAGGCGCCAATGGCGATCAGTACCTTGCAATTGCGGCGAAACTCCTGCAGCACGTGGATGTTCTCGGCGTTGCAGATGCCACCTTCGACCAGGCCGATGTCGCAGGGGCCGCAGGTCTTGATGTCGGTCAGCGGCGAGCGGTCGAATTCGACCCGCTCGAGCAGTTCCAGCAAACGCTCGTCGATGTCGAGAAAAGCCATGTGGCAACCAAAGCAGCCGGCCAGCGAAGTCGTCGCGAGACGCAGTTTCCGGCTCTGGGGCACAGCGTTCATCTCAGGCCTCTTCCTCGGTCGCAGTCCGGTTGGCCAGGCGCTCGACCTGCATGCCGATCGGCTCGACATCGTAGCGGCGCCTGCCGATCGGGATCGCGAAGCCCTTGCGTTTCTCGATGATCACCCCGACCGGGCAGACATGCGCCGCCTTGTCGGCCAGGGAAAAATCGGTGTCGGCGAGCCGCCCGGACTCGGCATTGACGATCAGGTGCTTGGTCAAGCCCCGCCCGGAAAGGGCAAAGACATTCTTGCCATCGACGTCACGGCTGGCGCGCACGCACAGCTCACAGAGAATGCAGCGATTGAAGTCGAGCAACAGATCAGGGTGCGAAGCATCGAGCGGCCGGTTTGGATAGAACTGGTTGAAATGCGGCGACAGCATTTCGAGTTCGTAGGCCAGCGCCTGTAGCATGCAGTTGCCGCTCTGTTCGCACGAGGGGCAGAAATGATTGCCTTCGACGAACAGCATCTGCAGCATCGTCCGCCGCTTGTCGTTGAGATCCGGCGAATTGTTCTCAACCTCCATGCCATCCTTCGCCGGCATCATGCACGACGACACGTAACGGCCGTTGGCCTTCACCGTACATAATTTGCAACTGCCTTGCGGCTTGAACTCGGGGTGATGACAGAGGTGAGGAATGAATATCTCGGCGGCCATCGCCGCGTCCATGATCGTCTGTCCGTCCTCGAAAGGCACCGGCAGGCCATCGAGCAGAATACTTTGCGTTTTCATGGTGCATATCCCGTCAGTCGGGCGGCAAGACCGAAATGCGCCGCCGCATCGTCGCGCCCGGTCATCTGGCGAGCCGCGTCGAGTGCCTGGTCGAGGTCGAAAGCCGGCGCGAAGTCGAGCGAGCGCAGGTGTCGCTCATACGCCGGGCGAAACTTGTTGAGCGTATCGAACAAGGGATTGCACGCCGACTGGCCGAGCCCGCAATGGCTGGCGGCATGCAGCAGGCGATGGATCTTGAAGATCTCGTTGATGTCGTACTGCGAGCCACGCCCGTCGGCGATCTTGTCCATGCAGTTGGCGACCAGCGCGGTGCCTACGCGGCAGGGCGTACAAAAGCCGCAGCTCTCGTGCGCGAAGAAGTGGGCGAAATTGCGCGCCACCTCGAACATGTCGCGATGCGCGCCGAAAACCATGAAAGCGCCTGCCGTCGGCACATCCTCGAAAGCAATGTGGCGGGAAAACTCGTGCATCCCGAGACAGATTCCCGAAGGCCCGCTGATCTGCACCGCCTGCGCGTTACCGGCGCCGCAGTCCTTGAGCACCTGCGCCACCGAAACGCCGAAGGGGTACTCGTAGATTCCCGGCGTTTCGACGTCGCCCGAGATCGACAAGAGCTTGGTGCCGGTCGACTGCTTGGTGCCCAGGCCGGCGAACCAGGCGCCCCCATGGACCGCGATCAGCGCCGCCTTGCACAGCGTCTCGACGTTGTTCACCACCGTCGGCTGCCCGCGATAACCGACGCTGACCGGAAAAGGCGGACGAATCCGCGGCACGCCGCGCTTGCCTTCGAGCGATTCGAGCAGCGCCGATTCCTCGCCGCAGACATAGGCTCCGGCACCGAGATGAATGTCGATCTCGAAGTCACGACCAGCCTGGCCGCACAGCGACTTTCCCAGGAGGCCGCTCTGTCGGCGCTGCGCGAGGTTTGCATGCAACGCCGGCAGCAGGTATGCATACTCGCCGCGCAGGTAGAGCAGGCCCTTGCTGGCACCGATGGTCAAACCCGCGACACTCATGCCGTCGAAAACCAGGTCGGCGTAGCTGGAGAGCAGCACGCGATCCTTGAAGGTGCCGGGTTCGCCCTCGTCGGCATTGCAGACCACGTAGCGGCTGGGGTGCTCGCCCTGGCCTTCCGCCCGGCGTGCCGATTCCCACTTGATCTGTGTGGTGAAACCGGCTCCCCCGCGTCCGCGCAGATTGGAAGCCTTCATTTCCGCAAGCATCGCCTCGGCGCCGCGCGCAATCGCCGCCCGAATCGCTTCGCCGGCTGGCCAGCACACGTTCAGCAGGACATCGCGGCGGCGCAGATTGTCGTCGACCCGGAAGTATTCCCCCGGCCAGTCGGTCAGTGGCACCTCTGCCCGGATCAGTTCGCTGATGCGGTCGATGCGCTCGGCCGACAAGCGTGTCAGCGCCCGCCCATTGACCAGCAGCGCTGGCCCCTGGTCGCACATGCCGGTACAGGAAGTGGTATCGACGCTGACCAGGCCCTCCTCGGAAACCTTGCCGCGCTCGATCCACAGCCGATTGCACAGACGATCCATCAGCTCGGCGCTGCCGAGCATGCGATCGGTGATGTTGTCCGAGAACAGCACGCGATAGCGACCGACCGGTGCCAGGTGCAGGAAGGAATAGAAACCGGCGACGCCTTCGACGCGCGCGCGCGGCAGCTTGAGCGCCCTGGCGATCGCAGTCAGCGCCGCCGCCGGCAGGTAAGCCAGCACCTCCTGCACCGCCAGCAGAATCTGCAGCAACTGGCCCGGATCACCGCCATGACGGTCGATGATCGGCTGCAGCAGTTCGTCCAGCCTTGCGGCATCAATACATTCTTCCGTCACGACAGTCTCCCAGCGAGCGTAGCGATTTCCGAGCCACGGCAGGAAGCCTAGCCTCTCCATCGCGGTGCGTACTGATGCAGGTCAACAATATGGAACGCCCACGAAATAACTTCCCGGTTTTATGCTGTTGAATTTGGCAGGATGGTGTAATTCCATGGGGGCAGTAGTGCATCGGCGACGATGCGCAGGGATGCCTTGAGATCAAGCGCCGCTTTCCGTCCGGTTTCGTAGACGCGATCGATAATATCGACGGTGACCTGAAGTCCAGTTCGAGTCTGGGTACGCTCGATCAGTTGTTTGACCAGAGGCACGCTTTCAAATACGACGCCTTCGCAAGCGCGCGTGACATGGGGGAAGACGCGGTGCTCAATCGGATTGTGCTTGGAGCAATACGGCGGGAAGTGGGCGATCCGAATTTCCAGCTTGAGCCGATTGGCAAGCGCTTGCAAGTCCTGCTGAAACAACGGCGAGCGTGAGGGGTTGCTGCCACCGCCATCGCACAGAATCAATATCTTATCGGCATTGGGATGATCGTGACGTCCGTGCAAAGACCACCAACGTTCCACGCTGTCACACGCGAACTGCGTGGTGTCATGACTCGTGCCCAGATTGACATGGGCTTTGTTCAAACCGATGTCGTACAAGCCATGCGGTACGACTTTGCCTTCGCTATAGCTGGGAAAGTCATGATCCAGCACGGCCAGGGTCTCTCGGGTGTAAAGCGTGCCGTTCCGGTAAAAATTGCCGAGCATCTCTTTCTTCTTGGTGTCCATGGAGAGTACGGGCTGACCAGCCGCCAGGTACGCGGCCTTGAGCGCTGTGATGTTTTCAAACTGCGGGTTGCGCTCAGGGTGCTGCTTGAACGACGTCTTCTTCTGCGCCTGACGGCGAACAAAGCCATGCTGCTTCAGCAACTGGCGAACAATCCGGCAACTGACCGGGGTTCCCGTCGCGCTAATGCGCCGGGCAATCTCCGGCTGGCGCAGATGGGTCCAACGAATGGCGTGCTGCGGACAGCCCGCCGTATGCTCTCGAACGACGTCCAGAAACGTCGTCGATAATTCGGGCGTCAGGTCGAGCTTACGCTTCCGCCCACCGCCTTTTTTCGGAGCTTATCCCCCGTCGCCTCTTCCGCTATGTCCAGGTCGGCCAGTCCTTGTCGGATCGTCTTGCTATCGATCTCAAACAACTGCGCGATGTACTGCTGGCCCCCATGCCCCAACTTGTCAGACTCCACCGCCGCGTACCGGCGACGATCCTTTTCCGATAGTCGCCGATAGAATTCCTTCATTCGCCGCTCTACGTCTTCCCGGTAATAGCCCACGCTGCATTCCCTTTGCTGTTTTCAGAACAACCAAGCAAGCAAGTGGCATGCCCGAGCGCACAGTCAAAACGGGAAGTTATTTCGTAGGCGTTCCTATGTCCAATCGGCCACGGGCCGGTTCTGCGCAGACCCAGATCGTCATGGTATTTTGTGTTGCATTGCAGCATAATGATATCCATCAGTGAGTCACTGCCGATTCCAGGGGGCGTCACTGCGGCAACTGGCCAGCCTCGTCGTTGCGAGAGCCTGCAGCCGGGTCGGAGACATTCTCCTGGGCGGTCGCGGGTACAATATCCCGGCCTCGTTCTGATCACCCCTGCAATCGTCATTCGGAGCCCCAGCATGCACTTTGAGACCCCTCTCGAATTTCTCGAAAGTCGAACCTACGACGAGATCAATGTCGGTGACAGCTCGTCACTGATCCGCACACTGCGCCCGGAGGATGTCAGACTTTTCGCCCTGATGTCCGGCGACATGAATCCTGCACTGGCCAATGCCGAATTCCGCCACAGCGGCCTGTTCCAGGATTTCATCGCGCACGGCATGTGGACCGCATCGCTGATGTCGACCACCCTGGGAACGCAGTTCCCGGGGCCGGGAACGGTCCTGATCGAATCGACCGTGCACTTTGCGCGACCGGTGACCATCGGCGACACCATCACCGTAACGGTCACCGTCAAACAGAAATTCGACCACAACCACCACATCATCCTCGACTGCGCCTGCTTCAATCAGGATCAGCTGCTGGTGGTGTCGGGCAGCGCCGAAGTGCTGGCGCCGCGGGAAAAGATCCGCACCAAGCGCACGACCATGCCGGAAATCACCATATCCGACAAATACGCACGCTTGCAGGTGCTGGTCAAGCGCGCCGAAGGCCTGGCACCGATCGACATGGCGGTAGTTCACCCCTGCGATCGTGAATCGCTCAGGGGCGCCCTGCTCGCCGCCGAGGCGAACCTGATCGACCCGATCCTGATCGGACCCGAGCAGAGGATTCGCGCCGTCGCCGAGGAAAATGGCTTCGACCTCGGACAGCACCGGATCGTGAACGTCAAGCACAGTCATGAAGCCGCGGCCATGGCCGTGACGCTGATCCGCAGCAACGACGCCGAGGCGCTGATGAAGGGCAGCCTGCATACCGACGAACTGATGGCCGAGGTGATTGCCCGCGGCACAGGCCTGCGCACCGAGCGGCGCATCAGCCATGTCTTCCTGATGGACGTGCCGACCTATCCGCGACCGGTGATGATCACCGATGCGGCGGTCAATATCCTGCCGACACTGCAGGAGAAGGTCGACATCATCCAGAACGCCATCGACCTCGCGCACATCATCGGCACCACCGAACCCAAGGTCGCGATTCTCTCGGCAGTCGAAACCGTCAATCCCAAGATCCAGTCCACGCTCGACGCCGCTGCGCTGTGCAAAATGGCCGACCGCGGCCAGATCAAAGGCGGGCTGCTCGATGGTCCGCTGGCCTTCGACAACGCCGTCTCGCTGGTCGCCGCCAAGACCAAGGGAATCAGTTCGGCAGTCGCCGGACGCGCCGACATTCTCGTCGTCCCCGACCTCGAATCCGGCAACATGCTCGCCAAACAGCTCGAATACCTGGGCAACGCACTCAGCGCTGGCATCGTCCTCGGCGCCCGCGTACCGATCGTTCTCACCAGCCGCGCCGACACTGCCGAAACGCGCATCGCCTCCTGCGTGATCGCCGCGCTGATCGCGCACGCCGCCCGCGAGAAACAGACGAGCTAGCAGCGGCTGCCCTTGGCGCCGGATGATGACGTTGGGCCTGCTGCCGCAGCTTGGGTTAGCCCGCAGGGGGTAACCCCACAGCCCCAAGGAAGTCGGGTTACGCTGCACTAACCCGACCTACCGGTTCTTCATTCCTCCGCCCAAATCTCCCTCACCTGTCGACGCCGGCGGTGCGCGATCGGCCGCTCCTCCGCTCACCGCCGCAGAAACTCCCCGAAAAATATTTTTCCGCCGCCGATGCGCCGCAAGCCGGTGATTTCACGGCTTTTCCCGAAGCCTGCAGGGTTGTCGGCGAATAACTACATCTAGTCTTGTGGTTGTCTTTCACCACTACATGCAGTAGCTTTACGGCTGTTCCGCCCTGCAGCCAGCGGCTTTGCCGAACCTGGATCTGCACGTCCAGGCACGCCCATCAGCCGCACGACTTCGATCAAACTTCTTTGCCATCCATCCTCCGAAGGACAGCCCATGAGCCAGCTCGTACATCAACTACCCCTGTCCGAAGTCGCCGAAGCGCCGGCGATCGTGCCACTTGCCGAGCAGGAAATCTCCGCCGAAGTGCTCGTCGAAAAGTACGCCAAGGGCCATGAAACCTCGGTTCACGATGTTCGTCGCCGCGTCGCCCGCGCCCTTGCCGCTGCCGAGGAAGAAAAGCAGCGCGCGCACTGGGAAGCTCGCTTCCTGTGGGCGCAGGAGAACGGCTTCGTCCCCGCCGGACGCATCAACTCGGCCGCCGGCACGACGCTCGCGGCGACGCTGATCAACTGCTTCGTGCAGCCGATCGGCGATTCGGTGGTCGAAATCGTCGATGGCAAGCCCGGCATCTACAGCGCCCTGGCCGAAGCCGCCGAAACCATGCGGCGTGGCGGTGGCGTCGGTTACGACTTCTCGTCGATCCGCCCGATCGGCGCGCTGGTCAAGGGCACGCAGTCGCGCGCTTCCGGACCGGTGTCCTACATGCGCGTTTTCGACCGCTCGTGCGAGACCGTTGAATCCGCAGGCGCCCGCCGCGGTGCGCAGATGGGCGTGCTGCGCTGCGATCACCCGGATATCGAGGTCTTCATCCATGCCAAGGATCACGGCGACCTCTCCAACTTCAACGTCTCGATCGCCGTCAGTGACGCTTTCATGCAGGCCGTCGAAGCCGACGCCGAAGTCGAACTGACGCACCGTGCCGAGCCCAACCCGGACATGAAGCGCGGTGGTGCCTTCCAGCGCGAAGACGGTGTCTGGGTGTACCGCCGCGTGCGCGCCCGCGACCTTTGGGACCAGGTGATGAAATCCACCTACGACCACGCCGAACCGGGGATCCTTTTCCTCGACCGCATGAACAAGGACAACAACCTCTACTACTGCGAAGTCATCGAGGCCACCAACCCCTGCGCAGAACAGCCGCTGCCGCCCTATGGCTGCTGCTGCCTCGGGTCGATCAACCTGACCCTGTTCGTCCGGGACGCTTTCAGTGCGCTCGCCGAGTTCGACTTCGATGCTTTCGGCGAAGTCATCCAGGTGTCGACGCGCATGCTCGACAACGTCCTCGACGTCACCGCCTGGCCGCTCGCCCGCCAGCGCGAGGAGGCCGCCAACAAGCGCCGCGTCGGGCTCGGCTTCACCGGCCTCGGCGACACCCTGTGCATGCTGCGCCTGCGCTACGACCGCCCGGAAGCGACTGCGATGGGCGCGCGCATCTCCGAATTCATGCGTGACACCGCCTACCGCGCGTCGGTCGAGCTGGCGAAGGAACGCGGCGCCTTCCCGCTGTTCAACGCCGAACTCTACCTTTCGGGCGGCAACTTCGCGTCGCGCCTGCCGGTTGAAATCAAGAACGAAATCCGCAAGCATGGCTTGCGCAACTCGCACCTCCTGTCGATCGCGCCCACCGGAACGATCTCGCTGGCCTTCGCCGACAACGCCTCGAACGGCATCGAACCGCCGTTCTCCTGGACCTACAGCCGCAAGAAGCGCATGGCCGACGGCACGCTCAAGGAATACGCCGTCGAGGATTATGCCTGGCGCCTCTACAAGCACCGCGGCGGCGATGTCGACAAGCTCCCCGACTACTTCGTCACCGCGCTCGAAATCTCGGCACAGGCGCACAAGAACATGGTCGCCGCAGTCGCCCCGTACATCGACACCTCGATCTCCAAGACGGTCAATGTGCCGGCCGACTACCCTTATGAGGACTTCCAGGATCTCTACCTGAGCGCCTGGAAATCCGGTCTCAAGGGCCTGGCCACCTACCGCCCGAACACCATTCTCGGGTCGGTGCTCTCGGTCGAATCGCAGAAACAGGCCGAGGACAAAAAGCAGCCGCAGGATTTCGTCACCGGTGACGCCAACCGCCGCCTGACCATCAAGACCCTGCCGGCGCCGGTGCTCGCCAGCCTGCGCTGGCCGAACCGCCCGCACCTGCCGGAGGGCAACATGGCCTGGACCTACATGATCGAGCACACGCACGGCAAGTTCGCGCTCTTCGTCGGCCAGGTCGACCAGGACGAACGCCGCTGGCCCTTCGAGGTCTGGGTCAATGGCCCCGAGCAGCCGCGCGGCCTCGGCGCCGTCGCCAAGACGCTGTCGATGGACATGCGCGCCAACGACCACGGCTGGCTGGCGCTGAAACTCGAATCGCTGGCCAAGACCGCCAGCGACGAAGGTTTCGAGATGCCTTTCCCGCCGCATGGCGAGCGCAAGCGCATGCCCTCGGTGGTTGCCGCAATGGCCCGGCTGATCCAGTTTCATGTCGAACGCCTCGGCGCTTTCGAGTACGAAGGCACGACGCCGGTGCTCGACGCGATGTTCAGCCTCAAGGAACCGAAGACCGGCACCGACGGCACCTTGTCGTGGACCGTCGATGTCTATAACCCGGCGACCAGCGAAGACTTCGTCCTCGGCCTCAAGGAAATCACCCTGCCCGACGGCGTCACCCGTCCCTACTCGGTGTGGCTGTCCGGCAACTACCCGCGCGCCCTCGACGGCCTGACCAAGCTTCTGTCGCTCGACATGCGCGTCATCGACCCGGCGTGGATCGGCATGAAGCTGCGAAAACTCCTCGACTACCCCGAACCGCTCGGCGACTTCATGGCCTTCATCCCCGGCACCCGCCGCCAGACCACCTACCCCTCGACGGTGGCCTACCTCGCGCAACTGATCATCCACCGCTACGCGATGCTCGGCATCCTCGACGAGACCGGCCTGCCCAGGCAGCAGATGGGGATTCTGCAGACGCCGGCAGGCAGCACGGCCACGCAGCCGACACATGGAAAACTATGTAGTGAGTGTGGGAATCTGACGGTGATCCGGAAGGACGGATGCGATTTCTGTACGGCTTGTGGGGCGGTGGGGAGTTGTGGCTGAGGGGGTGCAGGCACGGCCGGGGGCATTTGCGGGCAATGCTCTCAACCTATCAGAACATAGTCATACCCCGTTTTTGTAAGCATGTGATAAATGTGGTTTTTTGGTGAAATTTCTGGGAGATGACCTGTTTGGTTTTATCTGGACGAGGTTCTTGATGAGTTCGTCGAAGACGGAGGCGACATTGTCGAGAGCATTGATGCCCTGGAGGAGCCAGCGTCCGAGGGTGCGCTTGATGCGAGAGAAGGTGTCGCCGCGGTTGATGAAGTAGCGTGCGCGGGTATTGGGATCGAGGGATTCACTGGCGGCATGGACGGCCAGGGCATTGAGGTTGTCGCAGAGGATTTTTGCGCCGAAGTCTTGTTGTGCGGCCAGCCAGGACATGCCCGACAGGTGTTCGAGGGCCAGACGGTGCTTGAGCCGTTTGAAGGCTTCCTCAATTCTCCAGCGGGAGTGATAGAGCGCCCCGAAGGCGGCGGCGGGGTAGGCATCCAGATCGAGGAGCGAGGTCACGAGAACGCGCACCTTGTGGCCGAACACCTGGCGAATGAGTCGAACCTGGCAAGGAGTGCGGGCAATTTCGTAATCGAGCGCGTCCTGTTTGCAGGGGGCTGGCAGGGTGACGATTTGCTCAAGCAGGCCGGATCGGCGGAATGTCTTGATGACGTTGAAATTGAGGCTGTCGACCCGCATGCAGAAATGGAGTTTTCGCTGCCACAAGGCGGCGAAGAGCCAGTAGGCTGGGTAACCGCGGTCGAGCACGAGGAGGTCATTGTGGCGGAGTTTGTCGAGGTGTTCGAAGAGCATCTGGCGCTCGCCGACGTCGGTGGAGTAGAGCCTGGCGGCCAGGGTCATTTCGATCCCGGGCAGATAGAGCGCGAAGCCTTTGGCCTCGATCTTGTGGCGGACGGAGCGCTTGCCGTCACGGGTCTTGCCGAACAGGGTCAGGTGCAAGTCCGTGGCATCGCCGGCGACGACGCGCAGCCCGTGCCAGAGAGGAAAGCCGAACTGCGCATCGACCAGGGTGAGGAAATGATCGTTGAGAAGCGAGAAGGCGGCGGCCGACACCTGCTTCCGGGCTTTGGCAAAGGCCTGCGCCGAGACTTCTCGTGCCAGGTCGGCGCGGTTCGCCAGGTTGGCGAAGAAGGCGTCCAGTTCAGACTGCACTTTGGACGTGTACCCACCGAGCAGGCAGGCGATCAGGCGGGGAAAACTGAGGATGCCTGTTCGGGAGAAAGCCTTCTCCGTCAAACGCGACTGAATGAAAAAAGCTTGAGAAAAAAGGAAGTTAGAGAACGAGTCAACGACATTGACATAAAGATCTTGGCATATAAAATCTTACCTGGGTATCAAGGGGATAGGCATTTTGCCAGGAGCCTGCCCGACGTGCAACCGGGTATCTGACCGTTGATCAAATTATGACAATGGCGCGTTACGTTGAGAGCATTGCCGGTAGCATGAGGAAGCGGCGCCGTGGCGACACGGGGTCGTGAGTTTCCAACAGCAAGAGAGCAGGCCGTAACGCAAGTGAACCTATGAGTAGCCTCGTAAATTATGTGGAGGAGCCGACCCTGTGGTCAGAAGGGGAAGGCCGTTGGATGGGCGCTGGAATAACGGAAGTGGCGTCAATCGACTCCCGGGGTAGCAGGGATGGCATGTTCTTGAAGACTTACTGCCCAGTGCTGGAGGCCCGTCTGCGGAGGTGGGGAGACCACCGACTGCTGCGTATAAGGCAACGAAAGCGCAGCGGCTGCAGGCGGGAGTCGGAGGGGTTCATAGTACCGTCTGAGTTCGTGGGACAACATAACCCCGGACGAGGGAAGGGACCCTACTTTGTTCGTGCAACCGAAGAGCGGAGGATCGAGGGATTGCCATGTCGCTAACCACCCCGGACACGATCAGGACGCTACAGAGGAAGCTGTATGCCAAGGCCAAGCAAGAACCAGCCTATCGCTTTTACGCGCTTTACGACAAGCTCTACCGGGAAGACATCCTCAGTCATGCCTGGCGGCTTGTCCGGTCGAACCGAGGCAGTCCCGGTATGGATGGGATCAGCTTCGAGGCCATCGAGAGCGGAATCGGGGTAGAGACGTTTCTGCGGGACCTGGCCCGTGATCTGAAAGACAAGACCTACCGCGCCCAGCCGGTAAGGCGCGTCATGATTCCCAAAGCGGATGGCAGTCAGCGCCCGCTTGGGATACCGACGCTCCGCGATCGGGTCGCACAAATGGCGGTGAAACTCATCATCGAACCGATCTTTGAAGCCGACTTCTGTGAGCACTCGTACGGATTCCGGCCCAGGAGGTCGGCCCACGATGCCGTGGATGACATCGCCCACACGTTATGGGCCGGCTACACTCAAGTCATAGACGCCGATCTATCAAAGTACTTCGATAGCATTCCGCATGCCAAGCTACTGGCCGTGGTGGCCGAGCGTGTTGTCGATGGGGGGATTCTGCACCTCATCAAGCAATGGCTCAAAGCCCCGGTCATCGGCGAAGACGACAACGGAGTGAAGAAGACCGTAGGTGGTGGAAAAGCCAATCGCAAAGGCACGCCGCAGGGCGGCGTGATCTCCCCGCTCTTGGCCAACTGCTACCTGCATATTCTCGACCGAATATGGCAACGGCAGCACCTGAAGGGCAAGCTATCCGCACATCTCGTGCGTTACGCGGACGACTTTGTCATCCTGTGCCGAAAAGAGGTAGAGGAACCGCTGAAAGTGGTGCGTCATGTCCTGGACCGTCTGGACCTCAGCCTCAACGAGACGAAGACCCACATCGTGGACGCCACCCAAGCAAGCTTCAACTTCCTGGGTTTCACGATTCAGATGAGTCGAGGGGCCAAGACTGGAAAACCGTACCCGAATGTCCGGCCAGCAGACAAATCGCTGAAGAAAATCAAGGCGAGGCTGACGGAACTCACGGGCCGGAAACTGACCCCCATCCCCTTGAGAGATATCGTGGGAAACGTCAACCGCAGCCTGCGAGGCTGGGCAAACTACTTCCACTATCGAAACTCAAGTCTGGCGATGAGCAAAGTCAGATACCACGCGGAAGACCGGTTGCGAACCCATTTGATGAAGCGTCATCAGGTGAAGGACCGAGGAACTGGTTTCCGCCGGTTTCCAAGTGCTCATCTCTACGGGCGCTACGGGCTATACAAAGTTCCTACGAAGGCGGGCTGGAACTCGGCGCATGCCGTGGCGTGAAGAGCATCGGAAAGCCGTGTGCGGGAAAATCGCATGCACGGTTTGATGAGGGAGGGCAGGCGAAAGCCTGTCCTCTACTCTACACCTCAGGCCTGTTCAAAAGCATGGTCGGCTTGATGGCGCTAGGCAAGAATGACTTTGAAGCGATCGAACCTTTCCGCACGGATCGCTTCTTTCGCGAAGCGCTGTCGATTGGCAAGGTACCGAGCAGCGAATGGCTGCGCCAGCGGCTCGATGCCACGGGCGCTGAATTGCGCGCGCACACTGACGAGGCCAGCCTGCGATTGCTGGAACGCACCGAGGCGCCGATCACCGCGCACAAGGGCTACGTTTGCCTGGACTTCGATACGTTTACGATGGACAACAGCGGCACCCGGAAGGAAGAGGTCAGCCGCACCTATCAGGGGTTTGACGCATACCCTTACGCACAACTCATTTAGCATCAATGGATCGCATGAATTCGACTCCGCGGACGAAGTCGCGGAGTCGTGCGAAGCCCAGCCAGAGGGTCTTGACGCCGGGTTCGCCGTCGCACTTGCGGCCGAGGAAGCCGCCGAGCATGGCGATCTGGCGGATCATCTCGCGGAGAGTGGGCGGGGTGCTGGGCGGCTCTTTCTCTGCCAAGAGATACGCGCCCTTCCATTCTTCCTCGCTGAACAATTCGCAGGCGGACAGGTCCGGATGAGTACGCCCCAGTCGAACGAGGTGCGCCAGGCGCCACGCCACCACCATGTAAACCGCCAAGGCCAGTTCGATCTTGTCGATATGCCCCAGTTGCAGGGCTTCCACCCGACAGCCATTTTTGAGGACATTGAAAAATATTTCAATTTCCCAGCGCGCGCGATACCAGTCGATCAGTTCCGCGACCGCTTCGAGGCGGTCGGCCTCGCGATTGGTCAGCAAGCGCCATTCAATGGGCTTGACGCCTTTGGGTGCCCCGATCTCCTGAGCAATTACGCAGGTCACGGGGAGCAGACCGCCCTGGCCATCCGGCAGTTCGACACGGCGGGCAAAGAGTTTCTGGCGCACGGGACGGGCGGCTTCCTTGCCCCGCGCGGGCAGGAGGAATTCGATCTCGCCCAGCGCTTCGCCCGAGCGGACTTTCGCCCACAGTTTGCCGCCCTCGGGAAGGCAGCGATTGTGTTTGGAACGGACCATCCAGTCGGCAGGCGTTTCCAGCGCATGGGCTCGTTGCATCAGTCCGAGAATATCGGCTTCCCGATCAGCGACATAGACGAGGCGGGTACCGGGCATCGTGGCGGCGGCTTCGGCCACCCGCTCGTAGCCTTCTATCCAGCGGGTGCTCTCGAGGATCCCAGGACGGTTTCCATCGGCATCCTTGAACTCTCGTGCCCAGATCCAGGCATCCAGGATTCCCAGCGGTTCCCGGTCCGGGGTCACAACGTAGGTGGGATGCAGGTACAAGCCGCGCTGGGCCTCGTAACTGAGCGGCCCCAGTCCCTCAATCTGCTGGCCGTTGAAGTCGAGTTCGGTCGTGTCTTGCAGGCACAAGACCACCCGATGCTGGCGCATGCGGGCCATGGTGCATTCCAGGTGCGGCGTCAGGAGGTCTTCCCACCCGAGTCCCTGCTTTTTCTCGCTGGCCTGATCGAAAAAACGGTAGGCCGCCTGGGTCTCCACCCAGCCCGAACAGGCGCCCGGAATGCTCGCCGTGGGTCTCTCGGCAAAAGCGCTCGCTATCTTGATCAGTCGATTGGTCAGGCGACCATCTCCGAGTTTCGCTCCACCGAATTCTTTCGCCGCCCAGTCGTCCATGCCCATCGCTCCGCTCAAAGGGCGCACACCATACAGCATCCGCCCCAGACTGGCGGCAGGTGCGACGGAAAACGGGCGCGGGATCATGGCGTCAGGGCAGTCACGGGACTAGAAAAAATGATGAATGAGTTGTGTGTAAGGGTATGGGTTTGACGGCTATACCCCGATCGCCGCCTACTTGGGCAACGAAGGTTGGAACATCGGACTCGAATTGCGCCCGGGAAAACAGCACTCGGCGCTGGAGACGGAGTATTTTCTCGAACGAGTCTTCCCGCGCGTCGCCCGTTTGGTGCCCAACGATGCAAAGGTGCTGGTGCGTGACGACAGCGGCTTCGACAGCGCCTGCTTGCTGTTCGCCCATGCGGAGGAGCGGGATCGGATGGCGTCTCTGGGGCGCTGCTTCGAGTACATCGTCAAATGGAATCCACGCGGCCAAGCCAGCGTCAAGCACAAGCTGGAATGGGTTGCCCGCGCCGAGAACGCCAACGCCTTCCGGGAAACCCGTCCAGGCAAGAGGGAAGCCCTGTTGAGTCTTGACGTGGAACGTGCCTGGAAGAAGGAGCACCGAAGCTTCCGCCTCATCGTCCGGGTCGTCGAACGGACCATCGACAAGCGGGGGCAACACCTGCTGGAGCCCACGGTCGAGATTGAAGGCTGGTGGACGAGCCTTGCCGAAGCGCCCGAAATGGTCATCGAGCGCTATCAGGATCACGGCACCCACGAGCAGTTTCATTCGGAAATCAAGACCGATCTTGATCTGGAACGACTGCCCTCTGGCAAGTTCGATACCAACGATGCGGTGCTGCACATTGGGGTGTTCGTTTACAACTGCTTGCGCCTGATTGGCCAACTGGGGTTGACCGGCGAAATGTCGCCAGTAGACATCCCGCCAAACGTCGCCGCCTGAAGACGGTATTGCAGGAAGTGATGTACCGCGCAGCCCAGTTCATCGCCAGGCACGCCGTTTGTTTCTCGACTTTGGCGCCTGCGCGGGACACATCGTGCCGGTCTTCGCCTTTGTTCAGGATCGACTGCTGGCGGCGCGAAGTCCATGACACCGCACGCGTTCGTCCTCGATAGGCTTCAGCCGATCCTGGGTGAAGGAAGGCATGGGCTTGCCTACTCGACTGGAAAACAGGGGCTGGCCATGCCATAGAGCCACGGCACCAGGTCAGGCATTCCTGATCTGAGGTATTTGACCGTCTCCGACGGTACCAATCGACCGCTCAGTCGGCAAAATCAGGGAGAATTCTCATGCGAAATGCATTACTGCTTTTTCACCACGGATTCAGGTATTGTGTCAAGTAGGATGTCCACTTCACGTTATGCCTCGGACATCACACCGCGGAGTGAGTTTTGAGCCAGTCGCGTAGCGCCGCATTCATGCGGGTCTGCCAGCCGGGGCCAGCGGCACGGAAAGCGGCGAGGACGTCTCGGTCGAAGCGGATCGTAGTCGACTCTTTGTCACTCCCGGTCGGTCGCCCACGTTGCTTACGGTATGCCTCAATACCGGCTTGCATTTCTTCGCGCGTCAGCGGCCGTTCATCCTCATTTTTGCCGTCCCAGACATACGGTGTTCCGGCGTGTACTTTCGCCAAGTCGGTCTTGCTTTCGCCACGTTTGCGAGTGGCGTGCATATCATCGGTTCCCATTGAAGTCCTCTTCGAGCCAGCCATGGTAAGCGCTCCTTTCCTCTTCACTCGCCGGTCGGAAACTGACAATCCGCAGGGCATCTTCGCGAGCCGTATGCACCACCGTCAGCACCGCCAGCACCTCAAACACATATGCGAACGACTGTATCCGCTGTTCGCTGCTTCGCACACTCGCCACGTCAAGACGATAGGGGCTCTCAAGCACCATCACCGCATCGACGAAGTCCAACCCATGTTTGTCGAGGTTGGCTTGCCGCTTGGCTTCGTCCCAAAGAATATGCGCGCTCATCACCTTTATTGTAGTAACGGTAAATGGGGAAGTAAAGGATTTTCGTTACTACGCAAACCGAGGCATAACCCCTAAGGATTGACACGACCCTCAGGGTCGTCTCAATCCGTTGTTCAAGAAGCCCGGTACCACAGCCAGAGCAGCGGTTGGCTACAGAGATATATGGGGAATGCCTCGAGCGGTTCAGTCGAGGCACGGCACGCCGGGGGTTGGCGTCGGAATGCGGCGTCAGAAAACCCGCCGATCAACCCGTGGCGAGCGTCTTCAGGGTGCGATCGGCGGTGTGGCAAGATCTGGCCAGTGGTTGCCAAAGTCATTTTTCGGGCAACGGGCGACAGTCTCCCTGCGCCCCTCGCGGAAGCCGCTGCAGGGCGAACGTAACGAAGGGGCAAATGAAGTAGCGCGCTGGCGGAGCGTCTATCCCAACCCGCGACCCGCACTCGCCCCAACTGGCTTGCCACCGATCTCGCCAAGGCGCGACAGGTCTCGACTGCCCAGGGGACGCGGCAACAGCACACCACACCAGCGCAGCCTCCCGCCACAGTGCGGGCAAATTGGGCCTCGTGGTGTCGGGTGCTCCGAATGATTGTCCGCTGCTTTCGCCGCGCTCACGGCGAAACCCCGGGCCAGTTCGATCCGACCCTTCACCTCTTCGATGCTCATCGAGCAACTCGGCGAGAGAAAGCCGAAGTAGCGCACCTTCATGAACCCGGTGGGCAAGACGTGCTGCAGAAAGCGGCGGATGAACTCCGCCGGCGGGAGCGCCATCGTCCGCTCGCGCTGACTGTTCACCTTGCGGTAGCGAAACACCACCTCGGTATCATCGGCGCGAAGGATGCGTTCCTCCGAGATTGCCACCTTGAACACATAGCGGGAGAGATACTCGAGGCTCGCCTGTGCGTCGCCGACCGACTGACAATTGACGTTCCAATCGACCGTCCAGACTGCGGGGTCGATCTCTCCGAGCAAGCCGGCGGCGTCCATCGCATCGCGGAACTTCGCCCGGAAGATCGGCGATAGGGCACGCACGGGCAGAAAGAAACCGCGATCAGCCGCATGCCAGCGGCCATCGGCGCGATCAAATGCGCCGCCAGGTATCACGTAGTGGATATGCGGGTGGTACTGGAGTTGCCGGCCCCAGGTATGCAGCACACCAAAGAAGCCCGGCATGTCAGCTCCCAGGTGCTGGTCATCGGCGGCCAGAGTCTTGATGGCCCCGGCGGATGCCGCGAACAAAGCCCCATGGCCTGCACGCGGATGGCCACGCAGAAACTCGCGCAAGGGCGCCGGCACGGTGAAGGTCAGCATGAAATAGGGGGTCGGCAACTGCCGATCGAGCTGCCGATCGAGCCACGCTTCGGCCTTGCCCTGCTGGCAGACCGGACAGTGACGGTTGCCACAGCAACGCGTGGCGACATGCGGCTCGCCGCAGTCCTCGCACTGATAGAGCACCGAACCACAAGCCGGGCTGCGGCAATCGATGATCGCCTCGATCACCCGTGCGTGGCTGCCCGGCAGGGTTTCGCCGAACTCGGCCAGGTAGGCCGGTCCGTGCCGGCGAAAGATCTCCTGAATGGCGCCCATGTCACAGATCGTCCATCAGTTCATTGATGCGCGCCACCGCTTCTTCCTGCCCCTTGCTGGTCAGGTGCAGATAGACCATGGTCGTCTCCAGGCTGGTGTGGCCGAGGTTCTGCTGGATGACACGGAGGTTGACGCCGGCCTCGAGCAGGTGGGTGGCATAGGAGTGCCTCAGCGTGTGGACCGACACCGCTCGCTTGGTGATTCCCGCTTGGCTCTTTGCCGAACGGAGTGCGCCTTGCACACTGCTGATCGCCATCGGTGTCGTCGCGCTGGTCGCCGAACGACTGTCGCGCCCATAGGCCGGAAACAACAGTTGCGGATGGCGATGGCTGCGCCAGTGCTGGCGTAGCGTTTCCAGCGTGGCGCGTGGCAGTGGCACGAAACGATCCTTTGCTCCCTTGCCCCGGTGCACGTGGATCATCATGCGATCACTGTCGATGTCGGAGACTTCGAGGTAAAGCGCTTCCTGCAACCGGAGCCCGCAGGCATAGACCGTACTCAGATAGGCCCGGTTATGCGGCGTCCGCACACAGGCCAGCAGCGCGCGCACCTCTTCACGACTCAACACCGCCGGCAAGCGCGATTCGCTCTTGGCACGCAGAAAGTTGAACAGATTCCAATCGCGCTGGAGAACCTTCACGAAGTAGAAGCGGATACCGCAGTAGCAGATGCGCAGGGTGTTGGCCGACCAGTGATCGACATTGCGCCGGTGCAGGAAATAGGTCTCAAGCTCCGCCTCGCTGATCTCTTCCGGGGACTTGCCCCCGTGGAACTCGCAGAGCATACGTAGCGCCCGGCTGTAAGCCTCCTGGGTCCGCCCGGCCTTGCCGTTGAGGGCCAGGGCATTCATCGATTTCTGATACCAGTCTGTCATCATGTCGTCTCTCCTCGGAAAAAATGGGAAACCGCCGCGACGCGGCGGTCCAAGGAGGAAAACAGAAATTCGGAACTCCGGCCAGACGTTGGGCCGGCTCCGTCAATATACGGAGTACGATTACGTCAGTGCGCGCAACTGCCTGCCGCGCAGCGGCTTACTTGAACCCCTCCATCGAGCGGACTCGCCTACGGCGAGCCGCTCATGTCGAACGTTGGGCGGTCTCGCACACCAGTTGAGCAATGACTTCATGAAAGAAATCATGTACGACCACAACAGCGTCTTGATCGTCTCAGCCCTCTTTGTTTGCATGCTTCTCGCCATGGAAATAGGCTTTCGTAGCGGTCGTCGCAAACAAGCGTGTGCGACTGAAGCAATCACGCAAGCCAATGCTGTGCTGGCCGCGATGCTGGGCCTGCTGGCGCTGTTGCTGGCCTTCACATTTTCTGCGGCGCTGCAGCGCTACGAAAATCGTAGCCAGACAGTCGTGGCTGAAGCCAATGCCATCGGAACCACGTATCTCAGAGCGCAACTTCTTCCCAAGGGGATGCCCGATGAAGTGCAGGCGCTGCTCCGCCAATACCTGGGTGTACGTGTGCGCCGGGCATGGCGCGTTACTTCATAGGTGAAAGTCCTATGGCCAGGTTTTCGCAGAGCCGAAGGCAAGGAGAAGGGCAAGGGCGTCGCCGCGAGGCGGGGTCTGGAGGGTGGAAGCGGGGTTTCCAAGAGCAAACTGCTTTGCTCTTGGCCGCTGGAACGACGCGAGCTCTGCGAGCGGTTGGAAGCCCAATCCAAAGCTGCGGGGCGATGAACAAAAACCGGATATGAGGCGTGATGCATCCGGGGCGAGCGGGCACGTGACCGCGAAGCCCTCCATCTGCGGTTGGGGTGCATTTTGTAAATCCGGCGTCTATGCAGCGAAGGTAACGAGTCTTACCCCGGGAGATCTCCCCGGTGCCTCAGAGGACCGAGGCTGGGCGTTGGGTGACTGGCGCTGAATACCGTGGAGAAGTCAGCCGAGGGCATAGTAGGTGGCGCTTCCCACCGAAGGCCCGAACGATGAAAGGCGAAGGACCATGACGAAGAGAGACGGGATCGCATCTGACCACCTGCTTACGCAGGCTGCGGCTACACCGCAGGATGAACTCGTCGCTGGTTTGTCAGGGACCCCCGAGTCGATTCCTCCCCAGGCGTTGCTGGCCCAAGTGCTGGATCGGGCCAATTTGCGACGCGCCCTGAAGCAAGTGCGCCAGAACAAAGGCGCGCCGGGTCTCGACGGCATGACCGTCGAAGCACTACCGGATTACCTCCGACACCACTGGCCGGAAATCCGCGAGCAACTGGAAGTGGGCTGCTACTGCCCGCAACCGGTCAAGCGCGTGGAAATCGAGAAGGCGGACGGGAAAAAGCGCCCCTTGGACATCCCGACGGTGTTGGACCGCTTCATCCAGCAAGCCATCGCGCAAGTCGTCTCGGCGCAATGGGAACCCCACTTCAACACCCACAGCTACGGATTCCGCCCCAAGCGCTCGGCCCACCAGGCCGTCCGCGCCGTCCAGGCCCATATCCAAGCAGGTTTCAACTGGGTGGTGGATATGGACCTGGGCTTCCCACTTAAGCCGGGACAATCTCTAACTTCAATGGGTTATGCACAACCCGGTGGCGGGACTTCCTCGGTAAGGGAAGTTCCCCCATCTGGTTGAGCAGCCAATCGAAAAGATCAGGGAAAGAGGTGCTAAACAGACGTTCGGCTGCGATAGTGCCGTCACTACGTCTCACCCCATAGTTGTGGATAACCGTTAGCGCAGCCAGGCGGCATTTCGTCAGACCTCGCCCGTTATGATACAACTGGGACAAGCGGCCATTGCGCCCTTCGACGGCGGAGGAGCTGCGATGGAACTGTCGCACCATCCATTCCCCCCATTCTAGCCAGCGCTGCAACTCACTCTCGGAGAATCCCGAATGGAACGGGTCTGCTTTCCAGGCCTCTAATGCTCGCTGCCAAGCCTCCTGATACCGTTTCCGGTGAACCCTGTTTTGCGTTTTCCGCATTTGGTAGTGCCAATAGAGTACGGGCAACAGCTTGCTCGTCAGCCATTGCCGAGTCGCTTCATCCAGAGACCAGCCCAGCAGGATTTCTTCTACCCAAAGCCACCAAAAGCTGACGTGACTCGATAAGGCGCCGATCTGGGCACGGAACTTCTTCAGGGCGGAACGGGTATCCTGGATCCCTTGTTGCGCCGCCAGAGTTTCCAGGGCCTGTGCTCGCGTTTCCAGTCCTGCCACTACGCTCTCCGCCGTCGTGCGAGTATTCTCCTCCAGGGAGAAGGGATGGATTTCCTCGGCGATTCCCAGCAACTGCTTCTGGTACTCTTGCTGCGCCTGTTCCACTTGCGCGCGGGCTTCCCAGGCACAGGCCTGTTGTGCCGCCAAAGCCGCCTTTTCCTCGGTACTGGCTCCGCGCGACGGCTGATCAAGGGCCTTCTGGGCCAGTTCGCAGCACTGATCCGCCTTGGCTTTTCGACGTCCCAAGGCCGGTGACAACCAGCGACTGAGGCCATATTGCTCGTGGAACGTATCCGCGCCCGAGGTACACTCAAAGCCTGTGACCGCTAATTTGATCAGGGCCTTCGCCCGGTCACTGATGGCGTGGTTGACTTCGATACCCAGTGCTTCCAGGCGCGGGGTCACCTGGGCAAACCAGGTATCGAAACCCCGGTCCTTCTGAATCGACTCCAGCAATAGGTAGCCCGAGGACAAATCCATCAGCACCAAGATCAGAATCTCCCCAAAGAACGTCTCATCCGCGGCCACCACCGCTTGGCGTGTCCGCGTCGGTACCGAGGCTTCACACTGTTGCTGAAACAGGGGCAACAGCGCTTCCATCCGGCTGAGTTGGGTCTGCAAGGCGCTGGGAGACACCCCCACATGGGTATGAAGGCGGATCAATTGGAAGAAATCCGACAAGGCACCCGCCCCCACATGATGTTGCAGCCCGAACGTGTACAGCACAGCAAATACCAGCAATCTCAGCCATGCCTCCCCCTCTTCGGTTTCCCAAAACCCCGATTCAGGATGTCGGTTCCTACGGGCTTGCGCTTGCAGGTGGCGATGAACACTGCTTTTCGGGCGATGAATTAATTCCCCCACTGCACGCAGGCTTCGTTTTCCCTGGTCTGTAAGTGCGGCAAAAATGACGCGGCTGGTTGTCCGTATGGCTTGAGTCGTAGAGTTTTTTTGTCATAAAACTGATGATACAGGAGATGCGGCAACCAGTTCCCATCTCCTCAGCTCCCTTCATCCTCAGACTCTATCGGTAGCATGACTGTCCCGCTTTAAGTGGGAAGCCTGGACCTGCAAGCCTTCTTTGACCGGGTGAATCATGACCGGCTGATGGCGCGGCTGAAGAGTCGCTGCCCGGACGCCGACCTGCTGCGCCTGATCAATCGCTTTCTGAAGGCGGGCGTGAGCATCGAGGGGCAGGTTGAACCGACGCCTCTCGGCGTGCCGCAAGGTGGGCCGCTCTCGCCCGTGCTGGCCAACGTGGTGCTGGATGAACTGGATTGGGAACTGGACCGGCGTGGCCACCGCTTTGCCCGTTACGCCGACGACTGCAACATCCTCGTCAAGAGCAAGCGCGCGGGCGAGCGCGTGATGGCCAGCGTGACACGCTTTGTCAGTGACTCGCTGCGGCTCACAGTGAATCCACTGTGGTGGGGTAAGACGCACCGCAGGTGCGGCAAAAGCGCGGTCGATCGACCCATGAACCGCAAGTTCCTGGGCTTCACGGTCAGCCGCAACGGTGCCAGGCTCAAGGTGGCCGACAAGGCCCTCGACAAGCTCAAGGACCGCGTGCGGGAACTGACCCGCCGTACAAGAGGCACCACATTTGCCGTCGTCGTCGCAGAGCTTCGAGAGACCCGGCTTGGTTGGAAAGCGTACTTCGGAATCACCGAGGTGCTGAGCCCTCTGCGCGACATCGACAAGTGGGTACGACGCAAGTTACGCTGCTATCTCTGGAAACAATGGGGTCGAGCGGGCTATCGGGAACTACGCAAACGCGGCGTGTCGGTCCGCGAAGCGTGGAACACCAGCAAGTCCGCGCACGGTCCGTGGCGGGTGTCGCAGACACCGGCCTTGTCGATCGCGCTACCCTTGCGCTTCTTCGAACAAATGGGACTACCGAGCCTTGCGCCCCGGTAGGAATTTGCTTCATCGAACCGCCGGATACGTGATCCGTTCGTCCGGTGGTGTGGGAGGGGGAGGCCGTGAGGCTTTCTCCTATCCCGATTAGGCTTAATCCAAAACGTCACGAGGTGGAACATGAATGAAGTGCAAGGGAAGTGGAGTTATCAGAGCGTTTCCTCATTCTTGAGCGAGAGCTACTCCGCTCTTAGCCCCCAGGCGGCCTTGGCCGCCCCGGTACAAGCTTTGGTAGGCGTCACTTCAGACATGGCAGCGATGCTGCAACGCTTCGGCATCAGCACCGTCATGGATTTGGCGGCCTCTGGATTGTTCGACGCGGCCCGGCGAATCGTTGCCGTGGCCGATTCGCAGTCTTCATCGGTCACTGTGCCAGGCGACTTGGTGGACGCCACGTACCGCGGAAAGGGCGCCAATATCTTGGCGGCGGCACCCATCACCGCCTTGAATGGCATAGGCGCCGCCAAGGATGCGCGGCTTGCCGTAGCGCTTCGCGTGACCAGTATCCGTGATCTGGCGGATTGGCGACCCTACAGAAACGCAAACGCCATCCTGCAGCAGGCATATGGAGCCTCCGAGAGCATCGTTGACGACCCCGAGCGCCCAGACGATCTAATCCCAATTCCACGCCGCTACGCAACCGAGCGCGTCCAGTACGACGTGATCGTTCTCGATCGCGTCATTCTGGAGTCCGCCGACACCCCAGACGGGGACGCCACACCGGCCACCATGGTTCCCCCGTTGGCCCCGGTGTCACCGAGCAAACTCCAGGACATAGTCACTGCAGGTGGCATCGACATCAGCGATATCGTGGCCTCGGCCCTTACCGCCAAGCTGGCGGTGGGTGCGGTGCTGACCTATCGCCAGAGTTGGTTCCCACAAGGGTTGGCACTGGGTCAACTGCTGCACTCTATGGCGCTTGCCCCTGGCGAAAGCACGCGCATCGCAATGGTCAACTGGTCTCGACGCATCCGCGGAACGAGCGCGGACGACACCACTCAGACTGAACTCATGGCTGCAGACATAGGACGTGCAAGGTCAATGGGCGAGGTGACGTCTTCTGTAGCCCGGGAAGCACAGAGCGGATTCTCTGGGTCGGCTTCGGTCGCTACAGAAAATCAGTCGGGAACGACCACTGGTCAGTCGAATGTCGGGGTTAGTGCCGGCGGCAAATCCCCTGGTCTGCTGGCATCCATCGGCGCAGCCATCTTCGGCGGAGAGGGCGCCAGCGCTCAGGTCGGATTTGGGAGTTCGTCCTCTGGAACATCGTCGGCCAATTCCACCGCGACCACCAACGCGACCGGCTGGGCTTCTTCAAATGGCTCGCGCAGTCTGAACGCAGAGATGCAGCAGAACATCAGCGACCGCACGCACCAGGCAGCAAACTCAGTGCGGAACAGACGAGCCACCACCGTCACGGAGTCTTCGCAGGAAGAAAGCGAGAAGCTCAGCACGCGTGTAGTGACGAACTACAACCACATGCACGCCCTCACCATCCAGTACTTTGAGGTTGTCCAAATCTATCGGGTGATGGTGGAGTTGTCCCGCGTGACGCGTTGCCTCTTCCTGCCGATGAAGCTGGTGTCTTTCACCAATACCACCATCCGGCGCTTTCGGGACGTCATCGCCAGGGCAGCGCTGATCCCCGGTGTGCGAGCGTTGCAGTGGGCCGAACCGGACAATGTCGTGATTCATGCGCCAGCAAAGGCAGGGCCTTGGGGCGCATTTTGGTTGAACGCGGTCTCAAATGCGTTGGGAGACGAAATTGGCTTTCCCAACGATCCCAGCATAGTCTTGCCGAAGGCAGGGCTTCAGATCCACACTGTCGGTGGCGATATTCAGGCAATGTTTGAGGGATTGATTGTTGAGTTCAACGATGGGACGACGAGACGAAATGCCATTCCCGAACGTAAGGCTGACGACGTCTGGGGCTGGCAGGGTTACTCAGTGGATGTTACGCAGTCCGGAGCAGCGCTGAGTTTGGAAAGTCCAGATCGATTTCGCCGCCGTAACTACTCAGGAGTCCTCCGCCAAGCGGACAGGCTGAAGCGTGGCGACGCTCAGGTACTGGAATTTTTGCTCAGAGCGAACGTCCAAGCTTTCAAGAGAACCCAGCATTGACCTCGCAATGGATAGGCTTCGTACAGGTGAGTGGGCATGGACGAGATTCCCGACCTTGAACGACTGAGTGTTGCCGAGAAGGATGATCTGATCCGCGAGCTTTGGCCCTTACGTGCGCTGGTGCGGCAGTTGAGGGGAGAAGTGGAGAAGCTGCAGGCGAAGGTGCAGGAACTGGAAGGTCGAGGGGCCAAGAATAGCCACAATTCGAGCAAACCACCGTCCTCGGATGGGCTGGCCAAGCTGCCGGCCAAGCCCCGTTCGCTGCGCAAACCGGGGCAGCACCCGAATGGCGGACAGCCGGGGCATACTGGACACACGCTCCAGAAGGTAGAAAAGCCGGATCGAGTCGTCGTGCATTTGCCCGCGGCCCACTGCCACGCGTGCCAAGGCCCCCTGGGGGAAGCGACGATGGCCGAGAGCCGGCAGGTGTTCGATCTGCCGCCGTTGCGCTTTGAGGTCACCGAGCATCAAGTTTGGGCGGCGACCTGCGCCTGCGGCGAGGTGTGCCGTGGCGAGTTCCCGGAAGGCGTTTCTTCGCCGGTCCAGTACGGGCCGGCGGCGTTGGCGGCAGCGGTGCATCTGACGCAACACCACATGATGCCGGTGCAACGCACGTCGGAGCTGATGGACGATTTCTTCGGACTGCCGATGGCCGAAGCCACGGTACTCGCCGCCTCACAGGAGGCCGGGGTCCGGCTGACGCCGACGGTGAGCACCATCGGCCAGGCCCTTCAAGTCGCCGATGTCGCGCACGCCGATGAGACCGGGCTGCGTGTCGCCGGCTCGCTGCACTGGATGCACGTCCTGGCGACCACGCTGCTGACCTGGGTCGCCTGCCATGCGAAACGCGGCAAGCAGGCGTTCGATGCCCTGGGAATTCTGCCCGGCTTCCTGGGCACCCTCATTCACGATGGCTGGAAGCCTTATCGTGACCTCCTCTGCAAGCACGGTCTGTGCAATGCCCATCACTTGCGCGAGCTGACCTACCTCTTTGAGGATCTCGGGCAAGCCTGGGCCGGCCGCATGATCGATCTCCTGCGGACGGCCTGTCATGAGGTCGGTCAGACCGGCGCGCCGCTGCCGGAATCCCGCCGGGCGTTCTTCCTGTCCCGCTACGCCGACATTCTCAGTGAAGGGGAAGCCCTCAATCCCCGGGCTCCACCCTCGGGCAAACGCGGGCGTCCCCGGCAAAGCAAGGCGACGAACCTCCTCCTGCGCTTGCGCACCTACACCGACGATGTCTGGCGCTTTGCCACGGATCCCGGCGTTCCGTTCACCAACAACCTGGCCGAGCAAGCCGTGCGCATGTCCAAGGTCAAACAGAAAGTCTCCGGCGGCTTCCGGACCAAGAAGGGGGCCGATGCCTACTGCATCATTCACTCGTATCTCGCAACCATGCACAAGCAGGGCGCCAATCTCTTCCACGCCCTGATCCTCACTTTCCAGGGCCAGCCCCCTCAGCCTCGCCTCGCTTGAGCTTCGGCGTGGTCGCCCTGAGTAGTTACTCGCCGCCTTGTATTGAAGCGTCGAGTCGGCCAAGAAACAAAGGCAGGCATCGCCAACATTCATCTGCTATACGACATACGCTTGCCTGACGGCACCCAACTTGGGGACCGTCCCGACTTGGATGCACCGACGCTCGTGCTACCGGTGTCGATCCGCTATGAGAGCAACGAGCCACTCACCGTGGCCTTTGAGTTCGGCTCGACGTTGGCGCAGGCCGATGTTTTGAGCCACCTCAACCAGAATTCGTTGCACTACAGCAGTGCCATCTGGCGGTCGCTCGATGCGGCAACGATCACAACCATGCTTTCCTCGTATCGCTTCGGCAACCGGCCGCTGATTGAGCAGATTGATCCGTTGCCCGTCGCGGTGTCGGGCAACTATGTGATCTTCGGCTTCCCACTTAAAGCGGGACAGTCATGCTACCGATAGAGTCTGAGGATGAAGGGAGCTGAGGAGATGGGAACTGGTTGCCGCATCTCCTGTATCATCAGTTTTATGACAAAAAAACTCTACGACTCAAGCCATACGGACAACCAGCCGCGTCATTTTTGCCGCACTTACAGACCAGGGAAAACGAAGCCTGCGTGCAGTGGGGGAATTAATTCATCGCCCGAAAAGCAGTGTTCATCGCCACCTGCAAGCGCAAGCCCGTAGGAACCGACATCCTGAATCGGGGTTTTGGGAAACCGAAGAGGGGGAGGCATGGCTGAGATTGCTGGTATTTGCTGTGCTGTACACGTTCGGGCTGCAACATCATGTGGGGGCGGGTGCCTTGTCGGATTTCTTCCAATTGATCCGCCTTCATACCCATGTGGGGGTGTCTCCCAGCGCCTTGCAGACCCAACTCAGCCGGATGGAAGCGCTGTTGCCCCTGTTTCAGCAACAGTGTGAAGCCTCGGTACCGACGCGGACACGCCAAGCGGTGGTGGCCGCGGATGAGACGTTCTTTGGGGAGATTCTGATCTTGGTGCTGATGGATTTGTCCTCGGGCGGGTCTTCCCCCGTAGCTGTTTAAGTGCTTGAAAACATTAGTACCGTTACATGCCTACAAATGAGCTAAGTGCTTGAAATTATTAGAGCGAGGGGGGAAGATCCGTCGGGCTACCTATTGCTGGAGTCGATTCAGAAGGACCGGGGTTTCGATACCTGGTTTGCCCAGGTGACCCCGCGCCTGGAAGCACTGGGTATCGAAGTCAACCACGCCATCAGTGACCGGGCGAAGGCCCTGATCAAATTAGCGGTCACAGGCTTTGAGTGTACCTCGGGCGCGGATACGTTCCACGAGCAATATGGCCTCAGTCGCTGGTTGTCACCGGCCTTGGGACGTCGAAAAGCCAAGGCGGATCAGTGCTGCGAACTGGCCCAGAAGGCCCTTGATCAGCCGTCGCGCGGAGCCAGTACCGAGGAAAAGGCGGCTTTGGCGGCACAACAGGCCTGTGCCTGGGAAGCCCGCGCGCAAGTGGAACAGGCGCAGCAAGAGTACCAGAAGCAGTTGCTGGGAATCGCCGAGGAAATCCATCCCTTCTCCCTGGAGGAGAATACTCGCACGACGGCGGAGAGCGTAGTGGCAGGACTGGAAACGCGAGCACAGGCCCTGGAAACTCTGGCGGCGCAACAAGGGATCCAGGATACCCGTTCCGCCCTGAAGAAGTTCCGTGCCCAGATCGGCGCCTTATCGAGTCACGTCAGCTTTTGGTGGCTTTGGGTAGAAGAAATCCTGCTGGGCTGGTCTCTGGATGAAGCGACTCGGCAATGGCTGACGAGCAAGCTGTTGCCCGTACTCTATTGGCACTACCAAATGCGGAAAACGCAAAACAGGGTTCACCGGAAACGGTATCAGGAGGCTTGGCAGCGAGCATTAGAGGCCTGGAAAGCAGACCCGTTCCATTCGGGATTCTCCGAGAGTGAGTTGCAGCGCTGGCTAGAATGGGGGGAATGGATGGTGCGACAGTTCCATCGCAGCTCCTCCGCCGTCGAAGGGCGCAATGGCCGCTTGTCCCAGTTGTATCATAACGGGCGAGGTCTGACGAAATGCCGCCTGGCTGCGCTAACGGTTATCCACAACTATGGGGTGAGACGTAGTGACGGCACTATCGCAGCCGAACGTCTGTTTAGCACCTCTTTCCCTGATCTTTTCGATTGGCTGCTCAACCAGATGGGGGAACTTCCCTTACCGAGGAAGTCCCGCCACCGGGTTGTGCATAACCCATTGAAGTTAGAGATTGTCCCGGCTTAAGTGGGAAGCCTGATCTTCAGAAGCTATGCTGGCGAGAACGACAAGGAATGGCAATCGTTCCTGAAGCGCCATGACCTGGTCGACCCCATTCCACAAGAGGACATGGTGCCCCTGCCGAGCAGCGGCGTGTTTGCCGAAGCCGTTCTGGGCCGCTCAAACTCGGCCGAAAAGCTGGATATCACGCGCTTCTGGAACTGGCAGGACTCACCCATTCCAATCCTGCCTCCTGAGATCAACCCGCTCAGTGCTGGCGGCAAGGCGAACGATCCCACGGTAAGGACTGCAGCGCTGGAAGGTCAGGTCCTCAACATAGTGAACCCACCGGCCCTGCCGGATCCGGCGGGCCTAGGACCTCTTTATTCGGCGATCGCAAACGGCAACATGTTTCGCGACATGAGCGGCATGGCACAAGTTGCTGCGCTGGCGCAAGCGGCGCTGCAAACGGCGCAGGCCGGTGCCGGGAGCGCGACTGGCGCTGCGGGACAAGCGCAGCAGGTGGCGGCAACGCAGCTAACCGAGTTCTTGAAACTCATCGCACAGGTTGCAACTGGGGCCATGACGGGTGGCGGTAGCGCAGGGCTGGGAGCAATTGGCGCGATCGGTGGTGCTGCGGCGGGCGGTGCTCCCGTAAAGCCTGGCGTCGCCAACACGCCAAGCAACGCTGGGGCGCTTATCAATCACGGTAAGTCAATGGATGACAGGGGTCTGACTGGGCCGCTGCCCCCCTCATCAGCGGGGTCAGTCACTCCGTCGGGTGACCCGACTAGTGAATGGCTCCCTTATCCAGGTGGCAGCTCTGGTAACGGCTCAACGATAGAAGGGGCAACGTCAAATGGTGAAGGTGTCAATCGCAACCGCGAGGCTCATGCTGCGGAGGTAGCAATCACTGGAAGCGGGGGTGGCGGTCCGCTGGGCTTCCTTCGGAGTGTATTGAATACTACGCCAAGCGGCTCCGGTCTAGATGCCGGTACAAGAGCAAGTCAAGCCAAATTTCCTTGGGGGCTTTTGTCCAGGTGGTCTGGCTCCGATCAATCGGGTGTTACGTTCACCGATAAGTATCATAACTGGGTTGGGCAGTCTTACTTGCTCTACAACAACGATCAGTTTCTTTGCAACTGGTATCCGCTAAAGCTGCTGGTCGATTTCGCGGCAGCAAACGGTCTGCGGATTCAACTGTATTACTGGCAAGGATCAGCACGAACTGATGGAAGTCCGCGTCTTTGGGATATAACGCGGAGGTTTGTTCACGACTCCCACTCGGGTCGCTTCGAGACTAAGGAGGCTTTCTACAATACAGTAAAATCGACCGTAACGGCTCGGATGATCGGTATGCTGAACACTGTAAGTGTCGACAGGTCAGCAGCAAAGGTAGGCGATCTTGTGCTTTACGACTATAGCGATGCTTATTGGCACACTCAGTTGATCGTTTCTACATCGTCTACGTCAATGACTCTTCAGGCTGGCAACACTCCTATGTGCAATCCGACCGAGAATGCCGGGACTGCCGGGGCTGACACACCGAGAGGTGCTTATGGGGGATCACCCCGTAGATGGAATTTTGCCCAGTTTGACGGTGACAGATAGTTTTGGAGCTGTGGCAATCGCCCACCTACAGGATGGGTGATTGCCACATCAACCTCTAGGGAACCACTGATCTGCCGTCAGCCCCCTTGGGCGCTGCCCAGCTTTCCCAGCGATAGGGTTCATCGAGGATGTAGCTGTATGAAATTCCCCCGCAGGAATTGTCGCTAGTGCGCGAATGATTCTGCCATATTGAAAGCGGCTGGGAAATCGATGCAACGGCAGCGGATGGCGGCCCACATGGTCTTCACCCCATTTGCGTGACGCGATAGAGACGGGAATTCTTGACCTTGGCGATCAAGCCATGGCCACGCAATTTCGCGATCAGGCGGCTGGTTCGATGCGTGCGGCGCTTGGCCTCGCTGGGATTGGCAGGGTCTGCGGAGTAGAGTGAGTGCGGTCAGCGGATTTGATGTTGCGATGTTCACGTACGGTGATGGTTGGTGGTAACGGTTTTTGGCCATTCCGATGCCCGGACGTCATCCCGATCGGCTGTTGGCGAGAATGAAGGAAGGTTACCGTATCTGCGCGTTAGCCAAGGAGGGGCGAGAACACACCCTGGGGCGCTGCCCCAGACCCCGCACTCGCCGTGTGGCAGCCGCCGGGGATGAAGAAACATCCCCGACCACTGCCTTGAGTGTTGGCGGCCTTCAGGGCATCAAGGGGCTTTCGCGGCATAAACGCCAGAAGCAGGCATTTATTCCACGGTCCCCTTGACTCCCTTCCGCCCGCGATTCACGGGGCTCGCCCCCCTGTCAAGCAACAGTCTCCAGCGAGTCTGCGCAAACTGGATGAGAGTACGCTAGCGTTACGGCGTAACGAATTCCTGGGCTAATCGTCGGTGTTTTTCGTAGTAGTCGCTCAGCCCATTGGGAAGCTGTGAGGCACGGTCCGCAACGTCGCCCTCTGCCTGACGAAGAAGACCGTCAAGAATCTCGCGTTGCGTTACGCCGTAACAGAATGCCAGGCGCTCCAGGGCACACTTGGCGTGGAGATCAAGAACGAGATTCAAGCGCTTACCTTTGCCTTCATCTTTGAAGTGACGTACTCGATAGTCCGCCTGTCGTTGTGCATTGCTCTTGGCCATACCTACCTTTCTGTGGATCGTTACGCCGTAACGTTCGGATAGAGCGATTGCAGCGCCGGACCTTCCTGAATTTCATCAGAAAGGGGGATCGTCGTCTGGAAGGCGGGAACGCGGACGGAGATCAGCGAGGTTGCCGAAGGATCGATCCTGGTAGAAACGGCGAATCTGATCCCCATAGTGGGATTCGAAGAGACCCAGGAAGTCGATGAGGAAGTCGTCCATCTCGACGGCGGCCTCATCGGAGAGGGGCGGCAGGCCAATTTCAACGGAGAATGAATCGGTTCGCATGAGCAGTTTCCTTCGGTCATCAGCGACCTGCCGCGACACGGCGCGGCGTGGGTCTCTCGGGTTGGGCAAAGACTTCCAGGTAAAGCTTCTCATCGAGTTGTGGGAGATCACGCTGCGCCGCAGCCGCCAGCAGCTCGGCGGCGAGGGTGGTCAGGATGCGGTAATTGCCTGCGGCGTGATCAACCAGCGTCTGCTGCAGCATCGGCGTCATCAGACTCGCGTGACCAGCGCCCGCCAGGAGGTGGTTTAAACAGGCCAGCAGCTCTTCACGACTTGCATGCTCGGTGGTGAGTCGGGTTCGGATGCGAGAGCCGAGCGGGATCAGTTCCTCACGCCGCAGTTTCTCGATCAGGCGTGCGTCACCCGCGAGCACCACACACAACAGCGGCTGCGAATCGAAGCGTGCGCTGGCCAGAAGACGGAGTTCGCAAAGCGCCGCCGGACTCATCTCCTGGGCCTCGTCGACCCACAGCACGGCTCGCCGACGGGTCGTCTCCAGATGGGCAAACCAGACCTCACGCAAGGACTTGAAGCCACCCCAGCGGTTGTGCGGGCGCAAGGGTACAGCAAAGATATCGCCCATTTCGCGATAGAAGTCCGCCAGGTTGCTCTGCGGATGATTGATCGCGCCAATCGTGACATCGGGCAAGCGCGCGAGACGTTCGGCCAGGAGGCGCAAAACGACGCTCTTCCCGGTACCGGGGTCGCCATGGATCATCGCGAAGCCCCCTTCCCGGATCTGAGCATGCTCGATCCGCCAGCAGAAGTTCTCGATCCTGGGCGGCACATAGATGGCCTCGATCGGCAATTCTGGGGAGAAAGGATTCCACTTCAGGCCGTATAGAGCGAGGAGTTTCTGGTTCATGCGGGGTCCTTGTCGAGGGGAGGTAAATACGCGGGCGGCAGGCCAGTGGCGGCGTATTCGGCAAGCAACTGGTGGAGCAAGGGGGCCCTGCCCGAAGGCGGTAGCGGCGACAGATCGAGGGTCACCGGGGTCAGGCGCCGACGCTGGCCATCGGCGTTGGCGGACTTGTCGAGCGGCTGGATCGGGCAAAGCACGGCGCCGGTCCGAGGATCGACCAGATCGACCCGGGTCAGATCCCAGCGGGCGTAACGCAGGTGCACCACAACGAGATGGCGATAGCGTGCCGGAATCTCGAAGCGCTCGCCGGCCAAGCTGACCGTGCCATCGGAGCGGCGTTGCCGGCGCGTCACCTCGACGCGAAACGCGGCAGAGAGTGCCGCGGAACTCGGGCAATCGCGCCGCACGTTGGGTCCGGCAAGATGGCGCTCCAACGGCGTCGTCTCGATCTCGGAATGGATCGTTCGGTGATATTCCTGTTCGACCCAGGCTTGGGTCGCCTGATTGAGAGACTCCAGGGTCAGGGACTCTTCACCTTCGAGCATGGCCATCAATCGCCCCTCGACACGCCCCCAGAACGACTCCTGCTTGGCGTTCTGATCAGGCGAATAAGGAAGCGTCGTCTGATGAACGATCCCCAGGGAAGCCAGGCCGGAAACGGTCTCATCCGCCAGCATGGCGGCGCCGTGGTCGGTCATCAGGGCGCGTGGCAATCCGCGCTTCATGAAGGCTTGCGACAGCCCGTGAATGAGGCTCTCGGCCGTCTCGTCGAGATACCACTGCAAGTGGCAGGCCAGGCGCGAGCGGTCGTCAAGAACCCCGAGCAGCAGGGGTTTGACCCAGATCCCGGTGCGCGTCAGCACCTTGCGTTTGGCGTGATGGAAATCGAGGTGCCAGAGTGCCGACACATGATCGACCTCGAAACTCCTGACCTCCAGCCGGTCGAGCCGGTCGCGAGCCAATAACGCGCCGTCAGTGGCGCGTATCGGACGAGCTTGGCGGAACATCCCCTGCGCCTTGAGGTAGCGTCGAACCGTGGGGTAGGACGGCAACGGCGTGTCGCTGCTGGCCAAGGCGACGCGCAGGTTGTCGAAGTGAAGTTGCGCTGTCCAGCCGGGATGCTCACGGTACTGGCGCGTCAGGCCCTCGACGGCCGCGGGCAGGAGGCTGGGGAAGCGACCGATGTTGCCGCGCAGCCGGTCTCTGAGACTGGCCACCGGATCGGCAGAACGTCGTGCCGCGTAGTACCAGCGCTCCAGCGTCGACAGACCAAAGCACACCTCGAGGCCGGAGATAGGATGTCGCCAGGATTTGACGGCGAGCGTGCTCAACGCGGCCTGTAGTTCGCCGACAGCGGGTGGTGCGGCCAGCAAGGACCCGATGATCGAGAAGCGCAAGCGCGCCCAGCGATCACGTTTCGGTGGATCGATAAAAGAACTCAAGAGAGTTTCCCAGTGAGGCGGCGCCGACGGCGCCAGAACCGGGAATGAAGGCTACAAAACCTCGACCAATCTGCCTATCGCCATCTTCTGCGGGTGATCACCGGCCCTCACGCAAGTTGATCGGCTTCACCGTCAGCGGGGACAGAAAGACCAGGAGTCGCATCAGCGCTTCTTCGGCAGACCCTGCAAACCGTTCGAGCAGACTGGCAGGGCATAAGTCGGTCGCTACCGGGGGCATGAACCGTGCACAGCTGGCTTGCCAAAGCTGGGTCAGTGGAAATTGCTTCTGCCACCACTCCCGCCAACGTTGCAGGGTGCGTACCGGAATGTCCAGCATCCCGGAAAGCCGCGCCGCCGCTGGGGTCTGCCCGGCATGCCGGGCAGACCCCAGCACCACCGCCAGCCCGAGATACACACGCCGGCCCAGGAAACGCACGGATCTTGACGTCGTACGCCGCCGACAGCGATTGCAGCAGAAGCTGAAGCGCGACTCGTAAGCCGATCGAACCTCTTTCGGACAAGCGCGTGGTTTGCGCGGGTAGTTGGCGCGGTGAAGAACACCTCCACACGCGCACCCTCCTGAGCGTGCCTCTTCGGCCAACTCTTCGTCAATGCGCAGTAAAAGGAGAAAAAACGGGGGCGATTGCACTAGGGCGTGGCACACTTGAATGGTCTCTTGGCTTAGTATCTGTCCAGAAATAACTTGTACAACTTATACGAGTAGGCGACGATCTCGTCATGAGTAATGACGAGCTAGTTGAAACGATCCGTAAGAAGTTCGAGCGCGTGTCCACGGTTTTGGATGAGCGGGGGCGTCGTGTGTGGGCGTTGGCGGAAGCCGAGGCGCTCGGTTACGGCGGACAAAGCATCGTCGCTAAAGCCACGGGGCTATCGCGAATGACGCTGTATTCGGAAAAATGCGGTCATGCCCAGGACGACCCGGCGGGTTCTCGTAGACACGTCCGAAAAGCAGGGGGTGGACGCAAGAAGCTGATCGAGCACGAGCCGACATTGCTCTCGGCGCTGGAAAGATTGGTGGAACCGACCACCCGGGGAGACCCTGAGAATCCTTTACGGTGGACCTGTCTGAGTACCCGTCAACTGGCGGCGGCCCTTGAACAACAAGGCCACCGGATTGGTCGTCAGACCGTAGCGGTTTTGCTGGATAAGTTGGGCTATAGCCTTCAGGGAAATCAAAAGACCAAGGAAGGCACCGTCCATCCGGACCGGGATGCTCAATTCCGTTACATTCACGGTCGAGTCGAGGATTTCCAACGACGGGGACAGCCTGTGGTTTCAGTCGATACCAAGAAAAAGGAACTCGTCGGGGACTTCAAAAATGGAGGCCGAGAGTGGCGCCCCAAAGGAAACCCCGAACCGGTTCGCGTTCATGACTTTATCGACAAGACCCTAGGCAAAGTGAATCCCTATGGCGTCTATGATCCAACGGCAAACACCGGTTGGGTTAGCGTTGGGGTCGATCATGACACCGCCGAGTTTGCGGTGGAAACGTTACGACGGTGGTGGGAAAAGATGGGACGAATTCGTTATCCCGGGGCTACCGAACTGTTGGTGACTGCGGATGGTGGTGGCAGCAATGGGGCGAGAGTACGGTTATGGAAGGTCGCTTTACAGCGTCTGGCCGACCAAACCGGCCTATGCATCTCGATCTGCCATTTTCCACCGGGAACTAGCAAATGGAATAAGATCGAACATCGGATGTTCAGCTACATCAGTATGAATTGGCGAGGAAAGCCTCTGGTCAGCCATGAGGTCATCGTCAATTTGATTGCTGCCACCACCACACAAGCAGGCCTAAAAATTGAGGCGGAGATGGATACCAACACCTACGCGAAAGGCATACACGTGACTGATGATGAACTCGATAAAGTTCACATAGAACGCTCCGAGTTTCATGGTGAATGGAACTACACCATCCGGCCATCGGTTTGAACTTGTACAACTTATTTCTGGACAGATACTTAGTAACCGGAGACTCCCCCAAAGGGCACGTTTGTTCAAGTTCCCCGAGGGGGGTCACCTGCCGTCCATCACGCTACTTGACCAAAAAACCACCAAACGCCATCGCGATCAGTGACCGTACTCAAGTAGAGTTCGTTCTGGAGATCGCGATTGCGAAAGCCGTTGATGGAGAACTCCCCGGCAAGCAGGGCTTTGAAGAGAGTGACATTCTCCGGCGTGACCGGGTTGAAGGCGGCGACATGCTGACCGGCTTTGCTCTGTGACCGGCAAAGGCGATCGAGGGCTTCGGTCGCCTTACCTTTAAGGGGAGCATTGGCCAGGGCGTCGATGAGGCGCGCGTTGGCGCCGTGAGCGACTTCAGCATAGCGCCAGAAATTCGAGATCCCTTTCCGCAGGGGGCACCACCGGCAGACGACCTTTCCCTCGGCATTCTCGGACGAGGTGAGAATCTTGAACTCTGACGGATTATTGAGGGTGGTCTCGATTCTCAGAATCGTTGAAATGATCGTAGAGTTTGATGGAGTTGCGTCGGAGGCGGAACTTGATCCGGCAGCCTTCGGGCCGCTTCTTGCTGTCGATGACGACCTCGCCGGTAAAGGTAACCGTTCACACCCCCTCAACAATTTGCGCCACAGCGCGAAGTTGTATGTCATAATACGCGTAACCTAACGACGACACGACGCGATGCACCTGCGCAAGCACGACCTTCTGCAAATGAACGACGAGTGGCTGAAGAAGCTGCCGGTGGAGCGATTGCTAGAGGTGTCGAAGCGTCTGCTGGACGACGTCAAAGAGTGACATGATCGGCTGAACCAGAACCCGGACAACAGCTCGCGCCCGCCCACGAGCCAGGCCCCTTGGGAGAGAGCCAGCGACGCGGAGGTGGACCAGGATTCGCCAAGCGAGAGCGACCCAGTAGAAGCGGATGAAGGGGAGACGGAAACCGGGGAGGTAAGGGAAGAGACGGCCCAATCGGAAGAGAAGTCCCCATCAGCGCCGAAGGCGGCAAAGAAGAAGGCCGGCAAGCAACTCGGCAGTCAGGGCTTTGGCCGTACCCAGAAACTGACGGTCACCGCTACTTGCGAGCACCGACCGGAGAACTGTGCGGCGTGTGGGCTAGCGCTGGCGGCGGACGCCAAGTCAGACGGATCTTCCCCCCTCGCTCTAATAATTTCAAGCACTTAGCTCATTTGTAGGCATGTAACGGTACTAATGTTTTCAAGCACTTAAACAGCTACGGGGGAAGACCCGTCAGAGGCTTACACGGGCTGGGACGAAATCGACATTGCGCCGCAGGTCGACGGCACGATCGGGCTGCTGTTCCGTGTCACGCGTCACCTTCTGCTGGAAGTCGTCTGCACTTGCGGCCATGTCAGCCGTGCGCAGCCTTGGCGGGCGCCGCCGGACGGCCAGTGGGAGAAGGTCGAACTGGGTGAGTGGCGCCTGGTGGGCCCCCAGTTGGCCGGACTCCTCGTTTTCCTCGGGCTGCGTATGCGCCTGTCGCGGGCGCGTATTCGCGAGGGGTTGATGGAATTGTTCGGCCTGATGCTGAGCACCGGCGTGATCGATGAGACGATCCGGGAAGCGGGTCATGTGCGCAGGGTCAAGGGTCATAGTGCGCAGGTAGAGTAGAGGACAGGCTTTCGCCTGCCCTCCCTCATCAAACCGTGCATGCGATTTTCCCGCACACGGCTTTCCGATGCTCTTCACGCCACGGCATGCGCCGAGTTCCAGCCCGCCTTCGTAGGAACTTTGTATAGCCCGTAGCGCCCGTAGAGATGAGCACTTGGAAACCGGCGGAAACCAGTTCCTCGGTCCTTCACCTGATGACGCTTCATCAAATGGGTTCGCAACCGGTCTTCCGCGTGGTATCTGACTTTGCTCATCGCCAGACTTGAGTTTCGATAGTGGAAGTAGTTTGCCCAGCCTCGCAGGCTGCGGTTGACGTTTCCCACGATATCTCTCAAGGGGATGGGGGTCAGTTTCCGGCCCGTGAGTTCCGTCAGCCTCGCCTTGATTTTCTTCAGCGATTTGTCTGCTGGCCGGACATTCGGGTACGGTTTTCCAGTCTTGGCCCCTCGACTCATCTGAATCGTGAAACCCAGGAAGTTGAAGCTTGCTTGGGTGGCGTCCACGATGTGGGTCTTCGTCTCGTTGAGGCTGAGGTCCAGACGGTCCAGGACATGACGCACCACTTTCAGCGGTTCCTCTACCTCTTTTCGGCACAGGATGACAAAGTCGTCCGCGTAACGCACGAGATGTGCGGATAGCTTGCCCTTCAGGTGCTGCCGTTGCCATATTCGGTCGAGAATATGCAGGTAGCAGTTGGCCAAGAGCGGGGAGATCACGCCGCCCTGCGGCGTGCCTTTGCGATTGGCTTTTCCACCACCTACGGTCTTCTTCACTCCGTTGTCGTCTTCGCCGATGACCGGGGCTTTGAGCCATTGCTTGATGAGGTGCAGAATCCCCCCATCGACAACACGCTCGGCCACCACGGCCAGTAGCTTGGCATGCGGAATGCTATCGAAGTACTTTGATAGATCGGCGTCTATGACTTGAGTGTAGCCGGCCCATAACGTGTGGGCGATGTCATCCACGGCATCGTGGGCCGACCTCCTGGGCCGGAATCCGTACGAGTGCTCACAGAAGTCGGCTTCAAAGATCGGTTCGATGATGAGTTTCACCGCCATTTGTGCGACCCGATCGCGGAGCGTCGGTATCCCAAGCGGGCGCTGACTGCCATCCGCTTTGGGAATCATGACGCGCCTTACCGGCTGGGCGCGGTAGGTCTTGTCTTTCAGATCACGGGCCAGGTCCCGCAGAAACGTCTCTACCCCGATTCCGCTCTCGATGGCCTCGAAGCTGATCCCATCCATACCGGGACTGCCTCGGTTCGACCGGACAAGCCGCCAAGCATGACTGAGGATGTCTTCCCGGTAGAGCTTGTCGTAAAGCGCGTAAAAGCGATAGGCTGGTTCTTGCTTGGCCTTGGCATACAGCTTCCTCTGTAGCGTCCTGATCGTGTCCGGGGTGGTTAGCGACATGGCAATCCCTCGATCCTCCGCTCTTCGGTTGCACGAACAAAGTAGGGTCCCTTCCCTCGTCCGGGGTTATGTTGTCCCACGAACTCAGACGGTACTATGAACCCCTCCGACTCCCGCCTGCAGCCGCTGCGCTTTCGTTGCCTTATACGCAGCAGTCGGTGGTCTCCCCACCTCCGCAGACGGGCCTCCAGCACTGGGCAGTAAGTCTTCAAGAACATGCCATCCCTGCTACCCCGGGAGTCGATTGACGCCACTTCCGTTATTCCAGCGCCCATCCAACGGCCTTCCCCTTCTGACCACAGGGTCGGCTCCTCCACATAATTTACGAGGCTACTCATAGGTTCACTTGCGTTACGGCCTGCTCTCTTGCTGTTGGAAACTCACGACCCCGTGTCGCCACGGCGCCGCTTCCTCATGCTACCGGGGCGTACGGACAACTCCCCAGACGGGACTTAAACCCGCTAGACTTGCTGCTGTTACTGCGAACGGTCAAGTCTTGCAATGACGCAAGTCAACTGCTGCCGCAGCGCGCTGTGGTTTGGGCAACAGCGGTAACCATTGCAGAACCGTAACTACTCAGGTACTGCATCTTGTTAAAAATCAACACGTTGCGAATATTGAAATAGCATAATGACGAATGGGACTGATTTAGAATCAAGTGGTTGCAAATTTATGCCATTGTTTTCATGTTTCTAACCAATTGTTTTTACATAACAATTTTACCTGAGTAGTTACGCAGAACCATTGGAATGTAGTCGTGTCCATCCTTATGGGTCAGCCCTTCAGTCGACGGCTACCTCCACGTAGCCACCCGGAGTGGCGCCGTTGATAGCTGCAACGACTACCGGCATGGCACGTTGAATGCGAGGCCAGCTTGTAGAACTCAAGACGACAATGGACAGGCTTCTCGCAGCAAGGTTCTGCTGATACTTCAGGTTCCTGTCTGTGGTCACGAAGACCGCGAAGCCAGCTTCTTCCGCCAAAGAGATGAGCTCGCCGTTCTTTAACTTCGCCCAGCCCAGCTCAAAGGCTGTTTCGACCAAGTGCTCGGTGAGCGAATGCCGTAGCGGTGCAGGCGTTCCTTGGTCGAACAAGACTCGCATTCACGCAACCGCCAACGCGCTTCGCGCTGCATGTTCGAGCACGGTACGCGCTTGCTCCATGCTGACCCCGGGGAACCACTCGACAAATTGGTGGACTGAAGCATCGTCCTCAAGATTCTCGAACAGAGCGGCTACCGGCACTCGAGTGCCACGGAAGAGCCATGCACCGCTGACGCGTGCCGGGTCTCGCTCCACTGCAGGACAGGTAGACCAGTCGATCATGATCGCAATCGTAGCACCGATGGGCGCTGCTGATACCGGCTGATGCAGAGTTGCTGCGGTGACAGTGTGGCGACGGAGGCCCTGACTGTTTCGCTCGTGGCTTCCTGGAGGATGAGTGGCGCGAGGAAGCTGGTGTCAAAATACAGATTCAAAGGCTCTCCTCGCGCGTTTCCCGCAGCAGGTCTGCGCTTGGCTTACGCCACTGCGGCATCCTTGCCCGGAACTCGGCGAGCGACTTGACGGCTTCCTTTGGCTTCTCGACTTGACTAAGGTGATTTCCGCAAATGGCCGTACCAAGAGTCATGGTGTTAGGCCGGGCTCATGGCCAGAAAAACAAGCCGCTGCGGTAGTTGTTCGGGATCTTGATTCCCGGAAATCACCTAAACCGGGCAACCGGCTGCCCGCGCCTCGTGATTACCACCTCTTCCCCCGCTTCGACCTGCGCGAGCAGGTCGCTGAGGCGGGCCTTGGCGTCTGCCACCGTAACAGTAGACATTGCTCTCTCCTTCGTCCGGACATTGAGTCAATCCATCGTACCGCAAACCGCCCTGTTCGAGTAAGCCGAAGGCGAGGGCCTTTGAGTAGGTGCCTTTCGCTCACGGAACGAGTCAATGGGCTCGGCCGTTTGCGCTCGACAGGAGGAACAGACCATGAGCCAGCTTGTACACCAGTTACCCCTCTCGGCTACCGCCGAGGCGCCCGTCAACCTTCCGCTCGCGGAACAGGAAATCTCGGGCGAAGTGCTGGTCGAAAAGTACGCCAAGGGCAACGAAACCTCGGTGCACGACGTGTGCCGGCGCGTCGCCCGCGCGCTCGCCGCCAACGAGGAAGAGAAGCATGGGAAGCGCGCTTCCTGTGGGCGCAGGAAAACGGTTTCGTCACCGCCTGGCCGCTCGCCCGCCAGCGCGAGGAGGCCGCCAACAAGCGCCGCGTCGGGCTCGGCTTCACCGGCCTCGGCGACACCCTGTGCATGCTGCGCCTGCGCTACGACCGCCCGGAAGCGACTGCGATGGGCGCGCGCATCTCCGAATTCATGCGTGACACCGCCTACCGCGCGTCGGTCGAGCTGGCGAAGGAACGCGGCGCCTTCCCGTTGTTCAACGCCGAACTCTACCTCTCGGGCGGCAACTTCGCGTCGCGCCTGCCGGTTGAAATCAAGAACGAGATCCGCAAGCATGGCTTGCGCAACTCGCACCTCCTGTCGATCGCGCCCACCGGAACGATCTCGCTGGCCTTCGCCGACAACGCCTCGAACGGCATCGAACCGCCGTTCTCCTGGACCTACAGCCGCAAGAAGCGCATGGCCGACGGCACGCTCAAGGAATACGCCGTCGAGGATTATGCCTGGCGCCTCTACAAGCACCGCGGCGGCGATGTCGACAAGCTCCCCGACTACTTCGTCACCGCGCTCGAAATCTCGGCACAGGCGCACAAGAACATGGTCGCTGCGGTCGCCCCGTACATCGACACCTCGATCTCCAAGACGGTCAATGTGCCGGCCGACTACCCCTATGAGGACTTCCAGGACCTCTACCTGAGCGCCTGGAAATCCGGTCTCAAGGGCCTGGCCACCTACCGCCCGAATACCGTTCTCGGGTCGGTGCTCTCGGTCGGGTCACAGTCCATCTCGCAGAAACAGGCCGAAGACAAAAAGCAGCCGCAGGATTTCGTCACCGGCGACGCCAACCGCCGCCTGACCATCAAGACCCTGCCGGCGCCGGTGCTCGCCAGCCTGCGCTGGCCGAACCGCCCGCACCTGCCGGAGGGCAACATGGCCTGGACCTACATGATCGAGCACACGCACGGCAAATTCGCACTCTTCGTCGGCCAGGTCGACCAGGACGAGCGCCGCTGGCCCTTCGAGGTCTGGGTCAATGGCCCCGAGCAGCCGCGCGGCTTCGGCGCCGTCGCCAAGACGCTGTCGCTCGACATGCGCGTCATTGACCCGGCGTGGAGCGGCATGAAGCTGCGGAAACTCCTCGACTACTCCGAACCGCTCGGCGACTTCATGGCCTTCATCCGGCACCCGCCGCCAGACCACCTACCCCTCGACGGTGGCCTACCTCGCGCAACTGATCATCCACCGCTACGCGATGCTCGGCATCCTCGACGAGACCGGCCTGCCCAGGCAGCAGATGGGGATTCTGCAGACGCCGGCAGGCAGCACGGCCACGCAGCCGACACCTGGAAAACTATGTAGTGAGTGCGGGAATCTGACGGTGATCCGGAAGGACGGATGCGATTTCTGTACGGCTTGTGGGGCGGTAGGGAGTTGTGGGTGATCAGTGGGGGCAGGGGCGCGTCGCACGCGAATGGTGTTTGGTGGGCGATTTTCATCGTTTGGAAATCCGTCCGCTTGGCGATAGACTTGAGTCGAGGAGGTTTGACCATGAGCGACAACGTCGACAATCGACCAGATCAAGGCGCGAATCGACCGGATTGAAACACGGCTGGAAATCGCGGGTTGAGATCTCCGCCGACCGGCAAGAGGAAAAACCCGACCCCCTCTGCTCGCAGACTGGCGTACAGTCATCAATTATCACGAGGCCATTAGCCATGACCGAAATTCACTTCATCGTCGCAGAAGCCCCCGAAGGCGGCTTCACGGCCCGCGCGGTTGGGGCGGATATACTGACCGAAGCTGACGACCTGCCCGGCTTGTACACGCAAGTGCGCGATGCCGTGCGTTGCCATTTCGACGACGACAAGAGGCCGAGCGTGATCCGCCTGCACATCACGCGGGAAGAATCGCTGGCGGCATGAAGCTGCCGCGCGACCTGTCCGGGCCGGTCCTGATCCGACAGTTGGCGAAGCTTGGGTATGCCGTGACGCGACAAACCGGCAGCCACGTTCGGCTGACGACGCTGGAACGTGGCGAACATCACATCACGATTCCCACTCACGACCCGTTGCGCATCGGCACCCTGGCGGCCATACTTGCGGCGGTTGCAGCTCACCAAGGCGTCAGTCGCGACGAACTGTTGGACCGATTGCTGGGCTGATCCATCGAGCGTAACGAAACTCGCCGGTTGGACTCTTCGAACTGGTGCCCCTTGGCTCCCGCGGCATTACCCGCGTTCGTCGCTACTATGGGCACCTCCGACTTCCCACCTCCGATGCTTCCCTCCTCGCTTTTCAGGCTTGTCGGGAAGTGCGCTTGTTCCGCGCCGACGATGGGATCTCCTGGCTTGCTGCCCATTCTCGTTGTCAGGCTCGCTGCGGTCGCAGATCCCGGGTGGACACAACTCACTTGCCATAGCGCGGCCGTTGGCCACAACCAAAAAGGATGTCGCCTCACGTTGGCGCCGGATTGAATTTGCGAGGACAATATCCTCAACCTCACGCAGGAGGTAGACCACCGCACGACAACGGAGGCGACATGGACATTTTCCTGGAAAAACACCGGGAGTCAATCCTGGGTGTCGTTGAAGGATTCGACCGGATCATCTTCAAGGGCTACCTCCGCGATGTTTCCGGATGGAGCGTTTGGCCGCTACCTGTACAAGCGGGGCGTGTTGCTCAAAGATGCCGGGAAATTCTTCGAGGGCGAAACCGAAGCCCTCATACAACACGCCAAGGCGGCCGCCGAACAAGCGGGGCGTCCCTACCGCTACCTCGACTCCGCGCACACGCACGCCAGCGGTCAATCGAAAGAAGCGATGGCCCGGGCTATTGCCGAGCAAGACGGGGTCACCGAAGGCCTGGTCTGCATCTTCTCGGTGCTCGAACCCTGTGTCTCGTTGGCCGTCGCCGGCAATCGCAAGACACAGCGCCTGGAAATTGTCCGGCGTAATCGCCGGTGCCTGCACCTGTACTGGTACTTGATCGACCCGGTTTTTGGCTGGATGCACGTGCGTATCCAGACTTGGGCGCCGTACTCGACCCAGATTTACGTCAATGGCCGGGAGTGGATGTGTCGGCAACTGCAGCACGACGGGATCGCCTTCGAGCGCAGCGACCACAAGATTCTCTGGGTTTCCGATTTCGACGCGACCGCCAAACTCGCCGAGCAGTTCAAGCATATGGAGTGGCCCACCTTTCTGATTCGCCAAGTGGCGGCGGTCAATCCGCTCCTCCCGGCCATCGCCGCGGCCGGGTTCGACGGCTACTGGTTCGGCATGGACCAGGCGGAACTGGCCACCGACATCCTGTTCAAGTCCCGAGCCGATCTCGAACGTATCCACCCGGATCTCGTCACCGCCGCGATCACCGCCTTCGGGGCGACGGACGTAGTTCGGCCTGATCAAGAAGGTTGCCCATGAGCACCGTCTCGCGCGGAAAGATTGTCGCCGACGCAGGGCATCGACCGACGGCGTCTGCTCCAGAGGCCGGTCAGCAGCACCCGCGCAGCTCGGCATCGCGAGACTTGGGCATCTTCAACCCGTGCCTGGCGACGCATTCCTTGATCAGGGCGCCGATGCGCGGCCGCTTCCCAGGCGACCTCCGGCAGGCCATCGACGAAATCTGCCAGCAGCCGGCAGCGTTTCCGGCGTCAGGTGTTTCGCCAGGAGTTCCGCTTTCGGCTGCAGGTCGATGTAGAACACTTCCGCGAGGTCGGCCAGTTCGTTGAGGTTGCGACACCCTCCCTTGTGCAACGTCGATGATCGCTGCCAGCGACGGTGCGCGGTGACCGTCACGCCGCGCGCCTGCAGGCGTGGCCGCAGCAGATCTGCCAGCGCGCCGTTTCGCGCGCTTGAGGTAGTGCGCATTGAGCCAGTTCAGCTTCTCGGTGTTGAACTGCGCTGCCGACGGGGTGATATGGTCGAGGTCGAACCACTCGCAGAACTGCGGCATCGAGAAAATCTCGTCGTCGCCATGCGACCAGCCCAGGCGCGCCAGATAATTGAGCACCGCTTCCGGCAGATAGCCTTCGTCGTCGTACTGCATGACGCTGACCGCGCCGTGCCGCTTCGACAGTTTCTGGCCATCGTCGCCAAGAATCATCGACAGGTGCGCATAAAGCGGCACCTGCGCGCCGAGCGCCTGCAGGATGTTGATCTGGCGCGGCGTGTTGTTGACGTGGTCGTCGCCGCGGATGACGTGCGTGATGCCCATTTCCCAGTCATCGACGACGACGCAGAAATTGTAGGTCGGCGTGCCATCGGCGCGCGCAATGACCAGGTCGTCGAGTTCGCGTTGGCGATTTCGATCCGACCCTTGACGAGGTCATCCCAGGCGACCACCCCGTCGGTCGGATTTCTGAAGCGACCACCGGCTGCACCCCACCGGCGGCGTCGGCAGCGTCTTGCCCGGCTCCGGCCGCCAGCGGCCGTCATAACGTGGCTTGAGGCCCTGCAGCACGCTGCTCCTCGCGCAGCGATCGAGTTCGTCCGGCGTCATGTAGCAGCGGTAGGCGCTGCCGGCGGCGAGCATCTCTTCGATCACGGCGCGGTAGCGAGGCATCCGCTGCGTCTGGTAGAAGGGCCCCTCGTCGTAGTTGAGGCCCAGCCAGTGCATGCCGTCAAGAATCGCCTGCACCGCTTCCGGAGTCGACCGTACCAGGTCGGTGTCCTCGATGCGCAGGATGAAGCGGCCGGCGTGGCGGCGGGCGTAAGCCCAGGCGAAAAGGGCAGTGCGCGCACCACCGATATGCAGGAAACCGGTTGGCGAAGGCGCAAAACGGGGGATCATGGATTCTTCGCAGGCGCAAAACGGGTGCGGATCATGCCTGCAACTTGCGCTGGTCGCAGTCTGGCAAAGCGCCCATTCTAGTGGAAGCACCTCCAATGCGGTGCTGACCGGCAAACTGGTAACGGGCCGGTCGGGTACTCTATACACACAAGACACGGGGGCGATCACCCCTTATATACCAATATCCCCGACCGACGTCCAGATGGTTGGACAGATTCTGAAGATCGTCGGGGGAACCGGGGGTTTCGATGGCGCGTCCGGGACCATCGCGGTAGCGGGACAGGAAGTAGGGGGTGCCGCATTCTATACCGGAGAGATTTGTGTGAAGAACAAGAAGTAAGAAGCAGAGGAGTAGGTTGCCGGAGGACTCGATGACCAGCCCTGCTCAACGTTCCCTGGCCGCCTCGTGCCAGGCCTTACGCACCGGCGAGAGCAGATACTCGGCTACGGTTCGCTGCCCAAGGCGAATTTCGGCATGCGTCTGCATGCCTGCGCCAAGGGCAAAGTGCTGGCCATCGATCGCCAGATGCATGTCCTTGAGTGCGACCAGCGCCTTGTATCCCAATGGCCGGCTCCTGACCAGGGAGTCATTCCGGCCTGTTGCCGCCGGGCCGCCCGGGTTGTCCGCCGAGTCGGCGCCGACATGCTCGACGGTCCCTTCGACCATGCCGTACTTCTGGAATGGGAAAGCAGCGAATTTGAGCTTGACCGCTTGCCCCGGCCGGACGAAGCCAATGTCTTCGTTGGACACCCAGACTTCGGCACGCAGGATGTCGTTTTTCGGTACCAGCGTAAGCAGCACGGTGCCCGGTTGCACGACGGTGCCCGGACTGTGTGTGGTCAGTTCCTTGACGACACTGTCCTGGCTGGCCCTGAGTTCGAGGAGTGTCTGGCGGTGACTTTGTTTGGCGAGTTCCTGCGCCAGCCGGTCGGACTGGCCCTGGACTTCGTTACGTTCGGCATGCAGCTGGCGCCGGTAGTCGCTGTCGATCTGCGCCAGCTTGCGCTCGGATTGCGAGATGCCGGCCCTGGCGGAGGCGATCAGGTGATCCTGCGTTTTCAGTTCCTGCTCCTTTTCGATCCGTTCGCGCTTCTTGTCGCTCGCCATCAGCGGGCCGGCAAAGCCATCCCTGGCAAGTTTGTCGAAGGCCTCGTCCTGTGCGCGGTAGTGCGGCAGCGTGTCGGCAAGTTTGCTGCGGATCTGTTCGGCCGAGGCCAACTCGTGACGCGCCTTGAGCAGACGGCTTTTCTCTTCGGCCAGCGAGGCTTCGAGAGCAGCCCGGTTGGCACGGTATTGGGCGGCCATTTCCCGGGACAGTTCGGGGGCATCGCCGTCCGCCGGGACATACGGCCGATCGGCCAGTTCGGCGTCGATGCGCGCGAGCGTCGCGCGCTTGCGCTGGTGCTCGGCCATCAGCGATCTGAAATCGGCGTCGGTGATCCGCGTGTCCATGCGCATCAGCACTTGCCCGGCACGAACGGTTTCTCCTTCGCTGACCAGAATCTCCTTGACGATGCCGGATTCGGCCGGTTGTACGATCTTCAGGTAGCTTTGCGGGATCAGTTTGCCTTCGGCAACGGCGACGATGTCGAGTTGGCCGAGCAGCGCCCAGCAAAGCAGCGCTGCAAGCAGGGCCAGCAGGGTCCAGAGCACTTGGCGACCGAGCGGATTGGGCGGCGAGTCAGTGAGTCGCAGCAGGGCTGGTGAAAAGTCGAGCGGATCGACTTCGAGCGGCTTCGGCTTGAACCGGGCAGGCATGACAGTGCTGCGATCAGTGGGCGGACGGAACGGTGGCCCTTCGCCACTCAACGGTCATCAGGATCCTCACGCGAGTCGTTGCGTGCCAATCTGCAATCCGACCAGCGGCGTCAGTGCCTGGGCCGAGTTGCCGAACGCCGGGTCGGCGAGAACGCCGCTTGCCGGCGTCACGCCGATTCCCGTCAGGCTGCCGTTGCGGCCGTACTGGTAGGCGAGATCGCCGCCGAGCGCAGCGCTGTCCGAACCGGCGAGCTGGAAGCGGGTCAGGGCATCGCTCAACGCCCAGTGGGTGAGTGTCGGGGCAGCGCTGCGGGCGGCGTCGAAGGCATCGACCAGGCCAGCGAAATCGAAGGTTTCCACTTTCTGGTCACGCAGCGGATCGCTCCCGCCGGCATCGAAGTCGGCCATGGCCTCGGCGATCACCTGCAGACGGAGCACGCTGCGGATGGAGGGGTTCGAGCCTGCGGCATACCAGTCCTTGAAGGTGATCTGGTCACCACTCCCGATCGTCACGACGAGGTCGCCATTCGACTGGCTGAACGATAGATCCGAGTAAGCAATGCCGCCGCCGAGCGAGAGAACGCCCTGGCCTGAGTCACTGGCCACAAGCGTGTCGCGACCATCGCCCCGGTTGAAGACGATGACATCGTTGCCGGCGCCGGTGCGCAGCATGTCGTTGCCGGCGCCCCCCAGATAAAACTCCGCGTCAGCGCCGCCGCTGAGGATGTCGTTGCCGGCCTCGCCATTGAACAGCGTGCTGCCACTGCTGTCGGTCAGCGCGTCGTTGCCGGCTCCGCCTTCGAGGATGTCTTTGCCGAGGCCGCCGTTGAGCGTGTCCTTGCCATCGAGACCGATGAGTCGGTCGTCGCCGGCGTTGCCGCGCAGGCTGTTGGCGAGTTCGTTGCCGGTCAGCGTGGCGGCGCCGGTGACGGCGAGATAGAGGTTCTCGACGTTGGCCGCGAGGGTGTGCTCGCTGCCATAGCCATAGACACTGTCGTTGCCCTGGTCGGCATTTTCGGCCACGCGGTCGCCGCTGCCAAGGTGATAGATGTCGTTGCCCAGACCGCCGGTGAGCAGGTTGGCGGCGCTGTTGGTCTGCCCGTAGAGTGTGTTGGCGAGGTCATTGCCGGTCGCGTCGGCAGGGTCACTGCCGGTCAGGTTGAGCCGTTCGAGGTGGTCGCCGAGAACCCAGCTGATCGGGCTGTGGACGATGTCGTTGCCTTCGTCGGCCGCTTCGATGACCTGGTCGCCGGCGCGATCAACGGTGTAGCTGTCGTCACCGGGACCGCCGACCAGCGTGTCGGCGCCGAGGCCGCCGTTGAGCGTGTCCTTGCCATCGAGACCGATGAGTCGGTCGTCGCCGGCGTTGCCGCGCAGGCTGTTGGCGAGTTCGTTGCCGGTCAGCGTGGCGGCGCCGGTGACGGCGAGATAGAGGTTCTCGACGTTGGCCGCGAGGGTGTGCTCGCTGCCATAGCCATAGACACTGTCGTTGCCCTGGTCGGCATTTTCGGCCACGCGGTCGCCGCTGCCAAGATGATAGATGTCGTTGCCCAGACCGCCGGTGAGCAGGTTGGCGGCGCTGTTGGTCTGCCCGTAGAGTGTGTTGGCGAGGTCATTGCCGGTCGCGTCGGCAGGGTCACTGCCGGTCAGGTTGAGCCGTTCGAGGTGGTCGCCGAGAACCCAGCTGATCGGGCTGTGGACGATGTCGTTGCCTTCGTCGGCCGCTTCGATGACCTGGTCGCCGGCGCGATCAACGGTGTAGCTGTCGTCACCGGGACCGCCGACCAGCGTGTCGGCGCCGAGGCCGCCGTTGAGCGTGTCCTTGCCATCGAGACCGATGAGTCGGTCGTCGCCGGCGTTGCCGCGCAGGCTGTTGGCGAGTTCGTTGCCGGTCAGCGTGGCGGCGCCGGTGACGGCGAGATAGAGGTTCTCGACGTTGGCCGCGAGGGTGTGCTCGCTGCCATAGCCATAGACACTGTCGTTGCCCTGGTCGGCATTTTCGGCCACGCGGTCGCCGCTGCCAAGGTGATAGATGTCGTTGCCCAGACCGCCGGTGAGCAGGTTGGCGGCGCTGTTGGTCTGCCCGTAGAGTGTGTTGGCGAGGTCATTGCCGGTCGCGTCGGCAGGGTCACTGCCGGTCAGGTTGAGCCGTTCGAGGTGGTCGCCGAGAACCCAGCTGATCGGGCTGTGGACGATGTCGTTGCCTTCGTCGGCCGCTTCGATGACCTGGTCGCCGGCGCGATCAACGGTGTAGCTGTCGTCACCGGGACCGCCGACCAGCGTGTCGGCGCCGAGGCCGCCGTTGAGCGTGTCCTTGCCATCGAGACCGATGAGTCGGTCGTCGCCGGCGTTGCCGCGCAGGCTGTTGGCGAGTTCGTTGCCGGTCAGCGTGGCGGCGCCGGTGACGGCGAGATAGAGGTTCTCGACGTTGGCCGCGAGGGTGTGCTCGCTGCCATAGCCATAGACACTGTCGTTGCCCTGGTCGGCATTTTCGGCCACGCGGTCGCCGCTGCCAAGATGATAGATGTCGTTGCCCAGACCGCCGGTGAGCAGGTTGGCGGCGCTGTTGGTCTGCCCGTAGAGTGTGTTGGCGAGGTCATTGCCGGTCGCGTCGGCAGGGTCACTGCCGGTCAGGTTGAGCCGTTCGAGGTGGTCGCCGAGAACCCAGCTGATCGGGCTGTGGACGATGTCGTTGCCTTCGTCGGCCGCTTCGATGACCTGGTCGCCGGCGCGATCAACGGTGTAGCTGTCGTCACCGAGACCGCCGACCAGCGTGTCGGCGCCGAGGCCGCCGTTGAGCGTGTCCTTGCCATCGAGACCGATGAGTCGGTCGTCGCCGGCGTTGCCGCGCAGGCTGTTGGCGAGTTCGTTGCCGGTCAGCGTGGCGGCGCCGGTGACGGCGAGATAGAGGTTCTCGACGTTGGCCGCGAGGGTGTGCTCGCTGCCATAGCCATAGACACTGTCGTTGCCCTGGTCGGCATTTTCGGCCACGCGGTCGCCGCTGCCAAGATGATAGATGTCGTTGCCCAGACCGCCGGTGAGCAGGTTGGCGGCGCTGTTGGTCTGCCCGTAGAGTGTGTTGGCGAGGTCATTGCCGGTCGCGTCGGCAGGGTCACTGCCGGTCAGGTTGAGCCGTTCGAGGTGGTCGCCGAGAACCCAGCTGATCGGGCTGTGGACGATGTCGTTGCCTTCGTCGGCCGCTTCGATGACCTGGTCGCCGGCGCGATCAACGGTGTAGCTGTCGTCACCGAGACCGCCGACCAGCGTGTCGGCGCCGAGGCCGCCATTCAGGACATTGTTTCCGCTGTTGCCGGTGATCTGGTTGTTGAGTTCGTTGCCGGTACCGTTTATTGGTGCGATCCCAGTCAGCGTGAGGTGCTCGACATGCTTAGCGAGCGTATGGCTGACCGAACTCTGAACACTATCCACTCCCTCGTTCAAGCTCTCGATGACGAGATCGCCTGCATCATCGACGACATAAGTATCATCACCCTGGCCGCCGCTCATCGTATCGGCCCCCGTTCCACCGTTCAACCAGTCGTTTCCCGACTTGCCGTTGAGCACATCATTACCCGCTGTCCCGGTAATCGACGAGCCTGTGGTGGCGACGATCCGCAACGTCAATGGCGTTGCGGCAGACGCCCCCAAACTATCGCTGGCCATGATGCGAAGGCTGAGATCGCCGAGTCCACCCACGGGCGGCGTGCCGCCAATCGTGCCCGATCTGGCATCGAAGACCAACCATGTCGGCAACGCACCGCCGTCGGCGAGGGTCGCAGCAAAAGTCAGGGTATCTCCTGCGTCTTCGTCGATGAAGGTATCGGCGGGAATGCTCAGATTGATTGGCACCCCTTCCTGGACGACCATGGAGGGAATCGTTCTATTCACTATCGGTGCGTGATTGGTTTCCCTGACCCTCACCTCCAGAAACTGATAGGCCCTGGCACCACCGGAGTCCCTCACGGCAACAGACAATGTCGCGCTGCCGACATTTTCCGGCGTTCCGCTGATCCTGCGCGTCGCCGGGTCAAAGCTGAACCAGTACGGCCCACTGACCGACCATCTGAGCGAATCACCAGAGTTCGGGTCACGGAACGTATTCTCGGGAAGCACGTAAGAGAAGGCCTGTCCCTTCACGGCAAGCACAGGGGCCAGCGGAACATCGATCTGCGGGGCAAGGTTCCCCTGGCTAGCAACCATCGCCTCGATCGCTCGCCGGTCCCACGACGAACCATCCGCGAAAGACACGCTATCAACCGTGATGCTCCGCTCGGTCGTTTCAATCTTCAACCAGTCGCTGGCGTTGACATTGAAATAGAGGCCGTCGGTCCGGTACTGCAGGCTGATATCTCCTGGGAGAAGGTCGAAGAGATCGATGCGGTCTGCCCTGTGGATGACGCGATCCTGGCCGTAACCCCGCCCATAACGCACCGTGCCGGCACCGTAGAGGATGTCATTGCCGGTGCCGCCATCGAGCAGGTCCGTCCCTTGACGACCATAGATCGAACTGCCGCCGTAGAGGGTATCATCACCGTCGTCGCCATAAATCTCATCGTTTCCGAAGGCGCCTGATGTGTCACCGTAGATGAGGTCGTTATCAATACCGCCACGCAGCGTGTCGTTGCCGGTATCGCCATTCATTGTGTCGTTGCCGGCGCCACCGTCCATCCGGACCTTGACCGGCACCTTGCCGCTTCCGAATGGCCTGACATACAGATACAGGTTATCGTTGGAGGCAGTACCGACCAGCGCGCCGGAGAGGCTGGCCAGCAGGCCACCGGCGAATTCAATTCTCCTGATGGGAATAACGGGTTGTCCGTTCCCGTACCTAAACCCGGCGTCCGCGACCAGCTCCAGGGTATCCGGCGTTCCCGCCAGCGACAGCAGCCAACTTTGATTGGTCATCGCGGAAAACGTGATGTCCTGCGGGGTGATTCCTTCTCCAAACGAGACGACATCCACGTCATCCCGGGTGATCACCTTATTGTCTACCAGGCGATCCTGACCCGAGCCTCGACCGAAGCGATAGGTATCGTCTCCGTCGCCGCCGCCTCCATTCAGATAGTCGTTGCCGATCCCTCCATCGAGGGTGTCTTTGCCACTCGCGCCGTAGAGACTGTCGTTTCCTGCACCGCCGATCAGCACGTTCGCTGCCGAATTGCCCCTCATGCTGTTGTCGAGCGCGTTACCCGTACCGGCAAGCGCACTCGCTCCCGACAGTCTCAGTTCCTCGATATGGGCGCCTTTGGCCGATAGATCGAAGGAGATCGATGCCTCGACGGTATCGCTACCTTCACCGAGGTTCTCCACGATGACGTCACCGGCGTTATCCACGACGAAGATATCGTCCCCCAGGCCACCGACCAGGGTATCGGACCCGGCCAGGCCATCGAGGAGATCATTGCCATTGCCGCCATCGAGCAGGTCTGCCTGGGCGCCTCCCTTCAACCGGTCGTGGCCATCCAGACCGTAGATCCGGTTGGCGTCGCTGGCCGATCCGGTGATCGTGTCATTGCCCGTGCTGCCGCCGATGGCAGTAAGGCCGGCGCGGACGCTGGCCGCATCCCAGACGGTGCCGTCCGTAAAGCTGAAGCGCTCGATCTCGCTGGCGGCCGCAAGAAACTGATTCTTGACGGTAACCCGATCGGCTGCGCCGAACAGGATCACCAGGTCGTTGTTGGCGCGCAGGGTATCCGTGACATCGGCAGCCCTGAGATCGGGAAACTGCAGGGTATCGACGTGACCCGGCGTGAGATCACCATCGGTGATCACGTCGGGCCCGTCGCCACGTGCGAAGACATAGGTATCGCTGCCAGTTTCCCCGCTCAATACGTCCTGGCCCGGGCCACCGGACAGCGTATCGGCCCCAGTACCCCCATTGAGGAGGTCGTCACCGGCACCGCCCAGCAAACGGTCATCTCCTCCCAAGCCGTTGAGCAGATCGTTGCCGTTGCCGCCGTCGAGCAGGTCCGGGAGCGCGCCACCGCTCAGGGTGTCGTTGCCGTCGAGGCCGTAGATGCGGTTGGCGGTATCCTCCAGGCCGGCAATCATGTCGTTGCCAGCCGTCGCAGCGTCGGCAAGCAGTCGTGCACGAATGTCGTTGGCCGCCCAGACCGTCGCCGATCCGGAAAACACGATACGTTCGACCGCCTTCGCGCCAGCGCCCGGCGCAAATGCGTCGACCACGGTCAACCGGTCGCCGCTGCCGATGATCTGGAGGATCAGATCGTTGCCCTCGCGACCGAGTTTGAGGTCCACCGGCGTCACCTCCGCCGCAAACACGATCACGTCGCTTGCGCTCGCTTCGCCGCTGTCGACGATGCGGTCGCTGCCACTGCCGTGGCCAAAGCGGTAGGTATCGCCGCCACGACCACCGTCGAGTTGGTCGGCACCCCTGCCGCCGTCCAGGCTGTCGTCGTCGCCATCACCATGGAGGCTGTCGGCGCCATCGCCACCGCTGAGCAGGTCCTTGCCGTCGCCACCATGCAGCGTGTCGTTGCCGGAACCGCCGGCGATCTCGTCATCACCCGCCATGCCATCGACCACATCGTCGCCGGCGAGGGCGTCGAGGATATCGTTGCCCGGCGTGCCCGTGCGGATGTCGTTACCATCGGTCAGCCGATTCTCCAGGTGCTCGTCGATTTCAAGGACACTCCAATGTCTGCCGTCGGCAAAACGGATGACGTCGATGGGTGCGCCGGCGTAGTGCCTGAGCACTGTCAGCCGATCGTCGGTGCCGCGCACGCTGACGATCAGGTCGTCGCCGTTGCGCCTGAGAACGAGGTCTCCCGGCAGCAGTTCGTTGCCGATCGCCACCGTATCGGTCTTGCCGGTCGAGCTGTCGACGTTGTCGATGTGATCCTGGCCGCTGCCGATTCCCCAGGAATAGGTGTCGGAACCGCCACCGCCGCGCAGGCGGTCGTTGCCGGAGCCGCCATCGAGACGGTCGCTGACGCTGGTGCCACTGAGCGTGTCGTTGCCTATCGTACCGACGAGGTCGAAGCCTTTGGCGAGCAATTCGGGGTAAGTCAGCACGGCGCCGCCGACGAACTCGAAACGGTCGATCGCCGGGGGAGTGGAGATCCCGAGGGCATCGTCAGGATTGAATCCGTCGATGTGGATGGCGTCGTCGGGGTCGCTGCCGACCCGGATCCTGAGCGAGCCCAGCTCCAGCTTGAGGTCGTCCGGCATGATGCCGGCACCGAAGCGCAAGGTGTTGAACAGCCGGGCACCGGTGGCGTCGATCTTCGGGCTGCGATCGATGATCCGGTCGCTGCCGTCGCCCAGGCTGTAGAGATAGGTGTTGCCACCACCGTCGCCATGCAGGATGTCGTTGCCGCGACCGCCCGAGAGCGTCGCGTGGCCGGCGGTGGCGGTCAGGTCGTCATCGTGCTCGCCGCCGAAGCGAATGCTTGATCCATCGCGATCCTCGCTCATCGGCGCATCGGCCTGGCGACCAATCAGTTCGCTGTGGCTCAGCGTCTCGCCGTGGGCGAACTGGTAGTGTTGCACGCTGCCGATGACGCCGTCGATGACGCTCAGTCGATCGCTGCTGCCATAGTCGATGATCAGGGTTCCGGCGAAGCTGTCGAGGCGCAGTTCGGCTGACGTGGCGTCGAGGAAGACGATGGTATTGCTGCCTTCGCGATCGACGACTCGCTCGGTCATGCCGGACCCATCGGGCAGGCTGTCGCCGCTGGCGAAGAGATAGTGGTCATCGCCTGCGTCACCGGTCAGATAGTCGATACCGATACCGCCAACCAGGGTATCGTTACCACCACCGCCTTCCAGATAGTCTCTGTCGGCGCCACCCATCAGGGTGTCGTTGTCGTCGCCGCCGGACAGTTGATCCCTGCCGGCGTCGCCGGCAAGCCAGTCCTGGCCGCCCTCGCCGAGCAGCGAGTCGTTGTCGCCACCGCCTTCAAGAGTGTCGTTGCCAGCGTAGCCGCGCAGGTAGTCGTTGCCAGCGCCGCCGTTCAGCAGGTCATGGCCCTGGCTGGCCAAAGGCGTGAGGTCCGTATCGCCGTACAGTTCGTCATCGCCGTCGCCACCGAAAAGGGTATCGCTACCGGCGAATCCCAGCAGGATGTCGTCGCCGGCGTCCCCATACAGTCTGTCGTCGCCTTGTTCGGTGACCGCCGAGCCGCCGGCGTCGCCCTGCAGGTTGTCATTGCCGCTGCCCCCCTGCAGCTTGTCCCCGCCGCCGGCGCCGATCAGGGTGTCGTGGCCGGCACTGCCTTCGAGGGTATCGTCATCAGCGCCGCCATGCAGAAAATCTTCGCCGTTACCGCCTACCAGGAAGTCGTTGCCATCCCCGCCCCACAGGATGTCGTTGTCGTCGCCCCCGTCGACATCGTCGTTGCCGGCTCCAGCCCAGACCACATCGTTGCCCTTGTCGCCGGTAATCGTGTCGTTGCCGCTGCCGGGGGGACCTTCCTGGAATTGGTCATCGATGGCCGTGAGCTCGACAACGAACTCAAATTCGTTGCGGTGGACATTCCAGGCGCCGTAGACAAAGCGATCCTGATCGCCAAAAAGATAGTCGTCGCCACCCAAACCGCCAAGAAAGTCATTGCCGGCTCCACCGTAGATGAGATCCGTGCTGGGAGAACCATACAGGATGTCATGGCCACCCTGACCCGAGACGAGGTCACCGCGCTCGTTGTTGCCGGCTTCCCTGACCTGGAGAGCAAGCGTCTCGGCTCGGTCGGCAAAGAGGATGTCGTCGGCGTCACCACCGGCCAGCAGATCGAACCCCCCAGGACCGCCTTCGATGGTATCGCGCCCGCTTCCGCCGACCACGAAATCCACCTTCTTGCCGCCGACGATCCAGTCGTCGCCAGTGCGTTGAGTGAGAAAGGGCTGGGTTTCACCAGCGGCGTCCGGAACCGCCAGCGCCAGATTGAAGCCATCGCCGAGAATCATGTGATCGTTGCCGACGCTGTTATGCAGGATGTCCGTTGCCCCGAGAGCGGGAATTGCGGGATCTCTGATCAGGTTGCGCAGGTCGTCATACCGGGACTGGATGCCGTCCAGGGCAGGATCGAAGTCTACGACCTGTCGATCGCCGACGATTTCCCGGGTGATTCTGGCAGCGTCCGGAGCCTGCGCGAGCCGGATGCCAAAGTCGCTTTCGGCAAAGGCTTCCGGGCTGCTGTAGTGGTCGAAGGTAAGCGACGTGCGGTCGTCGAGGGTGAGAACGCCTGGGGAGTGGAACTTCATCTCAAAGCCTTCGTCGCCGACGAAGGTGTAGATGTCCGAGCCGGGGTTCTGGACGAAGAGACCGGCGATCAGTTTGCCGTTGTACTTGAGGAAGTTCCTGCCGGTATCGACGATACGATCGTTGCCGTCGCCGCGGTTGATGACGTACGTGTCTTCGCCGTCGCCACCGATCAGGACGTCATCGCCGGGACCACCGTTCAAAGTGTCGTTTTCGCCTCCGCCATCGAGCGTGTCGTGATCGGCGTTGCCTTCGAGATAGTCGGCACCGTTGTTGCCGTTGAGGGTGTCGTTGCCGGTGCCGCCGTAGAGATCGTCGTCTACGCCACCACCGGAAAGCGTGTTGGCCTCGCCGTCACCGAAGAGGTGGCGCCGGGTACTGGTCAAGGGGCTGTCGGACGGGAAGCCTTGGGCGATCTTGTAGGCACTGAAGGAATCTTCGAAATAAGTGCTGTCCGTCTGATACCGATGACTGTCCTTTGCCGGGTCGAGGGTCACTTGTTCCGGGTTCTTGTTGTTGGCGTTGAACCACAGAAGGCGTTGCATGAAATCGGCGCGGTCGTGCAACCAGGCGTCACTGATCCTAAGCGAAAGCGGGTCTGCGCCGGTGGCAAGAGCGGCCTGGTCCGCCTCCCAGTCGGTGTAGAGGTCGCTCCAGGCGCTACTCAATGCGGCTTTCAGAATTTCCGGATTGCCGGCCGACAACACGAAGGGGCTCAGGGTGTACAGCGCGGCGAAAGCGGCGAAGTCGCTGCGCGCTGCGCGCTCGATGTCGGGGTCGACCACCTTGAGCGTCAACTGGCCGGCAAGAGCGCGGTAGGTCGGGCTGCCGGTGATGGCGTCGAGCTTGGCGTAGAGCGCGTCGCGGCCGGCGTAGCGATCGATGTTGTCGGTTCTCGAGAAGGTGTTGCCGTCGAGGCTGCCTTGCAGGCGCTGGTCGTGCGGCTGCGAGCCGAGCAACAGGTCGGCGAGGGCATTGACGACGGTTTCCAGAACATCCCCTTCGGCCTTGCCCTGCATGCCGTTTTTGCTTTCTGCCTGGTGCCAGGAGGCCTGGCGCAAGACAGTGTCGAGGGCCTCAGTAGTGGCGGCGCGCTGCGTTTCAGGAACCAGTTGCAACAGAGCGTTCTGGACATTCAGCGAGTCGATGATCAGCACCAGGCTGTGGTTGTCGCCGAAGTCGTTGACCGCGTAGTGGTTGACCAGGCCCTTGAAGTCACGCGCCTTGAGAGACTCCCTGGTCACTTCGGAGAGATAATTTCCGCGCGAGAACGGCTGGTCTTCGATGAATACCCGGACGTCGCTGCCGTGGTGCCACTGCGAATGTGCCACTGCCGACCATTCTGCGGTGGTCGTTTCCCGTCCGACGAGATCGTACTGATTGGTGAACAGGGGCTCCCCGTAAACCTTGTTGCCAATACTGCGCAGCGCACCGCTGAGGAGGCTGGCGGGGACGGTTCGCTCGGCGGCGAACGAGACCGCCAGCCGGTAGTCGAGGTCGAGCGCCAGGATCTCCTTGGCGGGGACTGCTTTCGGAGAGCTTGCCGCGCCCTCTCCTTCGCCACCGGCGATGAGTCCGGCGACGCGTACGATATCCGCCTGCAACTTGGTGATCTCTTCGAGTGCGGTTTGCAGACGCTTCTTCTCCTGGGCGAAAGCCTCACGTTCGGGGTCGCTGATCAGACCACCGGTCAGCGTGCTGCTGCGGACCGCATCGGACGCCTGCGCCACCGTCCAACTGCCGTCGGCGAGATGGCTGCGCACCTCGCGATAGAACGTGGCGATCGCCGGCGACCCGGAAGAGAGGGCGAAGGCCATCCGTTCGGGGTCGCTGCGCAAGCCGTTGAAGGTATCGAGCGCAGCCCGCAGCCCGTCGGCGAGCCCCCCGCTCTTCACCTTGCCGACACCGGCGCCATTGAAGGTGACGACTTCCTTGACGTCGTCCGGGTGCAGGAGGTGAAAGGCGGTGGCCAGATGCCCGCCGAGGCTGTAACCGGTGACCGAGAACGTTTGGCCCTGGAGTTTGCCCGGATCGCGGCGCAGTTCGTCGTACCAGGTTTCCATATCGGCGATCTGCCCCCACGCCCAACCGGTATCCTTGATCTCCTTGACGTTGGTCGCCTCGTTGTCGCGCACCGCGTCGTCAATGAATTCGGTTGAGCGGAAGCTCAGGACGAGCTCATTGGTTTTGTTGTTCTTGAACAGCGTGCCGGAGAAGCCAGTGGGGGTGTTGGCGCGTTGGTCGAGAACCGTCCAGCCGTCAACGGGATCGGCGAATTTCCTGGCTTCGGATTCGGGGAAGCGGGAGGTGTGCTTGTTGCCTTCTTTAAGGGCGTCAGTAAGATCCTCGTTGGAATCCCTGAGGATGTTGGTTTCTTCGTCTCGAATGAATGCCTCAGCCGCCATCTGGAGGCTTGCATACTTGAGATAGTCAGCAATCGTCGGAGCAGGCATTTTTCAGTTCTCCAATTTGGGTTTGAGGACCTTTTCGGCGAAGTCTTGCGCTTGGCGAGGCTGTCGGCCAGACCCATGCCGAGTGCCGAAACTCGGGCAGGCATGATCGGCAGCGAAAAGCCAGGGCGACCGCCCGCCGGCACCGGAGCCCTGGGCACGATCCATCATGTAGCCGATACGCTCGGCCATTACTTCCTGGGTCTTGAGGTCGATCACGCGCAGCGAACTGCCGGCGATCCAGTACTCGCGTTCTTCGCGCGTCGAGAGGTCGTCGTAGGTGATGCCGTAGCGGGGGGCTGGACCGAGGGCGGGGACTTTGTCGAGGACGTAAGCGTAGATGTTGAGGTCGTAAGCAGGGTCTGCTGCAAGCTCGCGACGCACATTCTCCGCCGTGACATCCTTGCGCCCGACTGCCTTCACAGACCCGGTATAGCGGTACCGTTTCCCGTCCTTGGGATCGACGGCCTCTACGTAGAGATAGCCGACACGCGGCGGAAAGCCGGGCGGAGGTGTGCCGCTCGTATTTGCCTGAAAGCTGCCGCGGAGGAAACTGACGATATACCCGTCTCCCCCCAAATCTCGCCCATACGGGTCATCGAGCAGGAACTGCTCGCCAAAATTGATCTTGCCCGACCGCAGTTTCATCAGCAGCACGCCCTCGACGTTCTCGGCCGTGCGATGGATGGTGACGCCCGCTTTCTTGCAGCGTTCCTGAAACATTGCCTCGGCCGTTTGCAAACGACTGCGGCGGGCGGCAATGTCGGCTTCCTGCGCAGCATTTGGCGAGAAACAGCCCGTCAGGCAGACCACGAGCGCGAGGAGCGCGCGCGGGTTCATGCGGCGATCCAATCATGACGGTTGGCCGCAGCGGGGAGCTTTCCTGCTGCGGAGTGGGTGTTGCCAGGTTCCAGTGCGCCTTTCAGATCCGCGTCCCGGAACAGCTTCTTACCGGTATCCCGGTCAATCAGGAAGGCTTCCGCGGCCATCTGCAGATGGCCGAACTTGAGAGAAATGGCAATCGGCTTCGCTGGCATATCAGTCCTCCTTAATTTTCAGAGTCTTTTCTGCAAGCGACACGGCCGAGCAAGCCCCGCTTGTCCTCGGCGTGCTCGCGGGGTAGAGAATTTCAGGACAGCCAAGGAAGAATGGCGGCGACAGCGGGCGATGCCGCCGGGCACGCATGCGCTTGCTGATCCGGTTCAGGTGCTTCCCAGGCGGCGGAGTCGCCGCCTGGGAATGGACGGCATTAATGACGAACCTGCCGGAAAGCGCAGCGAACGGGTCCATGGCGTGCCTCATCGTCTTAGGAGTTTTCGGCATCTGTACTTAAGTCCAGCATCAGAAAAAAGTCAAGGCATCACGCGCGATGCCGACGGGAAAGCAGCCACTGCGGCTGTCGCCCACCGGTGCGCCGGACGCCGTTCCGTGTCGACACGCGCACTCATTAATGTGAAAGTCGCGTCCGCGACTCACGAATCTCCCCTCCCCCTCGCGGGGGAGGGGTCGGGGGAGAGCAACTGTGTTCCCAGTCAAGCTTTTTTAGGCGCATTTTGCATGCTCTGGATTCCACGGAATACCCGATTTGACTATGGCGTTCATGATCGTCAGCATCTTGTGCATGCAAGCGACCAGCGCGACTTTTTTGAGTTTTCCGTTAGCAAGCAAACGTTCATAAAAGGTCTTGATGACGGGGTTGTAACGTATGGCACTTAAGGCCGCCATGTATAAAGCGGTACGGACCGTCGCTCGACCACCCCAGGTGATGCGCTTACCCTTGTGGCGACCACTGTCCGCGTTTAATGGAGCGACTCCGACCAACTTGCCAATCTGCGCATGGGTGAGTTGGCCCAACTCAGGCAATGCCCCCATCAGACTCGCTTGCGTACACGGTCCGACCCCTTTGAAGCCTTTGAACAAAGCGAGCTTCTCGGCAAAATGCTCTTTCAGCATGCCAGCCATGCTTTTATCAACCGCCACGATCTGTCGATCCAGTATTTTGAGGACTGCCTTGATGCTCTTGTGTTGCGAACCATGGCTCAGGGCCAATCGGTTTCCTTCCGCCACGCGCATGCCAATGAGCTGGTTGTGGCGTACAAGCAAGGCTTCCAACGCCTCCTGGTTGGCATCGGGCAGTTTCATCAACAGCCGTTCCCGCTGCGCCGATTGGTGCAGTGTCCGCGCAAAGTGCGACAGGACTCGCGCATCAATGGCGTCCGTCTTGGAAAGGTATCCCATGGATTTGGCAAAGTCTCGCGCCTGCCTCGGATTGACCACCATCACCGGCAGCCCGGCCGCACAGAGTGCCGCCGCCACCTGGCGCTCGAAGCCTCCCGTGGCCTCCAATACGATCGCCCCAATCTCCTCAGAACGTGGAACGAGCTCTTTGACCAACGCCGCTATATCAGCGTCAGCATTGGCAATGCATTGGGTTTTTGATTGGTCGTCTAAAGCGATCTCCAGCGTGTCTTTGGAAACGTCAATACCCACAAACGTTGATTCAGAAGCGTTCATCTATAGCCATCCTTGCAAATACGTGGTCACGGCTTTCCGGCACGTGCCAACCAGCAACTGTTCGGTATTCAGACAAACGGCTGACAATGCACGCCAAGTGCTCTCCCACGGGCTTGATGTCCCAGAGGGGCGTCGGGCTGTGCGTCGCCTTCCGAACTCGTTTCCACCACACCTCCGTGGCACTCTACGACCTAAACCTTGGGGCTCTGCCCCAAACCCCGCACTCGCCGTGAGGCAGCGGCCGGGGATGATCAACCCCTCCCCAGCCCCTGCCTCAAGTGTACTTGGCTTACAGGATGTCAAGAGGCTTTCGCGGCATAAACGCAAGAGAAAAATACCTCTCTCGCATTTATTCCACGGTCCTCTTGACACCCTTCCAGCCATGACTTCATCTCCTCTCTTGAACGAACGAAAAACCACAAAACGAAGCATACAAGGGAAACGGTCATGACTTTCATGATCGGGGGTGCCTGGAAAAGTCATGACCGTTAGCAGCGCTTTATTTGACCGAAACTGCGCCCGGCGTGCCGTGAAAAGCGAATACCTCATCGACCTGCAGGCCGGCCGGAACCTGGTGGGTAATGAAGATCATCGTCACCCTCCCCTTCAGCTGGTTGATCGTTGACGCAAGGTGTCCGGCCGTTTGCGGGTCGAGGTTGGACACGGCTTCGTCGAAAATCAGGATGCGCGGGCGCTTGAGCAGTGCCCGGGCAATGGCGATGCGCTGCCGCTGTCCGCCGGAAAGCCCGGTGCCGCGTTCGCCGATCTCGGTCTGATAGCCTTTCGGTAACCGTTCGATGACTTCGTGAATCTCGGCGGCCTTGCAGGCGGCGACGATCTCCTCGAAACCGGCATGCGGGTGCGCCATGAGCAGATTGTCGTAGAGCGTGCCGGAAAACAGCACGGTCTCCTGCGGTACCACTCCGAAAGTCGCTCTCAGTTCGTTGGCGGCGAGATGACGGATGTCCTTGCCGTCAAGCGCAATGTGACCTTCCACCGGCTGATAGAAGCCGAGCAGCAGTTTCGCCAGCGTGCTCTTGCCGCAGCCTGAAGGACCAGTGACGACGGTCAGCTGACCCGGTGGGAAAGCCAGGTCGAGATTTCTGAATAGCCAGGGATGCTGTTCGGAGTAGCGGAAAGCAAGCTTGTCGATGGTCAGCAGAGCTTCATCGAGCTTCTGGCGATGCGGAACCAGCGTGTGCGGCTCGCGCGGCATGTCGAGGATGTCGCCGAGCCGCTTGACGGCGATGCTGGCTTGCTGGAACTCCTGCCACAGACCGACGATTCGCAGCAGAGGCTGGCTCATGCGGCTGGCGAACATCTGGAAGGCGACCAGCATGCCGACAGTGAAGCCCTCGTTCTGCATCACCAGCAGCGCGCCGACGATCAGGATGGCGAGGGTCATCAACTGTTCGAGTCCGTTGGCCACCACGTTGTAGGTATTGCCAACCTGTCGGGTCGCGAAGCCGGCAGCAAGGTACTGGGCCAGGTAATCGCCATATTTACGATCGATGTCGGGTTCCATCTGCAGCGACTTGACGGTCGCCATGCCCGCAAGGTACTCGGTCAGGAATGCCTGGTTGCGGGCGCCGAGCAGGAATTGCCGGTTGAGTCTGGTGCGAAACAGCGGTGCGACCAGGAGACTGATGACGGCGATCGCCCCGAGCAGGACGATGGCGATCAGTGAGAGCTGCCAGCTATAGGCGAACATCACCGCCAGAAACAGCAGCAGAAAGGGAAGATCGAGAATCAGGGTGACGGACGCGCCCGAGACGAACTCGCGAATGGTTTCGATCCCCTGCAGACGCGCGACCAGCGTGCCGGTCGGGCGATGTTCGAAGTAGGGAAGCGGCAGTTGCAGCAGGTGCCGGAAGACCTGGGCGCCGAGGACGGCATCGATGCGGTTGCCGGTGTGCAGGATGAGATACTGGCGCAACCAGGTCATGCTGCCGAAAAAGAGCATGAACATCAGCAGTGCGACACCCAGTACGATCAGCGTGCCGTGCGTCTGATGGACGACCACCTTGTCGATGATCACCTGGGTGAACAGAGGCGTTGCCAGGCCGACGAACTGGATCGCCAGACTGGCAAGCAACACGTCGCGCCAGATCGACCGGTGCTTGACGAGTTCAGGAACAAACCAGTCAAAACCGAAGGGCTTGCGCGCGCAGACGAGATCGTGAGGGTCGGCCGTTTCCTGGTGGCCGGCGGTGGCGTTTCTGGCAAGCAGAATGACTTCCGCTTCGAAACGCCGGTGCGCTTCGGCAATCGGCAGTGTTTCGGGAGTTTGCTTGCCGGCTGCGAAGCAGAGCAGCGACTGACCATCGGTGTTTACGATCAGAACCGGGTGGCAGACCGGCGGTGGCCCTTCCGGGACAGCCGCAGTCTGCAGAAACGCAATGGCCGGCAGCGGCAGCTTCTGCCAATCGACGTCTGCCTGCGCGACGACGCCGGTCCGGAAGCCGAGCGCGCGTGCTGCTTCGTGCAGGGTGGCGAGGGTGTACGGCGGCGGAAACTCCTGCTCGATCAGACTCGCTTCGAACGGCAAGCGGTACAGTGCGCTGAGGCTGCCCAGAAGCCAGATGACGTCCTCGTGCCTCACCCCCTCCACTCGAGACATGATTGTTATGCTTCCGTTCCGCCCTTCATGTGAAAGTCGCGTCAGCGACTCACGAATCTCTCTTCTCCCTCGCAGTGGAGGGGTCAGGGGAGAGGGAAACGATGATGACTTTCATGATCAGTGGCCGGGAAAGTCATGACCGTCAGGATGCGGGCCACTCTACTGTTCATTTGATCACCAGTCAACAGACCACTTCCGAGCTCATCCCCAGGGCTTCGCCAAGAAGCGGGTTCACCGAGTTCTCCTCGACGTCGTTGTGCGCCTTGCCTGTTTCTCGACAAGGGCGGGTCTTCGGGAAGCTTGAGGGTGGGCTATCCCCCAGCGTCTGATCGCTCCAGGAAATACTCGTCGTATTTCTCCCTGGCCTGATCGCCGAACAGGATTTCACACGCCTCCATCAGCCCGTCGGCGTTTCTGATGTCTTCCCGGCGCACCACCAAGGCGATCTTGGAGCGGCGCCGCAGGAAATCTTCGAGCTTGACGATCATTTCCTGATGTCTGGCCAGCCGAATCTCGCAACGAATGTAGTCGGTACCCTTGATCAAGACTTCCGCCTGTCTCGGGTTCTCGCGGATCTCGGCGAGCAGGGCCAGTGCCTGCTGGTCGTAGCGCCGCCACAGCCGACTGCTCAGGCTCTCGATCGACTCCGGCGAGGTATAGCTGTCGAGATTCATCAGCCTGACTGGTTGACGGCCAGCCAGTCGTTGTTCTCCGGCGTGTCGAAGTCGATGACGCGCGCCTGCGCGCCCGCGATCGAGCCATCCTGGCGGCGGTACGCGACCGTGGCGCCGTCGAGGAGCATCCGGGGCACCGCGCGGTTGCGCTCGATTAGCGATAACACATCGCTGCGCGTCAGCTTTCTAAAGGCGTCTTCCAGCGCTGCGTGCGGTAGGTCGGGATTCAGGCTGACGAGTGCCTGGCGGAGCCGCCCGTCAAGCATCGCGTCGTGGTAGTTCGGGTCGCTGCGCTCGGCGCCAGGTTGACTGACGGCGATGGCCGGTCCGTGCAGCACCGTGTAGCCCAGGGCTTCGAACCAGGCGAGGGCGGCGTCTTCGACGAGGGATTCGGTGAAGCTGGCCATGAATGGCTCAACTCGGTCGCAGGGGGTCGATGATTCATGCGATCGCCTCGGCAATCGCCGCGCGGAACGTCACGAAACTCCGCGAATGGCTGCGATCGGCATCGAGCTGAGTCCCGAAGGTTCGCGCGGCCTCGATCTTTCGCAAGCCAGTCCTGAAATAACCCTGCCGCTGTAGGACGCGCTCGAAGGCTTCCCATGTGCCACCGCGGATGCCATCGGGATCGCGAAAGGCTGCCTGCTTCGGAAGGTTGGGCGACACTCGCGGATAGGCGCGGCAGACTGCCTGCCAATCGCCAAAGTACCACGCTTCGAGTTCCTCGATCGCGATGCGGTTGACGAGTTGCCACCGTCGCCCAGCGGCGCGTGATCGCGTCATCAATCCGGCTGCCTCGGCCATCGCTTCAAGCTTTGTCTTCAGTTTCGCGCAGTCGTCGTCGTCGCGGTCGACCACCACGACGATGCGCCAGTCTTCCGGCAACCACTGCGCATAGCCGCGCAGACGATCCAGCAACTTGCTCAGGAGGTCGCTCTTGCCCTGGAATGGATGCACCTCGAAGCTGCGATCGCTGGGCAGCAGGCGCGGCAACAGGGCGCGCAGGAAGGCCTCCATCGACGGCTCCTCGACCAGGAATTCCAGATGCATTGCCGTCATGGCTTGCGCGCTCGCAGGGGGCGAGTTGGCGCTCCCTGATTGACCAGCGGATCGCCGACGCCAAGCTGGCCCTCCATCCAGAGATGGCCAAGCAAGGCGCCGTGTTCGACAAACTCGGGCACACCGGGCAAGTCCGACGCGCGCTGCGTCTGCGTGTAACCCTGCTCGTCGCGCCACAGCACGCGCACCTCTGTCGGCCGTAGTGCATTGAGAAAGAAGGGAGAATGTGTAGTCACCAGCAACTGCGTACGCCCGCTGGCGGTTCGGCATTCCTCGGCGAGTTCCGGCAGCAGGCGCGGGTGCAGGAAGTTCTCGGGCTCTTCGATGCCGATGAAGGGAGGTGGCACCGGGTCGTAAAGCAGCACCAGATAGGCGAGCATCTTCAGCGTACCGTCGGAGGCAAAGCGCGCGAGTACCGGATGGCTGAACGGCGCATCCTTGATCTGCAGCAGCAGGCGGCCGTCCGGCATGGTCTCGGCGAGTACACGTTCGATTCGTGGCACGCGGCTACGCAGCACGGCAAAGATTCGTTCGAGCTGTCCCTCGTGCTGCTCGGCCAGGTACTGGATCACGTTGGCGAGATTGTCGCCGGTCTTGCTCAAGCGCTCGCGCGGACCGGCCTCAGGCTGGCCACGTGCGCTGTCTGCCGACAGATAGGACACGTACCAGCCAGTGATGAACTCCCGCAAGGCGGCGACACGAGGATGCTCGGCGAATTGACCCAGCGCGTTCACCGCCAGCAAGTCGGAGGACTTCAGCGGCACCTCGATGCGCCGGTCCTGTGCATCGGGCTGTTCGCCGCTGACGGCGCGGCCTAGACCCTCGCGGTAGTCGAGAAAGCGAAACGGTTGCCCGTGGCTACCGCGCTTCCAGCGCAACCACTCCTCGATCACCACCGGCCTGCCAGCGCGCTCGTCCACGGCCAGGTGATAGGTAATCAGCGGATAACCCCGCTCGCGGTACTTGATCTCGATCGATACCGGCCCCTCGCCGCCGCGAGTCTTGAGTTCCTTGGCCCTGCCGCGCTTGTCCCAGGCTCGACGGAGCCCCACTTCGAAGCACTCGGCCAGGAAAGCGAACACGTCGAAGACGGTGGACTTGCCGCTGCCGTTGGGGCCGAGAAGCACCGTCAAGGGCGTCAGTTCCTTGAACTCGACCTCGCGCAAGGCGCGGAAGTTCTGTACCTTCAGGTACTCGATGCGCGCCGGGGCGCCGGGTCGTACATCGGACGGTTTCATGTGATCTCCTCGATTCGCTTCTCGGCATCCTTCACACGCAGCATTCACCGGAGATCGGCTTGGGCAGGAGGGTGTCACGCAGGTTGGTGAGGGTGCAGGTTTCGCGTCGACACTCAAACGTTCGAGCCAGCAAGCCGTCGACACGCTGATCGAAAGCCGCGATAACAGACGAGGGGGGATCTACAACTCCGACGTCTAGAATCGATGCGACTAGCGCACGCTGATGGCCAAGGATAGGAAATCCAACGGCACCATCGAGAGTATATGGAGTATATGAGCCTTCATCAACGGGCGTCAATCTCGGATTGGGTCCCAGGAACCCATGAAAAGTCATCCGAATCCCGCCTCGCCCAGTGCCTGTGTTCATCCGCCCGGCCGGGCCGATGAACACAGGCACGAGTCGTCCCACGACGGGCGATGGCAGCTCGTCTGGCTTCAGTCTGGACCTTTGCGCATGGATACTTCCAACCCGCACCTACCAGGCGATACGCTGGTCGAATTCGTACTCAGGTGCCGGTTGAGCCTGTGGGTCGTCCTCGCCCATGGTGGCGCCCTGCATCTCCCAGAGCGGCGGTGCACGGGCGGGCATCAGGCGTGGCGGCGATGTTGGCTCGCCCAGATGGGTCAGGATGTCGCGCACCGCGCCGGCGTCGGTGATGAAGGCGATGATTCGCATCTCACCGCCGCAGCGTGGGCAGACGAGCGGAAAGACCTCATCGATCCGCGTGAGCAGCAGCGCCCAGACGTAGCCGGTCGCACGACGCAGGGGCGCTTCCTCTGCCTGCTCCTCGCTGTCGGACGACGCGCCTGGGGCGGTGATTGGCGCCGCGATTGGCTCAGTCTCCGTCTCAGTCGCTGTAACCAGCGGCGCGGTCGGACGCTCTGGCACGCCGGCAAGCGCGGTGACCTGTGCGCGTAGCGGTGCGTTGGGCGCCAGTACGCCGTAGTACCGATGTCGAGGACGGCGCGGGGGTGGAATCAGCGCCGCCAGACGCTCGAACCGTTTGAGCGGCGTGAGCATCCAGCGGACGCTGTCGCAGGGACCCGGCTTGACGCGCTCATAGACCCGGTGTTCGGCGTCGAGTTCACGCAAACGTTCCAGCGCAAAGGCCGGTCGAGCGCAATACCGTAGCAGCCGTTCCAGGCCCAGGCGGTCGGCCCCTTCGACGCGCACGCTGGCGTCGACCGAGAAGCCACCCTCGTGCTCCCAGCTTGCCATCGTCTCGGCATCTTCCGGCTCAAGCACACCGCGCCGGGTCAGCGCGCGCAGCAGACGGCGGCGGACCTTGGCCTGCACTTCGTCGAGCAATTTCCGGTCGGGGGCACTGCTTTCCTGAAACGTCGCCGTTCCTGAAGCGTCCGCCTCGAAGACGCCTTCGATGACGATGCAGTGGAAGTGCTCATGCGGATTGAGCAGCGCGCCAAAGCGGTGAATGAAGGCAAGCGCCCCGATCCGGGCATCGGAACCCGCCGCCGGGCAGGGAAGCGCTGCCTGCCCGAGGGCGCCCTGATCCAGACCCGAGTCAAGCACCACACCACCGACATGAAGGCACCAAGGACAAAGTGCGCCGCGTCTACGAAGAACACGGCTCGCTGACCCTGTTCCGCCTGAGCCAAACGCGGTTCGAGGTCTTTTTTTGGCTCTTTATGCGTTTCGGACGGCTAGGCCAAGAGGGCATTGAGGAGATGTTTCAGCAAGCCTTTGCCACGGATTCTGGCGTTGTGCACGAACTGGAAGAAGCCCAGGTGGAGCATCGGGCCATATCCTCACGGAATAACAACCCAAAATTCTATCGGAATGGGCGCCTCCCTGCACATAGAGATCTTCAACCGTTCGGGAACGAACCAGTCAAAACCGAAGGACTTGTGCGCGCAGATGAGATCGTGAGGGTCGGCTGTTTCCTGGTGGCCGGCGGTGGCAGCTTCTGCCAATCGACGTCTGCCGGTGCGACGACGCCGGTCCGGAAGCCGAGCGCGCGTGCTGCTTCGTGCATCCAGAACTTCGCCAAGAAGCGGGTCACCGAGTTCTCCTCGACGTCGTTGTGCGCCTTGCCTGTTTCTCGGCAAGGGCGGGTCTTCGGGAAGCTCGAGGGTGGGCTATCCCCCAGCGTCTGATCGCTCCAGGAAATACTCGTCGTATTTCTCCCTGGCCTGATCGCCGAACAGGATTTCACACGCCTCCATCAGCCCGTTGGCGTTTCTGATGTCTTCCCGGCGCACCACCAGGGCGATCTTGGAGCGGCGCCGCAGGAAATCTTCGAGCTTGACGATCATTTCCTGATGTCTGGCCAGCCGAATCTCGCAACGAATGTAGTCGGTACCCTTGATCAAGACTTCCGCCTGCCTCGGGTTCTCGCGGATTTCGGCAAGCAGGGCCAGTGCCTGCTGGTCGTAGCGCCGCCATAGCCGACTGCTCAGGCTCTCGATCGACTCCGGCGAGGTATAGCTGTCGAGATTCATCAGCCTGGCCTGATGCATGTATTCCTCGCGTACCGAAGGGTGCGGTTCGCCATACCACTTGTATTGCCGGTACGGCAGCGCGACACCAAGCCGGGTGACGATCTTTGATACCTCGTCACCCACGTTGACGCAGTCGGTCAGCTTGCCGCCAAAGATGCTCAGATGAGCCGTGGCCCAATTGACATCGATCTCGTGCTTGCGCGACAACTGCATCCAGTCCCGGAGCCCGCCGTCGCCTCTCGCCTTGACCACCAGCGGGCGCACCCCGCAACGCTCGGCGATGATGTCGGCGCGGCTCAGTGGCCGCGCGATCTTGAGGCGCTTGTTGATGTTGTCGAGAACGAACTGACGATCTTCGTCGGTCACCTCGGTGAACGGCGAGTCCACCCGTGTGTCGGTGGTGCCGATGCAGGTGCGAACGCCCATCGGGATGACGAAAAACAGGCGCCCGTCGTCGGCGAAAAAGGTCAGGATTCGCTGCTTCGGAGTGATCTGCGGCACGATCAGGTGGATGCCCTTGGAAAACAGATGATGATGATCCGTTTCTTCGCCAGTCAGTGCATTGTGCTCGTCCACAAACGGACCGGCAGCGTTAATCAGCACCTTCGAGCAGATTTCGAGGGTCCGCCCATTGATCACATCGCGCACCCTGGTCCGCCAGTACCCGCCTGCACGGCGGGCGCCGAGCGATTCCACGTAATTGGCCGCGATGCAGCCGCGGTCCATTGCCGAGCGAACGAACTGAAAAACAAAGCGGGAGTCGTTGTCGTGCAGGTAGGCGTCTGAATATTCGCAGCCGCCCGCGGCGTAGCGCGTGTCGACCAGCGGTTCTTCGTGCGCGATGGCCTGCCTCGAAAAGCGGCGCGGCATCCTGGTGAAACCGTTCCCGAACAGCCAGTACACCCAGGTACCCGCCCAGAGAATCAGGGGATGAAAGCGGAAACCCTTTTCTATCGTGGCAAAGAAGCGAATCTCCTTGACTCGCGATGGATAGTGGCGAATCAGATGATTGCGGCTCAGACACAGCTTTCTGACCAGCGTGTAATCGCCGCTTTCGAGATACTTGATGCCCCCCCAGGCCAGGTTCGATGACTGCTGGCTGCTGAAACCGGCAAAATCACGCTTGTCGATCAAGGCCACGGCCGCGCCCTTGCCCGACAGGGCGGCAGCAGACACCGCGCCGTTGATGCCGCCGCCAATGATCAGCACGTCGTAGACGCGCTGATCCAGCTTGCCGATATTGCTGTCACGTAGATTCATGGGTGCCGCTCACTCGTCATCGAGTGCCCAGGCCTTGGAACGTGCCAACGCCTGATTCCACCCAGCCTGGTTCGGGGTAGTACCCGGTGAACGGTGACTCCGAGTAGGCACGCCCCTAACGGTCATGACTTTTCCAGGCACCCCCGATCATGAAAGAAAGTCATGACCGTTTCCCTCTCCCCCAACCCCTCCCCCGCAAGTGGGGAGGAGAGATTCGTGAGTCGCTGACGCGACTTTCATGGTAAGCCTTTACGAAAAGCCGAAATTATATCGCTTTGGGTTCGCTACCCCGCCACGACGGGAATGCAGTGCTGGGAAGCGGGAATCCGGCGGGACGAAAATTCGCTTGACGCTCCGACCGAATTCTATAGAATGAGAATGGTTCTCATTATTACTCATAAAGTACAGCCCACGCCATGACTACGGATCCCGACATGACCCCGACCCCGCATTCGTCGCACTTGCCGACGCAGGCAACTGCGACGGCACAGCCGGATCTACCGTCGAGCCTGAACAGCGGCCAGATATTCCGCGGCCAGAAGACGGTCGAGATCACCCATGGCGAGCAGCGCTACACACTACGCCTCACCAGGGACAACAAGCTGATCCTGACCAAGTAAGCACCCTGCATCTCTGCGTAGCGATCGACCACCGCATCTTTCGCTCGTTCCCGCCAGCCACATGTCTGCGCACTGGACGAATGGAACAGAAGGTGCCGCCAAAGAAGATGAATACCATCACTCACGCCGCCAATCCATACGCCACGTACGCGCCCAGGCTGTCCCTGTGCGCCGTGACATTGATCGCTGCGATGCACGCGGGCATTCTTGTCTTGCTCACCAAGATGGATGTCGTGCCGATGCCGACCAGCGTCAGCACACTGATGGTTGATATCCTCCGCCCGGAGTTGCCCGTCGACAGGACGCCGGAACTGCCGAAGCCGACACCCGTCGAAGCAAAGCCGCGACGCCAGACAGCCCCTGTACCGCAGCAGATGCTGGCCGCGCAGACCAATTCGCCTGCCGCCTTTTCAGAAACGACGATCGTCAGGGACCCACCTCCACCCACCCTGCCAGACCTACCCGCCCCGCCAGCACCGGCCACCATCAGCCAGCCCCGCTTCGCCGCCGATTACCTCTCCAATCCCGCACCCGCCTACCCCCCCCTTTCTCGCCGCATGGGCGAAGAAGGACAGGTCGTGCTGCGGGTTCATGTCGAGACCAGCGGTCGACCGTCGCAAATTGAAGTCAGGAAATCGAGCGGCTCCCCACGTCTCGACCAGGCGGCACTGGACGCCGTCTGGCACTGGCGGTTCGTTCCGGCCAAACGGGGCGAGGAAGCCCTCGCCGCGTGGGTTCTGGTCCCCATCACATTCCACCTGAAAAACTGAAAGGTCGTCATGGAAAATCCGCTGGGCTTTGCCCACTTCCTCGCCCACACCGACATCGTCGCCCGCATCGTGCTCTGCCTGATGCTGATCGCGTCGATCGGCACCTGGTACCTGATCGCCAGCAAGGGCATCCGCGGGCTGCGCATGCGCCGCCGCAGTGCTGAATTTCTCGCCGCATTCTGGAAAGCACCCAACCTCGAAGCCGTTGCCGCCCGCATCCGCGAGAAGGGCACGACCGAACCCTTCTCGCATCTGGTACACCACGGTTTTACCGCCATCGAGCAGCACAACCGCTGCAAGAACGGTGGCGAGTGCAGCACCGCCAACCTGGTCAACGCCGGCAACCCGGAAGACCTGCTCACCCGTGCGTTGAAGCGTGCCATCGACGAAGACAAGGCGAGCCTCGAATTCGGCCAGACCTTCCTTGCCACGGTCGCATCGTCCGCGCCCTTCGTCGGCCTCTTCGGCACGGTCTGGGGCATCTACCATGCGCTGATCGCCATCGGCATGTCCGGACAGGGCACGCTCGACAAGGTCGCCGGCCCGGTCGGCGAAGCACTGATCATGACCGGCATCGGCCTTGCCGTCGCCATACCGGCCGCCGTCGCCTACAACCATTTCGCCCGCGAGAACCGCAGTACGCTGTCGCAGCTCAACTCCTTCGCCTACGACGTGTTTGCCTTCCTCGCCACAGGTGTCAAGACCTCGCCAATGCTCACCGATGCCCGCACGACGAGCGAGAAGGTGATCGCCATGGCGCGCGCACAGGGCGTCGCTGCCGGTGCAGAACGTCAGTCGGCCCACCCCGGCCTGGCCGTTCGCTGAGGAGGACGGAACATGGCCTTCGCCAGCATGGAATCCGGCGACGACGACGCGCTGCTGACCGGAATCAACATGGTGCCACTGATCGACGTGATGCTCGTCCTGCTGATCATCTTCATCGTCACTGCCCCCCTGCTCACGCATGCCGTCAAGGTCGACCTGCCGAAGGCTTCGTCCTCGGTCAACCAGACCAGGCCGGATAACGTGCAGCTCGCCATCGACGCCACCAGCCAGGTGTTCTGGAACGGCGAGCCGATCGATGCCGCCGGGCTTGCCGAACGACTGCAGGCCGTTAGCGCCATGCAGCCGCAGCCGGAAATGCACATCCGCGCCGAGCGCACGACGCCGTACGAGAAAGTTGCGCAGGTCATGTCGGAAGCCGCAAGAGTCGGCCTGTTGCGCATCGGGTTCATTACCGATCCGTCCGGAGCGCGCTGACGGAGCAGCTCATCCGAATGTTCATGACTTTCAAAAAGAAACAAGGCGACACCAATTGACTAGCCAGCCAGACGCGATGCCGTTCAGCCAGCCACAAAACCTCACCCCACGGAGATTTGTATGCCTGCTGACGCCTCTCGCCAGACCGCCCGCCCGCGCTCCTGCGCACCGACCCCTTCCCTGCCCCGCCGGCTGCCACTGGCCGCACTGATGGCCCTCTCCTTCGCTGCCGGCGCGCAAACCGCCGGTGAACAGACGATGGCACCGGTCGTCGTCACCGACACCGCCGAGCGCCAGCCCGATGGCTACCTTGCCACGCGCACGCGCGTCGGCAAGGTGGAACAGGATCCGCACAGGATTCCGCAGGCCATCACCACGGTGACCAGTGCACTGATGGAAGAACAGCAGGTCGGCTCGCTGCGCGAGGCGATGCGCAACGTCTCCGGGATCACTTTCAACGCCGCCGAGGGCGGCCGCTCGGGCGACAACATGAATCTGCGCGGCTTCTATACCTTCGGCGACATATATCTCGATGGCATCCGCGACACGGCCCAGTACAACCGCGAAACCTTCAACGACGAACAGATCGACGTACTGCGCGGCGCCGGTTCGATGCTCTTCGGCCGCGGCCAGGCCGGCGGCGTCATCAACCAGGTGAGCAAGACTCCCCTGCAGATAGACAAATACAGGCTGACCGGCAGCATCGGCACCTACGGCTACCGCGAGCTGACCGCCGACCTGAACAAGCGCTTCAGCGCCGATGTCGGCCTGCGCGTGAACCTGATGAATCGTGACGAGGGAAGCTGGCGCGAAAATCTCGCCAACGGCGACGAGCCGGAAGTGCACCGCCAGGGTGCTGCGATCAGCCTCGCGCTCAACCAGAATTCGCACAACCGCTTCTGGCTCAACCATTATTACCTGAAGACCCGCGACAACCCCGACTACGGCATCTCCTTCGACGGCGTCACGCGCCGCCCGAACGAACGCTTCCCGGCGCGGGCGTACTGGGGCACCGACAAGACCCTCGACGACAGCGACACGACGATCACGACGCTGGTCAACGAATATCTCTTCGACCCCGAATCGATGCTGCGCACGCAGGTCCGTGTTGCCGACTATCAGCGCAGCTACTGGGCGAAGACGCCGAACCTGACCCTGCCGCCGAGCGCCAACGGCGTCAACGGCGGCAACGTCACACGCTCGTCCCATTACGAGACGGTGACGCTGCAGTCCGACTACTCGACGCGCTTCAAGACCGGTGGCATGGGCCACGAATTCCTGGCCGGCATGGAATACCTGAAGGAGGACAGCTTCCGCCACGGCCTGCAGAACTTCGGTGGCACGACCAATGCCAACCCGCCGCTGTTCCATCCCTACCAGGAAGCGCTGGCCGGCACACCGACGAAATTCACCAGCGACTCCTACGCACTTTACCTGCAGGACAGCATCGAATTCATCCCGCACTGGAAGGCCACCATCGGCCTGCGCCGTGACGAGATGGATGCAAAATATTCCAGCACCACCTCGCCAAGCCTGAAGTACGGCGAATGGAGCACGCGGGCCGCGCTGTCCTGGCAGCCGCAGGAGGAAGCGAATTACTACCTCGCCTGGAGCGACTCCTTCAGTCCGACGGCCGACCTCTATCAGTTGACGGTCACGCCGATGCCGGCCGAGCGCAGTCAGGTCACCGAACTCGGCGCCAAGTGGCTGCTGCTCGGCGGCGACCTCGCGCTGCGCACGGCCCTCTACCGTGCCAACAAGGCCTGGGAACGGAATACCGATCTTGAATCCACGGCCGCCATCCTGACCAGGAAGCGCCGTACCGATGGCTTCGAAATCGAGCTCGCCGGCCGCCTGAGCGAGCGCTGGGAAGTCTTCTCCGGCCTTGCGTTGATGAACGCCACGATTCTCGAAACCGCGATCAACGTGAACGCCGCGACCGGCACCGTCACCCAGGGCGACCCACGTCTCGTCGGCGAGCGCGCGCGCAATGCACCGGTCTATACCTTCAACCTGTGGTCAACCTACATGCTGACCGGCCACTGGAAGATCGGCGGCGGCATCGAGGCCAAGGGCAGGCGCTTCGCTTATCAGCCGCAACAGGCGGTCAGCGGCGCTTTCGTCAACGGACAGTTCACCCCGAACACGGCAGAAGCCTATCAGCGCTGGGATGCCATGGTCGCCTATGAAGAGAAGCACTGGGCCGTGCGCCTGAACATCAAGAATGTATTCGACAGGCTCTACTACGACTCGATCTACGACAACGGCGGCTTCACGGTACCGGGTACGCGACGTGCCGCAATCCTCACTGGCGAGCTGAAGTTCTGAGGAAGGAAGGCATGACGACGAATCGCCGGCAGTTCATTGCCGCTGTTGCTGCCGGCGTCGCCGGCAGTGCTCTTCCGGGTATTGTCTTGGCCACGACTCCCCGGCAGGCCGTCGTGGCCGCCGCCTGGCGCGGTCCGAACCAGGGCGATCCCTACTTCGCCGGCGCCCTGGTCGCCGACTGGGAAACCCGCAAGCTCGACATCCGCCACGCCGTGCCACTGCCATCGCGACCACACGGCCTCCTGCCGGAGGCCGATGGCGGCATGCTGGTCGTGGCGGCGCGCCCCGGCGCCTGGCTGATGCGGTGCGACGCGCAGGGCAAGGTGCAGCAGCAGGTATCGCTGGAGGAATCGTCGGCGCTGCGTTTCTGCGGCCACGCCGTCGTCGCCGCCAACGGCGAGGTGCTGCTGACCACCGAAACGGAGTACGGCAAGGGACGTGGCCGCATCGGCGTGCGCGACCGGCGAACGCTGCAGAAGCTCGACGAATGGGATACGCACGGCATCGATCCGCACCAGCTCGCGCTCGACGCCGCTGGCCAGTTGATCGTCGCCAACGGCGGCGTGCCGAGAACGCTGGCCGACAAGAAGCATGATCTGCAGCGCATGGAGTCCTCGCTCGTCCGCCTGGACACCACCAGCGGCAAGCTATTGCGCCAGTGGCGATTGGACGACCCGCGCCTCAGCCTGCGGCATATCGCGTGGAGCCACTCGCCGGTCGACGATGAGGCCTATCTCGGCATCGCCATCCAGGCCGAGCATGAGCGCAGCGAGGAGCGCGCACAGGCCCCCATCCTCGCCGTCCTCGACGGCGACCGCCTGTTCGTGCCGACCCGGGCCAACGACGGCATCGGCTACGCCGGCGACATTGCTGCCGCCTGGGACGGCGGCTTCGTATTGTCGAGCAACCAGATCGGCCTCGCCCACCTCTGGCACCCTGCTGCTGGCGAACGCATGACGCCGCTGGTCAGGATGAAGGAGGCTTACGCCCTGACTTCATGGCGGGGCGCCGGATCGTCCGGCGGCGTCCTCGTCGCAACGGGCCTGGGACTGGTGCGCAGTCACCCGCAGCTCAAACCCGTTGCCCTGCCATGGCCGCAGCCGATGGCGCTGGACAATCACTGGAGTCTGATCAGCGAGACCTGATCGTCGCTTTGCTGAACGCGCAGGACCGATCAGATTCGGCTCGCCTTAACGCAAGCGGACCGACTCGCGCTACACTTACTTCCGTTCCCACCCCAAGGAGAAAACCACCATGCGCAAGCTGATCGTTGCCATCCTTGCCGCGAGCCTGGCCATTGCCTTGCCCGCGGCTGCCGCCGAACCCACCCTGGCGAAAATCAAGCAAAGCGGCGTCCTCAAGCTCGGCTACCGCGAGAACTCCATGCCGTTCTCGTTCATTGCCGGCGACAGCAAGCCGCGCGGCTACAGCATCGATTTGTGCGAGATCGTTACCAAAGACGTGGCCAAACAGCTGAACATGCCGAATCTCCAGGTGCGCTGGGTGCCGGTCACGGCGCAGAGCCGTTTCGAGTCGCTGAAAAGCGGCAAGATCGATCTGGAGTGCGGCAACACCACACAGACCCTGTCGCGCCGTGCCGACTTCGACTTCAGCGTGATGACCTACGTCGATGGCGCCAGCCTGCTCTTCCTGAAGGGCGAGAAACCGAAGTCCCTGGTAGAGATCAACGGCCAGCGCGTCGCCGTCGTTGCGGGCACGACGACCGAAAAGGTCTTCGACGCACTGGTAGCGATGGAGAAAATCGGTATCCGCCTGCTCAAGGTCGCCGACCACGATGCCGCCCTGAAGGCGCTGCAGGACAGAACCGCCACGGCCTATGCGGCGGATCGCACCGTGCTGGTGACGATCGCCGTCGTGAAGGGCGAAGAGCGTTCCTACGAGGTCTCGGAGACCCAGTTCACCTACGAGCCCTACGGCCTGATGATGCGCCGTGATGCTGAATTCCGGCTGCTTGTCGATCGTTCCTTGTCACGCCTCTATCGCAGCGGCGATATCGGGCAGATCCTGCAGCGCTGGTTCGAGCCGCTGGGCGAACCCGGCGAGGTGCTGCAGGCGATGTTCATGCTCAACAGCCTGCCGGACTGAAGGATTTTCAGGCGGGCGGCAGGGCGGCGTCCAGCTGGCGTTGCAGGGGAAACCGGGGGTCAGACCAGGAAACCGGGGGTCAGACCACGCAGCACGGAAAGGCCCTATGTTTGCCCGTCCGGCGGCGTCCTCGTCGCAACGGCCCTGGGACTGGCGCGCAGTCACCCGCGGCTCAAACCCGTTGCCCTGCCATGGCCGCAGCCGATGGCCCTGGACAATCACTGGAGTCTGATCAGCGAGACCTGATCGTCGCTTTGCTGAACGCGCAGGACCGATCAGATTCGGCTCGCCGACCATGTCGAACTTCGCCGCGAATGGCCTTTGCGGAAGAATCCCGAGCGCTTGCTACAGCAGCTCGAGCACCTTCTCCGGCGGTCGACCGAGCACCGCCCGGTCACCGCGCACGACGATCGGACGCTCGATCAGGATCGGGTGCGTTAGCAGCGCCTGCAGCCATTCGTCGTCGCTCAGGGAGCGTCCGGCGTAATGCTCCTTGAACACCGCTTCACCGCGACGCACAAGTTCCGATGGCCGCATGCCGAGTTTTCGCAGGAGTTCGCGCAGTTCTTCGTGGCTCGGCGGCGTCTTCAGGTAGTCGACGATCTCGGCATCGACACCCTTTTCGGCAATCAGCTGGCACGCTGCGCGACTCTTCGAACAGCGGTTGTTGTGGTAGATGCGGACGGACGCATGGCTCATCTGCTTTCCTCAGGCAAAGGACGATCGCGAATGGTAACGCCGCAGGCAGGCAGCCTCCTAGCGCCACAGGCTCAGCGGCGGATCGGTGATGATCGCACGCAGGATGTCGCTGCGCGACACGAAACCGACCAGCGCCTGCGTTTCATTGACGATCGGCACGCCATCGACCTGGTGTTCGAGCATCACCCAGGCGATCCGCCGGATGTCGGTGATCGGGTCGGCGCTGACCACGGGCGTCGTCATCACGTCGCTCACCTTCCTCGCCAGCACATCGCGCACGCGCCCGTCTTCGACGTTGACCACGGTCAGCAGGTCGCGCTCACTGACGATGCCCACCAGCCGATGAGTCGGGTCGAGCACCGGCGCCTGGTGGATGCGGCGTTCGAGCAGTATCCGCCAGGCCCGCTCGACGGGATCGCTGCTGGTCACCGAGACGATCTGCCGTTGCATGATCTGATAGGCATGGTACAGCGGACCCCGCTCAGGGTCGCTGCGCAGCATTTCCCGGTAAGCGCTCACGGCCTGCGCCGCGGGAGCGTTGAAGACGGGTGCCGGCTCGCCCTCGGCAATGGGTCGGACAGCGGAGCCCCGATGAATTCCGGCGACATCCTTGAGGCCTTCGAACGTACCCTGGAAAATTGGACCACTCAAGCCATAGACCGCAAACACGTTCTTCTCCTCGTCCGGCGCAACGGCGCTGCAACAGCGATCACCGTCCATTATAGCGGCTCGCGTACGCCAGACGTGCCGGCCGCCGCGAGCAGCAGCAATTCCAGAATTAAAACCATTATGATATAAATGTTTTTATGGATCTGCCCTGCTCGACTACTTGCGTCTTTTGGACGGAAGAAATGGCGGGGAAAGCGCAGCAGAGGGGAGTGCTCCAGACGTCGATTTGAACCCCATATAGTATTTTTTAATCAATATGTTAGTGCTTAGCATATCCACTTGAGGAACACCACCCTACAGCCGTCAAGCAACGGCCCGAGCGCTTGCTACGTCGCCACCCCCCTCGCCAATTCCTCTATACTCGACAGCCCCATAGCCCTCCATTTCGGCCACCCCGACCGGACCAAACATGATCGGCGCCATCACCCTGCTCCTCGTTTTCCAGCTTCTCGGCGAGGTCATCGCCCGCGGCCTGGCCTTGCCCATCCCGGGGCCGGTGATCGGCATGGCCCTGCTTTTCGCCGCGCTCGCCGTGCGAGGCGGTCCCGCGACCGACCTGCGCAAGACCGCGCAGGACATGTTGCAGCATCTCTCCCTGCTGTTCATTCCCGCCGGTACCGGCGTCATGCTGCACTTCCAGCGGATGTCCGACGAATGGCTGCCGCTGCTCATCTCCCTGGTCGCCAGCACGCTGATCACCATCGCCGTGACAGCCCTGGTGTTGCGCTTCCTGAGTCGCCGCCGCGACCTCCCGCAGGAGACACCATGACGCCACGCATCAGTGAAGTCTGGGTATATCTTGCGGCGTCGCCGCTGCTTGGCCTGACGCTGACCTTGCTCGCCTACCAGGGCGCCACCTGGGTGCACAAGCGTTGCCGCGGGCATCCACTGGCCAACCCGGTCCTGCTCGCGGTCGCGACGCTGGTCGCCTTGCTGTCGCTGACCGACACGTCCTACCGCACCTACTTCGACGGCGCGCAGTTCGTACACTTTCTGCTCGGGCCGGCCACCGTGGCGCTGGCCATTCCGCTCTACGCCCAGTTTGGGCGCCTGAAGCGTCTGGCGCTACCCTTGCTGGTCGCGCTGCTGGTCGGCTCCCTGAGCGCCGCCCTGTCTGCCGTCGCCATCGGCAGCCTGTTTGGCGCCAGCCGGGTGACACTGCTCTCGCTGGCTCCGAAGTCGGTGACCACACCGATTGCCATGGGCGTCGCCGAGCGCATCGGCGGCCTGCCGTCGCTTACCGCGGTACTGGTGATCATCACGGGAATCGTCGGCGCCATCGGCGCGCGCTACGTCTATCGCGCCCTGCATATCGAAGATGACGCCGTGCGCGGTTTCGCCATGGGAATCGCTGCACACGGCATCGGTACCGCGCGCGCTTTTCAGGAAAATGAGCAGACGGGGGCCTTTGCCGCGCTGGCGATGGGTCTCAATGGTCTGATGACGGCGCTGCTGCTGCCGCTGGTAACCCCGTGGTTGCTGAGTTGGTAACAGCGCCAGGCGACGGCAAGCCGACCTGAAGGTGACTATTTTTCCCGGCCTGCCGCCGCTGGTCGCCATCGAAGCAGGAACTTACCCCATCGGCAACGACGAAGGCAGCGACCCGGACAAGGCGCCGGCTTCAGTGTGCGGTCGGCCCGAAGACGTCGTCGATCCGACCCGCTTCGATGGCTTGGTCGAACCAGCCTTCGATTTCTGACAGCGACGCGGCCGCAATCCGGGCGCTGATCTCCGACGGGATGGCGCCGAACCGTTTGCGCAGCAGGCGCTGAAGTGCCAAGGCCTCACCTTGCTGCAGGCCTTGCTCGCGGCCCTGCTCGCGGCCTTTCTCGATACCGATTCGTTCAACCGACGACACGTAGCGCATTTGTTCTTGCTCCTCAAGCAGGTCGATATTCTGCCACAGCTCCTGCGCAAGATGTTCGGGCAGCCGCATCATCCAGTCAAGGACGACAAACAGGTCAATGATGCGCTGTTTTTCCCAGCGTCGCTGGTAGAGCAACTGGATCCGCTTCCACTTGGCGGCAAAGCGAGCTGCCATGTCCTGGCGCGTCATGGGCCAGAGTCACCAGCGCGAAGGGATTCGGTTCCGCTTGCAGTTCAGCTTCGCGGCCCGTCAAGTTCAATAGCTTGGTGGTTGGAAACTTCAGCATATGTTCGCAACCGAGCACCTCGAAGCCAAACGAACTCGGGTGCCAGCCTTCGGATTGGTCGGCGAGCAAGGCCATGCTGGCGACTGGGCGGTGGTAGCGGTCAAACAGGCGGTAGTTGTAAACGAACATCCGTTCGGCGAATTCCGCCTGCGGGCTGCCCTGCACTTTGATGTGGAGGTAGATCCAGTCTTCTGTTCCCGACAGACGGGTGACGCGGACCAGTTTGTCGACCAGGCGCTTACCGAGTTCAGCGTCCTGCACCACGGCGCGGAGTTCCTGATCAAGGAATTCGTGGCCCGCAAACCAGTCGATGCGGGATACGCGGCCGGGAAATAGAAGGCCATGAATTCAGGAAAGTAGTGCTCGACGGCTTCTTTCCATGGGCTGTCGCAATCGTCGCTGACTTGTAGGTTGGGCTGAGCCTGCGAAGCCCAACCGCCCAAGGGCGCAGCCAAAGACGTGCTGTTTGTTGGGCTTCGTTCCTCAGCCCAACCTATCGAAGCCGCGGCGAAGGGGCCAATGAGCAATAGAGCGTAGTCCTGCGGAGCATTACCAGCCAACAAACCACGGGGCACCACCAATGCTTAGGCCAGTCTTCATATCGACCAGATTACACCCGGTCATACTCTCTCGTAGTCTCCAGAAGTTTCGCCTTTCGGTCTGCGTAATCAGGCATCAGCCCTTCCAGCCGGCGCCAGTAATCGTCGTTGTGATGTGGCTCCACGAGGTGGACCAGCTCATGGGTGATCACGTAGTCGATCAGTCGGATTGGAAACTGGAGGAGGCGCCAATTGAAATTCAGTCGGCCGGCTGCGCTACAGGAGCCCCAGCGGTTGCCCAGGTCGAGAATCTCGACTGTGCTCGGCACAAGTCCATACCGGTCAGACAGCAACTTCACCCGTTCCTTGATCCAGTGCCCGCCCGTCGCCTGAAACCACTCCCTGATCCGTGCCTCGGCGTCGGTCTTATCCGACAGTCTCAGTTCCAGCCATCCTGTCCTGCAATGTACCGCCCCCTCCTGGTCTGTAACGAAACGAACACGGTAACTACGGCCAAGGTAGAAAACGGCGTCGCCGCTCATATACCCTGCTGGGCGAGGGATCGGCCGGGATGCCTCCTTAATGGCAAGCTTCTGATACACCCAGAGCTGGCGACTCTTCGCCCATTTTTCCAGTTGCTCACGAGGCGTGGCCTCCGGAGCGTAGAGTTTCAGCTCGCCGGATCGATCAACTGTCAGCCCTAGGGTTTTGCGCCGGCTGCTGCGCTGAACCTCGAATAGCAGATCACCAACCGAGAGCGTTTCCGCGCTCATCCCGCCAGTACCTCATGATTGTGTTTCGCCAGCGCCACCAACTGGAAGGCGAGATCCCGGGCAGCTTGGGCTTGCAGTCCGCCCGTGGTCATCAACTGGCGCACCAGATGTTTGGTCAGCATGTCGCGGGCGTGAGCATTCTTCCAGAATCCGACACGTTTGATCTCCTGCCGGATATGGTCGACGAGGTCGACGGTCATGCCAACCAGTTGTTGCTCCCGTGTCGTGTCGGACGCCGCATTCTTGGATGCCACTTCCAGAACCAGCCGTACAAACGGAACCTGGACATCCGGATCGAGCCCTGGGAAATCGTTGCGGTCGCCTTCCTTCAGCTCCTTGATGAACTGCTTCAGCGCCTGCTCCAGCGCCTCCCAGTTGTCCTTGAATGATTTGAGAATATCCTCCAGCTTCTCGCTCATCTTCTTGGCGTAGGCAGGGTTCTGGAGTTCAAAGCTGACGATATGGTAGCGCGCTGCGTGCTGCATTTCGGCCGCCCGGGTCTTCGACGATTTCTGACCTGCCACCACCTTCTCGAAGTCCGTATCGGTAATCGTGATCGGTGGAATCTTGGGATCTACGCCCCTGGCTGCGACGTGTTTGTCGATCAATGCGCGCACACGTTCCGGCACGCCGAGCAAATTCAGCGTCGAGTCTCGATAGAGATTGGCGGCGACCTTGTTGATGAAGCCCAGCAACTTGGCATCGCGGAACATTTCCGGCGTTACCTCCGGACGGTGTTCGAGGATGCTCAGCGTTTCGTAGAAGAGACGCAGCTTGTTGATGAAGTCGGCACGAATTTTCAGGTCGGCGAGCAAATCGACCGCAGCCTGGACACCTTCGAGCAAGTCCGTAATTCCCCGGTCCGAGAACACCGCCATCACCCGGGCGTGGCGGTCGCGTAGCTTCGGCAGTTCGTTGTTGATGTCGAGGCCGATGCCCTTGAGATCATCGGCGTCGTAATCGCCCAAGGCATCATTCAGATGACGGGCCACGCCGATGTAATCCACCACATAGCCGCGCGGCTTACGGCCACTGGTACGGTTCACGCGAGCAATGGCCTGCAGCAAGTCATGCGCAATGATTCTGCGGTCGAGATACATCACCTGCTCGACCGGAGCATCAAAGCCCGTCAGCAGCATATTGGTAACGATCAGGAGGCCCAAGGGGTCGGTCTTGTCCGACTTGGCCGGCGCCAGGCGTCGCTTGAAGCGCTCGACCAGTCCTTCCTGTTTTTCCTTGTCCGTCCACTTCTTCCACGATTCGGGGTCGTTGTGGTTGCCGGACATGACTACGGCGAATTCGAGTGCTCGAATCAGGTCAAGCTTCGGATGCGCGTCGATCAAGAATCGCGTTTCGGCATCCAGCTTGGCCTGGTCATCTTCGGACAGGGCAAGAATGGCCGTTGACAAGGCTTCCAGCTGTGCCACGAGAGCGCCCTTGGCTGCCGCGAGCTTCTCGTAATAGATCACCGCTGCATTGCGGCTGGTGGCGACTACCTGGCCCTTGTACCCCTCCGGCAACACCACGCTCACGTAGTGCCGAAGCATGTCCGCCGCCTTCTTCTCGATCAGCAGTGGTGCCTCAAGCACGTCCCCCTGAGTGGCGTACTTGGCCTTGATGATGGCGAGTTCGGTATCGGTGTATCCACGGAACAAGTCCTCGAACACCTGATCGAGACTGGTCGCGTCTTTCACCATGCCATCGGCGGTGCGGCCCTCGTAGAGAATGGGCACGGTGGCGCCGTCCATCTCTGCGTCCTGTAGCAGATATCGGTCGATGTAGTCGCCGAAGATTTTCCGCGTCTCCGTCTTTTCCTTGGACAGAATGGGCGTGCCGGTAAAGCCGATGATGGCGGCGTTCGGCAATGCCTTGTGCAAATTCCGATGCAGCGTCCGGGTATGGGAACGGTGCGCCTCATCGACCAGCACCAGGATGTTCTCGGAGTCGTTCAGCTCCGGGAACCGTTCGAACTGGATGGTTTCCTCGAAGGTGACCTGTTTGATTTCCTCGACACGTTTGGGAACCTTGTTCACTCCCTGCTCGGCGACGCGGATTTCCTTACGGGCGATGGTCAATTTGATCTTGTCTGCCTCGCGCCGCGCCACTTGATCCTGATATTTCTGGATCATGGCGAACACGATGTCCGGGGATTTCTCGGCCAGAATCCGCTGCGTTGCGGCGGTCGCCGATTCCCTGCGTTGCTTGTCACTTTCGGACGGGCGCACAGTCTCGCCGGTAAGCGAGGCTGTTTCGCGTAGCTGCTTCTCCAGGTCGCTGCGATCCGTGACCACAACGATCTTGAACTTTCTGAGATCGCCCAGCGTGCGCATCTTGCGCACCAGGAACACCATTGTCAGGCTCTTGCCCGAGCCTTGTGTATGCCAGACGATGCCGCCACGTTCGTCCCGCTCCGCGCCTGCTTTCCGACTGCGGCCGGTTTTCAGGCGCTCGATGGCCTTGTGAACGGCGCGGAACTGCTGGTAGCGTGCCACCACCTTGCGCGTCTTGCCTTCACCCGATTGGTACAAAGTGAAATTGCGCATCACGTCCAATAGATGATCAGGGCGCAACATGCCAGCAACCAGAATCTGCTGGCTCGCCAGTCCCTTGCCGGTGGCGGAAGGTACTGCCGATTGCGCGGTATCAGACGATACCTCGATGGCCTTCTGCCGATAGAACAACGGCGTCCCTGCCCGATCCGCCTGCTCCGGCCCCAGCGCACGCAGTTCAGCGGACGCCACCTCTTCGGCTTCGGCAATGTCCTGTGTGCGCGGAATCAGCCCGACTTCCTCGCCTACCTGCGACATCGGCAGCGGGCTGGTGTCCGCCCATTCCAGATAGACCTCGGGCGGTGCACCGATAGTGGCTGCACGGGCCTCGAAGAAATTGCTGGCGATCAGCAATTGGTTGGAATGGAACAGCCGCTCGGTCCCTTCATCTTCGGTGTACTGCTCAGGGTAGAGTTCCTTGCGCTGATTGGTGTAGCGGAGCAACTGGTTGATCGCCTGAGCAATGGGTGCCTCGATGCCGGGGCTCTTGAATTCCGCCACTACCAACGGAATGCCGTTCACGAACAGGACTGCATCGGGAATGATGTGTCCCCGCCCGCTGGTCAGTTGCACCTTGAACTGGTTGATCACCAGAAAATCGTTGTTCTTCCAGTCATCGAAGTCGATATAGCGCAGCGGTTGCTGGCGGCCGGCGTCCCATCCGGGCAAACCATCGGTCACCGTACCCTTGAGCAGCAGCTCGGTGAGCTGCCGGTTGGCCTCCATCAGGCGCAAGCCGGCGGTCAGCTCCAGTTGGTGAATCACACGCTCGATGCGCGCTTCATCCAGCCAGGGCTGCGCTCCGTTTACTCCGTCCGGGCCAAGGTTGATCTTGTGCAGCGCCTTGGTCAGCCGATCCTTCAGCAGCACCTCACGGAAATTTGCTCGCTCGGTGAGTTCGGGGACATCGGTGTCACCGGTCAGCCACTCCCAGCCCATCTTTTCGAGTTGCTGGCAGAAGGGCTGCTCGACCAGCAGTCCCTCCCATTCGATCTTGCACCCCACGTACGGAGCAACCGAATCGCTCATGTCGCCTCCCCAAAGTCCCTTATCCGCGTCCGCAGGCTTGTGTTATTTCTTGGTGGATACGTCAACAACCATTTGATTTAGCTTTGCACTCGGTCATTTTTTGCTGGTTTTGCTTGTGTTAACGCTTGCGCTAAACGCAATAGCCTCACGTAACAGGCTGTGCCACTTGGAGCTCAGCACATACGCTCGAACGCGCTGAACTCCGGCCCTGGCCGGCTCCACGAATCCCTCACCGCGCCAGCGGTCCAGCCATTCCCGTCCGGTGTTGGCGGAAATACCGAACCACTCGACCATGTCGGAGGGGGTGAACGCGAGGCCTTCCGAACCGGTTTCCAAACCACGCATCAGCAGGCGCGTCAGGAGTTGTTGCTGCACCCGGCGTAGCGATTCCCAAGGCGGCGCCCGACGGCGATGGGGCGCATAAAGGTCGACGGCCTGACGGCGCAGATCGTCCGCCGCACGCGCCATCGTGGCCAGGAAAAACTCCAGCCACTGGCCGTGGTCCGGGTCATGGCGCCCGTCGTAGAAATTCACCGGCAGACCCATCTGAAGATGGTCGTAATAGGCGCCGAGGTCTGCCGTGTAGTGTTCCTCCAGCGACAGGAAGCCGCGCATCTCGTAGCCGCTGCGCCACAACTCGGCCGTCGCCAGGGCACGGGCCGTGCGACCGTTCCCGTCGCCGAAGGGATGGATGCTGACGAAACGGTGCGCCAGCAGGCCGGCGCGCACCGGGCCAGGCAGCGCAGCCGCCGCTTCGCCTTGCCACCAGGCCACCAGTTCCCGCATCAATACCGGCACGTCGGCGGGCGTCGGCGGAGCGTAGTCGATGCGGCGGGTAGCCAAATCCACCACCGGACATTCCTCCCTGCGATAGTCGCTGCGCAGGCCCCGCCGGCCCATGCCGCGCACCAGGATGATGCTATGCAACTCGCGGATGAATTCCTCGGACGGGTGCCGATTGGCCTCCAACTGCTCCTCGATCCACTCCAGCGCGCGCCAGTAGTTGCGCACCTCCTGCTGCATTTCGGTCTGACTCTTGCCCACCGCCATCACCGCCTGCCCCACTTGCTCCGAGTTCAGGGTGTTGCCTTCGATGCGCGTGGAATGGCGCGTCGCCCGCTGCCGGGCCGCCTGCTTCAGGCGCAGCTCCTGATCCGGCGGCAGGGGCAGCACATCCACCACGGCGCGAGCGGACTCGATGAGGCCGAGGTTGCGCACCATCGCATGGGAATAGGCGAAGCGAGGTGAGAAGCTCATCGCTCGGGCTTTTCCTTCAGCGGCTGCAATGCCGAGCGGGCGACGATCCAGGCGTCCGGCGCGTGAGGAAACCCGGCGATTTGCTCCAGCGCGGCGCGCAGGTGCGCGTTTTCCGCTTCGAGTTCGGCGATGCGCTCGGGCAGAGTCTGTTCGCGCCTGCCGTCGTCGGGGTGGTTGGACGGGAAATCAGCGAGGAGTTTGTGCAGAGGGGGCATCAGGCCACCTCCAGGCCGGCTGGTACGCGGACGCGGCCGCTGAGCAGATCGGCCATCAGGCCGGATTTTAAAAGATGCAACTTTGTCAGTTCGTTCTCAATCGCGTCCTGCTCGCGGTCACACAATTCGATGGCGCTTGCGATGCGCTGCTGTTCATCGAACGGTGGCCAGCTCGTAACGAACTCGGCCAACTCTTCTCTGTTGATCTTGGGAAATCCGCTACGCATTGAAACGGCGGAAGCGAATCTTGAGAATGGCTCGCCCAAGATAACTGCAAGTAGGAATCGCGGATGGACTCCGTCATTGGGGCGAAGGGGATACATATCGGCACTGCATAGACCCTCACCAGAGGCCAGAACAGCTTTCCGAAGATACGGGCGAATCTTGCTGTAGATGACGTCGCCAGGGCCAAACACATACTTTCCGGATATGGCACCTTGCTCAGCCGCAGTGACACTCGCAAGCAGCCGCCCCGTCACTGATTCGACGTGGTCTGGCGCAACGAGGATCCAATCGCAATACGGCGCGAGTCGAGGATCAACTTGGCCCTGCGGAAGCGCGATACGACTGACGAGCGTCTCGATTGTCCAGCCGCATGGAATCAACCCAAGAGGGGAGTTCTGGAACTGTTCGGGATGCGCGATGGGATCGCGAATTTCGCCGTTGTCATTGATTCCTCTTATCAGCAGGTCATGCAGCAATCCCGCCCGCACCTGCTTGAGCTTGGCGATCAGCGCTTCGGCTTGCTCGATGGCGGTATCAATCTCCCTCAAGGCTCGACCAATCTGTCGCTGCTCGTTCAGAGGGGGAAGCCAGACAGGGGCGCTGCTGATGGCGCCAACTGATAGCCCATATCGAGTGAGGCCGTTCGCCATCCGCGCAAAGTATCCGGCCAGCCGAGAATGCCCAATCTGCTTGCTCAGATAGTCGGAATCAACAGCATCCTGATCAGGGCGCAGCAATGCGAGGTGATAGCCGCAAACCAAGTCGTCGGTCGCGTAGTCCACCCGTGCTGGAGTCCCGATATCGTAGGGAGTCTCGGAATCCTTGGTGATGATCACATCGCCGACCTGAAGGTGGAACCTGTCGATCTCGGGCTGCGATGCGGTGGCTTCCATGAACTCGATGGCTTCGGTGATATAATCGTTGTTGTAGACGTCAACGTAATTGCACAGTCGTACCGCCTGTTCTCCGGACTTGGTGAGCTTGTCGACATTACTGAATTTCGTGTCTGCCACGGCACGCAGCGGCACCTCCCTCCAGCCGACGGGCAGTTCTACAGGTGAGGGTGAATCCATCGGCAAGGCTTCAGAGCACATAGCCCAATCCTTGAAGCAACTGACCGACGCTGCCCCGCAGCGCTTGCTGCGTTCGCTGCATCTGATGCAACGTGACGCTGTACTTGTCCCAAAGTCGTTCGATGCAAGAAATCAATACCTGCCGTCTTCTCGCAATGGCTCCATCCAGTGCTGCTTGTACCCGCTCTTCCAAGAGTCGCAGCACCATCGTGGCAGTTTGCTCACCACTCATGTCGTTGCACCGCTTGGTGAGCGTATCGAGGAATTGATTTAGCAGTTCCCGATAGCGAGCACGGGTAGCGGCCAGATCGGCTGTGATGGTTTCATAGGGTTCGAGTTCCGCTTGCAGCGCCGCGATCTGCTCGAGCGTCGGCGCGAGCTGAGCTTTGATGCCCGCGTGCTCGGCGGCGAACGCCGTATTGCCGGCGTACTTCTTCATGCCGAGCTTCTTTTCCAGTTCCTTGAAGCGCTTCAGGTCTTCACGGATGCTGTCCTTGAGTTCCTTGATGCGGCGTTCCAGGTTCCTGGCGTAGTTCCAGCCCTCGGCCTCCTCCTCGTCCTCGGGCGGGTTCTCGGCTTCCCATGCCTCCTTCTCGGCCCGCAGGCGGGTGATCTCCTGGCGCTCGGCCTCGATGCGCGCCAGGTAATCCTGCATGGTGCTCAGCACCAGCGGATGGGTGAACGGGTCGAAGATCGGACCACTGCTTTCGTCGTCCTCCAGCGCATCGGCGATGGCATCCAGCCAGCCCTCGATGACGCCGGCGAAGCCACGCTCCATCAGCGTCTTGAGGTCGGGCAGGCTGTCGCTCCACCAGCCGGCCACCACGCCGGCAAGCTGGAAGCGATCCAGCGCGCCAATCGGCGACAGTGCAACGCCAAAGGTTTCCAGGAACTCGCTGCGCACCCCATTGAGGTCACGGCGATTGGGCAGATCAGCCAGCTGGTGGCTGTGGGTAGCCCACCAATCGTCGCAGGCCGCGAATATCTGTTCGCGCCGGTCGCGGATGCCGGTGTCGGCCTCGATTAACCGGCGGATGTCGGCACGGCTATCCAGTATGTCGGCAAAATCCGCATAGCTTGTTTGGGCCGCGAGATAATGCGCCGATGGTTCGCGAACACCCGGCGCGCTGTGCGCACTGCTGGCAGATGGCCCGTTGCGAAACGTGAATAGATGCTCCGGGTTCAGCCCGACCGCCTCGAATAGCGAACGCTTGGCTTCGATTTCCGCAACCGGGATACCACCTTGCAGGTGCGCCCTGACGTCGTGGGGCTCCGGTGGCGGGGCGTTGTCCACGTAGCGGCGGATGTTGAGGTTGTAGTCGTTGTCGGCGAGTTCCTGCACGCTCACGGCACGGGCATAGGCGGGCACATTCTCGAAGCGCTCGAAGGTGGAGACGATCTTTTCCACGTGTTCGGGCTTGAGGTAGTTCTGGGCGCGCCCGGCGTGATATTCGGCGTCGGCATTGATGAACAACACCTGCCCGCGCCGGCCGGCCGGCTTTCGGTTGGACTCCGGGCGCAGCACCAGGATGCCGGCGGGGATGGTGGCGCCGTAGAAAAGGTTCTGCGGTAGCCCGATGACGGCCTCGACCAAGTCCTGCTCGATCCACTTCTGGCGAATCTTTCTTTCCTCGCCGCCCCGGAACAGCACCCCGTGGGGCATGACGGTGGCGACCATGCCGGTCGGCTTGCACACTGCCAGCATGTGCTGGGCGAACATCAGGTCGCCCTTCTTGCCGGTCGTCGGACACCACCCCCAGCGGAAGCGCTCGGGGAATTCCATGTTGGTGCGAGAATAGTTCTGGCTGAATGGCGGATTGGCGATCACCCGGTCGAAGCGCTCCAGTTCGCCGGCCTCACGGTGCAGGGGGTGCAGCAGGGTGTCTTCGCGCTCGATATGGGCGTCGGGGATGCCATGCAGAATCATGTTGAGCTTGCAGATGGTCCACGCGGACACGTCGAGCACCTGCCCGGCGAGGCGCATATCGGCACTGTTGCCACCGCACTGTTCCACGTACTCCTTGGACAGGATGAGCATGCCGCCCGACCCGCAGGTCGGGTCATATACGCTCATGCCTTGTCCCGGCTTGAGCAGTCGCACCATCAGACGTACCACGTCGCGCGGCGTGTAGAAATCCCCACCTTTCTTGCCCGCCGATTCGGCGAACATGTTGATCAGGAATTCGTAGGCGGCACCGAGCAGATCGGAGAACTGGAAGTCGCCATTGCGGAAGCGGTAACGGTTGAAGTGTCGCGCAAGTGCCCGGCAGTCTTCGTCGTTGATGACGCGCTTGTTGCCGACCTGCTTCATGAAATCGATATGGTCGAGCACACCTTCCAGCGGACCGTTGTGTTCACCAAGCTTGGTCAGCGCAGTGTTGAGCAGTGTCGCGTAACGGTCGGCATTGAGGTTGTCGATCAGATATTGCCAGCGTGATTCCGATGGGACGAAGAAGCTGTCGTAGAACATCGGGTCGTAGGCAAACGCCTCGCCGTGGTCGGCGACGACTTTCTCCCGCTCGGCCTCAAAGACGTCCGAGCAGCGCTTGAGGAACAGCATGCCGAAGATGAAGTCCTTGTATTCCGACGCATCCATCTTGCTGCGCAGAATGTCTGCAGCAGCGTAGAGATGCCGTTCAAGTTTGGCGAGTGATAACCGTGCCATTCAATCGTCCTGTCGGACCGCAGATTTCACGGTCGCATTTTTTGTTTTCCTGACCGCGTCCTTTTGGGGTTTCATCGCCGGTCGCTTGTCGTTGTCGTCCTGCGCACCACCACCGCGCACCCAGTCATCCACCTCAGACAACTTGAACTTCCAAAGCCGGCCAATCTTGTGGGCTGGAAGCCCTTTGGCGTCAATCCATCGATAAATGGAATCCCGGACTACGCCGAGATGCTCGGCGACCTGCTCAACAGACACCCAATGCTCGTTCATCGGCAGTTCCCGCACCAATTGCCTTAAAGACAGTTGGTCACAGTCGAATCAAGTCGTAAAGCCGACACTTTACCAACTCTTGGGTCGACAAGACAGGGGGCAGCCCGATTGCATAGTTGATCGCCCCAACAATTCCTCGCGTTATCGCGTCATTCAGCCAGGCTTCCTGATCGAACAGCGCGTTCATGCTGGTGTCGCCAATCACATCACGGAGCCAACGATGGACACCAAGCAAACCACCCTGGACGCCTATCTCGCCCGCACTGCAGCTATCCACGCCAAGTTGGAACGATTCCAGCAACTCGCTGACGACCACCTCGGTCACGACCCCGATGCCATCCATTGGGGCCTCGTTGGCAACCTCGGGCGGGTAGAGGCCGGGCTGGACGAGTTGCTGGCGATCCTCGGCGGCGACGGCGAGTGACGACGAGTGACGACGCCCATTAACCACCGGCAATCATCATGACCACCCAAGCCAAACTCACCGACACCCAGACCACCGTCCTCAAGGCCGCTGCCCACGACGAGATCGAACTTCTGCACGGCATCGGTGACCAGTTCGTCGAGCCGGAAACGCTCGCAGTGCAGCACCTGGTCGGTGGACTGCAGCGCCGCCAGCTCGAACAACTGCTGCGACAGGCGGCGTACCTTGTCGCTCTGCGCCAGCGCCGCGGCCAGCAGGCGAGCGCACCGCCCCGGTTCGGCGGGTGTCTTGCCGGCCATCGCTTCGAGATGGCCGTGCAGCGCCGTCAGGGGCGTCCGCAGATCGTGCGCGACGCTGGCCATCATCTCGCGGTGCGCGCTTGCCTGCTGTTGTTCGCGCGCCGTCTGCGCCTCGATACGCTGCGTCATCTCGGCAAAGGCCGCGGCAATGGCGCTGACTTCGTCGCCGCTGGTCGGCGAGCGGTCGCGCCGGGCGTCGGCGGCGTACAGCGTCCGCAGCGAGTAGTCGCGCATGCGGCCAGCCAGGCGATGCAGGGGCAGCGTCAGGCGGGTGGTGAAGGAGCGGGCAGCGATCACGCGGGCGTCTCTTCAAAGCGGTAGCCGACGCCCCAGACGGTGACGATCCGGCGCGGGTCGCGCGGGTCATCTTCGATCTTGGTCCGCAGGCGGTTGATATGCAAATTCACGGTGTGTTCGTAACCGTCGAAAGCGGCGCCCCAGACGCGCTGCAGAAGTTCGCTGCGACTGAAGGCCCGGCCCGGATGACGGACCAGGAAGTACAGCAGGTCGAATTCACGAAGGGTCAGTGGAACGGCTTCGGCGCCACGCAGCAGCTCGCGGCGAAGGGTATCGAGCCGGAAGGGGCCAAAGCGCAATTCCGATGCCGGCGCCGGCGACGAACGCAATTGCTCGATACGTCGCAGGAGTGCCCGCACGCGCGCCACCAGTTCGAGCATCGAGAACGGCTTGGCGAGGTAATCGTCGGCCCCGAGTTCGAGGCCCAGAATACGGTGTGCCTCGGCCGAACGGGCGCTGAGCATGATCACCGGCACATCCGCGTGCTGCGCCCGCAGGTGACGGCAGACGTCCCAACCGTCGGCGCCGGGCAGCATCAGGTCGAGCAGAACCATGTCCCAGCGCTGGCGATCGATCGCCGCCATCGCCTGCAAGCCGTCGGACTCGCGATGCAGGCGATAGCCGGCCTCTTCGAGGTGCAGACGCAGCGCGGCGGCGATCGCGTCGTCGTCCTCGACCAGCAGCAGTTGACGGCGACCAGTCGGCGAGCGACCCGGTTCAATACCGCAGGAATTCCTGACGCGCCTGCGCCCAGGCCTCCTCGTCGCTGCGGCACAGGGCGTCGAGGTCGGCCGGCGTCGCGGTCGGGTCATCGACCCACTCGCGCAGCAAGGGCGAACCGTTGATCAGGTCGATGGCCCGGCGATCGAATTCGTATTCGTAGGCAAAATCGCGCCACAGCGGATAGTCCGGCTGCAGTTGCCGCAGCGCCTTGAAAGCCAGGCTCTGCAGGCGCCAGGGGCGGAAACTGGCGGGTCGGTAGCAGCCATCGTCGACATGGATCTGCACGCCGTGGCAGAGCTGCCCGGCGTGTTTGTGGAAAGTCGGTTCGAACCAGCATTCGCGCAGTCGGCAGCCCTGCAGCCAGTGCGCTGCGAGCGCGTCCATGCTCAGCAGCAGCTGGCGCGCGTCGATGTCCGGCGCGCCAAAAAGCTCCAGCGGGCGCGTCGTGCCACGGCCTTCGGAGAGCGTGCTGCCTTCGAGCATCACCGTGCCGGCATAACAACGCGCCATCGACAGGTTCGGGGCGTTCGGGCTGGGGTTGATCCAGCAGCGCTCGCCGAGCGGCCAGCCATAGCCGGGCGCCGCCTCGGGAAGCCAGCCCTGCATGGGGATCAGCGTCCAGTCCAGGTCGAGAGCAAGGCGGCTGATGAACCAGCCGGCGAGTTCGCCCATGGTCAGACCGTGCCGCATCGGCAGTGGCCCGGCGCCGACGAAGCTCTCCCAGCCGGGACGCAGCAGCAGTCCCTCCAGCGGACGTCCCGCCGGATTGGGGCGATCGAGGATCCATACCGCCTTGCCGTGCTCGGCAGCAGCTTCGAGCACGTAGCGCAAGGTGGTGATGAAAGTGTAGATGCGGCAGCCGAGGTCCTGCAGGTCGACCAGCAGCACGTCGAAAGTCGCCATCATCGCCGGCGTCGGCCGCCGCACGGCGCCGTACAGGCTGAACACCGGAATGTGGTGCAGCGGGTCGAGAAACTCGGGCGACTCGACCATGTTGTCCTGCTTGTCGCCGCGCAAGCCATGCTGCGGGCCGAAGGCTGCGGTGAGGTGCAGATCGGGCAAAGCGGCCAGGGCGTCGAGGGCATGCCTCAGATCGGCGCTGACCGACGCCGGATGCGCCAGCAGGGCCAGACGACGGCCGCGCAGGGGCCGGCGCAAGGCCGGGTCGGTGAGCAGGCGATCGAGTCCGAATTGCAGGGCGGGCATTCTGGATTCCTTCAATCTGCAAGTCGCGTCAGCGACTCACGAATCTCCCCTCCCCACTCGTGGGGGAGGGGTCGGGGGTGAGATGGGGAATTCGCAGAGCATGCTCTGCGCCCATCGAACGATTCCGGCGTGCAAGCCGGAATGCGCCCTGCAAGGGAGGGAAACGGTCATGACTTTCATGATCGGGGGGTGCCTGGAAAAGTCATGACCGTTAGCTTGACTCGTGCGCTGGCGCCAGTTCGAGGGCAAAGCCGTCGCGGTGGTGAAAATCGGGCAAGGCCGCCGGATGATGCAAGGCCCAGTAGCTATGGCTGCCGTCGATGATGTCGGCGGCTTCGACAACGGCGGACAGACCGATCTGCAATGTTGCCGTGGCGGCTCGCGGTGGCAGCACGGCGGCGGCAATGACGGCTTCGAGTTCCAGCCTGCCGGCGAACAGCTTGGCGGTGATCTGCGGCGGCACCAGCAGGACCCGACTGTCGTCGCGCTGGCGGTAGCCGGAAAACGCATACGCCGCCCATTGACCCGACGGCGAAAAGTTGAACTCGTGGTAGCCGGCCTCGCCAAGGACGCCGACAAAGGCTTCGAAACAACTGTGTTCCCAGAGTCCATCGGCAGGTTCGGGTGGCTGTGGCGCCGGAATCCGCAGGCGGGCCATGTCACCGCGCAGGCAGTAGGCCAGGGCAATGCCTCCACCGGCGGCACGCGCCGCATGCACTTCGATCGTGCGCACCACCGGGGCAGGTGTTGCCGGATGGCGACGCAGGGTCAGCGTGAATTCGCCTGGAAACATCGAAGGGATGCAACAGGGTTCATCGGCGTTCGCCGGTACACTCGGCACAGCGGCCACACAGATCGAGTTCGATGCGCGACAGGCAGAAGCCTTCCGGCAGACTGGGCGGCACCGGCGGCGCAGCGTCGAGGCAGAACACCCGCCCGCAGTCTTCGCAGCGGAAATGGGTATGTGCGGCATGCTCACCGCCAGCGGCAAGCGAATAGCGGAACGTCCGCTGTGCATCGGTCGTGCGGCGCGCGAGTCCGCTCTCGACCAGCCAGTCGAGCACCCGATAGAGCGTCACCCGATCGATGGCCAGATCACCGAGCGCCTGCTCGATCTGGTGGTGGGTCAGCGCCGCCGGCGCAGCGCGCAGCAGCCGCAGGACCCGCAGCCGTGCCGGGGTGGCGCGCGCACCCGTGCGGCGAATCAGCAAGACGGCGGTTTCCGCTTCTGCAGCGGTCTCGACAGGGGTGGCATGGGGAAGCATCATGGCTGCGAATTTAATCACAGCCCGCCCATAGATGCTACACAGTTGCGAATGTCGGGATTCACCCGCAGGACAAGGATTGGCGATGCGAAGAAAGACGTAAGTTTTCTTCTCCGGTCAACGACCATAGAGCAAACCTTCGCCAGGAAAGGCCTCGGTGCCCTGCCCTGCCCGGCCAGGCGTCTGCCGGCGGATCGCTGGCTTGGGGAACTGACACGGCGCTTTTCGGCCGAATGTTACTGATGCCCGACTGAGCCTGGCCAGCGGGAATTCGCAAACCGTTTTTACTGGAGAACATCATGGATCGTCGTCAATCACTGAAATGGCTGGGCGGCATATCCGCCTTCATCCTGCCTGTAGCCGCCCCCGGCCCGGGTTGGGCCAGCGAGGCCGCTGGCAATAAATTGCGGAAATCGCAAGCCGAATGGGCCACCCTGCTGCCACTGCCCGCTTATCGCGTGCTCTTCGAGGAAGATACCGAACGTGCCGGAACAAGCCCGCTGAACCAGGAGAAACGCGACGGCACCTTCATCTGTGCCGCTTGCTACCTGCCACTCTTCGACAGTTCGGCAAAATACGAGAGCGGTACTGGCTGGCCCAGCTTCTGGCAACCCCTGCCAGAAGCGGTAGCCACCAAAACCGACTTCAAGTTGATCTATCCGCGCACCGAGTACCACTGCACCCGCTGCAGCGGCCATCAGGGGCACGTTTTCAACGACGGTCCCAAGCCCACCGGCAAGCGCTACTGCAACAACGGCGTGGCCCTGCAATTCGTGCCGCGCGCCGAGCCACTACCGGCATTGCGGACATGAGCACGCGCCTGCTCATGGCAGCGTTGTGGCTGCTGGCGCTTGGCGGTGGCGCCGGCGCTGCCGAGCCAGCCGCCGACAAGAGAGCCGAAACCAGAACGGCGATTTTTGCTGGCGGCTGCTTCTGGTGTATCGAGGCGGATTTCGAGAAACTGCCGGGCGTGCTCGGCGCCGAGTCCGGCTATACCGGTGGTCAGACGGTCAACCCGAGCTACGAACAGGTCAGTGCAGGCAACACCGGACACACCGAAGCCATCCGCGTCAGCTACGACCCGCAGAAGGTCAGCTATCCACAACTCCTCGACTATTTCTGGCGGCACATCGATCCGACCGTCAAGAACCGGCAGTTCTGCGACATTGGCACGCAATACCGCAGCGGCATCTACTGGCAGAACGAGGCCGAGCGCAAGGCCGCCGAAAGCAGCCGTGACGCCCTGCTGGCAAGTGGCAAGCTGCCGCGCATCGAGACCGAAATCGCCGCCGCTGCCGCTTTCTATCCGGCCGAGGAGTATCACCAGGACTACTACAAGAAAAACCCGATCCGCTATACCTATTACCGTCAGAGTTGCGGCCGCGACGCGCGCGTCAAGCAGGTCTGGGGAGGTGGTTAGCGCACTGGCTCAATCGACCTGACAGAGCAGGCCCTTGAGATATTCCCCTTCGCTGAAATGCAGCGCTACCGGATGATCCGGCGGCGCGGCGAGACGGCGCAGGATGCGCGCGTCACGGCCGGCATCGACGGCGGCATCGGCGACAATGCGCTGAAAGTACTCGCTGCTGATGCCCCCCGAACACGAGTAGCTCATCAGCAGGCCACCGCGATTGAGCAGACGGAAGGCATAAGCATTGATGTCCCGGTAGGCGCGTGCAGCGCGCTCGGCATGCGCGGCCGACGGGGCGAACTTGGGCGGGTCGAGAATGATCAGGTCGAAATGCTGCCCGGCGCTCTTCAGCGCGCGCAATTCGGTGAACACATCGGCCTCGCGCCACTCGGCCCGGTTCGCGTCGAGCTGCGGGTTGAGCGCCAGGTTGTCGATGGCCGTAGCCAGCGCCGGCCCTGACGAGTCGATCGAAAGCACGCTGCTGGCGCCGCCGGCGAGCGCCTGCAGCGAAAATCCACCGGTGTAGCAGAAACAATTGAGCGTCGCGCGGTCGGCGGCCAGGGTGCGCGTCAGCAGGCGGTTGTCACGCTGGTCGAGATAGAAACCGGTCTTGTGGCCGGCAACGACGTCGACCTGCATGCGCACGCCGTTTTCGACGATGCAGAGTCTTTCTGCGGGTGCCGCACCGAACACCCAGCCGGTCACCGGCGGCAACCCTTCGAGGCGACGAACATGTGAATCCGAACGCTCGTAGATGCGCGCACAGACAGTCGCACGCTGCAGTGCATGGATGATCGCCTGCCGCCATTTCTCGGGGCCGGTCGCCGTCAGTTGCAGCACGACGGTGTCGCCGTAGCGATCGGCAATCAGGCCCGGCAGGCCATCGGACTCGCCATGAACCAGCCGCAGACCGTCCTGCCCGCGCAATTCCGGTGTCAGCTGACGGCGTTCGACGGCGGCCTGGATATGGCGTTTGAAGAAGGCATCGTCGACGATCTCGTCGGGGTTGAAGGTCCACACGCGGGCGCGGATTTTCGATTCCGGGCTCCACGCCGCTTTCGCCAGAGGACGCCCATTGGCAGCGACGACATCGACGGTATCGCCCGGTCGCGCGCGACCGCTGAGCTTCTCTACCGCGGCCGCAAAAATCCAGGGGTGGCGACGAGCAAGCGAGCGATCCTTGCCGGGCAAAAGAACGAGTTGGGCCATGCTGAATATCCCTCGCCCGTGGCCGGACGACAATGAGCTGAAACGTAACGCGGCGCGATACCAGAGGTACGCGCCGCGCGTGTTGCATACACCGACAAGTCAGGTCTTGGGTTTGGCCGGAGTGCTCATTTCGGTTTGCCCATCCTTGGCTTTTTCAGCCGAGCAGGCGACAGCATGTGCACTTGATAGCGCCAGCGCCACGGCCAACAGGCCGGCGGTTAGTTTCCCCATACGCTTCTCCTTGTGGCTGCCGACATTGGCGAAGCCACTGTAGGCCTTCCCGTCGCGAAATACAACCCCTATTTTGACAGTGCCTTTCAGCGATGTAATCTTGCCCACGTTCTGTTAACATCGGCAGCATTGCAAGTGTGTCTCAGGGACAAACCATGCGCCTGGATGATCAGAGCGAGAGTCAGAACGTCGAAGACCGGCGAGGTGGCGGCGTCGTGGCCGGCAGCGTCGGCATCGGGACACTGCTGGTCGCCCTCGCCGCCGGCTATTTTTTCGGCATCGACCCGGCGGTGATCCTTGGACTGGTTTCGAACAGCAGCCACAACACTTCGTCCGCAGCACGCCCGGCAGCGAAGCCCCCGGCCAATGATGAAATGGCGAGCTTTGTCGCCAAGGTACTCGGCAGCACCGAAGCGACCTGGCAGACGGTTTTTCGTGAGGCCGGACGCCGTTACCAGGAACCAAAACTGGTGCTGTTCGCCGGCGCCACACCGACCGCATGCGGCACGGGCAAGTCTGCCATGGGTCCTTTTTATTGTCCGGCCGATCAGAAGGTCTACATCGACCTGGCGTTCTACCGCGATCTCAGAGAACGCTTTCACGCACCCGGCGAGTTCGCCCAGGCGTACGTGATCGCACACGAAGTCGGTCATCACGTACAGCACCTGCTGGGCATTTCCGACAAGGTGCATGCGGCACAGCAGAAAAGCGGCAACCGGGCCGCCGCCAATGCGCTGTCCGTGCGGCTCGAACTGCAGGCCGACTGCTTTGCCGGCGTCTGGGGCCATCGCGCCGACAGCATGCAGAAAATCCTCGAACCGGGAGAGACCGAACAGGCGCTGACCGCAGCGTCAGCGATTGGCGACGACCGCCTGCAACGCCAGACGCAGGGCCAGATCGTCCCCGAATCCTTCACCCACGGCACTTCCGAACAACGCGTACGCTGGTTCAAGCGGGGTATGGACAGCGGCGACGTCCGCCAGTGCGACACTTTCAGCGCTGCGTCGCTGTAGCGGGGTGGATGCCATGACGCTCCGCCAGCGTGTCGCCCTGTGCCTGCGATTCTTGCTTCCCCTGCTGTTACCCTCGCTCACGCACGCCGCCTTGCCCAGGGCAGCCAGCGTCCCCGGCGGCGTGGCGGTGGTTTCGCTCGGCCCGGTCGCGACTGGCGCCAGACCGCCACGCGCCTGGCTCGGTGAACAGCCGGTGCTGGTCGCTGCCGACGCCGGTCAATGGGTCGGCGTGGTCGGTCTGGCGCTGGACACTCCCCCCGGAACGTACGCACTGCGGGTGGAGGAAAAGGACCAGGCGACTGAACAGGGAAAATCGCGCCGCGTGCATTTTCATGTCAGCGCCAAGGACTATCCGGAACAACGAATCACGCTCAAGGACAGCAGCAAGGTGCAGCTCTCGGCCAGTGATCTAGCGCGCGTCGAGGGCGAAATCGCCGCCATCCAGGGCATCAAGCGCCATTGGCGCGATGCCGACGATACCGACACCGACTTCATCCTGCCGGCGGCGGGTCGACTCACCGGCCGCTTCGGTGTGCGGCGCTTTTTCAACGGTGAGGCACGTTCGCCACATGCGGGCTTCGACATCGCCTCGCCACGCGGCGGCGCCGTCAAGGCTAATGCCCACGGCATCGTGCTCGCCACCGGTGATTATTTTTTCAACGGCCAGACCGTGTTTGTCGACCACGGCAACGGCCTGATCAGCATGTACTGCCACCTCGAGCGCATCGATGTGCAGACCGGCGAGACGGTTGGCAAGGGCCAGCGGCTCGGCCTGTCCGGAATGAGCGGCCGCGCCACCGGTCCACACCTGCACTGGAGCGTGATTCTCAACGGGGCGATGGTCGACCCGCAGTTGTTCGTGGCCAGTCCAGGCAGAATGCGCTGACGCTGGCCCTTGCAGCGTCGGGAAATCGATTGGCGCTTGCATGCAAGCGCACTTATGGAGAAAAGCATGAAACACGTGATCTGGGTACTGTGGCCTGCGTTCATCGCCGCGGGAATCGCCGAGGTGATCTTCTTCACGATGATCGATCCGGCACAGTTATACCTGTTTGGCGAACTGGTGCAATGGTCGGCAATAGCGACCTACTCGACGGGCTTCCTGCTCTTCTGGCTGGTCTGCATCGGCTCCAGCCTGATGACCTACGCGATGATGCCGGAAGCGGTCAAGGAGGCGCTCAGAAAAGCCGCCAGCGAGCGCGAAGACCTGGCTCGGCCAAAACGCAGGGAACCTGTTGTCGGCAACGACCGCTAAATCAACGACAACCCGGTTTCGAGGTCGTCCTGCAGATCGACGACGGCTTCGAGACCCACGGCGATGCGCAACAAGCCCTCGGTGATGCCAGCCGCCGCCCGCTGCTCCGGCGTGATACGGCCGTGCGTGGTCGAGGATGGGTGCGTCAGGGTGGTTTTGGTGTCGCCGAGATTGGCCGTGATCGACAGCAAGCGGCAGCGATCCACGATCTTCCAGGCTTCTGCACGGGCTCCCTTGACTTCGAAGGAAACAATGGCACCACCGCCTTTCTGCTGGCGTTGCGCGAGTTCGAACTGCGGATGAGAAGGCAGGCCGGGATAGTAGACGCGCGCCACCCGCGGATGATCTTCCAGCCATCGCGCCAACTGCAGCGCCTTTGACGACTGCGCCTCGAGGCGAATCTGCAGCGTCTCCATCCCTTTCAGCAACACCCAGGCGTTGAACGCGGAGAGCGTCGGACCGGCGGTGCGCAGGAACTTGAACACTTCATCGGTCAGTTTCCTCGGCCCGGCGACCGCGCCACCGAGAACCCGGCCCTGCCCATCGAGAAATTTGGTCGCCGAATGAACGACCAGATCCGCTCCGAGGTCAAGCGGGCTCTGGAGAATCGGCGTACAGAAACAGTTATCGACCGCCACCAGCACGCCCTGCGCGTGCGCAATGCCTACCAGAGCAGCAATGTCGGCAATCTCGGTCAGCGGATTCGACGGGGTTTCGAGGAAGAACAGCTTCGTTTCCGGCCGCATCGCGGCATGCCAGGCCGCGACATCGGTCTGGGCGACAAAGCTGGTCTGGATCCCGAAGCGCGGCATGATGGTACCGAGCAACTGCTGCGTGGCCCCGAACAAACCCGTTGAGGCGACGATGTGATCGCCGCTGCTGCAGAGCGCCATCACCAGCGAGAGGATCGCCGACATCCCGGAGGCGGTGGCAATACACGCCTCTGCACCTTCCAGGGCGGCGAGGCGATCCTGGAAAACAGCGACTGTCGGATTGGTGAAGCGCGAGTACACATTGCCTTCTTGCTCACCGGAAAAACGGGCGGCTGCCTCTGCAGCAGAAGTGAAGACAAAACTCGAGGTCAGGTAGAGCGCTTCACTGTGCTCGTTGAACTGGCTACGCTCCTGACCCGCTCGCACCGCCAGCGTCTCCAGGGAAGGTCTGCGCTTGCTCTCCATGCTGTTCTCCATCATGCTCAGCCTGCCGACAGCAGGTTGAGATGCAACTGTTTTGACGCCCAGCGCTCTTCCTTCGTCGTTGGGTGGTGACCCTCACGGGCCATCTCGATGGCCGTCAGGTACTCTGCACTGACATCGCCGGTCACGTAACAACCATCAAAGCACGAAGTATCGAAATGGCAAAGCGACGGTTTCAATTCACGGATCGAAGCCTTGAGTGCATCCAGATCCTGATAGACCAAGGCGTCGGCACCGATTTCACGGGCAATCTCCTCGCCGGTGCGGCCGGTCGCGATCAGCTCGCTACGCGTCGGCATGTCGATTCCGTAAACATTCGGGTAACGCACCGGCGGCGAAGCGGATGCGAAATAGACCTTCAATGCTCCGGCTGCTCGCGCCATCTCGACGATCTCGCGGCTGGTCGTGCCGCGCACAATCGAGTCATCGACCAGCAGGACGCGCTTGCCCTTGAATTCCTGCGCCACGGTGTTCAGTTTCTGGCGAACCGAGCGCGCCCGCGTCGCCTGGCCGGGCATGATGAAAGTGCGGCCGATGTAGCGGTTCTTGACAAAACCTTCGCGGTACGGGACGCCGATGCGCTGTGCCAGTTGCATCGCCGAAGGGCGACTCGAATCGGGAATCGGGATGACCACGTCGATCTGATCGACGGGAATGTGTTTGAGCAGTTTGTCAGCGAGATGCTCACCCATACTCAAGCGTGCTTCATAAACCGAGACCCCGTCGATCACCGAGTCCGGCCGCGCCAGATAGACGAATTCGAAAATGCAGGGGGACAGTGCCGCATGCTGCGCACACTGGCGCTGATGCATACGGTGATCGAGATCGATGAAGATTGCCTCGCCGGGGTCGACGTCGCGAAGGACCTGGAAACCCAGAGTATCGAGCGCAACCGACTCGGAAGCAAACAGGTATTCGGTACCCTCTGGGGTCTCGTTGGTTCCGAAAATCAGCGGCCGAATGCCGAAGGGATCACGGAACGCGAGCAGGCCGTGACCGGCGATCATCGCTATCACCGCGTAGGCACCCCGGCAACGACGATGCACGGCCGCCACCGCAGCAAAGATGGTATCGAGATCCAGGCGACATCCCTTGGCTGTCGCCTGCAGTTCGTGCGCCAGCGTGTTCAGCAGCACCTCCGAATCCGAACTGGTATTGATGTGCCGCAGATCCTGACAGAACATCTCTTCCTTGAGGTGCTCGGCGTTGGTCAGGTTGCCGTTGTGCCCGAGAACGATCCCGAACGGCGAGTTCACATAAAAGGGTTGCGAGAGGGCTGCGTCGAAAGCCGAACCGGCGGTCGGGTAGCGACAATGGGCGATCCCCATGTTGCCCGGCAGAGCCCGCATGTTGCGGGTGCGAAAAACGTCGCGCACCAGCCCAGACCCCTTGTGCATGTGAAAAGCGTCGTTCTCGGCGGTGACGATGCCGGCGGCGTCCTGTCCGCGATGCTGCAGGACCATGAGTCCATCATAAAGCAACTGGTTCACCGGCGTAGTTGCGACAACCCCGAGAATTCCGCACATAGTCTTTTTCCCTACCCAAACCTGATTCGTTTCGCCACATCGGATGGCAACCAGGGCTTGCTGGCCAGAACGGCCGTTTCGAGCGGGGCAGCGAAATACGCCTCACTCCACCACTTCTCTTTCGGCAACGCCGTCATGCCGCCAACGGCAACCAGGAGCAGAACGATCGCCAGGCCACGGGCAACACCGAAGAGGAGTCCCAGGAGGCGATCGCTCAGAGTCATTCCCAGCGCCTTGATCAGGCTACGCACGGTCAGGCGAAGAAGCGCCATGATGACCAGCGTGGCCATGAACACCGCCACCCAGCCGGCAACGATGCGTAGCGTCGGATCGGAAATGGCCGTGAACCAATGGGCAAGCGGTGTCCCCCACCACTTCGCCGCGAAGAAAGCCAGCACCCAGGCGACCAGGGCAATGATCTCGCCCACCACGCCACGCCACATGCCCAGCAACAGGGAAGTTGCGACGATCAGCAGCACAAGGTAGTCGAAGACTGTCATTGCCGACCGGCGACGACTCCAGTGACGCCAATTTTCTTCAGTTGTTCGAGAGCCCTCTCGGCGGCTTCTCGATTTGGGAAAGGGCCGGCGCGCACGCGCGTTTTCTTGCCGTCCGGTGAATCAAGAACTTCGGTATAGCTATTGACACCGGCTGCGCTGATCTTGCTCTGCAACTGCTTGACGTTTTCGGCATTGACAAAAGCCCCGATCAGAATCACCCGCTGCCCGCCAGATTTTGCTGCTGCGGCTTCAGGCGGTTTGCCGGCTGGCGCCGTATGCGAGGCATCGTCGGCAGAAGGTTTGACGGCGTCTTCGGAAGCGGTCTCGGACGTTTTCTCGGCGGGTTTGTCGACCTTCTTGACCGGCGCTTTTTCAGGCGGCTTCTCGGCCGTTTTCTCGATCGCCTTTTCAGGCAGCTTGTCGGCAGTTTTTTCGACCTTCTTTTCGACTTTCTTTTCGATCGGCTTTTCAGGCGCCTTTTCGATCGCCTTTTCAACAGGCTTAGCGGTTTTGGCCGCCTTGTCCGGCGAGGTCTCCGCCAGTTTGTCGGATTTCTTGTCGACCGTCTTCTCCGGCACCTTCTCTGCCGGCTTGATGACTTTCTTGTCGGCCGCTTTCTCTGGTACTTTCTCCGTCGGTTTGGCGACATGGACAGCCTTGTCGCCGCTTTTCTCGACGGGCTTGACGACCGGGGCAGCGGCGGGAGCAGCAGCCGGCCTGGCAAGCGGCACGGCCACTGGCGATTGCGGAGACGCGCCACCCGCCGCCATCTGCGGCTCGCCAGCGGCAACCGCTGCGGGGGCTGCTGCCCTGGCAGCCAGTTCCTTGGGTTGGTAAGGCAACTGCTCCTGACCGGGGATGCGTATCGGCACGTCCTGCACCGACTGCTTCGGTTCCTCGTCCAGGACCATCGGCAGAATCACGGCAGCCAGTCCTGCAAACGCGACCGCACCCACGAGGCGGCGGCGAGCCCGTTTCTTGAGTTGCAGTTGCGGGTCAGGTGATTCAGTCATCGGTGGAGTCCACTCGCGTCGCTTCGATCATCGACCAAATGCATGCTGTGCAGGATGGCCGCGACCGTGTAGAACGATCCAAAGACGATAATTCTACCATTTTCCCCGGCCAGCTCGGGAGAACGCGCGAAGGCTTGCGCCGGTGAGGCAAAGCATTCGACGTGGCCAGCGAGGCCAGCGCCGTTGATGGCAGTCGCCAGGACTGCCGCCGACGCGCCACGCGGCACATCGAGGTCGGCCAGCAGCCAGGTGTCAACCATGCCGGCCAAGGGTGCCAGCGAGCCGGCAATGTCCTTGTCGGCAAGCATGCCGACGACGGCAATCGTCCTGGTGAAGAAAGCCATGTCGCGCAGATTGTCTGCCAGGGCACTCACCGCCTGTGGATTGTGCGCCACATCGAGGATGATTGCCGGGCGGCCCGGCAACACCTGAAAACGCCCTGGCAAATCCAGTTCGATCAGCCCGCGCCGTATCGCCTGCATCGAAACCGGCAAACGCTGTCCAAGCAGGTCGACGACTGTGAGCGCCGCCGAGGCATTGCGTAGCTGGCAGGCGCCACGCAAACCTGGATTCGCCAGGCCACCACGCCGCCGGCCGCCATGCCGCCAGAAGGTCCATTGCAGCCGGTCTCCGAAATGGCCGAAATCACGACCCAGCAGGTGCAGTTCGGCGCCCAGCTCCTGCGCATGCGCCAGCAGCGATGACGGTGGATCGGGGTCCGCACACACTGCCGGTCTGCCCGCACGAAAAATGCCGGCCTTCTCGAAGCCGATGCTCTCGCGTGTCGGACCGAGCCAGTCGGTATGATCGAGGGCGACACTGGTCACCACGGCACAATCGGGATCGTAGGCATTGACCGCATCGAGGCGCCCGCCCAGCCCGACTTCGAGAATCATGACTTCGACCTCACGGACGCGGAAGACCTCGATGGCGGCCAAAGTACCAAACTCGAAATAAGTCAGTGCGACAGCGCCAGCCGCCTGTCGCGCCGCCTCAACCCGGGCAAAGGCCTCGCACAGATCGGCGTCTTCTACCGGGATTCGATCAATGCGCACCCGCTCCTTGTACTCCAGGAGATGCGGCGAGGTATAGCAGGCCACGCGGTAACCGGCAAAGCGGTAGATCGCTTCGAGATAGGCGCAGGTCGAACCCTTGCCGTTGGTGCCGCCGACAGTGATCAGCGGGCATTGCGGATGCTGACCCAACTCCTCCTTGACGCGCCGGACCCGTTCCAGCCCCAGCTCGATTCCCGCCTGCCCGCGCGGGTGGAGACTTTCGAGGTGGGCCAGCCAGAGTTCCAGCGAGAGGTCAGGAATCGCGGCGGCTGCCGGCGGCCTGCCCTCCTGGCTGCTCACGCCGCGCTGCTCACGGCAATGCCGGCCGCTTCTGCAGCAGGGTCAGCAAACCGGCAACGCGCGCTTTCATTTCCCGGCGGTCGACGATCATGTCGATCGCGCCCTTTTCGAGCAGGAACTCGGATCGCTGGAAACCCTCCGGCAGGGTTTCACGGACGGTCTGCTCGATGACGCGCGGACCGGCGAAACCGATCAGGGCGCCGGGTTCGGCAATCACCACATCGCCGAGAAAGGCGAAAGACGCCGACACACCACCCATCGTCGGATCCGTCAGAATCGAAATGAAGGGCAGCCTGGCTTGCGAAAGGCGGGTCAATATGGCCGTCGTCTTGGCCATCTGCATCAGTGAAAACAGTCCCTCCTGCATGCGCGCACCCCCCGAAGCGGTGACGCAGATGAACGGCCGCGCCTGCTCGATCGCTGCCCGAACACCGCGCACGAAGCGTTCGCCAAGCACCGAGCCCATCGAACCGCCCATGAAATCGAACTCGAAAACGGCCAGGACCACCGGCAGGGTATTGATCGAACCGCTCAGGACGACCAGTGCGTCGGTCTCGCCGGTGGCCTCGGTGGCATCCTGCAAGCGCTCGGGATAGCGGCGACTGTCCTTGAACGACAGCGAATCGACCGGCAGTACCTCCGAAGCGATCTCGGAACGTCCATCGGCGTCAAGCAGGAGATCGACGCGGGCACGCGACTCGAGACGCTTGTGATGGGCACACTTGGGACAGACATTGCAGTTGTTCGCCAGATCGGTCGCGTAGAGCACGGCTTCACAGGCCGGACACTTGCTCCACAGGCCTTCCGGCAAGGATGATCGGCGTGCGACACCGCTGTCGTTACGCTTGATTTTTGGCGGCAGCAGTTTGTTCAGCGAGCCCATGTCGTTCCTCCCGAGGCATTCGTTGCCGCATCCATCCCGCGCCGGATATCGGCGACCAGCGCCAGCACCTTCGCGCAGGCCTGATCGGGTGCCGATTGCTCGATTTCTTCGATGATCCGGCTACCAACCACCACGGCATCGGCAATCCCGGCCACGGCGGCGGCAGTCGCCGCGTCACGAATCCCGAAACCGACCCCCACCGGAACACCGGTGCGCGCCCGGATTTCCGGAATGCGCGCGGCGACGGCAGCGACGTCGAGTGCAGCCGAGCCGGTGACCCCCTTCAAGGAGACATAATAGATGTAACCACTGGCCAGGGCACCCACCTGCGAGATACGCGCATCGCTCGAAGTCGGCGCCAGCAGGAAGATCGGATCGAGGGCATGGCGATGCAGAATGCGGGCAAAATCAATACCTTCCTCGGGAGGATAATCGACCACCAGCACGCCATTCACCCCGGCAGCGCAGGCGGCACCGGCAAAGACCTCGACACCCATCGATTCGATCGGGTTGGCGTAACCCATCAGAACGATCGGTGTCTGCTGGTCATCGGCGCGGAAGCTCTCGACCAGTTCGAGCACCTGGCGCAGGCTGACACCTTTCGCCAGTGCCCGCTCGGAGGCCCGCTGGATGGTCGGTCCGTCGGCCATCGGGTCAGAGAAAGGCACGCCCAGTTCGATGATGTCGGCGCCGGCACGGACCAGCGCATGCAGCAAGGGCACGGTCCATGCCGGATCGGGGTCGCCGGCGGTGATGAACGGGATCAGCGCCTTGCGCCCCTGTGCCTGCAAACGCTCGAATACAGACTGTATAGTAGTCATGATCAGAAGGTGATGCCCGATTGGTCGGCAACGGTGTGCATATCCTTGTCACCACGACCGGAGAGGTTGACCAGCAGGATCTGCTCCTTCGCCAGCGTCGGCGCCAGCCGGGTCGCATACGCCAGGGCATGACTCGACTCCAGCGCCGGAATGATACCTTCGAGACGGCACAAGTCATGAAAAGCCTGCAGCGCCTCGGCATCGCTGATGCTCACGTACTCGGCCCGGCCACTATCCTTGAGCCACGCGTGCTCCGGGCCGACCCCCGGATAATCGAGCCCGGCCGAGATCGAGTGCGTCTCGGTGATCTGGCCGTTCTCATCCTGCAGCAGATAGGTTCGGTTGCCGTGCAACACGCCGGGACGACCCGCCGTCAATGAGGCAGCGTGCTGTCCCGTGGCAATCCCTTCACCCGCCGCCTCGACGCCAATCAGACGCACCCCGGCGACCGGAATGTAGGGATAGAAGATCCCCATCGCATTCGAACCGCCGCCCACGCAGGCAATCACGGCATCGGGCTGGCGGCCACACTGTTCCTGCATCTGCACGATCGACTCGCGGCCGATGATCGACTGGAAGTCGCGCACCATCATCGGATAAGGATGCGGGCCGGCCACCGTGCCGATGATGTAGAAGGTATCGGAGACGTTGGTCACCCAGTCGCGCATCGCTTCATTCAAGGCATCCTTGAGCGTCCTGGAACCGCTTTCCACCGGTACCACCACGGCCCCCAGCAGTTTCATCCGATACACATTGGCCGCCTGCCGCCGGATGTCTTCCGAACCCATGTAAACCACGCACTCCATGCCATAGCGCGCGGCCACGGTGGCCGTCGCCACGCCATGCTGACCGGCTCCCGTTTCGGCGATGACGCGCGGCTTCTGCATGCGCCGCGCCAGCAGGGCCTGACCGATGCAGTTGTTGATCTTGTGCGCACCGGTATGGTTCAGATCTTCGCGCTTCAGGTAAATCTGCGCACCGCCAAGGGCTTCCGACCAGCGCCTGGCGTGATAGACCGGACTTGGCCGGCCCACATAATGCTTGAGTTCATCATTGAATTCGGCGACGAACTGCGGATCTCGCTGCGCGGCGGCGTACGCCTCCTTGAGTTCATCGAGTGCCGCGATCAGGGTCTCGGCGACAAAGACGCCACCGTAGGGGCCGAAATGGCCTCTGGCGTCTGGCAAATCGTAGTCATTCAAAAATCATCTCCTTGCGACGGGTTGGGACAGCTTGCACTGCATCTGCATGGAAGCAAGAGCCGCCCCCTCAGGTATGTTTGGCCAGGTAGTGCCGCCAGCAAGTCCGCGTCCGACCAGCAGTTGTCCTGCGCATCGATAATCCCGTCAAAACCTGTCGCATCCATCGCCACCCATCGATCCAGCCGCCCGCACTGCAACTACAAAGGCACGCATCTTTTCGGCATCCTTGATTCCCTTGCTCGCCTCGACTCCCGACGAGACATCGACCGCCGCCGGCCGAAGACGGCGCACCGCTTCTCCGACATTGTCCGCATCCAGACCACCGGAGAGAATCAGCGGCTTGCCCAGCGAGGGCGGCACCAGAGACCAGTCAAAAATCCTGCCGCCGCCGCCATAACCGTCCACAAAAGCGTCGAGAAGGATGGCCTGCGCCGAAGGGAAGGCAGCCGCGTATTGTACCAAATCCATTCCCGGCCTGACGCGCGCTGCCTTGATGTAAGGTCGATCGAACTGCCGACAATAGGCTTCATCCTCATCGCCGTGGAATTGCAGCAGGTGGATCGGCACGGCAGCCAGGGTTGCCCGCAACTCGGCCGGATGCGCATTGACGAACAGACCGACAATGCTGACGAAAGGCGGCACGGCACGCGCCAGCCGCGCCGCCGTCGGCAGATCGACGCAGCGCGGACTCGGCGGGTAAAAGACCAGACCAAGCGCATCAGCACCCGCCTGCACGGCAGAGTGCAGGTCATCGCTACGGGTCAGTCCGCAGATCTTGATACGCGGTGGCATGGGCAAGATACGTTTACTCCTCAGCGGTAGGGCAGGAACAGCGACTCATCGCTGCTCGGCAAACCCCAATGCGGTAGATACCGGACAGTAACGAGATACAGACCGGCAGCAGCAAAGGTCGGCGCAGCCAGACGACGATCCCCCTTCGCCAGCAACTCGGCGATCCATTCCGGTGGATGCTTGCCCTGACCCACATCCACCAGACTGCCGACCAGATTGCGCACCATGTGGTGCAGGAAGGCCGAAGCCTCGAAGTCAAAAACCAGCAAATCGCCACAACGTTGTATGTCGGCTCGGCGCATGATCTTCACCGGCGATTTGGCCTGACACTCGGCCGCACGGAAAGCAGAAAAGTCATGCTCGCCTAGCAACTGTTCCGCCGCCGCCTGCATCAGCTCCAGATTGAGCGGATGATGATACCAACCCACCCTGCCGTGCCAGACGCCCGTCCGATGTGGCCGGTTGATCAGCAGATAGCGATAATGCCGGGAATACGCCGAAGACCGCGCATGAAAATCGCTGGTGACGGCCTGCGCCCAGCGAACTGCCACTGCCGCTGGCAGAAAAGTGTTGGCTCCGCGCACCCAGGCATACATGGATCGATCAAGAGCGGTATCGAAATGCACCACCTGCCCGGTCGCATGCACACCGGCATCGGTACGCCCGGCGCAAACCACCTGTACCGGCACCGTGGCAAACTGCTGCAAGGCATCCTGCAGCGCGTCCTGAACGGTACCCCCGCCTGGCTGCGTCTGCCAGCCTCGAAAACCGCTACCGTCATACTCGACAGCCAGGGCAATTCTCATCCCTCACGTCTGCCGAAAGTAGAACACCGGCAGGATACTGGCCAGCGCAATCATGATGATCAGGTAGTCCCGCCTGGAGAGCCGGCGATCCGTGAGTTCGAAGACCTCGCTATTGGCACTTGCCGGAACATCAAGCAACTGGCGCCAGTCGCCTGGCCGTGGCATCGTCTCAAGATAGCGCAACACCAGCAGCAGCCGCACCAGACCGCGCTCGGTATCGAGTCCGCAGTGTCGTAGCGGCTCCAGCAGGCGATGTATGGCGGTCAACAAATCAGCCAGAGGCATTCGCTCACGCAGCACTGCGACCGCCATCAACATCAGCAGCAAACGTCCGACATGCGTCGAGGCATCAACCAGCCCCTCACGACTGGGAGCCATCACTCCGCTCCAGGCGGGATCACCGGCACCGCCCCAGGCAAGGATGACAAACACCGACAGCAACAGCCAGCGCGCCCCCCGGATGAGTTGCCCGCAGCGTCGCAGAGCCGGCCTGCCGAAGAGTGGCAAGACCAGCAGGGCAGCCAGCAGCAGGCGGCCTTCCAGACCTTGAATCGCCACCAGTACCAGAAACCAGACGAGCAGACGGGCGCTTGGATGCACAGCAGCTTCCGACCTTTCGTGTCAAGAGAGCGATGACCATCGCCCTGGGTGGCTAGGGCCGTATCGTCGACGACTACTCGCGCATTCCGCCAAGGAGGTTGAGCGCCTCTTGCCGCTGCGCCACATCGCCCTCATTGACAACCTCCTGCAAGAGTTCACGCGCTCCTTCCAGGTCGCCCATTTCCTGATAGGCTTTGGCAAGGTCGATCTTGGTGGCTACCTCTTCGCTGGAGGTGATCTCGGGGCTCAATGTCGAATCGGTCAGCGAGCCAAGCGGCGATTCTATCCCGGTGTCGGTCTCTTCCATCGCAAAATCCGGATTCACCAGGGTATCCTCCTGATCCTCCTCGAAGGCAGAACCCGTTGAACGGCTGACCAATACCGTGGGGGCTTCGTTGAAGGCATCGTCGCTGGCCAAATCAAGACTGATCGACGACATGTCAAACGCCGCATGCTGCATCGCGTCACCAAGGACGGTCGACTCCGTCAGCGCGACATCGAACTCCAGCGCTTCCGTATCCGACGATCCGATGTCGAAGGTCTGTTCCGGCTCAGCGTGCGTAACCGTTCGTTCATCCCAGCCGGCCTCGTCAGGCAAGTCGGATCCCAGCTCAAACTCGAAATCCAGGCCGGCGCTCGGCTTCGAGTCTGCAGCCACCAGCATGGTAACCTCCAGAGAACTGGCGTCATCCACCAGTTGCACATCATGCCTGTCCTCCTCTGGAGGCGGCTCGGCATTCGGCAGGGAGGCGGCCAGATCAAAATCGAGGGTGTCCCGTTTGGCAGGATTCGGGTAGGCGAGAGTGGCTTCAAGGTAGGCATCATCAGTGACCTCCGGCGCCGCTGAACGAGGCTTGTTGCTGCCGAAATCGAAATCCAGATCCGCCAAAGAGACCGGCTCCGGCCTCGCTTCCTGCACCTCGCCGGCAAGTCCCACTGCCGACCGCTCTGCGGCCACGCCAGCAGCCACACCAGCAGCAGCCGTCATCGCCAATATTTGCTCCGGCTTGGTAAGCGTGTCCCGCAAGGATTCAGGAGAGGTGGCGGGTGCTTCAGCTTCCTCAGACACTGCTTCAGCCTGCTGCCCGGCAGAGCCAAAGAGCGGATTCCGGGGATCAAGCTGGAGACCCATCGCCACCGCTTTCTCCCATTCCGCGCCAACCCCACCGGTGGCGTTGAACAGTTCGGTGGCGAGCACGCCAAATGGTTTGACATCCTTGCGGCTGGCGTAAATCTCGAGCAGCTTCAAATGAATGGCGTGGCGCCTGGGATCTTTCTGTTTTGCCTCGAGGAGAATCTCTTCCGCTTGTGCGTCACGGCCGTACGCCATGTAGACATCAGCTTCAGCAACCGGATCCACTTCATCGGTGTCGATGCTGCCTGGACCGGCCTGGCTGAAATCGGTTTGCGGCATTGAATTGGTGGTATCGACCGTTTGCCCGCCGGTAGTGCGGAAAACCGACTTGGCCGCGAGGTTTTCATCCACGGCTGGCGCCAATGTACTGTTGTCCTCGAGCGGCGCCTCGCCATCGCCGGCGCGACGACGTTTGGCAAACCAGTACGCGGCGAGAAGCGCGATGATGATGCCCCCTGCCGCCAGGAAGGCCGTACTGTTGAGCAACTCTTCGATAAAACCGGGCTCCTCTGCAGGCGGTGGGGGAACCACCGCCTTGGGTTTCGGCAGATCGACCGGCTTTGGCGGCTCCGCAACCGGGGGCACTTCTGCTTTGACCTCAGCCTTGACGGCTTCCGGCTTGGGTCCGACGGTCTCGGGCTTGGCCACAGGTTCCACCGGCTTGACATCCACCGGTGGTTCCAGAGGCTTTGCGGGAACTGCCGGGACGGCTGCCGGTGCAGCTTCCACTCTGGCTGGCGGCGGCGCCGCAGCGGGCGTAGGCGAGGCAGCGACCTCCGGCACCTTCTTTGCTTCGGTCGCGGGCACGGCCTTGGCAGCAGACTGCCGCTCCAGATCTGCCAGGTTCTGGCTCTTCAGTTCCACCAGGCGCTGCAGTTCCGCAACATTCCGCTCGAGGCTTGCCAGGCGTTCGTTGGCGTCCCGGAGAGCTTTTTCCTTGGCAATCAGATCCTCGTCGGTACGCTTGGACGCTGGCAGGGATTTGCTACCGGGGAGATCGGTTTTGGATACCTTCAGTTGATCCTTGGGTTCGGCAGCAGGCCCCCCCCGGTCTTCGACCCTGGTGGTGACCTTGCCGGCCGCCGCCTGCCTGGCACCTTCTTCTCTGCCGGGAGCATCGGCCGCGACGGTTGCGAGTTTCCGACGATAAGTGCCCCAGTTCGACGACTGTGCGACGATGACGGTCCTGGCTTCTCCTTTCGGAATCGTCTCAAGGGTCGCCTTGTCCGGTACGGAAAGAATCTTGCCAGCCTTCAGGCGGTTGATGTCACCACCGTCGAAGGCATTCTGATTGGCTTGAAAGAGCCCAAGCAGCATCTGGTCCAGAGACACACCCTCAGGCCGGAGTTCACTCGCGATCTTGCTCAGTGTTTCACCGCGTTTGACTTCGTAGGTGGCACCGCCATCCGCAGGCTTCTGCACCTGCTCGCTGGCCCGCGACCTGGAGGATGCCCTCGCTGGCCGGTCCTCCAGCGGCGGACTTGCTTCTGCGAGCGGCCTGACAATGGCTGGTGCCGCGGCGGCGTTCTTGGCAGCGAACTCGGGCGGATCGAGCAGAAAGGTATACTCGCGGATCAAGCGGCCGCTTGGCCAGTTGAGTTCAAGCAGCAAATCGACAAATGGATCGTTGATCGGCCGGGTCGAGGTCAGCCGGATGATCGGCTGGCCGTTGGCGCGCTTGTCCAGTCTGAGCGTAATGCCGGACAAGGCCGGCGCGTAATCCACACCAGCCTGTTTGAAGGCATCCTGAGAGGCGAGTTGTGCCCTCATTCCCGCGAGTTCTTCGCGGGTCGCAAAGACCTCCATTTCGGCGCGCAAAGGCTGACCAAGCGCAGAGAAGATGGTGATTTTGCCGAGCCCGGCAGCCTCAGCGGCCAAAGGCAAAGCCGCCAGCGCCAGAGACGACGCGACTGCCCATGCCGAGACCCGTAGTCGGAAATTAGCGGTTGTGTCATTCATATTCTTGGCCACGGCGCATCCCTGAGCGTCCACATCGGAATAATTAAAATAACATCATGAACTTAGCCATGCAAGCTAAACATTCTTCTGGTCCAAAGGCCTCGACAAGGTCAGAAACGACTTCCCGGACCCGATGATTCAATCAGTCCTCTATCAGAATACGGAGCATTCGGCGAAGCGGTTCGGCCGCTCCCCAGAGCAACTGATCCCCGACCGTGAAAGCGCCGAGATACTCCGGCCCCATCGCCAGCTTGTGCAAACGACCCACCGGAATGGCCAGGGTCCCGGTAACCGCGGCCGGCGTCAGTTCCCGCTCGGTGATCTCGCGTTCATTGGGAACCACTTTCACCCACGGATTGGCCTGGGCAATGATCTCGTTCAGATCAGTCAACGGCACATCACTCTTGAGCTTGATGGTCAAACCCTGCGCATGACAACGCATCGCACCGATACGTACGCACAAACCATCGACCGGGATGCTGCCCGGCGTGCGAAAGGCCGGACGACCGAGGATCTTGTTGCACTCGGCACCGCCTTTCCACTCTTCCTTCGACTGGCCGCCCTCGACCGGCACATCGATCCACGGTATCAGACTACCGGCCAGAGCCGTGTTGCGAAAGTTCCGGGTCGGGAAATCCGGCGATCGCATGCTCCTTGCAACCTTGCGATCAATATCGAGAATCGCCGAGGCCGGCTCGGCCAGATCGGAGCGCACCGCGTCATGCAGCGCGCCCATCTGCTGCAGCAGTTCGCGCATGTTCTGTGCTCCGGCCCCGGACGCTGCCTGATAGGTCATGGCGCTGACCCATTCGACGAGATCCTGCCGGAACAGACCGCCAATGCCCATCAACATCAGCGAAACCGTGCAGTTGCCACCGATCCAGTTGCGACCGCCCCTGGTCAGCGCATCCTTGATCACATCGAGGTTCACCGGATCGAGAATGATCACCGCGTCGTCGTGCATGCGCAGGGTGGAAGCCGCATCAATCCAGTGCCCCTGCCAGCCGGCAGCACGCAGCCGAGGGAAGATTTCCTTGGTGTAGTCGCCCCCCTGACAGGTGATGATCATGTCCATCCGGCTCAGCGCCTCGATCGACATCGCGTCCTGCAATGTGCCGGCGTCCTTGCCGGCCAGCACGGGCGCCTTGCTTCCGACCGATGAAGTCGAAAAATAGAGCGGATCGACCTGTTCGAAATCCCCCTCTTCGAGCATCCGCTGCATCAGGACCGATCCCACCATGCCGCGCCAACCCACCAGACCCAGCTTCCTCATTCTTGCACTCCTGTCATTCAACTCAAAGCGCCGCCAGAACGGCATCGCCCATGGCGCGTGTACCCACCTTCTGCATCCCTGGCTCGTAAATGTCAGCCGTTCGGTAACCCTGCTGCAGCACTTTCCTGACCGCATTTTCAATACGCAAGGCAGCCGACTCCTGTGCGAAGGTGTAGCGCAACATCATTGCTGCCGAAAGAATCGTCGCCAAAGGATTGGCCAGCCCGCGACCGGCGATATCCGGAGCCGAACCGTGACAGGGCTCGTACAGGCCCTTGTTGTTCGCATCCAGCGACGCCGAAGGCAGCATGCCGATCGAGCCGGTGAGCATTGCCGCTTCATCCGACAGAATGTCGCCGAACAGGTTACCAGTAACCAGCACGTCGAACTGTGAAGGATTGCGTACCAGCTGCATCGCGGCATTGTCGACCAGCATGTGGCTGAGATCGACGTCAGGATACTCGACCGCCGTTTCGTTGGCCACATCACGCCAGAGCTGGGTGGTCTCGAGGACATTCATCTTGTCGACCGAGCACAGCTTCCGGTTGCGTTTGCGTGCCGCCTCGAAAGCTACCCGCACGATGCGGCGAATCTCGCTTTCGCTGTAATGCATGGTGTTGAAAGCGAAACGTTCCTGCCGACCATCCACGACCCGCATCTCGATGCCGCGCGGCTGGCCAAAATAAATGTCGCCGGTCAGTTCACGGACGATCAGAATGTCCAGACCAGCCACCACCTCCGCCTTGAGTGAGGAAGCGTTGGCCAGTTCCGGATACAGGATCGCCGGGCGCAGATTGGCAAACAGGCCAAGCTGCTGGCGAATCCCGAGCAAGCCACGCTCCGGGCGCTGCGCGCGCGGCAGATTGTCCCATTGCGGGCCGCCGACGGCACCCAGCAACACCGCGTCGGCCTGCTGAGCCAGCGCTTGCGTCGCTGGCGGATAAGGATCACCGGTGGCATCGACGGCGCAGCCGCCGAGCAGTCCCTCCTCCATCTCGCAGCCGATTGCGAGTGCCTGCAGAACACGCACTGCTTCGGCAATGATTTCCGGGCCGATGCCGTCTCCGGGGAGAACACAAATCTTCATTTCCGCTCCCTCAGGCGAACAGCCAAGGCTGCTCGATACGCCGTTTGTCTTCAAAAGCCCGGATCAGATCGGCATGGCGCAGGGTGAGACCGATATCATCCCAGCCATTGAGCAGACATTCGCGCCGGAAGGAATCCACGACAAACGATAGCACCCTGCCATCCGGACAGCGCAGTTGCTGCTGCTCGAGGTCAACCACCAGCCGGCAGCCCGGGGTGGCCTCGACCAGCACAAACAGCGCGTCGATTTCGGCAGCCGGCAGCACGATCGGCAGAATACCGTTCTTGAAACAGTTGTTGAAAAAAATGTCGGCGAAGCTCTCGCCAATCAGCGCGCGAAAACCGAAGTCGAGCAAAGCCCAGGGCGCGTGTTCACGCGAACTACCGCAACCGAAGTTCTGGCGCGTCAGCAGGATTTGCGCCCCCTGATAGCGTGGCTGATTGAGAACGAAAGCCGGGTTGAGCCGCCGCAACGAGTCTTCCTTGCCGGGTTCTCCGGCATCGAGATAACGCCATTCGTCGAACAGATTCGGACCGAAACCCGAACGTTGGATCGACTTCAGGAACTGCTTGGGAATAATCGCATCGGTGTCGACATTGGCCCGATCGAGTGGCGCCACCAGTCCTTCCAGGCAAACGAACTTGTCCATACTCCTCCTTGTCAGGGCGCCTTAATGTGAAAGTCGCGTATGCGACTCACGAGTCTCCCCTCCCCCTCGCGGGGGAGGGGTCGGGGGAGAGGGAAACGGTCATGACTTCCATGATCGGGTGTGCCTGAAAAAGTCATGACCGTTACTTGGCAGCCCTCTCGATGGCCTGTCCGCCTTTTTCGATATCCCTGCCCACCCCTTGTATGGTGTTGCAGGACGCCAGCGAAGTCAGCGAAACGATCACCAGCAGCATCCAGGTCAGCCTGTTCATCCCTTCTCCTTGCGGCCAAGCAGCTCGCCAACATCACAGAAATGTCCGGCAATCGCCGCCGCCGCGGCCATTTCCGGACTCACCAGGTGGGTCCGCCCACCTGCACCCTGTCGCCCCTCGAAGTTGCGGTTCGAGGTCGAGGCACAACGCTCGCCCGCCTCGAGGCGATCGGCATTCATCGCCAGGCACATCGAACAGCCGGGCTCGCGCCACTCGAAACCGGCAGCAAGAAAAATCTCGTCCAGCCCTTCGCGCTCCGCCTGCCGTTTGACCAGTCCCGAACCCGGAACCACCAGCGCCAGCCGGATGTTGCTGGCCACTTTCCGGCCCTGGACCACCGCGGCAGCAGCCCGCAAGTCCTCGATACGCGAGTTGGTGCAAGAGCCGATGAAAATCTTGTCGAGACGGATCTCCCGGATCGGCTGCCTGGGGCTCAGACCCATGTAGCGCAACGCCCGCTCCATGCCTTCGCGCCTGACCGGATCGGCTTCATTGGCCGGATCGGGAACGCAGGCATCGACGGGCACCACCATTTCCGGCGAGGTACCCCAGGTCACCTGCGGCCGGATGTCCTCGGCCGTGATCTCGACGACGCGATCAAAGCGGGCATCGGCATCGCTGTGCAGGCCACGCCAGGCGGCAACGGCCTGCTCCCACTGCGCGCCCTTGGGCGCAAAAGGTCGCCCACGCAGGTAGTCGATGGTTACCTCATCGACCGCCACCAGACCCAGGCGTGCGCCGGCTTCGATGGCCATGTTGCAGAGCGTCATCCGACCTTCCATCGACAAGCCGCGGATCGTGCTCCCGGCGAACTCGATGGCATGACCGGTGCCGCCAGCGGTGCCGATCCGGGCAATGATCGCCAGCGCCAGGTCCTTCGCCGTCACTCCCCTGGCGAGCCTCCCATCCACCTGCAGGAGCATGGTTTTCGACTGCTTCTGCAGCAGGCACTGCGTGGCCAGAACATGTTCGACCTCGGAGGTGCCGATGCCGTGTGCCATGCACGCGAAAGCGCCGTGCGTGCTGGTATGCGAATCCCCACAGACGACCGTCATGCCCGGCAAGGTCGCACCGCTTTCCGGGCCGACGACGTGCACGATTCCCTGGCGAGGATCCCTGAACGGGAAATAGGCGAGCGCGCCGACCGCACGGATGTTGGCGTCGAGTGTTTCGACCTGCAGGCGCGAAATCGGATCCTCGATGCCCCGATCCCAGTGATCGGTGGGGGTGTTGTGGTCGGCGGTAGCGACGATCGAAGAAACACGCCAGGGCTTGCGGCCAGCCAGCTTGAGACCCTCGAAGGCCTGCGGGCTGGTCACTTCGTGCACCAGATGGCGGTCGATATAGATCAGCGCGGTCCCATCGGCCTGCTGATGGACGAGGTGGTCCTGCCAAAGTTTTTCGTACAGGGTCTGCGGCATCGATGGATCATCCGAAGAAGTTCGGCCCGCATCGGCGGGCAAGAAAAAGGATTATGTCACACCGCTGTCGCCGCTGTCAGCCACAAGCATCGACCCGTCCGCTTCCACGGCAAGAGGTTGTCTGAAGTGCTCGCCGGCGACCAGGCGTGGCCCACCTTGCGCTGCGGTTGTCCGGGCATGGCGGGGGGAGAGCATGCGAAGCCATCTTGGCACCTTCAAGCGATCTTGTTCGTCCCTGGAGCTGGTGCAATGACCAGGAAGGATCTCGTGAAGCGGCTGAAGATCCGTTCCAGGCCGGCAACAGGTTTGAACCCATGGCCCTGCTCGCTTACAATCCTCTGAACAGCCGTACCGCCATTGAGGAGCATCCATCCAGCGAGCTGCAAGCCCTTGTTCCTTGCCCGATGGGAGTGGAGAACGTGGCCTTGCTCGCCCCTCACTCGCCCACCTTTCATCAAAGGATGCGTGCTCGAAATGCTCAAGAAAATTGCTGCATATGTTCAGCAAGCCCGCCGGGTCAGTACTGACCACGGCATATCCATCATTCGCCAGCTTGCTGAAATTGTTCACCTCGCACGCCATCCTGGGCGGATTGGGCCTGGCGACTACTACTCCTATCGTCTTTTTGAAGCGTCGCTCCCCAGCGCCGAAAAGGAAAATTTTGTTGGCTGGAAGGCAGAATCCCGGCTCGACGCACTGAATGAGCGATCCTGGCATTGTCTCGGGTTGGACAAGGTGCTGATGTATTCACTGTTTCAAAGCATAAACCTCCGTATTCCCGAAACCCGCGCCATCTATTTGCCGGGTCGTTTCCGACCCCTTGCGGGAGCCGACGCACTTGAAGATCCCGTCGTACTCCATGCGTGGTTGAGAACTCCCGAAAACTATCCATTTTTTTCCAAGCCATCCGCTAGTGGATTTGGCCGCGGAGCGTTTCTTGCCGATGCCTATGATGTGGAGCATGATTGTGTATTGTTCCGGGGCGGTAGCCGCGTCAAGGTTCCTGATTTTATCCAGGAGTCCCACGACACCGAGCGTTTGGGATATCTCTTTCAGACCCCGATACAGCCCGACGCCAGGCTTGTTAACAGCCTTGGAAAAATCGTTTCAAGTTTGCGCATGATCGTCTTATGCGATGAAGATCAGGGGCCGATCCTGCATCGCTGTTTCTGGAAGTTGCCGACCGGCAGCAATGCTCATGACAACTACAACGGTGGTAAGACCGGAAATCTGGCAGCGGCAATTGACCAGGAAACAGGTAAAATTACTCGAGTCATCAACGGAACAGGCCTGGACGTGGTTGAGGTCGAACAGCATCCGGATACCGGCGTATTGCTCAAGACGCTATTCGTGCCGGATTGGCTACAGGTTCTTGATTTTACCCTCGGTGCTGCGCTTGCCTTGCCAAAGTTGCGATTTCAGCAGTGGGATATCGCACTGTCCAATGACGGGCCGTTGGCTCTCGAAGTAAACCTTTTCGGGACCGGGGGCTGTGATTTGACACAACTGCTGTACCGCAAAGGGCTTCTTGACGAGACGATGAGATCGTTTCTGTCGCGTCACTCATTACGGAATCACTGAAGAAGTAAATCACACCCATCGATCTCGCGGCATTGCCAGGCCGCAACCAAGACTCCGTCAGCTGTGCAGGAACAGATCAGATGTGCGGCACGATCAGCGGCAGCAGATCCTGGAAGGTGACCCCACTGCCGTTCTCGCCGATGGCATGCATCTTCCACTCGCCTGCGTGCCGATACACCTTGGCCATGATCTGCGCCGTGTGGCTTCCCTGAACGCTCAGGTCATAGCGCGCAATCTCCTTGCCGTTGGCCCCATCGACGATCCGGCAGAAAGCGTTATTGACCTGCGAAAAATCCTGTCCGGTGAAGGAATTGACCGTAAACACCAGTGACTTCACGTTGGCCGGCACGGCATTGAGATTGACGATAATCTGCTCATCGTCGCCCTCTCCGGCGCCTGTAAGATTATCGCCGGAATGCTGGATGCTGCCGTCCTTGCTGCGCAACTGCCTGAACCAGACCACGTCGAGCAAGCTCCGGTTCTCGTCGAAAAGAAGGCACGAGGCATCGAGGTCGATCTCCTTCTGCCCCCCGCCCAAGCCGAAAAATCCCTTTTTCTTTACGGCATCCCAGCCGAGACCCATGACGACCCGGTTGAGCGCACCTCCAGCCTCTTTTTCGAGCGAAATTTTCTGACCCTTTTGCAGGCTCACCGCCATTTTGATTCTCCTGTCGTTGAAAAGTGTAGTCCGATCCAAAGCTCAGCGGTTGCTCCGCTGTCCAGCCATTTCCTTGCGCATCCATTCGAGAAACGCGTCCCGGTTGCGCGAGCAGATGAAAACTTTCCCCTGGCCGGAAAAGCGCAGAACGACCCCCTCGCCACTGGTGGCGCTGTTGACCAGATTGCCGAGCATGCCACCCCCGCCACCACCGGTGGTTACCGAAATTTCGTAGTGCAATGAACTGTCCCAGCAGACGACATGCGAGTTGTCGATGATCACCTCCTTGCCGGGCATCACGTCAAGCTCAAACATCGACCCGAAGCCCGAAACAGCCAGCTTGCCGGTCCCGGCGGTCTTCATGAGAAAAAAACCGCCGGACTGGGCAAACAGGGCGCTGGCGATGTTCTGCATCTGGACCTGCATATCGACGCCGGATTCGGCCGCGACGAATGCGCCGTCATTGAGCAGGTATTGTCGCGGCCCGACATCGACCAATTGCATCGCGCCGGGCAGAACCGGAGAAAGCAGGCAGTCGCCGTCGCCGCGAGACGCCTCGATGTGCTGCTGAAAAAACGACTCGCCGTTGGCCAGGCGTCGCATCAGCGACCCGAGAATTCCCCCGGTCATCTTCCCCTTGAGATCGAGCGCCGCCTCCATCATCACCATCGCGTCCGATTCACAATAGATTCGTTCACCCCTGTTCAGCGAGACATGTAGAAAGGGATCCACTTCTCCGGTTACCGTGAAAACAGCCATGACCGTTAGGTGCTGACACCGAAGGAGCGGGCAAGCGGGGCGAGTCCACCCTTGAACCCCTGGCCTACGGCCTTGAACTTCCAGTCCGCGCCGAGCCGGTAGATCTCGCCGAAGACCATCGCCGTTTCGATCGAGCTGTCTTCGGAGAGGTCGTAGCGGGCAATCTCCTTGCTGGTGTCTGCGTCGATGCAACGGATGTAGGCTTTGCTCACCATGCCGAAATTCTGACCGCGCGCTTCGGCTTCGTGGATCGTGACGGCGATGGTGACTTTGTCCACCTCGGCAGGAACCTTGCCGAGTTCGATCGTCAGCGTTTCGTCATCCCCCTCGCCAATGCCGGTCAGGTTGTCGCCGTTGTGAACGACCGAACCGCAGGATGACTTGAGGTTGTTGTAGAAAATGAAATCGGCGTCGTTGCGAACCTTGCCGTCGCTCTTGAGGATGAATGCGCTGCTGTCCAGGTCGAAGGCCGCGCCATCGGTCGCCCGGGCATTCCACCCGAGGCCGATGATCATCCTCTTGAGGGACGGGGCTTCCTTGCTAAGATTGACGTTACCGCCTTTCTGCAGACTGATTGCCATGTAACACTCCTTTGTGGTCGAAAAAATTTGGTCGAGCAAATGCTGATTTACACGTCATTGGCCGTAGAGGACAAACGGATGACACCGGCGCCTGCGGACTCGACTGGTGGCAAGGGCCAGGCTTCACTTTCCGGGACCATGATTAAACCTGAAAACAACGATTAGCAGTGAAATATCGATCCTGCTTCCACAGGAATCATCTAGGCCCGAAACCGATTCATCCCCCGCGCCTATGGGGAACACGTTGATGGTGATGGTGGCTGGGAGTGCTGATGCGGTTCATCCCCGCGCCTGCGGGGAACACGAGATGTTGAAGAACGATACCGAGAGCACTCCCGGTTCATCCCCGCGCCTGCGGGGAACACAATCACCGTGTCGATCACGGCATTTATGTTTCCGGTTCATCCCCGCGCCTGCGGGGAACACCCTGCCACCATCGCGGAAGCTTTGGCCCTGATCGGTTCATCCCCGCGCCTGCGGGGAACACGATTTGTTACGAAAAACTAGTGTGACTGGGGGCGGTTCATCCCCGCGCCTGCGGGGAACACGGCAAACTGCCGTCAAGGCCAGCAATCACGGGCGGTTCATCCCCGCGCCTGCGGGGAACACATACCTCCCCCGATACGGCGCCGGAAATTGAACGGTTCATCCCCGCGCCTGCGGGGAACACGAGTAAGTTTTCGTGGTGGTTTTTGGACCGCCCGGTTCATCCCCGCGCCTGCGGGGAACACATTGTCCTGACAGAATGTGGTTTTGGATTCGTCGGTTCATCCCCGCGCCTGCGGGGAACACAATGACCCGCAGACGGGTACCAATGCGAGTGACGGTTCATCCCCGCGCCTGCGGGGAACACCTTCGCCTGCTTTTCGAGCAGATCGGCCATGTCGGTTCATCCCCGCGCCTGCGGGGAACACATACATGTATTGAATATTGCCAGAAATTGTGCCGGTTCATCCCCGCGCCTGCGGGGAACACCCGTTGAAATAGGCGCGGGCGATCATACCCAGCGGTTCATCCCCGCGCCTGCGGGGAACACCTCCGACAGCGCATTGCGCGCGCAGGGGATTTCGGTTCATCCCCGCGCCTGCGGGGAACACCTCGCCGAAGTCGGCGCATTTCCGCCACCAGCCGGTTCATCCCCGCGCCTGCGGGGAACACGCGGACGTTTGGAAATCGGCATCCGTTACGCCTCGGTTCATCCCCGCGCCTGCGGGGAACACACTACCGGCACCCTAAAGACACTACACCTATACGGTTCATCCCCGCGCCTGCGGGGAACACACTGGAAACTACAGGATTCATTCTTTCCTCTACGGTTCATCCCCGCGCCTGCGGGGAACACTTGCACGGCGAGGGGTGCCGCTTGGGCAGATTCGGTTCATCCCCGCGCCTGCGGGGAACACGAGAGCAGCCAGTGCGTTATCAATACCTCGAACGGTTCATCCCCGCGCCTGCGGGGAACACATCGTCCATTGGCATTGCCATGCATCACCTCACGGTTCATCCCCGCGCCTGCGGGGAACACCCGGCCATGGTGGCTACCGGGTGATGCGCGCGCGGTTCATCCCCGCGCCTGCGGGGAACACACAAAACGCGCTGCACCGGCTCAACGGGGTTGCGGTTCATCCCCGCGCCTGCGGGGAACACCCGGCACGACCATCCTTATGGAATCCAATTTCCGGTTCATCCCCGCGCCTGCGGGGAACACGCGTAGTTGAACAAAGTTTGATCCATCAGCGGCGGTTCATCCCCGCGCCTGCGGGGAACACGTGGAAAGTACCATCGCCTATCTCAAGCCGGGCGGTTCATCCCCGCGCCTGCGGGGAACACGGGCGTTTCCGTGCGATCGACGTCTCGCCCCGCGGTTCATCCCCGCGCCTGCGGGGAACACGAGTTTGCGTGGCTCAACGAACAGCAATCCACCGGTTCATCCCCGCGCCTGCGGGGAACACCCTGGTGCATGGCCATGCCCGACATTGACTGGCGGTTCATCCCCGCGCCTGCGGGGAACACGCCAATCAACCCGAAGCCGAAAGAAAAGTACGCGGTTCATCCCCGCGCCTGCGGGGAACACGGGTTGACCTATTATCTGTAATGTGGTGGTTCCGGTTCATCCCCGCGCCTGCGGGGAACACACAAGGGGCAATGGCTCATCGTCTACCCCTGTCGGTTCATCCCCGCGCCTGCGGGGAACACCCCTGGCACCTTGACCTGCGGCTCTGCGCACATGGTTCATCCCCGCGCCTGCGGGGAACACAAGAGGCCGCGAAAGCGGGCATTGAGGCCATGCGGTTCATCCCCGCGCCTGCGGGGAACACGCAATCTCGTACATCAGAGGATAGTGATCCTACGGTTCATCCCCGCGCCTGCGGGGAACACTGCCCTGTTCGCCAACTTGCCCTGACCGTCAGCGGTTCATCCCCGCGCCTGCGGGGAACACACCTCTGGAGCCTGCAGAACGCGGTCCAGGACCGGTTCATCCCCGCGCCTGCGGGGAACACTCATGCAGACATCCTGCTGCAAGTCAGGTTTTCGGTTCATCCCCGCGCCTGCGGGGAACACATGGAGAACCTTCCGCCTGCTGCTCGCATCGGCGGTTCATCCCCGCGCCTGCGGGGAACACTAGTAGCGACTCCAACGCTGGCCCTTACAGGGCGGTTCATCCCCGCGCCTGCGGGGAACACCTGCCATTGCTGGCAGGCTGAGGGTTAGACTGCGGTTCATCCCCGCGCCTGCGGGGAACACACTTCTTCCATCACCATGATTTTTCATGGAAGTATTTGGCCTTCAAATTCTACCAACAACAAGACATGTAAATGCCATTTTCCGGCTTCCCACTTAAAGCGGGACAGTCATGCTACCGATAGAGTCTGAGGATGAAGGGAGCTGAGGAGATGGGAACTGGTTGCCGCATCTCCTGTATCATCAGTTTTATGACAAAAAAACTCTACGACTCAAGCCATACGGACAACCAGCCGCGTCATTTTTGCCGCACTTACAGACCAGGGAAAACGAAGCCTGCGTGCAGTGGGGGAATTAATTCATCGCCCGAAAAGCAGTGTTCATCGCCACCTGCAAGCGCAAGCCCGTAGGAACCGACATCCTGAATCGGGGTTTTGGGAAACCGAAGAGGGGGAGGCATGGCTGAGATTGCTGGTATTTGCTGTGCTGTACACGTTCGGGCTGCAACATCATGTGGGGGCGGGTGCCTTGTCGGATTTCTTCCAATTGATCCGCCTTCATACCCATGTGGGGGTGTCTCCCAGCGCCTTGCAGACCCAACTCAGCCGGATGGAAGCGCTGTTGCCCCTGTTTCAGCAACAGTGTGAAGCCTCGGTACCGACGCGGACACGCCAAGCGGTGGTGGCCGCGGATGAGACGTTCTTTGGGGAGATTCTGATCTTGGTGCTGATGGATTTGTCCTCGGGCTACCTATTGCTGGAGTCGATTCAGAAGGACCGGGGTTTCGATACCTGGTTTGCCCAGGTGACCCCGCGCCTGGAAGCACTGGGTATCGAAGTCAACCACGCCATCAGTGACCGGGCGAAGGCCCTGATCAAATTAGCGGTCACAGGCTTTGAGTGTACCTCGGGCGCGGATACGTTCCACGAGCAATATGGCCTCAGTCGCTGGTTGTCACCGGCCTTGGGACGTCGAAAAGCCAAGGCGGATCAGTGCTGCGAACTGGCCCAGAAGGCCCTTGATCAGCCGTCGCGCGGAGCCAGTACCGAGGAAAAGGCGGCTTTGGCGGCACAACAGGCCTGTGCCTGGGAAGCCCGCGCGCAAGTGGAACAGGCGCAGCAAGAGTACCAGAAGCAGTTGCTGGGAATCGCCGAGGAAATCCATCCCTTCTCCCTGGAGGAGAATACTCGCACGACGGCGGAGAGCGTAGTGGCAGGACTGGAAACGCGAGCACAGGCCCTGGAAACTCTGGCGGCGCAACAAGGGATCCAGGATACCCGTTCCGCCCTGAAGAAGTTCCGTGCCCAGATCGGCGCCTTATCGAGTCACGTCAGCTTTTGGTGGCTTTGGGTAGAAGAAATCCTGCTGGGCTGGTCTCTGGATGAAGCGACTCGGCAATGGCTGACGAGCAAGCTGTTGCCCGTACTCTATTGGCACTACCAAATGCGGAAAACGCAAAACAGGGTTCACCGGAAACGGTATCAGGAGGCTTGGCAGCGAGCATTAGAGGCCTGGAAAGCAGACCCGTTCCATTCGGGATTCTCCGAGAGTGAGTTGCAGCGCTGGCTAGAATGGGGGGAATGGATGGTGCGACAGTTCCATCGCAGCTCCTCCGCCGTCGAAGGGCGCAATGGCCGCTTGTCCCAGTTGTATCATAACGGGCGAGGTCTGACGAAATGCCGCCTGGCTGCGCTAACGGTTATCCACAACTATGGGGTGAGACGTAGTGACGGCACTATCGCAGCCGAACGTCTGTTTAGCACCTCTTTCCCTGATCTTTTCGATTGGCTGCTCAACCAGATGGGGGAACTTCCCTTACCGAGGAAGTCCCGCCACCGGGTTGTGCATAACCCATTGAAGTTAGAGATTGTCCCGGCTTAAGTGGGAAGCCCATTTTCCGAATTGTTAAAGATCGCCTTCCTTGGGCTCGGGAAAGAAACTAACCAGGCGTACTCCATCGATCTCCGACGGAACCCGGCGGTTCGCCCCAAGCGTTTCGAAGTCGAATCCCGATTCGGTGTTGGAGCGCCAGACCATCACCGCGTTGCCGTCTTCGATGCCCTTCCCCACCTGCTCCCAGATCGCTTCCCGAACTTTACGCGAATAGTTGCCGACATAAACACCCGCCCGCACTTCGAGCAGCCAGATTGCCAAGCGGCCACGCAAACGTGGCGGCGCGTTTTCAAGAACGATGACCAGCATCGCCGAGGCTTTCCGGATTGGGAATGGCGGGACCGACTGCATCGGCAGGTGCCTCCGGGCGCGGAATCTCGCCCGCTGCGAGAATATTCTCAATATCCGGGATGATACGGTCCAGTAACCTGGTCTGTCGGAACATATCCCGGCACGCCAGCCGCACGGCACGTTCCGGGTTCGCTGGCGGGTTGGCAGCCACCTTGAAAGCGGCCGGCACCACCGTCTCAAATTTATAGATATCGGCAATGTCATACACGAAAGACAAGGGCTTGCCGGTATGAATGAAACCAACGGCAGGGGCGTAGCCAGCGGCAAGCACGGCGGCCTCGGTCACGCCATAGAGCGCTGCCGTCGCGGATGACAAACAGCGATTCGGCAGATCGGACACATCCCAATCTTCCGGGTCATAGTCGCGCCCACCCCAGTTGACGCCGAACTTCTGTGCCAGCAACTGATAGCTGCGCCGCACCCGTGCGCCTTCAATCCCACGCAGTTGTTCGACGCTGCGCCGCGCTGGCGGCTCCTCGCCAAAACGAATCGCGTACATCTTGCGCACCACTTTCAGTCGCAACACCTCGTCGAGCGCCAGCTTGGCCTGATACAGCAAACGATCGGCACGCGCGCCGCCCGGTTGCCCGGCTGAATACAGGCGCACCCCCGCTTCGCCGACCCATACCAGCAAAGTACCAACGCGCGCAGCCAGTGCCGCGGCAGCATGCGACACGCGCGTGCCGGGCTCCAGCATGATGCAGGCAACCCCACCGATCGGGATGTGTGTGAGCACAGGTCGCACTCGCAAGCCCTGTTGATCCACGCGCACGAAAGCGCCATCAACGACATCGATTTCACCCCGTTCCACGAAGACGACAGACAAACGCTCCTTGATCAGGATGGGTTTGAGAGGTGGCAGCATGAATAAAGCTCCCTAGCTAACGGTCATGACTTTTCCAGGCACCCCCGATCATGAAAGTCATGACCGTTTCCCTCTCCCCCAACCCCTCCCCCGCGAGGGGGGAGGGGAGATTCGTGAGTCGCATACGCGACTTTCACATGAACCTGTCTTGGCTGTAAACCCGTAGATCATGCCGCACGCACCAGCAACAGGCCACAGCCAAATGCTTTTGCATGCCCAATGCCACCGTACAAAGCATCAGAAAATGCCGCAGCATCAGTCACTCTCAATACCCCGGAAAAATCCACGCTGCTGAACCGCAGACTCCCCTTCTTCTCGGCGTGCTGCGTATAAGCTTCTACCAACAGGCTTTCCTGCACGATTTCGAAACCCAGCCGCGGAGATCTGGAGAACAGCCATTGCCCACAGGTATCACTCACCAGTTCATGGAGCGCGGGCCTGTCGTTCCCTTTCCACTGATTCCAGCAGGCAAGACCGCGTTCTGCGAGCAGGCGTTTTTTTTCCTGCATGACGACATCGTGACGTGCAGACTTTCCGTCCCTACTGATCGTGACGACTGGATTTGCCCGGAGGTCGAAGCGTAAGAACGCGCCTGCGGCAAGACGTGGCGAATATTCTCGCGTCTGGACGCGCCAAGCGCCATTCAGTAGTTGCGGAGATCGTTTCGAGACAAGGTAAAAACGCGGAAGGCCGTCAATGTCCATTCTCCGGAACAGAAAATCCCTGGGGGAGTTCTCTGCCGCAGGAAAAAAGTGCCACAGCCATTGATGTTCGGCGTAAGGGCCTATCGCCCGCTGATGCGCTGCCTCGCGTTCTCTGCCGGGCGATGGCGTGATCACGGTGAAGTACATGGTCACACTCCTTCGTTCCGCAACCAGATATGCTCGGTGCGATCACCAAACTGCCAGCCCTTGCGACGAATCACGCGATCCTTGCGTGGCACGCTGAGATCGGGATTTACACCGGCAGCGACACCGTCGGACCAGGCGATTCGTACCAACGGAGCCACATCCTCCAAGAGCGAGCGCCCCCGAGCATCCGGATGCGCCAAATGCAACTGTTCAAGCCGCGCCAGGTATTGTTCGAAGGCAGCCCGCGCCGAATCGGCATTGATCACTGTCGGGTACAGAGGAGCTGCAGGCGGACAGGCTTTGCGCCCCAGATACAGTACAAAGCGCGGCGTTCGCAACGCGCCTGCCAAGGTATCCAAAGGATACGGCGCGTCTACGCGCGCCTGCACCGCCACGACGCACGCGGCATTTTGCCGATAATCCCGTGTTGACAGGATGGTGTTCAACTCGCGCTTTGGCACCGCCAACTCGTCACGTCGCGTCGCCTGCGGCCGCCCCTTCAGTGCCGCACGTCCCGGCACCTGGGCCGTGTGGTAATCCCGCAGCAAGGTGCCCCCGTCTTGCACGCCGACGGCAAACCCATAGCCTTGCCTCAGTCCTGCCAACGTCGAATCCTCCTCGCGCCGGATGCCGAGTGCGGCGGCCAGCAAGCCGAGCAGGGCTGATTCACCGGGATACTCGTAGCTGCCGCGATACTCGCCCACCGCTGCGCCGCCCCAGGACGCCAGCGGCGCCTGCAGTTGAAAGACCAGAAAATCCATGGCTTTCAACTTTGTACGAAGGCGACGAGTTCCGGCAGCGTGCCTTCTCCCTTCTCCACATCAATGTGGTAGCGCAGCTCCGCGCACTTGCCATATACCTTGTCGAAATTTTCATAGCGCTTGGTCATGGCCTTCACTGCCTCTGCCAGCATGTCCTGTTCGTCATATGGTTTGACCGGTTTGAGAAAAGCTTGCGCCAGCGAACGTGGCTGCTGATTGCCTTTTTCGGCCAGCACATAGCTGGCATAGGCGCGAGAGGCGAAGCTGTTTTGCATGCCGGTCGGAGATACCTTGGTCACGGCATTGACCAGGGCTTCCAGGGATCTGGCGGTGAGTGCCTCGTCACCGCCGAGGTTTTCTTTCAGCAATTCCCGGTCAATGCACAGATAGAGGTAGAACAGGCCAGCGCCGTAGCCGCGTTCACCGATGTGCGAAGCGCCACTGTCCACCTGACCATTGTTCAGGTCATCCACGGCGACAAAGTAGTCATCTTCCACTGCCGCCTTGTGCACGGTAATCGCATGCGACACCTGCACAGCAGCCTCGACATTGAATGCCGGTGTATCGGCCAGCATACGGCCGAACATGGCAATGTCCACGGCACGCCTGGGCTTGCTTAGAAGCGCCAACTCGTCTTGAGTCGGGGCGCTGCCACGTTCAGCACACTGGTTGGTCAGGGTTTCAATGGCGGCTATTTCTTCCGGGCTGAAGTGTGCCAATTGCTCAATCTCCAGATCCTCGTCATTTTCCGTCTTCTTGTCCGATTTCAGCTTCCCGAAACGAGCTGCGATGGCCTTCGTCCATTCGCGGGCGGCTTTTTCTGTAATGCCGGCAGTCTTGAGCGCCTTGAAGATTTCCTTGCCCATCCACTTGGTGCGCTTACCGAGGTGCCCCGCCAGGGAAATCTCGAAAATGTCCGAGGTTCTCCACGCGCGCTTCTGGCTTTGCGATGAGAGACGCAAGCGCGTCGCATTGCCCATCAACGCGGTTTTTGGGCGACCGGTATCGTCGCGATTCAGGTTGGAGGGTGGATAGCTGGTCAGAACGTGAAGCTGAACAAAGCGTGACATCGCGTGTTTTCCTGAAAAGAGTTGAGAAAGAATTTAGCGAACGGATTCATCAGGCCACTCATAGCTATAAGCCCACTTTTTCTTGACCGCATCGCCCCAGTGCATCAGATCATTTGCCAGCACGATGACATCGACGCTGCGCATCAGGGGAAGAACGCGGCGCATGCCCGAAAACAGGGAATCCGGGTCGGGGGAATCGAGCAGTCGCATGAAGCGCAGTTCGCTGACGGGAGGTTTGTCTCCCGGCTTGACAGGCTCATGCTTGCTCATGGCCTGCGCCGGTGAGCGTGCGTCGTTGGCTTTTATATGCGACAGCACACCGACGACGACGGCAAATCGATCCCTTTCCCACGCCTTCCAGTTCAGCGCGCCCAAACGCCTGCATAACCTTTGATAAGCAGGGAGCAACGCGATCTCAGTGGGTGACGATGCTCTGCGCAGCACCGCGCGACTCGCGCGATCCTGGTCCAAATTTTCCCACCAGTCGAACAAGACCTTGCCACTCCCTTCGTCTTTCGTGAAGTAAACAGCCATACGGGACTCCTTAATGTGAAAGTCGCGTCAGCGACTCACGAATCCTGCCCTGAGCCTTGTCGAAGGGCTCCCCTCGCCCGCTTGGGGGGTCGGGAGGCGAGATGGGAAATTCGCGGAGCATGGCTCCGTGCCTATCGAACAATTCCGGCGTGCCAGCCGGAATGCGCCCAGCAAGGAAGGGACATGGTCATGGCTTCCATGATCGAGGATGCCTGCAACAGCCATGACCGTCAGATGGCGGCCATTTGTGTGACCTTCTTGCTTGACCTTGGTTTATCGGTTACGGATGACGGCAGATGAAGGGCCTGCCGCATTTTCGGCCCACGCATGTTTCTATTTAGTTGCTGGTATGCCAGGGCCACGCGTTGAGGCTTTTGCCGCTCCACCTGGCCGGCTCCAACAAATACCTCATCGAATAGCGAAGCGACAGTTTTCATCAGTACCTGGTGCCATCTCTGCCGAACTTGCAGCATGTCGCCCTCGAGACCCTGTCGGGTGAGATCGATCACTTCCTGCAACTGCATATAGAAAGCAGATTCGGTCACGTTCCAGAAAGCCGCATCAATGGCACTGAAATCCCCACGCGCGTCTGCGCCAAACCAGGCATCCTTGACGGCAGAGCGCAGGTAGAACGCCGCCAAATCGGCGCCCGCGAGCCAAATCTCCACCTGCGACTCCACCCATTGCTGGGCATCTTCATCACAGTCGGCCAGGCCATAGAGCGGCATGGTCGCTTCGTACCAGCAACGTGGCTTCATATTGTCCATGTCATAGCCGAAAGCCCACAGACGCAATTCCCCACGTCGGTGGGCGAGCGCATGTTCCACCACGCTGGCGCGCCGCTGCTTCTTCTTGCCGGTGCTTTGTCCAAACACCCAGCCGAGCCAGTGGCGATAGCCGAAGCCGCCAGGCTGCGGATGCAGTGGCAGCCACTCTTCCTTGGTCTCATAGTACGGTGAGAAGGGGTGGAGCCAGGCTCCCTTGTAATTGAAGCCGTAGTTTTTGGCGATGTATTGTCCGATCAGTTGTTTGCTGGCTCGACCACAGACGTCACATTCACCGCTGCAAACGGTGTCGAAGTCCAGGCGTATGCGACGCGGCATGGCCCAAAACACCTGATCCGGATGCACCTGGACAGGCGTAGTCTCACCACCCGTTTTCTGGATAGCTGACATATCGTTCATCCACGGAAAACGGAAGTACAGTGCTGACTTGCCGGCATCACCGCACAGACCCAGAAACCCTCTGCGATCGCGTACGTTGAGCCACAAGTCATGCCACAGGGAACGGGTAGGTCCATCGATCGACATGCTGACGACCAGGGTAGTCAATGGCCCTCCACCGCGCAGCCCGGTCCGGTTCCCGACACCTCCCGCTGGCGCATTGATCTGCAGGGTCAACAAGGCGGTGGCAGCGCAATGCGGGCACATGGCCGAGATGCGTCCGCGCTTGATGAAATGATCGCTATTGTTCTTGAGCGCGTTTTCACCAGGCGTTTCGATGAGCAACGTACCGATCTCATTGGATACCCCTTCTTCAGCGGTCAGGCTGAAGTCCTGCATAAAGCGAGCCCCCTCAGCATCCAGTTCGAAAGCCGGGGCGAGGGGCGCAAACCATTCGCTCAGAACGTTCGCCGGCGGCGGCTCTGCAAACCATTTACCCCATGCCGTCTCGCTATTCATGGGGGTGCTGCTCTGCAACAGACCCACAGCAAACTGCGCCAGCGCACCGTTGAAATCGGGCCGGTCAGCATCGAATGCCAGAAGGTCAGGATCGGATAAGCGATCCGGGGCAATCCACATTCGGCTGCCGTCACGGCACCGCACAGGCATCCAGGGTTCAGACAATAGTGAAACCATATGCATCCCTTCGTGCGAAATTGGGTAGCCGGGCGATTTTCGAGGCCGTCCGCTCTTGCTTTTTCTGCACCTGCCCGCCCGGTGCTTGGAGTGCCGGGAGGCGATTTGCAATACCAGCAAGATGAGCAAAGTCTAGCAGGAAATGTGGAGCGATGCAAATTTTACAAAGTATCAAGTTGGTTCGCCTAAGAGTTTTTTCCTGTTTTTGTGAGACACTTATCGCCGTGTTCCTCATTCCGATGGGGATGAACCGTACCAAGTCGGTTCGCCAGCCCTTTGCTGGGCAATGTTCCTCGCTATCGCGGGGTGGCACCGGACGAGTCCTCGTCCGGTGCTTCCAACCCAAGCAACCCGCTTTCGCTCTGGTATTGCCAGCGTCGAAGTACGAATGCCTCTTGGCCGGATTTCTTGCTCCAGGCCTCTCCGGTCCATGCCTCATTGATCAACTCCAGGGGCAGCAGAACTGCCCACTGGCCCCTCCCCGGCAATGTCAGCAGTGCCTGCTCCAGGGCTGCCTGCCGTTCGGGGTCCTTGGGCTCTGCCGTCTTGGCGATCAGTCGCTCGGCGACGCGAACCGTGCTGTAAGCCCAGGCATGCCGCAGATTCGCGTGCGCACACCAAGGCACCAGTTGGCCAGTCTCCCAACGCGCCAACACGACGTTCACGCTCGCCTCGCCCAAACGCGACGGCGTCTTGGCTTCGCTCCACCAGTCGAAGCCACCTCTTACATATCCCAACTCCAGTTTCACGGTGTTCTGCTGGGCTTGGCTGGCGTCACCGTAGGCTTTGCCTTCCGCCTGATTGGCGTTGTGCTCCAGCGCGGTCGGAATCTCCGTATCGCTTCCGAATACGCCCTCGATCAGACTGCGGGCACCGCCAGGCATGGCAAAACCGCCGTTTTGCAGCGCCTTCGCGGTCAGCCAGAGCTGGCCATGGTGGGAATAGACGTTGGCCGCTTTCCTGAACGCGGATTTGAACCAGTCAGCCTTAGGCACATCTGTCCACCCCGGGCCGAATACGCACAAACGGGGTTCGCCGCGCTGGTCGCGTGCGGCAGGGTCTTGCAAACGCCACCCTTGCTGATCACGTGGATGACGCTGCAGGCGACCGGCGCGCTGGATGAGACGATCAATGGGTGCGAGGTCACTGACGACGAAATCCCAGTCTGCATCCAGGCTTTGCTCGACGACTTGTGTAGCAATGACCAATCGGCCCCGCCGCCGTGCCGGTGTGCTGCGCTTACCGAATAACGTCAACACTTTGCGTTCGGTGTGCAGGCGGTCGCGCAAAGCGAAGCGGGCGTGAAAAAGGGTGAGCTTGTCGGCAGGCAGTTTGCCCCGAAAGAGTGCACAGGCTTCCAAGGCATCGGCTACCGTATTGCGAATCCAGCAAACACATTTGCCGGCAGCAAGCGCCGTTTCGATGGCTGCAATGACTTGCGCCTCATCACTGAGATAGTCGACGGCGACCGTGCGCTTTACATCGTCGCGTGTGGCGATGGGAATCTCGGCGGGACGATCGGGCCGATCGCTATGCCAGGAAGTCACCAGCGGGTAGTCGGTCCGACCCGCCATCATTGACAATTCTCTTTGACATCCACATCCGCGCGCAAACGCCCGTAACAGTGCTTTTTTCATGCGTTGCGGCAGCGTTGCCGACAACAGGATGGCGCTTCCACCGGCACGCGCATGAAAGATCAGCAGGTTCTCGAGGATGCCCTGCATGTACGTGTCGCAGGCATGCACCTCGTCCACTACCAACACCTTGCGGAACAATCCGAGCAGGCGCAGCGACTGATGCCTGCTGTGCAGAACGGCCAGCAATGCCTGATCGAGCGTGCCGACGCCTGCCGGAGCCATCAGCGCACGTTTGTTGTGGTCGGCCAGCCAGGCACTACAACGGGCGCTCGCCGTCTCGTCCAACTGCTGCTTGTCTGCATCAACTGGGCCGGCAGGGATCACGGATTCCGCGAACGCCTCCACCAGATTGCGCTGACCGTGCGCCAGCACAAGACTGGCGTTCTCTTCAAACAGGCGCGCATAGACTTGCGCAATGCGGCCGTACATCGCATTAGCCGTGGCCATGGTCGGCAGGCCGATGAAGAAGCCATCGGCATGCCCTGCCGCCATCAGACGATGTGCAAGCAAAACAGCCGCTTCGGTCTTGCCCGCGCCGGTCACATCCTCCAGCAGATAAATCTGTGGGCCTTGCGAAAGCTCGGCCGTTGCAGCCCAGGCCTGCAGTGGAGATGGCGTGATGATGCTGGGGAAAAGCGCATCGAACGCTAATGCGCGCCCGACATTCAAAGGCAACACGCCGGAATGATCAAGCGCAACGACGGCTTGCCGCCTGGCGTGCTCCCAATACTCCCGCAGTGGCAGCGGATTTTCCGTGTCGGCACGATACGCAAAGTAGTCCGTATTGGAGCCCAGCCAGTCCGCGAGAACAGCCAATCCCGCCATCCACCATGACAGATCCTGACTCGCCAACTCAAAGGCTTCCGGGTCGAGCATGGTGGGAATGGCCGCCTCCCGATCCTCAAAGATCAGGGCTCTGATGTCTGTTGTGAATTCGAGAATTGCATACGGATCATCTTGCCAATGAAAATTGGCTTTCCATGAACCACCCTCTTGCGGCGGTTGACCATGATGTCCCGTCACTGCGCGTGCCCAGTAGTTGAGTCCGCACTCGTATAATCCGGTTTGAGGGCCAAACCACACATCCTTCTTCACGTAGTCCATGAGAGGCTTGCTCCAGAACTGCATGCCCAGGCTGTCATGGCGAAGCTTGTACTCTTTGCTGGCGTCCGGCGGGCGACCTCTCATGGCCTTGAACAAGTCTGGCCGTTGGCTCTGAAAGGCTTCGGAAAACTTGCCGAGATCGTGTATGGCAAGCCAGAACACGATCCATCGTTGCAGCGCCACGTGATCATTAAAGTTCAGTCGTTGGCCGAGAAGACGACAGAATGCGGGCGCCTTGCGACAGAATTCCAACCCGACCGCCGCGACATCCAGACAGTGATATGGCAACAGATGAAACTGCGTCCCACTGCCGTCTTGCGGCTTGGCCTTACCCCAGTAACGAAAGTACGGTTTTGAGGCATTGATCATCATTCCGGCCATCCCCGCTACGCCGCCAGCGGCATCAGATAGGGCGGCTTGGACGGGCGAGGTCGTCGGCACGCCGGATGTAGTAGTGGTGCACGGCGGTGAGCGCCGAGAGCTTGCGGTCGCTCAGGCGATGGCAGCCATGGTGATGCAGGGCCAGTTGAGCGTTGCGGCCCTCCACGCCGGAGCTGCTGCGCTGAAAACGATCTTTCGGTCTGCACTACATCGCTCACGGCGGCGTGGATGCGGACGGGCGACCGCAGGGACGTGGCGAGGGGTCTTCGTACGCCTGCTGGGCCGCCCGCTCAACCGCCCAGCACGCCTGGGCGGCTGTCCCGCTGCCAAGCGCGCGCTGGCCGTTTCACGCTGCTCCGCCCGATCCAGGCGCGAGCGGCGCCTCACGACCCACCGGCCATCGATGGCCGTGCAGCGCGCCGTGGCACCGGCCTCGTGTCTGGAGTCGATCCCGGCAGGACCTTCGAGCATCTTCCTTCTCCCTCGGTTGGTTTGCACTTCCAAGGGTACGTGATTTCGAGGGTCCTGCCACGCTTCCGCAGGACTTTCACCAGGTGCAGCACTCGGCTTTGGCCGGAATGATGATCAAGGCCGTTTCCCCCTTATGTTTGCCAACGCACAGATATTGCGCGATTCCCCACCTATCCTGAGCGCTGGAATTCATCGTGTGGGCTTCTCCGGATGTATTTCCCACCTGCGGAGATCAACAGCGCTGAATTCCTGTTTCCATCCACCCTGCAGAAGGAAAAGCAAGATGAGTGCAACGCAAACATTTTCAAACCCTCCCATTAAAGCTTCGAGCATCACCGACAAGAAAGTGCTTAACCCTGAAAACGAAAGCCTCGGAAACATCAAGGAAATCGTTATCGACCCCTGCACCGGTCGCGTTGCGTACGCGGTCCTCTCTTTTGGCGGTTTTCTCGGCATGGGAGGAAAACTCTTCGCAGTTCCGTTCGGCGCGCTCAAGTACAACGTGACGATAGGCTCCTACTATCTTGATATTGCCAAGGAGCGATTGGAAGCGGCGCCTGGATTCGATCCGGAACATTGGCCTTCGATGGCAGATGAAAAGTGGAACAGCGAAGTGCACGCGTTCTACGAGTGCACGCCGTATTGGCAATAGTGTGATGCAGTCCCCGATGGCCACCGGATCGATGGTATCGCTGATTGCTTCGCTTCGCGCCGTCGGCGAACGCTTCCTCGCTCTGGTCATGCTGGAATGCCAACAGGCCGGCCAGAGTCTGGCATGGATGGTGGGGCTGGCGCTCGTTGCCACCCTGCTGGCGCTCGTTGCCACCCTGCTGGCGCTCACCGGCTGGCTGACGATGCTGGCCTGCGTCGTGCTGACCCTCGTTCAGAACCAGATCGTCGGCTGGGAATGGGCGCTGTCGATCGCGGCATTGCTCAGCTTTGCGGGCGCCGGCGGAGTCGTGTTGATGGTGATTCAGCAGAGCCGATACCTGCTCTTCCCGGCAACGCGGCGGCAACTGCGGCGAATTTCCGACGGGAGGGAATCGACATGAATCCACATGAATAAACACACTGACTCGATTGTTCTGGCCGAACAGCAGGTTGCCGAAGCACGCATGGCTGTGCTTGCCGAATACCAGGCGGCACGGGCGAATCTACGCCGCCACATCGGTTCACCGCTAGTCATCGGCGGCGTACTGCTTGGTGCCCTCGTGCTGGGCTATCTCTGCCGTAGCCGCAGCAAACCAATGGCGGTGGTTTACCCGGCAAGCCCGAGCGTATTGACGCAGGTGCTCAAGACGTTACAACTGCTGTTACGGTGAGGCATGCGATGCAACGGCCAGGCCGCGCAAAAGCACTGCGCCAACTGGAGCGGGCAAGCAAGATGACACGGGGAAACGACACCAGGAGACCGGCATGCACCTCAAGCAACTCTGGGATCTGAGCAGGAAATCCGTCAGGGCGTGGGTGGACGATTACGCCCCGAGCATGGGCGCAGCGTTGGCCTACTACACGCTGTTCTCGATTGCGCTGGTGGTCAGCAACATTACGCCGATCATCGGGGCCAACCACTGTGTTCGGAGAATTACAGAGCGACCTTGACCGCATCTGGCGCGTTCCCGCCGCGGCCACGGAGAACGGCCTATGGACCTTGCTGCGCAAGCGCCTGCTTTCTTTCGGCCTGGTCCTGGGACTGGGGTTTCTGCTGCTGGTCTCGCTGATCGTCAGTGCGGCGATCGCCGCATTCGAAAAATTGTGGGATGGGTTTTTCGCAGGCTGGGAAGCGCTTCTGCATGCGCTCGATTTCAGCATCTCTTTCGCCATTACGACTGTACTCTTCGCGATGATCTACAAGTTCATGCCACGAGCCAAAATCGCCTGGCGGGACGTGTGGGTCGGCGCCGAGTTCACCTGGGTGTACGCGCACGAGCACGGTTCGAAAGTGGCTCAAACCGGGTAGCAATCGACTTCTGCAGTGTCTGGTCGTTCGAGCGTAGCAGCGGCTGCAATCTTGATCATCGTTCCGGCCCACCCCCGCTACGCAGCCACTGGCATCCGATACGGGCTGTGGGCAGGGCGGGTCGTCAGCGCTACCGATGGCCAGAACGATAATCAAGGCCGTTTCCGATAAAGTCTAACGGTCATGACTTTCATGATCGGTGGTGCCTGCAATAGCCATGACCGTTAGGGCGATTTCCGGGAATCAAGATCCCGAACAACTACCGCATTGGCTTGTTTTGCTGGCCCTGAGCCCGGCCTAACGCGATGACTCTTGGTATGGCGTTTTGCGGAAATCACCCAAGAGCATGACGAGCAGGGCGAGACGCAACCACACACCGGCATTCCAGGCGCAAGTGGCACTGGCGGCGTTGAAGAGCGACAAGACGCTGGCGGATCTGGTCGAGCGCAGCAGCTGGTATGCGCGCCTGGCGGCGCAGCAGTTCAGCGCCTGATGGCTGGAGTCACTGCGCAGCGGTGCCGCTGCCTTCTTGCGGCGTTGGCGGGTCGCTGCGGGCCACCGCGAGTTCGCCGTCAGGCGGGCAATACAGAGCGGCTTCCTGGAACAGCCAGTCACGAAAGGCGACGACAGCGGCGTGCTGCTCGTCGGCGAGGCGGCAGACGAAAAAGTAGGAGAAAGGCGACTCAACGGCCATCGTGAAAGGCCGGCACAGGCGTCCGCTTGTCAGATCGTCGACGGCCAGCGTATGCCGGGCCAGCGCCACGCCCTGGCCCGAGGCGGCGGCCATCAGCATCAGGCTCGAGTCATCGAACACCGCACCCCGCTGAGGCTCCTCGACCACCACGCCGGCGGCACCGAACCATGGTTGCCACAGTTCATCGTTCGAGCGCAGCAGCGGCAGTCCCTGCAACTGCGCCGGGCTGACCAGCGCGTGGCGAGCGATGAACTCGGGTGAGCAAACCGGGTAGTACCAGTCCTTCATCAGCAGCCGGCAACTGAGTCCCGGGTAACGGCCAGGGCCGAAACGCAGGGCGACGTCGGTTTCGCCCCCCTTGATGTCGGCCAGCCGGGCGCTCGATTGCACCTCGACATCGAGCTCACGATGGCAGGAGATGAAGCTGCCGAGCCGCGGCAGCAGCCAGCGCGCGGCGAACGATGGCATGCAGGTCACGCGCAGACGGCGGTAGTCGCGTGCGGCAATCAGTTGCTCGGTCGCCTTGCCGATCTCGGCGAGTGCCCGCGAAACCCGCTCGGCATAGGCGGCGCCCTGCGTCGTCAGTTTCAGGCCGCGGCCGCTACGTTCGAACAGGGCGACGCCAAGGTAGTCCTGTAACTGTCGCAACTGATGACTGACCGCGCCATGCGTCAGGTGGAGCTGCGCGGCGGCCTTGGTGACGCTCTCGCTGTGCGCGGCCGCCACAAAAACGCGCAGGCTGCCCAGCGGTGGGCTACGTCGGCTATCTGTCAATTTGCTTCACATGTCACGTGAGAACAATTCGATTGTACTTGCTTCGCGCGACGATGAGAATCGCACTGTCTGTCCAGGACCGGGCAGGCACTACCGCCAGCAAAGGAGAACCCCATGACCGCTCTGTTACCCTACATCGAGTTTGAAGTGCGTGCCGCCGAGGCCGTTTCCCTCGACCGGCTCGCCGGCTGGACAGTCGTCGCGCTCGGTACGCGCATCTGGCTGACCGAAGAGAAGGGTGGTCGCGATATCTGGCTGCTTCCCGGCGACCGCCATCGTATCGCGGGTGCGGGCAGGGTCGTTGTCGAAGCGTGGCCGGCGGCGGGCGCGGACGCCGACCTGCCGGCGAAGATCCGGCTGGCGCCGCCGGCGGGAACCTTTGGGCGGCGCTGGTGCCTGCCGAAGTTCAGGCTAAGCCGCGTTGCGTCGGCCTGGATATGAACGTCCGGACGGATGCCCGGATCGCATCAACCATTGACGATTGGAGAAAAAGATGACGGACTTGACGGAAGCCACGCCACACCAGTTGCTGGGTCTCTATGATTCACCCTTCGTGCGACGCGTGGCGGTGACGATGAACCTCTACGCGATTCCCTTCACACACCTGTCGTTGTCGGTGTTCCGGCACATGGATGCCATGCGGCCCCTCAACCCGCTCTTCAAGGTGCCGATGCTGACGCTGCCGAGCGGCGAGAAGCTCTTTGAAAGCGCCTACATTCTCGACTATCTCGACGAACTGGCCGGCGAACGCGACATCCTGCCTCTGACGCCGCGCAGCGGTCCCGAGCGCCGGCAGGTGCAGCAAATGATGGCGCTGGCGATCGTCGCGACCGAGAAAGCGGTGGCCATCGAATACGAGCGCAAGCGCCCCGGCGAGTTGCAATGGGCCGACTGGACGGGCCGCCTGCGCGGCCAGATGCGGCAGGCATTCACCATGCTCGAAGAACGGCTCGCCGGCGATTTCCTGGTCGGAGGCCGCCTGACACAGGCCGACATCACTACCGTTGCCGGGATCGGTTTCGTTCGCTACGTCCTGCCACACGAGTGGCCGGCGAGTGACTACCCGGCACTTGCCAGGCTGGCCGACAGACTCGAGGCGAGTGCCGCGTTCAAGGCCGTGCCGATCGACGAATGAACCGCAGCGCGCCGCCGACGGACCCGCGCAGGGAGCGGACGAGGCGACTAGTGAATCTCCGTGCCGCCTTCGACGACCTTTCAGCCAAGAGACTTCCTGCGCTATTTCGTGAGTCTGGCTGCCTTCGGCATGCTGGTGCTGATCATCGTCCAGGAAGCGGCCAAAGCCGCGTTCAAGGATGGTATCCTTGAAGTGACACTGCCCAAGACGGCCTCGGCGACGCGGACGAACGTGCCGATCGAGTAGCCTGCGGGGGCGTGCGGTTTCGCGGGCGGCGCTCTTGCCGTGGCGGGCAGGCCGGAAGGATGCCCGCCTTTTGCCCGCGGCGAGCGCGACAGGCGCAAGGGCTGAACGAACTGGCCGGCCTCGACCACAGACGCGGCCAGGGAGTCGATACTTGCGCCGTGTACTTCAATCCACTGCAGGAGAGCCTCATGCTTCAGCTCAAAGTCAATGGCCAGCCTCGGCAGGTCGATGTTGCCCCCGACACGCCGCTTCTCTGGGTGCTGCGCGACACGCTGCAGCTTACCGGAACCAAGTATGCCTGTGGCCAGGCGCTGTGCGGCGCCTGCGTCGTCCATGTCGACGGCGTCCCGGCACGCGCCTGCCTGACGCCGGTCTCGGCGGTCGCGGGACGCGAGATCACGACCATCGAAGCCGCACACCAGTCGCGCGTCGGCCGGGCGGTGCAGGCGGCCTGGCGTAAACTCGATGTCGTGCAATGCGGCTACTGTCAATCCGGGCAGATCATGAGTGCGATCGCCCTGCTCGGCCGCCAGCGAAAGCCGACCGACAGCGACATCGACGATGCGCTGTCGGCCAACCTGTGCCGCTGCGCGACCTACCAGCGCATCCGTGCGGCAATCCACGAAGCTGCCCGATCCCTTGCCTAGGAGCTGAAATGGTCAACACGAAGATTGCCAATGCCAGCCGCCGGAGCTTTCTGCAAGGCGCCGCCGGTCTGACGCTGGGTTTCTGCCTGCCAGCGATCGCCGCCCCGGCCGGGGCCGGAAAAGCCGCCGCGCCGGCCGGCCAGCCCTTCGAAGCGAACGCCTTCCTGCGCATCGGCACCGACGATAGCGTGACGGTGATCGCCAAACATCTCGAGATGGGTCAGGGAAGCTACACTGGTCTGGCGACGATCCTCGCCGAAGAACTCGACGCCGACTGGCAGACTGTCCGCCTGGAGGGCGCACCGGCCGACGCATCGCGCTACAACAATCTGTTCTGGGGAGCGTCACAAGGCACTGGCGGTAGTACGGCAATGGCCAATTCCTGGGACCAGCTGCGCGCCGCCGGGGCGGCGGGCCGCGCCATGCTGGTCAACGCGGCCGCCCGGCGCTGGCAGGTGCCGGCGGGCGAGATCACGGTGCGCGACGGCATCGTCAGCCATCGCCGGTCGAAGCGGCAAGCGCGTTTCGGTGAACTTGCCGCGGACGCCGCCCGGGAAGCGGTGCCAGCCAGCGTGGTGCTCAAGGAGGCCAAGGATTTCCGGCTGATCGGCAAGCAGGCACCGCGCAAGGACAGCGTGGACAAGACCAATGGCCAGGCGCAATTCACGCAGGACATTCAGTTGCCGGGCATGCTGGTTGCCGTCGTCGCGCATCCGCCACGTTTCGGCGCCACGGTTCGCGGTTTCGACGCCAGCGCGGCCAGGCGCGTCCGGAACGTCGTCGATGTGGTGCAGATTCCTTCCGGCGTCGCGGTGCTGGCCAGCGATACCTGGAGCGCGAAAAAAGGGCGCGATGCGCTGCAGGTCGACTGGGACGAAAGCCGCTCGTTCAAGCTCGGCAGCGAGGAAATCGTGGCGCGCTATCGCGAAATGGCAAAATCGCCCGGCCTGGTCGCCCGTCGGGTCGGCAATACCGAGCAGGCCTTTGCCGGCGCGGCCCGAATCGTCCGGGCAACGTACGACTTCCCCTATCTCGCGCATGCGGCGATGGAGCCGATGAACTGTGTCATCCGCCTGAGCGAACGGGGGTGCGAGGTCTGGAACGGCGAACAGATGGCCACCGCGGACCAGTCGCGCCTGGCGGCGATCTTCGGCCTCACGCCGGAACAGGTGCGGATCAACATGCTTTATGCCGGCGGCAGCTTTGGCCGCCGGGCGAATACGCATTCCGACTATGTCGTGGAAGCGGCACAGATCGTCAAGGCGATCGGCGGCAAGGCGCCGGTGAAGCTCGTCTGGATGCGCGAGGACGACATGCGGGCGGGCTATTACCGGCCGCTCTTCCACCATGCCCTCGAAGCCGCCCTCGACGCGGGCGGCCAGCTCACCGGCTGGCGGCACCGGCTGGTCGGCCAGTCGATCCTGCTCGGCTCGCCGTTCGAGTCGATGATGGTCAAGGACGGGATCGACGCCGTCTCGGTTGAGGGAGCAGCCAACCTGCCGTACGCGATTCCCAACCTGCTGGTCGACCTGCACACCCCGAAGGACATCGACGTGCCGGTGCTCTGGTGGCGTTCGGTCGGCTCATCGCACACCGCCTATTCGACCGAGGTATTCCTCGACCAGGTGGCGAGAGCCGCTGGCAAGGATCCGGTCGCCTGGCGCCTCGAACTGCTGGCCGATCATCCCCGGCATCGCGGCGTCCTCCGACTGGCGGCCGAGAAGTCCGGCTGGGGAACACGGCTGCCGGCTGGCGTCAAGGGAACCCGGCGCGGCAGAGGCGTCGCGGTGCACGAGTCGTTTCACTCGTATGTCGCACAGGTTGCCGAAGTGACGGTTGCCGCCGATGGCACGGTCAAGGTCGATCGGGTCGTTTGTGCCGTCGACTGCGGTATCGCGATCAATCCCGACAACATCCGCTCACAGATCGAAGGGGCCGTCGGCTTCGCCTTGTCGGCCGCTCTGCATGGCGAAATCACGCTCAAGGAGGGCGCCGTGGTCGAGGGTAATTTCGACACCTATCGGCCGATCCGGATCGGCGAGATGCCACGGCTCGAGGTGCATATCGTTCCCTCGACGGCCAAGCCGACGGGTGTCGGTGAGCCTGGCGTTCCGCCGCTCGCCCCGGCGGTGGCCAATGCGATCGGCGCGGCAACCGGAAAGTATCCGGACCGTCTGCCGTTCCGTGCCGAAGACCTGCGTGCCTGAGAATGGACAGCGTCGATCGGCAGGTGCTCTCGGAGGTGCGACGCTGGGCGGAGCAAGGTTACCGCTTCGCGCTGGTGACCGTCGTCCGGACCTGGGGATCGGCACCGCGCCCTGCTGGCGCCTGGATGGCCTTGCGCCAGGACGGGCGGGTTTGTGGCTCGGTTTCGGGTGGCTGTATCGAGGACGACCTGATCGGCCGCCTGCGGGCAGGGGAGCTGGCCGGAGATCTTCCTTTCAGCCAGACGTATGGCGTGACGCGGGCCGAGGCCGAACGCTTCGGCCTGCCCTGCGGCGGGACGCTCGAACTGGTCATCGAGCCCCGTCCTTGCGTTTCCTTGCTTGCCCAACTCGAGGAAGAACTGGCGTGCGGCAGGCTCGTCGTCCGCTCGCTCACTCTCGCCACTGGCCAGGCAAGCCTCGCTGACGCGGTGCCGGGGGAATCGATCCACTGGGACGGCAAGCTGTTGCGAACCCCGCATGGTCCGGCCTGGCGCCTGCTGATCATCGGCGCTGGCCAGATCTCGCGCTACCTCGCCGAAATGGCGCAGGCGCTCGATTACGCCGTCACCATCTGCGATCCGCGGCCGGAGTATCGCGACGCGTGGCAGGTGCCGGGCAGCCGTCTGGCCGACGGCATGCCCGATGACGTCGTCCAGGCGATGCGTCCCGACCCGCACCTGGCGGTGGTCGCCGTCACCCACGATCCGAAGCTTGACGATCTGGCCCTGCTCGAAGCACTCAAATCGCCGGCTTTCTATGTCGGTGCACTGGGATCGCGGCGCAATAACGCCAGGCGCCGCGAGCGCCTGATGCAATATTTCGATCTCAGCGCCGAACAGGTCGGCCGGCTGCACGGACCGGTGGGAATGGCGATCGGCAGCAGGACCCCGCCGGAAATCGCGCTATCGATTCTGGCCGAAATGACGGCCACCAAATACGGCATCGTGACCCGGACAGCCGATAACGGCCCGTACCGGCACGAATCGACAGCGGCCGCAAAGGCCGCCGTCGCGGGCCCGCCGCTCGCTTGATGAGCAGGACGGCTGGCGAACTCGTCGGCATCCTGCTGGCTGGAGGCTGCTCGCGCCGCTTCGGCGCCGACAAGCTTCTGCACCGGCTGCGCGATGGCACGCCAATGGCCATCGCATCGGCCAGGACCCTGATCGCCGTCTGCCCCCATTCGGTCAGCATCCTGCGCCCCCAACAGACCGAACTGCGCCGGCTCCTGACCGACACCGCGGTCGATGTACGGCTTGCTCCGGAGGCCGAAGCCGGCATGGGCAGCAGCCTGGCCTGCGCCGTTCGAGCGAGCGCCGACGCCGATGGATGGCTCGTGGCTCTGGCCGACATGCCTTTTCTGACGGCCGCGACCTTGCATTCGCTGCTGCAGGCCTTGAGAAACGGTGCCGACATCGTCGCGCCCGTCTATCGCGGACGCCGGGGCCACCCGGTCGGTTTCTCCCGGCGCTGGTTTGCCGACCTCGCCGGCCTGCAAGGCGACGTCGGCGCCAGGCGAATCCTGGACGATCACCCCCGGTCGGTCACGCTCATCGCGTCGGATGATCCTGGCGTCCAGCGGGATATCGACACGCCGGATGATCTGCGGATCGAATAGCACGCGTCGTCGGCTTGGCGAGTGGTTCCTGCCGCTGTCCGCTCGATCCGGAAGGAGGGCGTTCGCCGATTCCGCCGTGCCGCTACGGTAGAAAGTCGGTTCGTGAGCAGTCACCGCAAGAGAATAATTGCTGCCCCTTGATGAACACCGCATCCCCCGATGACCAAGACCACAACCATGAATAAGCCGCGCTGGCATCAGATCCGGCTCAAGTTTGTCCTCATCATGCTGTGCCTCGCGGGCGTGCTTTACGTGCTTTACCGCGACATCCATCCGGGGATGGGATCTGGCCCCGCTGGCCCGGGCGTGCCGGCCGAAGCCTTCGCTTCATCCTGGAACGACGGTGATGTGCTGCTGCTGGGACTGGGTGACAGCATCGTCACGGGCTTTGGCGCACCGCCTGGGTTCGGCTTCTTCGACCGACTGGTCAAGGTACCCGACGGAGACGAAGCGGACATGACCGGCAAGGACTTGCGACACGTCTTCGCGAAGCTGCGGGTGCTCAACCTCGCGCAAAACTCCACCAGTTCCGGCGATCATCTTCGTTACCAGATCGCCCTCATTCCTTTACAGTCACAAAGCACTCGTGGCGTTGTCGTTCTCTCCACCGGCGGCATCGACCTCATTCACGACTATGGTGCGAGCCCGCCGCGTGACGAGGCTCTCTATGGAGCGACCTGGAGCGATGGACAGCGGTACGCCGCAGCCTTTCGTCAACGCCTCGATCAACTGCTCGACGCGATCAGTGCGCGTTTTCCCGGAGGTTGTGAAATCTTCATCGCGACCATCTTCGATCCCACCGATGGTGTTGGCGACATCGAGCGTGTGAATGTGTTCTTGCGATTCATCAAACCGTTCCCGGCCTGGCCGGATGGACTGCGCATCCATGCTGAATTCAATCGCCACATCCGTGAAGCCGCAGCCGCACGCGCCAATGTACATGTCGTCGACGTGCATGGAACCTTACTCGGTCACGGACTGCATCATCGTGATTCCAGGCATCCGCACTACCATTCCGAAGATCCAACGTATTGGTATTTCGCGAACCTCGAGGATCCCAATCAGCGAGGCTACGATGCAATCCGCCGCGCTTTCCTCAACGAAATGATCCGTTACCTCGTGCCAACAGCAACACAGTAATGCAGGGGCCGGGTTTCCCCGGCCCCGAAATCACCCGATCGCTGGGTATTTACTTCCAGCCGGACTGCTTCTCGCAATCATGCATGGCCTTGGGGTTGGCCTTTTCCCATACGGAAATGGAGCGGGTTTCGTTTTCGTCCATCTTGTCGTTCATGCAGACGCAGTACTTGCGGACCACCTCAGCGGTGGCGCCTTCGCCCTTGTTGTCCTTGATACACTGAGAAATCCACTTCCTGTCATCGGCATCGGCAAAAGCGGCTCCGCTGAACAGCATGGATAGCAGGAGGCACGTTGCGCTGATATTCAATTTCATCTGATTCTCCAAAGTGGTTTGTAAGAAAGGAGTCGCAATGCTAATCATTGTGACGTCAAAGTCAACCTGGAGAGCCGGATGATTTTATGGAGATCTTCAATCTCCCCGCGACAATCATGAACAGCGGGATGGCCGCTGTAGGACACACCTTCCTCCCCCGGACTCTCCTCCGCACCGGAGAAAGGGAAAATCGTCGCGGGAGGAGAGAAGCGCTGCGGCTCAGTAACGGGCCGGGCCACCGGGACCACCGGGACCACCCGGCCCGAAGCGGCCGCCCTGCCCCATCCGTTCGATCTTGCTCTTGAAGAACAGGCGCGCTTTTTCCTTCTGCGCGGCGTCGAGGCTGTCGTATACCGCCAGCCAGCGGTCGCGGCCGGCTTCGCGCTGCTTGCGGCCGGCATCTTTGAGTTCGTCCATCTGCTTGACGACGGCGCGCAGGTCGGCACCCGGTTTGCTGACGCTGGCCAGGACTTCCTCGTGGTGCTTGCGCCACTGCTCGCCCATCTCGCGCATGCTGGTCCTACTGAACTGCTCGGCGTCCTGCCAGAGGGCATCCTGCCTGGCGTCCAGCTTGAGGTCGTCGTGCAGGCGTGACATCTCTTTCATGTGGTATTGCATCCGATGTTCCATCCGGCCGCCGGGCGCGCCGCAGCGCTCGGGGCTCATGGCGAAAGCCGCACCGCCGGCGCCGAGCGCCAGAATCAGTGCAGCGACGAGAATACGGGGGGTGAATTTCGATTGCATGGAGTGACTCCTGAAAGTGGGGTTGATCGATCGCGACGGGCACGCTTGCCTGCCCCTTTCGCGATGCAGCCATTCTGCTCCTCCCCGCATTTCAAACGATTTCATCGCCACGGCGTCGCGTTGCAAATTGTTTCTTTCGCCCGGACCGGCGCCGCCGACGGCATAGAATGCAGTTCATCGCCACAATCGCCACGACCATGAAAAAAATCCTCCTCATTGACGACGACGCCGAGCTGCGCCAGTTGCTCGCCACCTATCTCGGCCGACACGGTTTCGACACCTTGCTGCTCCCCGACACGCGCCAGCTCGATGCCTTTCTCGAACGCTACCAGCCGCAGTTGCTGATACTCGACCTGATGCTGCCCGGAGAAGACGGTCTGGCGGCGTGCCGGCGGCTGCGCGCGCGCGGCGAGATGCGACCGGTGATCATGCTGACCGCGCGCGACGAGCCGGTCGACCGGGTGATCGGCCTGGAAATGGGAGCCGACGATTACCTCGGCAAACCTTTCGACCCGCGCGAACTGGTCGCCCGCATCGAAGCGGTACTGCGACGTGGAGCGCGCTCGCTGGTGGCGCCTGATCCCGAGGGAGGCGTGACGCGCTTCGGCGAATGGCTCTTCGACCGTGCTGCGCGTCAGTTGTCGAGAAAGGATCAGGCGGTGACGCTGACCAGTGGCGAATTCGCGCTGCTGAACACCTTGATCCATCACGCCAGGCAGCCAATGAAGCGCGAGCGTCTGCTCGAGTTGACGCGCGGCGACGCCAGCGAATCCTTCGACCGCGCCATCGACGTTCAGATCCACCGCCTGCGGCGCCTGATCGAGACCGATCCCGCCCACCCGCGCTATCTGCAGACGGTGTGGGGAATCGGTTATGTCTTCGTTCCGGATGCGCCTGGCGACGCCGCTGCAGAATGAGAATCTTCCCCGCCTCGCTGGCCGGACGGACGGTGCTGCTGGTGATTGCCGTCATCGCCGTCGCGGAGATTGCCACCTTCTCGCTGCTCGGGCACTTCCGCCGCAGCTCGCACGTCCATCAGACGGTGCAACTGATCGCCGGCCAGGTGCGTCTGCTGCAGGTGGTGCTGCCGGGACTCGGCGATGCCGCCCGCCAGGCTCTGAGTGCTGCCGATGCCGGCGAGCAGGGACTGCAACTGCGTCCGGATGGCAGCGGTGTACCGCTCCACCAGCCACGCTTTCCCTTCGCCCGCCGCCTCGCCAACGATCTCGCCGAACGTCTCGGCGAGCCGGTATTGCTCCGGCACGGCGGTCCTGGACAGCGCAGCGGCCTGTGGATCGGTTTCATGGCCGGCAGCGAGCGCTGGTGGCTGCTGCTGCCGCCACCGCGCTTCGAACCGCAGGCGCTACCCACCGATCTGTGGCTGTTTCTGGCAATGACGCTGGCCGCCGTGCTGCTGATCGCCGGCCTTTTCGTGCATGGCATCGTCGGTCCGCTGGCACGCCTCGGCGACGCCGTCGCGGCGACCGGCGACGGCGCTGCACGCACGGCGATACCGGAAGGTCCGCGCGAGGTGCGGCGCCTGGCCGAGCGCCATAACACCATGCTTGGCCAACTGGCCGCAGCAGCGGCCGAGCGGCGTGAGATGCTCGCCGGTCTGACGCATGACCTGCGGGCACCGCTGACGCGCTTGCGTCTGCGTCTGGCGCTGCTCGCCGGCGATGCGCAAGGAAGTAGCGAATGTGCCGGCCTGGTGCGCGACGTCGATGACATGGAGCGGATCGTCGGACAATGCCTGGCCTTCCTGCGCAGCGAAAACCCCGATGCTGCGCCAGCGCCGCTGGCCATCGCGGCGCTGCTGCGCGAGGGCGTCGCCCGCCAGCGCGAACTCGGCCGTGCCGTCGAGTTGACGGTCAGCGACGCCGCGGCGCAATGCCGGGTGGCGATCACCGCCGGCAATCTGCAACGCTTGCTCGACAACCTGATCGACAACGCCCTGCAGCATGGTGCGCCACCGGTCGAGGTGCAACTGGCACTGGCCAGTACAAGCATCGCGACGCTGCGCGTGCGTGATCACGGGCCGGGAATCGCCGGCGCAGATCGCAGCCGCGCCCTCGAACCCTTCGCCCAGCTCGAACCGGCGCGCGCCACCGACGGCAGTTGCGGACTCGGTCTGGCGATCGTGCGGCGAATCGCCGTCGCTTGTGGCGGTGAGGTGCTGTTGGCCGACGCGCCCGGCGGCGGCCTGGAAGTTCTGGTGCGGCTGCCGACTCGCTGAATGCCCGAGCGCAGCGCACTGGCAACACATCCGTCTTGATCGTGGCGCGGAACTTCCGGATACTCGCCGGGCCAAACCACCATTTCCCAGGAGACACTTCGCATGAACGAGCAGGAACAACAAGCCATTCTCACCCTTTGCCTGATGGCCGCCTTTGCCGACGGCCACAAGAACGAATCCGAGCGTGCCGAACTCAAGCGCATCGCCGACGCCCTGGCCGGCGAGGGATCGATCAATATCGCCGCGCTCTATCAGGATGTGCTGCTCAAGCGCGTATCCATGGCGTCAACCGTGGCCACGCTGACCTCCCCGGAAGCGCAACAGCTCGCTTTTGAAATGGCGGTCTGTGTCTGTGACGCCGACGGCGTGCAAAGTGCTGCCGAACAGGCTTTTCTCGCTGAACTGCGCAGCGCTCTCGCGCTCGACCTGCAGCAGTCGGCGGTCTACAGCCAACAGGCGGAAGCCATCGCGGCGCTGCCGCTTGCTGCAGGCGCCAGCAGCAGCTCACAGATCCCGCCGCCGGCACCCGCCTCCATTCCTGCTGCCGAGCATGCGTCTACGCTGAGCGAGACGGAACTGGAGCAGGCGATTCTCAATGCCGCGATCCTGAATGGCGCACTCGAACTGCTGCCGGAATCGCTGGCGACGATGGCGATCATCCCGCTGCAGATGAAACTGGTCTATCGCATCGGCAAATCCTACGGTTTCGAACTCGATCGCGGCCATATCAAGGATTTTCTTGCAACCCTCGGCGTCGGGCTGAGCTCGCAGTATCTCGAACAGGCTGGCCGCAAGCTGCTCGGCGGCCTGCTCGGCAAGATCGGTGGCGGCCTCCTGGGCAGCCTCGGCAAACAGGCGGTGAGTTCGGGAATGAGTTTCGCCAGCACCTATGCGCTCGGGCACGTCGCCAAACGCTACTACGCCGGCGGCCGCAGCTTCTCGGCGCCGATGCTGCGTGCAGCTTTCGACGACATGCTCGGCGAAGCCAAAGGGCTACAAAGCCGTTACCTGCCCGAGATGCAGGCCAGAGCGCGAACACTGGATACTGCCCGGATCGTCGAACTGGTCAGACAGGGTTGATTTCCTGATACGCTGACACGCCTCACATGGCGCAGCAATGCCGCCGGCTCGTCACCGCTCTCCTGACACGGTCTTTTCATGCTCACCTTCGATAATCGTTTTCTGCGCGAACTGCCGGGTGACCCCGAGCAAAACAATGTGTCGCGGCAGGTCTTCGGCGCCTGCTGGTCGCCGGTCGATCCGACGCCGGTCGCCGCGCCGCGCCTGCTCGCGTATTCGCGCGAGGTGGCGGCAGCGCTCGATCTCGACGAACAGTCGATGGCCGCACCCGAAGTGCTCGCCGCGTTGTCCGGCAACGGACTGCTGCCCGGCATGACCAGCTATGCCAGTTGCTACGGTGGCCACCAGTTCGGACAGTGGGCCGGACAGCTCGGCGATGGCCGCGCGATCCTGCTCGGGGAAGCGATCAACCGTCAGGGACAGCGCTTTGAACTGCAACTCAAGGGTGCCGGCCCGACGCCCTACTCAAGACGCGCCGACGGCCGCGCGGTGCTGCGCTCATCGATCCGCGAATTCCTGTGCAGCGAAGCGATGCATCACCTCGGCGTGCCGACGACACGCGCATTGAGTCTCGTCGGCACCGGCGAAGCGGTTGTCCGCGACATGTTCTACGACGGGCATCCGGTCGCCGAACCGGGTGCGGTGGTCTGCCGGGTCGCACCCTCGTTTACCCGCTTCGGCCATTTCGAGCTGCTGGCGGCGCGCAGCGATCGCGCCCTGCTGCAGCGCCTGGTCGAGTTCACCGTGACACGCGACTTCCCCGAACTGGTCGCTGGCCCCGAGTACGACCTGGCCGCCTGGTTCAGGGAAATCTGCGAGCGCACCGCGCGCCTGATGGTGCACTGGATGCGCGTCGGCTTCGTGCATGGGGTGATGAATACCGACAATATGTCGATTCTCGGCCTGACCATCGACTACGGCCCCTATGGCTGGGTCGACAATTTCGATCCCGGCTGGACACCCAACACCACCGACGCCTCGACCCGTCGCTACTGCTTTGCCCGGCAACCGGCGATCGCGCTCTGGAATCTCGAACGACTGGCCGAGGCACTGGCGATGCTGATGCCCAGACCCGGCGCTCTGGCCGACGCGCTCGAACGTTATGGCGAGGTCTATGCCAACGAATTCCGTGCGGCCTTCGCTGGCAAATTGGGCCTTGAACGCTGGCAGGAAGACGATGTCGACCTGCTCGAGGATCTCTACGGACTGATGCATCGGACGGAGATCGACATGAGCGAGTTTTTCCGCAGCCTGGCACGGCTGGACATCGAGCAACCGAGCGTCGATGTCGTGCAGGGGTCGTTCTACCGTGAAGATCTCCGGCAGCGTTTTGCCGGCGATCTGCTGCAGTGGCTGCAGCGCTACGCTGCCCGCCTGCGGCAGGAAGGGCAACCGACAGAGCGACGTACCGCACGGATGAACGCCGCCAACCCACGCTACGTGCTGCGCAACTACCTGGCGCAGCAGGCGATCGACCTCGCGGAAGAGGGCGACACGCAGATGATTCACGATTTGCTGGAAGTCTTGCGCCATCCCTATGACGAACAGCCGGGGCGGGAAGCGTTCAGCGCCAAGCGGCCTGACTGGGCGAGACACCGGGCGGGGTGTTCGATGCTTTCTTGCAGTTCCTGACGGTATCGCTCTGCTCTCGATTTACCGGGTTCGCCCGCTGACGCGTCATGGCGAGTGGGAGACTTGCCGGGCTTCGCAGGCTCAGCCCAAGCCACGACACTGGCGCATCCCTTTGCATCACACCCAGCTCATGCACTTCCCGAGAGCCACAAGGGCAAGCCGGGTTAGAATTGCGCCTCACGGTCACCACTGGTTGCGACCAACGAGGAATTACCATGCCTTTTACACCCGATCTGGTCGATGAACTCAACACCCTGGTCTTTTTCGATCTCGGCAGCACCCAGCAGGGAATCAAGATTCACAAGACCGCCGACCCGGCGATCATCGCGGCGACGCGGCGGCTGCATGCCAAGGGGCTGCTGACGCTGGTCGACGGCGGTTATCTGACGAGCATCGGCCGTGATGCCGCGGAACACGCGCAGGCGGTGCTGACCATTCTCAGCTCGACGCCTTCGCTGACGACCGGATCGTAGGCGGGCAGCAGCTTGCCAATCTGGGGTACGGAGCGACCATGAACGGAATTCCCTGCCGGCACCTGCTGCTCGCGCTGCTCGCCGCCAGCGCCATGGCCAGCGCCAACGACCAACCCCCCGCCCGACAACCGCGTGTCGGCCTGGTTCTCGGCGGTGGTGGCGCGCGCGGCGCGGCGCATATCGGCGTCCTCGAAGTGCTCGAAAAAATGCGCGTGCCGGTGGACTGCGTCGCCGGCACCAGCATGGGCGGGCTGGTGGCCGGAGCCTACGCCGCCGGACTCACTCCGGCGATCATGCGTCAGGAACTGGCAAAAGCCGACTGGGATGACCTGTTCCAGGACGACCCGCCGTACTCGCAGCGAAATTATCGCAAGAAGGCCCTGGAAAAGCATTTCCTGCCGGCTTCGGAAACCGGCGTCGGTGCGGATGGACTGAAGTATCAGACTGGCGTAGTGACCGGGCAGAAGATCAAACTGTTCTTCAACCAGTTGGTGGGTGATTATCAAGGGGAACGGGAAATCGCGGCACTGCCGCTGCCGCTCTCGATCATCGCCACCGACATCGTGCATGGTGAACGGGTGGTCTTTCGCAGCGGCAGCCTGACCACCGCGATGCGCGCCAGCATGTCGGTTCCCGGCCTGATGTCGCCGGTCGAAGCCGAGGGCAAAAAACTGGTCGACGGCGGCCTGGTGGACAACGTACCGATCGACGAAGCGCGTACGCGTTGCCAGGCCGACATCGTGATTGCCGTCAATGTTGGCTCGCCGCTGCTGAAGGCCGACGAGATCAGCGGGCTGCTGAGCGTCGCGGCGCAGATGGTGAATATCCTGACCGAGCAGAACGTCACCCGCTCGCTAGCCACGCTCAAACCAACCGACATTTACATCAAACCCGACCTGGAAGGGGTCAGCGCGGGGGACTTCAAACGTACCTCGGAAACCGCCGATCGCGGCGTGGCGGCGACCGAAGCAGTCGCTGAGCGCCTGCGCCCGCTGGCCGTCAGCGAAGCCGCTTATGCCGCCTGGGCCGGGAAGTTCCAGATGGCCCGACGCGAAGCACCGAAGGTTCATGAAATCCAGATCGCCGGACTCAAACGGGTCAACCCGGTGATGGTGGAACAGCATATCGATCTCAAGCCGGGGGATCCAGTCGACCCGACCAGAATCAATGCCGAGCTGCTGCGGACCTATGGCGATGGCTATTACGAGCATGTCGATTACCAAATGCTCACCGAGCGCGACCGCAACATCCTGCGCGTGACGCCGCTCGAGAAGAGTTGGGGACCCGATTACCTCCGCTACGGCGTCAACCTCGACACCAACTTCAAGGCCGATTCGACCTACAACCTGCGCCTTGCCTACCACAAGACCTGGCTCAACTCACTGGGCGGAGAACTGCTGACCTTTGGCGAGATCGGTTCGAACAACGGCATCGGGATCGACTATTACCAACCGGTCGATGAGCGCCAGCGCTACTTCGTCGAAACCAACCTGCGCTATGGCAGCAAATTGAACGGCATCTATCAGGACGATCAGAAGCTCGCCGAATACCGGCTTCTCCAGGGCAGCGCCAAACTCGGCGGGGGAATCAACCTCGGTGCGATCGGCCAGGCCCGCCTTGGCTGGGAGGAAAAATGGTGGAATCCCAGGCTCGATACCGGTTCGCCGCTGCTGCCGAATGCATCGAAGCGGTATGGCGGCTGGTTTGGCCGGATCGACCTCGACCAGACCGATCGCCTCTATTTCCCGACCAGCGGTTGGCGTTCCACGATCGAGTATTTCGACTCACCGGCGAACCACTTCAGCAAACTCGATGCCGGTGCCAGCGCTTTTCACAGTTTTGGCGACTGGGTATTGAGTAGTCGGCTGTCGTATCAGGGCTCACCCGTCGGGCAGTTGCCCATTTACGATCCCGGCAAACTCGGCGGCATGCTGAACATGACCGCTTTCGCCGTTGGCCAGTTGAAGGGCGATGACATCAGTTATGGCAATCTGCGTGCCGAAAGGATCATCGGCCGCCTGCCGCTCGGCCTGCGCGGCGACATGCGCCTGGGGCTTGCTTTCGAAGCGGCCAAGGTCGGCACGCCCTACACCGAAACCAATCTCAAGGGCTGGATCAACTCGACCGCCATCTACCTTGGGGGAGAAACGCCACTCGGCCCGGTCTACCTGGGTTACGGTTACTCGACTTCGGGATCGAGTGGCGGCTATTCCAATCTCTACCTGTTTCTCGGGACGCCCTGAGCGCCTGTCATGCAGCTCAGACCATCTGCGCGGGATTCGCCCGCGTAATGATGGCGTCGACATCGGTGCCAGCCGGCAGCAGGCCGAAAACGTCGGCGGCGGCCTCGAAGCGCGATGCACAGAAAGCATCGAAGACCGCATCGCTGGCATGCTGGCGCAGCAGCGCTGCCTGCAGCAGCAATGCCAGATCGCGCGCCAGGCGACGGGCCTGGGCTTCTTCGGTGAGACCGTCGATGGCCCGCAAGGTGGCCGCCAGGCTCCGGTCCAGGACCGCGTGCGCGTGCCGTGCCGGCGCAACCTCGTGTTCCAGGGCGCCGGCCATTTCCGGTGCACGCAAAGCACGCAGCAGGTCCAGCGCCATGATGTTGCCGGCACCTTCCCAGATCGAATTGAGCGGCATCTCGCGGTAGATGCGTGCCATCACGCCCTCGCCCTGCTCCTCGACATAACCGTTGCCACCCAGGCATTCCATCGCCTCCTGTGCGAAGTGGCTGCCGCGCTTGCAGATCCAGAACTTGGCGATCGGCGTCAGCAGACGGCGGAGCCGTGCTTCGTGCCCGCTGGCATCCTGTCCGTTCTCGCTACGGTCCACCGCGCGCGCCAGACGCAGCGCCAGAGCGGTCGCGGCCTCGCTCTCGAGCGCCAGGTCGGCGAGCACATTCTTCATCATCGGCTGTTCGGCAAGGCGCCTGCCGAAAGCCTGGCGCTGCCCGGTATGGTGCAGGGCCAGCGACAAGGCATGCCGCATCAGGCCAGCGGTACCAAGCGCGCAATCGAGCCGGGTGAGCGCACCCATGGCCAGGATTTGCGGTACGCCACGGCCCTCGTCGCCGACCAGCCAGGCGCAGGCCGCATCGAACTCGACCTCAGAACTGGCGTTGGCATGGTTGCCGACCTTGTGCTTCAAGCGCTGGATGGCGAGCGCGTTGACCGTGCCGTCGGGCAGGATGCGCGGCAGGAACAGACAGGACAGGCCAGCGGGGGTCTGCGCCAGCACCAGGAAAGCATCGCACATTGGCGCCGAGAAGAACCATTTGTGGCCGGTGATGCGGTAGCGGCGTCCCCAGGCGTCTTCGCCGTCGAAGTCGGCCCGGCTGGTGTTGGCACGCACGTCCGAACCGCCCTGCTTCTCGGTCATGCCCATGCCCATGGTCAGGCCGGTCTTCTCCTGGAAGGGCAGGAAGCGCTGGTCGTAGCGATCGCTGGCCAGTCCCGCAGCCCACTCGGCATAAATCGCAGCATTGGCGCGCAGTGCTGGTGTGACCGCATAGCTCATCGACACCGGGCAGAGTACCGACGGCTCGCATTCGGTGAACAGCATGAAGGCCGCGGCGCGCTCGACATGCGCCCCGGCAGCCGCCGACCACGGCGCACCGTGCAGGCGATGGCGCAGCGCCGCCGCCAGCAGGGCATGATAGCTCGGATGAAATTCCACCTGGTCTACGCGATGACCATAGCGGTCATGGCTTCTCAGTTGCGGAGCAAAGGCGTTGGCCAGCCGCGCATGCCGCTGCATCTCGGCCGACCCCATCTCGGCGCCAAGTTTCGCAAAGCGCGCGGCGTCGAAGCCGGCATGGTTGAAGCGGAGCGCGTCGGCGAGAGCGCGGTTCGCGGTAAACAGGTTGATATCCACAAAGGGGGTGCTCTGGTTGAACACCGCGTGCGTGCCTCGACTCATCGAATTCTCCACGTCCTGAATGTGAAAGTCGCGTCAGCGAAGCGTCTGTAGTCAGGGATCGACAGGCGCGGCAAGCCTCGCGCTCAGATCAGGCGGACCAGCTGCTTGCCGAAGTTGCGGCCCTTGAGCAGACCGAGAAAAGCCGCTGGCGCACTCTCGATGCCCTGCGCGACGCTTTCGCGGTACTTGAGCTGGCCGCTCGCCACCAGCGTGCCGAGTTCCTTGAGCGCCTCGGGCCAGAGCGGCAGGTGCTCGCTGACGATGAATCCCTCGATCTTCATCCGGTTCACCAGGATCAGTTGCGGCGCACGCATCGGGATCGGCTCGCCGTTGTAACCGGAAATCATGCCGCACACGGCGATGCGGGCGAAGGCGTTGCAGTTCAGCATCACCGCGTCGAGGATGGTGCCGCCGACGTTCTCGAAATCACCGTCGATGCCGTTCGGACACGCCGCCTGAAGCGCCGCTGCGAGTGACTGCGGCTCCGGATGCTGGCGGTAGTCGATGCAGGCGTCGAAGCCGTAATCCTCGACCACCGCGCGGCACTTCTCGGTGCCGCCGGCGATGCCGACGACGCGGCAGCCACGCAGCCTGGCGAGTTGGCCGACGACACTGCCGACCGCGCCGCTCGCCGCCGATACCACCACTGTCTCGCCCGCCTGCGGAGCGATCACCTTCAGCAGCCCGTACCAGGCGGTGACGCCCGGCATGCCGACCGCGCCGAGGTAGGCCGAGAGCGGGATCTGCGAGCTGTCCACCTTCTGCAGCACACCGCGCTGATTGGCATCGACCAGCAGGTACTGCTGCCAGCCGCCCATGCCGACGACCTGGTCACCGACCTGGAACTGCGGACTGCGCGAATCGACGACTTCACCGACCGTGCCGCCAACCATCACCTGGTTCAGCGGCTGCGGCTCGGCGTAACTCCTGCCCTCATTCATGCGGCCGCGCATATAGGGGTCGAGGCTCAGGTAATGGTTGCGCACCAGCACCTGACCATCGACGAGGGCAGGAATCGGTGTTTCGACCAGCCTGAAGTTATCGACGCTGGGCTCCCCGGTCGGACGGGAGGCCAGAAGGTACTGTTTGTTCACGAGATTCATGATTTGACCATATATGATGGTTATTTTCTGCTGCAGGATAGCGCGTGGCAGTGGCAAATCCCGCGAGCCCTGTTCACCAAGCAAGAATCACGCCGAACCATGACAAGCAAATCGAATCAACCACTTGTCACCATGACGCGGCAGCGAAGACGATGAACTGTAAGAATTTTCGACAGTTGGCGACGCGCGCGCCTGCAAGGGCTAAGCAATCGTGGGGGGAACGCGCATTGACCCGTGCCCGGCAACAGTCTCATACTCCTCTGCATGGTGTTCAGTCTTCTCTCTTTCGTCTATCTGGCACTGGCGCTGGCGGTTTCGCTGCGCATCTTTTCGCGGCGAAGCTCGCACGGCACGGCATTGGCGTGGCTGCTGCTGGTCATTCTCGTGCCGGCCATTGGTGCCCTGGCGTATCTGCTGATCGGCGAACGCCGTCTCGGCAGAACCTGGATGCAAAGGGCGATCACCCTGCAACCGCAGATTCTGCGCTGGGCCGGGCGCATTCCGGCGAAAGACGTGGTTGCTCCAGCCACCCTCTCCAGCGGAGCGGAGAGTATCAGCCGGCTTGCAACCGGTCTCGCCGGCCTGCCGCTGATGGGCGGCCATCGCCTGCAACTGCTCGTCGACAGCGAGTCGATCATGCGCATGCTGATTGCCGACATCGACGCTGCCCACAGTACGGTGCACCTGGAGTTCTACATCTGGAGCGCCGGCGGCTTCGTCGATGACCTCGTGAACTCCCTGGTTCATGCCGCAGGCCGCGGCGTTTACTGTCGCGCGCTGATGGATTCGCTAGGTAGCCGTTCCTTTTTCCGCAGTGCAGCGATCGAACGACTGCGCGCTGCCGGTGTCGAGATCGTCGAAGTCCTGCCGGTCAATCCCCTGCGTATGCTGTTCGTCCGTCTCGACCTGCGCGATCACCGCAAGATTGCCGTCATCGACCGCTGCCTCGCCTACACTGGCAGCATGAACATCGCCGATCCACGATTTTTCAAGCAGAACGCCGGCGTCGGCGAATGGGTCGATGCCATGGTCCGGATCGAGGGCCCGGCCGCCTGGGCACTCGAAGCGGTGTCGCTGTCGCTGACCTTCCTGCAGTCCGGCGGCGATTTCGCGCCGCCGCAGGCACCGGCGCTGGCGCTCGCCGGCAATAGCCAGGTGCAAATCTTTCCGTCCGGGCCGCAGGCTTCGACCCGCCACATCGAGGCGCTGCTGCTCACGGCAATCTACGCAGCCAGGCGCGAGATCGTCCTGACTACGCCCTACTTTGTTCCCAGCGAGACGCTGCTCGTCGCCCTTCGCTCGGCGGCGGTTCGCGGCGTCCGCGTCATCCTGATCGTTCCGGAGAAGGTCGATTCCTTGCTCGTGCGTTACGCCAGCGACGCTTATAACGACGACCTGCTGGCTGTCGGCATCATCATCCTGCATTTCACAGACGGTCTGCTGCACACCAAGAGCATGGTCATCGATGAACAGGTGACGATCTTCGGCACCGTCAACCTCGACCTGCGCAGCTTCGAACTCAACTTCGAAATCTCGCTGATCGCCTACGACCAGCAATTCTCGGCGGAAGTCCGCGAACTGCAACGCCACTATGAATCGCGCTCACGACCCTTGCTGCTGGAACACTGGCGCGCGCGCCCACACTGGCGCCGAGTGCTCGAAAACGCCGTGCAGGTGATGAGTCCGCTACTCTGACCGGGACGGCAAAGGCAGGAATGGCGAGGAGCAGACTTCCTGAGCAAAGCCCCGGAGTACATCACTACGGCTTGCATTGTTGTTATAAACTGTACGGAGGTACAGATTCAACGACAGGAGGCCACGTTCATGCCCAAGGTTACGCTGCTCACCCCGCGCCAACAGGAGATACTCGACTTTATCCGCGATACGCTGGAGAAGCTTGGCGCACCGCCGACGCGCGCCGAGATTGCCCATGCCTTTGGCTTTGCCTCGCACAATGCGGCGGAAGAACACCTCAGGGCGCTTGCCAAGAAAGGCGTCATCCTGCTTGAACCGGGCTCGGCGCGAGGGATTCGGCTGGTCGAACAACTTGGACTGCCGTTGATCGGCAGCGTGGCTGCCGGCAGTCCGATACTGGCCGCGGAAAACGTTCAACGCCGTTACACCCTGGATGCCGGTCTGTTCAGCCCACGCGCCGATTTTCTCTTGCGCGTACGCGGCCTGTCGATGCTCAATGCCGGGATTCTGGATGGTGACCTGCTCGCCGTACACCGCAGCAGCGAAGCGCGCAATGGCCAGATTGTCGTGGCCAGGCTGGATGACGAGGTGACGGTCAAGCGTTTCCACCATCAGGGCGACACGATCGAACTGATCGCAGAGAACCCCGATTTCGCGCCGATCATCGTCCATGCGGGTGCGCAAACATTGGCCATCGAAGGCATTGTGGTCGGCTTGATCCGCAGCGGTACGGCGAGGTGAGAGCGGCCAGACTTGTTATTTGAGCACGAGCTGATTTTACTGGAATTATTGACTCTCTTTTTTTATACTGTGCGAAGAGAATAGCTGACCTTTTCCTGGAGAGCCTTGTGATGGAGATCAAATATACCGGTCTGCTGCCGGAGGCTTTGATGATCGATCTCCCGGAAATCGATGCACAGCATGAAGAGATTTTTCAGCAAGTGGAATCGCTCAAGGCGGCGTGTTTCGGAAGCGAACCGGTCTGCTTCTCTGCGTTCGACAGCCTGCTCAATTATGTGGAGCACCATTTCGCCACGGAAAAGCGCATTGCCCGGGAAGTCGGAGTCGACTTCCTCGATCACGATGCGGTGCACCGAGAAAATCTGCAGTCGCTGCGCAAGGCGTTCGACGAAGTGCGTAATGGTGCGCGCGATGTTCATTCCTTCCTGCGCTATGCCGAGTACTGGTTTGAACGCCATATCTCCGAGGAGGACAAGTCTTTCGCCGCCAGCGTGCGCGCCCGCAAGGCGAGGTTTGCCAGCAGCATTCCGTCTGCTGCCCCGACCATCTGATTCGCCATCCGCTGTCGGGTACGCGCCGACCGCCCGGTCGGCGTATCGGCAACCAGGCCGCCGCCATGATCAGCAGTGATCGGATCTGACCCGAAGACCTTCCACAAATGCTCTCGAGATGGCTTTCCCTCATTCTTTTTTGCGTTCTTCCGTGCATTCTGGCAAGCTGATAACCGGAACAGCATATCTTGTCATATTTCGTCACATACCCCTCCCCAAGGGCCGTTTGCAAACGGCCTGACCACTCATCCATGAGCTTTCATCGACCATGAACATCACCGCCTCAGCCTCCTGGAAGGCTATTGAAGCGCACCGGCTATCGCTCTCGCCTGTGCATCTCAGACAACTTTTTGCCAGTGATCCTGGCCGTGTGGCATCTCTCTCGCTAAGCTACGACGGAATCCTTTACGACTTCTCGAAGCAACGTATGGATTCGACGACGCTTGCCCTGCTGGTCGGGCTGGCCCGCGAGGCTCGGCTTGACGAATCGACAGACCGCATGTTCAGCGGTGAAAAAATCAATGCCAGCGAAGATCGATCGGTGCTGCATGTCGCCTTGCGACGATCGATTGGCCCCTTCCCCGGCACTGATCTGGATGTCATGCCCGAGGTGCTCGCCACACGCCAGCGGATGGCTGCTTTTGCCGACCGTATTCGCTCCGGGCAAATGCTTGGTTTCACGGGCATGCCGATTCGTCATGTGGTCAATATCGGCATCGGAGGCTCCGACCTCGGACCGAAAATGCTCGATTACGCTCTACGTTCCATATCGCATCCGGCGCTTGGCGTACATTACGTCTCCAATCTCGATGGGGCTCAACTGGCACCGCTCCTGCAAACGCTCGACCCGCGCACGACCTTGTTCCTGGTTGCCAGCAAGACCTTCACCACGCAGGAAACCATGCTCAATGCGCAGACGGCGCGCGACTGGCTGGTGGCCAACCTTGGTGATGCCAATGCAGTATCCCGCCACTTTGCGGCGCTAACGGCCAAACCCGAGCGCGCAGTCAAGTTCGGGATCAAGGCAGATGCCGTATTTCCGCTCTGGGATTGGGTGGGTGGACGTTTCTCGCTGTGGTCGGCGGTTGGGCTGGCACTGATGATCGCCATTGGGCCACATGCTTTTGCCGATCTGCTTGCCGGTGCGGAACGTATGGACGAACATTTCCGCAGCACGCCCTACGAGCGCAACCTGCCAGTGGTGATGGCGCTCATCGGTATCTGGAATACCAATTTCCTGGGTGCGACGAGCAACGCGGTGCTGCCCTACAACGAGTCGCTGAAATATTTCCCGTCGTTCCTGCAGCAACTCGAAATGGAAAGCAACGGCAAGTCGATCGGCAGCGATGGGCAGCCACTTGCCTGTGCGTCGAATCCCATCGTCTGGGGCGAACTCGGCAACAATGGTCAGCACGCCTTCTTTCAGCTGCTCCACCAGGGTGGGCGACTGGTACCCTGTGATTTCATTGCCGCCGTACGCTCGGACTATCCGCTCCCCGGCCATCAGGAGGCCTTGCTCGCCAACTGTTTTGCGCAAAGCGCAGCACTGGCGTTCGGCAAGACGGCCGAAGAGGCACGTAGCGAATTGAACGGCACGATGCCGGAGGCGGAGCTTGCGTCCCTTCTGCCGCACAAGGTGTTTGCCGGCAATCAGCCATCATCGACGCTGCTGCTTTCCCGCCTCGATCCGCAAACGCTGGGCGCGCTGATCGCCCTGTACGAACACAAGGTATTTGTGCAGGGTGTCATCTGGGGGCTCAACTCTTTCGACCAGTGGGGCGTCGAGCTGGGCAAGGCCGTTGCCAGCAGCATCCTGCCGGCGATTGCCAATCCGCTGTTGGCCGAAAAACTCGATGCATCGACCCAGGGATTACTGGCGTTCAGCCGACAGCATCTGGCATGAATCCGGGGTTTACCAGTAGCAATTCAGGGCTTTCCTATTAGCGACGAGGCATGACATGACTATGCAGGTGATCAGCGTTCCCAGTACGCCTTTCTCCGGTCAGAAGCCGGGGACATCCGGGCTGCGCAAGAAAGTGACCGTATTTCGGCAGGCGCGGTATCTCGAGAATTTCGTACAGGCCATCTTCGATACCTTGTCTGGCCAGCAAGGCCAGACGCTGGTCCTTGGTGGCGACGGCCGCTACTACAACGAAGTCGCCATCCAGACCATCCTGCGCATGGCGGCGGCAACCGGTTTTGGTCGGGTGCTGGTCGGCTGCAACGGAATTTTGTCCACCCCCGCGGCCAGTGCCGTGATCCGCAAATGGCAGGCTTTTGGCGGCATCATCCTGTCAGCCAGTCATAATGCGGGCGGTCCCGACGGTGATTTCGGCATCAAGTACAACCTTGGCAATGGCGGACCAGCCAACGAAGGCTTTACTGATGCCGTTTATTTGCGCACGCAGGAAATCAGTGCCTATAGCACCGTCGAGTCCCCGGATATCGACCTGAGCAAAATTGGCGAGGCGCGCATCGGTGACATGATCGTCAGCATCATCGATCCGGTTGCCGACTACGCCGAACTTCTCGAATCCCTGTTTGACTTCGATCGCATTGCCCGTCTGCTGGCTCGCCCGGACTTTCGCATGCGTTTCGACGCCATGCACGCAGTCACCGGACCCTATGCGCTGGCGATTCTCGAAGGCCGTCTCGGTGCACCCGCCGGTACGGTGGTCAACGGCATACCGCTGCCCGATTTCGCTGGCGGACACCCCGATCCCAACCCGGTTTATGCTGCTGATCTGGTTGCAGCACTGGCTGACAGCAGTTCGGGCCTGTCCTTTGGCGCAGCTTCGGATGGTGATGGTGATCGCAACATGATTGTCGGTCCCAATTTCGTGGTCAGTCCGAGCGACAGTCTGGCAGTTCTCGCGGCCAACCATGCGCTGGTTCCGGCCTACGCCAGCGGCCTGGCGGGTGTCGCCCGTTCCATGCCGACGAGTTGTGCAGTCGACCGCGTCGCCGAGGCACTCGGAATCCCCTGCTACGAAACGCCAACCGGCTGGAAGTATTTCGGATCACTGCTGGATGCCGGCCTGTGCACCCTGTGCGGTGAAGAGAGCGCCGGCACCGGTTCCAATCACGTTCGCGAGAAGGATGGCCTGTGGGCGGTGCTCTACTGGCTCAACATCCTGGCCGTGCGCGAGATGCCTGCCGACGTGATTGTGCGTGAGCACTGGCAGCGCTTCGGGCGCAATGTGTACTCCCGCCATGATTACGAAGGCATCGAGACTGCGCAGGGGGATCGCCTGATGAATGAATTGCGGGCGCGTCTCTCGCAACTGCCGGGCTCGGAGTGCTGCGGCCTGCGCATCGCCGCCGCGGATGATTTCGCCTATACCGATCCGGTTGATGGCTCACGTTCGGAGCGTCAGGGCATCCGCATCCTGCTCGACGATGGTTCGCGGGTGGTATTTCGCTTGTCGGGTACTGGTACCGAGGGGGCCACGCTGCGCGTCTATCTCGAACGTTTTATTGCCGACCCCAGCCAACACGAAGTTCCCACGCAGAAGGCACTGGCGCCTCTGGTCGGCCTCGCCGATACACTGGCACAGATCGCCTCCATCACCGGCAGAACAGCGCCGGATGTGATCAGCTAGGATCGGTCAGGCAGCGGCGAATGGATAAAACCAGCGCCGCCAGATGAGATGGATCAATTTCACAAGGGGTAGCAAAATGGTGGATAGAAAAACTTTCCAGTTGCCGCGAAAGGCGATTGCCCTGGTACTTGCCGGCGGGCGTGGCAGCAGGCTACACGAACTGACGGATCGCCGCGCCAAACCGGCGGTCCATTTCGGCGGCAAGTTCCGGATCATCGACTTCGCCTTGTCGAACTGCGTCAATTCCCAGATTCGACGCATTGGCGTGGTCACTCAGTACAAGTCGCACAGCCTCTTGCGCCACCTGCAGCGCGGCTGGAACTTCCTGCATGGGGAAGTCAACGAATTCGTCGACCTGCTTCCGGCGCAGCAGCGAATCGACGAAGAGTCCTGGTATCGGGGTACGGCCGACGCGGTGTACCAGAACATCGACATCCTCGAGACCTATACGCCAAAGCCCGAATTCGTCGTGATTCTGGCCGGCGACCACGTTTACAAGATGAATTACGCGGTGATGCTGGTTGACCATGTCGAGAGCGGTGCCGAATGTACGGTTGCCTGCATCGAGGTACCGCGTCAGGAAGCCAGCGGCTTCGGGGTCATGGCCGTCGATGAAAATGGTCTGATCACCGACTTTATCGAGAAGCCTGCCGACCCACCGGCGATGCCGGGCAAACCCAATATGTCCTTGTGCAGCATGGGGGTTTACGTGTTCAACGCCAAATACCTGTATGCCGAACTGGCGCGCGACATCGACGACCCGGCATCCGACCATGATTTCGGCAAGAACATCATTCCACATGCCGTGCGAAATCGCGTGGCCGCAGCACACTCCTTCTCGCGCAGTTGCATCGTGGCCCCGGACGAGCAGTTCAGAGAGCATTATTGGCGTGACGCCGGAACGATTGATTCCTACTGGGATGCCAACATCGATCTGACCGCGACGGTACCAGCGCTGAACCTGTATGACCGCAACTGGCCGGTGTGGACGTATCAACAACAACTCCCGCCCGCCAAGTTCGTGCACAACCATCTCGACCGGCGCGGTAATGCCATCGAATCCTCGGTTTCCAGCGGCTGTATCGTTTCCGGAGAAGTCAACCGCTCGCTGCTGTTCTCCGGTTGCCGTGTCCATTCCTATTCACGGGTCAATCTATCGGTTATCCTCCCCGATTCGACGATCGGCAGCAGAGCCCGCCTCAGCCACTGCGTCGTGGACAGCGACTGCGATATCCCACCGAACATGGTGGTCGGTGAAAACCCGGAAGAAGATGCGCGCCGCTTCCGCCGTACCGAGAACGGGATCACGCTGATCACCCGGAAAATGCTCGCACAGCTCACCTGATACGGAAATAGAAGCATCTCTTGCGCATCCTGCACGTTGCCGCCGAAATCTATCCGCTGGTCAAGACCGGCGGCCTTGCTGACGTCGTCGCCGCCTTGCCCGTCGCGCTTGCAGCACGTGGCCTCGATGTCCGCGTGCTGCTGCCCGGAATGCCGGCCATTCTCAACGGCGTCACCGACCTGAAGCCACTGATCCGCCTCGGGCCGGCCTTCGGCGCGGCGGTCATCACGCTGCGACTGGGTCGTCTCCCGGACAGCGGCTTGCTGGCCTATGTCATCGATGCGCCCTTCCTGTACCGGCGTGACGGCGATCCGTATCTTGGCCCGGACGGTCGCGACTGGAACGACAATCATCGGCGCTATGCCCTCCTGGGCTGGATTGCAGCGCATCTGGCTGCCGGCGAGCTGGATGAATCCTGGCAACCGGAGGTGGTGCATGCGCACGACTGGCACGCGGGACTGGCGCCGGCCTATATCGCGCAGAACCCGTCGCTGAATACCGCAACCGTGTTCACGATTCACAATCTCGCTTTCCGTGGTCTGTTTCCTCTCGACCACCATACGGACCTCGGGCTGCTGATTACCGGTGCGGATCAAAGCGCACTCGAATTCTACGGACACTTGTCGTTCATGAAGTCGGCGCTCGTGCATGCCAAGCGCGTGAACACGGTCAGCCCGACCTATGCCCATGAGATCTGCACGCCAAAGCACGGCTGGGGACTCGATGGGCTGTTGCGTGATCGTGGCGGGCATCTGTCCGGCATTCTCAATGGGGTGGATTATACGGTATGGAATCCGAGCAGCGACCCGGCTCTGCCCAGGGGCTACAGCGCCGACAAGCTGCGTGGCAAGAAGGTTTGCAAGCTCAAGCTGCAAGCTGAAATGGGTTTTGCTGTCCGGGGGAAAGCGCCCCTGTTTGCCGTGGTCAGTCGCCTGACGTCGCAAAAAGGCATGGATCTGGTACTCGCGTGCTTGCATGAACTGCGAGCAGAGGGCGGACAACTGGTCGTCATCGGCAGTGGCGAGGCAGAAATCGAGGCCGGCTTCAGGGCCGCGGCCGCGGCTCATCCTCATACCATATCGGTACATCTCGGCTATGATGAAGCACTGGCGCACCGCATCATCGCCGCTGCCGACGTTCTCCTGGTCCCTTCACGTTTCGAGCCTTGCGGCCTGACTCAATTGTATGCCCTGCGCTACGGTACCCTGCCGCTGGTGCGGCGGGTTGGCGGCCTGGCGGATACCGTCACGGATGCCACGCCGGGCAACCTCAAGGACGGCACAGCCAACGGTTTCGTCTTTGACGAACCCAGCAGTCGTGCCTTGGCCGCTCGCCTCCGCGATGCCTGCGCACTCTACCACGATCCGGCGACGTGGCACCATTTGCAACGGCATGGCATGGCGCAGGATTTCTCCTGGGCCGATTCGGCCGCACGCTATGAGGCACTATACCGGAGTATCTGAACCATCTGCTGTCCAGGCACGGTGCCGTGCACCATGGCCATGCCCGTCGCCTCCAGAAACAAACTCCCACAGGAAAATCTCGTGTCCCTTGATCATTGCCTGATTCGACCCTTCGCCGGCCTGCGTCCGCGTCGCACAGACGCTGCTGCAGTCGCTGCGCCACCCTATGATGTCCTCTCCAGCGCAGAGGCCCGGCAGACCGTGATCGGCAAGCCGCTGTCCTTTCTGCATGTCTCCAGGGCGGAGATCGACCTGCCGCCAGAGGTCGATCCGCATGCGCCAGAAGTGTATGCCCAGTCAGCCGAAAACTTTCGGCGCATGATCGATGGCGGGGTGCTTTGCCGTGATCCGGGCGCCTGTTATTACGTCTATCGACTGCTCATGGGCAAGCACATTCAGACCGGACTGGTGGCCGCCGCGTCGGTCGCCGCCTACGATAGTAACCGCATCCGCAAGCACGAGTTTACCAGGCCCGACAAGGAAGATGACCGGGTACGCCAGATCGAGGCGCTGAATGCGCAGACCGGCCCGGTGCTGCTCGCCCACCCGGACAACGCGGAAGCCGAGCGCCTGCTCGCGCTCGCCACCGACAGCCCGCCGGTCACCGATTTGACCGCAGACGATGGCATCCGGCATATGCTGTGGGTCATCGATGACGCCGCGAGCATTGCACGAATCAGCGCGGTGTTTGGCGGCATGCCCAATCTCTACATTGCCGACGGTCATCATCGCTCGGCGGCTGCCGCGCGGGTTGCCGCGGCTCGGCGTGAGCAGAGCAATGCATCCGATAGTGCCGAGTTCTTTCTCTCCGTCATCTTTCCGGCTTCGCAAATGTTGATCATGGATTACAATCGGCTGGTGAAGGATCTCAACGGTCTGACCCAGGAAGCATTTCTGGTGGCGGTTGGCGAGCGCTATACCGTCCGCCTTTCCCCAGCGCCGGTCAGGCCGGAGCGCAGCGGCGTGTGCGGCATGTATCTTGGCAACTGCTGGTATCGGCTGGAAATCCGGCCCGGACGGATGCCGCTCTCCGACCCGGTGCGCCAGCTCGATGTCTCGGTGCTTGCCGAACAAATCCTCGGCCCGCTGCTCGGGATCACCGATCTGCGCCGAGACACACGCATCGACTTTGTCGGCGGCATGCGCGGCCTGTCCGAGCTCGAACGGCGAGTGAACAGCGGCGAAATGGCGGTGGCCTTTGCCATGTATCCGACACCGATGGCCGATCTGATGGCCGTTGCCGATGCTGGCCAGGTCATGCCGCCCAAGTCGACCTGGTTTGAACCCAAGCTCGCCGACGGACTGGTGTCGCACCTACTCGATCCGGCTTAGGCCATACCGGAACGAGGTGTGAAGCGTCAGCGACGCTGCATCAACAGCCGCAGGCAGCGCATCGCTGCTGACGCCTCATTCCTCAAAAGGCAGATATGGACCCTAGCAGTCCCAGATCCGGATTCCTGGAACGTCTTTCTTCGTTTCTCGTGCGCGAGCCGGAAGATCGCGAACAACTCATGCAGCTGCTGCATTCTGCGCACCAGCGCAAGCTCCTCGACGCTGATGCCCTGAGCATTACGGAAGGCGCCATTGCCGCTTCGGAAATGAGCGTGCGGGAAGTCATGGTGCCACGCCCGCTGATGGAGGTCGTCGATGTCAGTGATTCGCTTGCGGAAGTCATCAGCCAGGTCAACACCACCGCCCACTCGCGCTTTCCGGTCATCAACGGCAGCCGCGACAATGTGATCGGCATCCTGCTGGCCAAGGATCTGCTGCGTGTGCAGCGCGAAGACGATTTCAAGCTGCGCGACTGGGTACGTCCGGCAGTGTTCATCACCGAATTCAAGCGCCTCGACGTCTTGTTGCGGGAATTTCGCGTATCACGCAATCACATGGCGATCGTCATCGACGAATACGCCGGGATTGCCGGCCTGATCACCATCGAGGACGTACTCGAACAGATCGTCGGGGAAATCGAAGATGAATACGACTTTGACGAGTCCGACGATAACATTCAACTCGATCCGAATGGTCTGTACCGCGTCAAGGCACATACTGCGATAGCCGACTTCGACGCAGCTTTCGGCACCCGCTTCAGCGAAGAAAAATGCCAGACTGTCGGCGGGCTGATTCTGCACCACCTGGGCCGGGTGCCGCAGTTCAACGAAACGATCGTCATCGACGGCATCTGCTTCCAGGTCTTGCGTGCCGACAGCCGCCGCATCTACACGCTGGTGGTTTCGAATTTGCCAGAGGCGGGCGATCCTGCTGAATAAGGCCAGATATTGGCGCAGCTTTGGCGCCGCCTGCCTGGGAGCCACGGGGGTCGTCGGCTTTGCACCGCTCGGCTGGTTTCCGGTCAACTGGTTGAGCCTCGGCGGTCTCTTTGCGCTGCTCTGCACCGAGATCGACGGCGGCGGCAACCGGCCTGCCTGGCGGGGCGCACGCATCGCCGCCGCCCATGGCCTTGGCCTGTTTCTGGCCGGCGTCTCGTGGGTCTATGTCAGCCTGAGCGTTTTTGGCGGCATGCCGGCAGCCGTCGCGGGCCTCGCTACAGTGCTCTTCTGCCTTGTTCTGGCGATCTTCCCGGCACTGGCCGGGGCGCTGTTCGTTGGCTTCGCCGTTGCCGGCTGGTGGCGACGCGGCCTGCTCTTCGCCAGCCTGTGGGTGCTTGCCGAGTGCTTGCGTGCCTGGGCGTTTACCGGCTTTCCCTGGCTGGCCGCCGGCTATTCGCAAACGCCACCGAGTCCGCTCGCCGGTTATGCCGCGCTGCTCGGCGTCCATGGCGTCTCGTTTTTTTCAGCGCTGCTCGGAGCACTGATCTTCGAGGTCAGCAGGCGCTGCTTGACCACCGAACCCTGCAGTACGCGCGGCGGGCAGCGCCACTTCCCGGCGCTGCCGCTGCTCGCCGGCGCAGCGATTCTCGTCGCCGGCGAGCAACTGCGTGACCTCCGCTGGACAGAGGTGGCGGGTGAACCATTGTCGGTGGCCTTGCTGCAGGGAAACGTGGCGCAGGAAATGAAATGGCGTCCCGAGAGGTTCGTTGATTCGCTGCGCACCTATTACCGGCTGGCACAGGAGCATCCGGCACAACTCACGGTGCTGCCCGAAACCGCCCTGCCTGCTTTCCTCGACCAGGTTCCCAACGAGTATCTCGAGGCGCTGCAAAACCTTGCACTGCGCCAGAACGGCGACCTGCTGCTGGGAATCGCCGTCGCCGACGGCAAGCAGTATTTCAATGCGGCGCTGAGCCTTGGTGCGTCCGGCCAGCAGCGTTACAGCAAGGTTCATCTGGTGCCTTTCGGCGAGTTCGTACCGCCCGGTTTCGCCTGGTTCATGGCCATGGCCAACATCCCGATGTCCGACTTCACCGCTGGCTCGCCGGGGCAGCCACCACTGCGCCTGGCCGGCCAGCGCGTCGGGGTGAACATCTGCTACGAGGACATCTTTGGCGAGGAGATCATCGCTGCGCTGCCAGCCGCAACGCTGCTGATCAATATCTCCAACGTCGCCTGGTTCGGCGATTCCCTGGCGCCAGCGCAGCACCTGCAGATCGCCCGCATGCGCGCCCTCGAGACCGGCCGCATGATGCTGCGCGCCACCAACACCGGCATGACGGCGATCGTCGACGTGGACGGTCGCGTCCTCTCGTCGCTGCCCCCCTTCACCCGCGGTGCGCTGGTCGGCGAAGTGCGCGGCCATACCGGTGCCACGCCCTATGTGCGCTGGGGCAACTGGCCCGTGATCGCTTTTGCCTGCTTGCTGATTGGCCTCCTCGGCCGTCGCAAGGCGGCGCCGCGGAAGCAGGTTCTTGTCCAGCGAGAAACCAAGTAAAATCGCGCTTTCGCTTTTATCCGAAGTTCTCCCATGCCCACGTTTCAGGAAGTAATACTGCGTCTCCAGGATTTCTGGAACCAGCAGGGTTGCGCGCTGCTGCAGCCCTACGACATCGAAGTCGGTGCCGGCACCTTTCATACCGCCACCTTCCTGCGCGCGATTGGCCCCGAGCCGTGGAATGCGGCTTATGTACAGCCATCGCGGCGGCCCAAGGACGGGCGCTACGGCGAGAACCCGAATCGCTTGCAGCATTACTACCAGTATCAGGTGGTGCTCAAGCCCTCGCCCGACGACATCCAGGAGCTATATCTCGACTCTCTGCGTGCGCTCGGGATCGATACCGCCCAACATGACATCCGTTTCGTCGAGGATGACTGGGAAAGCCCGACCCTCGGCGCCTGGGGACTCGGTTGGGAAGTCTGGCTCGACGGCATGGAGGTGACGCAGTTCACTTATTTCCAGGAAGTCGGCTCTCTCCCCTGCAAACCGGTCCTCGGCGAGATCACTTACGGCATCGAGCGCCTGGCGATGTATCTGCAAGGAGTAGAAAACGTTTTCGACCTGGTCTGGGCAGAGGGGCCGGGCTATCGGGTGAGCTACGGTGACGTCTATCACCAGAACGAGGTCGAACAGTCGAAGTACAACTTCGAGCATTCCAATGTCGAGATGTTGTTCCGTCATTTCGGCGAGCACGAATCCGAAGCCCGGCGTCTGATCGCTGCCGGCCTGGCACTTCCGGGCTACGAAATGGTGATGAAGTGCTCGCACACCTTCAATCTGCTGGATGCGCGCGGCGCCATTTCGGTGACTGAACGGGCAGCCTACATCGGCCGCGTGCGCGCCCTGGCGCGCGAAGTTGCCCAGGCTTACCATGATTCCCGCCAGGCCCTCGGCTTCCCGATGTGCAAGGCGGCCGCTGGCACTGGGGTGCAATGACATGAACGAAACCATCCTGATTGAGCTGCGCAGCGAAGAGCTGCCACCGAAATCACTCAAGTCGCTGTCCGAGGCCTTCGCCGAGGCGGTTTTTTCTGCGCTCAAGGCACAGGAGTTCGCTGCCCCGGACAGCGTATGCACCGCTTACGCCACCCCACGCCGCCTGGCACTGACCATCACCGGGATTGCCGCCCGGCAGCCCGACCGCATACTGGAAAAGAAAGGCCCCGGCGTTGCCGGTGCGCTGGACGCCGCAGGCAAACCGACCCGGGCACTCGAAGGCTTCATGCGTGCGGCCGGCGTGAGTTTCGACCAACTCGCGACGACGACTGACAGCAAGGGCGAATACTTCGTTGCCCGGCGCGAGAAAAAGGGCGAGGAACTCGCTCTGCACCTGGCCGACATCGTTGCCCAGTCGCTCCGGAAACTGCCAATCCCGAAGCTGATGCGCTGGGGAGATTCCGAACACCAGTTCGTCCGCCCCGTGCATGGACTGATTCTCCTGCACGGCAAGCGCGTCCTTGCCGGTGAAGTCCTCGGGCTGCACAGTGGCCGGACGACACGGGGTCACCGCTTCCTGTCGAGCGGCGAGATCGTCATCGACCATCCTGACGAGTATGTGGCCAGACTGGCTGCGGGCAAGGTCGTCGTGTCATTTGCAGAGCGGCGTGCAAGCATCGCCGCGCAGCTCGACGCCGCCGCCGGCAAGCTAGCTGCCCGCATCCATCCGGCCGATGGTCTGCTCGACGAAGTGACGTCGCTGGTCGAGTGGCCGGTGGTTTATGTCGGCGAGTTCGAAGCCGAATACCTCGAAGTGCCACAGGAATGTCTGATCCTGACGATGCAGCAAAACCAGAAATACTTCCCGCTACTCGATGGCAAAGGCAGGCTGCTCAACAAATTCCTGATCGTCTCCAACATGCAGGTCAGTGACCCGGCCAACATCATCCGGGGCAACGAGCGCGTCGTCCGCCCCCGCCTCTCGGACGCCCGCTTCTTCTACGACCAGGACCGCAAGAACGGCTTTGCCGCCCGCGTCACCTCGCTGGGCTCGGTGGTCTATCATCACAAGCTCGGCTCGCTCGGCGACCGTGCGCAGCGAATGGGGCGCATCGCCCGCAGCATTGCCGAAAGACTCGGCGCCGAAGCCAATCTCGCCGAACGGGCTGCGCTGTTCGCCAAGATCGATCTGTTGACCGACATGGTTGGCGAATTCCCGGAACTGCAGGGAATCATGGGCCGCTATTACCTGCTGCACGAAGGGGGTCTGGCGGTGGTTGCCGACGCCATCGAACAGCATTACCGACCGCGCTTTGCCGGCGACGCGCTGCCCGCAGGCAACATTGCCTGTGCCGCCGCGCTGGCCGACAAGATCGATTCGCTGGTCGGCTTCTTCGGTATCGGGCAGCTACCGACCGGCGACAAGGACCCCTTCGGCCTGCGGCGCGCCGCCCTCGGGGTACTGCGCATCCTGATGGAGACGCCGCTGCCGCTCGACCTCGGTGAACTGATCAAGGACTCAAAGGCGGAGCTGGTCAAACAGGGAATCCCGCTCGCCGCCGTCGATGAACCTTTGCTCGCCTTCCTCCATGACCGTCTGCGCGGCATGCTCAAGGACGCCGGGCATGCGCCCGACGTCATCGAAGCGGTGCTGGCGCAAAGACCGACGCGCATTGATCTGGTGCCCGCCAAGCTGGCGGCGGTGCGCGAGTTCCTGCTCCTCCCCGAGTCGCTGGCGCTGGCGGCTGCCAACAAGCGCATCGGCAACATCCTGAAGAAAGCCGAGCAAAGCCTGCCCGAGCCGGACATCGCCTTGCTTGAGGAAGACGCCGAGAAGGCCCTGTTCGAGCGTGTGCTGTTGATCGCGCCACTGCTCAGGTCGCATGTCGCCAACGAAGACTATACGGATGCGCTCAAGGTCCTCGCCTCGGTGCACAGCGAAGTCGACCGCTTTTTCGACGAAGTGATGGTGAACGTACACGAACCGCTGCTGCGCAACAACCGTCTGGGCCTCCTGAGAGCGCTTTTCGACCAGCTCAATGCCGTCGCCGACATCTCCAAGCTGGCCGTATGAAGCTCGTGATTCTCGACCGCGATGGCGTCATCAACTACGACTCGAAGCAGTTCATCAAGTCGCCGGCGGAATGGCGTCCCATCCCTGGCAGCATCGAGGCCATTGCCAGATTCAATCAGGCCGGCTACCGCGTGGTGGTGGCGACCAACCAGTCCGGCATTGGGCGCGGCCTGTTCGACATGGATACGCTGAATGCCATCCACGACAAGATGCACCGCGCCGTACACGCTGCCGGCGGACGCATCGACGCGATTTTCTATTGTCCGCACCCGATCGATGCCGGCTGCAATTGCCGGAAACCAAGAACCGGCATGTTCGAACGGATTTCCAAATGCTTCAACGTCGGTCTGGAGGGCGTACCGGCGATCGGCGATTCACTGCGCGACCTGCAGGCCGCCGTCGCGGTGGGGGCGAAACCGTTGCTGGTGATGACCGGCAAAGGAACACAGACACACGCGGAAGGCGGTCTTCCGGAAGGTACGCTGATCTTCCCTGATCTCGCCGCAGCAGCCAACCACCTCCTGATTTCGTGATGGCGGCCTTTCGCACAGTGCTGTTCCTCCTGCTGCTCAGTCTGTTGACGATTCCCTTTGGGGTGCTCGTTTCGCTGGCGGTATTTTTTCCCATGTCGGCGCGTTACCGCATCATCGCGATCTGGCGAAAGGGTTTCATGGCCCTCTGCCGCTACGTGCTCGGTATCCGCTACTGCGTGCTCGGCCGCGAGAACATCCCGGCCGAACCTTCGGTGGTGCTCGCCAAACATCAGTCGGCCTGGGAAACGGTCGGCCTGCAGGAGGTCTTTCCACCGCTGGTCTTCGTGCTCAAGAAGGAACTGTTGCGAGTACCCTTCTTTGGCTGGGGACTGGCGGCGATGAAGATGATCTCGATCGATCGGGCAGCAGCCAAGGATGCACTCAAGCAGATCTTCGATCAGGGACGTGAACGCCTCGCGGCCGGCTACTGGGTGGTGATCTTCCCCGAAGGAACGCGCGTTGCCCCCGGAGAAACGGAACGTTACAAACCCGGTGGTGCGCATCTCGCCGTTCGCAGCTCGGCCAAGGTCGTTCCCGTGGCACACAACGCCGGCGAAATCTGGAAAAAAAGCAGCTTTGCCATTTCCCCCGGCTTGATCACCATCAGTATCGGTCCAGCGATCGATCCTGTCGGCAAGACGGCAGTGAAAATCAACGCCCTGGCGTCTGCCTGGATCGAGGCCGAAATGCGGCGTCTGTCGCCGCATCGCTACAGAGTGCCTGCCGATGCCGTGGCCGCCTGAGCAGCCGCCGGCCGGCGAAACGTCGCACGGCATCGTCGATGGCATGCAACTGCCAATGCTCGGGAGCTTGATCAGCATCCGCCTGGCGCTCGGCGCCAATCGCATCGTCTGGAACCTGCAGACTGCCGGGCAGGCACTGACTCTGTGCCTGCGTTCGCCGAGCGAGGCGCCGCGGCTGCTCGAGAAAGCACTGCGTGAACGAGCGCGGGCGTTGTTCGTCGAACGGCTCGCTCATTACGCACCACAGCTTGGTGTCGACCTGCCCGCGCTCTCGCTATCGGCGGCGCGCACGCGCTGGGGCAGTTGCAGCCGGCGTACCGGCATTCGCCTGAACTGGCGGCTGATCCACTTTGCGCCGCCGTTGATCGACTACGTGGTGATCCACGAACTCGCACATCTGCGCGAAATGAATCACGGCGCACGTTTCTGGTCGATCGTCGCAGAGCTGTACCCCGACTACCGGAGCGCACGCGCAGAACTCAGGCGCTGCGCGACGCATTGCCCATACTGGTGAGGAGAAGACATGAGAATTCTGCATACGATGTTCCGGGTCGGCGATCTCGATCGCTCGCTGGCCTTTTACACGGAAGTCCTCGGGATGCGCGAGTTGCGGCGCCAGGATTACCCGAGTGGTCGTTTCACGCTGGCATTTGTCGGTTACGGGCCGGAATCGGAGGGCGCGGTCCTGGAACTGACGCACAACTGGGACACCTCGTCGTACGAAATCGGCAACGGCTTCGGGCATGTGGCAATCGAAGTTCCCGACGCCTACGCCGCCTGTGAACAGATCAAGGCGCGTGCTGGCAAGGTGGTGCGTGAAGCCGGCCCGATGAAACATGGCACGACGGTGATCGCTTTCGTCGAGGATCCCGATGGCTACAAGATCGAACTGATCCAGAAGAAGGTGTGAAGCCCTTGTCCCAGCCGGACGCAGGGAGGCCACGGATTGCCGTGAAAGTCGAGGAGCGAGAGGCGTCAGCCACTGGGTCGGCATTGCGTAAGCAGACCGCTTCCAGCCGGCAGGTCGGGTCACGGCCTCCGGCCTGACCCGACCGACCAGTGCTTACGGCAATATCTCGCCTTCCTCTGGCTGCGGATGATTCGCCAGTACCAGGACTTCGGAAGGCGGCAAATTGCGTATCTCGACAAAGGCAATGCCGCCGCCGGTCCGCTTCACCACCAGACTCGAACCCACTGCATGCGGTCCGGCATACGCAGCCGCGCTGCCCGCCTGAGCGGTGTTCAGCACCACCGTCAGCACCGACCCGGGCGGGCTGAGCGAGCTGTCCACCAGGACGTCGGCGCCACGTGCGTCGGTACCATGGCCATTGACCACGCACAGCAGCTCTTCGTCATCAAGGATGCGCGACCAGGCGATCAGCTCGCCCGGCCCGTAGACGTCGAAGGCTCGTCCGAACAGGGAGATCGGGCGCAGGTACTGGCGACCGTGCCGCAGGCACGGGTACTGCGCGCGTACCGTATGGATCGCGGCAATGCGGATGAAGGCCGGGCTCTGTTCGTCGAAGCAGTGATGGCCGGCGGTTCCGAACGGGCCAAAACCAGGCAGATCCGGATCCTGAGTAGACTCCAGGCCGGCTCGCCCGCTCCGGAGCGGATGCACCGGACCGAACATGGCTTCGCGGAGATAACGATCCGAACCCTTCCACTCCGGCAGCCAGAAACGCTCTGCCGGCTCCGGCCCTGCCAGGCTCTGCTCGGTCCCGTAATAGACACACGGGATACCCAGCGTGAAGGCCTGCATGGCCACGCCGGCAGCGATCTGCTGCTGCGATGCTGCCTCGCTCGAAAAACGCAGTTTCTGACCAAACACATGGTCATGGTCGTCGAGGATCGAAACATGCCGGCTGCCGAGATTGCGGTGCGAACCCATGCCCGCAGAACCCGGGTTGAAACCGTCGAAGTAGGCATGCGGGTGCACCAGGCCCTTGGCAACGCCATTCAACGTCGGGCGCATCTCGCCAATGTCGAGCGCGGCATTCAGGTTGCGGTCAAGAACGTCCAGATAGCGATCTTCGGCGTAGTCGCCACCCGCCACCTCACCGACGAGGAAGAAATCGTCCTTGCCGAGGTTGCTGGCGAATTCCTTGATCGCGCCGCAGAAGTTGCGCGCGTCTTCAAGCGAAACGTGCTTCAGCGTGTCGATCCGAAAGCCATCGCAGTCGCTCAGCGCGATCCAGTACTTGTAACACTGCGCCAGGTCGCCCAGCGCCGTGGTCTGGTTGAAATCCCGCAGCGTGATGAAATCGCTGCGTTTGTGCTCGGCAATCGGGTCGTTGATGTCGCCGGCACCAAGGCTGCCGCTGCCGGCGCGCGTGTAGTACTCCGGGTCCTGTAGTTCGCTCGGCCAGATACCGTCTTCGGGACCGGCGATGGCGCCGACCGTCTGTCCCTGGTCGCCGAGCCATGCACCGAAGGCGTAACGCCCCTGGGTATAGTAAGGCGTCGAGGTGCCACCCGGTGTACCCTCAGGATAAACCCAGTTGGAACCCGAGTGATTGAAAATGATGTCGAAGATGACCCGGAGTCCGGCCTGGTGCGCTTCCCCCACCAAGGCAAGCAGATCGGCGCGACTGCCGAAGCGCGGATCGACATCGAGGAAGTCCTGGACACCGTAGCCATGATAGCTGTCGAGATGCCCGCGCTGCTTGAACACCGGACTCAGCCACAGCGCCGTCACGCCAAGCCGTTTCAGGTATGCCAGCTTGGAGCGCACGCCCGACAGGGTTCCGCCCTGCCAGCGATCGGCACCCGACGCCGCCCAGCGATCCCAGCGCCACGCCTGACCATTGGGCAGGGCAGTCCGGGCAGCGGCGAGATTGTTTCGGTCGAGCAAGGGGCGCGTCCCTTCGGCAGCGTCGCTGAAACGGTCTACCAACAGAAAATACAGCACCTGGTCTCGCCAGTCTGTCGGTGATGGAAAATAGTGCTGCCGACGCGGCAGCTTGACATTGCGGCGGATACTGGCTGGCCGCGGACTCTTGAGAGCCTGCTTGGCGAATTGCATGATGTAGACCTCCATGGACGAATGGACGAAATGGACGAAATGGACGAACAACGAAGAGGCACCGGCTTGCCCCCCCGATCAGTGTGGCCAGTTCCGTGTCGCCTCGCCAACCAGGCCGGGATGACGCACCATATGGGCTGAGCCGGTATGGCGATGATGCCGAAGCCACTTACATTTCTCATTAAATAGCATACTTGACATGTTTTCAAGGGAAAATGGCGAGTCACTTCGGCTGCTCCCGCCTGGCCGCCGGCCAGGCGCCACGATGATCGAATGCGTGTTGTGCGTGCGCCGATGCCGGCCGGGTCGCCCGGACATCCGCCACAATGCCTCGTGCACATTGTCTGGACGAGGGCGAAGGGCCTTATACTTGGCGAAATCCTTTTTTCTCTTTGCGCACGTGATGATCCCCTGCTTCGCAAGCTACCTCCGCCACCTTGCCGGATGGCTACTCATCGTTCCACTGCTGTGCCCGGTGGTCGCCGCACACGCCGGGCTGGCGATCGCCCTCAATTCGGCGGAAGGCACGCTCAGCCTGATCGATAGCGAAACCTATCAGGTCACTGGCAAGGTGCCCGTCTGCAAGGAGCCGCACCACCTGATGCCGACGCCCGACGACAAGTCGTTGATCGTTGCCTGTGCGGCTTCCAACCAACTGGTATTCTTCGATCCGAACACTGGTCAGGAGCAGAAACGCATCCGCAACATTTCGGACCCCTATCAACTGGGCTTTTCGCCGAACCGCAAATGGTTCGTCGCCACTTCCTTGCGCCTCGACCGCGTCGATCTCTATGACCCCAGCGACTTCCGGCTGATCGCCCGCCTGCCCGCGCCGAAAACACCATCGCACATGGCTTTTGACGATAACAGCCAGTTCGTCTTCGTGACCCTCCAGGACTCCAATGAGATCATGGCCATCAGTCTGGGCACGCAGACCGTCGCCTGGGTGATCCCGGTTTCCGCAACACCGGCCGGGATCGTGATGTCACCCGACAATCGCAATCTCCTGGTAGCCTGCATGGGTGCAGGCGTCGTCGAGGTCATCGAATGGCGCACTCGCAAGAGCGTCATGAAGATTCCTACCGGCACCGCGGCCCACAATCTGCAGCCCAAGGGCGATGGACGCCATTTCTACGTTTCCAACCGTACGCTCGATGGCAGCATTGCGCTGCTCGATACGCAGACGATGACGGTGGTGGAAAAATACGAGGTCCCTGGTGGACCGGACGACATGATCGTGCGCGCCGACGGCAAGGAACTCTGGACGACGGCACGCTTTGCCCGCAAGGTGCAGGTCCTCGACCTGGTCACCAAGAAAATCAAACATTCGATCAGCGTCGGCAGTTCGCCGCACGGCGTATTTTTCGTCAACCATGCCGGCCTCAGATGAAACCTGAGCTTCAACACCTGCTCCTGGCCCTGCTGACGTCGACCCTGCCGGCGCTGGCCATTCCTGACGCGCACGCCGCTGCCGCCTGCAAAGGAACGCTCTACCTGACCTTCGACACCGGCAACATGCGCCATGCCGAATCGATTGCCGATACCCTGGCCAGGCACGGGGTCAAGGCGACCTTCTTTCTGGCGCAGGAAGAAACCAGCCGTGGCGATCACGCCCTCGATGCCAGTTGGGCTTCCTACTGGCGGGCGCGCGTCGCCGAAGGCCATGCCTTCGGCAGCCATACCTGGCGGCACGGTAGTTTTCGCAGCGACAGCGGCCAGCAGGTACGCTACCGGCTGCCGGATGGCCACACCGAGATCCTGGACGCGCGCGCCGTTTGCGAGGAGTTGCAGCGTTCCGACGTGCGTTTCCAGGAACTCACCGGTCGTCGGCTCGATCCCCTCTGGCGCGCTCCGGGAGGCCGCACCACACCGAACACCCTGGCTGCGGCGCAGGCCTGTGGCTACCAGCATGTCGGCTGGGCGCCGGCGGGTTTTCTCGGTGACGAACTGCCTTCCGACACCTACCCCAACCCGGTGTTGCTGCAGCGCGCCCTCGACCGTCTCAAGGATGGCGACATCGTCATGGCCCACCTCGGTATCTGGTCTCGCAAGGATCCCTTTGCGCCAATGCTGGACCCTTTGATCTCCGGCCTCAAGAACAAGGGCTTCTGTTTTGCCACGCGACGGGCACCATGATCAACGCCTGCATTGAAGCGTTCGTCGATCTGCAGGGCTGGCTATTGGCGCATCTGCTGCAACCCGTGCTGCTGGCCACGGGAATGGGCAGCTATCTGGAAATGGCTTTCGACGGCATCGAGTTCTTCCTCTGCGGGGTATTGCAGATCACCGTCGCTTTCCTGCTGCTGCGACCCCTGGAGGCGTTGCGACCGATCGAGGTCTGGCCGGATCGCAAGGCGGTGCGGGTAGACGTGCTGTATTCCTTCCTCGACCGGCTGGGAATCATTCCGCTGCTCATTTTCGCCCTGCTGGCACCCCTGTTCGCCGACCTCGAACGCTGGCTGCGCTTCAACGACATCATTCCGCCGCAACTCGAGGATTGGTTCCCGATGCTGGAAGCCCGGCCATTGCTCAGTTTCCTGGTCTATCTGTGCATCCTGGACTTTACCGAGTACTGGCGCCATCGCCTCTCACACACCTTCCGCTGGTGGTGGGCGCTGCACGCGATCCACCACAGCCAGCGCCAGATGACGCTATGGACGGACAGCCGCAACCATCTCCTCGACGACCTGGTTGGCGGTTGCTGGTTCGCCATCGTCGCGCTCCTGGTCGGCGTCCCGCCAGGCCACTTCATTGGCCTGCTGATCGTCGTCAAGACCATCGAAAACCTCTCGCACGTCAATGCCCGGCTGTCCTTCGGCCGCATTGGCGAACTCCTGCTGGTCAGCCCGCGCTACCATCGCTGGCACCATGCCATCGACCTTCCTGCCGGCCGGCAGTACCGCTTTGGCTGCAATTTCGCGATCCTCCTGCCGATCTGGGATCAACTCTTCGGTACCCAGTATCGTGGCCAGACGATGCCGCCCTGCGGCCTCAGGCAGGGGCCACTGCCGGAATCGGCCGCGCGGAGTGGCTTCTGGCAACAGCAGTGGGAAGGACTTTGCGCCCTCGCGGCGACGTTTCTCCCGGAAAACAATCATGGCGAAGAACGCCAACGCCAAAGCCAATGATGAAGACCTTCCATGCTCGATGAAGCTCGCTCTTTTGCGCTGACAGCGCACGGCAGCCAGATGTACGGCGACCGGCCATACGCCTTCCATCTCGAAGCGGTCGTCGGCCTGTTGTCGCCCTATGGCGCCGAAGCACAGATCGTCGGCTATCTACACGACGTCGTCGAGGATACCGGGGTCAGCGAAAGCGATATACGCGAGCGCTTTGGACCACTGATTGCCGACTGTGTCAGCCTGCTGACCGATTCTCCCGGTGCCAGCCGTGCCGAGCGCAAGGCGGTCACCTACGCCAGACTGGCAAAGGTCAGCGGAGCCACCGAACTGGCCCTGGTAGTCAAGGCTGCCGACCGCCTGGCCAACGTCAGGTGCTGTGTCGCCGATCAGAGGCGCCGCCTGTGGGAGGTCTACCGCAGCGAGCACCCATGCTTCCGGCAAGCCGCCTACCGTGACGGCCTCTGTGAGTCACTGTGGATGGAACTCGACGCCTTGCTGCAGGTATCGCCCTGATGATCGCCGGGAGAGCAAGCGGTGTTTGAAATCCAGAACTACGCGAGCTTCGTCGCCGCGATTCTCGTCTTCCAGTTGATTCCCGGTCCCGGCACGCTGGCCATTCTCAACGCCACTGCACGCAACGGCATCGCCGCCGGCATCGGCGCCGTCCTCGGCACACTGCTCGGCGACATGGGGTATATGGTCGCGGCAATTGTCGGCCTGGCCGCCGTGATGAAGGCAAACCCTGCCCTTTTGCAGGGCCTGCAGTGGTTCGGTGCCGCTTATCTGGGCTGGATGGGGCTGCAACTGTTGCGAAGACCGCTTGCCAGTGGCAATGGCGACCAGGAGGCCAGAAAAAGCGCCTGGGTGTATTTCCGGCAAGCCTTTGCGGTCAGTCTCACCAACCCGAAGGTGATGCTCTTCTTCGTGGCCTTCTTCCCCCTCTTTCTGCGCGCCGACGCCTCCGCCCTGACGCTTGGCGTGATGATCGCGCACGTGACCCTCCTCAGCTTTCTCTACCAGGCCGGCCTGGTGCTGCTTGGCAACGCGGTCGCGCGCAGACTGAGGACGCTGCCGCTGCTGCGCACGCTGGCGACCCGTCTGGCGGGCTCGGCCCTGCTCGGTTTCAGTGTCAAACTGGCACTCGACAATCGCTGACACAGGCTACGCCACAACAAGCCCCAAGAGCTAGGGCGTGTCATCGATTACCGGATCCTCCCTTGCCGACTGCTCGCGCAGTATGCTGCACTACATGCCGTTCAAGAAACAGGATGTCGATGCCTGGGTGCGCGCGGGTGGCGCAGCGGCCAGTAGCGACGATTTTGAAAACAGGGAGGGTTCCAGTGGCTAGGGTCAAGGCAGCAAGCTCCGAACAGGGCGAGGAGATGAGCGATCTTGCTCAGGCGGAGCAAGAGACGGAAGACAGCGCGCTGGAAGAAGGCAAGGTCTTCGACTACATCACCGGCAATCCTGTCAAGGACAGCGAAAGAGAGCGTGTGCGGCAGCGCATTGCGCGCGCCATCATCCATGAATATGGCATTGCTGCCGAGGACATGGAGCCGGACTACGGCGTGAAAGTCGCGGGGCGAAACAAGAGAATCGACATCGCCATCTTCCGTCCCGGCACCCCGCACGAGGACCAGAATCTCTATCGTGCTGTTGCCGTGGACAAGGAGCCCAAGGTGGGCACCAAGGGTGCCTATCGCATGCGTGACCCGGACGAGGCGCGCAAGGAATTCCAACTGCTTGAAGCGGTCATGGCCGAGGTCGAGACTTGCGAGTACGGACTGTGGACCAACGGGCTGGAGTTCTTCTTTTTCCGCAAGGAAGTCACTCGCTTCGATACCCGCTTCAAACCCATCGCCGACTGGCCGATGGGCGACGAGACCATTGGTACCCGTGAAGGCGCGTCGCTCGCCAGGATGCGGCGGGCCGATCCGGTCATGCTGCGCACGGCTTTCCGTCGTTGCCACAACTACATCCATGGCAACGAGGGCATGCCCAAGGACGCCGCCTTCTGGCAGTTCCTCTACCTCATCTTCTGCAAGATGTACGACGAGCGTCGTCTCGGCGAGCAGCGTGTCTTCTGGGCCGGCCCCTACGAACCGTTCAGTCCCGAAGGGCAGAAGGAAATCCGCCTCCGTATCGTGCCCCTTTTTGAAGCGGTGAAGCGTGCCTACCCGGACCTCTTCAAAGGTAACGAAGAAATCACCCTGTCTGACCGGGCACTGGCGTTCATCGTTTCCGAACTCTCACGCTACGACTTTGCGCGCACCGATGTCGATGCCAAAGGTGCGGCCTACCAGGAGATCGTCGGTACCAATCTGCGCGGCGATCGTGGTCAGTACTTCACGCCGCGCGGCGCGATTCGGCTGGTCATCCAGATGCTTGCCCCGAAGGAAAGCGAACGGTTACTGGACCCGGCTTGCGGCACGGGTGGTTTTCTGGTCGAGACACTCAACTATCTCAACAAGGTTTTTCACGACGAAAAAAACGTCAGGCCCGGCGACGAGGATACCCAGGAATTCATTTCGCTGCGCGACCGTCTGGCCGATTTCGCCGCCAACAAGCTCTTCGGTTCGGACTTCGATCCCTTCCTCGTTCGTGCCGCGCAGATGAACGTGATGATGGCCGGCAATTCGCTTGGCCACCTGTACCACATGAACTCGCTCGAATTTCCCGTCGGTCACCTGCCGGGCGTCAAAGCGGCGAATGACACGCTTCGCCTCGGAAGCGTGGACGTCATCGCCACCAATCCACCCTTCGGTTCGGACATCCCGGTGACCGAGCGAACCATTCTCGAGCAGTATGAACTCGCCCGCCGCTGGGTACGCCAGGGCGATGGCTTCGTCATGACCCAGGCGATCAAGCCCGCCGTTTCACCCGAGGTGCTGTTCATCGAGCGTTGCGTGCAGTGGCTGCGGCCGGGCGGCCGCATGGGCATCGTTTTGCCGGACGGCATTCTCGGCAACCCCGGTGACGAGTACATCCGCTACTGGATTCTGCGTCATTGCTGGGTGCTCGCCAGCATCGACCTGCCGGTCGAGTCCTTCATCGTCGAAGCCAACGTCAATATCCTCACCAGCCTGCTGTTCCTCAAGAAGAAGCCCACGCAGGAGATTCAGGCCAGCGATCTGGGCAAGAAGCAGGATTACCCCGTATTCATGGCCGTTGCCGAGAAAGTCGGTTTCGACCGCCGAGGCAATGTGCTCTACAAGCGCCGACCAGACGGCGAAGAGATCCTCGTCGACAAGACCTATGAAGAGAAGGTGCGCATCGGCGGCAGGCTGGAAGTGCGCACCCTGCACCGCAAGGAGCGCATCCTCGACGATGACCTGCCGGACATTGCCGCCGCCTACGCGGAATTCCGCGCCAGGCATCCGGAGCCCGGGCAGTGATCACGCGGCTGGAAGCGATCCGCTACCGCTGCTTCGAGCGGCTGGCGATTGATCTGAGTAATTTTCAGGTCATCGTTGGTGCCAACGGAGCGGGCAAGACCACGCTGCTCGATCTGCCGGTGTTGTTCGGTGATTTGTTGCGCGCGACGACGGTCGGCTCCGCCTTCAGTGACAAGCGGCCGGACTTTCTGCCTCGCACGGGGGATCTGCGCGAGATTCTTTTTGCCCGGCGCGGTACCCGCTTCTCTCTGGCTCTCGAGGCTGCTCTTCCGGAAGGCGTCGCCAACGATGTTCGCAATGGCGCCATAGCCCGCCTGAAAAACCAGAGAGCGCGCGAAGCGTTCAGTTCAAATGAACAACGCTGGCCCACTCACCTGCGCTACGAAATCAGCTTCGAGCTGGCTGATGGTGGGCCGCTGCACGTTCGCAACGAGTATCTATTCCTGTTTCCGAAGGCTTTCGCCCCTGAGCGCGCGGCTGTCGAACTGCATGGTGCACAGGCCGAACATAACAGGAACTGGTTGACGGTACTGAAGCGCGACAGCATATCGGGCACCGAAATCAGTCCGGAATCGCCAAAACGACGGCAAGGAGGTTCGGGCAAGATTGATCTCCCATCCACGGTATTGGCCTTGCCGCGTGTTCTGTATGAGTCGAGCAGCGAATACCCGGCAGCGCGCTGGCTCTACGAGCTGCTGACCGGAGGCGCGGTTTTTCTCGACCCCAATTGGGCTGAAATGCGGCAGGCTAGCCCGCCTGGTCAGCCGCGAACCGTCATTCCCAGCGGCCGCAATATCCCGTGGCTGGCGTTCGACCTCAAGCGCCAGGGCGCCGGCGGATCTGCGGCAGCCGACTATCGCAGCGAGAGCTACGCGGACTGGATTGATCACGTGCGAACCGCCTTGCCGCAGGTTGTCGACATCGACGTACGTGAGCGCGAAGACGATCACCACGCTTATTTCGTGCTGACCTACCGTGGCGGCTACAGCGTGTCGTCCTCCGGACTGTCCGACGGAACCCTGCGTATCCTGGCGTTAACGCTGCTGCCCTACCTCGCCAGGCAACCTGTCATCCTGGTGACGGAGGAACCCGAGAACGGCCTCCACCCCTATGCGATCGATGCGGTGTTGCAGTCGCTCTCGTCGATGTACGACAGTCAGGTGTGGATATCTTCACACTCTCCGGTGGTGCTGGCCAGCACCAAGATCGACCAGTTGCTGTGCGCGCGGCTGGCCAGCGCGGGTGGAGTGGAGATGGTCGCCGGCAGCGATCACCCGCGTCTCAGGGAATGGCGTGGCGGTATCGACCTCGGCAGCCTGTTCGCGGCCGGGGTGCTCGGATGAGCGACCACAAACGGCCCTGCGTCATTCTGGTCGCCGACAGCAACATGGCTGCAGCCTTCCGCGGCTACCTCACCCGAGACCAGTGGCACCGCAGTCTGGGCTGTGCCCCTTTCGACTTCAATCCCGATGTGGGTGGCGATCTGCTGGTGGACGAAGGGGGGAACGATCCCGGCGTCTACCTGCGCGCCCATGAACTGCTGCGACCCTACCTGAATACCCACGAACGTGTGCTGGTTGCGCTCGATTGCGAATGGGATGGGTCACCCGGCAAGCAGGCCATCGTCGATGACGTCAGCGGCCGACTGGTCAGCAGCGGTTGGCAAGCCAGTGCTATCAAGGTGATTGCCATCGAGCCGGAACTCGAGAACTGGCTCTGGCAGGACAATCCGCTGGTTGCCGACGCCCTGCGCTACCGTGGCGAGTCCGGTCTGCGCACCGTGCTTGCGCAGCAAGGATTCTGGCTCGCAGACGAGGCCAAGCCCCGGCGGCCAAAGGAGGCCGCGGAATGGGTGCTGCGGCAAACGCGCCGACCGCGCTCTTCAGCGATCTATGAAGAGATCGCCCGGCGGATCTCGATCAAAGGCTGTACCGATGTCGCTTTCATGGAGCTGAATGCTGCGTTGCAGGAATGGTTTCCGGCTGAGGTGCCTACATGAAATTCGCAAGCTTCAGGAATGCACGTGTGGTGCGGTCGGATTGGCTCGAAGAAGGTGGCAGGCGGCTGGATTGCAATCCCTATATGTCGGGGGCGCTTGAAGCGCGGGATGCTCTAAGACTTCTTAGCGAAAGGAAGGACAAGCTTGCGGATGTCACCACTGGCATTTTCGACTCCGGAAGGGAGAGTCGGAGCTGGGTCGATGATCGTAGATACGGTGTTCCGTTCATGGGCAGCTCAGCGATCGGCTTGGCTGACCTATCAACTCTGCCACTGATTTCCAAGAAGCAAGTGGAGCGGAATCCACGGCTGCTGTTGAAAGAGTCCTGGTCTCTTATTACGCGCTCTGGGACTATTGGCCGAATGGCTTACGTTCGGCCAGATATGGCCGGCATGGCATGTTCTGAGGACGTCTTAAGAGTAGTGCCGGATGAATCCAAGATTTTGCCGGGTTACCTCTATGCCTTTCTCTCCAGCAAGTATGGCGTGCCGTTGGTTGTGGCTGGCACTTATGGCGCGATCATTCAGCACATTGAGCCGGAGCACATCGCCAACCTTCCTGTACCGCGTTTTGGCCATGATTTCGAGAGGAAAGTCGACTTGCTGGTGGCTCAAGCAGCGAACAAACGAGATAAAGCGAATTACATTCTCCGTGAGGCCATTTCCGAGCTGATCAGCACGCTTAGGCTTGCAAATCTACGTGCGGTGCCATCATCCACGCCCTTTTCCGTCTCGATTGCGCCTGCGGTAGACGTGCAATACCGACTGGATGCATTTTTTCACAGCAGTTACCATCGGCAAGCAATAGCAGCACTGGAATCCAGCGGGGCAGATCTCTCTCCTCTGCGGAGTGTGGTAACTGGCATCGAAGAGCCGAACCGTTTCAAACGTATCGTGCTGGACGGTGACACGGCAGGGATTCCGCTGTTTGGTACTTCAGCAATCTTCTGGAATGATCCAGAACCTTCCTATCGATTGCCCTCAAGGCTTGCGGCGCATTGCATAGTTTCCCGAAAAACGCTGCTTGTTCCTCGTTCGGGGCAGCTTTCTGGAGTCATCGGCCGTACCGTGCTCCCTTATGGTCGAATTATTGGCGGCGCGGTTTCTGAGGATGCCATTCGGATTCATTGTCACTCCGAAGAAGACGCAGGGTTCCTTTTCGTCTTCTTGTCTTGTGAATGCGGCATTCGACAGCTCAAGGCGAGAGCATTTGGTACGTCCATACCTCACCTTGACGTTCGCCAGATTGGTGATTGCACGGTTCTGGCCCGCAGCCATCCACTCTGGAAACGGTTAGGCCATCGCGGCTTGAACGTCTCGGCGCTACGAAGTCAGGCAATTGATTTGGAGAATCTGGCAAGGAAGATTGTTGAAGCTAAAATCAAATCAGAGGAAGACTGATGGCCAAAGTGATCCCCATCGGCCAGCCAATGAACGATGCCGAGCGCATCGCCATTGCCCACCTGCGGGATCACTTGCCGGACAGTTTCGTCCTGTGGCACAACTTCGAACTCGAACGCCAGGGCGAGCGCTTCGAGATCGACATCGGCCTGCTGGCCCCGCATGCCCTGTACCTGATCGACGTCAAGGGTACGCGTGGCAGCATCGATGTCTACGGTCCCCGGTGGTATCCGGAAGGCCGCGCGCCTTATCCTTCGCCGCTCGCCAAGTTGCGCAGCCATTCGCGCGCCTTCAAGGGGCTGATCACCCAGAGTCACCCCGGGCGAGCGGAACTGGAGAACATCTACGTCGATGCCGCGATTCTGCTCACGGCGCCTGATGCGCATGTGAACGACCGGGCTGGGATGGACGCGCCCGCGGTGGTCAAACTCAAGGATGCCGAGCGCTACTTCAAGGATGCGACGAGCATCCCGGCGCGCTTCTCCAGAAACATCCTGGCGCAGCAGTCGTTGATCCTGCATGCGCTGCGAGTGCTCAAGCCGGCCTCGGCTGTGCTGCGCTTCGGTCACTGGCAGGTGACGGAAAAGCTCGGCGCCGCCGATGCCTATACCGAATACCGCGCCGAGAATGCCTTTGCCGGTGGCACGGCGCGCTTGCGCGTGTATCAAGCCGATCCGTATCAGCCCGAAGAGGCGCGCAAGGCGCAGGTCAACCGTATCACCAACGCCTATCGAGCGCTCTCACGGCTACCGCTGCACCCCAACATCGTTGCCGCGCGCGATTTCTTCGCGACCGACGACGACCGCGCATTCATCCTGATCCTCGACGATGCGTCAGGGCAGGCACTGACCGTACATCTGGCGCGACCGCAACTGGCGCTGACGCTCGACCAGAAGTGGCGGGTGGCGAAAGACCTGCTGGCGGCGCTGGCCCATGCCCACCAGCACGGCGTCGTGCATCGCAATCTCACGCCGGGGGCGATTCTGATTGGCCAGGATGGCACCACCCGCATCACCGATTTCGACTTCGCGAAGCTGGGCGTGGATCGCAGCCTGACGATCGCGGATTCGATCATTGATCTGGTGGAAAAGGCCTATGTGGCGCCCGAGGCGTATCGGGCGCCGGAAGTGGCGAACCGTGCTTCCGATGTGTTTTCCGCCGGGGTGATTCTCTACGAGTTGTTCACTGGCGAGCGTCCGTTTGATGGTGATCCAACGCGTGTCTTCGACACCGACGGCGTTTTCCCGGTGCCGCCTTCGCAGTTGCGGCCGGAATTGAATGGAGCCTTCGATGCCTGGTTGCAGGCGCTCTGCCAGTTCGACGAGGCGCAACGGCCGATGGCCTTGGCGGCCCTGGCGGCGCTGAATGCCCTCCTCTCTCCCGCCTTGGCCCCCGTAGCCGAACCGGCGTCAGTATCGACGATGGTTCCGCCGGAGCCCGAAAGCGATGTGGATTTCCGCAACCTACCGCCGGGTTATGCGCTGACCCGGACCTATGTTGTCGAAAGGAAGCTTGGTCAGGGCAGCTTCGGCGTGGTCTACAAGGTAATCGACACGCTGGGCGACGTGCCGCGAACGGTCAAGCTGATTCTCCACGATCGCCATTCCACGTACGAGCGCCTGAAAAAGGAATACCGCAATCTGGTGCAGATTCCCGAGCATCCGCATGTGGGGCGGGTGCTCTACGGTGAGGTGCTGCCCGGCAGCGATGTTCCCTTTCTCGTCTTCGAGTACGTCGAAGGCGCCGACGTGGCCGACATGATCCAGCAGCATCTGCTGGCGCCGGACGATGCGCTCGAACTCGGCAAACAGGTGATCGATGGGCTGGCCCACCTGCACGCTCATGGCTTTCACCACTGCGACATCAAGCCGCGCAATCTGTTGTGGACGCAGAAGGGGGCGAAGATCATCGACTTCAACGTCTCGGTGCGCGCCGACAACCGTGACGCACGCGGCGGCGGCTCGCGCCGCTACTTGCCCCCGGATTTTGACCCGGAGGTCATCCCGCATAACGGCGAGCGCGCCGATCGCGATCTCTACGCGCTCGGCCTGACGCTCTACGAGGCGCTGACCGCTCGTTATCCCTGGGAAACGAGCGAGCCGCCAGCGAACCGACCGGCACCCGATCCGCGCGAGTTTTCCGGCTTTTCCGACCTGGCGCCGGATCTGGTGACCGTACTGCTCAAGTCGATTGCGCCGCGTCGTGCCGAGCGCTTTGGCTCGGCGATCGAGTTCGGCGACGCGCTGCGCCAGGTGCGTCACGCTCGGCGCCGGGTTCCGGGCATGGCGCCGGTGAATGTGGCCACGACCTCGGGTGGACCGGGAGAGACCTCGAACAGCAACCCCTTCGTCTCACACCTGATCACGCTCTATAGCCAGAGCCGACGCAGCAATGCGGGTACGCGCGGCATGGATGCCCTGGGACACGCGGCCTATGTCGATACCGCCCTCGACCGGGCACTGTTGCCGGCGGTGCTGGCCGGCGAGTTCCGTCTGGTGCTGATCACCGGCAATGCAGGCGATGGCAAGACGGCGTTTCTGCAACGACTGGAGAAGGATGTTGAAGCACGCGGCGGTGCGGTGGATCGTGGTCTGCCCAACGGCAGCCGCATCGAGCTTGCCGGTCGCCGCTACCTGATCAACTATGACGGCAGTCAGGATGAGGCGAGAAGGACAACAACCAGGTGCTGGTCGATTTTCTCGCGCCCTTTGCCGGTCGGGATCCCACCCACTGGCGGACCGACGAAACGCGACTGATCGCCATCAACGAGGGGCGGCTAGTGGATTTTCTGGCTGCCCACGAACCTGATTTCAGCGCACTGAGTGCGCTGGTTCGGCGGGGTTTTGCGACCGGACAGGCGGAATCCGGCGTGGTGGTGGTCAATCTCAACTTACGCAGTGTGGTGGCCGATACGGCCTGCGGTTCAATTCTCGAGCGGACGCTGCAGCGGATGACGGAAACTCAGCACTGGTCGGCCTGCGAGCAGTGCGATCTGCAGGCGACGTGCTACGCGCTGCACAACGCGCGCAGCTTCCAGGATGAGACGGCTGGCCCGCGGCTGATCGAACGGCTCAAAATGCTTTACACCATGACGCACCTGCGCGGGCGCTTGCACATCACCATGCGCGACCTGCGTTCAGCGCTGTCGTTCATGCTGATCGGCAACCGGGACTGCGCCGAGATGCATGCGCTGTATGCCAGCGGTCAGCATGGCGACATCGCCCGCAGTTATTACTTCAACAGTTGGCTGGGTGGCGGCCAGCCGAATGGGGATCGACTGGTGTCGCTGCTGGCCGAGGTCGATGTCGGCCGGCAGGAGGATCCGCGCTTCGATCGCAGCCTCGATTTTGTGCGACCCGATGACCGCGCGCTGTTCCGTTTCGAGCAACGGGGCAATTTCGACCAGGAGGTATTGAAGCGCTTGTTCGAAGAATTGCCGCGTGGCGTGTCCGGGGCGTCGGTACGCCAGCGGGCCCAGCCCCATCGCGAGTACGTAGCGATGGCGCGGCGCCGATATTTTTTCGAGCGACGAGACCTCGGCTGGGAAAGAATGCTGCCTTATCGCTCCGCGAAGCGGATGGCGGACATCGTCCGCGGCACCGAGCCCGCTGCGCCCTTGATTGCCGAACTGTTGCATGCCATCAATCGGGGCGAGGGCCTGCAGCGTCCCGCTCGACTGGGCGGTCATCTCGCCCTGCAGTTGCGACAGGTCGAGCATGGCACGGTACGTACCTACCGACTTTTCCCGGCCGAGCGCTTCGACCTGGAAGTGCAAGCGCAGGGGATGGGGACCTCCGAAGAGCGATTTGTCGAACATCTGCCGACCGGGCTGGCGCTGCGTTTTGTCGGTCAGGGGACCGATGCCATTGCCAGCGAGTTGATCATCAAACCTGTTGGCCGAAGACATCCAGCGTCTGCTGTTCTACCGGCCGTTCATGCCGCGCGCGGTCATGGTGGATTACCTGAAGCTGCTGCTGTCTTTTCACCTCGCTCTCTATCACCTGCGTCTGCTTAAATTGCTGCCTGCCTGGCAACGCTTGCAGAACGCGAATCCGCTGTGTTCGGAGTCGGCCTGTCCGATGAAGCCTCGGCAGTTGCGAGAACCCCAGGGCGACTGTCCTCACCGGCCCGGTTTGTTCGTGGACCTGACAGGCAGCGCCGAATCGGCGACGGTGGCGATTGCCGAGCGCTCTGCCGATGCTTGCTACCGAAGGATTCCGTCCTTTGTCCGGGCGTACTTTGCCGCGAAAAATCTGGATGAGTTCGCCGACTATCTCGTGGCACGCAACAAACTGATTCGGGGTCTGAACAGGCACTTCTCGGTGGGTGAACTGTTTGCTCTGCAGGCCGAGCCTTACCGGGAAGAGCGTGAGAAATTCTTCAGTGGCCGTCTCGCGAATCTCCTGGATTCGCTGAGGGATGATGCCGGCGGTTGGGATGAGGAAACGACCGCCTTGTCGAAAATGGGGCTTTCGGATTTCGAAACGTACATCGAAATTCTCTTGGCCCAGCGCGGGGCATTTCACCGCCGTTACATCATTGAATCTCTCGATTCAACGATGTTGAAGAACCGCTCCGGTGCCCTTCTCGCTCAGTCACGGGCCAAGAATGCGCCGCGGCGATTTGTGCTCGACAGCCGTTTGCTGGAAGTGCTGCTGCAGATCGCCGTGTTGCGTGTTGGCGAGACCGGCTACCACACTGCCGAGATGCGGATTGACGATCTGCTGACCTTTCTGAGAGAGCGCTACGGGCTGTACATTGATCAGTTGCCCCTTGATGAAGGATTCCCGGCGCCATCGATTGATGATCGAAAGGCGTTGCGGACCAACTTGCAAGCCTTCACTGCCCGCTTGCGAGAGATCGGCTTTTACCGTGACCTGTCCGATGCCTACGTGACTCAGACGGTTGTGCCACGCTACACGATTGCAGAAAAGCGAGCGAAGGCATGACTCAGGGACTGCGCGAACTGACTAGCCAGGAGCTGAACGTCGCCCTGGAATCTGTCCTGCTGCCGCGTTTCGCGGCAGTGCTCGGCAAACGGGAGGCGGGGCATTGCATGCGGGTGACGGACCTCGACCGTGACTTGATGGTGCGTCTGTGTGGGGGCCTGCGCAGCCTGGTTCCGGGCGCGACAGTCGTGGTTCTCGCCGACGAAGCCCTGCGGCAGTCGGCCCCGAACATCGCGGTATCAAGCACCAAGCTGGTGGAACTTCGGAACCCCTTGCCCAACGATGAGTTGCGCGCCCCGCTGCTGGTCTTTGTACCGAACGACCTGCGCGCTTCCGCCGAGGACTCTTTCGGCGTAGCCACGTTCGAGGAGATCTCGATCGATGACGCCTATGGCGACCTGGTCTCGTGCTTGCTCGCGTCGGTGCCGGCGCCAATCAAGGGTGCGGTCGAGGTGTTGCTGGAGGATCTGCAGAGCGAGGGCAGAGCCTGGCGCTTTGCTGATGAGGCGTCGGTCGCACGTTTTCTGCTGACCGCACAACTCAATGACTTCGATGCCCAGGCCATTGGTGCGGCCTTGTTCGAATTGGGCCTGGTGCCCGATTTTGAACTGCTGTCAGTTCCGGATCGTGCGCCGGCGCGTGTGGCGCGCAATCGGGAGTGTGTTGAGCGTGTGACCTGGTCAGCACGCTCCGAACGGGCGCGGGCACTGGAGCTCGGTTTGATGGATCCTGCCTATTGCCGGCAGATGGGGGACTTCTTCTCGCGTGTGGGTCTGGCTGATCCGCGAGAATGGACGCACCAGATCGTCAAGGATCGAGCCAACTGGCCTTTGGCATTCAACCGCTGGGTTTTCGCGGATGGCGGAATCAGTCCGGATGCGATCTACATCGGCGATGTGGAGCTTCCCGATCTGCCCTTGGTCAAGGCGGATGAGACCGATCCGCGCCTGACTGATCTGATTGGCCATCGTGTCTTGCCCATCTCCAGGACGGGTCAGAAGAAGTTCAGCGTGTCTTTTCGCGTTGAGCCACAGCCTTCGAAAGTCGAAGGCCTGAGCCGATTCGTCGCCGAGGTGGTGTCTCGGGATAATGGTCCGACCGGCCTGCGTCGCCGAAAAGCGGCATGGACCAGGGCGACGGACGCCGCCACGGTCGCGTTTTCCTCGATCGGCAAGATCGACTGGGAAGAAGGGTGGCACTTCGTTCGTGTCTACGCCGAGACGAAGGATGGAGATCGCGTCGCGCTCTTGAATGAAGCCGGAGAGTCGCTTTCCCGGGTGGTAGACGGAGAAGAGGCCAACCGGCCCAATGAAAGCGATTTGTTCTACGTTGTAACCGACGACGACGTGGAAGTCGAGCCACCACAGCGGGCCGTTCCTCGCGAGCACAGCTTGTCGCATGCGCTGTTTCAGGCGCGCTTCAGAGCAGTGGTGCAGGAGCGTGATCCGGAAGCCATCACGGTATCGGCTTGCGCCTGGGTCGAACGGCAGGCAAGAAGCAGGACGGTCGGTTCGGATACGCTGGAGATCAGGCTCGGCAAGGAAGGTAAGGCGAACGTGCTGATATCCAGCCTGCTTGCCGATATCGAACGTCGATTCCTTGCCGATCCGGTGGCAGTCAATCGTTTGCGCCTGGAAATTACACCTGCCAGAGGAGCCAGCCTGGCAACGCTGTCCTACAGCTGGCCACAAACCGTGGAATGTGGTCGTTTCGTCGAGGCTCGGCAGCATTTGTTCCAGGCCATCCTGCGCGGGGATGAACAATTGATCCTGCAAGGAAGCGATCTAATTGGACTGCGAGAGCCGGCGGAGAATTATGCCAGCGCCTATGTTGATTGGCTTGAGGCGGCAATGGTAAGAGCTGCGTCAGCCGATGCGGTGACATCGAGAGATGCTTTCGAGGAGTTGCGCGGTGCGCTGACAGTCGATTCCGTGGTGCTGGTCATTGATGACTATCGCGGTCGAAGGCGCGAGGCGGTATTGCTCGGGCCAACCCATCCGCTACGCATCACCTGGCACACGACCTGGGCACATCTGGCGCAGCAATGGCTGCAACAAGCCCGGCAGGCTGATCGTGAGTTTGTGGTGTCAACACGCGACGCCGTCTTGAAGCAGCTTGCGCCGGTAGGCTTCCCGCCAGTGCTGTTGCAAAGCGATGAGCTGGGCCGCACCGTATTGGCTGTGGATAACATCACACCGTTCTGGACACTCTATGCGTCTGCCGACGAGAATGACCCACGGGGATTGATCGGCGAGGTGTGTACTGCGCTCAGCCTGGCGGAACCATCGGTCGGCGGTTCGATGATCGATGCCGATTATCTGGTGGCTCGCGTACAGCGCTATATGATCCAGCACCCTTATGTCAGAACGCTGACCATCAATGCCTTCAATGCAGGGCGCGCTGCCGTGCTCGCCGACGTGCTGGTGGGCATGCAGAGAAATTCTCAGTTTTCCGATCTTCGTTACGACGTCCGCCTGTTGGTTCCCGATCCCGACGCGCCTGGGACTGGTGACGCGCTGAACGAGCTTCTTGCTCCCGACTCGGCAGTTACCGGGCGCGAGGTGGATGCTTTTGCCACCCCTACCGAAAGCCATCTGCAGCCGAAGCTGCGGCTGGCCATCCGTTCGATCGAGGAGTTTCGCAAGGCGCCAGATGAGCATGCGGCACATCTGAGTTTCTTGTTCGATCTCTTCCCGGCGGAGGAAATTCGGGCGATTGATGCCGGCGCGTCAGAGGAGTGCGCCTTTGTCCACGGATTGGTACAGCCTTATGCCGTGAAATACCGCGAGGACGAGCAGTCGATTACCTGGCTGAGGCAGCCGCTGCATGGGGGTGCGCAGGCACTGGAAGATGCCGAGGAACTCACCGATCTCGTGGCCACCATGTCGCGCCTGCTGTCGGTAGCGTTGGCCAGCGTATCGCGTTCTCAGGCCTTGCCCAACGCTCGTCCGGTGATCGCGCTGTCTCTCTCGGCCGAGCAACGGGCCATGCTGCATCAGGTGCACGAGGTAAGCGATTGGGTTCTGACGATGGATCGGAACCTCGGCATCGAGTTCTTCGACCATCGGCGCCATCCCACTCGTCCGGATTATCTGATCGATCATTCGCCTGATATGGCCAATGCGATGGGGCATCGTCTGGTGATCACGTCGCGCTCGGTGGCAGAACTGGAAGCCCTGCTGGTACCGCTATTGGCCGACTATGGGTTGCCGAGCAGCGGCAAACATGCCTTGGTGATGCTTGATCAGCTACGCTCGCTTTCCGGGCGCCTCGCACTGAAGCTGCTTTCGTCGCCGACGCAACGCGCAGAGGCGATGGGCCTGGCGCTGTCGCGCTTGTTCCTTGAACATCAGGGCGTTTTCCTGAACCAGATTGTTGTCCCGCTGGATGCGCATCTGGAGTTGTACAGTGCTCTGCGCCAGAACGCGATGGAACTTGGCGATGAGGTCAGCTTCCGTCGCACCGACCTGGCGCTGTTCGACCTTGATCCAAATGGCCGAATGATCACCTGCCGATTGGTGGAAGTGAAATGCTACTCGCAGCTTGGCGACGTGGCAGCCTATGAGCAACTCAAAACGTCTATTGCCGAGCAGATTTCGCAGACCGAGCAGGTCTTGTCGTACCACTTTGATCCGCATCGCAAAGCGATTGATCGGCCCGATCGCCCGATCAAGAACTACGATCTGGCGTCGTTGCTCGGGTTTTACCTGGAACGTTCTGAGCGCTACGGCCTTGTGATGCCGGACGCCGCCGAGGAGGCGCGGTATTTCTTGCGTCACCTCGATGATCTGCCCTATCGCTTGCAGTTCACTCGCAGCGCAATCGTCTTCGATTTCAGGAAGGTCGGTACCGAGACACCAGAGGTGGATCACGGAATCGAGTACTACCGGATTGGTCGGGACCTGATCGAACAGCTGGTGGATGCGGCGGTGGTGGAAACCGAGTCTTTGGTCACTTTTGCGCCGGCTACGGGGCCGGATGTGACGAAGGAGATCACACAGGAGTTGGTACGTCGACGCAGCCTGGCCCCTGGCGTACCGACCTTCGGCAAGGCGGCGTTCGTAAGTCTCGGGCGTGATCGCACAGTGTCATGGGACGGGGGCGATCGGCAGTTCTACCCTAAAGGGGTGGACCGCAGCCTGGTAGTTGATACGAGGTCAACATCCGTGGAATCGGCAAAGGCAGTGCACGATGTGCCTCAGTTACCGTTGGGCAAGGTATCGCGTGACCGCGCCGAGGTGCAGGCGCCGGTGGCTGTCGCGTCGCCAGATTCGAGTGCAGAGCCCGTGATTTCGGCTAGCCAGTCGGCATTCGATCACGCTGTATCGAAGAGCCTGCCGCCTGCCAGCACCGCCGAATACGACATCATGCTGGGGACTACAATTGCCACCCCTCAGTATGGCCTTCTCGGGGAAGTTTCCGGTCGCAAGGTGGCGTTGGATCTGAACCAGACGCATACGATCAGCCTGTTCGGGGTGCAGGGCGGTGGCAAGAGTTACACGCTCGGTCTGGTGGCCGAGATGGCCTCGTTGATGATTCCGGGGATCAATATTTTGCCAGAGCCCTTGGCAACCGTGATCTTCCATTACAGCCCGACGATGGACTACAAGCCAGAGTTTACGTCGATGGTCGGAGCGAATTCCGTCAAGGAACAGGTACAGCAGTTGCGAGACACTTACGGTGCCGAACCTCGGGCACTTGAAGACGTCGTTCTCCTTGTGCCGGCTGACAAATTGGACGAGCGACAGGCAGAGTATCCGGACATCGAGGTGTTGCCACTGCAATTTTCAGCAGCGGAGCTGAAGGCTTCCCACTGGAAGTTCCTGATGGGTGCGGTAGGCAATCAGGCGACCTACATACGGCAGTTGATGCGCATCATGAAGTCGATGCGTGACCACATCACGCTCGATGGATTGCGCAGCGGGATTGATACCTTGTCGGTTCCAGACCACCTGAAGGACCTGGCACGTATGCGACTGGATTTGGCCAGCGAGTACATTGATGATGCCGCGTCACTGACCGATGTGGTGCTTCCGGGTCGCCTGGTGATCGTGGACCTGCGCGATGAGTTCATCGAAAAGGATGAGGCGCTTGGCCTCTTCGTCGTGTTGCTCCAGTTGTTTGCCGACGCACGGGTGGATGGGCGTAGCTTCAACAAGCTGGTGGTTTTTGACGAGGCGCACAAGTACATCGAGAGCCCGGATCTGGTTGCCGGATTGATCGCGGTCGTCCGTGAAATGCGGCACAAAGGGGTGAGCATCATGGTTGCCAGCCAGGATCCGCCTTCGGTGCCCGTCAGCCTGATCGAACTCTCCAGCCAGATCATCATGCACAAGTTCAACTCGCCGGCATGGTTGAAGCATATTCAGAAGGCCAATGCGGCGCTGGCCAACCTCACACCGGAGCGGATGGCGGCGCTGAAGGCGGGTGAGGCCTATGTCTGGTCCAGCAAGGCAACAGACGAGTCGTTTTCCAAAGGTGCCATGAAGGTGCGTTGTCGACCACGGGTAACCCAGCATGGTGGGGCGACGAGGGTTGCTGTTCTGGAAAAGAGTCAGTAATGGAGCAGCAATTCTCATTGTGACTCAAACAATGGAGCGAGTTCGCCGGAAAGTGCCTTTCTGCCAGCCATGAGTGGGGTCCAGTCCCTGAATCTGGCTCATTCGCAGATGCTCGGTGGGAGAACAGAAGGCCACCTTGACCAACATGAGAATTGCTGAGCAACGATGCGGAACAGGCGCATCGACGGCCGCTGGGGTACAATATCGCCCTTTTGCAACCTGATGATTTTACCGAGGTTTCTTCGTGCTCGTCGCCAATAACATCACCATGCAGTTCGGGGCCAAGCCCCTTTTTGAAAACGTCTCGGTCAAGTTTGGCGAGGGCTATCGCTACGGACTGATCGGTGCCAATGGCGCCGGCAAGTCGACCTTCATGAAGATCCTGGCCGGTGAACTCGAACCCAGCGCCGGCAACATCTCCAAGGATCCGCACGAACGCATGGCCTATCTGCGCCAGGATCAGTTCGCCTTTGAACAACAGCGCGTGATCGATGTGGTGATGATGGGTCACGAGCAGATGTGGGCCTGCATGCTTGAAAAGGACACCATCTACGCCAATCCGGAGGCGAGCGAGGAAGACTATATGCACGCCGCCGACCTGGAAGCCAGATTCGCCGAATACGGCGGCTACACTGCCGAAGCACGCGCCGGCGAACTGCTGCTCGGTGTGGGCATCCCGGCCGAACAGCACTTTGGCCCGATGAGCGATGTCGCTCCCGGCTGGAAGCTGCGCGTTCTTTTGATCCAGGCGCTGTTTGCCGACCCGGACATCCTGTTGCTCGACGAACCAACCAACAACCTCGACATTGCCACCATCCGCTGGCTGGAAAACGCGATCAACGAGCGCAACAGCACGATGGTCATCATTTCCCATGATCGACACTTCCTCAACCAGGTCTGTACACATATGGCCGACCTGGATTACGGCAAGATCTCCGTCTATCCGGGTAACTACGACGACTTCATGGAAGCCTCGACACAGGCCCGCGAGCGCCAGCAGAGCGCCAACGCCAAGGCCAAGGAACGTATCGCCGAGCTGCAGAATTTCGTTCGCCGCTTCTCGGCCAACGCTTCCAAGGCCAAACAGGCAACCTCTCGCCTGAAGCTGATCGACAAGCTGAAACCGGAAGATATCAAGCCTTCGTCGCGCCAGTATCCGTGGATCCGTTTCGAGTTTGACGAAAAGGAGAAGCTGCACCGGCAGGCCGTCGAAATCCAGAACCTGAGCTTCGGCTACCACGACAGCGAGCGAAAGATCTTCAACAAGCTCGACCTGACGCTCAACGGCGGCGATCGTCTGGCAATCATCGGAGAAAATGGTGTCGGCAAGACCACCCTGCTGAAGTTGCTGATGGGCGAGTTGCAACCCCAGCGCGGCAGTATCAAGTGGGCGGAGAAAGCTCGCCCCGGTTACTATGCCCAGGACCACGCCAGCGAATTCAACAGCGACCTCAGCCTCACCGCCTGGATCGCCGGCTATGCACGCAGCAGCGTCGGCGATGGGGATGACCTGTCTACGCTGGTCCGCGGCACGCTCGGACGCCTCTTGTTCTCGGGCAATGAAGTGCAGAAAGCGGTCAAGGTGATCTCTGGCGGTGAACAAGGCCGGATGATTTTCGGCAAATTGATGCTCATGCGACCGAACATTCTGGTCCTTGATGAACCCACCAACCACCTCGACATGGAATCGATCGAGTCGCTCAATAGTGCGCTCGAGAAGTTCAAGGGAACATTGATCTTCGTCTCGCACGACCGCGAATTCGTTTCATCGCTCGCCACCCGCATTCTCGAAGTGCGCATCGACGGCAAGGTGATCAACTACCTCGGCAACTACGAAGAGTACCTCGCCAGCCAGGGGATCGCCTGAGGCAGAACTCGAGCGCGCAATTCCGGCGGATCAGTTGGCAGTTCCGTCGGCTGATCGGCCTGCTTCCCTGGTAGCCTTCCTGGCCTCGCGCTCGGCATCCTGCTGCGCCCGTTTCTCCTGTTTGGCTTGTCTCTTGGCCTGCCTGGCTGCCTCTCTGCGGCGCCCTTCTTCAGCCTTGGCCGCTTTTGCAGCCAGCTTCTGCTCGCGTGCAGCGGTCTTCGCAGCCTCCTCGGCGTGGAAACGCTCGGCGCTCTCCTGCTGCCCGGCTTCGCGCCGAGGCTGATCGGCAAGCCGCTGCGCTTCCTTGGCCTCGATTTCCTGTCTCTTTGCCTCGCGTTGGAAATCGCGAGCCGGTTGATCGAGCTTTCTAGCCTCGATGATCGTCGCCGTATAGCGCTTCTTGGCGGCCGCGAGACAATCGTTGACCAGAAACCTGGTATGGCAATTTTTTTGCTCGGCCTCGTGGCGACGCTCTGCTTCCGCACGCATCGACGCGGCTCTCTCCCGCTGCGCGCTGGCCTCTTCGAGCGTTTGCGGCAGCGGCAGCGAAACCTCAGCCCAGGCCGCGCAACTGATCCATAGTAAGGCCAGCAGCAATCTGCCGACACGCATTGAACTCTCCTTCAATGTGAACCGTTAGGCCCGGCAGACTTCCCGGTTGGTCCGAGTCCCTGGCTTTCGCTGGTCGGGTATTCTCCCGGCAAACTGCCAATGTGCAAGGTTTGCGTCGGAAAGGCGAATTGCACCCCCTTGCTCCCGGCCAAACTAACGATATCCAGCAGAATCCGCTGCCGCGCGAGGAGTTCTGCCGCCCTGTTGGGCACCTTGAGAAAAAAGTTCACCAGGATATCCAGGCTGTGAGGCCCGAACTCATAGAAGAACACCTGGGGGTTGTCCTTGCGGGTGTCTGGATCAGTTTTCAGGATCATTCTCACCCCTTCGACAAACTCCTTGATCATCTGAACGGATGTGTCGCTGGTGAGGTTCAGAACAGTCTTGACCTGCCGATACTCGCGCAACTCCATGTTGTCGACAGTGCTGTTCACCAGTTGACTGCTCGGAATGATGACCAGGGAGTTCTGGGTCGTGCGAATTCGGGTGCTGCGAAAACCGACGTTCTCGACGGTTCCCTCGATGCCCTGGACCTTGATCAAATGGCCAATGGCGAAGGGCCTCTCGAACATGATGATCAGCGAACCGAGGAGGTTGGCAAGAGTCTGCTGCGCTGCCAGGGCGACTGCAAGGCCGCCGACGCCGAGACCGGCCAGCACCGAATAGGCGGGCAAACCGATCCGGTCAGCGCCAGTCACGAGGATGAAAACCGCCGCGACGACGGTCATCAGCCGCGTCACTAGGCGGATAAGCTGGCTGTCGATGCTGCTGACCAGCAATTTTTCCCCGGCGATCAGACTCGCAGCGACGGCGCCGCCAGCGGCCCAGACCGTCCAGGTGAGCGTGAGATAGAACAGGGTCCAGATCGACAGCGTCATCACCTGGTAGACGTTGCCCGAAATCCGTAGCGTGTCGGCAAGAATCGATGCGGTCAAAGGCGCCACGATGATCAGGCTGAGCGGCCGCAACAAGCTCGCCCACTTCTCGGCCGATGGCGATCGACTGGCCCAATATCGACTCAGGCGAAAGCACAGGAGAACAACGGCGATGCCGGCACCCAAGACGAACGCGATCGCGCACCAGCGCCACACCGGCTGGTCGAGGAACGTCGTCCGAACGCGATACTCGGGCGTATCGATCAACCATCGGGGCGGTACCAGTCCCCGCAATAGAACAGCCACCCCAACCGGACTATAGGTGGAGAAATCGTCCCAGCCGACGGTGGCATCGGGTTTATACGGCAGGTTCTTGACCCTGCCGTAGAACTCCGGCAGGCGGCTGAGTGTTTCGGGCGTAAACAGATATTCCCCGGCGCGCGGTCCCTTTTCAACCCGTTGAATCCGAATCTCGGAATTTGGCAGGGTCCAGCGCTTGAATTCGGCCTTGGCCATCGCCTCGGCATCCGGAATCGACTCGAAGGGCGGGACATCAATGCGGTCGAGAACTTCCTTCAATTGTATCGACAGCCGACGTGCGGACTCCTGAAGCATGGCCGGCGGCACTTCGTTCAAGTCCAGTGCCCGCTGGGCCGCTTCCTGGTAGTGTATTGACTGGCCAATGGTGCGCAGTTGCGTCGGTGTCAAGTAAAGCTCTGGGGAAGCGAGATACACCTGTACGACACCGACACCCGTTGCATAGCTCTTGTTCATGAATTCGAGGAAGCCCTGGATCGTGGCTCTCGGGCTGGAGGTATCGATCGGTTTCAGGGGGCTGTCCTGTCCCGCACCGACAGGCACGGCGCAAAACAGGAGCATGACCAACGCCAGGATAGCTGCGATCGGGCACCCGGCGGGAGCCAATTGAAAGGTATTCTTCACTGGCACGCTATGAACCTCATCGCAGAAAGGGGTCACTCCCATTCTCTGCTAATCTGTACCAAACCACTTTTCCAGCAGGGCCTGATTATCGTCGTTCATTGCCATCAGCGTTCCCCTATGATCGGTAAGAAATGCCAAGGATAGCAACTTCCTGGCCTCTCTGATAGGTTTTCCCGGCCTTGTCGTCGATACCATAGACATGGCCGGAGGATGGCGAAATGCGTCTGGCAATGGCAGTTGCACGGCTTTCCGCCGGGATGCAGGGATCGACGAGGTCGCAAAGAAGGTGAAAGAGGTGCTGTGATGAAGGCGGGAGACTTCATCGATGTTCAGTCGGGGTCATCTCCGACCTTGCCTCCGATGACTCTGCCGAGCAGAGCGACGAATAATCCCGTGGACAACCCGCACATCAGGATACCTGTCAGGCCCTCGACGGGCCCGAGCAACCGCCACGGTCTGGGCAGTACCAGATCGCCGTAGCCAATCGTCGTATAGGTCACTCCAGAGAAATAGAACGCCGACTCGGCATCGGGCAGGCACTCCGTCCACAGATAAAAGAATGCCCAGACGGCAATCTCGCTCAGGTGGATCAAGATCAGAGCCAGCGTCAAGCGGATAAGTAGCCAGACAATGGGCCAGAAGCGCTTCGGCATCGGGGTGGGCGATCGCATAAAGACTCTGAGCAGCACGGCGAGCCCACTGGCATGCACGATGACCGTGACCCCCACCAGAACACACGCGATGACGAGATTCGAGTGCATCGTCAGGGATTGGCAGCGAGCATCGGGCGGCTGGTGCGGCAGTTCATCAGATTCATCGTCATCGATCCTCACGGTCGGGCGCAGCACCCTGCGTGCTCTGTTTTTCCTCGAACGATCTCAACTCATAAATTGATCCTTGCAGTTCCCGTGCGGCCCTGGAACTCGTCAATGACATCAGCCACCCTGACTCGGCGCCCGAAGTAGCCGACCCTTTCCTCCAGGCCTTCGGCGCGCAGCATGTCACGCACCGCCGCGTGCGCCGCCACCAAGCGCAGGCCGATGCCCGCCGCCTTGAGTTCGTCATGCAGTTTCGCCAGCATTCGCGCACCGGCCAGATCGACAGCGGGTGAAGTGGACAGATCGCATACCACCAAGCTGAGCGGAGCGGCGGTCGACCGAATTCTCTGCCAGACCGCATCGCGCACATACTCGACGTTGAAGTAGAGCAGGGAGGCCTCGACGCGGAACACCAGCGCACCCGGAACTGCCTCGTTGTCCGGGCTGCGCTCCATGTCGGAGTAACTCCGGAGGGTGCCGGGGATGCGGCCGAGGAAGGCCACATGCGGGTGCGCGGCGCGCCGGATGAGCAACAACATCGAGACGAGCACCGCCACAATCACGCCCTTGAGAATTCCGAACAGCAGCACGCCGGCGAAAGCGACCATCGACACGCTGAATTCGAAGCGGCTTACCCGCCACACGTGACGCAGTTCGCCGATATTAATCAAGCCCTTGACGGCAACCAGCACGATCGCCGCGAGAACCACGTTGGGCAGGTTGTACAGCAGCCCGGTCAGGTACATCAGGCAAAGACCGATCGTCAGCGAAGCGAAAACCAGGGCAAGCGGCGTTTTGGCGCCGGCCTTGTCGTTTACCGAGGACTGCGACAGGCCGCCGGCCACTGGGTACGCCTGAAAGAACGCCGCGGCCAGATTCGCGGCGCCCAGGCCGAGCAGTTCCTGGCGCGCGTCGATTTCGTAGCCGTGCGCCTGTGCCAGGGTACGTGCTGCGGAAACACTTTCCACGTACGCCAGCAACAGGCACGCGAACGCCAGCGGGATCACCCCATCCACGTCGCGCAGCCGCAACTCCGCCATGTGGAAATCAGGCAGGCCTTGTGGCAAGGCACCGACGATCTTGAAACCGAGATCCCCCAGTGCGGTCACCGACAGCATGAGGATGGAAATCACCACCACCAACAATGCGATCGGACGGCCCGGCAGGAATCTTTCCCCCAGTAGCAGCACCGCGAGAGCGGCCAAACCGAAAGCGAACACGGCGAGGTTGGTCCCGGGAAGCTGGCCAGCGAGGATGACGATGCGCTCGAAGAAACCCTCACCGCCGCCCTTGACCCCGAACAGCTTGGGCAACTGGGTCATGGCAATCGTCAGCGCCGCGCCAGCCTTGAAACCGAGCAGTATGGTTTCGCTGATGAAGTTGACCAGCGAACTCAGTCGAAACAGCCACGCCAGCACGCACATGGCGGCGATGACCAGTGCAGTCAGCGCCGCGATGTCGGCCCAGCGACCCGGATCGCCCTGCGCCATGCCGGCGATCGTGACGCCGACCAGCATCGAGATTGCCGAGGTGGGACCGACCGCCAGTTGGCGAGATGATCCGAACAGGGCATAGAACAGGCCGCCGACCAGATAGCAGTAGATGCCGTACTGCGGCGGCAGGCCGGCCAGCGAGGCATAGGCGAGCGACACCGGGATGCCGTAGGCGGCAAGAGTGACACCGGCGATCGCGTCGTTCGCCAGCCACTGGGGCCGATACGCGGCGAGCCACTGCGCCGGGGGAAAGACGGCGCGCCAGCCGCGGACCGGTGGGTCGCGCGCCAACGCGCTCGCGGGTCGCGCTCCTTCAGTATCTGCGGCTGGACTCACGGATTGTCTTCCACCTGCGCTTCGAGTCGTCCTTCCCGGACCGCCTTGACGAAAGCCCGGTAGTCCCGCTGATTCTGGTCGCTGTACTCGACCGCGAACTCGCCGATGGCGTCGTCGAAGATGGAGCTTGAACCCATGTAGCCGGCGATCAGCGCCGCATCCCCGGAGCGCGCATGCGCTCGCGCCAGTGCCCTGGCACACAGCCGGCCGTAGATGGTCAGCAGGTCGACATCCCATCCCTCGACGATGGCGCTGATCTTGACATCGCGCAATTGCCGGAAATAGTAGTGCCGGCCGTTGACGCCTGCCGTCCAGCCGAGGAACATGTCGCTCGCTCCCTGCATCAGGCGCTGCCCCGCAACCACTCGCTGGCCGTGATTGGCATGCAGGCTCGCCCCCGCATAGGGTTCCAGAACCGATGCCCGCGCTTCCTTGATCTGCAAGAAGAGCGGGTCATTGTCCGCAGCCATGAACAGCGCCACGAGGCATTGGGTCCCGACGCTGCCCACGCCGACGACCTTGACCGCCACGTCACACAGGTGAAAGCGGTCGAAGAGCACGCGCACGTGCTCGGGAAGGGACGCGCGGTAAGTGTCCAGGGCTTCCCGGTACTGCGTCTGCATTCCCGGAGCCTGTTCTTCACTGGGGTGGAAGACGAGTGGCGGATTGTCCTTGATCTTCGGCAGCGCCCCGTGATGTTCGGCGAGCTTCAGGAAAACGTTTTCGACGGCGCTTTGCTGGCGCGCTTTCTGGATCCGCCGGGCGACGAGCTGCCTGCGTTTGTCGCTGGTTCCGCTCATCTCGGCCTGAACGCGGTCAAGAGGGATGGTGTCGTACCAGACATCGAGCGCCCGCATCGACGAATAGTCGGCCATCCGCTCGCGGTAGGCGCGCACCGTTGCCGTCGCCGCCCGTGTGGCCTCGTTTTCATGCAGGCGCAAGTATTGCGCGGCAATGACGATGCTCGCGGCAAGACGCTTGAGATCCCACTCCCAGGGCGCCGGCAGCGTCTCATCGAGGTCATTGACATCGAAAACCACTTGCCGCTCCGGCGTCGCAAAGCCACCGAAGTTCAGCAGATGCGCGTCGCCGCAGGCCTGTACCCGGAGTCCGGTGTTTGGCGTAGACGCGAGGTCGGCGGCCATGATCGCGGCCGAGCCGCGGTAAAAGGTGAACGGCGACTGCAGCATTCGCCCGAAGCGGATCGGCACGAGTTCGGGCATCCGGCCCTCGTTGGAGGCGGTCAGCACCTCGATCGGATCACGCCGTTTCTTCGGCGGTTTCCATCCGCCCTGTGCCTCGCGCGACACCAGATCGCGCAGTGCGCTCCCTTGTGCGCGGCGCTCCTGCGGGGACAAGACTACCGCTTGGCCATTTCCGGCGGCGCTTTCCTGCTTGTCATCAAACTTGCTCCTTACCATCTGCAATCCTCCGTCTTGGTCAACACGCGTCATATGGATTCATTATAGTCCCAGTTCCGGAGACGCCGCCATTGCCGCGGCGGCCTCGGCGAGAGAAGTTGTTTGCATTCTTTACCATGCCAAATGGGTTACATGCAAGATTATGGGTTTTGCCTGGCAAGCCCGCTCACTGTCCGTGCCAGTAACGTCGATACGCCGCTCGATACGAGGAGAGAGCGAGTTCGCTCGTCAGATCGATGCGCACCGCACCATCCCGATCGGTGCGCCACACCCGGCTGCCGGAATAACGTTCGACGACGTCGGGACGGGGATGCTGATAGCGGTTTCGATAACCCACGGGGATGATCGCCGCACGCGCGCCAACGGCGGAGATGAAGTCGGGCGTCGACGAAGTGCCGCTGCCGTGGTGCGGCACCAGCAGCACGTCGCTGCGCAAGCGGGCCGCGGCCCGGTCGAGCAGGGCCTGCTCGTCGCGCGCCTCGATGTCGGAGGTGAGCAGGACGCTGCCGAAGGCATTTTCGATCCGCAGCACGCAGCTCATGTGGTTGGTTTTCGCCGCCCTATGCTCGTAATCAGTGGCTGACGGGTGCAGGATCGTGAAGCGAACGCCGTCCCATTCCCAGGCCTGCCCGGCAAAGCAGGGTTCGCCGGGAAGTTCGGCAACCGACGACAGCGTGCGCGCAATCGGCAGGGCCTCCTGCACCGCAAGCACGCCTCCCGAGTGATCCGTGTCGCGATGGGTCACGACCAGCGCATCAATCTGCCGGACGCCGTGCGCACGCAGATAGGGAACGATGATGCGTTGCCCGGCGTCCGACTCGGCGCTGTACAGTGGGCCGGCATCGTAGAGGAGATTGTGCTCGGCAGTGCGCACGACAACCGCCAGTCCCTGCCCGACATCGAGGACGTCCACCCAGGTATCGCCCACCGACGGTCGTGCTGCCGGCCAGAGCAGCGCCGGCAGCAACAGGCACAGCCCGAGCCAGCGTGCCGGGAAACCGCGCGGCAGCAGTAGCCAGATCACCCCGAGCATCGCTACCAGCGTCGCCGCCAGCGGCGGTGCCGGCTGTTCCCATACCGGCCAGACCGCCAGCCATTCGAGAAAACCCATCAAACCGGACAGCAGCCAGTGATCGAAGTAGAGCAGCGGCGGCCAGGGAAAGACGGCGAAGAGCAGCGCCAGCGGCGTGATCATGAAGCTGACCAGCGGGATCGCAAGGGCGTTGGCCAGCGGCGACACCAGCGAGAACTGCTGAAACATCAGCAGCAGCAGCGGCAGCGTCCCGAGGGTCACTGCCCACTGCGTCGCACCCCAGTTGGCAAGCAGCGCTCGCCAGCCACGGGAAGCACCCAGCCGGGCCGTACCGACAAAGAAGAGCAACCCGACAGCCGCGAAGGAAAGCCAGAATCCCGGCGCCAGCACCGCCCAGGGGTCGAGCAGCAGCACCGCCAGCAATGCCAGCAGCATGCTGCGACTGGCGCCGAGATTGCGGCCCGACCACAGCGCCAGGGCAACGACGCTCAGCATGTAGACGGTCCGCTGCGCCGGTACGGCAAAACCGGCGAGCAGGGAGTAGCCGAAAGCCGTGCACCAGCCAGCGGCGATCGCTGCTTTCGGCGCCGGCAGGAAGAGCATCAGCCGCTCGCTGCGCCGCCACAGCCAACCGACCAGACCGGCAAACAGCGCCGCCACCATCGTCACGTGCAGGCCGGAGATCGACATCAGGTGCGTCACCCCGGTCAGCCGGAACAGGCGCCACTGTGCTGCCGGAATCGCCTGCTCGTCGCCGATCGCCAGCGCAGCGAGAATGCCCACATACGCTGCATCGGGCAGAACTTCAAAAAAGGAACTGCGTATCCGGTCACGCCAACGCTCGATGACATAGGCAGGCCGCAGCACAAAGTCGTCGAGACGCTGTGCCTCGGCGCGCGGACGCACATAGCCGGTGGCCCGCAGGCCACGCTCGAAGAGCCAGGCCTCGTAATCGAAGCCATGCGGGTTGGCGTTGCCGTGCGGGCGTTTGAGACGAACGGTGAAGCGCCAGCGCTCGGCCGGGCGAATCCGCGGAGCATCTCGCCACTCGTCTTCGCGCCAGCCGTGATACCAGGAAAGCATGATCCGCCGCGGCAGACGCGCGCCGGGAGTTTCTACCGCCTCGACGTCGAATTCGCAGCGTTCACCGCGCTCGAAGGCATGCGGCAGCGCCGCAATGACGCCGACGACCTGCACATCACGCCCCTCCCACTCGGCCGGGAGCTGATCCAGCAATCGCTGCCCGGCGAGCAGTGCCGCCCAGGCCAGGCCCAGCATGGCACAGGCGATCGCCGTGACGGTTCGTCCCAGTGCATGCTGCCAGCGGCCGCAGCAGAGCAGCAGCAATGCACCGCCGACCAGCAGGCCAGCGGCGAGCGACAACGCCGGCAGAGTCTCCTGAAGCTGCAGGCAGCCGACACCGAGAGCAAAAGCAAGAATGTTGCCGCGCATGACGAATTAAAGCAGATTCTGCTCTCGTCAGGCGGCCATCCGCACGTTTCACCCCCGGCGACCGACCACGATCGGGATTTCCGCGGCGCTGCCGGCAAGGTCTCGGCGCGCGTGACCTGGACGGATCTCAGCTCAGCCGGAAGCGCCGCACCTCGGCTTCGAGACTTTCCGAGAGACGTTCGAGCTGCGCCGCCGTGGCGGCGTTGCCGGCAACGGCTGCGCAGTTCTCCTCGGCCATGCGCGCGACCTGCTCGACGTTGCGCGCGATCTCGGTGCTGGCGACGCTCTGCTCGCGCAGCGCATGCGAGATGTCGGCAACCTTTTCCACCACCTGCCGCGCATTACCGCCGATCTCGCTGATCGACTCGCCCGCCTGGGTGGCCAGCGCGACACCTTCGGCTACCCGGCTGACCCCCTGGCTCATGCTCTCCACCGCGTCGCGCGTGCCGCTCTGAATCGACGCAATCATCGTCGAGATTTCCTGCGTTGAACGAGCAGTCCGTTCGGCCAGCTTGCGCACTTCGTCGGCCACCACCGCGAAACCGCGCCCCGATTCGCCGGCACGCGCCGCCTCGATGGCCGCGTTGAGCGCCAGCAGGTTGGTCTGGTCGGCAATTTCCTTGATCACATTGACGATCGCCGAGATTCGTTCCGAGCGACCGCCCAGCTCGGCGACAATCGCCGCCGACTGGTTCACCACCTCGGCAATCCGCTCGATCTCGCGGACGACATTGCCGACCACGCGACTGCCGTCAGCCGACAACTCGCCGGCACGGCTGGCAATGCGATTGGCATCCTGCGCGTTGGTCGACAACTGTTCGATCCCCGAGCGCATCTGTTCGATCGCGCTTGCCATGTTTGACGCCGCCGTGCTCTGTTGCTCGCTGCTGCCATTGATCTGCGCAGCCGACCCGGCAAGCTTTTTGGTCGCACCGAGCACCTCGCTGGCACCGTGGTGGACATTCTCGATCAGGCCGCGGAATGCACTCACCATCTCGTTGAGGCTGTCCCCGACGAGTTTCAGTTCATCGCGGGTAGCGAGGTCGACACGCACATTGAGATCGCCGGTGGCGATCGTGCGCGCATCTTCGGCGAGGCGATCGATGCTGCCGATGGTCGCGTAATACAGGCCGACCGACACATACGCGTAGAGCAGCAGGATCAGCACCGACACCGCGATGCTCATGGACAGCTCACGCTGCGCTCGCTCGATGCGGCGCTGCAGCAGCTTTTCGAGCGTCGGAAACAGCGTCTCGAACATCTCCTGGTAGCCCTTTTCGAGCGACGCGGTGGTCAGTGCGAAATAGTCGTCGGGAAGCGTTGCGTAGGTCCCCGAGAGGATGTCCTGGTTCACCAGCGCGCTGACTTTCTGGGCCGCCACACTCATGTCCGTGATCGAAGCCTGCAGCGAGGCATGCAGGTCGGGATTGTAGCGCGCTGTCTTTTCGAGATTGCGGCGCAGGGAAACGACCGAAGAATTCATTCCGGCCAGCAGAACCGTAAGCTCGACCTGTTGCGACAACTCCAGCGGCTGTTTTTTCGTCAGAACGCCAGTTCCCAGCGCCCGCAACTGGCCCATGCGCTCGATCGCCTGCGGCGACTTTTCGAAGGCCGTATCGATCAGGTAGGTTGAGTCGATATCCGGATCATTGGTCAGCGCATATTCATCGGCGACCACCGCCTGCAAAGCCAGAACCTCTTCAATCAGGCGATTGTGCGCCTCGAAATTCTCGCGCTGAACGAGGTGGAGCCCATCCTTTTCGATGGCAGCCCAGGCTTCGACCACTTTCTTCCAGGCAGCACTCGTCGCCAGTTCTGACACCAGGCTGGCTTCAACGGCCTTGAAGGCTGCACTCACTTCCTTTTCCCGAGCGGCGCGCTTGTCCTTCATCGCCTCGTTGCCACTGAGCATGCCCGCAGAGAAACCGCGATGGATCTGCAGATGCTGAACCATGCGGGCAATCGGCTTGATCACTTCGATCCCGGCCAGTTCCCGCTGCGAGCTGTCGATCACCCGGTGCAGACTCTGGTAGAGGTTCAGCACCAGCATGGCGATCGCCAGCAGCGCCAGCACCCCCATGATCGCAAACTTTTTCGTATAGCCGACGCGGTTGAGCAGCGCGATGGCCGGGGCAAACAAGGTTTTCATGAGCAGACTCCAGCTTACAAGTTCCAATCATCGGCGATCGGTGCCGAAACCTGAGACACGCGTCGGGAGGAATGCAGGCTGCCGTCGCGCAGCGTCAGAATGCGCTCGGCACGCTCGGCGAGCGCCGGGTCGTGGGTGACGATCACGAAACTCGTCTGCCGCGAACGATTGAGCGCCAGCATCAGCTCGAAAACGCCGGCAGCGGTCTGCCGATCGAGATTGCCGGTCGGCTCGTCGGCAAGCACGCAGGCCGGTTCGGTGACCAGTGCGCGCGCGATCGCCGCCCGCTGCCGCTCGCCGCCCGACAACTCCGACGGGGTGTGCCGCAAACGGTGCCCGAGTCCGACCTCGCCGAGCACGGCCGCAGCGCGCGCTTCTGCCTCGGCTTTCGGCATGCGCCGGATGTACAACGGCATGGCGACGTTCTCCAGCGCGGTGAACTCGGCGAGCAGGTGATGAAACTGATAGACGAAACCCAGGTGGCGATTGCGCAGGTTGCCGCGCTGTGCTTCATCGATGCGGTTCAGATCATTCCCCATCAGCTGTACCTCACCAGCGTTGGCGGCGTCGAGACCACCGAGCAGATGCAGCAGCGTGCTCTTGCCCGAACCCGAAGCACCGACGATCGCCACCCGCTCGCCGACCCGGATTTCGAGATCGACACCAAGCAGCACCGCGACTTCGCTGTCACCCTGCTGATAGATCTTGCGTAAGCCCTGACAGGCCAGAACCAGCTCACTCATAACGCAGCGCTTCCGCCGGATTGACGCGTGCCGCACGCCAGCTTGGATAAATGGTGGCCACGAGCGCCAGCAGAAAAGCGACGCCGGTAATCGTCGTCACGTCGCTCCATTGCAGTTCCGAAGGCAGATTCGAAATGTAATACACCTCCTTGGCGAGAAACTGCGTACCGAGCAGGCGCTCGATGAACGGCACCACGACATCGACATTGAGCGCCAGGGCGACGCCGCCGGCGACGCCGAGGCCGAGGCCGACGCAACCGATCAGCGACCCCTGCACGATGAACACCGCCATGATGCTCGCCGGGCTGGCGCCGAGCGTGCGCAGGATGGCAATGTCCGACTGTTTGTCGGTCACCGCCATGACCAGCGTCGAGACGATGTTGAAAGCGGCTACGGCGACGATCAGCGACAGGATGATGAACATCATGTTCTTCTCGATCTGCACGGCGCGAAAAAAATTGGCGTGGCTGCGCGTCCAGTCGCTGATGAAGGCATGGGTATCGAGCTTGCCGGCCAGCGAACGCGCCACCCGCGGCGCCACAAAGAGGTCGTCGAGTTTCAGGCGCACGCCGGAAACCCGGTCATCCATGCGGTACAGACGCTGCGCGTCGGCGAGGTGGATCAGCGCCAGGCCGCTGTCGTACTCGTACATGCCGACCTCGAACAGACCGACGACATGGAAGGTCTTCAGACGCGGCACCACGCCGGCCGGGGTCACCACGCCCTGCGGTGCGATCAGCGTTACCCGGTCGCCGACGAAAACGCCCAGCGCGCGCGCCAGCTCCGAACCGAGGATGATGTTGAAGCGATCCGGCTGCAAGGCGTCGAACTGGCCACTTTTCATGTGCGGGCGAAAGTCTGCGACCCGGTCCTCGAGGTCCGGCAGGATGCCGCGCACCAGCGCGCCGCGTACCGATTGCCCGTAGGCCAGCATGCCCTGCGCCTGCACGAAGGGCGCGGCGGCAAGCACCTGCGGCTGTCCGGCGGCCTGCTTCGCGACCTGTTCCCAACCGGCCATTTCGCCGCCGGCGCCGGTAATCTCGACATGCGAGACGACGGCGAGAATGCGCGACCGCAACTCGGTCTGAAAACCGTTCATCACCGACAGCACGACGATCAGCGCCGCGACGCCCAGCGCGATGCCGAACATCGAGATCAGCGAGATGAAGGAAATGAAGTGGTTGTGCTTCTTGGCGCGCGTATAGCGCAGACCGATCAGCAACTCGTAGGGAAGGGCCATCAGCGGCGGAAACTCATCTCAAGGAACCATTCGAAGCGCCGAAACGGCAAAGGCGCTATGCTACACTTTTCCGACAGTGGCTGCCCTCCCCAGCAGCACTCTCCGCACACCTCACCCACCCTTGCCGTCAGCACCCAATCCGTCCCGCACCCATGCAGCTCACCCTGGTCGTTCCCGAACTCATCTGGCCTGAACCCGACGACCGCGAAAGTTTCGATGCGCTTCCCTGCGACAGCCTGAACACGCTGATCGCGCGCAGCCGGCGCACGCGTCGGCCGCCGCAGTCGCTCGAAGCGACGCTCTGCGATGCTTTCGGCCTTGCCGAGAATGCTGCTTACGCCGCTTTCCGGGTTCTCGGTGAAGTCGCAGGACCGGCCGTGGCCGGCGCCTGCTGGCTGTGCGCCGACCCGGTGCATCTGCGCCTGCACCAGGAACGTCTGATTCTCGCCGACGCTGGCCGTCTCGACATCACCGCCGCCGAAGCGATGGCCATCGTTGACGAACTCAATCGCCAGTTTCCGGATCTCGGCACTTTCCACGTCGGCACCCCCGATCGCTGGTATCTGCAGCTTGCCGGCAATATCGAACTCGGCCGCTTCGACGTGCTGCCGCTGTCCGCCGTCGCCGGCCGCAGCATCGGCCGGCAATTGCCGGAAAGCACCGAGTTGCGCTGGCTGCGCCAACTGCTCAACGAAGTGCAGATGGTGCTGCATCAGCACCCGGCCAACGATATACGCGAGAACGCAGGCCGCTCGACGATCAACAGCCTGTGGCTGTGGGGCGCCGGTGTCCTGCCGGCAGGCAGCGCCCAGGTCTTCACCGGCGTCTGGAGCGACCACCCGCTGGCGCGCGGACTGGGTCGCGCTTTCGACGTACCGGTGCAGGCCGTCCCCGACGATGCCGCTGCCCTGCTGGCACAGGCCAGTCCCGACAGTCAGCAACTGCTCGTTCTCGATTCGCTGCAAGCGCCAGTACAGTACGAAGACGGCGACGCCTACCGCGCGCAACTGCTCGCACTCGAAGCCCGCTGGTTCGCGCCGCTGCAAAGAGCGCTCGCCGGGGGAAAAATCCGGCGCCTGCGCCTCGCAGCATCGACGGCTTACGCCATGCTGGTCTGGGAGAGCAGCCGCAGCGAGCAGTGGCGGCTGTGGCGCCGCCCGCAGCCGCTGGTGGCGACCGCGCAGGCACTGGCCAAGGATCATGAGATGGACGCACAATGACCCGTCTCTGCCGCCGCGGCGTCTCGCCACGCATCCAGTGGCAGCTCGAACAGCAGGGTGTGCACCCGCTGCTGGCGCGCATCTACGCTGGGCGTGGCATCGTCCTGCGCAGCGAACTCGATTACGAATTCTCGTCGCTGCTGCCACCCGCCCGGCTGACGCACGCCGCCGCCGCCGCCGTTCTGCTCGCTGACGCCATCGCCGGGCAGCAGAGAATCCTCATCATTGCCGACTACGACTGCGACGGTGCCACCGCCTGCGCGCTTGGCATCCGGGCACTACGGGCTTTCGGCGCAGAGGTCGATTATCTGGTACCGAACCGCTTCACCTACGGCTACGGACTCTCCCCCGACATCGTCGAGCTCGCGGCGACGAAGAAGCCGAATCTCATCGTCACCGTTGACAACGGCATCGCCAGTGTCGACGGCGTTGCCCGCGCCAGGCAGCTCGGCATCGCCACGCTGATCACCGACCACCACTTGCCAGGCGACGAACTACCGGCCGCCGACTGCATCGTCAACCCCAATCTTCCCGGCTGCACTTTCCCGAGCAAGCATCTGGCCGGCGTCGGCGTGATCTTCTACGTGCTGCTGGCGCTGCGCGCCGAGTTGCGCGAGCGCAACTGGTTTTCCCTGAGCAATGGGCGCAGCGAACCCAAACTCGCCGCGCTGCTCGACCTGGTCGCCCTCGGAACGGTCGCCGACGTCGTCAGGCTCGACCATAACAACCGCGTGCTCGTCAGCCAGGGCCTCAAACGCATCCGTCAGGGCCAGCTCAACCCCGGCCTGCGCGCCCTCTTCCGTGCCGCCGGACGCAATCCGGAGAAGGCCTCGGGCAACGACCTCGGTTTCCTGATCGGCCCGCGTGTGAATGCCGCCGGCCGCCTCGCCGACATGTCGCTGGGAATCGAGTGCCTGATCACCGACGATGAGGGACGCGCGCTGAATATCGCGCAACAACTCGACGCACTCAACCGCGAACGCCGCGAGATCGAATCCGGCATGCAGGAACAGGCCCTGCTCCAGATCGCCAGGGCCGCCCCCGACCTGGATGACGCAGCAGCAGCGTCAGCAGTCTCGCTGTTCGATGCCGACTGGCACCAGGGAGTCGTCGGCATCGTCGCCGCACGCATCAAGGAAAGGCTGCACCGTCCGGTATTTGCCTTCGCGCGCGGCGGCGGCGGCGAGATCAAGGGATCGGGCCGTTCGATCGCCGGCCTGCACCTGCGCGATGCCCTCGATCTGCTTTCCAAGCGCGCGCCGGGCCTGCTGTTGCGCTTTGGCGGGCACGCCATGGCCGCCGGAGTGACGATGCGCGAAAGCGACTTTGCCCGCTTTCGCGAACTGTTCGCAGCGATTGCCGACGAGTTGCTGGCGCCCGCCGATCGCACGCACACGCTGGAAACCGACGGCGGCCTCGAAGCCGCCTATTGCACGATCACCACGGCGCGGCTGCTCGAAGCCGAAGTCTGGGGCCAGGGTTTTCCGGCACCGCTGTTCCAGGACGAGTTCGTCGTCGAGAGCCTGCGCATCCTCAAGGACAAACACCTCAAGCTGCGCCTGCGCAAGGGAACACAAAGCCTCGACGCGATCCAGTTCAACTTCGAACAGGCACCCGGCAACACCATTCGTGCCGCTTACCGGCTGGCAATCAACGACTACAACGGCGTCCAGACGCCGCAATTGATGATCGAACATATCGAAAACCATTCGCTCTGAATGGACTGACGAGCAAGCCGTTCAGCGCCTGTTTTTTGTGCATTTCGAGCGCTTCGCATGGTCTCTGCAAGGGTAAAACAGACGGTGCTTGACGAGCCGCTGCACGCCGGAGATACTTCCACTGAATCGGGCGTTTTGCGCGTCCGTTCTGCCCTCGTTTCTCGAGATCCTCGACCCTTTTGATCAACCGAATCTGGAAAAAGCAAATCATGAGTGCAACACAAATCAAACCCGGCGTCGCCACTGGCGACGAGTTGCAAGCAATTTTCGAACTGGCCAAGGCCAAGCAGTTCGCCCTGCCGGCGGTGAACGTCATCAACACCAGCACGGTGAACGCAGTCATGGAAACCGCCAAGGAGCTCAATTCTCCGGCGATCATCCAGTTCTCCAACGGTGGCGCGCAGTTCTTTGCCGGCAAGGGCCTCGACAATGCCAGCCAGCGCGCCTGCATCGCCGGTGGCATCTCCGGCGCCCAGCACATTCATCTGCTGGCCGAACTCTACGGAGCGACGGTCATCCTGCATACCGACCACGCGGCCAAGAAGCTGCTGCCGTGGATCGACGGCCTGCTCGACGCCGGCGAGAAATACTTCCAGACGCACGGCAAACCGCTCTACAGCTCGCACATGCTCGACCTGTCGGAAGAGCCGATCGAGGAAAACATCGAGATCTGCAAGCGCTACCTCGAACGGATGAGCAAGATGGGAATGACGCTCGAAATCGAACTCGGCGTCACCGGCGGTGAAGAAGACGGCGTCGACAATAGTGGCGTAGACAGCTCCAAGCTCTACACTCAGCCGGAAGACGTGGCATTGGCCTACGAAGCGCTTTCGCAGGTCAGCGATCGGTTCACCATCGCCGCGGCCTTCGGCAATGTGCATGGCGTCTACAAGCCGGGCAACGTCAAGCTGCAGCCGATCATCCTGAAAAACTCGCAGGATTACGTGCAGAAGAAGTTCGGCACCAAGGAGCACCCGGTCAACTTCGTCTTCCATGGCGGATCGGGATCGACCCTCGAGGAAATCCGCGAGGCGATCTCCTACGGGGTCATCAAGATGAACATTGACACCGACCTGCAGTGGGCTTTCTGGGATGGCGTGATGGGCTTCTACAAGAAAAACGAAGGCTATCTGCAAGGTCAGATCGGCAATCCCGAAGGCGATGAAAAACCGAACAAGAAGTTCTACGACCCACGTGCCTGGCTGCGCAAGGGTGAAGACGCTTTCCGGGCCAGACTGAAGCAGGCTTTTGCCGACCTGAACAACATCGGCACCCTGGGATAATTGACTCCCGGCACATGAAAACGGGCTGGTCCAGGTCTGGGCTGGCCCTTTTTTGTGCCTGCCTGACATCACCTTTCATTAGTACACCGAGGATCAAACCATGAGTACCCTGGTAGAGCAGCTCATCCAGACAGAAGCGCACCAATCGATTTTCGAATCGGCCGTGCGTCAGCTTCCCCTTCCGGTCTGTGGTGCTTTCGGCTCGTCGAGCAACCCACATCCGGTCAGCTTCAAGAACACAGAGCGCGTCCTCAGCACCAAGGACAATGACGCCGTACGCGCGCAGTTCCCGCAAAGCGTCGCCGCCTCCAACAATATCGTCCTCACTTCCGCCGGCGCCAGTACTGCCGTAGTGCAGGGCAAACGCGTCGCCGTGCTGTTCTCGGGCGGCCCTGCCGCCGGTGGCCACAACGTGGTCTGTGGCCTCAAGCGGGTTCTCGGCGCCGGCAACACGCTCTTCGGCGTCAAGGCGGGGCCCAAGGGCCTGCTCAAGGGCTCACTGTTCGAAATCACTGACGCCAATGTCGACTTCATCCTCAACACCGGAGGCTTCGACTTCCTCGGCTCGGACCGCACCAAGATCAAGAGCGACGAGCAATTCGCACAGGTCCGCGAAACCTGCATCAAACACCAGCTCGACGCCATCGTCGTCGTCGGCGGTGACGATTCCAACACCAATGCCGCAGTCCTCGCCGAATCGCTGTTCACCGGCGTCAAGGCTGACGGCTCCGGCGTGCAGGTGATCGGAGTACCGAAAACGATCGACGGCGATCTGCAGATCGGCGACCTGCTCTCGATCTCGTTCGGCTTCGATACCGCGACGCGCATCTATAGCGAGATGGTCGGGAACATCCTGCAGGACACCAGTTCCTCGCTCAAATACTGGCATTTCGTGAAATTGATGGGCCGCTCGGCTTCGCATGTCGCACTCGAAGTCGCACTGCAGACCAAGCCGGCGATCACCCTGATCTCCGAGGAAATCGCCACCAAGCAGGAGTCGCTGGCGAGCATCATCGACCGCATCGCACAGGTCATCGTCGAACGTTCGCACCAGGGAATGAACTACGGCGTCCTGCTGGCACCGGAAGGCCTGATCGAGTTCATCCCGGAGATGAACGCCATGATCGCCGAACTCAACGATGTCCTCGCGCATCACCTCACCGAATTCGCCGCGCTGGCTGACGACGCCAAACAGGCTTTCATCGAGAGCCGGCTCAGCCCCGCAAATGCCAGCCTGCTGGCCTCGCTGCCGCACTACATCGTGAACATGCTGCTCGCCGAACGTGACTCGCACGGCAACCTGCAGGTCTCGCTGATCCCCACCGAGCAGTTGCTGGTCGACATGGCCAGACAGCGCGTCAGGGAACTCGATGCGAAGGTTCCGTTCGCCGCGCACAGCCACTTCCTCGGCTACGAGGGCCGTTGTGGCGCACCGACACTGTTCGATGCGGCCTACACCTTCAATCTCGGCCTGACCGCCGGCTCGCTGATTCTCGACGGCCGCACCGGTTACATGGCGACGATCACCGGACTCACCAGCGGCGGCACGCCACAGGCGATTCCGCTCGCCGGTCTGCTCAACATCGAGCGCCGCCATGGCAAGGACGAGTTCGTGATCGAGAAGGCACTGGTCAAAATGGATTCACCGGCGATGCAGTACTTCGTCTCGCGGCGCGACGCCTGGGCCGCCAGCGACCTCTTCGCCTCGCCGGGTCCGCGCCAGTTCTGGGGTCCGACGACGGATCAACTGCCGATCAGCGTTGCGCTGAACTCGGGGGCCGACGCGCTGATGTTCAAGATCGGCTGAACGCGCAGCTTTGTCCGATCAGCAAGGGCCATCGGCAACGATGGCCCTTGCTGGACGACCCGATTCTACCTCGTTCCGTCGCGGACTGACCTGCCGCCGACGTTCTGGGGATTGGCGCCGCCAGACCGGGTATCAGCCACCCGCGGCTTGCTCTCCGTGCTGCTGGAAATCTCATTGAGCGCCAGACGGCCGGGCCAGTCCGCACCATTGCCTGTACGGGCCTGAGCGGCAGGGGAAAAGACCGGCGCTTTGCTCGTATCCGACGCCGGTGTGGCGCACTGCCCGTGCTGCGGCTCCTGAGCAGGCGCCTTGCCGTCCCTCTCCGGACAGCTCGGTTTCTGTTTCACCGGCTGACAACGCCGATCCGTGAACTCAACCCGGCCATCAACCTCGCATCTGAACAACGAACCGGCAATCGCCGGCTGGCAGATTTGCAGCATTTGCAAACCCAGAAAAACCACGACGATGCTCCGCAACTTCATCGATGACTCCCACGCCTGTCTTGATGTGAAAGTCGCGCATGCGACTCACGAATCTCCCCTCCCCCTCGCGGGGGAGGGGGAGGGGGAGAGGGAAACGGTCATGACTTTCATGATCGGAGGTACCTGGAAAAGTCATGACCGTTAGACTGACCACGGGTTTGATCTTCACACGCTTCCAGCATCGAGCACGTGTCGAAAATCACGGTTAGAGAATCTTCTGAGTCGGCACTCTGGATTGCAGTCATCAGTAATCGGTTGATTTCATGACCCGCATGCCGCGAGCCGTCATCTCGGTGACGAAGTCGGCGCCGAGAGACTCGAAGCCCGCCACCGAACTCGAACAGTCCCCGAGCAGCACGAGCTTGCGGACGTTGTCGTCACCGAAATTTGCGGCAATGTCGCGCACCGTGTTGGCCACGCAGTGCGACAGCGCCTCTCCGGCGATCAGAATCTGATCGGCGCGAGCCAGCGTGTCGATGAAGCGCGTATTGACCAGGGTGGACGGATCCGCAGCGTCCGGCACTTCCGCCTTTACGGCACTGTAATGCTCCGTAAAGGGATTCGATCCCTTGGTGACATAGTCCACGATTTCCATCCGGCTACGCGCCCAGCGGTTGAGCGCGCCCATCAGATCGACCTGGATGTTGTGACCCCAGCTACCGATCAGACAGTGTTCGGGCCAGATCAGTAGCGCATAACGCCCCGCCTGACTCAGTTGCCTGACATAAGCCGCACTGCGTGCCTGCGCGTCAGGATGACGAGCGCGCCATTTCCCCGCAATCACGTCGTCCTGGCTGATGACGGTAAAGGGCACAGGCGGGTTGCCCAGCGAATCCACCCACCAGGAAGCGTGGGCGATATCCACCGGGTTGTGCGAATCCAGTGTGACGTGAATATCGTCCAGCCGGGCGGCATGGGCATCGACAAAGGCCGCCAGGCGTTGCATATCGGCATTGGCTCCCGCAACCGGCAGCGCAGCACCTGCGATGTCGCAGAAGTCATTTTGCGGGTCAATGATGAGCAAGTGAGTCTTCTTCATAACCTTCTCCTGATGTTCGTGGTATTTTGCCACTAAGCGCAGTGTATCAGGCATATTTGCCAGACGCAACTAACCAGGGTAAAATTTCTTTCCTCTTGAATGGCTGGGGAAACCATCGCCATGTACCCACCGATCATCGTCACCGTCGACGTGGTTCTGATGACCCTTTGTCTCGATGCACTGTGCGTGGCGCTGCTCCGGCGCCCAAACGACCCCTTTGCTGGAGAACTGGCCTTGCCCGGTGGATACGTCCATGCACAGGAGGATGGGGATGCCGAGGATGCAGCCTACCGCATTCTGCGCGAGAAGATGGGCATCAAGCCGCCCTACCTGGAACAGCTCGCGACGTTTGCCGGAGATCGGAGAGACCCGCGCGGCTGGTCTGCAAGCATCGCCTATTTCGCCCTGGTATCGCCGACGACCGAGGCCACCTGGCAGCCGGTGAGCGAGTTGACGAAGCTCGCTTTCGATCATGCGGCGATCATCCAGGCAGCGGTCGAAAGGTTGCGGAACAAGTCGGCGTATTCCGTTCTGCCTGCGTACCTGCTGCCGCAAACCTTCACCCTTGCTGAACTGCAGAAGATCTACGAACAGGTTCTGGGATCGCCACTGGACAAGAGTTCCTTCCGGAGAAAGATCAAGGAACTCGATCTTCTCGATCAGGTCACCGGCAGCTTTCAGGTCGGCAACCAGCGACCCGCGCAGATTTACCGCCTGAAGAAGATGGTCACCTTCGACAGAACCTTGAGTCAGTCGGCGCCTCGGAAAGCTGCGCGGAGTGGCCAGTGAAGCGCCCGTTCGCCGGCGAAATCAACGTTTCTTGCGTTCCTCCATCTCCCGCAGCAGACGTTCGACTTCAAGACGCCTGCTCTCTTTCGTTCCCCAACTCAAATTCGGTTGCGCAGCGCCGGCCCGAGCTGCCTGCAGGCGTTCCCTGAACGCCTTTAATTCAGCCTGGCGAGCCTGCTCCAAAGCCACGGCGCGCTCGGTGGCGATGGGTACGCTGCGTTTTTGCAGGCCGCCCAGAGTGAGATAGTGGTCGATGGCCTCCGGGAGCTGCTCCCATCCAGAAAACTTCCGGCTCTCCGTCCGGGAAAACTCGCTGATCAGCGGCAAATTGAGCGCCGTATAGATCGGCGTCCACCGCTCTTCGTCCCCCTGCCTCTGCCGTACCGCGAGTTTGGGATTGAACTGATACCAGCCCTGCGCGACGCGCATGAACAAGGCCCGGTTGTAGGCGTAATCGCGCTGGATTTCGTTGCGGGCAAGCACTCCGGAAAGATGCTGGCGTTTGTTCCGTTCGGGACGCACGATGTTGGCCGGCAGGTGCTGCCAGGCGCCGAGAATCGCCTGCGTATCGAAAGCACCGTTGGCGCGACGCTGCCAGTGGGTAAAGCGTGACTTGAACAGCACCCACAGCGTCTGAAAAATGAAGTATTCGGACAGATGCCGGTCGATGCGCACCAGTCGATCACCGGTATTGACGTCGATGCTCGCCGGCGCCAGCAGTTCGTAGAGTGCGGCCAGCGGACCGCTGGCAAACTTGGCATCGCGGAAAGCTTCGCGCAAGGCCCAATGCAGGGCATTGTAGCCATAGTGATCGACGGTCTCGCGGTTGGCGCCGCGTTCGAGCAGGGCTTCCGCCAAGGCGACGTTGCCGGCGACGGCCGCAGCCATCAATGGCGTCTGGTTCATCGGCAGGCGATGGTCGATGCCGTACTGCTCGCATTGCCTGAGAATGTCCTTGAAATGGTTGGCGAAGTAAGGGACGTAGGTCTTGCGGCCGAAGGTCGCGCGTTGCTGCGCAAAATTTTTCGCCGGCTCGAATCTGGCCTCGCTGACCAGCCATTCGGCCAGTTGCGGCTCATCATGACAAGTCGCGTATTCGTAGAGTTGCTGCTTCATCTTCGAGCCAGGCGTCTGTTCGCGAAACACCTTGACCAACAGTTCGATGACCTTGGTTTCGTTGAATACCGGCCAGGGTACCGGCGTCTGCTTCAGAATCGTGCGACGGATCGCTTCGGCCTGTTCCTGCTTGCCTTGCAGTTCCAGCTTGCGCGCTTCCTTCTGCCAGTCTTCGAGGGTCGATTGTCTGGCCTCGACCTTGACCTGGCCGGGGCTCAGGTCGAGCAGTGCGAAGAGCGGATGTGCGGTGTCCGACTCGATGACGTAGATGTTCCGGATGGCGCGCGTCAGCGCCACATAGAGAGCATTGACAAAGAATTTGTAGACTTCCAGCGACTTGTCGCTCTTGTCCTTTGCCCGCCGGTAGTCCAGGGTCTCAACGGCCAGATCGGCCCGGGCAACGCCCTCGACGATCTCGCTGAACTCGGCGCGATGATCGGAAATGAAACGGTAGAGGATGATGTTCTCGTATTCGAGGCCCTTGGCTTCATGAATCGAGAACAGCAGCGGCGTCGCGAAGTGCCTTCTCGCTTCCACCTTGTCTTCGTCGCGCATCACCAGCACGGCGAACTGGGTAGACTGGCGAATTTTCTGGTCGAGTTCGCGCTTTGTGACGTCCTTGTCGGGCATCAGCGCAACCTGTCCGGTGTCGCCGCCCACCGCCTGAACCAGGAAGTTGCTCTCGCGGTCAATCGAGCCAAAGCGCCTTTGCTTGATTTTCAGCAACTGGTTGGCGACCCGCGTGGCCTCCAGACCGTTGCGGAAATTGGCCGTGAGCACGTGCAGCTCCTGCCGCTCGGCCAGCTTGGGGTCTTTCCAGAACAGGCTCTTGACCTGACTCCAGGAAAAGAAGTTGGGATGGACGATCTGGTTGGAATCGCCGCAGAGCAGAAAATTGCCAGGCTTCCGCAAGGTCTTGAGGACCAGCGCCAGTTGCACGGTGGTGATGTCCTGCACCTCGTCGATGACCACGAAGTCGTAGCGTGGCGCGGCCAGCCGTTGCCAGTCCTGGGCGACAAGATTCAGGTCGTAGAGTTTCGCCTCGGCGAGCCAGTCGCGATATTTCTCGAACAGATCGTAGAGTTTGTCGCGCAACTCGACGGGGAAGATCGACTGACGTATGCCGAGCGCCAGGTAGTCGTCGCGTGCGAGAACGCCGCTGGCACCGGCTGCCAGCACGCCGCGAATTTCTTCAAAGACCTGATGGCCGTCGAATTCCTTGAAGGCCTGCCGCAGCCGCCCGAACCAGCCGGCAAAGTCGCGCCAGCCGGCTTCCCGGCCCGGCGGAACCCGGATCGATTCGACAAACTCGCGGTACGAGAGGAACACCGCTTCCTGACCGGCGTGCTCGAAGCCGTTTGCGTAATAGAGATCGCGGGCGCTCTGCGCGAGGTAGGCGGAGTGGGTGACGTAGAGCACCTCGCCTTCTGCGTGCTTGAGCTTTTCCAGGGTCAGCGCGGTCTTGCCGCTACCGGCGCAGCCGACGACGATCAGCGGCGCTGGCCGGCGGTAGATGGCCTCCTGCGTGTCATCGAAGGAGATCGGCTTGTCGAGCAGGTGAATCGTCGTACGCTCCGGGTGCAGGTAACGTACCGGCTGTGCTTCCCTGATCGCTTCATCAACGCCAATCTCCGGAATCTTTTCGTCGTCGATCGCCGCGCCGCGCAGAAAGCGCGACTTGTCGTAATCATGATTACTGATCACTTCCAGCATCAGTGCGCAGGTTTCGTCAGCGTGGCGAATCAGGGTGAACAACAGCCGGTCGGCGTCATCGAGCCTGGCCCGGTAAAACTTGCCATGGCTGAGATTGGCCAGCTTCTTGACCTGTGCGGCACGAAAGTCGTTGCGTGTGATGGCCTCCACCACCTTGCGATAGCTGGCCTTGACGCGAGACGTGTCGAGGCCGGTGTATTCGAGAATTTTCACTGTGATTTGCCCGGATGATCTGGATCGGTCTTGCTTGGTGGGAAGGCTGGAGGCCGGGTAAACGCCTGACGGGCCCTGCAGAGTATCCCGCAGCAGCGATTTTAACCGTTCCTGCATGGCGAGTGCGGCCGAACTGCCTGCCGCAAGATGGTGGATACGATTGACCGCGGTCGATGAGGAAACATATACTCTTGATGCTGCAGTTGCATATTCCATCCTTGATAGCAAATTCCCAAGAACGAAATGAGGCGCTTTCATGCATCCGAATGTCCAGAAGCTTGCCGGCAAGAAATACCGTCTGATCACCCGCAGTGACTTTGATGGTCTCGTATGCGGAATGCTCCTGACCGACCTCGAGTTGATCGATGAGATCAAGTTCGTTCATCCCAAAGACATGCAGGATGGACTGATCGAGGTCAATGAGCGGGATATCACCACCAACCTGCCGTATGTGAAGACTTGTGCGCTTGCTTTCGATCATCATGAAAGCGAGTTGATTCGCAACCAGGAAGCCATGGATGCCAGGAATTACATCATCGATGGCCATGCTCCATCGGCTGCGCGCGTGGTCTATGACTGGCTGGGCGGTTCCGGGACCTTTCCGGAAATCGACCACGGGATGATGCTTGCGGTAGACAAGGCGGATTCAGCCCAGTTTACCCAGGACGATGTACTCCATCCGGACGGCTGGGAACTGCTATCCTTTCTGATGGATGCGCGCACGGGACTCGGACGCTTCCGGGATTTTCGCATCAGCAATTATCAGTTGATGATGCTGTTGATCGATTATTGCAAGACGCATCCCATTGATGAAATCCTCGAGCAAGCCGATGTGCAGGAGCGCGTGACGCTTTTTCGCGAGCAGGAGGGACTCTTCAAGGATCAGATCAGTCGCTGTACGACGGTACACCAGAACCTGGCGATCCTGGATTTGCGAAACGAAGAGACGATTTACGCAGGCAACCGCTTCGTCATTTATGCCATGTACCCGCAGACCAACATCAGCATCCATGTGCTCTGGGGCCTTAAAAAGCAGAATGTGGTTTTTGCCACCGGAAAATCCATTTTTGACCGTAGCTCCAGAACCGACATTGGCGCACTGATGTTGCAGTACGGCGGAGGCGGGCACAGCGCTGCCGGGACATGCCAGATTCCCGTGGAAAAGGCCGACGAGGTTCAGCAGGAACTGATTGCCCGAATCAATGCGGATGGTTGAAGTGGCCGAGGTCAGCGGCTGCACCACTCCGGATCAGGGCGCCATGTAGCCACCCAGTCCGGTCATGCCGCCGTTTGCTGGTCAGCATCGGGGCAGGCAGCGCACGCTGCTGCACAGCCGGTGCGTCCTCGTCGGCGAACCCTCACCCCGGCGAAGAACCGGGCGTCGCCGACTCGCCGGGTTGCGGCAAGTCCACCCTGCTGCGGCGCTTGCAGCTTGATGATACCCGCCAATGTTTTGCTGAGGGAAGCGACAGGGTTTCGCTCTTCGTATCGCTCGGCGAGTATCCGCTCGACAGGGATCCGGCCAGGAATGCGCCGCGCCCGCTCGACTGGCTGCAGGCGCAGTGGCATCGGCAGACGCCGTGTCTGCCCGACCTGGAAGTGCTGCTGGGCGAGCGCCGCGTCCTGTTGCTGCTCGATGCGCTCAACGAAATGCCGCACCGCGACGTGGACGACTTTCGCGAGCGGATCGAGCAATGGCACCGCTTCCTGCGCGACGACTTCCCGCCCGGCAAGCGAGGTCGAGTGGGAGGCGGCCGCGCGTGGCCGGGCCGGGCGGTGCTACGCCTGGGAAGGCGACTTCGACCCTGCTCATTTCAACAGTTTCGAAAGCCACGTGCGCGGCACGACGCCGGTGGGTGTGTTTCCCGTTGGAGACACCCCGCAAGGTATCGCGGACATGAGCGGCAATGTGTGGGAGTGGACCGGCAGCCTCTACCGGCCCTATCCCTATCACGCCGAAGACGGCCGAGAATCCGGAGGATGGTGATGGCCCGCGCGTGGTGCGCGGCGGCGCGTGGGACTACGACCGTATCAACGCGCGTTGTGCTTGCCGCGACCCCTCCCATCCCAATCCTCCCAACTTAGGACGAAAGCATAATTCATCGAAGATCTCTTTGTCCGCGTAGTTCATATACCATAGCGTCTCTCCAACAAGCTGATCAGAAGAGAGAACTGATGCCATCACTGACCCTGAAGTATTCAAATGTAATTAATGCACTCGCCCGCTATCTGTCCTCCCAGGACCTGATGGAGAAATCCCGTCTCGATCCCCGGCATTTCACCCGCGACCGCAAGCTCACCTTCCCCGTGATCCTGAGCTTTCTGCTCTCGGGTGTACAGGGCGCCGTCCAGTCGGAGTTGAATACGTTCTTTGCCGACCTCCGGAATCGGGCGGAGTCGATCCGGAAAGTGAGCGCACAAGCGTTTTCCGCCGCGCGCTACAAGATCAGTTCGCGGGTCTTCGACGAGGTGAACCGGGAGTTGATCGCCCACGTGGAGAAGGAGATATCGATTCCTCGATGGCAGGGGCTGCGGGTGGTTGCCGGCGATGGCACGACGGTTCAGCTGACGATGCGGAAGAAGGGGATACGTTCGATCGTCAGTGGCGTGGCGTTCGGCCTTTACTTGCCGGGAATCGAACGGTTTCTCAGCTTCAAGTTGCAGATGGGCAGTGGTAACGAACGACAGATGCTCTTCGAATCGATTGATGAGCTGTGCCCGCAGGATCTGCTGCTCCTTGACCGGGGCTTTCCCTGCCGGTGGCTGCCCGCAGTCCTCATCGCGCGCCCCATTCATTTCTGTATCCGTTGCGATCTTTCCCGTGGATTCAAGGTGGTGCGTGAATTCCTGCGCTCCGGCGAAAGCGAACGGGTGGTCACGCTGCGCGCACCGAACCGGCGTGATGCCGAAGACTACGACTGCCCGTGGACGTCCACGACGGTTCGCCTGGTGCGGGTAGTGACCCCAAATGGGCGGATTCATGGGGTGATGACCTCTCTATTGGATGCGATCGCTTTTCCCACTGCCGCTTTCGCGGGGCTCTATCATTCTCGCTGGAGAATTGAGGAGGCTTTCAAACGGATCAAGCATCGCCTCGGCCTCGAGCACACTTCCGGCCTGTCCTGGCACGCCGCCAATCAGGACTTTGGGGCCAAGGTGAGCTTCGACAACCTCAATGCCCTGGCCGCCTATGTCGCGACTGATGCCCACCTCGACCCCGACTCCCCCTACAGAATCAACCGTACCCAGGCGATCCAAAAGATCAAGGAAAAAGTCGGCCGCTGGCTGCTGGCCGGCGCGGCTACTACCCGCCAACTCAAATCCCTGATGAAAGAGATCGCCAGGGACCTGCAGAAGCTCGTCCCCGAGCGAACGAATCCCCATCACCCTCAACCCAAACCTCATCTCTCTCATGCGTACAAACCCGCATGACTATGTGCTAAGTTGCGAGGATTGCCTCCCATCCCGGCGTCCGCTACTGCCTTCTCGGCTTTCGGGTGTGGTGTGTCTCCCCCATCATTTGAACCGTTGGCCACCGGCACACTGCTCTCTGTTCTGGTTTGCTGGTTCTCTGAAGCGCCGCGCAGCGGCGCCCTGCTCTACGTGAACGACTTTGCCCTGTTCAGCGACAGCAAGCGCGAGAGATAGGCTTGCCGCGCTTCCTTGCCTGCAGGTACTCCAACCGCACCCAGTCGTTGGCATTGGCGTTGGCGGCCGTCGATACCAGGTTGACGAAGGCATGGGCGCGCTCGATGCCGTCGGCAATCGCCGCCAGCCATATCTCGCCGCCGGGGATGTCGCTGGTATCGAGCCAGCAGGCGTGGCCGGCGTGCTGCAGGTCGGCGACCAGACGATCGGCGATCTGCCGGTCGCTACGCGAGTAGCTGATGAAGACCACCGGATCACGCGCACTGGCCTGGCGGACGAGCAGGGGCGGGACACCGGGAGGGGATGCGGCTGCAGAGGCAGGGGCGGTGGCTCGTTCGATGATGGTCATTCGCGCCTCATCAACCGAGGATCCGGATTTTCAGGCGTTCGATGAAACCGAGGCTCTTCCACCAGGTCTCGCCGTCCTTGCGAACGCGGTCCCCGGATTCGGTCAGCGCGAGCCTGCGGACACCTAAGCCGGTGGCCCCCGCGTCGGCAACCAGACCCGCTTCCATGAGGTACTTGGCGATTCCTGGCAGCACCTCCTGGCCGTCCAGCAGCCAGCGCGTGCCATAGCCATCGTCATCGCCAAGGAGCATCAGCAGGGGGCGATGCCGGCCCATCAGCCGCAATATCTCGAGCGTCTGAGCGCGGTTGGGAATCAGGCCTGCCGGTGAGAAGTTCAAGGCTTTGCGAATGCCGGCTGTCGATCCTGCGAACCATTTCCGGTCAACCCGCGTCCGGAAAGTCGGCACCGAGCGAGAGGTCTCGCCACGTCGCCATCTCCGCCGAAAACTCCTTCAGCTTGACGGTGGCCAGTTTGAGCGCGGGCCGGCCTGCGGCAATGGCGCGCGGTACGGCGCTGGAGCCCGGCGGCCAGTTCGCGCGCGGGCCGGCCAAGCAGCAAATGCAGCGGCGCCTGCGGCGCTTCGACCGCTTGAATGATCGCTTCTGCAGCGCGCACCGGATCGCCCTGCCGGCTGCCGCTCCGGATGGCGGCCCGGCGGGCGCCCGCGGATGGCGCATAGTTGGCGGTGGAGGTCATGGTCAACTCATCGGTCGTTGTGCTGCTTCACCCAGGCCACGTAGCGGTCCACCCAGTTCTGCAGGAACTGCCGGCTACCTTCGCCAATGTTGCCGGCCTCGTCGAACAAACCCTCCTTGACATGAACGAAGGCTTCCGGTTGGCCAAGCGTCGGCACATCGAGGTAGGCGAGGATGTTGCGTAGATGCTGTTGCGCCATCGCCGTGCCGATCGCTCCGATGGACGCGCCGAGGACGCCGGCGGGCTTGCCCGCCCAGGCATTCTGGCCATATGGGCGCGAGGCGTGGTCGATCGCGTTCTTGAGCACCCCTGGGAGCGAACGGTTGTATTCGGGAGTGACGAACAGCAGGCCCTGTGCGGCCGAGATTTCGGACTTCAAGCGGCTGACCGAATCGGCGGGACGGCTATCGTCGTCCTGGTTGTAGAGCGGCAAATCGCCGATCTGTACCTGGGAAAACAGGAAGTTGGACGGCGCCAGCCGGCTGACGGCGGTCGCCAGGCGGCAGTTGTACGAATCGCGCCGCAGGCTGCCGACGACAACGGCGATCTGGTATTGGCTCATGGTGATCTCCAGTGAAGTTGAAGGAAGTGAAAGCGATGGCACCCGGAAGGCCTAACGACGCAGACGATCGCCGCAGCCGGCTTCTCGGGCAGTCAAGCGTCACAGACAGACCATCGTACCGGCGGAGAGGTTCCGCCCGCAGACAGACGGGCTCCCAGCTGCCGTCAACTTATTTTCCGAGCGGCGGTTTCTGCTCGCTGATCGGCCTATACTCGATAAACACCTGCGTTCGCGGGTGCTCACGAGGAGTACGATCATGGGCAAGATAAGGCAGGGCAACAAGGAACAGAAGAAGCAGCCGCTGTTGACTCCCAAGGAAAAGAGGTCCGCCAAACAGGCCGAGAAGCGTGCGACGGATATCGTGCCCCTGGTCAGCCGCTGAACCGCTGCACGGGTGACGGGCCGGCACTGCGGTTCAACTGCCGGGCAGACTCAGGCAGTCGAGCCGCAGCGGGATGTCGTTCAACATGACGACAAAGTCATCCGCGTAACGCACCAGATGTGCGGACACCTTGCCCTTCAGGTGCTGAGAGAGATCACCCGATTTGATGTTCAATCGACTTCATCGGCTCAGGCCGTACACACTCGACCATCGCCTGGATCAGCGCCCGCGGCGTTTCAGCAATGCTTTCGGATCGGGAGTCCCTCCGCGATTCCCTCCGACGAAGGCAAACCGAGTGCCTCATCGCTGAGCGTGGTACCAAACACACTGCGCAGGGCATCGCCATCGACGATGGCACACGCTTCCGTCTCGCGCACCGGAATGACGGCGACCCCGCGACGCGCGTCCGCGTGTTCCTGGTACAGTCTATCGATTGCCGGCTGAGCCTGCTCCTTCCGCTTGCGTTCAGGGTCGCCCGCACCGTCAGCATGAATGTGCCTGGAAGGCAAGTTGATCGTCAATCCTCGAAAAGCTTTCTTCGAGGATCTCAATCAATGCCAGCTGCTCAGCAGAAGTGATCCAGTCACTGCGCAAGGTTAGGTTAGTATTCGTCACCCCATATCTCAGGAGACTTGCAACCATGACCACGCTTTTCAGCCCGCTCAAGCTTGGCGCCCTGACGGACCTTCCCGGAGCCCTTGAGGTAAGTCGTTGATTCATGGCAAGAAACCAGAAAATCGGCAAAAATGTAGGCATGTAAATATAATAATAGCTATTTACAAACAATGTGCTATTGGCTATTATTGTCGGCATGTACATCGCCCGCGTCCCCAACCGAAAGTCCAGGCCGGCCATCCTGCTTCGCGAGTCCTATCGCGAGGGAGGCAAAGTCTGCACACGAACCATCGCCAATCTGACGAACTGGGCACCGGAACGAATCGTCGCCATGGAACGTCTGGTGAAGGGCGAATTCGACGACTGGTCGGGAGAGATGACCAGCGGCGAGATTTTTGGGGTGCTGTTTGCCCTCAAGCAGTTGGCCGACCAGGTGGGCCTCACGCGGGTGCTGGGCAGCGCTGCGGAAAGCAAGCTCAACCTGTTCCTGATTCTCGCGCGTATCGCGCATGGTGGCTCGCGGTTGTCGGCGGTACGCTGGGCGAAACAGCACACGGTGGCCGATGTGTTGGCGGTGGAGGCGTTCGATGAGGACGACCTCTATGCCGCGCTGGACTGGCTGGCGAGCCAGCAGGAACGCATCGAGCGGGAGCTTTACCAGGCCTATGTCAAGGCGCAGGGCCAACCGCCCGTGCTGGTGCTTTACGACGTCACTTCGAGCTACTTTGAAGGGGAATGCAACGAGCTGGGGCAATATGGTTACAACCGCGACGGCAAGCGCGGCAAGCCGCAAATCGTCATCGGTTTGTTGACCGCGGAGGACGGGGAGCCTCTGGCCGTGCGGGTCTTCGAAGGGAATACCGCGGACCCGACGACGGTGGCCAGCCAGATCACGATCCTGAAGGAACAATTCGGCATTGCCGAGGTGGTGATGGTCGGCGATCGGGGAATGATCAAGGCCAAGGGGAAAGCCGCGCTGTCGGTACAGGGCTTCCGTTATATCACGGCGTTGACGGACGCGCAGATACGCACCTTCCTCAAGGAGGGGGTGCTGCAGACGGATCTCTTCGATGCGCATCTGTGCGAGGTGGAGCACAACGATAAACGCCTGATCGTGCGCCGCAACGAGACTGTGCGGGTGCGCGAGGAGCGTCGGCGGGAGGACAAGCTGGCGCAGTTGCAAGCGAAGGTCGCCGAACGTAATGCCTTCGTCAAGGACTCCAAGCGCGCCAGCGCGGCAGCAGGCCTGGCCGCCTTGCAGCGCTGGACCAAGAGCCACAAGCTCAGCGCGTTTGTCACCCTGACGCTGAAAGAACGCGTCATTGTCTGTACCATCGACGAGGAGGCCAAAGAGCAAGACGCTCTGCTCGACGGCTGCTATCTGCTGGAAACCAATGTGCCGCTCACCTTGATGGACGCGAAGACGGTCGATGCGCGTTATCGCGATCTGCAAAAAGTCGAGCGCAACTTCCGCACCGTGAAAACCACCTTTCTGGAAATTCGCCCGATCTTCCTGCGCAAGGCCGAGCGGACCAAGGCGCATGTCTTCGTGGCGATGCTGGCCTTAAAAATCACGCGGCGGTTTGAAGCGGCTCTGCGGCAGACCTTCGGCAGCACCGAAGACGACCCCGCCGCCATCACCCCGGACGACGCCCTGGTGGCCCTCGGACGATTGACCTATCTCTACACCACCGACCGCAACGGTCAGCGTCACACGCATCTGCCACGCCCGGACGATCAACAGGCCAAAATCCTCAGCGCCATCGGTCTGTCCTTCCCGCTCAAGGCCAAAGCCGACAAGCTCGCCGCGTAGGCAGGCGCCGCTTTTGCGGCATCGGCTATTTTTTTAACAAAAACCGATAGTTACAGCATAACTGCGCTTGCTGGCTGGGGGAAGATCCGCCTGACTGTGCCGAACCGGATTTTCATGGCCCCCCTGACCCGCTGCCGGGCCGACGCCGAGCACGTGCCAACTGCATTGATGAGCGAATACTATGCCCAGCGAGCGACTGCCGGGTTGATCATTGCCGAAGCCACCATGGCGATGGAGAACAACTCCGCATTCTGGAGGGAGCCCGGAATACACTCCCCCGCCCAGGTGGCCGGCTGGAAGCGGACCACCGATGCAGTGCACGCCGCCGGCGGCCGAATCTTCCTGCAGATCTGGCACGGCGGCCGCGCGTGCCATCCGCTGCTGAACGGTGGCGCCCAGCCGGTGGCCCCGAGCGCGATTGCGATCACAGGTGACGAGGTGCTGACACCGCAGGGCAAGCAGCCCTACGTCATCCCGCGCGAACTGCGCGACGACGAACTGCCGGGCATTGTCACCGGCTTTCGGAAAGCGGCCGAAAATGCCCGGGCAGCGGGCTTCGATGGCGTCGAAGTCCACGGCGCCAACGGCTACCTGCTCGACGAGTTCCTGCGCGACGGCGCCAACAAGCGCTCGGGTCCATACGGTGGCTCGCTCGAAAACCGGGCTCGCCTGCTGTTCGAAGTGATCGCAGCCGTCAGTGGCGTCTGGGGCAGCGACCGGGTCGGCCTGCGCCTTTCGCCGCTCAACAGCTACAACAGCATGATCGACAGCGACCCGATCGGACTCGCCACCTGGCTTGCCGAACGGCTCAACGATTTCGCCCTCGCCTACCTGCACGTGATGCGCGCCGACTTCTTCCGGCAGCAGAGCGGTGACGTACTGACGCCGGTGCGGGCGAACTACCAGGGGGCGCTGATCGGCAACATGGGCTACACCGCCAGCGAAGCGGCGCAGGCCATTGGCGAAGGAAGGCTCGACGCGGTTGCCTTTGGCACCGGCTTCCTCGCCAATCCCGATCTGCCGGCACGAATCCAGGCCGGCGCAGCGCTGAACAAGCCCAATCCGGGGACGTTCTATACGCCGGGACCGGAAGGCTACACCGACTATCCGGCGATGACCGCCTGATCCCTGGCACCATGAACAACCTCTTCGCCAACATCCCTCGCGACCTCCCCGAAGAACTCTGCGAAACCCTGGCCCGGAGTGACGCCGTCCACATCGAACGTATCGTCTCCCGAGGCCATGTCTCGCCGGAACAATTCTGGTATGACCAGGAGCGCAACGAATGGGTGCTGCTTGTGCAAGGTGCCGCTCGCCTGGCTTTCGCCGACGGTCATGAAGTCCGCCTGGGCCCGGGCGACTGGCTGCTGATCCCGGCACACCAGAAGCACCGGGTGGCGTGGACGGATCCGCAGGCGGAGACGGTCTGGCTGGCAGTGCATTACGCTCGCCAGTGACATGCTGCCCGGACAATCGCCGAGTTCCTGAACCGTCACCACATCACCCCAGTGAAGAACGAAAGCGTACCCCGAGCCGGCGCAGCGTTCTTTCTGCGGCCAGCACGCCGCGGTACTGTGCCTCCTCAAACAGCGAAAAGCCGCTGACGTCGGCGTGTGCGAAGCGCAGGCGTTCGCCGTCGATGGCGAATTGCTGGCGCGCCGCACCAGTGATCAGACCGGGCAAGGGGCGGGCCATGGCATGACCATTGCGAAAGACATCCAGGCGAGTCGTCAGTTGCCGGATGTCAGGATGCGGCTGTTCGAGTTCGGCGAGGATCTGTTCGGCCCAGATCTCGCGTGGCGTGTCGCGCAGCGCTTCTCGGCCCTGTTGCGGGCTCATGTCGTCGAAGGCCCGGTAGCAGGTGAACACCGTTGCCCCCGGTCGCAGGCGCATCTGCTGGTGCGTCGCCACCACATAACCCAGGCTGGCAGCGCCGTAGAGGACGTTGTCCCAGGCCGGTGCTGCGCCGGCACGGTCGTCGGGGAAGCGCGACAAGGTCAGGTTGGCGACCAGCCAGGGCGCGTAGCTGTAGCTGCGAGCGGCGGCCTGCAACGCGGGCTGTCCGGCGAAGACCTGGGGAACGAGAAACAAGGGCGCGGCCCAGATCAGTTGTTCGGCGAGCAGGCGCAGCGTTTGGTCTTCGCCTGGCAAGTACAGATCGACGGCGATCGGGCGGCCGCGCGCAGCGGTAGCGACATGGAAGACCAGCGCACGCGTCAGCAAGCGCTCGCCAACGCGCGCCCGGATCGAGCGCAGCATGCCGGCCACCAGCCAGGCGTTGCCTGCCGGTGCGGTGAGCACGGTTTCGCTGCCTGCGTTCTGCGCCTCGCCGTCGCGACAGGCAAAATAGTGGATGCCGGCCCAGGCCGAAACCGCCGCGCTGCCGGTTCCATAGTCATCGCGGCAGGCGTAGTTGACGTACCAGTGCAGATGCGGTGAATCGAAACCCTGCGCGAGCAGCCAGTCGCGCATGCTGATCCGGTCGAGCGCCAGCAGCTCGGGAGCGCGGCTCGACAGCGCCATCGGCAAGGCGAAGGCACGTCGCCCGAGGCCATCGCGGCGGAGTCTGAAATCCTCCATCAATTCGCCGAACTGCTGATACTGGTGGCGCTCGGCGGCACTGACCCCGGTCTGTGGCAGCAGGCCTTCCTGCCAGCGGCCGTGACGATAGAGTCGCTCCTGCGGCGTCGCACACAGGTAGCGCTCGTCATAGACCGGCTGCACGGCGCGCGGATCGCCCTGCAGCACACCCAGCTCGGCGAGCAACTCGCGCACCGCTGTCGCCTCGCGTGTCGGCAGTGGCAGGTAATGCGCGCCCCAGGGATAGGCGCTGACGGCGTTGCTCCCGGCGCGCGAATTGCCGCCAGCTTCGCTCTCGAGTTCAACGATCAGGAAATCGGCGAAGCCCGATTGGGCAAGTTTCCAGCCGGCGGCGAGTCCGCCGATACCGGCGCCGACGATCAGCACCGGTACCTGCCTGGTCTCGCCGGGCGGAGCGAAGTTCCGCTCACGCAGCCGATGGCCGAGGTCGAGCGAAGCCCCGAGCAGATCGCCAGGCGGCAAGGGAACTGGTGCGCTGCTGCAGCCGGCGAGCGAAACTGCACGGCAGTTGCGGCAACTGAGTGAGGAAATCGCGTCGATCCATCAGCGGATCACCTGCCGCCACTCGTGCTCGAAGTAGCGGACCAGCACCTGGTTGTTGAGCCGGTTCACCTCGGCCTCGACGCGCGCCATGTCCTTGGGAAAGAGAACAGTGCCGGCGTCGTCTCGGGGCTCAGGAAGCGGGTGTCGACGGCATAGGACTGCGGCGGCCGATAGTCGCGGCGACCGGCGAGCACGAAACCCCATTCGCCGAACGACGGCACCAGGGCGTGGTAGGGGGTGGCGATCAGGCCGACGCTCTCCAGCGTCGTGACGACGCACCAGAAGGATTGTCGGGCGTAGAGCGGCGAGGTGGACTGGACAACTGCCAGCCCCCTCCCGCCAGGTGCTTTTCGAGCAGGCGGTAGAAAGCGGCGCTGTAGAGTTTGCCGATCGCAAAGTTCGACGGATCGGGAAAATCGACGACGACGAAATCGAATAGATCGTCGTTTTCCTCGAGCCACTGCAGGGCGTCGGCATTGACTACCTGCACCTTCGGCCGAGTGCAGCGCGTCCTGATTGAGTTTGCGCAGGGGCGGCGCGCTGGCGAAGAGGCGCGTCATCGCCGGGTCGAGGTCGACCAGCGTCACCGACTCGATCTGCGGGTACTTGAGGATCTCGCGCAGGGCCAGCCCGTCGCCGCCGCCGAGCACCAGCACGCGCCTGCTGCCGGCAGCGTGGCCAGCCCCGGATGGACCAGCGCCTCGTGATAGCGGTACTCGTCGCGCGAACTGAACTGCAGGTTGTTGTTGAGATGGAGGCGCAAATCATCCTTCCAGCGGGTGACGACGATGCGCTGATACGGCGTGTTCTCGGCATGCACGATTTCGTCGGCGTAGAGATGCGCTTCAGCCAGCGAAGTCAGTTCGCCGGCCGCGGCAAATGCCGCGAGCAGCGCCAGCAGCGACACACCGCCCTGCACGCGCAGCCAGCCGGCGTTCTGCAGTTGCTGGCGAAACAGCCAGCACGCCCAGAGCGCCACCGCGACGTTGAGCAGGCCGAACAACAGGCCGCTGCGCATCAACCCGAGATGCGGCACCAGCAGCACGGGAAAGAGAATCGAAACGGCAAGCGCGCCGAGGTAATCGAAGGTCAGCACCTGCGAGACGAGATCCTTGAATACCAGGTCGCGCTTGAGGATGCGCATGATCAGCGGAATTTCCAGCCCGACCAGCACGCCGATGGCGACCACCACCAGATACAGCGCCAGCTTGAACGGCGCCGACGACCAGGCGAAGATGAAGAACAGCGCCGCCGCCGAGAAGCCGCCGAGAATGCCGACCAGCAACTCGACCTGAATGAAGCGCGCCACCAGATGTTTTTCGATGTAGCGCGACAGCCACGAACCGATTCCCATGGCGAACAGGTAGGTGCCGATGACCGTCGAGAACTGGGTGATCGAGTCGCCGAGCAGATAGCTCGCCAGCGCCCCGGCGATCAACTCGTAAGCCAGCCCACAGGAAGCGACTATGAAAACGGAAAAGAGCAGCGCATGGTTCATCATCGGGACGGGTCAGCGATTCACAGGCAATCGGGCAAGGCGCCCGCGGGCCATTCTATTCCGAAAAGCGCAGCCTGCCGCCAGGCACAGGAGGTCTGCCGACTGGCGAGCAGGCAGCCACTTGCCTGGCCAAGCCGCAGCGTAGCTCGCCAGCCCCGAATTGCGCTACCATGCGCTCGACAGGCAAGCCAGAGAAGTCCTTGCCGGGCGAATCATGGATCACGCTTGCAGCCCCCCCGGAAAACCCTGGATTTGGATGACCATATTGATGAACCCCAACGAACCCGAAATGGCCCGTCCTGTACTGGCGGTGCTTTTCCTCTGTGCGCTGATCGCCGCTTCGGTCTGGATCCTGCGCCCGTTTCTGCCGGCACTGATCTGGGCAACAATGGTCGTCATCGCCACCTGGCCCCTGCTGCTGCGGGTGCAGCAACGTCTTGGCAATCGCCGCGCCCCGGCAGTGATCGCCATGACCCTCCTGGTCCTGCTGGTTCTGGTCGTTCCTCTGTCACTGGCGATTGCCACCCTCGTCGACAATGCCGACCGGATCGTGGAATGGGGAAAAGACCTGACCGAGTTCAAACTTCCGTTGCTACCCGCATGGGTCAGTGATCTGCCGCTGGTCGGCGCACGTGCCGAGGAGGCCTGGGCGCAGCTTGCGGCCGTCGGAACGGCAGAACTCACCGCCAAGGCGGCACCCTACGCGGGCAACCTGACCAAGTGGTTCGTCAGCGAGGTGGGCAACTTCGGACTGGTTTTCGTGCAGTTTCTGCTCACCGTCGCGCTGTCTGCGATCCTCTATGCCTCTGGCGAGAGCTTCGCTGCCGGCGTACGGCGTTTCGGCCACCGTCTCGGCGGTGCGCGCGGCGAGAGCGCGGTGGTGCTAGCCGGTCAGGCGATTCGCGCCGTGGCCCTCGGAGTCGGCATTACCGCATTCGTACAGTCGATCCTTGGCGGCATCGGCCTGGCCATCGCCGGCCTGCCGTTCGTCCCCGTCCTGACCGCACTGATGTTCATGTGCTGCATCGCGCAGCTTGGACCGGGGCTGGTTCTCGCACCCGCCGTTTTCTGGTTGTACTGGAGTGACAGCAGCGGCTGGGGCACTTTTCTTCTCGTCTGGGCGATTTTCGTCGGCACCATGGACAACTTCCTGCGTCCGCTCCTGATCCGGCAAGGCGCCGACCTCCCCTTGCTGCTGATCCTCGCCGGCGTCATCGGCGGCATGCTGGCCTTTGGACTGGTCGGCATCTTCGTCGGCCCGGTCGTTCTGGCCGTCGCCTATACCCTGCTGGAAGCGTGGATCAACGAGCTGCCGACCGAAACGGGAGTGGAAGAGGATTAGAGACTGACCGGTGCCCGCGCAGCGCCCGCCCGCATGCCGGCGCAGGAACGGGGGCAGTGCGACATGTTAAGATCTCCCATCTCTTTTCGGTCCGATCGGTATTTGCCATGTTTTCTGGAATCATTGCCGCTGTTGGCCAGATCACCCACATCACCCCGCGTGATGACGGCGCCGCAACCGTCCGGCTGACGGTCGACGCCGGCCCGCTCGGACTGGATGATGTCGGGATCGGCGATTCGATCGCCTGCAGCGGCGTCTGCCTGACGGTGGTCGACAAACAGGACAACTGTTTTTTTGTCGATGTCTCGCCCGAATCGCTGGCGTGTACCGTTGGTCTCGCGGCACCTGGACCGGTCAACCTGGAAAAGGCGCTGCGTCTGGCTGATCGCCTGGGTGGGCATCTCGTCTCCGGCCACGTCGACGGCGTTGGCGAGGTGCTGCGTTTCGATCCGGTCGGCGACAATCGCCTGCTTGAAATCCGTGCGCCGGAAAATCTCGCCAGATACATTGCACGCAAGGGCTCGATCAGCGTCGATGGGGTCAGCCTGACGACCAACTCGGTCGACGGTGCGGCCTTCAGCATCAACCTGATCCCGCACACGCTTGCATCGACCACCCTTGGATGCCTGCAAACCGGCAGCCGGGTCAATCTCGAAATCGACCTGATCGCGCGCTATTGTGAACGCCTCATTGGCGTGTCCGATACTGTCAAATAGGTGTGCAGTGATTTTAATCTGTATATCGTACAATTGACGGTAAAGTAAAAATCACATAGCAGAGACGTTGTTTTACATAAAAATAATATTTATCTATTGTCATTATGTCATCATCGCCTGAAAAAATTCCCAAACTCATGGCCGATAAATTCGCTGCCATCACGGCACTCACCGATGAGTTCTGCGCTAGGCAGCTTAACGAAGAATATCGGCAAGTGATCCATCACGTCGTCGGCGCTCTGGCCAGGAAGCGACCCTCGCCATTGTCAAGAGGCACGGAGAATGTCTGGGCGGCCGCTGCGGTCCTGGCGGTCGGGCGCATCAATTTTCTCGATGACTCATCTCAAACGCCGCATTGCAAGTCAAGAGCCATCTGTGAGTTTTTCGGCGTAGCCGGAAGCACCGGGCAGAACAAATCAAAGGAAATCCGGGATCTGCTGAAGATGAGTCCGATGTCTCCTGAATGGAACTTGCCCAGCCGACTCGCTGACAACCCCTTGGTCTGGTTGCTGCAGGTCAACGGGTTCACGGTCGATATACGCGAAATGCCTCTCGAAGTACAGCAGATGGCTTTCGAGAAAGGTCTGATTCCATTTATCCCACCCAGGCGAGAGTCTTCAGGCGAGAAATGACCGAACTTGAGCAAACCCCACACCCATCACCGCTCGCGCAATCAATAACAAGGGATGGATCAAGCGCCAGTCAGTGGCCAGCGCGGTCGCACCGCGAAAGCGCCGGGCGGTTTGCTGGAGATTCCCGCCTGGAGCCGCAAGGCTCCGGCCAGCGCGATCATCGCGCCGTTGTCGGTACAGAATTCCAGTTCCGGGTAGAAAACGGCGATCCTCGCCTTCGCTGCATGGGCGTCGAGCTGGCGCCGCAGTTCGCGGTTGGCACCGACGCCACCAGCGACCACCAGTTGCTGCAGACCGCTGACAGTTACCGCGCGCAGCGCCTTGCTGACCAGGACTTCGACAATCGCATCCTGGAATCCCCGCGCAATATCCGCCCGCTGCTGATCACTGATCGTCGCCAACTCGCGCACCTTCACCAGCACTGCGGTTTTCAGACCGCTGAAACTGAAGTCGAGGTCAGGGGAGTGCAGCATCGGGCGTGGCAGCTTGACCTGACCGGGCCGACCCGTATCGGCCAGTGCAGCCAGTGCCGGGCCGCCAGGGTAGCCGAGACCGAGCAGTTTGGCGGTCTTGTCGAAAGCTTCGCCGGCGGCGTCATCGAGGGTTTCACCCAGCAACTCGTATTCCCCGACGCCGGTCACCCGCATCAACTGGCTATGGCCACCCGAAACGAGCAGGGCAACAAAGGGAAAACGCGGCGGCTTGCTCGACAACAAGGGCGACAGTAGATGGCCTTCGAGGTGATGCACCGGCACGGTCGGGACTCCGAGCGCTGTCGCCAGCGCTTCGGCAAAAGCCGCCCCAACCAGCAGGGCTCCCGCCAGGCCTGGCCCCTGCGTGTAGGCAACGGCGTCGAGCCCCGCCAGCGAACAGCCGCTGTCGGCCAGCACCTGGCGCAGCAGTGGTACGAGTCGTCGGATATGATCGCGCGACGCGAGTTCCGGCACCACCCCGCCGTAGTCGGCGTGCATGCACACCTGCGAGTGCAGGGCGTGCGCAAGCAGAGCGCCGCCAGCATCGGTGCTGTACAGCGCCATACCCGTTTCATCGCAGGAGGATTCGATGCCAAGAACCAGCATTGGCAGCATTCTACTCCAGTCGGTGTGCTATCTTCTCGCCATCGACACCCGCAGGGAAACACCCCATGGCCAACCCCGCTTCTGCGCCAACTGCCACCCACACGGTACGCGGCGCCTGCCCACACGATTGCCCGGATACCTGCGCGCTCGACGTCACGGTCAGCGAGGGCCGCGTGCTCAAGGTCGCCGGTGCTGCCGATCACCCACCGACGGCCGGCGTGTTGTGTACCAAGGTCGCTTTCTACCCCGAACGTATCTACCATCCCGAGCGCCTGCTGCACCCGGCGCGCCGGATCGGTGCCAAGGGTCCGGGAGCAAGATTCGAGCGCATCTCCTGGGATGAGGCGCTGGCCACGATTGCCGATCGCTTCCGCCGCATCGCCGCCGCAGACGGCGCCGAGGCAATCGTTCCCTACAGCTATGCCGGCAACTCCGGCATGCTCGGCTATGCTTCGATGGACCGCCGCTTCTTCCACCGTCTCGGTGCCTCGCAACTCGACCGAACGATCTGCGCCAGCGCCGGCGCGATGGGTTACCGGGCAACGATCGGCGCCAGCGTCGGTTTCGACGCCGAAAACGTTGTCGATGCGCGCCTGATCATTCTTTGGGGAACCAACAGTGTCGTCTCCAACCTGCACTTCTGGCGCCTGGCGCAGGAGGCAAAGCGGCGCGGTGCGCGCCTGATTGCCATCGACCCCTGCCGCACCACCACCGCCGACAAGTGCGACCAGCACATCGCGTTGCTGCCGGGAACCGACAGCGCCCTGGCGCTCGGACTGATGCACGTACTGATTCGCGACGATCTGCTCGACCACGATTACCTTGCTCGCTATACGCTCGGCTTCGAAGCGCTCAAGCAACGCGTGCTGGAATACCCGCCGCAGCGGGTCGCGGCGATCTGCGGCATCAGCACTCAGGAGATTGAAAACCTCGCGCATGCTTACGGCAGCACCCGACCAGCAGCGATTCGGACCAATTACGGCATCAACCGCAGCGCCGGCGGCGGCATGGCGCTGCGCAGCGTCGCCTGCCTGCCGGCGCTCACCGGTGCCTGGCGAGACGCAGCGGGTGGCGTGCTGCTGTCCAGTTCCGGCAATTACCCGGTCGATACCGCCGCCCTCGAACGACCGGACCTGATGCCGACGCCGGCACCGCGAACGGTCAACATGAGCACCATTGGCCATGAGCTGCTGCGCGCGCAACCGCCGATCAAGGCGCTGTTCGTGTACAACAGCAATCCGCTCGCGGTTGCTCCACAGTCGGCCGAGGTGGAACGTGGCCTGGCCCGCAACGACCTGTTCACCGTCGTTCATGACCTTTTCCAGACCGATACCGCCGACTACGCCGACCTCCTGCTGCCGGCCACCAGCCACATGGAACAGCTCGACATCCACAAGTCTTACGGGCACCTGCACCTGCAGGTCAACCTGCCGGCGATCGTGCCGCTCGCTGAAGCGCTGCCGAACACCGAACTGTTCCGCCGCCTGGCCCGGCAAATGGGCTTCAGCGAAGCCTGTTTTGCCGACAGCGACGAAGACCTGTGCCGCCAGGCTTTCGACTGGAGCGATCCGCGCCTTGCCGGGCTTTCCTGGGAAAGGCTGAAGGCCGAAGGTCACGCCCGCCTCAATCTGCCACTTGGCGAAGCTCCGTTCGCAGCGGGCGGGTTCCCGACACCTTCCGGAAAATGCGAATTTTTCAGCGAGATGCTCGCCAGTGCAGGGCTCGACCCGCTGCCGACTTTCATCGAACCGCACGAATGGCGGCAAAGTCCGCTGGCAGCGCAATTTCCGCTGGCGCTGATCACACCGCCGGCGCGCAACTTTCTCAATACCAGCTTTGCCAACTCGCCACGCTTTCTGGCGCAGGAAAAGTCGCCCGCGCTCCACATCCATCCGGTCGACGCCGCGGCACGCGGCATTGCCAACGACAACCCGCTGCGCATCCATAACCAGCGTGGCGAATTCCGCGCCCGCGCCGTCGTCAGCGACCGCATCCGTCCGGGCGTCGCCATGGCCACCTCGATCTGGTGGCGCAAGCTCTCGCCAGACGGACGCAACTGCAACGAAGTCACCAGCCAGGCGCTGACCGAGATGGGCGGCGGGGCGACGTTCTACGACTGCCTGGTCGAAGTCGAACGGGTGGTGTAGCCGCGTGACCGGGAATGATTGACGGCCACCGCTCTGCTCGGAGAAACTCTCGGAAGTGCCCTTCCATCCTCCCGCCGAAACGCGTCGTCGAGGTCATGGAGATCAAGGAAATGGGCAAAACCCTGGCGCTGCGGCGCTGGATACTTGGAGGTGCAACATGCGCGTTTTTCAGATTCAGGATGATTGGGGGATGGCCAACCTCAAACTCGCCGATCGCCCGCAACCCCAGCCCGGAGCGGGACAGGTGCTGCTGCGGATGCTCGCCTCGTCGCTGAATTTCCGCGACCTGGTCGTTCCCGAGCGCGGATATGGCAGCTTTACCGGGACACTGCCGCTGATCCCGCTGTCCGACGGCGTCGGCGAGGTCGTTGCGGTGGGCCCCGGAGTCACCCGCGTGGCGGTCGGCGACCGCGTCTGCCCGACCTTTTTCCAGGGCTGGATCGCCGGCGAACCGGATCTTCCCCGCATGACCGGGTCTCTCGGTGGCCCGATCGATGGCACCATGGCGGAGTTCATGTGCCTGTCCGAGCAGGGTGTGGTCAAGGTGCCCGCATACCTCAGCGACGTCGAAGCCGCGACGCTACCCTGCGCGGCCTTGACTGCCTGGAGTGCGCTGGCCACGCATGGCACGGTCAAGCCCGGCGAACAGGTACTGATCCAGGGCTCCGGCGGTGTGGCGCTGTTCGCTCTGGCGTTTGCCAGGATTGCCGGCGCACGGGTCACCGTGATCTCGTCGAGCGACGAGAAGATCGAGCGGCTCAAGGCGCTCGGTGCCGACGCGACGATCAACTACCGGACGACTCCCGAATGGTCGAAACCGGCGCGTGCGCTCACCGATGGTCGCGGCTTCGACCACATCGTCGAGCTTGGCGGCGAGAAAACCCTACCACAGTCGCTGCGCTGCATTCGTCCCGGCGGCACCCTGTCGATGATCGGTGTGCTCTCGGGCTCCTCATTGGCGACACCGCTCGGCCTGATCATCACCCGGCAGGTGCGGCTGCAGGGCATCACCGTCGGCCATCGCGACGGTTTCGAGGCGATGCTGCGGGCGCTCGAGCAGCACCGCGTGCCGGTGATCGTCGACCGGGTTTTCGAATTTCCGGCGCTCAAGGAAGCGCTGGCGTACCTGAAGAGCGGCGCACAGTTCGGCAAGATCTGCATCCGCCATTGAGCGATCCTCCTACAGCGCGCTCGTTCGCTAGCGGCTACGCTACTCGCCCAGATCATCGAGCTTGATCGGCTTGCTGCGTGGACCGATGTGGCGTGGCAGCAGCAGCGACAACAGGCCGGCAAGCACCACAAAGACTGTCGACGCCCACAGACAGGCAATCAAGCCCTTGCTTGGCCCGCTCTGCAGCCCCCACTGATAGAGCGCGCCTGAAAGAACCGTTCCCGCCAGGCGGCCGGATGCGTTGGCCATGTAGTAGAAACCGACGCTCATCGCCACCTTGTCGCTATCGGTGTACGCCAGAATCAGATAGGAATGCACCGCCGAGTTCAGCGCAAAAACGGCGCCAAAGAGAATCAGGCCGGCAACCACGACGGTGCTCGGCGCCAGCCCGGCGCTCAGTCCCAGAGCGATGCCCGCCGGCAGCGTCGCGAGGACGAAAGCGAGAATGGTTGCCGTCCGTCCATCGGGTTCGTGCTGCTCCTCGACGCGGCTGCGCAGCAGGCCGGGAGTCGCCGCCTGGACGATGCCATAACCGATCACCCAGACCGCAAGAAAGCCGCCGGACTGCCAGAAGGTCCAGCCGAGCACGCTCGACAGAAAGACCGGCAGACCGACAACGAACCAGACGTCGCGCGCGCCGAAGAGGAAGATGCGTGCTGCGGCCAGCTTGTTGACTGCGCTGTTGCGCGAGAACATCTGCCCGAACTTTGCTTTCTTGTTGGCCTGACCGAGGCCACCGCGCATCAGCAACGCGGCCAGGATCAGCGTGCTTCCCACCAGTGCGACGAGCAGCTTGAGTGCGGTCTGGAAATCGAGCAGGGTCAGCAGCAGACCCCCAAGAAAAAAGCCGACCCCTTTCAACGCGTTCTTCGACCCGGTCAGAATCGAGACCCAACGGTAGAGCGTTGCCGATGCACCTTCGGGAACGATCAGCTTGACCGCGCTCTTCGAACTCATCTTGGTCATGTCCTTGGCGATTCCGCTCAAAGCCTGCGAGACCATGACGTATACGACCACCAGCCAGCCCTGTGGCGCGAAGGCGAGCATCGACAGCGCCACGAGTTGCGTGCCCAGCCCGATGAACAAGGTCGTCTTGAGGCCGAAGCGGGCGCCGATGTAGCCACCAAAGAGATTGGTCAGGATGCCGAAGACTTCATAGAAGATGAACAGCGACGCGACGGCAAAAGGCGTGTAACCAAGGCTGTAGAAGTAGAACAGCACCAGCATGCGGGTGGCGCCATCGGTGACGGTGTCGGACCAGTAGGCTGCGGTCACCAGGATGTAGTTGCGCAGGCCGGCACGTGCAGCGGGACTTCTGGCTGCGGATGGATCGTTCATCGTTGTCCTCGAGAGGGGTGACCGTGCTTCGAGACCATCTCCTGCCAGGCGGTGACGGCCCCGATCGGCACGGAATCCATGGGCATGTGCTTACAGCGAAGCGGCCAGCTTGCGTGCCAGCTCGACGTAACGATTGGCGTAGCCCCACTCGTTGTCGTACCAGGCGTAGATCTTGACCATCGTGCCGTTGATCACCAGGGTGTGCGCCGCATCGACAATCGACGAGCGCGGATCGCCGCGGTAGTCCATGGAAACCAGTGGCCTTTCCTCATAGCCGAGAATTCCCTTCAATGCTCCCTCGGCCGCCGCCTTGAGCAGACCATTGACCTCCTCGACGCTCGTCGGGCGTTGCATCTCGAAAACGCAGTCGGTGATCGACGCATTGAGCAGTGGCACGCGCACCGCGTGGCCGTCGAGCTTGCCCTTCAGTTCCGGGAAGATCAGCGCGATCGCGGTCGCCGAGCCGGTCGTCGTCGGCACCAGCGACAGGCTCGAAGCCCGCGCGCGCCGCAGATCCTTGTGCATCTGGTCGTGCACGCTCTGGGTGTTGGTCGAACTGTGAATGGTCGTGATCATGCCGTGCGCAATGCCGATCGCTTCATGCACGACCTTGACCACTGGCGCCAGACAGTTGGTGGTGCACGAGGCCGCGGTAACGATGTGGTCGCGGGCCGGGTCGTAGCGCTGGTCATTGACGCCCATGACGATGTTCAGCGTGTCCCCACCCTTGACCGGTGCGGCGACGATCACTTTCTTCACGCCGGCCGCCAGATAGGGCGACAGTTCCTCGACCGTACGCCACTTGCCGCTGGCTTCGAGAACGATGTCCACCCCGGCGTCGCGCCATGATCCGCCGGCGACATCTCTGGCGGTGCTGTAGGGGATCGATTTTCCATCGATCAGCATCCGCCCGTTGCTGCTCCCGACATCGTGCCGCCAGCGGCCATGGACCGAATCGAATTCAAGAAGGTGCGCTGCCGACTCCACCGGCCCGTTCGCTTCATTGATATGCACGAACTCCAGTTCCGGGTAGTCCCACGCCGCGCGCAGCGCCAACCTGCCGATACGACCGAAACCATTGATGCCGACCTTGACAGTCATTTCTCGTTCCTCCGAAGGGTGAATGGTGCCCGGCTGGAAACCAGCGAGCCGACGATTTGGGCACCGCAAGCGATACCGGCTTGCGAAACATTTTTATATTGATAGAATGCTCGAAATAAGTAAACCCCTTCCCGGTTCTCCCATGCGTGTTGCCACGAAAAAACCCTCTGTTCTTGATCTCTACTATAGCCATGAGCCCCAACCATCCATGACCAATCCCACCATGAACGCCCATCCCCATGATTTCCTGCCGCTGAACTCGCAAGGCGCAGGCCTGATTCTGACCCCTTGCCCAGGAAGCAAGGGGGTGGAGCCAGGCGCTGCGCTCGTGCAGCTGAAAGCGGCCGGAGCGGACGCAGTGATCACACTGATGCCGGACGCCGAAATGACGAGCAATGCGGTGTCGAACATGGCCGACCTCTGTTCACGAATCGGCCTGCAATGGTTTCATCTTCCGATCGAAGATGAGCACGCGCCAGAGGAAGAATTTGCCGTCGCCTGGTCGGCGCTGCGACAGGCCGTGCATCAACTGCTGGACGCCGACAAGAGAGTCGTGATCCATTGCAAGGGAGGTTCCGGTCGTACTGGCCTGATGGCAGCTCAAATCCTGGTCGAACGCGGCTGGTCGGTAGATGAAGCCACGGCGGTTGTCAAAGGAATGCGGCCGAATGCCCTGAGCCTGGTGGTGCATCAGGATTATCTGGCCCGCTTACCGGCCTGCTTGCCAGGCGATTCAGACGCGGTTTGAGCAAGGCGACATGGATCAATCCTTAAGTGACCGTCCAGCCAGTTCGTCGATGTAGGCCAGATGTTGTGGCAGGCAGATTCGCTGGAGGTCATAGCGGTCGATGATCGTCTGCCGGGCGCGTTGCCTTAGCCGAGCAAAATCACCGGGGAACTCAAGAGCCTGGGCCACTTGCTCGGCAATTTGCTGCGGTGAGAAAAAATCGACCAGCAGTCCATTGTCCCCATGCGTGATCACTTCTTCCACCGGTGGCGTCCTGGACCCCAGCACCAGGCAACCGGCGCTCATGGCTTCGAGCATCGACCAGGAGAGAACAAAGGGGTAGGTCAGGTAGACGTGAACCGCCGAGATTTGCAGCAAGCCGATGAACACCGGGTAAGGAATCGTACCGACGAAATCAAGACGCCGGAAGTCTATGTCGCCCCTCACTTCCTCGATAAACTGCTCACGGTAGGTCGTTCCCTGGACTGGCCGACTGCCGTAACTGACTCCATCACCACCGACGATCAGGATATGGGCTTTCGGACGCCGGCGCTGGATTTCAGGGATGGCGCGGATGAAACTGTGACATCCTCGGTAGGGTTCGAGGTTGCGATTGACGAAGGTGATGACTTCATCGTCAGAACGCAGAGTGCGGGCCTTTTCCTGAAGAGTGATCTGGGTGTCGGTCTTTGGGGCGATCGCTGCCGTATCCAGGCCTTCATGGATGACGCGGATTTTGTGTTGAAAGCTCGCGGGGTGGGTGGATTTCTGCCATGCCGTCGGTGAAACTCCGGCATCGCATTGTTCGAGGTTCATCAGGTTGGCGAAGTTCTTTGCCAGCAAGCGTGGCGCCTCGTCCGGATTGTCGGGAAACTCCGGGTCAAAGCCGACATCGGCGCCATGGACGTGGTAGTAGAACTCGAAGTAATTCAGCAGCGGGATCTGCGGCCAGACTTCCTTGATGAACAGCGCTTCTCCCCAGCCCGGGTGGGCACAGATGAGGTCCGGGTGATAGCCTTGCTCGCGCAATCGTTTCGCCGCCTTGAAGCAGGCTTCGCCGCGAATCACCTTGGTTTCCGTTTCCTGCACCCACGCATGAATGTTGGGTGTATTGCCTCGCTTTGGACCGTAACGGATCACACGAACACCGGCGGGAACCGGGTTGGTCTCGATGCACAGCGCCGTAACTTCATCTCCCCTTGCCACCAGAGCTGCGGCAATGTGTTTGTACTGACCCGGAAAGTTCTGATGGATGAGGAGAATCTTCATGGCTTGTACTGATGGGACTGGCCAGCATGGGTATGCAGCGAGCGAATGGTCGATTAGTCGATTGGTTTAGCCGAGTCCACCAAAATTGAGCGTTTCGTGCTTGTTCAAGTAGTCCAGGGTAAGTTCTTTGCCGGCGGAAGGAATTCGGGCGGCAGCGCTGGCATGGGCTTCGGCCAGCTCGCCGAGAACAGGCAACTGCTGCATCGACAGCAACTGGCAATAGGCGATGACCAGGGCACCGGCTTTGGCGACTTCATGAAGGGCTTCGGCGGGCAACTGATTCAGAATGGCCTCGTCAATCTGAAAGAGTCCGCCAATCGGCTGGTCACCAGCCCCTGTCTTGACAGTAATTGGCCAGGCTTTGATCAGGTGGTGTTTCTTCAGTACCGTACAGGCCCTGACGGTGATCTGCCGATTGTTCTCGATCTGGGTCAGAAAGTTGAGGACGCCTTGAATCGCTGGCGAGGGTTTGCCTTCATCATCGAAAAAGGGTTCGCCTTCACTGCCGTCGCCAAGGAGTCCCGAATCTTCATCGATGCACAGTACCTGCTGACCGTCATCCCTGCTGGCGAGGCAGAAGGGATAGCTACGCAAGATGGCCGGGATATATTTTCCTGCCCAACGGCCGTCGGGTGCGGCAAATAGATTCTTGCCTGTTGCCAAACCCAGAACGGCGACAGGAACGAAGGTTTCATTCTGCTCGACAAAGGCAATCGGCAGACTCAACAGCGCACGCGGCAGTTCGCCTGCAGTCAGTGGAACAATTGCCTCATGGGCAGCGAAAGCATAACTCGAAATGCGCTGCCAGCGCTTGCTGGCGTGGCGTTCGGTGGAAATGACGTGGAAGTTGGGCATGGGCATCCTTCGGGTGGCATTTTCTGACCAATGGTATTCTGAAGCAGGGATACTCGCCGACCGCCTGGAGGCTGCGGAAACAGCGGGTCTGAATACGGGAGAACATCAAGAGACCCCCCGCTACAACTGGTCGGCGGCAATCGGTCTGCCGGTCAGATAGCCCTGGATCAGCTGGAAACCCATGTCGCGGCAGACCTGCGCTTCCGCCTCGAGCTCGATGCCTTCGGCCAGCGGCACTGAGCCCAGGTTCAGCACCAGTTTGACGAGATCGCTGATCACCCGGCGTTTGCGTTCGCTGGCCAGGTGAATGTCGTGCAGCAGACCCATGTCGAATTTCACGAAGTGCGCAGGCGCTTCGCCCAGTTCGTTCAGGCGGGCCTGTCCTGCCCCGAAATCGTCGTAGGCAAAACGCACACCGATGTCGCGCAGAAAAGCGCCTAATTCACGTAAACGCAGCGGGTCGGTGACTGCGGTTTCATGGATTTCGACAACCAGTTGCAGTTCCGGCATCTGCTGGCGCAGGACAGTTAGCGAAGCAAAAAACGGCTTGCTGAAAGTCTCCTTGGGGTGGGTGTTGATAAACAGGGGGAATTTGCGCAGGCGCGGAGCCATCGAGGTGATCGCGAATTTGCGAAAGGCCACGCTGAGATCAAGCTCGCGGTTCAGCGCTGTTGCCAATTGGAACAGGCGGATGGGGCTACCGGACAGTTGCGGATGATTTGCTCGCCCGAGCAACTCGTAGGCGAAGATTTTCCCACTGTTCGCATCGACGATGGGCTGGGCGGCGCCGGAAATGCCCTGGCCGTTGAGCAGGTCGAGAAACTCGCCCTCATTGGCGACGAAGAGTTCCGACAGGTTCGTGCCCATCGGCATCAACAGGGTTCGCGAGTCGGTCGAGGGCATGAAGCGCGACTGATCAGGCTGATGCCGGCCGAGACGAAACTCTGCCGTAAAGAAATGAATGATGTCGTTTTCCCGCAGCAGGCACGAGCCATCGATGCGCTGTCGATTGACGAAGGTGCCGTTGGTGCTGTTCAGATCGGTCAGGCGCAGTTGCGCGCTGATGTCGTCGTCGAACATGGCGTGTTTCCGGCTGAGGCCCGGTGTCGCCAGTACCAGATCGTTCTCCTGGCCACGACCGATCCGGAAAGGCAGGTCAACGATGTCGTATTTCAAACGGGATCCATCGGCAGCGATGGATTCCAGAAACCAATGACTGCTCTTCACAGGAAGCTCCAGAGACGATCCGCTTGCAGGCCATGGCCTCTTGCCATGATTCTTGCCATGATATGTGGTCAGTGCGCCGAACTTCTCCCGCAGTTCTCTGGCGGGTAGCGCGCAAGTCGCTGGCCTGCCGCCTGCAGGGGGGACACTTGGATGGCGCACGTACGAGTATGCCCAGCCATCTCAGCTGCTGTCAATCTCGCTGCATCCGGCTATGTGCCGGAAGTCGCACATTGCTGCTCTATTCAGTTATGATGTGTGGACGAGTAAGAATGGCAAACGGGACGAAAGCCCCGGACGCAAAGCTGCAGGCCCTAACCCGAAGTCCGGGAGGGTGGCTGGGTTGCCTGATACCGGGATCTTCGTCTCGGCATGCGATATCCGCAGCCGTCCAAGTCTTGCATCCGAGAGTAACCGCATGCCTGGCCCTTTCGATTCGAGGCCGTGTTTCTCTGCGCCCGATCGACCGCAGCCTGGCGCTGAAGTAGCACGCAGGAGGAACTCATGCAAGACCGATCATCAAGAATACTTCCCCTGGGCACTGGCCCACTGTTTCTTGCCGCCGTCGCCGCTGGCCTGCTGTTCTGGAAGAGTGAGGCATCGCTGGCCGTCGACCTGATCCTGACACTGGCTCTGCTGGTGCTCGCCACTGGCGTCTCTTATTGGGAGCGCCGTTCGATCCGGGCTGCTGTCGATCGCCTGCTTGCCGAGCGCGCAGAGACCGGCGCGGCGCCGCCGGCCATCGCCCCCTATACCACCAGCCTGCATCAGGTAGCCGCCGCTTCACTGACCCGCTGGGCCACGCATGTCGCCATCGCACGCCAACAAACCGAGAATGCGGGCAACGCATTGACCAGTGACTTCGCGGCCATTCTGAACCAGTTGGGCGTTATGCTCGATACCCGCGACCGTGAAGCAGCGGAAGGTGTGGTCGCGGTGATCGAACGTTCGCGCAGTGAACTGGCAGCGATGCTGGGCTACCTCAAGGACGCTTTCGACGCCCAGAAACCAATGCTCCGTGAATTCGAGAGCCTGGCGGAAGTGAGCGCCGATCTCAAGCGCATGGCCGGCGGGGTCGCCGAGATCGCCAAACAGACCAATCTGCTGGCACTCAACGCGGCGATCGAAGCGGCGCGGGCCGGCGAGACCGGGCGGGGTTTTGCCGTCGTTGCCGATGAAGTACGCAAGCTCTCGGACCAGTCGGGATCGCTTGCCAAGCAGATCCGGGACAAAGTCGAGACGGTCAACGTGGCGACCGGGTCAGCGCTGCTTTCCGCCGGTCAAATGTCACGCCAGAACGAATCGCTGATGGCCAGTTCGGAAGTGACCATGGCCGCCGTACTGGAACGTTTCAGCAGCGTCGTGCAAGGACTCAGCGATTCGTCGCAGCACATGGCCGAAGGCAGCCAGAGCGTCCGCGAGAAGGTCGAAGCGGTACTCGTGCATCTGCAATTCCAGGATCGCATGAGCCAGATTCTGAGCGCGGTCTGCCAGGATATCGAGCGTCTTCTGGCGCGCACACGTGCAGAAGAGGCGCGCATCGCAGGCGGCGAGACGCCGGAACCTTTCGACGTGCAGAAGTGGATTGCTCAACTCGAACAAACTTACACCACGCTCGAACAGCACGATGCGCAGCACCCGGCTGCACAGGGGCAGGTGGCGGCGAGCGAAATCACCTTTTTCTAACCTGGACAATGGGAGATTGACATGGGCAAGACCATCCTGGTCGTCGACGATTCCGCTTCGATGCGGCAGGTCGTCAGCATGGCGCTCAAGGGCGGCGGCTTTGAGGTGATCGAGGCCTGCGACGGCAAGGACGCGCTGGCCAAACTGATGGGGCAGAAAGTGCATCTGGTGATCAGCGATGTCAATATGCCCAACATGGATGGCATCACCTTTGTCCGGGAAATGAAAAAGAACGCCGCCTACCGCTTCGTTCCGGTGATCATGCTGACCACCGAAGGCAATGAGGAAAAGAAGAAGGCCGGCCAGGAGGCCGGCGCCAAGGCCTGGGTGGTCAAGCCTTTCCAGCCCCAGCAGATGCTGGCGGCGGTTTCCAGACTGTTGATGATGTGAGGCGACGATGAGCATCGTCATCGAGAGCAGCGGGCAGACGGCGCGGCTGACTCTGGACGGGGAGTTGACCATCTATGAGGTCGCCGAAATCAAGGCCGGGCTGGCGGACGTCATGCGCGCTGCCGACGAAATCGAGATCGACCTGGGCGGCATCGCCGAGATCGATACGGCCGGTCTGCAACTGATGCTGATCGCCAAACGCAATCCGGGCAAGCGTGTGCGCTTCGTCAATCATCCGCCGTGCGTTCTGCGCCTGATCGATCTGGCCAATCTCGGTGGCCTGCTGGGAGATCCCTTGTTCATTTCGGCGACGGAATCGGCAAGGAAGGTGCCGTGAACGACGCCGCCCAGGACCTTGCGCAGGCACTCGGAACCTTCATGGAAGAGGCCAGGGAACTCCTCGCCGAAATGGAGGCGATCCTGCTGCGTGCAGAGGACGGCAGCGGCCAGGAAGACGACATGAACGCCCTTTTTCGCTGCGCACATACCATCAAGGGTTCCGGCGGCCTGTTCGGTCTTGACGAGGTGGTGCGTTTCGCGCACGTCGTCGAGAACGTCCTCGATCGCCTGCGCAACGGCAAACTGCAATTCGACAGCGATCTGATCAGTCTGCTGCTCGCATGCCAGGACCACATCGCCAACCTGATTGCCGCGATCGCCGAGAACACCGAGGTTCCGGTCGCGCGTAGCGACCAATTGCTGTCACGCCTGCAGGCCGTTCTCGGAACTGGCGGCGGCGCTGTCGTGGCGCCGCCCGCGGCCGAACCGCATTCCTCCGAAGCCGGGATCGGTGCCGGCGACGGTGGCGCGATGGGCTCTGACCACTGGCATATCTCGCTGCGCCCGGGCAGACAGGTGTTGCAGGACGGCATGGATCCGCTGGCCTTCATCAATTACCTCTCCCAGTACGGCAAGCTGCTGCATGTTGAAACGATCGTCGACGCCGTACCGGAGTTTGCCGCCGCAGACCCCGAGATCTGCTATCTGGGCTTCGAAGTGGCCCTGGCGAGCCGTGCCAGCAAGGCAGAGATCGAAGGCGTCTTCGATTTCATCCGGGAGGGCTCGCAGATCGTCATCGTGCCGCCGCAGAGCCAGATTTCTGCCTACCTCGCGCTGATCGAATCCCACCATCAGGATGCCGAGCGCATCGGCGAGATGCTCGTGGCCTGTGGTTCGGTGACCGCCAACGAACTGGCAGAGGCGCTGGCGGTGCAGAAACAGCAGGAGCCACATGCCCGTATCGGCGAGATCCTGGTCGAACAGGGAGCGGTGCCGCCGCAGGTCGTCGAGGCCGCCGCGGACCAGCAGAAGCGCGTCGAGGAAAAGCGCAGCGGCGAAGCCCGGATCGTCAAGGTTCCTTCCGATCGGCTCGACGCACTGATCGACCGGGTCGGCGAATTGGTCATCGCCGGCGTCGGGACACATCTGCAGATCAGCCGTATCCAGCGGCCCGATATTCAGGAATCGGCGGAAGTGCTGCTATCTCTCGTCCAGGACATTCGTGACATGACCCTGCGCTTGCGCATGGTCGCCATCGGCGAGGTTTTCTCCCGCTTTCCGCGTGTCGTTCGCGACGTTTCCAGGGAACTGGGCAAGGATATCGAGTTGCGTGTCCGGGGTGCCGAATCCGAACTCGACAAGTCGATGGTCGACAAGATCGGCGACCCCTTGATGCATCTGGTGCGCAACTCGATCGACCATGGCATCGAGCCGGCCGAAACGCGCATGGCGCGTGGCAAGCCCGCACGCGGCACGGTCGAACTGCGTGCCTATCACGAGTCCGGCAGCATCAATATCGAAGTCAGTGACGATGGCGGCGGCCTCGATCGTGATCGCATCCTGAGGAAGGCGATCGAGAATGGCATGGTCGCTCCGGACGCCCATCTTTCCGATCAGGAGGTCTATCGGCTGATTCTCGCACCCGGGTTTTCGACGGCAGCAAAAGTGACCAGCCTCTCCGGCCGCGGGGTCGGGATGGATGTCGTGCGCAGCAATATCGAGGCCTTGCGCGGCACGCTCGACATCGAATCGGTGCCAGGACAAGGCACGACCATGCGCCTTTGTCTGCCGCTGACGCTGGCGATCATCGACGGCTTTCACGTCGGCGTCGGCAGTTCGCACTTCATCATCCCGCTCGACATGGTCGTCGAGTGCATCGAACTACCGCCGGATGTCGGCGATCGGGGATACCTCGAACTGCGTGAGCAGGCGCTGCCCTTCGTTCGCCTGCGCGAGCTTTTCGATGAACAGGGGCCACGGCACCCTCGACCGCGCGTCATTGTCGTCCGTTACGGCAGCCGACAGGCGGGTCTGGTCGTCGATCGCATCCATGGCAAGTGCCAGACGGTGATCAAGCCGCTCGGTCCCTTGTTTGCCGAAACACCGGCGGTGTCGGGCTGCACGATCATCGGCAACGGCGAGGTCGGCATGATCCTCGACGTGCAGGCACTGGTACGGCTTTGCGCAGGCGCTGGCCACGGCAAGCATGCGAAGAATTGATCGACGGCACCGGCACGGCTCGTTTCCGGCGGCAGCAAACGCCTGCGGGCATCATTTCTTGTCCAATTATTCAGAATGTCGAGGTGAAAGATGAACTGGTTACGGTCGATGAAGGTGAGCACACGCAACCTGCTCTGGGGAGGTCTCACGGCGATTGGCCTGTTGCTCTTCTGCACGGTGTCGCTGGTTTCGATTCGCGACAACATGCTCGAAGACCGCAAGCAGCGAATCAAGAGCCTGATCGAGGCTGGGAGCGGGGTTCTCGAGCACTATCATCAACTGTCGGCTACCGGCAAGCTCACCGACAAGGAGGCCAGGGACACCGCACTTGATGCCCTGCGCTACATGCGCTACGAAGGAGGTAACTATCTGTTCGTCTTCGATCCTGAAGGACTCTTCTACCTGATGCCGGCCACCCGCGACTTCGAGGGAACCAACAAGATCGATCTCAAGGATGCCAATGGCAAATACCTGATCCGGGAACTGATCAGCGTCGCCAAGGCTGGAGGCGGTTATGTCGCATACGACTTCCCCAAACCGGGCACGCAGGCCGCTTCGCCCAAGATCGGTCATGCGGTGCTGTTTGCGCCATGGAATCTGGTGATCGGCACCGGCATCTACATTGACGATGTCGATGTCGTCTTCCGCCGCGTCCTGATCCAGTTGGTATCGATTTCACTGGCCTTGCTGGCGCTATTGACGGCCATGGGTTGGGCGATCTCGCGTTCGATTTCGGGCCCGCTGAATACGGTCGTCGAAGTATCCGGCCGCATGGCAGCAGGCGATTTCGACTTCAAGCTCGACACCACCGGGCGAGATGAAGCCGGGGCCGTGTTTCGTGCCGTGATGATGGTCAAGGATGCAGTGCACGCGATGATCGGCGATGCCGGCGCGCTGTCGACCGCAGCGGCGAAAGGCCGGCTGGAGACGCGTGTCGATGCAGCCAGGCACCAGGGCGAATATCGCAACATCATCGAAGGACTCAACCGCACGATGGACGCAGTGGTGGATCCGATCAACGACGTCAAGCGGGTCATGGCGGCGGTTGAACGGGGCGATCTCGGCCAGAGCATCGACGCCGAATATCAGGGTGACTTTGGCGCCCTGCAGGCCAGCGTGAATAACACGCTGGCCAAACTGTCGGCGACGATCGCGCAGGTGAACACCTCGGCTGGCGAACTCTCGAACGCCTCGACGCAGGTATCGGCCACCTCGCAGCTTCTTTCGCAAGCCACCTCGGAGCAGGCGGCAAGCCTCGAACAGACGACCTCGGCGATGGAGCAGATGTCGGCGTCGATTGCGCAGAACACCGACAACGCCAAGACCACCGACGCGATCGCGCGCCAATCGGCGGCAGACGCGCTGGCTGGCGGCGAAGCCGTTCGTTCGACGGTCGCGGCGATGAAATCGATCGCCGGCAAGATCTCGATCATCGACGACATTGCCTACCGCACCGATCTGCTGGCGCTGAATGCGGCGATCGAAGCGGCACGAGCCGGCGAACATGGCAAGGGTTTTGCCGTCGTCGCGGCCGAGGTCAGGAAACTGGCCGAACGCAGCCAGATCGCCGCGCAGGAGATTGGCGAACTGGCAAGCAGCAGCGTCGAAACCGCCGAACGTGCCGGCAGCCTGTTCGAGACCATGCTGCCGTCGATTCGCAAGACGGCTGATCTGGTGGGCGAGATCACCGCCGCATCGGAAGAACAGACGACCGGCGCCGACCAGATCAGTCAGGCGATGGCGCAGTTGAACACCGTCACGCAGCAGAACGCCGCGACCGCCGAAGAACTCTCGGCCACGGCCGAAGAGATGAACGCCCAGGCCGAAAACCTCAACGAGTTGATGGCGCAGTTCACGCTTGCCGGCAACGACCAGGCCATGCCGGCGCGCCCCGGCCGGACCGCCAAACCGGGCAAGGCGAAACGCGAGTCTGCGGCAAATCACCCGCTGAAAGACTACGAACGATTCTGAGGGATGCGCCATGAGCACAGAACTGTTGGCAGCCAGCCGGCACGTGGCCGGCAGAGCGGCCGGTCCGGATGTCGGCGACACCTCGCTGTATCTCGCCTTCCGCCTGGCTGATGACGTATATGCCATCGATATCCTGCGCATCCGGGAAATCATTGAGTACAGCGTGCCCACCGGCGTGCCGATGATGCCGCGCTCGGTCCGTGGCGTCATCAACCTGCGCGGCGCGGTGGTGCCGGTGATCGACCTCGCGGTTCGCTTCGGTCGCACGGCCACCGGCGTGGGTAAACGCACTTGCATCGTCATCGTCGAAACGGAACATGCGGGAGCGCTGTACACCCTGGGATTGATCGTCGATGGCGTCAACGCGGTGATGGAGATTGCTGCCGGGAGCATCGAACCCGCCCCGGCTTTCGGTACACGCGTCAACGCCGACTTCATCGCCGGAATGGCACGCGTCAATGGCCGCTTCGTGATCATTCTCGACATCGCGCGTGTCCTGTCGATCGACGAAATGGTGTCGATCACCCCGCCGATGATTGAAACTTAATGTCTATCTGAAACGTGAGGCGCTGATGGCACGAGAAATCAAGGTCATGGTCGTCGACGACTCGGCCGTGGTACGCCGGGTCATGAGCACCATCCTCGACCGCGATCCCGGGATCCGCGTCATCGCCACGGCCCACGATCCGATCTTCGCGATCGAAAAAATGCGCCGCGACTGGCCTGACGTGCTGACGCTCGACATCGAAATGCCGCGCATGGACGGCATCACCTTTCTCGGCCAACTGATGGCGGAACGACCGACGCCGGTGCTGATCTGCTCATCGCTGACCACCGTCGGGGCGGAAACGACCCTGCAGGCCCTGGCAGCCGGGGCCGTTGCGATCATCAGCAAGCCCGGCCTCGGCGTCGGGAGTTTTCTTGAGGATTCGAGCGACAACCTGATCGCTGCCGTCAAAGCTGCCGCGCGTGCCAATATGGGAGCCGTGCAGCGTGGCGTCCGCACGGCGGTACGCAGTCCGGCAAGGCCGCGTCTGGCGATGGCACAGACAACCGAGCGCCTGGTCGCCATCGGCACGTCCACCGGCGGAACGGTCGCCCTGGAAGCCCTGCTGACCGAACTGCCGCGCGTCTCGCCGGGAATCGTCATCGTTCAGCACATGCCGGAGATGTTTACCGCCGCTTTTGCCGCACGCCTTGATGGCCTCTGTGAAATCTCGGTGCAGGAAGCGAGGAATGGGCAGCGAGTCCTGCCCGGTCTGGCACTGATTGCACCCGGCGGCAAGCACATGCAACTGACGCGCAGCGGCGCGCAATACCTGGTCGAGGTGAAGGATGGACCACCGGTCAATCGCCATCGCCCGTCGGTCGATGTGCTGTTTCGATCGGTTGCCAAGTATGCCGGCAACAATGCCATGGGTGTGATCATGACCGGCATGGGCGATGACGGCGCGCGCGGACTCAAGGAGATGCACGATGCCGGCGCTTATACGCTGGCACAGGACGAGGCGACTTGTATCGTTTACGGCATGCCGAGGGAAGCGGTCAAACGGGGCGCGGTCGATCGCAGCTTGCCGCTTGCTGCGCTGGCAACGGCGATCATGAGCGGTCCTCCCGCTTCGCGATCTGGAATGGCTGGGTTGTAGGAGGTGATCCACTTCTGACGTAAACTAAGCGGTCGAACCAACGGAAAGCCACGCCATGCCCCGCACCACTCTGAAGCTGCCCAACAAAAAGCCTGCTGCTGCCGTCGGCGACACCCGGGCAGCCACCCGCAAACCGATTCGCGGTAGCTCCCAGACAGCAAAGCACACCAGCGCGCGGCGTGCCGACAGCCAATCGCCAGTACCGGCTGCGCCAAGCGGCAAGCCCGGTCAGAGAAACACCAGCCCGGCACGTTTCCGCAACGAACTCCCGAGGGAAGCGGCCAGCCCGGTCGAGCAATTCACAGCCGCGTTTCCGACGAGGCAGGAAAGCACAGTGCCAGCCCCGGAACCTCGCGGCACAACCACCGATAGCCAGGCAGCCAGCCCGGCCCGGCCCAGCCAACAGGCGAAGAAGACCTATCCGCAACGCGGCATAGCCCGCAGCACTGGCGCGCGCGCCTTTCCCCCGGCGCCGCAGCGCGCCAGCCGTGACGCACCGGCACTCGGCGAGAGAGTCTCCCCGGCAGTCGCAGCAGAAGCGCAGGTGCAACGACCGGCAGAAGCGCCGGCTGCCACGCCGGCAGTGACCTCCAGCACGCCACGCGGCTTGGCAAAGGAATCGCCGCGGCTGGCAAAACTGGTCAGCGAAATCGCCGCGTGCTCCCGCCGCGAAGCTGACGAATGGATCGAGAACGGCTGGGTCAGCGTAGACGGCGAGGTCATCACCCGCCTCGGCGCACGCGTCAACCCGAAGGCAAAGATCAGGATCCAGGACGCAGCGAAAAAGCACCCCAGCGAAAGTGTCACGATCCTGTTCAACAAGCCGTGCCACCCGGTCGCTGCCGAGGACGATCATGCCGTCGCACTGATCCGTCCCGACAAGCACTGGGCAGAAGACAGCAGCACCTTCCGTTTCCAGGCCACGCATCTGCGCGGCCTGGCGCTGGCCGGCAAACTCGATGCCGACGAGGGCGGCATGCTGGTGTTCACTCAGGAAGGCAGTGTCGCACGCCGCCTGACAGGAGGTGATGCAAGACTCGAGAAGGAATACCACGTCCGCGTCGAGGGCGAGTTGTCGGCGGATGGTCTGGAGCGGCTCAGACATGGCCTGTCGCTGGACAAGGTCAAACTGCTGCGCGCACAGGTCTCGTGGCTGAGCGAGCAACAACTGCGTTTCGTTCTGCACGAAAACAGAAAGCGGCAGATTCAGGGCATGTGCGAACAGGTCGGTTTGCGCGTCACCGAAATCAAACGCGTGCGTATCGGCAGCGTCTCACTCGGCAAGCTGGCTGCCGGACAATGGCGTTATCTGCGCGCCGACGAGCGTTTCTGAAAAAAGGCCCAGCCCATGCTTGAGCCCTTGCCACAAGACCTTGCAGGCTGGCTGGCCTTTGTCAGCAGAACGGAATTGCCGATTCTGCGCCAGACGGCGCGCCGTCTCGACCAGGCACGGCAACAGATCGACCAGGTCAGCGGTCGCGACATCACCAACATCGTTTTGCAGGATCCGCTGTTGGCCATCCGTGTGCTGGCCTATATTCAGGACGTTGGTCACGGCCACCTGCACAGTGACATCACGAACATTGCCAGCGCAGTGATGATGCTTGGCGTCGACCCTTTCTTCCGGATGTTCGAGCAAGCACTCACCCTCGAAACGATGTTGCAAGGTCAGCGGCAAGCCCTGCTGGGCGTCCTGCAGGTGATCCTGCGGATGCAGCGTGCAGCGCACTATGCACACGACTGGGCATTCGCGCGGCACGACATGAACGTCGAGGAAGTCGCTCTCGCCGCGCTGCTGCACGACCTGGCGGAGATTCTGCTGTGGTGTTTTGCTCCGGATCTGGCGATCGAGATTCGCTCCCGACTGCAGGCCGACCGCAGGCTGCACAGCGCCAATGTCCAACAGGAAGTGCTCGGAGTCAAGCTGGCCGATCTGCAGCTGGCCCTCTGCCGCGCCTGGCACCTGCCCGTGCTGCTGACCACCCTGATGGGCGGCGACAGCGCCCATCTGCCAAGGGTCCAGAACGTGCAGCTGGCGGTCAAGCTTGCCCGCCACTCGACTGATGGCTGGAATAATCCAGCGATCCCGGATGACCTCACTGCCATCCAGAGTCTGCTGCACATCAGCCGCGACACCTTGCTCGACCGCCTGCAGCTACCGCCGGAAGTCCTGCCCAGGTTTCTCCTTGCAGGTGGTGAGCGGGAAGATCACCAAACTAACGGTCATGACTTCTCCAGGCACCCCCGATGATGAAAATCATGATTCCGACGAGCTACTAGGAGGGGTTGTTCTGGCCGACAGCCGTCGCGGCGACGTCCTGGATCAGTTGCAGATCGTTGTCTTGTGCGAAGTGCAGGACGAAGCGATAGGCCATGGGCTCCACTTCGTACAATCGGCCATTTACGAAAACGGCTTTCTCGCCTTTGTAGTTTATTGGAGAAACGTAGGGCGAATAGCGCATCTTCTTTTCGGCGCCAAAAGCCGAGAGAACACCGCAAAGTCTTTCGGCCCAGTCGCTGGGGCGGAACCGCTTGCCTGCGATGGTAAGACCGACGATGATGAAAGAGGAGTGTGACGAAGTGGTCATATCTCGATGGTAGGGTGGCGAGGTGAACCGCGAATTACTCTCTTGGATGGTCGTTTTGCGCCTGCCGACAGAGTCGACGCCACGATTCTAACAGAAAGACGCTAGCCTTGCCGGGTCTTGCCGGCCGTTCAACCGGCAAACCGCTGATTTCTTGCGGCGGACGGGGCAAAATGCGTATCATCGCGCACCGGTGAAAACGACCGGTTTTGATCCCCGATTCTCCAGCCTGAACTCACGGCGGTTTTCTACGCTCACTGGTCCGAGTAAGCAATGATTGCTGATTTTCCCTTCCGCCTGCTCGCCATACTGGTTCTTGCCGTTCTCTCCGCCGGTTCGACGCCGGCAGGGGCAGTGGCGTCGGCTCAAGTGACCATTGACCTCGGGGCCGGCCCCGTCAACACCTTCACTCCGGCTGTCGCTCTCGGCGCCGGTGTGGACGGGCACGCGCGCGGCGACGCGAGCGCCATTTATCGCCCCGCCACCTTGCGCGCCATGCGCTCGGTCGGTCTGCGTCCGCTGACTTACCGCCTGCGCACCGAACTCGGTATCGAGGCCTGGCACTGGAATCCGCGCGGCCACTGGAGTGACCGCAAGAACGCCCAAGGTTACTGGACCTCCAACGATCACCCTGGCGCTCCGATCCTGACCTCCTTTGGTTACCGGCTGCCACGGCGAGGAAATACCATCGACCAGGCCGAAGACAATGGTTATTCGCGACTGGCTGACGGCGACCCCGATACCTTCTGGAAGAGCAACCCCTATCTGGATCGCCGCTACACGGGAGAGGACCGGCACCCGCAATGGCTGATCGCTGATCTGGGACAGAAAATACCGGTGAATGCGATCCGTATCTCCTGGGGGATACCGTATGCCGTGCGCTATTCGGTGCAGTACTGGGATGGCGAAGACCAGGACCTTCCGGATGGGTATCCCGAGGGTCAATGGCGAACCTTTCCCGAAGGTATGGTGACCGCAGGTGGTGGCGGTGACGGAATTCTGCGCCTGGCACCCGATGCACGGCCGGCACGTTACCTGCGGGTGTTGCTCGAAGCATCATCGGCGTCGGCCCCACCGGGAGCCAGCGACCCGCGCGATGCTCTCGGCTACGCGGTCCGCGAGGTGTCCATCGGCACCTTGGGTGCCGATGGCGAGTTGCGGGATGCCGTCCGCCATGCCGCCAGCCGCAAGCAGCAGACCCACTTTTTCGTTTCATCCACCGACCCATGGCACCGTGCGACCGACCTGGACCCCGACGTCGAGCAGGCCGGCATTGACCGGGTGTTCGCCAGCGGGCTGACGCATGGCTTGCCGATGCTGGTTCCCGTCGGGGTGCTCTACGATACGCCGGACAACGCCGCCGCCCTGCTGCGCTATCTGAAGCGGCGCGGCTATCCGCTGCGCGGCATCGAACTCGGCGAGGAACCGGATGGCCAGTACATTGCTCCGGAGGACTATGGGGCCTTGTATCTGCAAGCGGTGGACGCGCTGCGTGCGGTCGATGCGGCAGTACCGCTCGGTGGGCCATCCTTCCAGTCCTTGTGGGATGAGCCAATGATGGCCTGGGCCGGCACTTCGGTTGCTCCCGACCGGCCGTGGCTGGCCCGCTTGCTGAGCTATCTGCAGGCGCGTGGGCGAGCGGACGATCTGGGATTCCTGTCGTTCGAGTGGTACCCGTTCGACGACGTCTGCGCGCCGGTGGCGCCGTACTTGCAGCAGGCGCCGGCGCGGCTCGCCGAGGCCATGGCGAACCTCTACCAGCAGGGTCTGCCGCGCTCGACGCCGCTGTTGATCACCGAGTACGGCTACTCGGCCTTTGCCACGCAGGCGGAAGTCGACCTGGCCGGCGCCCTGTTCAACGCCGACGTGGTCGGCACCTTCCTGACCCAGGGTGGCAGTGCTGCCTATCTGTACGGTTACGAACCCAGCCCCCTCGATCGGGAACCGCAGGTTGATTGTGAGACCTGGGGCAACAATACCCTGTTCGTCTCCGACCAGAAGCGAAACATCCTGGCGCGTACCGCCACCTATCACGGTGCCAGGCTGCTGGCACGGCAATGGGCCGGGAACCCGACCCAGGCGCACTGGCTCTATCCCGCACGAGTGGATGGCGAAAGCACCGATACGCCACCCTTGAGCGCTTATGCACTGCAGCGCCCCGACGGGCTCTGGGCGGTGCTGCTGGTCAACAAGGACCCGACGCAACCGTGGTCGGTCGCGCTGCGCTTCGCCGGACCGGAGCCGGATGCGGTCGCGTGGCTGCAAGGCCCGGCCGACCTGTTCCAGTTTTCCGCTGCCCAGTACCAATGGCGGGCGCAAGGCAAGCACGGTCGCCCGCGCCGCAGTCGGCCTCCCGAGCACCGCGTGCTGCGCGCGCATGCCCCACTAGAACTGCAATTGCCGCCCTGGTCCCTGACGGTGATCCGCAGTGGGGGGCCGCCCGCCCGGCCAGATACGCCCGTGCGCGTGCGTTGATGTGAAACCAGGCCAACCTTTCCAGAAAGCGACCATTCCAGAATGTCTCTGCCATTACCCGGTGATTCTCCAGCAACTGCAGTGACCAACGGCGTGTCCGGCAAGCCGGTCTTCTTCGATCCCGCCCACAAGCGCTGGCCGCGTTTGCGGGCGGGAGTGACGCTGCTCGGCCTGACGCTGTCTTTGTTGCTGGTCATGCTCGTCCTGAGCATTCTCGCCAGTCCGGTACTGCCGTCGCTGCATCTGCCAAGCGTCAGTTTTCTGCCGCAAGGCGCCCACGCCCTGCCGGCCGTACCCACGCTCTCCCCCGAGCGTCCCTTGACCCGCCGTGAGCGCACCTTGCGTAGTGAGCAGATCAGGCTGGAGCGCGCGCGCGCGGCCAGCCTGCAACAATGGCTGGTGCAGCCCCACAAGCCGGGCCTGCTGCCGAACCGGCAAACGCTGGCCATCGGCTTTTTCGTCAACTGGGACGACGCCAGCATGAGTTCGCTCAAGCAGAACCTCGACAGCCTGGACACGGTGATCGCCGAATGGCTGCACCTGGCGGACGAGGACGGTTCGCTGCGCGAAAATGATCCGACGCGCACGGCGCAAGTGGCTGCGTACATCCGCAGCCGTCGTCCCGAGGCGTCGATCGTGCCGCTGGTCAACAACTGGAACGGTCATGAATGGGAGGGCGTCAAACTGGCGCGGATGCTGGCCAAACCGGCGGCACGGGCGCGCACCATCGCACAACTGACCGCCTATGTCGAGAGTCATCACTTTGACGGGATCAGCATCGACTTCGAGAATATTCCGCCCAGGGCGCAGCCCGATTTTCAGCGCTTCATGGCCGAACTGTACGCCGCAATGCACCCAAGAAACCTGTCGGTTTCGGTGAATGTGCCGGCCAACGACGCCGCTTTCGATTACCGCAGATTGGTGCCGCACGCGGACCACCTGATTCTCATGGCCTACGACGAGCACTGGAATGACAGTGGGCCGGGTCCGATTTCCAGCCTGCCCTGGTTCGCCTCGGTGCTGCGTCAGCGACAGCGCGACATTCCCCTCGACAAGATGATCGTGGCCATCGGCAATTACGCTTACGACTGGCAGAAGGGTCGCCCCACCGAGGAACGGACCTTCGAGGAGGCGGTCCTGGTCGCCAAGGAATCCGAAGGCAGGATCCGGCTCGATCCGGTCTCGCTCAACCCGACCTTCGAGTACGCCGACGACAACGACCGCATTCACCAGGTGTGGATGCTCGATGCAGTAACCGCGTTCAACCAGTTGGTCGTCATCCGTTCGGTACAGCCGCGCGGCGTCGCCCTGTGGCGGCTGGGCAGCGAAGACCCGGCGCTGTGGCAGGTGTTCGGCAAACCGGGCGCACTGGATGCGGCGCACGCCGCCCAACTGGGCGACATTCGCTTTCCCTACGGGGTGGACTACGAGGGCAAGGGCGAGGTGCTCGAAATCACCGCCCAACCACAGGCGGGCAGTCGGGAAATCGTCTTCGACCCGAAACGCGGACTGATCAGCGCCGAGCACTTCACGGCCTTTCCTTCCCCCTACGTCATCACCCGCCATGGCGGTGCCGAACGCAAGGTCGCGCTGACCTTCGACGATGGCCCCGACCCCCTGTACACGCCGCAAATCCTCGATGCCCTGCGGCAGGCGGGGGTACCGGGGACCTTCTTCATCATCGGCATCAATGGTCAGATGCATCCGGAATTGCTGCGCCGGGAAGTCGATGAAGGCCACGAAATTGGCAATCACACCTTCACCCATCCCAATATCTCGGCCATCTCTGCCACCCAGTTTCAGCTTGAACTGTCGGCAACCAAGCATCTGCTGGCCAGCACGGTGGGCCGGCATTCGCTGTTGTTTCGCCCCCCTTATGCGGTCGACGCCGAGCCGGAAACCATCGAGCAGGTGCGCCCGATCGAACTTGCGGCTGCCCAGGGTTATCTCGTGGTGGGCATGCAGATCGATCCGGACGACTGGAAGCGGCCAGGGGTGGACGAGATCGTCCGGAGAACGGTCGAGGAAGCCGAGCGTGGCGAAGGCAACATGATCCTGCTGCACGATTCCGGCGGCGACCGCAGCCAGACGATCCAGGCCATCCCCCGAATCGTCGAGGAATTGCAGAAACGGGGTTTCCGCTTTGTCAGCGTCTCCGAACTGCTCGGACGCAGCCGCGACGAAGTGATGCCGCTGCTACCACCCGACAGCGAGTGGCGGACCTGGTTGGACGGATTAGCCTTCGGTGTACTCAACTGGTCCGCGGCGACCATCCACTGGCTGTTCCTGCTGGGTATCGTGCTGGGTATCGCGCGCTTGCTGTTCGTTGGCGCGCTCGCCCTGTATCAGCGCTGGCAGCAGCGCCACGAAGTCTTCGATCCGGCGTATTCGCCGACGGTCGCGGTGGTGATCCCGGCGTACAACGAGGAAAGGGTGATCGTGCAGACGATCGCCTCATTGCTGGCTTGCGATCATTCCCGGCAATTCGAGGTCATCGTCGTCGATGACGGTTCCAGCGACGCCACTTATCCTGTGGCGCGCGCGGCTTTTGCCGACGATCCGCGCGTACGGGTGATCACCAAAGCCAATGGTGGCAAGCCGGCGGCGCTTACCCTGGGCATGGCGCAGACCGATGCGGAGATCGTGGTGGCCCTCGATGCCGACACCTTGTTCACCCGCGACACGATTGCCAAACTGGTCCGCCATTTCGTCGATCCAGCAGTCGGTGCAGTCGCCGGTAACACCAAGGTCGGCAACCGGATCAATCTGCTGACCCGCTGGCAGGCGCTGGAGTACATCACCAGCCAGAATCTCGACCGGCGCGCCTTCGATGTCCTCAACTGCATCACCGTAGTGCCTGGCGCGGTAGGGGCCTGGCGGCGCGAACTGGTCGAACGGGTGGGTGGCTTTACCGATGTGACCCTGGCGGAAGACGCCGACCTGACGCTGGCGATTCGCAAGCTCGGTTATGCCATCGTTTATGAGGACGAGGCGGTAGCGCTGACCGAGGCCCCCGATACGGTGCGCGGCTTCATCCGCCAGCGCTACCGCTGGATGTACGGCACCATGCAGGCGACATGGAAACACCGCGATGTGTTGTTCCGTCGGCGCTACGGCGCGCTGGGTTTTATCGCCCTGCCGAATGTGATCCTCTTTCAGGTCCTCTTCCCGCTGATCTCGCCGATCATGGACCTGCAGTTGATCGGCTCGCTCGGGGTGGCAACGTTCAATCACTGGCAGCACCCGGATGAGTATTCTCCCGACGCCTTGTGGCGGGTACTGTTCTACTACGCGCTGTTCGTGACGGTAGATTATCTGGCGGCGATTCTGGCTTTCGCGATGGAGCGCAAAGAGAGCTGGTGGCTGCTGATCTGGCTGTTCTGGCAGCGATTTTTTTACCGTCAGTTGATGTACTACGTGGCCATCAAGAGCACCCTGACCTCACTGCGCGGCGTACTCGTGGGCTGGGGCAAGATCGACCGCAAGGCGACGGTGCAGGCGGCGACTTGATCGGCTGCATGTTCAGGGTGCAGGCGAACGTTCCGGCCTGGCGGGCAAGAGACGCGTGGCCGCGAGACCGGACAATACGATCAAGCCGATCGCCAGCCAGGACCATGCATCGTGCGCCTCATGCCAGAGGAGCATGCCGAACAGACTGGCAAAAATGACCGTACTATAAGCCAGGGTGGCTGCCAGCAATGGCTTCGCGCCAGCATAGGCGCGGGTCATCGCCAACTGGGCAGCAGTGGCGAAAGCCGCCACGCCGAACAGCAGCGATCCGCTTTGCAGCTCGATCGGATGAATCTCGGAAAATAGCAGCCCGAAACTGCTGCACACCGACGAGACCAATGAAAAATAGAACACCGTGCGGCTCTCCGGCTCGCCACGCGCACCGAGTTCGCGGACACTGAAATAGGCCATGCCGGCGAGCCCCCCTGAGCCCAGGCCAATCAGGCCGCCGAGCAGTTGGTCGGCGTGCAGGCTGGGTTTGAGCAGCAGGCCGACACCCACCAGCCCGAGTAGCAGGGCGCCGAAGATGCCGGCGCTCAGGCGCTGGCCGGCGAGCGCCAGGTAGATGGCGAGAAAGATCGCCGAAGTGTAGTTGAGCGTCACCGCGGTCGCCAGTGGTAGCAGAGTGATCGCCCAGAAGTAGGCGAGCAGCGCCGAGAAGCCGACGAGGCCGCGGCTGATCTGCCAGCGCCAGTGCGGCGTCGCCAGCGACACACCGCGCAGACGAACCAGCGCATACATCAGGATCAGCGAGAGGAGGCTGCGGTAGAAAACGATCTCCACGGCAGAATGGGTGGCCGCAGCCAGCTTGACGCATACTCCCATGCAGGCGAAGAAAAGGCTGGCCAGGATCATCCAGAGGGATTGCATGCCAAGGCTTCGCAAGACAGGAAGCCACGGATTCTACCCCAAGCTTGCCGCAGCGGGCGTTTTCGCCAGAATGGAGCACGCTTTCGATCTTGACCACGCTTGACTGGACTGCATATACTGCCTGTCGGCGGCATCGGATTTCCCATTGGTTCCAGGGGGTAATGGTGGTCAAGACGATCTTGGTGCGTTGGGCACTGCTCTCGTTGCTGTGGACGCTGATCCTGACGTCGCTTCCTGCGGGCGTCGCGGCGACAAAAGGGCCGGTCCTGATTGGTCTCGATGCAGAGTTTTCCTGGCCAGGAAGTACCTCGGCGCAGGCGATCGAACAGGGCATCCTGATCGCCATCGACGAAATCAACCGCAGCGGCGGCGTTCTCGGGGGGCGACCGCTCGAGCTGATCAAGAAGGATAACGGGACAGTCCCCGCGCGCAGTATCCGCAACCTCAGGGAACTCGCCCAGGTATCGGACCTGGTGGCCGTGTTCTGTGGTCGATTCAGCCCGACCGTGATCGAGGCGCTGGAGACCGTGCACGCCTTGCCGCTGCTTCTTCTGGACCCCTGGGCCGCCGCCGACCTCATCACCGACAACGGCTTTTCGCCCAACTATGTTTTCCGGCTGTCCCTTCGCGACAGCCATGCCATGCCCGCCTTGCTCCAGTACGGCAGCAGCAAGGGGATCAAAACTTTCGGAATGATGGCCCTCAACACGACCTGGGGGCGAAGCAATCTGGCTGCGGCGGAACATTATGCGGCGAAGGCTCGACCACAGCTCAAACTGGTCGGCGTCCGTTGGTTCAACTGGCAGGATCAGAGCCTGCTGGACAAGTACCTCGACCTCAAGCGCCTGGGAGCCAAGGCCATCCTGCTGGTGGCGAACGACCGCGAAGCGACGATCCTGCTGAAGGAAATGGCGAGCCTGCCGAAAGCCGATCGGCTTCCCGTCTTGTCCCATTGGGGGGTGTCGGGTGGGCAGATGTCCGAGACTGCGGGCTCGGTGTTGCCCGAGGTGGACTTCGTCATGGTTCAGACCTACAGTTTCATCGGCGATGAGCGGCCGCGCACGCGCCAGGTTCTGGCTGCTGCAAACCGTCTTTTCGGCTTTGCCGATGCGCGTGCCATTGCTTCACCGACGGGGCTCGCCCATGCCTACGATCTGACCCACATTCTGGCTCGAGCGATCAACCAGGCCGGGACGACCGATCGGCTGGCGGTAAGGCAGGCGCTCGAAGAGGTGCGCGACTACGATGGACTGATCAAGCCTTATCGTCGCCCCTTTGCTGCCGGGCGCCACGATGCGCTGAGCGAATCCGACGTGATCATGACCCGTTATGCACCGGATGGTGCCATCGTCCCGGTTGCGCGCGGGCGTCGTTAGCCGGCGAATGCGGCAACCGTGAACTTCCTGTCGAGGCTGCGCGAACGCGCCCAGGCAAGCCTCGCTGTGCGCCTGGCGCTGTTGATGGGGGCGCTGGCATCGGCGGCTGCGATCTTTCTGGCCGCACTGTCCTTCCTGGTTTCCCAGCGCCTGATCGCCGAAAACGCCCGGATTGCCTTTGACTTCCAGACTGAAGTCGTCGCGCGGCAGATTGAATCCGAGGTGCGCGCGCTCGATCGAATGCTCAAGGCGATGGCCGCCAACGCGTTCATCAGCAACGGCCTGGTCGATTCTCTGGGCCGCGATCAATACCTGATTCCTTACTTGCGCGATCAGACCGTTCCAGGCGCTTGGGATGGCGAGCTGTGGCTCGTTGATTTCGAGGGCAAGCCGATCGCCGCCAATGCCCCTGACTTGCACTTCGATCATCAGGACTCTGGCGCCCTGGGGGCCGCGCTGGCGGGGGGGCATGCCCAGGTAGAGCTGGCTCATCAGGAGCAGCTGTTGTATGTCGCGCCCGTCGTGTTTCCGCCGACGGGAAGCATCGAAGGCGCCGTGGTCGCCGTACTCAAGTACGGATCGCTCCTCAGCGATGCCGGCGTGCTCATGGGACAAGGGGGCTGCCTGATGCTGCGGATGGGGGAACGCGAGATACCGATTCCCGCGGGATGTCGCAGTGGTACGGACTCGCCCATGCCCTCCAGGCGTCTGGATCTCCCCGAGAGTTTTCGGCCTCTGCATGCCGAACTGCAGCTCTACACCGATTCCGCGACGGTTTCTGTCGCCACGCGTTACCTGATTGCCGGCTACTTGCTGGTCGGCGGAGCCGTCGTGCTACTGGTTCTACTGGTCAGCAAGCGGGTGTCGGGACGCATCGTCGAGCCGCTGGCAAGCCTGAGCGAAACGGCGGACAGCATCGTCAGTCTGCAGCGGCTCGATCTGCGGGCGCCGGAGGTTGGCGCTGACGAGCCCGCACGCCTGGCCAAGTCGTTCAACAAGATGCTCGATAGTCTCCAGCTCGCGCAGGCGCACCTGATCGACGATATCGCTCGTCGAGAACAGATCGAAGAAGCGCTGCGCCGGAGCAACCGGCAATTGCGGATGATCAGCGACTGCAATCAGGTACTGATCCGCAGCTCTGACGAAAGCGAATTGGTCAACACGGTCTGCCGGATCATCGTTGAAGTCGGCGGCTACCATATGGCCCATGTGGTTTACTCCGAGGGTGACAAGGCCCGTACGCTTCCTCCGGTGGTAGCACACTCCAGTCGCAAAGAGGGTCTTCTCGACGAGTGGAACATCGATTCGGCGGACAGTGAGCGTGCGGGCGGAGTTCATGAGAAAGTCATTTACAGCGGCCAACCCTGCGTGATCCAGGATATTGGCAGTGATCCGAGCTTCGCGCCCGGATCTGTGGCCGTTGGCGAACGCGGCTATGCCGCGCTGTGTGCGTTACCGCTGCTGGCCCAATCCAGAACACTCGGCGCCTTGAGCATCTACTCGGCAACAGCGCATGCCTTCGATCGCGATGAAGTCGTTCTGTTGAGTGAACTGGCCGGCGATCTGGCTTTTGGCATCGCGGTGCTGCGCGTGCGGGTCGAGCGTGACCAGGCCGACAAGGCACTTCGCGAGAGCGAGTTTGTTCTCAGACGATCGCAGGAAGTCGGTGGCCTGGGTTCCTATTATTTCGACGTACACACAGGTACCTGGATCAGTTCGGAGAAGCTCGACCAGATCTTCGGCATTGACGGTTCCTTCCCGAAGACCGTCGCAGGCTGGATCGACCTGGTACACCCGGAAGACAGAAAGGAGATGCTCGAGCATCTCGGCGACCACGTCCTCGCCAAGGGCAATCGCTTCGACCGGCAATACCGTATCCTCCGCCACAGCGACGGCCAGGAGCGCTGGATGCATGGGCTCGGGGAACTCGAATTCGATGAGCACGGTGTGGCGATCAAGATGATCGGTACGATCCAGGACATTACCGCGAGCAAGCAGGTGGATCAGGCACTGCTGGAGAGCGAGCACAAATACCGCGAACTCGTCGAGAACGCCAACATCATCATCGTGCGCCTGAATGCGCAGGGGGTGATCACCTTCATCAACGAGTTCGGCCTGAAGTTCTTTGGCTACCCGGAGGAAGAACTGCTGGGCCAGCATGTGGTCGGGACGATCGTCCCGCCGTGCACCGAAGACGGGACCGATCTGCGGGCGATCGTCCAGGAACTCGTTCGTGACCCTGGGCAGTTCGCACATCACAGCAACCAGAACATGTGCCGCAACGGCGAGCGGGTGTGGATTGCCTGGACCAACAAGGCGATCTGCGATGCTCAAGGCCAGGTGCAGGAAATCTTCAGTGTCGGATTGGACATCACCGAGCGTAGACGCGCCGAGGCTGCATTGCGGGAAAGCGAAGAACGCTTTGCCAAGGCCTTCCACCTGAGTCCGGCGCCGATGTGCATTTCGGAAATCGGAAGCAGCCGCTTCATCGACGTCAACGTGAAATTCGAGCGCATGCTGGACTATGGTCGCGAAGAATTGATCGGGCATACTGCCAAGGAACTCGGGGTCTGGGTCGATCCGGGAGCGCGCGAACGGATGATCGAGAAACTTCGCAGGGATGGCTTTTTCCCGGAAACACCCATGCGTTTCCGGAACAGGACGGGTGATATCCGAGAGGCACTCTATGCAGCGGAAACCTTGCGTCTTGGCGAGGAAAAGGTATTGTTGTCACTGATCTTCGATGTCACCGAGCGCAAGCGTGCCGAGGAGGAGTTGCAGCGGCACCGTGATCATCTCGAGGAACTGGTCGCAGAGCGAACGGCCGAGTTGCGACGGGCGATGATGCAACTCGTCCAGTCGGAAAAGCTGGCAGCACTCGGCCATCTGGTCGCCGGCGTTGCGCACGAACTGAACACTCCCCTGGGCAACACGCGCCTCATCGCCAGTCTGCTCGCCACGCAATTGCGCGAATTCGCCGCCGCTTTCGCCACCAGCACGCTGCGCCGATCGCAAATGGACGAGTTTCTATCCCGGGGTCGCGAAGCCGTCGACCTCCTGGAGCGCAACAGCGCTCGTGCCGCTGATCTGATCGGGCACTTCAAGCAGGTTGCAGTAGACCAGAGCAGCACCCGTCGGCGCTCGTTCGATCTGCACCAGATCATCGAGGAGATGCTGGTCACCCTGCGGTTGACCTTCAAGCACACACAGCACCGGATCGAAGTGGACATCCCGGACGGGCTGGCAATGGACAGTTACCCTGGGCCACTCGAGCAAGTCATTGCCAACCTGGTTGCCAACTCGCTGACACACGGCTTTGTGGGCATCGATCAGGGGCGTATCGAACTGCATGCACAGGCCCTGGGCGAGAAGCAGGTGCTCTTTCGCTATCTCGACAATGGCGTGGGGATCACCACCGACACGCTCAACCGCATCTTCGAACCGTTTTTTACCACTCGCCTGGGGCAGGGTGGCAGCGGCCTGGGCTTATATATCGTCTACAACCTGGTGACCGGCGTTCTCGGCGGGACGATCGAGGTCGCCAGTTCGCCCGCTTGCGGGGCAAGCTTTACGCTGACCCTGCCCCTGACCGCCCCGGAGCGTACGACGCCTGCGTGACCGGCGATGGCGCTACGCTCATTGCGGCAACTTCACCTGCAAATCCTGTGGCCAGGGTAGCGTGGCTTCGAGACGAACGTAGGCCACTCCAGGGAGCCCGGTCTTGACCTGCGTCCGGTATTTCCGGAGCAGTTCGGGATCAATCTGCGCCTTGCTCCGGAACACCAACTTCCGACGCTCGCTCGTGGTCTCGACCGCCTTGGGGGTGAATTGCGCCGTGCTGTCGACAAACGACACCTTCGCGGGGATCACATATTGCGGCACGGCATCGAGAACCAGTCTGACCTCGGAGCCAATCGCCAGCTTGCCGGCGACGCTCTCGGGCAGGAAGAAAGTCATACCGACATCGCTCAAGTCGACGATGGTCAGCAGTTTTCCGCCAGCAGGCAGCACTTCTCCCGGCTCTGCCGTTCGGTACTGGACCCGGCCAGCGCGTGGCGACCTGAGGGTGGCATCGGCCATGTCGGCCTTGATTTTCTCTGTGGCCGCGATGGCCGCTTCGATCGATGACTCGGACTCGCTCACCTGCGATTCGTAAGCTGCAATCGCCGGCTGTGTCTCCAGCGCTGGCGATTGAGCGGCGGCGATCGCTGCCTGTGCTTCGGCCACTTTCGATCGGGCTGCGTCCAGGCTGGCCCTGGCGATCTCCAGTTTGGTCTTGTCGCCTTGCAGCCGCTGGGCGGTAATGAAACCCTTGGCCACCAGTTCTTCGGAGCGCTGCAACTCGCTCTCGGCAAAGGCGACTTCACTCTCGGACTGGGCAACTGCAGCCAGAGCAGTGGTTTTTGCCTGACGTCTTTGTTCGACCAGCGCGATCGCACCGGCCTTGGCATCGAGCTTTTGCGAGGCGATTGATGCGGAACTTGCACTCTCTGCCTGCTTCACCTTCGCCTGCAACTGATGGAGTTCAGCTTCCAGCGTCTGCGTGTCCATGCGGGCGACGATCTGCCCTGCCTCGACAAAGTCGCCTTCCCTGCACAGGATCTCCTTGACACGCCCGGCAGACCTGGTCGCGATGTCGATTTCGGTGGACTCGATGCGCCCGTTTCCGGCCACGAAACCTGCGGGCAACGCCGCCGGCCTGGATTGCTGCCAGGCATAGAGTCCCGAGAGAATGGCGAGAACAGCAATGACAAGGAAAAAAACGATGCGACGTGTATTGGTACTCATGACCCGATATTCCTGATACGGTCGAGGCTTGCACCCTGGCATGGCGGTCGGAACAAGCGCCATTGTAACTCGCTGGCGATCGACGACCCCGGCCGTCCGCCTGTCGAGCCCAGCAGACGAGAGGCTGGTTCCAGAGATTCTCGGCGCCGGCGGGATACAATTCGTGCGTCGCTGACGCGACCTGCGCTGTGAACGAGCGGGCTGCGTTTGTACGGTGGATTGATCGAGGACGGATTTTCGGCATGCAGAGCAGCGGACAGGCGGATCTCGGAGACATGGTGCTGGTCGGCGGCGGGCATAGCCATGTCGGGGTGCTCAAGCGATTCGGCATGCAGGGGCTGCCCGGCTTGCGCCTGACGGTGATCTGTACCGATACGCACACGCCCTATTCCGGAATGTTGCCGGGCTATGTCGCCGGCCACTACCGCTACGAAGAGGTGCATATCGACCTGCGTCGTCTGGCCGCGTTTGCCGGCGCCCGCTATTACCAAGACGAGGTGATCGGCATCGATCGGGAAAACCGCCGGGTGTTGTGCCGCAATCACCCACCGCTTGGCTATGACCGCCTGTCGATCAACATCGGCTCCGCGCCAGCCATGGACCGTGTCGCCGGCGCCGACGAGTACGCCATCCCGGTCAAGCCGATCCGGCGTTTCAACGAGCGCTGGCTGGCCATGCTGGAGCGGGTTTGCCGACAACCGGGGCCAAGCACCATCGCTGTCGTCGGCGCTGGCGCCGGCGGCGTCGAACTGACCCTGGCGATGCAGTATCGCCTGCGCCGTGAACTCCAGCTGCGCGGGCGCGACCCCGACGATCTGCACTTTCATCTCCTGTCCGCCGATCACGACATCCTGCGCACCCACAATGCCCGCGTGCGGCAGCGTTTCGAGGCAGTCCTGGCCGAGCGGGGCGTTGTCGTGCATCGCGCGGCCGAAGTCGGTTCGGTGTCGCGCGGGCAGATCAGCACCCGCAGCGGCGAGACGCTGGCGACCGACGAAGTGTTCTGGGTGACGCAAGCCGGCGCCGCCGCCTGGCTGCGGGACACCGGGCTGGCGCTCGACAGCGGCGGTTTCATCCAGGTTGCCGACACCTTGCAGACGCTCAGCGATCCGCTGATCTTTGCGGCCGGCGATTGCGCGGCGATGATCGATCACCCGCTCGAGAAGGCCGGCGTCTTCGCGGTTCGCCAGGGTCGGCCGCTCGCCGAGAATCTGCGCCGTTCGCTTCTGCAGCAGCCCTTGCTCGCCTACCGACCGCAACGCCACTGGCTTGCACTGATCAGCACCGGGGACCGCTACGCGATCGCCTCGCGCGGCGCGGCGTCTGCGCAAGGTGCCTGGGTATGGCGCTGGAAAGACTGGATCGACCGTCGCTTCATGGCCAGTTTTGCCGATCTGCCGGCGAAGACCTGGCCAGCTTGATGCGCGCGCCTGGACTCTTTGTTCTTGTCGGCGGTGCTTTCTGCTAAGCTCGCGAGCCTCGTGGCGAAGCGGAGGCTTGCTCCCGCACCGCCCTCTACAGTGACCCGTTGATCGCCGCCGATGTTCGACAACTTGCGAAGATATGCCGCTACCTATGCCGTGGCGATTGGTGGCATCCTGATGACCTGCCTGTCATCGTGGAATGTCCGCCAGGAGTTGCAGACCAGCCATCTCAAGGAATTCCAGTGGGCGGCCGGCGACCGCATTCAGGCCGTGCGCTCGGTGGTCGACCAGGGGCTGGACGCGTTGCTGGAGATTCGCGGACTGTTCTATGCTGCGCAGGGAATCGACGAGCAGGAGTTCCTGGTATTCACCGATTCCATCCTTAAACGCCGCCCCTATATCCATAGCCTGCTGTGGGCACCGCTGCTGCACTCGCCACAGCAGGCGCTGCCAGGATCAGCACCAGGCACGCCGCCGGCAAGCTCCGCCACGGCGAATGCCGATGATCTGGCGATCGCCGGGCCGCAGCGCGTGCCAGTGCTTCTTGCCGCTGCCCGTAGCGAACCTGCGGCTGCCCAGGGGGTCGATCTGAACACGACGCCTGAACTTGCGGCATTGCTGCAGCGGGCAAGGGAAAGCGGCAACATCGCGGTCAGCGGTCGCATCGACCTCGTGCGGCCGGGCAGGGAAACGGTACGGGTGATCTACGCTGCCCTGCCGGTCTATGCGCCAGGCCACTCCCGTCATCCTGGTGCCCTACCCTTTGCTCGCAAGCAGGCCGATCCGCTCGGATTCGTGGTGGGCGTCTACGACATCGAGGAACTCGTGCATGTCGCGATCAACCTCCTCGAGCCGCGTGGTGTCGAGGTGCTGGTACGTGACGACTCGGCTGGTGGAGACGCGCAGTTCCTGCATTTTTATGCCAGCCGCCTGGAGCCGCGTGCGGCAGTCAAGGCGAGTGGTCTGATGCCGGCGTACGACGAGGACCAGCCAAGCATGGTGGTCGGGATTCCCGTCGGCGACCGTAGCTGGTCGATCATCTGCGTCGCCACCCATACCTTTCGTAGTGCCGAGGCATTCACCGAGGCGCACTGGTCGGTTCTCGTCGGTGGCTTCCTGTTCACCGCGCTACTCGCTTTCTACCTGGTGCGCAGCCGTCGTGAACTGGAGAATCGCATCCAGTTGACGCTGACCATCTACGAACGCGAGGAGCTGTTTCGCCAGTTGGCCGAAACCGTCGATGTTGTATTCTGGGCGACCAATGCCGATGTGACGCGGCTCGAGTATATCGGCCCGGCTTTCAGACAGCTCGCGGGTCGTGAGGCGATGCTCGATAGCCTCGATGGTGCGGCGCCATCGCTGCTGCTCGACGTCTTCGAAGCCGACGCTCGGCGCACGCTGGTCGAGGCGATCGGCCAGTTGCAGGCCGAAGGTGGGCGTTTTACCGTCGTTCTGCCCGTCTTGCGTGGAGAGCGGGACCTGCGCTGGTTGCGGGTCTGTGGCTTCCCGGTACGCGAAGCGGGCAGCCCGCTGAGCCGCATCGTCGGCTTTCTCGAAGACATTACCGAGCACAAGCTGGCCGAGGATGCGCTACGTGACTCGGAAGCGAAGTTGCGCACGTTGTTCAATCATTCGCCCGACCTGATCTTTACGGTCGATGGCGAGGCCAGGATCCTGCTCACCAATCGGCCATTGCCGTATCCGGTCGGCGGTGCCGGCGAGAAACGATCGGAGCTGATCCTGCCGCCGGAGGTCCGGGAGGGCTACCTGCAGAAACTGCAGCAGGTTTTTGCGAGCGGACGCATCGAGCATTTCCAGTACAACTCCAGTGACGCCACCTGGTGGGAAATCCGCATGGTGCCGATCAGCTCGGCGACTGTAGCGACTACGGTGATGGCGGCAATGGTGGTGATTACCGACATTACCGAGAACCGCAAGCTGCAGTGGCAGGCCATCCGCAGCGCGCGTCTGGCTTCCCTCGGAGTGCTCTCGGCAGGTATCGCCCATGAAATCAACAATCCCAATCATGCCATTCTGGCGAATGCTCCGCTATTGGCCCGCATCTGGCAGGATGCCTTGCCGATCCTCAACGAGTATGAACAGGAGCAGGGCAGCTTCCTGCTCGCCGGCTTGAGTTTCGAGCAGGCGCGACAGACCATCTCGCGCGGTATGCGCGACATTGGCGAGAACGCCAAACGGATTCAGAAGATCGTCGACAACCTGAAGCACCTCGGCAAACAGGATCGCGGGCACATGAACGAACTCGCCGACATCGGGAAAATCCTCCCTGCCGTGGTGACCCTGCTCGATACCCGTATCCGCAAGCATACCGATGCCTTTACGCTGGACTTGCCGGCAGCGCTGCCGACGGTCAGAGGCAATGTGCAGCAACTCGAGCAGGTGTTCATCAATGTGATCGTCAACGCCCTTGAATCCTTGCCCGATCGCAGCCGCTCGGTCAAGGTTTCGGCACGGGCGGATCATGCCGGAAATCGGGTGATCATCCAGGTCGAGGATCAGGGAAAAGGCATCGCCGAAGAGGTGATGGCGCAGATCGGCGAGCCCTTCTTCACCACCAAGGCCGAAAGCGGCGGTACCGGACTGGGCCTGTCGATTTCGTCGTCGATCGTCGAAAAACACGGCGGCATACTGCGTTTCGAAGCCAACCACAATCCTGGCACCACGGTCAGCATCGACCTGCCGGTCAGCACGGAGGAGTGAATGAAGGAAAAGTCATTTGCCAGTCTGCCCGTTTTTCTCGTCGATGACGAGGAGTCGGTTCTGCACGCCAGCGCAGCCGTGCTGCACAGCGCCGGCGTCGCCAACATCCAGATGGTCAGCGACAGCCGGGAACTGCTGTCGATGCTCGGGCAGCAGCCGGCAAGCGCCGTGCTGCTCGACCTGATGATGCCGCATATCAGTGGTACCAAGCTGCTGCCGGACATCGTCCACCTCTACCCGGAAGTGCCGGTGATCGTCATGACCGCTGCTCAGGATGTCGAAACCGCCGTGCGCAGCATGAAGGAAGGGGCGTTCGACTACCTCGTCAAACCGGTCGAGGAAAGTCGTCTGGTGGCGAGCGTCCGCCATGCCCTCGAAGTGCACTCGCTGCGGCGGCAGATGGGGGTGCTGAAGCGTTACCTCCTGTCGGACTGCCTGCAGAACAACGAGGCCTTTGCCGGCATCATCACCAACAGCCGCAAGATGCGGTCGCTCTTTCAGTACCTCGAAGCAGTTGCCGTTTCTGCCGAGCCGGTGCTGATCTCCGGCGAGACGGGTGCCGGCAAGGAGATGTTCGCGCAGGCCTTGCACAAACTCAGCGGCCTGAGCGGGCAGTTCGTGCAGGTCAATGTCGCCGGCCTCGACGACACGCTCTTTTCGGATACCCTGTTCGGTCACAAGAAAGGCGCTTTCACCGGCGCCGACCAGTCACGTGCCGGGCTGATCGCCCAGGCTGCCGGTGGCACGCTGTTCCTCGACGAGATCGGCGATCTGTCGATGGCTTCGCAGGTCAAACTGTTGCGTCTGTTGCAGGAGCACATGTACTTCCCGCTGGGATCGGATGTGGCCCGCCCCAGTGACGCACGCGTCGTCTGTGCGACCAACTGCAAACTGGCGCAGATGATGCGCCAGAATCACTTTCGTTCGGATCTCTATTTCCGCCTGTCGGTGCACCAGGTCGAGGTGCCGCCGCTGCGCCAGCACAAGGAAGACATCCCGCTGTTGCTGCAGCACTTTCTCGACGAGGCTGCGGCGGCCATCCACAAGCCAGCCCCGGAGCCATCGAACGAACTCCTGACCCTGCTTGCCAACTATCACTTTCCCGGCAACGTGCGCGAATTACGGGCGATGGTATTCAATGCCATGGCCTTGCATCGTGGTGGTGCGGTGCTGGCCATGGACAGCTTCCGACAGGCGATCCAGAAACAGCAGAAGACGGGCGCCGACGATGCCGTGGCGGATCCGTCCGATGGCCTGCCGATCCTGATTCCGGGACGCTTTCCCACCCTCGACGAAGTGGAAGAGGCGATGGTCCGGGAAGCGCTCAAACGCGCCAAGGGCAATCAGGGCGTCGCCGCGACGCTACTCGGGCTATCCCGACCGGCGCTCAACCGACGCCTGGCACGGCGAGCACTGCCACCCGAATCCTGAAGCGGCGAAAGCTGTTCCTTTCCCCCGGCGCTCTTCCGCTTGCGAGAGAGGAAGCCCTTCGACAAGGCTCAGGGCAGGATTCGTGAGTCGCTGACGCGATTTTCACATGGACTCCAGCAGCCTGCGGCTGACTCGGCCGGGTGTCGTTTCGTTCTTCCTTCCTGGGTGTTACGTCTCGACATTTTGACAATGCCTGTTGAAGTGTAATTAATCGATTGTAATCAATCGTTTAATGTTCCTAAAAAGAACCTTCACGGAATTCTCGGTGCGTTTTGTTACACCCCCAAGAGATCCCGGGACAGGACCGAAAGCATCCAGCAAGCCTCTGTTTTTCTGGATTCTGGTCAGAACAGGTCCGTTTTGGCATGAATAATGCTTACGACAGCAGGATGAGCGCTCACTGGGCGCGACCACGGCTGCTTCTCGGTGATCACAGAAGCACTTCATTCATGCAAGGGGAATCAATCGCACGCGAACACGCATACAGACACCTCACCAGTCGGATCCCACTACAGCGCACGTTGCACACCCGGATGTCTGACCGCCGCGCATCAACCCACGACCACCACCACAGGGCCGCTTCATGAGCACATTACTGATTCTGACGATTCTGACTGTAGCCATCGTCCTCTTTTTCGACTATACCAACGGCTTTCATGACGCTGCCAACATCGTGGCGACGATCATCGCGTCGCGCGCGATGACCCCCGTGCAGGCAGTGATCATCGTCGGCACTTTCGAGTTCCTCGGGCCTCTGCTGGGTGGAACGGCGGTCGCCAACACCATCGGCAAGTTCGTCACCCTCGGTGACGTGCAGGCCGTTCTTTCGCTGGCCATCCTGATCAGCGGTCTGGTTGGCGCCATCGTCTGGAATCTCGCCACCTGGTATTTCGGCATCCCGTCGTCCTCTTCGCACGCACTGGTCGGCGGGCTGATCGGCGCGGTCGTCGTTTCCGCCGGCGTGGACAATGTCGTCTGGGGTTTCTCGCAATTGATGCACGGGCAGGTGACCGGCATCGTCAAGGTGCTGGCCAGCCTGATCGTGTCACCGCTGCTCGGTTTCTGGGTCGGTTTCCTGATCCTGCGACTGATGAACATCCTCCTGTTCGCCGCCAAGCCTTCAGCCAATACCGGCCTGCGTTATGCACAGTTCGTCACCGCCGCCGGTCTCGCTTTTTCGCACGGCGCCAACGACGCGCAGAAAAGCATGGGCATGCTGACGCTGGCGTTGCTGCTGGGAGGTTTCATTCCAACCTTTGAAGTACCCTTCTGGGTCATGCTGGCCTGCGCCATCGCGATTACCCTGGGGATTCTCTCTGGCGGCTGGCGGATCGTCCGCACCCTTGGTTTCGCGATTTACCGCGTTCGCCCGATCCACGCGCTCAGCTCACAACTGACCTCGGCCCTGGTGATCCTGACCGCGTCGGCGATCGGTGCGCCGGTCTCGACCACCCACGTCGTCGGCACCTCGATCATGGGCATCGGTTCCTCGGAGCGGCCGAAAGCCGTGCGCTGGAAGAAGGCCAAGGACATCGCCATTACCTGGGTCATCACCATCCCCGGCTCGGCACTGGTTGCCATTCAGACATTCGCTCTTGTCAATCTCTTTCTCGGAAAGGTCTAATCATGTCGAACGCAAGTACTGCATCACCCTCCTTCACTCGCCGCATCCTGCATCGGGTCTTTCCCAGAGTACCGAATTTCTTCGCCCTGCTGGCCGAGCAAAGCGCGCAGGTCGGCCTTAGCGCCGGTCTGCTGGTCGAATACATGGGCTCCGGCACGCCGGAAGTCGCCAAAAGGGTGATCGATGCCGAACACGAGGGAGATCGCCTCAAGATTCGCAATCTGACGCTGCTCAACGAAGCGTTCTCGACACCGATCGACCGCGAGGACCTGCACCGGGCGATCATCAACCTCGATGAAATCATCAATAGCTGCAAGACCGTCGTTGCCGAGATGGACACGAATGTCCTGGCCTTGAAGGCCGACAAATACTGCCTGGAAATGGCCGTGTACCTCAAGGAAGGGGCCGAGGCGGTGGCTGCAGGCTATGGCCGTCTGGGCAGCGATCCCAAACTGGGCCGCGCCGACGCGGACAAATCCGACCAGGCGGTCCGGAAATTGACCCGCACCCACCGGCGCGCCCTCGCCGAGTTGTTCAACGACAACGATTTTCACCACATCTTCCGCCGCAAGGAAATCTACAATCAACTGCTGGGTGCAGCAGACCGCCTGAACGTCTGCAACAGCACACTGCTGGACATCGTCGTCAAGCTCTGCTGAAACTTCCTTCCCGCGCAGTCGGGTAAGCAAGCACGGGGAATCGGCCGCAAGGCCCTTTCCCCGTCTGTATCTCCGGCTACGCATTCCACTCGGGCGCTTTGCCCGCCGCGCAGCATGCCGCGGCCACTTGCGATTTGCCGCCGATCCTCCTGACGCACGATTCATCCCCAAGGCACCCTGGCTACGCTGCCGACGCCAACAGAATGTGTACAATTTCTGATTTTCGTGCATAATCCGCGCACTTTTTACAAGAAGAGGGCCGCGAGGGCCTTTACCAGAAAGGGGGCGTATGGAATCTCTATATTGGCTGGCCGTGGCGACCGTGGCAATCGTGTTGTTCTTCGATTACACCAACGGCTTTCATGATGCTGCGAACATCGTCGCGACGATCATCGCATCGCGGGCAATGACGCCGGCGCAGGCGGTCGTCGTCGTCGGGGTTTTCGAGTTTCTCGGACCCCTGCTCGGTGGAACGGCGGTGGCCAACACTATCGGCAAGTTCGTCGACTTGTCGACCGTGGACGCCCATCTGGCGGTATTGATTCTGTTCTGCGGTCTGCTTGGCGCCATCGTCTGGAATCTCGCGACCTGGTGGTTCGGCATTCCCTCATCGTCGTCGCATGCGCTGGTCGGTGGACTCGCCGGCGCGGTGGTCGCCGCCGTCGGCTCGGAATACGTGATCTGGGGCTGGTCGCCGCTGATGCACGAAGGCAAGCTGCTCGGCGTGATGAAGGTGCTGGTCTCGTTGTTCCTCTCGCCGGTGCTGGGTTTCTGCGTAGGTTTTCTGATTTTCCGCCTCGGCCGGAAGGTCATGGCCAGCGCCAGGCCGACCGCCAATCAGACCCTGAGGAAGCTGCAGTTCGTCACTGCTGCGTGTCTCGCGTTCTCGCACGGTGCCAACGACGCGCAGAAGAGCATGGGCATGCTGACGCTGGTGCTGCTGCTCGGGGGCTTCATCCCGAAGTTCGAGGTGCCTTTCTGGGTGATCCTGGCCTGCGCCACGGCGATCACCCTCGGCATCCTGTCCGGCGGCTGGCGCATCGTGCGCACGCTCGGTTTTGCGATTTATCGGGTCCGCCCACTGCACGCGTTTTCGTCGCAACTCACCTCGGGCTTCCTGATTCTGACCGCTTCGTATCTGGGTGCACCGGTATCGACCACGCACGTGGTCGCCACCTCGATCATGGGTATCGGCTATTCCGAGCACCCGCGTGCCGTGCGCTGGAAAAAGGCGGTTGACATCGCCAAGACCTGGGTGATCACCATCCCTGCTTCGGCACTCACTTCCATTGTCTGCTACGCCATTGCCAGGATCATTCTTGGCCACACTAACTGAGGAGATGAACCATGGACGAAAATCAAAGCCAAACCGAAGAGAACAAGCCCATTTTCCGCCGTCTGTATGAGCGGGTATTCCCGACCGTTGCCGATTTCTTTGGCATCCTTGCCGAGCAAAGCGCGAACGCTGCCGAAACGACTCGCCTGCTCGTCGAATTCATGGAAACCGGCGATACGGCCATCAGCCAGAAGGTCCGTGACGACGAGCACGAAGCCGACCGCATCAAGGCCGTCAACCTCAGCGTCTTGAGCGATGCTTTCTCGACGCCGGTCGATCGCGAAGACCTGTTCCGCGCGATCACGACGCTCGACGACATCGTCAACTACTGCAAATCGACGGTCGTCGAAATGGACATGCTGGGTCTGCAACCCGACAAGCACAGCCTCGAAATGGCGCTGCACATCCGCGAAGGTGCCGACGCGCTGGCCAAAGGTTTTGGGCGTCTGGCGACTGATCCGGCCGGTGCCGGCGTCGATGCCAACGCCGCCAGGAAAGCCGAACGCACGGTTGAAAAATCGTATCGGCGAGCGATTACCGCGCTCTTCCAGGGTGATGACTATCTGAATATGTTCAAGCGCCGCGAAACCTATCGCCACCTCTCCAATGCCGCTGACCGCGTCTCTGATGCAGCGCGCGCGCTGAACAACATCGTCGTCAAGCTGGTCTGAACGCTGCCGCAGCACAAGATTCCGCGGCTCCTTACGGATAGCGTCCGGAGGAGCCCGGAATCCTCGAATCTTCTCCGGTGGGCAAATCCGTCTTCAACCGATGCCCCCTCTCCTGCTTGCAGGTGAGGGGCGATTCGTGAGTCATTGACGCGATCCACAAAAGTTGCACGGGATTCAAGCAGCCGGCGTCCTCCACGGTGCCGCCTGCTGGTGAAAATCGTCCAGCAGGCGGCCCAGTTCGGGCAATAGCTGTTCAGTTTGCCCTTCGAGCCAGCAGCGTATGCCCTCCCCCTGCTCACCGGGCAGCGCTTCATGGATCAGTTCGCTGGCCACAGCCAGATCGTTGAGTCGGCCGAGCATTTCCTGCAGGCCGCTGGCCGACAGGTGGTAGTTGCGCAGCCGTTCGCCGGGGAAGAGTGACGCGAAAAATTCGATCGCGTAGCGCAGTCGCTTGTAGGCCACACGCAGACGATGGCGGGCCGTCGCGTCGCCGCACAGTGCCTGTGCCGCGAGTTGCCTGACCTGTTTGGCGCGCTTGTCGAGGCAGCGCGGCACAAAGGCTTCGAGTGGGCGCGCTTCGCCCTCGGGAAGCGCCAGAATGGCGGCAGTGAATTCGAGCAACAGCCGCGAGTAATCATCCGTTTTGAGTGCGCTGCGCGCTGCCTGGCGATTGATGGCGCAGCGACGCTGCGCGTAGTTCGACAGGCGAGCGATCGCGACGCCTTCCGGGAGAGGGAAAGCAGCAACGATCGATGGCAAGGTCTCGGCAAGAAACACATCCCAGTTTCGCGTTTCGCCGAGTTGCCTGGCCAGAGCCTGCCAGAGCGGGTCGAAGCTGCTCACGAAGTCCTGCGGGAGCAGTGGCTTCCAGACCCGAATCGCCGAACGCAGACGGCGGATCGCGACGCGAGCCTGATGGACAAACTCGGGATTGTCGCTTTCCCGCAGTCCCTGCTCATTGCTCTGCAGGTGTTTGAGGCAGGCCAGCCCGATCGTCCGGAATGCGGCAATCGCCGACATCCCGGTGTTGATCTCGATGGGAAGCGCCTTGACCACCGGCCATTGTTCCGCTGCCAGAATCCGGTAGCCACGCAGGAGCTTGCTGGCGGCTTCCGGGTGCAGGGAAAGATCGGCCTGCAGTTCGCTGGCGGTGGAAAACAGGTCAGCGACACCTCCCGACAACAACTCTAGCCGGATCTCGCAGATTGCCTGGCGCCGTCCTTCGGCCTCGATCCAGCCGCGATCGAGTGCCAGTTCGATGCGTACGTCTTCGCGCGGTGCCAGCAGCCAGGCGCTGCGCGTGAAACTGGCGATAAATGCCGGCCGCAGTTCTGCGCGCACGGATTCGAGCAGATGACGCAGCGTACCGTCCTTGACCTGCGAGAAATCGATTTCTCCGGGCGCACCCACCAATTCCCACTCGTCATGTCCCGCCTGCCTGTCCTGCGGCGGGGCCTCCCGCCGAATCGACGACAGTGAGGTCGCCCCCTGTCTGCCATGGCGAACGATCACCCGCTCGCGCCGCAAGCGTTGGTCTGCGGTGTCGTAATAGGTATTGACGACGCGTTGGCGAATCGGTTTGGCGGCGGTCAGCAGCGGATGCTTGGCCAGCCTGCTGGCCACTCCGGGCGTTAGGGAGAGATTCAGTTCGGTTTCAATAGCCATATGACAAGCTCCTGAGAATTGGGGTGACCTGGCCAGGAGCATCCAATTCCCACTGAGCAAGCCACTTGCATATGAAAACGGTGATCGGAATATCCGTTACCGCAGTTCAAGCACAAGCCATGCCAGCCCTCTGCCGCCATCAATATTCACCAAAGATCAAGTCGCTAGGCGCGCAGCCAGAGGCGCCACTAAAACTTTTACGGGTGCAACAAATCGGACGATGCGCCGCCATCCGATCTGCTGACAATTGGTATTACCCATACATAACAGCCAGTTACGGTCGGCCAGCGGAATCTGTCGCAATGCAGGAACGTTACACCTGTGACCAGTGAGCGATCGGCTTTCGACCGGTTCAGCACGAACGGGATTTTTCCATCATTCATCGGGTGCCCCCCTTCGCCCTCAGCGGCCCGCATGGCTGCGGTGTCGAATGGCTCGCTCATCTTGTATCGGGTACGGTGTTTAGCTGGGGTCATGGTGTAACACCGCATTCTCCGGCAGCCTCCTGCATTTTCCATCAAGTATCTGAATTAAAGTGGAGATGACTGTCTTGCCAGCCCGGCAGCGGGTTTCTGATGGCGTTTTGTTGCACCCCCAAGGGTTTCGCGCAGACCCGGTCGATCGATTGCATGGCGCTGATTTTACGCGAGAATGAAATTTCTGTTTAAGCTGGTACGATATATGCTTTATCCAACTCTATGAGAGCAGAGCGACCGCGATCGTTCTTGCCGAGCAAGCAAATCAACATTTCAACATTCCACTGATGACCATTTCTCCAGCCGCCATTGCCGCAGAACACAGGTGAACGCCATGACCCCCATCGCCGTTTCACAAGTTGTGCGTAGAGTCCGTCCGCTCGTGAGTGCTGCCGAAGCGCCGGATTTCTTCGTCATGATCGACCAACAGGCCAGGATGGTGGTGAATCTGGCAAGGGTGCTTGCCGAGGTGCTGCAGGGGAAAGAGTCGGCACATTCGCTGCGCCTGCTCGAAATGGAGCAGCGTCGTGAAGAACTGCAGCGGCGAAATCAGGCAGTGGTTGATTCGCTCCCGCAAGCCGGGATGGGCGAGATGCACTCGACGATGGACGCTCTGGATCGGGCCGCAGTGCTTCTGATCCGGGCCGCTCGCGACTGCCATCCGGGGTGGTCGGCCCCGGATGCCGCCGCTTTCCAGATGTTGGCGGTGATCCAGAAAGCGATCGAGAGCCTGCAGAATGGCTATGCCCGGCTGGCAAATGGCTCACCAGCAGCCGAGTACGATGCCGACGCCGCCATCGTCAGCCAGAGTGCGCTGGCTAGCGGGAAAACCCTCGTGCGGGGAGTACCGGCTACTGAGGAGCGATTCCTCGCACCGTCGCAGGGGATGTCTCCAGCGCACGCGTGCTGGCCGTACGGTCTGCATGAAAATCTGAACAAAATCGCTCATGAACTTTCTGGTGCCGGTGTCATTCTCAAAAGTTGGTCCCGGCAACTGTCTGCCGGAAGCCGCGGCTTTGCCCTCTTCCCCCAACAGTTCGTGGCCAGCTGACATGCAAGCCATTTCCAGTATTTCAAGAAGCACTGGCAGCCAGAGGCAGCTTGCCCCAGGCGGGTCAGTCTCCAGTTTTTTACTTCCAGCAGGAGAAATCATTGTGGAAACTCAAGTGCAAGCGGCACCAAGGTCCGCCATTTCGCGGTCGATCGAAAGCGATCTCGACAGCTATCTGGATGCCATAGCTGATGCTACGGCGATCTTCAGGGAAGCGGTAGACGCTTATCTGCAAGGTGGGTCTGAAGGGTCATGCTGGCGGCAAGCCGGAAAAATCTCGGAGCACCTGCGCACGCTCGACGACATGCAACAGAGACTCGAGACCGGCGTGCGTCCGCAGTCGGCATTGGGGGATCTGGTTGCCGAAATGATCGACCCGCTGACCGGTGTGAGCCGGCTGCTCAAGGACATGAAACGGCAGATCACCGGTTTTGCCATCGAATCGGGTTTTTCGAGCCCTCGCCGCTGCGTTCCTGCGTACCTGGTTCCGGACTTGCAGGAACTGAGTGACGAGGTCTGCGCCGCGGTCGACGCGCTGGTCGAGAGCTATCGCCCATCGCTGCTGTGGTGGGAACAGCCGTTTTCGGGCGAGGCAGAGCATGGCGTCAGTTGGTATGAAAACCAGGCAGACCGTCTCTCGATGCAGATTCTCAAGAAAATCTTTGCCGACGACAGCATCGACCTCGAAGTGAAACTGCCGCTGGCGCAACTCGTGGAAGAGATCGACCGCGTGGCTGACCAGGCCGAAGGAATCGACAGAGAACTCCGGGCCCGCCGCATGGCTGGCCTGCCCACTGCCGCCGGCAGGGATTCGCACTGAGTCTTCTGCATCCGCTTCCAATGGCGCAGCCGGTCTTGCCCGATAGTGTTCGGGCAAGACCGTTTTGCGTTCACTGCTTGCCCGGCGACCAGCAGCCGGTCTTTTCACCTTCCGCTAAAAAAGAACCAATCGTGTTAACATCGCACGCGGCCCAGGCTGGGTAGCCTGGGCCGCATTGCTTTGCGTCGCTTGGGCTCAAGCGGGCCGTCTGGTCTGCAGCGGCATTTTTCATGAGGGATTGAAGGGAGCCTGAGATGGAACTGGCAATCAAGTTCAAGAACGACAAGCTGGTCGGCGATTTCTGGGGCGGTCTTGCGGCAATGCTGGTCGCCCTGCCGTCGGCGATCGCTTTTGGCGTGACCATCTATGCGGCCATCGGGCCGTCGTATGCCGGCCTGGGCGCTCTGGCCGGGATTCTCGGTGCCACCGCTCTCGGACTCGTGGCCCCGGCGCTGGGCGGTACCAATCGTCTGATTACCGCTCCCTGCGCGCCGGCCGCAGCGGTTCTCTCGGCCTTTGCGATTGAACTCGTGCAGCACGGGGTAGCCGCGCCGTCGATCGTGCTGATGTTGACGGCCCTTGGCCTGGTGTCCGGGCTGGTGCAGATCCTCCTGGGTTTCATGGGGATCGGCAGCCTGATCAAATACATTCCGTTTCCGGTGGTCAGCGGCTATCTGACCGGTGTCGGCCTGATCATCATCGGCAGTCAGATCCCGAAATTCCTGGGTGTTCCCGGCGGTACGGCGTGGTGGCGGGCACTGATCTCACCGGAACTGTGGCAGTGGCAGAGCGCGCTCATCGGTGCCGTCACGGCCGGCGTGATGATCACCGCACCGATGCTCACGCGCGTTGTGCCGGCGGCCATTCTCGGCCTGCTGGCCGGGGTGCTGAGCTATTTCGGACTCGCCACGGTCGATGAGTCGCTGTGGGTCATTGCCGATAACAAGCTGATCATCGGTCCGCTTGGGGGAACGGCGTCCAGCATGTTCGAGGCGATCACCGGTCGCTGGCAGGAAATCGGCGAACTGAAGCTGAGCCAGATCGGCAGTCTGCTCGGAACGGCCTTCACGCTCGCCGTTCTGCTGTCGATCGACACGCTGAAGACCGCCGTCGTTCTCGATGCCCTGACCCGCAGTCGCCACGATTCCAACCGCGAGCTGATCGCGCAGGGCCTCGGCAATGTCGCTTCCGCATGTGCCGGTGGCATGCCAGGCGCCGGCCAGATGGGGGCGACGCTGGTCAATCTGGCGAGTGGTGGCCAGACCCGCGTCTCCGGGGTCGTCGAAGGCGTGCTGTCGCTGATCGCTTTTCTGGCTCTGGGAGCATTCATCGCCTGGATTCCGGTCGGCGCGCTGGCCGGCATCCTGATCGTCGTCGGCATCCGCATGATCGACCGGCACAGCCTGCATCTGCTCGAGTCGCCGTGGACCCTGATGGATTTCATCGTCATCGTGGTGGTGGTCGCCGTGGCGGTCGGTTACAGCCTGATCGCAGCCTCCGGCGTCGGTGTCGCGCTGGCGATGTTCCTGTTCATTCGCGAACAACTGAGCAGCACGGTGATCCGTCGCAAAATGGACGGTGGCAGCCGTTTTTCGAAGCGTGTCCGCCTGCGCAAGGACATGGCCATCCTCGAGAAGGAGGGTTACCAGTCGGTCATTCTCGAGCTGCAGGGCGGCCTCTTTTTCGGGACCAAGGATCAGTTGTACACGGCACTGGAACCGGAACTCGGCAAACGCAAGTACATCGTTCTCGATATGCGCCGCGTGCAGTCGGTCGATGTCACGGCAGTGCATCTGCTGAGCCAGATCCGCGATTCGCTGATCGAACGCGATGCTTTCCTGATCTTCAGCAGCCTCTCGCATACCCTGCCAAATGGCCGGAATATTGCCGAGTTCTTCGACCAGATGGAACTGACCAGCATGACCGACCATGTCAAGGTCTTCGGTCAACTCGATGATGCCGTCGAGTGGGTTGAAGACCAGATCCTGGACCAGGGCCAGGGTATGGCACCGACGGCCGAGATCACGGCACTGGAACTGAAGGATCTCGAACTTTTCAAGGATCACAAGGAGGAGACACTGATCGACCTGGAAGCGGCCTTGCAACGACGCTCGCTGGTCAAGGACGAGAAGGTCTACTCTTTTGGCGATCCCGGCAACGAGCTCTACCTGATTCGCAAGGGCGCGGTCCGCATCACTCTGCCGAGCCCGGTCGAAGAGGGCGGCCACCACTCGCTGACCTACGGGCGCGGCGACTTCTTCGGCGGCATGGCATTTCTGTCGCAGATGACCCGCCTCAACGATGCGACGGCGCTCGAAGACACCGAACTCTTCGTGCTGCAGCGCGAGCAGTTCGAAGTACTCCGGGAAGAGCACAAACGCCTGGCGTGCACCCTGGTCGAGGAGCTTGCCAAGGTCTTGGCCTTGCGCCTGCGCTACGCCGACAAGGAGCTCATGGCCATGCAGGAATAGGGTAGTAGGGCCAGCCCACATGCAGCAGGCAGCCTGTAGGCCGGACTCCGCCATATTCCTCGCGAAGTGCCGGCTCGGCGCATTCGCTGCGGACTACTTTTTTCAGACGGATTTGTAGTTGTTGGGTGGAATTGGGCTATCATCACGCGCGTCGATGGCTACTGAATGGCGCTAACCCGAGGGAGAACGAGGATGTTTCAGCATATCTTGCTGCCGACCGATGGCAGCCAACTATCCCGAGATACCGCACAACGCGCGGTTGACTTTGCCAAGGCAGCCAATGCCACCATCACCGCCCTGTACGCAAAGCCGACCGAGCAGGAATCGGAGAGTTATGGCAATATGGTGGAGCCTGCCGTGCTCGCGCAGATGGTTTCGGGTTGCGAAGGGAAAGCCAAGGAGTACCTCGGTTTCATCAAGAAACTGTGCAAGGATGCCGGGGTCGCGTGCACGGCGCTCGCGGTGGTGAGTGAGAGCCCGTGGGAGGCGATCGTGAACGCCGCCGAGGACCACAACTGCGATCTCATCTTCATGTCCAAACATGGCCGCGGTGGTCTGTCCTCGCTACTGCTCGGCAGTGAAACCTACCGGGTACTGACCCACTCCAGCGTCCCGGTTCTCGTCTATCGCCCGCCCGAGGTCGATGCGAACCGTCGCAAGGCCAAAGAAAGAGCCCGCGAAAAAGACCGGAAAAGAGCCTGACCCAGACCCGCTCAGCGGCACTCCACGTTTAATGTGGAAGTCGCATCAGCGACTCACGAATTTACCCTGAGCCTTGTCGATGGGCTCCCCTCTCTACCCGCGGGAGGAGGCTTGGGGAGAGGGGAAACGGTCATGACTCCCAGCTACTGGCAGCAGGCTTCTGCCGATCTCGCGCAGCTTGACCCGGTGCTGTCCGCTCTCGTGAAGCGTTTTGCCGGTAAGACGCTGGTTTCGCGTGGCGACCCCTTCGTGACCCTGCTGCGGTCGATCATCGGACAACAGATTTCCGTGAAAGCCGCCGACAGTGTCTGGGCGCGCTTCCTGGCAGCCCTGCCGGCGGTGACTCCGGTCGCGCTGCTCGCGATGGAAGCCGAGACGCTGCGTGGCTGCGGGCTGTCGGTGCGTAAAGTCGAGTATGTGGTGGATCTGGCTCGGCATTTCGTCAGCGGGCAGATTCACACCAATCGCTGGTCGACGATGAGTGACGCCGAGATCACTGCCGAGTTGACCGCGGTGCGCGGCATCGGTGTGTGGACTGCCGAGATGTTCCTGATCTTCAATCAGTTGCGTCCCGATGTTTTCCCCCTCGACGACCTCGGCCTGCAGAAAGCCGTGGCCATTCACTATTATGCCGGAGAGCGTCCGGGGCGGCGTCTGCTTGCCGAGCATGGCGAGCGCTGGCGGCCGTGGCGTTCGGTGGCGACCTGGTATCTCTGGCGCAGCCTCGATCCGGTCCCCGTTGAATACTGAACCGAGCTGGCGCGCTGGGCAGGCGAGCGGCAGGCCTTTCAGGTTAGAATAGGGCGCTTTCAGATCCGTACGCTTGCAGACTGCCCTTGATGAAAACCAGTTTTCTCGACTTTGAACAACCGGTCGCCGAGATCGAAGGCAAGATTGAAATGCTGCGTTCTGCGCAGGATGTTTCTGCCGTCGATATTTCCGACGCCATCACGCGTCTCGAGCAGAAAGGCCAGACCCTAACCCGTGAGATCTATGCAAGGCTCTCGGCCTGGCAGATCTGCCAGGTGGCACGACATCCACAACGACCTTCCACGCTCGATTACCTGCGTCTGATTTTCACCGACTTCGAGGAACTGCACGGCGACCGGGCTTTTGCCGACGATCACGCGATTGTCGGTGGCCTGGCGCGCCTGAACGGCGATCCGGTGATGGTGATCGGCCACCAGAAGGGGCGCGACACCAGGGAGAAGATCTTCCGCAATTTCGGCATGCCGCGCCCGGAGGGTTACCGGAAGGCGATGCGCCTGATGCACTTGGCCGAGAAGTTCGGCATTCCGGTGCTGACCTTCATCGACACCCCGGGCGCTTATCCCGGCATCGACGCCGAAGAGCGTGGCCAGTCCGAGGCGATTGGGCGCAATCTCTATGTGATGGCGGAATTGCAGGTGCCGATCATCGTTACCATCATTGGTGAGGGGGGATCGGGAGGGGCGCTGGCGATCGGCGTCGGCGACCTGGTGCAGATGCTGCAGTACTCGACCTATGCGGTGATTTCCCCCGAAGGCTGTGCCTCGATTCTCTGGAAGAGTGCCGAAAAAGCGAGCGAAGCTGCCGAAATCATGGGCATCACCGCGCCCCGCCTGCAATCACTGGGTTTGATCGACCGCATCGTCAATGAACCGACCGGTGGCGCCCATCGGGATCATCAGGCGATGGCGCAGAACCTCAAGCAGGCGCTGCAGGAAGCGCTGCAGAAACTGGCTGCACTACCCGCTGCCGATCTGCTCAAGGCACGCCTGGACCGCCTGATGGCCTATGGTCGGGTCAAAGCGCCGGCACTGCGCTGAGTATTCCGCGTCGGCAGCAGTCCGGCAGATCCAGCAGACGCTCTCGGCATTCCTCGCAGTGCGCGTGGTGCCCGCTGCCCGCCTGTGTGTCGCTCTTTCCGGTGGTCGCGACTCGCTGGTCCTGCTGCACGCGCTTGCTGAGCTGCGCTCGTCGAACCCGGCTTTCGAGCTGTCGGCAGTGCATGTCCATCATGGTCTGAGTACCAACGCCGACGCCTGGGCTGGATTCTGTACCGACTTCTGCGCGCGTTGCGGCGTTCCTCTCGAAATCGTTCGCATCGAGGTGCCGCGCGCTGGCGTCGAGGGGCTGGAAGCCGCGGCACGGCGCCTGCGCCATGCGGTGTTTGCGAACTGTTCTGCAGACTGGCTGGCGCTGGCACATCATCGCGACGATCAGGTCGAGACGGTACTGTTCCGGATGTTGCGCGGTGCCGGCGTCAGCGGAGCTGCCGGGATGCCTGCGGAACGGCATCAGCGCGACGGTCCGCGTCTGATTCGTCCGTTGCTCGAGGTGCCGTCTGCGGTGATCGCGCTTTACGCACAAGAGCACTCGCTGACCTGGGTGGAAGACGAGAGCAACAGCGATTTGCGCTACCGCCGGAACTACTTGCGGCACGAGCTGATGCCGCGCATCGAGGGGCAGTTTCCCGGTGCTGCCAATGCGCTGGCACGTGCCGGGCACCATTTCGCCGAAGCCGCACTGCTGCTCGAAGAACTGGCGCAGGCCGATCGGGCGGCCGCAGCAATGCCATCAGGGCGCATTGATCTTGCCTATTTCAATTCGCTGAGCACGCCAAGAGCGCGCAACCTGTTGCGCTTCGAGTTGCTGTCGGCGGGCTTTCGCGGCCCCGATGCACGCTGGCTCGACGAGGCATTACGCCAGTTGTCTACGGTCGATACGGCTTCGGAAACCTGCATCCGCTCAGCCGATGGAGAAATCCATGCCTACCGGGGAGAATTGCATGTCCTTCGCCAGTGTCCAGCCGTTCCCGCAGGCGACGTGCCCTGGTGTGGTGAAGAGGAACTGCCGTGGGGTGCTGACCGCGTCACATTTACGCCGACCACTGGCGCCGGCATCAACCGCCACAGGCTGGCCGGCGCGCCGCTCCGGCTGACTTCCCGGCAAGGCGGTGAACGTCTGCAACCGGACCCGCAGCGACCCTTGAGAACCCTCAAGAAACTGCTGCAGGAGGCCGCCGTGCCACCCTGGGAACGGCTCCGCCTGCCGCTGCTGTGGTGTGGTGAGCGCCTGGTCTGGGTGGCCGGGATCGGCGCCGATGCGGCCTTTGCCTGTCCTCCGGGTGAGCCTGGACTGCTGCTCGCCTGGCAGAGGGCAGTGCCGCCGCCCGCCGGTCATCTGTTCTCGCAGCGCTGAGCGCAGGGTGCCCGCGCAGCCTGGTCAACGCTTTCCGGCCAGGAGTTGTGCCAGTTCGACAGCAGTCCTGACGCCCATTTTTTCGAAGAGATTGGCACGGTGTACTTCAACGGTACGCATGCTGATCTGCAGTTCGTCGGCAATCACCTTGTTGAGCTTGCCGGCGAGAATCCTTTCCATGACCTGTCGCTCGCGTGTCGTCAGGCGGCTGCAGAGGGTGTTGACCGAATCGGCACCCGATGCCGCGGCGCGCTGGTTCTTGTCGAGCTGCAGGGCTTCGATGACGCGATTGACCAGTTCGTTGTCGTTGCAGGGCTTTTCGACAAAATCGAAAGCGCCTTTCTTGAGCGCCGAGACGGCCATCGGCACATCTCCGTGACCGGTCAGGAAGATCACCGGCAGGCGGTTGCCGCGCTCGTTCAACAGGTCAAACAGTTCCGGACCGCTCATCCCCTCCATACGGATGTCGAGCAGCAGGCAACCGGCAAGCGAAGGCTGCCAAATCTCCAGGAAGTCTTCGGCCGATGGATAGCTCAGGCAGGCGACGCCGCGTGACTCGAGCAGCCAACCGAGGGAGTCACGGATGGCTTCGTCGTCGTCGACGAGATAGGCGTGCGAGCTCATTGCCGGCCAATCGGAAGCGTCATCACAAAAATCGAGCCGCCCTCGGGATTGCTCTCGACCCAGAGGCGGCCGTGGTGAAACTCGATGATCGAACGACAGATGTTCAGTCCCATGCCCATGCCGTCCGCCTTGGTCGAGAACAGGGGAGTAAACAGTTTTTCTTCCATCTCCGGCGGGATGCCGGGGCCACGATCGATAACCCGGATTTCCATATGATTTTCCAGCTGGCCAAGCTTGATCGTCAGGCGCCGTCGATGGGCCGGGGTTTCAGCCATTGCCTCGATACCGTTGCGCATCAGGTTGAGCAGAACCTGCTCGATCATCACCTGATCGGCCAGCAATTCCGGGCGCATGCCCTGGATCTCGCGGACGATACGCACGCCGCGGCTCTTGGCTGCCCCCTCGATGAAGCCGATGCTGTCATCAATTGCTTCGGCGAGATCGCAGGCGGCGAGCTTGGGTTCGCTCTTGCGCACGAAGTCGTGCACGCGGCGGATGATGTGGCCTGCCCGCTGCGCCTGCACAGCCAGTTTTCCGAGCGCCTCCTTGAGCTGTGCGGTAGTGAAATTGCCGGACTCGAGCTTGTTCAGACAGCCCGCATTGTAGCTGGTGATCGCCGCCAGGGGCTGGTTCAGCTCGTGCGCCAGCGTCGACGCCATCTCACCCATGGTCACCAGGCGTGCGGTGACCTGCAGCTTTTCCTGTTGCTGGCGGGCAAGCTCCTCGGCGTGCTTGCGCTCGGTAACGTCGATGATCGATCCCATCCAGCCCGTCTGCCGGCCATCCGCGTCGATCAGCGGAGCTTCGTAGATGAGGGCGTCGAAACGGCTGCCGTCCTTGTGCATCAGACGAATCTCGAAGCCCTCGTGCGGCGCCTTGCCTTGCAGTACGCGGCTTCCCACTTAAGCCGGGACAATCTCTAACTTCAATGGGTTATGCACAACCCGGTGGCGGGACTTCCTCGGTAAGGGAAGTTCCCCCATCTGGTTGAGCAGCCAATCGAAAAGATCAGGGAAAGAGGTGCTAAACAGACGTTCGGCTGCGATAGTGCCGTCACTACGTCTCACCCCATAGTTGTGGATAACCGTTAGCGCAGCCAGGCGGCATTTCGTCAGACCTCGCCCGTTATGATACAACTGGGACAAGCGGCCATTGCGCCCTTCGACGGCGGAGGAGCTGCGATGGAACTGTCGCACCATCCATTCCCCCCATTCTAGCCAGCGCTGCAACTCACTCTCGGAGAATCCCGAATGGAACGGGTCTGCTTTCCAGGCCTCTAATGCTCGCTGCCAAGCCTCCTGATACCGTTTCCGGTGAACCCTGTTTTGCGTTTTCCGCATTTGGTAGTGCCAATAGAGTACGGGCAACAGCTTGCTCGTCAGCCATTGCCGAGTCGCTTCATCCAGAGACCAGCCCAGCAGGATTTCTTCTACCCAAAGCCACCAAAAGCTGACGTGACTCGATAAGGCGCCGATCTGGGCACGGAACTTCTTCAGGGCGGAACGGGTATCCTGGATCCCTTGTTGCGCCGCCAGAGTTTCCAGGGCCTGTGCTCGCGTTTCCAGTCCTGCCACTACGCTCTCCGCCGTCGTGCGAGTATTCTCCTCCAGGGAGAAGGGATGGATTTCCTCGGCGATTCCCAGCAACTGCTTCTGGTACTCTTGCTGCGCCTGTTCCACTTGCGCGCGGGCTTCCCAGGCACAGGCCTGTTGTGCCGCCAAAGCCGCCTTTTCCTCGGTACTGGCTCCGCGCGACGGCTGATCAAGGGCCTTCTGGGCCAGTTCGCAGCACTGATCCGCCTTGGCTTTTCGACGTCCCAAGGCCGGTGACAACCAGCGACTGAGGCCATATTGCTCGTGGAACGTATCCGCGCCCGAGGTACACTCAAAGCCTGTGACCGCTAATTTGATCAGGGCCTTCGCCCGGTCACTGATGGCGTGGTTGACTTCGATACCCAGTGCTTCCAGGCGCGGGGTCACCTGGGCAAACCAGGTATCGAAACCCCGGTCCTTCTGAATCGACTCCAGCAATAGGTAGCCCGAGGACAAATCCATCAGCACCAAGATCAGAATCTCCCCAAAGAACGTCTCATCCGCGGCCACCACCGCTTGGCGTGTCCGCGTCGGTACCGAGGCTTCACACTGTTGCTGAAACAGGGGCAACAGCGCTTCCATCCGGCTGAGTTGGGTCTGCAAGGCGCTGGGAGACACCCCCACATGGGTATGAAGGCGGATCAATTGGAAGAAATCCGACAAGGCACCCGCCCCCACATGATGTTGCAGCCCGAACGTGTACAGCACAGCAAATACCAGCAATCTCAGCCATGCCTCCCCCTCTTCGGTTTCCCAAAACCCCGATTCAGGATGTCGGTTCCTACGGGCTTGCGCTTGCAGGTGGCGATGAACACTGCTTTTCGGGCGATGAATTAATTCCCCCACTGCACGCAGGCTTCGTTTTCCCTGGTCTGTAAGTGCGGCAAAAATGACGCGGCTGGTTGTCCGTATGGCTTGAGTCGTAGAGTTTTTTTGTCATAAAACTGATGATACAGGAGATGCGGCAACCAGTTCCCATCTCCTCAGCTCCCTTCATCCTCAGACTCTATCGGTAGCATGACTGTCCCGCTTTAAGTGGGAAGCCCAGTACGCGGTTGTTGAGCAGCAGGGTCCGCTCCATTTCCTCCGGCGCCCAATAGGGCATCGGCGGCTCCCTGCCGATCAGTTCTTCGGCGCTGAAGCCGACCATCTGCAGGAAAGCGGGATTGGCGTAGGTCACCCGGCCGTCGAGGTCGCGCGCGCGCATGCCGATCACCAGAGAATCTTCCATCGCCTTGCGGAAAGCGTATTCCGAGCGCAGCGCCTGTTCGGCGAACAGGCGCCTCTGGATCAGCCCGCGTACCGCCCACAGGCTCCAGAAAACCGCTGCGGCGAGAATGATGATCAGCGTCGCAATCAGGGTTTGCGCCAGGTTGTCTGCACCACGATAGGCCGTCACCTGGAGCACCATGCCATAGCCGGGTGGATCAAGGCTGACCGGGTAGCTGAGCGTTGTCGACGAGGCGTCGATCTTTGACTTGCTGGCCAGCAGACTGCCGTTGCCGTCGACGATGCGCACCTGGTATTTCTCGGCGAACCACCAGGGAACCTGCTGCTTGAGCATGCCATTGAGCGAATAGACACCGAGCAGGGTACCGTGGTAGTGGCCATCATCAAAGATCGGCACATACACCTCGAACTGGCTGGCCTCGGCCGTCCGGTAGGCATCGCTGTAGATCGGTTTGCCTAGGCGGGCCAGTTCGATCGATCGTTTGAGGGGGTCTTCGCCAGGCGCTTCCTGCCTCGCCCGCGGCAGGCCTTGCGTCGGCATCCCGTGAATGGCTCTGGCGGCTGCGTCGAGCCACAGCAACTGCCGAAGTTCGGGGTTGTTCTTGAGGATGTGGCGAGCCCGCAGAGCGAAGATTTCCCCTTGATTTCTTGCCCGTGCCAGGTCGAGTGCGAGTTGCTGCAGCTGTTCGGAATTGCCCTCGAGGTGAAAACGCATGCTTTGCTCAAGCCAGAGCACATCGGCAATCAACGTCGAGCGCTGCTCATCGATTTCATTGCGGTGCAGCAGCCACAGCAGTGCGATCAACAGTACCAGCAGCAGACCCACCGCCAGCTTGAGGATCGATAAATACCAGTTCGACCACTTCAGGGAAGAGGAGCGCCGGCGTTCATACTGGTAGGTGAGAGAGAGTTCTTTCATGGCAGTTCATCTTACACCGCCAAACCCTTTGACGATAAAGTGAACAACACGTAAAATATGCGGTTCTTCGCTTCGTTATTTGGAGTCCAACATGTACGCGGTCATAAAAACCGGTGGCAAGCAGTATCGAGTTGTCAGCGGCGAAAAATTGAAAATAGAACAGATACCGGCAGAAGTTGGCGCAGAACTCACCCTTGATCAGGTTCTCATGGTTGGCGAAGGCGAAACCGTGCAGGTCGGCACGCCGACCGTCAGCGGCGCCACGGTCAGGGTCACTGTGCTTTCGCATGGTCGTCACGACAAGATCCGGATTTTCAAGATGCGCCGTCGCAAGCATTCGATGAAGCATCAGGGGCATCGCCAGAATTACACCGAAATTCGCGTTGACGCCATTGCCAATGGCTCTGCGCCCGAAGCTTCGGCCTGACTTGAGAGGAATCTGACTCATGGCACACAAGAAAGCAGGCGGCAGCGTACGTAACGGCCGCGACTCGGAAGCAAAACGTCTGGGCGTCAAGCGCTACGGCGGTCAACTGGTACGCGCCGGCAACATCATCGTTCGCCAGCGTGGCACTGCCTACCACCCTGGAGAAAACATGGGCATTGGCAAGGATCACACCCTCTTCGCGCTGATAGACGGCCACGTGCAGTTCGCGATCAAGGGAGCGCTGAACCGGCGCACGGTCAGCATCATCCCGGTGACCGTCTGAAGAGCGCTAGCGGTCAAGGCCAGGCAGCCCTGCACGAAGCCCTATCCTTGCCGGTAGGGCTTTTTGCTTTGCAATCTCGCGATAGGGAGCGCGCATGAAATTCATCGACGAGGCGAAAATTCTGGTTGGTGCCGGCGACGGAGGCAACGGCATTGCCTCGTTCCGGCGCGAGAAATACGAACCCGAAGGTGGCCCGGATGGCGGCGATGGCGGACACGGCGGCAATGTGCACGTGCTTGCCGACCGCAACGTCAATACCCTGATCGAGTACCGCTATGCCCGCAGGTTTCGTGCCAAGCGCGGCGAGAACGGCGGTTCCAGCGACTGCTACGGCAAACGCGGCCAGGACCTGACCTTGCGGGTGCCGGTCGGCACGCTCATCGCCGATGTCAATACCAACGAAATACTTGCCGACCTCGACGAGGACGGCAAGAAAGTGCTGCTGGCCAAAGGTGGCCGTGGCGGCCTCGGCAACATCCACTTCAAGTCGAGCGTCAATCGCACACCGCGCGAATGCACGCGCGGCGAGCCCGGCGAACAGCGTGACCTGCGGCTCGAGCTGCGCCTGCTGGCCGATGTCGGCCTGCTGGGCCTGCCCAACGCCGGCAAAAGCACCTTCCTGCGGGCCGTTTCGGCAGCCCGTCCAAAGGTGGCAGATTACCCGTTCACGACCATCGAACCGCATCTTGGCGTGGTACGCGTGGACCAGGACAAGAGCTTCGTGATCGCCGACATTCCCGGCTTGATCGACGGCGCCGCTGCCGGCGCCGGCCTGGGCATCCGCTTTCTCAAACACCTGATGCGCACGCGCTTGCTGCTGCACATTGTCGATCTGGCGCCGCTCGACCCGGAGGCTGACCCCGTCCGAGATGCAATGACCATTGTTCGTGAACTGGAAAAATACGACCCGGAGCTTGCCAGCAAGCCGCGCTGGCTGGTTCTCAACAAGCTTGACCTGATTCCGGAGGACGAGCGCGAGCAGCGTATTGCCGAATTTCTGCAGGCCTTACAGGCCGACATGACCGCCACCCCGAGCTTCCGCATCAGCGCCATCAGCGGCGACGGTTGTCGCCTGCTGACGCAAAAACTCCAGGAGGCGCTGGACCGATTGCCACGCGTTTCCCCCGCAGCCGTCCCGACAGCTGCCGCCGCGCAGTTTCCGGACGATCTCTTCGAAGACCGGCAAACCTCCTGAAATGGCCACCACCCGTACCGCCTCTGCCCGCCGAATGGTCATCAAGGTCGGCTCGGCGCTGGTCACCAACAACGGAGAAGGCCTCGATCTGGCTGCCATCGACGAGTGGGCCAGGCAGATCGCCGAGCTATGCCAAACCGGCAGGCAGGTCATTCTCGTCTCTTCCGGAGCGATTGCCTGCGGCCTGCAACGTCTGGGCTGGAACAGACGCCCGCGCGCCGTGCATGAACTGCAGGCGGCGGCGGCTGTCGGCCAGATGGGACTGGCACAGGTGTATGAACGCGCCTTTGCCCGCTACGACCTGCATACCGCGCAGATCCTGCTCACCCATGACGACCTCGCCGACCGCAAGCGCTACCTCAATGCCCGTTCAACGCTGAGCACCCTCCTGCAGTTCGGCGTCGTGCCCATCATCAACGAGAACGACACTGTCGTTACCGACGAAATCAAGTTCGGTGATAACGACACGCTCGGCGCGCTGGTGGCCAACCTCGTTGAAGCCGATTGCCTGATCATCCTCACGGATCAGCAAGGCCTGTTCACCGCCGATCCCCGCAAGGACGCAAGCGCCACGCTGATCAGGGAAGGACTTGCCGGAACTCCCGCCCTGGAAGCGATGGCCGGCGGCGTCGGCAGCGAACTCGGCAAGGGCGGTATGATCACCAAGGTGATCGCCGCCAAACGCGCAGCACGCAGTGGCGCGCACACCGTCATCGCCAGCGGGCGAGAGACTGACGTGATTGTTCGACTGGCACGTGGAGAGCCGCTCGGAACGTTGCTGGTCTCGGAAACCCAGCCGCTCACGGCACGCAAGCAATGGCTCGCGGACCATCTGCAGCTCAATGGCAAACTGGTTCTCGACTGCGGCGCCATCGATGCGCTCCGGGACGGGAAAAGTCTCCTGCCGATTGGCGTGCTTACGGTCCAGGGCGATTTTGAACGTGGTGCAGCGGTTGCCTGTGTCTCCAGCGAAGGCCAAGAGGTGGCACGCGGCCTGGTCAACTACGGCAGCAGCGATGGCCGGCGTATCGCGCGCCGTGCCAGCCAGGAGATCGAAGACATTCTCGGCTACATCGACGAGCCCGAGATCATCCATCGCGACAACCTGATTCTCACCTGACCGCAGCCCTCTGAAGGCGTCAGCGCGAGGAGTCGGCGGTGCCGACGGCCAGCTCTATGGTATGCTTGATACCCCACCGCACACCAGCCGCACCACGGCGCCCACTCCAAGCGAAGACATGAGCGACCAGCAGAAACCGGCCATTCACCTGTCCTTTTCGGACAAGTATACCGACACCCATTCGCAGGAGTACTTTCAGAAGCACAACGAGAAAAAGCTCTCTGACCGCATGGAGCACCGCATGGCCGCCCGCGCCCTGGCCCTGGCCGGCAACCCGGCGTCGGTGCTTGACCTGCCCTGTGGCACGGGACGCTTCTGGTCGATGCTGGCCGAAAACCCGCAACGCGAGCTGCTGGCTGCCGATTACAGCGAAGCCATGCTCGAAGTCGCCAGAAAAGTGCGCGACCCGGCCGTAGTGCGGCGTTTTCGCCTGCTGCAGTGTTCCGCCTTCGAGATCACACTGCCCGATGACAGTGTCGACTGCATCTTCTCGATTCGCCTCATGCACCACATTGGCGAATCGGCCAACCGCCTTGCGATGCTGCAGGAATTCCGTCGTGTGACCCGCGATACGGTGGTGCTGTCGCTGTGGGTCGACGGCAACTACAAGGCCTGGCGCCGCCGCAGACTCGAACAGAAGCGCCAGCAAAATGGCGAGAAGAGCGACAACCGTTTCATCGTGCAGCGTGCCCAGTTCGAACGTGAGTGCCGTGATGCCGGCTTCGAGATCGTCGGCCACCTTGATTTCCTGCCGCGCCTGTTCATGTGGCGCACCTATGTTCTGCGCAAGAAAGCCGTCTAGCCTGCGCATGGCACGGCATTCTCGGTAAAATCGTGCCCGGTGAAAGCTCGTGATCTATTTCCGGACCAGTTGGCGCGCGAGCAACTGGGCGCCAGCCAGCTCGCTGACTTCGAAGCTTTGTGGTCACTCAGCACGGACTGGCATGAAGCGCCGAATGAACGCCGTGGCGGCTGGAGTGGTGTCAGCCGGCATGTGCTCGATGATGGCAGCGCCATTTTCCTGAAACGACAGGAAAACCACCTGTGCCGAACGTTGCGTCACCCCTGGCGCGGCATCCCGACTTTCTACCGCGAGTACCGGAACATCCTGCGCCTCAGCGCGCACCAAGTCGGCGCGGTCGAGGCGCTCTATTACGGCGACCGGCTGGAGCCCGGCCGCTGGCGCGCGATTCTGGTGACGCGCGCGCTCGACAGCTTCATCAGCCTCGATGAGTGGAATGCCGTGGCTGCATATGACGAGCAGTCGCAGCGCCAATCCCTGATCACGGCCACTGCCCTTGCCTGCGCTCGCCTCCATCATCATCGCCTGCAACACAGTTGCCTGTACGGCAAGCATGTATTCGTCCGGCGCACACCGGCGATGGGCAACACCTATCAGGAAAGTGACGTGCGTTTCATCGATCTGGAAAAGCTGCGCAAGGGCATCCGCCGTGAGCGCGTGAGCAAGCATGATCTCGATCAGTTGCTGCGCCATACCGACGGCTGGAATGATGGCGACTGGAACATTTTTCATGCCGTTTACCGGCAACAGCGTGCGGCCTTGCAGGACCATCAGGTCACGCTTCGCTGAAAATGCGTATCCTCATCAACTCCGCAGTGCCCACAGGTGCAGCAGAAGCGCCGCCAACGAAGCACAGGCCGCAGAGAAGGCAAAAGCCACGAGCGGACAAACGGATTGCCACAACCAGCCGAAGATTACCGAGGCAGGCAGCAGCAGAAGACCCACAGTCAGGTTGAACCAGCCGTAAGCGGTGCCCAGCATTTCCTTGCCGACCAGGTCGGCGACCAGGGCTTTCTCTGCCCCTTCGGTCGCCGCCAGGAACAGGCCGTAGAATGCGAACAGTGGCCACAGTAGCAGCGGCTGCGGATTCACCCCCAGCAACAAATAGAACACGCAAGGATGTTCGCCAATGGCACTCGTTCGGCGAGCAGCCAGGCTGCCAGCAGTGGCCCGACGACGGCCCCGGCGTTGTCCAGGCTACGATGAAAACCGAAAGCCAGTCCGCGCCTGGCCGGATCCACCGTCAGCGCCAGCAGCGCATCGCGCGGCGAAGTTCGCAGGCCTTTGCCGACCCGGTCGGCAAAGCGCAGCAACAGGAGCATCGGCCAGGAAGTGGCGAAGGCCAGCAGCGGGCGCGCGATCGCAGCCAACGCATAGCCGCCGACCACCCAGGGCTTGGCCGAACGTCGACGATCCGAGAGCACTCCGGAAAAGAGTTTGAGCAGACTACCCGTTGCTTCAGCAATTCCCTCGATGATGCCCAGCGCCTTCGGGCCGGCCATCAGTGCCGAGGCGAGGTAGATCGGCAGCAGCGGGTAGATCAGTTCGCTGGTGGAATCGTTGAAAAAACTCACCAGGCCGAGCAGCCAGACGGTTCGTGGCAATTCGCGCAAGCTTCCGAACATGTTCAGGGCCGCCGCGTCAATCGTCAGTCGTCATCCCAGGCGGGTCTTTGGCGTCCGGATTGATGATGGCGAAGTGGGCCGGGATGCGTGTGTAAAAGATACGGAATTTTTCCTGGCGAATCAGATCGAGCAGACGTTGCCCTTCTTCCTCGGTGACCACGAACTCGACCTCGATACCGCCGCTTCCCGCCAATTCGAAGAAATGATCTTCATGCAGGGCATGGCGTCGTCCGAAACCGCCAATCGACCGAAACGCCGAACCGCCCCGGATTCCGAGTTGATTGCCTCGCTCGAGCAGCCACTCCCAGAGCCGAACGCCGTGAAGTTCCTCCCTTTCGCTGACATAGAATCTCAGAAATGAGCCTTCCATCCTTGTCTCCTTCTCCTTGAATCCTCTTCGTCACGCCATTTCCACTGCGGACTGGCAGCATTCATGTGAAAGTCGCATCAGCGACTCACGAATCCTGCCCTCGCCCGCAAGCAGAAGAGGGGTCGGGGGCGAGATGGGGAATTCGCGGAGCCTGCCCCGTGCCCATCAAGCGATTCCGGCGTGCAAACCGGAATGCGCCCTGCAAGGGAGGAAAACGGTCATGACTTTCATGATCGGGGGTGCCTGGAGAAGTCATGACCGTTAGGCCGAATTCCTCGCCCAGACGATGGTGGCAATGCCGGCAAAAGTCATCAGCACTGAGCCCACGACGTGCGCCGCGACAATACCGAGGGCCCACAACACACGCCCCTGCTGCAACAGCGTCGCCAGTTCGGCGGAAAAAGTCGAAAATGTGGTCAACCCGCCGCAGAAACCGGTAATCACCAACAAGCGCCATTCCGGGGAAAGCGCCGAGAACGAGGCGAAGAAGGCGATCGCCAGGCCGATCACGTAGGCACCGATCAGATTCGCAGCCAGCGTTCCGGGTGGAATGGTCGGAAAAAGAGCATTGAGCTTGATCCCGAGTTGCCAGCGCAATAATGCGCCGAGCGCAGATCCAACGGCGATGGCGAGGATTGATTTCCACATACAACGGCCCTGGTAACAGTCATGGCCGTCAGGGTATCGAACCGCCCTACGCCGAGCGGCGCCGCCGCAAAGCGATCAGCCCTGCAATACCTGCACCGACCAGGGCGCTCGTCAGTGGCTCAGGCACCGCCTGCGGCTCTGCATAGATGAAGTCATCCATGACCACCGCATCATCGAGGCCAACATAGTTGCCGTCAATGCCGTGCGCACCCGAGACTATGCGCACACGCGCGACTCTCTCGCCTGCGTCGAACGAGACGCCCAGGAACGAGAATGAGCCCTGGCTGTTGCGCCCGTCTGCAGTCGGGAAGACACCTTCCACCGGGAATAGCCCGAGCGACACGTCGCTGGTGTCAAAGAACTCCAGCGACGCGCTTCCCGTGTAATCCACGTCGGAGAAGACGACGCCCATGCCGCGCACCGTCGCTGCCAGCCCCGGACTTCCCGGTACGGAGAAGGTCACATCGGTGATATTGCTCCCCATGCTGGCGAACATCCTCGCCGGGCTGAATGCATCGAACTCGGCAGGGCCGAAGCTCGCTTCGTCGGAGAACTCGGTGGCGCTCACACGAAAGCCGGTCCCTGGCGTGGAGAATGTAGCCCCGCGAATCCGGCCAGCTGGCTGGACACCGGTCGTACCATTGAAGAAATTACCCGGAAACGCATTCGGCGAACTAGCCCCCGCTGGTACCGCATCCCAGTTGATCTCCCGTCTGCCTGTCGTACAGGGCCCTGGCGCACAGGCTCCGGGGGGATTGAGCACACCGCCCAGATCGCTCCGGAATGAGCTGATGAGCGCGTTGAAGGTGGGATCTGCGGCGCCACCGGTGGTCACTGCCGAGCGAATGACCACCGCTTCGGCGAGAGGCGCCATTGAAAGCGCCATCCCGGCCAGCAATATTCCTGTTTTAGTCATCTGTAACCTCCGTGTACGTGTACCGCAATTTCGACGGGTTCCCCCCAATCGGGATGAGAATTACGTGAACGTGATACCCCTGGTTTCGCCGGCACCAATGCAGCAATGGTCGGACGGTGAAAAAGCAAGCACATAGTGTGCCAAAAAAATTTTTCACATAAAACCAATGACTTGAAGTCCACAAGCCCGCATCTATTGTGTGCAGTGTAAAAATTCCCGACAGTTTTACTACACAATGAACGAGTTCGCGGCCCTTCGCATCGGAGCATCCAGTCCAAGTGTGGATGTTTGCCATCAAACGCTGATGTATAGGTGCATACTTTTTCGTGATTTCATCAGAACTCGAAAACCTGATTGTTCTGCAACATCCTCGGTTTGAAGTCACCGGCGCAGGCCTGGATTTCAGCCATTGTCAGCTCGATCTGACTGGGTTTCAAATGACTGATATAGATTTCTGCAGGGATTGACAGCTTCTTCAGTTCATTCGCCAGCATCTTCGGACAGAGGTGCTTGGAGATTTCGGCAAGCATCTGATCGCGGTTCGGAAAAGCCGTTTCAATCAGCAAATAGCGCAGGTTGGCAATACGATTGACCACCGGCCAGAAGGCATCATTGGCGGTCGTATCGCCGGTAAAGACCAGGCTGCCCAGCCCCGAGTCGAGCTGATAGCCCACTGCGGGAACCGTGTGCTCTGCAGGAAGCGCCGTAATCGTTCTCTCACCAAGCCGCACCGACTGCCCGAGGCAGATGGACTGGAAGCGCATAATGGCTTTCTCGCGGCTCGGGATCACGCTGAAATCTGGCCAGATTGCCCAGTTGAAGATATGCCTGCCGATGATGTCGAGTGTCGCAGCCGTCGCGTAGACCGTTAGCGGCTTGTCGCGCAAGTCGCTGACCGAATCGATCAGCAGCGGCAGCGAGGCGATGTGATCGAGGTGCGAGTGAGTCAGGAAAACATGGTCGATGAGCGCCAGTTCAGCAAGCGACAAATCAGCGACGCCCGTCCCTGCATCGATGAGCAGATCATTGTCGACGAGCATCGCCGTGGTGCGCCGAAGATGTCCGCCAATGCCTCCGCTACAGCCGAGAACCCTGACTCTCATGGTGGAGTCACCGGATTCATCTGCTTACCGAATCTGCCCGTTATGGTAGGAAAGAAAGCCGTGCTGCTTGGCCCGAAGAGAACACGATTGCCCATCACTGCTTGAGGAAGAATTCCATCTTCACCCCGGCAATCTCGATCAGGTCATGGTCCTTCAGATGACGAGCCTGGGCGTCAACAGCACGGCCGTTCAACATCGGGAATGCCCCCTCGACGTGGGTCAGGAAGTAGCCGTTCGGTCGTCTGGCAATCACCGCCACCTGACCAGGTTTGCCGAGAGTCGTCAAAGTCTTGGTCAGTTGCAATTGATGGCCGGCATTCGAACCACTGAGCAACTGAATGACCGCCGAGGCGGCGGCGGGTGCCGACGGAGCAGGCTGCGATGCACTGGCAGAAGTCGTCGCATCAGCGACCCTCGAAACATTTTGCACAGGTGCCGACCGCGGCGGCTGTGTGGTCTGGTCATAGGGTGAAACCTCGTTCGGTGCGAGCGGATCGACGATGTACTTCATCTTGTACTTGCCAAGCTCGATGACATCGTTATCCTTCAGGAAATGCTTCTTGACCGGCTGACCGTTGACCAACGTTCCGTTGGTGCTGTTGAGATCCTCAAGAAAAGAATCGTTGAGAATGGTCACCACCGCCGCATGTTCACCGCTGATCGCCATATTGTCGATCTGAATGTCATTATGTGCCTTGCGGCCGATGCTCACCCGCTCCTTGAGCAGCGGGATTTCCTTCAGAACCAGACCATCCATGCTGAGTATGAGCTTTGCCATCGCCTTCATCGTCCTTAATTGCGCCATGACCAGAGTCTGGACCAACCCCTTTTGGCGGCCGGAAACGCATGCAAAACCTTGATCACAACCACCGAGATATTGTCGCTCCCACCATTGTCGTTGGCCATCTGGATCAGTTGCGCGGCAGAAAGATCAAGATTGACGGAGAACATCTCCAGGGCATAATGAATTTCCACATCTTCGACCAGGTCGTAGAGACCATCGGAACATAACAGGTACACATCCCCTGGCCGCACCGGGTGAACATGGATCTCGGCTTCGACCTCTGAATCGACGCCGACAGCACGCGTCACCAGGTTCCGTTGCAACGAATAACGTGCGTCTGCAGCCGAAATCAGGCCACTATCAATTTGCTCCTGCAGGACGGAGTGGTCATGGGTCATGGCCATGAATTCTTCGCCCCGCAGACGATACAGTCGCGAGTCGCCAATATGTGCGACGACCACCTGATCATCGCAAAATACGGCAGCGACAAGCGTGGTGCCCATCCCGCCGAACTTCGACTGACTTTCCGACGCCTGATAGATCGCAAAGTTCACCGCCTCGATCTGTTCCTTGAGGCAACGATGTGCAAACATCTGTCCGCTGCGGCTGTCAGTCTGGTACGCGGCAGTCGCCTTGAAAGCCGCTGCCAGCCTGGCCGACAGGAGCTTCGTCGCCATGCTGCTGGCGACTTCTCCGGCATTGTACCCCCCCATCCCATCGGCCAGGATCACCAACCCTTGATCGGCATCGGCAAACACTGAATCTTCATTTGTCCCCCTGACCAATCCGGGGTCGGTACGGAAGGCGATTTCCAGCGCCCCCAAAAGAGTGTTTGTCACATCCTCTCCCATCACTGATCAGCAAGCCCGGAGGCAATCTGCAGGCCATCCTCAAGCATGGCGACAGGGGTCCATACTACCCGCCATAAGGCAATTCGACACCGAGACCGCGCTCACGTGCCAGCGCCTCAAGGCGTACGGCAAGCGCCAGATCCTGGACAGCCATGCCCTGCGACTCGAACAGGGTAATTTCTTCAGGCGTCGAACGCCCTGTCTGCCGACCGCAAATGACGTCGCCGAGTTCGATGAGCTGACGAGCCTGCAGGCGCCCTTTTTCCAGCAGTGGCAGTAGATCACCCGCCTCACACAGCGCCGTTGCAAGGCTATCGACGACGATCGGCGAGCAACGTTTGAGGACGTCCTCGCCAAGCTCCCGGCGGATCAGTGAATTCGATCCGGCAGCATTGATGTGCGTTCCCGGCGCAAGCCATTCGCCATTGAACAACGGTGTCGCCGAAGTGGTCACCGTGCTCACGATATCACTGCCACGCACCACCTCTTCCGGTGAAGCCGCCGCGATCACCTCGAGCGCAAGACGTTCGGACATCTTGGTACAAAAGGCCGCCAGGCGTCCGGCATGGCGTGCATAGACCTTCACCCGTTGCAGCGGACGCACCGCCGCGATCGCCTCGATCTGCCCTTCCGCCTGCCAGCCGGCACCAAACACGCCCGCCACACGGGCATCGGGTCTGGCCAGCCAGCGCGTCGCGACGCCGGATGCCGCGCCAGTACGCATCATGCCCAGACGATCGGCTTCCAGTACAGCCCGCAGGCTGCCGTCTGACGCACGATACAGGTGGACCAGGAAGCGCACACCTGAGCGGTTGCTGGTGTAGGCCTTGTACCCGATGGCGTCGAGCTGCGGCAATGCCCCTTGCAGGATATGCAGCGTCGTCTGTGGCAGACGCGTTCGCTGCCGGGGCACATCGCAGGCCTGCATCGACGCGAGATCCAGGTGTGCAGCCTCGACTGCCGCAAGCGCCAGCGGCATGGTCAGCAGTTTTTCAACATCTTCTTCACTCAGAAACAGGGCTTCCCACTTAAGCCGGGACAATCTCTAACTTCAATGGGTTATGCACAACCCGGTGGCGGGACTTCCTCGGTAAGGGAAGTTCCCCCATCTGGTTGAGCAGCCAATCGAAAAGATCAGGGAAAGAGGTGCTAAACAGACGTTCGGCTGCGATAGTGCCGTCACTACGTCTCACCCCATAGTTGTGGATAACCGTTAGCGCAGCCAGGCGGCATTTCGTCAGACCTCGCCCGTTATGATACAACTGGGACAAGCGGCCATTGCGCCCTTCGACGGCGGAGGAGCTGCGATGGAACTGTCGCACCATCCATTCCCCCCATTCTAGCCAGCGCTGCAACTCACTCTCGGAGAATCCCGAATGGAACGGGTCTGCTTTCCAGGCCTCTAATGCTCGCTGCCAAGCCTCCTGATACCGTTTCCGGTGAACCCTGTTTTGCGTTTTCCGCATTTGGTAGTGCCAATAGAGTACGGGCAACAGCTTGCTCGTCAGCCATTGCCGAGTCGCTTCATCCAGAGACCAGCCCAGCAGGATTTCTTCTACCCAAAGCCACCAAAAGCTGACGTGACTCGATAAGGCGCCGATCTGGGCACGGAACTTCTTCAGGGCGGAACGGGTATCCTGGATCCCTTGTTGCGCCGCCAGAGTTTCCAGGGCCTGTGCTCGCGTTTCCAGTCCTGCCACTACGCTCTCCGCCGTCGTGCGAGTATTCTCCTCCAGGGAGAAGGGATGGATTTCCTCGGCGATTCCCAGCAACTGCTTCTGGTACTCTTGCTGCGCCTGTTCCACTTGCGCGCGGGCTTCCCAGGCACAGGCCTGTTGTGCCGCCAAAGCCGCCTTTTCCTCGGTACTGGCTCCGCGCGACGGCTGATCAAGGGCCTTCTGGGCCAGTTCGCAGCACTGATCCGCCTTGGCTTTTCGACGTCCCAAGGCCGGTGACAACCAGCGACTGAGGCCATATTGCTCGTGGAACGTATCCGCGCCCGAGGTACACTCAAAGCCTGTGACCGCTAATTTGATCAGGGCCTTCGCCCGGTCACTGATGGCGTGGTTGACTTCGATACCCAGTGCTTCCAGGCGCGGGGTCACCTGGGCAAACCAGGTATCGAAACCCCGGTCCTTCTGAATCGACTCCAGCAATAGGTAGCCCGAGGACAAATCCATCAGCACCAAGATCAGAATCTCCCCAAAGAACGTCTCATCCGCGGCCACCACCGCTTGGCGTGTCCGCGTCGGTACCGAGGCTTCACACTGTTGCTGAAACAGGGGCAACAGCGCTTCCATCCGGCTGAGTTGGGTCTGCAAGGCGCTGGGAGACACCCCCACATGGGTATGAAGGCGGATCAATTGGAAGAAATCCGACAAGGCACCCGCCCCCACATGATGTTGCAGCCCGAACGTGTACAGCACAGCAAATACCAGCAATCTCAGCCATGCCTCCCCCTCTTCGGTTTCCCAAAACCCCGATTCAGGATGTCGGTTCCTACGGGCTTGCGCTTGCAGGTGGCGATGAACACTGCTTTTCGGGCGATGAATTAATTCCCCCACTGCACGCAGGCTTCGTTTTCCCTGGTCTGTAAGTGCGGCAAAAATGACGCGGCTGGTTGTCCGTATGGCTTGAGTCGTAGAGTTTTTTTGTCATAAAACTGATGATACAGGAGATGCGGCAACCAGTTCCCATCTCCTCAGCTCCCTTCATCCTCAGACTCTATCGGTAGCATGACTGTCCCGCTTTAAGTGGGAAGCCAGAAACAGTGGCATCGTTGCCTCCAATCCGGAACCTCGGATCAAACGATCAGTGCGGGCTCTCCGCCGCAAGCAGCTTACAGCTTGCAGTGGCGATTTTACCGACAAATATCACAGTCCCAGTACAAACAAAAAAAGGCAGACCGGAGTCTGCCCTTTTTGCCGGAACTTCAGGCAAGCACAGGCGCCCTAAATCAGCGACTGGATCAGTTTGCCCATTACCGATGGATCACGCGTCACCTTGAAGCCACACTCTTCCATGATCGCGAGTTTGGCATCAGCGGTATCCGCACCGCCCGAAATCAGCGCACCTGCGTGGCCCATGCGCTTGCCCGCCGGAGCGGTCACGCCGGCAATGAAGCCGACGATCGGTTTCTTCATGTTCGCCTTACACCATACGGCGGCGTCGGCTTCATCAGGACCGCCGATTTCACCGATCATGATCACCGCGTCGGTATCCGGATCGTCGTTGAACAGGCGCATGATGTCGATGTGCTTGAGGCCATTGATCGGGTCACCACCGGTACCCACCGCGGACGACTGGCCGAGACCGATTTCGGTCAACTGCCCAACCGCTTCGTAGGTCAGCGTGCCTGAGCGTGAAACCACGCCGATGCGCCCCTTGCGATGAATGTGACCAGGCATGATGCCGATCTTGACTTCATCCGGAGTGATCAGTCCGGGGCAGTTCGGCCCGAGCAGCAGCGTCTTCTTGCCGCCGGCGGCTTCCTTTTTGAGCATCTTGTTGCGCACGATCAGCATGTCGCGCACCGGGATACCTTCGGTAATACAGACGACCAGATCGAGGTCCGCTTCGACCGCTTCCCAGATCGCTGCGGCAGCGCCTGGCGGCGGCACGTAGATTACCGAGACGGTCGCGCCGGTCTGGGCAGCAGCTTCCTTGACCGAGCCATAGATCGGAATGCCGAAAATACTCTCGCCGGCTTTCTTGGGGTTCACGCCGGCGACGAAGCAGTTCTTGCCGTTGGCGTATTCCTGGCACTTCTCGGTATGGAACTGCCCGGTCTTGCCGGTAATGCCCTGGGTGATGATCTTGGTATCTTTGTTAATCAGAATCGACATGGTGGCTCCTTAACTGACCGCAGCAACGATCTTGGTGGCGGCATCAGCCATTGAATCCGCAGTGATGATCGGCAGACCCGAATCGCTGAGGATCTTCTTGCCGATGTCCTCGTTGGTCCCCTTCATGCGGACCACCAGCGGCACCGAGAGATGCGTTTCCCTGGCTGCTGCCACGACGCCGGTGGCGATCGTGTCGCAGCGCATGATGCCGCCGAAGATGTTCACCAGAATTCCCTTGACCTTGGGATTTCGGAGCATGATCTGGAAGGCTTCGGTCACTTTCTCGGTGGTTGCACCGCCGCCGACGTCGAGGAAGTTGGCCGGCTCGGCGCCGAACAGCTTGATGGTATCCATGGTCGCCATGGCGAGGCCAGCGCCATTGACCAGGCAGCCGATATTGCCGTCGAGCGAGATATACGAGAGGTCGAACTTGGATGCTTCGACTTCGTCGGGATCCTCTTCGTCCAGGTCGCGGTAAGCGACGATCTCGGCTTGTCGATAGAGGGCGTTGGAGTCGAAGTTGAACTTGGCGTCAAGGGCCTTTATGTCGCCGTTACCTTCGAGGATCAGCGGGTTGATTTCGGCCAGCGAGGCGTCGGTTTCCATGTAGCACTGGTAGAGGCCCTTGAGCGTCGCCACCGCCTTGCCAACGGACTCGGCCGGAACGCCAATGCCGGTGGCCAGTTCGGTCGCCTGCGCGTCGGTCAGCCCGTCCGCCGGGTCAATGAAGACCTTGAGGATTTTTTCGGGCGTCTTGTGGGCCACTTCCTCGATATCCATGCCCCCTTCCGAGGATGCCATCATCGCCACCTTCTGCGACGCACGGTCGGTCAGCGCAGCGACGTAATACTCCTTACGGATATCTGCGCCTTCTTCGATCAGCAGCCTGCGCACTTTCTGGCCTTCCGGACCGGTCTGGTGCGTGACGAGCTGCATGCCCAGGATCTGGCTGGCATACTGGCGAACCTCGTCCAGCGACTTGGCCACCTTGACGCCACCGCCCTTGCCACGACCACCCGCATGGATCTGGGCCTTCACCACCCAGACCTTGCCCCCCAGGGTTTCGGCTGCCTTGACCGCATCATCGACGGACGGACAGAACACCCCGCGCGGAACCACGACGCCGAATTTCTTCAGGAGTTCCTTGCCCTGATATTCGTGAATTTTCATGCGCTTTCCTTGCTTGAGTTAAGGTTGCGAAACGTAACGAACCACAGGCAGGACGTCCTACCCGGGCTTCTGGCCACGGTACCAGCGCGGGTAATAGCGCCGTACTGCGTCCGAATGCGATTCCAGTGCGTGGCAACGGTCGAGTTGATAGGGCTTGTGCGCGCTATCGTCGTTATCGAGTACGTCACTGGCAAAAGTCTGCAGCGCTGCGGTCGGCAGGAACATCAACAGCTCGCTGAGATGCGAGCAACCGCGCGTGCCACGGAACAGATTCTTGACTGCCGTGCGAAAACCATGAAAGAGATTGAGACCGACCAGTTGCGCGTAATCCGGGGTGATCCGATCACAGTAGCCCATGTAAGGCATGGCATCGGTGCAGGCCACGGCGTCGAGAACATTCATCTGATGGTCGATGGTCACCCGCACCCACATGTCGTGCACCGCTTCGCCACGCTGCCGCAAACCCGACGAGAGCGGATAGTCGTGGTCCTTGGTGTCGATCAGTCGCGCCTCGATATCCCAGCGAGCATCATCCCGCTTGTAACCATCGAGTTGAATGTTGCGGACATGCATGCGGGTGCGTTGGGCAGAGGATGGAGGCAGCGGCATCAATGGTCCTGGGGGGATTTGCGAGCATGGCAAGGCTTCGTAGCTGGCAAGGAATTCTACACCAGAACGCCTTGGCTTTTTTGGCGAAATACATAATTATGAGTGCTGGCTACCCGGGACCGGACGCCGGTCACGTTCCCGAACTCACCGGTCTGCCCGCTCAACAATGCAGACCGTCGATTCCGACGTTAATGTGAAAATCGCGTCAGCGACTCGCGAACCTCCCCCCCCACCTCGCGTAGGAGGGGTCGGGGGGTGAGATGGGGAATTCGCAGAGCATGCTCTGCGCCCATCGAACGATTCCGGCGGGCAAGCCGGAATGCGCCCTGCAAGGGAGGGAAACGGTCATGACTTTCATGATCAGGGGTGTCTGGAAAAGTCATGACCGTTAGCCCGGCCAGTCTCGACTACGGAAAGTACGAGCAGAACTTCAGGAAGAACGGACCAAAGTCCTCGTCCACACAGTAAAAGTAGTAGTCACGGAGCAAGAACCGACGCCTCAGGCAGACCACATCATCGTTCGTTGGTGATCAACTGTAAACCCAGGAAAAGCGCCCGGTCGAGCCGCTGAAAAGCCGTTTGGTCGCCGCATCGGTTTTCCGCAGGCGCGCTTTCAAATCCTTGTGTGGCAGATCGGTGAGCGGCGGATCAGCCAATCGGACCAACATGGCACGGATGCGCGTCTCCCCTTCGATACGCTCGACGGTACAGGCCAGACCGTTGCAGGACTGATCTCGGGCAGCGACGACCTCGTTGATTTGTGCTTCCAGCGCATGCCACTCCGCATCCTTTTCCTTGACCAGATCAGACAGTTGCGAGAGTGTCCGCAGGGCCGGTGCGACCAGTTCCGAGAGTCGGCGCCAGCTCAACTGCTGTTCCGCGTTCAGCGTCAGTTCATGGCGACGCAACTTGCCGCCGACCAGCAGGTATCTGGCCACATCTTTCTCGCCACGCAAGGCATCGATCCTGGTACGAGATTCGGTAATCACCTTCTCGAGCAAGGCACGCTGCAGTTGCAGGGCGGCGATCCTTGCCTCATAAGACGACAGGTCGGGCAGTAACACCAGCAATACGTTTTCAAGTTCCCGGCGCGAACGGGCGACGCCGAGGTGCATGCTCCTGCCGGCAAGGGCACAGGCTTCCGCAACCTCGACAGTCAATTCTTCGGCAACGATATCGCAGTTGGTCGCCTGCCCGACGACCACCTTGCGACCCAGGATCAAGCAGTTGTCTGCGCGTTGCACATTGATGCAGCCGTGTTGCGCAATCAGCGTCGATCCGGAAGCCCGTCCTTCGACGAAGATGTCCCCTTGATCGTTGCTGGCGCTCCCGCCGACCAGATTGTGTTTCAGGCAGACGAGCCCACCGCTGGAAAGGATGTTGCCGAAAACATCGGCGTAAGCGGTAATGCTGCGGCAGCGGACGATGCGCTTCTCCTGGATCTCGCCGTACTGCTCATACTCCTCGCCGGTCAACAGGAGGTCGCCGGTCGTGCGTACGCTCACCCCTTCATGACTGACGATTTTATCGGTCACGGAGAACTGATTGCTGCGCAGATCGATATTGAGAAAGCCGCATACCGACGCCAGCAGGAATTCGCCATCCTTTTCCCGGCTGACATGGGTGCCGGGGCCAGCCAGCTTCTGCAGATCGAAATCCTTGGGTTGCGATGCCGGCAGCGCAATGCCGGAAATGTCACGCCCGTCCACGCCGGCCTGGCGCGGGATTTTTTTTATCAGACGGAGACCGGCGGCGACCTGAGGGTAACGCGTCTCGAACTGACACAGATCGACCCGGTCGCCAAGCAGCCGCCGCGGTGCGTTATTGCGGTGCAACCCGGGAGCCAGCTCGACGATTTCGGCATCCTTGCCGGGGACGTATGGCCGGTCACGAGCGACCACCCGCAGTTCCGGCTTTTCGAGCTCGATGCCTTCGCGCACCGCCGCGACGTCGATCCCGAAACGCACTCCCTTCGCCCACGCAGCGGCGATGAATTCGTCGATGTCGAGGAAAATGCGTGTCTCGAAGCGCTGCTGCCCCTTGGCAGAACGCGCAGGATGGTCGCCCTGATCGAGCAGTTCCGGATCACTCTGCGCTTCGCAATACAGCGGTTCGAACAGATAGGCCGCCTCGCCAGGCGTGATCCGGCAAGCCTTGTAGAGCGCCTGACGTTCCGGTCGGAAACTCGTGATGTCGGCAGCCAGAAAAACTTCCTTGCCAGCATCGTCGCGACTACCGATGGGATTGTCGAAAAGCAGGGCAAGGAACTGCGGGTAATCAAGCCCCCGGAAGTACAGGCCTGTCGCGATCACGCGATTGACGAAGTCGGCAAAAGCCGTCGCCGATTCGAGTCGCGAGAGCCGAACATACAAGCCTTTGTCATGTTGAACGACAAAACCCGAGAGCGCGATCTGCCCTTCCTCCAGTTCGGCCAGGTTGCCAATGGCGCTTCGTGGAAATTGTGGCATGATCGCACCCTGATTCAGGTTGGTTATTGACGCCTCCGGTTCTTTCGCCAGAAGCGTACCAGAAACTGCCGGCGGCAACACAGTGTCTGATGTCGATCCTGTCCCACAGTTCCCAGTCATTCGTGGCGCGTGAGCCTTTGAACGGTGGGTGCGCCAATCGACACCGCCACCGCTTGGCACTCCGCCGCCCCCACCGCTGCGTTGATCTGCCCTGCGCCTTGATACCCATCAGTTTTCTTGCAACCACGGATCAGGATGCCAAGCGCGCTGTTCACGGCGTGGCGAATACCCGCTCCCAGAGTGCGCGAACGGCTTCGATGCGGCGACTGACCGAACTGCGTTCGACGCGCGCCCGACGCTTGGCATTGAGCCGCAAGGCGTGCTGCATGCGGCGAAACTCGCGGTAAGCACTCTGCACCGGTGCGGCGAGTTCGACCGGGATCAGCTCGAGTTCGGCGGCAATTCCGAGCAGTGCGATGTTGCCCAGGTTGCCGCAAAGTCGGGCGTGCTTGTGCGCATGGCCGAGAACCAGATACTGGACGACGAACTCCACATCGATCAGACCGCCGCGATCATGTTTGATGTCGAAGTCTTCTTCACTGCGCGAGGCGTGTTGATCGAGCATGCGCTTGCGCATGCCCAGGACTTCGTCACGCAGGGTGGCGAGATCGCGCGGCTGCCGCAGGATCTCTATCCGGATGGCTTCGAACTGTGCGCCGACCGCCGGGTCACCGGCGCAGAAGCGGGCGCGCGTCAGTGCCTGGTGTTCCCAGGGCCAGGCATGCTGCAACTGATAGTCGCGAAAGGCTTCGATCGGACAGACGAGCATTCCCGAATCGCCGTTGGGGCGCAGACGCAGATCAACTTCGAAGAGCATGCCGGCCGGCGTCTGGGTTGACATCCACGTACTCATGCGCTGCCCCAGACGCGCGTAAAGTTCGCCGATGTCGGGTTCCGGATCGTCGTGCAGATAGACCAGGTCGAGATCCGAAGCGAAGCCAAGTTCCTTGCCACCGAGCTTGCCGTAGGCGATGACCGCGAAGCGCGGTCGCCGCTCGGGATGCGGATGTCGCTGCCGCAGCGTTTGCCAGCAGAGCTCCAGCGTCGTCTGTACCATGATGTCGGCAAGCTCGCTGAGCCGGTCGGCGAGGTGTTCGACGCTGTGCAGACCAGCGATGTCCTGGGCCAGGAAGTGAAAGACCTGTGCGTGATGGGCTTCGCGCAGGATGTCCATTTCGCGCTCGACGTCGCCGACGTGCTGCGTTAGGCGCGCCTGCAGATCCTGCCGGAAGCGCTGCCAGTCGGTGCTGACATCGAAAATGCGCGAATCGAGCAGTTCGTCGAGCAGGATCGGGTGACGGGTCAGGTAATCGGCAGCCCATGCTGAACTGCCGATCAGTTCGGCGAGTTTCCTCAGCGCCTGTGGATACTGCTGCAGGAGAGCCAGGTAAGCGCCGCGACGGCTGATCGTATCCAGGAAATCGAGGCCGCGCTGCCAGGTGGCGTCAGGCGTCGTCGTCGCTGCAGCGGCATCGAGCAAGCGTGGGCCGAGGGCGTCGAGGCGATCGCGATTGCTCGCCGGCAGTTGCAGGTAGCGGCCGCTCTGACGAAAGCTCTGCAGACGTTGCAGCAGCGCCTGCGGCGCGCGAAACCCCAGATTTGACAGACATTCGATGGACTCGTCGCCAGCCATTGCCTCCTCCCAGATTCCGGCCAGCGGGTGTCGGCCCTCTTCAGGTTCCGAAAAGACCAGCTCGAAGTGCCGGCCAACGGTTGCGCGATGGGCGTCGAGAGTCGCCATGAAGGCCGGCCAGTCGGCAAACCCCATCGACTCGGCGATCTGCAGGCGATCTGCTTCGGTACTCGGCAGCCGGTGCGTCTGGGCGTCACGCACATACTGCAGACGGTGCTCGAGACGGCGCAGAAACATGTAGGCAGCCGCCAGTTCCCGCTCGGTCTCGACCGGTAATAACTGACGTTCGGCGAGCAGCGCGAGGACCTGCAAGGTCGGCCGGATCTGCAGGGCCGGCTCGCGGCCGCCGCGAATCAGTTGAAAGACCTGCGCCATGAATTCGATCTCGCGGATGCCGCCAGGACCCAGTTTGATGTGCTCGGCCATGTCCTTTCTGGCCACCTCGCGACGAATCTGTGCGTGCAGATCGCGCATCGCGTTGATGGCGCCGAAATCGAGGTACTTGCGAAAGACGAAGGGGCGTACGCTGTCCTGCAACGCCTGGCGCCATTCTTGCTGCAGATTGACGCCTTCATTCATGACCCTGGCCTTGATCCAGGCGTAGCGTTCCCATTCGCGGCCTTGCGTAATGAAATAGTTTTCGAGCGAACCGAGCGAGCCGACCAGCGGCCCGGAGTCGCCGTTGGGGCGCAGGCGCATGTCGACGCGGAATACCTGACCGTCTCCGGTGAGATCTCCGAGGGTGCCGATCAGTCGCTTGCCGAGGCGCAGGAAAAAATCGTAGTTGTCAATGCGTCGCTGACCGCCCGCGGTCTGTCCTTCCTCGGGGTAGACGAAGATGTAATCGACGTCGGACGAGACGTTGAGTTCACGTCCGCCGAGTTTCCCCATGCCGACAACCAGCAGCCGCTGAGCCTCACCATGGCTGTCGAGCGGTTCGCCGAACAGCTCGCACAATTGCCGATGCACGAAGCCGAGCGCGAAGTTGGTGGTGACATCGGCGAGCTGGGTCATGCTTTCGACGACTTCGCTCAAGGGTGCCACACCGCCGATGTCGCGGACGATCAGCGTCGCCATCACGCGCTGGCGCAACTGGCGCAGGGCGCGTTTGAGGCTCTCGTCGCTGTTCGGTGCGGCGGAGGCAAGAAAGTCGGTCATTTGCCGGGCGGTGAGTGGCGAGGTGGCGTGTTCCTTGAGCCAGTTGGCGATCTCCGGGCGGACGGCGAGCAGATCGCGCAGGTAGCGGCTGTGCGTCTGCGCCGCCTGCCAGGGTGGTGCCAGTACGCTGGCGCCGGTGGGATGATTGCTGATGGTGTCCATTCTTCTCTCGCAGGGGGTTGCCGGCCGGTCCGGCACTACCGGCACTGATCAGGCACGGCAAAGCCGTTACAATCACGGGTTGTCTGACCAGGTACCCCGACATTCTAGTGACGCCCACCGACTGTATGCAAAAGTCTCGCTGCGCCGGCTGCATCTGATGCATCAGGACGAACTGCGCCCGGCGGTCTACCATCGCCTGCATTTTCTGCTGCCAGTGATCTCGCACCCGAAGCTGCGTTTGCTGGGGCGTATCACGGTGCGTGCCTTGTGGCTGCTGTATTTTGCTTTTGTGCTGCTGGTTCTGGCGCTGCGCTATCTGATCCTGCCGAACATCGAGAGTTATCGGCCGGCAATCGAGCGCCAGCTCAGCCAGGTGCTTGGCCTGTCGGTCGGCATTGGACGCATCGAGGCCAGCTGGCAGGGAATCAACCCCGACCTGATCCTCTCCGATGTGCGCATTGCCGATGCGCTGGGACAACCGGCACTGAGCTTTACTCGCGTCGAGAGCATTCTCTCGTGGTCGTCGCTGCCACGTCGGCAGTTGCGGCTGCGCCTGTTGCGGATCACCGAGCCGAAGCTGCATCTGCGGCGCGATGGCGACGGGCGTTTGTTTGTCGCGGGAATTGCGATCGCCGAACCGGACAGCGACAGCGGTTTCGCAGACTGGGTGCTGGCCCAGAAGCGAATTCGCATCAACGGCGCAACAGTGCTCTGGGAGGACGCGCAGCGCGATGCGCCACCGCTGATTCTCGAAGACGTGAACCTCTCTCTCGACAACAATGGGCGCCAGCACCGCTTCGGCCTGACTGCCCTGCCAGCAGCCGAACTGGCGTCAAGGATCGACCTGCGCGGCGATTTTCAAGGCAAGGATAGCGCGCACCTGGCTTCCTGGAAAGGTCAGCTCTTCGCCCAGATCGACTATGCTGATCTGGCCGTCTGGCGAACCTGGATCGATTATCCACTGGCCTTGCCATATGGCCGCGGCGCCGTGCGCGCCTGGGCAGGCTTTGCTGCGGGTAGTCTGCAGGAACTGACGGCGGACCTTTCGCTCGACGCGGTCAATCTGCGCCTGGCAACGGATCTGCCGGCACTCGAACTCGAGCACATGTCCGGTCGCATTGGCGCGCGCTTTGCAGCGACCGGGATCAGCTTGGATGGGCGTCGCATCGAACTGCTGACGCGCGCTATCGAAGGCGATTCCCCGGCAGCGGCCATTCATATCGAACCGACCGATTTTCACGTCGAGTGGCAGCGCCCAGCCGCCACCGGCAGCGCGCTGCGTGGTAGTGCCACGGCCGGCACACTGGAACTGGGTCCGCTCGCCAAACTGGCGGCCTATCTGCCGCTCGACGCAGGGTCAAGGAAGTTGCTGAACGATTTCGCACCACGCGGCCGCCTCAGTGATCTGCGTGCCAGTTGGCAGGGTGACGCCGAGGGCCTGCGGACTTATTCGCTGAAAAGCCGTTTTGATGGTCTGGCACTCAAACCCGCTGGCCATTTCCTCGGCGTCACAGGCTTGTCCGGCTCGTTCGAGGCCAGCGAGCAGGGTGGTGCCGTGCAGTTGCGTTCGCAGCAGGTGAGCATCGAACTGCCCGATGTTTTTCCCGAATCATCGATCGCACTCGACACCTTGAATGCACAGGCCAAATGGAAAATCAGCAAGGGCAGGCTCGATGCCGAGTTGGCGCGCGCCGAGTTTGCCGGACCCGACGCAGCCGGTATTGCACAGGGGAGCTACCGCAAGCACGCTGAAGGGCCCGGCAGCATCGACCTGACGGCAACACTCAGCCGCGCCGACGCGCGCGCCGTCTGGCGCTACCTGCCAGCGGCGATCAATGTCGATGCACGTCACTGGCTGCGTGATGCCCTCAAGGCCGGGGCAGCAAGCGAAGCCAAGCTCATCCTGAAGGGCGATCTGGCGAATTTTCCGTTTCTCGACCGCAAGCAGGGCCAGTTTCTGGTCACCGTCAAGGCGCAGGGAGTGACGCTGGATTACGGTACCGGCTGGCCGGTGATCAGCGGAATCGATGCTGATCTTCGCTTCGAGGGGACCGGAATGCTGGTGATGGCGCGGCGCGGCACGATTCTCGGTGCCCGATTGACCGAGACACGTGCCGAGATTCCCGACTTCGATGCGCCGGTATCGACCCTCAAGGTGAAGGGGCGCGCCGACGGAGAGACTTCGGAATTTCTCAAGTTCATCAGGCAGAGTCCGGTGGCGAACCAGATCGACCACTTCACCGACTCCATGAGTGCCAGTGGCAAGGGTCACCTGAATATTGCGCTGGAGATTCCTCTGGCGGAGGCACGGCTCGCGGAATCCCGGATCGACGGGACCTACACCCTGCTGGCCAACGAGGTGAATGTCGACCCGGCGCTGCCACCTCTGCGGCAGGTAAATGGTAGCCTGCAGTTCTCCGAAAAAACCCTGCGCGTACCGGAGATCAACGCCCAGCTGTTCGGTGGCCAGGTCAGGATTACCGGAGGATCGCAGGACGGCAAGGTGCTGGTAATTGCCGAAGGCACGCTGGCCGTGGACGACTTGCGGCGACGCGCGGAATTAGCGATGCTCGACAAGCTGTCCGGAAGCACCACCTACCGTGCCGAACTGCGGGTCCGCAAGCGCGAAGTCGAGCTGCTGCTGGACTCAAATCTGGTCGGCGTCGCATCCACGCTGCCAGCGCCACTCGGCAAGAGCGCCGGCGAAAATCTGGCCCTGCATTTCGAGACGACACCGCTGCCGACAGGCACCATGCGTGCTACCGAAGCGATACGCCGCGAGCAGTTGCGCGCAAGCATCGGCAATGTGTTCGGTATGCAAATGGTCCGCCGCAAGCAGGGCGACGAGGCTATTCCGGAACGAGCGGCGATCATGATTGGGCGGCCATTGGCGTCTTTGCCGGAACGTGGATTCAACGTCGGGATCAGCGTCCCGACGCTCGATGTCGGCTACTGGCAAGAGCTGCTGCAGAGCAGCGGCAAGGAGCCGGGTTCCGCTTCCGGCTTGCCGGTCTCGGTCGATCTCAAGGCGGACGAAGTGATCCTGCTCGGCGCCTCCTACACCCGGGTCAGCGTGGGGGTGTCGGGAGCGACTTCACAATGGCGGGGTACGGTACAGTCGGATCAGGCAGTGGGCAGTTTTGTCTGGGACGGATCGGGCACCGGCAAGTTGAAGGCGCAGTTCAAGAAATGGCGCCGTCCGGAGAAGGTGAGCAAGGACGCAGAACCCGGCGAGGCGCTCAAGAATCTGCCCGCCCTAGACATCGTGGTCGATGACTTCACCGTCGGCGATCATCGCTTCGGGCGCCTCGATGTGCAGGCACACAATGATGGCGGGATCTGGCGGCTCGACAAGATCGAATTACTCAACCCCCATGCCAGGCTGTCCGGCAGCGGACAGTGGCAGATCAGCGCGGCCAACCGCACGCAACTCGATTTCACACTGGAGTGCAGCGATGTCGGCAAGTTGCTCGACCGGCTGGGCTACGCCGGTGCCGTGCGTGCCGGTAGCGCGACCATGCAGGGAAAAATCGGCTGGAACGGTGCCCCGGATCGACTGGACTACGCGACGCTGAGCGGCGACATGCAGCTCGATGCCAGCAAGGGTCAGTTTCTGAAGCTCGACCCCGGCGCCGGCAAGCTGCTCGGCCTGATCAGTCTGCAAGGCCTGCCGCGTCGTCTGAGCTTTGATTTTGGTGATATCTTCAGCGACGGTTTCGCTTTCGACAGCATTCACGGCAAAATGACGGTCAGCAGCGGGCTGATGCACACCCAGCGCCTGCAAATCGATGGCCCGGCGGCGCACGTGGTGATGCGTGGCGATGCCGACCTGAAAAATGAAACGCAACATCTCAAGGTAACCGTCCAGCCCGAACTTGGCAGCAGCGCCGCCCTGGGGGTTGCGGTGATCAATCCGCTGGCCGGCATTGCCACGCTGCTGGCAGATAAAATCCTGCAGGGGCCTCTCAACAAGGTCTTTGCTTTCGACTATCTGGTAACCGGCAAATGGGACGACCCCAAGGTGCAGAAGATCTCCCGTTCGGCGACCCCGGTGCCTACCCCTGATCTGCCATTCCCCGCCAACCCCGACCGGAGTACGCAATGAACCCACGCATCAGTGATCTGCCAGCCGACCCAGCAGCGGTCCCGACACTGCGGGCCGCTGCGCTGCAAATGGTTTCGACGCCGCGCGTCGACGAGAACCTGCGCACTGCCACTGGCCTCATCGACGAGGCCGTTGCGCAGGGCGCCGAATTGCTCGCGCTGCCCGAGTACTTCGCGATCATGGGCATGCGTGACGACGACAAAGTCAGGCTGCGGGAAGTCGATGGGCATGGGCCAATCCAGGACTTTCTTGCGGCAAAAGCCCGCGAACACGGGGTCTGGTTGATCGGCGGCTCGCTGCCGCTGTGGACCGAGCATCCCGACAAGGTCCTCAATTCGAGTCTGGTCTACAATCCGCGAGGCCAGCGCGCCGCGCGCTACGACAAGATCCACCTGTTCGGCTTTCGGCAGGGTACCGAGCACTACGACGAACGGGCGACGATCGAAGCCGGTCGTCAGCCGGTGTCCTTCAGCATACCTTTTGGTCGGGTCGGCCTGTCGATCTGCTACGACCTCAGATTTCCGGAGCTTTATCGTGCTTTTGGTGTCACAGAATTGCTGGTGATTCCGGCAGCCTTTACCGAGACCACCGGGCGAGCGCATTGGGAGATTCTGCTACGGGCGCGGGCGATCGAGAATCAGTGTTATGTGCTGGCCGTGGCACAGGGTGGTCGTCATGAGAACGGGCGCGAGACGCACGGCAACAGCATGCTCATCGATCCCTGGGGGAATATCCTCGACCGCAAGCTGAAAGGACCAGGAATCGTCATCGCGGACCTTGAACGAGCCCGCCTCGCCGAAGTCCGCACCAGTCTGCCGGCGCTCGGGCACCGTGTCATGTAAGCGGCACCCAAACGGCAGCAACCATGGAAAATCAATGAACGAAAACGCTCAAACCCTGCTCGCGCAGGCCAAAAAAACCCTGCTCACACCCTATGGTCTTGACGTCGCAGACCTGACAAGGGTATTCGGCAAAATCATGGCGCACCGGGTCGATTATGCCGACCTCTATTTCCAGTACAGCCGCTCCGAGGCCTGGAGCCTCGAGGAAGGAATCGTCAAGGCCGGCAGTTTCAGCATCGACGAGGGCGTCGGCGTACGCGCCCTGTCGGGTGAGAAAACGGCTTTTGCCTACTCGGACGATATCAGCGTCCAGGCCCTCGGCGATGCGGCTGCGGCGGTTCGGGCGATTGCCACGGCCGGGCAGGAACGGCGAGTACCAGCGCTCAAGAGGAGCAGCGGGCATCGCCTGTACGTGCCGCAGGATCCGCTCGCTTCGCTCGACGCGGCCAGCAAGGTCAAGTTGCTCGAACGCCTGGAGGCACTGGCGCGCGCCGAGGACCCGCGAGTGACGCAGGTGATGGCGCATCTCGCCGGCGAATACGAGGTGGTCCTGGTTGCCGGTAGCGACGGCCGGCTGGCGGCCGACATTCGACCGCTGGTACGGGTCTCGCTGACGGTCATCGTCGAAGCAGCCGGCCAGCGCGAACAGGGATCGGCGGGTGGCGGCGGACGCACCGATTACGGCTTTTTCAGTGATGCCCTATTGCAGGGTTATGCACGCGAAGCCGTGCATCAGGCGGTGACCAATCTCGTCGCTCGCCCGGCGCCGGCGGGTACGATGACCGTTGTCCTGGGCTCCGGCTGGCCTGGCATCCTCCTGCACGAGGCAGTGGGGCATGGTCTGGAGGGTGATTTCAACCGCAAGGGCAGTTCGACCTTTGCCGGCCGCATCGGCAGCCGCGTTGCCTCTCCGGGAGTCACCGTCATCGATGACGGCACGATTGCCGAACGGCGTGGTTCGCTGAACATCGACGACGAAGGCAATCCAACGCAGCGTACGGTATTGATCGAAGACGGCATCCTCAAGGGCTACATGCAGGATAGTCTCAACGCCCGGCTGATGGGAGTTTCCCCGACGGGCAATGGTCGCCGCGAGTCGTTTGCGCACCTGCCACTGCCACGCATGACCAACACCACGATGTTGAATGGCGACAAGAGCGTCGAAGAAATCATCCAATCGGTCAAGAAGGGCATTTATGCGGTCAATTTCGGTGGTGGGCAGGTGGATATCACCAACGGCAAGTTTGTTTTCTCGATGTCCGAGGCCTACCTGATCGAAGACGGCAAGTTGGGCTCGCCGATCAAAGGGGCGACCCTGATCGGCAGCGGTCCGGAAGCGATGCATCAGGTGTCGATGATCGGCAACGACATGCGTCTCGATCCCGGCGTCGGAACTTGCGGCAAGGATGGGCAGAGCGTACCGGTGGGCGTCGGCCAGCCGACCCTGCGCATCGACGGCTTGACGGTCGGCGGGACAGCCTAGCCGAGGTTTAACCTGCCTAACCTTGCGCAGTGACCGGATCACTTCTGCTGCGCGAAAAAGGGTCAGGTTTCGTGAGCGTCAAGGGACTTTCACATTATTTTTTCCAGAGACATGTTTTCATATAGGAGATTGTGATAACATCTCCTATATGAATTCCCCGCTGCATATTCTCCTCACCACCACGCCCGAGCAAACGGCACGCCTGCAGGCTTTGCAGGTGGCGTTCGCCGAACTGTGCAATGCGCTGGCGCCGGTGGTGCAGCAGACCCGATGCTGGAACCGGGTGGCCCTGCACCACATCACCTACCACGACCTGCGTCAGCGTTTTCCTCAGGTGGGGTCGCAGATGGTCTGCAACGCGATCTATTCGGTCTCGCGTACATGCCGTCTGATCCTGCAACATCCCAATAGCCCGTTCAACGCCGCCGCTCATCCGGATCGCCCCTTGCCTCTACTGCAGTTTCTGCCGAGTGCCCCCGTCTATTTCGACCGGCATACCCTCAGCCTCAAGGATGGCCTGCTCTCCATGTACACCCTCGATGGTCGCATGCGTTTCCAGCTGACGCTGCAAGCGGAGGATGAGTTGCGTTTCCAGCGCGAGAAGCTGCGGGAGATCGTCCTGGCACGCACCCCGCAGGGATATCAGCTTTCCTTCTGGTTGGCGGCGCTTGACGCCGACGCGGAAAGACCGCTCGGCCTCGAAGCCGAGATGCCGGAATATGTGGTGGTGCACGCAAGCCAGTCGGAAGAAACTCCGGCGATCCAGCAAGCCACGGCGGTACTGCCGTGAGCACCGTTTCCTACCCAACAGTCATGACTTTTCCAGACCCCCCCGAACATGAAAGTCATGACCGTTTCCCTCACCCCCGGCCCCTCTCCCGCTTGCGGGAGAGGGGAGATTCGAGGGTCGCCAAGGCGACTTTTTCATTCACTGCTGATGAACCGGCCATTCGGCAGTTCCTGGCACTCCGAGAGAATCCTCATGACCCCTGCTGAAAGCCGCTCTGAACTCCGTGCAGCGATCCTCGAACTGCAGCCCTTTTTCAAGAAGGCTGCTTTTTTCAGCGTCTTCTGCACCTTGCTGATTCTGGCGCCCACTGGCTACATGCTCGAGGTGTACGACCGCGTCATCAACAGCCGCAATTCCAGTACCTTGCTGATGTTGACCCTGCTCGTGCTGTGGTTCTATGTGGTCATGGAGTTGCTCGAATGGGCGCGCGGCGGGGTCATGCATCAGGCCGGCCAGGCTCTCGACCGTAAGCTCCGGGAACGGGTGTTCAGCGCGATTTTCGAAGCCAACCTGCGCCGGATTCCCGGTGGCACCAGTCAGGCCTTGAACGACCTGCGCAGCATCCGCGAGTTCCTGACGACGCCAGCGCTCACGGCTCTCATGGACGCACCGGTTTCCCTGCTGTTCCTGATTCTGATCTATATGATCAGTCCGCTGCTCGGTTGGATCTCGGTGCTTGCTGCCCTCCTCCAGGTCTTTCTGACCTATCTCACCGAAAAAAACACCCAGCCTCCCCTGGTCGCAGCCCAAAAGGACGCCATCGCCGCCCAGAACTATGCAAATGGCACGCTGCGCAACGCGCAGGTGATCGAGGCGATGGGAATGCTGCGCAGCATCCATCAGCGCTGGATGAGCAAGCAGCGCAGCTTCCTGTGCCTGCAGGCAGAAGCCTCCGATCATGCGGGCGCCAATGCCGCGCTCTCCAAGATGCTGCAGACCACCCTTTCGGCCGCACTCCTCGGTCTTGGTGCCTGGCTGTCGGTCAGGGGAGAGCTGGCGGGTGGCAGCGGCATGATGATCGTCGCCTGGGTGCTGGGGCCGCGGGTACTGGCACCGCTGGTGCAGGTGGTCATGCTCTGGAAGAGCGTCGTCACTGCGCGGGACGCCTATCAACGGCTGGACAAGCTCCTGCAGGCCTTGCCCGAGCGCCAGAAAGGCATGCCCCTGCCAGCACCCAAGGGCCAGCTCGCGGTGGAAGGTTTGATCGCCTCGGCCCCTGGTGGTCAGGTGGCGATCATCCGCGGGGTTTCCTTCAGCGTCCCTGCTGGACAGATTCTGGCCATCGTCGGCCCTTCGGCGTCCGGAAAATCGACTCTGGCACGCCTGATGGTGGGCATCTGGCCGGCAGCGAACGGCAAGGTACGGCTCGATGGCGTCGATGTCCATCCCTGGAACAAGGAGGAGTTGGGGCCTCACATCGGTTACCTGCCGCAGGGCATCGAGCTTTTCGGTGGCTCTCTTGCCGAGAACATCGCGCGCTTCGGGGAGGTGGACATGGATCAGGTAGTGGCCGCAGCGCGAGCAGTGGGACTGCACGAGGCGATTCTGGCGCTGCCGGACGCTTACGAAACGCTCATCGGCGACGATGGTTGTTTTCTTTCCGGCGGCCAGCGTCAGCGCGTGGGGCTGGCACGCGCCATTTATGGCAACCCCAAATTCGTCGTGCTCGATGAACCGAATTCCAGCCTCGACGAGGCCGGCGAAGCGGCCCTGGTGAATACCTTGCTGGGGCTCAAGGCACAAGGCACCACCCTGATCGTCATCACCCATCGCACCAGTGTCCTGGCTGCTGCAGACCTGATGCTGGTGTTGCGCGATGGACAGGTACAGATCGCCGGGCCGCGTGACGAGGTGCTGGCGGCTCTGCACAAGGCGGCAGCGGCGCCGGCTGCCACACCTTCGGCTGGTCTTGCTGCCGCCCCCGCCGCGTAACGGTCCGCAAGCGACTTCCAGATTCATCTACGATCTACGGCTCACCATGAAAACACCTTCCTTTTTTCAGCGAAGCGAACTGACGGCCACCCTCTGGTCGTTCCGGCGAGAATTCCTGGTCGTCGGGATCTTCAGCCTGGTGATCAATCTGCTGATGCTGACTCCGACCATCTACATGCTGCAGGTCTATGACCGGTTCATGACCGGCCGCAACGAATCGACCTTGATTGTGGTCTCCCTGATTGTCCTGTTTCTGTTCGCCGTGATCGCCTTTGCCGAATGGTCGCGTTCTCGCCTGCTGGTTCGCCTGGGCGTGCGCCTGGACGAACGACTCAACAGCCGGGTGTTCAATGCCTGCTTCGAATCGCATCTCAATCAGAGTCGGGACAACCCGGTAGAGGCTTTTTCCAATCTCACCAACGTTCGCCAGTTCATTACCGGTAATGGCATCTTCGCCTTCTTCGACGCACCCTGGAGTCCGATTTACCTGCTGGTGCTGTTCCTGCTGCACCCCTCACTGGGCTTCCTTGCCCTGGTATTTGCCGGCATCCTGACCGGGGTGGCGGTCTTCAGCCACCGGGTGACCCAGGGCCCGACGCAGAAGACCTCGGAAGCCGGGGTCAAGGTGGCGGTGTATCTGCACAGCAAGTTGCGCAACGCCGAGGTCATCGAATCTCTGGGCATGCTGGGCAACCTGCGGCAACGCTGGCTGGGCCACCATCAACGGCATATGTCTCTGTATTCGGCATCACAGGATCGGCAGCGGCGCATCCAGGCCTTGAGCAAGTTCATCCGCTACAGCCAGCAATCCTTGATGCTGGGCGCTGGTGCCCTGCTGGTGATCAAGGGCGAACTGACCACCGGCGGCATGATTGCGGCGAATGTACTGATGAGCCGCTGCCTGCAACCGATCGATGGCATTGTCGGTAGCTGGACAGGCTGGCAATCGGCCCGCAAGGCCTTCGAAGCGCTGGAGTCCTTGCTGCGCGATCATCCCGAGCGGCCGGCCGGCCTGATCCACGAGGCGCTACGCGGCTCAGTGCGCATCGAGAACCTCGTGGCGACAGCGTCGAATCGTGCACAACCCATCCTCGCGGGGCTCACTGCCGAGTTTCCCGCGGGGGAAGTGATTGCCATCGTCGGCCCGTCCGGCTCCGGAAAATCCACCCTGGCACGTTGCCTGGTGGGTATCTGGCCGGAACTCCAGGGCCGGGTTCTGCTCGATGACAAAAACATCGAAAGCCTCGACCGGGAAGAACTGGGACCATTCCTTGGCTACCTTCCACAGGACGTCGAGCTTTTCGAAGGCAGCGTTGCGGAAAACATCGCCCGCTTCGGCGATATTGACTCGACCAAGGTCATCGAAGCCGCGCAAAGAACCGGCATTCATGACATGATCCTGCGCTTCCCGCGGGGCTACGACACGCCAATGGGTGAGGCCGGCAGCTTCCTTTCCGGAGGGCAGCGGCAACGCATCGGTCTGGCACGAGCGCTGTATGGCAATCCCAGCCTGATCGTACTCGACGAACCGAACGCCAATCTGGACGACGTAGGTGAAGCGGCGCTGATCCACGCGATACTGGATCTGAAGGCCCAGGGCAAGACGGTGATCTTCATTTCCCATCGCATGAACATTCTCGCCGTCGCCGACCGGATACTGGTTCTGGACAATGGTGTGATCCAGACGTATGGCACACGCCAGCAGGTGATGGCTGCTACGCAGCCGCGGACAGCCGTCCAGAGTGCTGGCGTTCTCACTCCTCAACCCGCTTAATTACTGATTCAGGACCATCGTTATGGCTATTCGCAATATGTTGAATCGTCTCCAGGGGCCCAAGGCCTTGCCCATGACCCTTGAAGGGGGAGCTGATCTGCCGATGGATACCGGCCATCCGATGCGTGTCGGTCTGTGGGTGCTCGGACTGGGCTTCGGTGGCTTCCTGCTGTGGGCTGCCCTGGCACCGCTGGACCAGGGTGTGCCGACCAGCGGGCAGGTGGTGGTGACCGGCAATCGCAAGACGGTGCAAAACCTCGCTCCAGGAATGGTCGACGCCATCCTGATCAAGGACGGTGACGAGGTCAAAGAGGGCGACGTTCTGCTTCGACTTGACCCGACACAGGCACGCTCGCAGTATGAGGTGGCGCGCGCCCAATGGTTGGTGGCGAAAGCCGTCGAAGCGCGACTGCTGGCCGATGTTCAGGGCCGTTCGGAGATCACTTTCCCCGAAGATCTGTTGAAGTACAAGGACGATCCGCGAGCGGCCAGTGCGATGGCCATTCAGACGCAGTTGCTGCGTTCCCGCCGCGCTGCCCTGCAGGCTGAACTTGGCGCCATGGAGAATACGCTGGCGGGCCTGCAGTCCTCTGCCACCGGCCTGGAGGCCACCCGGCGTGCCAAGGAACAGCAATCGAAGCTGCTGCTCGAGGAACTGAAGGGCCTGCGGGAGATGGCGGCAGAGGGCTACCTGCCACGCAACCGCCTGTCCGAGCAGGAACGGCTGCTGGCACAACTCGGTGGTGCGATCTCCGAGGATCTGGGAAATCTGGGGCGTACCCAGCGGAGTATCGGCGAAATCCGGATGCGCATGCTGGCGCGCCAGCAGGATTACCACAAGGAGGTCGAAAACGGACTGGCCGAGATCCAGAAAGAGGTCAGCGCGCTCGACAGCCGCCTCAAGGGACTTGCCTTCGACCTGGCCAATACGGAGGTCCGCGCCCCCAAGGAAGGCGTCATCGTTGGTCTGAAAGTGCATACCATCGGCGGTGTGCTGGCCTCGGGCACCCCTTTGATGGATGTAGTGCCAAAAAACGAACCATTGCGTATCGATGTCATGATTCCCACCACCTTGATCGACAAGGTCAAGCCGGGTTTACCGGTGGACATCATTTTCCCGGCTTTCAATCAGAAGGTGACGCCCAATATTCCGGGCAAGCTTGACCAGGTGGCCGCCGATGCGACGAACGATCCGCAGGGCAGAATGCCACCATACTACCTCGGGCAGGTGGTGGTGACCCCGGAAGGGATGAAGAAGCTGACGACGCACGAGATCAAGGCGGGAATGCCTGCCGAGGTGATCATCAAGACTGGTGAGAGGACACTGCTCAACTATATCGTCAAGCCGCTGCTGGATCGGGCGAAGCCCGCATTGACCGAGGAATGAGCATGAAAAAATGGACTGTCACGCTGACCGGCTGCGCGCTGGCGATGATGACTTCGGGGGTACTCGGCGCAGGCCTGCTGGACGCGTATCAGGCGGCTCGGCAAAACGATCCGACCTTCCGGGCGGCCCGCTACGAGCGGGACGCCGGCCAGTACAATTATGACATAGGTCTGGCAGGCCTGTTGCCGAATGTTTCGATTGCAGGCTCTTACTCGAAGACCACCGGAGATCGGTCGTCGACAGTGGTCAATGTGACCCAGCAGCTGGATTACCACTACACGTATACCACCATCGCTCTGCGGCAGCCACTGTTCAATTATGAGAGCTTCGTACGCTACCAGCAGGGCAGTGTCCAGGTCGCCTACAGCGATGCGGTGTTTGACCGGAAAGCGGCGGAAATGGCCGTCAAGGTCTCGGCCGCCTATTTTGATGCTTTGCTGGCCCTCGACAAACTGGCACTGGCTGATGCGGAAATCACGGCTTATGGTGCGCAGCGCCAGCTTGCCGAGCGCCGTCGGAAGGGTGGCGAAGGTACCGTGACCGAGGTTGCCGAAGCGGATGCCAGGCTTCAGCTTGCGCGCGCGAATCGCGCCGACGCACTCGATGGGGTCGCGGTGACGATGCGTAAACTCGAAGGCATGACCGGTACGCCAATGGGAGAACTCTGGATTCTGCGGCCGGATTTCATGCCGAATGGCGTACAGCCGAGCCAGCTTGACGAATGGAACGTGCTGGCACAGGAAAACAATCCGGAGATTCGCGCTCAGCGCAAGGCGTACGAGATGGCCAGCCTGGAAGTGAATCGCAATCGCGCCGGCCATCTACCGCAGGTCGACTTCGTTGCGCGTAACGTACGAACGGAGAATCAGACGGTCGACACGCTCAATCAGAAAATCAACACTAATTCTTTTGGCATAGAGCTCAATATTCCGCTGTTTGCGGGAGGCCGGGTCAATGCCCTGACCGGGCAGGCGGTGGCCAACCGCGAGCGTGCCCTGGCTGAACTGGATGCTACCGTGGACAATGTTCTGGTCGAGGTCAAGCGCCAGTTCATGGCGGTCGAGACGGGTGCCAGCAAGGTCAGAGCCTATCAGGAGGCGGTCAATTCCAGCGTGGTGGCAGCCGAGGGAACGAAGCGTGGAATGGCGGCCGGCATTCGGACCAATACCGATGTTCTCGACGCCGAACGTCAGATGTTCGTTGCCAAACGGGATCTCGCACAGGCCAGGTACCAGCTCCTGGTCAGTACGCTACAGTTGAAAACGTCAGCGGGTGTCCTGTCGGAAAAGGATATCGTCGAGATTGCGGGCTTGCTCCTGCCGCGCTAGCGACAGACCGATGCGCGCCGAACCTCTTGCCTCGGGGCCTGTGTCCGCTCCGACAGAGGGCGAATATTGCGCCGATGTCGTCGCTGTCGTGGTCACCCATAATCCGACGCAAAATACCCTGCTGACTGCGCTCGAGTCCGTGGCACGCCAGGTTTCCACCGTTGTCGTCGTCGACAACGCCTCGAAACCATCCCCCCAGGACTGGATCGGCAAGGCCAGTGTGAACTTCCGGGCCGATGTCGAAGTGCTGGTCCAGGCGGACAATCTCGGTTTGGGTGCTGGCTACAATGTCGGCCTGGATAAGGCACGCTCGCTTGGAGCAGCATTTGTGCTCCTGCTCGACCAGGACAGTGAGCTGGAATTCGGGACGGTCATGAAGCTTCGCGCCGCTCATTTCGACCTTGCCCAACGTGGCCTGATGGCGGCTGCGGTCGGGCCACGCTATCGCGACGCCAGCGATGCTTCGCTATCGCAATTTGTCCGAGCCCGTTGCTTCCGGTTCCAGCGCGTCGACTGCGGAGAGGACGGGGGGACTGTGGAAACGGATTTTCTGATTTCATCCGGCTCCCTGCTGCCCTTGGTAGCCGTCGAAGCCGTCGGGAAAATGGACGAGGAACTGTATATCGACCACGTCGATACCGAATGGTGTTTCCGAGCCCGCTCCCTGGGCTTCGGGATTTTCGGGGTGTGTGACGCCATCATGCGGCACTCGCTCGGCGAGCGAAGAGTGGCGATCTGGTTCCTGCGCTGGCGCAAGGTTCCGCTACATTCTCCGTTCCGCTATTACTATATCATTCGCAACAGCATTCTGCTTCGTCGTAGACCCTACATGCCGAAAAGATGGAGGCAAGCGGATCTGTCGCGATTATTCCAGATGCTCTTCTTCTTCGGCCTCTTGGCACCCAACCGCCTGGCAAATCTGCGCATGATGTGGTGCGGGCTGCGAGACGGCATGAAAGGTGTGGCGGGCAAGCTGAACTAACGGTCATGACTTTTCCACGCATCCCCGATCATGAAAGTCATGACCTTGTTCCACAACGCCTCTGGCGTTGATCACCATGAAGAAGTCCACCCACTCGCTTTCGCCGGCAATGCCCTGCAAGCGACGGAGGTTGCGCACGCGCTGGTGCTTGCCCAGGCGACTGCTGCCGATCCGCGCATCTGCAATGTCGATCAGGCCAAAACGCCGATCAGGCATGCACACCACGTTACCCAGGTGTAGCGAACGAAAATACACACCACTCTCATGCAAGCGAATCACGAAACGGGTGAAGGCGGTCTTCAGCTCTTGTTCGGTATCCGGATCCAGCCCTTCACGGCACATCTCACGCAGCGTCTTCCCGGGCAATGGTTGGTAGTGCACGGCATCGCGAGCAATCGAGGGGATTCGCAAGACATCGATGATCTCCGGCACGGGTACGTCCCGTTTGCGGAGCGCGGCGGCGTTGTCAGCAAAACGCTGGGCATACGGATACCAGGCCGCAGAGGACAACCACCGCTTTCGCCGAAAGAGCTTGAGCATCGTTCCGTCGGCCAGTCGCAGGACCTTTTCGCCAAATCCATCGGCTTCAATGACCGATGCCCCTGCACGCATTGCCAGATAGTCTTGCTGCTCGATTATTTTCAAGGCGCTGTCCTCATTCATGACTTTCATGATCGGGGGTGTCTGGAAAAGTCATGACCGTTAATGTGAAAGTCGCGTATGCGACTCACGAATCTCCCCTCCCCCCGCGCGGGGGAGGGGTCGGGGGAGAGGGAAACGGTCATGACTTTCATGATCGGGGGTGTCTGGAAAAGTCATGACCGTTAGAATGACGGCTTTGCGACAAGTGATCAGCCCATGAACTTCATCAAAGCCCTCAACTCGGCATGGCACGAAAACAATAGCCTGCTTTGCGTCGGTCTCGATCCCGACCCGGCGAGGTTCCCTGCACATTTGCAAAACCGGCCGGATGCCATTTTCGAGTTTTGTCGAGCCATCGTCGACGCTACCGCAGACCTGGTCTGCAGCTTCAAACCGCAGATCGCTTACTTTGCCGCGCGCCGGGCAGAAGAGCAACTCGAAGCACTGATCGATCACATTCATGTTCGGCATCCGAAGACCCCCGTGATCCTTGATGCTAAACGTGGCGATATCGGCAGCACCGCCGAGCAATACGCCATCGAGGCTTTCGAGCGCTTTCGGGCCGATGCCGTTACCATCAATCCGTACCTGGGGCGTGATTCGGTTGATCCTTATCTGGCGTATTGCGACAAGGGCATCATTCTCCTGTGTCGCACGTCCAATCCCGGCGGCAGTGATCTCCAGTTCCTCGATGTCGGCGGTGAAAAACTCTACGAAAGGGTTGCCCGTCTGGTCAGCAAGGAATGGAATACAAACGGCCAGTGCGCTCTGGTGGTCGGCGCCACCTTTCCCGGCGAAATCGCTCGGGTGCGAACCCTGACCGGTGACATGCCGCTGCTTGTTCCTGGCATTGGCGCGCAAGGCGGTGATATCGAAGCCACCGTACGCGCCGGCTGTACTGCCAGCGGCGGCCTGATCATCAATTCCTCGCGTGCCATCCTCTACGCCGGAAAAGGGGAAGACTACGCCAACGCAGCCCGCAGTGTCGCCGTGGCGACCCGCGACGCCATCAACCTTCACCGCTGATTACACGTCGATGTTTCGTGCGGCCAAGGCATTGGTTTCAATGAAGCTGCGGCGCGGCTCCACCAGCTCGCCCATCAAGGTACTGAAGATCTCATCGGCGCCGATCGCATCTTCAATCTGAACCTTGAGCAGACGGCGTACCTTCGGGTCCATGGTCGTCTCCCAGAGCTGCGCGGGATTCATTTCACCGAGACCCTTGTAACGCTGCTTGGTCACACTGCGTTCGACCTCGTTGAGCAACCACTGCATCGTTTCAGCGAAACTGCTGACCGTCTTCCGCTTTTCACCGCGGGCCACAAAACCACCGGCAGCAAAGAGCCCAGCGAGAATCTCTGCGGTTTTGCGAAGTTGTGCATAGTCACCGCTGACCAGCAGATCCTCGTCAATGACTCCGAGCTTGAGATTGCCGTGCAGTATTTTCTCGAGTCGTAGCTGCCAGCGTTCGTGGACAGTATCGTAACGCGCCACGATATTGATCCCCAACTTGCTGCCGACAGCTTTCATCAAGGCATTGGCGCTGGCCACAGCAGCGCTCTCGTCAGTCAGTTCGATCTTGAGATTGCCGTCGATCAGCGCATGCAGCACTTCCGGGTTGATCAGATGCGAGAGACGGTTGATGACGGCTTCGGCCAAGAGATATTCTCTTGCCAGCAGTTCCAGCGCGGCCCCGGAAATTTCCGGAGCACCCGCCTGTGGCGTCAGCACCGAACCCTCAAGGGCCAGGGTCAGCAGAAACTGCTTCAAGGCCTGATCGTCCTTGATATAGCGCTCGGTCTTGCCGTGCTTGACCTTGTATAGCGGTGGCTGGGCGATATAAATGTGACCACCTTCAACCAGTTCACGCATCTGTCGGTAGAAAAAGGTGAGCAGCAGCGTACGAATGTGCGCACCGTCGACGTCGGCATCGGTCATGATGATCAATCGGTGGTAACGCAATTTCTCCGGTTTGTATTCATCCTTGCCGATACCCGTACCAAGGGCGGTGATCAGGGTAACAATTTCCTGCGAGGAAATCAGCTTGTCGAAACGCGCTTTCTCGACATTCAGAATTTTTCCCTTGAGCGGTAGAATCGCCTGAAACTTGCGGTCCCGACCCTGTTTTGCGGAACCTCCGGCGGAATCCCCCTCGACCAGGTATAGCTCGCAAAGCGCCGGGTCTTTTTCCTGGCAATCCGCAAGCTTGCCAGGCAATCCAACGCCATCGAGCAGGCCCTTGCGGCGAGTCATCTCCCTGGCCCTGCGCGCCGCGTCGCGGGCGCGTGCCGCTTCAACGATCTTGCTGGTGATGACCTTCGCGTCGACCGGCCGCTCCTGCAGAAACTCGGCGAGTTTCGCCGTGACGACCTCTTCAACGGCTGGACGCGCTTCCGAGGAGACCAGCTTCATTTTTGTCTGCGAAGCAAACTTCGGGTCAGGCATTTTCACCGAAAGGACGCAGGCCAGCCCCTCGCGCATGTCATCCCCGCTGATGTCCACCTTGGCTTTCTTGGCGATTTCGTGCTCTTCGATATAACGGTTGATGACCCGCGTCATGGCGGCGCGCAGACCAGTCAAATGAGCGCCACCATCGGCCTGGGGAATGTTGTTGGTAAAGCAAAGCACCTGTTCAACATAGCTGTCGTTCCACTGCATGGCCACTTCGACGCTGATCAGGCCGTTGACGCTGAGCGAGTCGCCGCCAGCATGAAAAATATTCGGGTGCAGAACCGATTTCGTGCGATTGATGTACTCTACGAAGCCTTTGACGCCGCCCAGGAAGGCAAAATTCTCTTCCTTGCCGGTGCGCTGGTCGTTCAGACGAATCTTCACGCCATTATTCAGAAACGAAAGCTCGCGCAAGCGTTTGGCAATGATCTCGTAATGAAATTCGACCTGTCCAAAAATCTCCTCGTCGGCCATGAAGTGCAATTCCGTGCCGCGCTTCTCGGTATTGCCGACCACCTTGAGCGGCGATACCTCGACTCCCTTCTGGACTTCGATCAGACGATCGACGAGCGCTCCCCGATTGAATTCCAAAAAGTACTTCTTGTGCTCACGGCGGATAGTCAGGCGGAGCCATCGGGAAAGCGCGTTGACGCAGGAAACACCGACCCCATGCAGACCGCCGGACACCTTGTAAGAATTCTGGTTGAACTTGCCGCCGGCGTGCAGCACGCACATCACGATTTCGGCTGCTGACCGTTTCGGCTCATGCTTGTCGTCGAACTTGATGCCGGTCGGAATACCGCGGCCATTGTCGCTGACGGATATCGAATTGTCGGCGTGAATGGTGATCACAATATCGTCACAATGACCTGCCAAGGCCTCGTCGATGGCGTTATCGACCACTTCAAACACCATATGGTGCAAACCGGTGCCGTCGGAAGTATCACCGATATACATCCCGGGGCGCTTGCGAACCGCCTCCAGACCTTCGAGTTGCTGAATGCTCGATTCGTCGTAGGCAAACTGCTCGTTCTCTTCAATCATTCTGAATCCAGTATCTCTTTCCTGTTAAACCTTTTAACCCGCGGTGGCTGCCAAGGTGCTCGAATTGCACTCAGATTCGCATGGGCATGACCACATACTTGAAGGACTCGTTGCCGGGGATGGTCAGTAAGGCACTTGAATTGGCGTCGTTGAAACCCCACTCGATGGTCTCGTCCGAACTGTTGTTCAGGACATCGAGGAGATAGGAAACATTGAAACCGACATCGAGCGGCTCACCGTTGTAATCGACTTCGATCTCTTCCTGCGCTTCTTCCTGCTCGGCATTGGCAGCCATGATCTTCAGGCTGCCCTCCGACAGGATGAGGCGAACACCGCGAAATTTTTCGTTGGTCAGAATGGCTGCCCTGATCATCGACTGCAACAGCGCCATGCGATTCACCGCCACGACGTTGCGCTGGGTCGCTGGAATGACCCGCTGATAGTCCGGGAATTTGCCATCAATCAGTTTCGACACCAGATTGATCTGGCCGAACTGGAAGCGAATCTGCGTCGCCATGATATCGATCGATACCGGCTCGTCGGAATCCGCCAGCAGACGACTGAGTTCAATCACCGTCTTGCGTGGCAGGATCAGTTCCTGCCGCGTTGCACCCTCCTCGACCAGAGCGCCCGCCGTGTCTTCGAGAGGCATGCTGGCGTAGGCAAGCCGATGGCCATCGGTAGCCACCGCACGCATTTCACTGGCTTCAACGAGCAGCAGTAGCCCGTTCAGATAGTAGCGGACATCCTGGCTTGCCATCGAATACTGGGTCTGCGCGAGCAAATGGCGAAACTGCTTCTGACTCACGGAAAATTTCTTGATCTCCCCCGCCGACAGAGCCATGCAGGGAAAATCCTCGGCAGGCAGGGTCTGCAGATTGAAACGGCTCTTTCCCGCTCTCACCTGCATCCGCCGGCCCTCAAGAATGAGGCTGACTTCCGCGCTTTCCGGCAAGGAGCGCAGGATCTCCTGCAACTTTCTCGCCGCAACGGTGACTGCCCCATCACCGTCACCACTGAGGTCAGCAGTGGAAGTGGTGATCTGGATCTCGATGTCCGTCGCCAGAAGTGTCAACACCCCTCCCTTTTTTTCGAGCAGTACGTTCGAAAGAATCGGCAACGTGTGACGTCTTTCCACAATCCCGGAAACAGCCTGCAGGGGTGCCAGCAGGACGTCTCGCCGTGTTTTGGTAAGAAGCATATATATAGATCCTATAAAGACTATGGTCCGGACAAGTCTGTTGATACGTACTTATTTTTTATGTAATTCAATATATTAGCTACTAATTAACGGCTGTAGAAAGTCGGTATGTGCTTGTGGGTACAATGGGGTAACTTATCCACAGGCCCGTTTCGGGCATCTTGTCCACTCTTTGTCAGCCACTTTTCCACGGACTTTTCCTGGCGGCCCATCAGCCCTTCAGCACCTGCAGGAGAACATGCACATCATGGTTGAGCTCGTTGTCCTTGGTGCGCAGATCATCGATGGTCCGTACGGCATGCAGGACGGTCGTGTGATCACGGCCACCGAAGGCATCCCCGATGGACGGATAGCTCTGAGAAGTCAGATTCTTGGCCAGCCACATGGCGATCTGACGTGGACGAACGATCACCCGCGTCCTCTTCTTCGAGAACAGGTCGGCCACTTTCAACTTGAAATACTCTGCTACCGTCTTCTGGATGCTGTCGACAGTGATCTGGCGGTTCACCGAACCAATCACATCCTTCAGCGCCTCCTTGGCCAGATCCAGAGTAATTCCCTGCCCGTGAAACGCGGAGTAAGCGAGCACCTTCTTCAGGGCACCCTCAAGTTCCCGAACATTGGAGCGCAAGTGTTTGGCCACATAGAAGGCCACCTCGTCATCCAGCACCACTCCTTCCGCTTCCGCTTTCTTCTTCAGAATGGCCACCCGCATTTCCGTTTCCGGGGGTTCTATCTGGACCGTCAGGCCCCAGTCGAAACGGGTGATCAGCCGATCCTCGAGCCCGGAAATATTCTTCGGGTAGGTATCGGAACTGATCACGATCTGCTTTCTGGCTTCACTCAGGGCATTGAATACGTAGAAAAATTCTTCCTGTGTCCGGTTTTTGCCATTGAAGAAATGGACATCATCGAGCAGCAGGACGTCCAGCGAACGATAGTAGCGTTTGAATACATCGAAGGACTTCTGCTGGTAGGCGCGAACGACATCTGAATAGTAATCCTCGGCATGGACATAACGCACCACCTTTTCCGGATCGAGTTCCACAATCCGATTGCCGATTGCGTGGATGAGGTGTGTCTTGCCCAGACCGGCACCGCCATAGATGAACAGCGGGTTATATGTGGCTTCCCCAGGACTGATGGAGACTTGTCGGGCAGCCGCCCGAGCGAGGTCGTTGGCCTTGCCGACGACCAGGTTGTCAAAGGTGAAGGTGGCGATCAGCCGGGTTTTCTCGTAACCCGATCGGTCCTTTTCCACCGGCGAGGTTTTCCTGGACGTTGTCGTTACCGCAGCCGCAGTTCCCGCCGGCGGTGTCTTGCCTGTCGGTCCGGAACTGTCATTCCCTGTGACTGCAGTACGTTCTCCCAGGTTCAGGGTGATGTTCACTGGCGTGGAATAGTACTCACTTGCCAGTGCTTCGATGCGCGCCAGATAACGCTCCTTGACCCACTTGAGGATGAAACCATTCGGTGCCAGCAGACGCAAGCCACGTGCGATGTCGTCGTCACCTTCAAGACGAAGGGGGCGGATCCAGGTATTGAATTGCTGAGGAGGAAGTTCCTGTTCGAACTGGCTCAGACAGGAAGACCAGAAACTACTCATTGAGGCTCATGCAGCGTAATCCTGAAGTGATGCGGTAGCAGCAACCGCTCCCGATGATTGGCGTCTTTTTAGAATCAACAAGATGGATGGTGTCTCTGCCGGGAAGTTGCGGCAGGGGCGGGCCTGACTGGTGAGACCTGATGCTGCCCGGCCAGACGTGGCAGTTCTTGCCCAACTCGCTGAAGGCTAAATTCTAACCGGTTGGATGGAAGTTATCCACAGCTCCAGTAAAAATATGGTCTTGACAATCCTCTATGGGAAGCTGTCTAATGTTATGTTTTTCTTGCTTTGACTTCAAAGGTTTAACCATGAAACGTACCTATCAACCGTCGGTCGTTCGCCGCAAGCGTACACACGGCTTCCTCGTTCGTATGTCTACCCGTGGTGGTCGTGCCGTAATCAAGGCTCGTCGTGCCAAAGGTCGCCACCGCCTGGCAGTTTGAGCGGCAGGCCCTCTACCGCTGGTAATCCTGCAGTATCCGCCGCCGCTTTTCCGAAGCACTATCGCTTGATCAAAACGGATGAGTATTCATCCGTTTTTGGTTTCAGAAAGGCGCTGAAGAGCCGGCATTTCCTGCTACATTACCGCCCGCGTAGCGCTGAAGAATCCCCCGGAGCGCGGCTTGGCCTGGTCGTCGCCAAGCGCTTCCTGCGCCGCTCGGTGGATCGAAACCTTGTCCGAAGACTGGCCAGAGAGCAGTTCCGCCTGATGCGTTCCCGGCTTCGCTCAAACGATTTCGTGCTTCGCCTGGCGGCCAAACCATCAGCTCTTGACCGGCAAGCCATGGCGCAGGAAATCCAGGGTTTGTTGAGCAAGGCCACTTCATCTCGACCATGATCCGATGAAACCAATGCTGCTTGCGCTGATACGCTTCTACCGATATGCGGTCAGCCCGATGCTCGGCCGCCGTTGCCGCTTTTTTCCAAGCTGTTCCGAGTACGCAACCGAAGCTGTGGAAAGATACGGCGCCAGCCAGGGGGGGCGCCTCGCCCTGCACCGACTCTGCCGCTGTCATCCGTGGAATCCTGGTGGATTTGACCCCGTACCCTGAACAACATTCGAATCGTATAGGGCCTTCATGGATAACCGACGCCTGCTCCTCCTCATCATCTTCTCGTTTTCCTTGGTCATGCTCTGGGATGCCTGGCAGAAGTACAGCCAGCCGAAGGCTGTATCTCCAGCCGCTGTCAGTTCAGCCGAAGCGCCCGCGCCACAGCCTTCGGTGAACCTGCATGCGCCCCTTCCGGCGGCACCCGCCGCCGTGGCAAGCGCTGACAAGTCGGAAACCGTCATGGTCCGAACCGACCTGTTTGTCGCCGAGGTTGCCAAGCAGGGGGGCGATCTCGTTCGCCTCGAGTTCAACGCCTACAAGGACAGCCAGAACAAGACCAAGGACTTCGCCCTTCTTGAGGCCAAGCACCAGTATCTTGCCCAGAGTGGTTTGATCGGCGAGAGCCTGCCGAACCACAAAACGCTCTTCTCGACTGCTTCCGGCAACAGGGAACTCGCCGGTGACGCAAAGACCGTCGAGCTGCGCCTCGAAGCACCGGTGAGCAACGGTGTCAAGGTCACAAAAATCTATACGTTTACACGCGGCAGCTATCTGATCAACGTCACCCATGAGATCGAGAATGGTGGCGAGAAGGAAATCGCCGCGCACGCGTATTACCAGTTGCAGCGTGACATCAATGCACCCGAAGGCGAGAGTTCGATGGTCTCGACTTTTACCGGTCCGGCGGTGTATACCGAGCAGGAAAAATACCAGAAGGTCGCTTTTGCCGACATCGAAAAAGGCAAGGCCAAGTTCATCAGCAAGGCCGACAATGGCTGGATTGCGATGGTTCAGCACTATTTTGTCGCCGCCTGGATTCCTGAAGCAGGTCTGCCGCGCGAATTCTACATGCGCAAGCTCGAAAACAGCATCCATCCGGCGGTGTCGGCAGGGGTCATCGTACCGGCACCGGTCGCTGCGCCTGGCGCCAAGGTCGCCATTTCAGTGCCCATCTATGCCGGACCGCAGATTCAGGTCATACTTGATCAGTTGGCCAAGCCCAAGGACGAAGGCGGCATCGGAGCGCAGGGTCTGCCACTGGTGGTCGATTACGGTTGGTTGACCGTCATTGCTGCACCGATCTTCTGGTGTCTGGAAGCCATCCACAAAGTGGTTGGCAACTGGGGTTGGGCGATCGTCCTGCTGACCGTCGCCATCAAACTCCTGTTTTTTCCGCTCTCGGCGGCCAGTTACAAGTCAATGGCCAAAATGCGAACGGTCACACCGCGCCTGACCGCCCTCAAGGAACGTTATGGGGACGATCGGCAGAAGCTCAACCAGGAGATGATGGCACTCTACAAGCGTGAAAAAATCAATCCTCTGGGAGGATGCCTGCCGATCGCGGTGCAGATTCCCGTGTTCATCGCGCTGTACTGGGCCTTGCTTGGTGCCGTTGAAATCCGGGACGCGCCGTGGATCCTGTGGATCAGTGATTTGTCCGCGGCCGACCCCTACTATGTGCTGCCAGTGATCATGGTGGTCACGATGCTGATCCAGACCAAGCTCAATCCTACACCGCCCGATCCCATCCAGGCCAAGGTGATGATGATGATGCCGTTCATCTTTGGTGCGATGTTCTTCTTCTTTCCGGCAGGTCTGGTGCTTTACTGGGTGGTCAATAACCTCCTGTCTATCGCCCAGCAATGGCAGATCACAAGGATGATCGAGAGTGGCGGAAAAGCCGCCAACGACAGCAAGGTCTGAGTCGGGCAAGGCTCCGATAGCCGCCATCGCGACTGCTGCCGGTCGTGGTGGTATCGGTATCATCCGCGTCTCGGGCGCAAGCCTCATCGATTTCGCCGAAGCATTGAGCGGCAAACGACCAGCCGCCCGGTTTGCCACTCTCGGCGACTTCAAGGCTGCTGATGGCTGCGTCATCGACAGCGGGCTGCTTCTGTATTTTCCTGCACCGCATTCGTTTACCGGCGAGGATGTTCTCGAAGTGCATGCTCATGGTGGTCCGGTGGTCATGCAGATGTTGCTCATGCGCTGCCTGGAACTCGGAGCACGTCTGGCGGAACCAGGCGAGTTCACCCGCCTTGCCTACCTCAACGGCAAACTCGATCTGGCACAGGCCGAGGCGGTCATCGACCTGATCGACGCCGCGACAAGCGCTGCCGCACGCAGCGCCGTACGTTCGCTGCAGGGCGAGTTTTCGAAGGAAGTGAATCAGCTCCTCGGGCAGTTGATCGAACTGCGCTCACTGGTTGAAGCCACCCTCGATTTCCCTGATGAAGAAGTCGACTTTCTCGAAGCAGCCGATGCCTTTGGGCGCCTTGATCGCTTGCAACAGTGCCTCGGCAAGATCTTCGACCGCGCACGACAAGGCTGTCTGTTGCAGGGGGGGTTGCACGTAGTACTCGTTGGCCAGCCGAATGTAGGCAAGTCCAGCCTCCTGAATCGCCTTGTCGGCGACGAGCTGGCGATCGTCACCCCACTTCCCGGTACCACCCGTGACCTGGTCCGCAGCACCCTGCAGCTTGAAGGGATTCCGCTGCATGTGATCGACACAGCAGGCCTGCGCGAGACCGAAGACCAGATCGAGAAGATCGGCATTGAACGTACCTGGCGCGAGATCGAGCGTGCCGATGTCGTCGTCTTGCTGGTGGATGCCCGTACCGGTGCTGGCGAAGCCGAACGATCGATTGTCGCGCAACTCCCTGTTCACCTTGCCCGACTGACCGTGTACAACAAGATCGATCTCGCGTCGCGTGCGGCTGCACGTCATGAAGAAGCCGATGCCGTGGCGATCGCGCTGTGCGCCAAAACCGGCGAGGGCGTCGAGCTGTTACGCCAGGAGTTGTTGCGCATCGTCGGCTGGCACCCTGCCGAAGATGTCTTCATCGCCCGCGAACGCCATTTGCATGCACTCTCCGAAACTTGCTGCCATATGGACGCGGCACGCGAGCAATTGCCAAGGCTGGAACTTTTCGCCGAAGAACTCAGGCTGGCGCAGTTGGCGCTGAGCACGATCACTGGCGAGTTCAGCACCGATGATCTGCTGGGGGAGATCTTCGGGCGCTTCTGTATTGGAAAATAGCGAGACTGCCGGAGCGTTCCGCAACATACCACTAACCAATTGAAAGACCGTGTAAAATCGGGTTTTTTGTTCTGCTATTGGCTTGCCTGTTCCGCACCAATCCGCTTAAAATTGTTCCCATATTTGTGCCCATGGTGGCGCTGCTTCATGGGCACAAAAAGGGGGTGAGACATGGCGCTGACCGATACCAGGCTGAAGAATCTCAAGCCGGGCGACAAGGCGTATCAGGAATCGGACGGCGGCGGGCTGTTCGTCGAAGTCATGCCCGGCGGTTCAAAAGTTTGGCGTATCCGCTACCGCCTTGCCGGGAAGCAGGAGAAGCTGACCCTTGGCGAGTACCCCGCCTATTCGCTGGCCAATACCCGGCAATGGCGCGAGGCTTGTACGACGCTGGCGCAACGTGGGCTATCGTCGATGGCTTTGAAGCGTGGCGATCAGATCCCCGACGACACGCTGCCGGAAGTCACAGCACTGGCAAGCGCCTTCCTCGAGAAATGGTGTTCGCAAACGGTGGCGAGGGTGAAGGCCCAAGAGATCGAAGCCAAGGAAGCCAACACGGTGGAAGCCTTCGCCTGGCGATGGTTCGCCGAAGTTGCCGAACCTGCCAACAGCACCCCACGCAACATCAAGCGCGTCCTGGAAAAGGATGTGCTGCCGGCGATTGGCACGAAGCAGATCGTCGACGTGACCGTCGATGACGTGCTGAAGATTACCGACGCCATCAAGGCGCGCGGCGCTGATCAGATGGCGCTGCAAACCCGCAACGTGCTGAAGCGCCTGTTTGCCTATGCCATCGCAAGGCAGAAGGTGACGTTCAACCCGGCGGCGGTGGAAGCGAAATTCATCGCCAGTGCCAGAAGCCGAGATGTGGCGCTGTCGTCGGATGAAATCGGCCGGCTGCTGCGGTCGATCTACCAATCGTCCATGAAGCGGGCGCTGCACCTTCTCATTCTGTGCATGGTCAGGAAGGGCGAACTGATTGAAGCGCGGTGGGAAGAAATCGACTTCGCCAAGGCGGAATGGTCGATCCCTGGCGAACGGATGAAAAAGGACAAGCCGCACTTGGTGTCGTTGTCTCGCCAAGCCATGGCGATGTTCGAGGAACTGAAGGCGCTGGCAAGCGGTTCAGAGTGGATTTTTCCGAGTCGCGGCGACCTGCATCAACCAATTGCCCACAGTACGCTGAATGTGGCCGTGCGGGCATTGGAAATCGACGTGCGGGACTTCGTGATTCATGACTTCCGCCGGACTGCCTCAACGCACTTGCACGAGGCCGGCTTCAATTCGGACTGGATAGAGAAGGCCCTGGCCCACGAAACCAAGGGCATCCGAGGCGTCTACAACCGGGCGCAGTACGCCGACCAACGGCGGGAAATGCTGCAATGGTGGGCTGACTTCGTGGACAGCCAGATCGAGGAAGGGCGGAAAGTGATCATTGGCCGCTTCGGGAAGGCATACCGGGCGGCATGAAAGCCGGGTGCCGTGCGTGGCGGAATGCAGCCCTGACGCATGACCAGCAAAGCCCAGCCGTAGCAAGGCTTGGCGGCGAGAGGTAAAAATAACTTTCGCAAAGGGGGGCTAGACAGGCACGCGGGTTTCTGGCAGGATAAGTGGAGGACAACAGGTCTGAGCTTGAGCCGGAGGATCCGTGATGGAGGTCATGAGTACGAGGAGTTGGGTGCACTGTGGTCGCGAGTTCAGCGCCGCGGAGATTGCTGATCTGTGTGCGACAGTGGCATGGCTGCCGGGATTGCCGCGGCAGGAGTTGGCGGCAACGCTGTGCGAACATCTGGCTTGGTTCACCCTATCGGGAACACCGAAGATCCACGCCTGCCTGGAGTTCCTGGAGCGCTTGCAGACGGCCGGGTTGCTGGTACTGCCGCCCTTGCGGGCGGCGCGGCCCGTCCGTCCGGCCGCCCTCGCGCCAGCGGTGGAGGCGATTGACGAAGCACCGATTGACGGTCCGTTGCTGGCGCTCGGCCCGGTGCGCCTGGAGATCGTACGCGAGACGACCGGGGTGGCGCAGTGGGATGCGCTGGTGGCGCGCTGGCACCCGCTGGGTTTCCAGGGGGCGTTCGGTTACCGGCTGCGCTACTTCATCACGGCGGGCGACCGGCGGCTGGGCTGCGTCCTGCTGTCGGGCGCTGCCCGGGCGGTGGCCGTGCGCGACCGCTGGATCGGCTGGACGGCGCCGGCCCGCCGCGAGAACGTGGCGCGGGTGGTGAACAACAGCCGCTTCCTGATCTTTCCGCACGTCCGCGTACCGCATCTGGCCAGCCATGTGCTCGGGCAACTCGCGCGCCGCACACGCGCGGACTGGCTCGATCACTGGGGCTTCGAGCCTTGGTTGCTGGAGACCTTCGTCGATCCGCGTCACCATGCCGGCACCTGCTACCGTGCCGCCGGCTGGCAGTGGCTTGGGGAGACCAGCGGGCGCGGGCTGGCCCGCCCCGGCCAGTCGTATCACAGCACACCCCGCCAGGTGTGGGTCAAACCGCTGACCTCGGATTATTGCGACCGACTGTGCGCCGTGCCGGGGAGCACAAGGTCATGAGCAAACCCTGCCGTCGCCCGGCACGCGCCGCCATCCAGGAGCTGCGCTCAGAAAAGAAACGGCAGGAGAAAGCGCTGAACGCGAAACTGCGCGCGACGGGACAAGTTCCCCACTCCGCCGCTTCTTTGCCCAACCGAGGCTCGGCCTTGGCGACCGTCGACGAGGAACAGGAGGCCCGCGAGGACGCCGTGAGCAAACAGATGCGTCTTCTGCGCAAAGAGCTGCCCACCTTGCTCGCCCGACGGGAACCAATTCCCGACCCGAGAGACCCCAGGAAGCGCCGGCACAAGCTGACCTCGCTGCTGCTTTACGGCTTGCTGATGTTCGTCTTTCCGTTCTCCTCCCGGCGCGAGACCCACCGCGAACTATCCCGTCCGCAGTTCATGGCCAACCTCCAACTGCTATTCCCGGAGATTGATACCCTGCCACACACCGACACCCTGTTTCGGCTGCTGCGCGACATCGACCTGGAGCACCTCGAACAGGCCCACATCGATCTGGTCAAGCCGATCCGGCTACTGCTCGACGGACTCTACGCCAACGGGCCGGTGATGCAGTGCTGCCGTGACTACCACTGGCCGTTCATGATCGTGCTCCAGGACCAGGATTTGTCCACCGTCTGGCAGGAGTTCAACGCCCTGCATGCCCTGAAGCCGCAGATCCGCCAGCAACCCTGGGGAAAACGCCGACAGCACTTCACCTGGGTCAACGACATCGACTATGCCTTCGGTTCGAACGGACGTCCGCATCTCAAGCTGCACGTCGTGGTCTGTGAGGAAAGCTGGGCGCGGATCGACGAACAGGCCAGGACAGTCACCGAGACATCGCGCCACGCCTGGCTCTCCCGCCAGCCGCTCAGCCAAGACCATGTCCATGAGCGCTGCAACCTCGGTGCCCGCCATCGCTGGGGCATCGAAGCGGGCTTCCTTGTCGAGAAGCACCAGGGCTACCACTACGAGCATGCTTTTGCCCTCGACTGGAATGCCATGCAGGGCGATCACCTCCTCATGCGCCTGGCGCATGGGTTCAATACCCTGGCACGGTTCACCCGGCAGTTACGCCGCCTGTATCAAGAACTCGGTGTGCGCGGCGCCATTGCCTTCATCCGCAACTCCTGCGCCGCCCCCTGGCTCGATCCTGTGCGGATGCGTGTGCTCCTCGCCGAGCCGTTCCTGCTGCAACTCGAATAACCTTGTCCGGGCCTGCCCAAGACCGCTTCCCAAGCGCGGCGCACACCGCGCCGGGGAAGGCTCGCCTGGTGATCCTACCGGAGATCCCACACCCTCTTGCATCCCACTGACTAAGGTGATTTCCGCAAATTGCCGTACCAAGAGTCATGGTGTTAGGCCGGGCTCATGGCCAGAAAAACAAGCCGCTGCGGTAGTTGTTCGGGATCTTGATTCCCGGAAATAACCTAAACCCCCACCCACTGCGCCGCAAGCGCTCCCTGACCGCTAGCCAACCGCCATCTGACCGCCTCAGCGGCGAAAGCGGGCGTTACCGGCAAACGGGCTCGATTCGGCCGGGTCATGCATCAGGGCTGTTGTTCGGGCGTGATGGTATCGCCAATGTGACATTGTCCCTATAATTTCCCCATACGCGATCCGTTGCTTCAGCGGGTTTCTGCTTCTCGGAACAACTGACCCATGACCAACCCTGATGGAAAAGCCTCGTTTAGCCTGCATATCGAGGGCGGCATCCAGAATGGTGATGCTGTCCCGGCCGCCGTGTTGGCGCAGATTCTCAGTGGTTCTCAGCGCGCGTTCGAGCTTATCGGAACGTACGTCGAGGGGCGAACGATCCGTGAGCGTGCAAGGATTTCTGCTGCGACCCGGAGCCGTTTTCAATTGGTATGCCGCCTACCGGAGCCAGGTTGCTACGCCGTTCCGGTCGAATTAGGCGGCAAAGACCTTCTGGCCGAGCATATCGCGGCGGCCCTTGATGCTTTCCGCAAGATGATCGAGGGGATTACACGACGCGATACGGCGCGAATCAGCGCCGCATTGCCAGACCAAGGGCTACGTCACCGCGTACTGGAAGCGATAAGAGGTATGACCCCCCGCGCTGATGACAAGTGGAGCCTCACGCTATGGGATGCAGCGGGTGTCGAGTTCGGGGATCTGAACATTGAAAGCGAAGCAGTCATTCGAGAGGCGATTGTGCCGATCGAGGAACGAGAAGCTTCGCAGGTCGTAACCGGTCAGCTCACCAATATCAATTTCACCCATCGGATCGTCACGATCATTTACCCCCCGACCAAGCGCGAGATGGAGTGCGTCTACGACGATGCAGTTGAGGAGTTGTTGATCGAAAACCGGCGCGGACTGATTCAGGTCACGGGCCGAGTCGTCTTGGATGATGCAGGCGCACCGAAAAAAATCATCGACGTCAACGATATCCGGGACTTGGACTTGTCGCCGCTGGGAGTCGATACGGTCAGAGTGGGCGATCTGATGCTCAAAGCAACACGGGGCATTACGCTGGAGCCGGCGACCGACGAGACGCAGCAACTCATTTGCGTGTCTAATCGCGAATTGGGTATCGACGCCTTTGCGCGCACCCGCGAGGTGCTGGTCGGCGAACTGAATGAGCAGATCGGCATGCTATGGCAGGAATACGCGCTGGCTGCCGACGATACGCTCGACGGCGAGGCAATCAAGATGAAACAAGCGTTGCTCGCCGCGTTCAGCGAGGTGGCCCATGGCGCGTAAGCCAAACGATGTGGAAAGAAGCCTGGAGAAAAAAGGCTTTCAACGCAAAGAAGGTGATCACCATTATTTCAACTACTACACCAAGGCGGGCAAGAAAACGCAGGTGTTCACCAAGACCAGCCACGGTGTCAAGGAACTCGACGACAGCTTGCTGGGCATGATGTCCCGCCAATGCAAGCTCAGCCGGCAAGACTTTGACCGGCTCATCGACTGCCCGCTGGATCGCGATAGCTACGAGCGCAAGCTGATCGAGGTCGGAGTCGTGGAGGCTCCTCCGGTCGCCTGAGTTGCTCCGCAACCCCCTGATCGTTCTTCCCCGACGGATCTTCCCCCAGCCAGCAAGCGCAGTTATGCTGTAACTATCGGTTTTTGTTAAAAAAATAGCCGATGCCGCAAAAGCGGCGCCTGCCTACGCGGCGAGCTTGTCGGCTTTGGCCTTGAGCGGGAAGGACAGACCGATGGCGCTGAGGATTTTGGCCTGTTGATCGTCCGGGCGTGGCAGATGCGTGTGACGCTGACCGTTGCGGTCGGTGGTGTAGAGATAGGTCAATCGTCCGAGGGCCACCAGGGCGTCGTCCGGGGTGATGGCGGCGGGGTCGTCTTCGGTGCTGCCGAAGGTCTGCCGCAGAGCCGCTTCAAACCGCCGCGTGATTTTTAAGGCCAGCATCGCCACGAAGACATGCGCCTTGGTCCGCTCGGCCTTGCGCAGGAAGATCGGGCGAATTTCCAGAAAGGTGGTTTTCACGGTGCGGAAGTTGCGCTCGACTTTTTGCAGATCGCGATAACGCGCATCGACCGTCTTCGCGTCCATCAAGGTGAGCGGCACATTGGTTTCCAGCAGATAGCAGCCGTCGAGCAGAGCGTCTTGCTCTTTGGCCTCCTCGTCGATGGTACAGACAATGACGCGTTCTTTCAGCGTCAGGGTGACAAACGCGCTGAGCTTGTGGCTCTTGGTCCAGCGCTGCAAGGCGGCCAGGCCTGCTGCCGCGCTGGCGCGCTTGGAGTCCTTGACGAAGGCATTACGTTCGGCGACCTTCGCTTGCAACTGCGCCAGCTTGTCCTCCCGCCGACGCTCCTCGCGCACCCGCACAGTCTCGTTGCGGCGCACGATCAGGCGTTTATCGTTGTGCTCCACCTCGCACAGATGCGCATCGAAGAGATCCGTCTGCAGCACCCCCTCCTTGAGGAAGGTGCGTATCTGCGCGTCCGTCAACGCCGTGATATAACGGAAGCCCTGTACCGACAGCGCGGCTTTCCCCTTGGCCTTGATCATTCCCCGATCGCCGACCATCACCACCTCGGCAATGCCGAATTGTTCCTTCAGGATCGTGATCTGGCTGGCCACCGTCGTCGGGTCCGCGGTATTCCCTTCGAAGACCCGCACGGCCAGAGGCTCCCCGTCCTCCGCGGTCAACAAACCGATGACGATTTGCGGCTTGCCGCGCTTGCCGTCGCGGTTGTAACCATATTGCCCCAGCTCGTTGCATTCCCCTTCAAAGTAGCTCGAAGTGACGTCGTAAAGCACCAGCACGGGCGGTTGGCCCTGCGCCTTGACATAGGCCTGGTAAAGCTCCCGCTCGATGCGTTCCTGCTGGCTCGCCAGCCAGTCCAGCGCGGCATAGAGGTCGTCCTCATCGAACGCCTCCACCGCCAACACATCGGCCACCGTGTGCTGTTTCGCCCAGCGTACCGCCGACAACCGCGAGCCACCATGCGCGATACGCGCGAGAATCAGGAACAGGTTGAGCTTGCTTTCCGCAGCGCTGCCCAGCACCCGCGTGAGGCCCACCTGGTCGGCCAACTGCTTGAGGGCAAACAGCACCCCAAAAATCTCGCCGCTGGTCATCTCTCCCGACCAGTCGTCGAATTCGCCCTTCACCAGACGTTCCATGGCGACGATTCGTTCCGGTGCCCAGTTCGTCAGATTGGCGATGGTTCGTGTGCAGACTTTGCCTCCCTCGCGATAGGACTCGCGAAGCAGGATGGCCGGCCTGGACTTTCGGTTGGGGACGCGGGCGATGTACATGCCGACAATAATAGCCAATAGCACATTGTTTGTAAATAGCTATTATTATATTTACATGCCTACATTTTTGCCGATTTTCTGGTTTCTTGCCATGAATCAACGACTTACCTCAAGGGCTCCGGGAAGGTCCGCCCGATTGTTCAATTCGCTGAACTGTCGTAAAAAGCCAATGTACAAACGCAGATTTCTTCACTGCGCCATCATTGTCGTTGCCTGCGTGCCGGCCCTAGCGGCCGCGGTGCCCACCTACACGGCCATCGATTTGGGCACACTTGGTGGCGCGCACGCTGGCGCCAGCGCCATCAACGATAGCGGGCAAATCGCAGGAGGCTCGACCACGAATAGCGGCAACTATCACGCCTATATATATTCCGGAGGTGTAATGACCGACCTAGGTGCCTTGGGAGGCAATGAGAGCATAGCTCTTGGCATTAACAATGCCGGGGAAGTTACAGGAGGGTCGTTCTACAACACTTCTCGCGGCGACAACCACGACTTCTTGTATTCGATCGGCATAATGACTGACCTGGGTACTTTAGGTGGGACGAATAGTGTCGCGTACGACATCAACGACCTCGGACAAATAACAGGCATGGCAAGTACCCCTGACGATGCCCGGATGAACACCTTCCTGTATTCTGATGGCATCATGACGAGTCTAGGCGACCTCATGTGCTGCAGCGGTAGGCCTAATTTTGGCATAGGCATAAATAACAGCAGCCAGATTGTAGCGGAAACGCACAGCCTCTACCGATCCTATCTCCTTACTCCAGTACCTGATGCGGCTGTTCCTGAGCCTGGCAGCCTACTTCTCCTTGCCACGGCGCTCGGCGGTGTCTTCGGGCTTCGGCGGAAGGAGAATTGCTGACACCAAGATGGAGGGCCGCTGTTGTTGTGTCTTGGCGCATTGCGAGATGTGCCGCGCATCGTCAATCTTGCCGCTGCCGGCGCTTACCTCGCTGACGACCTGAAGAGCTATTGCGGCAGCGAGCACGAAAGCATGTTGCGGAAGCTGCAGGAGATCGAGATTCTTCCGCCAGATCGAAGGCCGATTGATTGAGGCCAGAACCAGACCCGGACGTGCGCCGGGTTTTTCCTTGTTGCAGACCGTCGCCAATCGCAGGGGCCAATCTGGCGCGAGCGCTCAGGATCGGGCTGAATTCCAGCCGTCTGGTGTCGCGCAGGGGGACAACCTCAAAGTTTGTTGGCGATCAAGGCCTGGCGGTGATCTCCGGGCCTTGTTGCTTTTGGGCAAGCATAAAGCTGGCGACTTGCCACTACCTCGTAGACTCAAACAAAGATGTGCCATAATCATGACTTCCGCATGCGGATCAAGCGGATGCGATCTTGCATTCTGCAAAGCGGCCTGATGAATTGCCCGGCAATGAGGCAAAGCGCAAGCGATCAGGTCTTGGAGGAGTGAATAGTTTGCTTGTCAATGGAGGGATATCCCGTGAACAGTCTACTAAAGCTTTCCAGCCTGATCGATGGACTCACCGAACGGATCGGCAAGAGCATCATCTGGCTGGTCCTGGTCGTTACCCTGATCGGCGCCGGCAATGCGGTCATGCGTTACTCCATCAACTACAGTTCGAACGCCTTTCTCGAGATCCAGTGGTACCTGTTTTCGGCGATTTTTCTCTTTGGCGCGGGCTACACGCTGAAGCGCAACGAGCATGTGCGCATTGACCTCATTGCCGGCCGCCTGTCGAGAAGAGGCCAGGCGTGGATCGACATTTTCGGCATCATTTTTTTCCTGCTGCCGATGGCGATTGCCGTCATGTATCTGTCCTGGCCGATCTTTCTGCTCGCGCTGCACAACAACGAACAGTCGAGCAATGCCGGTGGTCTGGCGGTCTGGCCGGTGCGCCTGCTGGTGCCGATCGGCTTCTTCCTGCTGGTGATTCAGGGCCTCTCCGAGTTGATCAAAAGAATCGGCTTTCTGCTGGGAAAGTGCTCCGACCCGACCGCCAAGACGCACCAACCAACGCCTGAAGAAGAACTGGCGCTGGCCATCAAGGCCCAGAAGGGAGAACTGTGATGACCGAGTTCCTGATCGCCAACATGGCGCCGATCATTTTCGCTTCGATGGTCCTTTTCCTGCTCGTCGGTTTTCCGGTGTCCTTCGCGCTGGCGGCCAACGGCATTTTCTTTGGCTTGGTCGGCATCGAACTCGGTCTGCTCGGGCCGCAGCTGTTCCAGGCATTGCCGGATCGCATCTTCGGCATCATGAACAACGATACCTTGCTGGCGATCCCATTCTTCACCTTCATGGGCCTGATCCTCGAGAGATCGGGAATGGCCGAGGATCTTCTCGACACCATCGGCCAGCTTTTTGGACCGCTGCGTGGCGGCCTGGCTCTCGCGGTGATCTTCGTCGGCGCGCTGCTCGCGGCGACGACCGGCGTCGTCGCCGCCTCGGTGATCTCGATGGGTCTGATCTCGCTGCCGATCATGCTGCGCTACGGCTATGACAAGAAACTCGCCTCCGGCGTCATTGCCGCTTCCGGAACGCTGGCGCAGATCATTCCCCCCTCGCTGGTGCTGATCATCATGGCCGACCAGTTGGGCAAGTCGGTGGGCGACATGTACAAGGGCGCTTTCCTGCCGGGCATGACGCTGACCGCCTTCTACGTCGGCTATGTCGTGCTGGTGGCGATCTTCAGACCGCGCTGGATGCCGGCCCTGCCGCTCGAAGCGCGGACCTTGCGCGGCGGCAAGCTGCTGCTGCGCGTGCTGACGACGCTGGTACCGCCGCTGCTGCTGATCTTCCTGGTGCTCGGCACGATCTTTCTGGGTATCGCGACGCCGACCGAGGGCGGTGCGATGGGTGCGACCGGCGCCCTGATCATGGCGCTGGCACGCCGGCGCCTGTCGTGGAAGCTGCTCAGGCAGGCGATGGATACAACCGCCAAACTGACCACCTTCGTGGTCTTCATCCTGGTCGGCGCACGCGTCTTCTCGCTGACCTTCTACGGGGTCGATGGCCACAAATGGGTCGAGCACCTGCTCACCGGCCTGCCAGGTGGCGAAGTCGGTTTCCTGATCATTGTCAACATACTGGTTTTCCTGCTCGCCTTCTTCCTCGACTTCTTTGAACTTTCGTTCATCGTCGTGCCGCTGCTGGGTCCGGTTGCGCAGGCGCTCGGCATCGATCTGATCTGGTTTGGCGTTCTGCTGGCGGTCAACATGCAGACTTCGTTCATGCACCCGCCATTCGGCTTTGCGCTCTTCTACCTGCGCTCGGTGGCGCCGGCGTCGGTCAAGACCACCGATATCTACTGGGGAGCGATACCCTTCGTCTGCATCCAGATCATCATGGTCGGAATCCTCATCTTCTTTCCGCAACTCGTCACTTTCGGTCTCGATCAGGAGGAGAAGGTCGATCTCGATTCGGTACAGATCGAGATGCCAACGTCCGATTACGGCGCGCCCTCTACGCCACCGGGTTTCGAGAGCCCGAAAGAGGCTTCCCCTGCCGCTTCGGAAGATGCCGCCAGCAAGGCCGTGCGCGATGCGATGAAGCAGGATCAGACGAAGTAACTGTTGTCGCCTCTCGGCGAATGCTCGACGGCCGGAGATCGTCGAGCGGCCTCGCGGGTGATGGGCCCATGAAAAAGGAACGGCGGCGTCGGCCTCCGTTCCTTTTACTGCGCAGTAGCGGCAGCAACCGACTGCCGCAGGCTTCGCTCGATACGTCTAGCGCTTGCTGTACATGTAGCTGGAGTATGCACCTTCGGCGATGCGATGCCAGAGGTTCTGGTCGTCCATGAACTTCTTGTAGTCGTCATAGACCTTCTTGAACTGGGCGTTCGTCGCCGAGGTCTCGGCGTACAGTTCCATCGCAGCCTTGTAGCAGGCGTCCATGACTTCTTTCGGGAACTGCTTCAACTGTGTTCCCGAACCCACGAGCTGCTTGAGCGCAGTTGGGTTCTTCGAGTCGTACTTGGCGACCATGTCGACGTGCGCGTCGGCACAGGCGAGTTGTAGAATGGTCTGGTATTCCTTGGGCAGTTCAGCCCACTTCTTGAGGCTGACATAGGCGGACACTTGCGGGCCGCCTTCCCACCAGCCGGGGTAATAATAGAACTTGGCCACCTTGTTGAATCCGAGCTTCTGGTCATCATAGGGGCCGATCCATTCGGCCGCGTCGATGGTGCCCTTTTCGAGTGCCGGATAGATGTCGCCACCGGGGATCTGCTGCGGAACGGCACCCAGCTTGCTGAGCACGGCACCGGCGAAGCCACCGATGCGGATCTTCAGGCCCTTGAGGTCGGCCGCCGTCTTGATCTCCTTGCGATACCAGCCACCCATCTGTGTGGTGGTGTTGCCACAGGGGATGGTCATGATGTTCGACTTGGCAAACACTTCGCCGAGCAGTTTGCTGCCATTACCGTAACGCATCCAGGCGTCCATCTGGCGGTTGGTCATCCCGAAGGGAACGGCCGTCTCCAGGGCGTAGGTCGGATCCTTGCCGAAAAAATAATAGGAAACCGTGTGTCCCATTTCGACGGTACCGTCCTTGACGGCATCGAACACCGCCGGCCCGGGAACGATTTCGCCGCCGGCAAAAACCTGAATCTGGAACTTGCCGCCAGTCGCTTCGGCAACCCGCTTGGCCATGTGCTCGGCACCTCCGTAAATGGTATCGAGGCTCTTCGGGAAGCTTGAAGCCAGGCGCCACTTGACCGTCGGGGCGTTCTGGGCAATCGCCGGCATGGCCATCGTACCGACCGCAAGGCCAGCACCCGCATTCTTCAAAAAGGAACGTCTTTCCACAATTTGTCTCCTATAGGTTCTTGTGTTCTTGTAAACGAGTCGCCCAACGATTATAGCGAAAGCAGTCGTGCATGGAACAAACCTTGCCTGACGGCCAGGACTTTTCCAGGCACATCCGATTCATGAAAGTCAAGACCGTCTCCCTCCCTTGCCGGAATCCCTCGATGGGCACGGAGCATGCTCCGCGAAACCCCGCCTTCGCCTCCGCGAGAGGGGAGATTCGTCAGTCGCCAGCCACCTTCATCTTCTCGATCAGCAGCGAACCCACCTGCTTCGAACCGCGCACCAGAACGTCGTTGCCGACCGCCGCGACGTTTCGGAACATGTCGCGAAGATTGCCGGCAATGGTGATTCCTTCCACTGGATGTACGATCTCGCCACCTTCGATCCAGTAACCGGCTGCGCCGCGCGAATAATCACCGGTCACATAGTTGACACCCTGACCGAGCAACTCGGTGACCAGCAATCCGCGCCCCATTTTCCTGAGCAGGCCCTGCAGACCACGTTTCCCCGGATGGACGATCAGGTTGTGGCAGCCGCCGGCATTGCCGGTGCTCTGCATTCCCAGCTTGCGCGCGCTGTAGGCGCTCAGGAAGTAGCCCTGCAGCCGGCCATCAACCAGCACTTCGCGGTCATGCGTTGCGACCCCGTCGCTATCGAAATAGCTGCTCGCCAGGCCGCGTGGCAGATGCGGTCGCTCGCTGATCTGCATTTTCCTCGAAAAGATGCGCTTGCCGAGACTGTCGACCAGGAAGGAGGTCTTCCGGTACAGGCTGCCACCGCTGACCGCATGCACGAAGCTGCCGATCAGCGAAGATGCGAGGGGCGCTTCGAAAACGACCGGTACCCGGCAGGTTTTGACCTTGCGCGCAGCGAGTCGTGACACGGCTCGCTGCGCGGCGATCTCGCCAATCGACTCGGGAGAGCCAATTGCCGAGGGGTCGCGGGCAGTCGAATACCAGTCGTCACGCTGCATGTTTTCGTTCTTGCCGGCGATCACCGAGCACGAAAGATAATGCCGCGAACTCGGGTAGCCGCCCATGAAACCCAGGCTGTTGGCCGAAATGAACTGCCCTTCCTGGATCGACACGGTAGCACCTTCCGAGTTGCTGATCTGCGGGCTGACCGCAAATGCCGCCTGTTCGCAACGCCGGGCAAGTTCGACGGCAGCCTCGACCGAGAGCAGCCAGGGATGGTAGAGATCGAGATCCGGTAGGCTGCCGGTGTCGATGGCCAGCAACTCCAGGTCGGGCAGGCCTGCACAGGGGTCGGCGGCAGTAAAGCGGGCGATGTTCAGCGCCGCGTCGACAGTCTCGCGCCAGGCCGTTGGAGAAAAGTCGGAAGTGCTCGCCTGCCCTTTCCGCTGACCCAGGTAGACCGAGACTGCAATTCCCTTGTCACGGTTGTATTCGATGGTCTCGACCTCACCGCAGCGCACCGTCACCGACTGACCAAAACCAACCGAGACGTCGACCTCGCAGGCGCTGGCTCCCTGCTTGCCGGCATAAACCAGGACATCTTGTGCCAATTGCTGGAGAACTTCGAGACGGTGACTGAAGCGTGATTCGCTAGGAGCAATGGAACTTGAACGGGGCATGGGGGCGATCGCCAGAGGCAAAAACCGTTATCATAGCAGTTCCCCGAAAGGCGCCGCTTGCCGCATTGCAAGCCTTCCCGGTTTTCCCCCTGCCACAGCGAAAGGCACGTCGTAAGCCGATGAGCACCCCTGAAGAAGTGCCAGCACCGCCATCGAAAACGCAGCGCAAACGGGCCATGGAAGAACTCCAGGCGCTCGGCGAGGAACTCGTCGAACTGGCTGCTGATCGGCTCAAGAAAATCGCGCTCCCGGAGGGTCTGCTCGCCGCCGTCCGTGAAGCCCGGCGCATGTCCCGACACGACGATGCGCGGCGCCGCCAACTGCAGTATATTGGCCGCCTGATGCGCGATGTGGATCCTGCGCCGATCCGCCATGCCTTGGCGGTAGTGCGTGGCGAATCAGCCGAAGAAACCGGCAAACTGCACCGCCTCGAACGTCTGCGCGCCGAGTTGCTGGCGGATGAGAAGGTTATCTACAGCATCGCCAGCACGTCGCCGTCGATCGACCTGCAGCGTCTGCGTTCGCTGCGCCGCGCCGCACTGCTTGAGCAGGCACAGGGCAAGCCACCGCGCAGCTACCGCGCCATCTTTCAACTCCTCAAAGAACTCCAGGAAGGCGATACTACTGTCGACGACAACGATGAACATGAACCCCGATGAAGAACTGCGGATCGGCCTGTTGTCGATCAGTGACCGCGCCTCGCAAGGTGTCTATGAGGACCAGGGCATCCCGGCGTTGCGCGAATGGTTTGCCAACGCCTTGCGCAGCCCCTGGCGAATGGAAACCCGCCTGATTGCCGATGACCAGGCGATGATCGAAAAGACGCTGATCGAACTGGTCGATACGGTCGGCTGCCAGCTGGTGCTGACCACCGGTGGCACCGGCCCGGCTGCGCGCGACGTTACGCCGGAAGCCACCCTGGCCGTCGCCGACAAGGTGATGCCGGGCTTCGGTGAAGAAATGCGGCGCATCAGCCTCAACTTCGTGCCGACCGCCATCCTCTCGCGTCAAGTCGGGGTGATCCGTGGCCAGGCACTGATCCTCAACCTACCGGGGCAGCCGAAATCGATCCGGGAAACCCTGGAAGGGGTCAAGGCTGCCGACGGTACGGTGCTGGCGAACGGCATCTTCGCTGCGGTCCCCTACTGCATCGACCTGATCGGCGGTCCTTATATCGAGACGTTCGACGCGGTGATCAAGGCCTTCCGGCCAAAATCCGCACGCCGGCCGGGACCGGCGGTCTGAGGCTTGGCCCGTTTGCCGTGGCAAGCCCTTTCATTCCTTTGAATCTTGCTGACCGGCTGTGCCGGATCATCCAGGCAGTTCGGTCGTGCATCAAGCGAGTCGTCTGACCCCTGCCCCAACCCCCTCCGCTGTCGCAACCCATATGTACATCACACCCAAGCGCTGTGCGCGCTGCCGATACGAGCGCCTGGCAAGCGATACTGCGCCCGACTGGCAATGCCCTGCCTGTGGCGTTGCCTACAACAAGGCCGAAGACGCCCTCAACGTTCGGCCGGTCGGCGTTCGGGTCGTACCGCCGTCGCGACGCAGCAAGCGCTTCGTGTGCTTCGCGATCGCCCTGATCGTCATCGGCGGTCTCTATGCCGTGCAGCACCGGCAGCATGCCCCTGCCGCCCGCATTGCGACCGCCCAGCCGGAAGTCCTCATGTATGCAACCAGCTGGTGCGGATACTGTGCCAAGGCGCGAGCATTCTTTGCCCAGCACGGTATCTCCTACGTCGAAATCGATGTCGAGCGCGATGCGCGTGCGGAACACCTCAACAGGCTGCTTGGCGGCGGCGGTATCCCGACGATCCTGGTCGGCAAGGACGAGTTGGTGCATGGCTTCGACGAGCAGGCGCTCTCCCGATTGCTCGGTCCCTGGATGCGCTAGCCGCGATTGGCGGACGCGACTTTCACATTAAGGCGCTAGAATTGCCGTTTTGCAACGCTTGGCGGTGATCTCATGGAGCAAACCCCGCTACCGCCACCCCAGCCCTTTCCCGAGGCTGACGAAACCCTAGCGCCACCGCCGCTCGCACGCTCCTTGCGGCTGCCGCTGTATCTGGCGCTGGCCTACCTCGTGCTGATCATCTACGCGAGCCTCTATCCCTTCACCAACTGGCGCGACCTCGGTGTATCGCCGCTGGAGTTTCTTTCCTCAACCTGGCCGCGTTACTGGACGGTATTCGACCTGCTGGTCAATCTCGTCGCCTACCTGCCGCTCGGCTTTTTGCTGGCGCTGGCAATGCGCCGGCTGCCAGGCGGGCGCTGGACCGCAAGCATCGTCGCACTGCTGCTCGGCAGCCTATTGAGCCTGGCCATGGAATGCCTGCAGAACTGGTTGCCGTCGCGCGTGCCGTCGAACCTTGATCTGGGGTGCAACGCCAGCGGCACCGCCATTGGCGCGCTCATTGCGTTCTCCAGGGGTCAGCAAATCTTCCGGCGCATCGGCCAGGTTCAGCAGGCCCTGCTGGCACCGATAGATCACCTCGACCTCGGTCTGGTGCTGCTCGGCACCTGGCTGTTGACGCAACTCTCGCCGGAAACCTTGCTGTTCGCCACCGGTGACCTGCGCAGTGTGTTCGAACTGACGCCGGCGGTTCCCTACGCGGCGCACTCGTTCTTCGTTCTCGAAGCCGGCGTCATCGCTCTCAACAGCATCGTCATCGGCCTATTTGCGCGCACGCTGCTGGCCGATCAGGCAGCACCGCATCTCGCCCTGCTCGCCTTTTTCGTACTTGCCCTGGCGATCAGGACACTCGCCGCCGCGGTCCTGGTCGCTCCGCAGGACGCTTTCGCCTGGCTGACACCAGGCGCCGAACTCGGACTGCTGATCGGGGGCGTGCTGCTCTCGCTGCTGCTGCTGCTGCCAGCGCCAATCCGCATCGTGCTGGCTGGCGTGGCGCTGATGGCCGGCACCGCGCTGGTCAATCTGACGCCGGCCAACCCCTACTCGGAAGCAGCGCTGGCAACCTGGCGACAAGGGCACTTCCTCAACTTCAACGGTCTTACCCGCTGGGTTGCCAGTTTCTGGCCCTTCGTCGCCCTGCCCTATCTGACGATGGTCGTCCGCGACCTGTAGCACCGCTCAGTCGTCGCCCGAATGGCGGCGCGCACGCAACTGCCGTTCCCAGGCAGCGAGTTCCGGAGCGCGTCGATCCAGGTCGGCCGTCAGGCGCGTTTCGAGCTGCTCGAGCAGCGCCAGATCCTCGGAGCTAGCGGCTTGCGGGCAGATGCACTGCAGATGCAGCACCAGATCGCCGACCGCGGCACCCTGCCGGTGCGGAAAACCCAGGCCGGGCAGACGCTGTTCAATCGAGCGCTGCGGCGGCAGTTCGAAGCTGGTCGTGCCGCGCAGGGTCGGCACCTCGACATGGCCACCGCAGAGCAGCCGGAAGATGCTCACCGGTAACTGACAATGCAGGTCATGGCCATCGAGAACGAACAGCGGATGTGCGGCCAGGCTGATCTCGAGGTAGAGGTCGCCGGCAATGGTCTGGCCGGGGGCCAGTGGCGCCTGCCGGGCCAGGCGCAGACGCTCGCCGTCGCGCAGACCCGCCGGCACGCGCACCGCCAGCGTTCGCCATTCCTGGCGCCAGCCACTGCCCGAGCAGTCCGTGCAGACCGTCTCGCGCAGGTAACCGCGCCCGCCGCATCCTTCGCACACACTCGTTCCGCCGCCTTTGCGTGCAACCCGACCGCAGCCGCTGCAACGGGGACAAGGCAGCGAATGCTTGTGCTGCAGCCGGCCACTGCCACGGCAGCTCGCGCAGCGAACGCGGTGCAGCAGTTCGATGTTCTTCTGGCAACCCTCTGCCGCCTCCTCGAGCGTCAGCGTCAGGTATTGCGTCTGATCTTCGGCGACCGGCCCGGCGGCGGTTGTGCTGCGCTCCCTGCTCGTTGCCGCCAGCCGCCACTCGGCCAGGCTTTGCGGGTCGAGCAGCAGTTCGTATGCGGCCTGCACACGCATGAACTCGCTCACCGCAGCTGCCGAGGGGTTGCGATCCGGGTGCCACTGCATGACCAGCCGACGATACGCGCGCTTGACTTCGTCAAGCGATGCGTCACGGCGTACGCCAAGGATGGCGAAAGGGTCCTCGCTGATACTCATCAATGATCAAAGTAAGGCTGGCGCGCCGCGCGCCAGGGAAGGATGTTGGCGACCGCAGGCACCAGGGCTGTGAGCATTCTACGCGATCAGGGATCAAAGCCCGCAGATCTGTGGGCTGTGTGGTATGCGCGTCCGGCAGCGGCAATAGCAGATTCGGGGTTAATATGAAGGTCGCGTCAGCAACTCCCGACTTTCATGATCGGGGGTGTCTGGAAAAGTCATGACCGTTAGAATCGAGCACCGCAGCCAGCAATCCACCCGAAGGAGCCAGTCTTATGAGCTATTTCAAGCATCATGTATTTTTCTGCTGCAACCAGCGCGCCGAGGGCGAGACCTGCTGCAACAATGCCGGCGCCACCACCGCTCAGACCTACGCCAAGGACCGCATCGGCGAACTGCGCCTCAAGGGCGCCGGCAAGATCCGCATCAACAAGGCCGGCTGCATGGACCGCTGCGACCAGGGACCGGTACTGGTCGTCTATCCGGAAGAGGTGTGGTACAGCTACGTCGACTGCGAAGACATCGAGGAGATCATCCAGGAGCATCTGGTACACGGGCGGGTCGTCGACCGTCTGCGCATCTGAACGGAAGCAGCGCGACATCTGTGAAGGAAAAACGATGAGACCGCAGGCAGAACAACTGCTGATCGACGGACCGGTCGGCAAGATCGACATCACCGTCGAGAATCCCGGCGCGCCGCGCGGCATCGCGCTGATCGCCCACCCGCACCCGCTGTTCGGCGGTGGCAATACCAACAAGGTGGTGCAGACGCTGGCGCGCACCTTCATCCACCTCGACTACGTGGCGCTGCGTCCCAATTTCCGTGGCATCGGCCTGAGCGAGGGAAAACACGACGAAGGCAACGGCGAAAGCCAGGATCTGCTGGCCGTGCTCGCGGAAGCCAAATGTCGCTACGGCAATCTGCCGATCGCGCTCGCCGGTTTCTCCTTCGGCGCCTATGTCGCGACCCGCGTCGCCGAAGCGCTGCTCGCCGCCGGCCATCCGGCACAGCGGCTGGTGCTCGTCGGCACCGCCTCGGGTTTCGTCGAAGGCGCTCGCACTTACCACACCAAGGCCGTCCCGAGAGACACCATAGTCATTCATGGTTCCGAAGACACCACCGTGCCGCTGGCCAACGTCATCGCCTGGGCCAAGCCACTCGACCTGCCGGTAATCGTCGTTCCCGGTGCCGACCACTTCTTTCACCGCCGCCTGCACCTGATCCGCGAAATCGTCAGCCACGCATGGCGGCACTGAGCGGCAAGGGTACCCGCCAGGCACCGTCAGGCGATCCGCCGAACGACCCCACAAACCGGACACCCCTGCATCGAAAACGGCTTCTCCAGCCGGCACTGCGCGAGCAGCGCGTCGTCCCGGAAAAGTTCACGCGTTTCCCCGTCCGCGGCGACTCGCCCGTCGTGGAGAACGACGGTGCGCTCGCAGAGATCCATCACCAGGTCGAGGTCGTGGCTGGCAATGATCCGGGTGTGGCGAAAGTCCTTGAGCAGCGCCATCAGTTGCCGGCGCGCAAAGGGATCGAGGCCGCTGGTCGGTTCGTCCAGGACGAGAATGTCCGGCGACATGGCCAGCACCGTGGCGATGGCGACGCGCTTTTTCTCGCCACCGGAAAGCAGGTACGGTGGCTTGTCGCGCAAGTGCCAGGCGCCGACCAGAGCGAGGGCATCGCGGCTGCGCTCTTCGGCTTCGGCCGGTGGCAAGCCGAGATTGAGCGGTCCGAAGGCGACGTCGTCCAAGACCGTCGGCATGAACAACTGGTCGTCTGGATCCTGGAAGACCATGCCGACGGTGCGTCGTATCTGCGGCAGGGTTGCTCGGGTCAGCGGGAAGTCGCCCACCCGTACCTCGCCCGAGCTGGCGACCAGGCAGCCGTTCAGGTGCAGCAGCAGCGTCGACTTGCCGGCGCCATTGGCACCGATGACGGCAACGCACTCGCCGTGCGTGATGCGGAGCGAAACCTCGCTCAGCGCGGCGGTACCATCCGGATAGACATGGCCAAGGCGCTTCAGCTCGACGAGATGGTGACTCACGGCAGCGCCCGCCCGACCAGCGCGCCAAGAAGCTGCGACGCGTCGTACACACGCAACAGACCGAAGAGGACCAGCCAGCCAGCGACAAAGGCGACTTCGCCGCTACCGAAATTCCCGACCTTCCGGCTGTGGAAATCACCGCGGTAGGCCCTGGCGAGCATCGCCATGTGGATGCGATCTGCGCGCTGCCAGGTTCGCAGCAGGAGAAATCCGATCAGCGAGGCGACGGTCGGCAGGCGCGGCGACCGGCCACACGAGCGCAGTTCCAGCGCGCGGGCGCTGCGCCTGGTGTCCTCGATCAGGACAAAGAGGTAGCGGTAGAGGAACTGCATCTGCATCGCCAGGACCTTCGGCATGCCGAGGCGCTCAAGCGCTTCACAGACCGCAGGGAATCCGGTCACGCCGATGAGAATCAGCGCTGCACTGAGGGTGAGCACGGCACGCACGACGATCGACAGGCAGGAAATCCAGCCGGCGCTGATCGGGATCGACCCCAGCTTGAAAAGCACCTGCTGGTCGAAAAGCGGGTTGAAGAGGCCAATCGCCAGAGCAAAGGGGATGGCCACGGCAACGTTCCTGGCGACATAAGCCGTCGGCAGCTTGCCGAGTGCGGCCAGAACGATCGGAAAAATGAAAAAAGGCAGCAGGGCCGCCACCGTATATCGGTCGAAAGACGCCACGACGACGATGAAGGCTAGCGTCGCCATCACCTTGGCACGTGCATCGAGACGGTGCATGGCGGTATCCGCGCGGGCAAACTGGTCGAGGCGCCGAAAGTTTGCGGCCATGCTCTCGATCGATGCCATGCTGCGCGCTCAGGGGGAAAGCAAAGCGACTGGCGCCTGGCGGTACGCCATCAAGACAAGCCGCCGGCACGCGGCATGCGGTGGACGCGTCTCTTGAGCAGGAAGCCGATCAGGAATGCCAGCAGCAGCGCCAGCAGACCGCCGACGATCCCCGAGACGCTGCTGCCGAGCCGGCTTTCCGGATTGGCATCGCCGTTGCCATCGCTGCCTCCGTTGCCCTGCCCTCCGGCATCGGTCTTCCGGAAAGCGTAATCCGGCAGGATCGCCATCCTCTCCTGAAGCGCGGCCAGTGTCGCGTGCATTCCCTGCTCGGGCCCCTTGAGCTCGGCCTCGCCGCTCACCTGGGCAATCGCCCATTCGAGTCCGTCCGGGTCTTTCGACGCAAACCAGGAAAACAATCCACCGGTCAGCACGGCCCCGGCGAGGAAAGCCAGCAGCAGCTTGCGCAGCGATTGCTGGCCAGGCGTGACCGTTGGCCGGGCTGCTGCACCGATCAATTCTGGCCGCGCACGATGGACAAACGAGACAATCGCGGCCGTCACCACGCCTTCGACGATTCCGATGGCCAGATGAATGGGCTGCATGAACAGCACGAAAGTGGCAAAAGGCAGCGACGAAATCCCCGAGCTGGCCGTCTCGACGACGACCCCGAACGCTCCCAGTTGCAGCCCGACGGTCGCTGCGACGATGGCCGCCACGCTCAGGCGCAACTGGCCTGGCCGCGCACCTGCGATTTTCCGGTAGATCAGGGGGTAGGCAATGAATGCCGGAAAATATCCCAGGTTGAAGAGGTTGCAGCCGAGAGCCAGCAGACCACCGTCGGCAAAGAACAGCGCCTGCACCACCAGTACCGAGGCAATGGTCAGGAAAGCTGCATGCGGCCCGAGCAGAATCGCCAGCAGCAGCCCGCCGCCGAGATGGCCACTCGAACCGGTGCCGGGGATGCTGAAGTTGATCATCTGGGCAGCAAAAAGGAAGGCGCCGAGAACGCCCATCAACGGCACCTTGCGCTCGTCGAGTTCGTCCGTGACCTTTTTCGAACAATAGACAATGATGCCCGCTGATACTGCCCACATCGTGCCGCCGACAGCCGGCGACAACAGTGCATCCGCCATGTGCATTACTTTCTCCCGCTCAATGATCGCGCCTACACAGGAGGATTCTGTCACAAAGCGAAGCGCTGCTGTGGCCGTGGACCTGCGCGGCGCTGCAGAGCGAAGCTCAGCTCGCTGGCGTGCGCTCGAAGAGGGCGATCGATTCGACGTGCGAAGTCTGCGGAAACATATTGACCACGCCGGCGCCGCGCAACCGGTAATGCTTCTGGGCGACGAGAATGCCCGCATCGCGTGCCAGCGTGGCGGGACTGCAGGAAATGTAGACGATTCGCCGCGGGCCGTCCGCATCGAGCGATTTGATCAGTTCGAGAGCACCTTCGCGCGGCGGGTCGATCAGCATCCTGTCAAAGCGGCCGAGCGCCGCCAGGCTGTCCGGAGTGGTCTCGAAGAGGTTGGCGAGGCGATACTCGGCGAGCCTGTCCAGGCCATTCGCCGCAGCGTTCTCGGTGGCGCGGCGAACCAGCTCGGCGCTACCCTCGACTCCCAGAACGCGCGCGCCGGAGCGGGCAATCGGCAGCGTGAAGTTGCCCAGCCCACAGAACATGTCCGCAACGCGCTCGCCCGCTTGCGGGGCCAGGAGGGCCAGCGCACGCCGCACCAGCACGCGGTTGATCGCGTGATTGACCTGGGTGAACTCGGTTGGCGAGAAAGCGTGCTCGACCGCAAAATCGGGGAGCTGGTAGGAGAGTTGCGGCCCGTCGAGCGGATAGAAGCGATAAGCCGTCGCCGGCCCCTGCGGCTGCAGGTAGAAGACCACGGCATGGCGGTCGGCGAAGTCGCGCAGCAGAGACTCGTCCGCCGGATCGAGGCCTTCGAGAATGCGCAGCACCAGCGCAGTCATCCGTTCACCAACAGCCACCTCGATCTGCGGCAGGCGATCCCGGATCGACAGCTCGCCGATCAGTTCGCGCAGCGGCAAGAGCATCGCCGACAGGCGTGGTGGTAGAATTTCGCATTGTTTCATGTCGGCGACGTAGCTGCTTTTCTTCTCGTGGAAGCCGACGAGAACGCCACCCTTCTTCAGCACCAGGCGAACGGAAAGGCGCGCTCGATAGCGGTAGCCCCATGGCTGGCCGTAAATCGGCGTGTAGAGCTGGTCTGCCTTGATGCGGCCGAGGTGCCAGAGATTGTCCTCGAGCAGGCGCTGCTTGGCCGCGACCTGCGCCTGTGGATCGAGATGCTGCATGCTGCAACCGCCGCAGACGCCAAAATGCGGGCAGCGTGGCGTCACCCGCTGCGACGACGATGCCAGCACATGCAGCGTGCGTGCCAGCTCATAGCTGGGTTTCCGGCGATAGCTGGCGTACTCGACGCACTCGCCCGGCAAGGCGCCCTCGACGAAAACCGTTTTGCCGTCAAGACGCGTCACTCCCCGCGCCTCGTGGTCCAGCGACTCAATGATTCCAGTAGGCATGCGACGCTTCCGCAGAGAAAACGAGCGATTCTATCGCGAATGTCTGCTCGGCTCACAGGCCGATAATTGGCGGGTCAGAACTCCAAGGGGTCGACTTCCAGGTGCCAGCGTAGCCGGGATGGCGCCCTGATGGCTTCGAGCTGGGTCACCCAGTGGGCGAGGAAGCGCTGCAAGGCTCGCCGTGATGGCGACTCGACCAGCAACTGTGCACGTTCGAGACTGGCGCGACGGGACAGGCGCATCGGCACCGGATCGTAAAAGATCACTTGTAGATCTTCGTCGGACACCGGCTGGGCACGAGCGCTGGCGAGGAAGCCCAGTGCGTCAGCCATCCGTGGAGATTCCGCACGCAGCATGGCCTGATGGGCATAGGGCGGGAAGCCGGCCTGCTGTCGCTCCTTGAGCTGCATGGCGGCGAAAGCCGGATAGTCATGCCGGATCAGCGCGGCGTAGAGCGGATGTTCGGGAAACTGTGTCTGCAGCAGCACTTCGCCTGGCCGGTCGGCACGGCCGGCGCGCCCGGCCACCTGCATCAACTGTGCGAACAGACGCTCCGGGGCGCGCCAGTCTGCGGCGAACAGGGCGGCATCCGGGGCGATCGCACCGACCAGCGTGAGCTTCGGGAAGTCATGGCCCTTGGCCAGCATCTGCGTGCCAACCAGGATGTCAGCCTCGCCCCCATGGATTCTCGCCAGCAGGACTTCCCATTGTTTGCGGCTGCGCGCCGAATCACGATCGACACGCAGGATGCGTGCCTGTGGGAAGCGCTCTGCAAGGACTGCCTCGATCCGTTGCGTACCGCGACCGAAGGCGCTGAGATCCTGGTTGCCACAGGTCGGGCAAAGCTTTGGGACGCGTGCCTCGAAGCCGCAATGGTGGCAGCGCAGACAGCGGTCGGCGAGATGCAGAACCAGGTTGGCGGCGCAGCGATGGCAATGTGAAGTCCAGCCGCAGGCCGCGCAGGCCAGGACCGGTGCGTAGCCGCGCCGGTTGAGGAAAACCAGACTCTGTTCGGCACGCACCAGACGTTGCTCGATGGCCAGCAGCAGGGCTCCGGAGAGTCCATCCTGCAACTTGTCGAAGCGCGTATCGATACACCGCAGCAGGGGCAGGCAGGCACCCGCGAAGGCCCGCTCCCGCAGCGAAAGAAGCCGATAGCGCCCGCTCCCGTCAACGCCCTGGGCATTGGCCCAACTCTCGAGTGAAGGAGTCGCCGAACCAAGGACAATCAGGATGCCACTATCGTGAGCGCGGAAGACGGCCAGGTCACGCGCCGAATAGCGAATGCCGTCCTGTTGTTTGAACGACGAGTCATGCTCTTCATCGACGATGATCAGGCCAAGCTCGGGCAAGGGTGTGAATACCGCCAGGCGGGTGCCGAGGACGATACGTGCCTCGCCAGTCAGTGCGGCACGCCAGTTGCGGCTACGCGCAGCCTCACCCAACTCGCTGTGCAGGCTGACCAGCCCGGCATTTGGAAAACGAGCCGTGACCCGGGCTTCGAGTTGTGGCGTCAGGTTGATTTCCGGTACCAGCAGGAGCGACTGTTGCCCCACCGCCAGGCAGCGTTCGATCAGGCGGAGATAGACTTCGGTCTTGCCGCTGCCGGTGACGCCGTGCAATAGGTAGGCGCGGGCGTTACCTGCAGCTATCGACGTCAGCACAGCTTCCTGTTCGCAGGTCAGCAGCGGCGCTGGCTGCGCCGGCACGTCCACGATGCGCTGCCGAAGCGGCCGAGGTTTCGGTGGTGCCAGCGCGCGTAGTCCGGCCGGCAGGGTAGACAGCATCACCTGCCCAAGCGGCGCGTGATAATAGGCCGCGCAAAACTTGGTCAGGCGAAACCAGGCGGCGGGCAATGGCGGCAGCTCGCGAAGAATGCTTTCGATCGGTTTGAGCTGTGCAAGCGGAATGTCCGTATCGGTAGCCAACTCAACGAGGATACCGATCTTGTGGCGTTGACCGAAGGGTACACGAACCCGACAGCCGATGTCCGCCACCGACATCCGCTCTCCCTCGGGAACCCGGTAGTCGAAGAATCGGCGAAGCGGCACGTCTAGGGCGACGCGGGCAATCTGCATGCGGAAGATCCGATCCGGGAAACGCGTTTGCGAGCTAAGGCATTCAGTTATCTCGGCTTTCCAGCCTATACACAGATCTGTGGATAACTCTGTGGATCAGCTTGCCGAAAAGTGGCGCAAAGGCCCTGTTCACAAGGGTTTCCGGAGATCGCCGGAAAAATAGGCAATTTTTAAAACCTTTTAAATCAATAGGATGGAAATATAGCCATGAGAAGCCACTGGTTTTCAGCAGACGGCGAAAGTTGTGGCCATTTCTGTGAATAAGTCAACTGGTAGAAGACGATTTATTCGATTTTTCTACGCAGGAGGCGGCTATGGGTGTGTACCGCATCAACCAGTGCCGTTACGTTTTCGGGTGGCGTAAACTGGGAAATCCCGTGGCCCAGATTAAACACATGACCGGTGTTGTGCAAACCGTAGCTGTCCAGCACCTGTCTGGCTTCGGCGGCTACCCTCTCGGGTGAGGCGAAGAGCACTCCAGGATCGAGATTGCCCTGCAAGGCAACCTGGTGACCCACGCGTCGGCGCGCTTCGCCGATGTCGATTGTCCAGTCGAGGCCGATCGCATCGCAGCCGATATCGGCGATCGATTCCAGCCACAGGCCCCCCCCCTTGGTGAACACGATCGACGGAACCCGTGTACCTGCCCGCTCGCGGATGAGACTAGCAACGATGCGTTGCAGGTAGGATAACGAGAATTCCTGGTACGCGGCAGCCGAAAGCGAGCCGCCCCAGGAATCGAATATCATCACTGCCTGTGCTCCGGACTCGATCTGGGCGTTGAGGTAAGCGCTTACCGCATCGGCAGTGACCGACAGAATGCGATGTAGCAGATCCGGTCGGTCGTAAAGCATGCCCTTGATGCAGCGGTAATCGCTGCTCGCACCGCCTTCGACCATGTAGCATGCCAGGGTGTAAGGACTTCCGGAAAAGCCGATCAGCGGCACGGTGTTGTTCAGCGCCCGCCTGATTTCGCTGACGGCATCCATCACATAACGCAGGTGATCCCAGGGGTCTGGTGCAGTCAGGTCGCGGATCGCCCATTCCTCGCGCAGCGGACGTTCGAAGCGGGGTCCTTCCCCATCGGTGAAATACAGCCCGAGGCCCATCGCATCGGGCACCGTCAGAATGTCCGAGAAAAGGATCGCCGCATCGAGATTGTAACGCGCGAGTGGCTGCAGGGTCACCTCGCAAGCCATGGCAGGGTTCTTGCACAACTGCAGAAAGCTGCCGGCACGCCGACGCGTTTCGCAGTACTCTGGCAGATAGCGGCCCGCCTGTCGCATCAGCCAGACCGGCGTATGTTCGGTCGGTTCCTTGAGCAGGGCGCGCAGGAAAGTATCGTTGCAGGGTCGGGTCACGTTGGGCTCCGCCGCAGCGGGGAATGCGCCGCGAAAGCTCGATTATCCGCCTTTCGCCCTTACTTGCGCCAGAAAGCCGGGGTCATGACCACCAGCAGGGTAAAGATTTCGAGGCGACCGAGGAGCATGGCAAAGGTGCACACCCAGGTCTGGAAGTCTGACAGACCACCGAAATTGGTCGCCGGACCGACCTCGCCGAGACCCGGACCGGTATTGTTGATGCTTGCGACGACTGCCGAGAAGGCGGTGATGATCTCGAGTCCGGAGAAGGAAAGCGCTAGCGTCATCGACACGATGCACACCATGTACATGAAGCCGAAGGCCAATACCGCGAAGAGAATGTTGGGGGGCATCACCTCACTGCCAATCTTGATCGGATGTACGGCGTTGGGGTGCATGGCGCGTGTCAGTTCGCGGTAGACCTGTTTGTAGAGCACGATGGCGCGGATCATCTTGATGCCGCCACCCGTCGAACCCGCACTGGTCGCAAAGCTCGACAGGAACAACATCCACAAAGGAGCAAAGAAAGGCCACAGCGCATAATCGGTATTGGCATAACCGGTGGTCGTTGCGATCGAGACGACATTGAAGGCCGAAAACCTGAGCGCCTCGGAGAAGTTCGGATACACCTCATGCACATCGAGAAAGACGGCGATTGCGATGACACTGCCGATGCTTACCAGGAGAAAGGCTCCAGCTTCCGGATCGGTTACATAAGGACGCAGCGAACGACCCGAAAGAACGACATAGTGGGTTGCAAAATTGCAGCCCGCAATCAGCATGAATAGGATACTGACGGCTTCGATCGCCGGTGAATCAAAGAATCCGAAGCTCGCGTCGTGACTGGAAAAGCCGCCAAGTCCCATGGTGCTGAACATGTGCATGAGCGCGTCGAGCCAGGTCATGCCGGCCCAATGGTAGCCCAGCGTGCAGCAAATCGAGATCAGCGTATAGACCACCCACAGGCCTTTGGCCGTTTCTGCCATGCGCGGGGTCATCTTCGAATCCTTCATCGGCCCCGGTGTTTCGGCCTTGAACATCTGGCGGCCGCCGATTCCGAGCAAAGGCAGGATGGCTACCGCCAGAACGATCAAGCCCATGCCGCCGAGCCAGACCAGTTGGCAACGCCAGAAATTGATCGACACCGGCAGCGTGTCCAGTCCCTCGAAGACTGTCGCGCCGGTCGTGGTCAGTCCGGAGACCGCTTCAAAATAGGCATCCGTAAAACTCGCATTGAGCTGGATCATTAGAGGCAGTCCGGCATAGACCGGCAAGACCGTCCACACCAGTGCGACCATCAGAAACCCGTCGCGAATCGTCAGATCACGCTTCTCTTTGCGGGTTACATACCACAGTCCCAGGCCAGTACCGACGGTCAGCAGGACCGCCTCGTCGAAAGCACTCTCGGCTCCGTCATGCGTCGCCCAGGACAAGGCCCAGGGAACCAGCATGGTCAGCCCGAACATGCAGATCACCAGCGAGAGAACCCGAATGACCGGGTAATAGCGTTGCATGGCAATGCCTCTCAGAAGAAATGGAAACCGACCGCAAACAGCTTCTCCACCTGCTTGACCACCTTCTTGTCGAGGCAGAAGACGATCACGTGGTCTCCGGACTCGATCACCACATCCTTGTGGGCGATCAGTACCCGGCCCATCTGCTTCTGTTTGGCCAGGCCGAGAAAACCGATATCCTGGCTCTTGTCGAGATCGCGCACGATCGCCGCGATGAATGCGCCAGCAATTTCCGGCAACTCACCGATGCGCCGGCCAACCACTTTCGAATTCTTCTGTTCACCGTGCGCGACGATCTCGAGCGCTTCGGCAGCGCCACGGCGCAGACTATGGACCTGTGCCACATCACCGTGACGGACATAGGTCAGCAGCGTGCCGATCGATACCTGCGCTGGTGAAATCGCGATGTCGATCGGCCCACCCTGAACCAGTTCGGCGTAGGCGCGCCGGTTGATCAGTGCCACCACCCGCTTGCTGCCCATCCTTTTGGCCAGCGACCCGGCCATGATGTTGTCTTCATCATCGCTGGTCAGCGCCAGGAAGAGATCCATTTCGTCGATCGCTTCCTGTTGCAACAACTCTTCGTCAGTGGCGTCACCGTTGAGTACCAGCACCGACTTGAGGGAGGTGGCCACGAACTCGGCGCGGCGCCGGTCTAGCTCGATGACCTTGACCTGGCACTTGTTCTCGAGCGCCTGGGCGACGCGCAGCCCGATATTACCACCACCGGCAATCATCACCCGCCGGACGGGCTCCACCGAGCGTCGCAGTTCGCGCATCACGGTTCGAATGTGTTCCTCGGCGGCCAACAGGAATACCTCGTCGCCATCTTCGATGATCGTATCGCCAGTCGGAGTGATCGCCCCGTCACGGCGATAGATCGCAGCGATCCTTCCCTCGATTCCCGGTGGCAGATGATTGGGCATTTCCTTGATCGGGCTACCAACTAGCAGGCCGCCGGAGTAGGCACGCACGGCGACGAGCGCCAGACGGCCGCTGCCAAAACTCAGGACCTGCAGTGCTTCCGGGAAATCGACCAGGCGCGCAATGTACTCGGTGATCACATGTTCCGGACACAAGGCGTAATCGACGGCAAAATTTTCCGGGGACAGGAGCTTTTCGCTGTCCAGGAAATCGCGTGCCCGCAGACGAGCGATCCGCGCCGGGACGTTGAAAATGCTGTGTGCCACTTTGCAGGCGACGAGATTGGTCTGATCGCTCTGGGTCACGGCAATCAGCAGGTCGGCGTCGTCCAGACCGGCATTGGCTAGTACCGACGGATGCGCTGCGTTGCCGACGACCGTTTGCAGGTCAAGGCGATCCTGCAAATGCGCCAGCCTCTCATGGTCGCTATCGACCACCGTGATATCGTTGTTTTCAGAGACGAGGCTTTCGGCGACGCTGGCACCCACCTGGCCAGCGCCGAGTATGACGATACGCATGGTTGTTGATCTCCCTGACAGCCTTGACGGTTAGACTCTACTCGCGCTCGTCGCCGCGTCGGCCAACATTGAGTCCGAGCTGCTTCAACTTGCGGTAAAGGTGAGTGCGCTCCAAGCCTGTCTTCTCCGCCAAACGCGTCATGCTACCGCGTTCGCCGGTCAGGTGGTATTCGAAATACATCCTTTCGAAGGCTTCCCGGGCCTCGCGCAATGGTTGATCGAAAAACATTGCCGGTAGTGGGAAAGGAGCACCAATCTGCCTGACCTCGATCTGCAGAATGCGGGCGACGTCATCGGCACTGATTTCTTCGTCGAGTGCCGAGAGCGCGAGATTCTTGACGGTGGTCAGCAGTTCTGCCCACTCCCCGTGCCAACGGTGCAAACGGAGTGCGTTCTGGGCGCCGCTGGAAAAATGCCGCAACGGAACCTCGCCGCGCTCGGCCAGATGGGCCAGCAGCAAGGAGGCAATCTCGGGAACATCGTCGGCATGGCCGGAGATCTGCGGCAGCGCCACCCAGACTTCACCCAGGCGGTTGACCAACACCGGATCCCAGCCGGCATCGACGAGGTTTGTCAGCGGGCGGGTCGAAGCGGCGACCAACTGCAGATTGTGTCTTTCGAGTCGTTCAAGCGCGAAGACCAGATTCATCTGTTGCAGCTTTCCGAGCTGCGCGAGGTCGGAGATGAAGACGATGCCGCCGCTGGCATTCTGCAGCATTTCCTGCGTCAGCGGCGCACTCGAAGTCGACAGATCCAGCCACGGCGCCCGGTGTGTCTGCAAGGTACGCGCGCAAATTTCGGCGATGCTGCCGGATGCGCTCTTGAGGAGCAGCACCGAGGTTTTCGCCGCGGCCTGCTCAAGGCGCCTCTTGAGGTCCTTGAGCAATGGGGAGTGGGCAAAAGCATCAAGCGTCAAGGGCTTCTTGAGCAGTACCGTTTCGTGCTTGAGCGCCTTCTTGACCGTGAGCAACAGTTTTTGCAGAGCGATCGGCTTCTCGAGGAAATCGGTGGCGCCGATGCGTGTCGCTTCGACGGCCGAGTCGATCGTACCGTGACCGGACATCATGACCACCGGCATCGTCAGGAGACCGCTCGCGGACCATTCCTTGAGCAGTGAAATTCCGTCGGTATCGGGCATCCAGATGTCCAGCAGAACCAGGTCAGGCCGCCGGTCTGTGCGCAGCTTGCGCGCCGCTGCAGCGTTCTCGGCCAGCCACACCGAGTGACCTTCGTCGGCCAGAATCTCGGAGAGCAATTCGCGAATTCCCATTTCGTCATCAACGATCAGTATTTGCGCCATGGTCAGGCCTCGGAAGGAAGTTGGCTTGCGCGTCGCCTGGGTGTCGGTAGAGCAGCCAGCGGCAACAGGATGCTGACCTCGGCGCCGATCGGCTGACGATTGTTGATTCGGATGCGGCCGTGATGTTCATCGACGATCTTCTTGACGATCGCCAGGCCCAGGCCGGTACCGCGGGCCTTGGTGGTGACATAGGGTTCAAAGACCCGCGCGATGATTTCGGGTGGAAAACCAGGCCCCTGATCGCTGACCAGCAGTTCAACCATACTGTCGGTACGGCGCGTGCCAATCACGATGGATGGTGAATCCACCGCCTCCTGCGCCTCTTCAGCGTTGCGCAGCAGGTTGTGGATGATCTGTCGCAACTGGGTGGTGTCGCCCCATACCGGAGGTAACCTGGCCGCGAGATTTGGCTCGATCGTGGCCCGCGAGGTCTCGTAGAGGCCAAGCACCTCGACGACCAGCGCGTTGAGGTCGACGACGGCCAGCTCGGGCGCAGGCATGCGCGCGTAGTCGCTGAAGTCATTGACCATCCTTTTCATCGCCTGTACCTGCATGATGATGGTCTGGGTCGAGCGAGCGAGCATCTCGGCATCGGTACCGCTGAGACGATCGGCAAGCTTCATCTGCAGGCGTTCGGCGGATAACTGGATCGGTGTCAGAGGGTTCTTGATCTCGTGCGCCAGCCGCCGTGCCACTTCGCCCCATGCGGCACTGCGCTGGGCGGCGACGAGTCGCGTCACGTCGTCAAATACAACGACGTAGCCACCGTGTGATTCATCCGGAAGCTGCGACCCGCGCAGGAGCAGGATCTGTGGCGGGCCGTCAGGATGATCAAGTTCGATCTGCTCCTGCCATTCCGTACCTTGGATCTCGGCAAAGGCGTCGATGATGGCCTGACCGAGAACCTGCTGGCGTGGCCAGACTGTGGCAGACTCTCCGAGAAGGCTGGTGAAGTCGTCGGCAAGGATGGTCAGTGCGCCCTCGTTCACCGTCCGCAGCACGAAGCGTCGGTCGAAAACGAGGACACCGGCAGACAGGTTGGCCAGAATCGATTCCAGATAAGCTCGTGCCGCTTCCAGCTCGGCGCGGTGACGCTCGTTGTCGCGTCGTGCCTCGTCCAGCTGGCTGGTCATCTGTTTGAACGAGCGCGTCAGGATGCCCAGTTCATCACGGCTATAGATCGCCTGGCGAGGAGTGTAGTCGCCAGCCGCCACGGCCTGGGTACCTTCTGCAAGGATCGACAGGGGTGCCGACAAACGACGGGCCAGCACGAAAGCCAGCGCGATGGCGGTGAACAGGGCCAGCAGTACGGTCAGCGTGAGAGTCATCGCGTAGATGCGGGTAAGCCCTTCGCGACCCAAAGAGAGTTCCTGATAGTCAGCATACACGGTCTGGACGCTGTCGGCGTTCAGCGCGAGCGCTCCCGGTACCGGCTCGGTGAGTTGCAGGATGCGCGTCTCGACCCCGAGGCCCGGTGGTGCGACGGCCACCAGGACGCGCAAGCTGAGGTCCTTGTCGCCGTTGCTTTCAATGACCGCGTACCTGCGCTCGCTGCGCGCGCGGCGCAACTGTTCGGGTGCTGGCTGTGCTGGCAGTCGGTTGGCCAGTTCGTCGGTGGCCGTCGCCAGCAGTTCGCCAGTGGTCGAAAACAAGGCAACGGATTGCACGCCATGCTGCTCGCGCAAGCGATTGAGTTCGAGTCGCCGCTGCACTTCCGAACGTTCGCCGAGTTCCAGCGCCATGGCCTGCCCCTTGACCGCAAGATCCTCGAGCAAGGAGTCTAGCGCACTGCGACCGAGGTTCAATCCCGCTTCGAGGGCTTTTTCCACGCGGACGTCGAACCAGGTCTCGATGCTCTTGGTGACAAACTGTACCGATACCGCGTAGATCAACAGCCCGGGAAGGACGGCCATGAGGCCAAACATCAGCATCAGGCGAAACTTGAGGCGAGAGCCGAATACCTGCGCCCGATGCTCTCGCCAAAGTGCGTGCAATTGCCATGCGATCAGCGCCAAGAGCGACAGGGCGACGATTGCGTTCAGCCCGAGCAGCCACGGATAGTGACTGGCAAAAAGCGCCGTATTGGCGCTTGCCGAAGCCAGCAGAAACAACAGAATGCCGCCAAACGACGCGGCGGCGACGATCAGTGCTTTCATTTGGCGTCAGTGGAAGGAACCAGCAAGGTCGGGGTGCCTGTCACGGTTGACGGAGCCGTTTCGACAGGCGTGAAGTTCCAGCGCGCCCAATCGGAGGAGAGGTTCCAGTCCCGGTTGGCCAGGGCGTTGACCTGAAAGGTCTTGGGCATTTGCGACAGGTCGAGACGCATGCGCACCGCAGCGAGATAAGTCTGATCGGCCTTGACCGAGCCCTTGTCGAGTACCTGCCAGTTGCGCAAACGCGACAAAATCCGCTGCGCATCGTCGAGCGTGCTGAAACTCTGGTGCAAGGCACCACTGGACAAACGATACTGACGTGTCAGCGCGTGGTAGGAAAGCTGATAGGTTTGACTGCGGCTGATCACCTGTTCGTCCAGCCAATACCAGCGAGAACGGCTCAGTTCGAAATCGACGACAAAGTACAGGGTGATGCCCTTGGCTATTGCTTCGTCGAGTCGGGCATTGAGATTGATGTTGAAGTCTGCAGCCAGCGTATAGCCGTCGTCGCCTGCGGAAAGGTTCGGGTTGCGGACGCTGATTTCGGCGGCCCGCGTGCCAGAGGAAACCAATAGCAGCAGTAGTCCCAGGAACAGGGAGCTAGAGAGCTTTCCGTAACAAGGCATAAAAGAATCCGTCATGTTCTTCCTGGGGCAGGAGTCTTTTTTCGGCCAGCCGCATGGCGGTTGGTTGGCGATAAAGGAAGGCGTCGATCTGCGCTTTATTCTCTTCAGGGAAAACCGAACAGGTCGCGTAGAGCAGCTTTCCGCCCGGTTTTAGCAGTGGCCAAAGCTTGTCAAGAATTTCGGTCTGGATGTGAGCGAAGCGTCTGATATCGCTCTCCCGGCGCAGGTACTTGATATCCGGGTGCCGACGCACCACTCCCGATGCCGAGCAGGGTACATCGGCAAGAATGGCGTCGAAAAACCGGCCATCCCACCACTGCTCGGTGGATCGGCAATCGGCCACCTGCACCGTTGCCTGCAGGCCAAGGCGCCGCAGGTTGTCCTCGATGAGGCGCGTGCGACTGCCGTCGATGTCGAGCGCCAGCAAGTCAATGTCTGCCACTTCGAGCAGATGCCCGGTTTTTCCGCCTGGCGCCGCACACGCGTCGAGCAGGCGCTGACCAGCGAGTGGTTCAAGGATCTGCACCGCACCCTGGGCGCCGACATCCTGGATCGAAACCAGTCCGTCGGCGAAGCCCGGCAAGGCATCGACCGGGACAGGCTTGTCGAGGATCAGTGCATCGCCTCCCAGCGGCCGGGCCGACAAACCTGCCTCTTGCAGGCGAGTCGAATAATCGCTCAGGGTGGCACGCCGACGATTGACGCGCAGGGTCATCGGTGGCTGGCTATTGCCGACCGTGACGATATTCTGCCAATGATCCGGATAGGAACGCCGCAAGCGTGCCAGCCACCAGCCGGGGTGCTGTTGTGCAGCTTCGTCCTCTTCGAGCATGGCCGCATGCAGGGCCTCACGTTGACGCAGATAATTGCGCAACACGCCATTCACCAGGCCCTTGAAAGCGCCGCCCGCCAGTTCGCCGGCCGCAGCCACGGCCTGATCGACCACCATGTATCCGGATTCGGGCCGAGTCTGCAAACGGTAAAGCGCTCCCAGCAGAAGTGCCTGCGCTTGCGGATGCGGCAGTGATCTTGCCAGCAGGCGCCGCAGAATGAACTCGCCACATCCGTACCAGCGCAAGCTGCCGTAAGCCACGTCCTGGGCCGCCGCACGGGCTGCTGGTGCCGTTTCGCCGAGGATGGTCAGCGCTTGCGTCAGGCTCTGTCCGGTGTGCACCAGAGCAATCACCCGCGCCGCCAGTGAAAGGCTCAGGGCCAGCGAATCCGGTGCGAGCGTGGATGGCGTCCGTCCGGCGAAGCGCGACGATGTGCCCTGGTCTGGAAGTGTCGGTTTGCGCACGCGCTGCGCGCGTGCCGTGGGCGAAGTAGATGAAGAAGGCAAGGCCGGGATTCATGGCGATTGAGGATCCATTGAGTGTAGCACGATGCCTGAGGATGGCGAGATGGTCGCTGGCAGACGATAATGCACATATGAAGAATGCGCACTCACTCAAATCTTATGCGTGGCTGTCAATCGCTGCCGCTCTCGCCACACTTGCGCTGAAGGGAGTGGCTTGGCTGCTTACCGGTTCCGTCGGGCTGCTCTCGGATGCCCTCGAATCGGTCGTGAATCTGGCCGGAGCGGCGATGGCGCTGGCAATGCTTACGGTCGCGGAACGGCCGGCAGATGAAGGACATGCTTTTGGCCACGGCAAAGCCGAGTACTTCTCGAGTGGATTCGAAGGACTGCTGATCCTGATTGCTGCAGCGGCAATCGCCATTGCCGCGATTGAGCGCCTTCTGCATCCGCAGGAACTCGAGCAGATCGGGGTTGGGCTGATGGTATCGGTGCTGGCCTCTCTAATCAATCTTGTCGTCGGCCGCATTCTGCTGCTTGCCGGCCGGCGACAGCGATCAATCACCCTCGAGGCCGATGCGCACCACCTGCTGACCGATGTCTGGACATCCGCAGGAGTGATCCTTGGCGTTGCCGGAGTGGCAGCCACGGGATGGTTATGGCTCGACCCCGCACTGGCGCTGCTGGTCGCCAGCAATATCGTGTGGACTGCCTGGCGCCTGCTGCAACGTACGACCACGGGGCTGATGGATGGCAGTCTTCCGCCGGAGCAGCACGCACTCGTACTCAACATCCTGGAGCGCTATCGTTCGCTGGGTATCGACTACCATGCCTTGCGGACCCGCGAGTCGGGTGCACGCCGCTTCGTCTCGCTGCATGTCCTCGTGCCGGGTGTGTGGACCATCGACCATGGTCATCAACTGCTTGAAGATATCGAACGCGAGATACGTCAAGCGCTGCCGCATACGTCGGTATTTACCCATCTCGAACCACTGGATGATCCAGCCTCACAGGACGATATCGGCCTTGACCGCTAGACAAACGATGTCTGCGAGATTCTTCCGGCGGCTGTTGCTGCTGAGCTTGCTGTTGCTTCTGGCTGCTCCGACCTTGGCCTGGAATGCTGCCGGGCATCGGCTCAGTGCCCTGATTGCCTGGGAACGCCTGGAAGCGCCGACAAGAGATGCGGTGGCGGCACTGCTGCGGCAACACCCGGACTACGAGCGCTGGCAGTTGCGCGCCAATGGTGCTGATCCCGACTTGACAGCCTTTCTCGAGGCCTCGACCTGGCCTGACGACATACGCCACGACAAGCGCTTCTATACCGCCGACAGAGAGGAGCCAACATCGACCCAGCCAGGTTTCCCCGATATGGAACGGCGATTGAGCTGGCATTACGTCGATCGTCCCTTGGGTCCATCCGAAAATCTTCTGCCGTCGCCAGGCCTGATCGATCGCCAACTGGTGGCATTGGCCCAGACGGTCGGCGACCGGAAGGCGAAGCTCAGTGCGCGAGCCTACGCACTACCCTGGTTGATTCACCTGGTTGGTGATGCCCATCAGCCGCTGCATGCTGCCAGCCGCTATGGCCCGGACGGACAAAGCGATCATGGCGGAAACAAGGTGACGATCAGCAATCCCTTGCATTTGCCTTCCTCGTCGACGAATCTGCACCGGTATTGGGACGACCTGCCGGGGCCACCCTGGCTGAACGGCCAAGGATTGCAGAGTGCCGCCATTGCATTGGTTGGCCACTTCGCGCCCGCTGCGGTAACGGCAACGTCAGAGCAATGGATTGATGAAAGCTGGCGGATTGCCAGCGAATACGCCTATCCACCGGTAATCGATGGCGTGCCAACGATTACCGCCGAATTTCACGAAAGTTCGCTGGCCATCGCAAAGCGCCGGGTCACCGAGGCCGGCTATCGTCTTGCCGAACTGCTGCGGCAGTTGTTGCGATAGTGCGCATGCATGACGACGCCAGCCAATGTTTCACGTGAAACACGGCTGTCCTTGGACCTTAGCTGCGGGCCATGGCCCGCAGCCGTGCCACTCTTTCTTCGGTCGGCGGATGGGTGCTGAACAGACCAGCAATCGCACCGCCCGACAAGGGATTCATGATCATCATTTGAGCAGTTTCCGGGTGTGCCTCGGCCGCTGCCATCGGGATGCCGCGAGCGTAGGCGTCGATCTTGGCCAGGGCATCGGCGAGTGCCCTCGGATCACCACTGATTTCTGCGCCACCGCGATCGGCCTCAAACTCGCGCGCCCGGGAAATGGCCATCTGAATCAGCGAGGCAGCCAGTGGTGCGAGCAAGGCGACAAGAATGCCGGCCAGGGGATTGCTTGGACGCCCTTCCGAATCACGACCGCCAAAAAATACCGCGAAATTGGCCAGGGCAGAAATGGCACCAGCCATGGTCGCTGAAATCGTCGAGATCAGAATGTCGCGGTGCCGAACATGCGCCAACTCATGCGCCATGACCCCACGGATCTCGCGTGCCGACAATAACTGGAGAATTCCCGTCGTTGCCGCGACCGCCGCGTTATCCGGGTTGCGACCGGTAGCAAAGGCGTTCGGCTGCGCCTCATCGATCAGGTAGACTTTCGGCATCGGCAGTGCTGCGCGCTGCGCAAGTTCCCTGACCATACCGTAGAACTGCGGCGCCGAGCTTTCGTCGACCGCGCGCGCGTTGTACATCTTGAGCACCATCTGATCCGAGAACCAGTAGGCGAAGAAGTTCATCGCGCCGCCAAAGAGCAGCGCCAGCAGCATCCCTGTCTTGCCACCCATGAGCGCTCCGACAGAGCCGAACAGTGCCACAATCGCGGCCATCAGGATAGTCGTTTTCAGCCAGTTGCCGAGCATCGCAGAGTCCTCCTTCCAGACAAGCTTGGTTCTCGTGTGAGCAGCTAGATGGGGAGTCGATGCCGCATTTCAAGCCGTGCTCACCGCGCACCGGGAACCCTCCACAACCGGAGTGCCGGCCAGGAACTGTGCAGCGGAGAGCCGCCTGCCACCAGCCTTCTGCAATTCGGCGAGAAGCAGCGCCCCGTCAGCACAGGCCACGACGATGCCACTTCGCTGTGCAGCGAGAATCACCCCTGGCAGTCCGACGCCGGCAACCACTTCGGCACGCCAGACCTTGAGCACACTGCCGTCGATTACACAGGTTGCGCCTGGAAAGGGGTTGAAGGCCCGCACCTGCCGTTCCAGTTGGGCTGCCGGTAGACGCCAGTCCAGAGCGGCTTCCGTCTTGCTGATCTTGGCGGCGTAGGTGATCCCTGTCTCCGGTTGTGGACGCGCCAGCAGTGGCAAGCGCGCCAACACCTCGACGATCAGCCTGGCGCCCTGCTCTGCCAGACGGTCATGCAGCGAAGATGCCGTATCGTCCTTGTTGATCGGCTGCCTTGCCGACAGCAGCAGCGGGCCGCTATCGAGCCCGGCGTCCATCTGCATGATGCACACACCGGTTTCCCGGTCACCAGCAAGCAGCGCACGCTGCACCGGTGCGGCACCGCGCCAGCGTGGCAGCAACGAGGCATGAATATTGATGCAACCGAAGGGGGGCATATCGAGTAATGCCTGCGGGAGAATCAGGCCATAAGCTGCGACGATGATCACTTCGGCAGTTACTGCGCGTATCCGCTCCTGCGCGATCGGGTCCCGCAGGGTCGGAGGCTGAAAGACCTCGATTCCCATCGCCTCTGCCAGTTGCTTGACTGGCGAAGCACGCAGTGCGAGACCACGCCCGGAAGCGCGATCCGGTTGGGTCAGCACCATCGCTACCTGATGTCCCGCTGCGATGATCGCCCGCAAGGCAAGTGCAGCGAACTCTGGCGTTCCGGCGAAGACGAGTTTCACGCGGTGATTCTCGCCTGCTTGGCGAGCTTGTTCTTGATGCGCACCTGTTTCAGTTGCGACAGATGCTCGACAAAGACTCGTCCCCGTAGATGATCGATCTCGTGCTGCAGGCATATGGACAGCAACCCCACTGCATCGACAGTCTGTTCGTGTCCTTGCAGATCGAGATAGCGAACGACGACATGTTCAGCCCTCTCGACCTTGTCGTAAATTCCGGGCACCGACAGGCACCCTTCCTCACAGATCTGCAAGCCATCCTGCAGAATGATTTCCGGATTGACCAGGGTCAGCAACTGATCCCGGGTTTCTGAAGCATCAATGATAATGACGCGCTGGTGCACATCCACCTGTGTGGCAGCAAGGCCTATGCCTGGCGCCTCGTACATGGTCTCGGCCATGTCACGTGCCAAACGGCGAATACTGTCGTCCACCTGCTCAACGCGTGCAGCAAGTTTCTTCAGGCGTGGGTCGGGAAAACGAAGGATTGGTAGTAGAGACATAAAATGCTTGATCGAAGAAGTAACTACGTGCAAAATCCGGCGCAGTGTCTTGACAATGCCGACGTCGTTGGCGCGACGCCAGCGATGATTACGGCAGCAGACCGGGTAAACAACGGCGTGAGACAGAAATCTCGACCGGGAGTTCCCCAACCGCTCCTACGAGGATAACACGATGATCCGCATTATGTCCGCGTTCATTCTGGCCATGCTCAGTGCGCTCTGTTGCGCCGCCGGGCAGGAAATCCAGTTGGCTGATGGTGCCCCAAGCCGCCATATCGTCGTGCCAGGTGACACCTTGTGGGACCTTGCCGGAAAATTCCTGAAAGATCCCTGGAGATGGCCGGAAGTCTGGCGGATGAACGATGAAGAGATCAAGAACCCGCACCGCATCTTCCCTGGCGATGTAATCGTTCTCGAACGCGATGCACAGGGCTCGCCACGCTTGAGTTTGCGGAGCACCCGCCTGGTACCGCAGATTTATTCGACGATGATCAGGGAAGGAATCCCGGCGATCCCACCGAACGTCATCAGGCCATTTCTTTCTGACCCGCTGATTGTCGAAGTCGCCAGCCTCGACCGGGCTGCGCGCATTATCGCGACGCAGCAGGATCGGGTCTACATCGGCAATGGTGATCTTGCCTATGTTGCCGACGCCGATCCGTCCAGGCTGGACTGGCAGATCTATCGCAACGGCAAGCCGCTACAGGATCCCGTCAGTAAGGAGATCCTCGGTTACGAGGCTTTCTATCTCGGCACCGCAAGGCAGATCGAACCCGGCAAGTACGCGACCTTTGAAGTGGTGACAATGAAGCAGGAGATCGGTCGCGGCGATCGCCTGCTGCCGACGATACGTCCTCCGCTGGTTGCTTACGTGCCACACAAACCCGACTTTCAGGTCAATGGTCGAGTGATCTCCGTGTATGGCGGCGTCGACACAGCAGGCCGCGGCTCCATTGTCACGATCAACCGTGGCGTCAGGGACGGCATCGAGATTGGGCATGTTCTGGCACTGGAGCGCAATCGTACGGTGGTCGAGCGCGATGAGAACGATACCAAGGTGATGATACCGATTCCCCCGGAACGGATTGGCTTGCTGTTCGTCTTCAGGACATTCGAACGTCTATCGTACGGCCTGGTGGTGCAATCGCAAAGTACCGTAGACGTCAACGACTTCGCCCGTACTCCCTAGGAATGAATGCGGCCGAGTCGTTGGCATACTGGCTACGACTGACGCTGATTCCTGGTATTGGCGGTGAGACCCAGCGCAAGCTGTTAACCGCATTCGGGCCTCCGGAAGCCGTCTTCAGTGCCGATCGCAGCGCCTTGCGACATGTCGTTGGTGAAAAAGCGGCAAACCTCTTGATCAACACGGATAATCAGGCCGGCGTCGAGGAAGCGCTTTGCTGGTCAGAGAAGCCCGGTCATCACCTGCTGTGCCTGGCCGACCCGGAATATCCCCAAGCTCTTCTGCAAATCCCCGACCCACCGACACTGGTCTACGTTCGCGGCCGTCTCGATCTGCTCAACACGGCGGCCTTGGCCATGATCGGTAGCCGCAACCCTACACCACAAGGGATCACGAACGCCGAGCGCTTTGCCGCCGCTCTTGCCGAGGCTCGCCTGACCATCACCAGCGGTCTTGCCTTGGGGATAGACGCTGCTGCTCATCGTGGCGCGCTGAAGGCTTCGGGCAATACCGTGGCATTCATCGGCACCGGAATTGATCGGCTCTACCCGGCCGCCAACCGGGATCTGGCATGTGAGATCGCGGCGAAAGGGACGATCATTTCGGAGTTTCGGCTGGGGACTCCCCCCCTCGCGACCAACTTCCCTCGCCGCAATCGCCTGATCGCGGGCTTTTCGCGCGGCGCCCTGGTGGTCGAGGCAACGATCGAAAGTGGCTCCCTGATCACCGCTCACCGAGCCGCCGAGCAGGGTCGTGAGGTCTTTGCCATTCCCGGATCGATTCACTCCCCGCAATCGCGCGGCTGCCATCAATTGATCAAACAGGGCGCAAAACTCGTCGAAACCGTTCAGGACGTACTCGACGAACTGCAGTGGGTGAGTGCTCCAGCCCAGCTCATGACTCCGCCAGCGAACCATGACAAAGCCGACGGGCTGTTGCTGAACATGGGTTTCGATCCCTGTGCTCTGGACGATCTCGTAGAGCGCAGCGGCTTGACGGCTGAAGTCGTTTCGGTGATGCTGCTGCACTTGGAAATGAATGGCGAGGTCGGCAGTTTGCCTGGCGGTCGCTATCAACGCATTTCCCAAAACCGAGAGCCCCCCCTGACAGATTATTCCTGACCAGCGGACTGTACGGACAGTCCGCTGATTACTCCTTTCGCCACTCTCCCCGGCTGATGAAAACCACATGAGCAAGAAACTGATCATCACTGAGAAGCCGTCTGTCGCCGCCGACCTTGCGCGCGCCCTTGGCGGATTCGTTCGGCACGAAGACTACTTCGAGAATGACGACTACGTACTCTCCTCGGCAATTGGCCACCTGCTGGAACTGGCCTGTCCCGAAGAGTATGAGGTAAAGCGTGGCAAGTGGTCATTCGTCCATCTGCCGGTAATTCCACCGCACTTTACGCTGCAGCCGATTGCCAAGACCGAGTCGCGCCTCAAGTTGCTGGTCCGTCTGATCAAGCGCAAGGATGTGGTCAGTCTGGTAAACGCCTGCGACGCTGGCCGCGAAGGGGAGTTGATCTTCAACTACATCACCCAGCACGCGGCCAATGGCAAGCCGGTAGAGCGCTTGTGGCTGCAGTCGATGACTCCGCAAGCCATCAAGGAAGGCTTCACGCGCCTGCGCAGTGGCGCCGAGATGCGCGGCCTGGGGGACGCGGCGGTGTGTCGCTCGGAATCCGACTGGCTGGTCGGCATCAATGGCACGCGTGCGATGACCGCATTCAATTCCAAGACGGGCGGTTTCCACCTGACTACCGTCGGTCGCGTTCAGACGCCGACACTCGCGCTGATCGTCGAACGTGAGGATCGCATACGCAAGTTCAAGCCTCGTCCCTACTGGGAGCTTGAGGGGATCTTCCTCTGTGGCGCCGGAGAATACCGTGGCAAGTGGTTCGACGAGAAATTCAAGGGAAAGGATGAGGACGAGCATGCGCGCGCCGATCGCCTGTGGGATGAGGCCCGAGGGATGCTGCTGCAGCAGAAATGCGCGGGCAGAATGGGTGAAGTCCGAGAGGAGTCGAAGTCTTCGACACAACTCTCCCCTCTGCTCTTTGATCTGACCAGCCTGCAACGCGAGGCCAATGGGCGCTTCGGTTTTTCTGCCAAGGCGACGCTTGGCCTGGCACAGGCGCTCTACGAAAAACACAAGGTCCTCACCTATCCTCGTACCGATTCGCGCGCACTCCCTGAAGACTATCTTCCGACGGTCAACAGCACGCTCGCGATGCTTACCGGCGAGGGTGTCGGCAAAGGCCACGACGAAGCAGCGCTGGCTCGCTACGCGCCTTTTGCCCGGCAGATCCTGGCCAGCAACTGGGTCGTGCCGAACAAACGCATTTTCAACAATGCCAAGATCTCCGATCACTTTGCGATCATTCCAACGCTGCAGGCACCCAAGCACCTGTCCGAACCCGAGTCGAAGCTGTACGACATGGTGGTCAAGCGCTTTCTTGCCGTGTTCTATCCTGCTGCAGAATCTTTGATCACCACCCGGATTACGCGTGTCGAAAGCGAACCCTTCAAGACCGAGGGCAAGGTCCTGGTCAACCCGGGTTGGCTGGCGGTCTATGGCCGCGATGCGCAGGGGGCAGATGAGGGCAACCTGGTTGCCGTTGCGCCGAATGAGCAGGTCAAGACAGAAGAACTGGTGCTCAGCGCACACCAGACCAAACCACCGGCCCGCTACTCCGAAGCCAGCCTGTTGACGGCCATGGAAGGTGCCGGCAAGGCCATGGACGACGAGGAGTTGCGGGCGGCAATGGCGGGACGAGGTCTCGGTACCCCGGCTACGCGCGCACAGATCATTGAAAATCTGCTCACCGAGCAATATCTGTTCCGCGAGGGCCGCGAACTGCTGCCGACGGCCAAGGCCTTTTCGCTGATGACTCTCTTGAACGGACTTGGAATCCGCGAGTTGACCGCACCCGAACTTACCGGAGAATGGGAATGGAAGCTGGCGCGCATGGAAAGAGGCGAGATGTCGCGCAGCGAATTCATGAAAGAGATCGCGGCGATGACGCAGCACATCGTCGACCGAGCCAAGAGTTACGACAGCGACAGCATTCCTGGTGACTTCGGTGAACTTTCGACGCCTTGCCCGAAATGCGGTGGATTGATCAAGGAGACCTACAAGAAATTCCAGTGTCAGGCCTGCGAATTTGCGCTATGGAAAATTGTCGCCGGCAGGCAGTTTGAATCATCGGAAATCGAAAAGTTGCTCACCGAGCGCAGAGTCGGCCCCTTGAGCGGCTTCAGGAACAAGATGGGCCGTACTTTCAACGCCATCGTCCAGTTGAACGCTGAAAACGCTCCGGAGTTTGACTTCGGGCAAAGCACAGCCGGTGATGACGGCACCGTCGACGAGGTGGATTTTTCGCAAAGCGAATCTCTGGGTGCCTGCCCGAAATGCGCGGCACGCGTATTTGCTCATGGCATGGCGTATGTCTGTGAAAAATCTGTCGGCCCCGGCAGGAGCTGTGACTTTCGCTCGGGGACGATCATTCTGCAACAAACGGTTGAACCCGAACAAATGCAGAAACTGCTCGAAACCGGGCGTACCGATCTGCTCAGGAATTTCATCTCGGCCCGCACACGGCGCAAGTTTTCGGCTTACCTGGTGCGCGGCGCCGATGGAAAAGTCGGCTTCGAGTTCGAGAAGCGCGAGCCTAAGACCGCCGCAAAAACATCCAGAAGCGCACCCGCGAAATCAAACACGACGACACTGCCCGATGCCGCTGCGGTTCCGACACGGCGCAGGAAGGCGGACCCGGCCACGTGAAACAGGCTGCCGGGAGGCAGCCTGTTTCACGTGGAACATATCGAACGATCACTCCTGACATTTGCCCAATCAGACTGGCCTGCGAGATCACTCCGCCACAACCCCTGGCGGTGGTGCATCCAGGATCGCCGCCCGCAAGACATCGATTGCCTGTGGCCTGGGGAAAGTTGCCCGCCAGGCGATGACCACTCGCCGCACTGGAGCAGGCTCGCAGAAATAGCGAAACAAGAGTAGTGGGTCTTCCTGTGGCCACGATGCCGCGGCCGATGCGGGGACGACCGATATACCCGCGCCACTTGCAACCATGTAGCGAACCGTTTCAAGAGAACTTCCTTCGATCGCACCCACGGTTCCGCCAGGCACTGAAAGCTGCGGGCAGGCCTGCACGACCTGATCCCGAAAACAGTTGCCCATCCCCAGGAGCAGCAGATTTTCCACGGCGATCTGCTCGGGATCGATCAAGGATTCCTTCGCCAAGGGATGGCCACTCGGCATCACGACACAAAAGGGCTCCTCGTAGACGACTCTCGAGACGATCCCCGGCTCGACGAAAGGCAAGGCTACGACAATCACGTCAAGATCACCCCGACGCAACTGCGACGCCAGGTTTACGGTGAAGTTCTCATGCAGGTACAGCGGCATCCGGGGGGCGCGGGAATGCAGGGCAGGAATCAGGCGCGGCAGCAGGTAGGGTGCAATGGTATAGATGACGCCAAGGCGCAATGGCCCATGCAAGGGATCCTTTCCTTGCTCGACGATCTCCCTGAGTCTTCCAGCCTCCTCAAGCACCCGTTCGGCCTGCATCGCGATCTGTTCGCCAATCGTCGTCAGACGTACATCAGCGGATGATCGCTCGAACAGAGTCACGCCGTAGCGCTGTTCGACCTTCTTCAGCGCCACCGAAAGCGTTGGCTGGCTGACGTGGCATTTCTCGGCCGCGTGCCCGAAATGCCTCTCACGTGCAAGCGCCACGATATAGCGCAGTTCAGTCAGCGTCATTGCGATGGATCCCGGTTAGAGCACTCACGGTTACTATGAAAGTCGCGAGCGACTCTCGAATCTCCCCTCCCCCCTTGCGGGGGAGCAACTGTGTTCCCAGTCAAGCTTTTTTAGGCGCATTTTGCATGCTCTGGATTCCACGGAATACCCGATTTGACTATGGCGTTCATGATCGTCAGCATCTTGTGCATGCAAGCGACCAGCGCGACTTTTTTGAGTTTTCCGTTAGCAAGCAAACGTTCATAAAAGGTCTTGATGACGGGGTTGTAACGTATGGCACTTAAGGCCGCCATGTATAAAGCGGTACGGACCGTCGCTCGACCACCCCAGGTGATGCGCTTACCCTTGTGGCGACCACTGTCCGCGTTTAATGGAGCGACTCCGACCAACTTGCCAATCTGCGCATGGGTGAGTTGGCCCAACTCAGGCAATGCCCCCATCAGACTCGCTTGCGTACACGGTCCTACCCCTTTGAAGCCTTTGAACAAAGCGAGCTTCTCGGCAAAATGCTCTTTCAGCATGCCAGCCATGCTTTTATCAACCGCCACGATCTGTCGATCCAGTATTTTGAGGACTGCCTTGATGCTCTTGTGTTGCGAACCATGGCTCAGGGCCAATCGGTTTCCTTCCGCCACGCGCATGCCAATGAGCTGGTTGTGGCGTACAAGCAAGGCTTCCAACGCCTCCTGGTTGGCATCGGGCAGTTTCATCAACAGCCGTTCCCGCTGCGCCGATTGGTGCAGTGTCCGCGCAAAGTGCGACAGGACTCGCGCATCAATGGCGTCCGTCTTGGAAAGGTATCCCATGGATTTGGCAAAGTCTCGCGCCTGCCTCGGATTGACCACCATCACCGGCAGCCCGGCCGCACAGAGTGCCGCCGCCACCTGGCGCTCGAAGCCTCCCGTGGCCTCCAATACGATCGCCCCAATCTCCTCAGAACGTGGAACGAGCTCTTTGACCAACGCCGCTATATCAGCGTCAGCATTGGCAATGCATTGGGTTTTTGATTGGTCGTCTAAAGCGATCTCCAGCGTGTCTTTGGAAACGTCAATACCCACAAACGTTGATTCAGAAGCGTTCATCTATAGCCATCCTTGCAAATACGTGGTCACGGCTTTCCGGCACGTGCCAACCAGCAACTGTTCGGTATTCAGACAAACGGCTGACAATGCACGCCAAGTGCTCTCCCACGGGCTTGATGTCCCAGAGGGGCGTCGGGCTGTGCGTCGCCTTCCGAACTCGTTTCCACCACACCTCCGTGGCACTCTACGACCTAAACCTTGGGGCTCTGCCCCAAACTCCGCACTCGCCGTGAGGCAGCGGCCGGGGATGATCAACCCCTCCCCAGCCCCTGCCTCAAGTGTACTTGGCTTACAGGATGTCAAGAGGCTTTCGCGGCATAAACGCAAGAGAAAAATACCTCTCTCGCATTTATTCCACGGTCCTCTTGACACCCTTCCAGCCATGACTTCATCTCCTCTCTTGAACGAACGAAAAACCACAAAACGAAGCATACAAGGGGTCGGGGGAGAGGGGAAACGGTCATGACTTTCATCATCGGGAGTGTCGTGCAAAGTCTTGACCGTTTGGATCAACTTCGGCGTCAAGAGGCTTGGCCATCGCCTCACACGCGACGCGCCAGAAGCTCCAGTTCGGACGACTCCAGCCACATCCACTGGCCAGGTGCCAGTGCTGGCGGTAACGCAAAACCACCCACCGCAATCCGATGCAAGGCCTCCACACGATTGCCGGTGGCGGCAATCATCCGCTTGACCAAATGATACTTCCCTTCGGTCACAGTCAAACGCAATCGCCGTTCGCCCAGCCCAATGCAGGCCACCGCAGCAACTGCTTTGTCTTCGCCATGTAAATTCACCCCTCTGAGTAGAGCCAGTACTTGCGCATCATCCACCGCATGCCTCGTTGTCACCTCATAGATCTTGGGAATCTCCTTGCGGGGTGATGTGAAGGTATGAATGAACTGACCATCGTCGGTCAGCAGCAGCAGACCGGTGCTGTCCTGGTCAAGGCGACCAACCGCCTGTACGCCACGTGTCGTCAATGGATGTGGAAGCAGCGAATATACGCTGGGATGATGTTGCGGCCGCCGCGAGCATTCATAACCCGCTGGCTTGTTCAATGCCAGGTATGCAAACTTGCGATAATTCCACAGCACGCCGTCGACCGTAAAGCTCAGCCCTGCCGGTTCAAAGTGCACGAACGGATCTTCGCAGATCGCCCCGGCAACGCTGACGCGACCTTCGTCGACCAGCGCGCGGCACTCCGCCCGGCTTCCAAAGCCCTGTGATCTGAGCAAGCGTTCAAGTTCCATGGCAGACAAATTATGCACGTCAGGCTATTGTTGTTGCATGCGTCAACTGCGACAATGGATACCGTTACCATGAATTTCACGGAGCATACCGCATGCTGGTCACGTTTACTTCAAGCACTTCCGGCCAGATCATGATGTTTGCTCAGGTCGCACGCCAATTGCTCGAACTTGTCGGGAAGGACTGCAGCGCCCGCGGCGTCATCACCACCGAGCAATTGCCCGAGGCGATCCAGCGTCTGCGTGCCGCCACTGCTGACCACAAGAGCCATGCCAGTGCCGAGGCGGTCGACAATGACGGCGGCGAAGAGCATGACGCCACGCCGATCGGCCTTGGCCAGCGCGCCTATCCCTTGCTCGAACTGCTCGAGTGGACCCGCAAAGAGGATGGCTTCGTCCTTTGGGAGGCTGCCAAGGACTTCTGAACCCGCCAGACAAGGATGGCCTGCGCGATTGCCATTGGCAGCGATTCCTGTTTGTACAATCCTTGATTCCCTAGCCCACATCGTTGCTGTCGGTTCAGACCTTACGGTATACCTCAGCCCCGGCCTTGACGAACTCGATGGCCTTGCTTGCCATCCCCTGCGCCAGTGCTTCGGCCTCGCTCACCCCCTGTGCAACAGCGAACTCCCGCACTTCCTGGGTGATCTTCATTGAGCAGAAATGCGGACCGCACATCGAGCAGAAATGCGCCACTTTCGCCGAATCCTTGGGCAGTGTTTCGTCGTGAAACTCGCGCGCCTTGTCCGGGTCGAGGCCCAGGTTGAATTGATCCTCCCAACGGAATTCGAAACGTGCTTTCGATAAGGCGTTGTCACGGATCTGCGCGCCTGGATGCCCCTTGGCCAGGTCGGCGGCATGTGCGGCCAGCTTGTAGGTGATGATTCCGGTCTTGACGTCGTCCTTGTCGGGTAGGCCAAGGTGTTCCTTGGGCGTCACGTAGCAAAGCATGGCCGTTCCGAACCAACCGATCATCGCCGCACCGATACCACTGGTGATATGGTCGTAACCGGGTGCAATGTCGGTCGTCAGCGGTCCCAGGGTGTAGAACGGGGCTTCCTTGCAGTAGGCAAGCTGCAGATCCATGTTCTCCTTGATCATGTGCATCGGCACATGGCCCGGACCTTCGATCATCACCTGCACATCGTGTTTCCAGGCGATATCGGTGAGTTCACCGAGAGTCCTCAACTCACCGAGTTGCGCCTCGTCGTTCGCATCGTAAATCGACCCTGGACGCAGCCCATCACCGAGGCTGAAAGCCACATCATAGGCCTTCATGATTTCGCAGATTTCCTCGAAGTGAGTGTAGAGAAAGCTTTCCCGATGATGGGCAAGACACCACTTGGCCATGATGGAGCCTCCACGTGAGACGATTCCAGTAAGACGCCCGGCGGTCAGAGGCACGTAACGCAAGAGCACGCCCGCATGAATCGTGAAGTAGTCGACCCCCTGCTCCGCCTGCTCGATGAGCGTGTCGCGGAAGATCTCCCAGGTCAGTTCTTCGGCCTTGCCATTGACTTTTTCGAGAGCCTGGTAGATCGGTACCGTCCCGATCGGTACCGGGCTGTTGCGAATGATCCACTCGCGCGTTTCATGGATGTTCTTCCCGGTAGACAGATCCATCACCGTGTCGCCACCCCAGCGGATGGACCAAGTCATCTTTTCGACTTCTTCCTGAATGCTCGAACCAAGCGCCGAGTTACCGATGTTGGCGTTGATCTTGGTAAGGAAGTTGCGGCCGATGATCATCGGCTCGCTTTCCGGATGATTGATATTGCACGGAATGATCGCCCTGCCCCGTGCAACTTCGGAGCGCACGAACTCCGGGCTGATTTCGTCCGGAATGCTGGCACCATAGCTGTTGCCGGCGTGCTGGCGACAGAGAATTTCGGAAAGACGTACCCCTTGCGGACCGGAAGCTTTGAGCTGCTCGATGTAGCTGCGGCGGTTATTGTTTTCCCGGATCGCGACATACTCCATCTCCGGGGTGATGATGCCGCGCCGTGCATAGTGCATCTGGCTGACATTGGCACTTGCCCTGGCACGCCGGGGGCTACGCTGCAGGCCTGGAAAGCGCAATTCATCAAGAGTTCCATCGGCCGCGCGGAGGCGACCGAAGGCCGAACTCAAGCCGGAAAGCGGCTCGCTATCCGCTCTCTCGGCAATCCACTGCGCACGCAGTGCCGGCAGCCCCTGGCGGATGTCGATGCTTGCCTGTGGATCGGAATAGGGTCCGGAGCAGTCATAGACATAGATTGGCGGGTTTTTCTCGCCACCGAAAGCCGTATCGGTATCCGCCTGCATAACCTCGCGCATCGGCACGCGAATGTCCGGCCGACTTCCGACAACGTAGATCTTTCGGGAATTGGGCAGCGGCTTGATCGCGGCCTCGTCCACATGAGCGTCGGCGGCAATGAATTTTTCGTTAGCGTTCATGGTATGTCCTTGCAAAGGGGTACGGCAAAAGCGCTGCTGGAAGGTTGGGCATGCAGGGGTTTGGCGAAGCGACCGAGGTGAAATACCCTGCGCAAGCAGATGCGCTCCGCTTCCCTACGACGGCATGACCCGTACAGGTTCGAAGGGACTCTCTCAGCCACGCCAAAATCGACCTGGCACCCCCAAGGTGTCCACGCAACTTACTGGAATTACCCGTCTTTAGCAAGAATGTTGACGGCTTGGAGAAGCGCCTGGGTGCCTCGCAGCAAAGAAATCAGTGCGAGCGAAATAAACAGGGGGAAAGGTCGCTGCGTGAGGCCGATCGGCAGCAGCGGCGAGCGCGCCATCCTGGCGTCCCCACGGGGATTCGAACCCCGGTACCTACCGTGAAAGGGTAGTGTCCTGGGCCTCTAGACGATGGGGACCCGGAAAAAATCTCTTTCGAATTGCTGGTGGAGGTACGCGGGATCGAACCGCGGACCTCTTGCATGCCATGCAAGCGCTCTCCCAGCTGAGCTATACCCCCTCGAAAGAAGCGAGGAGTATAGGGTTCCAGGCCGCTCTTGTAAAGCGGAACAAACAAGCGGGGTGCGAACGAAAGTGTTGGACGGGGAGTCTCGGTTTTAAGCCGCTCTGCGTAGAGGCTCCGCCCAGCGCTTTTCCCAATAGGTTTCCCACAGCTGGTTATGTCGCATGACACGCAGGTTGATCATGGCTTGAGCCATGTCCGCACGCCACCAAGCCCCTGGGCGCTTGAGGCGGGCCTGCACGAGGTAGCGATGAGAACTCTCGACCTCGCCAGAGCCGACGGGCAGATTCAGCGCAAGTGCGCGGGGGTAGTCCAACTGGTCGAGTCGGTTGGAGAAATAGCGCCAGGCGACGCGCACCGGAGCCTGCGGGTCATCGACCGATGCAGGTTCGAGGTGCAGTTTCATCTCTGCAACCACCTCGCGGGCCTGTCCCAGCAGGAATCGCGCCTTCTGGGAGGCCACCCAATCCTGGGCAGAATCCGGCGCGCAGACCTTGCTGGCTGGGGTCAGATATTCGCAGACGTGGAACAAGTCGACCAGGAAGGTCCCCTGAGTACCGAACAGTTCCTCGATTTGGCTGCTTATCCAAGCCGCCCCGTCGCCAACACAGTGAACCTGGGTCTTGGGGCCAAATCCCAGCGCATCGACCAGCCGCTTCAGGATGGCCCCCGCTTCCCGGGGACCCTCCATCGTCACGCCGGCCTTGGGAACGGCCTCGCCCTGCCGCTGTGCGATACAGACCTTCGCTTCTCGCCAGTGCGTGCGCTTCCCCTTGCGGGCGTCCGCAGCGCCCTCCACGGTCTCGACAAGGGGCACCATTCCGCCGTCCGTCTCCACAATCAGCCTCTTCGCGGTGTTCGATGGGCCCGCCACCGGCAGGCAATCTGCCTCCGTTAATTCACAGGCCACCCGTTCGGTGAGCGTCCGGGGCGCACTGACCGCCAAGTCAACACCGTAGTGCTCCTTGATTTTTGCCGCAACCTGTCCAAAGGGAAGGTCGGCGCCCAAGTCCGTCACGGCGCGCTCCAGTGGCAGAGAATGGCTCCGGCAACGGACACCGGCAGCTTCTGAAAAAGGACGAAGCAGCCGGTTTGTTTCTTTGTGGAGAAAGCATTCCTCCTCCACCATGACCGAGCCGTATGTCGTATACCAGAGAACTTTTTTTTCGCGTGTACCACGACCGGCTCAGCGGCCCGCACCTCGGCTGTCACCGCCTCAGCAACCTGCTCGGCCCATCCCGTCAGAATCTCCTGGCCCGTCCCGCGGAGAATTTCTATCACGCGGCGCTCGGCTTCATCGGCCCGACGCAGATCCCCTTCGGCGTTCTCCACCAACTCCAGCATCTCTAGCACTTTCGCCAGTATCTTTGGATTAGCCTCCAAACGGGCCACCAAGTCTCTGGAATCGCAAGGTTCGATGTGGGAAATCTTAGGCATGGCTTCTCTCCGTGGATGGGTTCCCTACTCTATCGCAACTCTCCGCTAATTTCCTTACGTTTGCTCACGTCGCTGACAATTATCAGAGCGGGACTCGCCCAACACTTTCGTTCGCACCCAAACAAGCGACGCGGGTTTTGCGCTACTATGCTGCGCGCTGGCGTCTTGCTCCCTGCTGGCGAAACGCCAGCAATTTGCTTACCAGGTAGATCAATTGACATGGAGACTTACTATGCTACGTAAATTGGCTGCGCTATCAGCAATCGTCTTTGTCGCATCAGTCGGTGCCGCCAGCGCGGCAGAATGGGGAACATCTGCCGAGGCAAAAGCCATGCTCGAGAAGGTGATCCTTGCCGTCAAGGCGGACAAGGAAAAAGCCCTGGTGATGTTCACCAAGGGGGAAGGCGGCTTCAAAGACCGTGACCTCTACCCGTACTGCGGTGGCCCGGACGGGAACTTCACCGCCCATCCGACATTGCTCGGGAGAAGCCTCAAGGATCTCAGGGACAAGTACGGCAAGCCGCTGGGCGCGGACTTGTACGCTGCAGCCAGAGAGGGGGAGATCTCCGAGATCACCTATATGTGGCCGCGTCCGAACCAGACCGACCCGGTGGCCAAGGTTGCCTTCGTCACCAGGATTGGCGACCAGGTCTGTGCAGTCGGCTATTACAGATAGTGATTGGGTCGCGGTGCTCGACAACGACGGATGAATGGAACCACCATTGCCGTCGCGTCCCGCTGTCTGGCCGGTCACGAATGGCAAAGCGCTTGCGGGAGGCCAGCCGGGGCGCGCCACTTTTTCTGCTTCGCAGGAAGCTTCTGCCGCCGTCAAACCGCCAGTGCCGCCAGAACCCCGTCCTTTTCCATGTCTTCGCCGCGGCCGCGCATGATGATCTCGCCACGTTCCATCACCAGATACTGATCCGCCAGCGAGCGGGCAAAATCATAGTACTGTTCGACCAGCAGGATCGCCATTTCGCCGCTGGCGGCGAGCGAGCGCACGGCGCGCTCGATGTCCTTGATGATCGACGGCTGGATGCCTTCGGTCGGCTCGTCGAGGATCAGCAGTTTTGGACCCATCGCCAGCGCCCGTCCGATCGCGAGCTGTTGCTGCTGCCCGCCCGAGAGGTCGCCACCGCGTCGACGCAGCATCTGTCGCAGCACCGGGAACATCTCGAAGATGCGCTCGGGAACCGGCGTGCGACCGGGACAGGTGGCAAGCCCCATCAACAGATTCTCCTGCACCGTCAGGCGCGGAAAGATCTCGCGTCCCTGCGGCACGTAGCCGATGCCGGCCTTGACGCGCTGGTGTGAGGCAGCGCAGGTGAGGTCGTGACCAGCGAACCCGATGTGACCGCTCTTCGCCGGCAGCAGCCCCATCAGCGACTTCAGCAGGGTCGATTTACCGACGCCGTTGCGCCCGAGAATTGCCGTTACCTTGCCGGCTTCGGCGGTGAAGCTGAGGTTGCGCAGAATGTGGCTGCCGCCGTAGTACTGGTTGAGGTTATCTACAGTCAACATGCTCAGCGCCCCAGGTAAACTTCGATCACGCGTGCATCGGCCTGGACTTCCTCGAGGGTTCCCTCGGCGAGGACGCTGCCTTCGTGCAGGACGGTCACCTTGCTGTCGAGCTGCTTGACGAAAGCCATGTCGTGCTCGACGACGACCAGCGAATGTTTGCCGGCCAGCGACAGGAAGAGCTCGCCGGTACGTTCGGTTTCCTCGTCGGTCATCCCGGCGACGGGTTCGTCGAGCAGCAGGAGCTTTGGTTCCTGCATCAGCAACATGCCGATCTCCAGCCACTGCTTCTGGCCGTGCGACAGCAGACCGGCCAGCCGGTCGGCGTGGGTGTCGAGACGAATCAACTGCAGCGTCTCGGCGATCCGATCAGCGGCCGCCGAATCGAGCAGCGCAAATAGGCTGCGCCAGACGCGCTTGTCGGTCTTCATCGCCAGTTCTAGATTCTCGAAGACCGTGTGGTTTTCGAAAATCGTCGGCTTCTGGAATTTGCGGCCGATCCCCATGTGCGCAATCTCGGGTTCGGAGAGGCGTGTCAGGTCGATCGTCTGACCGAAGAAGACGGTGCCTTCGTCAGGCCGTGTCTTGCCGGTGATGACGTCCATCATCGTCGTCTTGCCGGCGCCGTTGGGACCGATGATGCAGCGCAGTTCGCCGGCGTCGATCGCCAGCGACAGCTTGTTCAGCGCTCGAAAACCGTCGAAGCTGACCGTGATGTCTTCGAGATAGAGGATGACCTTGTGCGACAGGTCGAGCTCGCCCGGTTTGAGCAGATGCCCGAGTTCGGCAGTGCCGCTGTCCCAGTCGGGGTTGTTGTCTTGATTGTTCAGCAGGAGATCGACGGCGTTCATGCCTGGACTCCTTTCGCTGCTGGTGCCAGTTCATCGCGATCGCGCTTCATCCCGGCGCGTAGTTTCAAGAACAGGCCGACGACGCCCTGCGGCAGATACAGCGTCGCGACGATGAACAGGGTGCCGAGAAAGAACAGCCAGTATTCGGGAAAGCTCACCGTAAACCAGCTCTTCGCGAGATTGACGATGAACGCGCCGATCACTGGGCCGATCAGTGTCCCGCGCCCGCCGACGGCGACCCATATGGCGATTTCGATCGAATTGGCGACCGACATTTCGGACGGGTTGATGATTCCCACCTGCGGCACATACAGTGCGCCGGCAACGGCGCACAACACTGCCGACAAGGTCCACACGAAAAGCTTGTACCACAGCGGGTTGTAGCCGATGAACATCACCCGCGATTCGGCGTCGCGAATCGCCGTCAGGATGCGGCCGTATTTCGAAGTCACCAGAGTGCGCGCGAGCAGCAGCGTGCCGAGCAACGCCAGCGCCGAAAGGGCGAAGAGGACGACGCGCGTCTCGGGAGCGGTGATCGAGTAGCCCAGGATGCGCTTGAAGTCGGTGAAACCGTTGTTGCCGCCGAAACCGGTTTCGTTGCGAAAGAAGAGCAGCATCGCTGCATAGGTCAGCGCCTGCGTGATGATCGAGAAATAGACGCCCTTGATGCGTGAGCGGAAGGCGAAGTAGCCGAAAACGAAAGCGATCAGTGCCGGCACGACGAGCACCAGCAACGCCACCCACAGAAAGCTGTCGCTACCGACCCAGAACCAGGGCAATTCCTTCCAGTCGAGAAAGACCATGAAATCCGGCAGGTCGCTCTGGTAACTGCCGTCACGACCGATCTGGCGCATCAGGTACATCCCGAAGGCGTAGCCACCGAGCGCGAAGAACAGGCCATGCCCGAGCGAGAGGATGCCGCCGTACCCCCAGATCAGATCCATCGCCACGGCGACGATCGCGTAGCAGAGAATCTTGCCAATCAGGGTGATGAAGTAGGTCGACAGGTGCAGCGGATTCTCGGGCGGCAGCGCGAGGTGCATGATTGGCACGGCAAGCAGCGCGAAAGCGGCGAACAACCCCGCCATCTGCCAGCTGCGCCTGTCGAAGCTCCGCCCGATACGGACGATCAAAGGGGTTCGTGCAGGCAAGGGGCGCATGGAATCTCCCGTACTCAGGATTCGACAAAGCGGCCCTTGAGGGCGAACAGCCCCTGCGGACGCTTCTGGATGAAAATGATGATGAACACCAGCACGACGATCTTGGCGACCACCGCCCCCGTCCAGCCTTCGAGAAACTTGGTGAATACGCCCAGACCCAATGCCGCCCAGACCGCGCCGGCAAGCTGCCCGACACCGCCGAGAACGACGACCATGAACGAATCGACGATGTAGCCCTGCCCCATGTCCGGGCCGACGTTGGCGATCTGCGACAGAGCCACGCCGCCGAGCCCGGCAATTCCTGCACCAAGACCGAAAGCCAGGGTGTCGACGCGTCCGGTCGGCACGCCGACGCAGCCGGCCATGGCACGGTTCTGCGTCACCGCGCGGACGAACATCCCCAGGCGCGAGAGATTGAGAATCGCCCACATCGCGGCCAGTACGGCAATCGAGAAGCCGACGATGATGATTCGGTTCCACGGCAGCATCAGATTGGGCAAGACCTCGATGCCGCCGGCCATCCACACCGGGTTGGCGACCTCGACGTTCTGCGCGCCGAACAGCGTGCGTGCCACCTGCATCAGAAACAGCGAGATTCCCCAGGTGGCAAGCAGTGTTTCCAGTGGCCGACCGTAGAGATGGCGAATGACGATGCGCTCCATGAGCACGCCGACCAGCGCCGCAGCGAGAAAACCGACCGGGATCGCGGCCAGCAGATACCAGTCGACGGCGCCTGGCAGGTAGGCCCGGAAGACGCTCTGCATCGCCCATGCCGAATAGGCCCCGACCATCAGCAGTTCGCCGTGCGCCATGTTGATCACGCCCATCACGCCGTAGGTGATCGCCAGGCCCAGTGCGGCGAGCAGCAGGATCGACCCGAGCGACAGGCCGGTGAAGGCGCGGCCAAGATTGTCAGCCCATGCCAGTCGCTGCTCGATGGCCCGGATCGAAGTTCCCGCCGCGGCGCGCACCGCGCTGTCGGACTCGATCCAGGTGTCGCCGGACTTCTCGGTCAGCGGCAGCAGCATTTGCCGGACGTTGGGGTCGCTGCTTTCGCCGAGAACGCGGACAGCGGCAAGGCGGACAGCGGCGTCGGTCGAACCGAGACTGGCCTGCGCATGCGCCAGTTGCAGGCGCATCCTGATCTCGGCATCGGTTTCGACGGTCAGCGCCTTGTCGAGCAGCGGCAGCATCCTGGCGTCGGCGCTCAGTGTCAGCTCCTGGGCAGCCTGCCAGCGCACCGTGCGCTCGTTCGAGAACAGCCGTAGCGCGGCGAGGGCACCCGACAGCTCACGGCGAACACGGTTGTTGATACCAATCGTCTCTCTCGCCACCGGTACCGGTTTGATTTCGCTGAGACTGGCGGCGTCGAGAACGCGCACACCGTCGACGATCACCACCCGCTCGCCAGCCAGCGCCAGCGAGTCGTCGGCCAGCGCCTTGAGAACTGGCAGTGCTTCGTCGGGCGCCGCTTGCGCCAGCGCGGCAATCGCAGCAATCTTGGTATCTGAGTCTTCGGATGCGAGTGGTTTGAGCAGGGCCGGGTCAATCGCCGCCAGGCAGGCCGTGCTCAGCAACCATCCGCAAAGGAGTAATCCAGTGGTGCGCATGCTTTCTCCCTGACGCTGCGTGAGCCGCTGACGCGGCCCACGCACTGCCTGCTACTTGCCTTCCGGCTCGTCCTTCTTCTTGTCGTTACCCGGGATGTACGGGCTCCACGGCTGTGCCTTGACCGGCCCAGGCGTCTTCCAGACGACGTTGAATTGTCCGTCGGCCTTGATCTCGCCGATGAAGACCGGCTTGTGCAGGTGGTGGTTCTTTTCGTCCATCTTGATCGTGAAACCCGACGGCGCCTTGAAGGTCTGCCCGCCCATCGCAGCGATCACCTTGTCGACATCGGTCGACTTGGCCTTCTCGACCGCCTGCTTCCACATATAGACGCCGATGTAAGTCGCTTCCATCGGGTCGTTGGTCACCGCCTTGTCGGCATTCGGCAATTTCTGCTTGACCGCCCAGGCACGGTACAGCTTGGTAAACTTTTCGTTCTCGACATTCTTCAGCGACATGAAGTAATTCCATGATGCCAGATGCCCGACCAGCGGCTTGGTATCGACGCCGCGCAATTCCTCCTCACCAACCGAGAAGGCGACCACCGGCACTTCGGTCGCCTTCAGGCCGGCGTTACCGAGTTCCTTGTAGAACGGCACGTTGGAGTCGCCATTGATGGTCGAGACCACCGCCGTCTTCTTGCCTTCGCTGGAGAATTTCTTGATCTTGGCGATGATCGTCTGATAGTCGCTATGACCGAAAGGCGTGTACTCTTCCATGATGTCGGCGTCGGCGACGCCCTTCGACTTGAGGAAGGCGCGCAGAATCTTGTTGGTCGTGCGCGGATAGACGTAGTCAGTGCCGAGCAGGACAAAACGTTTGGCTTCACCGCCATCCTTGCTCATCAGGTACTCCACCGCGGGAATCGCCTGCTGGTTTGGTGCCGCACCGGTGTAGAAGACGTTCCGTTCAAGCTCCTCGCCTTCGTACTGTACCGGGTAGAACAACAGACCGTTGAGTTCCTTGTAGACCGGCAGCACCGACTTGCGCGATACCGATGTCCAGCAACCAAAGGTGACCGCAACCTTGTCCTTGCTCAGCAACTGCCGCGCCTTCTCGGCGAACAGCGGCCAGTTCGACGCCGGGTCGACGACCACCGGCTCAAGCTTCTTGCCGAGTACGCCGCCCTTGCTGTTGATCTCGTCGATGGCCATCAGGACGGTCTCCTTGAGCGCCGTCTCGGAAATGGCCATGGTCCCCGACAGGGAATGCAGAACACCGACCTTGATCGTCTCGGCGGCCAGAGCGCTGAACGACGTCAGACCGAAGGCAGCAGTGACGGCGGCGGCTGAAAGCGTCTTCATGAAATTGCGACGTATCATCTATTTTTGCTCCTCAAGGGTTAAGAACCGGGAAGAAATCTTCCTGCCAGGACGATAAAGCAACCACCGTGCCAGGCTTTGACAGAGTCGAATCGACGCCATTAGAGGCATGGCTGGGCGCGCTTGCCCGGCCTGGCTGTCGATTCTTGCCCCAGGATGGTGCAGCAACCCGAAACAGGCACCAGGATGAAACAATCCGACGCAGGGCAGAGAACTTACGCGTTGCCTGGCTGACCAAAGACCAGCAATTCCCGGCCTGATTTAACATGTTGATTTATATTGACAATTAACGCACCAAACCTGTGCATGCAATTTGGGAACTATTTGTAATCAATGGCTTGGGCAACTTATGCCGGGAATTGCTGACCAAAGACGGAGACCGGCACTCGCTTGCCGCCTTCAACATCTTCACCGTCTCGTTTTTCGCTGGTCAATGCCGGGAGGCAACAAGCTCATCGCAATCGTTGCCGAGCACGATCGCCTTCTCGAACTAACGGTCATGACTTTTCCAGGCACCCCCGATCATGAAAGTCATGACCGTTTCCCTCTCCCCCGACCCCTCCCCCGCGAGGGGGAGGGGAGATTTGTGAGTCGCATACGCGAATTTCACATTAAGTGGGTAGCCGTTTGCTGCTGTGCTGATCGACCATTCGTCAACTAGCTGCGACGACGCGGTTGCGACCGCTCTTCTTGGCCTGGTAGAGCGCGGCGTCGGCGGTCTCGATCAACGCCTGACTGTCTTTTTCCCCGCCATTGAGGTGGGCGACGCCGATGCTCAGGGTGACCGGAATCGTTTGATTCTCCCAGAGAAAGCTGTACTTTTCGACGACGCTGCGGATCCGTTCGGCGATCTGGACCGCTGCGCGGATACTGGCATTGGGGAGAACGGCGGCAAATTCCTCGCCGCCATAACGAAAGACCAGATCCTCGACGCGTGAGGTGCGTTTGAGCAGGTCGGCGAGCTGGCGCAGGACGGCATCGCCCGCGGCATGACCGTGCGTGTCGTTGATGCGTTTGAAGTGGTCGATGTCGAGCAGCAGGCAGGCCATCGGCAGGCTGTTGGATTGGGCAAAAGCCCACTCCGAGGCGAGAAAATCAAGGCCGTGGCGGCGGTTGGGAAGCTGCGTCAGGGGGTCGGTGAGGGCTTCCTGCAGCAGGCGCTTGTGGGTGACTGCAAACTCGTCGGTCGAGCGCATGATGCCGCGGCGTTCGCGCTGGATTTCTTCGCGCAGCAGCAGCATCCGCGTTGCGGTATTGAGGCGGACGCGCAGGGTCTGGATACTCAGTGGTTTGACGAGCACGTCGTCGGCACCAGCATCGATGGCTTCGAGAATCAGCCTCTCACTTCCCGGCGACGCCAGCAGCAGCGCATAGCTCTCCTTGCCAGCCGAGGTCTGACGCAGCAGGCGGCAGAAAGCTGCCGGTTTCAGACCGGGCATGGCCATGTCGGCAATCACGATCTGGGCCGGCTGGCGCAGGGCTTGCTTCAGTCCTTCAGGGCTATGGTCGACCGGCGTTGGCTGATGACCCAGACTTTCGATCTGTTCGGTCAGATTAGGCAGTTCCGTCTGCGGAATGCCGACTAGCTGCACCTGCAGGCGCGGCGAAGCGAGCTTGCCGTTCTGTTCGGGGCTGGAGGAGCTGACACGCAGGCTTGGCGGACTGGCAGCAAGAATCTCGGCGAAAGGCGGGATCTCCTGGGTGCGAACCTGCAGCATCGCACCCCACTCACGCCAGCGGCGGACCATCCGATCGACCACATCGTTGAGTGCATCACCGCTGATACCCAGGCGTGCGGCGCGCGTCAGCAGGCCGGGCAGGAGACTCCAGCGCGCCTCTTCGTTGGCCATGCAGACTTCCGAGAGCGAACGCGCAAAGTTCAGCGAGTGGGTGAGCGTCAGCACCCGTGAGCCATCGCGAAAGCCGGCGAGATCCGGTTGCTCATGATGGTAGGCGGCCTGAATCAGCATGTCGGGCAGGCCCCACTCGGCGAGCATCGTGGCGCCTAGCTGATGATAGTCCATGTTGAAAGATTCGCGCTCAAGGTCCGCTAGCTGGCCATTCCTTTCCCTGGCCTTGAGCAGCACGATGGCGTACTCGCCGGGGTACAGCGAAGCCATGGCGAGCTCGCCGACCCGCGCCAGGAGTCCGATGGTGAACAGCTCCTCGCTCGAAATCTGTGCATAATGCGCGAGTTCCTGGCAGGCAATGGCGGTGGCCAGGGAACGTCCCCAGAAACCCGCGTAATCAAACTCAGCGCATTGACCGCTGGTATGGCTATGCATCACCGACAGGCCGATCACCAGGTCACGCACCCGGAAAGCGCCGAGGGCGACGATGGCGCGCTGCAGCGAGACAATCGGTCGCGTACGGCCGAATGCGGCGGCATTGGCAAACTTGAGCAGACGCCCGGCGATGGCGGGGTCGGACTGAACCAGTCGCACCAGGTCGGAGACCCGGAAATCATCCCGCTGCAAGAGCTTGATGATCGAAAAGGCAACACCTTTCGGTGATGGCAACTTGCCCGTTGCCTTCATCGAGCGATAGCGGTCGGGGTCGACAAATTTGATCAAGAAGGCCTCAGGTTCAAAGTTTCCAGGCGATTATGCTACAAAAAGCCCGGCCATTGGCGGAGCGGGTTTTGCCTCTTGCCCGAGTTCCCGTACCGACTGCCGTTGCACAGCATCTGCACAAAAAAAAAGCCTGCCGCCCGTGCAGGCGGCAGGCAAATCCTGGCAACTGGTCGCCAGTTCTTACAGGGTTTCGATCAGGTCTTGCTGCCCAGCGCAAGCTGCAACTGCTCGAGGGCCTTGGGATCCTCGATGGTCGTCAGATCACCCGGATCGCGGCCTTCGGCGAGCGCCTGGATCGAGCGGCGCAGCAGCTTGCCGGAACGGGTTTTGGGCAGTACCGTCACGAAGTGTACGCGGCTCGGGCGAGCGATTGCGCCGAGGCTCTCGTCCACCTGCTTCATGACCGCCTTTTCGAGCGCTGCCGCCAGTTCCGGTGTGGCGATGCTGTCGGCGTTCTTCACCACCGCAAAAGCCATTGGCATTTGACCCTTGAGCTGGTCGGCAACGCCGACCACGGCCACTTCGGCAATCGCCGAATGTCCCTGGATGGCCTCCTCGATTTCACGAGTCCCGAGACGGTGGCCGGCAACGTTGATCACGTCGTCGGTGCGGCCGAGGATGTAGTGATAGCCGTCCTTGTCCTTGATACCCCAGTCGAACGAGGAGTAGACCTGCGGTTCGCGGAACAGCGTGAAGTAGGTCGAGACAAAGCGCGCATCGTCGCCCCAGACGGTGGACAGGCAACCCGGTGGCAGCGGCGGCAGGATGCCGACGATCCCTTTTTCGTCCGGGTCACAGATCGTGCCGTCCTCGCGGAAGATCTTGAGGTTGTAACCATAGACCGGGAAGCTCGGCGTGCCGAAGCGGATCTCGGTCTTTTCGACCCCCGGCATTGCCGACAGGATCGGCCAGCCGGTTTCGGTCTGCCAATAGTTGTCGATCACCGGCAGGCCGAGTTCGCCCATGATCCACTCGTGCGTCGGCTGGTCGAGTGGTTCACCGGCGAGGAACAGGTGCTTGAGACTCGACAGATCATACTTGTGCATGTACGAGTTGTCGTGTTTCTTGAGGACGCGCGCCGCGGTCGGGGCCGAGAACATGACGTTGACTTTGTACTTCTCGACGATCTGCCACCAGATGCCCGGATCGGGGCGCAGCGGCGTGCCTTCGTACATGATCGTGCACATGCCGCCGATCAGCGGGCCATAAATGATGTACGAGTGGCCGACGACCCAGCCGATGTCGGAGGTGGCGAAATAGGTCTCGCCCTCGTTGCCGCAAAAGATGTACTTCAGTGTCGAGGCCAGCGCCACTGCGTAGCCACCGGTGTCCCGCTGCACCCCCTTGGGTTTGCCTGTGGTGCCGGAGGTATAGAGGATGTACGACGGTTCCGAGGACTCCAGCCAGGTAACCGGTACTTCGGCGTCCATGAACTGGGCACGCAGCGTTGCGTAGTCGACGTCGCGGCCTTCGACCTTGTTGAAACCCTTATCCAGACCCCGGTCGACCATCAGCACTTTGCCTGGCTTGTGTTCCGCCAGGGAGATCGCTTCGTCGAGCAGGTCCTTGTAGGGTACGGCCCTGCCACCGCGCATGCCGGCGTCCGACGAGACCACCAGTTTCGGTGTTGCATCGTCGATACGCGTGGCCAGCGATCCGGAAGCGAAACCGCCGAAGACCACCGAGTGGATGGCGCCGATGCGTGCGCAGGCAAGCATGGCGAACATCGCTTCGGCGATCATCGGCATGTAGACCAGGACGCGGTCGCCCTTGCCGACACCGAGGCTCTGCATGACCGCCGCCATGCGCATGACTTCCTGCTTGAGTTCGATAAAGGAATAAACGACTTCCTGGTCGGTTTCAGTCGAGATGAAGACCAGCGCGCGGTCATTCGGGCGCTTGGCGGCGTGACGATCGACCGCGTTGTAGCAAAGATTGGTCTCGCCGCCCACAAACCACTTGGCGAACGGCGGGCGGGAAAAGTCGAGAACCTGAGTAAACGGCTTGTGCCAGTCGATGCTTTTGGCCTCTTCACCCCAGAAGGCGTCCGGTTGTTCGATTGATTTTTTGTGAAACTCTTGGATTGTCGTCATGAGACTCCCTCTTCAAAAATGTGATCCACCTGCACTGGTGGAAACTACGCTTGCCGAGTGTCTTGGACCTCGTGCTCCCGGTCAAGGATCTTTTTTCGAATATCTGCCATAGGCAGGCCCAACTTCAACTCCCCTTCCAGCAGTTCCAGAAAGGGTAGTACCTCTTTGCCGAGATGGACGAGATGCGGGATCACCGCCCTCGCACGGCCCGTCCTGATCAGGTCGATGGCATGGCCAAGCCTGGGTACCGGGATCTCGGTCAATGGTTTCTCGACACAGGCGACGACGCGGTTGCCGCCGGCCTGTTGTGCAATCTTGAGGCGCTCACCTGCGAGGCTGAGCAGCGACGCTGCGGAGGCTACCCGATCGACCGGAGTATTGGCGACGCCAATGCTGATCGATAGCTCGAGGCGATGCCCGTGCACGGCAATCTTGGCGACCGCAAAGGCTTCGCGCAGGCGATTGGCGAAGGCCTTGCAGGCAGGATAGGGTGTACCCAGCGAGACTACCGCCAGCTCGCTATCGGAATAGTGGCCCAGGCAGTCTTCCGTCCGCACCTTTTGCGCCAGCATGCTCACGAAACGTTTCTGCAGTTCTTTGACCAGTTCGTCACCATGTGCCTCGCGCAGCACGTCGAAGCGATCGAAGGCCATCACCAGCAGGCTTGCCGGTACTCCGTGCCGCTGCGTATATGACAGGGCATGCATCGCCTGCATGTCGACGTGCTGGCGAGTCGGCAGTCCGGTATCCGGATGGAGTCCGGGGCTATCCCGGAGGTTGTTCTGCGCATGTACCAACTGCAGTAGCGAAGCGATACGAGCGAGTAGTTCGGTGGCGCCAATTTCCCTGCGGATGAAGTCGGAGGCCCCCAGTTCCCTGGCACGCTGATGTACCTCTTCATTGTCGCCAGCGATCATCAACACCGGCATCTGACGCAGGCGGGCAAGCCGGGATGCGCGAATTCTCGCCAGCAGACCGTCGCCATCGAGCATCGGCATCGACAAGGCGCAGATCACCAACTGGATGGAATGGTCGAGAACCAGCGCCTGCCAACCAGCTTCGCCGTTGACTTCCTCGCGGAAATCGTAGCACTCGCGGACCTGCTTGATGAGGGTCGCACGCGCCATCCGCGATTCATCGACAATCAGGATGCGAGGCCGCTGCTTCGGGTTGTCCATCGATTCTCGGGATTCGTTTCAGGCTTCGTGCTCGGCGCCATTCAGGCGCCGGCAATTTCGACCACAACACGACCGCGAACACGACCCTTGAGGTAATCGTCGAAGACTCCTGGTAAATCATCGAAAGGGATGGTACGCGCCATATCCTGTAGATGTTGTGGCCGCAGATCGCCGGCCAGGCGTTGCCAGACGCCGTTGCGATACGGCTCGCCGATGTAGCCCGAGTCAATCCCGAGCAGGCAGGCGCCGCGCAGGATGAAGGGCATGACCGTGGTGTTGAGTGTGTGACTGGCAGCAAGACCGATGCTGGCGATCGTTCCTCCCTGTTTCATGGTGCTGACGATCCACGCCAGGACCTCTCCACCGAGGTTGTCAACGGCTCCTGCCCAGAGTGCCTTGTCGAGTGGCCGAATGCGCGTCAGATCGAGTGCCGAGCGGAACATCACCGCCTTCGCGCCGAGGCCCTTCAGATAATCGGCTTCATTTTCCTTGCCGGTCAGGGCGGTGACCTGATAGCCCCGCGTGGCCAGCATGTCCACTGCCAGGCTACCGACGCCACCGGTCGCACCGGTGACGATAAGCGGGCCCTTGCTCGGGTTGAGGCCATTTTCTTCCATGCGCACGACCCCCAGAGCGGCGGTAAACCCGGCCGTTCCCAGGGCCATGGCCGCATGCAGCGACAGTCCGGAAGGGAGCGGGACCACCCAGTCTGCGGGCACCCTGGCGTACTCGGCATAGCCACCATGGTGGGCGACGCCAATATCGAAGCTCGTCGCAATCACGGCATCACCCGTCCGGAAGCGAAGGTCGCTGCTGTTTGTGACGGTACCCGAGAGGTCGATGCCGCCGACGCAGGGGTAACGGCGGATGATTCGGCCGGCACCGGTGGCCGCCAGCGCATCCTTGTAATTCACGCTGGAGTAGGCAACCTTGATGGTGACCTCGCCCGGGTCCAGTTGCGACTCGTCCATGGCGACAAAGCCTGCTCGCGTCAGACCTTCCTGTTCCTCGATCAGATAAGCCTTGAAAGGACTCATGCACACTCCATGTGGTGGATCGTATGGCACAACGACAGCGGCGGACAAGCTCCCGTGTCAGCAACGGCCGCCGATTATAAACACAAACCCCGGTACTTTTGAGTATCAGAACGGTCCTCCCCCACCCTGCCGAAGCGGGTTGCTGAAGGGAAAAACGCCGCGCCCGCAGACTATACCGTGTTCCGTCAGGCAATCCCATGTGCAGTGCAGCATCGGGTTGATGCGCAATTTTTTGCAGTTTTTAAATTTAAATTAACGTGTTACATGGATTGCTTCAACTGTTTTCTGCTGCAACAGCAGTTCAACTGAGGGTTTACATTGTGACATTTTTCACATAAATTTCGTTCCCATGCCTAGAAAAAACACTCTTACCTCGCTTTTGAGCGCCGCCCTGATTGCTCTTTCAGGGGTTGGCCTGGCCCAAGCAAGCGAACAGCAACAGTCTGTAGAAGAGCCTTCGCTGCTTGAACGTTATACCAGCAGCGCGCAGGATCTGATCCTCAAGGGCTTCGAACTGATCGGGATCAACTATCGCTTCGGCGGCACCAATCCGGATACCGGTCTCGACTGCAGCGGTTTCGTGCAGCTCGTTTTCAAGGAGGCAATCGGCATTCTGCTGCCGCGCAGCGCTCGCGAGCAAAGCGAGGTGGGTGCGGTCATCGCTCCGCATGAGCTGAAGCCCGGCGACCTCGTCTTCTTCAACACCATGCGACATGCATTCTCGCATGTCGGTATCTATCTTGGCGATAACCGCTTCATGCATGCGCCGCGCACGGGCGCTGAAGTTCGCGTCGAAGACATGCGTCAGAGCTACTGGATCCAGCGTTATAACGGGGCGCGTCGCCTGCTGACGCGTTAAGAAGAACCTCTTTCGTTGGCCCAGGAAACGACGCGTTGCTTAGTCGTGCACCAGAATCACCGTGTCCTGCATGTCCCGATACAGCAAAAGTGCGCTGCGATACTACGCAGGCAGCCCCAGTCGCTCCTGTAACAAGCGCAAACGGCGCTCCATCTCGCTGCTGCCAAACCCCAGCTCTCGGATGATTTGCAGGCGCTGCAGCGCTGAGGCGCCAGTGTAGAAAGAAGAAAAAGAGCCGATCCGCTCCAGTTCTTCCAGAGCGGCTGCCAGTACCCAGTTGCCGATGGCCTCACCAGGGACGACGGAATCGAAGTGTTCGCCCGGTGCGAGAAATGGTTCGCTGGTGTCCACCTGCTGCTGCTGAAGGATCGTCGTGCACAGTTGTGTCAGTGCGTTTACGGCAATGGATCTGGCGCCGTACTCCCTGGCTGCTCGCGCCAGGCTGGCCAGTCGCAAGTGCGAAGACTGATGCTCGCAGAGCTTCTCGAAGCAGCGAAAACAGGCTTCGAGCGCAAGGAAACGCGTCGTCGCCGACAAGGACGGATCCCGGCTGAGGGCATGGAGGGACAAGGCATGCGCCACCTCTGCACTGCCCCCGGAATTCATCGTCACTTCCCATTCATCCGCGAGTTGTGCGCCATAAGGTAATCCGACAATGGCTTGCTGCCAGCCATGGACATGTCGACCGTCATCCGTATCGAGAAGACGTCTGATCTCCTCCTCCGCGCTTCCCAGTTCGGCTGAATCCAGCAGAACACCGCGTGCAGCAAGTCGTGCGGCGCGATCAGGCTTGCAGCAGAACAAATTGAGCAGGAACCCATCCACCTGTGCCTCAGGGTTGAAGGGTACCAGCAGGTCGAGTCCGGGAACCAGCCGATAGGATGCGTAGCCAAGTGCTGCGAAGGCTTCTACCAGGTGCATGTGCAGCTCGGCGCCCGCCTTGATTTCGTACTGGACCAGCGGTGACAGCCGCGAGAAAAAGTGTTCGCCGCCCTTCAGGATATTGGCCTCTTCACCCTCGGCGTCGATCTTGACAAACTCGATATCCTGCCAGCCATAGGTCTCCAGGCATTCGTCAAGCGTCACCAGAGAGACTGTCTCGGTCGCGCTCGTTGCAGCGGCGGGGCCATGCACCAGTGCGTTCAACTCCGAGTGTTCGCTCAGCGATAGTTGGGCAGTGCCACTTGCGGACGAAAGCGCGCATTGTGCAAGGGTGATCTGCGCGAAACCGTTGGCGGCAATCCCTTCCGCAAGAAGATGTGCCGTGTCGGATGCTGGCTCGAAGGCCCAGACGTGCCCTGTCGGCCCCACCGTGTTTGCCATGCACAGGGCGTAAACACCGTAGTTGGCGCCGATGTCGATGACCTGCTGGCCCGCTTGCAGCAAACGGCGAAGAAACTTGATTTCGTCCTCGAACCAGTCCTGCTGCTCGCGCAAGACATACGGGGTAATCAGTTCCAACGAGTCAGGCGTGACGATCCTGACCCCGTCAAACAAAGTGAGCGTAGTGGTGTAAGTCATCGATATTGGACCATTCAAGAAAAGTTAATAACCATACCGCTTCGCACCGACAGAAGCGAAGTGGCGAATCAGTCATGCGCCCTGTGCGCGCAGCGTCACACGGATCAATAGCTGGCGCGACGGCGCGGGTCGGGATAGAGATAGCTTCGAAACCCCGATCGATCGAATGGGCGCCACTCGCCTTCAGCCTGCGCGAGGCGATCGGCAATTGCATACAGTGTGGTCGGATTGAGGCCCATGCCGAGGTGACTGGCCTGCACCTCGATGTTGTCGGTATGCGGACTCTCGCGTTCGAGGCTGCACTGCCAGGCGACGACGCCGTCACTGCGGCTGAAGATCGAGGTCGTCGGCACCGGTGGCGGCGTGCGCAGCGGTTCGTGGAGGTCGGGAGCGCCGATCTTGTGGCCGGTTGCCCACTCGTAGATGCGCCAGGCGTTGGTCGCTTTCGGATGACCGGTAAACGGAGTTCCCATGGTGATCACCTGGCGAACGACATCGGGCCGCATCTTGGCCAGTTCGCGCGCATAGATGCCGCCCAAACTCCAGCCGATCAGACTGAGCGAGCGGCCGTGCTCGCGGGAGAGCCGGTCAAGGAGATCGAGGCATGCATTGATGACGCCCTCGCGTGGCCCGCGATTGATTCCCTGCCCCCAGGGGTAGACTGCGTAGCCGCGACTCTCCAGGTAATTGCGCAGCGGCAGTGTCGACAGGTCGCCGGTGATCAGACCGGGAAAAACCAGTACCGGATGCCCGTCGCCGCGCGGCGCCAGGCTCAGCAACGGCGTCGCTGCGATGCTTGCACCATATTCCCAGCCAACGCGCATCTCCAGCGCCAGCCGCACCCAGCCGGGCGAGCGCAGGAGGCCGAGGTCATACCACTGGTGGGGTTCGTACATACTTGTCCTCCTCCATTCCTGCCAGGCCTTGGCGGACAGTTGATCGGTTTGGCAATAACGGCTGTCGAGCAGGAACAGCCACGTCTCCTCAGGAAGATCCTGGACGGAAGTCAAGAGGTCGGCGCATTCCGATGGGACCGGTTGCCAGCATGCTCGCAGGTCACGACGACGTCTCGTACGGCACACAAACGCTCTTGCTCGCATTTTCCGGTCATCTTGCATGATTCCTTCGCTACAGGTCAAATAGGATTCGAACTGTTCGGCTGCCGCATCCCTAAAGGCATCCGTGCTTCTTGCCGCCCACTGCCCTGCACCACGCGTACGCTGTCCACGATTGACCACGGTTGATGGAGGAACATATACTGCCCTGTGGTGTCGGATTTTGTATCCTTCCAGGCATTCAGGAAAGGACGAGAATCGGTCAACTGCCGATACGATGCGCGCGAGTATGGCTTACATACGCAGACGCAAACCTGTAAATCCATTAAAGAGGCCCGACCATGACCCAAACCGCAGAACTGGCGCTTCCAAACGATGTGCAGCCTGAGACCGTACCCACCGAGCCACTGGACGCGTCGACGACCGAGATTCCTGGCATTGAACCCAGGATGGCCCAGTTGCTGGAACTTACGCAGGCCAGCGGTTCCAGCCTGATGCCGAAGGAAATCAATGCGCAACTTGACCGTCTGCTGCGCGACTACGACGAACTGACCGCGCTCTACGCCGAAAACAATCGCCGTATCGACAGCGAGTTGGCCGAAATCCGCCAGTCCGGCGGTGCAGTATCAAGCCTGGTGCATCAGCTCGGCGCCGATTTGCAGCAACAGAGCCGGTCCTTGGCCGGACATGCCGCAGCCACGGGACAACGCATCGATACGGTACGCGAAGAAGCTCGCGCCTGGCTGGCCGACTCGGAGCAGCGCTGGGACACCCGGCTTGCGGGTAACAACGCGCGCATCAGTTCGGATCTGGCGCAACTCGATGCCGGGCTGGGTTCGCTGCAAGCGCTGTTCACGGCGCAGGAGCAAATCATCGCCGAGCAACGCGTGCGCCTGGATCAGTTTGATCTCACCTATCAATTGCTGGATACCGCGACGCGCGGCAACAAGAGTCGCATCGAAGCGGTGCGGGAACAAGCCGAAAAGCAGCACGCGATCGTCGAAGCGCGGATCGAGGGTTTGAGCGCCTTGCAGCGCGAGCACCATGCCGAGTTTCAGACCTTGCAGGGGCTGGTCGGCGTCCTGCAGTCGGAGACTCGGCGCCTGGACGAGGAAATCGGCAAGGTCGCTACCGTACTGGCAGACCATCAGGGTGACACTCGCGACCAGTTCAAGTGGACCCATCTGGCGATCGCCGGCCTGCTGTTGCTGACCGTAGCGGGCTTCGCCCTGGTCAAGTGGGTGCCAGCCTTCGCCCCCGCAAGCTCCGAGTTGGCGATGGCGCAAAACCGGGCCCAGATCAGCGAAGTCAGCGGCCAGGTGGCTATCCTCTCCGCGCGAGAAACGGCCCGCCAGGAGACCGATGCGCGCCAGCAGGCGAGCATTGACCAGGTCTCGGGACAGGTTTCGGGTCTCGAGAAAAGCCTCAGCGATCTCCGTGCCGTGGTGCGGAATCTACAAGTGCAAAGTGCGGGCGCCGGGGTGGTGCATGACAGTCAGTGGATACTCCAGCAATACCCCAAGGCCTACACCGTGCAGTTGGTGACATCTCCCAGCCAGGCCGACATGGCGCGCTTCATCGACCGCAACGTGAAGCAGCTTGCCCTGGATTCACTGGCCTTTTCCATTACCGAGCGCGACCAGCGCACGAACTACAACCTGTTCTTCGGTGTATTCAGAACAGTCACGCAGGCGCGCGCCGCCATCGCAGCTCTGCCGCCTGAATTGCGTGCCAACGGACCCTGGGTGCGCCAGTTCCAGTCAGTGCAGGATTCCTTGCGCTGACCAAACGGTCATGACTTTGCAAGACACCCCCGATGATGAAAGTCATGACCGTTTCCCCTCTCCCCCAACCCCTCCCCCGCGAGGGGGGAGGGGAGATTCGAGAGTCGCTCGCGACTTTCATAGTAACGCACGGTGCGGAGCGGGCCGATTCCGCACGCGCGCTGAACATGGCCAGCGGCCAGGAGGTTCGCAGGATCCGCTGACCGGATCGGTCAGCGGTAGCCGGCGCGGTCGAAAATCATTTGTGCCTTGGCGCGATACATCGCCAGCGATCCGACCGGCAAGGTATCGGCCTTGAACTTTCCGAGGGCTTCCAGTGCCGGGTTGCTCACCTTGACGCCTGCTACCACCGGCCATTCATTGTTGCCGTCGGCAAAATAGCGTTGTGCTCCGTCACTGGCCAGGTACTCCAGGAACTTGACCGCTGCCTCCCGGTGTGGGGCGTTTTTCAGGACGCCACCACCGGAAACATTGATATGGGCACCGCTGTCCTTCTGGTCAGGCCAGACGATAACGATCCTCTCCATCGTCTGGCGATCCTCGGGCTTGTCCGAACGCATCAGGCGCGCCAGATAGTAGGTGTTGGAGAGGGCTACAGCGCACTCGCCGGCAGCCACCGCCCGGATTTGATCGGTATCGCCACCTTTGGGCGGGCGGGCGAAGTTGGCAACCACCCCTCTTGCCCACTCCTCGGCTTTCGCCTCCCCCTGATGGGCAATGATCGAGGCCATCAGCGACAGGTTGTAGGGGTGGGAACCCGAGCGGGAGCAGACCTTGCCCTTCAGTCGAGGATTGGCAAGATCGCTGTAAGTCTGCAACTCCTCGGGCTTCACGGCACCTTTGGCGTAGATGATGACGCGCGCGCGGATGGAAAACGAGAACCAGTCACCCGTGCGCAAATGCGCGGGAATGCGGGCCTCCAGCAGCGGCGACCGCAACGGTGCAAACAATCCCATCTCGTGTGCTGCCGCCAGACGCGCGGCATCGACCGTCAACAGGACATCCGCTGGACTGTTGGCGCCCTCGTTGCGGATCCGTTCGAGCAACTCGTCTTCCTTGCCCTCGATACGCTTGATGGTGATTCCGGTCTGCTGTGTGAAGCCGTTGTACAGGGCTTCATCGGTCTGGTAATGGCGGGCCGAGTACAGGTTCAGCACCTTCTCCTGAGCCTGCGCACTCACAAGGGGTGCAGCGGCGAGCAGCAGGCTGATCAGCGTACGGGAAAGGGAAAAGTTCATGGCTATGGCTCCAGGCAGATCAATGCGGTTTGGTTTCGTCGGCCGCATGATAGCCGCTGTCTTGCTGTTTGTAAATGCGAATCGTTGTCGATAATAGGCAACAATCACTGGCCATTGGCTGGGATTGCGCTCGCCCGCCCGTGTGCGCCGCCCGCCTCCACGCCGCCCGGAACGAGGTGGTACAGGCTGAAATCGCGCCGGATGCGTTGCACACTGATACCATAGCCATTTGCGCCGGAGTGTCCGAACGGCTTGCGGCTTGGAAGGGGAGAGCATCATGAGAAGCAGTGTCACTGACCGGGCGATGGTCTGGTCGATCCTCGGGTCACTGACTCTGGGCATCGGGGCGGCGTTCGGGCAGAACGTTCCGCCGCCACAGAGCACCGCCGCCGCTGCGCTGGCGCCTGCAGCCAGCCGCCAGTCTTTCCGGAGAGTCACCGAGGATGCCGCCACACTTGCCGGCGGCCTGTCGGTGCAACTGAACAAGACCTTTCATCGCGAGGGCGAACCGCTGGTGTTTACCGTCGATATTCCGCGCGAGGGTTACCTCAATGTGCTCAGCGTCGGCCCCGATGACCTGCCGACCGTGCTCTTTCCCAACCAGCATCACCCCGACAACCGCGTTGCCGCCGGGCCATTCACGATTCCGACCGCGCAGATGAAGTTCGATCTGAAGGCCACCCCGCCTTACGGCGTAACGCTGGTGACGGCTTTCCTCAGCAAGGAGCCACTGGACTTCTACCAGAACGGGACCGGCGAACGTGACGAGCAGGGCGCGATGCAGGAACCGTTCGCGCGCCTTTCCGCTGCCAGCCGCAGCCAGCTCAGGCAACTGGCGGCGAAGAGTTTCGCAGCGCTACCGCGTGCCGCGCCGCTGCTCGGCGGCATGGCGTACGGAATGGTGTGCGCGAGCAGTGGTCCCTGCGACGCGGCGAGCACACCTGGCGCGCCCACTGAGTTCGAAGACAAGCTCACGCCGGGGATCCTGCTGGAAGACGAAGTGAGCCTGCCCAAGGGCATTCGGCCGCGCGCGGTTTACGACAAGGGCATCCGCCTGACCAAGGTGTCGGAGGGCTTCGTGCCGCGCCTGTATAACGATGCCGCACGCTACTGCAGCATCGCTTACGGCCACCTGGTCAAGAAGGCCCCCTGCGATGGCAAAGAACCTCCCGAGTTCCGGCGTGGCCTCGGCGAGCCGCGAGGTGAATCGCTGCTGGTCCAGGATCTGCGGCGGGCACAACTGGCGGTGATGGGCATGGTTACGACGGCGCTCAGCGACGGGCAGTACGCAGCGCTTTGTGATTTCACCTACAACGTCGGCGCGAGCAAGTTGCAGAAATCGACCTTGCTGAAAGCGGTCAATGCTGGCGAGCATGAGCGTGTGCCGTTCCAGTTGCGGCGCTGGATCAAAGCCAACGGCATGGAGCATGCTGGTCTGAAGACGCGCCGCGAACGCGAGATTCAGTTGTACTTCGAAGGCCTGCCGATTCCCAGGGTCCAGCCTGCCGACGAGGATTTGAGCGTCATCGACATCCGTACCGGGGAATAGCTGGTCCGGATCGATCTGCCAGCTCCTGGAGAGCATCCCGCCGAGTGGAGGCAGGAACACAGGAAACGCCGCAGGGCTTGAATAGCCGTGTGTCGCTGCCGAAAGTCAGCCCGCCATCAAGCCGCCGAGTCGCCGCACGGCGTCCTCGACCTCGGGCGTGTGCGGGTTGCCGCAGTTGAGCCGCAGACAGTTTCGGTACATGCCGCTGGCCGAAAAGAGTTCGCCCGGGACATAAGCAACGCCGGCTGCGATGGCGCGGTCGTAGAGCGCTGTGGTGTCCACCCCTTCGGGCAGTTCGACCCATAATACGAAGCCGCCCTGTGGTTCGGTGATGCGCGTGGCGGCGGGGAAGTGCCGGGCCACCGACGCGCGCATGGCGTCGACCTGGCGCTCGTAGGTGCGCCGCAGCCCGCGCATGTGGCGCGCGTAGGCACCCGATTCGAGGTACTCCGCGAGGACCTGCTGGGTGACCGGATTGGTGCCGCCGCTGGTGATCGTCTTGTGCAGGGCGACTTGCGCCCGGTAGCGGCCGGCGGCCACGAAACCGATCCGCAAGGCGGGCGACAGGCACTTGGAAAAAGACGAACAGAGCATCACATTGCCGGCCTTGTCGAAAGCCTTGAGCGGCCACGGGCGCTCGCTGCTGAAATGCAGATCGCCGTAGATGTCGTCTTCAATCACCGCCACGCCGCGTTCGGCCGTCAGCTTGGCCAGCCGGCGCTTGTGCTCGTCGGGCATGATGCTGCCGAGCGGGTTGCTGGCATTGGGCACCAGCAGGCAGGCTGCCACCCGGCTTTCGCGGGTGGCCAGATCAAGCGCTTCGATCGACAGGCCGGTGCGCGGATCGGTGGGAATTTCCAGCGCCTTGAGTCCCAGAATTTCGAGTAGTTGCAACATCAGGTGATAAGCCGGTGATTCGACCGCCACCGTGTCGCCGGGCCGGGTCACCGCGCGCAGGCAGAGTCCCAGGGCCTCGGTGCAGGAATTGGTGATCACGAATTCGCTGGCTGCCAGTGGTCCGGCCCAGCCCACCGAACACAGTACCAGTTGGCGAACCAGCGCCGGTTCGTCCATATTGATGTGGCTGCCGCCCTCGAGCAGCCGCGGATGGCGCCGCAAGACGCCGCCGTAGAGTCGCTGCAGCGCTGCCAGTGGCAGCAGCGTGCACGCCGGCAGTGCGGCCCCGAGCGGCACGACGCCTGGCTGCATGCCGGTTTGCAGCACGCGCATCAGACGCTGACTGACATCGACCGGCACCGGCGCCTCAGGGGTCGAGCGGGCGTTTGGTTGGGCGCGCGGCGCTGCCGCATGGCGCACGAAGTACCCGGACTGCGGCCTGGCTTCGACGAGCCCACGGTCCTCCAGCTGGTGCAGCGCCTGCAGTACCGTTGAAACCGAAAGCCGCCGCTCGCGCGACAGGCGCCGCACCGATGGCAGGCGTTCGCCCGGCCGCAAGTTGCCAGCGACGATGATTCCCCCCAGATCCTCCGCCAGCCGTTCGTAACGCAAAAGCTCGTTTTCCATTGGCATTACCAGTACAGTTGTCCCACACAATGACCAGCACAATTCGACAAGTTGCCAATTGTGCTGGTTACAATTTTGCTTCCTTGTAACTGTATCATGAATGCCGAACGTTCTACACTGCTCTTCGTCAACACAAGGAGAGACTGCCATGGACATCGACCTCTACAACAGCGAGCTTTGCCTTACCCACAACGCACCGATCCGGTTGCTGTCTGCCCGGGGTGTGCGCATCCACTGCACGGCTGGCGTGGTCTGGCTGACGGTCGCTGGCGAAGCCGGCGACATTCTGCTGCGGCCAGGGGAAAGTCACCTCGTTAGCGGCCACGGCCTGGCCTTGCTGGAAGCCATCGGCAGTGGTCAGGTCCGCTTCGAGAAAGCCGCCCAGCCCTTGCCGGCCTTCCTGCGCGCTCAGGTGCAGCGGCTGCTAGGGCGCGTTCCGGTCTGGCCGCTGCCTGCCCGGCGGTCGCCGCTCCCCTTGTCCGTGGCTGCCCGTCAGGTCAGTGCGTAGCCCTGTCCGCATGCGCGCCCCCGTCTTCTGCTCGCCACTTCCCTGCGCGGTCAGTTCGACTGAAAGCGGAAGATGCCTTGCTGGATCTGACCCGTTGCTTCAGCCTGATACTGGCCTGAGAAACCAGTGGGCGAACAGGCTCCGGCCATTTTCAGGATGAAACCTTCGTTCATCCGCCCCTGCAGCAGGCATTGTCCGCCCCGATATTGGCCCTGCAGGACACCGGTGGCGAACAAGGGCGGAAAGACGCGGATCGCTGCAGTCAGGCCTTCGCCGTTACGCCGCAACTGGAATTGCGCCTGCGCGCTGGTGCCGACGGTGAGGTTGGTGGCGGTGCCCTGCATCATCACCTCGAACGCCGCGAGTTGCTCGGGGGGCGGCCTCGTGATTGCCGGCGGTGCGGTCAGCGGCGCCGCCTTGCCCGGCGGCCGCTCACTCTCCGGCGCCGGCGTGGCGACCGGCTCGCGTTCCTTGAGTGATGCTGTTTTCAGCGCTGCCAGACGACGCCGGGCGATGGCGGCGAATTTACCGTCGGGGTACTGTTTGAGGTAGTCCTCGAAATCTGCCGGGTCCTGGCTGGTGCGCACCGATTCCCAGAGAGAAAGCTGCACCGCCATCGGGTCGACAGCGGCCGCTTTCGGTTCGGTCGCCGGCGCCGCCTGCGGCTGCACGATCACCGTCGTCGGCCCCATGAAAAAGTAGTCCTGTGTCAGCGAGGAATGGTCCCAGGGAATCTGCTTGCCATTGGTCTTTTCCTTCACCTGCAGGCGCACGCGGGTCAGCATCTGCCGCACTTCGAGTCCAGGCGCTTCGAGGTTCTTGAGCAGCGCTTCGGTGAAGGGACTATGGCCGGTCTGTCCGTCTTCGGCGACATTGCCCGGCTGTGTGGCAAAAACGATCAGCGAGCCCTCGCCAGCGGCGATTTGCGCCAGGCCACGTCCGACCGCGGCCGAACGGGTACCCATGCTGCGCGCCAGCGAACGTGAAAAAGGGTTGTCACGGCAAGCGTCAAGAAAGATCAGACTGACCGGAGTCGAGGTCTCCATCTGCGTCAGCACCAGATCAGCGTCGACGGCAGCAAAAGGCAAGGAACGTTCATTGTCGATCTTGGCATCCGCCGGCACCAGGTAGTTGCGGCCGCTGACCTGCAGGCCATGCCCGGCGTAGAAGAACAGACCGGCCCTGGCGCCCTGCAATTGATCGCCGAAGCGCTTGATCGCCTGTTCGAGACGCGTCTTGTCGGGATCGACGGCGAGTTCGACCTGGAAACCGAGCTTTTTCAGTGAATCAGCCACCGCGCGGGCGTCGTTGGGCGGATTCGGTAATGGTGGCGCATTCTGATACGCGCCGATGCCGACCACCAGAGCGACCTGCGCCTTGCTCGGCGCTGCGGCCGCAAGACTACAGACGAGCAGACCCAGCACGGCCGTCAGCAGACGCAGAAATGGCAGGACGGCAGGCATGACGGACTCCCCGGCAGCAATCAGGAGCAAAATCATACACCGCGCAGGGCTGGATACGCAGGACGGTCTCGATTCTTCACCGCCAGAAAGATCCACACCCGGATTGATGGACATCGTAAGATCCGGGCTACAGGCGGAACCTCAGCCCAATCCGAATTGGGAGACCAGTGCTGCAGCAGCGTCTTCCACGATTAAACTCTCCTGTTCACAGCATCGCTTTGCTTCGTTGCGGACTCCTTTCGCAGTACCTGATTTCCTGATCTTCACATGTTCTTCTCACTCCTGACCTTTGCCTCGGCTTTCTTGATCGAGGGACTCGGAACCTGGATTTCGATCATTGGCCTCTCCAGCCTCTTCAGTTCCAATCCGGTGATCATTGCCCTGGCCGCAGCTCTCGACGTCGGCAAGGTGGTCACCGTTTCCTTCCTGTACAAGCAGTGGACCACGGCACCCGTGATGCTCCGGATCTACATGATCCTGGCGACCGCGGTATTGATGCTGATCACCTCGGCTGGCGCGTTTGGGTACCTCTCTGCGGCGTTTCAGGGGGCCATCAAGGATACGAAGCAACAACAGATCCTGGTGGCCGCAGCCAAGGAGGAGAAGGCAAATCTGGAAGCGCGCAAGAAGGAGATCGATGCCCAGATCGGCAATCTTCCGGCGAACAACGTCCGCGGGCGTCAGAAGCTGATCAGCGCATTCCGGGCAGAATCCGACCGGGTCAACAGGCGCCTGGAGCAACTCAACGCGCAGTTGCCGAAAATGCAGGTGGAGCAGATCACGATCAACACGCACGCCGGGCCCATCGTATTCGTTTCGCAGGCGTTCCATGTTTCCATGGAGCAGGCCGTCAAGTACGTGATCCTGACCATCATCTTCGTGTTTGACCCGCTCGCGATCGCGCTTCTCATTGCCGGCAATTTCCTCTGGGGAGTGCATCTGCAATCGCTGCGTGCGTCGTCGCCGGCGACGCCACCCTCCGAGAAGGTACGGCGCCAGGAAAGCGTGGATAAGGGTGTCGAGGCATTGCCAGCGGCTCCGTCCACTGCCTGGGCAGACGCCGTCAGCGAGCCGATACCCCGTGCGGAAGCCCGCGAGGACAGTGGTGCACTCCAGGCTGCTGGCGTGGTTCAGTCGCCGGCGCAGACGAGCGAATCCGAGCCACCAGACCGGCAGGCCAGGGCTCACCCCGTAGAGCCAGCAGGTCCGGCCCAAGAGGTCGAAGGCTTGGCAGACGTCAAGATGGCTGAGATCGCAGCCACGGTGGATCAGCCCAGGCCGCAGACCCCGCCTGAGCAAGCCATTCGTGAGGCGGCCTATTATTTTGCCGAGAAGCGTCAATTCAAGGACGGCACCCCTGCCGACGATTGGGTTCTGGCAGAGCAGGCGCTCAAATCAGGTGCGCCGCTCCAAGCGGCGGATCGCGCCCCAGCCTGACCCCGCTGCTCTGTCCGAAGTGCGGCGATTCCCTGCTATGCTCACGCCGAAAAGGCATACCAGCGGTCGTTCGTGGAGAATCCGTCGATGGACAGCAAGATATTCATCAGTTACAGCAGCCAGGACAAGCCGTACTGCGACGAGCTGCTGCCAGCGCTGAAAGCGGTCGCCGGCATCCGCGAGCGAGTCTGGCGCGACCGCGAAGAAATCGACATTGGCGACCCGTTCCATCCGACGATACAGCAGGCGCTGGCGGATTCACGACTGGCGATCCTGCTCGTCAGCGCAAATGTCCTGACCTCCGATTACGTCATTCGCCACGAGCTGCCGTTCCTGCTGCGCCAGTACGAAGGCGGGGCCCTGAAGCTGGGAATCATTTACGTCAGCTCCGTCGCCAAGGCCGCTTTGTCGGTCGCGGTCGACGGCAGCATGCACCCGGTCGATCTGACCGCAATACACAACTTCAACAGCCCGCAGCAGCCGCTGGACCTGATCAGCGGCCCGCAGCCGCCGCTGGACCTGATCAGCGAGCGGGGTAAGCGCAACCTGCTGTATGCCCGCGTCGCCGACTGGGCCGCCCGCCACATGACCCCGCTGTCGCCGCCGGCTCGTCAGCCAAGCGCCGCGCGCCACGACCTGGCGATTTTCATCGAAGACCGGCGGGACCACTGGCAACACCAGTTTTTCCCGGGTCCGCAAGCCGGCGCGATCAAACCCCGCATCGACTGCCCTGCCCCCGCGCTGACCGTCGGCTACGGTCTCGACGGCGAGATGCTCTTCCAGTTGCTCTTCGGCAGCGAGCCGGCGACCTTCACCAACCTGTTCGCGCTGGCCTTCGGCAGCGACCGGCCGGTCGATCCGACCTACGCGCCGCTGCGCGTCCGGCTGCTCACCCGCGCCGGGCAACTGCAGCGGCTGCCCTGGAGCACGATCGCTTACCAGGGCCGTCGGCTCAGCCAGGCCGGCTGGACGGTTGAATTCCAGAACAGCGGCGAACCGGGTTTCCCCGAGTATCCCCGCCATCTCTGCTACTTTCCCGGCCGGGTGCTGCTCGCCGCTTCGGCGCAGAGCGGCCAGGCGGCGCATTTCGACGACTTGCGGCGCTTCTTTCAGCGCTACTGGCCGGACAACCCCGGGCCCGCACGGGCAGCGCCCGCCGCGGATTCGTTGCGCCACGAGCTGCAAGCCGGTTCGACGCGCCTGCTGTATTACTACGGGCCGGCCTCGCGCGACGGCTTGCTGCTGCAGGATCGCGCCGACGGCGAAATCCTGCCGTGGCCGGACCTGGCCAGCAGCCTGCGGCAGTCGCGCTCGGTCTCGCTGCTGTTTCTCAACCTGGTGGGTGACGGGGGCGAAGAAGTGTTGCCGCAGGGATCGCTCCTGGTCGAAAGCGTCAAGGGAGCGGTGCTCTTTCAGTGCAACCCGCGCAGTACCGCGCACGCCGCCGCCAGGGCCGGCCTCGCCTGGCTCGAAGCGGTCTTCGTGCGCAAGATCGACCCGGTGGTCGCCTTGCACCAGCACGCCAGCGGACAGATCAGCGCCTGGACGCGCTACTCGACCTGGCAGATCGACGCGCCGAAGCGGCTGCAGAACCCCGACCTGGTCAACCTGCTGCTCGATCGTACCCATCAGCGCCACGCCTTGTCGGGCGCGCGCGACGAGTTTTACTCGTATCCCCGGCGCAGGATCCATCACGTCGTCGCGCTCGGCAAACCTGGCTGCCGCACCAGCGAGTTCCCGGCAATGATCCGCCAGCACCTGGTCGGCAATGCGCGCGAGCGCGAAGTCTATTACTACCAGCCGCTCGAACTGCCCCCAGGCACCCGGCACGCGCAGGACGTCGACGAACTCGCGCGCCGTCGTTACCGCCGCACGCCGCACCAGCCGCTGCTCGACGCACTGCTCGACCCGGCCGCGCTCGCCGGGATGACGTTCTGCTTCCTGATCCTTGGCTGGCAGGCCAGCGCAGCACAAGGCGACGCGGCCGACGTTCTGAATGCCGTGGCCGACTGGTGCCGCACGCGCCTGGCAGCGGAACTCGGCGCCGACGGATGGCAGGCCAAGGTCCGCGTCGTCTCGATCGTCGCGCTGGAAAGCGAACACACCGACGAACTGGCCGGCACGGTCGAACGGCTGATCGAAGAATGCGACTCCGACGTGGGCTTTCACTTCGCCGAACTCGAAGCCCTGGCCGCCGTTCGCCGCCAGGACCTGCGCGCTTACTTCCGCAACGAGACGATCTGCGGCTGCGACGACCGCTACCGGGAGACCTTTCCCGATCTCCTGCTCGGCAGCCGCAAGGAGATGCCTTTCGACGAAGCGGTCAGCACCATCCGCCGCGGAGAACCCGACAATTGGGGTACCCTGTTCGAGGAACTGCGCGAACTCACCCGCAGCGGCGCCTGGCCACCGCCGCATTACGACCCGAGTTTCTGGAGACTGCGCGATGCCCGCTGACGATTTGCCGTTCCCGCCGTTCGAACTGATTGCCCAGCCGCCGGCGACCCCGGCGGCACACGACCCCGCGGGCAGGAAGAAACTGCTGGCACGCAGGCAAGCGCCGCGCTTCCTCGGCAGCCACCCGACGGCAGCCTTGCGTTACCGGCCCTCCGACGAATTGCTGCTGGCGCTGAACATGGCGCTGCATACCGGCAGCCCGCTGCTATTGACCGGCGAACCCGGCACCGGCAAGACGCAGGCAGCGGATTTCGTGAGTGCCTATTTCGGCATCCCGATCTTCAAGTTCCTGGTCAAATCGACCTCGACCGCGCAAGACCTGATGTACGAATTCGATGCCGTCGGCTATCTGCACTGGGCCCAGTCGGCTCGCCGCGAAGCCCATAAAGAACCGGGAATCGGCGAAGAAGCCGCCGGCGTACGGCAGGGTTTCCTGCACAAACGGGCACTCTGGCAGGCGTACGAGACGGACGGCGACGCGGTCGTCCTGATCGACGAAATCGACAAGGCCGCGCGCGACTTCCCGAACGATCTCTTGCACGAACTCGACCAGCACAGCTTCCCGCACCCCTTCGACCCCGAGCAATGGATCAAGCCGAAAAGCGGGCGGCGGCCCATCGTGATCGTCACCAGCAACGACGAACGCCGCCTGCCCGATGCCTTTCTGCGGCGCTGCATCTTCCACCGCATCGAACTGAACGAAAAGCTCGTCGAAGCCGCTGTCGAGAGCATGGCCGGCATCGACAGCAGCGGTTTCCCGAATCTCGACGCCGACACCCGCGCCGCCGCCCGCCGGCGTTTCTGGCAACTGCGCGAAGTGCAGGGGCTGGACAAGAAACCGTCGACCGCCGAACTGCTGACCTGGCTCTGCATCCTCAGCGCGCAGCGGATCGATGCGCAGACCCTGGATGGCTGCCCGCTCGCCAGTTTGCCCGCCCTCGGCGCGCTGATCAAGGACGCTGGCGACCTCGCCCGGCTGCGTTGAACGATGCCGCCCGACGCGAGCGACCGCCTCGCCGGACTCGGCGACTTCCTGGCGGCCTTGCGCCTGAACGGCGTGCCGGTGGGTCCGTGCGAGATCGAGCGCCTTCGCCACCTCTTCGCTTGTTCGCCCTGCCTCGACCGTGCCGGACTCCGGTCGCTGCTCGCCGCGCTGCTGGTCAAGACCCCAGCGCAGCGCCAGACTTTCGACGGCCTGTTCGCCGCCTGGTGCCCCGACCACGACGCCGACTGGCCGACCGATGAACCCGCGAACGCGCGATCGCCGGCAGCGACCGCGCCGGACGCGCGCCAGCGCGAGCGCGACCGATCACCCTTCGCGCCGCCTCGTTCCCCGCCGCCGCCGGACTTGTGGAAGCGTTTGCTGGCCATCGGCGCCGCGTTGCTGCTGCTCGTCGCCTTGGCCTGGTCGCTGTGGCCGCCAGACCCACCGGCGGATGTAAGAATCAGGGAGCTGTCTGTACGACCGGAACCGCCAGCGGGCCAGCCAAACCTGGACCCGGAACTGCCCGATCAACCGGTCGAACGATTCTGGACCTGGCGCATCGACGACTTGCCGCCAGCGGCGATCCGCGTACCGAACCGGCTCGGCCCGCTACCGCTGGCGCTGCTCGGCGTACTCGCGCTCGCCCTGGCGCTGGCTTTGCGCTGGCGCTACCGCCGGGAATTTCCGCTCATCACCGCCACGCCTCAGGCATACCGCGGCTTCGGCTGGCAACCGCTGCCGCCACCGCCGCGCGACGACGGCGCGCTGATCGACGCGCGCGCCCGCCGCCAGCTCGTCTGGAACATCGAACGCTTCGTCGCCGACGATCCGACGCGCCGCCTCGATCTGCCGAGGACCGTCGAGCAGAGCGCCCGCGCCGGCGGCTTCATGCGTTTCTGCTTCCAGCCCGCGGTCTACGAGCGCGCCATCTGGTTCTGGATCGACCGCCATCTCGCGTCGCCGACGGCCAAGGAAATCGCCGCGCAACTGGGCGCCACGCTGCGCGCCGCCGGCCTCGAATCCCGGCTGGGTTTCTTTACTGACGCGCCGCAGCGTATCGACTGGCCCGAGCAGCCCGACTATCGGCCGCTCGCCGAGGAAGGGCCGGGCCGCCAGGCGCTGGTGGCGATCTTCCCGGACGGTGCGAGCTTGCGCCGCCGGCTCGAACATCCACTGCATCGCGAAGAGACCCGGCGGCTGCTCGGCGCCTTGCAGCACTGGCCGCGACTGGCATTCGTCGACTGCTCGCCGGGCGGCGATCAACTCGCGGCGCTGTTCGCCGCGAATGACTTGCGGCTCGAAGTCGTCGCCTTGCCGCAACTGCCGGACTGGCTCGGCGCCGTCGACAAGCCCGCAGTCCCCGCCGCGACGGCCGAAGATGGTCCGCCGGCAGCGCTTCGTCAGTGGGCGGCGGTCGTCGCGCTCGGCGGCGGCGAGGCCGACGCGGCGACGGCGCAGACCTTGCGCGCCGCGCTCGCTCTGCCGGCCAGCGCCTGGGGAGTCGACGCGGTCCTCGCCGCGGCGGCCCAGCCCGAAGACCGCCGCCGGCGGATCAACTGGCTGTTGCGCAGCGAGCCGTGCGACGGGGAAACGCTGCGCGTACACAGTCTGGCGCGGCAGGCACTGACCTGGTGGCAGGCGCGCTACCTCGCGGCCGACGACGAAAAGCGGACGCAGGAGAACCCCCTGCTACCCTGGCGCGACTCGCTCGCCAGCCGGCGCTGGCAGGTCGAGCACGCGCTGCTGCAGTTGTACACCGACCCCGACGCCGCCGCCGACCGGCTGACCGAACTCGCCGACGAAGCATTACGGCCGGAAATCGAGCACCGTCTGCGCGAGTTCGCGGCCGCCGATCACCGCCCGGCCGATCGCGACGACGACGGCGCGCACATCTATCTGACCTGGTCCTTCGCCGATCTGAAGGTGACGAAACGCCATCGCCTGCGCCAACTCGGGTTTGCCGCGGATCTCTACCTGAGCACACCGCAGCCGCTGCCAGAAGCGCCGCGGCTGGTGCTGGCGAAGGCGCTGCTCGGCAGCCTGGCGCTGGCCGCCTGCGCGGTCGCCACGCATCGCCTGCTCGCCGAGCATCCGCCGTGCCTGCTGGTCAGCGACCCGATCCACGATCACCCGACGCTCGCGGCGCAGACGCTGCGCATCGCCGAAGCCAGCGGCACGAACGCCTACCAGCTCACGCTCGGCAGCGCGCGCGCCAGCGTCACGCTGCCGCAGATCCCGGCCGGCGCGGAAGTGGCGCTTGACTGGCGCTGGGCGGAAAGCGAAAACGCGGTACTTGTGGCCGGCGGCGGCGTTCTGTTGCGCGCCGGTTCGCTGGCGCAGCCGATCCGCGCCTGCGCCAACGGATGGCCGCTGCGCTCGCTGGCCGTCATCGCAACGCCGTACACCGACCCGTCCGCGCGGCAACTGGCGATCCGCTTGCTCGACAAAGGCAGCGCCGATCAGGTGCTCGTCGCCACCGACTGGGAAGAACTCCTCGACGAGTGGCGGGAACCCAGTCCCGAGCTGAACCGCAATACGCAGGTGCTGCTGATCCTGCCGCCCGGACGCGAGCACGCCGCCGCCGGGCGCCGGCTGGCCGATCATCCCGGCCCATGGGGAATCGTCAGCGCCGGCGATCTGGCTGCCCTCGCCCGTGCCGTCGATTTTCCCGGTGCGAAGCCGGTCGCGCAGGCTCCGTTGCCGTGGCGCGTTCTCGCGACGCGCGGTGAAGCGCGAGTTTACGGCGGGCCGGAAACCACGACGGAGAACGGCATCGAGTGGGTCTCGATCTGTCCCGGCAGCTTCACGATGGGTTCGCGTAAAGGCGATGCGATGACCGCCCAGGACGAGATCGTCGAACCGGCGCGCGTCGTCACCTTGTCGCGGTTCGAGATCGCCGCCAGCGAAACGACCAACTGGCAGTATGCGCAATCGTTCGCCGAACACCCGCAGCGCGACGAGCGACCGGTCGCAACCGTGACCTGGGAGCAGGCGCGCTCTTCTTGCCGGAGCGTCGGCGGAGATCTGCCGAGTGAAGCGCAGTGGGAGTACGCCGCGCGTGGCGGCAGCCGCGGCGCCTGGTCGTTCGGCGACGATGAGAGCCAGCTTGGCCGCCGTGCCTGGTTTGACGGGAACTCCAATGGCCAAATGAAGCCAGTCAAGCAGAAACTGCCGAACCCGCTGGGACTGTACGACATGCATGGCAATGTCTGGGAGTGGACCCGGGACAGGTATGGCGAATACCAGTCGGGAAGCTTTGTTGATCCAGAAGGAGCAGGCCGGGGGCGGGTTTTGCGCGGCGGCTCGTTCTACGACCCGCCCGCGTTCCTGCGCTCCGCGCCCCGGTTCGACGTCGACCCCGGGGACTGGGTCAGGGGCGTCGGGTTTCGGTGCGTGCGCGTCCCGCCCCAGCCTTGAGTCATCTTTCGCGAGTCAGTGGCGGCCAATGGCGCATGCGAACGGGACACGCACGCGCACCGATCTTCGCCGCCACGTGGGATTTCAGCGTCCGGTTGGTCAGGAAAGCTCGCGCCGCGCCCGAAGATCCGCTGGCTCGCTCAATGGGCAACCGCGCGATCCGCTTGCTCGATGCGATCACTCCCCACAACATCGCTCGATGCGCAGGCTGATGGCCGGCAGCTTCCAGCGCATCGCCAATCGGAGTCGGTTGTGGTGGGCCTGGCTCGACTGCCGGCGAGGCAAGCGGCGCAGCCCGAATGCTGAGGCGAACGGGTTCAAAAGGCTCTATGGGTTGATCGGTCGACATGCTGGTGTGGGACGCGCACGCACCGAAACCCGAGGCTCCCGGGGCCAACCCAGACCTCGATCTCGTCACCAAAACGCGGCGCGGAGCGATAGTACTCGGGCGGAAGGTAGCCCCGGGCCGCGGAACCGAAATCGTCACGCCAGAGGCCGTTCTGGAACGAGCCGCCGCGCAAAACCCGCCTCCCGGTCTTCGACCTCATAGGTCCCCGTGGATTGTTCTCGGGTCTCGATGCGTGGCTTCCATACCAATCCCAGCACCACTCCCAGACATTGCCGTGCATGTCGTACAAGCCCCACGCATTCGCCCGCCGGGTCGCCACGGGCTGCGCCGCGCCCTTTGCGTTGCCTTCGTACCACGCGTAGGCGTCAAGCTCCGCCGGATCGTCGCCGAAACAAAAGCGGCTCGTGCTGCCCGCGCGGCAGGCGTATTCCCACTCGGCTTCGGTCGGCAAGCGATAGCCATCGGCGCGCCAGTTGCAGCGCCAGCCGCCGAAAAGTCCGCGCGAATAGCACGGCCGATAGCCGGCGCGCACCGACAGCCGATTGCAGAATTCGACGGCATCCAGCCAGGAAACGACGGTTGCCGGCAGTCGCGCCACACGCGGTTCATCGCCGGTCGACGGCTGCCCCATGAGCTCGCAATAGAGTTCGGCGGTGACCGGCGTGATTGCCATCCGGAAAGGCGCCAGCGTCACCTGGTGCTGCGGCTTCTCGTCGTCGCGGGCCAGGTCGTCCGAAGCCGGCGAACCCATCCGGAAATCGCCGCCCGGCAGGTCCACCATCAGCAGATCTCCGTCGCACACCCGGCGCGGGCGCGGCGGAGCAACGTCCGGCCGGCGCTCGTCGAAGACCGGAGCCGCCGTGTAACCGAGCCAGCCAATGCCGGCGAAGAGCGCCAGCCAGAAGATCACCCAGCCGGGCGCTTCGCCGAAGAAGAACCCTGCCCCGCCGGCGCCGCCACCGAGCGCGACGCCGATCGCAACGACGGCCGGCCACTGCAGGTGATCGAGCCGCGCGAGCGACCTCGCGGCGAAGGATGTCGGTCGATCAGGGTTCACGAGGCGGATCGGTGGGTCAATGGCAGTGCTTTCAGGGCGTCTGGCGAGTAGCCGGTGCCGCGCTGCCCAGAGTGACCAGCGAGCCGGTCGCCTGGCGTGCGAGACGACGACCGGCGAATAGTAGGACGGCTTCTCGAGGCAGGCAAGCGGGAAACAGCGACCACGAGCAACCCGGAGCGGGGCGCGGTTTCCGAGCGCGCTCAACCCCTCAGGTCAAAGTCGCGCGAGCCCCGTAAGCACTAGCCAGGCAATTCGCTGCGGATCCGTGGAAGCCATCAGTTCCCGGTTTTCCACCTCGTCGAGTCCGTTGTTCAGCGCAGACGCCAGGCCGGCTGTGCCACATGCGCCGATGTCCTTGCCCATCTGTGCCAGGGAGCGGAATTCGCCGCCGCCCTGTGCGTAGAACCCCCGTGCTGCATCGAAATCAGGGATGTGCTGCCGCGACCACATATCCGCGAACTCAAGCCGCTCGATGCCGAGCAGCGCATCGCTCACGGCCCGCGCTGCACCGCCGAAGCCGCCGGCCACGTACAACGGTTTCTGCTGCGTCAGCGACAAGCAGGCTTCTTCCACCACGCCGGGCACCAGACCGGCGAATCCCGCCAGTCTGCCGCCGGTCAGCAGCCGTGCCTGCGAGAGCGCCATGATGCGCGATCGCATCGCGGTCAGGCCACGCGCCCATGCATAGCGGCGCTGCGGCGTATCCGAAGCGAGCACGCGAGCACCCGCCGACGGTGGAAACACCTCGTCGTCACCCCAAGGCAGATCGGGTCGTGGACCTTCCTCGTAGTTTGCGACCTTCCCGGCGAACAACTTCCATTCGGCGTCGCCATAGTCCAAGCGCAGCGGCCACGGAGCGACATTGAGTACGGCACCCTCCAGGGGCGACGCCTCGGCCCCCTGGGCAAGTTTCGAATAGGCGCGCACCAGTTCGAACAGGCGCACCGTAAAGTTGGGCGCGCCGGAGAAGCTGCCCTTGAGCGCGCCGCCGTAGGCGATCTTCAGCCCCGCCAGCAGCAGGTACAGATGGATCTCGTCGGTCAGCGTGGCGAAATGCTCGGTCGACAGGCCGTACTTGCGCGCGTCATCGCTGTCGGATATGGAGACCGCAATGGTGTCGATAGACGCAGGCCGCTGCCAGCGCGCGACCTTGCTCAGCGGCGTCAGGAAGCGGGCCTTGGGGCGAAGCTGCTGCAACACCTGCAGCTCCTCCCGGCCCAGCGGCGGATCCGGGTAGAGGAAGGTTTTGTCGTGGTCCAGGTCGGCGCATGCGATCGCCAAGGTCAGGGCCTCGGGCGCGGCCGGCAGCACCCACTCGTCCGGCGCGGCGGTGCTGTCCAGCACTGCCCGGTTGTGCTTGAAGCGCAGCGCTTCCAGCACGGCCCGGTCGATCACCCGCTGGGCATCGACCCGCGCATCCTTACGGAATTGCCAGCGCACCGTCGGCACATTGCCAGCATAGGGAAAGCTGCGCGGCTCGCCCGACTGAAGCGCTTCGACCATCAACACGTGCGCCCCGAAGCGCTTGGCCTCCAGCACCTCGCGCCGGCACCACGGACGCGAGCTATAGTGATCGGTCTGGAAAGCGAGCATGATCGAGCTATCGCGGATGCCGGCGGAGATGGCGTCGGCGAAATCCTGGCCGGTGGCGATCTGCTGCGCGTCGAACCACTGCTCGACCGGCAGTTCGTTCAACAAGTTGCGGACCTGGCGTACCGGGTCGTCGTGGTGTTGTTTGTCCAGGTCGGCCTTGGCGTGGCTGAGAAAGATCCGCACCGGGGCCTGCATGCGATCCGGCGCGATCGCCGGAACCTTGCCGTGCCCCAGCAACTGAATCGACCGCGCCGCGATGTGGAACGACACCTCCGCCAGGCGACGCTCCTTGGCGTCGCTCGCGCTGACGCCAGGCGCCAGCGTCGCGGGCAGAATGTGGATCGCGTCGCCGAGGCGGAATCCTTCCTGATCCAATGCCACCGGCAGGACATGGTGCGGGCTCGAATCGAGCGGCGCCCGTGCGATCGCGCCTTTCACGAACTTGATCCAGGCATCGCCCGTCCCGTTCGGTAGCGTGCGTAGCATGCGCTCGTCCCCCAGCACGACGACGATGGTATGTTGGGCTGCCGCAAGCCGGATGTCGCCGGTGCTGCTCAAGGTCGGCGGGAGATCGTCGCCCCGGTCGGGTGTGAAAAACACCGGAATGCGCAAACCGCCGCTCGCCGGCGGCTCGACGAAGCGGTGCATCAGTGCCGTGGCCATTTCGTTGGCCGCCACCGACTTTGGGTGAGCCAATAGATGAAGAATGAGCGGGGGACGTGTATCCATGCTTCGGACTCCTGTGTATTCAGCCGGCCGGCTGATGAAACGGTTTAAAGGGTGTGGCGGCCACGCCGTTCAGGAAGCGTGCCTTGACGGCCTCGAGGTTCTTCTTCTTGACGGCCTCAGCTCGTCCGAGGTTGATCAGGCGCTGGATCTTCTCGGGGCGCGCGTCATCGAGGGAGAATTCGCCCTCCCGGGCCGTGACGTCGATGCGGTGCAGGCGCCCGTTGAGCAGCAGCTTCGCCTGGGCGAGATCAGCTTCCATCTGGCCTTCGAACATCAGTTCGACCAGACCGGCATTCCACTGCGCGATGCCGGATTGGACGTGCGCAGCGATGTTGAAGGGGGTGGTTGTCGTGCCGACGCTGAGCACATCGATATCGTCCAGCGGAATGCCGAGGAAGGCCACCGCCTCGGTCACCGCCACCATGACCGGGCTGTTCGCCCACACGCCGCCATCCACGTAACTGGCATCGGCATGGGTGGGAAAGGGCGCCGCGGCGAAGTAGGTCGGCGCTGCCGAGGTCGCCAGCGCGACATCGACCGCCGGCGCATCGATGTCGTAGCGGAAGCGTTCGTGATGCGCCGTCTTGATCACGAAGATGCGCCCGCCGATGGCGTCGTAGGCGGGAATCGCCAGGCGGCATTTCGACTCGCCAAACTTGCGCTCGCCAAAAACTTCCACCAAGGCATCCCGCAGCACTGCCTGCGAGTGCTTGGGGCCGAAAAGCTGTCGCAACCGCCCCCCGGTTCGCTGCACCAGGCTGGTCCCGGGAAAGATCGTCGAGCCTTTCCCGGCGTAGAAGTCGCAGACCTTCCTCGCCGGCAGCCCGAGTCCGAGTCCGATGGCGATGATGCCGCCGGTGGACGTGCCGGCGATCAGATCGAAGTGATCGGCTGCCGCGCAGCCCGTATCTTCTTCGAGCGTGGCGAGTACCGATGCGGCGAACGCGCCCTTGATGCCGCCGCCGTCAAGACTCAGGATTCGAAACATGGCCTATCTCCCGCGCGTAAAACCGGCTGCGAGTGCGTCCGGCATTGACTGACAAGCCGCTTCCATCCACGGGGAAATCTTCCCATAATTTTGTCAGTATGTTGTCAGTACCGCGATGGAGTCCCTGAGTTCCATCAGAAACCGCTCGAAGGCAGCTTCGGCTTCCTTCTGCCGCGGCCAACCCCGTAGGTCGGCGACTTGGTACCGCGTAAACATCGGCGGGAGGCTCGCGAAAGGCGGGGGGCTCGGGAAATCGTCCAGCACGGCCGGGAAATACTTGTTCCGCTCGATGGCCCAAGCGGCCTCCGCCTTAACATGATCGCTTTCGCGCGCCGCGCTGGTCCACAGGACCACGACACAACGGGCCTCCTCGACCTTCTGATGCCAGTTATCCCCTGCTCGCACACTGGCGACGTCGAGGAAGACGCGCAAGCCCGCTCCGGTGAGCCGCTTGGCCAGCTCACGGGCGACCGACTGGTCGGCGCGGGCGTGGCTCAGGTAGATGTCGGTCGCGGCGGTCTTCTTCGCCTCGGCCAGGGGCTCCCGCTCGGGTTCGGAGGGCGTTTGGGCCGGGTCTCTGCCACGGTCGCTGCTCAGGCCGCGCAGCCCACGTTCCGCGTAAGCGCGGGCGGCTTCGTGCTCGCCGGCGCGGACGAGAGCCCGTTCGACTTCGCCGCCGATCTCGACGGTATCGACGATGCCACCACGTGGACGGCGCCGCCGCAGGCTGGCTTCGATCTGCTGTGCCAGGGCGCTCGCCCGTTCCTGCCGGCCTGGGGTGGCCGGCAAGACTTCGGCAACGTCGGCGGCCAGGCGCGCCGGCCTGAATTCCTCGAGCGTGTGGTCCGACCGCAGGACTTGCAGCACCACCGGACGTTCGGACGACAAGGCGGACAGCACGGCTTGCGCTTCGTCCCTGCCCCAATCAGCCGACCTTTCGGAGAAATCGAGTCGTGCCGCCGGGGCTCCGCCGGCGCCGATGCCCTCGGGAAGCGGCGTCCTGTCGAGTCCGATGAGCAAACGGTAAGCCGCGCCGGACGCTGCCGGCGAGAAGACGTTGCGTACCCGCTCGGGATCGTTCTCCATTGCGCTGGCGGCATGCCGGGACCACAGCACCACCAGTTGCTCGTCGGGGTCTGCCGCGGCAGCGGAGTCAGGCATTTTCCGCATCGACGCCGCGAGTGGCTCGACGCGAACGGAAACGCCCTGCCGTTTCAGCAAGTCGGCGAGGCGAAACGCGTGTTTCTCGTCTCCCGACGCGCACACGAAAACCACACTCCTTGACGGTGAATGATCGGCACGGATCGCTTCGCTGCCCTCGCGGCTCGCCACCCGGAAGCGTCGACCGTCAAGGGTCTGCAGGATCAGGGCGTGGCAAGACCGACCAACCGGGATGCGGCAGCCGACGAACAGCGACACCCAGCCCGGCGAGCCTTGCGCGCGATTTTCGCACTCGATATGCACCGGTGCCGGTGCCGGCGTGAACAGGTCCAGACGCGGCAGGCCGGGCTCCGGTTCCAGACATTCGAGAATCAGGCGCTCGTCGCTGCGACCCAGGCGAAGGCCGAGCGTCAGGCCAGCGCTCGCCGGCAGGAGCGTGGCGAGCCAGCCGGGCATCGGCTCCCGCGGCGTGCCGTGGCCGCGCAGGACGATGCCGGTGTCGCCGAGGGCGGCACCGGCGAACTGCGCCAGCCAGCCGCTTTCGCGATGGGCCTCGGTCACGGCCTGCAAGGGCGGCAGTGCGCCCTTGATCCAGCGGGCCAGATCGGCGCGGCTGCGCTCCTCGCTGCTGGTAGCGATCCGGCGGAGCAACTCGCGCAGGAGTTCGCCGACCCGCGCCTGGTCGTCGTCCCTGACCGCCCAGCGCAGGGATTGCTCGATCCGGTCCAGCGGGTCCCAGTCGCGGGTCTGCTCGGCGATGAAGTCACAGATTCTCGCCAGCCGTTCGCGGCCATGCGGGCCGCCCTGGACCGCGAGTTGATCGACCAGCCGTCGCGCCAGGCCGGGCCGCAGGTTCACCGAACGTGTGCTACGGGTCTCGATCACGCGACTGAACCACAGCCGATTCTCCAGGCTGGCGTCGCTACGGGGCAGATAGCGCTGGCGGGCGTTGCGCAGCAGGCGTGGCTCGATCCGCAGCGCCGGTGCCAGGATCAGGCACAGGCGGCCGAAGGGCGATCCGAGATCGATCTGGTCGAACAGCCGGTGGTCATAAGGCTGCGGCTGCACCCAGCTCATGGCGCGACCAGATGTCCGGCGCCAACCAGGGCACGCACGTTCTCCGCGCGCGTGCGCGGGTCCCAATGGATGGCGATGAAGTGACGCTCGACCCACACCGGCCAGGCGGCGGGCGGGAAAGGAACGATGGCGATCAGCGGGCAGCCGCGCCGCTTGAGCGCGGTGGCGAAACGCCGCCAGGCCTGTGGCGGGAGCCGAGGGGCGGACCCCGAGGATTCGCCGAGGCCGAAATCGCTGACGACGACCACCGGCCGGCCTGGCTGTGGGCGCCAGGCCGTTGGCTGGTCAGCCAAGGAGTACGCGCATGCGGCGGCCGGGTCGTCGACGAATTCGCATACCTCGCAGCGCGACTGGCCGACGACCGCGGCGAAGGAACGTACCAGATCGCCCTGGTCGGCGTAGAACGGGGTCATCGGCGCGTTGCGGTCGAGTAGCAGCTGCACGCCGCGCGACTGACTGGGAACCGGCAGCCTGGGTACCTCGCGAAACGGCCGGTTGGCAATGATGTGCTCCACCAGCCGGTCGATGTCGGGCCACCGGCCGGGGCGGAGCGTGGCGACCGCGGCACTCAGGAGGCCGGGTGCCGTGTGTTGGGGAAACAGCGCGGCCCGGGGCGCGCCACGCTCTCTCGGGATAACCGCGGCGGGCTGTGCGAACCATTCAGGGCGAAGGATTTCGCTGGACACCGCCGCCGGCAATGGCTCCATGACGGTGTCCAGACGCTCCGCCGGCGGACCGGGCGGTGCTGCAGGCAAGGGCGGTAGCTGCCGCTGCGGTTTCGGTTCCTGGGGCCTGGGCGGCGGACGCCGGTGCTTGAGGCGTGCGTCCGCCGCAGTTTGCAGCGTGCCGACCGATCCGAACGACAGTCCGCCGAGCCCGAGGCAACGGCCCACGACGCGCAGTTGTGCCTCGGAGACGATCTCCAGCCTGGCGAGGGCGGTGGCGAGATCGCCCAGCCCGATTTCACCACGCCGTGCCGACATCCTGTTCCCGCTCATCCTCGAAGCTCCTTTTGGCCAGCGTGGCCTTGGCGATCTGCTGCCATACCCGATCCTGCGGGTCGGGCTGGATGCCGAGTTGCGCACAGGCCCGGATGGCGTCGAGGAACTCGCTGGTGCTCGGCGGGCGCAGATCCATCGATTTGGCGCTACGGCGATGCTCCAGAAGCCGCTCCGCGACGCCCCGGTGCAGGTCTTCGTTCCCCTTCGGGAAATGCTGGGCCGCAATGGCGAGCAGCCGGTCCTTGTCGGGGTCCTTGATCGACAGGCAGACGCAGCGGCGCAGGAAGGCCGGCGGCAGCTCGCGCTCGCCGTTGGTGGTGATGAGCACCAGATACTTCAGTCTGCCACCTGCCTTCACCTCGGGCCCCTGGGGCACCTGGAATCGTCGGCGATCGAGCGGCTCCAGCAGGTCGTTCGGCAAATCGGGCTCGGCCTTGTCGATCTCGTCCAGCAAAACCACTACATTGCCTTGCGTCCGCCCGCTTTCCGGATGTCGCGGGGCTTCGAAGTGCTGTGCATGGTTTCGCCGCTCGCTTTCGCTGGCGCCCAGCGTGCCCGCCCCTGCCGGATCGAAGGTCCACCAGAGCACACCGGGCTGCAGATAGGTCCAGCGGGGCGGCAGGCTCTGCCCGGGCGTCGCGGCCTGCGCGTCGTTGAGCCGGCGCAGGTGATCGAGATCGCCGGTCAGATCCTCCAGCCGGCTGCGCGAGGTAAACGTGTATTGCAGATAACGCCATCTCTTGAGCGACGCCAGTGCCGGCGCGAGCATGCTCTTGCCGCTGCCTGGCGGGCCCGATACCAGCAGCGGCCGGCCCGTGGCGAACGCCACGTCGGCGGCGATCGTGATCTCCTCGTTGAAGACATAAGGCGGGAAGTCGGCGCCCCCCGGCCAGACGTTGCTTGCCGGAAGACGGAAATGCTTTGGCTGATAGATCTCGTCACCCATTTCTGACACTTCCGTAGAGTTGATGGTCGATGAAGTCCCTGGCGTCGTCGAACAGGTCCAATTGGGACTGCTCGGTGCCAATGTCGAGGGCGGGTTCCAGCAAGCTCACATCATCGGGCAACCACGCCGGCACGACCGGACCTGCATCGATGAGAAAGATCACCCGCTTGAAGGTGTCGCGCAGCCGATCGAGCAGGCGATGAGGCGAATGTCCCTCGATACATAGCGTCGGCAACAGGACGACGATCGGCGTTGTCGGCTTGTTGACCCGATCGGTTCTGGCCTCCGGGGTGAGGACGCGGCCGCGCGCGAAATGGTCCTCGATGTCACGGCGGATGGCCTCGTAGGTACGGCTGCCCGGAGCCACCGGGACGACTTCCCGGCGGCGCGTCAGGGGCCAGGCTCGCTCGACATAACGCGACGCTGTGTAGCCGCCGAGGTGCTGGCCGTTGAGTGCTGCGAAGCGCCGCTCGACCGCTGTTGCCGGCAGCGTACGCGCGGCCTCCGTCGACACCCATCGCGCCTGCAGGTGCTGGAGAAGTTCGTCGGCGTATCGCTTGTCGAGCTTCTCGGCGTAGACCGCGAACTTGTCCAGCACTTCCTGCAGGCGCTCGATGCCTGTATTCGGCTCTTCGAGCAGATATCGCGCGAGGCCGAGTGCTGCTTGCCTGCCTGCGTCTGGCGGCCAGGCGGGAAGCTTCACCCCGATCCGTCCGGCCACCTCCGCCAGGTCGTCTGCGCCCGCCGCCCGATGCAGCAGGTGCGCGATCGAACCCTCGTTTGGCTCGAAGGTGGGCTCGGATGGGTCGATCGGTTCGCACCCGACCAGCGCACTCTGCGAGGCGATTGCAGCGAGGATCGCCTGAGCCAGAGTCTCGGTATCGTCTACCTCCCGGATGCACTGGTTGACGGTGATGTTGAGAATTCCGGTCAGTTCCGCTTCGAGATCCTTCGGCTCCAGTCCATCCAGAAGCACGGGGATGAGGAAGAAGTTGCTCTGGAGTTCCTTGCGCCAGGCGAGATTGTTGGCTTCCTTCTTGACCCAGTCCGAGTCATACAGGGCGGCCTTGGAGAACAGGATCACCGCTGCGTGACACTGGGCCATCCAGCGGCTTATCGTGTTGTACCAGTCAGCGCCGCCGACGATCATGCCGCCCTGATCGAAGACGACCTCGCAACCAGTTCCGGCCTGCCCCAACCTGGCGCAGAGGGCATGGAGCAGCTTGATGTTATCGGGAGTCTTGGAACTGTGACTGACAAAAAGCTTGCGCACCCGTATCTCCCTTCCTCCTCGGGCCGCCGCGTCGCGGCGGTTTCCCATTTTTTCCGAGGAGAGACGACATGATGACATACTGGTATCAGAAATCAATGAATGCCCTGCCCCGCCAGACCGGCCCATGCCGCTCGCGCAGGCCGCCCGTAGTCAGAGCTGTCGCTCGGCCGTGACCGTGCCCGGATCCTCCGCATCGCTGTGCACCGAGAAGCCGAGCCGCCGGACGAAGCCCAGCATCCGATGGTTGGTCGCCAGCACCGTACCTTGCATGTTCCGGAAGCCGCGCTCGCGGGCGGCATCCATCAGCGCCGTCATCAGTATCCGCGCGACGCCCGAACCTTGCCAGGCATCGTCGACCGCGATCGCGAACTCGCAGCGGTCGTGTTTCGGCAGGCCGACATAGCGCGCGACGCCGATTTCGATTTCCCGGTCGCCTTCGACGGCAACGGCAATCAGCGCCAGATGGCGGTCGTAGTCGATGTCGGTGAAGTACTTCAGCTTGCTTGCCGACAGCTCGTGCAACTGCGACATGAAACGGGAATACCGCGACTCTTCCGAAAGGTGCCGCACGAAATCCTGCTCGATCTCGGCGTCCTCGGGGCGGATGGGACGGATGGTCACCGCCCTGCCGTCGGACAGTTCACGCGTGCGAACCAGGCCCTGCGGATAGTCGGCCATCAGGGTCGGACCTGGAAAATGTCTCGATAACGGGCGACGATCCCCGGATGTCGTAGGGGCCAACTGTTGTGGTCTTCTTGCCCATGGCTTTGCCCGTGCCCGGTGCGGACCATGCGGGCACGATTTCCTGACCGCCTTCTCCTGCAAGGGGCGCGGCGGGTACCCCGCGTACCCCGCGTACCCCGCGTACAATTCCCGGCGCATGCTCGGACCGCTGCCATCTGGTCAAGCAGCAGGATCGCGGCAAGTGCCCGGAAGCAGGCGGCAAAAGACGGGGAGCGGAAGTTGAGCGGCATCGGCACGAGTATAGGTGGCCTTTCCGGGGAAGGTCAAACGCCGACCGCCTGCCGGTCGCTAGCCCGTGCGCACCGGCTGCCGAAGGAGACCGGCCGTTCACGACCCTCGCCCGCCGCGTGCTCATGGCAGAGCGCCGGCGCCAGCCTGGCGAACGCCAGCGACGTCGTGAAAAAATACCCGAAGCGGGAGAACATACCGATACACTGTCCTGTGGAAGTTGCGTCTCCCACCCGAAAAACCTTGGCAAGAACGCTTGCGCACCAGCCCGTTCGGGCCCGAAATGAACCTTTCATGGCATCAATACGCTCCTTGCTCGGCGAACTGAAACAGTCGGCGATCCGGATTGCCCCGTGCCCTTCCGCCCGCTTGGCCGGCACACTCGACTCCCTCCGCCACCCCACCCGGCGCGGGGTGATCCGGACACTCGTGGCAGTGCCGGCGCTGTTTCTGCTCTATGTGCTGATCCTGATCCCTTTCACGCCAAGCATCAGCAGCATCCGCAAGGCGTCATCGGAACAACCGGCGCAGATCCTCTCGGCGGATGGCAGGAAACTCGCCGAGTTCAAGCAATCCAACCGGGAATGGGTCGCACTCCCGGAGATTTCGCCACAGGTCATCGACGCCCTGATCGCCACCGAGGATCACCGCTTTTATGCGCATTTCGGTCTCGACTGGCGACGTACCGCCGCCGCCGCGCTCAACAGCTTGAGGGGCGATCGCCAGGGGGGTTCGACCCTGACGCAGCAGCTAGCCCGCAACCTGTATCCGGAGGCGATCGGCCGGGCGCCGACGCTGACGCGCAAGATCAAGGAAGCCATCACGGCATTGAAGATCGAGGCCATCCACAGCAAGGACGAAATCCTCGAGACCTACCTCAACACCGTGCCTTTCCTCTACAACGCCTACGGCATCGAGATGGCGGCGCGCACCTATTTCGATACCTCGGCCGACCAGCTCGACGTGCTGCAAAGCGCGACGCTGGTCGGCATGCTCAAGGGCAACAGTTACTACAACCCGGTGCTCAATCCCGAGAGAGCCCTGCAGCGGCGCAACACGGTGCTGAAACAGATGGTCAAGCGCGAGAAACTGACCGCGAAACAGTTCGACTCGCTCAGCAAGAAACCCTTGCGTATCGACTTCGAGCGACAGACGGAGCCCCCTGGGCCGGCACCGCATTTCGCCAGGCAACTGCGCAAGTGGCTGATTGCCTGGGCCGACCGCAACGACTACAGCATCTACGGCGATGGGCTGGTGGTACGCACGACCATCGATTCCCGACTCCAGGCAGCGGCCAACCAGGCCGTGACGCGCCAGGGCAACAGCTTGCAGAACCTCGCCAACGCGGCCTGGGGAAAGCGCTCGGCGTGGAGCAACGACTCCAGCCTGGTCCAGGCCTTCATCCGCGAATCGCCGGAGTACGCCGCCGCCATCGCCAAGGGCCGGACGTCTGCCCAGGCCATGCAGGAACTGCAGGCCGACAAGGACTTCATGCGCGCGCTGCGCCAGCAAAAGACGCAGATACAGATCGGTTTCCTGGCCATCGATCCGCGCAACGGCCACGTCAAGGCCTGGGTCGGCAGCCGCGACTTCGAGCAGGAGGCCTTCGACCATGTGCAGCAGGCGCGCCGCCAGCCCGGATCGACCTTCAAGCCCTTTGTTTACGGCGAAGCGTACCGCCAGGGCGCCAGCCCGAACGACCGATTGATCGACCAGGCGGTGGAAATCGACGTCGGCGGTACCGAGGTCTGGCGGCCCACCGATGGCGCGCCACCAAGCGGCGAGGCGATGAGCCTGGGCGACGGGCTCGCCTACTCGAAGAACACCATCACCGCGCAACTGATCCAGCAAGTCGGCCCCGCCAAGGTGGCGAGCCTCGCCCGCCAAATGGGCGTGCGCCAGAGCAAGCTCGAGGCCGTGCCATCGCTGGCCCTGGGCACCAGCCCCGTCACCCTCAAGGAAATGGTTGCCGCCTACGGGACGATCGCGAACGGTGGCGGCTACCTCGAGCCGCTGCTGGTCAGCCGCATCGAAGACCGCGACGGCCGGGTCATCGAAGAATTCAGCCCGCAGGATCCCGACATTGCGCTCGAACGCGACGTTGCCTACACGCTGCTCGACAACCTGCGCGGCGCAATCAACCGCGGCACCGGCAGAGACATCCGCAGCCGCTATGGCATCCGCGCCGACGTGGCCGGCAAGACCGGCACGACGCAGGACAACGCGGACGGCTGGTTCATCCTGATGCACCGGCAGTTGGTCGCCGGGGCGTGGGTCGGTTTCAACGACGGCCGCGTCACGCTGCGCAGCGACTACTGGGGTCAGGGGGCGCACAGCGCCCTGCCGGTGGTCGGTGAGTTTTTCCGGAACGCCTTGCGCGCTCGCCTCATCGATCCGCATGCGCGCTTCGTGGCGCCGGAAGATACCGGCCTCTGGGCGCGCATCAAGGGCTGGTTCCGAAGCCTCCTGTCGCAAGAACCGGTCGCCGAACCCAAGCCGCAACGGATCGTAAAGCCCGCTCGAAAACAGGAACCTCCCCAGGAACCGGCAGCGCCTGCGCCGGTCGTATCGCCCACTGAACCTTCGGGCGATCCGCTGCAGGAGAAGATCGATCAGATCATGAAAGAGAGCGACGAAGGCGAACGGCTGCCAACGGATCCATCACCAGCGGCGACGGCGGTGGAGTAGTCCCGGTGAAGCGGGGCGCGCAATGCTTGCCTTTCCATCGGAGCGGCCTTCCTGGAACCCGGCTGGCCCTTGTCAGAGTGTCGCAGGTTTGCCGGTGGTATGCGAGTGAGACGAGACGGCGACTGCGCCCTCGACGTTGAGATCCGGCAGATTGGAGGCGACCGGGGCGATTTCATTGGCACGGAACGCTTCATCGCCGAATCGTCGCGTGTTTGGCGAATGGCCGGCTGTCGCCTCTGGCGCTTGCAGTTCGCCTCGTTGACGCCAACGACCAGGAGCGACCTTCAACCCACCGTGGCGACGGTCGGCTTCTCGGCCGTTGCCGCCGCTGGCACCTCGTCAGACATCAGGCTGGAGTTGTCAGGAAAGCGGCCGCACAATGTGCAGCCACCGCCTGAGCCAGGATTTCACTGGCAAACCGCTTGCAACTGCAAGCTGTGCGGCAGCGGTAATTCGCCAATGGATGGGAAGAGCAACGGCAGCTCTTGGGATCCATTACGTGTGCGTGCTGTCGGCCAGGAACGGACCTTCACGGAAATTCCCATAAGCGGTCGTTTGCCTCCTGCCTTGTTGACCGATGTGCGCCAGGAACAAACATTCACTGGCGACTAGGGTCATTTTGACGAGAGGCCGAGAAAGGTAGTTAAATCTCGTAACGTCCTTTCACTCGGCGGCGGATTCTCTGCATATCGACGAATCCGTGAGTTTTTCCGCGCATACATTCCGAACGCACCCGCGCAGCCAACGATGCGCTTGATCTGAATCCATCCGCGGGTGCCAGTGCAATGAAATTGTAAAGCTGTGCGGCAGCGGTAATTCGCCAATGGATGGGAAGAGCAACGGCAGCTCTTGGGATCCATTACGTGTGCGTGCTGTCGGCCAGGAATCGGAAAATAAGCGGTCGTTTGCCTCCTGCCTTGTTGACCGATGTGCGCCAGGAACAAACATTCACTGGCGACTAGGGTCATTTTGACGAGAGGCCGAGAAAGGTAGTTAAATCTCGTAACGTCCTTTCACTCGGCGGCGGATTCTCTGCATATCGACGAATCCGTGAGTTTTTCCGCGCATACATTCCGAACGCACCCGCGCAGCCAACGATGCGCTTGATCTGAATCCATCCGCGGGTGCCAGTGCAATGAAATTGTAAACTCCGGCGTGGAGACCGGAATCGGAAAACTATGCATTCCGGCGCGAAGGTTTCCAGTATGTCGTTCAGGAACGCTGGCAACCAGATCGGAGGCCCTAGCCAGAGCGAGCGCGGTCGAAAAGCCACCGACGAGGACCACGGCGATTTTTCTTTCCAACCCGAATGGCTTGAGAGCCTCGTCAATTGGGTCCTTGTCCGGTCCCTGTCGCGAGACGCAGATGTGCCTGCCGACCGCATAACGGGTAGTCGTGATTTCGCCTTGGCACAGCGAATGGCCGATTCGCACAACACCGATGAGACGGTCTATGAATAGTGCTTGTACACGCAATTCCGGGGCCGTCTTTTCCTCAACAACTCCTGTTTCCAGATCGACAATTCCTTCGCGAAGTGACGTGCTATCTTTGTTTGGCTTCTGTACGAAGCACAGCCGCACGCCGGGCGCTTCCTCGGCGACGCGAGCAATAAGGACTGGCCCGAAGTTCTCCACAAAGCCTTCGCTGGTCCGCAGTGTAAATGTTCGGACTAGCTGTTTGAGGTTGAGCTTTTCTGCCGGGCGTAGAACCTCTTCAGCATCCTGCACAAGCTGACTGACACGTTCGCGCAGTTCGAGCGCCCTTGGCGTCGAGACGAGACCGCGTCCAGCTCTCACCAGCAGCGGATCACCCGTCGTTTCACGCAACCGCGCCAGCGCCCGGCTCATAGCTGACGGGCTAAGCCGTAACCGTCGGGCGGCGCGTGCAACACTACCTTCCGCGAGCAACACATCAAGAGTAACCAGCAGGTTGAAATCTGGTTTCGACATGCATCGACCATAGCACAGCCTGGTTATGATGTGGCGTCAAACGCACGAATAAAGTGCAAACAATGCGCCTTCCGCTATGTCCGACATAGGAATAGAGTCAGTTTCTGACCGCTCCATTTTGGAGTCGTCGGGAAAAGGAGTTCATGATGAATCCGACCATTGCGGAACAAGATGAGGTAGTAGTTGGAAGTGTGGAACAGGCACCGTCGATTCGCTGGGTGCTCGCCAGCCTTTCGTTATCGATGTTGTTGTCCTCGCTTGGCACCAGCGTCGCCAATGTGGCCTTGCCAACGCTAGCACAAGCGTTCGCTGCCTCTTTCCAGGAAGTCCAGTGGATCGTCCTCGCCTATCTTCTCGCCATCACCACCCTGATCGTCAGTGTCGGACGGCTCGGTGACATCACCGGTCGCCGGAGGCTGCTACTCGCCGGAATCTTCCTGTTCACCGTGGCCTCGGTCCTGTGCGGCGTTGCTCCCACGCTCTGGCTGCTGATAACGGCCCGGGCAGTGCAGGGCCTCGGCGCGGCCATCATGATGGCACTCACCATTGCGTTTGTCGGCGAGACGGTTCCAAAGGCAAAGACCGGTAGCGCCATGGGGCTGCTCGGAACGATGTCTGCGATTGGTACCGCGCTCGGTCCGTCGCTTGGTGGTGTTCTGATCGCCGGATTCGGTTGGCGGGCAATCTTTTTCGTCAAGGTACCGCTGGGTATCCTGGCTTTTCTTCTCGCGCGTCGCTACCTGCCCGTTGATCGCCAAGGGCCGAAGACCAACCGGGTCGGCTTCGATCATGTGGGCACGTTGCTTCTTGCCCTGGCGCTTTTGGCTTATGCGCTCGCCATGACAATTGGGCACGGTAGTTTCGGTTTTCTCAACCTGGCTCTGTTGTTGGCCGCTGCATTCGGAGTCGGCCTCTTCATGCGTGCCGAGACGAGAGTAGCATCACCTTTGATTCAATTGCAGATGTTCGGCAATTCAATGCTGAGTACGAATCTCGCCATGAGCGCGCTCGTATCGACGGTGATTATGGCGACGCTGGTGGTCGGCCCGTTCTATCTATCTCGTGCGCTCGGTCTCGATGCGACCCTTGTCGGACTCGTCATGTCGGTCGGTCCGCTTGCCGCCGCATTGAGCGGAGTTCCTTCTGGCCGCAGTGTGGATAGCTTTGGCTCTGATCGCATGACCATCGTCGGGCTCATCGGTGTAGCGACAGGCTCCTTCATTCTATCCATAGTGCCGGCGTGGCTCGGCATATCTGGCTACATCGCCCCCCTCGTCATTATCACCGCCAGCTATGCGCTGTTCCAGACCGCTAACAACACCACCGTCATGGCTGGTATCCGGCAAGACCAGCGCGGCGTCATTTCTGGCTTGCTCAGCCTATCGCGCAATATTGGACTCATCACCGGGGCATCCGTTATGGGTGCAGTGTTTGTGTTCGCATCCGCGACGACCGACATCACAACGGCGCGTCCCGAGGCTGTTGCCGCAGGTATGAGGATCACGTTCGCCGTCGCGGCCATTCTGGTCGTCGTCGCGCTCGCCATCGGGGTTGGAAGCCGTGCTCTCGCAAAACGCCAATCGCTCGCGAGAGACACGACATGATGCAAGCCACCGCAGTTCCAACGCAAGCAAGAAGCCTTCGGTGAGAAGCCAATGCATGTCGGCCCGTGCTCGGGCGAATGACGACCATCAAACAGAATGAGTTGTGACAAATCACGTATCGCCGCGCTGTTCCTAGTCAGCCTGTGTCTGCGGTGCGCAGCGCCGCTGGCACAGGTCCGTGTTGATTGGCGGGTTAGCGTGCATCTTCGAGTGCGCCCGCCAGTTCTATCGTAAGAAGATCTGCGGAAACCTCTTTGCATCCGCTCGCATTTTGCCCGGCCCACAAGGGCGAGAACTCACCGCTGCCCAGGCTTTCAGCCTTCACGCGCAAGGAAGCGATGGCTGCAGTCGCTAGAGGAAAAGCCGGGGCGGCGGGGCTCATGGGCCCAATTTCGCGCATCAGGCGGTTCACAATGCCGCGAGCGGGCCGTCCGGTGAACAGGTTGGTGAGCGCCGTGACGCGAGCCGCGTCGCTTTTCAGGGCCGCGCGATGCACCGCGCTCGTGGTGGCTTCGGCGCACAACATATAGGCTGTCCCGATCTGCACCCCGGCAGCGCCGAGCGCCATGGCTGCCGCGACACCCTTGGCGTCCGCGATGCCGCCGGCTGCGATGACCGGGATCTTCACCGCCCGAACGATCTGCGGCACCAATGCGAACGTGCCGACCTGCGTGTTGAGATCCTCCGACAGAAAGTTACCGCGATGCCCGCCCGCTTCGAGCCCTTGCGCAATGACGGCATCAACTCCACGCGCCTCCAGCCAGAGCGCTTCGTCGACAGTTGTTGCAGAAGAAAGAATTTTCGCACCCCACCTGCGTACCCGCTCCAGCAGTTCGGGTGCAGGCAGGCCGAAATGAAAACTCACGACGGCGGGCTTGAATTCCTCCAGCACGTCGGCGGCTGCGGTGGGTGCTGAAGGGCACGCGCCCCGGCCCCGCGGGAATGGCGCTCGCGTCGATTCCGAACTCGCGGAAGTAAGGAGAAAGGGGTCGGGGGAGAGGGAAACGGCCGTGACTTTCATGATCGGGGGGCCTGGAAAAGTCATGGCCGTTAGGCGGCGCCGTGCGTCGGATGATGCTAGACTAGTCAGCATACTAGTCATTGTGGAGCGAGCAATGCAAATATGGCCTATCCAGGACGCCAAGGCACGGTTCAGTGAGTTCCTCGAAACTTGCCTAGCCGAAGGACCACAGATGGTGACGAAGCGAGGAGCAGCGGCCGCTGTACTGGTGCCCATAGACGAATGGCGGCGACTCCAGGCTGCAGCGCGGCCTTCACTCAAGCAACTCCTGCTTTCTGATCAGGGACGAACCGAGCTTGTTGTTCCTGCGCGCGGTGCAGCTCGCAGGCGCACGCCGGCGGCAGCAAGGTGAACTGATGTACCTGCTTGACACCAACATTGTCTCAGAACTGCGCAAACCGAAGCCTCACGGAGCCGTGCTGGCATGGTTTGAAGGACTCGAAGATACGCAGCTTCATCTTTCTGCGGTGACCATAGGCGAGATTCAGTCTGGCATCGAGATCACGCGTGAGCAGGATGAGGCGAAGGCATCAGAGATCGAAGCTTGGCTTGAGATGGTGGCCGGCTCATACAACGTTCTCTCGATGGACGCGGCGACCTTCCGCGCGTGGGCTCAGTTGATGCACAGGCGGTCGGACACCGTGTACGAGGACGCCATGATTGCGGCGACGGCCAAAGTCCACGGCCTCACGGTTGTGACCAGAAACGTGGCTGACTTCAAGCCGTTCGGAGTGCCGCTGCTGAACCCGTTCGAGACTTGAGCCAGCGGGTCGCCGCGGACGTGGATTGCGCCGCAACGAATAGCGTTTATCTGCCGCGCCGAGCCGGTCGAGTTCAACTGCAGACGTATCCGCGGCAGATAAACCTCGTTGGACTAAGTATCTGTCCAGAAATAACTTGTACAACTTATACGAGTAGGCGACGATCTCGTCATGAGTAATGACGAGCTAGTTGAAACGATCCGTAAGAAGTTCGAGCGCGTGTCCACGGTTTTGGATGAGCGGGGGCGTCGTGTGTGGGCGTTGGCGGAAGCCGAGGCGCTCGGTTACGGCGGACAAAGCATCGTCGCTAAAGCCACGGGGCTATCGCGAATGACGCTGTATTCGGAAAAATGCGGTCATGCCCAGGACGACCCGGCGGGTTCTCGTAGACACGTCCGAAAAGCAGGGGGTGGACGCAAGAAGCTGATCGAGCACGAGCCGACATTGCTCTCGGCGCTGGAAAGATTGGTGGAACCGACCACCCGGGGAGACCCTGAGAATCCTTTACGGTGGACCTGTCTGAGTACCCGTCAACTGGCGGCGGCCCTTGAACAACAAGGCCACCGGATTGGTCGTCAGACCGTAGCGGTTTTGCTGGATAAGTTGGGCTATAGCCTTCAGGGAAATCAAAAGACCAAGGAAGGCACCGTCCATCCGGACCGGGATGCTCAATTCCGTTACATTCACGGTCGAGTCGAGGATTTCCAACGACGGGGACAGCCTGTGGTTTCAGTCGATACCAAGAAAAAGGAACTCGTCGGGGACTTCAAAAATGGAGGCCGAGAGTGGCGCCCCAAAGGAAACCCCGAACCGGTTCGCGTTCATGACTTTATCGACAAGACCCTAGGCAAAGTGAATCCCTATGGCGTCTATGATCCAACGGCAAACACCGGTTGGGTTAGCGTTGGGGTCGATCATGACACCGCCGAGTTTGCGGTGGAAACGTTACGACGGTGGTGGGAAAAGATGGGACGAATTCGTTATCCCGGGGCTACCGAACTGTTGGTGACTGCGGATGGTGGTGGCAGCAATGGGGCGAGAGTACGGTTATGGAAGGTCGCTTTACAGCGTCTGGCCGACCAAACCGGCCTATGCATCTCGATCTGCCATTTTCCACCGGGAACTAGCAAATGGAATAAGATCGAACATCGGATGTTCAGCTACATCAGTATGAATTGGCGAGGAAAGCCTCTGGTCAGCCATGAGGTCATCGTCAATTTGATTGCTGCCACCACCACACAAGCAGGCCTAAAAATTGAGGCGGAGATGGATACCAACACCTACGCGAAAGGCATACACGTGACTGATGATGAACTCGATAAAGTTCACATAGAACGCTCCGAGTTTCATGGTGAATGGAACTACACCATCCGGCCATCGGTTTGAACTTGTACAACTTATTTCTGGACAGATACTAAAGCGCCTTGGCGGCAGCAGTTATGGGAATTGTAAGCGTTCCGCGCCTTGGGTCGGGGAGGGGTCAGACGGGGTGGCAAGGGCTTCATCGGTGCCTTCCCGCGGGTTGTGGAGGTGGGGTAGGAGCGATAAGCACGCGCTGGTGAGCCCTGTCCCGCAGCGCCCTCGAGGTTTGGGCACGTTGCCGACGAGTTCTCTCCTGGCGGGTGGAGCTGCCATTGCGCGCACTTGGAAGCGTTTCGGTACCGCCGGAGCGCTCTCACGGTGGTCCCCGCACAGAGCGGTTGTGCGGCGTCGCCTGTCGCAGGGGCATAATCGCCGCGGTCACGACAAACCGTCCCTCGCGGCAATGGGGACAGCGCGCCCACTCGGCGCGGCCGACGCGCTGCAGGAACTCCTCCACCGATGCGGTGATCACCGGATCGGGTTGGGGCGCCGACAAGGCCTGGCGGGCGAGAGCGAGGTGCGTCGCCTTCGCGGCCGGAGCGAGCAGGCCGTAATGGCGAATTCGCTTGAAACCGCTCGGCAAGACGTGCAGCAGGAAGCGATCGAGGAACTCCTCCGCCGGCAAGGCGACCACGCGTCTGCCCGACTTCGCGCGCACGCGCAAACGGACCGTCGTGTCGTCCCTGGCGACGAGACGCTCGTTCGAGATCGCGACGCGATGATAGATGGGTCGCGTCACCCCGCAACAGTCGCAGGTCTCGACGTGGCCACCGAGGAGGACCGTGCGACAGGCAACGATCGCCCGCCACACTTTGGCCTTGGCCGACGACAGGACGTGCTTCGCGAGGTACGCCGGCCCGTGCCGGCGGAAGATCTCGGCCAGCGTCACCCCTGGGGCTCAGGGACGCGGCGGGAGCCGGTCGAGCGGGGAGGTGTTTCCGGTGAGCGACGAACGCGCCAGATGCAGATACCGCGCGGTCGTCGACAGATGGCCATGGCCCAGGAGGCGGCCGATGCTGAACAGATCAACGCCGGCTTCGAGCAGGTGCGTGGCGGAGGCGTGGCGAAGACTGTGGATGCCGCCCTCGGCGGCAATGCCCGCCGCGTTGCGCGCAGCCTAGTAGCTCCGCTGAGCCGGTCTGGCTGGCCGGTGCCCTGCCGGGCCTTGAGGCGCCTGGCGGTTTCGAGATACGCGCCGCGGAAGGCTTTGAGCTGGTCTTCGGGCATCACGGCGGCAATGTTGGCCTGCTCGACCTCGGTGAGATCGGTGTACTGGTCGAGCCTGGTCTTGAGGCGCTGCACGTCCTTGTCGCCTTCGGCCGGTGGCGAGAATACGCAGGCGATATTGAGTGGGCGAAAGCTCGGGTCTGCCGCCAAGCGCCTGGCCTGGGTTTCCTTGAAAAGTTCGTGGTAGGCAATGGCGTGGTTGATGCTGGCGCAGGCCAGCAGGGCGTTGAACTTGCGCCCGGCGGTGGCGGTGTCATGCTTGGCTAGAATGGTGTCCGCCACGGCTTGCTGCTTGAGTTCGCCAGTGGCCTTGTCTTTGTCCTTGCCGTCGGCCTTGAAGTAGTCGACGTGAAATTGCAGCACGTTGCGGTCTGCAATGGCGTGGGTGATGGTGTAGGCGTGCAATTGCTTCTCGAAGACGTCTTCCGTGGTGATGTCGTTGGCTTGCTGGTCTTGCACCTTCACTTTGCTGGCGTTGTCGCCAAAGATGGGCGTGCCGGTGAAGCCGAAGAGCTGTGCATTCGGGAAGAAGTCTTTGATGGCCTTGTGGTTGTCGCCAAACTGGGAGCGGTGGCATTCGTCGAAGATGAAGACCACGCGCTTGTTGCGCAGCGCCTCCAGGCGTTCCTTGTATTTGCGCTTTTGGGTGCCGTCGAGCGCGATACCCAGCTTCTGGATGGTGGTGACGATCACCTTGTCGGTGTAGTCGGTGGATAGCAGCCGTCGGACCAGGGTCTCGGTGTGGGTGTTTGCTTCGACGCAACCGGCCTGGAAGGTGTTTTTGCACCAGTCCTTGATATTGACCAGTGTGTAGAACAGCGGCGTGCCATCGTCGCGCTCGAAGCTGTTGATCTCGCGCAGACGGCGGGATGCGGCAAAGACATCGGCCGTAACCAGATCGTCCTTCAGCCGTTCAAATTCGCTGTTGCTCAGGCTAACGCGGTTCAGTTTCTGGAATTTTTCGCGGAAATTTGCCTCCAGCGATGCCCGATCACAAATCTCCGGTCGATAGTCGTATTTCAGCGCTTCAAGCTTGGCGATCAGATCCTGCTCAATCTGGCTTTCTGTCGTTGTCATTGGGATTCACTGATGAGTTCGCTGCCGTTCGTCCGGCTCGATTTCTTGGGCTGCTACGGCCGGCTCTGGCCGATAGTAGCCGTTGAGAGCGTTTTCCGCAAAGCAGCCACACGGCGTCGTCGGGGGGCGCACCGTACGACCGTCGGCCACGGGCCGATTGGCGGGGGTGATCTTTCTCGTGCGGAGATCTCCGGTCCAACCAACAGCCGACGACGGCAGTTCCCCGCGCACACGCGCCAGTTCGTCGTCCGGCACTTCGAGGATGAGTTCGTCGTGCGCCTGCATCAAGAGGCGTGTCTGCAGGCGCTCGGCGTCGAGCCAGCCCTGCACGGCGATCATCGCCGACTTGATGAGATCGGCCGCCGAACCCTGCATCGGGGCGTTGATCGCCGCCCGCTCGGCGCCTTGGCGGCGACCGGCCTGGCTCGAGCGGATTTCCGGCAGTCACAGCCGGCGGCCGAAAACCGTTTCGACATAGCCCTGCGTCCTGGCGGCCTCGCGCGTCGTCGCCATGTAGCGCGCCACCCCAGGGTAACGCGCGAAATAACGCTCGATGTAGGCCTGCGCGGCGCCGCGTTCGAGATCGAGCTCGCGCCGCCCGGCGAACGCGGGATGCCGGTCAATCTGTACTACAATCGCTGCTCCTCCTGTACAAGCAGTGGACCACGGCACCCGTGATGCTCCGGATCTACAGGACCCTGGCGACCACGGTATGGATGCTGATCACCTCGGCTGGCGCGTTTGGGTACCTCGGCGAAGGCGAGCATGCCGCCAAGGCTCAACGAGACCACCATTCGGAGCATCTCCTCATGATCACCGGCAACATCAAGAGCCAGATCGACCAGATCTGGAACGCCTTCTGGTCGGGCGGCATCTCCAACCCGCTCGAGGTGATCGAGCAGATCACCTATCTGCTCTTCCTGCGCCGGCTGGACGACCTGCACACGCTGGAAGAGAACCGCTCCGCCCGGCTCGGAACGCCGATGACGCGCCGGATCTTCCCCGCGGGCAACGACGGCATCGGCAGGAACGGCGGCCACTCCTTCGAAAACCTGCGCTGGTCGCGCTTCAAGCACTTCGCCGCGAGCGAGATGTACGCCGTGGTCAGCGAGCACGTCTTTCCCTTCCTGCGCACGCTCGGCGGCGACGGCTCCACCTACGCGCAGCACATGCAGGATGCACGCTTCACCATTCCGTCGGCGGCGCTGCTGGCCAAGGTGGTGGACCTGCTCGACGCCGTGCCGATGGAGGATCGCGACACCAAGGGCGACGTCTACGAATACATGCTCGGCAAGATCGCCAGCGCCGGGCAGAACGGCCAGTTCCGCACGCCGCGCCACATCATCCGGCTGATGGTCGAACTGACCGCACCGCAGCCGACCGACGTGATCTGCGACCCGGCCTGCGGCACGGCCGGTTTCCTGGTCACGGCGGGCGAGGTCCTGCGCCAGCGCCACCCGAACCTCCTGCACGACGCCAGGCGGCGCGAGCATTTTCATCATCACATGTTCCACGGCTTCGACTTCGACAACACCATGCTGCGCATCGGCAGCATGAACATGCTGCTGCACGGCGTCGAGAATCCCGACATCCGTTACCGCGACTCGCTGGCGCAGGACCATGCCGGAGAGGAAGAAAAATACACACTGCTGCTCGCCAATCCCCCCTTCGCCGGCAGTCTCGACTACGAGAACACCGCGAAGGACCTGCTGCAGATCGTCAAGACGAAGAAGACCGAGCTGCTCTTCCTCGCGCTTTTCCTGCGCCTGCTCAAACCCGGCGGCCGCGCCGCGGTGATCGTTCCCGACGGCGTGCTGTTCGGCTCCAGCACCGCGCACAAGCAACTGCGCCGGATGCTGGTCGAAGACCAGAAGCTCGACGCCGTCGTCAAGCTGCCCGGCGGCGTCTTCAAGCCCTATGCCGGTGTGTCCACCGCCATCCTGCTGTTCACCAAGACCAACTCGGGCGGCACCGACCAGGTCTGGTTCTACGACGTCGCCGCCGACGGCTGGAGCCTCGACGACAAGCGCACGCCGCTGCTGCCGGAAGACAAGCTTGGCTCCGTGCCGCGCAGCGCGCTGGTCGCGGAGGAGCACGGCAAGAACAACCTGCCCGACGTGCTGGCGCGCTGGGCCGAGCGCAATGGCGCCGAACGCGAACGCCCGCGCACCGCGCAGAGCTTCTGCGTGCCGAAGGCCGACATCGCCGCACAGGGCTACGACCTCTCGCTCAACCGCTACAAGGAAGTGGTGCATGAGACGGTCGAGCACCGGGCGCCGAAGGAGATCCTTGCGGATCTGGCGAAGCTGGAGGAGGAGATCCTGCGGGGGATGAAGGAGTTGGAGGGGATGCTCGGATGAGTGACTGGCCCCTTGTAGCCCTCCGTGACGTTTTCGAGATCAATCGTGGCGGCTCTCCGCGACCGATTGACGACTTCATCACAGACGACCCATCCGGTATCAACTGGATCATGATCGGTGACGCGACTGAAGGTTCGAAGTACATCACCGGGACCAAGAAACGCATCCGACCAGAGGGGGCGCAGCGCTCGCGCGCAGTGAAGCCGGGGGACTTCCTTTTGACCAACTCCATGAGCTTCGGAAAGCCGTACATCATGCGCACCTCGGGGTGCATTCACGACGGCTGGCTTGTGCTCTCGCCTCGCCGGCACGACGCCGATGCCGACTTCTTCTACCATCTGCTGGGTTCGAAGGCTGTCTATTCCGAGTTCCAGCGTCGAGCGGCTGGAGCGACGGTTAAGAACCTGAACATAGATCTCGTCAGCGGGGTGAAGATTCCTCTCCCACCCCTCCCCGAACAACGGCGGATTGCGGAGATCCTCGACAAAGCGGACGCGCTGCGGGTCAAGCGCCGCGCCGCCCTCGCACAACTCGACACCCTCACCCAATCCATCTTCCTCGACATGTTTGGTGACCCTGCCTCACACACGCAGCGTTTTCCAGTTCAACCGCTGGAAGCTGTGCTGAAGCGGCTCTTGCAGAACGGTGCGTATTTCCCAAAGGAGTCTTACACCGAACTGGGCGGAGTGGAGATGGTGCATATGAGCGACGCTTTTTGTGAGGTTGTCCGTCGCGGCCAACTCAAACGCGTTGTCTGCGCAAAGTCTGACGTGGAGAAGTATGCACTCTCGGAAAACGACATTTTGCTTGCACGACGCTCTCTCACATTGGAAGGTGCCGCCAAACCGTGCCTAATTCCAAAATCGAGCGAGCCACTAATTTTCGAATCCTCGTTCATCAGAGTTACGCCTCACCCCAACAAGCTTACGGCCCTGTACCTGTACCACTACCTTGGCAATGAACGGGTGAAGCAGAAGTGCGTTAAGCCGTTCATTACCCAGTCAACAATCTCCGGCATCAACCAATCAAACTTGGCGCGAGTTCCGGTGACGGTTCCTCCGCTCCCGTTGCAGCGAGAATTTGGCTGCCGAGTGGCAGCGGTAGACGCGCTGAAGGCGGAGCATCACAGGTCGCTGGCAAACTTCGACGCCCTCTTCGCCTCCCTCCAGCACGTCGCCTTCCGAGAGGATCTATAGCCGTGCGCCGTGAGTTCATTCGCGCCTGTCCGGTCGCCGGTATTGTTTTACGAAGTGCTTCCAACCTAAAATAGCGCTTGCCGCTATTTTAGTCTCCCCTCCCGCCACCGATGAAGCGCCCGCTGCAAGGCCGTTACCTCAAGGTTGCCACCGCTGGCGAGTCGTTCCAGGCCTTCGTCCCGGCGCCGTTGCCGCCGCGGCCGGCGATCGACTGGACGCCGGCGCTGCGCGGCCGCTTCGACGCCGCACTGGTGGCGCTGGGCCGGCTCGACGCGGTGACCGACCTGCTGCCGAACGCAGCGCTGCTGCTCTACAGCTTCGTGCGCAAGGAGGCGGTGCTGTCGTCGATGATCGAGGGCACGCAGTCTTCGCTCGCCGACCTGATGTTGTTCGAACTCGACGAGCAGCCGGGCGTGCCGCTGGAAGATGCGCGCGAGGTGAGCCGCTACGTGGCGGCGCTGGAGCACGGCCTGCAGCGGCTGCGTGGCGGTTTTCCGCTGTCGCTGCGGCTGCTCCGCGAAGTGCATGCCATGCTGATCGGCGACTCCGGGCGCGGCGCCACGCTCACGCCTGGCGAGTTTCGCACCAGTCAGGTCTGGATCGGCGGCACGCGGCCCGGCAACGCGGTGTTCGTGCCGCCTCCAGTCAACGAAATCGATGACTGCCTGCGGCTCTTCGAGCGCTTCCTGCACAACCTGCCCGAGCCGACACCACCGCTGGTGAAGGCGGCGCTGGCGCACGTGCAGTTCGAGACCATTCACCCCTTCCTCGACGGCAACGGGCGGCTCGGTCGATTGCTGATCGCGCTGCAGCTCTCGGCGGACGGGCTGATGCGCGAGCCGATGCTGTACTTGAGTCTGCATTTCAAGGAGCACCGGCAGACGTATTACGAGCTGCTCAACTCGGTGCGGCTGACGGGCGACTGGGAGACCTGGCTCGAGTTCTTCGCCGATGCCGTGCTGGCGAGCGCCACCGAGGCCACGACATCGGCCAGGCGTCTGCTGGAACTGGCCGCCGCCGATGGGCAGCGGATCGCCGCGCTGGGGCGCGCCGCGGCGTCGGCACTGGCGATTCACCAGGCCTTGCAGAGCCAACCGATCGCTACCGCCGCGTCGCTCGCCGCGACGACCGGACTGACGCCAGCCACCGTGAACAAGGCGCTGGTTCATCTGGAGCGCCTCGGCGTCGTCGCCGAACTGACGCGCAAGCAACGCGGCCGGGTGTTCAGCTACGCGCGCCATGTCGAGATACTCAACGAGGGCATGGCCCCGCCGGACGGGCGACGATGAGCCAATTCTCTTTCCTGGAACGTGAGTGGCCCGCCGTGCTGGAAGCGGCAAGCCGAGCCGAGGTGGCGGCGCACGCCGACCCGCGCAGCGCCTGCTTCTACGCACGCCGGGCGCTGGAACTGGCGGTCGCCTGGGCGTACAAGCACGACGCGGCGCTCAAGCTGCCGTATCAGGACAATCTCTCGGCGCTGATCCACGAGCCGAGTTTCAAGCAGGCGGCGGGCGAAGCGGTGTTCAGCAAGGCACGCGTCATCAACACGCTCGGCAACCGCGCCGTGCACGGCCAGCGCGCGATCCCGCACGACGACGCGCTGGTCGCCGTACGCGAGCTGTTCCATGTGGCCTATTGGCTCGCCCGCACCTATGGCCGCGTCGGGCGCCCGGCGCCGGGAGTGGTGTTCGACGCCGCCGCACTGCCCAGGGCCGCGCCCGCGCCGGGGCAGAGCGCCGAGCAATTGCAGCAGCTCGAAGCCGGCCTGCGCGAGCGCGACGAGAAGCTCACCGCCTTGCTGGCGGACAGGACGGCGCTCGACGAGGAACTGCAACGCCTGCGCGCCGAGGTGGCGGCGGCGAAGCTGGCGGCCACGGCGCAACCGGATACGCACGACTACTCCGAGGCGGAAACCCGCGACTACTTCATCGACCTCCTGCTCAAGGAAGCCGGCTGGCCGCTGGACCAGACGCGCGACCGGGAATTCGCGGTCGCCGGCATGCCGAACAACGACGGCAGGGGCTTCGTCGACTACGTGCTCTGGGGCGACGACGGCAAGCCGCTCGGGCTGGTCGAGGCCAAGCGCACACGCCGCGACGCGCGCGCGGGCCAGCAGCAGGCCAGGCTCTACGCCGACTGCCTGCAGCGCCAGTTCGGCCAGCGCCCGTTGATCTTCTTTTCCAACGGCTACGAGCACTGGCTCTGGGACGATACGAACTACCCGCCGCGCGCCGTGCAGGGCTTCTACAAGAAGGCGGAGCTGGAACTCGCCATCCAGCGGCGCGCAAGTCGCAAGTCACTCGCCACGGCCGAGCTGAACAAGGACATCGTCGAGCGCTATTATCAGTGGCGTGGTATCCGCCGCATCGCCGAATCCTTCGAGCGCGACCATGACCGGAAGGCCTTGCTGGTGCAGGCCACCGGCGCCGGCAAGACGCGCACGGTGATCGCGCTGTGCGATCTGCTGATGCGCTGCAACCGCGTCAAGCGCGTGCTGTTCCTCGCCGACCGCGTGGCACTCGTGAACCAGGCGGTGAATGCCTTCAAGCGCCACCTGCCGGATGCCTCCCCGGTGAACCTGGTGAGCGAGAAGGACGCCGAGGGGCGGGTCTTCGTCTCGACCTATCCGACGATGATGGGGCTGATCGACGAGACGAGGAATGGTCAGCGGCGCTTCGGCGTCGGGCACTTCGATCTCGTCATCATCGACGAGGCGCACCGTTCGGTCTTTCAGAAGTACCGTGCCATCTTCGATTACTTCGATGCCCTGCTGGTGGGGCTCACGGCAACACCCAAGGACGAGCTGGACCGCAACACCTACAGCCTGTTCGACCTCGAGAACGGCGTGCCGACCGACGCCTACTCGCTCGCCGAGGCGGTGCACGACGGCTTCCTCGTGCCGCCGCAGGCCGTGTCGGTACCGCTCAAGTTCCAGCGCGAGGGGATCCGCTACGACGAGCTGTCGGAGGACGACAAGGAGCAATGGGACGCACTGGAGTGGGATGAAGAAGGCAGCGTTCCCGATCGGGTCGAAGCCGAAGCCGTCAACCGGTGGCTGTTCAACAAGGACACGGTGGACAAGGTGCTGCAACACCTGATGACGCGCGGCGTGACCGTGGCCGGCGGCGACCGGCTCGGCAAGACCATCCTGTTCGCCAAGAATCAGCGCCATGCCGAGTTTATCGCCGAGCGTTTCAACGCCAACTACCCGCATTACAAGGGCGAGTTCGCGCGCGTCATCACCTTCAGGACCGAGTATGCGCAGAGCCTGATCGACAGCTTCGCGGCGAGGGACAAGACGCCGCACATCGCCATCTCGGTGGACATGCTCGATACCGGAATCGACATCCCCGAGGTCGTGAATCTGGTCTTCTTCAAGCTGGTGCGCTCGAAAACCAAGTTCTGGCAGATGCTCGGTCGCGGCACGCGCCTCTGCCTGGACCTGTTCGGGCCGGGCCAGCACAAGACCTTCTTCTACGTCTTCGACTACTGCCAGAACCTGGAGTACTTCAGCCAGGACATCCCGGCCAGCGAGGGCGCGCTCGCCGAAGCGCTCGGCAAACGGCTGTTCAATGCGCGGCTGGAGTTGATCGGCGAACTGGACAGGAAGCTGGCGGCTGCCGACCGTCATGCGGCGCATGAGCAGCGGGCCATACCGCACGGGCATCCGGAAACCGACGGCGAAGTGCGCGCGCAGCTTGCCGTCTTGCTGCAGCGGGAAGTCGTCGCCATGAACCTGGACAACTTTGTCGTGCGGCCGAAGCGGCGCATCGTCGAGCCATACGCCAGACCCGAGGCCTGGGCGACCCTGTCGCCGGAGTCGCTCTCCGAGCTCTCGCGCGAAGTGGCTGGACTGCCGTCGGCGCTGGACCCCGAGGGCGAAGAGGCCAAGCGCTTCGACCTGCTGGTGCTCAAGCTGCAGCTTGCCATGTTGCGCTGCGAGCCCGGCTTCGTTCGCCTGCGCGAGCAGGTGAAGGGTCTTGCCGGCCTGCTCGAGGAGAAGTCCGCGATTCCGATGGTGCGCGATCGGATGGCGTTCATCCAGGACGTGCAGACGCAGGCGTGGTGGCAGGACGTGACCGTGCCGATGCTCGAAGGCATGCGCCGGCGCCTGCGTGATCTGATCAAGTTCATCGACAAGCAGAAGCGCAAGCCCATCTACACCGACTTCGCGGATGCGATGGGCGAGGAAATGGCGGTCGCCCTGCCGGGGTTCGGCGAGGGCACGGACTACGCGAGGTTCCGTGCCAAGGCGCAGGCATTCCTGCGCGCGCATCAGGACCACGTCGCGATCCACAAACTGCGGATGAACAAGGCCCTGACGGCGGCCGACCTGGCCGAGCTGGAGCGGATGCTTGCCGAAAGCGGAGCCGGAGGGGCGGATGCGATCGAATTGGCCAGGACGGCGTGTCACGGGCTCGGGCTTTTTGTGCGCTCGCTGGTCGGCATGGACCGTGAAGCCACCAAGGAGGCGTTCACCGGCTTCCTTGCCGGCAAGACGCTGACCGCGAACCAGATCGAATTCGTCAACCTGATCCTCGACCACCTGACCGAGCAAGGAGTGATGGACCCCGCACTCCTCTACGAATCGCCGTTCACCGATCTGACGCCACAGGGGCCCGACGGTCTCTTCAGTTCCGCACAGATTGACGAACTGGTCGCGGCGCTCGAACAGGTGCGTGCTACCGCCATGGCGGCGTGAAAACTGATAGGTGCCAAGCACCGACAACACGGAAGCCGCCGTTCGATACTCAGCAGTGCTATCATCCTCCGACCGGCAACTTTGAAGCGGCAGCGGTGAGTAGGTTGCGGATGATGTCGGTCGGCAGCCGGCCTAGAACGGACGCTAACGGTCATGACTTTTCCAGGCACCCCCGATCATGAAAGTCATGACCGTTTCCCTCTCCCCCGACCCCTCCCCCGCGAGAGGGGAGGGGAGATTCGTGAGTCACATACGCGACTTTCACATTAATTCTACTTTGCCACATTTCTAAAATGGTTGAAATACAGGCTATTGAGCTACATATCTAATGCTCTACCACATAAGGAGTATGACGATGAAATCGCCAAATTTATTTATTTGGGATCGGGCGTGCGGTGGCCAGCTGCTGCGAGAATCTGACCAGCCATTTTCAGTCGTTCCGGGAGTGTTTCCGCAGTAAAACGCGAAGCACGGCCGAGCAAGCTGAACAGTACTTGCGGGGCCTTTTTCAAAGCCCTCGTGCGAACCTGGAACAGATGAGCGAGACGGTGGCGGAGACCGAGTATTACAGCCTCCACCACATGTTGAGCGATGCTGCATGGGACTTTGAGAATGTGCGTCGGGAGACGGCGCGACAAGCGGACGAGTGGATCGGTGGGCCAGAGACGGGACTGTTGCTCGATGAGTCTGGGGTCCAAAAGAAGGGCGACCATTCAGCGGGCGTGGCCAGGCAGTACAACGGTCGCCTGGGTAAGGTCGAGAACTCGCAGGTTGGAGTGTATGCCGCCTTGGCACGAGGGTCGCAGGCGGCGATCATCGACTTCGAATTGTTCCTTCCAGAGCGTTGGGTTGAAGACGCCAAGCGTTGCCAGGAAGCGGGGATTCCGGAATCGGCACGGGTCTTTCGGACTAAGCCGCAGATGGCTGCCGAGATGGTCAAGCGGGCACGAGCCGCCGGGGTGCGCTTTGGCTTCATCGGTGCCGACGGCCTCTATGGCCACGCGACTTGGCTGCTGTTTGATTGGGACGATGCAGGTGAGGTATTCGCCACCGAGGTGCACAGCGACCAGCAGTTTTACTTTACCGATCCGGGAAAGGCGTGGGTACCGGCCTGGGAAGCCCGCGAATGGGCCGCGCGCCTGAAACGAAAGGAGTGGCACCCGGTGATCCTGCGCGACGGGGAGAAGGGTGAAGTGCGCGCGATGTTTGCCCATACCCGCGTGTGGATCAGTCATCCGAACAGCGCACAGGCCCGCCAATGGCATCTCCTGGCACGCCGCGATGGCAAGGAGGTGAAGTTCATGCTCTCCAACGCGGCGCCCGACACGCCACTTCGCGAGCTGGCACGCATGCAGGCACAGCGCCACTTCATCGAGCGCGCCTTCGAGAATGCGAAAGGTTGCTGTGGGATGGCCGACTACCAGGTACGCAAGTGGCGGGCTTGGTACAACCACATGGCGCTCGTCTGCGTTGCACTACTCTTTCTCGTCAAGGAGCGGCGGCAACACTCACCCTACGCCGAGTTACTGTCCTGTGCCGATGTCGTCGACATGCTCGTGGCGCAGCTCCCGGTGAAGATTCACGGTCGCGAAGACCTCGTGCGAATCATCGCCGAGCGTCATGCACGGCGACAAAGCGCCCGCGACAGCGCCTACCGAAGGCAGCCGCCAGCACCCAAAAATGCCATTAGAATCTGTTAATGTAGAATTAAAGAAGTCTGCCCAAACAAGTGATTGGAGTGGTCTGGGCGGAAGCTGACGTTCCGTATCGCGACCAGCCGCTTTTCGCTTTTTTTCGATTTTTGAAGGAGTTTGTGATGAACCGAATAATTCTATCTGCAGGGCTAGCCTTTGGCCTGGCTTTCACTGCCATACCCGCGAGCGCCGTCGTCTATTGCAAGACCGTCGGCGTACCGAAAGGTTGTGTGGCTCGGCCCACGGCTGCTGTCGTTCGGCCCGCCGCGGCTGTGGCTCCGAACGTAAGTGCAACCAATCGGAACGGCGGAGTGAACCGCGCCGGTGTTCGGCGCTAGATAGTGGGTGAAGTGCGTTTGTATAGTGAGTAGTTGGCTAGACTCACACTCATCATCGAAGGCCTTCTTGCAGCCAGTCTTGGTCAAGGCTTCGATCTGAAGGTCAAGGTTCTGATCCTGCGTCGAGACGCGGGCGTAGCCGATCAACATGGCACGTCAGCCTCTCCACTGCAATGGCAACATTGTTCGCGCTAGCGTAGTCCATGATCGCCGAGTCCGGGGCGTCCTTCGCCCCGAGCGTTGACCAGTGAGCCGCCTCGAAGCCGACGCCAGCCAATACGCTCACCCAGCGCGGCGACCGGTTCATATCGACGATCAGCTTCATGCACCGACCAGAATGACCTCACGTTCTTCGGATCGCCATGCGGCATAGCGAAGCGCCTGCATGATGTCCTCGCGTTCAAGTTAGAAAATATGCTTTCAGAATTATTTGTGAGGACCTTAACGCCTTGATTCTGTGTGTCACATGGGGGTGAGTGTGATCAGTCGATTTGACTGCGGGCGCTGATGATTGATCAAGGGGCCGGGCGCAGGGATACTCCTGAAGGGATCAGCGATATACCTCTTGCGTGTGCAGAATTTCACGGCGCGGCGAGAGTCGAACCGCTATTCTCGTGCCAGGGGATTGATCCTTCGTCAGGCTGCGGCATGAGGAAGGCGGGGGGCGTCTTCTGGTGCCGGGCATCCCGCTGCGGCGCAGCAGCCGTCTGACCGTACGCCTGGCAGCGCCGGAGCCGAATGGCGGTTTTACTTGAGTCCTGTTGAGGAGAGCGAATGTGTCTTCCGATTTCGTAGCGGCGATCGACCTGGGTTCGAACAGTTTTCACATGATCGTCGCCCGCATCAGTAATGGGCATGTGCAGATTCTCGACCGTTTGCGCGAGATGGTTCAGCTTGCTGCCGGTCTGGACAGACACAACCGGCTATCCGCCGAATCGCAACAGCGGGCGCTGGATTGCCTGGCGCGGTTCGGTCAGCGACTGCGGCACATTCCGGCGGCACGCCTGCGCATCGTTGGTACCAACACCCTGCGGCAGGCACGCAACAGCGCCGAATTCGTCGCCCGCGCGGAACAACTCCTCGGCCACCGGGTAGAGATTGTCAGCGGCCAGGAAGAGGCGCGGCTGATCTATCTGGGCGTCGCCCACAGCGTCGGCGACGTCGCCGGTCAGCGCCTGGTCGTCGATATTGGGGGCGGCAGCACGGAACTGATCATCGGCGAACAGTTCGACCCGCTGCACCTGGCGAGCCTGCGCATGGGTTGCGTCAGCCTGACCCGTGCCTGCTTCGCCGATGGTCGTGTCACTGCGGCACGCCTGCGCGATGCCGAACTGCTCGTCCAACTGAACCTCGAACCCGTTCGCGAAGAGTATCTGGTGCGCGGTTTGGAGACGGTCACCGGCGCTTCCGGATCGATCAAGGCCATTCAGGATGTGATCATCAGCGAAGGCTGGAGTCGTGAGGGAATCACGCTCGAAGGATTGCGGCGGCTGCGTATGGCTTTGCTCGAAGTGCGCGACAGTGCGGGAGTGGCACGTCGTTGGCAACTGGAGCCGGCGCGTGCGCGCGTCTTCGTGGGCGGTTTCGTGGTCTTGCATGGGCTATGTGAGGCGCTTGGTGTTGCCCGGATGGAGGTTTCGGAAGGCGCGCTGCGTGAAGGCCTGATCTATGATCTTCTCGGCCGCATCCGCCATGAAGACGTCCGTGACCGTACCATTGCCGACGTCATTCGGCGCTTCGATCTGGATGAAACGCAGGCGGAGCGCGTGAGCGCGTCTGCGCTCGAGCTGCTGCGGCAGGTTCGCACACCATGGAAGTTGGCTGGGAGGGAAGCACGGAGCGTTCTCGAACGAGCGGCCCGCCTGCACGAGATTGGTTTGCTGCTGACCCATGACCAGTACCACAAGCACGGCGCCTATGTCCTGCAACATTCCGAGTTGCCGGGCTACTCGCGTAACGACCAGCAGTTGCTGGCTGCGCTGGTCAGGCGCCACCGCCGCTCATTCCCCGCCGACGCCTTTGCCGATCTGCCCAGGGACTGGGCGCGCCCTGCCCGTCGCCTGTGCGCCCTGCTGCGCCTGGCAGTGGTGCTGCATCGCGGTCGCAGCAACGAGCCGCTGCCAGCGATCAGTCTGCGCGTGGAGGGGCAGCGAATGTTCCTGTCCTTTCCGCCAGCCTGGCTGGTCGAGCATCCGCTGACCCGTGCCGACCTGCAGATGGAAGCCCGCGTGCTCCGCAAGGCCGGCTTCGAATTGCGGATTGGCAGCGCCACCCTTGCTGCGACGCCGACGAGCTCAAGATCCTCGTCAGAACCCTCGCCATGAGCGCCCGCTGCGCGCTGACTCAGCTACCTACCCTGCGCGTGCCAGCGTACCGATCGCCTCATCCATGCCATGCGCTTCCTGCTCCGGGCGAGGGCCACTACGGCTTTCGCCGGAGATGACGTCGCTTCTTCGATCGCCGGCCATATCGCTGATGCGTCGCCGGTGCTGGATGCTTGCGCTGCTGCCGCTGCTCATAGCGCTGATCTTCCTTTTCGCCGCCAGCGATCCGGCGCCAATGGTCAGCCGCGACGAAACGATCTCGCCAACATCGATTGCCGAGGCCAGGCGGCTGTTGGTCAGCAACGATCCGCGCCGGCTTCGGCGTGGCGATGAACGAACGGTTGTCATTCCCTCGGCATTGATTGACACCGCCATCAACCATTTTGCGAGCCGCAGCCTGGGGGGGCGCGGCACCTTCGTCCTGAGCGATGATACTGCCGAAATCCAGCTGACCATCCGCGCCCCCGGAATCCCTGGACCCCGCTATTGCAATCTGCGCGCAGTATTTCAGGAAGCGGAGGGCGAACCGCATATCGTTGCCGCATCGATGGGCTCCCTCCCGATCCCGTCTGCTCTGGCCGAATGGCTGATCGCCTCGGCGATCAGCATCGCCGGCTTTTCGGAGGAGTGGAAAATTGCCCGGCAGGCCATCCGGCGCCTGGCCTTCGAGCCCGCTCGCGACAGTGTCGAGCTGACCTACGTTTGGGAACCGCACCTGCTCGACCGTGCCAGGTCGATGGCGTTCACGCCGCAGGACCTCGTTCACATGCACGCTGCCCAGAAGGCTCTGGCGGGCCTTCTCGACCACTACGCTGCACGCGCTCGCGTTCCCTTGAGCCAAATCCTGGCTCCGCTGCTGGCACCCGCAAGCGACCAGACCCTCTCGGCGAATCGCGCGGCACTGCTGGTTCTGGCAAGCTATCTGGCGGAAAAGAACCTGGCGATGCTGTTGCCGGAAGCAAAAGGGTGGCCGCGTGCGCGCCGGGTGAAACTGACTCTGCTCGGCCGTGAGGACAGCGCTCAGCATTTCGGAATTTCGGCTGCCCTGGCTGCCTGGGCCGGCGAGCCGGCAGCGAATGCGATCGGTGTATACAAGGAAATTGACGACTCCCGGGGAGGTAGCGGTTTTTCGTTTGCCGATCTGGCGGCAGATCGTGCAGGAACACGCTTTGGCGAGCTTGTGGTCGACGACTATCCGCGCCTGTACAAGGTGCTACGCGGGAGCGTGACTGACGCGGACCTGCTCCCCTCTCTCGCCGGGCTCCCCGAGTACCTGTCGGAAGCCGAGTTCAAGCGCCGCTTTAGCGACCTGAATATCTATGCGCAACAAACGGACGAGATCGAGCGCCGCCTGGCCATGCTGCCTCTGTATCGCTGACTGAACTGCCGCGCTGCCCCGCTTCGGGGCTGTCGCAAGGCGCTCGGAGTCTCGGAGTCGATCCACGCCCCTTGCCGCTCCTGCTCAGCGCGGCCGGCGGCTGGCAATGCAGAACCAGGCATAGGCAGTCAATTGTATTCCGAGCAGGATCAGAAAAGCGCTGCGGTGAGCCAGGGCCGGACTCTGCCCCTGCTGTTGCAGCAGGTCGATCAGCAGACCGAGTCCCCATTGCACCCCGAAGGCGCCAATGAAAACCATCAGGTTCAAGGCAGTATTGACGCGACCCGAGAGCGCTACCGGGAAACCGGCCGCCGCCTGCGAATAGACCAGGGTGCCAAAGCTCGAGAAAGTGCCGTAGGCGATCCAGAGCAGGTGCGTTTGGGAAAGCGCCTCGGTGGCGATCAGGGCGAGCATCAGCAAGGAAAGGCCGAGTCCGGCAGCGAGCAGCATCACCGGCTGGATGCCACGCCGGGCCAGACCGGTCGCCAGCAGGCCAATCAGGATGTAGGCGGTCAACATGGCGACGCTCATGCCGGCCATGTGGTCGGCGGCGGCTGCGCGGCTGTAGCCGTTCACCTGCATCAGCCAGGAAATCGACCACAAGCTTTGCACGGCCATGAAGCCACCGGTCAGCGTCAGGCCGAGGGGCACGAAACGCCAGAAGTGTGCGCTGCCGAACACCGCCTTGACGCCGGCGAACTGGGCAGCAAGGGGTTCAGGTTTGCTCTGGTTGTGCTGTTCCGGAACGCTGAAGAACAGCCAGATGGCGACGGCGAGAGTCAGGCCGGCCAAGGCGAGGAAGATCTCACGCCAGCCGGAAACCTGCAGGGCAATTTCAAGCGGCGCCGTGGCCGCCAGTGCCCCAAGGCCGCCCGAAGTCATGATCCAGCCGGTCAGCGAAGCCTGTCGAGAGGGCGGAAACCACAGGGAAAACGCCTTGAACGCGGCCATCAGGCATGCCGAAACGCCGAGTCCGATCAGACCGCGGCCGATCGCCAGTTCAGCAATACTCTGACCGAGGGCAAAAGCCGTGGCGCCAGCGGCGGCAATCAACAACAGCCCGGATTCGACACGGCGCGCGCCAAAACGGTCGAGAAGCATGCCGAGCGGCAGTTGTGCGGCAGCGAAAGAGAGGAAGTAGGCGCTCGTCAGCAGGCCCAGTCCACCCGCGTCAAGGGTGAGTTCCTGCGTCAGTACCGGACCGATGACCGCATTGGCCGTCCGGTAGAGATACGAAAGAAAGTAGGCGCCTGCGAAGGGCAGGAACAGCTTCAGCCACAGCATGCTAGAGATCCTGCGTAGATCCTCGTCAGCCTGCCGGCAAACCACTGGACGGTCGCCACCTCAACGCTCGTTCCAGAGCCAGGCGGCACCACGCACGCCTGAGGAATCGCCATGCACGTTGCGCAACAGGCGTGTGTGCACCATATCGGAAAAGACATGCATGGCCCACAGTGCCGGAACCGTGCGGTAGAGGCGATCGATGTTCGACAGACCGCCGCCGAGCACGATCACGTCCGGGTCGATGATGTTGACCACCTGCGCGAGTGCCTTGGCCAGGCGCCGTTCGTAGCGACCGAGCGTGGCATCACTGGCGGGGTCCCCGGCACTGGCACGCGCCGCGATTTCTTCCGCTGCCAGCAATTGCCCGCCATGACGCAGGTGGTCAGCGCAGATTCCCGGACCCGAGAGCCAGGTTTCGATGCAACCGTAGCGCCCACAGTAACACTGTGGCGGCATCAGGTTTTCCTCTTCGAGCCGCGGCAGCGGATTATGACCCCATTCGCCGGCAATGCGATTGGCACCAGTGAGTACGCGCTGGTGAACGACAATGCCGCCGCCCACACCGGTCCCGAGGATGACCCCGAAAACAACTTCGGCGCCATGTCCGGCACCATCGATGGCCTCCGAGAGGGTGAAACAGTTGGCATCGTTGGCCAGGCGGATCTCGCGTTGCAGGCGATCTTCCAGGTCTTGCCGCAGCGTTTTGCCGATCAGGCAGGTGGAATTGGCATTCTTGATTCTGCCGTCAAGCGCGGACTCGGCGCCGGGGATGCCCACGCCGACACGACTATCCCTTTGCGCATGTTCGCTTTCGACCGCTTCAACCATTTCCGCAACTGCTTCGACGGTCCCTTGGTAATCGCCCTGCGGCGTTGCTCGGCGTCGACGTAGCAGCATGCGACCCGACTCATCGAGAGCCATCAGTTCGATCTTTGTGCCGCCGAGGTCGATGCCAATACGTAACATATTATTTATTAACAAATTCGGCTATAGCCATAATCGAATGGCTACGCAATTGGCTACACGTCTGGCGTTGATGAACGTTCATAGCGTTAGCGGGCTGATCGTAACACCAATGAAGGAATGAGCATGGTTGATCGACGGAGATTCTTGATCGGACTCGGCGCCGGTGTTGCGAGCCTGAGACTTTCAGCCTTCGCGTCTCCTGCCCCCTCATGCAAGATCATCGGTATCGGCGCAACTGGCTGCAACCTTGCCGTTGCGTTACGGGAGAGCAATATTCTGGATCGAGCGGGCGCGCTGCTGAGCTCTGTTTGCGTCGACCTTGGCTCGCTCACGTTGTACTTTGTCGAAGGTACCAACGATGCCGATCCTGCGTTGACACCGATCAAGACGTTGATGCGCGCACCGTTCCGTGCTGGCGGACGAGTCAACGCCGCACGCGCAGCCTGTTTGCGCCATCGGGCCACCTGGACGGAACTGCTCAGCGGTTCCGACATGGTCGTTCTTGTCGCCGGACTTGGCGGTGGAACGGGCAGCGGCCTTTCGCCGATCATGGCCCGGTTAGCGCGTGCTGCCGGGGCGGTGACGGTTGCCGCCGTGGTAACGCCCTTCTCACCATATCGCGAGTAGTCTGCAATCGGTCATTTCCCGGCCAAACACTCCGAAGAGCCGCGCAGGTTCCACTTTCGCCTCTGACCGCCTAAGCGTATGATGTACAAAATACTGCACATCTTGTGCGGTTCAGGAGGCCATCATGGGTATTTCAGCAAGCGACGTTATCCCCCTCTCGCACGCCCGAGCGAACTTCTCCGAACTGGCTGAAGAGGTCAAAGGCGGTGCCGAGAAGATCATCACCAAGAATGGTGAGAGCTACATCGCGCTGATTGATGCGCAGCGGCTGGACTACTACCACCAGCTTGAGCGCGAACGCATCCATCTGCTACTGATCGACGAGGCCGGTAAAGGACTCGACGACGTTGCCGCTGGCAAAGTGAAGGACGCCCGCAGTGTGATCCAGTCCATCAAGCGCCGCCGCAGCGCCTGAGTTACGGCGGGGTCTGCTTGTGGCAAGAAAACCTGTCGTCAAATTCACCGCAAATTTCGAGCGCAACCTCGAAGGCATCGAACTTTTCCTGACCGAAGTGGAAGCGCCGCAGGCCTTCGATGGCTTGCTGGATGAACTGCTCGAAACGGTGATTCCGAACATTGAGCGCTTCCCCGAAATCGGTAGGCCATTCTTGGCCCGGCAGCCGCGCTCGGTTGAGGCCACCAATGCTCAGGCAGCGCTTCGCGCAAAGTTGTCGGCGCTGACGCCAGACACGGATGCCTTGCGCGAATATGTGATCAAAGATTACCTGCTGCTCTACGCGCCGCTTGGCGGAACAATTTACCTCCTCGCCATCAGGCATCAGCGACAACTTTCGTTCGACTTTGAAGGTAACTGGGGATGATAGACCAACGCCATAGTACTATCTGGATTTTGACCACGGATTCAGGTGAATGATATGGCTAATGAAAACTCTGTTGTGGCCTGGCTAGACGTTTGCCTTCAAGGCTTGGTCGGGATGATGAGCTCGCGATCATGACCCTGAGAAACCCGTGGCCGGGCGACGACGGCCGGAGCGATCGCCGGCCACCCGCATCAATACCTGGCGCACTGCTGCCTCATCGCGTGTCTCCAGCGCCACGCCGAGCTGCCCAATCAGCCCGCTCAGCACCTCCGCATCGAGACCAGGCTCGTCGCCTTTCATGATTTTGGGGTGCAAGGTGCCCTCGGCGTTACTGCTGGCGATGAGCAGCTCCTCGTAGAGTTTTTCGCCGGGACGCAGACCGGTGATGGCAATCTCGATGTCGCCTTCGGGGTTGTCGTCATCACGCACCGAATGGCCAGCCAGCCGGATCATGTTGTGAGCCAGATCGAAGATTTTGACCGGCTCGCCCATGTCAAGCAGGAAGACCTCACCGCCAAGCGCCAGGCTGCCGGCCTGGATGACCAGTTCCACGGCTTCATGAATCGACATGAAATAGCGCGTCACTTCGGCGTGCGTGACGGTCACCGGACCGCCCTGGGCAATCTGGTCCTTGAACAGCGGAATCACCGAGCCGCTGGAACCCAGGACGTTGCCGAAACGTACCGCACAGAATTGCTGACCGCTGCCTTGCGTGCTGGCCTGCCGGGCGATGCCCTGGACGACCAGCTCTGCCCAGCGTTTGCTGGCCCCCATGATGTTGGTTGGGCGGACGGCCTTGTCGGTCGAAATCAGCACAAAAGTTTGTACGCCGGCAGCAAATGCCGCCTGCGCCAGGGTCAAGGTGCCGAGCACGTTGTTGCGGGCACCTTCGAAGGGATTTGCCTCGACCAGCGGTACATGCTTGTAAGCGGCGGCATGGTAAATGGTTTGCACTCGATGCTCGGCCAGCAGCCCCGACACGAGTGCGGCATCGCCGACCGATCCCAGGCTGGCGATGATCCTGCAATCCGCGATGGAACGTAGCAGGCGGTCGATCTGGTACAGGGCATGCTCGCTCGTTTCCAGCAGAACCATCCGGGCCGGGGCGAGAGCGGCGATCTGCAGACACAGCTCCGAGCCGATCGAGCCTCCGGCACCAGTCACCAGCACACTCTTGCCGGTGATGCAACGACCGAGCAGGCTTGGATCGGCGCCGACCGGGTCGCGGCCCAGCAGGTCGCCAATATCCACTTCGCGAACCATGTTCACCAGGTGCCGCCCCGCGGCAATGTCGGTCAGTGCAGGAAGAATGCGTACCCGTACCGGATGCTCCTCAAGAAACGACACGACCTCACGCCGCCGGGCACTGGAGGCAGAAGGCAGGGTAACGATCACATCGCGAATATCGAAACGCTCGATCAGTGCCGGCAGGTGCTCGGGTGGATACACCCGCAGACCGCCCATGTCCTTGCCTTGCAGGGTGGCATCGTCATCCAGGAATCCGGCGGGGAAGAGATCCCGCCCACGTCGCAGTGATGCGGCCAGTTGCCGACCGGCTTCGCCAGCACCGTAGATCAGCACCTGTCGGCCGGAAAAACGATTGCGCAGCGGAAACCAGAGCAACCAGCGTGCGGAAAACCGTGAACCACCGACCAGCACCATGCCAATCAGCCAGTACAACAGCGGCACTGCCCGGGGTACGCCTTCGAGTCCGGTCATCTGGGTCATGAACGCCAGCACCGCCCACGACAGCGCTGCCAGCGACATCCCCTTGAACACCGACCACAGCGCTTGTTCGCCCAGGTAGCGAATCACCGAGCGATACAACCCCATCTTGAGGAAGACGGGCATCGCCAGCAGTGGTGCGACGGCCATCAATACCAGTTGTGAACGGTTGGGGACGAACCATTCGCCCAAACGCAAGGCATACGACGCCCATACAGCGAATATCAGCAGCACCGCATCGGCAAGCAGCATCAAACCCTGTTTGCCCTGGCGTGGCAAGAGTATCAGCGCGCTCGAAATATGCTCGGGAACGAGTCTATGCATCATTCATCCTGACTGGCTGCGAAGGCCAGGACGGTGACCCACGCAGCCTGCGGCTTCATCTCGGCAGATCCTTCTGCCCGAGCAGAAAAGGGCGTGGGGAGAATCCGAGATCACGCGCTGCATCGGTGTGATCGAACACCAGATCCCGATTCATTCGTTCAGCCATGCCGCCTGACCAGTGCCGGTATCTGGGCAAGCATCTCAAGAGTGCCAGCATCGACTTGAATGCCGCCAGTGGGATTGCAAACAGCCGCGGTCGAAGATGAAGTGCGGCAAAGACGCGCCTCACCATCTCCCGGTAAGGCAGAGTTTCACCGCCGGAAATGTTATATGCCCGGTTTGCCGCGGCCGCACAGTGCAATCCCGCCAGGCACGCCAACGCGACATCTTCGGCATGAACGGGCTGCCGAGCCCCCATTGCCTCACCCAGCAGTGGAAAGAAACCGAAACGTTGGATGAAGCGGGCCATTTCCGCAATGTTCTTGTCCTGCCCGCGACCGTAGATCAAGGTTGGACGCAGGATCACCCATTCCACGCAGTGATCTTCAGCCCATGCTTGCAGGTGTGCCTCGGCGTCGGCCAGGCGATGGGCCACGGCGCGTTCCTGCAGATCGGAGGAATCATCCTTGGTGAAGCGACTGGTCGAAGACAGTGCGACCACGCGCCGCGCTCCATGCGCTGACAGCAAGGCGAAATACTCGGGCAATACCCAGATGGGCGCCACGCAAATCCACAAGGGTAAACTCCCTGCTGCAGATAGAGGTTTGGGACTTGCTGATGAGGGAAAATCCGGGTTCGACAAGCGTCTCCACTCCACCCCTTCAGACACTTGTCCAACTTGTCGAGTCTGCCGCCGCGAGAAGGCGGCCACGCGCCAACCGGCCTGCGTCAGCAGGGGCAACAAGCATTCACCTACTAGGCTAGTGGCGCCGAGGACGCCCAACTGGCACTCAGCCACGGCCCATTCCCATCCTGACCAGAGCGTAGCGGATGCCATGATAGCTGGCAACCACGATGAACCGCATCCATACCCCCACCACGACCAGCCCCCAGAGGAGGCCGGGGTACTGATGATGATAAAACTTGCGATAAAACCGCAACATTCCATGATGCTTGTGCCATTCCACAAACAGGGGACGGTTGCGGCCACACGCGCCCCGGACATGAACGACTTTTGCATCGGGAACGAACATCACTTTCCAACCCCGTTGTGCAAAGCGCATGCACCAGTCGAGATCCTCGCAATGGAGAAAGTATCCTTCGTCCCACAGACCCACATCATTCATTGCCGCACGTTTGACCAGCATGCAGGCACCGGAAATCGCCTCGACAACCGCCGGCTGAGCAGGCAATGGCTCTGCGTGTTGCAGAAAATCCGAAAACACATCAGGGAAGAAGCGGGCCAGGCGAGACAGGCCAAAAGCCCGCAGGAAAGCTCGTCGGGGGGTGGGGAAGGAACGTCGGCCCCCTGCCTGTTCAGATCCATCGGGATTGCACAGCAATCCGCCGACCATTCCTATCGTCTGTGAAGAATCCAGCACCTCGATCATGCGTGCCAATCCGCTCTCGGTCAGAACACTGTCTGGATTCAGGAACAGCAAGCGGCTGGCCGATGATGCTCTTGCGCCAATATTGCAGGCAAAGGCAAATCCCAGATTCTGGTTGTTGCGGAGTAGCGAAAGTTTCTTGCTCGGGATGACACGTTCGAGATATTCCAGGCTGCCATCCATTGAACCGTTATCCACGACGATCACCCGTGTGGCATCCGCGCGGAGCACGGAGGAAACGCAGTCAGTCAACAGTTCGCCTGCGTTGTAATTGACGATGACCACATCACAATCAGGAGGGGATGCCGTTGGCGTCAAGATGCCCCCTGTAGGTTGCTTTCCCAGTGTTGTTATTATTATTCATCTATTGCAGATTTCCAGGTGATTGCCGAGTGGACCAGTCTGGCCAGTGAGGATGAATTCTATCTTGATCACCTCGCTGTGGTGAGATTGCCAGCTTTCCCTTGTGGTCCGACCGCCAATTTTGGCAACTTCTCCGCTTCGCGTACTGTGTCTGGAAGCTCCCAAGTGGTAGACTCGCAGGCCACTCCACTGATGATCTGTCTCGACTGGAAATATCTGCATGAAACGCAAAGGCATCATTCTTGCTGGTGGCTCTGGCACCCGGCTTCACCCAGCCACCCTGGCAATCAGCAAGCAGTTGCTCCCGGTGTTCGACAAGCCGATGATCTATTATCCGCTCAGCACCCTCATGCTGGCGGGAATACGTGACATCCTGATCATCTCGACGCCACAGGACACGCCGCGCTTCGAGCAACTGCTCGGTGACGGTTCGCGCTGGGGGATCAGTCTTCACTATGCCGTTCAGTTCAGTCCCGACGGCCTGGCGCAAGCGTTCATCATCGGCGAGTCGTTCGTTGGCGATGATCTGTCGGCCCTGGTGCTGGGCGACAACATCTTCTACGGCCATGACTTCCACCACCTCCTGGCGAATGCAATGGCTCGTGACGAGGGAGCAAGCGTCTTCGCCTACCATGTGAAAGACCCCGAGCGTTACGGAGTGGCCGAGTTTGATTCCTGCGGCAAGGTGCTGTCGCTGGAAGAAAAACCCAGGCAAGCAAAGTCCAATTACGCTGTTACCGGTTTGTATTTCTACGATCGACAAGTGGTAGAGCTGGCCAAGAACCTGCAACCCTCCGCGCGTGGCGAACTCGAGATCACCGACCTCAACCGCCTGTATCTGGAACAGGGGAAGCTCAAGGTCGAAATCATGGGACGGGGCTACGCCTGGCTAGACACCGGTACCCACGAATCGCTGCTCGATGCCAGCCAGTTTATTGCCACGCTGGAAAACCGCCAGGGACTCAAGGTTGCCTGCCCGGAAGAAATCGCTTATCGACAGCGATGGATCGATGCCGAGCAACTGGTCCACCTGGCGCAACCAATGGCCAGGAACGGCTACGGGCAATACCTGCTGCGCCTACTGAACGAAAGAAGTCTGGCCGGTTGAAGCGGATTGTTTCGGTCGCCTCCACCACAGCATCTTGTCGCGGCACCGCCGACCCATAAGAACTTGCCACATACACACCACGAAAGGCAGTCCAGACGCAATGAAAGCAACCGCTTTGGCCATCCCCGATGTCATGTTGCTCGAACCCAAGGTATTCGGAGACGACCGAGGCTTCTTCTTCGAGAGCTTCAACCAGGCACAAATCGAAACCGCACTTGGCAGGAAAGTCCATTTCGTGCAAGACAATCACTCCCGCTCCGCAAAGAACGTACTGCGTGGTCTGCATTACCAGATCAGACAGCCTCAAGCCAAACTGGTACGCGTTGTGCTTGGCGAGGTCTTTGACGTGGCGGTGGATATCCGCAAGTCCTCGCACACCTTTGGTCGATGGGTGGGCCAAATCCTGAGTGCAGAAAACAAGAGACAGATGTGGATCCCCGAGGGCTTTGCCCACGGCTTCGTTGTGCTCAGCGATGCAGCCGAATTCCTATATAAGACCACTGACTACTGGGCGCCGGAGCACGAGCGTTGCATCGTCTGGAATGACACAACTCTGGCGATCGACTGGCACCTCCAGGGTGAACCGGTGCTTTCCACGAAAGACGCGCAAGGAGCGACACTACAGCAAGCTGAACTCTTTGCGTGAAAGAGCACTTCGCCGTCTCTCCACCCGTTGGCACGGCCAAGCAATCGCCGGGATAGTTCATCGAATTACGATGCGCATCATGCGTCGCCGGTCCTCGCCAGGGAACCCGTCTCTCACCAGGAATGCCGCCCTTGAGAGCCGAAAACCATTGTATAGATCATGAATCCTCATCAAAGACATCCTGCTACGCCCTTGGCGATGGTACTGAGCCTGTGGCGCAACCGGCAACTCGTTATCCAGATGACTCGTCGAGAAGTAATTGGCCGGTATCGTGGCTCGATCATGGGCCTGGCTTGGTCTTTCTTCAATCCGGTGTTGCTGCTGCTCGTCTACACTTTTGTCTTTTCCTTTGTTTTCAAAGCCCGTTGGGGAATTGGCGCGGATGAAAGCCGAGCGGATTTCGCCATCCTGCTGTTCATCGGGATGATCATCCATGGTGTGTTCTCGGAATGTGTCAATCGGGCTCCGTCTCTGATTGTCGGCAATGTAAGTTATGTCAAGAAAGTGGTCTTCCCTCTGCAAATACTACCTTTGGTGGCACTGGGCTCAGCCCTTTTCCATGCAGGTGTCAGTATTGTGGTGTTGCTCGTTGCAAAGTTGATCGTCCATGGTTCTGTACCCTGGACGCTGGTCTTTCTACCGATGACCCTGCTACCTCTGCTGATCGGCACCTTGGGCATCGCCTGGGTGCTTGCGGCGCTTGGCGTCTTCATTCGTGATATTGGGCAGATTACCGCATTATTGACCACCGTACTGCTGTTCATCTCGCCGGTGTTCTACCCGATTTCCAGTCTGCCTGCGCAGTATCAGAAAATTCTGTTGCTCAACCCTCTGACTTTCGTGATCGAGGAAAGTCGCAGGATCATGTTTTTCGGTACCGTTCCAGATTTCCAGGGGTTCCTGCTGGCCACCGGTGTTTCTCTACTGCTGTCCTGGGCAGGGTTCTGGTGGTTTCAGCGAACACGGAAAGGCTTCGCTGATGTCCTTTGACGATCCCGTCATTCGGGTCAATAATCTGTCCAAGTGCTATCAGATCTACGATAAACCACAGGACAGACTCAAGCAGGCCATTATGCCTCGTTTGTGGCGCCTGACCGGGAGGACGGAGCGGCCCTATTACCGGGAGTTCTGGGCGCTGAACAATGTTTCCTTTGAGGTCCGGCGCGGCGAGACCATGGGGGTAATTGGCCGTAATGGTTCAGGAAAATCGACGCTGCTGCAGATACTGTGCGGCATCCTGACGCCTAGTTCGGGTTCGGTAGAGATTGCCGGTCGAGTAGCCGCCCTGCTTGAACTGGGCTCTGGCTTCAATCCGGAATTCACCGGACGGGAAAATGTTTTTCTCAACGCATCCGTACTGGGTCTTGCTGACGAGGAGATACGCGCCCGCCTTGATGACATTGTCGAATTCTCGGAGGTTGGCGATTTCATCGATCAACCAGTGAAAACCTACTCAAGTGGAATGTACGTTCGTCTGGCCTTCGCAGTCATTGCGCATGTCGATGCCGACATACTCATCATCGACGAGGCGCTGTCGGTCGGGGATGTCTTCTTCGTCCAGAAATGCATGCGCTTCCTGCGCAAGTTCATGGAGCGGGGAACCGTCCTGTTTGTCAGTCACGATTCAGGGGCCGTAATTAACCTGTGCCACACCGCCCTCTGGCTGAACCACGGCGAAGTGGTGAGCCATGGGGAACCCAAAGCGGTTTCGGAAAAATACCTGGAAAACCTGGCCAGATCAGCCATTGGCATTGACCATCAGCCGGGTTCACGGTCTGTGCAGCCGGCCGCGACATTGCAGCAAGTGCGGCGGGGCATCCCCAGGGACATGCGCCAGGATTTCCTGAATAGCTCAAGCCTGCGCAACGATATCCAAATTTTTGCGTTCGTCGAAGACGCACACAGCTTTGGTGCCGGTGGCGCCACGATTACCGGAGTCTGTCTGACGGACAGGGATACGCAGCCGCTGAATTGGGTGGTGGGTGGAGAGGACGTCTGTCTGATCATTTCTGGTGTGGCACATCAGGGAATTGTCGGTGCGATTGCCGGTTTCCATTTGAAGGACAGGCTGGGACAGGTTCTGTTTGGCGACAATACTTTTTTACGTTACCTGGATACGCCTGTGAGGCTTCACGGCGGGCAATGTTTCGAGGCACGATTTGCCTTCCGTATGCCCATTCTGCCCGCTGGTGACTACACGGTCGGTGTCGCTTTTGCCGAAGGCAGCCAGGCCCAGCATGTGCAGCATCACTGGATACACGACGCTCTGGCGGTTCACTCCATCAGTTCCAGCGTAGCAACCGGTCTGATCGGCATTCCTATGGAAGAGATTGTTCTGGAGGTATCGGCATGCGCCGTTTCCGGATTGCCTGGCAAGGATGATGAATATTCGGTGCATGCGGCAGGAAATGGGGAAGGCAAATGAAATTTACCGGTGAACGCTTCATCCCTACGGAACACGGTGAAATCTCGCTGGAACACTATCATCGCTATGCGGCTACCAGCGAGTATGTGAAGGGCAAGGTGGTTCTCGATGTCGCTTGCGGTGAAGGCTATGGCTCGGATCTGATGGCATTGGGGGCGGCAAGCGTCGTTGGCGTAGACCTGTCTACCGAGGCTGTGGAGCACGCCAGACAGACTTATGCTGATCGGGGAAATCTGAGATTTCTGCAGGCCAGTGCTATTGCCCTGCCATTTCCCGACAGCAGTTTCGACGTCGTTGTCTCGTTTGAGACCATCGAGCATCTGGCCGAACAGGAGCAGATGCTGTGTGAACTGCGCAGGGTGCTTCGCCCGGCAGGGATTCTGATGATCTCGTCACCCAACAGACCGGTCTATTCGGAAGAAAGTGGGCGGCACAACGAATTCCACGTCAAGGAACTGGATTTTTCCGAGTTCGACAGCCTGTTACGCAGCAAATTTTCACGCATTCGCTACTTTGGTCAGCGTTTCATGATGGGCTCGGTTCTTCAACCGCTTGAGGGTGGTGGCAACCGTTTTGACGCGCTATGCGAACACAACGATGGGATAAGGAACGGCATTTCGCCCCTGCAGCATCCCGTCTATTTCGTCGCAGTCTGTGGTGACGAGGCATCAGTTTTCCCGGAGGCACGTTCATCCTTCCTGCTTCCCAGGGAACTCGACCTCTTGCGGCAGTATCAGGGTTACGCGCAATGGGCTGCGCGTGTAGATGCAGAACTTGCTACTTGCCGGGATCTGTATAGCAATCTTGACGATGAGCATCATCGCGTCGCCAATTGGGCGAAGAGCCTGCATCAGAGATGTGAACTTCTTGAGCGCGAGCTGGCCGAGACCGAGGCGAAGCTCAGCGCGACCCAAGAGAAACTCACTCAATCCATTGGTTCCAGTTCCGGTGGAGCTGCCAGGCTCTCACCATTCGCTGCAGGTCTTGCCCATGGACAATGGACTACGGTCATGAAACCGCTGCGCACCTGGCTGCGCTCCAACGGGCGGCGGCTATACCACCAACTGCCGCTATCGCAAACATACAAACTCAAGCTTGTTGGCGGTATGTACAAGTTCGCAGGTCCCCTTTTTGCAGGCATGGGCCATTACGAATCGTGGAAACGCCAACGGGATGGAGTGCTCCTCCCCATGGCAACGCAAGGTGCCGTGCAACCGGAGGAGATTGATTCCGCGCTTCAGGAACTACGCTTCGAGCAGCCAGAGCATCCGCTGGTTTCGATCGTCATTCCAGCTTATGGCAATCTGCCCGTTACCCTTGGCTGTCTTCGCTCCATCGCGAGGAATCTGCCGGCTGTCCCGGTGGAAGTCATTCTTATGGAGGACTGTTCGGGAGATCCGGAAATCGATCGTTTATCGGAAGTGCCAGGATTGCGCTACCTGCGAAACTCGCAGAACCTGGGATTCTTGCGCTCCGCCAACCGGGCTGCCGATTTCGCCAAAGGGAGCTATTTCTATCTCCTCAATAGCGATACCGAGGTCACCGAAGGCTGGCTGGATGCGATGCTTGCCGTATTTGCATCCCGCCCCGACTGTGGGTTGGTAGGTTCCAAACTGGTATATCCGGACGGGCGCCTGCAGGAAGCTGGTGGCATAGTCTGGAACGACGCATCTGCCTGGAATTACGGCAGGTTCCAGGATCCGTCGCTACCCGAATTCAATTACCTGCGCGAAACGGACTACTGTTCCGGCGCCTCAATCATGATTCCACTGGAACTGTACAAGAATCTCGGTGGATTCGACGAACGCTATGTACCAGCTTATTTCGAGGATACCGACTTGGCTTTTGCGGTTCGTTCTACTGGAAGCAAGGTGTATTACCAACCTGCTTCCGTCGTCATCCATTACGAGGGGGTTTCGCATGGCACGGATACTGGTGAAGGTATCAAGGCCTATCAGGTGCAAAATCAGCAAAAATTCAGGGAGAAATGGCGAAGCGTACTCGAAAGAGAGCATTTCCCAAATGCGCATGACCTATTTCAGGCACGTGACCGTTCCCGTGCCAAAAAAACCGTTCTGGTGATTGATCATTATGTACCGCAACCGGATAGGGATGCCGGTTCCCGATCCATGCTGGCGATCATGCAGGAATTGCTCACCATGGGTTTCAATGTCAAGTTCTGGCCTCACAACCATTGGCAGGATCCTGTCTATACCCCGCGCTTGCAAGCCCTGGGCATCGAGGTTGAATATGGTTCCCGTTACTGGGGGCGTTTCGCGGCCTGGATCGAGGAGAATGGTAAATATCTTGATTATGTTCTGCTCTCGCGTCCAGACGTCGCCGCGGATTTCGTACAGGCTTTGAGGAAACATACAAAAATACCACTCATTTACTATGGACACGATATCCATCACCTCCGGTTGAAGGAGCAATTGAAACTGGAGCCGGAGAATCATACCGTCCGCAATGAGATGAAGCGCATCGAAAAGATCGAAAAGCAACACTGGCGACAAATGGATGCCATTTATTATCCGTCCAACCTGGAGACCGAGGAAGTGGCCAAATTCCTCAGGACTGAAGGACTCGATGATAAATCGGCAACGCTACCGGTTTATGCGTTCGACTCATTTTCAGATAATGCAGCCGAAAATCTGGCCGATCGCCAAGATATCCTTTTCGTGGCAGGATTCGGTCATCCGCCGAATGCTACTGCCGCCCGCTGGTTTGTGCACGAAGTCTTGCCGCTGGTACGGGAAAGCTTCCCTGATGTGCGGCTCACGCTGGTGGGTTCGAATCCAACGCCAGAGGTGGCTGCTCTGGCTTGCGAGCATATCGCTGTAACCGGCTTCGTTACTGACGAGCAACTTGCTGGCTATTATCTTAATGCTCGTGTTGCGGTTGCCCCTCTCCTGTTTGGTGCCGGCATGAAAGGCAAGGTGGTTGAAGCGATGCGCTTCGGTATTCCGATGGTGACCACACCGATCGGGGCGCAGGGGTTGGTGGAGGCAGGAAGTGCACTGGGGGTTTTCGAAGATCCCTCGGCCTATGCCAGAGATGTAATGCGCTTGCTGTCCGACGATGAGGAGTGGCGAATTCGATCAGCAGCTGAACTTGCTTATGTCCAGGAGCACTTCTCTTTGGCAGCGATGCGTTGTTCATTGGAAAGATGGTTTGTTCCGTAAGCTTGCCGGGCATGGCCGACCTGCTTTCGCAGATTATCTCCTGCACTTGTTTCGATAATCGCATATATTGATTCGCCTAATCGGAATGATGCTCTTATCCATCAAGCGCCAGATTTCACGCACCGTTGCAATGCGGGATGATTGAATCGACCGCCGTTTCCACCACATTTTCGGAATGCCCTTGAGCGCATCCCGCTTGGCGCGCAGCATCGTTAGTCCCTGGCCGCGCCAGGTGAACACCGTCAGGGTGACCAGATTCATCGCCAGATGCAAGGGCAGAAACGCCCAGAACAACAGCCAGGGCATGTTTTTCACATAGGTCCACACCAGATTGCGATGCCCGTGATACACGGCAAAATCGCTATGCTGTCCACTGGTCGTTCCCGAGCCAACATGATGGGCCACCGATGCGGACACATAAAGGCAGCGGTATCCGGCCAGTCGTAAACGGAAACCGAGGTCCAGATCTTCCAGGTAGCAAAAGTAGTCCTCATCGAAACCACCGGCCTCAACCAATATGCGCCGCTGATACAGCGCCGCTGCCGCACAGGGCGAGAATTCCTCCCGTACCTGCTCGGAAACAGACGCGACGGGTGCTCCATGTCCCCGCCGCCAGACCAGGCCACTGACGTGATAGGCATCACCTGCCCCATCCAGCACGGCCGGGTCAGCGGCAGAGACCAGCTTGCTGGCGAATACCTCAAAGGCGGGATAGTCGCGCGTTGCCGACAGTAATGCTTCCAGCCAGCGCGGCTCGACGAATGCATCCGGATTGAGCAAAGCGATCCATTCAGACTCGGCTGTGGCCTCTTCGATCGCCAGATTGTTCCCGCGCGCAAAGCCGAGGTTTCGATCCTGCGCCAGCAAACGCACCGAGGGAAATCTGCGTACGAGGTCGAGCGAACCGTCGGAACTCGCGTTATCCACAACAATGATCTCATGCGGTGCCACCGTTTGAGCCAGCAGCGCCGATAGACAACGGTCAAGGAATCGTTCGCCGTTCCAGTTGACAATGATCACCGTCACCTTCGGCCATTTCTCATTCAGCAGATCACTCAATGTGTTCCTTACAATAGATGAAACTTTGGGGGAGTCGTGTGCCTCTGTGGCCGCATGTTAACGCAGAGGCACGATCCTGGACATTCTCGAGGCCATCGTCAATGGGAAGCATCACATCAGCAGCTTCGGGAAGTACAATCGTCCCTGTCTGATCCAGCCATTGCGCTGGTATCCATCGCTCTTCTGATCGCTGCCGGCAGGCCGGTGCAAGGTGACTGCCAGATGAACTGGAACCCCGAGCAATACCTGAAATTCGCTGACGCCAGGCAAAGACCCGCGCTGGATCTCCTGGCCCGGCTGGACGGCAGGTCGGCAAGCCGCATCGTCGATCTCGGCTGTGGGGCCGGCAACATCACGCAGTTATTGGCCGAACGTTGGCCGGGCGCGCAGATCATTGGCGTCGACAGCGATTCAGCGATGCTTGCCAAAGCCGCTGCCAGGGTGCCGACGATCGACTGGCGCTTGGCGGAAATCGCTCACTGGCAGGCAGAGGCCCCGCCCGACCTGATCTTCTCGAACGCAGTACTGCACTGGCTGGACAATCACCCGCGTCTGCTGCCGCAGTTGCTCGTTCAACTCGCTGCCGGTGGCGTGCTGGCGGTTCAGATGCCGGCCAACTTCACTGCACCGTCCCATCGAATCCTGCGCGAACTGGCCGCCGAGGCCGACTGGCACGAGGCGCTCGGCGGTGTCCGCATGGGGAGCATCTGCTCGGCTGCCGAATACTGGCGGCTGTTGATGCTGCATTGTCGACACCTGGAACTCTGGGAGACCACGTACTGGCAACTGCTCAGCGGCGACGATGCCGTTTTCGAGTGGATGAAGGGAACCACATTGCTGCCTTACCTGGCGTGCCTCGGCACGGTATCCGCCGGGCACTTTCTGACGGTCTATCGAGAGCGGCTGCGCCGTGCCTATCCGCGGCAGCCTGACGGACACACGCTTTTCCCGTTCAAGCGCATTTTCTTCGTGGCACAGCGCTGAGCAGCGATGTCGGCGCTGGATGATTCGCTGCTGGCCGGCCTGGCCGTGGCTGCCCTGTTTGCCGGCTTCATCGATGCAGTGGTCGGAGGCGGTGGTCTGATCCAGATTCCGGCCTTGTTCAACGCGCTGCCGCAGGAAATTCCGGCGACCCTTTTCGGGACCAACAAGTTTTCGAGCGTTTTCGGCACCAGCAATGCGGCCTGGCGCTACGCCCGGCGTGTCGAGATGCCCTGGCGAACGACACTGCCGGCAGCACTGGCGGCGTTTGCCTGTTCCTATGCCGGTGCGATGGTCGTCGCCTGGCTACCAACGGCGATGCTGCGGCCGCTGATCCTGGTGTTGCTCGTAGGCGCTGCGGCTTACACCTTCAGTCGTCGAGACTTCGGGGCGATTCATCAGCCCCGGCACGAAGGTCGGCAGGAGTTCGCCTATGCCTTGATTCTGGGAGGTGCGATCGGCTTTTACGATGGTTTTTTCGGACCCGGAACCGGCAGTTTCCTGATCTTTCTGTTTGTCCGCTTTTTCGGATTTGATTTCCTGCATGCTTCGGCCGCCTCGAAAGTGGTCAATGTCGCCACCAACATCGCCGCGCTGGGCTTTTTCATTCCGCACGGTCACTTCCTGCCCTTGCTCGCATTGCTGATGGCCGGCTGCAACGTGCTCGGTTCACTTCTTGGCACGCATCTTGCGATCCGCCATGGCAGTGGCTTCGTCAGGAAGGGGTTTTTGTGTGTGGTCAGCGTCTTTATTATCAAGTTCGCGCACGATACCTTCGTTTAGACTTGTCTCATAATTCCTGCGGCGGCACAATGGTCGTTCGCTGCAAGTCGGTAGGCGGCGTCATCACACCGAACAATCGTGCTAGGACCATGAGAAATAAAACATCAATTGCCAGGCTTGTCGCTCTTCTGGGAGCGGCATTTGTTACCTGTGTCCATGCCGAGGTCAACGTCGGCGTGACGCTTTCCGCAACCGGGCCGGCAGCATCGCTGGGGATTCCCGAGAAGAACACCGTGGCCTTGTTGCCCACAAGCATCGCCGGCCAGAAGGTCAACTACCTCATCCTCGACGATGCTTCCGATACCACCACTGCGGTCAAGAACACCCGCAAGCTGCTGGCCGAAAACAAGGTCGACGTCCTCATCGGTTCGACGATTACTCCCAACTCGCTGGCGATGATCGACGTGGCCGCAGAAGCCGAGACGCCAATGATCGCCATGGCCGCTTCGGCACGCATCATCGAGCCGATGGACGGCAAACGTTACTGGGTGTTCAAGACGCCACAGAATGACGCGCAGATGGCGACGGCCATCGTCGAACACATGCTCAACAACAACGTCCGGACGGTCGCTTACATTGGCTTTGCCGACGCCTATGGCGAAGGCTGGTGGAACGAGTTCTCGAAGATTGCCGAGGCGCGCAAGATCCAGATCGTCGCCAACGAACGCTTCAATCGCTCCGACACCTCGGTGACCGGTCAGGTTCTGAAGGTGCTCGCAGCCAGGCCGGATGCGGTGCTGATCGGCGGCGCCGGCACGCCGGCGGCTTTGCCACAAAAGTCGCTCAAGGAAAAAGGCTACAAGGGAATCATGTATCAGACGCACGGAGTGGCCAACACCGACTTCCTGCGGGTGTGCGGCAAGGACTGTGAAGGTACTTTCCTGCCGGCTGGTCCGGTGCTGGTGGCCGCGCAGTTGCCCGACAGCAACCCGATCAAGAAGGCAGCGCTCGAATACGTCAACAAATACGAGGAAGCGCATGGCAGGGGCAGCGTGTCGACCTTCGGGGCGCATGCCTGGGACGCCGGTAAGCTGCTGGGCAATGCCATTCCCGAAGCACTGAAGAAGGCGCAGCCGGGGACGCCAGAGTTCCGCAAGGCGCTGCGCGACGCGCTTGAAAAAACCCGGAACCTGACCGCTGCGCATGGGGTATTCAATATGAGTCCACAGGATCATCTCGGTTTTGACCAACGCGCGCGTGTGATGGTCAAGATCGAAGGCGGCAACTGGAAACTCGTGCAATAGGATTGCCGGCGCACCGCGCGCTGGTGCATGGCAGTCACTCAGCGTCGCCCCGCATTCGGGTAGCGCCGCGGCCGACCCTGGGTATCGACTGGAATCGTCTTGATGGACTTGCAGATTGCATTGCTGCTGGGCCAGGATGGCATCACCAATGGCGCCATCTATGCCCTGCTGGCGTTGGCGCTGGTACTGGTTTTTGCGGTCACACGCGTGATTTTCATCCCGCAAGGCGAGTTTGTCGCCTTCGGCGCCCTGACTCTCGCCAGCCTGCAGGCAGGCAAGCTGCCAGGGACGGTCTGGCTGTTACTGGCAATGGGCACGCTGATTGCTGTGATCGAGAGCTCCCTGGCGCTGCGCGAACGGCGCTTTCGCGAGATTCCCCTGCTCCTGATGGTCAATTGCGGCGCACCGCTGCTGCTCGCCGGCACGCTATTCGCCATTTCGCCGGCCAGTCTGCCGTTGCCGGTGCAGGTGCTGCTGGCGTTGATGCTGGTAGTTCCACTGGGGCCGATGATCTACCGTCTCGCCTACCAGCCAGTCGCAGAAGCGTCGGTGCTGGTGCTGCTGATCGTTTCCGTGGCAATGCATGTCACTTTGATCGGTATCGGTCTGCTTTTCTTCGGTGCCGAGGGTTCGCGGACGCCGCCTTTCACCGACGTGACCTTCGAAATCGGCGATGCACTGTTGCAGGGGCAGACGATACTGGTGATGGTCGCCAGCGTGCTGCTGATTGTCGCGCTGTATTTCTTTTTTGAACGCACAATCTACGGCAAGGCCCTGCGCGCGACCGCGATGAATCGCACTGGTGCCCGTCTGATGGGTATTTCGGGGAACCTCGCCGGCATGCTGTCGTTTACCCTGGCAGCAGCGATTGGCGCCTTTTCGGGAATACTGATTTCGCCGTTGACCACGATCTACTATGACTCTGGTTTCCTGATTGGTCTGAAAGGGTTTGTCGGCGCGATCATTGGCGGTCTCGCCAGTTATCCGGTGGCTGCTGCCGGTGCCATTCTGGTCGGACTCCTCGAATCGTATTCGTCTTTCCATGCCAGCGCCTTCAAGGAAGTGATCGTATTTACCCTGATCATTCCGGTCCTGCTCTGGCGTTCGCTGACGACGCGGCACGTGGAGGAGGGATGAAACGCAGTTTGCATTCGACGCTCCTGCTGCTGCTCTTCATCGCCGCGCTGGCGATCGCGCCATTGCTGCTGCCCGAGTTCTACGTCACGCTGCTCAACTACATCGGTCTCTACGCCATCGTTGCCCTGGGTCTGGTGATGCTCACCGGCGTCGGTGGCCTGACGTCCTTCGGACAGGCTGCTTTCGTCGGCCTGGGCGCCTACACTTCGGCCTACCTGACGACCGTACACGGCGTTTCACCCTGGCTGACGCTGCCTGCCGGCCTGCTGGTCACGGCGGTGGTGGCTCTCTCGCTTGGTCTGGTCACTCTGCGGCTTTCCGGCCACTTTCTGCCGCTGGGCACGATTGCCTGGGGAATGAGCCTTTACTATCTGTTTGGCAATCTCGATGCGCTCGGCGGGCACACCGGAATCAGTGGCATTCCCCCGTTGCGGCTGCTTGATCTGGAACTCAAATCGGGGCGCGAGTTCTTCTATCTGATCTGGACGGTGCTGCTGGTTCTCGTTCTCGCCACACGCAATCTGCTCGATTCGCGTGAGGGCCGCGCCATCCGTGCGCTCAAGGGTGGCTCGGTGATGGCCGAAGCGATGGGGGTCAACACGCCGCGCTCGAAGATCGTGGTGTTCACGGTGGCCGCACTCTACGCCAGCGTCTCGGGTTGGCTTTATGCGCACCTGCAGCGCTTCGTCAATCCGACGCCGTTCTCGCTGACGCAAGGCATCGAGTACCTGTTCATGGCAGTGGTCGGCGGTGTCTCGCACGTCTGGGGAGCGATCCTCGGCGCCGGCTTGATTACCGTGCTCAAACAATGGTTGCAGGATTGGTTGCCGAGATTACTCGGGCAAAGCGGCAACTTCGAGATCATCGTTTTCGGTCTGCTGATGATCTTCGTTCTGCATCGCGCACGTGACGGCCTGTGGCCGATGCTGCAGCGTTTTTTTCCACAGCAGGTGTTGTTGCGCATGCAGGCCGAAGGCGCGGCGCCGCTGGCGCGGCGGGTACAGCCCGAGGTGGGTTCAGTGCTGCTGGAGGTCCAGGATGCCAGCAAGCACTTTGGTGGCCTGGTGGCCAATGACCGGGTGAGTTTCAAGGTCAGGGCCGGTGAGGTGATGGCCTTGATCGGGCCGAACGGTGCCGGCAAGAGCACCCTGTTCAATGGCATTTCCGGCGTTGACCCGCTGACTTCCGGGAGCGTCAGCTTTCGCGGCGAACGCGTCGAGTACTTGCCGGCGCGCGAAATTGCACGCCGTGGCATGAGCCGGACCTTTCAGCATGTGCGTTTGCTGCCGGCAATGAGCGTCATCGAGAATGTCGCCATCGGCGCCCACTTGCGCGGCCGCAAGAGCTTTGTCGCCGCTGCCTGTCGCAGCGAACGTGCAGAGGAGGCGCGACTGCTGCACGAAGCTGCCTTGCAGATCGAGCGCTGTGGCTTGGCCGAGCAGATGTACGAAGCTGCCGGCAGCCTGCCGCTTGGCAAGCAGCGCATCGTCGAGATTGCCCGTGCATTGGCTGCCGATCCCTGTCTGTTGCTCCTCGACGAGCCGGCTGCTGGCCTGCGCTACCTGGAAAAGCAGTCGCTCGCCGGTCTGCTGCGGCGCTTGCGAGCTGAAGGTATCGGCATCCTGCTAGTCGAGCATGACATGGATTTCGTGATGGGTCTGGCCGATCGAGTGTTGGTCATGGAGTTCGGCCAGAAGCTGGCTAGCGGCCTGCCCGAAGAGGTGCAGCGCAATCCGGCGGTGATTGAAGCCTACCTTGGGGGGGTCGAGTGAACGCACTGCCGGAAGAGAGTGAAAGAAACCTCGTACTCGAGGTGCGAGGTCTGTCGGTCAGCTACGGCAAGGTGGAAGCGTTGCATGGTCTGGCGCTGCAGGTGCACCGGGGCGAGATTGTCACCGTCATTGGCCCCAACGGTGCCGGCAAAACTACCTTGCTATCGGCGCTGATTGGCCTGTTGCCGGCGCGCGGCGAAATCATCTATCTCGGTGAGTCGCAGGGCGCAGGGCGCAGGGTAGAGCAGCTGGTACGGCAGGGGATGACCCTGGTACCCGAGAAACGCGAGCTTTTTGCCGAAATGAGTGTCGCAGACAACCTCCTGCTGGGGGCATTCGACCGCTATCGTGCCGGACACCGCGATGAACTGGAGACCATGGATCAGGTGTTCGACATCTTCCCGCGCCTGATGGAGCGACGAGCGCAGATGGCCGGAACCCTTTCCGGCGGCGAACGCCAGATGCTGGCCATGGGTCGCGCGCTGATGGCCAAGCCAAGACTGTTACTGCTCGACGAACCCAGCCTGGGACTGGCGCCGCTGATCATCAGGGAAATTTTCCGTACCGTTGCGCAATTGAAGAAAACCGGGGTGGCCATCCTGCTCGTCGAACAAAACGCTCGTGCAGCGCTACAGCTTGCCGATTACGGCTATGTCCTCGAAACCGGAGAGCTTTGTCTGGAAGGACCCAGCCGCGAACTGGCCACCGATCCGAGGGTCATTGAAAGCTACCTTGGCCTGGGAGGCCGGCATTTGGAGCCGCGTTGAGCAATAGCACCAGACGCTGGATGTGCAATGGGCTATCCGATCCTTCGCTAGGAGGGCTCTCCTGGCTTTCGATCTGAAAGGGCAGGCGGATGTCTGCTGCTTTTCCGGAAGGTGGCAGCTGGTGGAGTTCAAGTCCCCAGCGGCTCATGGCCTGAGATACGAGGACCGCTTCGGCACCGCTGATGCACCAGTCGGCATTGACGATATCGAGCATCGCGCGCAGCACCTTTTTTTGCAGTGCCGGTGAGCGAATGTCGCCGAGAAGGTGAGTGATCACCTCAGGATCAATCTCGATCTGCCCGATGTTGGGGGAACGCGCCGATTGCAGTACGTCGTTGCAGAATTCGTGCATCACCCGATCGAAGGTATCCGGGGTGATGCCGAGCTGATCAAGAATCGAGTGTTTTTCGAGTGAGTCCAGTTCGCTATTGTCCAGCCCACCATCGGCGAGCAGTGCGAGAGATATCAGGCGAGCCGTGGCTTCGGCGCTGTCGGTGGTGTAATTGCGCATGCTTTTCTCCTTGATTGGTTAATGTGAAAGTCGCGTCAGCGACTCACGAATCTCCCCTCCCCCTCGCGGGGGAGAGGGAAACGGTCATGACTTTCATGATCGGGGGTGTCTGGAAAAGTCATGACCGTTAGTCCGGTAGGGTTCGTAGCTCTTTCCGGTCGAGTGCACTGTGCCTGCACCGCAGCATCATGTCCAATGAGATAAAATGTGATTTTCCATTTACTATGGTTTATAAATGCCGCGTCGCCGAATCACTTTTCATCAGCTCGATATCTTCGCCGCTGTAGCACGCCATCGCAGTTTTTCGAAAGCAGCCGATTCTCTACATCTGACTCAGCCAGCCGTCTCGCTGCAGATCAAGCATATCGCCGATATCCTGGGCCTGCCCTTGTTCGAGCAGGAAGGCCGCGCGGTGGTCCTGACCGCAGCGGGTGAGGAGGTGTTGAAAACGGTACGGGAACTCGATGACGTCTGGGCCCGCCTTGAATCGGCGATCGATGAGCTGAAGGGTTTGAAGCGCGGCCGCCTGCGCGTCGCGCTGGTTCCTACCGCCAAGTATTTTTTGCCGCGCATGCTGGGGGATTTCTCACGTCGTTATCCGGAAGTCAGCATCGAACTCGAGATCGCCGACCGTGAACGCATTGTTTCCCGCATGCGTGGCAATCAGGACGACCTGTACATCATGGTTTATCCACCGGAAGACCTGGAGGTGGTCAGCTATCCGTTTCTTGACAACGAACTGGTGGTCATCGCGCCAGTGGACCATTGGGCTGCAGCACAGCAAATCGAATTCGGCGCGCTGCTTGGTGAGCGTTTCATTCTCCGCGAAGTGGGTTCCGGCTCCCGCCGGACGATCGATGCGCATCTGCTGCTGATCGGGGAAAAACTGGACGTCAAGCTGGCGGTCAGCAGCAACGAAGCGATCCGCGAACTGGTGGCCAGTGGTATGGGGCTGGCAGTGCTTTCTCGCCACGCGCTACCGGCGAATCCGGCGAGCGATGGCCTGTGCATTCTCGACGTGCAGGGATTCCCGCTGCGTAAGCCCTGGCGGGCAGTGCACCTCAAATCGAAGCTCCTGTCGTTGCCGGCGAGGGCATTTCTTGACGAACTGCTGGCCTCGCGATCGTCGCCTACAGCCGTTGCTTAGAAGCCGCCCTTGCTGCGAAACATCCCGGAAGCGGTGAACGGAACCACGGCAACACCGTATTTGCGCGCGACGCGATGGTACAAGTCGCGCGCCGAAATCACCCTCGCGTTGCGCATGTCCCTGGCTTGTGCCAGTTGCAGGAAACGAATTCCTCGCCTGGCCAGGGAAGGATCCCAGCCCTTCCGTTCGAGCAGAGTGAAAATCGCCTTCGTCGCATTGACCAGAAACTGCAGATTGGGTACCCGTTCCGCAGCCTCCATCAACAATCTCACCGAGCCTTCGACATCGCCGCGGCGGGCAGCCAGCACACCGCGGTTGTTGAGTTCAACGATTTCCCGACCAACCTGCGCGAGCAGCGCCTGGCCCTCCGCTTCCTTGCCGGTTTTGGCGTAGATGCTCTGGACTTGGGCGATCATGGTGCGGTCTTCATGGTTTTCGGCGGCGATCTTGCGGATGATGTCGCGCGCGTTTTCCTCATCGCCCGTGACGAGGCATGCGTGCGCCAGGTCGAGCGCCAGTTTCTCGGAGACCGTTCCGCTGCGGCCTTCGTTCTTCAAGGCCTCGTGCAAAACGAGTGCCTTCTCCACTGCCTGCCTGGCCTTGGCAGGTTCACCTTCCTGGTTTGCACACAGGCTTTCCATGACCAGCACAGCAAATTCGCCTTGCTGGTTGCCTCGCCAGTCACGGCGAAGTTCTTCGGTGACCAGTCGGGCAGCAGCGGTATGTCCGCGGTCGAGCATCACCCGCGAGAGATTGGTGTAGTCGTCGATGTCCCGCAGGGACGAGTTGCGGCGACGCTGCAGCACCTTGCCGTAGGCCTTCTCGGCGGTCGGGAGATCCTGGTTACGTGCCGCCACGTCGCCAACCATGCGTTGTCGTGTCGAGTTGTTGGGCGAGATCATTGCTGCGCGTTGCAACACTTCCTGGGCTTCCGTGAGCTTGCCCACTTCTTCACGCACCTCGGCGAGAAAATCGTAGGCAGCGATGAATTCCGGGAAGTCGTCGATCAGCGATTGCCCGAATGCTTCGGCTTCGGACATTTGTTGCTGTCCACGCAGCGCAATCGCCAGGCCCATCCGTGCCCAGGGCACGACCCGCTGTGCCAGTACCTGCTGGAAGACGCGTTGCGCTTCCGCATGCCGGCCCAGCGCATTGAGCGTCTCCCCCTTGAGACGCAAGGCGTCAAAACGAAAGCCGCTGTCCTGTCTGATCAGACGTTCACAAGTCGCCAGCGCATCAACGTAGGCACCGTTGTCGAGTTGTTCGTAGAATTGCGCGAAGAAGCGTTTCCTGTAGAGTGCGCGCGCCAGACGTGCGTTCAATTCATGGGCCGTAAAGGGCTTGATCAGATAGTCATCAGGCGCCAGCTCGGCCACCGAGACGACGTTGTGATAGGCACGCTCACTGGTGATCACGAAGAATACGGTAGACCGCGGCAGCAGGTGTTGTTCGCGCAGCTCTTCGAGCAGTTGCTGGCTGTCGCGTCCGTCTTCGAGCAGGTAGTCGGAGAGGATGATGTCAAAACGGTGCGCCCTGAGTTGCCGGAAGACGTCGGCTGAAGTGCCGGCGTTGTCTATGGCGCCAACACCCATCGCCGAAAGCATCATGCGCAGCGAAGTGCGGGCGTTCGGGTAGCGATCAATCAGCAGGGCCCGCTTGCTCGACATTTCCTTGCCGAGCGTGTGCAGCAGATCCGCCGTCGTCTCGGGGTTCTTCATGGCTTGAACCTTACCTGACTGCGGTCTGGCGATCAAGCCGTCAGTGGAATCACTGCTGCCGGAGCCGAGCGCCAGCGCCCGCAGGCGCTGGCGGCAGAGCCTTCAGGAGACCGAGTTGCGGATCAGGTGGTCGAAGGCGCTGAGTGCGGCTTTCGAGCCTTCACCCATGGCGATGACGATCTGCTTGTAGGGAACCGTGGTGACGTCGCCCGCAGCGAAGACGCCCGGCAGCGAGGTCTCGCAACGCGCATCGATCTCGATCTCGCCGCGCGGCGAGAGGGCGATGGTGCCTTTGAGCCACTCGCTGTTGGGGAGCAGGCCGATCTGAACAAACACTCCTTCGAGGTCGATGCGCAGCGACACCCCGCTGGCACGATCGGTGTACAAGAGGCCGTTGACCTTCTGGCCATCGCCGGTGACTTCGGTGCTCAGGGCCTGGGTGATCACCTTCACGTTGGGCAGACTGAAGAGTTTCTTCTGCAAGATGGCATCGGCACGCAGGATGCCTTCGAATTCGAGGAGGGTGACCTGACCGACAACGCCGGCCAGGTCGATCGCCGCTTCGACGCCGGAGTTGCCGCCACCGATCACGGCTACCCGCTTGCCCTTGAAAAGCGGCCCGTCGCAGTGCGGGCAGTAGGCGACGCCATGGCCACGATACCGCTTCTCGCCGGGAACATTCATTTCGCGCCAGCGTGCCCCGGTGGCGATGATCACCGCCTTGCTCCTGAGCCTGGCGCCGCTGGCCAGACGGACCTCGGTCAGGCCGCCGTCCGTTCCCGGCAGCAGCGCCTCGGCGCGCTGCAGATTGATAATGTCTACGTCATATTCCCTGACATGTTCCTCGAACCCGGCTGCGAGTCGCGGACCGTCGGTCTCCTTCACCGAGATGAAGTTCTCGATTGCCAGGGTATCGAGCACCTGCCCACCGAAACGCTCGCTGACCACGCCAGTACGAATGCCCTTGCGGGCTGCATAAATTGCTGCAGCGGCGCCGGCCGGTCCGCCGCCGACGATCAGTACGTCGAAGGGTGCGCGCGCCGAGACTTTTTCCGCCTCGCGCTGCAAGGCGCCGGTATCGATCTTGCCGATGATTTCCTCGAGCGTCATGCGGCCCTGTCCGAAGGGTTCGCCGTTCAGGAAGACGGTTGGCACGCCCATGATCTGGCGCGCGGTCACTTCGTCCTGGTACAGTGCGCCATCGATCATCTGGTGGCTGATGCCGGGGTTCTGAACCGCCATCAGGTTGAGCGCCTGCACGACATCCGGACAGTTATGGCAGGACAGCGAAATGAAGGTTTCGAAATGGAACTGCCCAGGGATGGAGCGAATCTCCTCGATCACACTGGCTTCGACTTTGGGTGGATGGCCACCGGTTTGCAGCAGTGCCAGGATCAGCGAGGTGAATTCGTGTCCCATCGGGATGCCGGCGAAGCTGATACGCGCCGGTTCGCCAAGCCGACCGACCGAAAAGGAAGGTTTGCGCACGGAATTGCCATCTTGCCGGACGCCGACCTTGTCTGACAAGGCGGCGATGTCCTGCAGCAGGGCCAGCATCTCTTGTGCCTTGTTGCTACCATCGAGCGTGCCGACCAGTTCGATCGGGTGCTGGATTTTTTCGAGGTAGGCCCGCAGTTGAGCCTGGATGTTTGCATCTAACATGGGTCTTGTTCCTGGTGAGTTGCATTGAAAAAGGGCCGCCAAGCAGCAGCGGCCCCTTTGCACTGAGACCCGCCATCACGCTGCAGGGAAAGCCGCCTGCAGCGTGGGTTACACGGTTCTCTTAAATCTTGCCGACCAGGTCCAGCGAGGGGGCCAGCGTTGCGTCACCCGGCGTCCACTTGGCCGGGCAGACTTCCCCAGGGTGGCTGGCGACGTACTGGGCAGCCTGAACCTTGCGCAGCAGTTCCTTGGCGTCACGACCGATACCGAGGTCGTGGATTTCGCAGACCTTGATGACGCCTTCCGGGTTGATCACGAAGGTACCGCGCAGCGCCAGGCCTTCCTCTTCGATCATCACGTCGAAATTGCGGGTGATGGTGCCGGTCGGATCGCCGAGCATCGGATACCGGATCTTCTTGATGGTGTCGGAAGCATCGTGCCAGGCCTTGTGTGTAAAATGCGTATCCGTGGATACCGCGTACACTTCCACGCCGATCTTCTTGAACGACTCGTATTCGTCAGCCAGGTCGCCCAGTTCGGTCGGGCAGACGAAGGTGAAGTCAGCCGGGTAGAAGACGACGACAGACCATTTGCCCTTCAGGTCGGCGTCGGATACGGGACCAAACTTGCCGTTGTGAAAAGCGGTGGTTTTGAACGGTTTGATTTCGGTGTTGATCAGTGACATCTTGAGCTCTCCTTCGAGTTCGGTGAATGAAAACAAGCGACGGATGGATCATAGTAGAGTCGCCAGAATTGTTCCAATTGATTCTGGTAATTCAAGTCATAGTCCAACGCTATTTGCCTGGCCTTTCAGCAAATTGCCGTAGAATGCCGGTCTTTTCCGGAGCCTCTCCCTTGTCACAATTGCCGACTGCCCATGCTATTTCCTGACCGTTTCGACGTCATTGTGGTCGGTGGCGGTCATGCCGGCACCGAAGCGGCGCTCGCCGCAGCGCGGATGGGAGTCAGGACGCTGCTGCTGACGCACAACCTGGAGACACTCGGCGCAATGAGCTGCAACCCGTCGATTGGCGGTATCGGCAAGGGGCATCTGGTCAAGGAAATCGATGCCCTGGGCGGGGCGATGGCGGAAGCGATCGATGCAGCAGGCATCCAGTTCCGGATTCTCAATGCAAGCAAGGGGCCGGCCGTGCGCGCGACGCGTGCGCAGGCAGATCGCGTGCTGTATCGACAGGCGATCCGCTGTCGCATCGAGAACCAGCCCAATCTGATGATCTTCGCGCAGGCATGTAACGACCTGATGCTCGATGGCGACCATGTCGCCGGTGTCGTGACCCAGTTGGGAGTGCGCTTTGCTGCGCGTGCGGTGGTTCTGACTGCCGGCACCTTCCTCAACGGCCTGATTCATGTGGGTTTGTCCAAGCATAGCGGCGGCCGCATGGGGGATCCGCCGTCGGTCTCGCTGGCCGCACGTCTGCGCGAATTGCAGTTGCCGGTCGGCCGTCTCAAGACCGGCACGCCGCCTCGGCTGGACGGCAAGACCATCGATTTCTCGAAGCTGCCCGAGCAATGTTCGGACGATCCATTGCCGGTGTTCTCGTTTCTTGGTGATGCTGCCCAACATCCACCACAGCGGCCGTGCTGGATCACCAGCACCAACCCCCAGACGCACGCCATCATCCGGGCCAACCTCGATCGCTCGCCGATGTACACCGGGGTGATCGAAGGTGTCGGGCCGCGCTATTGCCCGTCGATCGAAGACAAGATTCATCGCTTCGCGGGCAAGGACAGCCATAACGTCTTTCTTGAGCCGGAAGGTCTGACAACCCACGAGATCTACCCGAACGGGATTTCAACCAGCCTGCCTTTCGATGTCCAGCTGGCCATCGTCCGCTCGATGCGCGGCCTCGAGAACTGCCATATCCTGCGCCCCGGCTACGCCATCGAATACGATTACTTTGATCCGCGCGGCCTGCGCAGCTCACTGGAAACGAAGGCGTTGCGTGGTCTTTTCTTCGCCGGTCAGATCAACGGCACCACCGGCTACGAGGAGGCCGCTGCGCAGGGCTTGCTGGCCGGTGTCAACGCTGCCCTGCAGGTGCAGGCAAAAGAACCCTGGACGCCACGCCGCGACCAAGCCTACCTGGGGGTTCTGGCCGACGATCTGATTACGCGCGGCGTCTCGGAGCCTTACCGGATGTTTACCAGCCGCGCCGAGTATCGCCTGTCCTTGCGTGAGGATAATGCCGATCTGCGTCTGACCGAGGAGGGCCGCCAATTGGGACTGGTGGGCGAGCAGCGCTGGACGGCCTTCTGCGAGAAGCGGGAAGCGATTGCCCGCGAACAGGAACGTTTGAAGTCGACCTGGGTACAGCCGGCAATGCTTGCGGATGAGGAAGCGACGAGAATCTTCGGCAAGCCTCTGGAGCACGAATACAGCCTGTATGAGCTGCTGCGCCGACCGGACGTGAGTTACCTCGCCTTGATGACGCTGCGCCTGGGAGAAATGTCGGTCAACGCTGGCCTGCGCGATCCACAGGTCATCGAGCAGGTCGAGATCCAGGCCAAGTATCAGGGTTATATCGAACGTCAACAGGATGAAGTCAGCAAGAACCTGGCCAACGAAGAGACGCGCTTTCCTGACGATTTCGACTTCTGCAGCATCAGCGGCCTGTCCAGGGAAGTGCAGCAGAAACTCGTTCTGCATCGGCCACAGACCCTGGGCCAGGCGTCCCGCATTCAGGGCGTGACTCCGGCGGCCATCTCGATCCTGCTGGTGCATTTGAAGCGTGCGCAAGCCGTCGCACCATGCCAGCGTAGCACCGGCTTGGGTTCATGACGCTGGCGGCGCAGCTTGAACAGGGCCTGCTTGTTCTGGGGATCGATCTTCCGAACCTCGCACGGAACCAGCTGCTCGCCTACGCAGCCCTGCTCGACAAGTGGAACAAGACCTATCGTTTGACCGGCCAGAAAGATCCCTCACTGACGGTCAGCCATCACCTGCTCGATTCGCTGGCGATCCTGCCCTTTGTCGATGGGACGACACTGCTCGACGTGGGCAGCGGTGGCGGCATGCCCGGCATCCCGCTGGCCATCGCTCGTCCGGATCTGCGGGTAGTCCTGCTGGACAGCAATTCGAAAAAGACGGCATTCCTGCAACAGGTGGCTATTGAGCTGGGTCTGGCGAATGTTGCCGTACATTGTGGCCGTGTCGAGGCGTACAGGCCGACGGCCAGGTTCTCGGTGATCAGCGCGCGGGCTTTTGCCGATCTCGCCGAGCTGGTGACCCTGTCGCGTCACTTATTGCAAAGGGACGGTCATTGGCTGGCCATGAAAGGCCTTCGGCCACTGGGCGAGATGGCAAATTTGTCGGTGGATGTGGTGGTGGATGCGGTGCATCGTCTGAACGTGCCGGGCGTCACCGGTGAGCGGCATCTGGTAGTCATGAGCAGCGATCAAGCACGGCATTGAGGAGAAAGTCGATTTGGCAAGAATACTCGCGGTAACCAATCAAAAAGGTGGCGTCGGCAAAACGACGACGGCCGTCAATCTCGCGGCCTGTCTCGCCGAGGTCGGCCAGCGCGTGTTGCTGATCGACCTGGATCCGCAGGGCAACGCCACGACCGGCTGCGGCGTCGTCAAGAGCGAAGCGCTGTCGACGGTCTACCAGATTCTGATTGGCCGATCGACGATGCGAAGCGCCTGCCTGCGAACCGCATTCGGCTTCGACCTGATGCCTGCGAATCGCGAACTGGCGGGTGCCGAGATCGATCTGATCGATCTCGGACAGCGCGAATATCGGTTGCGCGACGCGCTCGCCGACATCCGTGGCGACTTTGACTTCATTATCATGGATTGCCCGCCGGCGTTGAATCTGCTGACGGTCAACGGGCTGGTCGCTGCCGATACCGTGATGATTCCGATGCAGTGCGAGTACTACGCTCTGGAAGGCCTGACAGACCTGGTTGCGACACTGAAGAAGGTGCGTGCCAAACTGAATCCGGTGCTCGAGATCGAGGGTCTGCTACGGACCATGTACGACCCGCGATCGACGCTGACCCTGCAGGTCTCCCGCGAACTGGAAGGACACTTCGGTCCGAAGGTCTATCGGACGATCATTCCACGCAATGTACGTCTGGCCGAGGCACCGTCCTACGGCAAGCCGGTGATTGCTTTCGACCGCGGATCGAAAGGTGCGCAAGCGTATCTCTTGCTGGCGCGGGAGATTCTCGATCGGCAAGCCGGCAGCGTAGGTGCTGTGACCGCGGCGCTTGCAGGGGCTGGAGTGGGGCCATGAAACTGAAAGGTCTGGGGCGTGGCCTCGACGCCCTGTTGGCGGATAACGACGTTCAGAGCAGGGAACAGCAAAGAACGCTGCCGGTCGGTCATCTCCAGCCGGGCAAGTATCAGCCGCGTACGCGCATGGACAGCGCTTCGCTCGAAGAACTGGCGGCCTCGATCCGGGTGCAGGGACTGATGCAGCCGATTCTCGTACGGCCAGTCAGCGACGATCGCTACGAGATCATTGCCGGCGAAAGGCGCTGGCGAGCGGCGCAGATGGCCGGACTGACCGAGGTGTCCACCCTGATCCGGGACATTCCGGACGAAGCCGCGCTGGCCATGGCGTTGATCGAGAATATTCAGCGCGAAGATCTCAACCCGCTCGAGGAAGCGCTTGGCCTGCAGCGATTGATCGATGAGTTCTCGATGACTCACCAGCAGGCAGCCGATGCCGTTGGACGATCACGACCGGCGGCATCGAATCTGCTGCGTTTGCTGCAGTTGGCAGCACCAGCACAGGAACTCCTGATGCGCGGGGAAATCGACATGGGGCATGCGCGCGCCCTCCTCCCGCTGGCGGGTGCGCAACAGATCCAGTTGGCGCAACGGGTAGTACAGAAGGGTTTGTCGGTACGCGAAACCGAACGCCTGGTTCAGTTCGCCCTCAAAGCACCGAAAGAGGCGACGCCGAACAGGCCGGATCGCGATGTGCTGCGCCTGCAGGAGGAACTGGCTGACCTGCTCGGTGCGCAGGTGGCAATACGTTCGAATAAACGAGGGGCTGGAAAGGTGCTGATCGAGTTCGGCGATCTCGATCAACTCGAAGGCATCTTACAGCGCCTGCGCCATTGATGCGCCGCACCATGAAAGCCTGTCCAGGACTCGCCGATCCTGGCTGCAGGGCAGATGCTGTCGAGGAATTCAAACTTTTTTGCAGTTGCGGTTTGATTCCTCAATGTGAGTCTGGTATCCTGCTCGTGTTTTGGAGGGGCTAGCCGTGCATCCGCAGGTCCGCTGGGTTCTGGCCTGCCAGTTGCTGGTCACACTGGCGGCGGGGCTGCTAGCGGGGCTTGCTCTGGGAGTTGATGCGGCGGTTTCTGCTGGACTCGGTGGCGGAATCGCAATGGCAAGTGCTTTTGCTTATGTATGGCGGGCGTTGCGGCTATCGGGGCAGGTGGATGCGAAAAGAGCGTTTCAGGCCCAGGTGGCAGGTGAAGGTTACAAGTTTGCCGTAACCCTTTTGCTGTTTACCGTGGTCTTCAAGAGCTACGAACAACTCGCAGCCTTGCCGCTCTTCCTGGCCTATGCTGCAACGGTTGTCGTTTATTGGATGGCGCTGCTCAGGCAGCAATAGTCGAACAGGGGAAAAATATGGCTTCGGGCGAGGCATTGACGACGAGTGGATACATTGTCCACCACCTGACCAACCTGACCGTCGGTCACGGATTCTGGACTTTTCACCTGGACTCCCTGATCGTATCCGGCCTCCTGGGCCTGTTCGCTTTCATCGGTATGGCCAGGCTTGCCAGCAAGGCTGCCATCAAAGAGCCGGGCAAGATGCAGACCTTCGTCGAAATGCTGGTCTCCTTTATCGATCAACAGGTCAAGGACACCTACCACGGCAAGAGTGCGCTGATTACGCCGCTCGCGGTCACCATCTTTGTCTGGGTTTTTCTGATGAACGCGATGGATCTGATCCCGGTGGATTTCATCCCCTTGATCCTCGGCATGGGCGGCGTACATTATTTCAAAGCGGTACCGACCACCGATCCGAACCTGACCTTCGGCATGTCGCTGACGGTGTTCGCGATGATGCTGATCATGGGTGTCAAGGTGAAGGGTGTCGGTGGCTTCCTGCATGAAGTGTTCACCGTACCGTTTGGCGCGAAGCTGGCACCACTGAATCTTCTCTTCCGTGTGATTGAAGATGTCGCCAAACCGATCTCTCTCGCGCTGCGTCTGTTCGGCAACATGTACGCTGGCGAGATGGTGTTCATCCTGATTGCCTTGCTGGGCTTGTGGCAGTTGCCACTGGCTCTGCCCTGGGCGCTGTTCCATATCCTGATCATCACCTTGCAGGCCTTCGTGTTCATGATGCTGACCATCGTGTACATGTCGATGGCCAGTGAGTCCCACGGCTAGTGGCCGACAGCCCTTCTTTGTTGCAGGTTTGATTCACGTTGTCTTCGTTTAACCCATTTAGCATGTTTTACTAGGAGAAAGTAATGGAAGCCGCTCTGTCTATGTTGCTTGGTAATACCGCCATCGCCGTCGCCATCCTGATCGGTGCGGGTGCTCTCGGTACCGCTATCGGTTTTGGTTTGCTCGGTGGCCGTTTCCTCGAGGGCGCCGCTCGCCAGCCAGAAATGATTCCGACTCTCCAGGTAAAGATGTTCATCGTTGCTGGTCTTCTCGACGCGGTCACCATGATCGGTGTCGGTATCGCGCTGTTCATGCTTTTTGCGAATCCCTTCATTGCCATTGTCAAGGGCTGATCGCTTTTCGGACTAACTCTTAACAGGAGGTTAGCGTGAATATCAACGCAACGTTGATTGGCGAAGCGATCTGGTTTGGCGTCTTCATCTGGATCACCATGAAATACGTCTGGCCACCGCTGGCCAAGGCCATGGCTGATCGCCAAAAACTGATCGCTGACGGGCTTGCCGCTGGCGAGCGCGGGAAGCATGAACTGGAGCTTGCCGGCAAACGTTCCGCAGATGCCCTGCGCGACGCCAAGGCAAAGGCTGCCGAAATCATTGCTGCTGCCGAAAAGCGCGGCGCACAGATGGTCGAAGAGGCGAAGCTGGTGGCCAAGGTGGAAGCCGACAAGGTGGTCGCGTCGGGCAGGGCCGAGATTGCCCAGCAAGTGGAGCAAGCCAGGGCCGAGCTGCGTGGCCGTGTCGCCGACCTTGCCGTCGCCGGTGCCGAGCGCATCCTGAAGCGCGAGGTCGATGCCAGGGCGCATGCCGAAATGCTGGTCGCGCTCAAGCAGGAACTCTAACATCATGGCTGAACTCGTTACCATCGCGCGCCCTTACGCTGAAGCGGTTTTTCGCATCGCACTGGAAAACAAGGCGCTTGCGGCCTGGTCCGAGCGCTTGTCGCTACTTTCTGCCATCGCCACGGACGAGCAGATGCGTTCCTGCATCGGCAACCCCGAGCTGTCCGCCACGCAGAAGAGTGCGCTCTTCAAGTCGCTGGTTGGCAAGGCGCTGGAAGGCGGCGAGGCCAATCTGATCGAGGTCCTCGCCAGCAATGAGCGGCTTGCCGCCTTGCCGGAAATCGCCGGTCTCTTCGAGGAGCTGAAAGCTGCCCAGGAAGGCGTCAGGGAAGCCACGATCTACAGCGCCTTTCCTGTTGACGATGCGCAGCGCAAGGCGCTGATCGAGGACCTGGAAGCGCGCTTCAAGACCCGGCTGACTGCCGAAGTGGTCGTCGATCAATCGCTGATCGGCGGCGTCAAGATTGTGGTTGGCGACCAGGTTCTCGATACCTCCGTACGCGGAAAATTGGAGAGCCTGCGGTTGGCGCTCAAGAACTAGGAGAATTTCCATGCAGTTGAATCCTTCCGAAATCAGCGAACTGATCAAGAGCAAGATCGAAAATCTTGCAATCAGCGCCGATCTGCGCACCCAGGGCACCGTCGTTTCGGTGACCGATGGTATCTGCCGTGTTTACGGCCTGACCGACGTCATGCAGGGAGAAATGCTCGAGTTTCCGGGCAATACTTTCGGCATGGCCCTGAACCTTGACCGCGACTCGGTTGGCGCGGTGGTTCTCGGTGAATACGAGCAAATCAGCGAAGGCGATACCGTCCAGACCACCGGTCGCATTCTCGAGGTTCCGGTGGGTCCGGAGCTTCTCGGCCGGGTGGTGAATTCACTGGGCCAGCCGATCGACGGCAAAGGTCCCGTAAACAACAAGCTGACCGACAAGATCGAAAAAGTCGCACCTGGGGTCATCTGGCGCAAGTCGGTTTCACAGCCAGTCCAGACGGGGCTCAAATCGATCGATGCAATGGTGCCAATCGGGCGCGGTCAGCGCGAGTTGATCATTGGCGACCGGCAGACCGGCAAGACCGCGGTGGCCGTAGACACGATCATCAACCAGAAAGGCCAGAACCTGATCTGCATCTACGTCGCGATCGGTCAAAAAGCTTCAACGGTGGCCAACGTCGTACGCAAGCTCGAAGAAAACGGCGCGATGGAATATACCATCATCGTTGCCGCTACTGCTTCCGAATCTGCTGCCTTGCAGTACATCGCTCCCTACTCTGGTTGCACCATGGGCGAGTACTTCCGTGACCGCGGACAGGACGCGCTCATCATCTATGACGATTTGACCAAGCAGGCGTGGGCTTACCGTCAGGTTTCCCTGCTTCTGCGCCGCCCACCAGGACGTGAAGCCTACCCCGGCGACGTGTTCTACCTGCACTCCCGTCTGCTTGAGCGCGCAGCCCGTGTTTCCGAAGAATGGGTTGAGAAGTTTACCAATGGTGAAGTGAAGGGCAAGACCGGATCGCTGACGGCCTTGCCGGTCATCGAGACACAGGCGGGTGACGTCTCTGCCTTCGTTCCGACCAACGTCATCTCGATTACCGACGGCCAGATCTTCCTGGACACCGATCTCTTCAATGCCGGCGTCCGGCCGGCCATCGATGCCGGTATCTCGGTTTCGCGCGTCGGTGGTGCGGCCCAGACCAAGGTCATCAAAAAACTTGGCGGTGGTGTCCGTCTGGCGCTTGCCCAGTATCGTGAACTGGCAGCCTTTGCGCAGTTTGCCTCGGATCTCGACGAAGCGACCCGCAAGCAGCTGGACCGTGGCCGTTTGGTCACCGAACTGATGAAACAGCCGCAGTATTCGCCCTTGTCCATTTCCGAGATGGCGATTACCCTGCAAGCGGTGAACAAGGGTCTTTTCGACGATGTTGAAGTGAAGAAGGCGCTTGCTACCGAGAAGCAGATGCACGGCTTCATCAAACAGAAGTACGCCGACCTCGTCACCAGGATCGAAACTACCAAGGATCTTGACGCTGATACTGAGCAGAAGCTCACCAAGGCGATTGAGGAATTCAAGGCCACGCTGGCCTGATCGATCGAGGAGATTGCCATGCCTAGCGGCAAGGAAATCCGAAACAAGATCAAGAGCGTAGAGAGTACGCGCAAGATCACCAAGGCCATGGAAATGGTGGCCGCATCGAAGATGCGCAAGGCGCAGGACAGGATGCGAGCTGCCCGTCCCTACGGTGAGAAGATTCGCCTGGTGGCCGGTAACCTCTCGCATGCCTTGACGGATTATCGCCATCCTTTTCTGACCGTACGCGAGCAGGTAAAGACTATAGGACTGATCACGGTCACCTCAGACAAGGGGCTCTGCGGTGGCCTGAACACCAACGTTCTGCGTCTTGCCCTGACGAAGATGAAGGAGTGGGACGCCGAAGGCAAGAAGCTTCGGGTGACCACAATTGGAAACAAGGGCCTGGGCTTCATGCAGCGCGCGGGCGCGAACATCGTCTCACAGCTCACCGGATTGGGGGATACGCCGCACCTGGAGAAGCTGATCGGTCCGGTCAAGGTTCAGCTTGACGCCTACATGAAGGGCGAAATCGACGTTCTCTACATCGCCTTTACCCGTTTCATCAATACGATGAAGCAGGAGCCGACTCTCTATCAGTTACTACCGCTCTCCGGGGATCTCGTAGGCGGCGAAAGCAATCGCTGGGACTACCTCTATGAGCCGGACGCCAAGGCGGTCATTGATGACCTGCTGGTGCGTTATGTGGAGGCGATGATTTACCAGTCGGTTGCCGAGAACATGGCTTCCGAGCAGAGTGCACGCATGGTCGCCATGAAATCGGCGTCGGATAACGCGAAGAATGTGATCGGCGAACTCAAGCTGGTTTACAACAAGGCTCGCCAGGCAGCGATCACCAAAGAGCTTTCGGAAATCGTTGGCGGCGCAGCGGCTGTCTGACCACGCGATAGTTGATTTATTGATTAGGGATACGACGATGAGTCAAGGAAACATTGTTCAGTGTATCGGCGCCGTGGTGGACATCCAGTTCCCGCGTGACGCCATGCCTCACATTTACAACGCACTCCAGCTCGACAAGGCCGAAGAATCGGAGATGTGCGAGGCCGACCTGATGTTCGAGGTTCAGCAGCAGCTGGGGGACGGCGTCGTGCGCACCATCGCCATGGGATCTTCCGACGGACTGCGGCGTGGCATGAAAGTCAACGACACAGGTGCGGGAATTTCGGTACCCGTCGGCAATGCGACGATTGGCCGCATCATGAACGTTCTCGGCAGGCCGATCGATGAGGCCGGACCGATTGCCACCGAGGAGCGGCGTGAGATTCACCAGCTCGCGCCGAAATTCGACGAGCTGTCGCCATCGGTGGATCTGCTGGAAACCGGGATCAAGGTGATCGACCTCGTCTGTCCTTTCGCCAAGGGCGGTAAAGTCGGTCTGTTCGGTGGTGCCGGTGTTGGCAAGACAGTGAACATGATGGAGCTGATCAACAACATCGCCAAACAGCACTCGGGACTTTCGGTGTTTGCCGGCGTCGGAGAGCGGACTCGTGAGGGCAACGACTTCTACCACGAGATGAAGGACTCCAACGTTCTCGACAAGGTCGCGATGGTCTTCGGTCAGATGAACGAACCACCGGGCAACCGCCTGCGCGTCGCATTGACCGGCCTGACCATGGCCGAGCGTTTTCGTGATGACGGTCGCGACATCCTGTTCTTCGTCGACAACATCTATCGCTACACGCTTGCCGGTACCGAAGTTTCGGCGCTGCTCGGCCGGATGCCGTCTGCCGTGGGCTATCAGCCGACTTTGGCAGAAGAAATGGGCCGTCTGCAGGAGCGTATCACCTCGACCAAGGTGGGCTCGATCACCTCGATCCAGGCCGTCTACGTGCCTGCCGACGACCTGACCGACCCGTCGCCGGCGACAACCTTCCTTCACCTCGATTCGACCGTGGTGCTGTCGCGTGACATCGCCTCGCTCGGCATCTATCCGGCCGTCGACCCGCTCGATTCCACTTCGCGGCAGCTCGATCCCCAGGTCGTCGGCGAAGAACACTACAACGTCGCCCGCGCAGTTCAGATGACTCTCCAGAAATACAAGGAGCTGCGCGATATCATCGCCATTCTCGGCATGGACGAGTTGTCACCGGAAGACAAACTTGCGGTTTATCGGGCCCGCAAGATTCAGCGCTTCCTGTCGCAGCCGTTCAACGTCGCAGAAGTCTTTACCGGCTCGCCGGGTAAGTACGTTCCACTCAAGGAAACGATCAAGGGCTTCAAAATGATCGTCGAGGGTGAATGCGACAATATTCCCGAGCAGGCGTTCTACATGGTTGGCGGCATCGAGGAAGTGTTCGAAAAGGCCAAGACACTCTAGTCTAGCAGGAGCAAATGTCGTTTCCGGGCGCCCTACGCGCCTGGGATACGGCCCAGCAAGGAAAAACCATGGCAATCAGAGTACATGTTGACGTCGTCAGCGCCGAGGAATTGATCTTTTCCGGCGAAACGGACTTCGCGGTCTTTCCGGGTGAGGCCGGCGAACTCGGAATCTATCCGCGGCACACGCCGCTGTTGACCCGCATCAGGCCGGGGACCGTTCGTCTGAAAGTTCCGGATCGCGACGAGTACGAAATGGTTTACGTCTCGGGCGGGATGTTGGAAGTGCAGCCAGCGTTGATTACGGTCCTGGCAGACACGGCGATCCGTGCGCACGACCTCGACGAAGCCAAGGCAATGGAATCCAAGCGTCGCGCCGAAGAAGCACTCAAGAATCGCTCTTCAGAGGTTGGGCTGGCTACCGCCGAAGCGGAGCTGGCGCAAGCGGTTGCTCAGTTGCAGGCAATCAAGAGACTACGCAAACGTCACTAAGTGACCCACTTGTGACTCGTGAAAAAAGCAGCCGGACGGCTGCTTTTTTTCTGTCCACGACCTGGAGCGCGGCCAGAGTATTCTAGTTCTAACCCAGTTCCACATGCGCCAGCCTTTTTTCCAGGCGCAAACAGTCATCATGCAACACGTCCACCTCCAGAGAAAACTTTTCGATTTCTCTGCGGCGCACGATGGCTGCGTCCTCTTCAGTCAGGTACTCGGACACACCGATCGCCAACCTCCTGGCAGCGACCAGCTGCCATTGTCCCAAATGCTTCGCAAACTGGAGGCTGCGACGAGCCAGCACATCGCCCAGCATTTGCGACAAATCATGCTCGATATCCCAGCGCAGGTTGCGAAAAACGAAGCCCAGGGTCTCTGCCAGATCCGCAGAGCCAGAAATGGTCGCTGAAGAGAGCAAAGAGGCCTTGTCGGTCAAGGCCAGCGCGGGCGCGTCACCGGGGAGAGTGATGCTGACCGTCGCCGGTGTGCCTGCTGCCCCGGCTTCGAGCAAGCCCTCATCGCCGATCCTGACCAGCAGGGTGCCGCTACCGAATTGCAGGAGAGCGGTTTTTCCAGCAAAGCCGATCAGTCGATCGCGCGCCCAGGCCTCTCCCCGCAACAGGTGATTGACGAGTGCGAGCGCAGGCCGGGCCAGCATAATTCGATCAGGACAGTTGCTGGATACCGGCGATAACCCAGCCCGTCGAACCGTCAAGGGCTTTCGTAAGGTTCCAGACCTCATCGAAAGGTGCAGCTACCGCACCCGCTTCTTCGCGGATCATGCCGTTGAAGCGCACGCTGGCGACGTGCCGGTTGGCATCGGTGACGACCTCCAGTAGCTCGGCGTTGAGCGTTACGACATCCGTTTGCTGCTGCGTTGCCTTCCCTCTTTCGTCGAACTGCAACTTGATTTCTGCAAACATCTCGGGAGTCACGAACTCTCGTATGTCGTCGAGATTTCCTGCGTCGTTGGCAGCCTGCAGGCGAATGAAATTCAGCCTGGCCACCCGCAGGAAGCCGTCCACGTCAAAGCCCGCCGGAATGTTGGCCGACGTCGGCGGGACAGAGCTGACCGGAGGCATGCCCACAGCCGGAAAGCCTTGCTGAGAGTGGCTCGGTAGCGTGGGCGGCATGCCTGCACCTGCCCCGGCATACTGTAGTGGTTGAGAATCCGGGAGCGTCCCCTTGCGACGAAACAGCAATTTGAAGACGAGAACCGCCCCCAGCAACAATAAGGCGATCATCAGGAAATTGGCCATGCCCTCACCCATACCGAAGTGAGATAAGAGTGCGGCAATGCCGAGGCCGGCTGCCAGACCCGCCAATGGACCCATCCAGTTACGCTTGGGTGCTGCTGCTGGTGCAGTCGCGGCAGCAGGTGCTGCCGGCGCTGCATTCTGAGGCGGCGTTGCCTGCCGCTGGGTCACGGTATCGCGCTGCATCCCGGTCGAACGGCCGCCCCCCAGTCTCTTCGCTTCAGCATCTCCGGCCGCAAGACCAAGGCTCAATACACCGACAGCCAGGGCCAACAGAATATTTTTCATCCGTTCATCTCTCCACTCAAAACTTGAAACCAAGGTGCAGGGCGACAACACCCAGCGCCAGATTGTAATATTCGACCTGCTCCAGTCCGGCTTGTTCCATCAACAACTTCAGCGCCTCCTGATCCGGATGCACGCGAATCGACTCTGCCAGGTAGCGGTAGCTCGCCTCGTCGTGGGTAATCATCTGCCCTAGACGCGGGATCACATGGAACGAATAAAAATCGTACGCGGCTGCCAGAGGTTTCCATATCTGCGAAAACTCGAGCACCAGCAAGCGCCCTCCCGGCCTGAGTACGCGTCGCATTTCGGCCAGCGCCTGAGGCTTGTGCGTCATGTTGCGCAGGCCAAAGGCAACCGACACACAATCGAAATAATCATCGGGAAATGGCAGCCTCTCGGCATCGCACTGTACAACCGGGACGATCAATCCCTGGTCGCAGAGTCGATCTCGACCGCGAGCCAGCATGGCGTTGTTGATGTCCGTGAGCCAGATCTGTCCTCGGCCGCCGAGCTTCCTGGCGAAAGCCAGTGCCAGGTCGCCGGTACCGCCAGCCACATCGAGCACACGCCAGCCTTCGCGAACGCCACTCTTGGCGATCGCAAACGCTTTCCAGAAGCGGTGGAGGCCGCCCGACATCAGATCATTCATCAGGTCGTAACGCTCTGCGACAGAGTCGAAGACCCCGGCAACATGACGTGCCTTTTCCTCTTCAGCGACTTCCTGATAGCCAAAGTGGGTCGTATTTCGCTCGTTCATCATGATATGGAGAGGATGAATCGGGTTGGATCAATGCTTGCCGCAAGCGCCGTGGGTCTTGATAGCGAGCGCAGGGATTTCCCTGGGGTCACGGCTGCCGTTTTCCTGCTGCAGGCGCTTCAGATACGCCTGCCATAGCTGGTCGCGATTGACGCCCAGATGGTAGAGCAGATCCCATGAGTACAGCCCGCTGTCGTGGCCGTCCGAAAATACCGGTCTGATGGCATAGTTGCCAACCGCCTCGATCCGGTCAATACCGACGTCGCGCTTGCCAACCTGCAGAACCTCCTGCCCTGGTCCATGACCGCGTGCCTCGGCAGAAGGCGTAAACACCCGCAGGAATTCGTAACTCAGTTCGAAATGTTCACCGCCCTCGAAGCTCAATTCAATGATGCGGGACTTCTGGTGCAGTTTGATCTCGGTGGGGGTCTTCGTGGTTTCGTCCAGGCCGGCCATGGGTGCCTCTGCGTTGATTTGACGACACATCATAACGCAAAATCACTTTGATCACCTCGGCAGCCTGCCATGCCGCGCAGTGCTCGGCGGCGGTCACCCTCAAACAACGATAAAACTCACCCTCTCAAAGTCTGCGCCATCCGCCACCAGGCGTTGTAACCTCACTTGCATCAGGTTTTCCGTGTAGACCTCCAGCAGGCGCTCCGGTCGATACCACCCTGGCGGGAGAATCAGTGTCTGCTCCGAGCCGATGGCCGGAACTGCCGGCAGCAGGAACGCCCGGTGATAGGGATCTTGACGCCCTGGCTCGTAGGTCAGTCCTCGAGCAGCTACCGCCTGTGGTTTGCCAGGCAGAGCGGCGATACCAGCAATCAGACTGCCCCCTTCTTCCTGCATCAGCCACGCCACCTGTGCCAGCAGATGCGAGTTGCCGTCATGCGGGCAGATGGACAGCAGCTGCCCCGGCTCGACTTTCTTGCCGACGACCGAGCGTAGCAGGCGAAAGCCATTCGCGCACTGGTCAAGCACTTCCCAGGTGTCGAAGCCAAAGCCAAGCTGTACCTGGCGAACCTCCAGCATCTGTGTCGGGTCAAGCATGTGGCGGAAGGCAAACAAACTTTCGAATTCCTGGCGAGAATAGATGCTGGCAACCTCCGGCTGCTGGAACTCCTTTCCGGAGATGTGGTAGTGCATTGCCGAAAACCCCGTAGAGACTTTGGAAGTACCTGATGCATTGTGGCGGCGAAACCTGCGTGCAGCGCGCAACATGCACCACGGTTTGTAGAGACGATTGAGCAGTCGATGACACTGCGCAGCAGTGCAATCTTCACCGAGGCCGAGCTGTGCTGGCGGGATTCGTTGCTGCAACTGCCTTTTCACCTGATTGAGCTGGCTCACCAGGCGAGAGGTGTCGAGGCGACGCAGATGTTCTCGTTGCAGGCACTCGCTAGACGCCCGCAAACCACAATCCTGCATCAGGTCGACGACGAAAGGAGGAAGCGGCTCATCCGCCACGGCCGGGTGCATCCCCACCAGCGGCGACCAATTGCTTACCCAGCGACGCACCAGGCTGATGTCAGCAATCGACAGGCTGTAAGGACTTGCCAATTCTGCAAGGAGCAGGCTGATATAAGCGGCAGTACAGTGGCTGCTGCGACCGAGGGAATCGAGAGAATCCGGGACTGGGAGGGTCGCAATGCCCCATTCTTCAGCACTGGCGTAATACCCATGCAGGTTCAGCCACACCCCTGCCGGCAGCTCTTGACGGGCGCGATGGTGCTCGATGATCACCATCCCCGTGTAGAAAATGCAGCGGTGCAGGATCAAGGCGAGTCGTTCGGCATGCACGTCGCTGTCGCTGTCCAGCATCTGCGCACAATGTGAGTAGGCGCGGGCTGCCTTCAGCCAGGTGGCAACGACCTGATGAAAAGTGCTCGCCTCGAAGTCGCCAAGTGGCAGTGCCTTGTTGATGTAGCAGCGGGCGAGTTCCTCCTCGATGAAACAGAGTGAAATACGCGTCTGTTCGAGTAGTTGCAGATACACTTCGCCTTGTGGTGGCGTTTGCAGCAGGCTGTCGAGAAAGTAGTTGATTTCGAGCGCCGCCTGCCGCGAATTGGCCAATGGAAGTCGCGAGAGAATCTGGAAACCGCTCTGCAGGTTGGAAATCTTCATGGGAACCGGGCGTTTGTCAAGAACTGCATTCATGATCTTCTCTGTCTACAGGCTACCGGGTACGCAGGGCGGCGATGATCTGCTCACCCAGTTGCTGGCTATTCACCATGGGTCCAAGATGGCTCTTCGGCCGTTGCGGCATTGCCCAGACGGGCTGGGGAAAATGCCTGTCGTCGCGCCAGCGTGGAATCAGGTGCCAATGAACGTGCGGCGTCTGGTTGCCCAGGCTCGCGAGATTGATCTTGTCCGGCTGGAACAAGGTGCGAACAGCGCTCTCCACGGCAAATAGCACGTTCATGATCTGCATCCTTTCCTTCTGAGGCAGGTCGGTCATCTCGTGCAGGTGCTGGTGCGGAATGATGCGGCAATAGCCTGGGTAATCCGGGTCGTCAACCATGACGACTCGACATAGGTCGCTTTCCCACACCACTTCGCCTTCCGGCGGTTCGCATAGTTCGCAATCCTCAAACTCGTACTCAAGCACTTGTGGTCTCCTTGCTGATCCCAGGGCGCCGATGCGCCATCCAGGGCTCAACAATAAGTCAGGGCGACGGCGAGCATAAGGAACTAGGTCACGGAAGGGGTCAGGGGTTGCAGGGGCAAGGGGGTGAGGCGGAGGGAAAGGCGCACAACTCCTCCCTCCTGAGCTGAGACGGGGGTCTTCCTAAAACCCAGAATTACAGCAGGACGCGTTCGATACCGCCGTGGTTGGCCCTGGCCACGTATTGCGCCATCCAGTCTTCACCAAGCAGCCGCCTGACCATTTCGACGACGATGTAGTCCGCCTGTGTGCCGGTGTCGTCGTGGTAGCGGGACAGGCCTTGAAGGCACGATGGGCAGGAGGTGAGCACCTTGATCTCGCCGGTGAAATCATCGGAGCGCAGTCGGCTGGCGCCTTTCTCGATCTCCTCCTGCTTGCGAAAGCGCACCTGCGTAGACACGTCGGGGCGCGTGACCGCCAGCGTTCCCGATTCGCCGCAACAGCGCTCGGAGAGATCGACCGGCTGTCCCATCAGCTTGTTGACCACCTTGATGCCCGGTATCGTCCGCATCGGTGCGTGGCAGGGGTCATGGTACATATAGCGGGTACCGCTGACCCCATCGACCCGGACGCCCTTCTCCAGCAAATATTCGTGGATGTCCAGCAGGCGGCAGCCGGGAAAGATCTGCTCGAAGTGGTATTTTTCGAGCTGGTCCATGCAGGTGCCACAGGAGACGATGACCGTCCGGATGTCGAGATAGTTGAGCGTGTTGGCGACACGGTGGAAAAGCACCCGGTTGTCGGTGGTGATCCGCTGCCCCTGGTCGGCCTCGCCGGCGGCCGTCTGGGGATAGCCGCAGCACAGGTAGCCCGGCGGCAGAACCGTTTGTGCGCCGATGTCGTAGAGGATCGCCTGGGTGGCCAGGGCGACCTGCGAGAACAGCCGCTCCGAGCCGCAACCCGGAAAGTAGAACACCGCGTCGCCATCGTAATCCGGTGCGCTGACCTTGATGGGGTCGCGAATGATTGGCACGACCTTGTCGTCTTCGATATCGAGCAGGGCGCGGGCAGTCCGTTTGGGCAGTCCGCCCGGCATGGGTTTGTTGATGAAGTGGATGACCTGTGCTCTGAGCGTTGGCGAACCCAGCGTCGCTGGCGGTTGCCGGGTCTGGCTCTGGAGCAGGTGCAAGGATCTCGCCAGTCGGTAGGCCAGACGCTGCGCTCGGTAGCCCCAGTCGATCATCAGCTTGCGGACCAGCTTGATCGTCGCCGGATCCTTGATCGTCAGAAAGGCCATCGCTGCGGCTTTCGCCGGAACGAACTTTTTCTTGCCCTGTTCACGCAGCAGATTGCGCATCCTGATCGAAACATTGCCGAAATCGATGTCGACCGGGCAGGGAGTGAGGCACTTGTGGCAGATCGTGCAGTGATCGGCGACGTCGTTGAACTCGTCGAAATGCCTGAGCGAGACGCCGCGGCGAGTCTGTTCCTCGTAAAGGAAGGCCTCGATCAGCAGGGAAGTGGCCAGGATCTTGTTGCGTGGCGAATAAAGCAGATTGGCGCGCGGTACATGCGTTGAACAGACTGGCTTGCACTTGCCACAGCGCAGGCAGTCCTTGACCATCGTCGAGATGTTGCCGATCTCCGATTGCTCCATGATCAGCGACTCGGTGCCGAGCAGCGAGAACGAGGGCGTGTAGGCCTTTGCCAGATCGGCACCGGGAAGCAGCTTGCCCTGGTTGAAACGGCCGTCCGGGTCGATCCTCGCCTTGTAAGCGCGAAACGGCCGGATCTCTTCCTCACTCAGGAACTCGAGTTTGGTGATGCCGATTCCATGCTCGCCCGAGACGACGCCGTCGAGCGCCCGTGCCAGCGCCATGATGCGCCCGACCACCGCATAAGCCGCCTGCAGCATTTCGTAATGGTCGGAGTTGACCGGGATGTTGGTATGCACATTGCCGTCACCGGCGTGCATGTGCAACGCGACAAACAGGCGGCTGCGCAGAACCTCCTGGTGGATGGCGACGATACGTTCGCGTACCGGTCGATAGACAAGGCCATCGAAAATCGCTTCGAGCTGCGGCTTGAGTTCGCTTTTCCACGCAACGCGCAGCGAGTAATCCTGCAGGCGATGGAAGAGCGTCGGCATGGCAGCGCGGTTTTTCAGCGCATCGACGTGGATGCCCAGGGCGGCAAACTGCGCCTCGGCCTGCGGCAGGGGTAGATCGAGATTTTCGAGCAGCCACTGCCAGCGTGTCTGCACGCTGGCGACAGCGTCCAGCGCTGCCATTCGCCGATCGCCGATCAGCAGTTCCCTGTCGAAGTCGGCGTCACCGCGATGCAGGGGCAGGTCGCCACGCAGGAATTCCGTCAGCGCAGCGCACAGCGACAGCTTGTTCCTGATCGACAACTCGATATTGATGCGCTCGACTCCATCGCAATACTCGCCCATGCGCGGCAGTGGAATCACCACGTCTTCGTTCAACTTGAAGGCATTGGTATGGCGCGAAATGGCTGCGGTGCGCGAGCGATCGAGCCAGAATTTCTTGCGCGTCTCGGCATCGACGGCGATGAACCCCTCGGCACCACGCAGATTGCACAGACGCACCACTTCCGACGCGGCCGTCATCACCGCCGTCTCATCGTCACCGACGATGTCGCCGATCAAAACCATTTTCGGACGGCCTGCGGTTTCCGCCTTGCGTTTGGCCTTGGTCGCATAGCCGACGGCCCGCAGATAGCGCTCGTCGAGGTGTTCGAGGCCGGCGAGCAGCACTCCGGCCGCCCTGCCGGCACCCCCTGGCTTGAAGTAATCGGTGATATCGACAATCGCCGGCACCGCCTCGCGCACCTGTCCGAAGAACTCCAGGCAGACGGTGCGCGTGTGCGCCGGCATCCGGTGCAGGATCCAGCGGGCAGCGACAATCAGGCCATCGGTCCCTTCTTTCTGGACACCCGGCAGACCGGCCAGGAACTTGTCGGTCACGTCCTTGCCGAGGCCGGCCTTACGAAAACGGACGCCCGGGATTTCCAGGATTTCCGGCGTTCCGTAGAGTGTCCTGCCGTCCTTGCGAAAGCGTCTGACCTCGAAGCGCGCCAGTTCCTGTTCGTGAATCTTGCCGAAGTTGTGGTGCACGCGTGTCACTTCCAGTACGTGACCGCTCGGGTCGATCATCTTCCACCACGCCAGGTTGTCGAGGGCAGTTCCCCAGAGCACGGCTTTCTTGCCGCCGGCGTTCATCGCGATGTTGCCACCGATGCACGAAGCTTCCGCCGATGTCGGGTCGACGGCAAAGACGCTTCCGGCCGCTGCTGCAGCCTCCGAAACGCGCGCCGTGACGACGCCGGCACCGGTACGGATGGTCGCCACAGGGCGGTCACAGCCTACCAGCAGCAGTTCTTCGACGGCGCCGATGTCGATCAGTTTCTCGGTGTTGATCACAACCGACAGCGCCGTCAACGGGATGGCGCCACCGGTATAGCCGGTGCCGCCGCCGCGCGGGATGATCGTCAGCCCGAGTTCGATGCAGTCACGCACCAACGGAGCCATCTCCTCCTCGCTGTCCGGGTAGAGGACGACGAAAGGGTACTCGATTCGCCAGTCGGTCGCGTCGGTCACGTGCGAGACGCGAGCCAGACCGTCGAAGGCGATGTTGTCGCGGCGCGTATGCCGGCTCAGCACTCTCCGGACCTGTGTACGCAGTCGGGCGGTATCGTCGAAATGCTGTGCAAAACGATTGACTGCCGCCTCGGCAGCCAGGATCAACTGCAGCACCTTGGCATTGCCCTGCCGCCGCTTGCCGATTTCACGCAGGCGGTGGCGCAGCGCCTCGACCAGGGCGGTGCGGCGCTCGCGGCTGGCAAGCAGGTCGTCTTCCAGGTAGGGGTTGCGCTGCACCACCCAGATGTCGCCGAGTACCTCATAGAGCATCCGCGCCGAGCGGCCGGTGACACGTTCGGCACGCAACTCGTCAAGCAGCGCCCAGTTTTCCGGCCCGAGCAGGCGAATGACGATCTCGCGGTCGGAGAACGAAGTGTAGTTGTAAGGGATCTCGCGCAGACGTGCGTTCATGGGTACTTCGCCGCCAAAGAGCGCATTCTAACTGTTTGCCCATCAAACGCCGTTTCTGCTGCTAGAATCGGGCGCTTAGCCCAAGGATCTCTTCTCTGCTGCCATGCCCACGGATTACCTCGAAAGAATTCTCAACGCGCAGGTCTATGACGTAGCGATTGAAACCCCACTTGACTTCGCACCCAGCCTATCGGCGCGTCTGGGCAACCGGATCCTGTTGAAGCGCGAAGACCTGCAGCCGGTTTTTTCCTTCAAGTTGCGCGGCGCTTACAACAAGATCGCCCATCTCTCGGCCGAGCGACTCAAGCGCGGCGTGATCTGCGCCTCTGCCGGCAACCATGCCCAGGGGGTGGCGCTGGCGGCAGCCAGGCTGGGCTGCCGGGCGGTGATCGTGATGCCGACGACGACGCCACTGATCAAGGTACAGGCGGTACAGGCGAGAGGTGCGGAAGTCGTGCTCGCCGGCGAGGGCTATGATGACGCCTACACCCACGCTCTGGAACTCGAGAAAAGCGAGAAGCTGAGCTTCGTGCACCCGTTCGACGATCCCGAAGTGATCGCCGGGCAGGGCACGATCGGCATGGAAATCCTGCGCCAGCATGCGAAGCCGATCCATGCCATATTCTGCTGCGTCGGTGGGGGTGGTCTGATTTCCGGTGTCGCGGCCTACATCAAGCGGGTCAGACCGGAAACCCGGATCATCGGAGTCGAAGCCGTCGACGCCGATGCCATGACGCGCTCGCTGAAAGCCGGCAAGCGCGTCCGGCTCGATCACGTCGGCCTGTTTGCCGATGGCGCGGCGGTCAAGTATGTCGGCGAGGAGACCTTCCGCCTCTGTCAGATGTACGTCGATGAAATGGTGCTGGTGGATACCGACGCGATTTGTGCGGCGATCAAGGACGTTTTCGAAGATACCCGTGCCGTGCTCGAGCCGGCCGGCGCTCTGGCAGTTGCCGGGGCCAAGGCCTATGCCAAGGCGCACAGACTGAAGGACAGGACGCTGATCGCAACGGCATCCGGCGCCAACATGAACTTCGACCGCCTGCGTTTTGTCGCCGAGCGTGCCGAGATCGGCGAGCAGCGCGAAGCCGTCTTTGCCGTGACCTTGCCGGAGAAGCCTGGCGCCTACAAGCGCTTCGTTGCGCTGATCGGTGCCCGCAACATCACCGAGTTCAACTACCGTTACAACGACCAGCGTGATGCGCATGTCTTTGTCGGCATACAGGTCGCATCGCGCGCCGAATCGGTGCGGCTGCTCGAACATCTGCGCAAGCACGACTATCCGACGCTCGACCTGACCGATGACGAAATGGCCAAGGGTCACATCCGTCATCTGGTTGGCGGGCACTCGCCACAAATCCAGCACGAGCTCCTCTACCGATTCGAGTTTCCCGAGCGCCCTGGCGCGCTGATGAACTTTCTCAATCGCATGAGCGCCGGCTGGAACATCAGCCTTTTCCATTATCGCAACCACGGCGCCGACTACGGTCGCGTGCTGGTCGGCATGCAGGTGCCACCGAGCGAGATGGGTGATTTCGAGGACTTCCTGGCGAAACTCGGCTACGCGTACTGGAACGAAAGCAATAACCCGGCGTACAAACTGTTTCTCGCCTAGTCCCATTTCAGAGGAGATTTCATCATGCCAATGCACATCGCCGACAAGGTCACCGACCTGATCGGCAACACGCCACTGCTCAGACTCAACCGTCTAGGTGCCGGAATTGACGGCACCGTCGTCGTCAAACTCGAGTTCTACAGTCCCGCGCACAGCGTCAAGGATCGTATCGCTGCAGCGATGATCGATGCAGCGCAGGCCGCCGGCAAGATCAGCTCGGAAACCATCGTTCTCGAGCCGACTTCGGGGAATACCGGTATCGGCCTGGCGATGGTCTGTGCGGCGCGCGGCATCCGATGCTGCTTCGTGATGCCGGAAACCATGAGCCGCGAACGCCGCCTGCTGCTCAAGGCCTATGGTGCCGAACTGGTGCTGACCCCCGGGCCCGATGGCATGGGTGGCGCGATCCGCCGCGCCGAGGAACTCGCTGCCGCCGATGCCCGTTATTTCATCCCGCAGCAATTCGAGAACCCTGCCAATCCGGCGATCCACCGCGCAACGACGGCGGAAGAGATCTGGCGCGATACCGACGGACAGGTCGACATCTTCGTCTCCGGCGTCGGCACCGGTGGCACCATTACCGGCGTCGGCGAAGTGCTCAAAGCCAGAAGACCTGGTGTGCAGGTCATCGCCGTCGAACCCGACGCGTCGCCGGTGCTCTCGGGCGGGGTCAAGGGACCGCATCCGATTCAGGGGATCGGCGCCGGTTTCGTCCCCAAGGTCCTGAACACTGCGATCTACGACGAAGTGCTGCGCGTCAAGGCCGACGATGCTTTTGACATCGCTCGCCGGATGGCGCGCGAAGAAGGGCTATTGGTGGGAATTTCCTCGGGCGCGGCCGTCTGGGCCGCCCTCGAAGTCGCGCGGCGGCCGGAAAATGCCGGCAAGCTGAGTGTGGTGATCATTCCCTCGTTCGGCGAACGCTACCTATCGACCGCACTCTACGCCCACCTCGAAGTCTGAAATCTTGACCCTGGGCTTGCCGGTGAACGGTTTCGACTTTGCTCGTGTCATCGACCGCCGCGGCGGCGATTCGCTCAAGTGGAACAAATACGCCGGTCGCGACGTGCTGCCGCTATGGGTTGCGGACATGGATTTTGCCGCGCCGCCGGCGATCGTCGCGGCCATCGAGAAGCGTGTCGCGCAAGGCTGTTTCGGCTACGCCGTGCCATCGCCGGCGCTCTACGACGCCGTGCTCGGGCACTTGTGGAGCGCGTACGGCTGGCGGGTCGAGGCCGACTGGCTGGTGTGGTTGCCCGGTCTGGTCTGCGGCCTCAACGTCGCCTGCCGGAGCATCGAAGGCGATGTCCTGACGGCGACGCCCGTCTATCCTCCATTTCTCTCTGCGCCGCGATTGTCCGGCCGGCGGCTGGCTAGCGCCGCGCTGTGTCAGAGCGATGGCCGCTGGGGCTGGGATTTCGCGGCGCTGGAAGCCGCGCTGACGCCCAGCAGCCGCCTGTTGCTGCTTTGCCATCCGCACAACCCGGTTGGTCGGGCCTGGGAGCGTGAGGAACTCGAGGCCATCGCCGCATTCTGCCAGCGCCACGGCCTGCTCGTCTGCTCCGATGAAATCCACTGCGGCCTGATCCTCGACGAGGACCGGCAGCATCTGCCGCTGGCGATGCTCGATGCCGACCTTGCCGATCGCAGCATCACCCTGATGGCGCCTTCGAAAACCTATAACATTCCCGGTCTGGGCGCTGCTTTTGCGGTGATTCCCGACGCTGCCTTGCGCCGGCGCTTTGTCGCTGCCGCGCGCGGCATCGTACCGGACGTCAATGTCCTCGGCCTGGCGGCAACCGAAGCGGCATACCGCGACTGCGAGGACTGGCGCAGCGCCTTGCTGCAGGCGCTACGCAGCAATCGCGATCGTGTCGAAGCCGCCCTTGCCGGCATGCCCGGCCTGGCCGTGAGCCATACCGAAGCGACCTACCTGGCGTGGATCGATGCGCGTGGCCTTGGAGTTGCCGACCCCGCCGCCTTTTTCGAGGCCGCAGGCGTCGGTCTGTCGAGTGGCGTCGATTTCGGTCTGCCGGGTTGGGTACGGCTCAATTTCGGTTGTCCACAGACGACGCTCGACGCTGCGCTCGAACGGATGCGGCTCGCCTGACGAGAAAACAGTATCTTCACGATCGCTCCTTCGATAGGCAACGCCGCGGCACACAAAGGGGAAATCCAGATCCACCGGCGAGAGTATACTCCCGGATTCACTGCGCACACCTCGTCTGGAAACCGGCCAACCCATGAGTTCTGTTGCTTCGCCATTGCTCCTTGCCGCCCCCTGCTCGCCAACGACGCTGCCCGCCGCATGGGCGACGCAGCTCGATACGCAGCTCGCCGGCAGCGAGAGCGTCCTGGCCTGGCTTGAAATCGACCTCGACGCCAGCCTGCGTTTCGCGCGCGGCCTGGTGGTGGTGAGCAGTGAGCGCCTGCTGGTGATGCCACCCGGCGGCAGCCAGTGGCAGGGCTGGGCCTACCGGCCGGGACTGTCGCTGTCGCGCCGCGATCATTCCGGGGTGGGCACCCTGGAACTCTGCGACACCCATTCGCTGCTGGCGCACTGGCGCTACACGCTGGGCGCTGACATCGCCGCTGGCCGGCTGGTCGAGCACTTCACGCGCCAGCTCAGCTTTCGGGTCAGCGGTGAAGTGCCGCCTCCATCTTCCGTGGCCCTCTGCCCGAAGTGCGAAACCCCGCTGCTCGAGGGACAGGAAGAATGCCCGGCATGCAGCAAGGAAATCCATGAACCGCCTTCGACCTGGACGCTGTTGCGCCTGACACGCTTCGCCAGGCCCTACCGAGGACAACTGCTGACCGCCTTCGTGCTGTCCCTGCTGACCACAGCCGCAACCCTGGTGGCACCGTACCTGACGATGCCGATGATGGACAAGGTGCTGATCCCCTACCAGAACGGCCAGCCGATCGACCCCGCGCTGGTCGCACTCTATCTCTCGGGACTGCTCGGATCGTCACTGTTCGCCTGGGTGCTCGGCTGGGGACGCACCTATATCCTGGCGCTGGTTTCCGAACGGATCGGAGCCGACCTGCGCACCACCACCTACGAGCATCTGCTGAAACTCTCGCAGGAGTACTTCGGCGGCAAGCGAACCGGCGACCTGATGGCGCGCATCGGTTCCGAAACCGACCGCATCAACATCTTCATTTCGCTGCACCTCCTCGACTTCGCCACCGACGTGCTGATGATCGTCATGACCACGCTCATTCTGGTGTCGATCGATCCCTGGCTGGCGGCGGTGACCCTGTTGCCACTGCCGATCATCGGCTGGTTGATCCACGTCGTCCGCGAAAAGCTGCGCACCGGCTTCGAGCGCGTCGACCGCATCTGGGCGGAAGTCACCAACGTGCTCGCCGACACCATTCCCGGCATCCGGGTGGTCAAGGCCTTTGCCCAGGAAAGCCGCGAAGCGGCGCGTTTCCGGTCAGCCAATATGCACAACCTGGAAGTCAATGACCGGGTCAACAAGGTGTGGTCGCTGTTTTCGCCAACGGTCACCCTGCTCACCGAAATCGGCCTCCTGATCGTCTGGGCTTTCGGCATCTGGCAGATCGCCAAGGATCAGATCACCGTCGGTGTGCTCACTGCCTTCCTCGCCTACATCAGTCGCTTCTACCTGCGCCTCGATTCGATGAGCCGCATCGTTTCGGTGACCCAGAAGGCCGCGGCCGGCGCCAAGCGCATTTTCGACATTCTCGACCATGTCTCCAGCGTTCCCGAGCCGACGCATCCGGTGCACCTGCCGCAAGTCTCGGGACGCATCGAGTTGCGCAACGTCGGCTTCCGCTACGGGACGCGCAGCGTCACCCGCGACATCAATATCGCCATCGAACCCGGCGAAATGATCGGCCTGGTCGGACACAGCGGTTCCGGCAAGAGCACGCTGGTCAACCTGATCTGCCGTTTTTACGATGTCAGCGAAGGCGCCATCCTGATCGACGGCGTGGACATCCGTTCTGTACCGGTCGCCGAATACCGCAAGCACATCGGCCTGGTGCTGCAGGAACCCTTCCTGTTCTTCGGCACGATTGCCGAGAACATCGCCTATGGCAAGCCCGCGGCCACGCGCGCCGAGATCGTCGCGGCTGCACGCGCCGCGCACGCGCATGAATTCATCCTTCGCCTGCCACATGGTTACGACTCGCTGGTCGGCGAACGCGGGCAAGCGCTCTCCGGCGGCGAAAGGCAGCGCATCTCGATCGCGCGCGCGCTGCTGATCGACCCGCGCATCCTGATCCTCGACGAAGCCACTTCATCGGTGGATACCACCACCGAGAAGGAAATTCAGAAAGCGCTCGACAACCTCGTGCGTGGACGCACGACGATTGCCATCGCGCACCGCCTGTCCACCCTGCGCGACGCCAATCGCCTGGTCGTTCTCGACCGTGGCAGTGTCGTCGAGGTCGGCAGCCACGACCAGCTGATGGCTTGCGAAGGCCACTACTACCGCCTCTATCAGGCACAGGCGCGCAACGTCGACACCGAAGACGAGCTACGCAGGATGGAACTCGCTGCCAAGCGCGAGGAAGAACGCGAATGACCGACACGCCAGACTATCAGTTGCGCCGCAATGCTTTCGGCAAGCTCGAATTGATTTCGTCCGACGATGAAATCCATGCAGGCGTGGTGCCGGTGCGCGCTTTTCCGATCAGCGCGCCCGCTGACGGCATCGCCCTGGTCGACCCCTATGGCCACGAACTGGCCTGGATCGACGAACTCGGCGAGCTGCCCGAGGAACTGCGCACACTGCTTGAATCCGAACTCGCCCAGCGCGAGTTCATGCCCGTGATCACGCGCATCGTCAGCGTCGCGAGTTTCGCGACGCCGAGCACCTGGCAGGTCGAAACCGATCGTGGTGCGGCGACGCTGATCCTCAAGGGTGAGGAGGACATTCGCCGCCTCACCCCACCGGCGCTGCTGATCGCCGACAGCCATGGCATTCATTTCCTGATTCCTGACCGTTCTGCGCTCGATCAGCATAGCCGGCGCATTCTCGACCGCTTCCTGTGAGGCAGGCCAGTGTAATCGTTTCGCTGTTCGGTCAGCCAATTGACGCGCGCCACGTTATTCCGACAATGATTCCGATCTGGCTGTCTGCTTGCCTTCCGCCTGTTTCGCGCCGCCGCGCGCCAACCTCCCCGTGCCTGGACTGACGCCATGAAAACGAAAGACATCAAGTTCCTCGAGATCCGCTACCTGCGCGGTCCGAACATCTGGACTTACCGTCCGGTCATCGAAGCGGTCGTCGACATCGGCGAACTCGAAGACTTCCCGTCGAATACCATTCCTGGCTTCCATGACCGTCTGACGGCTCTTCTGCCCTCATTGATCGAGCACCGCTGCAGCTACGGCGAACGCGGCGGTTTTCTGCGGCGCGTCCAGGAAGGCACCTGGCCGGCGCACATCCTCGAACACGTCACGCTCGAACTGCAGAACCTGGCCGGCATGCCCGGCGGTTTCGGCAAGGCGCGCGAGACCTCGACGCGCAGCGTGTACAAGGTGGTGGTGCGCGCCTGGCACGAGGATGTCACGCGCGCGTGCCTCTATGCAGGACGCGATCTGCTGCTGGCGGCGATCAAGGACACGCCTTTCGACGTCGCCGCTACGGTCGCGCACCTCGCAGACATGGCCGAGCGCAAGTTGCTCGGGCCGAGCACCGGTTGCATCGTCGAAGCGGCGACCGCCAAGGACCGCCGCATTCCGGCGATCCGCCTGCTGGCCACCGGCAATCTCGTGCAACTCGGCTACGGTGCCCGTAGCCGACGCATCTGGACCGCTGAATCCGACCGTACCAGCGCAATTGCCGAGGGCATCTCGCGCGACAAGGATCTCACCAAGACCCTGATCAAATCCTGCGGTGTGCCGGTCCCCGAAGGGCGCCTGGTCGATAGTTCCGAAGATGCCTGCGAAGCCGCTGCAGAGATCGGTTTTCCGGTGGTCGTCAAGCCGTCGGATGGCAACCACGCGCGCGGCGTGTTTACCAATCTGATGGCCCGCGAAGAAGTCGAGGCCGCGTATGCCGCAGCAGTCGTTGAGGGCAGCGGCGTCATCGTCGAACGCTACGTGCGCGGCTCGGAGCATCGCCTGCTGATCGTCGGCGGCAAGCTCGCCGCCGCCGCCCGCGGCGAGGTCGCCAAAGTCATCGGTGATGGCCAATCAACGATCAACGAACTGATCGACAGCCAGATCAACTCCGACCCGCGCCGCGGCGCCGCCGAGGAATTCGTCCTCGACATCATCGACCTCTCCGACAATCCGGTTGCCCGGCTCGAAGTGTCGCGACAGGGATTTACCCCGGATGCCATCCCACCGGCGGGTCGCGAGGTCCTGATCGTGCGTAGCGGCAACCATACCGACGACGTCACCGACCTCGTACACCCGGAAACCGCGGCCACGGCTTCGCTCGCCGCCCGTATCGTCGGACTCGACATCGCCGGCGTCGACCTGGTCTGCGAAGATATTTCACGACCGCTCGATGCACAGCGGGGTGCGATTGTCGAGGTCAACGCCGGCCCCGGTCTGCTGATGCACCTCAAACCGGCAATCGGCCAGCCGCGCCCGGTCGGTCGCGCAATCGTCGATGAGTTGTTCCCCAATGGCGACGATGGCCGTATCCCGGTGGTCGGAGTCACCGGCAGTTTCGGCAAGACGACCGTTGCCCGCCTGATCGCACGTCTGCTCTGCCTGTCTGGAAAACACACCGGTCTGGCCTGCAGTGACGGCCTGTTCGTCGACCGGCGTTGTATCGACCAGGGTAATGGTGCGAACTGGGGATCCGCGCACCGCATCCTGATGAATCGCTCGGTCGAAGCAGCCGTCTTCGAAAACGGCAGCGACAGCATCCTCAGCGAAGGTCTCGCCTATGACCGCTGCCAGGTCGGCGTGATCACCAACGTCGAGGCCGCCAAGCATTGTGGCCGTTACTACATCGAGACCCCCGAGCAGGTATTCACCGTCCTGCGCACGCAGGTCGATCTGGTGCTGCCGGCGGGCGCCGCGGTCCTCAACGCCAGGCAGCCGATGCTGGTCGACATGGCGCCGCTCTGCGACGGTGAAGTGATCTTCTTTGCCGTCGACCCCGACCTGCCCAGCCTCGTCGAACACCGGGCGCAAGGCAGGAAAGCGGTATTCGTTCGCAATCGCCAGGTCATCCTTGCCAGCGGTCAGGACGAGAAAGCGATCGTCAGCCTGCAGGGTATTCCGATGACCGACGGTGGGCGTGACGACTTCCAGATCGAGAACGTCCTGGCCGCCAGCGGCGCTGCCTGGGCACTTGGCATCGGATCGGAAATCATCCGTACCGGGCTGGAAACCTTCACCCTTGCCTGAGCCGGAAACCAGCAGCAGACCGGGCATTGCCTGCCGGCCTGCGGACTGAACCAGAAAGAGGAAACTGTCCATGGAAGTATCGCGTATCCGCGCTCTGCGCGGTCCCAATCTCTGGAGCCGGCACACGGCGATTGAAGCGATTGTCTACTGCGAGGAAGAGGAGCGCAGCATCGACCAGATGCCGGGTTTCGAGACCCGTCTGCGCGAACGCTTCCCCGAACTGGCGATGCTCGGGCCGGCAGGTCATGATGAGGCGATATCGATGGCACAGGCCCTGGAGTTCGCGGCGCTTGGCCTGCAGGCACAGGCCGGCTGCCCGGTGACATTCAGCCGCAGTGCGCAGACCCTGGAACCGGGCATCTACCAGGTCGTCGTCGAATACAGCGAAGAGGCCGTTGGCCGCCTGGCATTCGAACTCGCGCAGGATCTCTGCAAGGCAGCGGTCACGGCCACGCCTTTCGACCTCACCGAAGCGCTCGATCGCTTGCGCGAACTCGACGAGGACGTCCGCCTGGGCCCCAGCACCGGTGCGATCGTTTATGCCGCAATGGCGCGCAACATCCCCTACCGCCGCCTGACCGAAGGCAGCATGGTGCAATTTGGCTGGGGCAGCCGGCAGCGGCGCATTCAGGCGGCAGAAACCGACCGCACCAGCGCCGTTGCTGAATCGATCGCCCAGGACAAGGAACTGAGCAAGGAACTGCTGCACGCTGCCGGCGTCCCGGTTCCCGTCGGCCGGCCGGTGCTGAGCGCCGAGGACGCCTGGGCGGCCGCCTGCGAGATTGGCGCCCCGGTCGTCGTCAAGCCGCAGGACGGCAACCAGGGCAAGGGTGTCGCAGTCAATCTCAGCACCCGCGAACAGATTGAAGCTGCCTACGTGATCGCATCCGAAGTGAGCGACGAAGTTCTCGTCGAACGTTACCTTCCAGGCCACGATTACCGCCTGCTGGTGGTGGGGGACAAGTTGATCGCCGCCGCCCGACGCGATCCCCCGCTGGTCATCGGTGACGGGGTGCACAACATTCGCCAGTTGGTCGAACGGGTGAACAGCGACCCGCGCCGCGGCGAAGGGCACGCCACCTCACTGACCAAAATCCGCCTCGATGAGGTGGCTCTGGCCCGCCTGGCCAATGCGCAACTGACTCCGGAATCGATCCCCGCCAGGGGCCAGCGCATCGTCCTGCGCGACAATGCAAATCTCTCGACCGGTGGTACGGCAACCGATGTCACCGCCGACGTTCATCCCGAGTTTGCCGCGCAGGCGATCGCTGCCGCACAAACCATCGGCCTCGATATCGCCGGCGTCGACGTCGTCTGTGACAGCGTCCTGCGCCCGCTCGAAGTCCAGGGCGGCGGCATCGTCGAAATCAACGCCGCACCGGGACTGCGCATGCATCTGCAGCCCTCGTTCGGCAAGGGTCGGCCGGTCGGCGAAGCAATCATCGCCAATATGTTTGCCGCCGGCGACGATGCACGCATTCCACTGGTTGCCGTCGCGGGAACGAATGGCAAGACCACCACCGTCCGCTTGATCGCCCACATCCTGGGTCAGCAGGGTCTGCGTGTCGGCATGACCACTACCGACGGCGTCTATGTCCAGGGCCGGCGTATCGATACCGGTGACTGCAGCGGCCCGAAGAGCGCCAAGAATGTCCTGCTCCACCCCGACGTCGACGCCGCCGTCCTCGAAACGGCGCGCGGCGGAGTGCTGCGGGAGGGACTCGGTTTCGACCGTTGCGACGTAGCCGTGGTCACCAACATCGGTCTCGGCGACCACCTCGGGCTTTCGTATATCAGCACCGTCGAAGACCTGTCGGTGGTCAAGCGCGTGATCGTCCAGAACGTCAGACCGGGAACCGGCGTCGCGGTGCTCAACGCCGCCGATCCGATGGTTGCCCGGATGGCCGATTCGTGCCCCGGCAACGTCACCTTCTTCGCCGGTGACCGGAATCATCCGGTGATGGCCATGCACCGCGCGCAACGCAAGCGCGTCGTCTATCGCGACGGCAATTCGATCGTCGCTTCCGGCGGCGGTGTCGAACACCGCATCGCCCTGGCCGAGATCCCGCTCACGCAAAACGGCGCCATCGGTTTCCAGGTCGAAAACGCAATGGCGGCGGTGGCCGCGGCCTGGGCTCTGGGGCTCGATTGGCCAACGATTCAGCGTGGCCTCGGCAGCTTCGTCAACGATACAAGAACGGCGCCTGGACGCTTCAATCTCTTCAGCTATCGCGGTGCAACGCTGATTGCCGACTATGGCCACAACCCGGACGCCATGCAGGCACTGGTCGACGCCATCGACAACCTGCCTTCGCCGCCGGGCAGCAAACGTTCGGTGGTCATCAGCGGTGCAGGTGACCGGCGCGATGAAGACCTCCGCCAGCAGACCGAGATTCTTGGCGATGCCTTCGATCGGGTTCTGCTTTATCAGGACCAGTGCCAGCGTGGTCGAGCGGATGGAGAGGTGCTGGCACTACTGCAGGAGGGTCTGAAAAATGCCCGGCGAACCTCCGAGGTCAGGGAAATTCGTGGCGAGTTCCTCGCCATCGACAGCGCTCTGGCCGAAGTGCAGGCGGGAGATCTTTGCCTGATCCTGATCGATCAGATCGAGGAAGCCCTGGAACACATCAGCAGGCGGGTTGCCGAGGGTTAGACTCAGATCACCTGCTCTCCCGGATGCTGCGATGCGTCCAGTTTCAGGATGGGTGCGGCTCTTTTGAGCCACGGTTTCTCTGCGATCACGCAGCCAATTTGATGGCATCGTTCTGCGGTGCCGACACATATAGAGCCGATAGCTGACTAGCAGACACTGACGGAGGCATATCCCGTGTCAGAACCCGCAGTGAGGGTCCGTTTCTTAATTAGTGTCTGAACGAAAAGTCTAAAAACGCCTTTACTACAAATGCTTAGGTGCTACTTTACAAAACGAAGATTTTGGCATTTGAAGTTCATATGCATAAATATGACAAAGTTTGAGCCGTTTAACCCCAAATATCTCTAGTGCATAAAATATTCGTTTCTGAAAAACCCACTCAAAGCCTTGCGCGGCAAGGCTCTTGGAATTTCCGTTCAGACACTAATTAGTGCCTGGCAGAAAATCCCCGTTTTGGCAAAAAAGTGGGGGTCTCGCGCCTCCGGAACGTGGCTGAGCGCCGCGAGATATCATTGATCGCGTTCGACTTTGCGCGCGAATCGAGCTTGACCGCCAAAAGGATGCATATGGCATTATCGATGGTCGAGCGGAGCGCCGCATCGTTCGTTTGACCCTCGTCAGCGGTGTCAGGCGGCTCGGGTTTGCGGCTCGGGCACCAGGGCTTTTGTACGGGCAGTCTGCTCGCGAACCACACCCCCCAGGCGATGGATGTGGCGCGCCAGGACAGCCAGCGCCACGTAGCGTTTGAAGCCGACGATTCCGTGATCCGGGCACAGATCGAGCCCGAAATGCTCCAGGCCATTGATCGCGGATTCCACCGCGGAATGCTTATGCCGCGCCTGGACAAATTCCGGTGCCGTTTCCCTCGCATCATCAGCGGCCGAGTGGCGGCCTTTTTTGGGGAGGGCGACCAAGTCCAGTCGCGCTTCGAGACACGATCGATTCGACGGACTGTGAAAGCCCTTGTCGAAGCTCACGACCCGCAAACAGTCGCAGGTTGTCTTTCAGGGTCTGTAATTCGTACCTGTGCGGATCGTACCAGTCGGCATGCCCCAACATTTGGCGCAACGTCTTGTGCTGATTGGCGAGTTCCTGTAACCGGTCGTAGTCCGCGTCAAGCCCGAGACGCACGACGCCCAGCACCAGGATCTTCCACTGCTCCATGCCGGGTCGCCCCAGTGCACTGCTGGCCAGCTTGCCATCAGCATGGCAGGGAAGCACTTCCTCGAGGATCGCAAAGACTTCGTCTCGCAGTTCGCGATGCGTATAAATGTGCTGCAGCCCGACGAGCAGTTTCGGGATGTCGTCCCGCGATTTGGGATCGAGCACGATGGCTTCGATCGGAAACTCGCCCAAACTCGCTTGCCGCTTCATGACTTCCCGCATCGCTCTTTCCTTCGACTGAAGTTCGTCCCACAAAACCCCAAGCGGTGGAGGAAAGTCGCCTTCCACAGCAATCACCACCAGAATATCAGCTAATAATCAGACATCTACGAATTCAACCCAAAAGTATATTGCTCTGGCATTGCCATCTTCGCTCGTCATCGCGTATTGTAACATACTGATAAAGCGTGTGTTTTCTGGTTTTCCACCAAACACTAACTACCGACTGGTGGAATGGGGTTCCAGTGGCACCCACCCGATGCTCGCGGTTCACCTCCCTCAAGGCACCCGCTCTGGCCGCCTGAAGGATGGTCAAGAATTCGCCAACAGTGTCACGGTTACGTTCTCCACCCGTTCCGGCGTAGCCGCCGGGAATTCAGCCAAAAAATGAGAATTGCTGATCCAGGTCAACAGAAGACCCTGATAGCGATGGTACATTTTTGGTGAGATCAAGGCAAATGGAGTGTAAGCTCCAGACGCAAAGCTTCAGACCCTAACCTGAAGTCCGGGAGGGTGGCTGGGTTTCCTCAGCCCAATCAACGAACTTTGGATCTGCGTCATGCCTGCCATCAAACTCTCGAGTACCGCCGCCGCGACCGGCGGCTTCGTTATCAACGGCGATAGCGCCGGTGACTTGAGCGGTGTCATTGTCGACGACGACATTCACGGTGATGGTCTGGCCAGCCCGATCGTCGAGGCACCTGGCGGCGACCCCGTAGCCGGCAGCGCTGCCGGGCGCCGGCCAACAGCAAACAGCCAAGCGACGGACCTAGGAGTTTACCTGACCCTGGCTCAGAGCACCCTCCGCCAATTCCTGCTCAATCCCGATTTCGAAAACGATATCCACCAGGTTTTCGGAAACGGCGTCGACCCCTTGCGGGCAAGAATGCTTGTTCAGGGCTTCGCCGAGCCGGATTTCATCTCCTGGCCAAGGCTGGAAATCTGCCCAGAAGTGGAAATCAATCGCGCCCAAGGCGCTTATGCGGCGGCAACCGACACGATTTATCTGGCGAGAGAATTTCTCTCTGAAAACGCCGATAAGCCCGAAGCGATCACATCTGTCCTGCTTGAGGAATTGGGGCACGCGCTGGACGTGCGCCTGAATGCTGCCGATTCACCGGGCGACGAAGGGGAGTTTTTTTCGGCTCTCGTCCGAAACCAGGTGCTGACTGCTTCCGACTTGGAACGAATGCGGGCCGAAGACGACAGGGTTGCACTCTTGCTCGATAGCCAATCCGTGCTTCTCGAACAATCGACCTCCAATCTGGGTTCCAGGCAGGGTTATGGCTATCTGACCGACTTCATATACTATGGCGACCCCAGCGACAATTGGGACTTCTCCACCGTCCTTACTGGTGGATCCGGCGACTATGTCCGCGTCTCGTCGAGTTCCACCTACGTCGATCTGGTGCTTCGCTTGTACGATCAATATGGTGTTTTTATCGAAGCGGATTACGACGATGATCCGACCAATGGGAACCTGGAGACTATATCGCTGGCAGATGTTCCGGCCGGCACCTACACAGCAACGGTATTTGATTACTATTCCGGCGATTACCTGGGTTGGAGCAATGCCTACTACACACTCGAAATCAATGCGCCGCAAATTCCCAAGGACCACTTCGAAGGCAACGATACACGTCCGACTGCGACGCCCGTTAACAGAGGGGTATCGCTGCCTGGCATTGGCTACTATTTTTCCGATCTATCCATCGACCGGCCGGGCTCCACCACTGGCGATGTCGACGTCTTCAAACTTACGACCACCCGCGTCGCGACGAATACTGACATTATCCTGAGCCTTGTCACCGGTACCGGCGATATCGATCTCGAACTCGAAGACAGCTCCGGGAATATCATTTATACGACCTACTGGGACGCCACAGGATACGACTGGAATGCAATTCCCTTGGCCGGACTGCAGCCGGGAACGTACTATTTGCGAGCCGGAAGTTATGAAGGGAACGTCACCTCATCCTACGATCTGCTTTTCTACCTGCCACAAGCACCCACACCTGATCACTATGATGCCACCGCGAGCAATAACACCCGGAATACGGCCACAAATTTGGGGGAGGTCAGTGGATTCCGGCAAGAAACCGATTTGTCTATCGATCGTGCTTCTGATGTCGACTGGTTCAAATTCCAGCTTTCCGGACAAGGGTCAAACCAGAATTATCTCCAGATTGATTTCGACGGTTTGCAGGAAGATCTGGATATCGAACTGTATAATTCCGCAAACCAGTTGATCGATTATTCAATCGGAATCGAAGGTGTGGAAGCCATTGCGCTGTCCGGGCTGACCGCTGGAACCTATTATTATTTGAAGGTGTATGGGTATAATCAGAGCACCAGCGATTACAGCCTGACGATCAATGCGCCTGGTACCAATAGCAACATTAGAACCGACTCTTTCGATAGCGTCGCCAGCAATAATACCCGTGCCACTGCAACAAATCTTGGCGCTCCTCAGTACGGCTGGCTTCAGAGTGCGGGGTTTTATGCATGGGAAAAGCTATCCATCACTTCGGGCGATCAGGACTGGTTCAAGTTTCAATTGAACGGCACCGGAAGTTACGGGAATTATGTTGCCGCCACATTTGATACCACCAAGGGTGATCTGGACCTGAAGCTTTATCGGGAAAGCGGAACAACTCCTGTGCTCCAGTCGACCGGTTTCCGGGATATGGAAAGAATCGATCTGAACGGTTTGACTCAAGGCACTTATTACATCCATGTGGCGGGGTATCAGGGCGCGACCAATCCCGATTACACCCTGGCCATCAATGCTCCCGGCAATGACTCCTATGAGGACAACGACCGCCAAGACGACGCGAAAACGCTCACCCGTGCGACGGCGCAGCAGACCTGGAATAATCTGTCGATCGACGACGCCGACTGGTTCAAGTTCAGCCTGCCGGGCAAGGGCACCAACAACGATTTTGTCCGGATTGATTTCTCGCATGCGCTCGGCGATCTGGATCTGAAGCTATGCAACAGCGCTGGGAATACCATCTCCGGACGTACTTCATCTGGCGTCGGTGACCACGAACAGATTTCTCTCGATGGGCTAAACCCAGGCGATTACAAGATTCAGGTTTACGGTTACAACAATGCGAAAAACCCCGCTTATTCGCTCACTATCGCTGCCCCTGTAGCCAACAGCCAGGATTGGGCAGAACCCAACAACAATCGCACACAGGCGACCGAACTGAACTCGCTGACCCATCCCGGTTCCGACCTGGTTCAACTCGGCATCGATGCGGCGCGCCCGCTGTCGATCAATAGCCAAACCGATGTCGATTGGTTCAAGTTCACTCTGGCGACGGCTGGACGCAGCGGCGATTTTGCGCAAATCAGTCTGGATCACACGGCGGGCGATCTCGATTTATATCTCTATGACGCCTCCAACCAACTCATCGGAAAATCGGAAGGCGTCGCCAATCTGCACGCCATTGACCTGAAGGACCTGAAGGCCGCGACCTACTATCTGGAAGTCAAGGGCTACAACGGGGCGACCAACTCCGCCTATGCACTGTCGGTTCAGGCGCCGTTCACCCAGACTGGCGGTGACTGGGCGGAAGGCAACAACGACGCAGTGCATGCCAAGGACCTGGGCGACGTCAGCAGTCCTTACAGTCAGGGCAACCTGTCCATTCAGGCGTCCGATGTGGATTGGTTCAAGTTCCATATCGGTGCAACCGGCGAATCCGGCGACGCGGTCGGCATCAGTTTCAATCACGGCCAGGGAGACCTGGATATCGCCCTCTATGCTGCCGACAGGACGACCTTGCTGGACAGTTCCACTGGCGTCACCGGCCTGGAGAGCATCTCCCTCAACGGCAAGACAGCCGGGGATTATTATCTCAAGGTCTACGGTTACCAGGAAGCTGCCAACCCCGACTACACCCTGTTCATCGACCCGCCCAAGGACACCCAGGGTGATTGGGCCGAAGGAACCTCGGGCAACAATACCGTTGCAAGCGCCTATAACCTCCGCAATGTGGAGGGTTTGCAGACTTGGGCCCCGCTCTCTTTGCATCAAGCCTCCGACGTGGACTGGTTCAGGTTCACCACGCTGAAAACGGATGCCAGTGACTTCGTGCGGATTCAGTTCGACCAGACTCAGGGTGACCTGGATTTGTATCTCTACGACTCGAGCGGCGCGACACTGTTGGGCAAGGCGGAAACCACCGACAACGTCGAGCAGATCAAGCTGGCCGATGCCAGCGGCGCATCGTTGCCCGCGGGAAGCTATCTGGTCAAGGTGGCGGGTTACCATGGCGCGGCCAATCCGAGTTATCAGCTTTCGATCAACGCCCCGGACAACAATCCCGCGGACTGGGCCGAAGGCAACGATACGCGGGCGGCAGCCAAAGCCTTGCAGACCGTCGAGGGGACTCAAGCCTTTTCCGGGCTTTCCTTGGATCACGCCGGCGATGTGGACTGGTTCAGTTTCTCCACCGTCGGAATGGGCGGCCCCGGTCATTCGGTGAGCATTCAATTCGATCACACGCAGGGCGATTTGCAGCTTCAACTGTTCGACAAGAACGGCGAGAAGTTGGGAGAATCGTTGTCCGACAGCGACCGGGAAGCCATTTCCCTGGAAAACCGGCCCACCGACGAATACCAATACTTCGTCAAGATTTACGGAGCCACCGGCAGCACCACAAGTCCGAGCTATTCCCTGGATTTCGACACTCCGCAGACGCTGAAGCCAGATTTCGCCGAGGGCAACGACGGCAACGACACCCGGCAAAAAGCCTACGACCTTCGCTCGGTTTCCGGCACCTTGCAGGTGGGGGGATTGTCGATCAGTCCGGCCGGCGACCAGGATTGGTTCAAGTTCACCCTCGACAAGGATGCCACGGCCGGCGACAAGGTCCGCATCGACTTCGACAAATGGGAAGGCGATCTCAGCCTGGAACTCTACGACGCCAGCGGCAGCCGTTTGGCCAGTTCGACGACGTCGGAAAACTTCGAGGAGATTTCCCTGGCGGGGAAAGCCAAGGGGACTTATTTCGCCAAGGTTACGGGAAACGACGGGGCGACGAATCCGGAATATAACCTGGCCGTGACTGGCACGTCGGCGCCGACATCCGATGCTGCAGAAGACAACAATCGCCCAATCGACGCCTACGATTTGCGGAATGCCACAGATATGAGCGTGGCGAGCTCGCAGACGCGCTCCTCCCCCCCCTATACATACCCTCCTGGATGGACTGGCATTTTGTCTACTATTCCTGCTTTAAATCTGAGCGCCCAATACTCATATAATCAGGCTTATCATCAGGCAAATGTTCCCACCTCGATTATTTCGCAACAGTTTGGTCAGAATGCTTCGTCGGATTTTGATTTTAGCCGTACTTGGTCTTTATTAGACCAGGGACAAAACCTTAGTAACTTTGGAAACGATTTTTTTTACCATGGCGGAACAGCACGTCCAAGTTATAATGGTAGCAATTTGAGCTTTGGCAACACATCTAGTTCTTTCCTCTCGCCGAGTTCATCCTACTGGAATACCTCCCTGCCCAGCCCATCGAATTACGGTGGTTCTGGGAATTATTCGCAGGGTAGCTTCACCCCGACTTACTATAGTAATTATGGACGTCCAAGTAACTTCTTCTTACCAACTTCTTCTTATTGGAATACCTCCCTGCCCAGTCCATTGAATTACGGTGGTTCTGGGAATTATTCGCAGGGTAGCTTCACCCCGACTTACTATGGTGGCAACGGGAACTATATTCTAGGCAGTGTCAACCCGATGGCCTATGGAGGTTTGGGAAATCTGGGGCGCGCGGAGACAGCCAGTTTGGCCATGCCGAACCTTTCAATAGATGCGCCTGGCGACCAGGACTGGTTCAAGTTCGAACTCAGCCGCGACGGCGCTGACGGGCAGTTCGTCGGTATCCGTCTCGATCACACCCAAGGTAGTCTGAAACTGGAACTTTTCGAAGCTTTCGATCCGACCACCAATACCACCGAAGCCCAATACCAAAGACACCTGATCGAACTCGCCGACGGCAACGGCGACAGCGAGCAGGTCAGCCTGGCGGGTCTCGCGAAGGGGAGCTATTACGTTCGGGTCACCGGCGTCGAAGGCGCGACCAACCCCAACTACAGCCTGGAACTCAGCGCGCCGCCCCAGGGCGACGCGGCTGGTGATTGGGCAGAAGGCAGCGCAGGCAACGATACCGCCGCCACGGCCTATGACCTGCGCGATGTTGAAGGTGGACGGGTTCTGACCGGCCTGTCTATCGATACCACTAGCGATCGAGACTGGTTCAGCTTCAATACCAGGGGTGTTGGCCATGAAGGTGACAGGGTCCGGATCGACTTCGACAATGCTTCCGGCGATCTGGATATGGTTCTCTACGATCAGAACGGGACCGTCGTGCGAGGGGAATCCAGAGGTACTGAAAATTTCGAGGAAATCAGCCTCAAAGACCTGGCTGCAGGCCCGTACAAGATTGAAGTCTCGGGTTATAACGGTGCCGTCAACCCGCAGTACACCTTGTCGATCATCGCGCCGGACACCTCGCTTTCTCCGGACAGCCTGGAACCGAACAACGGTTTCGAAACCGCTTTCAACCTTGATCTCACCAGTGGTGTCACCACCATCAACGCCACCATCCACGCTGCCGACCACGACTACTTCAAATTCACCACCACCACCAGGGGCACTGCCGGTAGCAGCCTCGGCATCCAGTTCGAAGCGGGCCGAGGCGATCTGCAACTGCAACTGTACGACCAGAACCACATACCCAAGGCCATGGCCACCGGCGTTGGTGGCAACGAATCGCTTTCGCTCGACGGACTGGCCGTCGGCACGTACTACGCCGAAGTCAAAGGGGCAAACACGGCTACCGCCAACGCCTACCAACTGCATCTCGATGCACCGACCAGCGGCGAGACCGCAAAACCGCAAAACGACTGGACCGTCCTGGTGTACGTCACCGCCAGCACTCTGGAGCCATTCTCCTTCGCGGACATCAACGAGATGGAAAAGGCCACGGCTGGGCTGCCGGGGAAGGTCAATTTCGCTGTCCTCTGGGATCAAAGCTCGCTGGGCGAGACCTACGCCACCGGCGGCAGCGCGGCCTGGGGCGACACCGGTCGGGCGGTCATTCTCGCCGATAGCCGCGACGACACCATAGCGACGCCCTTCGAACGTATCGGCGAGAAGGACACTGGCAATCCCTCGACGCTGGTGGACTTCGTCCAATGGGGCGCAACAGCCGCCCCGGCCAGCCATTACGCGCTGGTGATGTGGGATCATGGCGGCGGTTCCATTGGTGGCTTCAATCTCGATAACGAAGGCAACGAAGATGCGCAGTCGGCGACTCGCCTGTATACCTCGGAACTCGCCTCTGCACTGAGCACTCTTGAAGCCTCAGGCATCCACAACGTGGACCTGATTGCTTTCGATGCCTGTCTGATGGCGAACGTGGAAGTCGGATACGCGCTGCGCAGTCACACCGATGTGCTTGTTGCCTCGGAAGAGGTGGTGAATGGGAACGGGTTTGACTATACGCAGGCGTTTTCGACGCTGGGCATCGACTCGCAGGCGTCAGCGTCGACCCTGGCCGCTGGTCTGGTCGACAGCTTCCAGCAACAAAACCAGGGCCGACCCGAGGATACCCTCGCCGCTCTCGATGCCGGGAAGTTCGACAGCTTTGTCGGCAGGCTGAAAGCCTTTTGCGATGGCGCTGTCGCGCTGACCGACTCGGCCAACTGGAACGCCATTTATCAGGCACGCGCCGCTTCCACGCACTTCCAGGATCCGTCTTATTGCGATCTCGGCCAGTTCCTGCAAAACGTCGCCGGCAGCGTCAGCAGTCTCAAGGATGTCGCTGGCGCAGCTTATGATTCCCTGCAGGCCGTGGTGATCGATCAGACGGCCGATCATCGCCAGACGCAGGGCCTGTCCATCTATTTGCCGGGCAGCGGCACGGTGAATGCCAGTTATCCGGTCGAGAACCAGGCTTTTCTGGCGGCGACGGATTGGGGCAACTTCCTCAATGCCTTCCTCACCCGCCCCACCAGCCGTAGCACCGGCTTCCAGGGAGATTGGGCGGAATCCAACGACGTCGCCGCACGCGCTTACAACCTGCATGGATTGATCGGCGATGGTCATTCGTTCACCGGGCTGAGCCTCGACAGTGCTGCCGATGTGGACTGGTTCCGTTTCACCATTGAGCAGGCCGCGGTGACGGGCGATGGCGTGACGGTAAACTATGATCCGGCGGACGGGCAGAAACTCAAGCTTTCGCTCTACTACTACGACCAGACCACCACCGCCTATACCGCCCTTCCGACTTCGAATACCGGCACTGGCCATGAAACGGTCAGTCTGAGCGGGCAAGCGGCGCGCGAATATCTGGTCAAGATCGAGAGCACGGGGTCTGGCGGCGTCTCGCAGTATTCTCTCAATGTGAACGCTCCCGGAACCGTCGCCAACGGCAAAGACTGGCTCAATGGCAACAAGAGCGTTGGCAAGGCGCATGACCTGGGCGTGATCGCGGCGGACGCCTGGTTTGCCGGCCTACGGGTGGATCCCGCCAATCCCGACTGGTTCCAGTTCGAAGCGCCGAAAACTCAGGAGGCTCAACCGGGCACCGTGCACATTGAAATTCCCGGTAGTCAGGTGGTCACCGTTGAGTTATTCGCGGTACACGACGACGGAACAGCCGGGAGCCTGCTCGATTCCGTGACCGGCAGTACGTCTCTCGAAATCCACTATCCAGGCGATCCAGGAGACAAGTACTTCCTGAAACTCAGCCAGCAGAGTACGGCTTCCGCCGCTGGCTACACATTGGACTTTGCTCCTGCGGAAAACACTGCAACCTCAACCTATATCTTGGCTGCCAATGCCGCAAGTTACGATGAAGGATCGAGTGCAATGTTCACGCTCGCCACCACGGGTGTCTCGAACGGTACAGTTTTGCCGTATGTCCTGTCCGGCACGGGCATCACCGCGGCCGACCTGATAGGTGGTGCGCTAGCTGGCAATGTCACAGTGAACAACAATACGGCGACCATTACGGTACCACTCGCCAATGACGCCCAGACGGAAGGCGACGAGACGCTGACCGCCTCGATCAGCGGCACATCCGCCACGGCTTCCATCCGGATAAGGGACACCAGCACCGGTACCATACCCTCGCCGCCTCCCATCTCATACACCGTCCCCGGCACCTTGGGCAACGACTTCTTCCTTCCATCCGCCGGCAACAACTATCTGGGCGGTGGCGGCAACGACACCTACGTCATCAGCCCCCATACGCTGTCTGGTGCCGTCACCGCCAAGATCACCGACACGGAAGGCAACAATATCATCCAGCTCGTCGACGGCATGACGATCAGCGCCAGCAGCTTCTACGGCAATGCGGCGCAACTGACGCTCGCCAGTGGGGCCATCGTCCAGGTCCTCGGCGCCTCGACGTTCCGCTATCAGGTCGGCGCCAACGCACCCGCCGGTGACACCGCCACCACCCAGACCTATTCCCAGTTCGCCGCTACCCTGGGTGCTTCCGTACCTCCCGGCTCGACCCCGGTTCCCGGCACCGCGGGCTACGTCGTTCCCAGCGGTTTCACGCAGGCTCCAACGCTCACCCCGGCCGTTGCCGGAAGTACCTTCACGGTCCCCGGCACGCTCGGCAACGACTTCTTCATTCCCTCGGCGGGCGACAACTATCTGGGTGGCGGTGGCAACGATACCTACGTGATCAGCCCGATGACCTTGGCCGGTGCCGTTACCGCCAAGATCACCGACACCGAAGGCGCGAACGTCATCCAATGGGTCGACGGCATGACCCTCACCGCCAGCAGCTTCTACCACGACGCCGCGCAATTGACGCTCTCCACCGGCGCCAAGGTGCAGATCCTGGGTGCGTCGAAGTTCCACTTCCAGCTCGGCGCCAACGCGCCCGCCGGCGACACGGCCACCAGTCAGACCTATGCCGAGTTTGCAAACACCCTGGGAGTGACCCTTCCGGCAGCCGGTGCCGCTCCGGTCAGCGGCACCCCCAACTTCATCGTCCCGAGTAGCAGCGTCTCCGCCTTCACAGTGGTCGACCTCAGCTCCGGCACGGTGACGGCGAGCGCAGCGGCGGAAGAATTCCGCTACGACTTCCAGATCGTGGGCGGTCGAATCACCAAAGCAGGAGATGGCGAAGTGACCATCCACGGCTTCGACGTCGTCAAGGACAAGCTGGTGTTCGTCAATACGACCAATCATACGGTCTATAGTGAGGCCGAGTTCAAGGTGCTGCCAGGCGTGTCTGTCGCCGCGGATCCATTCGGTAACAATACCTCGATCTATTTCGACCCCGCCTCCGGCATCGCAGGGGGAGTGACCCTGACGGGCATCTCTGATGCATTGCTTTCCCAGATTGTGGTGGAAATGATGTAGGAGAAACCGTGATTCGTACAGTCCACTGGTGACGCTGAGAACTCTGAGCAAGGCTCAACTTCAGAGCCAGAAAAGCCGTGGCATGCTGCCCCACAGCCCGAAATTGCCTACAGTTCCTCTGAAACAAGGAAAAAGATCATGCCGCGCCAAATCCTCTCGGTCGATCGCAGCGTTCGGGATAGGGAGATTCCGCTCGCCAGCGCAACCCACAATGTCCCTGCCTCCGCCGATTTCAGCGCCACACGCATCGTCGGTGGCGATTGGTTACCAGAAGCCACTACAGAACGTGTTGAAGCGGTCACAGTGGCGAGCGAGTTGTTCGAGATCTACAGCAGCAACTTAGTATCTGTCCAGAAATAACTTGTACAACTTATACGAGTAGGCGACGATCTCGTCATGAGTAATGACGAGCTAGTTGAAACGATCCGTAAGAAGTTCGAGCGCGTGTCCACGGTTTTGGATGAGCGGGGGCGTCGTGTGTGGGCGTTGGCGGAAGCCGAGGCGCTCGGTTACGGCGGACAAAGCATCGTCGCTAAAGCCACGGGGCTATCGCGAATGACGCTGTATTCGGAAAAATGCGGTCATGCCCAGGACGACCCGGCGGGTTCTCGTAGACACGTCCGAAAAGCAGGGGGTGGACGCAAGAAGCTGATCGAGCACGAGCCGACATTGCTCTCGGCGCTGGAAAGATTGGTGGAACCGACCACCCGGGGAGACCCTGAGAATCCTTTACGGTGGACCTGTCTGAGTACCCGTCAACTGGCGGCGGCCCTTGAACAACAAGGCCACCGGATTGGTCGTCAGACCGTAGCGGTTTTGCTGGATAAGTTGGGCTATAGCCTTCAGGGAAATCAAAAGACCAAGGAAGGCACCGTCCATCCGGACCGGGATGCTCAATTCCGTTACATTCACGGTCGAGTCGAGGATTTCCAACGACGGGGACAGCCTGTGGTTTCAGTCGATACCAAGAAAAAGGAACTCGTCGGGGACTTCAAAAATGGAGGCCGAGAGTGGCGCCCCAAAGGAAACCCCGAACCGGTTCGCGTTCATGACTTTATCGACAAGACCCTAGGCAAAGTGAATCCCTATGGCGTCTATGATCCAACGGCAAACACCGGTTGGGTTAGCGTTGGGGTCGATCATGACACCGCCGAGTTTGCGGTGGAAACGTTACGACGGTGGTGGGAAAAGATGGGACGAATTCGTTATCCCGGGGCTACCGAACTGTTGGTGACTGCGGATGGTGGTGGCAGCAATGGGGCGAGAGTACGGTTATGGAAGGTCGCTTTACAGCGTCTGGCCGACCAAACCGGCCTATGCATCTCGATCTGCCATTTTCCACCGGGAACTAGCAAATGGAATAAGATCGAACATCGGATGTTCAGCTACATCAGTATGAATTGGCGAGGAAAGCCTCTGGTCAGCCATGAGGTCATCGTCAATTTGATTGCTGCCACCACCACACAAGCAGGCCTAAAAATTGAGGCGGAGATGGATACCAACACCTACGCGAAAGGCATACACGTGACTGATGATGAACTCGATAAAGTTCACATAGAACGCTCCGAGTTTCATGGTGAATGGAACTACACCATCCGGCCATCGGTTTGAACTTGTACAACTTATTTCTGGACAGATACTTAGTCGGCACGGGCTTTGGCGATGCACCGACTAAGGCGCCACCCATTCCTGGTTGCGGCCAAAGGCCGCGCTAAACGACGAGATAAGCGAAGAGCACAATGGCAACTTCTACCAAGTTCTTTGACGACCCGCAGAGTTTCGCCGCGGTGGCACAAGTACTCGCGGGAGTGATAGAGCCTGCAGTACCGGTGTATTGCGGAAGCGTGCCTCTGGGAAATTATCACGCAGTTGAAGTGTTCGACAGAACACCCAACGGATCGGGTTACCCGGGTAGCTTCGTCGATCTCGTGGCGAACATTTATCTGCGTGATACCTACCAGAAGCCGGACGGTACAGCGGGCTCTTATGGCACCTCATTTGCAGCGACGTTCTCGTATCGACCTGCTGCCGGCGACGAGAACCTTGCTTATGTCCCAACTGTTGACCGGGGAGACATCACGATTGGCGGTGGTGCCCGGTATACAGACGTTATTACCGGCCATTTCGGATCAGTTGCCAACGTCACGAGCACCCGAGCGTTTCCGGATCCGACTTTTGCGTTTACGACCATCGGCGTATCGAACGTCTTTGCCGTTCAGCAAGATGTCGAACTGGCAACTGGTGTTGTACGCACGGCAGGCGACGTGCTGCGTGCGGGAACGCTGTCGAGCATGTTCTCTTCGCAGCAAAGCTTCGATGCCTCGCTGATCCTGTGGGAGGACCGGGCTGGCAAGGTTCATAGTCTGCCGTTGAGTGATGCCACCCCTCGCGACGATCATCTCTTTGACCAAGCGCAGGAACTCGGCTCGTGGGTGGAATTGGTCAAAGGGGCGGGGTCGGCCTGGTATCTGGACAGTCCGACCATTCGTCTGGTGATCGACAACCCGCATGGGCTGCAACTCGGCCTGCAAGGCTTCCTGGCGAGCAGCCGGAATCCGAATGACGACTCGCTGAACCTATGGACCGAAGTACTCAACCCGCCGAGCGTGCTCGCAAAGGGCCTCACCTACAGGGTCGATTTCAAAATCATCGCCGTTGCTCCCCTCACCGATAACACGACCTACGTCACCCCATTCTCGGCCAAGCTCGCTGGTACACCGTTCAGCAATGTCACCTTGAGCGGGACAGCTGACGCAAATGCCATCGGCACCGGTGGAGACAATGTTATCGAGGGGAACAGCGGTGCCAACACCTTATCCGGTGACGCAGGCAACGATACACTCACCGGCGGAGCGGGCGACGATCTAATCGATGGAGGTTCTGGCAATGACACCGCCGTCTATGCCGGTAATTGGACCAATTATGTGATCACCTCCACAGCCAGTGGTTTCACGATCACCAGTGCAGCCGACGGCACCGATACGCTAACGGCTGTAGAGTTTGCCCAGTTTGCTGATCAAATAGTTCCCCTTGCAACCGACACCGCGCCTCCCACAGTGACCTCGCTCACGCCAATCGACGGCGCTACTGGCGTTGACACCAGCAACATCGTAGTGAGCTTCAGTGAGGCGATCGCCCGCGGCACCGGCAGCCTCGTTCTCAAGACTGCCGACGGCGCCACTTTAGAGACCTTCGACGCCGCGACCAGCAACCGGCTGACTCTCTCCGGCAGTACACTGACCATCGACCCGACCAGCACGCTGGCCAACGGCACGAACTACTACCTCACCTTCGCCGCCGGAACGATCAAGGACCTGGCGGGCAATGGCTATGCCGGAACCACGAGCTACGACTTCACAACGGCCACCGACACCGCGCCTCCCACAGTGACCTCGCTCACGCCAATCGACGGCGCCACTGGTGTTGACACCAGCAGCAACATCGTCGTGAGCTTCAGCGAGGCGATCGCCCGCGGCACCGGCAGCCTCGTTCTCAAGACCGCCGCCGGCGCCACCATCGAGACCTTCGACGCCGCGACCAGCAACCGGCTGACCTTCTCCGGCAGCACGCTGACCATCGACCCGACCAGCACGCTGGCCAACGGCACGAACTACTACCTCACCTTCGCCGCCGGAACCATCAAGGACTTGGCGGGCAACAGTTACGCCGGCACCAGCACCTACGACTTCACCACCGCCAGCGGCACGCCGCCCGCCACTTCATACACCGTCCCCGGCACCCTCGGCAACGACTTCTTCCTTCCATCCGCCGGCAACAACTATCTGGGTGGCGGCGGCAACGACACCTACGTCATCAGCCCCCATACGCTGTCCGGTGCCGTCACCGCCAAGATCACCGACACGGAAGGCAACAATATCATCCAGCTCGTCGACGGCATGACGATCAGCGCCAGCAGCTTCTACGGCAATGCGGCGCAACTGACGCTCGCCAGTGGTGCCATCGTCCAGATCCTCGGCGCCTCGGCGTTCAGCTATCAGGTCGGCGCCAACGCACCCGCCGGTGACACCGCCACCACCCAGACCTATTCCCAGTTCGCCGCTACCCTGGGTGCTTCCGTACCTACCGGCTCGACCCCGGTTCCCGGCAGCGCGGGCTACGTCGTTCCCAGCGGTTTCACTCAGGCTCCAACGCTCACACCGGCCGTTGCCGGAAGTACCTTCACGGTCCCCGGCACGCTCGGTAACGACTTCTTCATTCCCTCGGCGGGCAACAACTATCTGGGTGGCGGTGGCAACGACACCTACGTGATCAGCCCGATGACCTTGTCCGGTACCGTTACCGCCAAGATCACCGACACCGAAGGCGCGAACGTCATCCAATGGGTCGACGGCATGACCCTCACCGCCAGCAGCTTCTACAACGACGCCGCGCAATTGACTCTCTCCACCGGCGCCAAGGTGCAGATCCTGGGTGCGTCGAAGTTCTACTTCCAGCTCGGCGCCAACGCGCCCACCGGCGACACGGCCACCAGTCAGACCTATGCCGAGTTTGCAAACACCCTGGGGGTGACCCTTCCGGCAGCCGGTGGCGCTCCGGTCAGCGGCACCCCCAACTTCATCGTCCCGAGTAGCGGCGGCTCCGCCTTCACAGTGGTCGACCTCAGCTCCGGCACGGTGACGGCGAGCGCAGCGGCGGAAGAATTCCGCTACGACTTCCAGATCGTGGGCGGTCGAATCACCAAAGCAGGAGATGGCGAAGTGACCATCCACGGCTTCGACGCCACCAGGGACAAGCTGGTGTTCGTCAACACGACCAATCATACGGTCTATAGTGAGGCCGAGTTCAAGGTGCTGCCAGGCGTGTCTGTCGCCGCGGATCCATTCGGTAACAACACCTCGATCTATTTCGACCCGGCCTCCGGTGTCACAGGAGGAGTCACCCTGACGGGGATTTTCGATGCGTCGCTGTCGCTGATCGTGGTCGAGACGATGTAGAAAAAGCAGCCCGGTTCCACGGCGGATCCGAGGAACCCGAGGACTCGCAGCAAGGATCTTTAGGCGATTTCCGGGAATCAAGATCCCGAACAACGACCGCAGCGGCTTGTTTTTCTGGCCCTGAGTCCAGCCTAACGCCATGATTCTTGGTACGGTGTTTTGCGGAAATTACCTTAGCAGACGGATCCTTGCTGTTGCGACTCCTCAGAGTTCCGCTGCGCGTCGCTTTTCATGTGCTTAACCGCCGGCCTGCCCGGCTCCCTGTCGGGCATCAGTCTGATTCTTGAGCAATCGGTGCATCAACCTGGTGTTGCTCAGAGAAAATGCCTCATCGGCCAGCAGGCCCGTTTGAACCACATCGACATGACTACGAGTCAGCGGGTCAAACGTATGTTTTCTAAGCAAGCCTTCCTGTTTGAACCCCAAATGCAGAGTTCCTCTTAGAGAATGCCGATTGTCCGCAAATACCAGCGAATAGAGCTTGTTGAATTTCATCACTCTGAAATAGAACTGGAACAGCATCAACATCGCGGCGGTGGTCAGACCAAATGGAACTCCCGGCAAAACACCCAGCAAGACTTCTGCGCGTTTGTGCTGCAAGGATATGTCCGTCAAGCTCAACAAACCCCATGGTTCGCCATAGGGTGTTCTTACAATCCAATGCAAAGCCCGCGATTTATCGATCGTGCTGTGGTACTCCCTGTTCAAGACGGCCACCAGATCGTAGTCTGCTGCAGGCAGCGGCGGCGCCAGCCGATGAAATGCGTGCATGAAAGCCTGATCAGCCCATAGGGTCCGCATAAACGGCGCATCATGTGCCTGTCGCCGGGTCAATAGACACGAGTGACTCTGGATGTTCTGCCACCAGACGCTCTGATTCAACCATTGACTGTTCATCCTGGATTCCTCTTCAATAGATTGACCAAGCGCGCTGCCAGGTTCCGTAGCACGTCTTCCGTCAGTCGCCACCGTAGCGCGTTTCAGTTGGCGTAGATCATTGTCGGCAAGGCGCACTTGACACCAATCAGTTTAAGTTGGCACCCAAAACGGAGGCAGCGGCGATCCAGTTTCGACGAGTCGGTAGAGCTTTCTCAAACCGCGGGTGAACCAAGAGAGACGGCTACGGAGCATTTTCCGGACGCTCCAGTGATCATCCGAGGTCTGCTCCTGTGCTTTCTTTTCCAAGGGGGTTGGGCGCTCCAGTTGATCTTTCCAGCCGACGCGGACGCACCAGTGCAAGGCCAGGGCCATGATGAGAAGCATCTTATCCAGGCGTTTCGCCTGTTCCAGGTGGCTTTCGGCCAACTCGAAGCCGCGCGATTTGAGGTCGGAGAACATGGGTTCAATGCCCCAGCGCAACCCGTAGTCGAGTACGCGCGCTCGCGTAGGCGGACAATCCATGGCGATGATCCAGGGTTCTGGGTGGCCAGGCTCCTGCAAAATGCCGATTGCGGTCGGTACGCCTTCCGCAAACAGCGTGACTTGAGGCAGGTAGCGTTCGCGGCACCCTGCGGCCAATTCGCCTGTGGTGGTCAGTTCGCCTTGGCCGGTATCCACGGAGAAGTTGCTTTTGAGCCGAATTCGATACTGCCATCCCATCCTCTGGACATACCGCAGCAACTCCACCGTGCCGTAAAACCGGTCGGCCGACAGCAATACCGCCGCCCCAGTCGGGAGCCACTCCCGAATTTTATCCAGGAGTTCCCGTTGCGGTTCAAAACCCAGGTTGGCGGCGCCTTCTTCAACCCACCAAGCCAGTGGCAACGCCCGTTCTCCTATCCGCACACTGACCATGAGAATCGCAAATCGATCGGAGAGATCCGTTTGATCCATCGCGATCCCCACCGTTTGCCCACCGCTACTGGCCATCCGCAGGGCATCCCGAGCAAACGGCTCCAACTCCCGCTCGCTGCGCAACTGCTCGGTCGATAGCAGTCGCCGTAGCCACTGTTGCCGCATATCGTCGCGCTCCACTTGGCAACTTCGCCGCCAGAACGGCGGTATTGGGCGTACGCACTTCGATCATCGCTGCCACCGCCAACGGCAACTTCTTGAGTACCGTCTTCCGCAACCACGGCATCACCGCCTCCATTCCTTTACGGATCTCATTCGCTAACACCTGCACCGAGCCCACGTTCGACACCTCCTCAACATGTGTATGATCAACATGACCGAAGACAACGTTGAAACTGATAGGTGCTAAGGGGTCAAGCCCATTGAATGGCGCTTGCTGACCAATCGAGAGGCCGACCGCCTCGAAGCGGTCGCGGAACTGATCGACTGGTATCGCGCGCGCTGGGAAATTGAAATATTTTTCAATGTCCTCAAAAATGGCTGTCGGGTGGAAGCCCTGCAACTGGGGCATATCGACAAGATCGAACTGGCCTTGGCCGTTTATATGGTGGTGGCGTGGCGCCTGGCACACCTCGTGCGACTCGGGCGTACTCATCCAGACTTGTCCGCCTGCGAGTTGTTCAGCGAGGAGGAATGGAAGGGCGCGTATCTCTTGGCAGAGAAAGAGCCGCCCAGCACCCCGCCCAACCTCCGCGAGATGATCCGGCAGATCGCCATGCTCGGCGGCTTCCTCGGCCGCAAGTGCGACGGCGAACCCGGCGTCAAAACCCTCTGGCTGGGCTTCGCACGACTCCGCGACTTCGTCCGCGGAGTCGAGTTCATGCGATCTGTTCATGATGAATGAGTTGTGCGTAAGGGTATGCCGTTAAGGGTGTCGTTGCAAGACAGACCGAAAATCTGGTCGTCGCCATTTATTCCAGAGTAGGTTGTCATGACAAGCTCCTTTTACCGATGCGTGAGTGGTATTGCATTGGGGAAGACTGCGGGATGTCGAGTCGAATGATTTCGGTTGCCGGAGAAATCCCCGGCAACAGTGCCGAGACATCGGCAACAGCAGAGTCGATGAAGACGACTTCGCTGTGCGCGACGACGTGGTGGTCCGCCATCAAGCCTCTATTCAGGTCAGGTAAGCGCTCTGGGATAAGTTCTCCGACATTCCAAGGCAGATCTTCCTCATGGATTAGCGGTTGGAATGTCGGAAAGACTTTTTCACCATCGCTTGCCGCATTGATTAATTCTACATTAACAGATTCTAATGGCATTTTTTGGTGCTGGCGGCTGCCTTCGGTAGGCGCTGTCGCGGGCGCTTTGTCGCCGTGCATGACGCTCGGCGATGATTCGCACGAGGTCTTCGCGACCGTGAATCTTCACCGGGAGCTGCGCCACGAGCATGTCGACGACATCGGCACAGGACAGTAACTCGGCGTAGGGTGAGTGTTGCCGCCGCTCCTTGACGAGAAAGAGTAGTGCAACGCAGACGAGCGCCATGTGGTTGTACCAAGCCCGCCACTTGCGTACCTGGTAGTCGGCCATCCCACAGCAACCTTTCGCATTCTCGAAGGCGCGCTCGATGAAGTGGCGCTGTGCCTGCATGCGTGCCAGCTCGCGAAGTGGCGTGTCGGGCGCCGCGTTGGAGAGCATGAACTTCACCTCCTTGCCATCGCGGCGTGCCAGGAGATGCCATTGGCGGGCCTGTGCGCTGTTCGGATGACTGATCCACACGCGGGTATGGGCAAACATCGCGCGCACTTCACCCTTCTCCCCGTCGCGCAGGATCACCGGGTGCCACTCCTTTCGTTTCAGGCGCGCGGCCCATTCGCGGGCTTCCCAGGCCGGTACCCACGCCTTTCCCGGATCGGTAAAGTAAAACTGCTGGTCGCTGTGCACCTCGGTGGCGAATACCTCACCTGCATCGTCCCAATCAAACAGCAGCCAAGTCGCGTGGCCATAGAGGCCGTCGGCACCGATGAAGCCAAAGCGCACCCCGGCGGCTCGTGCCCGCTTGACCATCTCGGCAGCCATCTGCGGCTTAGTCCGAAAGACCCGTGCCGATTCCGGAATCCCCGCTTCCTGGCAACGCTTGGCGTCTTCAACCCAACGCTCTGGAAGGAACAATTCGAAGTCGATGATCGCCGCCTGCGACCCTCGTGCCAAGGCGGCATACACTCCAACCTGCGAGTTCTCGACCTTACCCAGGCGACCGTTGTACTGCCTGGCGACGCCCGCTGAATGGTCGCCCTTCTTTTGGACCCCAGACTCATCGAGCAACAGTCCCGTCTCTGGCCCACCGATCCACTCGTCCGCTTGTCGCGCCGTCTCCCGACGCACATTCTCAAAGTCCCATGCAGCATCGCTCAACAGGTGGTGGAGGCTGTAATACTCGGTCTCCGCCACCGTCTCGCTCATCTGTTCCAGGTTCGCACGAGGGCTTTGAAAAAGGCCCCGCAAGTACTGTTCAGCTTGCTCGGCCGTGCTTCGCGTTTTACTGCGGAAACACTCCCGGAACGACTGAAAATGGCTGGTCAGATTCTCGCAGCAGCTGGCCACCGCACGCCCGATCCCAAATAAATAAATTTGGCGATTTCATCGTCATACTCCTTATGTGGTAGAGCATTAGATATGTAGCTCAATAGCCTGTATTTCAACCATTTTAGAAATGTGGCAAAGTAGAATTAAGTCCGGCAATTTGTCAATTTTCATCATGCTCTCCCGCTAATATGACTTCAAGAAAGGTCTGCTTTTCTGTTTTCTACATCGTCTCGACTACGATCTGTGATAGCGACGCATCTTGAATCCCCGTCAGGGTGACTCCTCCTGCGATACCGGAGGCGGGGTCGAGATGGATCGAAGTGTTGTTGCTAAAGGGATCCGAAGAGATCTCTACGCCTGGCAGCACCTTGAACTCGGTCTCGCTATAGACCGTATGATTGGTCGTATTGACGAATACCAGCTTGTCCTTGACGACGTCAAAGCCGTGGATGGTCACTTCGCCATCCCCTGCTTTGGTGATTCGACCGCCCACGATCTGGAAGTCGTAGCGGAATTCTTCCGCGGCTGCTCTCGCCGTCACCGTGCCGGAGCTGAGGTCGACGACCGTGAAGGCGGAGCCGCCGCTTGGGACGACGAAGTTGGGGGTACCGCTGACCGGAGCGGCACCGGCTGCCGGAAGGGTCACTCCCAGCGTGCTTGCAAACTCGGCATAGGTTTGACTGGTGGCCGTGTCACCGGCGGGCGCGTTGGCGCCGAGCTGGAAGTGGAACTTCGACGCCCCCAGGACCTGCACCTTGGCGCCGGTGGAGAGGGTCAGTTGTACAGCGTCGTGGTAGAAGCTGCTGGCGGTGAGGGTCATGCCGTCGACCCACTGGACGACATTAACGCCTTCGGTGTCGGTGATCTTGGCGGTGACGGCACCGGCCAAGGTCATCGGGCTGATGATGTAGGTGTCGTTGCCGCCGCCGCCCAGATAATTGTTGCCCGCCGAGGGAATGAAGAAGTCGTTGCCGGGCGTTCCGGGGACCGTGAAGGCGGGGCCGGCAACGGCCGGGGTGAGCGCTGGCGCCTGCGTGAAGCCGGTGGGAACGACGTAGTCCGCGCTGCCGGAAACCGGGGTCGAGCCGGGAGGTACGGAAGCCCCCAGGGTGGCGGCGAACTGGGAATAGGTCTGGGTGGTGGCGGTGTCACCGGCGGGTGCGTTGGCGCCGACCTGATAGCGGAACGCCGAAGCGCCGAGGATCTGGACGATGGCCCCACTGGCGAGCGTCAGTTGCGCCGCATTGCCGTAGAAGCTGCTGGCGCTGATCGTCATGCCGTCGACGAGCTGGATGACATTGTTGCCTTCCGTGTCGGTGATCTTGGCGGTGACGGCACCGGATAGCGTATGGGGGCTGATGACGTAGGTATCGTTGCCACCGCCACCCAGATAGTTGTTGCCGGCGGACGGAAGGAAGAAGTCGTTGCTCAAGGTGCCAGGGACCGTATACGAGGTAGCGGGCGTGGGGCTGGTGCTGGTATCGGCAATACTCGTGGATGCCGTGGCGGCGGTGCCACTGATCGAGGCGGTCAGCGTCTCAACGCCTTCCGTCGTCAGATCATTGGCCAGTGCTACGGTAATAATCGCCGCGTTGTCGTTCACGGTGACATTGCCCGTCAGCGCACCACCCGTCACGTCGGCCGCAGTAATGCCCGTGCCGGACAGGACATACGACAAGACCGTACCGTTCGCGACACCCGTGGTCGTAAGGGTGAAAACTGCGCTCGATCCCTCGTTGCCAGTCGCCGCATTGGCAGCCAAGCTGTAGGTCGTCGTCCCCCCGGGGATGAAGCTTATGACGCCATTATTGAGAGAGGCCCTCCCATCAGAGAACTGTAAGAACTCGACGTCTGAACCAATCGTGTCTGAGCCTTCGAGCGTCGAATTGGATATCAAATGATACTGTAAAAAAGAAGACCCATCCTTGCCACCGTAAAGGCTCGTGATCGTGTAACTGGCAAACGACTGGTCGTAACTTGCCGTGTCGTTGCCTTTCCCACCATACAGTGCATCATCTCCCTTCCCACCATAGAGGAAATCATTTCCGTCGGAGCCGCTCAGCACGTTGTTTCCGGTATCGCCAGTCAGCGTGTCGTCGTAGTAACCACCAGTGACATTCTCGATACTGATGAGTGTGTCGTTGCCCTCACCGCCAGTCGCCGTTCCCAACGCCAGGTTGACCGTCACCCCGGACGCGGCCGAGTAGAACTCCGCGGAATCGAAATCTGCACCACCATCCAGAGTATCGTTACCGGCCCCTCCGTAAAGGTTGTCGTCGCCCTCACCACCGGCCAGGCTGTCGTTACCGCCGTTACCATAAAGAGAGTTGGAGTCAGCATTACCAATCAGCGTGTCGTCATGGTCACTGCCGCTGACACTCTCGATACTGATGAGTGTGTCGTTGCCCTCACCGCCAGTCGCCGTTCCCAACGCCAGGTTGACCGTCACCCCGGACGGGGCCGAGTAGTACGCCACGGAATCGTTATCTGCACCACCATCCAGAGTATCGTCACCGGCCCCTCCGTAAAGGTTGTCGTAGCCTTCACCACCGGCCAGGCTGTCGTTACCGCCGTTACCATAAAGAGAGTTGGAGTCAGCATTACCAATCAGCGTGTCGTCGTAGTTAGTGCCGCTGACACTCTCGACGCTGATGAGCGTGTCGTTGCCCTCGCCGCCAGTCGCCGTTCCCAACGCCAGGTTGACCGTCACCCCGGACGCGGCCGAGTAGAACTCCGCGGAATCGAAATCTGCACCACCATCCAGAGTATCGTTACCGGCCCCTCCGTAAAGGTTGTCGCCGCCCTCACCACCGGCCAGGCTGTCGTTACCGCCGTTACCATAAAGAGAGTTGGAGTCAGCATTACCAATCAGCGTGTCGTCATGGTCACTGCCGCTGACACTCTCGATACTGATGAGTGTGTCGTTGCCCTCACCGCCAGTCGCCGTTCCCAACGCCAGGTTGACCGTCACCCCGGACGGGGCCGAGTAGTACGCCACGGAATCGTTATCTGCACCACCATCCAGAGTATCGTCACCGGCCCCTCCGTAAAGGTTGTCGTAGCCTTCACCACCGGCCAGGCTGTCGTTACCGCCGTTACCATAAAGAGAGTTGGAGTCAGCATTACCAATCAGCGTGTCGTCGTAGTTAGTGCCGCTGACACTCTCGACGCTGATGAGCGTGTCGTTGCCCTCGCCGCCAGTCGCCGTTCCTAACGCCAGGTTGACCGTCACCCCAGACGGAGTCGTGATCGTGTAACTGGCAAACGACTGGTCGTAACTTGCCGTGTCGTTGCCTTTCCCACCATACAGTGCATCATCTCCCTTCCCACCATAGAGGAAATCATTTCCGTCGGAGCCGCTCAGCACGTTGTTTCCGGTATCGCCAGTCAGCGTGTCGTCGTAGTAACCACCAGTGACATTCTCGATACTGATGAGCGTGTCGTTGCCCTCACCGCCAGTCGCCGTTCCCAACGCCAGGTTGACCGTCACCCCGGACGCGGCCGAGTAGAACTCCGCGGAATCGAAATCTGCACCACCATCCAGAGTATCGTTACCGGCCCCTCCGTAAAGGTTGTCGTCGCCCTCACCACCGGCCAGGCTGTCGTTACCGCCGTTACCATAAAGAGAGTTGGAGTCAGCATTACCAATCAGCGTGTCGTCATGGTCACTGCCGCTGACACTCTCGATACTGATGAGTGTGTCGTTGCCCTCACCGCCAGTCGCCGTTCCCAACGCCAGGTTGACCGTCACCCCGGACGGGGCCGAGTAGTACGCCACGGAATCGTTATCTGCACCACCATCCAGAGTATCGTCACCGGCCCCTCCGTAAAGGTTGTCGTAGCCTTCACCACCGGCCAGGCTGTCGTTACCGCCGTTACCATAAAGAGAGTTGGAGTCAGCATTACCAATCAGCGTGTCGTCGTAGTTAGTGCCGCTGACACTCTCGACGCTGATGAGCGTGTCGTTGCCCTCGCCGCCAGTCGCCGTTCCCAACCCCAGGTTGACCGTCACCCCGGACGGGGCCGAGTAGTACGCCACGGAATCGTTATCTGCACCACCATCCAGAGTATCGTTACCGGCCCCTCCGTAAAGGTTGTCGTAGCCTTCACCACCGGCCAGGCTGTCGTTACCGCCGTTACCATAAAGAGAGTTGGAGTCAGCATTACCAATCAGCGTGTCGTCGTAGTTACTGCCGCTGACACTCTCGACGCTGATGAGCGTGTCGTTGCCCTCGCCGCCAGTCGCCGTTCCCAACGCCAGGTTAACCGTCACCCCGGACAGAGCCGAGGAGTACCCCACGGAATCGTAATCTGCACCACCATCCAAAGTATCGTTACCGACCCCTCCGTAAAGGTTGTCGTAGCCCTCAGCACCTGCCAGGCTGTCGCTGCCACCCTCGCCATAAAGATAGTCATCGCCCTTACCACCGGTAAGGATGTCGTTGCCATTTGTGCCAATCAAAGTAGTCATCGTTGCTCCCTTTCATAATCGTCATCGTTGCGTTAATTGCGAGAGCCCAGCAATTCCCGGCATAAGTTGTTCAAGCCATTGATTACAAATAGTTCCCAAATTGCATGCACAGATTTGGTGCGAAAAATACCGATATAAATCAATTTGTTATATCATGCCGGGAATTGCTGCTTAAAAACCAACGCCCCGCCCAACACTTTCATTCGCACCCTATTTTCTACATCGTCTCGACCACGATCAGCGACAGCGACGCATCGACAATCCCCGTCAGGGTGACTCCTCCTGTGACACCGGAGGCCGGGTCGAGATAGATCGAAGTGTTGTTACCGAATGGATCCACGGCGACAGACACGCCTGGCAGCACCTTGAACTCGGCCTCACTATAGACCGTATGATTGGTCGTATTGACGAACACCAGCTTGTCCTTGACGACGTCGAAGCCGTGGATGGTCACTTCGCCATCTCCTGCTTTGGTGATTCGACCGCCCACGATCTGGAAGTCGTAGCGGAATTCTTCCGCCGCTGCGCTCGCCGTCACCGTGCCGGAGCTGAGGTCGACCACTGTGAAGGCGGAGCCGCCGCTACTCGGGACGACGAAGTTGGGGGTACCGCTGACCGGAGCGCCACCGGCTGCCGGAAGGGTCACCCCCAGGGTGTTTGCAAACTCGGCATAGGTCTGACTGGTGGCCGTGTCACCGGCGGGCGCGTTGGCGCCGAGCTGGAAGTGGAACTTCGACGCCCCCAGGATCTGCACCTTGGCGCCGGTGGAGAGCGTCAATTGCGCGGCGTCGTTGTAGAAGCTGCTGGCGGTGAGGATCATGCCGTCGACCCACTGGACGACATTAACGCCTTCGGTGTCGGTGATCTTGGCGGTAACGGTACCGGACAAGGTCATCGGGCTGATCACGTAGGTATCGTTGCCGCCGCCGCCCAGATAGTTGTCGCCCGCCGAGGGAATGAAGAAGTCGTTGCCGAGCGTGCCGGGGACCGTGAAGGTACTTCCGGCAATGGCCGGGGTGAGCGTTGGAGCCTGCGTGAAACCGCTGGGAACGACGTAGCCCGCGGTGCCGGGAACCGGGGTCGGGCCGGTAGGTACGGAAGCCCCCAGGGTGGCGGCGAACTGGGAATAGGTCTGGGTGGTGGCGGTGTCACCGGCGGGCGCGTTGGCGCCGACCTGATAGCTGAACGCCGAGGCGCCGAGGATCTGGACGATGGCCCCACTGGCGAGCGTCAGTTGCGCCGCATTGCCGTAGAAGCTGCTGGCGCTGATCGTCATGCCGTCGACGAGCTGGATGACATTGTTGCCTTCCGTGTCGGTGATCTTGGCGGTGACGGCACCGGACAGCGTATGGGGGCTGAGGACGTAGGTGTCGTTGCCTCCGCCGCCCAGATAGTTGTTGCCGGCGGAGGGAATGAAGAAGTCGTTGCCGAGGGTGCCGGGGACGGTGTATGAAGGGGCGGGCGGCGTACCGGTGGCGGTGGTGAAGTCGTAGGTCGTGATGCCTGCATAGGCATTGCCCGCCAGGTCCTTGACCGTTCCGGCGGCGAAGGTGAGGTAATAGTTGGTGCCGTTGGCCAGATCGCTGGTCGGGTCGATGGTCAGCGTACTGCCAGAGAGGGTCAGCCGGTTGCTGGTCGCGGCGTCGAAGCTTTCGATCGTCGCACCGGCGGCGGTCTTGAGAACGATGCTGCCGGTGCCGCGGGCGATCGACTCGCTGAAAGTGAGGACGATATGGCTGCCGGGGGCCACTCCGGTGGCGCCGTCAGTCGGGTTAAAGCTCAAGACCGTTGGCGCCGTGGTATCCGTGACCCCCGTATTGGCAATGATCGTAGCCGAAGCACTGGGGGTTGCGATCACTGCATTCGTCGCATTGCTGAGGTTGAGTCGGAAGTTTTCCGCCAACTCGGTGAGGTTGTCGTCGACGAGATCCACCACCACGGTCTTGACCGAGTCCCCAGGGGCAAAGATCAGTGTTCCGTTGCTGGCCAGGTAGTCGCCGCCGGCGATCGCCGTACCATCAGCCGTTGTGTAATCGACCGTCACGGTGCTGTTCGACGAGCTTCCCTGCTTGTCCTGTGTGTCCCCCAGCCTCACGACGAAGCTGGCCGTACCGACCTTTTCGTCAGCCACCACGTCGCTGACGAAAATGCTCGGCGTGTCGAGCACGGTGTCGTCGTCGACGATCGACACCGTTGTCGAGCCTTGCCCAATGGCTGCGTTGGTCGCCGAACTCAGGTTGAATCTGAAGTACTCGAGGCCCTCGACACCCGAGTACTCCGACAGCGCGACTCGCACCACCTTGGTCGTTTCGCCGATTGCATAGTTCAGCGTGCCATTAGCCTTCTCATAGTCGAAGCCATTGTCATTCGCCGTACCACTGGCCGTCGTGTAGTCCACCGTCACCACGTTCTGCGCCGGAGCACTCAGACTGACGACGATATCGACGTAACCATCGGACTCGCCGACGACCAGATTTTCCGCTACGCTGATGCGCGGCTGCGACGAGGCCGCCGCATCGTTGGCGCCGATCTCGGCCAGCCCGTTATCATCGACGATCGTCGCTCCAAAGGCGTTACTCAGGTTGAGGCCGAAGCGCTCCCGCCCTTCGGCCACCGCGTCGTCGATGATATCCACCACGACGGTCTTCACCGAATCACCAGGCGCGAAGGTCAGCGTCCCGCTCTTCGCCACGTAATCGCTACCGGCGATCGCCGTACTGTCAGCGGTTGCATAGTCCACCGTTACGGTACTGTTGCTGCTCTGCCCCGTCGGACCACCCAGCATCACCACGAAGCCGGCCGTACCCGCCTTTTCATCGACGACCACGTCACGCACAAATACGTGCGGTGTGTCGACCACCGTGTCATCGTCGACGATCGACACCATCGCCGACCTCTGCCCAATGACCGCGTTGGTCGGCGAACTCAGGTTGAATCTGAAGTACTCGAGACCCTCGACGCCCGAGTACTCCGACAGCGCGACTCGCACCACCTTGGTCGTTTCGCCGATTGCATAGTTCAGCGTGCCATTAGCCTTCTCATAGTCGAAGCCATTGTCATTCGCCGTACCACTGGCCGTCGTGTAGTCCACCGTCACCACGTTCTGCGCCGGAGCACTCAGACTGACGACGATATCGACGTAACCATCGGACTCGCCGACGACCAGATTTTCCGCTACGCTGATGCGCGGCTGCGACGAGGCCGCCGCATCGTTGGCGCCGATCTCGGCCAGCCCGTTATCATCGACGATCGTCGCTCCAAAGGCGTTACTCAGGTTGAGGCCGAAGCGCTCCCGCCCTTCGGCCACCGCGTCGTCGATGATATCCACCACGACGGTCTTCACCGAATCACCAGGCGCGAAGGTCAGCGTCCCGCTCTTCGCCACGTAATCGCTACCGGCGATCGCCGTACTGTCAGCGGTTGCATAGTCCACCGTTACGGTACTGTTGCTGCTCTGCCCCGTCGGACCACCCAGCATCACCACGAAGCCGGCCGTACCCGCCTTTTCATCGACGACCACGTCACGCACAAATACGTGCGGTGTGTCGACCACCGTGTCATCGTCGACGATCGACACCATCGCCGACCTCTGCCCAATGACCGCGTTGGTCGGCGAACTCAGGTTGAATCTGAAGTACTCGAGACCCTCGACGCCCGAGTACTCCGACAGCGCGACTCGCACCACCTTGGTCGTTTCGCCGATTGCATAGTTCAGCGTGCCATTAGCCTTCTCATAGTCGAAGCCATTGTCATTCGCCGTACCACTGGCCGTCGTGTAGTCCACCGTCACCACGTTCTGCGCCGGAGCACTCAGACTGACGACGATATCGACGTAACCATCGGACTCGCCGACGACCAGATTTTCCGCTACGCTGATGCGCGGCTGCGACGAGGCCGCCGCATCGTTGGCGCCGATCTCGGCCAGCCCGTTATCATCGACGATCGTCGCTCCAAAGGCGTTACTCAGGTTGAGGCCGAAGCGCTCCCGCCCTTCGGCCACCGCGTCGTCGATGATATCCACCACGACGGTCTTCACCGAATCACCAGGCGCGAAGGTCAGCGTCCCGCTCTTCGCCACGTAATCGCTACCGGCGATCGCCGTACTGTCAGCGGTTGCATAGTCCACCGTTACGGTACTGTTGCTGCTCTGCCCCGTCGGACCACCCAGCATCACCACGAAGCCGGCCGTACCCGCCTTTTCATCGACGACCACGTCACGCACAAATACGTGCGGTGTGTCGACCACCGTGTCATCGTCGACGATCGACACCATCGCCGACCTCTGCCCAATGACCGCGTTCGTTGGTGAACTCAGGTTGAATCTGAAGTACTCGAGACCCTCGACGCCCGAGTACTCCGACAGCGCGACTCGCACCACCTTGGTCATTTCGCCCGCAGTAAAGTTCAGCGTGCCACTCGCCGTCTCATAGTCGAAGCCATTGTTGGTCGCCGTGCCATTGGCCGTCGCGTAGTTCACCGTCACCAGGCTCGGTGCTGGGGCGCTCAGGCTGACGACAATGTCGGCGTAACTGTCGGACTCGCCAACCACTATATCTTTGATGTTGATGGTTACCACGTTATATCTCCTTGAGTCTGGGTAGAGTGTTTACGTTTGTTAACCGGAGTTTAACATGCAAAAAATATCCTTACAATCAATGTGTTATAAGGCTATTTTGCACTACAAAAAAACTGCACCTTCGCAACTAGCTGATTAAATAGATGTTTCTATCCCGGATGTAGAGTCGAGATGTGGCGCGGTAGCCGTAGGTTCAGCTTGTCTGTTTCCGTCCCTTTCGTTTGCCGGTGCCCAAGTAGCCTGGCCATAGCCCCGTTTCCACATCCCGCTCATCGAACCGGACAGGCGGATCTCCCGCATCCGGCTCTCGGACAAGACATCACGCTTTCGCCCACGGAAGGTCATGGGTTCTTCTTGCCGGCAAATTGGCCAGTCCCAACCGCTTGTTGAAGAACTGATTGAGGTAACGCCTTCCCCTTGCCAAGAACCTTGCACAACCACTGTCGCAGCCGTAATCGGCCTGGGTATTGATCCCATGCCTTGCTGGCTCCGCCAGTTTCCCGAGCACCTGTTCAGTGCCTGAGTTCTTCCTTCGCTTCAGCATGTAACGCCATCCGCAGTCTCTGAACATTTCTGGAGTGTGTGTAGGTTTCCCAATCTCCTGTCCCTTCCCGCTTCTTGCGTTGGTCTTGAACTGAGGCCCCTTTCCTCCATCGGCATTACCCGACTTCAACGGTACTACGGGCCTCTCCGCCACCCCATCTCGCCCGGCCTGTCCCTCGCGGGCGTCCGGTTGGTCTTGCGCTTGACCACGGGATGGGGCTTCCCGTGTTGCGCCTGCCTTCCTCTTCCACACATGCCGTCACCAATCCCCCGGCGGAACCACAGACTGCGTTTCGCTCGCATTCGCCTGTGTGAGTGCGGTCAGCGGATTTGATGTTGCGATGTTCACGTACGGTGATGGTTGGTGGTAACGGTTTTTGGCCATTCCGATGCCCGGACGTCATCCCGATCGGCTGTTGGCGAGAATGAAGGAAGGTTACCGTATCTGCGCGTTAGCCAAGGAGGGGCGAGAACACACCCTGGGGCGCTGCCCCAGACCCCGCACTCGCCGTGTGGCAGCCGCCGGGGATGAAGAAACATCCCCGACCACTGCCTTGAGTGTTGGCGGCCTTCAGGGCATCAAGGGGCTTTCGCGGCATAAACGCCAGAAGCAGGCATTTATTCCACGGTCCCCTTGACTCCCTTCCGCCCGCGATTCACGGGGCTCGCCCCCCTGTCAAGCAACAGTCTCCAGCGAGTCTGCGCAAACTGGATGAGAGTACGCTAGCGTTACGGCGTAACGAATTCCTGGGCTAATCGTCGGTGTTTTTCGTAGTAGTCGCTCAGCCCATTGGGAAGCTGTGAGGCACGGTCCGCAACGTCGCCCTCTGCCTGACGAAGAAGACCGTCAAGAATCTCGCGTTGCGTTACGCCGTAACAGAATGCCAGGCGCTCCAGGGCACACTTGGCGTGGAGATCAAGAACGAGATTCAAGCGCTTACCTTTGCCTTCATCTTTGAAGTGACGTACTCGATAGTCCGCCTGTCGTTGTGCATTGCTCTTGGCCATACCTACCTTTCTGTGGATCGTTACGCCGTAACGTTCGGATAGAGCGATTGCAGCGCCGGACCTTCCTGAATTTCATCAGAAAGGGGGATCGTCGTCTGGAAGGCGGGAACGCGGACGGAGATCAGCGAGGTTGCCGAAGGATCGATCCTGGTAGAAACGGCGAATCTGATCCCCATAGTGGGATTCGAAGAGACCCAGGAAGTCGATGAGGAAGTCGTCCATCTCGACGGCGGCCTCATCGGAGAGGGGCGGCAGGCCAATTTCAACGGAGAATGAATCGGTTCGCATGAGCAGTTTCCTTCGGTCATCAGCGACCTGCCGCGACACGGCGCGGCGTGGGTCTCTCGGGTTGGGCAAAGACTTCCAGGTAAAGCTTCTCATCGAGTTGTGGGAGATCACGCTGCGCCGCAGCCGCCAGCAGCTCGGCGGCGAGGGTGGTCAGGATGCGGTAATTGCCTGCGGCGTGATCAACCAGCGTCTGCTGCAGCATCGGCGTCATCAGACTCGCGTGACCAGCGCCCGCCAGGAGGTGGTTTAAACAGGCCAGCAGCTCTTCACGACTTGCATGCTCGGTGGTGAGTCGGGTTCGGATGCGAGAGCCGAGCGGGATCAGTTCCTCACGCCGCAGTTTCTCGATCAGGCGTGCGTCACCCGCGAGCACCACACACAACAGCGGCTGCGAATCGAAGCGTGCGCTGGCCAGAAGACGGAGTTCGCAAAGCGCCGCCGGACTCATCTCCTGGGCCTCGTCGACCCACAGCACGGCTCGCCGACGGGTCGTCTCCAGATGGGCAAACCAGACCTCACGCAAGGACTTGAAGCCACCCCAGCGGTTGTGCGGGCGCAAGGGTACAGCAAAGATATCGCCCATTTCGCGATAGAAGTCCGCCAGGTTGCTCTGCGGATGATTGATCGCGCCAATCGTGACATCGGGCAAGCGCGCGAGACGTTCGGCCAGGAGGCGCAAAACGACGCTCTTCCCGGTACCGGGGTCGCCATGGATCATCGCGAAGCCCCCTTCCCGGATCTGAGCATGCTCGATCCGCCAGCAGAAGTTCTCGATCCTGGGCGGCACATAGATGGCCTCGATCGGCAATTCTGGGGAGAAAGGATTCCACTTCAGGCCGTATAGAGCGAGGAGTTTCTGGTTCATGCGGGGTCCTTGTCGAGGGGAGGTAAATACGCGGGCGGCAGGCCAGTGGCGGCGTATTCGGCAAGCAACTGGTGGAGCAAGGGGGCCCTGCCCGAAGGCGGTAGCGGCGACAGATCGAGGGTCACCGGGGTCAGGCGCCGACGCTGGCCATCGGCGTTGGCGGACTTGTCGAGCGGCTGGATCGGGCAAAGCACGGCGCCGGTCCGAGGATCGACCAGATCGACCCGGGTCAGATCCCAGCGGGCGTAACGCAGGTGCACCACAACGAGATGGCGATAGCGTGCCGGAATCTCGAAGCGCTCGCCGGCCAAGCTGACCGTGCCATCGGAGCGGCGTTGCCGGCGCGTCACCTCGACGCGAAACGCGGCAGAGAGTGCCGCGGAACTCGGGCAATCGCGCCGCACGTTGGGTCCGGCAAGATGGCGCTCCAACGGCGTCGTCTCGATCTCGGAATGGATCGTTCGGTGATATTCCTGTTCGACCCAGGCTTGGGTCGCCTGATTGAGAGACTCCAGGGTCAGGGACTCTTCACCTTCGAGCATGGCCATCAATCGCCCCTCGACACGCCCCCAGAACGACTCCTGCTTGGCGTTCTGATCAGGCGAATAAGGAAGCGTCGTCTGATGAACGATCCCCAGGGAAGCCAGGCCGGAAACGGTCTCATCCGCCAGCATGGCGGCGCCGTGGTCGGTCATCAGGGCGCGTGGCAATCCGCGCTTCATGAAGGCTTGCGACAGCCCGTGAATGAGGCTCTCGGCCGTCTCGTCGAGATACCACTGCAAGTGGCAGGCCAGGCGCGAGCGGTCGTCAAGAACCCCGAGCAGCAGGGGTTTGACCCAGATCCCGGTGCGCGTCAGCACCTTGCGTTTGGCGTGATGGAAATCGAGGTGCCAGAGTGCCGACACATGATCGACCTCGAAACTCCTGACCTCCAGCCGGTCGAGCCGGTCGCGAGCCAATAACGCGCCGTCAGTGGCGCGTATCGGACGAGCTTGGCGGAACATCCCCTGCGCCTTGAGGTAGCGTCGAACCGTGGGGTAGGACGGCAACGGCGTGTCGCTGCTGGCCAAGGCGACGCGCAGGTTGTCGAAGTGAAGTTGCGCTGTCCAGCCGGGATGCTCACGGTACTGGCGCGTCAGGCCCTCGACGGCCGCGGGCAGGAGGCTGGGGAAGCGACCGATGTTGCCGCGCAGCCGGTCTCTGAGACTGGCCACCGGATCGGCAGAACGTCGTGCCGCGTAGTACCAGCGCTCCAGCGTCGACAGACCAAAGCACACCTCGAGGCCGGAGATAGGATGTCGCCAGGATTTGACGGCGAGCGTGCTCAACGCGGCCTGTAGTTCGCCGACAGCGGGTGGTGCGGCCAGCAAGGACCCGATGATCGAGAAGCGCAAGCGCGCCCAGCGATCACGTTTCGGTGGATCGATAAAAGAACTCAAGAGAGTTTCCCAGTGAGGCGGCGCCGACGGCGCCAGAACCGGGAATGAAGGCTACAAAACCTCGACCAATCTGCCTATCGCCATCTTCTGCGGGTGATCACCGGCCCTCACGCAAGTTGATCGGCTTCACCGTCAGCGGGGACAGAAAGACCAGGAGTCGCATCAGCGCTTCTTCGGCAGACCCTGCAAACCGTTCGAGCAGACTGGCAGGGCATAAGTCGGTCGCTACCGGGGGCATGAACCGTGCACAGCTGGCTTGCCAAAGCTGGGTCAGTGGAAATTGCTTCTGCCACCACTCCCGCCAACGTTGCAGGGTGCGTACCGGAATGTCCAGCATCCCGGAAAGCCGCGCCGCCGCTGGGGTCTGCCCGGCATGCCGGGCAGACCCCAGCACCACCGCCAGCCCGAGATACACACGCCGGCCCAGGAAACGCACGGATCTTGACGTCGTACGCCGCCGACAGCGATTGCAGCAGAAGCTGAAGCGCGACTCGTAAGCCGATCGAACCTCTTTCGGACAAGCGCGTGGTTTGCGCGGGTAGTTGGCGCGGTGAAGAACACCTCCACACGCGCACCCTCCTGAGCGTGCCTCTTCGGCCAACTCTTCGTCAATGCGCAGTAAAAGGAGAAAAAACGGGGGCGATTGCACTAGGGCGTGGCACACTTGAATGGTCTCTTGGCTTAGGAGGCGAGCAATATTAACTTGAACATATTGATAAAAAAATATAGCAAAAACATATTGTTAGAGCGTTGCATTGTTCAAGTTATTTTTGCTTAATGCCTTAGTAACCGGAGACTCCCCCAAAGGGCACGTTTGTTCAAGTTCCCCGAGGGGGGTCACCTGCCGTCCATCACGCTACTTGACCAAAAAACCACCAAACGCCATCGCGATCAGTGACCGTACTCATGTGACATCGGCCTTCCCCGTATTCACGGCGGGTCGGCTTCCGCATTACCTTTTTCGAGGCCTGCTCAGTGTTCATTCACATTACGGCCTGCATGTTCGCCAAGTTCCTTACAGAACCCTCTACACCAGAGGCTTCAGCCGCTTCGTTACCTCCACGACTGCTCCAGTTGCTACCGGCCGGAGCGAAAGTTGCCGGGCGGGATTCGCACCCGCTGAAAGACAGCGCCTTGACACGGCGCACGTTAAACTTGGGCTAAGCTCCCCAAGCCGGGTTATAATTGCCAAATAATCCGAGGAGCGCTGCAGGGCTGTCGTCCGACAGTTTCAGGCTCGGATTCTTCAAACGGCGCTCATCCAACCAACCCGTGCCGGGCACGAGGAGATGGGTGGGCACAGGCTGAAGTCCCTCAGCAGGTATGCCCGACAGCTTCCGTCTCCCGGTCACCGTTCTCAAGGAGCCTTACCGTGTCGGATGCTGTTACCCAAGACTATGTGATTGCTGACCTCGGCCTCGCCGACTGGGGCCGCAAGGAAATCCGTATCGCCGAAACCGAAATGCCGGGCCTGATGGCGATTCGCGAAGAATTCGCTGCCGCCAGGCCACTCCAGGGCGCGCGCATTACCGGTTCGCTGCACATGACGATTCAGACCGCCGTACTGATCGAGACCCTGGTCACCCTCGGTGCCGAAGTGCGCTGGGCTTCGTGCAACATCTTTTCGACCCAGGATCACGCCGCTGCGGCCGTCGCGGCTTCCGGAGTGTCGGTTTTTGCCGTCAAGGGCGAGTCGCTGGAAGATTACTGGGACTACACCCACCGCATTTTTGAATGGCCGGATGCGGGTTACAGCAACATGATCCTCGACGATGGGGGGGATGCGACGCTGCTCCTGCACCTCGGTGCACGGGCCGAAAGCGACGCGTCGGTTCTCGCCAGTCCGACCTCCGAGGAAGAGACGATTCTCTTCGCTGCGATCCAGGCCAGACTGGCTAGCGACCCAACCTGGTACTCGCTGCGCCTGGCAGCGGTCAAGGGGGTGACCGAGGAAACCACCACCGGCGTGCATCGCCTGTACCAGATGCACGCCAGGGGTGAACTCAAATTCCCGGCGATCAATGTCAACGACTCGGTCACCAAGTCGAAGTTTGACAACCTCTACGGTTGCCGCGAGTCACTGGTCGATGGCATCAAACGCGCCACCGACGTGATGATCGCCGGCAAGGTTGCCCTGATCGCCGGCTATGGCGATGTCGGCAAGGGCTCGGCGCAGGCCATGCGCGCCCTGTCCGCGCAGGTGTGGGTCACCGAAATCGACCCGATCTGTGCCTTGCAGGCAGCCATGGAAGGCTACCGCGTGGTGACCATGGATTACGCGGCCGACAAGGCCGATATCTTCGTCACCTGCACCGGCAACTACCACGTGATCACCCATGCGCACATGGCCCGGATGAAGGATCAGGCGATCGTCTGCAACATCGGCCACTTCGACAACGAAATCGACGTCGCCTCGATCGAGGCTTACGTCTGGGAAGAGATCAAGCCGCAGGTCGATCATGTGATCTTCCCCGATGGCAAGCGCATCATCCTGCTGGCCAAGGGACGTCTGGTCAACCTCGGTTGCGGTACCGGCCATCCCTCGTACGTGATGAGTTCCTCGTTCGCCAACCAGACGATTGCCCAGATCGAACTGTTTACACGCAATGCCGACTATCCGGTCGGGGTGTATACGCTGCCCAAACACCTCGACGAGAAGGTGGCCCGCCTGCAGCTCAAGAAGCTCAATGCCGAGCTCTCCGAGCTGACGGATCAGCAGGCCGCCTACATCGGTGTGGCGAAGGAAGGCCCCTACAAGTCCGACCAATATCGCTACTGACATTCACCTCGACAGGGAGCCGCCATGCGACTGATCCTGCTCTGGCTGCTCAACGCCATTGCGCTGCTTGCCGTCGCCTACCTGATGCCATCGATAGAGGTGGCTTCTTTCGGATCGGCGATGATCGCCGCGCTGGTGCTCGGGTTGGTGAACGCCGTGTTGCGTCCTCTGTTGGTTTTGCTGACGTTGCCGGTCACGCTGCTGACGCTGGGGCTCTTCCTTTTCGTCGTGAACGGCCTGATGTTCTGGCTGGCCGGTTCGATGCTGGAGGGCTTCGTCGTCGGTGGCTTTTGGCCGGGAGTGTTTGGCGCAGTTCTCTACAGCATTTTCTCGTCCATTCTTTCCTCACTGTTGCCCACCGGCAAGAGCAGGAACTCGTCATGACACCGCAGACACCTGTCTTCAGCCTTGAACTTTTTCCGCCGCAAACCCCGGAGGGGGCGGAGAAGTTGCGGGCCGCGCGTGCCCGCCTGGCGCTCCTGAAACCCCGGTTTTTTTCGGTCACTTTTGGCGCTGGCGGTTCGACGCGGGACCGTACGCTCGACACCGTGCTCGAAATCCAGCGTGAAGGCCACCAGGCGGCTCCGCATCTGTCGTGCATCGGATCGACCCGAGACAGTATTCGCAGTATTCTCGAACAGTATCGGGCACATGGTATTCGCCACCTCGTCGCTCTACGTGGCGACCTGCCGTCGGGTATGGCCAGGCCGGGCACCTTTCGCTATGCCAACGAGCTCGTCGAGTTCATCCGTGCCGAAACGGGCGCCTGGTTCCATATCGAAGTCGCGGCCTATCCGGAGTATCACCCGCAGGCGAAAAGTCCGATGGACGACCTCCTGGCTTTCAAACGCAAGCTTGAAGCCGGTGCCGATTCGGCGATCACGCAGTACTTCTACAACTTCGACGCCTACGCGCACTTCATCGACGAATGCCAGGCAGTCGGTATCCATGTCCCGATCGTTCCCGGCATCATGCCGATTTCCAGCTACAGCAGCCTCGCCCGCTTCTCCGACAATTGTGGCGCGGAGATACCGCGCTGGGTCAGGAAAAGGCTCGAAAGCTACGGGGACGATACGCTGTCGATCCGCGCTTTCGGCCTGGATGTGGTCACTGCGCTCTGCGAAAAGTTGCTGGCTGGTGGTGCGCCCGGCCTGCATTTCTACACGCTCAACCAGGTGGAGCTGACCACTACCCTGTGGCAGCGTCTCGGCCTTTCCCGGGCGATGTCCGGTAGCTGAGGTGTCTGGAAACGACCGTCTCGATCAGAAAGCCGATCAGGAAGCATGAAGGACTATTACGCGATACTCGGAATCGCCAGCGATGCCTCAAGCGAAGAAGTCAGGATCGCCTACCGCAAGAAAGCCTTGCTGCTTCACCCTGACCGCAACAAGGCTCCCGAGGCGACCGATCGCTTTCGCGACGTTCAGGAAGCCTACGAAACACTTTCCGACACCAGGTGCCGGCATGTCTATGATGAGAACCGACGTCGCAATCTTCTTGAGAAGCCTTTGGAAACGGCGCGGGAGATCTGGAAAAATTATCTGGAAGGAGTATTGCAGTGAGGCTGTCGCTATTCTTTGAAGATCTGAAGTCCGCCTATGGCGCCGAGATCGACGACCTGATGACCGATTCGGCGGGGCACGATGTTCTGGCCAAGCGGCTCAAGGCAAAGCGCGGACAACTCGCGCAACTCCTGCCGATGATCGAGTGCAACCCGGAAATGGTTGCCGTCGCCTTCCACGGCGGCATGCGTTTCGCCAGTCCGGAGGTGATGCGGGATGTGGTCGCGCAGGAGCCCGAAGACCTGCCCTCCTGGTCAACACTGCTGACCTCGGTGACCCTGGAACCCTGGGCTGAAGCGCTCGCCGAACTCGTCCTCAAGGACCCGAACGGCGACCAGTTCATGGTGGTGACCGCCGGCCTGGAATATCTGCAAGGGCGATCTGCGAGTTCATCGGAACCAGCTCAGCAGCGGCCGACGAGCGGATGCGGCGATGCTGACGGCGATGGCGACCAGAACGACCGGGACTTCGATGACGACCTCGACCTCGAAGAGGCGGGCGCCGACTGGCTTGCCGAACAGGGTTTTGATCGGAAAGATCGATTTTCGGGGGATCACTGATGAGCCATCCGGTGCTGGTGAAAGCCGGGAGACTGATCCAGGTCGGCGATATTGTCGGTGCCGAGGCTGCTCTGTCTTCGCTGGTGGAAAGCGATGGTGACGATGCCCTGGTAGTGGCTCTCGACGATTTTCCAGCGAAGGACCTGCTGGCCGTCCTGCGCGACTTCGATTCATCTCGGGAATCGGTAGTGAACCTGTTGGTCTCCCCAGAGCAGTTCGCCCGCGCGATCGTCCTTGAACGGCGTTACGGCGACCAAAGTCATGAGCGACTGCACGGCATGATCAATTCGGTGGTCTTCCGGGCCGGCAGCGATCCCGGTGAGTTCATCGAGGCCATCGGTGAGATCGAAGGTGGCTGCGAGGTGCTGGCCGATTATCTCTGCGAGCGTGGCGAAAACATCGAGCATTTCTTCAAGACGGCAACCTTTGATTTTTTCGCCGACGCCGACGAATCTGCTGACGACATGACCGACGAGGAGCGTCTGGACGCGCTCGCCGATCCCGGCGTCAATCGTCCTTTCCTGACCCACAGCGAAGTCAACGATCACGACTGGATGGAACTGGCGTGGACGCTCCGTTACCAACACCCGGAGATCTTTCGCGATGTCCTGCTGATCCTGCGTGCGCGTGCCAGGGCCGAAGGACTCGCGCCGGCTGGCTCTGCGCCGTCGAGCCCTGCGAACAGGCCTCCTGCCGAGCCGGAGGAAGAGTCCGCGCTGTAGGCCACAAGAAGGATGTCACCGCCCATGCCGCCTAGCCGCCACGAAGTCGCCGTTTTCGACACTCGGCCGTTTTTCGAAAAGGCGCTCGTTTACGGGGTGCAGAACGGGATCATCAACCAGGACAGGGTCGCCCATATCCTGAACGATGCACCGAAAGGGATGCTGCAGATTGCCGAGTATTTCGGCACACAGTACCTGCGGCCGAATATCGAAGAGGCGCGTACGCGGATCGTTAATCTCGTCAGCCTGTTCCTCCTGGACCGCAGCGGCGGTGATCTCGACAAAGCAGCACGCTCGCTGCGGGACAACACTTTTCTGTCGCATTCGCGGGGCGGATCGGAAATGCTCAAAGCGCTCTGGGCAATGCCCGAGTGCGACGTCATTGGCAGCGTGGACGAGAGGTCCCAAAGGGAGTTCCTGGCTGACTGGTCGCTGAGGGATCTGGCCGAATATCGACTCACCCGCGAACACAGGCGGGAGTATCACCTGGCGATTTCAGCAGCACTCTGGTTTGCCGAACACCTTGGCGTGGCCCCTGCCAGCCTTTCGATGGTGCCCGTTGGATCCTTCTTGCGTACGGCCATGCTCGTCCATCTTGCTGGGAACAGCCCGCCTGCAATCCCCAATGCCGCCGGTTTCGTCAGCATCCTTGAGGCAATCAGGAAGAAGGGGGTACCGGCGAAGGGCAGAAAGCGAATCAGGGAGGTATTCCAGATACTGCCTGAATCGTACCAGGCGATTGCCAGACGGTATCTGCAGGAAGTCGAAACCGAGGACCTGCCAAGGATTCTCGATACCTCGTACCCGCTCGACAAACTGCTGGAAGAGCTTGTTCAGAAAGGGTATTTTCTGCGGGATTTTGATCTCGAAGATGCCAGTCTTTTCGATGCAGCGGTCTCGAAGAAATGGCAAAAGATTACTGGTGGCAAGACCGACGATGATTCGCTGCTGACGATTTTTGTCTGCATCGCTGCCGACATGCTCCCCAAACCCGCTCTGACGCGAGCCGTAGCGAGAGCCTTGATCCGCAAGGTCCGTACCGACGGATTCCAGCGAGAGCCGGTGCTCGCTTTCATCCGTGCCTGTGCGCCCCATGAGATGCAGGACGGCCTGGAAAGGCTATGGAATGAATTTTTCCAGGAGGCGGAGACCTATCTGCTCGACACCTCCGATAGCACACTCGGCGAGGCCCTGGCCTTCCTCAAGGAAAACTGTTTCGTCGTGTAGCGCGCCGGTCCTGCGGGTGACTCTGCGGTCAGCACGCCGATTCGGGCGGCAGATCGGCGCCGTTGCTCGCTGCTGCTGGCATCGGTGAGGGTGTCGAGACGCGGCCATCACTCGCCAAGCACCCTGCCTTCACGCCGCGGATCGGCACCACCGGCATAGCCGCCCGAGGTCTTCTCGATGGCTTGCAAGCCGCTGTTCATGCCGACTTCGTTCACCACGTGGCCTCTGGCCTTGAGCGCTTCGACAAAGGACGGAGAAAAGCGCTTTTCCTCGAGCAGCGTCGGGCCGTTCAAGGAACCAAAATTGGGCAGGTCGATGGCCTGCTGTGGCGCCAGCCCCCAGTTCAGCATCGCGTAGAGCAGCTTGGCAGTATAGTGGATGATCAATGCGCCGCCCGGTGAGCCGCCGCTGATCACCAGATCGCCGCTGTCCTGGGTAAAGACCAGCGTCGGGCTCATCGACGAGCGCGGGCGCTTGCCTGGCTCGACGCGGTTGGCGACGGGCAAGCCGTTGCCGTCGGTCGGGGTAAAGGCGAAATCGCTGAGCTGGTTGTTGAGGAGAAATCCCCTCACCATCTGGCGCGCGCCGAAGGCATCCTCGATGGTGGTGGTCATTGCCAACGCGTTGCCGTGCTGGTCGACGACGCTGAGGTGCGAGGTGCCGTATTCCGGCTGTTCGGGCATCGCTGCATGGCTCGCGGGTCCCGGCGATGGCGAGCCCGGTCGGGCGACCTGCATGCTCTTTGGGCCGATCAGCCGTGCTCTCTCAGCGAGGTAGTCCGGCTGGATCAATGAGTACCAATTGCCCGCCGGTGCGGCGACGAAGTCGGGATCGGCGACATACTGGGCGCGATCGGCGAAAGCCAGGCGCGATGCTTCGCTGTAATAGTGCATCCAGAGCGGGTCGGCAAACGGCAGGAATGCGGCCTCGGTGGAATCGACGATGCCGAGGATCTGGGCGATGGCAATCGCTCCCGAAGCGGGTGGAGGAAAACCGCAGATCAGGTACCTTCGCGGGGGCTCGACACGCTTCGGCGTATAGCTGCTGCACAGCGGCGAACGTCGCTGCGGCTGGTATGCAGCCAGATCAGTCATGGTGAGTTTGCCAGGGTTTTCCGGGTGTTGCTGCACCTTGTCGACGATCGCCTGGGCGATCTCACCTTCGTGCAAGGCTCGCGATCCTTGTCTGGCGATCCTGCGCAGGACCTCTGCCAGTTCCGGGTTGTGCAACAGGCTGCCGACGGCGACTGGCTGACCATCGGCATCGTAAAAATAGGCCGCGGCTTGCGGATCCTTCCTGAGGTGGGGGTCGACCTTGAGCAGCGTGTGCAGGCGCTGGCTGACCGGAAATCCGTTCTCGGCAAGCCGGATCGCCGGATCGAACAGGCTCGCCCAGGGTAAGCGGCCGTATTCGGCGTGTGCCATTTCGAGCATCCGCAGTGCCCCCGGCACGCCGACCGCGCGGCCACCGACGATCGCTTCCCGAAAAGTCATCGCTTTGCCGTCGGCCTGGACGAACAGTGTCTCGCCGACTGCTGCCGGCGCCGTCTCGCGACCATCGAAGGCGACCGTATGGCGACCGTCGTGGTGGAGCAGAAAGGCGCCGCCGCCGATGCCGCTGGATTGCGGTTCGACGAGGGTCAGCACCATCTGCGCGGCAACTGCCGCGTCGATCGCCGCTCCTCCGTCTTTGAGCACGGTGAGTCCGGCGGCGCTGGCCAGCGGATTGGCCGTGGCGATGGCAAACTTCTGGCCGTGCCATCCGGGCTGAACGCTGACGCCTGCGGCGCCTTCCGGCTGACGGTTGTCGACAGTCGCGGGCGCGATCCTCGATGGGGAATGAGCGCAGCCCGCGAGCAGCAGGAACAGGACGAGGTAAAGGATGTGCATGCTCATACTCCGATCGGGAGACCCCTGCTTTGTCTCATTCCAGGCCCTCTCTCGTCAAGTCCGCAAGCTTGTGCCCTGGTGCGCACATTCGTGTCGCTTGCACATTGTCTTGGTGAAATGGCGATTTCCGGCAAAGTTTTGCCGTTCGCACACAAAAGATCGAAAAAAACGACTCAACCATAATCGCTGCGCAGCCGTTAACCAATGCAGAGGCCTCGTTCTAAGGAGAAATGTCATGATGCATATCTGTACCGACCGGACCGATCTCGACGAACTGATCGGCAAGCAAGACTGGGAAGGGCAAGATCTGCTTTTTCGTTACGGACCGCTTGCGCAAGCCATGAAACGGGGGGAGGAGTTGATTCTCGAACATAGTGACGCGCTCTCCCCCTTCCTGCTCGCCAAGGTCGAGTTCCTGCGGGGCGACCTCTTCATTGACGACACGGCGGAGCAGATCCACCCGCACGACGGCTTCCGGCTTACGCTCCGGCGCTCGGTGGCGATAGAGAATGTCAGCGAACCGACACCCGCACGAGGAGCACGGTGAAACGTAATGGTTGCCTCTCAGAACGACGCAAGGCCCTGCAGGGCTTGCCGGAGAGCGTGCAGATCGCTCTTCTTGTCGTAGAAAGCATAAGCTCCGGCTTCCAGGCACCGCCGGCGATAAACCGGCTCGGCGAAGTTCGTGAAGACCATGACCTTCACGCCCGGATGCTCCGTGCTCACCGCACGCAGGACCTCCAGCCCGCTGCCGTTGACCAGTTGAATATCGAGCAATACGACGTCCGGCGGGTGGTTCCGAATGCTTTCGATGGCCGGGGCGGGACTTTCGAATTCACCCACGACTTCTGCACCTTCGATCTTCGCGAGCATCTCGCGCAACATGCCGCGGACAACAGCTGAGTCATCGACGATCAGGATTGACATCACGTTCGGTCACAAAAGAGGGTGAATCGAAATGCCCGGTGCCGGGGGTGTGCGCTTAGCACGCATGCAGCGAGGGATGTTCCGCACCTCCAGCGAGTGCGCCGCTGGCGGAATGCTGGCAGAATAGATGTCAGTGAAGTAGCCTAGGGGGCTTCGACGAGTTGTGCCGGAGCATCAACTTCTCGATCTGCTCATGCACCAGCAGCGCGACATTGGGCAGGAGACTCAGCGAGGTCAATCCCGGGATGCTGGTGATTCCTCGGGGCAGCACGATCACGATCAGCGGCTTGGTCTGGGCGGAGGAGTGGTTCGCCAGTACGGCATGCACAAAAGCCCGCGACGCCTTTCCCCAGCTGATGACGATCACATCAGGCTTGTGCCTCGCCGTGCAATCGTAGGCATCTTCAATGGAACGGGCAATCGCCACGACATCGATGTTTTCGTTCGCTTGTAGCGCGCCACCCACGCCGTCGAGAAACAGATTATCCGTGTCCACCAGAAGGAAACGGGTGGGGCTGTGCTGCAGGGCGGTCGATGCGCAGGCATCCATGATGATCTCCTCTGTGATTGAGGCGCGCCAGGAAGAAGCTCTTTCTCGCGCGAATCGATATTTCCAGGACGCATCATCCCGCACACACCAATCATCGACTATCGGCAACGCGTGTAATTTTCCTGTAGGCGATCGCCGACACTGCACCCGTCGGGAATTCCCTACACGGCCAGCGTGCCGATGCCATGCACGCTCGAACAGCCGATGGACACGCGCTGCCTCGTCGCCGAACAAGCGGTACCGGACTCGTTTGGCGTTGGATTCCGGTCGCCCCGGCTCAAGAGAGCATGCCCTTTTCCAGGGCATAACGAGTGAGTTCTGCGTTGCTGTGCAGCCCGGTCTTTTCGACGATTCGGGCACGATAGGTGGTCACCGTCTTGGGACTGAGATACAGCGCTTCGGCGATCTGGTTCAAGCTCTCTCCGGAGGCAATCCGCCGCAGCACTTCGATCTCCCGATCCGAAAGTGCTTCAGAATCGGATTTCCTGCCTCGCCCCACCTCGACCGCCAGACGCTCCAGCAGCGCGGGGCTCACATGCTTGCCGCCACTGGCGACTTTGCGTATTGCCGCGAGGAGCGTGCTTGGGGGGCTGTTCTTGGTCAGGTAGCCGGATGCGCCGGCTTTCAGCGCGCGTACGGCATAGACCTCCTCGGCGTACATGCTGAGCATCAACACGGCAAGCTTCGGCCGCTCCGTCTTGATCTGTTTCAACAGGTCCAGACCACCCTTGCCGGGCAGGCCGATATCGACCAGCGCGACGTCGAATTCGCTTTGGCGGATCATGAGGATCGCCTGTTCGGCGTCCTCCGCCTCGCTCGCCACCTCCATATCGTCGGTCTGATCCAGGATCAGCCGCAAGCCGCCGCGGACCACGGCGTGATCATCCACCAGCAGGACCTGGAGCTTGCTTGTGCTCATCGCTCCTCAAACCGGCATGTGCAGAACAATGACCGTTCCCTTCTTGACGCCGCGCGACAGTCTGATGTTGCCGCCGAAGCGGGCGGCACGTTCCTGGATCCCCAGCAGGCCCCAGGATTCGGTCTTGATCCCGGCCTCGTCGCCAATGCCCACCCCGTCGTCCTCTACTGCGATCATCACGGCGCCGGCTTCATGGTGGATACGGATCTCGACGTGCGCAGCCTGGGCATGGCGGACACAGTTGGTCAACGCTTCCTGGACGATGCGAAACATCGCGGTGGCACGCTCGGAATCAAGCTCGATTGCCAAGGCCTCGGCAGAAATCGCAACCTTGCATTGCAGACCGGTCTGTTCTTGAACCTGCCCGGCGTACCACTCGATCGCCGTCCATACCCCGAGCTGGTCGAGGACACTTGGCCGTAGATCGCTGATGATACGGCGCATCGTATCGACTGCCGAATCCAGCAATTGCGACGCGCGGACAAGCTGTTCGTCGCCAGGCAGCGCTGCCTCTTGAGCGCGATCGATCGCCATCGTGACCGCCCATTTGACACCCGTCAGCGTGCTGCCGAGGTCATCGTGCAGCTCCCGCGCGATGCGTACCCGCTCCTCCTCGCGTATCCGCTCCAGGTATTGGGTAAGCTGACGCAGCTTTTCGTTGGATTCGATCAGTAAATCCTGACTGTGTTTCAGCGCGGTCATATCGACCACGTTCACGAGGACGCCGTCGATGTCGCCGTTGGCGTTCCGATGGGGCGCATAAGAGGATAAGGTCCAGAGAAGATGCGGATCGTCGCGACGCAGCGTCGCGGCCTCCGGCGCAAGGAGTTCCGTCGTGCCAAGCAGGCGCGGTACGAACTCGTCGGCAACGACCATCTCGCCCGCCAAGGCACGCATCAGGTACGCTTCCAGTCCGAGATCTCGCGCGTCCGGGAAAAGCGCATGGAGATGCTTGCCGATGGCCAGTTCGCGTGGCACCCCGGTGGCGTGCTCGAGGAATCGGTTCCAGACGACCACCCTGAGCGCTCGGTCATAGACGACAAATCCTTGATGGACATTGTCCAGCACCTCCTGAGCGAAACCCTCGGCCTGCAGGCGCGCGGTGATATCCTGAACGGTCGCGACGAAGAAGTCCACGCGTCCGTCTTCGTGCCGAACTGCCCTCACATCGGTCATCGCATTGATGACTTTGCCATCCTTGCGAACGAAGCGCTTGTCCATCTGAAAGCCGTTCCTCGCGCCGCTCAACACCTGCTCGAACTGGATCCGGTCGGCGTCGACGTCGTCGCGGTGCGTGAGCTGTGCCCAGGTCTTGTCGATCAATTCCTCGCGGGGGTAAGCCAGGATTTCGCACAGGCGGTCGTTGAAACGCAGCCAGCGCATGTGGTCCGTCGAGAGAAATGTCATGCCCACGAAGGGAAGATCGAAGAAGAACCTGAGCAGGCGGTCCTTCTCCATGCCCTGGGTGGCCAGCTCGAGTTGGTGAGTGCGCAGTTGCTGGCGCCACAGCAGGAGGATCAGGAGCGCGACGACCAGGACGGCGGAGGTCGCGACCAGGCCGACCCAGAACACCAGGTGGCGCAGCGGAGAGAGCACTTCATCGCGGTCGACTTTCGCCACCAGATGCCACGGCGTAGCTCTTATCGGGCGCGTCGCAGCCAACACCCTGACTCCGCGGTAGTCCTTTCCCTCCATGACCTGCGCCGCACTGCCCAAGACCGCGCGGGCAGATGGCAATTCGGGATCGTCGAGGGCCTGGCTGAATACCAGCGCGGTTGCCTTGCGATGGCGCAATTCGTTCAGAAACAACACGGAATCTCCCTCCCGGCGCACCAGCAGGGTCTCGGCGCTCGGGCTCGGTGTCGGCCAGCTCTGGATCAACGGGAAAACGATACTTTCGACCGGAGTGTCGAGGATCACGGCACCCACCACCTGCCGCGCGCCATCGATGGTCTTCACCAGCGGCGCAACCAGGTCCAGGTGGACGTGGCCCGACGCGCTCAGATAGAGATCGGTCATCGTCAGCTGAGTGGTCTGGAATGCAGTCTGGAGCGCCCTCCGGACAGGTGCCTCGGCCAAGATGTCGTGTAACCCCAGGCTGAGGATTCTCCGGGCGCTTCCGTCTACCAGCACGAAGCCGTCGTAGGCGTATGCCCGTTTGATCGTCTCGAAACGTTCCACCAGGCGCTGCCGTGCATGGACATCCTCGTCACGCGCCATCCGTACGGTATCTTCTATGAGGCCGGGGCTGGCGCCAAGGATCATCGCGTCTCCTCTGCGCTCGTCCAGCCATGCTTCGATCTGGCCGGCCTTCAGGCTGGCGATGGCGTTGACATCCGCAAAGGCCTGCTGCTTCAGACGTGGGTGCTCCAGATACACGATACCCACGCCGAGCAGGGGCACGATCGCCAGCAACCCCAGGATGACCCCGACCATGCCGCGCCACCGCGATTTGGGCAGCATACCAGCGCTAACGGTCATGACTTTTCCAGGCACCCCCGACCAGGAAAGTCATGACCGATTCTCTCTGCCACGACTCCTCCCACGGCCCGAGCTGCATCGCGGGCCGGCTGCGGCGGCGCGGAGCAGCGCTCCGCGAAACCCCGCCTTCGCCTCCCGCGAGTGGGGATGGGAGATTCCGGACTGATTGGCCGCATCTGGGTCCTCAAGACTGGCCGGCAAAAACCAGAAGTTGAACGAACAGTTGAATCTTCATGTTCGCCTCCGGCGGGAGTGAGGTGAACTCGGAACCCATGCGAACAATCCCGTTCGCAGGCTTGCGATTCAGGATCTTGGCGTAAACGTCACGCGCCTGATAGGCGACTATCGGCAAGTCAAGACTGAGCTTTATTTCACAATAAATGGGAAGCTGACATTCCAGTTCAAGAAGAGCGCCGTGGTAGCCAAGATCGAGAATCGTGCCAGGGCGCATCTCGGGAAAGACAATGCCGTTTTCGATGATCTGGTAGCCGAACGGCAACTTGACCTGAATGCGGTGAGAACGACGTTTTTCCTGGCGGGGAACATGGAGACCCAGCGAAGGAATGCCAATCAGCTCGCGCAGGCTAACGGGTACTGGTTTCCCCTTGAGATAGATGTCGATCGGACCTCTGGTGTCGACGAAGTCCTTGCAGCGCTCATAGGTGCTCTGACTGATCAGAACCTGACCGCGCAAGCTCAAAGCCTCGATGCGCGCAGCCAGATTGACTTCGTCACCAATCACGGTGTACTCGTTATAGAGGTTCGATCCCAGCGTACCAGCCAGAACTTCTCCTGTGTTGATGCCAATGCCCATGTACAGTTCCGGCATTCCCTGCTGCCTGTGCGCAAGGTTGAGGGTATCCATCGTCATCTGCATTTCGACAGCACAGGCAAGTGCTCGCTGAACATCGTCGGGGCGCCGCACTGGCGCGCCGAACAGCGCCATGATCGAATCACCCATGAACTTGTCGATGCTTCCCTGATACTTGAAAATGATCTCGCTCATCTGGACGAGGCAGGGATTGAGAATCCTGATGACGGTATCCGCCGGTTGATTTGCGAGCATTGCCGTAAACCCGCGCAGATCGGCGAACAGTATGGTGACCTCGCGGTTCAGGAATTCCTGCCCGAGTTGCGAAGGAAGGGACTGCGTGTCGAGTTCATCGAGCAAGGTTTTGACCTCTGCTTCGGCCGAGCCGCTGAGCATCTTGCCCGTATCGCTGGCGATGATGTCGTGCAGACGTTGCAGCACATGCTGCACTGAACTAAGTCTCATATCGTGAGGAGAATGCAATGCTCCAGCCATTCATCATTGATTTACAGAAAGTCAGGCATGCGCAGCTGCAGTGCGTCGTGTTCACGTCTGGCAGACTGTCGAACTTCAGCAAACTAAGCGATAATGTCGCGAAAGCGAGCCAAAAACTCTATTATTTTGATTGTCCTGGATTTTACTCGTTTTTCCCTTGCTTCCTTAGGGTGAACGCAATACGGGCTGATGCCAACCCCTGGTTGCCGGTCGAAGGTGAGCGAGGCCGAGGAGTGAACGCAATGAAGAAACCCCTGCTTGGATTTGCCGCACTGGCGCTATTTGCGATCATTGGGGGTAGCGCCATCGCCCAAGGTCGTGGAAGTGGAGGCTACTACGATGGCCGCAGGGTCGTCCATGTGGGTGGTGGAAACTGGCACGCAGGCGGCTACTACGGTGGCTGGCACGGCCATCGCGGCACATGGGGAGGCAGGTACTGGGGTCCTGGCGTCGGATTGTATTTTGGTGGACCTACTTATTGGGGGGCCTGGCCCTATGCTTATCCCTACGGCTACGGCTACGGCTACGGCTACGCCCCGTATGCAAGCTACGCGGTGGTGGGGCCGACAGTCTATGTAGAGCAGCAGATCGAAGTGCCCACCCCGCCCCAATACGATCCAAATCCGCCGTCCGTAGCGGGTAATCCTGATTCACCACCGACATTCTGGTTTTATTGCACCAAACCGGCGGGTTACTACCCTTACGTGCGAGATTGCAGCAAGACTTGGTTGCGGGTGGTGCCGCAGGCAAATACGGATACGATGACCCGGCCCAAGCTGGCCGAGTAGGCCGTAACGGAGATCCATCATGGAAAAGCGAATTTTTTTACTGCCGCTTGCGGCCAGTTTGTTCCTGACAGGATGCGTGACCCTTCCGACAGGTCCCACGGTGCTGGTTCTGCCGGGACAACAAAAATCCTTCGACCAGTTCCGGATCGACGACATCGCGTGCCAACAATATGCGCTGGCGGTCACCGCGCCCGCTGGCCAGGCCGCTGCCGACGCGGCGGTTGGCACGGCGGCCGTGGCGACCGCCATCGGCGCCGCAGCGGGTGCGATCATCGGTTCCGCGACGGGACAGGCGGGCCAGGGTGCCGCGATCGGCGCGGGGACCGGATTGCTTTTCGGCAGCGCTGCGGGCGGCAACACCGCCTATGTTTCCTCCTACGAGCTGCAGCGCCGCTACGACACCACCTATTTGCAATGCATGTACTCGCGCGGGAATCAACTACCGGGACAAGTCGTGTATCGCAGGGCACCGCCGAGTTACCCGCCACCCACAGTGCCCCCATCCGGCTATCCACCAGCGAACACGCCTGCCCCGTACCCATCGCCGCAGTCCGCTCCACCGGCGAGCTATCCGCCGCCGCACACGCTGCCACCGGAGGGCATTTCTTCCAAACGATAACGGTCAGGGCTTTCATCATCCGGGGTGTCTCACAAAGCCATGACCGTTAGAGCGAACATCGCGACGGCCGCCAGCCGATCGCTTGTGATTCCACGCACATCACACAGACCGATCAAGAACTTATACTTTCCGGAGTCGAACAGGAAAGGGTCGTGATGATGAAAGAGCTGCTTCGCCATGCTCGGTTGCTGCGTTTGCTGCTGGTGATGTGGGTGCTTCTGGCGCCGGCGTCGGCAGTGCACGCGTCCGCTGCCGTTGGCGAAGTGACCCTGTGCATCGGCAGCAGCCAGATTCAACGCGAAGGCAGGAGCGAGCCCGTCTCCAGGGGATACCGTATCGTCCCCGGCGATGTCATTCGCACCACCACCAGCGGACATGTGCATATCCGTTTCGTCGACGGTGCGCTGGTCAGTGTCCGGCCGGATTCGGTGCTGCAAGTGGTCGAATACCGCTACGACGCGGCCAATCCCTCGGCGTCATTGATCAAGTTCTACCTCGAAACGGGGACCGTACGCGGCATCTCGGGACTGGCGGCACAAGCGGCCCGTGACAAGTTTCGCCTGAACACACCGCTGGTAGCCATTGGCGTCAAGGGGACGGACTTCGTCACCCAGGCCGATGCGAAGCGCGCGGTCGTCCTGGTCAACCAGGGGGCGATCGTACTTGCCCCGCTCGATAACATCTGCCGTGCCGATGGTTTCGGGCCCTGTGCCACCCCCCGTTCGCGGGAACTGGCGGCGACCATGGACGGCATGGCGCTGGTGTATCGCCAGGCAGCCCGCGAGCCGCTGCTGCAGCCGGTCAATTCCCTGCAAGGGGCCGACAAGATCACTCCGGCCTTGTTGCAGGAGCGGGTCAGCAACGCCAGTACGGCGACCGCAGTGGCGGACAGCAGGAGTCCTGGACAGGCTCTGGCGCAGGAAGCGGCCGCAGTGGCAGAGAGCCGGGCGCGGGCGGAACGGGCGCGGGCCGAGCAACAGACGCCACCCCGGACCGAAAGCCTGACCTGGGGACGCTGGGCCACCGACCCGCGGCCGGGCGACAACCTGACCATTCCTTTCCGGGAAGCGCGCAACGACAAGAAGATCACGGTCGGCGAAGACTACTACATGCTGTTCCGCAACGAGACCATCACCAATACCCTCACCAATGCCAGCGGTCTGGCGAACTTCCGACTGGAGAGCAGCACCGCCTCTTATCGTGATCCATACAGTGTGCTGTCGGCGGCGACTGTGAACGGCGGCTCGCTGAGCATCGATTTCGGTCGCAACACCTTCGCCACACAGCTTGCCGTCACCGCCCAGAGCGTCGGCACCCAGGCGGTGACCGCGACCGGAACGATCGATCGGACGACCGGGGTCTTTCTCAGCAACGGCGCCGCCGACCGGGTATCCGGCGCCGTTTCACTGGATACCAGCCAGGCCGGCTATTTCTTCAGTAAATCCATAGGGAATGGCGCCCTGATGGGTGCCACGCTCTGGCGTCGCTGAAAGCCCGTGTCCATGACCGATCATTCCAGAGGGGTTTTCCGTCGCATCCCTTCGGCATTCACCGCTGGCCTGCTGCAGAAACCGGTGCGACTGCGACTCGCCGCGCTTTTCGCCGCGATGGCCCTGACGCTGCTGGCCATTGGCCTGTCGGACTTGTCCCAATGGGACGAACTCTCGGCCAGCCTGTCCTGGCGAATGGCCGACCAGCAGGCAGTGGAGCGGCGCATCGTGGTCGTCGATATCGATGAAAAAAGCATTCAGGCGATCGGCGCCTGGCCATGGCCGCGCGCCCGCCAGGCCGAGTTGCTCGAGAAACTGGACCAGGCGGGCGTCAGCCTGAAAATCCTCGACATCCTCTTCGAAGGTTCCAGTCCGGACGATGCCCGCCTGTCCAGCGCCCTGGCGAGCCCGGTGCCTACGGTCATGGCGCAGCTCTTCTCCTTGTCGCCCGAGCCGGTAGTGCACAGCGGCCAATTGGCGGGTGCACTGCCTTTCCCCGACTGTCCCCGGCCGACCGAGCGGGCGTACGGCTACATGGCCAGCGACGACCAGCTTCGCACTCCGCCTTTCGCCGGCCACATCACGCCGCTGGTGGATCCCGACGGCGCCGTCCGCCAGGTGCCGGCGCTGATCTGTCACGGCGGCAAAACCTACGCCTCGCTGGCGATTGCCGGTGCCATCGCCGCGAGTCAGGCCGTCCCCGAACTGCACTCCGGCGTATCACTGCTCGATCCGCCCTGGTGGCTGGACCTCGGCGGCCTGCGTCTGCCTCTGGACGATGCCGGCCACCTGCGCGTCTCCTACCAGATGCCGCGTTCCGGCCTGCTGGCCGTCTCGGCCGCGGACCTGCTGCAGGGCAAGGCACCTGCCGACCTGCTGCAGGGAGCCTGGGTACTGGTGGGCGCCACCGCTTTCGGTGCCCGCGACGCCATCCCCACTCCGCAGGGACGCGCGGTCAGCGGCGTCGAAGTGCATGCGCAGTTGCTCTCTGCCATGCTCGACGATCGCACGCCCTATCGGCCACTCGGCGCTGCGCTGTGGTCCTGGCTGCTGGGCGGCCTGAGCGCGCTGCTGCTGCTCGCTGCCTTGCGCCTGGCGCCGCGCAGCGCAGCGATCGTCCTCCCCATGGTGGCCCTGGCCAACATCCTGGCGATTTTTGGTTTGAGCACCCTGCTGCTGCTCAAACAACACCTGTGGCTGGGCTGGGTTGCTCCCGGCTTGTTCACCGGATTCGCTGCGACGCTGCTCAGCGCCGGTGAATTTGCCCGCCTGCGCTGCGAGCGCGAGCGCCTCTACTCCCATCTGGCCAGCTACCTGCCCGAACCGGTGGCACGCCAGGTGGCCACCCAGGAGCCGTGTGCGCAGGTCCGCGCCACGCGCTGCGAAGCCACTGTGCTGCACGCCGATCTGCGCAACTTCTCCGCCTATTGCGCAGGCCGTCCGCCGGAGGAAACCGCCATGGTCCTGCACCTGTTCTTCACCACCGCCAGCCGCATCGTCGAAGCGCACGGCGGGGTAGTGGAACAGATGGTCGGCGACAGCCTGCTGGCGGTCTGGAACGGCTCGGCGCCCTGTACCGACCACGGCGCCCGCGCCCTCGATGCCGCGGAAGAACTTTGGCGGGTCTGTACGCCGCAGTTACCGCGCATCGCTTCACGGCATGTACCGCCGCTCGATCTCGGCATCGGCCTGGAAACCGGCACGGTCCTGATCGGCTCATTTGGACCGGCCGCCAGACGAACGCACGCCGTATTGGGCGAGGCAGTGACCGTCGCCACGCGCCTGCAAGCGCTGACCGGCGAATTGGCCCATCCCATCCTGATCGGTGCCACGGTGGCCCGCGCCGCCTCTGGACGTACGCACCGGCTCGGCGACTTCCTGCTGGCCGGACTGACCGAGCCACGCACGGTATATGCGATCCCTGTAAAATATCCCGCGGGTCATCTACGCCTCGTTTTCGATGCGGAAGCCGAGCAGCAGACCAGCGGCTGACTGTGGCATGGCCTCCGCTGTCGAGTACAGACCCCCTCTCCCCCAACCCCTCCCCCGCGAGGGGGAGGGGAGCAGGAGGGTCGAAAGGTAGTGCTCCAGACGTGGATATGAGCCTCATATAGTATTTTATAATCAATATCTTATGGTTTTGTGTATCCACTTGAGAAACATCGCCGATTGCTGATCTCCCCTCCCCCCTTGTGGGGGAGGGGTTGGGGGAGAGCAACTGTGTTCCCAGTCAAGCTTTTTTAGGCGCATTTTGCATGCTCTGGATTCCACGGAATACCCGATTTGACTATGGCGTTCATGATCGTCAGCATCTTGTGCATGCAAGCGACCAGCGCGACTTTTTTGAGTTTTCCGTTAGCAAGCAAACGTTCATAAAAGGTCTTGATGACGGGGTTGTAACGTATGGCACTTAAGGCCGCCATGTATAAAGCGGTACGGACCGTCGCTCGACCACCCCAGGTGATGCGCTTACCCTTGTGGCGACCACTGTCCGCGTTTAATGGAGCGACTCCGACCAACTTGCCAATCTGCGCATGGGTGAGTTGGCCCAACTCAGGCAATGCCCCCATCAGACTCGCTTGCGTACACGGTCCTACCCCTTTGAAGCCTTTGAACAAAGCGAGCTTCTCGGCAAAATGCTCTTTCAGCATGCCAGCCATGCTTTTATCAACCGCCACGATCTGTCGATCCAGTATTTTGAGGACTGCCTTGATGCTCTTGTGTTGCGAACCATGGCTCAGGGCCAATCGGTTTCCTTCCGCCACGCGCATGCCAATGAGCTGGTTGTGGCGTACAAGCAAGGCTTCCAACGCCTCCTGGTTGGCATCGGGCAGTTTCATCAACAGCCGTTCCCGCTGCGCCGATTGGTGCAGTGTCCGCGCAAAGTGCGACAGGACTCGCGCATCAATGGCGTCCGTCTTGGAAAGGTATCCCATGGATTTGGCAAAGTCTCGCGCCTGCCTCGGATTGACCACCATCACCGGCAGCCCGGCCGCACAGAGTGCCGCCGCCACCTGGCGCTCGAAGCCTCCCGTGGCCTCCAATACGATCGCCCCAATCTCCTCAGAACGTGGAACGAGCTCTTTGACCAACGCCGCTATATCAGCGTCAGCATTGGCAATGCATTGGGTTTTTGATTGGTCGTCTAAAGCGATCTCCAGCGTGTCTTTGGAAACGTCAATACCCACAAACGTTGATTCAGAAGCGTTCATCTATAGCCATCCTTGCAAATACGTGGTCACGGCTTTCCGGCACGTGCCAACCAGCAACTGTTCGGTATTCAGACAAACGGCTGACAATGCACGCCAAGTGCTCTCCCACGGGCTTGATGTCCCAGAGGGGCGTCGGGCTGTGCGTCGCCTTCCGAACTCGTTTCCACCACACCTCCGTGGCACTCTACGACCTAAACCTTGGGGCTCTGCCCCAAACCCCGCACTCGCCGTGAGGCAGCGGCCGGGGATGATCAACCCCTCCCCAGCCCCTGCCTCAAGTGTACTTGGCTTACAGGATGTCAAGAGGCTTTCGCGGCATAAACGCAAGAGAAAAATACCTCTCTCGCATTTATTCCACGGTCCTCTTGACACCCTTCCAGCCATGACTTCATCTCCTCTCTTGAACGAACGAAAAACCACAAAACGAAGCATACAAGGGGGAATGGTCGCACACGAATTCGTCAAATCCCTGCGCCAGCAAATGACCGAAGCCGAAAATCTGCTCTGGCAGCATCTGCGAGGGCATCGGCTGAACGAGGAAAAGTTCAGGCGGCAGCAAGTGATTGGCCCGTATGTGGTGGATTTCGTGCATTTCGGTGCTCGTGTTGTCGTAGAAGCCGACGGTGGGCAACATAATGAATCGCCAGGCGATGCAAGACGAGATGCATGGTTGAAGTCACAGGGATTCCGGATCCTGCGATTCTGGAATCACGAGATATGCAATGACACCGAAGCCGTTCTGGAGGCAGTGCTGGCCGCAGTCGAGTGCAGGCCACCCTCTCCCCCGACCCCTCCCCCGCGAGGGGGAGGGGTCGGGGGAGAGGGGGAATGGTTGCACAAGAGTTCGTCAAATCCCCGCACCAGCACATAACCGAAGCTAAATCTGCTCTGGCAACATCTGCGAGGGCATCGGCTGAACGGGGAAAAGTTCAGGCGGCAGCAAGCGATTGGCCCGTATGTAGTGGATTTCGTGCATTTCGCTGCTCGTGTCGTCGCAGAAGCGGACGGTGGGCAACACAAGGTATCGCCAGGCGATGAAAGACGAGAGGCATGGTTGAAGTCACAAGGATTCCGGGTCCTGCGATTCTGGAATCACGAGATATGCAATGACACCGCCGTCGTTCTGGAGGCAGCGCTGACCGCGGTCGAGTACAGGCATCCCCTCTCCCCCGACCCCTCCCCCGCGAGGGGGGAGGGGAGTACATAGGGTGGAAGGGTACATCGCCATCCACCCAACACTTTCATTTGCACCCCATCGCCATGAGCCGGTCGCCCTTTTTCCACTTTTCCCCCGGCTCCATGATCCTCTGCGGGATCGCGCTGTTGGCTGCGGCCCTCGGCCCGGCGGCGGCATCCGAGCCTGCTGCCACCGATACCACCTGCCCCACCACCTTTCCCGTCCAGCCGCCGGCGCAGCCGGCCCAGCGCCAGCTCGAAGTGGCCCGTCTCTCCAGCCTGGAAGAACCCTGCCAGGATCGGGCCGACTATTTTGCCTACCAGGGGGTGCTGCAGCTGACCCTCGAGCATCCCCAGAAAGCGGCTCTGGCGCTGGAGAAAGCTCTGCTGCTCAATCCCGACCTCCCCGGCGTGCAGGTCGAGTACGCGCGGGCACTGGCTGCAGTGGGCCAACGGGAGTCCGCCATCAGCATCCTCATAGATGTATTGCAACGCCCCGACATCCCGTTAGCGTTACAGGAGTGGCTGTCCAAGCAATTCCGTGTCCCGCAGGGAGACGGCTGGCTGCTGGACTGGTCGATCGAGTTTCTGTGGGGCGCCGAGTCGAATCTCAACAGCGCCCCCGGCATTCAGTTCCTGACCCTGACCCTGCCCGGCGGCAGCGTCCCGGTGCAACTGGCCGACAACGAGCGCATTCCCGGTGGCGCTGCGCGCACGACCTGGGTCGGTTCCGCCGCCCACTCCTGGGGTCGCGGACTGGTCCTGTTCAGCGGCGAAATCAACACCCGCAACAGCCCCGGCAAGCCGGACACCAACCAGGCGATCGTCAGTGCCAACGCCGCCTACTTTCATCCCTTCCTCGATGGGCAGATCGGCCTCCGCTTCGGCCAGACCCGGCTCTGGATGGCCAATCAGCCGACGTACCTCAGCAGCGGCTGGGGTCTGCTCTATCAGCTCCCGCCGCCATTTGCACCCGCCGGCTGCGCCAGCAATCTCGGCTACAGTGTCGAAAACCGCGACTTTCCCGCGGCCCCGCTGCAGGCCGGCCGTTATGCCGGCCCCAAGGCCTGGTTATTCTGTCGAGGCGACACCTGGGACCTCAACGTCCTGTTGCAGGATCGCGAAGACCGCGCGCGTCACTCCGACCGGCTGGGCGGCGACCAGCGGCGCTCCGACATCACCCTCGGCATTGCCCGCAGACTCGGGTCCGACACCGTTTCGCTGTGGGTCCAGCGTGGCCGGGACACCGACGATCTTCCATACAGTTCGCTGCTCGGCGGGCAGCCACGCCGCGTCGATCGCCTGGCGGGCCGCCTCTCCTACGAACATCCAGTGGCAGATCAGTGGTCTATGGTGGCTTATCTCGAAAATACGTTGCAAAAAAGCAACATCGCCCTGTTCAATATGGAAAATCATGCGATATACTTCGGCCTCAAGTTTCACGGGCGCTGATCCGGGTTTTTTCTTGCGGCCGTGGGACTGATGGTTTTGTCATAGACAGGGCAGCGAACCGCGAGTTAGTTCTTTGTGATTGCAATCACAAACAGGCGGGATTCCGGCAAGCTACCATGTGCTCGTCTGATGGTGTGGCAACTCTGGCGAAAAACAGGATCGCCCGAGACCAAGCGGTTCCGGGGAAGCAACGCAGCGAAAGCAGACCGGACACGAGATGAAGCACTTTGCCTCAGACTGTTTTGGTGAGTGTCCAAAAACCAGGCCTCGGCTTTGTGCACAAAATTTGTTAACCTTTGAAAGGAAGTTTGATGATCACCCCCTCCACCAATAGTGTCGTCACTGCACGCTTCGCCGGTGCGATGTACAACCTGGCTCTTGACTACAGCACGACCCAGCAGGTTCTGGCTTCGACCGCAGCCCCCGGCGCCATGACTGATCTCGAGAACCAGTTGTTCATCCGCGACTTCTCCAATATGGCGACCGGCGACGTGGCAACCATCGTCGCCACCAATCTGGGGCTGACCGGCGATGCCTTTGATGCGGCGGTCGTTTTTCTCACCGGCTGGATCACCGGCACCGTCTTTACTGAGCGGGGCGCAGTCATCGCCCAGATCGTGAACAACTTTTCCCTGATGACCAGCGACCCGACCTTCGGTACTTTCGCCACGGCCTGGAACACCAAGGTAGGGAACGCGGTTGCCTACAGTGCGAACTCCTCGAGCACGGCCTCGGTCGCTTTCGGCAATGTTCCTACTGCACCCGAAGGTTCGTTCACGCTCACCAACGGTACCGACATCGCCACCGCCAACATCTTCACGGCGGGTCTGGTCTATACCCCGGGCGGTGACGACCGCATCAACTCCCTGCAGGACGAAGACCAACTGACCGGCACCGGCACCTCGCCGACGACCCCGACGACCCTCAACGCCACGCTGGGTAACGCCAACGACAACGGCGCCACGATCATCACGCCGAAACTGACCGGCATTGAAGTCATCAACACGGCCTTCACCGGTTCTGGTGGCGCCGCTGTCGTTGCGCTTGACCTCCAGGATGCTACCGGCCAGACCGAGGTCAACATCACCCGCATCTCCCAGGCCATCAACAGCGCTGAAGTAGGCAACCTGATGACGCCTGCCGCCACGCTTTCCCTGGCCAATACCAATGCCAACCAGCTCGGTACCGCCGAGTTCTCCTACGGTGCTGGCGTCCTCCAGGGCCCCAACGCGGGCAGTCTCAAGGTTTCCAACGTCCAGATCGGCACCCTGAACGTCGGTGAAAACACCTCGGCCATCGGCGCCCGTGGCGTTGGTCTCAACGGTTTTGAAGAACTGGCCCTGACCTCCACGGGCGGCGCATCCAACACCATCGGCATTCTGGGTCTGCCGATGGATACCGGTACCGCGGGCAAGCTCACCATCACGGGCGATCAGAACCTGGCCCTGGGTGCCCCGGTGCCCGTGATCCTCGGCAATACGGTCGAGTCGCTCACCTACCAGAATGGCGTGACGCAGGCCAATGGCCGCCTCTCCGCCATCGATGCATCCGGCTTTACCAAAAACCTGACCCTGAACATCCAGGCGGGATTGCTTTCCGCGGGCAAGGCGGACACCTCCGGCGTTCCCCAGAACGTCACCATCACCGGTGGTTCGGGTAACGACAAGTTCATCCTCGGCGACACCGTTCAGGCCGGCGACAGCCTCACCGGCGGCGCCGGTACGGACACGCTGATTGTCACCTCCGCCGGCACGGTCAACTCCGTGTCTTCAGTCGTTACCAGCATGGAAAACCTCGAGGTCCGCGCTTCCGCGGGTGGTGCCGTGACGGTTGACTTTGACAAGCTGCCGGATACCCTCCTCACCCTGGTTCGCAACGAAGGTTCAGCCAATAACGCTCCGCTCGCCAGAACCCTGGTCACCAACCTGAACAACCTGACCGCAGTCGAAGCGGCTGCACTGAACACCCAGCACAGCAACACCGGCTCCAACGGCATTACGCAAAACACCATCAACGCCACCCTGAAGACGGCGGCCGGTGCCACTGATCTCGTATCCCTGACCATCGCGGAAGGTCTGAACATCGACCCGCGCTTCAACCTGACCCTGGGCACCCAGAACGCCCCTGGCGCGACCGGTGCGGTTGAGAACGTCACTCTCGTGGATAGCGATACCGAGTCCAATACCGTTGCTCTGTCCGGCGTCGCTCAGCACACTGGCAAAGTCGTCCTGACCGGCGGCCTGGCGGGCACCTTCCTGAACCTGGATACCACCACTGCTGGCGCCAACGGCGGCATCTACCAGTATGAGACCAACGGTGCAGCCGACCTGAACAGCTCCAACGCCGGCCCCACGGTGGCGCGCATCGCCGACCAATCCCTGACTGCTGGTCAGGTCAAGCTGGTGGCGGCCACGATCGACGCTGCTGCCGAAGTGAGCAACGTCGTCGTGCGGGTCAGCACCAATGCCCTCTCCGTGGTCGGTGCACAGAACATCGCCATGGGTTCGGGCAACGACACCGTGATCTTCGATAACGTACCGGCCGGGGCGGTCCCCGACACTCGTGCAGGCCTGACGATCTCCGATACGGTTACCGGCGGTGCGGGTAATGACACTCTGGCTGTTGATGGTCAAAATACCCCCATCACCCTGGGCGCTTCCGAGTGGACCAACGTCTCCGGTTTCGAAACCATCCGTCTGGTGGGTGACGGTGCCGCGGCCAACAACGCTGCTGGTGCGGTCAACAGTTATAACCTGACCTTGACCAACAACCTGCTGGCCACCAACAAGGATAGCAATGGTTCTCTGGCCATCGTTGCCGACAATGACCTGTTCAACAACACCGGCCGTACCGCTGCTCAGGCTGCAGTGCCTGTGCCAGTGACCAATCAGGACGGTACGGTCGTCGGAGTCCCCAACGATGCCGGCCTGTCGTCCGGTGGGGTCACGCTCGATGCCCGCACTCTCAATGCCGGCAGCAAGTGGTCCTTCAAGGGCAACGAAGGTCCTGGTCGTTCCGCTGACCGCATCATCATGTCCGATGCCAACATCGATGGCAATGCGATCATCGACGGCGGTGCGATTGACAACATCACCAACAACAGCGGTATTGCCTCGCTGAACGGCACCACCGTCGTGGGTAACGGGGTGGTTGCCAACCTGGGTAACGCTGACGTCATCGAAGTTCGCAACGCTGCCGTGGTGGCTCAAGGCGACTTGGCGAATGTCAAGAACATCGGCACCCTGTCTTTCGTCAACGATCTGGCGGTCACTCAGGTCAGCACGCTGCAACTCAATGACAGCATCGTTGATTCCATGGTGGATAGCTACCAGGCCTCCGTTTCTCGTGCGGCAGTGGCCACGCAGACCACCGGCGGTGCAAACGTGGAAATTCTCACGATCAACGCCCTCGATAACCTGAACGTGGCCGGGGCGACGACCGGCCTGACGATTCAAGCCGAGACCCTGACCGACAAGTCCGACCTCGGTATCACCCTGGGCCGCGGCGCAAACAACGTGGCGACCGGTGGTGGTCAGGACAATGTAGTTCTGCTGGGCAACTACCTGACCGGTGTCTACGCTGGGGTCGTAAACAACGGGGTCGACATCAACGCTCAGGCCAATGTGGCGGTCGGTGTCGTGCCTACGCAACGGGTGATCACCGATACCATCAATCTGGGTGGCGGTGTAGACACGCTGACGACCTACGGTGCGATCAACCTGGCTGGCGCAACGCTGACGGGTATCGAGAACATCGTTTTCAACTCCGACGTGACCCTGACGCAAGCCCAGTACAACGCACTGAGCAAGATCACGTTTGTCGGTGCCACTCCCCACACCCTGACGATTACCGATACGCTCGCCGCGAATCCCGGTGGTGCTGATCCCATCAACCTGAGCAAGATTGTCGACACGACCTCGGGCAACATCACCATCACCAATAACGCCGTTGAAGGCGCTACGGGTACGCTGACGGCAGGCACCGGCACTGGTGGGACCAACACCGTCACCGGTGGTGCTCCCACTTACGCCCTGACGCCTTCGGCGGCCAGCGTGAACGAAGGAAGTTCGGTCACCTTCAACCTGGCTACGACCAACGTCGCAGCCGGTACGGTACTCAACTACGTCCTCTCCGGGACCGGCATCACCACGGCCGACACCACCGTCCCGCTGGAAGGGACCCTGACCGTCGGCGCCACCGGTGCCGCGTCTCTGGTCGTTATCCCGACCGCGGACGTAACTACAGAAGGTACAGAAACCCTGACGATGACCATCACGGGAACGGCAGCGACCAGCAATGTCTCGATCATCGATACCAGTACGACGCCTCCGGGACCTGTTCGTGTTCCTGTCAATCTGGCAGCCGGCACCGTCACCGCCAACCCGGCAGTGGCTGAGGCGTTTACGTATGCATACCAGATGGTTGGTGGTCGAGCAACCAACGCGGGTGATAACGAGGTTACCATCAATGGTTTCGATCCATTGACGGATAGCCTGGTCTTTGAGGATAGCGGTGTGGGCACTGTGTTCACGGAAGCGCAATTCGCCGTACTTCCGGGGGTGTCGATCAATGCAGATCCGTTCGCGAACCAAACAACGCTCTTTTTGGATCCGAATGGTGGCGTCGCAGGTGGTGTCACATTGACCGGTATTCAGGATGCAGCCCTGACACAAATCGTGTTGGAAACCCTGGCTTAACCTGAAGGTCAGATGTTGTTAGCGCTACAGCATGGAGCTTTCGTGCTGTAGCGTTTGACACGATGATTGAGCTAAGTCGACGTTTCACTAAAATATAGGAATTAAACACCATGGCTACTTCTGTTTCAGGGACAACCTCTGACGACCTGCTAATCCCGACTGTTAATGACGCGACGTATCGTGGAGGCGCGGGGAACGACACGTATATACTTACCAGCGCTATCCCAGCCAGCGCAATTATCACCATCAGCGATACCGAAGGGACCAACAGAATCCAGTTGGTCGACGGCTTGTCTATTCAATCCAGCTCATTCTTGAACAACGCCACGGAGCTAACTTTGTCCAGCGGCGCCAAGATCCGTATCCTCGGCGCCGTCAATTTTGTCTATGACGTTGGCGCCAACGCCACTTCGGGCGATGTCGCGGAGCACCCCAACGCCAGTTATTCGGAATTTGCTGCGGCATTGGGCGCCTCAGTGCCAGCGCCCGGTGCGCCAGCGGTGGTTGGTCCCCCAGTGGTCATCGGCCCCGGCCCCGTCAGCAGCTACACGCTCGCCTCCAGCACGGATGTCGCGATCGAAGGTTCGACGGTCACCTTCACCGTTACCCGGACCGACACCACCGCCGAGAAAACGCTGACCTTCAATACGGTTGGTGATACCAATGGCGGGACCGTGAATGCGGCTACCCCCGGTACCGATTCCACCCCGGCTTCCGGCGCCGTCACGTTTGCTGCGGGCGCGGCAACCGCCACCTTCACGATCAATGTCACAGCCGATCTGGTGTCGGAAGGTCTCGAAGGCCTCAAGGTCAGCCTGTTCGACGGCCTCACGTCGATCACCTCCAAGACCGTGCTGATCAACGAAGATCCGATCACCTACAACCTCACGGCGAGTCCGTCCAACGTCAATGAAGGCGCTACCGTCACCTTCACCCTGGCCACCACCGGCGTTGCCGACGGTACCGTTCTGCCCTACACCCTCTCCGGCACCGGTATCACCACAGACGACGTCACCGGCGGCCTCACCGGCACCGCTACCGTGCTCAGCAACAAGGCCACGATCACCGTCCCGGTGGTGGCCGACTTCACCACCGAAGGTGACGAGAGCCTGACCCTTGCCCTGGACAGCGGCAAAGCGTCCGTCTCCGCGCTGATCAAGGACACCTCCACCACCCCGGTCTTCACCGTGGCCGCCGGCGCGGCCAGCGTCGATGAAGCGGCCAATGCCACCTTCAACCTCACGGCTGACAACGCCGCGTTCAACGGCACCGTGGACTACACTCTGTCCGGCACCGGCATCACCGCGGACGACGTCGTTCCAGCCTCGCTCACCGGCAAGGCCACCTTCGTCAATGGCGTCTCCTCCGTGACGGTGGCGCTGGCCGATGACTCCACCACCGAAGGTACCGAAACCATGACCCTGACGCTCGGCGGGAAGTCCGACAGCATCGCGGTCAAGGACATCTCGGTTACGCCGGCGATGGGCGATGATACCGTGGCCGGTACCATCGTCGCTGGTCAGGGCACCGCCATCTTCACGCCGGCCGAAGTCACGGCTTTCCGCAACAACGATTTGACCAATCGGGGCGTTTCGTCGACGGGTACGGTCAACATTGATTTTGGTAGTGGGCAAGGTGGCCAGGTGGTGGAGCTGAAAAACGGCAACACCATGTTCGTTGCTGACAGCGGCGTTCGCGTCGGCTCGTTCAAGTACTCCGTCTCCGACATCGCCGGCCTGCAGGGCACAGTCAACGTCACTCTCGATACCGCTCCCACCATCGATCCGATCGCTGATCAGGCGATTCTTGAAGGCGCCAGCACTAAGATTACCCCGGTCGTGGCCGATGCCGACGGCGATGCCCTCACCACGACCGCTACCGATGGGAAGTACGGAACGGTCGTCGATAACAAGGACGGCACGTTCACCTACACGCATACCGATACGAACACCGCGGGTACCGACCTGAAGGCGGGTGAAGTAGTGAATGACACCTTCGTCCTCACGACCACCGACCCCTATGGTCTGTCAGCCTCGACCACGGTCAAGGTGGCGGTGACCGGTACGGAGGACCCTCCCCCGCCCTATACGCTCACGGCCGCTTCGACCTCCGTGAATGAAGGCGCTTCTGCGACATTCAATCTGGTGTCGACGGGAGTTGCCGCCGGGACGCTGGTGCCCTATACGCTGACCGGTGTGAGTGCCGCCGACGTGACCGGCGGTCTGACCGGAAAAGCGACCATTGGTGCCGATGGCAAGGCCACGATCACGGTCCCCGTGGTGGCCGATGCCACGACCGAAAACGTCACGGAAACCCTGACCGTGACACTCGACGGCACCACAGTCTCTGCCTCGACCATCGTCAACGACACTTCCGTCGGGCCGGAAGCCTCGTACTACCTGTTGAAAACCCAGGACATTGCGACGGCGAACAAGTTCTTTGGATCGCAGACCTACTTCAATGTCGATGGTGTCGGTCCGACGCTGAACACGGGCGACTTCCTGACCGGTACGGCCGGAAGAATCGACAACACCTTGACCGTGACCGACCTGACCCCGGGGGTTGCCAACGGCAACATCCCGGCCGGCGTGACGCTGCTCAACATCCAGAACGTCATCCTGAACAGCTCCAACAACACCTCGGCAGGTACGGGCTTCAGTACGGTCGGCTACGCCGACGTGCGCAACCTCACGGTCACTACCAACGGTGATTTGCCGGATCTCATTGCCGCCAAGAACGGTACGGACGGCACCGTCGTCACCGCCACGCATAACGGTTTTGCTGTCGCTGGTAACATGACCGTCGTCGGCGGCACCGATGTCACCACCACCAGCGTCGGTGGTAACATCGTGGTGGGTAGTCCCGCGCAAGCGCGTGTTCCGTTGTCCACCGAGGTCGCTACCGGTGCCATCGTCGTCAACCAGAACTCCACGAGCACCGGCTTGGTGGGCGTTTTCGGGGGCACGACGGTCAATGTCACCACGAGCTCGACCAGCAATACCGGTACCATCAACGTCGGCAACACGCCAGCCAATACCGGCAACACGTCCTCCGGCATCCTGGCCAATCCTTCGGGCAACATCAACGTCAAAACCTCCGGAACGGGTGTCGTCACCGTCTTTGGTGGCCAGGATATCGTCGTGACCGACAGCGCGCTCAAAGGTGCGGGCGCCATCACCGTCGGTGATGTCACTCGTGTGGATAGCGACAACCAGCCCGCCGGTACCGTCACGATCAACGAAGCGGCCCAGATTGCCTACAACGGCCTGGCGGGTTCCAGCAACAACAACACGGCGAGCGGTACGATCGGCGTCTTCGGCGGCACCAATGTCTCCGTCACCACCAACGCCGCCAACGCGGTCAACATTGGCAACCTAGGCGCTGTCAAGGAAAACAGCCTCAACCCCACCGGCACGATCAGCGTGACCAATACCGGAGTGGTAAATAGCGCGGCGGGTGTAGCCGCTACAGCCGCCGCGATTGCTGGCGCGACGCCTGCCTCCGTTGCGGCCGCCATGGCTGGTACGGCCTTCGCAACCGTGGCCAACACAGCCGCCGCGGCTGGTGGCGCGACGGCTGCCAGCGTTTCGGCGGCGGTTGCTGCCGCGACACCTCCTGTCGAGGGTGCTGTCCTGATCACCGGGGGCACTGACGTTACCGTCAGCACCACCGGCGCTAACGTTACGATTGGTCGCGCGGCCAACGCGGTAGTCGATCAGGTCAGTAACCCCACCGGCAACGTGAGCGTCACTGAAACCATGAATGGCAATGGCGCGGCTCGTACCGTCACTGTTGACGGTGGCGCGGCGGTCACCGTCAACGCCAAGGGTCAGAACGTGAACATCGGCACTGCCGTTAATAGCGCTCCGACCGGTGCCGTTACCGTGACTCAGTCCGACATGCTTACCGGTAACGGCGCCTACCTGGCCGGTACCAACGCCGGCAATGTCACGGTTGATGGCGGTACCTCGGTCACCGTGAATACGACGGGTGGTAATGTTGTCGTGGGTGCTGTCGTAGGCGGGGTCAACACCGTTCCGAGCGGCGCTGTAGGCATTACCCGCACTTTCAGCGGCCCCGGTCAAGATACAACGGCGGTTCTAGGCGGAACGACGGTGGACATCACCACGACCAAGACCCGTGGCGGCATCAATATTGGTACGGCTTCGGACACCCTGAACGCGGCGGGCAGCGCGCTCAAGGACGCCGCACTGGCACCGACGGGCAATGTCAACATCGTCAATGCCACGACAGTCGGATCCACGACCGCCTATGGCACGTCTGTCTCGCAGATTCGCACCAATGGCGCGCAAACGGTTTCCGTCAAGGGGGCTGACGTCGATGCCATCATCGACATCCAATCGACCCTCGCGACTGGCGGTAGCAACGCCGGTAAGGCCGTTGGCGTCAGCGCGCTGAAGAACGTCGTGATGGAAGGTCTGGCATTCAATGACGGTTTTGTCCTGCGGTCGGACGCGCTGGAAAGTTTGTCGGTCCTCAATACCCAAGGTGGTGCCAACACCATTACCATCACCAATAACACGGCTGCCCATCCCCTGAGCATTACCCAGGGCGGGAATAGCGCGGCCCTCTGGGTCAATGGTGCGCCGATCAACAACGCCGTATCCGTAGTTGATGCCAAGGCCACCAGCGTTACCGTGACCGACAATGGGACGGCCTCGACGGCAGTTCTGGCAGTGCAGGCGGTCAAGGCAACGGATCTGACGGTCAACAACACTGCCGCCGCAACGGTCAACCTCAACCTCGACGCCGAGCTGAAGAACATTACCCTCAAGGGCACCGGCGCCGTCACACTGCAGAACGTTGGCACGCTGGGCAAGATCGCTTCGATCGATGCGCTCGCCAGCTCGGGTGCCGTGACGACCGATCTGACCGTGACGTCAACTGCTGGCGTAAGCCAAAAGTTCACCGGCGGTACCGGCAAGGCTACGCTCACGGTCTCTAGCAACGCTTTTTCCTATGGCAATCAGGTTCTGCTGACCGGTGGTTCAGGCAGCACCGATGTCATCGTGGCCAACTACGTCGCGGCGGGCACCGACCTCGCCATGGGGAACACTGCGGCGGTCAAGGGCTTTGAGTTCCTGGGTCTGGGTACGCTGGCCAACGGCACCTACGATGCCACGGGCTTCACCGGCGTCACTCTGGGTGCTGTGGCGGGCGCTCCCACTCTCACCAACATGGCCAAGGATGCGTCGCTGTCGATTACGGCAGCACCGGGCTTTGCGACGACGCTGACCCCCAGCGCCGCCACGTTGGGGACAACCGATGGCTTGACGATCAACCTCAACACCAACACCGTCAATGCCATTACCGGCGAAACTGTCGGCATCAATGCCAATACGGTGACGGCCAACGGCTACGAGACCCTCTCGATCGTCAGCAACGGTGCCGGCGGCAACAAGCAAATCCTGGCGAACACCATGACCTTGGTGGATACCGGCACAGCGGGAACCGGCACCCTGGCCATCAGCGGCACCGGTAAGCTGACCTTGACCGATGCCAGCACACGCTTCAGCAGTATCGCCGTCACCAACTCCACTGCGGTCGATCTGGACGCTGTGGTCGTCTCCAACAAGGGTGCCGCCATCTCTGGCGGAGCAGGTTCTCTGAAGGCGACTGGTGCAACGGGGGGTACAGAGGTGGTCGTGGTCAGCCTCGGTGCGACGGCAGGCAGCGCAACGCCATTTGCAATTGCCGATACGGCTGAGGTGGTAATCGATGGCACCACATTCACATACACGGTTGCTGGTGCTGCCGCTAGCACCGCAACGGTTGCAACGGGTCTGGCCGCATTGATCAATGCCGGAGCAACCGGGGTGGTCGCTACCGCCAGTGGTGGGAATGTAGTGCTCACCAAAGCCGCCCTTTTCTCTGCGACGGTATTCCAGTCAGTTAATACCGGTACGGGTACGGTAGCCGCCTCGCTGGTTGGGGGGGCCGAAGAAGCCACGATCACGCTTTCGGGTGTTGGCGCCGCCTTTGCCGCGGGTGATACCGTTCGGGTGGTCCTGAATGGTGTTAACGTGACGTCTGCTGCCGCTGGGGCAGGGGGAGAAACCGCCGCACAGATGGCGGCCCGGCTGGTTACGGCGATCAACGCGGTTGCTGCGAATGCGGCGGCTGTTGATGCGAAGGACGGCCTGTTTTCCGCAGTCGCAAACGGAGCAAACGTGGTTATCACGGGTGGCGGGACGCTTGGTGTCGTGCAGATCGGTGCGGTGTCTCAACCAGTAAATACCGGTACGGGTGGTATTGCAATCAACGCCCCCGCGATCAACTATGCCACCGCGAACGATTCCTTCACTTCCGGTTCGGGTGGCGGCACCTACACCGTGGGTCTCGGTGGTTCCTGGAGCGATACCGTCCATCGCTACTCGTCGGGTAGCGAGACGGTCAACCTGGCCGCTTCCACCGCCACGGTGGATACGCTCAAGCTGGCAGATGGTCGCGTTGTCACCAACAACGGCACCACCGGTGGCGTCACGAGCTTCACCGTTGGTAACCTGTTGCTCAGCGATTCGCTGAACTTCGCCACGGCGGGCAAGACTCCGGTGAGCAATGTCACCGTCGCTGCTGCCGTGTCCGCCGTGACCGGCGCAGCGACCATGGCCAATGTTCTTGATCCTTCCGGTGCGCTCCTGACGGCGTTGGGCAACCTGACCTACACCATCAGCAACGGCGTGATCACCTTCAGCGCCACCGGTGGCCACAGCCTCTCGGAGTTCACTACGGCACAATTGATCAGCGCCGCCGAGCTTTTGGTGAACTCCACCTCGACCGGCGGCGCCAACAAGGTGGCCGTGTTCTCCACCGCAGGCAACAGCTATGTGGTGGCATCCGACGCTGCCGCAACGCTGGCTGCTGGTGCCAATGCCAAGGATATTCTCGTGCAACTGAGCGGAGTGGCATCGAGCACGGGCTTTGGCAGCACGGGTGCGCAGGGGGCCGTGGTCAGCGATACGGTGACCAACGTGACCTCGAATGCGGTCAACTCGGGCTCGGCAGCGGTTGCGGTCTACAACCAGGCCGGCTTCTCCGCCGACACGATCGTCGCAGCCGAGATGGGTTCGGTTTCCACGAGCATCACCAACCTGGCACCTTCGGCCAAGCTGACCCTTAACGGCGCGGCGTCCAACGAAGCGGTGAGCGTCACCCAGACCGGCACTGCCGGGCTGAACAGCCTGACCCTGGACGTCACCGCAGGTCCGCTCTACAAGTCAATCACCACCACCGGCGATGGCCTGCTGGTTCTCACCCCGAGCGCCGCAACCACCATCAACTCACTGGTCGATGGCGGCAGCACCAACACCCTGGCCACCATCAAGGTTGTCGGCGGAGGTGCGGCGCTTGATGTCAAGGCGATTACCGATACCGCGCTGACGACAATCGACTCGTCGTTGGCAACGGCAGCCGTCACGCTGGGCAGCACCACCGCCATTGCCAACAGTGGCGTGACCTTCAAGCTGGCCGTTGGGCAGAACAGCACCATTACGGCGACTGGTGCCAGTGATGTCTTTACCCAAGGCGTCCCTGGTTCGCTTCTGGCGGCGGACTCTGGTGCAGGTGTGGTCACTTTGACCGCCTCGGGCTCTGCCAACACCATCACCCTGAGCAATGGCAACAATGTAATCACCGCCAGTGGTGCCAACGACGTCATCTCGGTCGGTACGGGCACCAATACGATCACGGCTACGGGGGCCAGCGATACGATCAACGTCGCTTCGGGTGCGGGTACGACTTCTGTAACCGTGGGCACTCTCGCCACGGTCAACATCGGTACGGTGAATACAGCCAATGCCGGTGCAGAAACGGTTGTCGTGACGGCGGCTGTCACGGGAGGGACGACAGACACCTACGCCAAGACCACGGTCAATTTCGCCAGCGGTTCGACGATTACCGGCAACAAAGTCAGCTTTGCTGGAACGGGCGATGCCTTCTCCATGCTCGGTGACTCCACGCCTGGAACAGATGCTACGGCGGCGGAAGTGGCCGCGTCGCAGATCAACGTGGCTGCCGCGAGCAGTCTGGCAGACGCGCTGAACATGGCAGCCAACTACACTCTGCTCAAGCAGGCGCAGGGTTCGACGGCGGCTTCGGCCAATCTGGCGGCCAACACCGGTGTGATCGACTGGTTCCAGTACGGTGGCGACACCTATCTGGTGGCCATGGTGAACAGCACGGCTGCTGCAGTTCAGCAAACCGGGCTCGATGCCAACGACATTGTGGTGAAGATCGCGGGTCTGGTCGATCTGTCGTCGGTTTCCACCTTTACCCAAGCTACGGAACTCTTCACGATCTGACCGATCGTGCAGAGTTTGACCCACCGCCCCAGGGCGGTGGGTAGAGATTCACTAAACCCCACACCTCACAAGGGTGTGGGGTTTTTCACTCCCGCTCACGTATTCGCTATTCAGGAGCTTTCATGGCAACGATCACTATCGACGGCAAGGACTACGATGCCGACACCCTCTCCGCCGACGCCCGGACGCAGCTTATCAACTTGCAGGTGACCGATCAAAAGATCGCCGATCTACAGACCCAGATAGCCATTTATCAGACTGCGCGTGCAGCCTACGCACGCAAACTGCTGGCCCTGCTGCCCCGGGAAGGAATCCTGGCCGACCCCGATCCGGCCAACCTGGTGCACTGAACCCACGGCGAGTCCGGCTCGCCTTTTTCAAGACACTCGAACGAGGAATCCCTCCATGTCAGATTGGACTGCCGGCTACGTGGCCGACATCGGCTACACTTTTGGCTACTATAGCGAACTCAATCCGCAGCGCATCAAGCTTGCCTTCCTTAATGCGGGACTGGCCTTTCCCGAAATCGGCGCCGCTTGCGAACTGGGCTTCGGCCAGGGCCTGAGCACCAACATCCATGCCGCTGCTTCCATCGTGTCCTGGCACGCCACCGACTTCAACCCCGCCCAGGCCGGCTTCGCCCGGCAACTTGCCGCCGCTTCCGGTGCCAATGCCCACCTCTTCGACGATGCCTTCGCCGACTTCGCCCGCCGGCCCGAACTGCCCGACTTCGATTTCATCGGTCTGCACGGCATCTGGAGCTGGATCTCCGACGAGAACCGCGCGGTGATCGTCGACTTCATTCGCCGCAAGCTGAAGGTGGGTGGGGTGCTCTATATCAGTTACAACACCCAGCCCGGCTGGGCGGCCATGGTGCCGATGCGCGATCTTCTCACGGAGCACTTCGACGTCATGGGCGTCGCCGGGCAGGGAGTCGTTCCCCGTATCGACGGCGCCATCACTTTCGCCGAAAAGCTCCTCGCTACCAACCCACTCTATGCCCGCAGCAATCCGTCGGTGGTCGAACGGCTCAAGGGAATCAAAGCCCAGAATCGTAACTATGTGGCTCATGAATACTTCAATCGCGACTGGTTGCCGATGCCGTTCTCCAGCATGGCCCGGTGGCTCGCACCGGCCAGGCTCAGCTTTGCGACCTCGGCTCATTTCCTTGATCATGTCGATGCGATCAACGTGACCGGCGAGCAGCAGGGCTTGCTGCATGAAATTCCCGACGCGATGTTTCGCCAGAGCGTGCGCGACTTCATGGTCAACCAGCAATTTCGCCGCGATTACTGGGTCAAAGGCGCACGCAAACTCAATGCGTTGGAGCAGTCTGAGGCGCTTCGCGCGCAGCGCGTCGTTCTTCTCCAACCGCGGGCCGACGTTTCGCTGACGCTCACCGCCGGCCTGGGCGAAGCCAAGATGCAGGCGACGGTGTACGCCCCGATCCTTGATGCGCTGGCCACTCACCAGCCGACGACGCTGGGACAGATCGAACACGCCATCTCCGGGCAGGGTATCACCTTTGCACAGCTGGTGCAGGCGGTGGTTCTCCTGACCGGAACCGGCAGCCTGTCCGCCGTACAAGACGACGCCGCGATTTCGAGAGCGAAACCGTACACCGCAAGACTCAACGCGGCCTTGTGCGACACAGCAAGAGGCAGTAACGACATCAGCTATTTGGCCAGCCCCGTGTCCGGAGGCGGTATCGGCGTTAGCCGGTTCCACCAACTCTTCCTGCTGGCGATTGACCGGGGAAAAGAGCAACCCGTCGAATGGGCCCAGCTTGCCTGGGAGATCCTTGCGTCCCAAGGTCAGATGCTCCTGAAGGAAGGCAAACCCCTGGAAACCGCAGAGGCGAACCTTACGGAGTTGACCGCCCTGGCCGCCGACTTTGCCGTGAAGCCGTTGCCGATCCTGAAGGCGCTGCAGATTGGCTGATGCCGTCGGTGGTTGGGAAAGTCAATGGGGTCAGAGACTCATGGCGCTACGTTACGCATTCTGGCTGCTCGCTGGGCGAGGATTTTCTGGCGAGCGATAGGCCTGGGCTCGGTCAATAGTGAGAGCGGTTTGGGTCGTCGTTTAATGTGAAAGAAGCCACCCGGAAGGCGAACGAAGGCCTGCTCACCATGGGTCATGCAAATGGGTTGGCGTGAATCAAGCAGCTGCGGGGATGAAGCCGAAGCGAGTCAGCGCCTTGATCCAGCGAGGAGCGTTACGCTGCACGGAGAGCTGCTCATAGTGGGTGGCGGAATCCCGGTAATATTTGCCCCGCTTGAGTATGAAGAAGAGGGTGCGCAACATGTTGTGAGCCAAAGCGACGATGGCGCGTTTGTAGCCGCGGCGAACGATCAGCGACTGGAACGTGGACTGGAACGGGTGAGCACGGTCAGCTCCATTGATGGGAAATCGCCCCACTACAGACCTCCCGGAATCCGCTCAAACCTCCCTCGATTTTTGGACAAGGCATAGGCGATGGGCCGCTCATACGGGAGAGTCGCCGACCTCGATGCGCAGCCATTTACCGCCGGGGATTCTGGCGCCGAGGCCAGTGAGCTTGCGGCATAGTTGTTCCTGGGCATAACGACGCGCCGGTTGCTGGCTCCAGGCGCACGACCACCCAGCGCTCGTCGCTGCGTACCCAGCCGTGACAGTTGAAGATCGCGTAGAGCAGGTCCACCCGATCGCTGTCCTTGGCATAGCTATCGTCAAGCCAATCGAGAAGCTGGCGGCGCGCATTCCATACCGAACTGGTGACGAAGTCAAAGAGGTTTTTCCCTTCGTTGTCGATGGCCTGGAAGGAGCGGTAATCGGACAGTCCCGCGACATCGACGCGCTCGGGCAACTGAGCCTTGTCCGACTGCCGTTGTTTGAGTCGCGTTTCGCTCACGGTGATGGCTTCAGCGAGTAGCCGGTGCCGACTGTTGTTCCGCTCGCTGCCGTCCCGATTGAAGCGGGGTTGGGTCTTGGCGTATTGCTGGTAGAGCCTGGCGAGATGCCCCTGGGTGGTCGCGATCTGCAACACCGGCTTCCCACTTAAGCCGGGACAATCTCTAACTTCAATGGGTTATGCACAACCCGGTGGCGGGACTTCCTCGGTAAGGGAAGTTCCCCCATCTGGTTGAGCAGCCAATCGAAAAGATCAGGGAAAGAGGTGCTAAACAGACGTTCGGCTGCGATAGTGCCGTCACTACGTCTCACCCCATAGTTGTGGATAACCGTTAGCGCAGCCAGGCGGCATTTCGTCAGACCTCGCCCGTTATGATACAACTGGGACAAGCGGCCATTGCGCCCTTCGACGGCGGAGGAGCTGCGATGGAACTGTCGCACCATCCATTCCCCCCATTCTAGCCAGCGCTGCAACTCACTCTCGGAGAATCCCGAATGGAACGGGTCTGCTTTCCAGGCCTCTAATGCTCGCTGCCAAGCCTCCTGATACCGTTTCCGGTGAACCCTGTTTTGCGTTTTCCGCATTTGGTAGTGCCAATAGAGTACGGGCAACAGCTTGCTCGTCAGCCATTGCCGAGTCGCTTCATCCAGAGACCAGCCCAGCAGGATTTCTTCTACCCAAAGCCACCAAAAGCTGACGTGACTCGATAAGGCGCCGATCTGGGCACGGAACTTCTTCAGGGCGGAACGGGTATCCTGGATCCCTTGTTGCGCCGCCAGAGTTTCCAGGGCCTGTGCTCGCGTTTCCAGTCCTGCCACTACGCTCTCCGCCGTCGTGCGAGTATTCTCCTCCAGGGAGAAGGGATGGATTTCCTCGGCGATTCCCAGCAACTGCTTCTGGTACTCTTGCTGCGCCTGTTCCACTTGCGCGCGGGCTTCCCAGGCACAGGCCTGTTGTGCCGCCAAAGCCGCCTTTTCCTCGGTACTGGCTCCGCGCGACGGCTGATCAAGGGCCTTCTGGGCCAGTTCGCAGCACTGATCCGCCTTGGCTTTTCGACGTCCCAAGGCCGGTGACAACCAGCGACTGAGGCCATATTGCTCGTGGAACGTATCCGCGCCCGAGGTACACTCAAAGCCTGTGACCGCTAATTTGATCAGGGCCTTCGCCCGGTCACTGATGGCGTGGTTGACTTCGATACCCAGTGCTTCCAGGCGCGGGGTCACCTGGGCAAACCAGGTATCGAAACCCCGGTCCTTCTGAATCGACTCCAGCAATAGGTAGCCCGAGGACAAATCCATCAGCACCAAGATCAGAATCTCCCCAAAGAACGTCTCATCCGCGGCCACCACCGCTTGGCGTGTCCGCGTCGGTACCGAGGCTTCACACTGTTGCTGAAACAGGGGCAACAGCGCTTCCATCCGGCTGAGTTGGGTCTGCAAGGCGCTGGGAGACACCCCCACATGGGTATGAAGGCGGATCAATTGGAAGAAATCCGACAAGGCACCCGCCCCCACATGATGTTGCAGCCCGAACGTGTACAGCACAGCAAATACCAGCAATCTCAGCCATGCCTCCCCCTCTTCGGTTTCCCAAAACCCCGATTCAGGATGTCGGTTCCTACGGGCTTGCGCTTGCAGGTGGCGATGAACACTGCTTTTCGGGCGATGAATTAATTCCCCCACTGCACGCAGGCTTCGTTTTCCCTGGTCTGTAAGTGCGGCAAAAATGACGCGGCTGGTTGTCCGTATGGCTTGAGTCGTAGAGTTTTTTTGTCATAAAACTGATGATACAGGAGATGCGGCAACCAGTTCCCATCTCCTCAGCTCCCTTCATCCTCAGACTCTATCGGTAGCATGACTTCCCGCTTTAAGTGGGAAGCCTCAACACCGATTGAAAACTGACACAGTTTTTCCCTGGTCACCGATTCAAAACTGATACCCCCCAATGCTGCTTGATAGCGGTGGTGGGGCCTCCTGGAGGGCGGGCCGTAGGCCCAACCGGAAGGAGGCCCCACCACCGCGGCGGCGCCTACCCTCCGGCGATCGCCTTCCGGGCCTGAACCATCCCCGCCTGCCGCTGACGTTTGAGCCGGTAGCTTTCCCCGGCGATCGGTACGATCTGCGCGTGGTGCAGCAAGCGATCCAGCAAGGCCGCCGTCAGCGTGGCATCCTGGGCAAAGGTGGCATCCCATTGGCCGAACGACAGGTTGCTGGTGACGATCAGGCTGCCCTTCTCGTAGCGCGCGGCAATGACCTGGAAGAACAGGTTGGCCTGCTCGCGGCTCATCGGCAGATAGCCGATTTCGTCGATGATCAGCAGGCGGTAAGCGGCGATCGCCCGGTGCATGAGCGCTTTCAACTGGTTTTGTGCGTGCGCGGCCGACAGCGTCAGCAAGAGATCGGCGGCGGTCGTGAAACGGGTCTTGATACCGGCTTGCGCGGCGCGATAGCCCAGGGTGATCGCGAGATGGGTCTTGCCCACCCCGGAGGGGCCGACCAGCACGACATTCTCGTTGCGCTCGACAAAGGCCAGACCGGCCAGTTCGTCGATCTGGCTTCTTTTGACGCCGGCGGCGAAGGCGTAATCGAATTCCTCCAGGGTCTTGATCGCCGGGAATCCCGCCAGACGCGTCAGCAGGCTTTGCTTGCGCACCTGGCGTCCCGCGCTTTCCGCTTTCAAGAGCGCTTCGAGAAAGTCGCTGTAGGCGCTTTCCTGCGCGGCGGCTTCCTGGGCGGCGCCGACGTAGTTCTGCGCCACGAACGGCAGGTTCAGGCTGTCGCACAAGGCGAGCATTCGTTCGTACTGGAGATTCATGGCCGCCTCTCCGCAACGGTCTGCAGTTGGGTTAGCAGTTGCGCGTAGACGGCGAGCGGAGGCTGCTCCGGCGTGGGCAACGCCATTCTCTCGGCAACCGTCGGACGGACAGTGCCCGCCTCGACCAGCGGCTGCGAGGCGTCCAGGGGACGAGCGGCGGCGATGTCGCCGCGCCATGGCGGGGGAATGCCTTGCCGATGCGCCTGCTCTTCCTGCAGGCGTGGTGCAGGCTGCAGGTGCGTGCTGGCGTGGATACGCACGTTGGCCACTTCCTTGAGCCAGCGCCGGACCTCGGCATTGGCGGTCACGGCGTCCCGTGGCCGGCCTGCTTGAGCCGACTGACCAGGGGAACGTAGAAGGAGCGGCGCAGGTACCCGTTGAAGCGCTCGACCTTGCCTTTGGTCCGGGCGCGATAGGGGCGACACAGTTGGATGACGAACCCACAGGGCTTGGCGTAGTCGAGAAAGCCGGCGTGATCGCGGTGTTCGCCTGGGGCGTCGACGTCGCGTTCGAGCACCACGGTCTTCATGTGGTCGTAGAGCAGGCGCCTGGCCACGCCACCGAGCGCCTCAAAGGCATGCTGGTGGCAGTCGATCAGGGTACTGACTTTCCTGTCGGTGACGAATTCGACGTAACTCGCCCGGCTGTATCCAAGGGTCGCGCAGAAGGCATACAGCGGATCAGCGCCTTTGCGAAACTCGACCCAGTCGATTTGCAGTTGTTCGCCTGGCGCGGTCTCGAAACGAACGACCGGATCAGCAGCGACCTGCGGTCGAATCGTGCGCAGGAAGACCCGCAATTGGCTGACACCGCCGGTGTAGCCCAGGGCGCTAATCTCCCGGAACAGAACCGTCGCCGGAATCCACTGCGGCTGCGCTGCAGCCTGTCGGTCGCGCAGGTACGTTTCATGGGTCGAGAGCTTGGTGGCCTGCTTCTTCTGGCGCTGGTAGCGCGGCTGGCTGCCCTGCGCCAAGTGGCTGCGCACGGTATTCACCGCGCAGCCCACTTCGGCTGCAATCTTGCGCAGACTCAATCCATGCTTCCTCAATACTTCGATTTCCACATACACCTCCATCGTAATCATCGGCGCCTCAAAAAATCGCCGATCTTCTCCGTTCGGTGTATCAACTTTCAATCGGTGCGCTGTATCAATTTACTTCCGTTGCTGACAGAAGCCATCGGCGACCTGATCGCCCTACTCGACGAGTGGCTCGTCGGCCGCCCCGGCCTGCGCCGGATGTTCGCCGTCTGGATCCGGGCGACATTGATGCGCAAGGGCGAATACCGTATCCTTTTACCCGAGATCAACGACTTACAGGAGCTGAAAGTCATGTTGGCTGAACGACTGGAAGAATGGGCGCTCGGCTACGAGGCGAGAGGCGAGGCGCGGGGCGCGGGGCGCGGGGCGCGCGAGCAAAAAGGGTAGAGTAGAGGACAGGCTTTCGCCTGCCCTCCCTCATCAAACCGTGCATGCGATTTTCCCGCACACGGCTTTCCGATGTTCTTCACGCCAAGGCATGCGCCGAGTGCCAGCCCGCCTTCGTAGGAACTTTGTACAGCCTGTAGCGCCCGTAAAGATGAGCACTTGGAAGCCGGCGGAAGCCAGTTCCTCGATCCTTCACCTGATGACGCTTCATCAAATGGGTTCGCAACCGGTCTTCCGCATGGTTTCTGACTTTGTTCATCGACAGACTTGAGTTTCGGTAGTGGAAGTAGTTTGCCCAGCCTCTCAGGCTGCGGTTCAGGCTTCCCACGATGTCTCTCAAGGGGATGTGAGTGCGGTCAGCGGATTTGATGTTGCGATGTTCACGTACGGTGATGGTTGGTGGTAACGGTTTTTGGCCATTCCGATGCCCGGACGTCATTCCGATCGGCTGTTGGCGAGAATGAAGGAAGGTTACCGTATCTGCGCGTTAGCCAAGGAGGGGCGAGAACACACCCTGGGGCGCTGCCCCAGACCCCGCACTCGCCGTGTGGCAGCCGCCGGGGATGAAGAAACATCCCCGACCACTGCCTTGAGTGTTGGCGGCCTTCAGGGCATCAAGGGGCTTTCGCGGCATAAACGCCAGAAGCAGGCATTTATTCCACGGTCCCCTTGACTCCCTTCCGCCCGCGATTCACGGGGCTCGCCCCCCTGTCAAGCAACAGTCTCCAGCGAGTCTGCGCAAACTGGATGAGAGTACGCTAGCGTTACGGCGTAACGAATTCCTGGGCTAATCGTCGGTGTTTTTCGTAGTAGTCGCTCAGCCCATTGGGAAGCTGTGAGGCACGGTCCGCAACGTCGCCCTCTGCCTGACGAAGAAGACCGTCAAGAATCTCGCGTTGCGTTACGCCGTAACAGAATGCCAGGCGCTCCAGGGCACACTTGGCGTGGAGATCAAGAACGAGATTCAAGCGCTTACCTTTGCCTTCATCTTTGAAGTGACGTACTCGATAGTCCGCCTGTCGTTGTGCATTGCTCTTGGCCATACCTACCTTTCTGTGGATCGTTACGCCGTAACGTTCGGATAGAGCGATTGCAGCGCCGGACCTTCCTGAATTTCATCAGAAAGGGGGATCGTCGTCTGGAAGGCGGGAACGCGGACGGAGATCAGCGAGGTTGCCGAAGGATCGATCCTGGTAGAAACGGCGAATCTGATCCCCATAGTGGGATTCGAAGAGACCCAGGAAGTCGATGAGGAAGTCGTCCATCTCGACGGCGGCCTCATCGGAGAGGGGCGGCAGGCCAATTTCAACGGAGAATGAATCGGTTCGCATGAGCAGTTTCCTTCGGTCATCAGCGACCTGCCGCGACACGGCGCGGCGTGGGTCTCTCGGGTTGGGCAAAGACTTCCAGGTAAAGCTTCTCATCGAGTTGTGGGAGATCACGCTGCGCCGCAGCCGCCAGCAGCTCGGCGGCGAGGGTGGTCAGGATGCGGTAATTGCCTGCGGCGTGATCAACCAGCGTCTGCTGCAGCATCGGCGTCATCAGACTCGCGTGACCAGCGCCCGCCAGGAGGTGGTTTAAACAGGCCAGCAGCTCTTCACGACTTGCATGCTCGGTGGTGAGTCGGGTTCGGATGCGAGAGCCGAGCGGGATCAGTTCCTCACGCCGCAGTTTCTCGATCAGGCGTGCGTCACCCGCGAGCACCACACACAACAGCGGCTGCGAATCGAAGCGTGCGCTGGCCAGAAGACGGAGTTCGCAAAGCGCCGCCGGACTCATCTCCTGGGCCTCGTCGACCCACAGCACGGCTCGCCGACGGGTCGTCTCCAGATGGGCAAACCAGACCTCACGCAAGGACTTGAAGCCACCCCAGCGGTTGTGCGGGCGCAAGGGTACAGCAAAGATATCGCCCATTTCGCGATAGAAGTCCGCCAGGTTGCTCTGCGGATGATTGATCGCGCCAATCGTGACATCGGGCAAGCGCGCGAGACGTTCGGCCAGGAGGCGCAAAACGACGCTCTTCCCGGTACCGGGGTCGCCATGGATCATCGCGAAGCCCCCTTCCCGGATCTGAGCATGCTCGATCCGCCAGCAGAAGTTCTCGATCCTGGGCGGCACATAGATGGCCTCGATCGGCAATTCTGGGGAGAAAGGATTCCACTTCAGGCCGTATAGAGCGAGGAGTTTCTGGTTCATGCGGGGTCCTTGTCGAGGGGAGGTAAATACGCGGGCGGCAGGCCAGTGGCGGCGTATTCGGCAAGCAACTGGTGGAGCAAGGGGGCCCTGCCCGAAGGCGGTAGCGGCGACAGATCGAGGGTCACCGGGGTCAGGCGCCGACGCTGGCCATCGGCGTTGGCGGACTTGTCGAGCGGCTGGATCGGGCAAAGCACGGCGCCGGTCCGAGGATCGACCAGATCGACCCGGGTCAGATCCCAGCGGGCGTAACGCAGGTGCACCACAACGAGATGGCGATAGCGTGCCGGAATCTCGAAGCGCTCGCCGGCCAAGCTGACCGTGCCATCGGAGCGGCGTTGCCGGCGCGTCACCTCGACGCGAAACGCGGCAGAGAGTGCCGCGGAACTCGGGCAATCGCGCCGCACGTTGGGTCCGGCAAGATGGCGCTCCAACGGCGTCGTCTCGATCTCGGAATGGATCGTTCGGTGATATTCCTGTTCGACCCAGGCTTGGGTCGCCTGATTGAGAGACTCCAGGGTCAGGGACTCTTCACCTTCGAGCATGGCCATCAATCGCCCCTCGACACGCCCCCAGAACGACTCCTGCTTGGCGTTCTGATCAGGCGAATAAGGAAGCGTCGTCTGATGAACGATCCCCAGGGAAGCCAGGCCGGAAACGGTCTCATCCGCCAGCATGGCGGCGCCGTGGTCGGTCATCAGGGCGCGTGGCAATCCGCGCTTCATGAAGGCTTGCGACAGCCCGTGAATGAGGCTCTCGGCCGTCTCGTCGAGATACCACTGCAAGTGGCAGGCCAGGCGCGAGCGGTCGTCAAGAACCCCGAGCAGCAGGGGTTTGACCCAGATCCCGGTGCGCGTCAGCACCTTGCGTTTGGCGTGATGGAAATCGAGGTGCCAGAGTGCCGACACATGATCGACCTCGAAACTCCTGACCTCCAGCCGGTCGAGCCGGTCGCGAGCCAATAACGCGCCGTCAGTGGCGCGTATCGGACGAGCTTGGCGGAACATCCCCTGCGCCTTGAGGTAGCGTCGAACCGTGGGGTAGGACGGCAACGGCGTGTCGCTGCTGGCCAAGGCGACGCGCAGGTTGTCGAAGTGAAGTTGCGCTGTCCAGCCGGGATGCTCACGGTACTGGCGCGTCAGGCCCTCGACGGCCGCGGGCAGGAGGCTGGGGAAGCGACCGATGTTGCCGCGCAGCCGGTCTCTGAGACTGGCCACCGGATCGGCAGAACGTCGTGCCGCGTAGTACCAGCGCTCCAGCGTCGACAGACCAAAGCACACCTCGAGGCCGGAGATAGGATGTCGCCAGGATTTGACGGCGAGCGTGCTCAACGCGGCCTGTAGTTCGCCGACAGCGGGTGGTGCGGCCAGCAAGGACCCGATGATCGAGAAGCGCAAGCGCGCCCAGCGATCACGTTTCGGTGGATCGATAAAAGAACTCAAGAGAGTTTCCCAGTGAGGCGGCGCCGACGGCGCCAGAACCGGGAATGAAGGCTACAAAACCTCGACCAATCTGCCTATCGCCATCTTCTGCGGGTGATCACCGGCCCTCACGCAAGTTGATCGGCTTCACCGTCAGCGGGGACAGAAAGACCAGGAGTCGCATCAGCGCTTCTTCGGCAGACCCTGCAAACCGTTCGAGCAGACTGGCAGGGCATAAGTCGGTCGCTACCGGGGGCATGAACCGTGCACAGCTGGCTTGCCAAAGCTGGGTCAGTGGAAATTGCTTCTGCCACCACTCCCGCCAACGTTGCAGGGTGCGTACCGGAATGTCCAGCATCCCGGAAAGCCGCGCCGCCGCTGGGGTCTGCCCGGCATGCCGGGCAGACCCCAGCACCACCGCCAGCCCGAGATACACACGCCGGCCCAGGAAACGCACGGATCTTGACGTCGTACGCCGCCGACAGCGATTGCAGCAGAAGCTGAAGCGCGACTCGTAAGCCGATCGAACCTCTTTCGGACAAGCGCGTGGTTTGCGCGGGTAGTTGGCGCGGTGAAGAACACCTCCACACGCGCACCCTCCTGAGCGTGCCTCTTCGGCCAACTCTTCGTCAATGCGCAGTAAAAGGAGAAAAAACGGGGGCGATTGCACTAGGGCGTGGCACACTTGAATGGTCTCTTGGCTTAGTAACCGGAGACTCCCCCAAAGGGCACGTTTGTTCAAGTTCCCCGAGGGGGGTCACCTGCCGTCCATCACGCTACTTGACCAAAAAACCACCAAACGCCATCGCGATCAGTGACCGTACTCAGATGGGGGTCAGATTCCGTCCCGTCAGTGCCGTCAGCTTCGCCTTGATCTTCTTCAGCGATTTGTCTGCTGGCCGGACATTCGGGTACGGTTTTCCAGTCTTGGCCCCTCGACTCATCTGAATCGTGAAACCCAGGAAGTTGAAGCTTGCTTGGGTGGCGTCCACGATGTGGGTCTTCGTCTCGTTGAGGCTGAGGTCCAGACGGTCCAGGACATGACGCACCACTTTCAGCGGTTCCTCTACCTCTTTTCGGCACAGGATGACAAAGTCGTCCGCGTAACGCACGAGATGTGCGGATAGCTTGCCCTTCAGGTGCTGCCGTTGCCATATTCGGTCGAGAATATGCAGGTAGCAGTTGGCCAAGAGCGGGGAGATCACGCCGCCCTGCGGCGTGCCTTTGCGATTGGCTTTTCCACCACCTACGGTCTTCTTCACTCCGTTGTCGTCTTCGCCGATGACCGGGGCTTTGAGCCATTGCTTGATGAGGTGCAGAATCCCCCCATCGACAACACGCTCGGCCACCACGGCCAGTAGCTTGGCATGCGGAATGCTATCGAAGTACTTTGATAGATCGGCGTCTATGACTTGAGTGTAGCCGGCCCATAACGTGTGGGCGATGTCATCCACGGCATCGTGGGCCGACCTCCTGGGCCGGAATCCGTAGGAGTGCTCACAGAAGTCGGCTTCAAAGATCGGTTCGATGATGAGTTTCACCGCCATTTGTGCGACCCGATCGCGGAGCGTCGGTATCCCGAGCGGGCGCTGACTGCCATCCGCTTTGGGAATCATGACGCGCCTTACCGGCTGGGCGCGGTAGGTCTTGTCTTTCAGATCACGGGCCAGCTCCCGCAGAAACGTTTCTACCCCTATGCCGTTTTCTATGGCCTCGAAACTGATCCCATCCATACCGGGACTGCCTCGGTTCGACCGGACAAGCCGCCAGGCGTGACTGAGGATGTCTTCCCGGCTGATCTTGTCGTAGAGCGCGTAAAAGCGGTAGGCCGGTTCTTGCTTGGCCTTGGCGTAAAGCTTCCTCTGTAGCGTCCTGATGGTGTCCGGGGTGACTAGCGACATGGCAATCCCCTCATCCTCCGCTCTTCGGTTGCACGAACAAAGTAGGGTCCCTTCCCTCGACCGGGGTTATGTTGTCCCGCGATCTCGATCGGTACTATGAACCCCTCCGACTCCCGCCTGCAGCCGCTGCGCTTTCGTTTCCTTATACGCAGCGGTCGGTGGTCTCCCCACCCCCACAGACGGGTCTCCAGCACTGGGCAACAAATCTTCGAGAACATGCCGACCCTGCTACCCCGGGAGTCGATGAGTGCCACTTCCGTTATTCCAGCGCCCATCCAACGGCCTTCCCCTTCTGACCACAGGGTCGGCTTCTCCATTTAGTGTGACGAGGCTACTCATAGGTTCACTTGCGTTACGGCCTGCTCTCTTGCTGTTGGAAAACTCATGTTAGTGGCTGGAAGGAAGCGCGCATAAATGGCGCAGAAGAATGGCAGAGAATGCTGGACTGATTGAGTGGACAAAGGAGGGGCCGGTAAGGGCCCCTTGAGGATTGGAAGGTTGGTAGCGGTTAGAACGGCGGCTCTTCGGTCCAGGGGTCGTAGGGATTGGCGTCGCTGTCCCTGGATTGCTCGTCACGAAGCAGTTCAAAGAGGGCGGTCTGGTAGTGAGCGCAGATCCGGTCCCGCAAGTCGTCGAGCAGTTCGACGACGGCGAAAGCCTGGGCCGGTGTCCATTCGGCGGATATCAGGCAGTCGAGGCTGTGGTTCAATCCGGAGGGTTGGGGGTAGGGTTTCATGGGGTGCTCCCGGCGGTTGCCTTGCGTTTTCGGGAGCGCTGCTCGGCGTGCTCGCGGGCCTCTTTGTGGCGATAGGATTCGCCCTTGAGGGCGATGATCTCGGCGTGATGGACGAGACGATCGATGAGCGCGACGACGCAGGCGGCGTTGGGGAAGACCTCCGCCCAGTCCGAGAACGAGCGGTTGGTAGTGATCAAGGTGCTGCGGGTTTCGTGGCGGCGGTTGATCAGTTCGAAGAGCCGATCGGCATGGCGGTTCGAATAGGACAGGTAGCCAACCTCGTCGACGACCAAGAGAGACGGTGCGGCGTAGTGGCGCAATCGACGGCGCAGAGCCGAATCGCTATCGAGGGCGGCGAGATCATTGAGAAGTTGGCCTGCGGTCGTGAACAGCACGGTGTGGCCGTGCAGGACGGCCTGATAGGCGATGTTCTGGGCAATGGTCGACTTCCCCAGCCCGCTACTGCCGACCAGGATGACGTTGGTGGCGCTGTGCAGGAAATCGAGCCCCATCAATTCGCTGATCGCCGTTCGGTCACACTGCGTGGGCCAGTTCCAATCGAAATCGGCCAGCGGCTTGAAGCGGCCGATATGGGCGCAGCCGAGGCGGCGTTCGAGGCTGCGCCGTGCCCGTTCGGCTTCCTCCCAGGCCAGTAGCGGCTCAACCCAGGTGCTGTCGGCCAATTCTGGCCAATGGGCGAGCAGGCCATGCAGGTGCAAGGTCTCTGCGCGCCGGCGCAGGCTCTCAAGCGGGGTCATCGTCGGCCTCCGTGAGTTGGTCATAACTTGCCAGGCGGTGTGGCTGGACCGGCGTGTCGCGGCGCTGGACCTGCTCGGACAAGGTGATTTCGACCGGCGGCGGCTGATCTTGGGCTTCGCGCCGACGTTCCAGAGCCAGGCGCACCGCGTTCACGTGCGGCACCTCGCGCGCCAGTGCGTCGAGGACGCCGACGCGCAATTCGGCCGCACCATAACGATCCAGCAGGCGCAACAGAGCCCTGGTGATCGCGCCGAGATGGCCGCCACGCTCGGCAGCCCGCACGAGGAGGTCCCGGCTCTCCGGCACCGCCTGGGTCAGGCGGTCAGTACCGCGGTGCTGACTGGCCTGGTGCTTGTGTGCGGCGAGCGTCTCGAGATGGGCGGGATTCTCGATGCACTGCCCCCGATCATAGCTGCGCGCATGCGTCGCCAGGAGCGTCTGGCCCTCGAGGATGCGCACCTGCCGGGGATCCGCGACGACGCTCAGCGTGCGTTGCACGTGGGTATGGGGAACCGAGTAATCGTTGAGGTCGAAACGCGCATAGGGCGTCTTGGCGACCTTTACCGCCACCTGCTCGTCGGTTGGATAGGGATTGTCCGGCAGGGCCATGAGATGCGCCGATTCCAGCGCAAAGGCTTCGCGTACGGTCAGGGTCACGTCTTCCGGGCCGCGCCGGTCGGCGGCTTCGCCGGCGCACCAGGCATCGGCCTGAGCATTGAGATCGGCCAGATCGGCAAAGCTGCGGCCGGCAAAGAAGGCCTCTCGGATATACCGGATGGCGCGCTCAACGCGCCCTTTCTCATTTCCTCGGTACACTGCCACGGGCCGTGGTTCGTAGCGGTAATGACCGGCGAAATGCAGCAGCGTCGGGTTGAATCGGATCGCCTGGCCTTGTCGCTCCAGGACGGCGCTCTTGAGGTTGTCATAGAGCAGGACCCTCGGCACGCCGACCCAGGTCTCGAAAGCAGCGGAGTGACCGCGCAGGAAATTCTCCATGCGGGCATCGAGAAAGAAGCGCAGGAAGATCTGTCGCGACCACGACAGTACCATCACGAAAGCCATCAAAGGCCGGCGGGCGCGGCCGATATCGAGATGACCAAAGTGGGCCCAGTCGATTTGTCCTTGTTCACCGGGCAGCGTGCGCAACCGCAGGTAGGCTTCGGCGGTGGGCCGCGGTCGGTGCAAGGCGAGCAAGTGCCGGAAATGATCGGGCTGCCCGCTGTAGCCGCGGCCCTTCACCATGACGTATAGCCGACTCGCGGTCAGGCGGGGAAACTGTTCCAGGGTCTCGCGGATGAAGGGCAGGTAGGGGTCGATGCGGGAAGCGCGCCGCGGCGCGCCGACCCGTGGCAAGCCGGCCTGCGTGATGACGCGCGAGACGGTGCCGTGGTGCACCTTCAGTTGGCTGGCGATAGTGCCGATGCGCCAGTGTTCGGCGTGGAAGTAGCGCAGGATTTGCGCTTCCAGTTCAGGGGAAATGGTCAAGTGGGGTTCCTCTTCGGTCAGGTGGGACAGCGGATGGAACCCGGCAGCTGCCCAGAAAGCCCTGCCTGAGCAAGCCCGAACAGCGCGTACCGCAGAAATGGCAGCGCGCCGTTCGGGAAGGGTCGGTCGGACCGACTGCCGTCGGTTCCCGGCCCACCGCCGAGTTCGCCGCCAGTAGATCACTTTGTGCCGCTGGCATAGAACCCTGATGCGTCACATTCTGCCGGCGCAGCCGGTAACGGCGGCTTCTTTCGGCATGCTTGAGGCGGCCTCTTCGGCTCTTCTGGTAGCGGTGGCCGGCTTCCTGGACCGAAGCGCGGCGTGCGGCTTGGGCGCAGCCTCTGGCACAATAGATCTGGCCCCGGTCGCAGCGGCGGCAGACGACGACCTGGGTTCGGCAGCCATGACAAAGGAAGAGTCGGCCCGTGATTTCCATTGGCGGTTTCCGGCATGCCAATGCGCGATCGACAGGGAGATGTCGATCGTGAAATACTCTCCCTGCACCCGTGCCCAGCACGGTGTGGGGCACGGCATCGGTGTCAACTTTGCGGGTTTGGCCGGTGTCGTGCTCGTTCTTCTTGGCGGGCCCTTTTTACCGCATCGCGAACGGGCTTGTCATCTCCGCGTTGCCCCCTTCGCCGATGAGCGGCAAGCTTCCCCGATGGCCGGCGCGCGGCAGGGGGGCGTGTCGGAAGGAGCCCGAAGGGCGACTGGAGACACGCCCCCCTGCCGCATCATCGGTGACCCGGCCGCTCCGAAACCCCAATCCGTCTCGACTACGGACCATCCCTCGCCGGGAGCCTCTCCTACGCTTCTCCGCCAGCTATCGGCGGGTTTTGACCGCCACTGACACCAGACGTTCCATGGCGACGATTCGTTCCGGTGCCCAGTTCGTCAGATTGGCGATGGTTCGTGTGCAGACTTTGCCTCCCTCGCGATAGGACTCGCCAAGCAGGATGGCCGGCCTGGACTTTCGGTTGGGGACGCGGGCGATGTACATGCCGACAATAATAGCCAATAGCACATTGCTTGTAAATAGCTATTATTATATTTACATGCCTACATTTTTGCCGATTTTCTGGTTTCTTGCCATGAATCAACGACTTACCTCAAGGGCTCCGGGAAGGTCCGTCGGAGCACATTCGCGCCTACCGCCAAGTGCGGTTCGAGACCGTCAGGAACCCATAGGATTTTTCTGAAAAATTTTGTTCGCACTCGCCCGCGATCTTACCCATCCCCCCTTCCCACAAACCCGCCCCCCGGTTCGGATTCGCTTTCCATTCCCCGAAAAAGGAGTCTCTTTAGCCTCTAGCTGACGAGACTCCTTTTCTTCGTCCGTTCTCCGGACAAACGTCGTTCCCCATTGAGTCGGTCTGGCGCTGCGCCCAGCGCACCCGCCAGCCTTCCCCATAGTCGAGGTCCAGGACAACCGTCCTGATCCTCACATCCGTAGCGGCATCGTCTCCTCTGGAGCGGTGCCGCTTTCCATTGGTACCTTCAAAAGGAGCAACCCCATGAAAACCCAGGTTCAACCCATCCCCCTCACGCCGACTGTTGCCGGGAGCGAAACGCGCCTCATCAAGAGCGCCGCGCTCGTGACCTTCCGCTTCGTGCGCGCGACCATCAACGCCGCCAAGACGGTGCCCGGCATCGTCGGTCAAGCAGCCTCCGATGTCCGTGACGCGTGGGAGGAGTCCTCCCGCCCAAACGCCTGAAGGAGGAAGATCATGCTGACCACCGGTTTTACGATCTTTCTCGCGGGCGCACTGCTGCTGGCGAAACTCCCCCGGCGAGTCATGCTGCGGGCACTCAAGCACGACCTGTTGCTCGACCTGGCGGTGACGCTGCTGGTCTTTCTGATTCACTGGGGCACCTTCAGCGGTGTGATGGCAGCGACGGTGGCGGGTCTGCTGACCAGCCTGGCGACTTCGGGCCTGAAACGCCTGATCGGCTACGCGGACGGTCAGAACTACTATCCGGGACGCATCCGCCTCGACGTGTGAAGTGCAGCGGTCAGTCGCTGCGCTGGGTCCTTCTCGCTGCCGCAACCGGTGAAGCCGGACGCCAGGGGGTCCGCCTGATCCTGCGTTACAGCCTGCGCCTGCTGAGATAGCCTGCAGGCGATCTTCCCTTCCTTCCATCCCTTTCGCGCCCCCGTCCGGGTCATCCCCGGCTGGGGCGTTTCTATTTGGAGACTCGCAATGAACGACATCTATCAAAGCATCACCGACAAGATCATCGCCGAACTGGAAGCCGGCACCGTGCCGTGGATACGACCGTGGTCCGGCGGCGACGATCCGTTCCCGCGCAATGCGCTCTCGCAACGTCCCTATCGCGGCATCAATACCATCGTCCTCGGCCTGGAAGCGTTCTGCCGCGGCTACACCACCCACCAGTGGCTGACCTTCCGGCAAGCGCTGCAACTTGGAGGCCATGTCCGCAAGGGCGAGCGCAGCTCGACCATCATCTACTACGAATTACGGCAGGTCGAGAAGGAGCCTTTTCCAATGTGGTATGAGCCTGAACGAGGCGCGTATTTCCAACCAGGAATGAGCCTGAGGGAAAGAAATTGAGGGTGAACTGAAGTGTGGGTTGATCATCGCAAGGATGGTGATCCACATGAACGAAACACGGCTATGCACGATCGAGCAGATCGAACAATTTCTCAGCGCCACCGCGTCAATCGAGTTCTCGGCGACGGGCGACGACAGGGAGCGGTATGGGCACATCAGTCGCGTACTCACACGCTTTGACTACCCTGGGCGGAGCAAACGGGAGCGGGGTGTGCTGCACAGGTACCTGCAACACACCAGCGGCTACAGCCGGGCGCAGGTCACGCGTCTGGTGACCCGGTGGCATCGCAACCGGCTGGCCTCCGTTCCCTTGGCCAAGCGCTACAGCACGCCTGCTGCACCCTTTGCACGCAAGTACTCCGCGATCGATGTCGAGTTGTTGGTCGAGATGGACAAAGCCCATGAAGACGTCTGCGGACCGGCCATAGCGCACCTCCTGCAACGGGCCTACAGTGAGTATGGCGACGTGCGCTATGAGCGCCTGGCGACGCTGTCCGTCTCGCACCTGTACAACCTGCGCAAGAGCACAGGCTATCAAGCCCAGCGCATCAGTTTCACCAAGACCCGCCCGGTGTGCAATGCCATCGGGGTGCGCAAAGCCCCCAGCCCGGAGGGACGCGTGGGCTTTGTGCGCATTGATACCGTTCATCAAGGCGACCAGGACGGTGTCAAAGGGGTGTATCACATCACCTGTGTGGATGCCGTCAGCCAGTGGCAGGTCGAGGCTTGCGTGCAAGGCATCAGCGAGGCGTTTTTGTTGCCCGTGTTGGCTTTGATCATCGCCCAGTTTCCGTTTGTCATTCTCGGCTTTCACTCCGACAACGGCTCCGAGTACATCAATCATCAGGTCGCGAAGCTGCTCGAGAAACTGCGCATCGAGCAAACCAAATCACGCTCGCGCCACAGCAACGACAATGCCCTGGCCGAGAGCAAGAATGCCAGCGTGGTGCGCAAGCACATGGGCTACGATCATATCCCTCAGGAATATGCAAACCCGATCAATGCCTTCTACCAGGAAACCTTCAATCCCTGGCTCAATCTGCCCCGCCCGTGCCTGTTCGCCACCTCGATCGCCAACACCAAGGGCAAGATCATCAAGCGCTATAAGCATAAGGTGATTTCCGCAAAACGCCATACCAAGAGTCATCGCGTTAGGCCGGGCTCAGGGGCTAGCAACACAAGCCGCTGTGGTAGTTGTTCGGGATCTTGATTCCCGGAAATCGCCTAAGGATGTCAAGACGCCGCTGGAACAATTGACACTATTGGCTGCGCAGGGCTTGGTCACCCTCAAGCCGGGCATCACGATGGCGGCCCTTCAGGCTCAGGCAAAAGCGCACACCGACTTGGCCGCCGCTCAGGCCATGCAAGACGCCAAGCGCGAACTCTTTGCCAGCTTTGTCAAACCCAAACGCCGGGCTTGACTCGGACCCACCACAATGCCAAATGGATTGCTGCCGCGCTCCGCTTGCCAGACAGACGAATTGCTGCGCAATCCGCCTGCCGGAAGCCCTGCGGGCAGCAAACCGTACAACCGGCATAAATATGCCTTTGACAACAAGGTCAAAAACAAACCGCCGCGCCCATCCACCCGCCCACGTAAACCTTTAAACTTACCTTTTCAACCCGTCAACCCACATCACACAGACGCCCTTGCCGTAGCTCCTTCAGGTTCATACCTGAATTGGAAAGTACTGAAGGCCGACAGCGAAGCACTCGCCGAGGGCGACGATTCCGAGAAGCGGCTCCTGCCGCTGCTCAAGGTCTTCCACGTCTTCAATCTGGACCAGGTCGATGGCTTGCCCAACGAATACCGGGCGGCACCGGACACGGGAACCGCCTGGGAACCTTCCGAGATCGCCGAGCGGATCATCGAGTGTTCCGGCGCCGAGATTCGTCATGGCGGCTTCCGGGCCTTCTACTCGCCCCCCAACGATCTCATCTACCTGCCGCTCCGTTCCTCCTTCAGGGACCAGGCGAGTTACTACAGCACGGCACTCCATGAGCTCTGCCACTGGACGGGCCACGCCTCTCGCCTCGGCAGGAAGCTCGGCAAGCGCTTTGGCGAATCGGCGTACGCGATGGAAGAGCTGATCGCCGAGATGGGCGCGGCCTTCCTGGCCGCGCACTGCCGGCTTGAAGGTCAGGTGCAGCACGCGAACTACATCACCAGTTGGCTGGAAGTCCTCAAGCGCGACAAGCGCGCGGTGTTCACCGCTTCCGCGCAAGCCCAGAAGGCAGCCGACTATCTGCTTGAACACGCCGGGCTGATCACCCCGGCCGACGCCATGCCGCTCGCTGCCTGAAGCATACAGACGCTGTGGACAAGCCTGTGGACAAAGCTGAGGACAGACTGTGGAGAGCCGGCTCATCCACAAATTCTGTGGATAGATCGTCGAACAAGCCTGTGGAAACCTCCCGGATTTCCCGGCTGCGCTGATGTCCCGTCGGTGCTGCTGACCTATTGGGCAATCTCTTCACCGAAACGCGATCTGTCCCTGCGCCCCAGGGCGCTGGGGGGCTCTGCCGGTGACCGGCGGGGCTTCCCCCAATCACCACAAGACTGTTTGGCGACATTGATGCGGTCGATAAATCTGACAACGTCGCAACCCTGATCGCCGCCATTCCGGCGGTTCCCTGACAACGCCCGACCTGGCCCTGTGCCGGTCGGGCGTTGTCGTTTCTCGCGTTCTCTTCTGGAGTTCATCATGGAAAACACGTCCCATTCAACCAATCCCTTCCGTCGCCTGTTCCAGATCGATGTGTCGAAGCACGTCGAGAAGAAAGGCCTGTTCTCGTATCTCAGTTGGCCCTTCGCCGTGGCACAACTGCGGCTCGCCGATCCCGAAGCCAGTTGGGAGGTGCGCCGCTTCGACGGGCTGCCGTACGGGTGTAACCCGTCCCCCGCGCGGAGTTCCCCCAGAAGGCTAAGGCTTGCTTACTTCTACTTTGCCACATTTCTAAAATGGTTGAAATACAGGCTATTGAGCTACATATCTAATGCTCTACCACATAAGGAGTATGACGATGAAATCGCCAAATTTATTTATTTGGGATCGGGCGTGCGGTGGCCAGCTGCTGCGAGAATCTGACCAGCCATTTTCAGTCGTTCCGGGAGTGTTTCCGCAGTAAAACGCGAAGCACGGCCGAGCAAGCTGAACAGTACTTGCGGGGCCTTTTTCAAAGCCCTCGTGCGAACCTGGAACAGATGAGCGAGACGGTGGCGGAGACCGAGTATTACAGCCTCCACCACATGTTGAGCGATGCTGCATGGGACTTTGAGAATGTGCGTCGGGAGACGGCGCGACAAGCGGACGAGTGGATCGGTGGGCCAGAGACGGGACTGTTGCTCGATGAGTCTGGGGTCCAAAAGAAGGGCGACCATTCAGCGGGCGTGGCCAGGCAGTACAACGGTCGCCTGGGTAAGGTCGAGAACTCGCAGGTTGGAGTGTATGCCGCCTTGGCACGAGGGTCGCAGGCGGCGATCATCGACTTCGAATTGTTCCTTCCAGAGCGTTGGGTTGAAGACGCCAAGCGTTGCCAGGAAGCGGGGATTCCGGAATCGGCACGGGTCTTTCGGACTAAGCCGCAGATGGCTGCCGAGATGGTCAAGCGGGCACGAGCCGCCGGGGTGCGCTTTGGCTTCATCGGTGCCGACGGCCTCTATGGCCACGCGACTTGGCTGCTGTTTGATTGGGACGATGCAGGTGAGGTATTCGCCACCGAGGTGCACAGCGACCAGCAGTTTTACTTTACCGATCCGGGAAAGGCGTGGGTACCGGCCTGGGAAGCCCGCGAATGGGCCGCGCGCCTGAAACGAAAGGAGTGGCACCCGGTGATCCTGCGCGACGGGGAGAAGGGTGAAGTGCGCGCGATGTTTGCCCATACCCGCGTGTGGATCAGTCATCCGAACAGCGCACAGGCCCGCCAATGGCATCTCCTGGCACGCCGCGATGGCAAGGAGGTGAAGTTCATGCTCTCCAACGCGGCGCCCGACACGCCACTTCGCGAGCTGGCACGCATGCAGGCACAGCGCCACTTCATCGAGCGCGCCTTCGAGAATGCGAAAGGTTGCTGTGGGATGGCCGACTACCAGGTACGCAAGTGGCGGGCTTGGTACAACCACATGGCGCTCGTCTGCGTTGCACTACTCTTTCTCGTCAAGGAGCGGCGGCAACACTCACCCTACGCCGAGTTACTGTCCTGTGCCGATGTCGTCGACATGCTCGTGGCGCAGCTCCCGGTGAAGATTCACGGTCGCGAAGACCTCGTGCGAATCATCGCCGAGCGTCATGCACGGCGACAAAGCGCCCGCGACAGCGCCTACCGAAGGCAGCCGCCAGCACCCAAAAATGCCATTAGAATCTGTTAATGTAGAATTAATGCGGGAAGTAGGAGAAAAGTGAGTTCCTACGATATCCACCGGGAGTGTGAGGGAGGGGGATAGTTGGCACAGAGCGGGGGCGGGGGAATTGTGAGGCGGGGGGGATGAAAGGCTTGCTGTGCAAGGGTTTGAGGGGTGGGGGGCAAAAATGGCCGGCGGTTTTGGGTTTGGCACAAAATGGCTGGATTTCCGGTCCGAATGCCCGGCGTTAAGGTGGTATTTGGCACAAACTGCACAGCGTTCGGGCCTTTGATCTGGAGCAGGCGGGGCGGGGGGCGTTCTGCGTGGGGCGGCGTTACATCGGGGTCCAGGTTAGCGTCGCGAGGGATGGCGACGATGGGCCGCAACGATCCAAGGTCGCGGCGGTTGCTTTCGGTCAGGCGCTGTTCGGCCCTGCGGAGCGCCTCTATTCTGGCTTCGAGCCAGCGCATCAGGTCGGCGTAGCGGGCGGCGGGAATGAGGCGGTGCGCCGTGACCTTGGCCTTGGCGTTGAGGGCTTTCCTGGCATCGCTGCGGGTGATCTGGCGGGCCTTCAGGGTGTTGTGCAGATCGACCCATTGGTCGCGCCGTTCGACCAGGTCGGCCTTCTGGGCCTTCGAGATGAGCACGACCGACGGCGGCGCGAGCAGCACCACCTTGAGCTGCATCTGCCCCCCGCCGAGGTGGTTGATGCCGCCCTTGATGACCACCTTCTTTTCCTTGATTGGCAAGGGTTTGAGGCTGGTTGACGCTGTTTCGGTTTGCTTCATCAGGCCGATGACCTTGGCTATTTTTTCTTCTTCTTTCACCACGTTCCTCCTGGAAATGCGGCGCTACGCCGCGAGTTTGACGATATTCATGACTTTCTCCTCGGTGACGCTGGAGTCCTCCAGCAGGTCATAGACCGCCAGCAGTAACTCGGCTTTTGCGGCGGGCGCCATGACGCGCTCGGTCGCCTTCAATCCCATTTCGATGGCCTTCAGGGAGATGCGCATGCGCTCCCGATCGAGCGCGCCGGGCGTTTCCGCGCCGGCCAAGTCCTCGATCCGCATGGGACCTTCCCCCGTCATCAGCCAGTTGGCGTTGATCCCCGCCCGAACGAACGCCGCCCCAAGGGTGATCCCCGCCTCGTTACGCCCCTCCTCATTTCGTTGGTAGGTACGCACGTTGTAGCCACTTTGTACGCAAAAATTGGCTTGGCTAAGGCCGAGATACGTCCTGGCTGTCTTCATCCGAGTGCCAATTTGCTGCCTTTCAGTGGGCGATTCGACAACAGTGGAAGTGTCAACGAAAGTGTCAACGAAAGTGTCAACTTGGGCAGTGTCGTTGACACTTTCATTACCCGTTGATTTGTCTATGTTTTTCACTGTTTTGGCCGAATATAAGCAAACTCTAAAGTGTCAACGACAAACGTGTCTGTAAACGGTGTTGACTAACGACAAATTTGCGTATCTAATACCATCCATTCCAACACAAACCGATGCCGACACCAGATGACAATCCAGACCCCAAAAAAAGCCAGTCAAGAGGACTGGCACCCGGCGGACATCGTAGCCGCTTTGCATAAGCGCGGCATCACCCTGCGCGCCCTCGCCAAGCAGTGCGGGCTGACCAGCCCGACGACTCTTTCCAAGGCGATGACGCACTCCTATCCGGCCAGCGAGAAGCGGCTGGCCGATGCGGTTGGCGTCCCTGTTCAGGTGATGTTCGCCGCTCGCTACCACCCGGACGGGACGCCCAAAGGGCGCGGTATCCGGGGGGCTCACGTGCTTCATTCTAGCCATTCTGGTTGCTAACACAATGGCAATAACGCACGACGGAGTAAACACCATGAAAACGAGTTTTGATCCTCTGACCCGCGACCTTTTCGAGGTGCCTGTGGAGGTGGTTCCGGTACCCGGTTCGCTCGATTGCGGACGGGCGATCCGGCACGTGTTGACCGACCTGATGAAGCGCTCGACGCACTCTCGGCAGGCCGTTGCAGAGCAGATGAGCGCGCTGACCGGGGCGCCGATCAGCAAGCATCAACTGGACTCCTGGACGGCCGAGAGTCGCGACGGCTGGCGCTTTCCGCTGGAGTACGTGCCGGCCTTCGAGGTGGCGGTGGAGACGCGGAAGCTGACCACCTGGCTTGCCGATTTGCGCGGCTGCAAGGTGCTGGTGGGCAAGGAAGCGCTCGATGCCGAGATCGGCAAGCTGGAGCGGATCAAGGAGGACGCGGGCCGGCGCATCCGGCGGATCAAGGACGTGATGGGGACGATGCAATGAGCACATTGAAAGCCCTGTGGGCAAACGCGCTGCTGTGGTTGATTCGGCCGGCGCTGGAGGAGCAGCAGCGCCGGGAAGATGCGTATGACGAGGCGCTCATGGAGCTTCTGGAAGAGAAGGTCCACAAGCCTCATCGGGAGCGGCAGTTTCTGGAGATGCAGGCGGCGCATGAGGAGCGGGTGCGGGAGCAGCAGGCGTTTGAGGCCCGCCATGCAGCACGGAGAGCCGCTTTCGCCGCTCGCTCCGCGACAACGGGCGCAACTTAGCCCCGTCGGCCGTGATGATCGTCACCGAAAGCGCGTCATGCGCGTCCCGCATCCGTTCGATGAAGCTGCGCAGCCAGGGAAGCGCGAAATCGTTCTCGTCGAACAGTTCGCGCTTCGCGGCAATCTCTTCGAGGGTTTTGGCCCAATGCAAATTCGCTTTCGGGTGCCTCAAGAGCATAGCGCTCAGTGCTTCCAGAACCTGCTGCTGGGCTTCGCTGCGCTGCCACAAGGCCTCTGTCTTGCGGCGCAGTTCGTGGAGTTCTTCGTTGATTTCGTCGAGCGGCGATTCATTTTCCATGAGGGGTCTCCAGTGAAGTGGTTGGGTTTGCAGATTGGATGCCTGCCTGCCCATTTTAACGACGCCGGCTGACCCCTCACCCCTTTCCAGAATGCCCCCCATGAACGCCCCTTTGCCCGCTGTTTCCGTGACCGCCACAATGGTTGATATCGCCCAGGCGCTGGGCGTGACCAAGCAAGCCGTTGCACAACGAGCGAACCGCGAAGCCTGGCCGTTCGAGGAGATCACCCTCCGCGGGGGCAAGCGCCGCCTCTACCCCCTCGCCACCCTCCCGGCCGATGTTTCACGGGCCGTGACGCATCACCGAAACGTCGTCGTTACAGTGAACCGGGGCGCGCGGATGAAGGCCCTGACCACCATGCTGGCCCAGTTTGAGGAAGAACAGGAAGCCGCCCGCGCGCGCCGCCAGCAGACCGCCGAGGCGGTGCTGCGCGACCTCGCCGGCGGGCTGTCGGCGCGCGAAGCGCTGACGCTTTCCGCGCACAGCGAGATCGCGCAGGGCTGGCAGGTGTGGTTCGTGAAAGCGCAGCCCCTCAAAAAATCCGCGAGCTGGGACCCCTACGCGCAGGCCTACAACGGCTTGGAAATCCCGGTCTCGAGGGCCGTTCGCGAGGCGTATCCGGCGGTCTCCGGGCGCTCGGTACAGCGCTGGGTGGCCGCCTACGAGGCGCAGAACCTCGCCGCCCTGGTCGATCGGCGCAACGGCGCCAAACTCGCCGGCCAGACGGTGTTTTCCGCCGTGCCGCTCCTGGCCGCAGCCGCCAAGAAACTGATGCTCGACCGCCCCGGCATCCGCACCGGGCAGTTACACCTGCTGCTGCACACCGCGTCGATCGACGCCAAGACCGGCGAGAAGCTCTTCCAGGCGCCGAGCTACGACCAGGTGATGCGCTTCCAGAAAACCTGGATCGCGGAGCACCGCGAACTCTACCTGCAGGCGACGAATCCGGACGCCTGGAAGAACCAGTGCATGCTGGCGTACGGCTCGTGCAGCGAGGACGTGCACGGCCTCAACGACCGCTGGGAGATGGACGCGACGCCGGCGGACTGGCTGCTGCTCGACACCGACGGCCAGCATAAACGGCACACGGTGAGCGTGATCATCGATGTGTGGAGCCGGCGAATGCTGGTGGTGGTGGCGAGGACGCCGCGCACGGTGACGCACTGCACGGCGCTACGCCTGGCGCTGCTCCTCTGGGGCGTGCCCACGGAAATCCTGACCGACAACGGGCAGGACTACCAATCCACACATTTCAAGCGCGCGCTGCTGGCGCTGGGTATTCAGCACCGGACGACGAACCCTTTCTCTCCCGAGGAGAAACCGCACGTCGAGCGCGCCATCGGCACCCTGAACCACTCGATTCTGGAGCTGCTGCCGCATTTCGTGGGCCATTCGGTGGCCGAGCGCAAGGCGATCGAGGCGCGGCGGACTTTCGCGGACCGGCTAGCGCGCAAGGGCGAGCTGGTGGACTTCGGCGAACTGGGCATCGAGGCGATGACGGCGGAAGCGATGCAGGCGCGGATCAATACCTGGATCGCCGGGGTGTATGAGCAACGGACCCATGCCGGCCTCGGCAGGAGCCCGTTCGCCCAGGCGGCGTCGTGGAGCGGCGAAGTTCGGCGGATCGCTGACGAGCGCAGTCTGGACCTGCTGCTCGCCAGGCCGGCCGACGGCGGGCAACGGACGCTGCAGAAGAAGGGCATCCGGCTCGACGGCACGTGGTTCCAGGCGCCTGAACTCGCGCGGATCGACGTCGGCAGCGTGGTGGACGTCTATGAAACGCCGGATCTCGGGCGGATCGTCGTCTATTTCCGCAAGAACTTCGTGTGCATCGCCGAAGCGGCCGAGCGCACCGGGGCGGACCGACAGCAGATCGCCCGGAAGGCGAGCGAGATCAAGCGCGAATTCCTGGCCGAGCAAAGACGACGCCAGAAAGCCGAAACCAAGGGTCTGGCGCCGACGGCCGAGGTGCTCGAACGGCATCTCGCCGACCAGGCGGCGGCCGCCGGCAAGCTGGTGGTGGGCGATTTCGGCAAGACGGCGACCGCGCACACCAGCCACGGGCTTACCGAGGCGGGCAAAGCGGCTGCCGCACTGGCCGGGCCGCAGCCTTCCGCCCGCGCGGCGGCGCTGCTGGCGCAAGCCGAGCAAGCGATGGCGGAAGCGCCGAGCAACGTCACCGAACTGCCGGCGGCCAAGGCGCACGCGACGCCGCTGGAAGGGCTTTCGAATCGCGAAAAATATGAGTTGTGGCTGCAGTACGACGCCCTGGTGACAGCGCACGGCGGCGAGGTGGAGGTGCTGGAGGAAGCCTGGCAACGGCGGTTCTGGCTGCATTTCCCCGGCACCGCGATTTTCCGGACCGAGGCGAGCATGGCCGCGGCGAGGCAAGAGGCGGACGCCCGTTAGCGGCGGGCGTCCTGGGATGACCGAGCGGGCAGGAACCCGCTCTGACTACAGAGAGGTGTGATTATGACGGAAAACAGGGTTCACGGGGTGGCGGGGGTCAGCAGCGTGCCGGATGGTGGGCACATCGCCCCGCTGACGAACATCGCGGTGATCGAGCAGGCGATTTATCAGCTCGCCGACCGCGGCGCGACCGACCCCGGCATGATGGTCGTCAGCGGGCCGTCGGGCTACGGCAAATCGGTGGCGGCGGCGTGGGCGAAAGCCCGGCACCGCGCGTACTACCTGCAGCTCGACGATTTTGTGAGCAAGAAGAGCCTGCTGGTGCAGCTCTGCCTGGTGCTGGGATTGTCGGTCGACGGCAAGCCGCCGAAGGGCACGATTCAGCAGCTCGCCGAGCGGGTGGCGGCGCAACTGCACCAGTCGAGGCGGCCCTTGATCATCGACGAGTTCGACTTCGCGATCGACAAGTCCCTGGTGATGGCAGTGTTCTCGATCTACGAGATGAGCCGGGCGAGCATCATTCTGATCGGCGAAGAAGCGATGCCGGCGAAGCTCAAGAAATGGGAAAAGTTCGACGGGCGCGTGCTCGATACGCTCTACGCCGAGCCGGTCAGCCTGGAAGACGCACGCCGCCTGGCGCGCGCCAAGAACGCCGGCCTGACGCTGGCCGATGACCTGCTGGCGCACCTGGTGACGATCGCCAAGGGCAGCGTGCGGCGGGTCTCCAACAACCTGCGGAAGATCTTCGAGACCGGCGCCGCCGAGGGCTGGGACCACTGTGACCTGGCGCGCTGGGGGGATCGGCCGCTGCAGCAGGCGGACGTGAAGCGGAGGGGGTCGTGATGTCGCGATTGCCTGTCGTGATGGAGCTGGCGGGTGGCAAGAGCCAGCGGCAACGGGTGTGGGAGGCGATCCGCAGCCTGTCCGCCTGCGCCCTCGGCGGCGGCGAAGAATCCCGGTGGTTCGCGGCAGACGACCTCTCGCGCCAGGCCAAGATCGAGATGCCGGTCGTTCGCGAATATTGCAAGTGCCTGGTGGCTGCCGGCTATCTGCGCAGCGCGACTTCTGCTGCCGGTCGAGGCGTTAAAACCTCCTTCGCCCTGGATAAAGATAACGGCATCGAAGCGCCTCGTGTACGCCGCGATGGCTCGCCAGTGACGCAGGGAAGCGGCACCCAGGCCATGTGGGACGCGATCACCGTACTCGATTCCTTCACGCCCGCATTTTTGGCCGAGCTGGCGATGGTCAAGCCGGCGACGGCGGCCAATTACTGCGGGTATCTCTATCGTGCCGGGTATCTCACCCTCCTGAAGCCAGGGCACGGCACCGGCCGCGGCGGCGTCGCCAGCGTCTGGAGCTGCGCGCGAGCGCATCGGAAAAAACCCCGCGCGCCGATGATTACCCGCCTCAAGGCAGTCTACGACCCGAACATTCACGAAATTGTCTGGCGGGAGGACGCGGGCACCGCGGCGGACCAGTGGGATGCGGGCGAGGTGATCGAATGAGCGTCCCGACCCCTCGCGAGTACATGGTCGAGCGCTGGTTCAGCGTGCTCGTCGCGGCGGTCGCGGCCGACCCGCGCGGCATCCAGGGCGTGGCGGATCGCCTCGGCCGCGGCTGTGGCCGGACGGCGCTCTCGCTGATCCTATCCGGCGCGTACCCGGCGTGGCCGGGCAAGGCCTCGCGCCGCGTGCTGGAGGTGTACGACGCCTACCGTTGCCCGTATCTGGGCCGCGACGTGCAGGCGAGTTTCTGCGCCGAGACCAACAGCGGCCCGGTGCCGACCTGGGACCCTGCCGCGCTCGATTTGCGCCGCTGCTGCCAGAAATGTCCACACCAACCCCCTTCTTCTCCATCCGGAGAAACGCCATGACCCACCCTCTGCTGAAACCCCTCCCTGTCCGCTCCGGCGTGGCGTCCCAGGACACCGTCGAAGCGCTGCACGATCTGGTCGAAGTGCTTTCAATCCTCCTGCTGGAGTTCACCGACGCCATCGACAAGGCCGCGGTGCGCGACGCCATGCAGCATCTCCTCGATGTGGCCCTGGTGCATGACGCGCTGGGCGGCTATGGCGTCTATCCGGCGCTCGACGCCGAGGAGGTGGCCGAGACTCCCGCCACGGAGGTGCGCACATGAGCACGACCACCCCCGAAGCCCGCAAGCCGGGCAGCACGCGCGGCCAATTGCTGGCCCGGCTGCACTGCATCAAGCACGAACGCACCTGGTCGGATGACGAATACCGCGACATCCTGCAGGGCGTCAGCGGCAAGCGCAGCGCCGCCGATCTGGATTTCGCCGGGCTCGCCCGCGCCGTCGCCGTGCTCGGCGGCAAACCGGTGCGCGTCGCCGCGGCGGACGTCGCCGGCGGCCACGCGGACGATCCGCGTTTCCGGACCGTCATCGCCCAGGCCAGCGCCGACAAGAAGCCGCTGCTGCGCAAGATCGCGGCCGTCTGCGGCGCGCTCGGCGCAAACGCCGCCTACGCCGAAGGGATCGCAAAACGTCACTCTGGTGGCGTCGATCGCCGTCTGGAGATGTGCAGCTACGAGGAGCTGTACAAGATCGCTCAGGCGCTGGTCAACACCCAGCGAGCGCGGCAGAAAGGCCGGGAGGTGCCGGCATGAACGCGCAAGTTTTCGGTTTCCCGGTCGGTGGCGGGACCTCCCCGGCGCTCTCCGAGCGGCGCGCCCTGCAGGGCGCACGTGTGCAGATGGATTTCACGACGCAGCTCGGCAAGCTCGAACGCACCCTGCGCTGGCTCGATCGGCACCAAATCGAAGTGGTGGCGTTCGCCTGCTCGACGCTCAAGGGAGCGCGCATCCACGCGCGCGGCGCCGGGCCGTTGCGGCGGATTCTCCGCGAGGAAATGTGCTCGCGCGGCCATTACGTCACTGGCGCTACACGGATCGAGCAGATGGAAGCGCGCGATCCGTCGACCGGCGTGCTGATCTGCTGGGAAGAGGAGGCGAGCGCATGAAACTGATCCTGCTCGCCTACCTGGTGCTGGCCCTATTCAGCCTCCCCCTGCGCAGCGCGCCGGTGCTGTGGTTCTGCCGCTGCAGCCGCGCCATCCGCCTGTGGCGAGTCCTGCACCATCCCTGGCGCGTGGCGTGGCAGCGGGCCTGCCGGGAGATCGCCCCATGATCACCACCGATGCCCGGACGGGCGCATCCGCCCCCGTGGATGGGCGGATTACCTGGCGATTCGAGATCGCTCTGCTGGCGCAGCATGCCGAGCGCCTGAGACAAACCAGCCCTATCACGTGGAAACGAATTCTGGAGTGCCTTCCTGTGTGCTCCGAGCGGGCGATGCGGCCCCTCGAGCTGAACCAAATCCTGCCGGACGTGGATCTGCGAACGCTCAGCAGCTACCTGTCTATGATGGTTGCCAGAGGCAAAATCCAGCGCATCGGGCGACCGAACCAATCCCGTTACTACCGTGAATCCTGAAAGGACCCCCATGCCTTCCCCCCGCAAGACCCGGATCAAAACCGGAACCGCTCACGAGGCGGTGCCGCAAAACCGCGACGAAGCCAATCACTCGGTCGCCGAGATCGGCACCGCCACGCGCGAAATCGCGCGCATCGAAGCGGAGATGAACGACCTCCTGGCCAAGATCAAGGACGAGTACGAAAATCATGCCGCTCCCTATCGCGAGCGCATCCTCACGATGACCCGTGGCGTGCAGATCTGGGCCGAGGCCAACCGGGACGAACTGACCCAGCATGGCAAGGTCAAGACGCACGACCTGCCCGCCGGTCAGGTCCTCTGGCGCACCCGCCCGCCATCGGTGCGCGTCACCGGCGCCGAAGCCGTGCTCGACCTGCTGCGGCGGATGCATCTCGATCGGTTCATCCGCCACAAACAGGAAGTCAACCGCGAAGCGATCCTCAACGAACCCGCGGCGGTCGCCCACGTCCCCGGCATCACGATCAGCCAGGCGGAAGATTTTGTGGTGGTCCCGTTCGAAGTCGAACTGGCCAACGCCATCGCTTAATCACCCCCTACCAGGAAAAATCATGACTAAGCAGGAAACCATCGCCGTTTGCCGGCAATGTTTTGGGACCGGCCCGGTGACCGCCGGCCAGAGCAGCGAAATCGCCTGGGCGCGCTGGAATGCCCGGCACGCGGCGACGCCCGATCCCGAGGACGCCGACGCCCCGGGAATCGGCGAGTGACCGACTTTGTTTGACTTTGATCTGACCGACATTCACTGAAAGAACTCGCCGGGAGGCGACCTCGCCCCTACCGATCCAACCCCCTGAAAGGAGCCACCACCATGCAACAGAAAGAACTCATCCAGACCGTCTCGAACATCACCTCCGTGAGCCGGAGCATCGTTGCCGAGATCCTCAAAACGACCGCCTGCGTAGTCGCGGAAACCCTGGCCGAGGGGGAGGAGACCGAAGTCAAGGTACCCCGGATTCGGGATCTTCAGCACGCATGTCAGCGCGACCCGCGTCATGCGGCTCAATCTCCAGGAGAGCAATGAGATCCGCACGGTCGGCGGCCGCAAGCGCCCCCGGTTCCGCCCCAGCAAACCGTTTGCCGAGTGCATCGATGGCCGAGGGAAAATCTGATGGGCGCGATCCCCCGTCTCGACGATCTGAAAACCGCCGAACTCCACGACACCGCCATCGCGCGCGCCGCGCGCGCCGAAATCGCGCGGCGCGCCGCGCGTTTATCGGAGCGGGCCGCCGACCGTTCGGCAGCCGCTGAACATTCGCCCGCCGAACGATGTGGCGATCGAACGCCTGGTCTTTCAGATCTGCCACTTCACGCTGGCGCCGCTGCGCCTCGTCTCGGCGTTCGTCAGCGCCGACCGGCGGCGGCGGGGCGTCGGTTGACCCTGCGCGCGCCGCGCTGATGGACAATCTGCCGCGATCGGTGCGCGAGATCCTCGCCCTGATCGGCCTTGCGCCGGCGCTGGCGCTGGTGCAGGCCTATGGCGGCTGCATCCTGCGCGTGCCGACCGGCGCGCACGCGGACGGGCAGGTGCGCGCGCGCCTGATCGGCCTGCTCGGCGGCGACGCGGCAGAGGTGTTCATCGCCCACTACGGCGGCGAGCGAATCTCGATTCCCCGCTGCGCGGCGGCGCTGCGCGACGAACGCGACGCGCGCATCATCGCCGCCTACACGGCCGGCCGGGCGGTGCCGACGCTGGCCAGGGAACACGCCCTCACCGAGCGCCAGATCCGCAACATCCTGAAGCGCGTGCCCGGTGGCGGATTCGGGAGCCGCGGCGCGGACGAGTTACAGATCCCGCTGTTTTAACGGGCGCGGTCCTCAATCCCCGGCGCGCGGGCGCAGGTTCGGCAGGAAGCGCTTCCTACCTTAATAAACCTACGCGCGCGCGTATGCTGGAATTCTTAACCATCCTTCGGAGTTGCGCTCATGCCCGCTTCCCTCTTTCTTCGATTCTTTCTTTTCCTGTGGGCGCTTCTGACGTGCTTCGTCCAGCCCGCGGTCGCAGGTTCTTTTACGGACTATGCCGAGAACAAGCTGGTCGACTACCTGTTCCGCGGCCAGGCGAGCGGCATCCCGGCAAGCTGGTACATCGGTCTGGATACGGTCGCCTGCGGCGAGACCGGCAGCGGCACCGAAGTGACCGGCGGCTCGTATGCGCGCGTCGCAGTCACCTCCTCACTGGCGAACTGGGCCGGCACGCAGTCTGCCGGCAGCACGACGGCCAGCAGCGGCACCGGCGGCACGACCAGCAACAATAACGCGATCACGTTTTCGGCGCCCACGGCTAACTGGGGTTCCGTCACCAGCGTGCGCGTCTGGGATGCCAGCTCCGCCGGAAATGCCTGGCTGTGCTTCAACCTGACGACCGCCAAGACCATCAACAACGGCGACGCAGCGCCCTCTTTTTCTGCGGGCGCGCTGACCATACAGGTCGACAACTAAGGAGTCCCAAATCCATGCTCACCGAAACCCAAATCGCCACGCTACGCACCGCCGTGATGGCAGAGCCGACCCTCGATACCGCTCGGGTGACGGGCGACGATTACGCGATTGCCGCCTGGTGCAATGCCGTCGCCTCGCCGGACTACAAAGTCTGGAACACGACCACGCCGACGGCGACGATCGGCGACGCGATTACCTGGGGGAACCTGACGCCCGTGGATACGCCGGATGGCACGGCGACGTTCACCAACCGTGCCTTGGCGGCGCAGGCCAAGCAATTGAATCTGCAGATCCTGATCCAGGGCCGGGAAACGCTGTCGAGCGGCCGGTCGAATATCCGCGCCGGTCTGCAGGATGCGCTCACCGACCTGCCGACTGGGACCAGTGGCGCGCTGCGGAGTGGCGGCTGGCCGGCGGTCAAATCGATCATCCAGCGCAATGCCACGAATGCGGAAAAAATCCTGACCAGCGGCGCCGGAACAGCGACCACGCCGAGTACCCTGGTCTTCGAAGGTCAGGTCACGCCGAACGAAGCGTCGCTGTTGCGATAACGCCATGACCACCACCACCCTGACCAAAACCGCCGGGACCGTCCTGCTGGCGCATACCCAATGCGCCACGGCGACGATTACCGTCGGCAGCGCAGTGGACGTCTCCACCAAGCTGGGTCCCGCCACGGCGTATGTCAAGATGGGCCGGACCATCGCCAACGTGCTGACCAATAATGTCAAATTCCGGATGGACGGGTCCGCAAAAACGAGCGGGAACGACGAATGGGTGCCGTTGTATGAATGGCAGTCGGCCAATGGGGGCACCCTAGCCAGCAAGACCACGTTGAACGACGCCGCGTGCGACCCCGGCGATACCTCATTCACCCTGACTAGCGCCACCGGATTTACTGCGGGCGATCTGGTCTATCTGCGCGAGACGGGCACCCCGGCGAACAGCGAGTGGTGCCGTGGCAAGTCGACGTCTTCGAATACGCTGATCCTCGAGGAAGCGCTGACGCGTGGGCACACCAACGGGATCGATGTCACCGATCTGGCCGAGGTATTCGCCATCCCGTTCGATGTGTCCGGGCAAGTGCGCGTCCGGCTGGTCGTCGATACCGCCAGCGCCGCGTCCGGGCAGACGGTGGACTGCATCGCCTGGCTGGTGACGGCAGACAGCGCCAATACCGCCTAGCATGCCGCTGATTCTCTCCCGTCCTCGCATCGTCCAGCCGATAGGACCGGTTGGGGTCAATCGCCGGCATCCGCTGACGCGAGGGCTAGTGTCGCTGATCTGTCCCGGCAGCGGTCTCGAGGATTGGGCCAGCGGACGGGTCGGGGCGTCGGCCGGGCTTCGTCATGCACTGACCGCCACCGGGAAAACCTGGAGCCTGGACGGCACCGCTTCCACGGTCATCGACCTAGGCGGAATGCCGCCCGGTCTTCCCGACCTGAGCGGTACGTATACCCTGGCCGCAATCGTGATCCCGGACGGCACATCCGCGGTCGGGCCGTTCATCCGTTTGTACGACGGCGCCAGGAGCATCCAGGTCGGCTATGTCGTGAATAATGGATGGATGGGGCTGCAGTCGTCGGTCAGCAATAGTTCCCGAGCAGTTTCCGTCAGTTCCGCATGGGGCAAATTTCATACGATCATTGGCAGCCACGCCAACGGCGCCGACCTCGACACCTATGTGAATGGGAGCAGCCTCGGAAAAGCGGGCGCCATGGGGGCCTCTCTCACCACTGCCGGGTATTTCCTCAACAATCCGGATATCACGGCGACTACTGCGAAAGTGCAGATGGTGGCGATCTGGAACCGGTTTCTGACGGTCGAGGAGAAGCAGCAATTCACGCGCAATCCGTGGGCGCTGTTCGAGAGTGCTCGTCTGTGGATCGATCAGCCGACCGAAGCATCCGCCGGACTGGCGGGATCCGCCACCGGGCAGGCTACGGGCAGCGGCACGCTGACTACCGGCATCTCACTGGCTGGAGCCGCCACCGGACAGGCATCCGCCTCTGGATCGTTGACCACCGGCATCCCACTGGCCGGCGCCGCGGTCGTGCAAGCCACGGGCAGCGGCTCGCTGACCACCCAGATCCCGTTATCGGGCAGCGCCGCTTCGGTATCGGTCGCGTCCGGTGTGTTGACCACCACCATTCGGCTTTCCGGCGCCGCTCTCGCGCAGGCCGGCGCCACGGGCGCGCTGACCACGCAGATCCGACTGTCCGGCGCCGCCGTGATGCAGGCGCTGGCCAGTGCTGGGCTCACCACGTCTCCGCAGGGATTATCTGGCGGAGCGATCGCATCCGCGACTGCCACCGGTACGCTGACCACCGGAATTCCGCTCGCCGGCAACGCCACCGCACTGGTGACCGGAGCGGGCGGTCTGACGACGGCTATCCGGCTTTCCGGCGCCGCCGTGGCCGTCTGCAACGCCACCGGCAACCTGATCGTCAGCGGGGGCCTGTCCGCCGTCGCCGTCGCGCAGGTGATCGCTACCGGCACACTGTCCACGCAGATCCGATTATCGGCGGCGGCGGTCCTGTCGGCGCTGGCGAGCGCCTCGCTGATGAGTGACTCGGGAATGGGGTGGATCGCCGACCCCCGATACCGCGCATCGGGCAGCGCGCGAGGATATCGGGCGCCGGGATTTTCCAGGAGCTATCGGGCATGACTTCCCTGAGATCGGTCTGGCCGGCGAAAGACCCGGAAGAAGCCCTCGTCGCCGAGTTTTCGTACGCGAACGAGATCCAGGAAGGCGAGACTATCGTGAGCGTGAGTGTGAGCTGCAGCGTGCTCGCCGGCGCCGACAGTAATCCGGCCGCGGTGCTCAACGGCACCCCGACCCTCAGCGGCAGCTCGGTGCTGCTGCCGTTCCACGCTGGCCTGGATGGCGTGAACTACCGGCTGCGCTGCGTCGCGACGTTATCGAGCGGGCGCATCCTGGTGCGCGCGGCGAATCTCCCGGTGCGCACGGCATGACCGACTTCGCCGACCTCGCCGCCGAACGGGAAGCCGAGATCCGCGCCGATGCCCTGGCCGAGCACGCGCGCCGCTCCAGTTGGCCGGACCGGCTCTCCGCGGTGCTCTGCGGCGTCTGTGACGAACCCATCCCCGAAGCGCGCCGGCGGGCGGTGCCGGGCGTGCAGACCTGCATCGATTGTGAACGAGAACTCGAACAAACACTGAACCGCACCGCCAGGAGGCGCCCCCATGGATACTGAATCGATCAAGTTCGCGATCACCCTCGCCCAATTCGTGATGCTGATTGCGCTCGCCGCCTACACGTACCTGGGCGACCAGAACAAGGCAACGACGGCCCGCGTCTCGACGCTGGAAACCGACCTCACCGACAAATATGAAGAGCACGGCGAACGGATCAGCAAACTCGAAGTTTCCGTGGACGGACAACTGACCCATAAAGATTTGGCCGAGCTATACGACTCGATCAACAAGCTGGCCGCGACCGTGAATCAACTGGTCGGCGAGACAAAACTACAGAGCGACTGCCTGCGCATGATGATCCACAACATGGTCAATCGACGGGCCGGAGAGAGCCAATGACCCCAGAGGACAAGAAGCGCGCCAACAGCCTGCTGGTTTCCCTGCTGTTCGCCGGCGGCGCGAGCCAGGCGCGGACCTTGCGCACCGATCTGGAAAGTGTGCACGGCATGGCCGTCACCCTGGATCGCGTACGCCAGGACCTCGCCTGGCTCGCCGATGTCGGCCTGGTCCAGCGCATCAACGACACCGTTGCACTGACCGAGGAGGGCCGCGAGACCGCTGGTGGCCTGCGGCAACTTCCCTAATGGCCCACCCCCCCGAAAAGCGCATGGAGCTGCGCGCCGCGTACATCGGCGGCCTGCCGCTCGAACAGGCCGCGGAAAAGGTCGGCATCCCTCCCGGCACGGCGCGCAACTGGTATCGAGAGGCGCGCGAAACGCAGGATGATTGGGACAAGTTCCGCGCCGCTTCCCTGATCGTCGCCGGCGGCGGCATCGAGCAAGCCCTGGGCCGCATCATCGCCGCCGGTCTGATGCGCTGCGAATCCCTGCTCGAAAAGACCGCCGACGCGGACGACCCTTTCGAGGGCGTTCGCGCCATGGCGACGCTCGGCGACACCATCGCCAAGCTGCGCTCGGCGGCCAAGAGCTTCATGCCCGAGGTCAGCGCCGATGCCGCGGCGTCCGACACGCTCAAGGCGCTCGCAAGCTGGACCGCCGAGGTCGCCCCGGCACGCGGCATCCTGCTCGCGGACCTGCTCGAACCCTTCGCCGCGGCCCGCAAGCTCCCCATCGCCGCGGCGGTGGAAGAGCTACGCGCGCGCGCCAGAGCGGCCGGCGCCGCCGACACCGCGCGCAGCGGCGAGCGCGCGCAGATTTCGTCCGAGGCCCTCGCCGAGATCAGCGAGCGCATCTATGGCATCGACGCGTAAGCCCCGCGCACCGGCTGTCCCGCTCTACCCCTATCAGCAGCGCTGGCTGGCCGATACCGCACGCTTCAAGATCGGCATGTTCGCCCGCCAGACCGGCAAGAGCTTCACCACCACCCTGGAAATCGTCCTCGACTGCCTGCATGCCGAAGCCGCCGGCCGGCGCGCCAAGTGGATCATCCTCTCGCGCGGCGAACGCCAGGCGCGCGAGGCGATGAACGAGGGCGTTAAAAAACACCTCGAAGCGTTCAAGATCGCCAGCCAGAGCAACGAATTTGCCTTCTCCCCGGACGTGCGCGCGCTCGATGTCACGCTGCCCGGCGGATCGGAGATCATCGCCTTGCCGGCCAATCCGGACACTGCGCGCGGATTCTCCGCCAACGTCTTTCTCGACGAATTCGCGATTCACAAGGATTCGCGCGCGATCTGGGGCGCGCTCTTCCCGGTCATTTCCGCCGGCTACAAGATCCGCGTCACCTCGACGCCGAAAGGCAAGGGCAACAAGTTCTACGAGCTGATGACCGGCGAAGACCAGCTCTGGAGCCGGCACCGCGTCGATATCCACCAGGCCGTGGCCGATGGGCTGCCGCGCGACATCGACATGCTGCGCAGCGGCCTGAATGACCCCGACCTGTGGGCGCAGGAATACGAACTCGCCTGGCTCGACGAAGCCAGCAACTGGCTGTCCTTCGACCTGATCAACGCCGCCGAGGCGACGGGCGCCGGCGACCCCGCCCACTACCAAGGTGGCCCCTGCTTCGCCGGCGTCGACATCGCCGCGCGTAACGACCTCTTTGTCATCTGGGTGATTGAAGTGGTCGGCGACGTGCTGTGGACGCGCGACGTGATCGTCCGCCGGCGCATTTCCTTCGCCGAGCAGGACGCCCTGCTCGACGGCGTCTTCGCCCGCTACCGCGTCGTCCGCGTCGCCATGGACCAGACCGGCATGGGAGAAAAGCCCGTCGAAGACGCGCAGCGCCGGCATGGAACAACGCGCGTTGAAGGGGTGCTATTCACCGCCGCTCACAAGCAACTGCTCGCCGGCATCGGCAAACAGGCCTTCGAAGATCGCCGCATCCGCATTCCGGAAGGCGACTACGCGCTCCGGGCCGACCTGCACAGCCTCAAGAAAGCCGCCTCGGCGACCGGCGCGCCGCGCTTTCTCGTCGATGGCGAAGGCGACGGCCACGCCGACCGCGCCTGGGCGTGTTTCCTCGCCTGCCACGCCGCCGGCAGCGGCGAGGCGTTCACCTGCACCGGATTTCAATCGGCGCCGCGCAATGGCGGACGCTCCAGGAGATTGCTCTGATGGCCACGCTACTCGATCAATTCGGCCGCCCGCTCGACCGCACCGTGCTGGCCGCGCCGCAGACCGCCTCGGTGGCGCAGCTCGCGCGCCAGGCGCTGCAGCCGATGCTCGAAGGCCTCTCGCCGGCGCGCCTGGCGCAGGTGCTGCGGCGCGCCGACGACGGCTGGCTGACCGATCAACACCGGCTGTTCGCCGACATGGAAGACCGCGACGGGCATCTGCTGGCGGAAATCAACAAGCGCAAGCTCGCGCTGCTCGACCTCGACTGGCGCATCGATCCGCCGCGGCACGCCAGCGCCGCCGAGGAACAGGCCGCGGCCTGGGCGCAGGAGGTGGTGGAGGACCTGGTCGACTCGCTCGAAGACCTGATCCTGGCGGCGATGGACGGCCCAGGGCACGGCTTTGCGGCGATCGAAATCGAATGGCGACGAGACGGCGGCGAGTGGTTGCCGACTTTTCACCCACGACCGCAGGAATGGTTTCAGATGGACGCCAGCCGGCGGCGCCTGTGCCTCATCGATGGCACGCGCGAGGGGCGGGAACTGCTGCCGTTCGGCTGGGTGCTGCATACGCACGGCAAGGCCAAGACCGGCTACCTGGGGCGCATGGGCCTGTATCGCGCGCTGGTGTGGCCGTTTCTGTGCAAGCATTTCTCGATCAGCGACCTGGCAGAATTCCTCGAAACGTATGGCCTGCCGATCATCTCCGGCAAGTTCCGCAGCGGCGCCAGCCCGGAAGAACAGGCCAGCCTGCTGCAGGCGGTGATCGATCTGGGGCACGACGCGCGCGCGATCCTGCCGCAGGACATGAGCCTGGAGATTGCCAAGGTGAGCACCAGCGGCGACGCCGATTCGCACCTGGCGATGGTGCACTGGGCCGAAGGCGCGATGTCCAAGGTGATCCTTGGGCAGCGTGGCGACGAAGCCCGATCAGCCGGGATCGGCTCGGGGCAGGCGGATTTTCAGCGGGAAGTCCGGCGCGACATCCGCAACGCCGACGCCCGCCAGGTCGCGGCGACGCTCACCAGCGATGTCGTCTATCCGCTGCTGGCGCTCAACCGCGGCGTCGACAGCCTGCGCCGCTGCCCGCGTTTTCAGTTCGACACCGGCGAGCCGGAAGACCTCGCGACCTACGCTCAGGCGCTGCCCGAGCTGGTCGGCATCGGCATGCGCATCCCCGTCGCCTGGGCGCACGAGCGACTGCGCGTACCGCTGCCGGAAGGCGATGAGGCGGTGCTCGGCGCGCCGGCGCCGGCGCCAGCGCCCGCCGGCGAACCGGCGACCCCACCGGCGCCAGGCGGCCAGCCGACGGCCGCGCCGGCGCCGGCGCCGGCGGCGCTGTCCGCAGTCCTCGCCCTCGGGGCCGGCGCGCTGAGCGCACCGGATTCGGCCGCGGCTGACCAGGCGGTGCTCGACGCCGCGCTGGCGCAGTTGCCGGGCGCGGACATCCATGCCGCCATGCAGGCCCTGCTGGCGCCGGCGATCGCCGCGCTGCAGGCCGGCGAGACGCCCGACGAGGCGGGCGATGCGCTGCTTGCTGCCTTCCCGAGCCTCGACAGCGGCGCGCTGGAGACGCTGCTCGCGCGCGCCATTTTCGTGGCCGATGTCTGGGGGCGCCTGAGTGCCGACAATGCCGGACCCCGCGCCTGACCTCGCCTATGCGTGCCGGCTGCCGCCGCAGGACGCCATCGCCTACCTCGAAAGCAAGGGCTATGCGATCGGCTTCTCCTGGACGGACGTCTGGCAGGAAGCGCACGCCAAGGCCTTCACCGCCGCCGGGGTGATGAAGACCGAGATCCTCGCCGATCTCAAGGGCGGTCTCGTCGACGCGTTAAAAAACGGCACGACGCGGCAGGACTATCTTCGGAATTTGACGCCGCTCCTGCAGCGCAAGGGCTGGTGGGGCGCCGACGCGCAGGTGGACGAAATCACCGGGGAGATGGCCGGCAAGGGGCTGACGCCGCGACGCCTGGCGACGATCTTCGACACCAACCTGCAGTCGGCCTACATGGCCGGGCGCTATAAGGCCTTCCTGGCCAACGTCGCCGACCGGCCCTACTGGCAATATGTGGCGGTGATGGACAGCCGCACGCGGCCGGCACACGCCGCCCTGAACGGGCGCACGTTCCGCTACGATGATCCGTTCTGGCAGAGCGGTTTCCCGCCGAATGGATTTCGCTGCCGCTGCGGTGTGCGCGCCCTCGATCGCGAAGACCTGCACGCGCGCGGCATCGATCTGTCGAGCAGCGAAGGCCGGCTGTCGGAGATCGAAGTCCCGACCAGCCGCCAGCCGGACGGGCCGACGGCGACGGTGACGCGCTTCGAGTACGCGCCGGGCAAGTTTTTCGCGCCCGATGCCGGGTGGAACTACAACCCCGGCCAATCCGGCCTGGCGCACCTGCGGCAGATCCTGACCGAGCAGGCGAATCGGGCCGAGCCGGCGCTGGCCCGTGCGTCTGTCCAGGCGCAGGTCGGCAGCCCGGCGTTTTCTCATTGGTTCGATCACCCGGACGGCGATTTTCCCATCGCCGTCCTGGACCGGGAAAGCGCGGCGCGCATCGGCGCCCAGGGGCAGGTGGCGGTGTTCTCGGCGGCATCGCATGCCAAGCAGGCGCTCAGGCATCCGGAACTGACGGCCAGCGACTATGTGCGCGTCCAGGAGGTGATCGACCGCGGGACGGCGTATCAGGATTCGGCCGTGTCGCTGGTGTTCGTGCTCGACGAACCGGATGGGCTAACCTCGGTGGTCAAGGCCACGCAGAGCGGTGAAGGGTTGTTTCTGACCTCGTTGCGCCATCTGTCGGCGAATGAGGCGCAGCGTGCGGCAGAGATCCGGCGCATCCAGAGAAAAGCCGACGGCTATGCACCGTAACGCAGGCGGCGGGGCCTCCCGTCTGGACCAGCCAGCAACCCCGCATGGCGCTCCGATCGAAACGATCGTGCTACGGCCGGGAGAATGGCACCGTGTCGCACCTGCGTTGATTTCAGTATAGTCCCACCAGGACATGATCACCATCCAGATCGAAGGCCCCGACATCGCTGCAGCGCTCCGGCGCCTGAGCCGCGGCATGGTGCAGCCGGGGCCGGTCATGCCAGTGGTGGCGGGCATCCTGCACGATACGGTGATGGAGAACTTCGCGCAGTCCGGCCGGCCGCGCTGGCAAGCCCTGAAACCGGCGACGCTGGCCTACAAGCGGAAGCACGGCTACGGCGACCAGATCCTGATCCGGCGCGGCGGCGGCCAGAGCCTGCTGTCGAGCATCACGCAGCAGGCGGATGATCACTCGGCGAGCGTCGGTACCAACCTGGTGTATGCCGCCATCCACCAGTTCGGCGGCCCGATCCACATGCCGGCGCGCAGTCAGCAGGCGTATTACCGGCAGGGCCGGGATGGCTCGGTCGGCAATCGCTTCGTGCGCCGGAGTCAATCCAACTTTGCGCAGTGGCACGAGCGCGGCGCGCACACCATCGAGATGCCGGCCCGCCCGTTTCTGAAGCTGACCGAGGCCGACGAGGCGAAGATCGCCCGGAAGCTGCTGGAGTACCTCGCCGGGCGGCTGCAGGGGTAGGCATCGAGCCGCGAGCGCACCAAAAAAACCCCGGCACGGGGCCGGGGCGCAGAATCGCGATTTAAGGCTTTCGACGGGGCCGGGTAGGCTCAGGTATTCCCCGCGAAAAACACCCGCGTTAATCCCCCGTTAAGATTCGTTCTAGAGGTATTCTCGGTTGTCTGGTAGATCCAGCAGCGCCTCCGGCGCTTCGGGATACGTCCATCTGGCTCAGCATCCGCTCGATGCGGCACAAGCGGCGCAGGATCTCCTCTTCGTGGCGCAGCCCCTGCGGTTCGCGGGTCAGGCCCTGCTCGGCCGCGGCGCTGGCGAAGATCTCGGTGACGCGCGCCTTGAAGATCGCGTAACGGTCTGGTTCGGCCGCGGGGCGCGGGGGGGCCGGGAAGGGAATCACGCAGGCCATCACGCATCCCGTTTCGTCAGCGTCTCGGCCAGCTTCGCCTGTTCGCGCTCGATCCAGCCTTCGAGGATCTCGCCGACGCCCTTCGGCGCCGCGTCTGGCGGCGGCGTCTTGATCGGGTACTGGTCGAGCACCAGCAAGCGCGCCGTGCCATACGAGATGCGCAACAGCCGCCCGATGTCGGCGTAGGTCATCCCTTCGGCGTGCAAGGCCCGCGCTTGGTTCTTGACCTCCGCCGTCACGCGGGTGCGGCCCTTCTGGTTGATTTCCAGCAGGCCGATGTACTTGGCGGTGACGTTGAGCTGCCGGCTCATCGTCTGCATGCCTTCGGCCATCGTCTCGACGCTGGCGGCCATCCGTTCGAGGCTGGCGTCCAGGCGGGACGAGGGAGCCGGCACGGGCGCGGGGGCGACAGGGGCCGCGAGCTTCTTGCTCAAGACCTTCGCCGCCCAGGTGCGGAATTCCTTGGCGCGCGCCGTGCGGGCGAAGAAGCCGAGCTTCTGGCAGCCGGTGGCGGAGAAGATGCGGCATTCGCGCAGGCCGGCTTCCGTCATCAGTTCGATGACGGACATGTCTTCCTCGCTGAATTCGTCGGCGTGCTTGTTGTACAGATTGATGACGGCTTTGCGCGATTGGGCTTCGCTGTAGCCCAGGCAACGCCCGGCCTGCTCGGCGGTGATCCACTGCCGACCAGCATGGTCGATGATCGAAACGGGGTTGCCGAAGAACTCGGCGGTGATGAGGTGTTGCTGTTGCTCAGCCATGATGGCCTCCTGTTGGTTTCAGTTGAAGATCCCTCGCCGGTTAGTAGTCGGCGTGGGCGGTCGGGACTCAACTGGGCACCAACAGATGCCCGGCGCGCATTCCCCTTGCGGGTCTTGTATTCGGCGCTCTTGTCCCGACCAGAAAAAGCAATGCCCGCAGGTGCGGGCAGCGAAGGCGTCAGATCGGAGACGCTTCCGCTGTTGGTTTCAGTGCGAACCATCCTACGCTTTTGCCGGAGAATTTCAAGCAGAATTTAACGCGGCAATCTGCTAAGCTGACGCGGCCTTTGGGCGCTTCGCGAACTTTTACGGAAGGGCGGCATCTTCATGCAAGGTCGACATTCGAACAGGTCAACGACGAACGAGCAACGCGGGTTCAACCTCCTGCCCTGGTTGCTTCTGCTTGTCATCGTTGGAGTTATCGCGGTGTGGTGGAAAGTCGAGCAACGGAAGCCCGTCGCGGAAATCGCCGTACGGGTTCCGGAAGCCCAAACAAACCAAGCGGCCATGGATGCGGAGCGGGCAGCCAAAGCGCGCCTGGAAGAACAGCGGCGATCCTTTGACGCGCAGCTCGCGCAGGAAAAGGCAAAAACGGAGCACGACAAGGCGATTGATGCCGCGAAGAAGGTCTATGAAAAGTGGAAGGACGCAGTGATCCTTGCCGAATCGACGCCGCGCATGTCACTTCCCGCGCAGATTGCCAGAATGCAGGACATTCGTCGGGAAGCATCGGACTTGAAGGTCCCCAAGTGTCTTGACGAAGCCAAGATCAGTCTCCTGTCGGGGATGGATAAGCAAATCAAAGGCTTCTTTTACTTTCTCGGAAACGAGGCAAAGGTTGGTGATAAGTTGTTTGCAATCGAGTTTCAATCATCGCTCGAAGATATCAAAGCGTTTCTGGTTGGCTTGGGCGCCTGTGCGTCCGGGATAGTCGTGCAGCCGTAGCGCGTAGGTTGGGCTTCCTGCGTCAGCTCAACCTATGGTCTTGTTTTGCAGGGGTCGGTGCTGATCTCCGACACAGGGCAAGGTAACTTCCCTTCGGTTGTACTTCCGCGACTCCTCGCGACTCAACGACCAAGCCGGATTAAACGCCGCGCGCATCAGCCTGCGCATTCCCTGACCCCGGATTATAGCCCCCGCGCGCGCCAGACGACGCCGTCGAGTTCAGCGGCAACGCAGAACGCATCGCCCCCGTTCGCGCCAGACGTGAAACGCTTCCAGTCCTTTCCCCGCCCCGCGCGCGCGCAAACTGCGATGCATGCCGTCCCTATTCCCGCTTCTCCTCCCTCGCTCCGCTCCACGGACTGGCGGCGCTTTGTCCGGTCGCCCGCATGGTGGTGACCGGGCTTTTTCCGCCTGCTCCTTCGTCGGCGCGGAAGGCCGGCTGACGGCCAGCGCGCGGGTGCAGTTGCTGCCGGCTGGCGAATTCCGTTCGCTCGACGGGCGGCCGACCGAGGTCAGCGCCTGGTTTATCGACGGCGCCATCGCCGCGACCCTGATCGCCGCGGCGGCGGCGCGCGAAACCCCATACGTGCTCGACTATCACCATCAATCGCTGCTCGCCGCCGAGAATGGCCTCAAGGCACCGGCCGCCGGCTGGTTCAAGACCCTGGAATGGGTCGAGGGCGTCGGCCTGTTCGCCACCGACGTGCAGTGGACCGACGCCGCCCGCCAGATGGTCGAGGCCGACGAGCTGCGCTACGTCTCGCCGGTGTTCGCCTGGGACCGCGAGACCGGCCAGGTGACGCACCTGATCAACGCCGCGCTGACCAATACCCCCGGCCTCGACGGCATGACGGCGGTCGCCGAGCGCGTCGCCGCCGCACTCAGCGGCCTTGTGATTTCTACCCTGGAGTCCACGATGGATGATCTGATCGACCGCTTGCGCTACTTCCTGAACTTACCCATTACGGCGACCGCCGAAGACTGTACGGCCGAACTGCAGAAGCTGATCGAGCAGATCGACACGCTGCCGCCGCCCGAATTCTCCGCGGCCAGCCTGACCCTCGGCGGTCGCCTGCTGGCGGCGCTGTCGGCGGCGTGGGTACCCGAACCCGAGACGCCGGACCCGGCGCAGTACGTGCCGATGGCGATGTATCTGGCGCTGCAGGGCGAACTGTCGGCCGCGCGCTTGGCCCTGGAAGGCGGGCAACACGCGGCCCTGATGCAGGCCGCGCTGGCCGATGGGCGCATTCTGCCGGCCACCGAGACGTACTGGCGCGGCCAGCCGCTCACGACGTTGTCGGCCTACCTCGAACAGGCGCAGCCGATCGCCGCGCTGACCGGCATGCAGTCCGCCGGGCAGCCGCCGAGTCGCCCCGCGGTCCTGACCCACTTTACCCCCATGGCCGGCTATGCCGTCGATGCCGAGCGACTGGCGCTGCATCAGCGCGCCCTGGCGCACGCCAGCGACCATCGCTGCAGTTACGCGCAGGCGCTGTCCGCCCTGCAATCCTGACCTGATCTGACAAGGAGTTTCCCGCATGGGCACCCAAAACAAAGCCATCCTGACCCTGACCGTGGCCGCGACCGGCACCATTGCCGCCAACCGCTTCATTACTCCCGCGGGCGCGCAGGCCGGCGCCGACGTCAATACGCTCGGCGTGGCCAATACCGCGGCCGTTTCGGGCGACAAGATCCCGGCCGACATTCTCGGCACCACCACCGTCGAATCCGGCGCCGCGGTGACCGCCGGGGCCACGGTCAAGTCCGACGCCTCCGGGCGCGCCATCAACTGGGTCACCTCGGGCGCCAAGATCGGCATTGCGCTGGAAGCGGCGACCGCCGCCGGCCAGTTCATCGAAGTGCTGTTGATCCCCAACGCCGTGTAAGCGCTTTTCCCCCTCTCCCCCAGCCCCTCCCCCGCCAGGGGGGAGGGGAGATTTCTACCTGAAAGGAAACCCCCATGCCGCAATTGACCCCCAGCCAGGCGCGTGTGATTGATCCGGTCCTGTCGACCGTCGCGCAGGGCTACAAGAACCCCGAACTGGTCGGGGGCGAGTTGTTCCCGTATGTGCCCGTCGATCAACGCGGCGGCAAGATCGTGACCTTCGGCAAGGAGGATTTCTACCTCTATTCGGGCGCGCGCGCTCCCGGCGCCGATACCAAGCGGGTGGTCTTCGGCTACAGCGGCAGTTCCTACGCGCTCAGCCAGTACGCCCTCGAGGGCGTGGTGCCGTGGGAGCTGCAGCAGGAATCGCAAGCGGTTCCGGGCATCGACCAGGCCAGCCTGGCGGTGATCCGCGTGCAGCGCATCGTGGCGCTGAACCTGGAAAAGGCACAGGCGGATCTCGCGACGACGGCGGCCAACTACGCCGCCGGCAACAAGAACGTCGGCCTGACCGGAACTACCCTGTGGTCCGACGCCAGCGCCTCGGACCCGATTGGCGACATCGAAACCGGCAAGGAGGCGATCCGCACGCAGACCGGCCGCTACCCGAACACCCTGGTGATTTCGGCGAAGACCGCGCGCGCTCTGCGCGTGCATAGCAAGATTATCGATCGGATCAAGTACACCGGCCGCGACATTCCGACCGTCGAACTGCTAGCCAGCCTGTTCGGCCTGCAGAAGGTGGTCATCGGCGGCGCGGTGTGGGCCGACGCTGCCGGCACGCTGACTGATGTCTGGGGCAAGACGGCGGTGCTGGCGGTGACCGAAATCGGTTCGGTTGCCGACCTGGGCGTGCCGAGCTACGGCTACACCTATCGCCTGCGCGGCGCGCCGATCGTCGAAGTGCCGTACGAGGACCGGCCCGCCAAGTCGTGGGTCTATCCGGTGACCGACGAAGTGGCGCCGGTCATTGCCGGGGCGACCGCAGGCTACCTGATTTCGCCGACGGTCGCCTGACATGCCCTACGCCACGCTCGCCGACCTGGTCACCCGCTTCGGCGAGCAGGAGCTGATCGACCAGACGGACCGCGCCAGCGGCACCAACGTGGACGCGACGGTGGTGGCGCGCGTGCTCGACGACGCCGGCGCGACCATCGACGGCTATCTGACGGGGCGCTATGCCTTGCCGCTGCCGAGCGTGCCGCCGTTGCTGGTCGGCCTGTGCTGCGACCTGGCGCGCTATGCGCTGTATCCGGACGCGGCGCCGGACATGGTCAAGGACCGCCATCAGAATGCGCTGCGGGTGCTGCGGGAAATCGCCGCCGGGACGCTGCAACTGGGGTTGGCGACCCCGGCCAGTTCGGGGTTGGCGCAGATGGTGAGCAACCCCCGCCTGTTCGCCCGGTCGTGAGCGGGGCATGTTGACGCTGGAAACGCCGCTGGTCGAGCGCCTCGGCGAGGTGCCCGGCCTGCTCGGGGTGTACCCGATGAGCGACCTCGAAGACATCGAGAAATCGGGCAAGCCGGCGCCGTGCGTGTTTGTGGCGTACGACGGCTATCAGGTGGTCGAGGCGAACCGAAGCCGGCGCGCGGTGCGGATCGAAACGCGCTGGCTGGTGATTCTGGCGGTGAAGTCTGCCGCCCGCACGGGCAGCGGCGCGCCGGCGCGGGCGGCGGCGGCACCGTTGGCCGAAGCGCTGTTGAAGAGTCTGTTGGGCTGGACGCCGCCGGCGAAATTCACGCCGATCTTGTTGGCCACGCCGCCCGCGCCGGTCTTTTTGTCCGGCACGCTGTTCTACCCGCTGGCGATCACCACGCAACAGGTGATCGAGTCCGACCGGTAAATCCTTTCTTAACCAGGAGACCACACCATGGCATCACGCGCTTTTTTGGGGTCCGGAGATTTGTACATCGACCGGGTCGACCCGGCCACCGGCCTTTCTCTCGGCCTCGCCGGGCCTTTCGAGGTCAGCAAGTTTGAAATCAAGCCGAACACCGAACTGAAGGAGAAGGTCTCCAAGGGCAAGACGACGTATGGCCAGGTGATTGAATCGGTCGCCATCCAGAAGCCGGCCGACCTGTCCGTGACCCTCTCCGAACTCAACAAGGATGGCGTCACGCTCGCGCTGCTCGGCACGCAGAGCGCGTTCACGCAGGGCAGCGGCTCGATCACCGCCGAGGCCATCGTCGCCAAGCGCGATTACTGGGTGCCGGTCAGCAAGGTGAATCTCGCGGTCGCCGGGCTTTCGGTCACGCATACCTCGGGCACGCCGACCTACGTGCTCGGCACCGATTACCTGATCAACTACCGGCTCGGTCTGGTCAAGGTGCTGAGCACCGGCGCGATCCTGGAAGGGGCGACGATCAAGGTCACGGCCAACTATCAGACCTCGGCGGGTACGCGCATCGCCGGCGCCACGCAGGCGCAGGTGCGGGCCAAGTTCATCCTCGACGGCATCAACTACGCCGACAGCCTGCCGTGTATCTGCACGGTCTGGGAAGCCGTTCTGGCTCCCGAATCGGGCTTCGACTTTACGCCGAACGACTTCGGCGACATCCAGTTGAAGGGCCGGCTCAAGACCCCGGCTGGTAAAACCGAGCCGTTCCAGGTCGATCTGCTCACCTCGTAAGACTTTCTACCCCCTATCCCCTAGCCCCTATCCCCGACCATGTCCGACGATCTGCGATTACGCGTCGATATTGCCGCCGGGGTCACCGGCCGGGAGGCGGTCGACCAACTCGCCGCGTCGGTAAACCAGCTCGGCGAGCAGGCGACCGACGCCGGCGGCGAGGCCCGGACCGCCGGTGCGGGGATCACCGCCTTGAGTGGCGCCGCGCAGGGCATGGCCTCCGAGGTCAACCAGGCCGGCAATGAACTCGACGCCCTGCAGTCCTTTGTGGACCATCTCACGGCCTCCGAGCAGGCGGCGGGGGCGCAAGCCCGGACCGCCGGCGCCGGCATTGCGGCGCTGGGGGCGGCGGCGCATTCGACCGGCGCGGGCGCCCGCAGTGCGGGCGATGGCCTGGGGAATCTGGCCGCGGCCGCGAACCGGGCCGGGGAACACGTTCGCGGTGCGTCGCAGTCCCTCGATGGCGTCAGCGCCGCCGGGCAGCGGGCGCGCAGCACCACCGACCAGGTACAGGCGGCCTTCGCCACCCTCGGGATTCGCTCGGCCGATCGCATCCAGGCGGAACTCCTCGAAATCAACCAGGCGCTACAGCGGCTGGCGCGCAGCAGCGACGTCACCGGCGAGCAGTTCGACCGCGCCTTTGCCGCCGGTCAGGCGCGCATCCGCACGCTACGCGCCGAGCTGGATGGCGTGCCGGGCAGCATCGGCCAGGTAGCGCGCCAGGCCGATGGGCTGACGAGCGTGATGGGCAAGCTCGGGCTGGCGTTTTCCGGGGTCGAGCTGGCGCGGGAGTTCCTCAAGGTCAACGTCGAACTCGAGAATTTATCGAGAACATTCACCGCCGTCGCCGGGTCGAGCCAGGCCTCCGCCAAAGAGATGGCCTATGTGCACGACGTCGCCGACCGGCTCGGGCTGCCGATCCTCGAGGTCGGCAAGGCGTATGCCGGGCTGACGGCCGCGACCAAAGGGTCGGCGGTCGAGGGCGCGGCGACGCGGGAGGTGTTTGAGGCGGTAGCGCACGCGATGTCGGTCGCCGGCAAAAGCTCGGCCGAAACGCAAAACGCATTGCTGGCGCTGTCGCAAATGGCGTCCAAGGGCGCGGTCTCGATGGAGGAACTGCGTGGGCAACTGGGCGAAGCGCTGCCGGGCGCCCTGAAGGCGGCCGCCGACGGATTCGGGATCACGACCGAGCAACTGATCAAGCTCGTCGAGACCGGAAAGCTGACTTCCGAAGAACTGTTTCCGGCGCTGGCCAAGGGATTGAATACCCTCTATGGCGCGTCCAGCGAGCTGGGCGCGCAGACCGAAACGCTGACGCAGCGCTGGAATCACTTCCGGAACGCGGTCGCCGAGATGTTCCAGACGATCGGCGACGCCGGCGTGGTGACTGGGCTCAAGACGGCGCTGTCCGCGCTGGAGGTGGTTCTGGTGTCCTCTTCGGCCATGATCGTGGCTGCAGGCAAGGACATCGGGATCTTCTTTGCGGCCCTGGCCAATGGCGACATCACCCTGTCCGGGTTCAGCCAGCGCGCCAAAGAAGCGTTTGCCGAGGTGGAAAAGGAGGCGCGCGACAAGCTCGTCAAGGCGGCATTGCACAACGAGCAAATGGCCGCGACTCTCGATCAGGCGGGGCAGTCCGCCCTCGCGGCGGCGCGGGCGCATACGGCGGCCGCCGCCGAGACCGCCAAACTGGGCACCGCGGCGCAGGGCGCGGGCACGCACCTGACCAAGATCAAGGTGACCTACGCCGAGCTGGGCGAGGCGGCCGAGAAGCTGACCAAGCAGACGATCGCCGACGCCGAGGCCACCAAAGCGCAAACGGCGGCCTCGGTCGAACTCGCCAATGCCTTCGGAACCGAAGTCGAGAAACTGGACGCCAAGGCCGAGGCCAGCCGGAAAAATGCCGAAGCGCTGCGGCAGGTGGCGACGCAGCGCGAAGCCGATTTAACGCTGGCGCAGCGGGAGCTGGCGGCGATCGAGGCCGAAATCGGCGCCAAAGGGAAGGCCACCGAGCAGCAGCAGAAGCAGATCGACGAACTCAAAAAGGTGGTCGACCTGCGGCAATCCGACGCGGACAAGGCGCAGGGGCAGGCGCGCGCTTCGGCGGCGGTCGCCGCGCAGGCCGAGAGTGAGGCCGCCGCCTGGGCCAATAACGCCGGGCGCGTCGACGAGCTGCGAACCGCCTACGAACGCGCGCAGGCTGCCCTGGAGGATCTGCGCCAGAAAAAGGCGGCGGGCATCGATGTCACCAAAGCGCTCGAAGCCGCCGATATCCAGGCCGGGCAGGCGAGCCGGCTGTATCGCGATGCCCTGTCCGACACGGTTCGACAGATTCAGGCCAAAAGCACGGCCGAGCAGGCGCAGTTCGGTATCGCGCAGGCCGGCGTCCGCCTGGCGATCGAACAGCAGCGAACGATTCTCGACGTGGCGCGCGCGCATGGCGATGAGCGCGGCGCCCTGAATGCCTTGCTCGAAATGAAACGCCTCGAAATCCAGCTCGCCGAACTGGTGGCCCGAGCAAAACACGCCCAAGCGGCGGCGGATCTGGCCGCAGTTCAGGCGACCCGGCAACAACTGATTGCGACCGGCCAACTGACCGACGCCAAAAAGCTCGAACTCGACGCCCTGGAAGCTAGCGCGCGCGTCAAGGAAGTGGAAGCGCAAATTGCCGACGAGGTGGCCAAACGCACGCGCGAGCTGGCCGAGAGCATGCGCTTTGCCGGGCAATCGGCGGGCGAGATGGGCGCCGGCGTTCGCGGCGCGACGCGGGACATGGAACAACTGGGGCAGGCCTCTGGGCTGACCGCGGACCAGATCAAGCGGCTGCGGGATCAACAGCAGCGGCCGTCGTCGCTGGGTGGCGGCGGTGGTGGGGGGCAGGAGTTATCCGTGCAGCAGCTCCAGGCGGCCAATTTCACGCAGGCGGAAATCAGCGATTACTACGCCAACCGACGGACCTCGCAAACCGACCAGGCGGCCGGCCTGATCAACCGCTCGGTCAGCACGCAGGGGATCGACAACGAAACCGTGGGGCGCTCGATGGGCCTCACCGGCGAAGCCGTGAAAGCCTTTGCCAGCGTCTACTCGGACCTCTTCGCCGAGGAAATGGCGAAGCTCAAGGACAAGCTCAAAGCCGTCTCGGCGATTTCGACCGAGGGCTATCTGACCGAGTACGCCGGATCGGTGGAGCGGGCCAAGGCGCGCGCCAAGGAATTGGCCGAGCAGTCCGGGTCGGCAGGATCGGCCAGCGTGGGGTCGGTCCATCAGGTCAATATCCAGATTGGCAGTGCCAGCGCCAGTGTCAACACCACCAGCCAGGCGTCGGCACAGGCGCTGGTCGGGGTGCTGACCCACCTGCGTGAACGGTATGTGTCCGGATGATGAGCGGCCCTGCGGATCCTCTGGGATGGGCCAAGCGCCCGCGCAGCCCGCTGGCGATCGCCTGGGTCCGGGATCTGGCCAAGAAAGACCGCCGTTTCCGCGCGATCTGGAAGGTCCTGATCGATACCGGCATCGCGCACGCCGACGGGCGGGCTCGGCAGCTCTGGACCGGCACACAATGGGAGGCGGTAAATGTCTGAGCATTTGCTGGGGTCGGTGTCGCTGCCGTCCGATCTGGTGTGGACCGACGAATTCACCTGGCCCACCGTCGTGCGCAAGACCGAATACGCCCTGACCGGCGCCTTGATCGTCGATGTCGGCCAGCGTCAGGCCGGGCGGCCGATCACGCTCGCCGGCGATGCCGGCACCTGGGTGCCGCGCGCCACGGTCGACGCGCTGCGCGTGCTGGCTTGCGAGGTGCCGGGGCAGTTCGTCCTGGCGCTGGCCGATGGGCGCAGCTTCAACGTGGTTTTCGCGCCGGAAGCGGCGATCGCGGCGGCGCCGCTGTATCCGATCGCCGATCCTGGCGCGGATTTTCCGTATGTGATCACGATTAAATTGATCGAGGTTTAACGCATGCCCATTCTGGATGGCGATATTGTGCTGCTCAAATCCTCGGTGCTCGACGACGTGCCCGAGGGCGGCGGCCGGGCGACGGGGATCGCGGTCGTCGACGGCGTCAGCAACAATCTGTTCCCGGATATTTCCGAGCTGGACCGGACCTATGGGCGGACGTCGCTGCGCAAGGTGTTTCCGGGGGTGCTCACGGATACCACCGACGCGTATTACGGCGCGCATGCGATCGTCGCGCAGGCGCCGGCCGATCCGCGCGTTTCGGCGGCGCTGTTCACGACCAAATCCTGGTCGGATGAGCGCACGAGTGCGCAGGGCAAACTCGAGGGCTATCTCGCGCTCGGCAGCGAATCGCGGTATGTGCTCTACAGCAATCACCTGGTCGGCCAGCGCAGCATCCAGGTGCACTGCGCGCGCTCGGTCGCCACTCCCGGCATCGGCGATGTGTTTGCGCTGGTGCAGCGCGACGCGGTCAGCAACCAGCAGTTCGTGCGCGTCACCCGGATCGCTTCGCGCGCGGTCGATACGGTGTTCACCGATCAGCACGGGGATTATCTGCGGGATCTGATGGTGCTGGAAATCTCCGACCCGTTGCGCCTGGCGTTCACCGGCGCGCCGGTCACCCGGTACACCTACGATTATTACAACCCGCCGACGCGCGTGCATGCCACCTTCCCTGCCGACTCGACGAGCTATTACGGGGTGGCGCCCCTGGCCCAGCCGGCCGCTCTCGGGGCGCTGACGTTGCGCGCCGAATCGGTCTACACGCAACTGGTGCCCTCGGCGCTCTCCGAAGCACCGATCATCGACGCGCGCTGCGTTGGCGATCGCGAGCTGATCGTGCCGATTACCGGGGCGCCGGGATTGACCTTCCAGACGACCGTCACGACGGCGCCGGGTGTGACCGCGGTGCGCTATTTCGGGCGCGCGGTGGCGCGCGGGTCGGTCAGCGTGGCCATTGGCGGGGTAACTCTGGTCGATGACAGCAACGGCAACCTGGTCGCGCAATCCGGATTCACCGGGACAGTGGACTATGGGAGCGGCGCCGTCAGCCTGGCCAAAAACGTCGGCACCAGCGGCAGCGCGACCTACAGCGCGGCGCAGGCGGTGGCGATCGCGGCAGCCGGGCATACCGAGAGCACGCTGGTCAGCATCGGCAACCGCGGCTACAACTACGTCAAGAACCTCAGCCCGGCGCCGGCGCCGGGGTCGGTCTCGGTCGATTACCTGGCACTCGGCAAGTGGTACCGGCTGCAGGACGACGGCGCCGGCGGCCTGACCGGCGATGATGGCGTCGGCTCCGGGCAGGTCAACTACGCGACGGGATCGCTGGTGGTGACCCTCGGGGCGCTGCCCGATACCAATACGCAGATCCTGTTTGCCTGGGGGACCCCGACCCATTACCGGCCGCAGGTGGGCGCCAGCGTCTTCCGGCCACCGGCGATTCCGATCAGCCTGCCGGAGGGCGCCATCGAGCCATCGAGCGTGCAGATCAGCTATTGGGCGGGCGGGGTGGCCCGTGCGGCGATAGACGACGGCGTGGGAGGATTCATCGGGGACGACGCCGCGGGGGGCTGGATCGATTATGCGACCGGCAAGGCCATCCTGCTGCCCCGCAGGCTGCCGGATGGCGATTCCGACCTGGTGATCCAGTACCGCCAGGGCGGCCTCGTCACCGAGATATTCCCGGCGGGCGGGGCCTCGAACAATTTCAGCCTCAGTCATGCGGTGCTGCCCAAAAGCTTGTCGCTCTCCTTCCTGGATACCCGCGAGACCGAGTATATCGTCTATGACGAAGGCACCGGGGTCCTGGCGATGCTCGAGGCCACACCGCGGATTGCGGTGGATCGCTCGGGGTCGAGCGCGGGGTCCAGTGCCAGTCGATCCTCGTCGATCAATTCGACCTCGGGCATCGGCGGCTCGATCAACTACAGTACCGGCGCCGTGGCGCTGGGGGTACAGGTGACCTACCACGACACCTCGCAGTCGCGCAGCGTGAGCGGGTCGGGGTCGGAGATCACCGAGCAGCACACCTGGGTCGAAACCTTTGCCACGGTCAACGCCGCCGGCACGATCACGGCGCGCTATCGCCCGGCGACCGATAGTGCCGGTGGCGTGCTGACACAGTCGCAAGCCATGGGTCCCTTGCGGATCGATCTGCTGCCGACCATCTCCAATACGCTGGTGCCGGGCAGCCTGCGCTTCACGCTGGCGGGCAGTGTCTATGTCGATCGAAACGGCCTGTTGCTGCGCGATGTCTCGGTGACGACCAACAGCGGTGTAGCCGCCGGGACAGTCGATTACACTACCGGCCGGGTCACGCTCAGCGATTATGCGGGCGCTGGAGGAGAGCCGGCGATCACGGTGGTCTGCCTGACGCGCAAGGGTTTCTGGGACGGTTGGCGGTTCCAGTTCCGGGTTTCCGGGGCGCCGCTGCAGCCGGCGAGCTTCGCGGTGCGCGTGGTGCGCGCGTCGGATAGCGTGCAGATCAGCGCCAGCAGCGATCTGACGGGGGACGTGGAAACGGCGCAGGTGGATGGCGTCGTGGACGTGCAGTTCGGCATCGTCACGCTGTCGTTCGGGAGCTGGGTCGCCGACTCCGGCCTGTCGCCGGCGGAGAAACTCGAGTGGTGGTATGCGCCCGAGCGGGTGGTGTCGGGGCAGGTTTTTCGGCCGCTGCTGGTGATGCCGGAGACCGCGCTGTTCAACGCGGTGGCGGTGTCGAATCTGCCGCTGTCGGCCGAGGTGCTGGGGCTCGATCCGGTGCGGCTGCCGGTCGATGGGCGGGTGCCGGTGTTGCGCAAGGGCGATGTGCTGGTGATCCACCACACCGCCACGACGGCGCCGGCGACCGTCAGCAATGGCCAGACGGTCAATTTGGGGCGCGTGCGGATTGCGCGGGTGCGCGTGATCGGAAACGATGGCGAGACCATCGTCGGCGGCTATAGCCACGACCTGGACGCCGGCACGGTGACGTTTGCCAATGTGACCGGCTACGCGCAGCCGGTCACGATCGAGCATCGCATCGAGGACATGGCGCTGTGTTCGGATGCGCAGATCAACGGCGAACTGACCCTGACCCGGCCGCTGACGCATGATTTCCCGCTCGGCTCGCTGGTCAGCTCGGCGTTGATTCTGGGCGATCTGCATGCGCGGGTCTCCCATTGGTTCGACCAGGCCACCTGGACCGGCGTCTGGTCGGATACGGTCATCGGCAGCGCGGCGAGTGCCAGCTACAACACCGTGCAGTACCCGGTCGTGGTGACCAACCGCGGTGCGATTCAGGAGCGCTGGCAGATCATTTTCACGAACACGACGACGGTCAATGTGATCGGCGAGACGGTCGGCCAGATCGTCACCGGGCATGCGATCGCCAACCCGCTGGCGCCGATCAACCCGGCCACCAGCGTGCCGTATTTCACCATCAGCCCCACCGGCTGGGGCGCCGGCTGGAGCGCCGGAAACCTGGTGCGGCTGAACACCGTCGCGGCCAATTACCCGGTCTGGGTGGCGCGCACCGTGCTGCAGGGTCCGCCGTCAGAGACCGACGACCAATTCATCATCGGCATCCGCGGCGATGTCGATACGCCCTAACGGTCATGACCGTTTCCCTCTCCCCCGACCCCACCCACGGCCCGCGCTGCATCGCGGGCCGGCTGCGGCGGCGCGGAGCAGTGCTCCGCGAAATCCCGCCTTCGCCCCCCGCGAGGGGGGAGGGGAGATTCGTGAGTCGCATACGCGACTTCCATATTGATGGAGGGGTAAATGCCCGATACCAGCGTTAAATATTTCCACTCCGGGCTGACCGGCGCGCCCGTTTTATCGGGCACCGCGGGGTCTCTGGTCGCGGTACTCGATGCCTGCCTGGTCAATGGTTTTGCCGTCTCCGCCGTGGCCAGCCTGGTGGTCGCCAGCAACATCGCCACAGCGACGATCAGCGGCGGCCACAGTGCCGAAGTGGGGAGCGTGGTGCTGGTGTCCGGCGCGACGCCCAGCGGCCTCAACAGCGAGAAGAAGGTGTTGAGCGTCGGCGCGGGCAATACCACGCTGACCTTCGACGCGCCCGGCATCAGCGATCAGACGGCCAGCGGGACGATTTCGCTGAAACTGGCGGGCGCCGGCTGGAGCAAGGAATTTACCGGCACCAATCTGGCGGCGTACAAGAGCAACAACGTCGCGGGCACGGGCTGCCGGCTGCGGGTCGACGATACCGCGGGCAAGACCGCACGCGTCGTCGGCTACGAGACGATGACCGCCATCAGTACCGGCAGCGGGCCGTTTCCGACGAGTACGCAGCGCAGCGGCGGGTCGTGGTGGACCAAGAGCACGGTGGCGGATGGCAGCTCGAGGACCTGGACGCTGGTCGCCGATGACCGGATGTTCTACCTGATCACTGGGTATCACCCGACCTATCCCGCGGGGGGAGCGTTCATGGGATTCGGGGATTTTCTTCCGGTCAAGTCGGGCGACGCCTGGGGCTGCGTGCTCTCGGGCTACGCCAGCGACAAGAGCGGGTCGGCGCCCGGCGATACCAACGATTTCGGCGTGCTGCGCAATGCCGCGGATGAGCTGTATTTCGCGCGGTCGTACGGCGGTGTCGGCAGCGCGGCGACGGCATACAAGGCCTTCAGCTTGCTGACGCCCTCGACCAGCACGGGCTTTGCCAGCGGTGCCGGGCCGATGCCCTATCCCAATGGGCCGGATCAGGGGCTGTACCTGTCCCAACTGAACCTGTTCGAATCGTTCGCGGGCGCTTTTCGGGGGGTGGCTCCTGGGGTCTACTGCTGTCCGCAGACGGTCCCGCTCGGGCTGTTCGCCGCGAACGCGGTAATCACCGATGTCGCCAATCTGATGGAGCGACAGGTGCGGGTCATGCCATTCGGCGCTGGAGTGACGACCGCGGCCTTCGCTTTTTTCGATACCACGGGGCCGTGGCGGTAATCGATGGGTGATCCGCTCTGGCCTCTCCTGAATGCCGGGCTGCACTTGTCCGGCAGCAACGGGTCGACATCCTTCCCGGATGTCAAAGGACACACCTTCACGCGATCCGGCGGGGTCGTCATCTCGACGGCGCAGAGCCGGTTTGCGGGCGAGGGGTCTGCCTACTTTCCGGGCGGGGCCAACGACCGGCTGAGCTGCGCGGCGTCTTCCGATTTTCTGTTCGATGGCTCGTCTCTCTCGATTTCGTTTTCTCTCTATTTGCTCGCCTATCCGGCCACGGGGACCGAGTGCAGGCTGATCAATATCGGGACGAACGGGAGCAGCGCCGCCTTCTGTGTCGATATTAACCAATATCACGATATCGGCGCCTACGTGCAGATCAGCGGGAAGAATTCCCTCTTCACCGGCGGCGAGCCGGTGGCGCTGAATACGTGGCAGGATTTCCAGGTATCGGTCTTCAACCGCCAGGCGCTGATTTTCAAAAACGGGCTGATCATCGCATCACGCCCGGACCTGGACATGCCCAGCGGCGGCACGACCAATATCGTCCGCATCGGCGGCGATCAATCCGGGTACCCGTCGGTTGATGCACCCCTGTACGGGTATCTGAGCCAGCTTCGGATCATGTGCAAATCCGGGCGGAACGATAGCGCCTATGTCCCGGACAGCGGGCCGTTCGAGGAAGGGTTTTCGTTGGATTATGTACGGGCTGCGCCAGTCGTGCCGCTAGTGCGGCCCGCGCTGCCGGCCTGGAAGGCCGTCCGGTCACCGCCCGGAAGCCTGCTGCTCGATGCCGAGCACGGCGGCCGGGGGCGGATCGTGGGCACGGTGAAAAACAAGGGCGTCCCGGACTACCCGGTTTCTCGCCGTGTGCGCTTGCTGCGCAAGCGGGACGGCGTTCTGGCGCGCGAGACCTGGAGCGATGCCGCCGGCAACTACGTGTTTGACCACATCCGGCACGACCTCACGTATGTGGTGATGTCGCACGATCATACCGGGCTCTACAATGCGGTCATCGATGATGCGATCACCCCGGATCTGATCCCATGAGCCTGTTTTTTTCCGATTTCGTGCGCAACGCGCGCGCCAATGCCATCGTCGCTCAACTCGATCGGGCGGCGACGCCGGGGACGCTGGAGCTGTACTACACGACCCAGCCGGCTGCGGGAGCGGCTCCTGGCGGCAGCCCGGCAACGATCATCACCCTGCAAAAACCCTGCGGGACGGTGTCCGCGGGGGTGATTTCCTTCACGACGACGCAGCCGGCGCAGTTGCTGACGGGCGGTACCGTCCTGTGGGCACGCGCGCGCGACGGGGATGGCTACTGGATGCTGGATGGCAATGTGGCGGTCACCGGCACGCCCGGCGCGGCCTTTACACTGCCGGATGTGGTGATGTATGCCGGCGCTTTTGTCTTTCTGTTCAACGCCACGCTGACCGAGCCGTGACCTCGTCGTGAGCGCGGATCTGCTTTTTGCCGACGCGCGGCCGGGGGTCAACCTGGTTTTTGGCGATGTCGGCAACCCGCCGGAGGTTCGCCAGCTCGGCAGTGCGCTGGTGCTGCCTCTGCCGCTTTTCGATGGTCCCCTGGTGGCCGGCGCCGTGCCGGTGGGGATGTCCGTGCTGCTGGCCCGGCCTGGCCAGGCGATCGCCATTGCGCCCGTGCCCCCACTGGGGAGCGTCGCCACGCTCGCGGGGCCTCTCCCGGCGCTGTCGATCCACTACGACAATGCCGTCAACCGCGCGCCGTTCCGCTGGGCGGGAAGCTCCTGGAAGCGCGCAGCGGATCGCGATCAGTATGGTGCGCTGGCGCATCGTGCGCCTCGAGTCGGCCAGGTCGATGCCCGGATCGAGGGGGATCAGGCGGCCCGCAGTCTCTGGCAGGTCCGCAGTCTCTGGCAGATCCCGCGGCGGGATTTTCGCCCCCAGGTACGCATCCCCTGGGCCGAGGGACAGCGGCGCCGAACCGTTCTGGCCGAGAAATTCCGGCCGTTATCCATGGCCGTGCGGCCGGCACAGGCGATCCCGTTCGAGGACGCCTTGCCCAGGCCGCAGCGGACCGCGGCCGCGTGGGTCGAGCTGTTTCGCTGGGCGCGTCCGCCGCTGGCCGTGCCCTGGGAGGAGGGGGCGCCGCTGCCGGCAGACATCGATCTGGCCTCGGGCGTCGGCACCCAGCATCTGCTGATCGTGCATCACCCCTGGCAGATCGGGCGGGCGCCGGAGGCGGGTCGATCGCCCATCCCGCCAGGGCCGGATCCCGATCCTCCCTGGTATGTCGGCGATCCGGATCTACTCTTTCCGTGGCTGGGGTCTCGCGCGCATATTTCGATCCCCATTTTGAGGACGTATCTGGTGACCAATGAAGTAACCTTGACGCGGGTATCCAATTCGCTGGCTCTGCCGGCGCTATCGCTGTCGGTGTCGATTGATGCCAACTCTTGGGTATGGGGCTGGAGTGCGAGTCTGCCGGCCAGCTATCTCGACGATGTCCTGCCGGATGGACCAGGGCAGCCGGTCGAGCTGGAGGCGGTCGTGAACGACGTTAATTTTCGGCTGCTGGCGGAGAAAATAACGCGCGATCGACGGTTCGGCCATGCCCGTATCTCGGTCTCCGGGCGGGGCCTCGCCGCGGCACTGGGCGCGCCGTATGCGCCCACGATCAGCCGGATGAATGCCGAGGACCGCACCGCGCAGCAGTTGATGAACGACGCGCTGCTGCTCAACGGCGTGAGTATCGGCTGGGATATCGACTGGCATCTGACGGACTGGCTAGTCCCGGCGGGGGTCTGGTCTCACCGTGGCAGCGCGATCGAAGCCTGTGCGCGCATTGCCGCGGCCGCCGGCGGCTATCTCCAGGCCAGCCGTACCGACCGCACCTTGTCTGTCCTGCCGCGCTACCCGGTGGCCCCGTGGGACTGGTCCGGCGTGGTTCCCGACTACTCTCTGCCGTCCGCAGCCACCACGCGCGAGGCCGTCCAGTGGCTGCAAAAGCCCGCATACAACTCGGTGTATATCAGTGGCGAGGGGGCTGGGATTCTCGCGCACGTCACCCGTGCCGGGACGGCTGGCGACCTGCTTGCGCCGATGCTGGTCGACGCCCTGACCACCCACTCGGATGCCGCTCGCCAGCGAGGTATTTCGGTGCTGTCCGACACCGGCCCGCAGCAACTGATCACCCTCGAAACGCCGGTATTTTCAGGGGTCGGAATCTACCCCGTGGGGGCGTTCGTGGCGTTCTCTGACGGAGCCAATTCCAGGCGTGGAATGGTCCGATCCGTATCCATCAGTGCGGTCTTGCCGACCGTCCGCCAGACCATCGAGATCGAGTGTCATGAGTAACCTGCTGAGCGAATTTTTAAGCTTGTTCCCAAGCGATCCGCTGCTGGTTGGAGAGGTGTCCAGCATCACCAATGAGGTCCGTACCGTGACCCTTCCAGATGGCTCCACGATCACCGCCAAAGGCGTAGCGGAGCTTGGTCAAACGGTGTTTATTCGGGGCGGTGTAATTGACGGAATTGCGCCCTCGCTGACGGTCGTTGAAATTTCCGTTTAACGCCCGAAATATGCGCTTGTCCTGTGCCAAGTAGCGCGCGAATTTGTGCCAAGTAGCGCGCGAATTTACAGGGAGGAAGGCCGACGTGAGAAGCGAACGCCTTCGGCCCATTGACACGAGGAACTCACGATGAACAACATGCAAACTAAGTATCTGTCCAGAAATAACTTGTACAACTTATACGAGTAGGCGACGATCTCGTCATGAGTAATGACGAGCTAGTTGAAACGATCCGTAAGAAGTTCGAGCGCGTGTCCACGGTTTTGGATGAGCGGGGGCGTCGTGTGTGGGCGTTGGCGGAAGCCGAGGCGCTCGGTTACGGCGGACAAAGCATCGTCGCTAAAGCCACGGGGCTATCGCGAATGACGCTGTATTCGGAAAAATGCGGTCATGCCCAGGACGACCCGGCGGGTTCTCGTAGACACGTCCGAAAAGCAGGGGGTGGACGCAAGAAGCTGATCGAGCACGAGCCGACATTGCTCTCGGCGCTGGAAAGATTGGTGGAACCGACCACCCGGGGAGACCCTGAGAATCCTTTACGGTGGACCTGTCTGAGTACCCGTCAACTGGCGGCGGCCCTTGAACAACAAGGCCACCGGATTGGTCGTCAGACCGTAGCGGTTTTGCTGGATAAGTTGGGCTATAGCCTTCAGGGAAATCAAAAGACCAAGGAAGGCACCGTCCATCCGGACCGGGATGCTCAATTCCGTTACATTCACGGTCGAGTCGAGGATTTCCAACGACGGGGACAGCCTGTGGTTTCAGTCGATACCAAGAAAAAGGAACTCGTCGGGGACTTCAAAAATGGAGGCCGAGAGTGGCGCCCCAAAGGAAACCCCGAACCGGTTCGCGTTCATGACTTTATCGACAAGACCCTAGGCAAAGTGAATCCCTATGGCGTCTATGATCCAACGGCAAACACCGGTTGGGTTAGCGTTGGGGTCGATCATGACACCGCCGAGTTTGCGGTGGAAACGTTACGACGGTGGTGGGAAAAGATGGGACGAATTCGTTATCCCGGGGCTACCGAACTGTTGGTGACTGCGGATGGTGGTGGCAGCAATGGGGCGAGAGTACGGTTATGGAAGGTCGCTTTACAGCGTCTGGCCGACCAAACCGGCCTATGCATCTCGATCTGCCATTTTCCACCGGGAACTAGCAAATGGAATAAGATCGAACATCGGATGTTCAGCTACATCAGTATGAATTGGCGAGGAAAGCCTCTGGTCAGCCATGAGGTCATCGTCAATTTGATTGCTGCCACCACCACACAAGCAGGCCTAAAAATTGAGGCGGAGATGGATACCAACACCTACGCGAAAGGCATACACGTGACTGATGATGAACTCGATAAAGTTCACATAGAACGCTCCGAGTTTCATGGTGAATGGAACTACACCATCCGGCCATCGGTTTGAACTTGTACAACTTATTTCTGGACAGATACTAATTGGGAAGAAAACAAGAGACAAATGCAGGAGCAGTTGGAAGACCTGTGGCGGGAAATGGAAGCCTTCGCCCGGACGGGGACGGCGGTGCATGAAGTCGAACGGCACCTGTTCCGGAAAGTCTTGGCTTTGGGGTTTGCCCTGTTGGGGTATTTTTTCAAGCGCTTGGGGCCGGGCGATCAGGGGGCGCAGGTGGAGTTGGAAGACGGGCGGGTGCTTCGGCGCCTGGAAGGGACGCGGCCGAGGCGCTACGTGTCGGTGTTTGGCGAGTGGGTGTTATGGCGCACGGTGTACGGTGTACGGGGAACGGGGAACGGGAAAAGCAAGCCCAGGAGTACATACCGCTGGATGCGCGCTTGCAATTGCCGGAGAGTGCGTATTCCTACCTGTGGCAGGAGTGGTCGCAGGCGCTGGCGGTACAATTTTCGTTCGAACAGGTCGTGGAGGTGTTGGGCCACCTGTTGGGTTGGACAACCGGAGTGTCGGCGTTGGAGCGGAGCAACCGGGCGATGGCGGAACTCGCCGCGGACTATTGGGAGCAGACGCCCGCCGAGCCGGCGCCGAAAGGCGAGTTCGTGGTGGTCAGTGCGGACGGCAAAGGGGTGCCGATGCGCAAACCGGCGGAGGCGCCCTCGATCCAGGCGCATGACGGCCATCGCGGTCCGCCGAAGGATCGCAAGAAGATGGCGATCGTCGGTGCGGTCTATGACGCTCAGCCCCAGGTGCGCACGGCGGAACAAGTGCTGCACAGCCTGTTTCGTAGCCCGCTGGAACCGAAAACACCGGCGGAGGCCGCCGAGGCACGGAAAAAGCCGATTGCCAAGGCCGTGCGCGCCAGCCTGACCCAGGCGGCGGCCAACGATGAGAAAATCAACGCCCGTGACGTCATCTTTCCCTGGCTGGGAGAGCAAGTCTGCCAACGCGACCCGGCGGGGATCAAGCCGGTGGTAGTGGTCATGGATGGGCAGGTCTGCCTATGGGGGGATGCTCGAGCGGCACTGGGGGAGCGGCCGCGGGTGGAGATCCTGGATTTTCTGCATGTCACCGAAAAGCTATGGGAACTGGCTCATCTCCTCGACGAACCCGCCCAACACCGGATCAGAATGAATGGGTATATCTTTCTGCTCTTGAATGGGCAGGCACAGGAACTGACGGTCTGGTTCCGGCAGGAGGTCAAAACCCGGCCGCTGTCTCCCGCCACTCGCCAGAAAGTGGAAGCCGTGTGTAACTATTTCGAGAAGAATTGGGAAAGGATGCGCTATGACCAATACTTGGCAACGGGCTATCCCATCGCCTCCGGCGTGATCGAAGGGGCCTGTCGGCATGTGGTCAAGGATCGGCTGGAACGCACCGGGATGCACTGGACGGTGGCCGGCGCCCAAGCCATGCTGCAATTGCGCTGCATCGCCATCAACCAGAAATGGGAAGACTTCACCGCCTTCCGTGTCCAGCGCGAATCCGAGCGGCTGTATCCACATACCACTCTGTATGAGATCGAGGATTGGCCGATACCTCAAGCCGCTTGAACCTTCGGCGCGGGAGACGGGTTACACCCCTGCCGTACCTGTCGAGCGAACTCGGCTTCTTCGTCGAGGTCGCGGTGACGGTGCAACGCGTGACACTGAGGAACGCCCACGAAATAACTTCCCGGTTTTATGCTGTTGAATTTGGCAGGATGGTGTAATTCCATGGGGGCAGTAGTGCATCGGCGACGATGCGCAGGGATGCCTTGAGATCAAGCGCCGCTTTCCGTCCGGTTTCGTAGACGCGATCGATAATATCGACGGTGACCTGAAGTCCAGTTCGAGTCTGGGTACGCTCGATCAGTTGTTTGACCAGAGGCACGCTTTCAAATACGACGCCTTCGCAAGCGCGCGTGACATGGGGGAAGACGCGGTGCTCAATCGGATTGTGCTTGGAGCAATACGGCGGGAAGTGGGCGATCCGAATTTCCAGCTTGAGCCGATTGGCAAGCGCTTGCAAGTCCTGCTGAAACAACGGCGAGCGTGAGGGGTTGCTGCCACCGCCATCGCACAGAATCAATATCTTATCGGCATTGGGATGATCGTGACGTCCGTGCAAAGACCACCAACGTTCCACGCTGTCACACGCGAACTGCGTGGTGTCATGACTCGTGCCCAGATTGACATGGGCTTTGTTCAAACCGATGTCGTACAAGCCATGCGGTACGACTTTGCCTTCGCTATAGCTGGGAAAGTCATGATCCAGCACGGCCAGGGTCTCTCGGGTGTAAAGCGTGCCGTTCCGGTAAAAATTGCCGAGCATCTCTTTCTTCTTGGTGTCCATGGAGAGTACGGGCTGACCAGCCGCCAGGTACGCGGCCTTGAGCGCTGTGATGTTTTCAAACTGCGGGTTGCGCTCAGGGTGCTGCTTGAACGACGTCTTCTTCTGCGCCTGACGGCGAACAAAGCCATGCTGCTTCAGCAACTGGCGAACAATCCGGCAACTGACCGGGGTTCCCGTCGCGCTAATGCGCCGGGCAATCTCCGGCTGGCGCAGATGGGTCCAACGAATGGCGTGCTGCGGACAGCCCGCCGTATGCTCTCGAACGACGTCCAGAAACGTCGTCGATAATTCGGGCGTCAGGTCGAGCTTACGCTTCCGCCCACCGCCTTTTTTCGGAGCTTATCCCCCGTCGCCTCTTCCGCTATGTCCAGGTCGGCCAGTCCTTGTCGGATCGTCTTGCTATCGATCTCAAACAACTGCGCGATGTACTGCTGGCCCCCATGCCCTAACTTGTCAGACTCCACCGCCGCGTACCGGCGACGATCCTTTTCCGATAGTCGCCGATAGAATTCCTTCATTCGCCGCTCTACGTCTTCCCGGTAATAGCCCACGCTGCATTCCCTTTGCTGTTTTCAGAACAACCAAGCAAGCAAGTGGCATGCCCGAGCGCACAGTCAAAACGGGAAGTTATTTCGTAGGCGTTCCCTGGGGCTCACGCCGCTATGACAACCGAGTGGCAAGGCCCTGAGGTCTCCCCCACCCGAGCGGATGGCGTTCATTCAAGAACGGTTCTATTATTTTCCACTGTTCGTTCGTCAGATCGGAATCGTAGGTTGCTCTGCTCATATAATAGATAGACAATGGCGTGTTTAAACGGATGGAATATTCTCCCGGGTCAGACAGGCCTCTCTTCCCGCCTTCCGGATGAGCAATCATTATAAATCAATAGGTTAGGTTTTTTAACACGCTCTGACGTTAGACACGGTTGCTCCCCCGCGCGGGGGGAGGGGAGATTCGTGAGTCGCATACGCGACTTTCACATTAATTCTTCAGCAATAGCCACACGCCCTCGATACCGTTGAGCACGAGATCCACGACGTCGGGTGCTAATCGGTCCTTGTGCTCCTGCCGCTTCGCCCGCAATCTGGCACGCTCGTTGGCGATCAGCGCTTCGGCAAGGGCCTGCGGGTCAAGGTTTGCCTGCCGGTTCGCTTTCTTGCCGAAGTCATCAAGTGCTTTCTGCACGGCGTCGGGGTCGAGAATGACGATCGGTGAACGGCAGTGATTGCAGACCTGGTCGCGACAAATATCGACCGGCGCGCCGCAACCGGAGCAGCGAATGGTCTGCACCTGGCGCGCGAGTTGATCGACTTCGGCGCCGTTGAGCAGACGAACGAAGCCCTTTTCGATCATGAATGCGGCAAATCCGGTGTAACGGCCGTGCCGTTGCGGGCAACGGTGGTAGGCAAAACGGCCGGCGCGCGTGCTGTCGAGGCAGGCCAGCAGCGACTGCTGGCAGCGCGGGCAGCGCAGCGGCTGGCGCCAAGGCTGGCGCGAGTCGGCAAAATGCTGGTGCAGCAGCCGGAACAGTTCGAGGACCCCCGCTGGCGCCAATTGCGCACTCTCATATTCGTCGAACCAGATGCCCTGGCAGGCGAAACAGAGATCCAAAGTGAGTTCGCCGCTGAGCTGGCGCTGGAATCGATGAACTGCCATCGGTACCTGGCAGCTCGGACATCGCGCAGCGTTGGTCGGAGGCGGGGAAAATGGCTTGGGGAGACTGGACATGGTGGCGAAGGGGCGAAGGCGGCAGGGGGTCAGTCGGCGGAGGCTCTGCGTTCAGCCCCGCAAGTGGTGTGAAACGATCAAAGGCGAACCAATGGGCCAGGTTCGGCGGTTCTACTGCATTCACAAAACGATGTGAGCCCGGCTGCTAGCTGTTGCTTTACATCGCTGCACGCTGCACGACGCGACGGATGTGTCGGACCCCCATCGCGGCGCTGATGACCACGATCGGAATCGCCACCCCGGTGACGACATCCGGATTGACATCGACGCCCGCCGCCTTGATTGCCTTGGTGATGTAAGCGATCAGGCCGACCACGTAATAGCTGACCGCGGCTACCGACAATCCCTCGACGGTCTCCTGCAGGCGCAGTTGCAGTCTGGCCCGCCGTGCCGTCGCGCTCAGGAGCGCCTGGTTCTGCCTTTGCATCGCGATGTCGACCCGCGTGCGCAACAATTCGCTGGCACGACCGACTCGTTCCGACAGGCTGTCCTGGAGCCTGGCCACGGTTTCGCAGGTGTTCATCGCCGGCATCAGGCGCCGCTCGACGAACTCGCGCAGGGGCGACAGACCTTCGACACGCACTTCCCGCAGTTCGACGATACGACGATCGACCAACTCGTGGTAGGCGCGCGCGGCGCAAATCCGACCCAGAGTCGATGAAATCGTGCTCTCGACGACGGCGGCGAGTTTGGTGAGCCGGTCGAGCAGCGCCGGTTCATCTTCGCTCCTGGCCTCGACCATTTCGTTGATCAGCGCCGCCAGTCGCTGATCGACATCGACCAGCACCGGCATGGTCGCCCGGGCCACCGGGAGGGTGAGCAGCGCCCTCATCAGATAGGTTTCGATCTCCAGCAAGCGCTGCACCATCCGTCCCGCCTGGCGCGGGGTGAGGCTGAAATCTTCGATCAGGAAGCGGCTGTAGCCATCCGCATGGATGCGAAAGTCGGCCCACACGCTGGCGACGCCGTCGCCGACACGTGAACCGACGAGCGGGTTGCCTTCGAAATACGTCGCCAGTTCCTCGTTGCCGGTCGCTTTCCTGGGGGCTTTTCGCAGCGCGACGTGCGCGGCCACGAGCACCTGCCCCGGCAGGCTCTCCAGCCAGTCTGGCGGGACGCTGGCGATCACTGGCCTGGCGAAGGGATCGTCGAACTCGCCCTGACGGAAGAAGGTGTAGCTGTTGCACTCGGTACGCCGCTCCCATTTGATCCGGAAGGTGCCGAGATCGGCCTGGAAGTGATTGACATCCGGCGCCGGGGGAGGCACGCCGTAGCGCGTGCACAGCTCGACGAGGCGCTCGTACTCGGCCTCCCGGTTGGCAGGGTCGGTGGCGAGGGCCAGATAGGATGCCTGCTCCGGAATGTTGAGCGTTTCCGGTAAGCGGGCATGCAGCTCGTAGTTGAGAGCAAAGCGTTGCGGATGATTCACTGCGGTTGCCATGCCATTCCTTCATCAATCTTGCAGGGGATTTCTGGCGAATAGTAACCGATGAGCTTTCTTGAACGCTACCCGGCGCCCTCGACACTCAGGCGTCGAAACGACGTACCCAGAACAGTTCATGGCGGCGGACGGCCTTGCGGAAAAATTCGTTTTCGCCGGTGGGCGGCCAGGAACGACCAGTGAGCACTTGCTGGATGCGCCGGCGCAGACGTTTCTTGATCGGCAGGCGGCCCTGCAGATCGTGCTGCATGGCCAATGCCATGGCTTTGTCGAGCTGCACCGCTTCGCTCAGCGTCGGGCTCCAGAGAGCATCGGCGGGCAGCGATGTGAACGCCGGCGGCAAGGCGATGCCGCAGCCGGCCGGTCCCATCGGCCAGCGGTCGTTGTCGTGCAGGTGATTGGCGTAGAGCAGGGCGATTTCGGGCTGCCAATTCGCCAGTTTTGCCGCCAGATCGATCGCCAGAGTGGTGGCGTAGTGATCGGGATGCGGGTCGAGCTGCGGGTGCGGCGTGACGACAATTTCCGGGCGAAAGTGTTCGAGCAGAGCAACCAGATCACCGAGCAGGTTCTTCCCCGAAGGCTGGCCATCGGCATCGGCTGGCAGTGGCAGCGGATTGTGGCAGCGCGCGCTGCGGATGTCGGACTCGCCCGATGCGCGGGAAGCAAAGGTTTCCGCGGCATCTTCGAGCATCGCCGATAGTTGCAGGCAGTAGTAACCGAGCTGCACGCAGCGCTTCTGCGGAACGTTGCCCCAGAGCGGTACGGCGATGCTGTCCCAACTGCGCAAGCGGCCTTTCAGCCTGGCCGCCTGCGCGGCATCGAGGTCGTAACGCTGGTACGCCTCTGCCTCGATCTCGCCCTGCGTAAGCGTCACGATGAGTACTGCGGACGCTCGGCTATAGAGGCCGAATGCCGCCAATTCGGCGTCATCGGCGTGCGGCGCGAGCACCATGATGCGGCGCTGCGCATAATCCGGGTTATGCAATGTGTAGAGCGTGGCGGTCGCCGGCAGGCGGCAGTGTCTCCCCTGGATCAGCAACTCGCTCCTGGCAAGCACATCGGCCTGTCCCGAGACATTCAGATAGCGCCGACCCGAGACACCGCGCTCGAAATCCTGCCGGTCATCGCCGAGCAGAACCTGCGGGTCGAGCCAGTAGCCGAGCCCGCTGCTGCGCAACTCGATTTCGAGGATCAAGGTCTCGCCAGCCGCCAGTGGCTCGCTCAACTGCACGCGGCCATCGCGCAGCGATACCTGCTGCCGGGGAGTATCGGGCGGGAAGCGGTACTGGTAGTCATCGTGTGGCGAATAGAAGAGATGATCGGCCAGCCAGGCCTCATGCGTGATCCAGCCGAGCAGCAGCAGGCCGGGCAGCAGCCACCAGGCGAGGAAAAAGCCAAGCACGACGAGCAGGAGCGCGGCCGAGAGTAGCAGATAGCGTTTCTGTCGGCGGTAGCGCGAGAGTAATTGCGGTTTACGTGAAAGCATGGCTGGCCTCGTGGAGGAATTCGCTGGCATCGCGGAGAAAACGTTTTCTAGATTTGATAGGCTGGCACGCGATGGCACCAGCGATCCTTGTATTCACGATCGGCGCGACCGAAGGAATAACGCAAGGGTTTGCCGAGCGCGCGCGCATCCTGCCAGGCGGCTTGCGTGTTGACGAAGCTGAGGACGCTGCCGGGGCTGAACTCTCTGCATTGCGGGTCTACACCGCCATTGATGTATTCGAGAGAAATCCACTGCGGGGCTTCGACGCGGTAGAGAATCTGGATGGCGATCGGCTGCGCGTTGCGCAACAGCACCGCGCCGGTCATGAATTCACGCAACAGCGTAAAGACTTCGCTCAAATGCGCAGCGCCACGCGCGGCAAAGCCCCAGCGGCGCTCGAACAAATCTGCGTAGATGGCGGCCTGCTCGGACGGCGAAAAATCGAGCATCGAACGAATGCTGCCCCCCGCTTCCTCGAGCAGACGCAATTCGCGGCGCTGGTTGTAGCGGAACTTCTTGCCGTAGTCTTCGGGTGGGCGCGCCAACGCCAGGCCCTGCGGCTGCGGCCGCAGCGTGCTGATGCGTGCGGCGTTCAGTTCGGAGACGTATGGCACTCGCAAACGCACCGGTACAGAGGCCTCGGCAGCGATCGGCAGGATGATCTCGGCATTGCCGAGATCGAACAGGCCGCGCTGCCCGCGCTTTTTGAGCACCACCTTGGACAGCGCCAGATAAGGCCCCCAGCAGGGAATCGCTGCCAGCAGTCGATCGCCGGCAAACCAGCCGAGGTAACGCACCGGTATCGCCGCCAGCCCCGCCAGCCGCTCGACGACGAGCGGATGCGTGGCGACGCTGCCACCGTACTGTTGCCAGGCCTGCGCGTAGCTCGCCGCATCGATCGGCGTCCAGCCACGCTCGCGCCAGGCGCGCAACAGCGTCAGCACGGGTCTCTGCCGGCAGCACGCGGCGCGCGCACTGCGACCAGGCGGGTGGCGTGCCAGGACTCTGCGCTGCACGCCGGTGGCTCCTGCCCCATGCTCCGATTGATCCCCAACGACTCGTCAAAACAAGAATGTACCGCTTTTTCCATGAAATCAGCTTAAAGGCATGCGCGACCTCAGGGCTTGGCGCATTCGCGGACGAGGCGATCCCCGGCGCGGCCGCAGGGCGTGGGGGTACCGGCTTGCGGGTGCGGGGTGCCGTCTTCGTCGATCTGCGCGGCCACGGTATCCCAACTGAGCAGGCCATGCTTGTCGAGGGTCAGGCGCAGCAGCCAGCCGGTCCGGGCTGCGGGGAGGTCAAAACCGTCAAAGACGAAGTTGCCGAGGCTATAGACAATCAGCTTGCCCTGGTAATACTCGATGTCTTGCGTCACATGCGGATGCCCGCCGACCACCAGGCTGGCACCGGCGTCGATCATCAAACGGGCCAGTTGCCGCTGCCGTTGGCTCGCCTGCCGTTCACGTTCCCAGCCCCAGTGCATGAAAGGAATCACCAGGTCGGCACCGGCCGCGCGCGCAGCGCGGATGTCGGCGACGACCTGGCTATCCTCGCTCCAGGCGATTCCCGGCCATTCGGCACCGGCTTCGAAGGCGCGCGGCTTGAACTCGTTGTAGGCCAGCACGGCGATGCGCAGGCCGCGCCGTTCGATCCACAGCGGACGGTGCGCCTCGGTCAATTGGCGACCACCTCCGAAGGTGGCGATGCCGTGGCCGGCGAGATGAGCGAGGGTTTCGAGAAAAGCCGCCTGACCGTAATCGCCGGAATGATTGTTGGCCACACCGAGCGCATCGAATCGCCCGCGCAGAACGGGCAGCACGCGCGGGTCGGCGCGGAAGCTGAAAATCTTGTTGTCGAGCGGTTTCCCGGTCGTGGCAATCGGGCATTCGAGGTTGCCGATGCGGTAGTCGGCGTCCTGCAGCAGCGCCGCGAAAGGTGCGAGCGGATCCCCACCGCGGTGGATCAGGCGGCCCGGACCATCGTCGAGCATGATGTCGCCGACGAAAATCAGACGGACGGGTTCGGCGCGCGCGCTTCCGGCGAGGATTGCCCCAGGTACGCCGAGCAGGATGACCAGCAGGCGCAAGCGGCCTCGCCAACTCATCGTGCCGGCCCGCTGCTGGGAGACCATTCGCACCAGTATTGCAGCTCGCCATCGCGGATCGGCTCATAGACCTGGTTGAGGCCAGTAAAGCCGAAGCCTGCGCCCTTGCCTGCGAGCGGCGGGTAAGGGTGTGTTGCCTGCTGGATCGGCAGCGGTCCGCTGTCCCGATCGGCAAAGACATAGAGCTTGATCGCCGCCAGGTCTGCCGGTTCTTTCTGAAAAACGATGCGAAAGAGGAAATACGAGCCGATCGGCTGCACCGGGACGGTGTAGGGCGAACTGACCGGCCGCGCTTCCAGATCCTGCGTTTCACCGCCGTAAGTGACGTGGCAGAGCAGCGTCTCGGCATGCACGGGCGCGGCAAACAGCAGGATGGCGGCGAGGAGGCGTTGGCAACGGTTGGGTATCATCGGCGAGTGGCGGCTGGAAAACTGACTGGCGTCGGTGTAGGGACGAGCGATGTGCCAGCCTATGGCTGCCGCTCGATCCAGGCTGCGATTCGCTCGGCCGCGGCTTCCCAGTGGGCGTCGAGCATCAGCGTGTGTCCGGCACGCGGAATCACCGCCACTTCGGCCTGCCAGTGCGCGGCAATGAAGCCCAGCCCTGCCGGCGGAAACAGGGCGTCCGCTTCGCCGCCGACGACCAGCACCGGCAGCTTCGGCCGGCGCCGGCCGATGTGCATCGCCAACAGCGTCAGGTCGAGGATGGCACGACGGGATTCGGACTGGAACAATGGCGCAAAGCGGAGCAGATTCTCGGTGCAGGTCTCCGGCGAATAGTAGACGTCGCGAATCGTCTGCAGCGTCTCCGGCGTGTACTCGCCGCGAGTCGCGCGCGCTTGCTGGTCGAAGAATGCAGGCTCGGTCAAGGCAATCTTCATCGTCGCGCCGAGAATGCCCGTCGGCGGGACCGGTGCCATCAGGACTGCAGCCTGCGCCTGCTGACGTTCGAGAAAGCGTTCGACGACGACGCTGCCCATCGAGTGCCCGATCAGGATCGCCGGCACATCGAGTTTCCGGGTCACCTGGGCGAGGTCTTCGGCATAATCGTCGATGCCGAAAGAGTGCAGATGCTCGCGGCCCTCGCTGGCGCCGTGACCGGAGAGGTCGAGCGCGTAGCAGTCGAAACCGCGACGGCTGAACCAGGGCAGAAAGTACGCGTCCCAGCAGCCGGCCGTGGCATAGCCGCCATGGACAAAAACGAGTGCTGGAAAACGCTTCGCGCCGACCGCCGGCCGGTGCAGAGTATGGATGCGGCGAATTTTCATGATCGATGGGAAAGTGGCACGGCGAGGCCTGCTGGCCGAATGCCGAAGGTTGGCAGTTGGATCGAGCGCTTTGGCAGCTTTGGATGCCAGACAGGAAGCTGACGATGGCAAGTATCGCAGGGTCTTGCCAGTGCAGGCAATCCCCATTTTCTCAATGGACGTTCGCTGTCGGCCTGGCATTCTGATCAACGCAGGCATGGAAGCGCTCCCACGCCATCTCCATCTCCATCTCCGGCGAACAGGCGCACAATGGCGATTGCTTACCGTCCACGGAAACATCACATGCAATTCCAGCCACGCATCCTCGTCTGTCTGGCCTCCGAGCAGATCATGCAGAACACCCTGCCCGCCCTGCGCCTGCGACCGGCGCAGGTGATCATCGCCGCCAGCGACTCCGAACCGGCGCTTCAGGGCGCGCTGCAGGTCAGCCGCGTCCTGCACGATGCCGGTTGGCCAGCGGATGCGGTACGCATCGTCGAGCACACGCCGGACCACGATCTCGGGAGCATCAGCCGCTACGCTCAGGATCTCGCCAGCGAGTTGCAGAACCAGCATCCGGGTCTGCCGATCGACCTCAATGCCAGCGGCGGTACCAAGGTGATGTCCTTCGGTTTTGTCGGTGCGCTCGCCGGACTGGGCGATGCCTGGTATTGCGATACCCGCCATGGTCTGCTCGAGCATCTGGGCGGCGGTGCGCCTTTGCTGCTGCCGGCCGACATGCTCAAGCTCGGCGAGGTGCTGCAGGTGCAGGGATATCGCGTCGTTGCCGACCCTACCTGGAACCCGACATTCGTGTGCGCCGCTGCCGCGCGCGCTGGTCTGACCGAGCGCCTGGTCCGTGAGGCACCGCAACTCAACGGCTTTTTCGGCTACGTCAACCGGCTGACCCGCGAAGCCTTGCCGCAGAGCCGTACGGACGGCAGCATTCTGCGCACTTTCCGTGACGAAATCCTCGCTCAGCGCCCGTTGTTCTCGAACAACCACGAACTGGCGCGAGCCTTTGAAGAGGCCGGCATCTGGGAGTGGGACGGCGATTGCCGCTTCCTCTTTGCCAGCGAGGCCAGCGCCAGGTATGCCGGAGGCGGCTGGCTCGAGGAATGGGCCTGGCTGACGCTGGCCGGGCTGCAGGCCGATGGCCTGATCCCCGACGGCCATTGGGGCACCAATCTGCGCGTCGATGCCGGACACGGCCTGCAGGAGGCAGCCAGCAACGAGCTCGATGCGGCACTGGTGTGGCGCAACCAGTTGCTGGTGCTCGAATGCAAGACCGGAGTGCAGATCAGCACCGAAGGCGGCAGTCAGTCGATCCTCAACCGCCTGGACAGCCTGCGTCGCCATGTCGGTGGCGCGATGGGCGAAACCTGGCTGCTCACCGCGCGGCGCTTGCAACAGGGCACCGGATCGGCGGCGCGGGAACGCGCGCGTGCCTACCGCATCCGCCTGATCGAGCCTGCACAGCTGGTCGATCTGCGGGCGGAAATCTGCGCCTGGATGGACATCGATATCGCTGCATAGCGCTATACTTCACAGGCTTTGCGTCAGCAAGTACCAGTTTTGCAGTCTTGTCAGGGATGTAGCCAATGAGAGCCGATGATCGAAGGTTATGGATGTGGGCGGAGGCACTCGATCTGCTGCAGGGCGGAGAGCGATTGCAGCGCCGCTTTCTTGCCCTGGAGAGCCTGCAGTCGGTGCCCTGCTGGGAACCATCGGTCGATCTGTACGAGAACGGCGACGAACTGAGACTGCTGGTGGCTCTGCCTGGCGTCCATTTCCGGCAGGTCGAAGTCGTCCTCGATGAAGCTGGCCTGGTCGTACGTGGTACGCGCCCGATACCACAGGCTTTGCGTCGGGCAACGATCCACCGCCTGGAGATTCCCTATGGGCGCTTCGAGCGCTGGATAGCGCTGCCGCCAGGAAACTACCAGCTGCACGAGCAGTTCCTGGAGGACGGCTGCCTGGTGTTGGTGCTGCGCCACCTGCGAGACGAAAATGCGATCTGACCGGACAGACGCGAGTCGCAACGCACTCGCGACCGGCGCTGGCGTCCTGGTGATCCCGGACGACGCGATGGTCATCGTTCCGGTACGCAACGTGCTGCTTTTTCCCGGCATGATCCTGCCGCTCACCATCAGCCGCGAACAGTCGATGCTGGCAGCGCAGCAGGCGGTCAAGACCGAGCGCCCGGTCGGTGTTCTCCTGCAGCGGGATGCCGAGGTCGAAGTGCCGGGACCGGATGATCTTTGCCTGGTCGGTACGGTGGCCAACATCCTGCGTTATGTGACCCTGCCGGATAACACGCATGTCATCGTCTGCCAGGGGCTGCAGCGATTCCGCGTCGTCGAGTACCTGCCAGGCTATCCTTTCCCGGTGGCGCGTGTCGGGCGGATGGATGAACCCGACGCGACAGACAGCCAGATCGAAGCGCGCATGATCCAGCTCAGGGAACGCGCGCTCGAAGTCCTGCAGTTTCTGCCGCAGGTCTCACAGGAACTGGTCGGTGCGGTCAAGAGCATTACCCAGGCGGGGGCTCTGGCCGACCTGGTGGCGAGCGTCGCGGAACTGAAAATTGCCGATCGGCAGAGGGTCCTGGAAAGCATTGATCTGCAGCGGCGGCTCGACATCGTTCTCGATTGCCTGCTCGCGCGCCTGGAAGTGCTGCGACTTTCACGCGAACTCGACGAGCGTACCAAGGCGAACATCGATCAGCGTCAGCGCGAATACCTGCTGCGCGAGCAGTTGAAGTCGATCCAGAAGGAACTCGGTGAAGGGGAAACCGGCAACAGCGTCGAGATCGAGGCGCTGCGCAAAGCCATCGCCGAAGCCCAGATGCCCGAGGAGGTGGCAAGTCAGGCAAACAAGGAGCTGCAGCGCCTGGCGCGCATGTCGGACGCTTCGGCGGAGTACTCGATGGTGCGTGCCTATCTCGACTGGCTGATCGAGTTGCCATGGCGGGCACCCGAGCCGGATCGGATCGAGATTGCCGAAGCCCGTCAAATCCTCGACGCCGATCATTTCGGCCTCGACCAGGTCAAGAAGCGTATCGTCGAGTTTCTCGCGGTGCGCAAGCTCAACCCGAGCGGGCACGGACCCATTCTGTGCTTTGTCGGCCCGCCCGGAGTTGGCAAGACCTCGCTTGGCCAGTCGATCGCCAGAGCGCTGGGACGAAAGTTCGTGCGCGCATCGCTCGGCGGCGTCCACGATGAAGCCGAAATCCGCGGCCACCGGCGCACCTACATCGGCGCCCTGCCCGGCAACATCATTCAGGCGATCCGCAAGGCCGGATCGCGAGGCTGTGTGATGATGCTCGACGAGATTGACAAGCTCGGTGCCGGTATTCAGGGTGACCCTTCGGCCGCCCTGCTCGAAGTGCTCGATCCGGAGCAGAACAATACCTTCCGCGACAACTATCTGGCCTTGCCGTTCGACTTGTCCCGGATGCTGTTCATCACCACCGCGAATGTGCTGGACAACATTCCGGGGCCACTGCGTGACCGCATGGAGATCATCCAGTTGCCCGGCTACACACAGGAGGAAAAGCGGGAGATCGCCCGGCGTTATCTCGTCGGACGTCAGATTACCCAGAATGGCCTCCAGGAAGGTCAGATCGAGTTTTCGGAACAGGCACTCGTGGCGATCATCCGCGATTACACGCGCGAAGCCGGCGTGCGCTCGCTCGAGCGGGAAATTGGCGCGGTGTGCCGACGCGCCGCGGTGAACATTGCCGAGGGCAAGATGCCGTCGATGCGGGTCGATGAGGGCGATCTCGCCAGCATACTCGGTCCAGGCAAGTACGATAACGAAGTCGCCTTGCGCACCGGTCTTGCCGGAGTGGCCACCGGGCTGGCGTGGACGCCGGTCGGTGGCGACATTCTGTTCATTGAAGCCAGCCGTACGGCGGGTGACGGCAAGTTGATCCTCACCGGGCAACTCGGGGAGGTGATGAAGGAATCCGCACAGGCAGCGCTGACCCTGGTGAAAACGCGTGCAGCAGACCTCGGCATCGATGCCGGCAGCTTCGAGAAAAGCAACGTACATGTGCATGTGCCGGCGGGGGCGATCCCCAAGGATGGTCCGAGTGCGGGCGTGGCGATGTTCATCGCGCTGGCCTCGCTGTTTGTCGACCGCCCGGTCCGCAACGATACCGCGATGACTGGCGAGATCAGCCTGCGGGGACTCGTTCTGCCAGTGGGCGGAATCAAGGACAAGGTGCTCGCCGCCATGCGCGCCGGGATTCAGCGGGTGCTGTTGCCGGCAAGGAACCGCAGGGATCTCGATGAAGTGCCGCAGGAGGCGAAGGAGCGACTCGAATTCATCTTCCTGGAAAATGTGGACGATGCGGTCCGGCATGCCATGCGGCAATGAGTCGGCGGGACGCGCTGCGTCCTGGCAAGGTGGATCTCGTTTTTTTCCTGGAAAATGCCATCGGACGACCTATCATGAATGTGTCAGCAGGCTGTTTCCTAAGGGTTGCGGTGCTGGCAATACCCAGGGTGGGCAGAGTGTGAAGAATGGGTGGTTTTCGCCTGTCGCCGGGGTGACATTTTCATTGAGGAGTTTTGTCATGAGTAGCAGATCCATTCCCCCCGGTTATCAGCCGGTTCGCCATGATCGCCTGTTGCAGGAAGCGCAGCATGACAGCTACAAGAGCCGGGGAAAACTTCCGGAGCCTACCATCTGCGCGCATTGCGGCGCCGTTTTCCATGCTGGCCGTTGGCAATGGGGTATCTCGGCAGCAACCGATGCGCATCGGGCAAGCTGTCCGGCCTGCCAGCGCGTGCACGATCATTGTCCGGCCGGGTTTGTCTTCCTTGCCGGCGCCTTCCTGCAGGCGCATCACGAGGAGATCTTGCACCTGGTGCGCAACGAAGCCGAGCGTCAACGTGCGGAGCATCCCTTGAAGCGGGTGATGGCCATCGACGAAGCCGAGGGAGAGGTTCGGGTCAGCACCACCGACATCCATCTCGCGCGCGCCCTGGGTGAAGCCGTGCATCACGCGTACCAGGGCGAACTCGAATTTCATTACAACCCGCAGGAAATGCTGCTGCGCGTTCATTGGTCGCGATGATCGGCATGGCCAGCAGGTCTTGCCCTACGACGAGAGTGCCATGGCCAGGTCGGTCTCCGTGGCAGGAAGTCTGTGCGCCGGGCCAGCGTTCAGTGAGGCGTCAATGAGCAAGGCGGATCATCGGGAGGTCGATCTGTTGCTCGATGAAATCCGCGACGAAATGCTCGCGACCGGCCATCTGACCGGTTGCGCGGCACTGGAGCAACGGGTATTCGAGGTCTTGAGCGCGGTACCGCGGCACGCTTTTGTTCCGGAAGAACTGGTGGACTGCGCTTATGCCAACCACCCGCTGCCGATCGGGCATGGGCAGACCATTTCGCAGCCCTATATCGTCGCCTTGATGACCGAACTGATCCGCCCCAAGGCGGAAGACGTGATCCTTGAAGTAGGTACCGGTTCCGGATACCAGGCGGCCATTCTGGCCGGCCTGGTCAAGCAGGTCTATTCGCTGGAAATCATCGCGGAGCTCGCCGAACAGGCGCGCCAGCGCCTGCAGCGGCTGGGCTATCACAATGTCGAGGTGCGCACGGGCAACGGCCACTTCGGCTGGCCGGAGCACGCTCCGTACGACGCGATCGTCGTCACCGCGGCCGCTGCACGGGTTCCTCCGGCACTCGTCGAGCAGCTCAAGCCTGGCGGAATGCTGGTGATGCCGGTGGGCAGTCGGTATTTCGGACAGGATCTATGGACGATCCGCAAGGACGCGCAAGGCCGGATTGCCGAAAGGCGGGTCCTGCCGGTCGCATTCGTGCCTCTGACCGGAGCACCGGCGGAGTGAGCGAGCTGCCGGGCCTGCCCAGCGAAGTCGCGGTCGCACCTGCCTGGCCGACCGCCCCTTACATGCGGGTGTCGAGGCCGTGCTCGGCGAGTTCGGCAGCGCGCAGTACGGCGCGGGCCTTGTTCTGCGTTTCCTGCCATTCGGATGCCGGGTCGGAATCGGCGACGATGCCGGCGCCCGCCTGCACGTGCAGTTGGCCGTCCTTGACGATGGCGGTGCGGATCGCGATCGCGAGATCCATGTCGCCGTTGAAACCGAGGTAACCGACCGCGCCGGCATAGATGCCGCGTTTGACCGGTTCCAGTTCGTCGATGATCTCCATGGCCCGCACCTTGGCCGCGCCGGAGACGGTTCCTGCCGGGAAAGTCGCCTTGAGCACGTCGAGCGCGTTCAGGCCTGGCCGCAGTTTGGCTTCGACGTTCGAAACGATGTGCATCACGTGCGAATAGCGCTCGACGATCATGTTTTCGGTGAGCTTGATCGTACCGACGCAAGCGACGCGGCCGATGTCGTTGCGACCGAGATCGAGGAGCTGCACATGCTCCGCACGTTCCTTCTCGTCGGCCAGTAATTCGGCAGCGAGTTCCTGATCTTCCTCGAAGGAAACGCCACGTCGGCGTGTGCCCGCGATCGGCCGGACGGTGACCGTGTCGCCTTCGAGACGAACGAGAATTTCGGGCGAAGCGCCGACGACGTGGAAATCCTCGAAGTCGAAGTAGAACATGTACGGCGACGGATTGAGCGAGCGCAGCGACCGGTACAGCGCCATCGGGCTGGCAGCCAGGGGTTTGCTCATGCGCTGTGACAGAACCACCTGCATGATGTCGCCCTCGGTGATATAACGCTTGGCTTTCAGTACCGCCTGCCTGAACTGCGTCTCACCAAACATCGAGGCCGCCGGCTGCGAAGGTTGCGGCGCTTCGGGTGGAATGCGCACCGGTTCGCGCAGGCGGGCGAGCAGTTTCCTGAGCCTGGCCTGCGCTTTCTGGTAGGCGCCGGGAACACCGGGCTCGGCATAGACGACCAGCGTCAGCTTGCCGGAAAGGTTGTCGACCACCGCAATTTCTTCCGAAAGCAGCAGCACGATGTCGGGAATTCCAAGGTCGTCCGCTTTCTGGGAGCGCGTCAGCCGGGTTTCGATATAGCGGACGGTGTCATAGCCGAAGCAACCGACCAGGCCACCGCAGAAGCGTGGCAGACCGGTAGTCGGAGCGGCACGAAAGCGCTTCATGTACTTGCCGATGAAGTCGAGCGGGTTGGTGTCGTCTTCGCGTTCGGCGATGCGGTTGCCGTTCAGCACCAGCACCTGATGCGCATTGACGACGATCCGCGTCGGGCTGGCAAGACCGATGATCGAGTAACGGCCAAAGCGCTCGCCGCCCTGCACCGATTCGAGCAGGTAGCTGTACGGGCCATTGGCGAGCTTCAGGTAGATCGACAGCGGCGTATCGAGATCGGCGAAGGTCTCGAGCGTCACCGGGATGCGATTGTAGCCTTCGCCAGCGAGGCGATTGAAATAAGCTTCGGTCATGCGCGAACCAGGAGTTGGGCAGCTTCTGCAAGGGACGAGACTATAGCATCACACGCCAGATCACGAACATCACGTCCTTCATTGTAGCCGTAAGGAACCAGGAAAACGGGGCAGCTGGCCGCCCTCCCGGCGTGAAAGTCATGTACCGAATCGCCGATCATCAGCACGTCGACCGGCGAAAAACCCAGGCGACCGCAGGCCCAGAGCAAGGGCATCGGATCGGGCTTCGGACGCGGCAGGACGTCGCCACTGACGATCACCTCGAAAAAGGGAAGCAGGCCGGTACGCTGCAGCAGTGGCAGGGTGAATGCTTCGGCCTTGTTGGTAATGACGCCGAGTGGCAAATCCAGCGCCTTGAACGCCTCCAGGCCTTCGCGAACGCCAGGAAAAAAGGCGGCATTCCGACCGTTCTCGATACTGTAGTGGTGCCTGAAGCTGGCCAGTGCCGCCGCTGGTGGCGGCGTGGCATCGTCAGCGGCGGCCATCGAACCTGCCAGGACGCGCTTGACCAGGTTGGGAATGCCGCGCCCGACATAGCTGCGAATCGACTCGACCGAAATTTCGCTGCGCCCCAGGTCGCGCAGCATGGCGTTGGCAGCGGCATGGAGATCGAGAACGGTATCCAGCAAGGTGCCGTCGAGATCGATGAGCACGGCGCGTACGGCGAGCGGTGAAGAGATCATGGCTTTTCCAGTTGCGCGCGCAGCGCTGCGAGTATGCTGTTGTAGCGGTGGCGATCGCTGTCGCTGCCGGCACCGAAAACCGCCGAGCCGGCGACGAAAGTGTCGGCGCCGGCTCGGGCAATTGCGGCGATGTTGTCGACCTTGACTCCACCGTCGACCTCAAGCCGGATTCGCCGCCCGCTGTCCTGCTCATAGGCGTCGATTCTGGCGCGTGCGGCCGCGAGCTTGGCCAGCGTGGAAGGAATGAACTGCTGCCCACCAAAACCCGGATTGACACTCATCAGCAGGATGATGTCCAGCTTGTCCATGACGTGATCGAGGTAGTCGAGCGGTGTCGCCGGATTGAACACCAGCCCCGACTGACAACCGTTTTCCCGGATCAGGGCGAGCGTCCGGTCGACATGTTCGGACGCCTCCGGATGAAAAGTGATGATGTTGGCTCCCGCCCGGGCGAAGTCGGGAACGATGCGATCGACCGGTTTGACCATCAGGTGTACGTCGATCGGTGCCTGCGTCAGTGGGCGGATGGCCTCGCAGACCAGCGGACCAATGGTCAGATTGGGGACATAATGGTTGTCCATCACGTCGAAGTGAATCCAGTCGGCGCCAGCGGCGATGACATTCACGACCTCTTCGCCAAGCCGGGCGAAATCGGCAGAAAGGATGCTTGGAGCAATCACGTACATGGCAGGTACCCCAGAGAAGTTGGGCTGGATTCTAGCGCGAAAAGGCTTGTCCGCTTAGAAGAAAGGTTCGCTTTCTCAACAAGCTTGTCATTACCGCCAGTTTGGTGTGCAATGCCGGTTCTGATCGTTCCGACATTGAGCACACATGGCCGAAAGCAAGAAATACGAGGTCGCCGTCAGCGCGATCCCGCAATATATCGCCGAGCAATCGGATCCGACGAACGACCACTACGTTTTTGCGTACACGATCACCATCGAAAACGTCGGGACCGTGCCGGCGCAGTTGATTTCGCGGCACTGGATCATCACCGACGCGAGCGGTGAGGTCCAGGAGGTGCGTGGTCTTGGCGTTGTCGGACGGCAGCCGTTGCTGCAACCGGGCGAGAAGTTTGCCTACACCAGCGGCTGCCAGCTCGACACGCCAGTCGGCACGATGCGCGGCAGTTACCAGTTGACGGCCGTCGACGGCAGGCAGTTCGAGGCGGAAATCCCCGAGTTCACCCTGGCCGTTCCGCACGTTCTGCACTGATTGCCGACGCTTGAGTCTCAAGCACAGCTACATCCTGCACCTGATCCTCGCCGTCCTGCCGAATCCGCTCGCCTGCCTCATTAAGGTGAAAGGTTAGCTGCGGTAGTCCGCATTGATCTTCACGTAATCGTAGGTGAGATCACAAGTATATACGGCGGCGCTGGCAGTGCCGCGGCCCAGGGCGACGCGGATGCCAATCTCGGATTGTTGCATGATGGCGGCGCCGTCCTCTTCGCGATAGGAAGCCGCTCGCCCGCCCTTTTCGGCAACCAGAATCTCCGTTTGGCCGCTGCTCAACCAGACGCTGACTGGCTCCACGTCGAGATCATCCAGCTCGGCATAGCCGATGGCGGCCAGGATGCGGCCGAGGTTGGGATCGGAAGCGAAGAAAGCGGTCTTGACCAGCGGCGAGTGCGCGATTGCATAGCCGACGCGCTTGCATTCTGCGCGGTCGCGGCCCCCTTCGACGGCGATGCTGATGAACTTGCTGGCGCCTTCGCCGTCGCGAATGATCGCCTGCGCCAGTTCGACGGCAACGGCGATCACTGCCTCGCGCAGCTCCGTGTAGCCGGGTGCCGCCGCGTCGGCAAACTCGATCCCGGCCTGGTCCGTCGCGATCAGGAGGAAGGAATCATTGGTCGAGGTGTCGCCATCGACGGTGATGCAGTTGAATGAGGCGTCGGCGGCCGCACGCAAGAGCTGTTGCAGCAGCGGTGTGGCGATGCCGGCATCGGTGGCGATGAAACCGAGCATGGTTGCCATGTTTGGCCGGATCATTCCGGCACCCTTGCTGATGCCGGTGATGGTCACGGTCCGGCCGGCGACATCGATGCGGCGCGAGGCGGCTTTGGCAACCGTGTCGGTGGTCATGATGGCGTGCGCGGCGGCGTGCCAGTGGTTCTCATGGAGATCGGCGACGCAGCGCGGCAGGCCGGCCACCAGACGATCGACCGGCAAGGGTTCGAGGATGACGCCGGTCGAGAAGGGCAGCACCTGCCGGTCGTCGATGCCCAGCAAGTGAGCGGTGGCGGCACAGGTGTGCACCGCCGCCTGCCAGCCCTGCTCACCGGTACCGGCATTGGCGACGCCGGTATTGATCACCAGCGCGCGGATGTCGCTGCCGAGTTCGAGATGACGACGGCAGACCTGTACCGGTGCGGCGCAGAAACGGTTGCTGGTAAACACGCCGGCAGCTCGAGAACCCTCTGCCAGCGACAGCAAGGCCAGGTCACGCCGGTCAGGTTTGCGGATGCCTGCCTCGGCGACACCGAGGCGAACGCCAGCGACTGGAAACAGTTGCGCAGGGGAGGGAGTGCGGTAATTGACGGGCATTACAACCTCACGGGCGGAGACGACCAGGATCCGGGAGCGAAGCAGAGCGGCAGTCGCCAGGACAGAGCGTAGATCCGCACGCTCCGACGCGGCAGTTCACTCCAGGCAACTACGACAACTTGCCATGACAGTATTTGTACTTCTTTCCCGAGCCGCAGGGGCAAGGTTCATTGCGGCCGACCTTGGCGCCCACGTGCATCGGTTTCTGCGCGCGCGTCGCAGCCGTGTCGTCGCCCCCCTGCCCCAAGGCTTCGTCATAGTCCGCATGGTGGTAGCGGACGTTCTGCACATCGGCATGCGGAATGGTTTCCTCGACATCCTGAGCGCGCACCTGCACGGTGACCAGTAGACGCGTCACGTCGACGCGCACGCTGTCGAGAAGGCGCTGGAACAGCTCGAAGGCTTCGCGCTTGTATTCCTGCTTCGGATTCTTCTGCGCATAGCCGCGCAGGTGGATTCCCTGCCGCAGGTGGTCGAGCGCCGCCAGATGTTCGCGCCAGTGCGTATCCAGGCTCTGCAACATGACGTTGCGCTCGAAAGGGTGGAAGGCCTCGGCGCCCACGAGTTCGATCTTGGCCGCGTAGGAGGCGGCAGCCGTCTCGATGACCCGCCGCAGCATGTCTTCGCTGCGCAGATTCGGCTCGTTCCTTGACCACTCGACAATCGGCACCTGCAACTGAAGTTCGGCAGCCAGTGCCCTTTCGAGACCGTGCAGGTCCCATTGTTCCTCGACGCTTTCGGCCGGAACGTACAGCCGGAAAGTGTCGTGCAACACACCTTCGCGCATCGCCGTCACGGTTTCCGAGATATCGTCGGTCTCCAGCAGCTCGTTACGCTGCGCGTAGATGACTTGGCGCTGATCATTGGCCACATCATCGTATTCGAGAAGCTGCTTGCGAATGTCAAAGTTGCGCGCTTCGACCTTGCGCTGCGCCGATTCGAGCGAGCGCGAGACGAGCGGATGCTCGATCGCCTCGCCCTCGGGCATTTTCAGTCGCTCCATGATCGCCTTGAGACGATCACCGGCAAAGATACGCAGCAGCGAGTCATCGAGGGCGAGATAGAAGCGCGAGGAACCGGGATCGCCCTGGCGACCCGAACGGCCGCGCAACTGATTGTCGATACGCCGCGACTCATGACGTTCCGAGCCGATGATGTGCAGGCCGCCGGCGGCGACGACCTGATCGTGCAGCTTTTGCCACTGCGAACGGATCTCGGCGATACGTGCATCGCGCTCATCCGTGCTCAGCGCCTCGTCGTCGCGGAGCTGCGCGATCAGCTTCTCGATACTGCCACCGAGAACGATGTCGGTTCCGCGACCGGCCATGTTGGTGGCAATGGTGATCACCCCCGGCCGTCCGGCCTCGCGGACGATTTCGGCTTCGCGCGCATGCTGCTTGGCGTTGAGCACCTGATGCGGCAGCTTTTCGTGGTCCAGCAGGGCCGAGAGCAACTCGGAATTCTCGATCGAGGTGGTGCCGACCAGCACCGGCTGGCCGCGCTCGCGGCAACCACGAATATCGGTGACGATCGCCGCGTGTTTTTCCTTGGCGGTGCGGAAGACCTGATCGTTGTGGTCGGTCCGGCGCATTGGCTGGTTGGTCGGGATGACCACCGTTTCCAGACCATAGATTTGCTGAAACTCGTAGGCTTCGGTATCCGCGGTGCCGGTCATCCCGGACAGCTTGCTGTACATGCGGAAGTAGTTCTGGAAGGTGATCGATGCCAGGGTCTGATTCTCGTTCTGAATCCGGACACCCTCCTTGGCCTCGACTGCCTGGTGCAGACCATCGGACCAGCGACGACCGGACATCAGGCGACCGGTAAACTCGTCTACGATGATCACCTCACCGTTCTGCACCACGTACTGCTGGTCCCGAAGGAACAGGTTGTGGGCGCGCAGAGCGGCGTACAGATGGTGAATCATCAGGATGTTGGAGGCATCGTAGAGACTGCCGCCGTCGGGAAGCAGGCCAGCTTGTGCCAGAAGCTCTTCGGCATGCTCGTGACCTTCCTCGGTCATCAGGATCTGATGACCTTTCTCGTCCACCCAGTAATCCCCCGGACCCTCCTCCAGCTCGCAGCGCTTGAGCAGCGGAGCGACCTTGTTCATGCGCACATACAGCTCGGTATGGTCTTCGGCCTGGCCCGAAATGATCAGGGGTGTGCGCGCTTCGTCGATGAGGATCGAATCGACCTCGTCGACGATCGCAAAGCTGAGCTTGCGTTGCACCCGCTCGGCGCCGGAGTAGACCATGTTGTCGCGCAGGTAATCGAAGCCGAACTCGTTGTTGGTCCCGTAGGTGATGTCGGCAGCGTAGGCCGCCTGCTTGTCCCCATGCGCCATTTGCGACAGGTTCACGCCGACGCTGAGGCCGAGAAAACGATGCAGGCGCCCCATCCACTCGGCGTCGCGGTTGGCCAGGTAATCGTTGACCGTCACCACATGGACACCGTTGCCGGAGAGTGCATTGAGGTAGGACGCAAGCGTCGCCACCAGCGTTTTTCCTTCACCGGTACGCATTTCCGCGATCTTGCCGTCGTGCAGGACCATGCCACCGATCAGCTGGACGTCGAAGTGGCGCATACCCAGCGTACGCTTGCCGGCCTCGCGAACCACGGCGAAAGCCTCCGGCAGCAAGGCGTCGAGCGTCTCGCCATTGGCGACGCGAGCCCTGAAGTCAGCGGTCTTGCCGCGCAGTGCGTCGTCAGAAAGCGTGCTGGTCCCTGCTTCCAGCGCATTGATCTTGCGGACAACCTGCATGTACTGCTTGATCAGCCGATCATTGCGGCTGCCGAAAATCTTCTTGAGTAGGCCGGAAATCATTCTGGGAACGATAAAGAAATGCGAAGTTGATATGAGGACCCGAGCCAAAAAGCGGGGCCGGTTCTTTTCCACGGCGAACAACTGGAGCACGGTTCGGGTTGGGCCGCCGGACCGGTAGGGTGACGGGATCTACACCAGCATGCGGTGCGCGGCATGGATACTACCTTCAAGACTCGATGGACGCAATTCTGGCGTCGTCTGCGGGGTGTGAATTCGTGAATTCGAGATCTGCATCAGGGCGGCCAGAACCTCTCTGGAGCATGCAGGCCACGGAGCGGAACGGGCGCGCAGGGATGAAAAAAACTCATGCGTCGAGTGAGATTTTATCGTTTGCCGCCTGGCCACCAACCGATTATCTTATGAATGCGATCTTGAATACCGGGAATCACACGATCTACAACAAAACGTAATCCGGCCTCAGCCATTGCGAGGCCAATCAAGGAGAAAGAAAATGGGCGAGAGCATCCCCGTCCTGGGCGCAGGTTTTACCATTCTATTCATGGTCTTGTGTTTATCATCACCAAGTATTGGTTTGCTTGTTGACTGGCTGGCACGTCATCGCCAGCATGGCCCGGCAGTTCAATAAGCGACTGCGGATACAGCTTATCCGGTTATTCATTTATCCGAGCGTGCAGGCCTCGAATAATCGTGCTTGAAAGCATCGAAAACACCTTTCGATGGACTTGCCGCTTCTCAGAGATTATTCATCAATTCATCAATAGCTGACCGAGGAGTATCGCCGTCAGCAGCACGGCGATGACCCCCAGCAAGCGCCTCTGCTGGCGCTGTGTGCGTGCCAGATCGGCCAGCAAGGGCGCCAGATCCGGCGCTTTCGTCTGTGCCAGTGCCTGGTGTACCAGGCGTGGCAACTGCGGCAGGATGCGTGCCCAGTAGGGGGCTTCCTGCTGCACGCTGCGATGGAATGCACGGCTGCCGAGTTGCTCGCTCATCCAGCGTTCCAGGAAAGGTTTGGCGGTCTTCCACAGGTCGAGATTGGGGTCGAGTTGTCGGCCCAGGCCCTCGATGTTGAGCAGGGTCTTCTGCAGCATCACCAGTTGCGGTTGGATTTCGACATTGAAACGGCGCGAGGTCTGAAACAGACGCAGCAGGACGCGGCCGAACGAGATTTCGTGTAGTGGCCGGTCGAAAATCGGTTCACAGACGGCGCGGATGGCGGCCTCGAATTCGTCGGCACGCGTCTCGGGCGGCGCCCAGCCAGCCTCGATATGGGCCATCGCCACGCGTTTGTAGTCGCGCTGGAAAAAGGCGAGGAAGTTCTGCGCCAGGTAATTCTTGTCGTTGTCGGTCAGCGTCCCGACGATGCCGAAATCGAGTGCGATATAGCTGCCGTGATGGGCCGGATCGGTGGCGATGAATATATTGCCGGGGTGCATGTCGGCATGAAAAAAGCCATCGCGAAACACCTGCGTGAAGAAGATTTCGACGCCGGCACGTGACAACGCCGGCAAATCGATGCCAGCAGCGATCAGGGCCTCGATCTGACTGATCGGGATGCCGCGCATGCGCTCCATGACCATCACCGTCGTCGTGCATTGGTCCCAGTACACTTCGGGTACCTGCAGCAGCCGCGAGCCGCTGAAGTTGCGCCGCAGTTGCGAGCAGTTGGCGGCTTCGCGCATCAGATCGAGTTCGTCGTAGAGGTATTTGGCGAACTCGCCGACCACTTCGCGCGGCTTCAGCCGCTTCCCGTCCGACCACACCTTTTCGAGCAGGCCGGCCAGGGTTTCGAGCAGCGCCAGATCATTGGCAATCACGCCGTGCATGTCCGGACGCAGGATCTTGACGGCAACTTCCTGGCCGCCGTCTTCTGGCCGCAGACGGGCAAAATGGACCTGCGCGATCGAGGCGCTGGCGATCGGCGTCGAATCGAACTCGGCAAACACGGCACTGGCCGGCCGGCCATAGGCTTTCTCGATCTGCGTCAGTGCCAGTTCGGGCGAGAACGGTGGTACGCGATCCTGCAGCCTGGCCAGTTCATCGGCGATGTCGGTACGCAGCAGATCGCGACGGGTGGACAGAACCTGTCCAAACTTGACGAAGATCGGCCCCAGCGACTCGAGTGCCTGGCGCAGGCGAACCGCCGGCGGGGTGTCGAAACGTCGCCAGAAATGCAGGGCACGCGACAGCGCCGCCAGGCGACCGCTTGGTTCGTGCTCGAGAATCATCTCGTCGAGGCCGTAGCGGCTCGCAATACTCAGGATTTTGGCGAGGCGGAAAAGTCGCACGGCTGACGGGCAGGTCTTGAGGTCGGCAAAGGAGTGAGTTTACACAGAAACGAGCGTCATCGCTCCGCCCTGATACGCATATCAGTCAAGCTGCTCTCGACAGGCGCGAAATGGTCAATCGATGCTGCTCGATCCAGGCCGGAAAACGGCTGTCGGCAAGCACCGAGTGTTCCCGCATCCTTTGCTGCCCGATCGGGTCTGCAGCCTCGATAGCGCTTGCGGGATGGCACATCAACAGGTCGCCGTCTGCAGCACCGACGAACCAGGACATCAGCAGTTGCCGGTATTCTTCGGGGCTTGCCGAGAAACCGTAGACCCCCAGCAGATGACGGTTCATCGGCAGACCCTGCGCATCCGCCAATCGGCGCATCGTCCGCGCACCCAGGCAGGCAATGATCCGGGCCTTCAAGCGTTTGCCGCGATCGACTGTCAAGTGGCGCGCCGTTTGCGTCGAGCGCAGCCAGAGAGCATGCGTCGGATAGCGCCGAGCAATGCGCTCCAGCAACTGCTCGCGAATCAGCGGCAATTGATGGACATGCTGGTGGCCGTCGATGAAATCCGGAGGACATCCGAAGTGGGTCTCGAAAGCATCCAGCTGGCAATCAATGGTCGCGGTGACCAGGAACCGCGGCAATTGTCGCAGATAACAGGCGCTGATCAGGCGCGGCAGCGAGAAGCAGATTTGGCCCCTGGCAAAGGCCTCGGTAAAATTGAGGTGCAGCCCGATGTCCACCGGCAGCAGCGCCAGCGAAGAAACATGTTCGCTCAGCGTCGGCCCCTGCACCAGACAACTGACCGCACTGAGGCGGCCCAGTCGGGCCAGTTCAAGAATGCCTTCGTCGATTCCGGCCGACATTCCGAAGTCGTCGGCGCAAATGGCGATCCGCCTGCGGGCCACATCAAGGGAAGTTTTCACCTTACTAGAGGCACCTGGCATGGTAGTGATGTTCACGCAACTCGCCTGGTTTGTGCTCGTCGGCTGTGCAGCGGCGGCAACGCATTGGCTGATCGCGGTGGGCTGCGTCACCATTTGGCAGCAGCCTCCGCTGCTGGCCAACCTGATCGGATGGCTGGTCGCTTTTCTGGTTTCCTTTGGTGGACATTATCGCCTGACCTTTCGTCATCAGCAGAATTCCCTGGCGGTCGCCTGCGGTCGCTTCTTTCTCGTCTCGGCAAGCGGGTTCATGATCAACGAACTGAGCTACGCCTGCTTGTTGCACGTCACCAATATCGCCTATGACCTGCTGCTCGCAGTGATTCTGGTGGCGATCGCGGTGCTGACCTTCATCCTCAGTCGTTGCTGGGCTTTTCGCCACAGAGTTTCCTGAGGGCTGCCGGCTGCAGCCGCCACAGCGCGTGCCTTTGGTCGGCGGCAAATACCGGCTGCTGCTGCAGCCACCCCAGCCACTCAGGCGCCGACGGCTTGCCCCAGATCCACAATACGCCGGCAGCAGAACTGCAGAGTCTTGCCGCGAACTCTGCGGGCGTGAGCAGGACCGCCTGCCGGCTGGCATGGTCAAACTCTCCGGCATCGGCGAGTTCCTTTCGCCAATTGTCGCGCCTGGCGATTTCCGGATCCTGCCAATCGCTGACTACCCAGGCAGGCTTGCGGGCTTGCAGATAGAACGGCAGGTCGTATGGATACTGATCGATCAGCACCACTTGGTCCGGTGGCTGCAGCAGGGAACTGGCCGTGCTCGCCAGAGATTTGGCGGAAACTTTATCGGCAAGCGCAACGCCGACCACCAGCGCGACACAGGCGATCGCGGCCAGGCTCAGGCTCCCAACATACCAGCGCAGGGCACGCGTCCGGTCACGATCCAGCCAGTGCGAGAAGGATTCGGCAATCAGGTAGGCAACCGGCGGCATCGCCGGCAGAATGTAGCCCAGCAGCTTGGAACTCGGCAGAGAGAAAAAGATGACGATGAACAGGAACCAGATCACCATCAGGCTTCGCAAGCCACCCCGCCCGGCATCTCCGTGGTCGACCTGGACGAATACGCGTGCAAACCATGGCGACCACGGCAAAGTGGCCAGGAAAATGACCGGAATATAAAACCAGAAGGCCATCTGGTTATTGAAGCCGGTTTCCGAAAAGCGCCGGAAGTGATGATAAACCACCAAATAATCGAAAAATCCGGGGTAGGAATGCTGCATCCAGAAAAACCACGGGAGCGCAATCAGCAGCAGGAGCAGAGTTCCCGGCAGCCAGAAGATCGCTGGCAAAACCCGCCACGCTCGACGCCAGAGCAGCCAGAGCAGCAAAACGCCGCCCGGCAAGACGATACCGATCAGCCCCTTGGCAAGAATGCCGAGTGCGGCAAAGGCATAGCTCATGGCCAGGACAGCACGATAGGGAAGTTTCTTTTCGAGACGAAGGACGGCATCGGCCCCGGCAAGAATCGTCAGGGTAATCAGACCGGCGACCAGCATGTCGAGGTTCGCGAATTGACTCCCTGCGTAGAAGATCGGCTGAGTGACCAGGATGACGATCGACAGGGTAGCGAGCTGGCTGTCCCGGTAACGACGGATGAACCGGTAGAGACCTACGGCGGCAAAGAGGCCGGCGACCAGTGATGCCGCTCGCGCCGGCAACTCGTGCGCTCCGAATAGGCTCAGGCTCAAAGTCGTCAGCCAATAAAACAGTGGCGGCTTGTGGAAGAATGGCATGCCGTCGAGGCGGGGAACCAGCCAGTCAGCGGCGGTCAGCATTTCCCAGGCAACGCCGACATAGCGCCCTTCGTCGGGAAGCATCAAGGGCCGGATTCCCGCCGTAGCCGCCAGCCACACGGCCGTGGTCAACATCACCAGCCACGTTGATCGGGTATCAACAAATGCCGACAGCCGCTTGCTTGTGCTCATCGATGCCTGCTCAGGATTTGTTTTCGGGCAGTTTTTGCCCAATGTTCCGCTTGACCACGTAGAGCGGGCGCTGTTTGACCTCGTCGAAAATCCGCGCGATATAGGCGCCCATGGTACCGAGTGCCATCAGGTTGATTCCGGAGAAGAAAAACATTCCGGTGACGATGGTGGTCCAACCCGAGACGTCGTGCCCATTGATCAGATAATCGATCACCAAGTAACTGCCATAGCAGAAAGAAAGCATCGCAATCAGGCTGCCGACCAGGTTGAAAGTGCGCAGAGGCCAGGTCGAGAAAGCGGTGATGCCATCGACCGCGAAACGAATCAGTTGCAGCAGATTGAAATGGCTTTGCCCATGCAGCCGTTCGGCAGGAACATAGAGCATCGGCTCGGCCTTGAAGCCAACCCAGGCATAGAGCCCCTTCATGAAGCGGGTGCGTTCAGGCAGGCGAATCAGCGCGTCTACGACCTGCTTGTCCATCAGCCGGAAATCACCGGCATCGGGGGGAATACGAACCCTCTGCCCCTGCCCCAGGATGCCGTAGAAGATCGAAGCGCCGACGCGTTTGAGCCAGGATTCGTCGTCGCGATTCCTTTTTACCGCATAGACGGTGTCGACACCTGCTTGCCAGCGTACGAGCATCTCCGGGATCAGGGCGAGCGGGTGTTGCAGATCGGCATCGATGCAGATCACCACATCTCCACTGCTCACTTCGAGCCCGGCGCTGAGCGCTGCTTCCTTGCCGAAGTTACGCGACAATTGCAGGTAGTAGACACCCGGGTTGCTGGTCACATAGGTCGTCATGAGTTGCGGCGTACGATCGGTACTGCCATCATCGACGACGATGATTTCCCAGGCGGAACTGATTTGATCCAGCAATTCGGCCATTTCCGGGAGCAGCAGGAGCAGGCTGTCATGTTCGTTCAGTGCCGGGACAACACAACTGATGCGAGGCCGTTCGGGTCGGGGAGAACCGTACCGAAGCGGGGGGGGCACACTTGAAATCATGATCCCTTTCCAGAGACAAAACGTATTGCTGGTGGCAGGCGCCAATGCCCGCGACCAACCTCCATGCGGATCTCGCAATTTAACACCAGTCATGCCAGTTCCTGCATTCCAGAGGCAGAAAAGACAGACCGCGCAGTCGGCTACCCTCGCCAATCATTCGCCCGGTCGCGCGTTGTGCGTCGTATAATCAGCGGCTTGACCAAATTCTCTGCCAGAAGCATCCGATGAGTCACGATCTCAAGAGCCACCTCGCCGAACTGATGCGGGCCGCACTGCTCAGTGTTGCACCGAGCGAGTCCGACGCTGCCATCCATATCGAGCGACCGAAGCAGGCCACACATGGGGATTTTTCCTGCAATCTTGCGATGCAACTGGCGCGATCGATCAAACGCAATCCCCGGCAACTGGCGCAACTGCTGATCTCGGAGTTGCCGTATTCGCCCCTGGTCGATCGGAGCGAAGTCGCTGGCGCTGGTTTCATCAACTTTCACCTGTCGCCTGCGGCCAAGCTCGAAGTGCTGCACAGCATTCTCGAACAGGGCGCAGCGTTTGGTCGCTCGACGACTGGCGGCAAGCGCCGCGTACTGGTCGAGTTCGTATCGGCCAACCCGACCGGACCGCTGCACGTCGGGCACGGCCGTGGTGCCGCTTATGGCGACAGCCTGTGCAAGCTGCTCGGTTATGCCGGCTGGGACGTGACCAGCGAATACTACGTCAACGACGCTGGCCGTCAGATGGATATCCTCGCCCTGTCGACCTGGCTGCGCTACCTGGAACTGAACAAGCCGGACAGCGTGCCATTCCCCCCGAGCGGCTACCAGGGTGAATACGTTCGCGACATGGCCAGGCAGTTGCTGGCGGCACATCCTGACCGTTACCTGCGACCGCTCGCCAGCATCAGCGAAGGCCTGCCCGACCTGCCCGATCCCGAACGCACCGACGCCGCCGCCGGGCAACAGCGTGAAACCCTGCTCGATGCGCTGATTGCCAGGGCCAAGAAGTTGCTTGGCGAGGAGTGGAAAACCCTGCACGACTTCGTTCTCACCGAGCAACTCGCAGATTGCCGCAGGGATCTCGAGGAATCCGGTGTGCATTTCGACGTGTGGTTTTCCGAACAGTCGCTGTTTGATATCGGACTGGTCGCGCGTTGCGTCGAGCGGCTCGACAAAAAAGGTCATCTCTACGTTCAGGATGGCGCCCGCTGGTTCCGGTCGACCGCTTTTGGCGACGAGAAGGATCGCGTTGTGCAGCGCGACAACGGTCTTTACACCTACTTCGCGTCGGACATCGCCTACCACCTCAACAAATACGAACGCGGCTTCCAGCGCATCATCAACGTCTGGGGAGCCGACCATCACGGTTATATTCCACGAGTCAGGGGCGCAATCAGCGCTCTGGGGCTTGATCCTGATGTGCTCGAAGTGGCGCTGGTGCAGTTTGCCGTACTCTATCGCTCTGGCTGGAAGGCACAGATGTCGACGCGTTCTGGAGATTTCGTCACCCTGCGCACGCTGCGCGAAGATGTCGGTAACGATGCCTGCCGCTTCTTCTATGTCCTGCGCAAATCCGACCAGCACCTCGATTTCGACCTCGATCTGGCCAAGAGCCAGTCGAACGACAACCCGGTCTATTACATTCAGTACGCGCACGCTCGCGTCTGCTCGGTGCTGGCCCTGTGGGGAGGCGAGCAGGAAGCACTGACCACCGCCGACCTGGCCCGCCTGGAAAGCCCGCATGAACTCGCCCTGGCCGTCAGGCTGGGTGAATTCCCGGAGGTCGTCGAAACGGCCGCGAGCGAACTGGCACCGCATCTGATCGCTTTCTACCTCAAGGATCTGGCCGCCGAGTTCCACAGCTATTACAATGCCGAGCGAATTCTGGTCGACAATCCGGTGTTACGAGATGCACGTGTGGCACTGGCGGCTGCCGTCAGGCAGGTGATCCATAATGGGATGACAATTCTGGGCGTCAGTTGCCCGGAGTCGATGTGATCGGAGGACCGAAGACTTCCATGAGTCTTGACATGAAACCCCGCAAAGCACCTCCTGCCAGGAAATCGGGAGGAGGCACCCTGTTCGGCCTGTTCATTGGCCTGGTCATCGGCGTCATCGGCGTGGCCGGCGTGGTCTGGTATATCAACAAGGCACCGCTGCCTTTCACCACCACCGGCCAGCAACCCAAGCTACCGCCGCCCGTTGCCGGCAAGCCGCCAGCAGCCACTCCCGAAGTGCCGCCGGTCGCATCGGCGCCGGTGGCACTGCCTGGCAAGCCAGGTGACCCGGTCACCGAAAAACCGCGCTTTGACTTCTACAAGATCCTGCCTGGCAATGCTGAGGCCATTCCCGATCCCAAGCCCGAGGAAATCAAGCCAGCGGAGGCTAGGCCTGTGCCTGCCAAACCGACCGAAACGAAGGCAATCGAAACGAAGCCGATCGAAACGAAGCCCAGCGAGGGGAAACCGGCCGAGGGGAAACCGGCCGAAACCAAGCCGACAGAGAGCAAAGCCGCTGCCAGCAAGACCGCCGAGAGCAAACCGGCGGACGCCAAACCGGCAGACAGTACCAGGAGCAAGGCCGACGGCACACTCAAGGAACCACTCTATCTGCAGGCCGGCTCGTTCCAGAGCGCGAATGAGGCTGACAACCAGAAGGCACGCCTGGCCTTACTTGGAACCGAGGCGCAAATTCAGCAGGTGATGTTGCAGGACAAGGTGTGGTACCGCGTTCGTATCGGGCCCTATCAAAAGATCGACGATGTCAATCATTTGCGTGCCGACCTCGCCAGGCAGGGCATCGATGCCAATGTGGTCAGGAAAGACTGAGAGAGGAGAAACTTATGCATCGAGCTCGCAGCGGATGGCTGCTTGCCATCACCCTGGCCATGCTGGCAGTCATTCTGCCAGTTCGGGCCGAACTTGCGGTAGGTCGCGACTACCTACCAATCGTCCCGGCACAGATGACCGATACGCCGGCGAAGATCGAAGTGATCGAGTTCTTCTCGTACGGCTGTCCGCACTGCAGCGAATTCCATCCGATTGTCGGCAAGTGGGCAGCCGCATTGCCGAGCGACGTCACCTTCAAACGCGTGCCAGTCACCTTCGGACGTCCTCAGTGGGCCAGTCTGGCCCGACTTTTCTATGCGCTGGAGGCCACCGGCGATCTGGCCAGACTGGATAACGCGGTCTTCGATGCCCTGCACAAGGCGGGCAGCAAGCTTTATGACGACAAGAGCATCACCGAGTGGGTGACCGGGCAAGGCATCGACGCCAGGAAATTCACCGAAGCCTACAACTCCTTCAGCGTCGTCAGCAAGGCCAAGCGCGCCGACCAGATGGTGCAGGCGTACAAGATCCAGGGCGTCCCGGCCATGGCCGTCGACGGCAAGTACCTGGTCACCGGCAAGGAGATCAAGGGATTGGCTGATCTGCCGGCGCTGACCGACCAGGTGATCGGCATGGCGCGCAGTGATCGCAAGAAAAAGTAGCGATTCTAGCGGTCACTCTGGCGCATTCTCCACAAGCCTTGCGCCGTCGCAGCAGAGCCGCTGCCGGCGAATCTTCCCGATCCTGGCTTCCCGCATGCTCAAGGTCTTCATCACCGGCGCCTCGTCCGGCATCGGTTGGGCACTGGCCGAATACTACGCGCGGCAAGGAGCACAACTCGGACTGGCTGCGCGCCGGGCCGAGCCTTTGCAACGACTGTCCGCACGCTGGCCCGGCCAGGTCCGCTGCTACCCGCTCGATGTCACCGACGCCGCGTCCTTGCGCGCCGCCGGCGCAGACTTCATCGCGGCGCGCGGCGTTCCCGACATCGTGATCGCCAATGCGGGCGTCTCGATCCGCACCCCGATGACTGCCGCCAACCCTTTCCCGATGCCTTTCCTGATGCCGGCCGACGACGCTTTCGAGATGACCGGGAAGTCATTCCCCCACAAGCGGCGCTGCGACGTGCTTGAGCACTTCATTTGATCTCGTCGCGATGCCTTGTCGTGCAGCGGGCGCCGTTGTGGTCGTTGTGCTGCGTGTGGCGCAGGCACCAGCGAACGGTCGCCGCGCAGGTTGACGCTCCACACCTGGATATTGGGTTCGCGCGAACCCAGGTCGTACTGGCGCGACATCGCCTCGCGCAGAACGCGATAGCCGGCCTCGTCGTGGATGGCGGAGACCTCGAGCGTCGGCGCTTTCTCGTCGTCGACGATGGTGAACAGCCGGAAGGCGCGCATCAGGCGCGGCGACAGGTACTGGCCGATGAAACTTTCGTCCTTGAAGTTGCGCATCGCGTGATCGAGCGTGGCCAGCCAGTCGCTGCCGGCGATGTCCGGAAACCAGTCGCGGTCTTCGTCGGTCGGCGCTTCGCAGATGCGCTTGATGTCGGAGTACATCGCGAAACCCAGCGCATAGGGATTCATGCCGTTGTAGGCCGGGTGGCCGACCGGCGGCTGGAATACGACATTGGTATGCGACTTGAGCCACTCGATCATCAGGCCGTCGGCGAGGTGAGCCGTCGTCGTACAGGGTGTTCAGCAGATGATGGTGCCAGAAGGTCGCCCAGCCTTCGTTCATCACCTGCGTCTGCCGCTGCGGGTAGAAGTACTGCGCCACCTTGCGCACGATGCGAACGATTTCGCGCTGCCAGGGTTCGAGCAGCGGCGCGTTCTTCTCGATGAAATAGAGCAGGTTTTCCTGCGGCTCGGCGGGAAACGTGTCGCTTCCTTCTCGGCGGCCTCCTTTTCCGGTCGCCGCGGCAGCGTGCGCCAGATTCATTCACCTGCTGCTGCGCATAGGCTTCGCGATCCGCCGCGCGCGCACGTTCCTCGCCGAGGCTCAGCCGGCTCGGCCGGCGATAGCGGTCCACACCGTAGTTCATCAGCGCATGGCAACTGTCGAGCAACAACTCGACCGCGTCGATGCCGTGACGCTCTTCGCAGCCGGCGACGTAGTCTTTGGCGTAGACGAGGTAGTCGATGATCGACGAGGCGTCGGTCCACATCCGGAACAGGTAGTTGCCCTTGAAGAAGCTGTTGTGGCCGTAGGCTGCGTGCGCGATCACCAGCGCCTGCATGGCCATCGTGTTCTCTTCCATCAGATAGCTGATGCAGGGGTTGGCATTGATGACGATTTCGTAGGCCAGACCCATCTGGCCGCGCCGGTAGTTCCGGTCGGTGGCAATGAATTCCTTGCCGTAGCTCCAGTGGCGGTAGTTGACCGGCATGCCGACCGAGGCATAGGCGTCCATCATCTGTTCGGCGGTGATGATCTCGAGCTGGTTGGGATAAGTGTCGAGGCCGAAGCGCCGGGCGGTGCTGCGGATGACCTCGTGGTACTGATCGAGCAACTCGAAGGTCCAGTCGCTTGGCGCCGGCAGCTTCGCCGCCGATGCTTGGGCCGGCAGCGGCCGGTCGATCCTCGGGGGTCAAGGATGTCGTTCATTTTGCTCCTCACCTTCCTTGCTGAACAGCTCGCGAAATACCGGATAGATCTGGTCGGACCGTACTGGCCTTGCGCATCGCGAAGGCATCGGAGATTCCGCCAGCGCTGCGTATTCCTGCCACAGGTTCTGCTCCTGCTCGACCACCTGGATATAGGCGAAGTAGCGGCACAGCGGCAGAAGTCTTCGCCAGCAGTTTGCGGCAGCGCGCGCTGTCGTTGTGCCAGTTGTCGCCATCGCTGGCGTGTGCGCCGTAGATGTTCCATCCGCTGCTCGGGTAGCGAGCGCGGATGATCTGCTCCATCAGCACCAGCGCGCTCGAGACGACGGTCCCGCCGGTTTCCGTGGCGTGGAAGAAGTCGTGCTCGTTGACCTCCTGCGCCTGCGTGTGATGGCGGATGAAGACGAGGTCGATCCGTTCGTAGTGCCGGGTCAGGAAGAGGTAGAGCAGGATGAAGAAGCGCTTGGCCAGATCCTTGCGCGCCTCGTCCATCGAACCGGAGACATCCATCAGGCAGAACATGACCGCCTTGGCGGTCGGCACCGGCGTCCGCACGCGGCTGCGATAGCGCAGATCGATCGGGTCGAGGTAGGGGATGCGCTGGATGTGCGCGCGCAGCGCTTCGATGTCATGCTCGAGCGCTCGATCTCCTGCCGGCGCGACGGGTCAAGCGGCGGTGCGAGCAGGGCCTCGAGCAGTGCTTCGAGACGGATCAGTTCGCGCCGCGATTCGCTGCCGAGCGCGATGCGCCGGCCGATGGCGCCGCGCATCGAGCGCACGACATGCAGGTTGTTCGGCGTACCGTCGCTGGAAAAGCCGGCCCGGTGCGTCTTGTACTCGGGCGTGTCGGCGAGCGTGGTGCGGATCAGATTGGGCAGCGCCAGGTCGTCGAAGAAGACCTGCATGAACTCCTCCTTCGTCAGGTGGAAGACGAAGTCGTCTTCTCCCTCGCCGGAATCGCCGGCCTGCCCGGAACCGCCCCGGCCAGCGCCGCCCTGCGGACGGTCGATGCGGTCACCGCGAACGAAATCCTGGTTGCCCGGATGCACCATTTCGCGTCGGCCGCCCGGGCCGTGGCCGAACACCGGCTCGCTGATGTCGCGGCGCGGGATGTGGATGTCCTCGCCCTGGGCGATGTCGCGGATGCCACGCCCGGCGACGGCGCGCTTCACCGCTTCGCGGATCTGCTCCTTGTGGCGGCGCAGGAAGCGCTCACGGTTGCCGATCGACTTGTTCTTGCCGGCCAGCCTTCGATCGATGATCTGTTGCAAGGGATGTCCTCCACGCCCGTTGATCGTCACGAATGTCACGGGTCACGAATTCTTGCGAACGCGCAGATACCACTCGCACAGCAGCCGCACCTGCTTCGACGTGTAGCCCTTGTTGACCATGCGATTGACGAAATCCTCGTGCTTCTTGACATCGTCGGCGCTGGCCTTGGCATTGAAGCTGATGACCGGCAGCAGTTCTTCGGTGTTCGAGAACATCTTCTTCTCGATCACCGTGCGCAGCTTTTCGTAGCTGGTCCACAGCGGGTTCTTGCCCTGGTTGTTGGCGCGCGCGCGCAGCACGAAATTGACGATCTCGTTGCGGAAATCCTTCGGGTTGGCGATGCCTGCCGGCTTTTCGATCTTCTCGAGTTCGGCATTCAGCGAGGCGCGGTCGAACACCTCGCCGGTGTCGGTATCGCGATACTCCTGATCCTGGATCCAGTAGTCGGCGTAGGTGACGTAGCGGTCGAAGATGTTCTGGCCGTACTCGCTATAGCTTTCCAGGTAGGCGGTCTGGATTTCCTTGCCGATGAATTCGGCGTAGCGCACCGACAGGTGTTCCTTGATGAACGCGAGGTACTTCGCCTCGGTTTCGGCCGGGAACTGTTCGCGCTCGATCTGCTGTTCGAGCACGTACATCAGGTGCACCGGGTTGGCGGCGACCTCGGTCGAGTCGAAGTTGAACACCTTGCTGAGGATCTTGAAGGCGAAGCGGGTCGAAATGCCGCTCATGCCTTCATCGACGCCGGCGTAGTCGCGGTACTCCTGATAGCTCTTGGCGCGCGGATCGGTGTCCTTCAGGTTTTCGCCATCGTAGACCAGCATCTTCGAATACAGGCTGGAGTTTTCCGGCTCCTTCAGGCGCGTCAGCACGGCGAACTGCGCCATGATCCGCAGGGTACCCGGCGCGCAGGTGGCTTGCGCCAGCGAGGAACCGCGCAGCAGCTTCTCGTAGATCTTCACTTCCTCGGAGACGCGCAGGCAATAAGGCACCTTGACGATGTAGATGCGGTCCAGGAAAGGCCTCGTTGTTCTTGTTGTTGCGGAAGGCTTTCCATTCGCTTTCGTTCGAGTGCGCGAGCACGACGCCGTCGAAGGGGATCGCGCCGAAGCCTTCGGTGCCCTTGAAATTGCCTTCCTGCGTCGCAGTCAGCAGCGGGTGCAGCACCTTGATCGGCGCCTTGAACATTTCGACGAACTCGAGCAGCCCCTGGTTGGCGAGGCACAGACCGCCCGAAAAGCTGTAGGCGTCGGGGATCGTCCTGGGCATAGGTTTCGAGCTTGCGGATGTCGACCTTGCCGACCAGGCTCGAAATGTCCTGATTGTTCTCGTCGCCGGGCTCGGTCTTGGCGATGCCGACCTGCTTGAGCACGCTCGGGTAGCGCTTGACGACCTTGAACCGGCGGATGTCGCCGCCGAATTCTTCCAGCCGCTTGACCGCCCACGGCGACAGGATGCGCGTTGAGGTAGCGGCGCGGAATGCCGTATTCCTTGTCGAGGATGGCGCCATCCTCGTCCGGATCGAACAGGCCGAGCGGCGACTCGTTCACCGGCGAACCCTTGATCGCGTAGAAAGGCACCTCCTGCATCAGCGACTTCAGGCGCTCGGCGATCGAACTCTTGCCGCCGCCGACCGGGCCGAGCAGGTAGAGGATCTGCTTCTTTTCCTCGAGCCCCTGCGCCGCGTGGCGGAAGTAGCTCACCACCTGCTCGATGGCGTCTTCCAGCCGTAGAACTCGGCGAAAGCCGGATAGATCTTGATCACCTTGTTGGCGAACAGGCGCGACAGCCGCGGGTCGTTGCGGGTGTCCACCGTCTGCGGCTCGCCGATCGCGCGCAGCATGCGTTCGGCGGCGCTGGCGTAGCTCAGCGGATCTCGCTTGCACGCCGCCAGATAGTCCTCCAGCGAAAGCTCCTCTTCGCGGGTGCGGTCGAAGCGGGCGGCAAAATGACTGACGATGTCCATGTTGTTCTCCAATTCCGAGTCAGTGAAATGAAGGAGGATTACGAGATCAATGTCGACCCCGATCTGGCCAACAAGGATGCGCTGACCATATTCATCAATTATCGGGTCTTCGATTACGCCGGCCGCTATATCGGCGCTACCGGCATCGGTCTGACCGTGGATGCCGTCCGGCATTTGATCGCGCTGTATCAGGAGCGTTTTCACCGGACGGTCTATTTTGTCGACCAGCAGGGCCGAATCGTCCTGTTCGCCGATCAGACCGGACTTCATCCGGATCTGCGCACCAATCCCGGCGTGGGGCCGCTGGTGGACCGGATCCTGGAAGAGAAAAAAGGCTCGTACCAGTTTACAGTGGCCGGTGACAACCACATCCTCAACGTCAATTATCTGCCCGAGTTGAAATGGTATCTGTTCGTCGAACAGAATGAGGAAGTCGCGCTGGCCAAGATCCGCCATACCTTATACGTCAATTTGGCGATCAGTATGGTCGTGACGCTGATCGCCATCTATCTGACTTATCTGGCGCTGGGGCGCTATCAGTCGCGGATCGAGGAGATGGCTTCGAGCGACGAACTGACCGGGCTGCTCAATCGTTACGCCTATTCGATTCTGCAGGAACGCATGCTGGCAAGCTGGCGTCGTACGCCTAAGCCGATCAGCGTCCTGCTGATCGATATCGATCACTTCAAGTCGGTGAACGACCGTTATGGGCACCTGTTCGGCGACCGGATTCTGGCCGCCGTGGCCAGACTATTGCGCGAGGTATCGAGGAATTCGGACATCGCGGTGCGTTGGGGGGGCGAGGAATTCCTCTTGGTTCTGGCGGATTGCGGCCAGGAGAACGCGCTGCGGATTGCCGAAAACCTGCGCGAACGGATCGCCAGATCGCCTCTCGGGCCACCGGAGGCGATGCTGGTGACAGTCAGCGTCGGCGTTGCCGAATTCGATGGCGCGCAGACATTTGACCGTACCATCGCTTGTGCCGACGAGGCACTGTATGCCGCAAAGAAGGCAGGACGCAATCGCATCTGCTCAGCCGAAACGACGACAACTTGATCGAGCTCGCCCACGCCTGACCGAATCAGATATCGTTGCGCACCGATCGGACATCGGGCGCAAGCAGCGGCACGGGCGCGGCTGCCCCGACAGTCCGGCATCGGACGAGAGGGACCAGACCTGTCGAAGTACGTTTACCCTCGGGACTTGTCTCAGACTCTGCCGGAGATCAACGCCAGGCGACTCCCCCTTGCCGAGTCTCACCATTCGATCACTTGACCATCACGGAAGAAACCACCGCTCGGGCCGTCGTCCGGCAGCAGTGCCGCCCATACGATTCCTTTGGCACCCTCTTCGGCGCTGCGGGTAGCGTTCTCGCCACCCATCCCGGTACGGCACCAGCCAGGGCAGACCGAATTGATCTTGATCGGAGTGCCTTCCAACTCCTTGGCAGTGAGGCGAGTCAACGCGTTGAGTGCCGCTTTCGACATCCGGTAGCCCGGCCAGAAGCCGCCCATCTGGGCCAGTTGCCCCATGCCGGACGAGACGTTGACGATCCGCCCCCAGCGATTTTCGCGCATCAAGGGTACAAGCACCTGAATCAGTCGCAGCGGCGCGAGCGCGTTGCAAGCGTGCGTCGCCGCCACCAATTCCGGATCGACCACGAAAACGCTGGCCGCCTGCGGAACCACGAAATCCGCTGCTTCGAGAAAAACGCCGGCATTGTTCACCAGAATGTCGGCGCGGCCAAACTCGCGGCGCAGGCGGGCGCCAAGGGCGGCAACGGCGCCTGCATCGGTAACGTCGGCGATGTGCGGCAGAACCTCGTGCCCACTCTCGCGCAATTGTCGGGCTGCATCTTCGATCGCTTCGGCGCCGCGCCCGACCATCAGTACCATGCACCCGGCGGCGGCAAGGTCGCGCGCCACGGCGAAGCCGATGCCACGCGCGGCACCGGTCACGACGGCAAGTTTCTGAGCTAGCATGCTTGTCTCCTGTTATTTGAACGTGGAGCCTTCATCATGCAATGGTCTGACGCGCTCGGCAAGCTGCACACTCGCTATCCCGGCACGCCGCGCATCGTCTCGCTGGTGCCCAGCCTGACCGAGTTGCTGGTCGACCTCGGCCTCGCCGAACTGCTGGTCGGTCGCACCGGTTTCTGCATCCATCCGCGGCAGGTCGTCCGGCGGGTGCCGAAGCTCGGCGGCACCAAGGGTTTCGACATTGACAAACTGCGCGTGCTGCAGCCTACGCATGTACTGGTCAACATCGATGAAAACCGTCGCGAAGAAGTCGAAGCTCTGTCCGATTTCGTTCCACACCTGATCGTCACCCACCCGCTGGCCGCCCGCGACAACCTCGAACTGTATCGCATGCTGGGCGGGATTTTCGGGCGAGAGAAAGAAGCCGAGGCCTTGTGTGCCGACTTCGAGCACGCATGGGCAGCGCTCGGCGCACTGGCCAACGGGCTACCGCGGCAGCGGGTGCTCTACCTGATCTGGCGAGAACCCTGGCTCAGTGTTGCCCGTGACACCTACATCTCGCGTATGCTGGCTGCCGCCGGCTGGGATACGCTGCCACTGGCAAGCCTGGTTCGCTATCCGGAAATCGATCTGCCGGAGTTGGTGCGGGAAGCCGAGATCGTTTTTCTTTCCAGCGAGCCCTACCCCTTCCGTGCCAGGCATCTGCATCCATTGACAGAACACCTGCCGGGCATTCGCGTGGCTCTGATCGACGGCGAAATGGTCTCCTGGTATGGCAGTCGCGCGATCCAGGGACTCGCTTATCTGCGCGAGCTGCGCGCCAGCCTCGCCGAGCGCTGATGAATCTTCAGTGCACACCAGAACGTCATGAGGCTCACTCGTCATCCAGCGCCCAGCCCTTGCAGCGTTCGACCGCCTGGTGCCATCGCCGGAACAGACGTTGGCGCTCGGCCTCGTCGATGCGCGGCGTATAACGGTTGTCGAGCTGCCATTTTGCGGCCAGCTCCGAACGGCTGCTCCAGAAACCGGTGGCCAGTCCGGCCAGATAGGCGGCGCCCAGGGCGGTGGTCTCGACAATCCGCGGCACTTCCACCGGCACCCCGAGAATGTCGGCCTGGAACTGCATCAGCAGACGGTTGACCGAGGCGCCGCCATCGCAGCGCAAATCCTTGAGGGTGATTCCGGAATCGCGCTGCATCGCCTCGATCACGTCGCGCGTCTGGTAGGCCATGCTCTCGAGCACTGCCCGCACGAGGTGTCCCTGGGTGGTGCCACGGGTGATGCCGATCAGCAGGCCGCGGGCGTAGGGATCCCAGTGTGGTGCGCCCAGACCGACCAGTGCCGGCACAAAATAGACGCCTTCGTTGTCCGGCACCGAGCGCGCCAGCGCCTCGACCTCGGCAGCCGATTGAATGATCTTCAGACCATCGCGCAGCCACTGCACGGCCGCGCCGGTGATGAAGATGGCGCCTTCCAGAGCATACTCGACCGGCTCGTCGCCAATCCCCCAGGCGATGGTGCTCAGCAGTTTTTCCTTGCTGAAGACCAGTTTTTTGCCGGTATTCATCAGCACGAAGGAACCGGTGCCATAGGTGTTCTTGGCGAGACCCGCGCCGTGGCAGGCTTGCCCGAACAATGCCGCCTGCTGGTCGCCGGCGATTCCCGCGACGGGAATACCGTGTGTTCCGAAGAACATCTCCGGATCGGTCGATCCGAAAATGCACGCAGAAGGCCTGACCGCGGGGAGAACCGCCTTGGGGATATCGAGCAGTTCGAGAATTTCTTCGTCCCAGCGTAATTCCTGAATGTTGTACAGCAGCGTACGCGAAGCGTTGGAATAGTCGGAGACATGCGCCTTGCCACCGGTCAACTGCCAGACCAGCCAGCAATCCATGGTGCCAAAAGCGATTTCGCCGCGCTCTGCGCGCGCGCGCAGACCGTCTACGTGATCCAGCAGCCACTTCACCTTGGTGCCGGAGAAATACGGGTCGATCACCAGACCGGTCTTGTGGCGGACCCATTCCTCCAGTCCCCGCTCTTTCAGCTCGTCGCAATAGCGTGCTGTCCGACGGTCCTGCCAGACAATGGCCCGGGCCACCGGCCTGCCGGTGGCCCGATCCCAGAGCACTGTCGTTTCCCGCTGGTTGGTGATGCCGATGGCTTGCAGATCGCTGGCTCGGACACGCGCGACGCGCAGGGCTTCGCCGATGACCCTGACGGTCACCTGCCAGATCTCCTCGGCGTCGTGCTCCACCCAGCCAGGCCGGGGATAGTGCTGGGCGAACTCGGAATAGGCTCGGCCCTTGACCTGCCCGTCGTGGTCGAAGATCAGCACCGTCGAGCCGGTAGTGCCCTGGTCGATCGCGAGAACGTAGCCTTCACTCATGGTTCGAGAGTCTAGGCAAGTATCGATCGACCGGTCAAGGGATATCCTGGCTGCACGATCTGCTGGAATGGCGCCAGCACTGTTAGAATCTGGAATTCCGTGATTTCCTTCTTCAGACGCAAGCATGCAGATCACCATCACTCGTCCCGATGACTGGCACCTCCATCTGCGCGATGGTGCGGCGCTGGCAGCGGTCCTGCCGCACACGGTGCGCCAGTTTGCCCGCGCCATCGTGATGCCCAATCTGCGCCCGCCAATCACCACGGTCGCCGCTGCCCAAGCGTATCGTGCGCGCATCCTCGCCGCGCTGCCGCGGAGCGTGGCTTTCGAACCACTATTGACCCTCTATCTGACCGACAAAACGCCCGCCGACGAAATCCGCCGTGCCGTCGATTGCGACAGCGTGCACGCCGTCAAGCTCTACCCGGCCGGAGCGACGACCAACTCCGATTCGGGAGTGACGGATGTCGATCGATGCGCGCCAGCGCTGGAAGCGATGGCCGAGCTGGGAATGCCTTTGCTGGTGCACGGCGAAGTGACCGACCCGACGATTGATGTATTCGATCGCGAGCGGGTGTTCATCGAGTGCGTGCTGCGACCTCTGCTGGCGCGGCACCCGCAGCTCCGGGTCGTTTTCGAACATATCACGACCGCTGACGCCGCCAACTTCGTTGCCGATTGCGGGCCGAATGTCGCGGCGACGATCACTGCTCACCACCTTCTTTACAACCGCAACGCCATTTTTGCCGGTGGGGTGCGCCCGCATTACTACTGCCTGCCGGTCCTCAAGCGCGAGAGGCATCGCCAGGCACTGCTGCGCGCGGCCACTTCAGGCAACCGTAAATTCTTCCTCGGAACCGATTCCGCGCCACATGCGCGCACCGCCAAGGAGACCGCCTGCGGTTGCGCCGGTTGTTACACGGCACATGCAGCGCTCGAACTCTACGCGGCAGCCTTCGAGTCGGCAGGCGCTCTCGATCGGCTGGAGGCCTTCGCCAGTTTTCATGGCCCGGACTTCTACGGTTTGCCGCGCAATGGCGGCCAGGTAACGCTCGAACAGCAGGACTGGCGTGTACCCGAAACCTACGCGTATGCTGATGACGATCGGCTGGTCCCCCTCGGGGCTGGCGAGTGGCTGCACTGGCGGATGCTCGACTGATGCCGCCACCAGGTTCCGGAATTCGCCAGAGGAAATTTCCTTGTCATTGAAAAAGCTGCTCCCCTGCTTGCTTCTGCCTCTGTTGATGGCCTGTTCGGATCAGCGCGCGTCTTTCGAAATTGCCTCGCGCCAGCATTCGCTGACGCTGATTCGTGTTCAGAACTTTTTCTGGGAAAAAACCGCCAGGTACGCGATCGTCGCGGCGCGCATGCCCGATTGCCAGCGGCGGCACGAGATGGGACCGGGAGGTGCTGAAAGCAGGGTAGAGGTCTATGCGCCGGGTAACGATGCCTGGATTCTCAAGCAAGGCAAGCGCATGTTTGTCGTCGAAACGCGCAGCTGCGAGGGCTTTGCGAAACTTGACGGAGAACCCGACGGTGGCATGGGCCCCTTGCAGGGAACGTTCCAGATGCGCAGCGGGACGCTTTCCTTTGTCGCCGCACCGCCGAGCGAGGCGCCAGTCGCGCAGTGAGCGGGGCATGGTGCGCCTGGTCACATCGGTAAAAGTTGACCCATCGATCGGATCGGGCAGCGCTTCCTCCTTCTGCAGGCACCGGCAGACCTACCGGTTTGCTCGCCGTCTCTTTAGGGTTCGGGTTCAGGCCGCGAGTGTGGCTGCGCTGCAGCTCACTTCTTCTTGACTTCGGGTGTGTGCGAGCCGGCACTCGACGATGTTCCACCAAAAGGTGTCGTCGGCACGACGGGCTTCTGGGGTTGCTTCGGTTTCTTGACTTCGCGATTACTGCGTAACTGACTCTTGGCCATGCGGATTCTCCTTAAGCTGTTGCAGTGTGGCATGCCAGATGGCACGCGCCAGCATACGCGCTATTTAGCTCACACGGAAGGGGTTGGTGGAGCTGCTGCCAGAATTGTCCATCGTCAAGCCTAGAGTGCCGCGCTGCGGTCGCCGTTGACGAAGCCCAGTAGTGGTTCGCTGATGCCTTTACCAAGGGCGATCACCTTGAAAAGTTCTCCCATTTCCGCTGGTGAAACCAGTTTTTGTGCCGCGTTGGCGAGCGGCAGGTAGCGCATCGGGTCGCTCGCCGGCGTTCTTGCCAGGATCTCGGTCAAGCCGCAGTTGAAGAGAAAGTTCGACTGCGTGGTGTAGCCCAGCAAATCCAGTCCGGCCTCACAGCCTGCTTCGACGATGGCGGTGAAGTCGACATGCACCGTGATGTCCTGCAAGCCCGGCAGGTAGAAGGGTTCACCATGTGCGTGGTGACGGTAGTGACACATCAGCGTGCCAGCATCGCGCTGCGGGTGGTAATATTCGCGCCGCGGAAAGCCATAGTCGATCAGAAGCAGCGCACCGTGTCCCAGGATCGCGGCCCATTGCGCCACCCAGGCCGGCGCCAGCAGTGCGATTTCACTCAGATAGCCGGGTGCTATCGCACATTCCGCGGCCAGAACTCGGGCACGTTCGAGCAGCCGGCCATTGGCCGGGCGATCGCTCCAGATGAACTGCCCATCCTTGACCGCAACACCGCGCTCGGCGATTGTTGCCCCGTTCCAGCTCACGAGATGTGCCGGCATCGCATCGAGCACTTCGTTGGCTAGCACCAAACCATCGAAATGCTCGGGCAGGTGGTCAAGCCAGCGTACGCGTGGCAGGAGATGCGGTGCACGCTTGCCAAGCGTTTCGTGCTGGCGGGCACACAATTCACCGGACACTTCGAGGATGCCGTAACATTTGGGAAGCTGGTCGCGCCGAGCCAGTTCAAGCAGCAGGTCGGCGGCGAGTTGCCCGCTCCCGGCGCCAACCTCGACGATTTGTGGAGAAGTCAGTGCAAGCAGTTGCGCTGCCTGCGCGGCCAGGGTCTGAGCGAAGGTCGAGCCGAGCTCCGGTGCGGTAATGAAATCTCCGCCTGCGCCAAACTTGTGCGCACCACCGGCATAATAGCCCTGAGCTGGTGAGTAGAGCGCGAGATCCATGAAGCGATCGAAGCCGATCCAGCCGCTTGCGGCTTCAATCCGCGCCGCGATGTCGCGGCTCAGCGCTGCGCTGCCGGCCAGCGCATCGGCCGTCGGAACGGGCAGCGAGGCTGCGATCCGGGCAGTCAATGCTTCACTGTTCGCAGACTTCGAAGCGGACCTGGCCGTACACTTCCGGATGCGTCGTCGCCAGCCAATGCTCCGCCTCCGATTCTGCACGCGCCCAGGTGGCTGCGCGCAAGGGCACGAACTGCTTGCGGTCGTCGGCTTCGGGCCATTCGAGCGTGTAGCTGTGGAAACTACCGTGCCCTTGCAGGTGGATCTTGCACGTCATACTCGGCGGTTCGCGATGCAGTCGGGCAGTCGTGCCGTCGGTCAGCCGCAGCCGGTAGCGCGGTCCCTTGCCCTGGTATTGCACGATGAATTCCTGTTGCCCGGCGTCTTCTTCGATGATCTGCCACTCGGCACAAGCTTCGATGATCGCCCCGATCGGCAGATCCTCTTCATCGCGAATGACTTCAGCATTTACCGTGTGGGTTTGCTCTGCCTGGCCTTCGAGGAGTTCGTGCCAGGGCAAGCCCTGCCGGGTCGGCGGTGCAAACGGAAGGGCGTGCTTGCCCTGGCGAATACGGGCAAAGAGCGAGGATTTCCGGATATCTTCGAGGTCAATCGACGGAAATGTCGAGCGTGGGTCGGCACGAAAGTTGCCAGCTCCCATGTAGCCGACATTCCACAGTGTTTTCAACCACTCGGCGGTGTCGAGAGCGAGCTGTGCCAGGTGATCGTCAAGCTCAGCGCTGTGCGCCTCGGTTTCTCGCCGGAGGGTTGCTTCCCCGGCCAGCAATTCAGCTTCGCGTGCGCGCGCGCGCAGTAACTCCTGCAGCAGGACGCTGACCCATTCGGCTTCGGCTGCCGGGAGTTTGCCGATACGCTCGGTAATCATCATCAGATCGTCGGCGTCGAGGGGGGTGTCCAGGTGGCTCATCAATGATCTCCCAATATCAGTTTTGTTACAGTTTACCGCGACGCCGATGGAAAGGAGCGTTTTTCGGAAGACGGTGGCAAGAATCCGCTAGAATCAACTCTTGGTTGCTTTCCTGATCGTTGGGATAGCATGGGGATGAGCAGGGGATGAGCGGAAAGACGATCTTGGTAACCGGTGCCGCCAAGCGGGTGGGCAGCGCCATTGCGCGCGAAATGCACGCAACCGGAGCCAACATCATGGTGCACTACCGCCAGGCATCGGCGGCTGCCGCAGCGCTGGTTGCCGAACTGAATGCGCTCAGACCCTTTTCGGCAGCTTGTCTGCAGGCCGATCTGCGGGACATCGAGACCTTGCCATGGCTGGTGACCGGCACCATTGATCGTTTTGGCCGTCTCGATGCCCTGGTGAACAACGCCTCAAGCTTTTTTCCAACGCCTTTCGGCAGCATTGACCAGGAGGCCTGGGATGATCTGGTGGGCAGCAATCTCAAGGCGCCGCTGTTTCTGACCCAGGCTGCCGCGCCACATCTGCTGGCTGCGCGCGGCGCCGTCGTCAACATCACCGACATCCATGCCGAAAGACCACTCGCCGGTCATCCACTGTACTGCGCAGCGAAAGCGGGCCTGCTGGGACTGACGCGTGCCCTGGCCATTGAACTGGGGCCGCTGGTGCGCGTGAATGCCGTTGCTCCGGGGCCGATCCTGTGGCCCGAGGATGGCTTTTTTGACAGTAGCACGCGCGCAGAAATCGTGGCACATACCTTGCTGGAGCGAGCCGGCTGTCCGCAGGACGTCGCCCGGGCGGTACATTATCTACTCGAAGACGCAACCTACGTGACCGGTCAGGTCATCAATGTGGATGGCGGTCGCAGTGCGCATCTGTAATTCATCATGCCATTGGAAAGGGCTCCTTTGGAACTGTCGAATACCCTGCTGCGCCTGAGAAAACGCCTGGAGAGCCAGGCTGGCAAGGCGATTGCCGACTACAACATGATCGAGGATGGCGATACGGTTCTGGTCTGCATTTCCGGCGGCAAGGACTCGTACACGCTGCTGTCGCTACTGATGGCCTTGCGTGAACGTGCACCGGTCGATTTTCGCTTGATCGCCATGAATCTCGACCAGAAACAGCCGGGTTATCCTGCTGATGTGCTACCGAGATATCTGACGAAAATTGGTGTCGACTATCGGATCGTCGAACGGGATACCTATTCGGTGGTCAAGAGCAAGATTCCGGAGGGCAAGACGACCTGTTCGCTGTGTTCTCGACTGCGTCGCGGCATCATTTATCGTACCGCCAAGGAAATCGGTGCCAACAAGATCGCGCTTGGTCACCATCGCGATGACATCGTACACACGCTCTTCCTCAATCTTTTCTTTGCCGGACAGCTCAAGGCAATGCCGCCCAAACTGGTCACCGACGACGGCGTGCATGTGGTGATCCGACCGCTGGCCTACTGCGGCGAAGCGGACATCGCGCGTTTCGCGCGCGGCATGGACTACCCGATCATTCCCTGTAATCTCTGCGGCTCGCAGGACAATCTGCAACGCCAGAAAATTCGCGAAATGATGGCTGACTGGGATCGGCGCTACCCTGGACGCACGGAATCGGTTTTTTCTGCGCTCCAGAAAATCGTTCCCTCGCATCTGGCCGACCAGACCTTGTTCGACTTCAAGGATTTGCGTCCCGGGACCGAGCTGACAACCATGGCTGGAGGCGATTCGGTGTTCGACCCGCAGCCACCCGGCGATCGCTGCTCATCGCCGGAAATCATTCCGCTACAGGTCGTGCGGCGATGAACAGCAAGCCCAGCAGCGATGATGACCGGCCTGCAGAATCGATGCAGCAGGCTGATGCCAAGGAACAAGACAGGGAGTACGATACATGAGCAGCAGAGAAAGGATGCTGTCGGTAGTGTTTGCTGCGGTTGCCGGGAGCTCACGACTATTCGAAAAACTCGCTGGTGCCGAAGCCCTGCACGCCGTTGACCGTTGCATGAAACGCATGCGCCGTGGCATTGATGGCTTTCACGGCCGCATTGTGAAGACCGGTCGGGACGACCTCACCGCAGTCTTCGCCAACGCCAACGATGCCTGCCAGGCGGCCATCGCCATGCAGCGGCGGGTCGCCGACCTGCCACCCGTCTCCGGCGTTCAACTGGCGATCCAGGTCGGTTTTCATCATGGAGCCGTGATCGAGGAGCTTGGTGAGTTCCTCGGCGAGTGCGTGAACACTGCGGAATCCCTGGCGAGGCTGGCCGGCGCCGGGCAGGTGTTGACCAGCGGCACCACACAGGTACTTTTGTCGCCGCATCAGCAGTTGTCGATACGCCCCCTGGAAAATCGGTCGATCGCCGGACAGCCTGCTGAACTGCAGGTCTTCGAAGTGCTCTGGCTTGAGCATGCGAGTGAGCCTGCCAAAGCGATTGTCGAGCCGCATGCGCCCGTGCAGGATAGGGAACTGCGGCTTTGCGTACGTTATGGTCACATTGTGAAAGTGCTCGACAAGCACCGAACCAGCCTGCTCATGGGCCGTGATACGAGTTGTGAGATCACGGTTCGCGATCGCCGCGCCTCTCGCAACCACGCGCTGATTGAGCGGCGAGGCGAGCATTTCGTACTTACGGATGTCAGTACCAATGGCACTTTCGTGACGGTCAACGGCGAGCAGGAGCTGTTTCTGAAGCACGAGGAACTTGCCCTGCACGGCAGCGGAATCATTGCCTTTGCCGCTCCAGCAGGCAGTTCGGGCGCAGACATCGCCGAATTCGAACATCTTTGAGAAGACCGGGCTGCTGCGCGTATAACGGTGCATGCCACTGGCGACACAGCAACTCTGTTCCGGAATGCCGGCGATTACGCAGGCAAGGTGCGGGCGACGACCAGCAACACCACCCGCACAGCACCGTGCAACTTCACCGTACGCGCCAATTCGTCCAGTGACGCGCCGGTGGTCATCACATCGTCGATCAGGAGTAGTCGCTTGCCGGTAAAATCCGATTCGCAGTGAAAGGCACCACGAACATTTCTTGCTCTTTCTCGCCAGGGTAGGTCAGCCTGCATGGCGGTGCGACGGATGCGGCGGCAACTGCGCGTGTCGATAGGGATTCGGCAGGCTTTGCCGACCGGTCGGGCGAGTTCGAGCGCCTGGTTGAAGCCGCGTTCGCGAAGACGCAGGGGGTGTAACGGCAAGGGGATGATCAGGTCGGCAAGCTCGTTCTCGCTCAGCAAGGCAAGATGGTGGCCGAAGTAGTCTGCGAGTGCCAGACGATGTCCATACTTGAATGACTGCACCAGCTTGTCCATCGGGAAGGCATAGCGAAAAGCGGCGAACGTGGCATCGTAGTGCGGTGGCTTGGCGAGGCAGCGGCCACAGACTTCACCATGCGACGTCGGCAGCGCACAGCGAGGACAGACTGGCAGCGGCAGTCGCGGCAAATCCGCCTCACAGGCTCGACAGAGGAGGTGCTCGCCGCTGTCGGCGCCGCATAACAGACAGTCCTGCGAAAGCAGCCTTGCGCACGATCTGCGGACCAAGCCGGCGCTTTGAGTTAAGATTGACATTTTTCAAGTGCTCGCAAAGAATCCGTACTGCCGGGCCTTAATTTACCCCAACCCTTAGGTTTACCGACCATGAATGCCATTCCTCAAGCCGCCGCGCTTACTCCCGAACATGCTGCCGCTGCAGCCCGCACAGCGTGCTGGACTGTCGCCGAAGTCGAGGCGCTATACCAGCTTCCCCTGATGGACCTGATCTTCCGTGCACAACAGGTGCACCGCGAGAACTTTGACGCCAATGAGATTCAACTCTCGACGCTGCTCTCCGTCAAGACCGGCGGTTGTTCCGAGGATTGCGGCTATTGCTCGCAGGCGGCACGCTACAATACCGAAACCGGACGTGAAGCCTTGCTGCCGCTCGACGAGGTCATCGCCGCGGCGCAGGCCGCCAAGGACAAGGGCGCCTCGCGCTTCTGCATGGGTGCTGCCTGGCGAGGTCCGAAAGACAAGGATCTCGCGAAAGTCAGCGAAATGATCCGCGCCGTCAAGGGCCTCGGTCTGCAGACCTGCGTCACCCTGGGCATGCTCAAGGATGGCCAGGCCAACGAACTCAAGGAAGCCGGTCTCGATTACTACAACCACAACCTCGATACCGATGCCTCTTTCTATGGACAGGTGATCACCACCCACAAGCACGCCGACCGCATCGATACCCTTGGCCAGGTACGTGAGGCCGGCATCAAAGTCTGTTCCGGAGGAATCATCGGCATGGGCGAGTCGCGCCGCAACCGCGCTGCGCTGATCGTCCAGCTTGCCAGCCTCAATCCGCCGCCGGAATCGGTGCCGATCAACAATCTGGTACCGATTCCCGGTACACCGCTGGCCGATGTTGCGCCGATCGATGGTTTCGAGTTCGTGCGCACCATTGCCGCCGCGCGCATCACCATGCCATCCAGTTTCGTACGTCTGTCGGCCGGCCGTCAGGCGATGGCCGAAGAACTGCAGGCCCTGTGTTTTCTGGCTGGCGCCAATTCGATCTTCTACGGTGACAAACTGCTGACCACCGGCAACCCTGAAGCCGATCGTGATCAAGTGCTGTTCGAGAAGCTTGGGCTACGGCCGATCTAGGCGAGCCAGTCGTCAATGAAGGCACCGGCGCAGTTCGTCGAGCAGCGCCAGGTGCGACGAAATTTTGCGCGGGCGGCGTCGACCTACGACGAGGTAGCAGTTCTGCAGCGCGAAATCGGCAGTCGCATGCTCGAACGCCTCGACTATGTGCGTATCGAGCCGCAGCGTGTCCTCGATCTCGGTTGCGGCACCGGTGCCAGTCTCACCGCGCTGCGTGAACATTATCCCAAAGCTTTGCTTCTTGGCGTCGATCTTTGCGCAGCGATGCTGCAGGCGGGACAGGCACAACGCTCGCGGCTGCGCTACTTGCTGCCGTTTCTGCGCGGCAGGCAAGCGCCGCTGCTGGTCGCGGATGCAGCCTGCCTGCCCTTGCCAAGGCAGTCGATCGATCTCGTCTGGTCAAATCTGATGCTGCACTGGCTTGATGATCCACTGGCAGTGTTTCGTGAAGTGCATCGGCTGCTCGCCATCAATGGGCTGCTGATGTTCTCGACTTTTGGACCGGACACCCTGAAAGAACTGCGCGCCAGTTTTGCCGATGGTTACGTCCATACCCAGCGTTTTACCGACCTGCACGACTACGGCGACATGCTTGTCGAGTGTGGTTTTACCGACCCGGTGATGGATGCGGAGGTCCTGACCATGACCTACGCGAGCTTTGACGACCTGCTCAACGATTTGCGCAGAAGTGGCTCGACCTGTGCCATGCGGGCTCGCCGGCATGGCCTGATGGGGCGCTCGGCCTGGGCCGCGGCGCGCGCTGCCTATCCACAACTCGCGCACTCCGGACGGCTGCCGGCGACCGTTGAAGTGGTCTATGGACATGCCTGGAAAGCGCCACCGAGAAAGACCGCTGACGGGCGGGCGATTGTCCGTTTCGATCCCAGACAGCGCATGCGTTGATCCGGCAACCTGCGTTTCAGCGCGGTCTCTAGCACTCGCCGCGCCTCATCACCAGTACGGCAGCGACGACCAGAATAGCCAGAAAACAAAGACAAGACCAGTTGGCCATCGACAGGCCGAGGAACAGCCAGTCCTTGCTTGAACAGAAACCGGTGGCCATGAACAGCGACGGCCAGCGTACGCCAAACCAGTCGACAATCTGCTCGATCAGCGTCGGCTCACCAAAACCGCAGGCCATGCTCGCGTCGGGCAGAAGCTGCAGCCAGCTCTGGTAGGCTGCGGTCGCCAGGCCGCCGGCTGCCGTCAGGCCGAGCGGCACGCCCCAGAAGCGGGAGTAGCCGGGCAACAGCACACCGGCCAGCGCGAACAAGGCAATCAGCAGATAGAGCAGGCGCTGAAAGATGCACAGAGGACACGCCTGCAGCCTGAGCATCTCGCCGAGCAACCATCCGGCCAGCGTCAGACCGGTCGCCGCCAGCATCAGCAGGCCGAAGGCAAGACGCGGCGAAACGCGCATCAGTGGGCTCGATCAGGCCAGTACATAGCTGCGCAGGCGCAGCGATAGTTCCTGCAACTGCCGAACTCCCGAATGCTCGGCGCGCTCGCACCAGTCCTGCAAAGCCTTGAGCAGATGCTCGCGGGACGCGTTCGAGCGTTCCCAGACGGCCACCAGTTCCTGGCGCATGGCGTAAGCGGTTTGCAGCGCACGGCTCTCGCCGAGCAGCAACTCGAGCCGCCCGCGCTGTTCCTGCGGAACAGCACCGGCATCCGCCGCCAGCCAGCGCTTCATGCCCTTGAAGCGACTGCCGTCCTGCAGCGTGACGAGTTCCTCGCGATATACCTGTTTCAGCGAGCGAGCGTACTGCGACAGTACGTCGTAGCGGTTAATGATTACCGCCTGCAGGGTGTCGAAATCGACGACCGGCCGCAGATGACCCAGACGCGGTCTGGGTGCCACCTTCTTCACCTGCGCCAGGCCAAGCGCAGAAAGGATGCGGATATAGAGCCAGCCGATGTCGACTTCGTACCATTGGATCGACAACCTGGCAGAAGTCGGAAAGGTGTGATGGTTGTTGTGCAGCTCTTCGCCGCCAATCAGGATACCCCAGGGGGAAATGTTGGTGCTGGCGTCCGGGGAAGCTGAAATTACGGTAGCCCCAGAAATGCCCGAGACCATTGATCACGCCAGCCGCCCAGAATGGAATCCAGGCCATCTGCGCAACCCAGATCAGGGTGCCCGGCAGCACGCCAAAACCGCCATGTCGATGGCCAGCATGATCAGGACGCCGAGTTTGTGCCACGGCGAGTAGAGATGATTCTCGATCCAGTCGTCGGGTGTGCCGCGGCCGTAACGCTCGATGGTATCCTGGTTTCGGGCCTCCCTGACGTAGAGGAAGACGCCGGTCCAGAGGACCCTGTGGATGCCGAAAACCTGCGGACTGTGCGGGTCTTCCGCAGTCTCGCACTTGGCGTGATGCTTGCGATGGATCGACGCCCACTCCCTGGTCACCATGCCGGTACTCATCCACAGCCACAGGCGAAAGAAATGTGCGACCAGCGGATGCAGATCCAGCGCACGATGCGCCTGATGCCGGTGCAGGAAGATGGTCACCGCGGCGATCGTGACATGCGTCAAACCCAGGGTGAGCAACACATAAGCCCACCAGGGCCAATCGACTAATCCAGCGTACATAAACCGTCCTTTAATGAGCAAGCACGCGATTCTAAGGCAATAAGCCGTCGTGCCAAAGCAACTTGTCAGAAACTTTGACAAACCCTGGGGGTATTCGCCACCGGCAGGCTTTGTGGGTCGCCGGCAGGCCAAACACGGCCTTCTCGGGTGCACGTGTGTACGCACAGCCACAAGCCGTTATCATTGGCGAATGAAAACACATATCCTGCTGGTCGAGGACGATGAGCGCCTCGCCAACCTGACCGCCGAGTACCTGCGCAAGAACGATTTCGAGGTCCAGATCGAGCCGCGTGGCAACACTGCCGAGGCACGCATTCTCGACGAGCGACCCGACCTGGTCATTCTCGACGTCATGCTGCCCGGCAAGGACGGATTCGAGGTCTGCCGCGCCGTCCGCCCGCAGTACGGCGGGGTGATCCTGATGCTCACGGCACGCGACGAGGACTTCGACCAGATCCTTGGCCTGGAACTGGGTGCCGACGACTACATTGCCAAACCGGTACAGCCGCGCCTGCTGCTGGCGCGCATCAAGGCCTTGCTGCGCCGCTCGCCGGTCAACCCGGGCAGCACTGGCAGCAACTGGCAGCGAACCGGCGAACCGCGAACCTTCCGAACTGGCTTTTGGCAGCTTTCGCATCAGCCAGGCGACGCGCAGCACGCAGCTCGGCAGCGATGGCATCGACCTGACCACAGCCGAATTCGATCTGCTGTGGCTGCTCGCCCGCCACGCCGGCAGCATCCTGTCGCGCGACGACCTGCTGCAGGAACTGCGCGGCATCGGCTTTCGACGGGCTCGACCGCTCGATCGACGCCCGCATTTCAAGGCTGCGCCGCAAGCTCGGAGACGACCCGGAAAACCCGACGCGAATCAAGACCGTGCGCGGCAAGGGCTATCTGTTCAGCAAGCATGACTGGCAATAGCAACAAGCTGCTCGCCATCCTCGGGACTTACAAGCCGGCGCCCTGGCGAGGGCGCTACAGCCTGTCCCGGCTGTTCTTCAACTTCTACCTGCTGGTCATGGGCTCCTTCGTGGCCATCGCGATCTTTGCCGACTTCGTCATTTCGACTGCGGTCAAGGGCATCACCGACGACTACACCAGCCGCTTCATGCGCGGCACGGTGCTCCTGATCGAAGACGAACTGTTCCGCAGGCCACGTTCGGAATGGCCAAAGACGATCGCAGCGCTCGATCGGAAGTTCGCCTACAAGCTTGACATCGTCGACCGCTGGACGCTGAATCTGCCGCCAATACAGGCGAGAGAGCTCGATAGTGGCGAACTGGCGATCGACGCGCAGGGAGACATCATCTACCACCGCCTCAAACAGACCCCGCAGATTCTGGTCGTCGGCCCGATTTCCCCCGAGCGCAACCCGGAATACCCGCGCGGGATGCCGCTCGATCTACGCATCAGTCTGCTGACCTGGAGCCTGATCGGTGTCTGCCTGGCGATTGTCGTCTGGCTATGGGTGCATCCGGTCTGGCGAGATCTGGAAGCGATGCGACAGACCGCACGCGCCCTCGGCGAGGGACTCTTCGCGGCGCGCGCGCCCAAGCATGCGCAGCAGCGCTTTCAGACCGCTGGCCGAAACTCTGAACGGCATGGCCGAACGGATCCAGCGCCTGATTGCAACGCAGAAGGAGTTGTCGAGCGCCATCTCGCACGAGTTGCGCACACCGATTGCGCGCCTGCGCTTCGCGCTCGAGATGCTGGCGGAAACCCTGACCCAAACGAGCGCGAGCGTTTGTGGCGAATGATGGAAGCCGACCTCGATGAACTCGACGGCCTGATCGATTCCAGCCTGACCTACGCCCGCTTCGAGCGCGAGCAGCCTGACCCGCACCTGACCGCGGTCGAGATCGCTCCCTGGCTTGAAGAACAGGTGGAGGCCAGCCGCGTGCTGGCGCGCAAGCTTGAGCTGCAGGTCGACAACACCGCCTTGCCGCCGCTGCTGCGCGTCGAACTCGATCGCAGAAGCATGCCCTACGCGATCACCAACCTGCTGCGCAACGCCATCAAGTACGCCAGGACGCGTATCCGGGTCAGCGCGGAAGTGCGCGATGGCCGGATCCAGGTGCACGTCGACGACGACGGCATCGGCATACCGGCTGATGAACGTGAACGGTCTTCTCTGCCTTCACCCGCCTCGACCGTTCGCGCGACCGTGCGACCGGTGGTTACGGACTCGGGCTGGCGATCGCACGACTGGTACTGGAACAGCATGGCGGCAATGCCAGCGCCGCGGCATCACCGCTTGGCGGGGCCCGCTTCACGCTCAGCTGGCCCCTGTCACAGAACGTCACGGAAAGCTGACGCAATTGCTGCAGACGAATGCTCTGGTCGGCCTCTATCATTGCTTCCCATGTACAGAACAACGATCAAGGAAGACAAGATGAGCGACTTCAAGCTGAACTGCGAGCACTTCCTCGCCACTACACGTCAACACTTCTTCGCCAGCGACTCGGCCTCGTCCGGCCAGCAGGGCGTTTCTGAAGATGATTCTGCGGATCACTTCGGCGAAACAGCGCACGGCGCACACTGCGGGTAGATGAGGGCGGTGGCGCAACTCCCGCAGCCCTTCCCGGTGGCTGAAGGAATCGGCATCTTCATCGGGATTGTCGCCTGGGATGTGCTCAGCGCCGGAGAAATGGAACTGCTCAAGGCTTCGCTGATCGCCGCCGTCGGCGCGCTGGTCTGGTACGGCGCACGCTGCTGGCTGAGCAGGCGCAGGCGCCGAACATCATGACCGTATCAGCAAATGGTTTGACCTCCCTGTAGCCCGTCGCAACGATGGGCCTTCAATCCCGCGCAGATTACGGCGCGGGATTTTTTTCGTCACGAGAAGCGCCAGGCACGCTCGCTGACGGCATACCACCAAGCAGGCGTACCTCGCGCTGCGGGAAGGGAATCTCGATGCCGTGCTCGCGGAACGAGCGCCAGATCATCAGGTTGATCGCCGAACGGACGCCACCGGTCCCCTCCTGCGGGTCGGCAATCCAGAAACCAAGCTCGAGATTGATGCCACTATCGGCAAACAGTGTCAGCAGCGCTTGCGGCGCAGGTTCGGCCAAGACGCGCGGCTGTGCCTGCGCCGCCTCGGTCATCAGGCGCATCGCCTGCTCGAGATCGGTGCCATAGGCCACCTGTACCGGTACCATCATCCGCAGTCGTGAATCGGTGAAGGACTCATTGCGCACGATGTTCGACACCAGGTACTCGTTGGGAATGATCACCTCGGTACCGGCCAGTGTGCGCAGGACCGTATAGCGGGAAGTGATCTGGGTGACGACTCCGGAGGTCGTCGCGTCGAGACTGACCAGGTTACCGATGCGAATCGATCGGTCGAGCAGAATGATGAAGCCACTGACGTAATTGCTGGCGATTTCTGCAGGCCGAGTCCGAGACCGACGGCGAATGCGCCACTGAACACCGACAGAGCAGTGATGTCGATGCCGACGATCGACAGGCTCAGCAACAAGGCCACCACCGACAGCACTGCCTTGACCAGGCGGCCCAGCACCACGCGCAGATTCGAGTCCAGCGTCTCGCTGGCGAGCAGGCGAGCCTCGATCTCGCCCGAGAGCCAGAGTGCGACCAGGACTGTGACGACGACGGTCAGCAGGCCGGTCAACAGGGTCCACAGGTCGAGCTTCTGCTTGCCGACGTGGAAGCTCACCTGTTCGAGCATCTCGATCAGAGGTTCCGCTAGCCCGGTCAGATAGAGCGCCAGGCATAACCAGATGGCTGGTGGCGATGAAGCGCTCGGAACTGGCCAGCCAGCCACTCGGCGAGAAGGCGTGGCGCAGAACATAGATCGCCGCCCGCACCAGCGCCATCGAGAGCAGCAATGGCACGGCCAGATCGAGCAGGCTGACCGGCCCGAGCTGCCAGTGCCTGAAACTCTGGCGGACAATCAACACCGACAGCAGCGCCAGCAGGGGAAACGCGACGCGCTTCAGGCTACCGGTACCGAAGGCGCGCAAGGCACCGTGCGCCGTACTCACGCGCGCGAACTCGTGCCGTCGGCCGTAGCGCGCGCCCCCCCAGGCGAGCAGCAAACTCGCACCCAACGCCAGCACCTGCCAGAGAAAAGCCGGATCCTGAAAATCCCGCCAGAGGTCGAACAGCAGGGCAAACATCTGCTTTTCGGTCATCGCCGCTCCATTACTGCAGCATAAAAGGCGTCGGTCCCGTGATGATGCGGAAACAAGCGCAGGCGCTCGCCGACGTCGATCGCGATCCCCTGCCTGGTCAGGACATCCTGTGCAGAACACAGAACAAAGTCCGGGTGCGCCGCCAGGAAGGCCTGGACCACCGCCTCGTTCTCGACTTCGAGCAGACTGCAGGTCGCGTAGACGAGGCGTCCACCCGCTTTGACCAGACTCCCGGCGGCCGCGAGAATCGCCGCCTGTTTGACCCCCAGCTCGGCAACACTTGCCGGCGTCTGCCGCCACTTCAAGTCCGGGTTGCGACGCAGGGTACCGAGGCCGGAGCATGGCGCGTCGACCAGCACCCGATCGAGTTTGCCGGCAAGGCGCCGGATCCTGATGTCACGTTCGGATTCGATCCGCAGCGGATGCACATTCGACAGGCCGGAACGTGCCAGGCGTGGTTTCAGCCTGGCCAGCGCCGCTCGGCGACGTCGAAGGCATAGAGCCGGCCCTGCGAACGCATCAGCGCTCCAAGCAACAAGGTCTTGCCACCCGCACCGGCACAGAAGTCGGCGACCATTTCGCCGCGCTTGGGCTGCAACAGGAAACCGAGCAGCTGGCTGCCCTCGTCCTGCACTTCGATGCTGCCATCGATGAATAACGGATGCTTCGACAGGGCCGGCTTGCCGAGCAGACGAATTCCCAGCGGCGAATAGCGACAGGCCTCGGCCGCCAGCCCGTCGGCCAGCAAGCGCGCCAGCACCTCCGACCGACCAGCCTTCAGGGGATTGACGCGCAGATCCAGCGGCGCCGGCTGATTGAGAGCGTTTGCCAGGCGATCGACTTCATCGGCTGCGTACTGCGCCATGAACTCGGCGTACAGCCAGTCGGGCAGATCGAGGCGAACCGCCGGCGGCAGTTCGTCGATCTTCACCGCCTTGGCCTGTGCCAGCCATTTGCTCTCGGATTCGCTCAGCACGCCCTCCAGCTGGCGCCGGTTCATTCCCTGCAGGCAGGCCAGGGCGGCGAGCAGCAGCCGCCGCGAGTCACCTCACCGGCACAACGCGCCGACAGCGAGCGCTTGCGACGCAGCACGGCGAACACCGATTCGGCAACGAAACCGCGGTCGGCATGGCCGAGTTCGCGATGCTGGCGAAAATAGTGGGAAACGACCAGGTCGGCTGGAAAAGCCGAGCGCAACAGTTCCGACAGCAGTGCTTCGGCGTGGCGAAAGAGGGCGGGAGTAAAACGCGCGCTTGCGGTCATTGCGGTTCCTGGCTGATTTCAATGGCGGTCGCGACCTGCACGTAAAGATCGCCCTTGCGGTCAACATGCTGGATTTTCACCGGCAGCAGCGCACGCTGGTAGGCCAGCCAGAGTTCGGTCGTGGCCACGCCCGGCACGCGCAGGTGCAGGCAGCGAAAGGTTCCTGCCGGAACCTCGACGTCCTCGTCGCCGACGACTTCGACTCGATAGTCTGCATATTTTTTGCCGGTCACGATCGGCAAGCTGCGGCTCGCGCCGAGGTCAGGCAACAAGCCCAACTGGTAGGGAAAGCTCAACAGGTCCTGCGTACCGGGGCGCAAGGCCTGCGCCGGCCGATCGCCGATCCGCAACTGCAGCGCATCCCAGTCGAACTCGGCTCGCTGGTCGCTTGCGCGCCCCTTCTGGTGGGTCATCACCCGCTCGGGAAGCAATCCGGCAGCGGTCCACCGGCCGCGACTTTCGACTTCGAAATCCGCAGCGGCCGGAAAAACCCGACCAGTCCGTTGGTTTCGGTCACCGCCGTGATCCGGTATCTGCCGTCGACGACTTCCCAATCGTGGATCGAGAAACCGATCTGAAAACCCTGATCGCCGCGATCGACGCGGTAACGAATCCTGCCATGCGCCGGCAATTGCGACGCGACCGGCGCCGAATGGGCAAGCGGTGACGGGATTGCCGGCAACAGGTCCGGCATGGCCTCGAGTTCTTGACTTCCTTGTAGCACAGGCGCCGGGTCGGGCTCTTGCGCAGAGACGGGCGCCGGGGTCGCCGCTGGCGAATCACGAGCGCTCAGCACCGACCGGGGCGCGGCTGACGCCGTCGGCTTGCGCCGCGCCGGATGCCGATTCGCTGCCACAGGCTTCACTTCAGCCTTCGCCTCCGGCTGGAGGGACGGCAGAGGCGCTGGCGGCGTCTTCAGTTCAGCAATCAGCGTCGGCGGCTCGCTACCGGCCGACCAGTCGATCTCCGGAGCAAAGAGCAGCAGCGAGTGGACACCGAGCGAGGCAAGGAAGGCGATGATCAGAACGACAGGCATCGGCTCACCGAATTACCCCGCGACGAGCTGCGGAGCGATCAGCACCACGCCGCCAGCCTGCGGCGCATCCAGCGATACGCGTCCGTCACGCAGTCGCAGGCGGCCTTCGGCAAACCAGCGCACCGCCAGTGGGTAGACCTGATGTTCCTGCGCCAGGACGCGCGCGGCAAGCGTCGCCTCGTCGTCGTCGTCGAGTACCGGTACGGCTGCCTGCACGATGACCGGTCCATGATCCAGGTCGGGGGTCACGAAGTGTACGGTGCAGCCGTGAATCCGGACGCCTTCGGCCAGCGCGCGGCGGTGCGTGTGCAGGCCGGGAAATGCCGGCAACAGCGAAGGGTGAATGTTGATCAGGCGATTCTCGTAGCGACGCACGAAAGCCTTGCCGAGAATCCGCATGAATCCTGCCAGCACCACGAGGTCTGGTGCGAAGCCGTCAATTGCCGCGGCGAGCGCGACATCGAATTGTTCGCGCTCGGCAAACCCTCGATGGTCGATGACGCACGTCGGCACGCCGTGTGCTTCGGCGGTCTGCAGGCCCAGGGCATCGGGCCGGTTGGAGATGACGCCGACGATACGCGCCGGCATCGCTCCGGAAGCCGCAGCGTTCAGCAGCGAAGTGAGGTTGCTGCCACGCCCGGAGATCAGGATCACCAGGGTAATCATGCGCTAGCCTTGTGGTGTTGCAGCCAGCCGACGAACACCGGCAGCAGCGAAATCACGATGATCGCAACGATCACCAGCGTCAGATTCTGCTGAATCCACGGCAGGTTGCCGAACCAGTAGCCCGCCAGAGTCAGCGAGCCGACCCAGCCGATCCCACCGATCAGATTGAAGAAAGTGAATTTTCCGTAGCTCATCGCGCCGATGCCCGCCACGAACGGTGCAAAGGTGCGAAACAGTGGCAGGAAACGCGAAATGACCAGGGTCTTGCCGCCGTGCTTCTCGTAAAAGGCGTGCGTCTTTTCGAGCGCCGATCGGTTGAAAAAACGCGATTGCTCCCAGTGGAAGACCTTTGGCCCGAGATAGCGGCCGATCTGGTAGTTGAGCATATTGCCAAGCAGCGCTGCGGCAATCAGCACCGCGAGCAGGACGCCGATCTGCATGCCACCCAGCGCTGCCAGCGCACCGGCGACGAAGAGCAGCGAATCACCGGGCAGGAAAGGCGTCACCACGAAGCCGGTCTCGCTGAAGATGATCACGAAAAGGATCGCATAGATCCACGACCCGTATTGCTGCACCAGTATCGCCAGGTGCTTGTCGAGGTGCAGGATGATGTCGATAAAGCTGGTCAGGTATTCCATCGTCAGAAAGGAGGCTGGAGGCAAGGAGCGATTCTACCGGAAGCCGGGCCGGTATAATGAGCCGATGCCCGAAACCACCCGCATCCATCTCCTGCCCGATCTCTTGATCAGCCAGATCGCTGCCGGCGAGGTCGTCGATCGGCCGGCCTCGGTACTCAAGGAACTGCTGGAGAATGCCCTCGACGCCGGCAGCTCGACGATCCAGATCCAGCTCGAAGAAGGCGGCGTCAAACTGATCCGCGTCATTGACGACGGTGACGGCATTGCACGCGACGAACTGGCGCTGGCACTGGTCCGCCACGCGACCTCGAAGATCAGCTCGCTCGATGACCTCGAACGCGTCGGCACGCTCGGTTTCCGTGGCGAAGCGCTGGCCTCGGTGGCCGCCGTCGCGCGGGTCACCATCGCCAGTCGGCAGCAGGTCGGCAGCACCGCCGGACAGCATGCCTGGCGGCTCAGTGCGGAAGCGGGGGCAACGCCCGAACCGGCCTCCCTGCCCTTCGGAACCGTGGTCGAAATGCGCGATCTTTATTACAACACGCCGGCACGCCGAAAATTCCTCAAGTCCGACAACACCGAATTCGCCCATTGCGCCGAAGCCGTCAAGCGCATCGCGCTGGCCCATCCAGAAGTGGGGTTCACGCTCACGCACAATGGTCGTGTCAGTCTGCACCTGCCCAGGAGCGATGTGCGAACGCGTGCCGGCGCGATTCTTGGCGAGGATTTTCTCGCCGAGTCGCAGCGCCTTGACGCCGCTGCCGGGCCACTGCGCGTTCTTGGCTTCTGCGCGCTGCCGGCCTACTCGCGCGCCCGCGGCGACGCCCAGTACGTCTATGTCAATGGCCGTTTCGTTCGCGACAGGCTATTGAGCCATGCCCTGCGCGAGGCTTACCAGGACCTGCTGCACGGCAGCCGCTACCCGGCTTACTGTCTGTTTCTGGAAGTCGATCCGGCGACTGTCGATGTCAATGTCCACCCGCAGAAGACCGAGGTCCGCTTCCGCGACGCGCACTCGGTGCACCAGTTTGTCTTCCATGCCGTGCAGCGGCTGTTGTCGAGTCCGCTGGCAACCCCGCCAGCGCCGACTGCGCAGATGCCGGCAGCAGACGAGTCGTCATCGCGCTGGCCCGATCATCCGGCGAGCGCGACCCAGGCCGAGCGCCCGACCTTCACCGGCCAGACAGCGTACCAGGGTTCTCTCGGCGTTGGCGAACCTGCCAGCAACAGTACTTACCTGGCGTTCGCGCAGGCCGCGCAAGTCCCGGATTCACTGCCGCCAGCCGCCGAAGCCGAAGCAGCGCCGCTTGGTTATGCCCTCGCGCAACTGCACGGCATCTACATCCTGGCGGAGAACCGCCAGGGTCTGGTGGTCGTAGACATGCATGCGGCGCACGAACGCATCCTGTACGAGAAGCTCAAACACGCACTCGACGAGCAAGGACTGGCGACGCAGGCGCTGCTGATTCCCGCGGTGTTCAATGCCGAAGCGATCGACGTCGCCACCGCCGAAGAGCATGCCGCAGCACTGCGACAACTCGGTTTCGATCTCGCGCCGATGGGTCCCCGGCAGCTCGCGGTGCGTGGCGTTCCATTCCTGCTGCAGGCCGCCGACCCGGCCGCGCTGGCGCGTTCGCTCTTGAACGAACTGCGCGAGCATGGCGTCACGCAACTGCTGACCACAGCGCGCAACGAGTTTCTCGCCAGCATGGCCTGCCAGGGCGCAGTGCGCGCCCGGCGGTTGCTGTCGCTGGCGGAAATGAATGCTCTGCTGCGGCAGATGGAGGAAACCGAACGTTCCGGCCACTGCAACCATGGCCGTCCAACCTGGACGCAGTTGAGCATGACCGATCTCGACCGCCACTTCCTGCGCGGCCGATGAGCGAGGTCGCCGCACCTCCGGGAGTTCTGCCGCCGGCAATCCTGCTGATGGGACCGACCGCCAGCGGCAAGACCGCGGTGGCGCTCGAACTTTCGCGGCGCTTCCCCGTCGAGCTGATCAGCGTCGATTCGGCGCAGGTCTTTCGCGACATGGACATTGGCACCGCCAAACCCGACGCGGCAACCCTGGCCGAATTCCCACATCAACTGATCGACCTGATCAGCCCGCAGGAAGCCTACTCGGCGGCCCGCTTCCGTGCTGACGCACTGCGCGCAATGGCAGCGATCACGGCGCGCGGCCGCGTGCCCTTGCTCGTCGGCGGCAGCATGCTCTACTTCAAGGCACTCGTCGACGGCCTGGTCGACTTGCCGGCAGCCGACCCGGCAACACGTGCGGCGATCGACCGGGATGCCGCTGCCCGGGGGTGGCCGGCGCTGCACGCCGAACTCGCCGAGGTCGATCCGGCAACGGCGGCGCGCCTGCAGCGCAGCGATGCACAACGCATCCAGCGCGCGCTCGAAGTCTTTCGCCTTTCCGGCCGCCCGCTGTCGGCGCTGATCATGAGCGAGGAGAAAGCGGCGCCGCCCTACCGCTTCGTTTCGGTCGGCCTGCTGCCCTCGGATCGTAGCGTCCTGCACCAGCGCATCGCCGACCGCTTCGCAGCGATGCTTGCCGCCGGGCTGGAGGCCGAAGTCGAGTGCTTGCGCAAAACATACCACTTACATCCTCATCTGCCGTCGATGCGCTGCGTCGGTTACCGGCAGGTGTGGGAAGTCCAGGACGGCCTCGCGCCCCGTCGCGAACTGCGCGAGCGTGGCATCTACGCCACCCGCCAGCTCGCCAAGCGACAGATCACCTGGATCGGCAACACGCTGCGGCCGCAGACCGTCGATTGCCTGAGCCCCGATCTGGCCGGTCAGGTCAGCCGGATCATCGGCAGCATCTTCGCCTGACCGCAAATCCACACGGTGACTGGTCATCGTCTGTTCCATCTGCATCGGTAGCAGCAGCAGCGGTTTGCCGTGATCGAGGGCGATGTCGGTCATCCCGCCAGCGTGGCAGATGATCGCCGTGCACTGCTTGACCACCTCACGCATCCGCAGAGGTATTGCACTGAACGTGACATGCTCGGATTCGTGGCGTTTGCGGACTTGCTCAGGCAGTCCCGCCGCGTAGATCAGATAGCGCGCCCGGCTCTTGGCGATGGCATTGAGCAGGGGTTCGAGATGCTTGTAGTCCGACTTCAGGTAGGCAAAGACGCGTGCTCCGTCGCCCAACGGCCAGAGCGGGTCGGCACCCATGTTCAGGCTGTTGATCGGGCCGAGATACTCGCCATCCTGGCGAACACCATAAACATCGAGCGGCGGCCGCGCACAGATGTAGGTCGCCTCCGCTTCGAACAGATCGGCCACCTGACGGATCAGCGGGGCGCCCAGTCTTTGCAGAACGGTGTTGCAGTTGCGCGTGCTCCGCTCGTCGGTTTCCGCGAGGCGCGCCTGCTCACCAGCGCCACTGGTCCACCAGCGGTAACGCGGCAAGGGACGCACGCGCGGCGGAACGGCAAAACTGTTGCCGAGAAGCAGGCGTGGGATGCCGAGACCGCGAGCGGCGAGCAAGGCGGTCGGCGCCATATCGAAAACCAGCAACTGCGGCTGCAGCAGTTCCCACAAGCCACGCCAGGCCATCGCCATCGCCAGCAGACCTTCGGGATGGAGAAAGCCGAATCGGTAGAGTGTCTCGGTGAAGTTGAGGTCTGGTGGCAAACCGAACACCGGGGTGAGCCACACCGGAGCCTGCAGGAACTCGATCCGATGCGGACCGAGCACCGCCTCGGCGCGCGAAATATCTCGCAGGACCAGCACCGGCCGATGCCCTCGCTCCCTGAGCTGCAGCGCAATCGGCAGGTAGCGCGCAACATGTCCAAGAGCTGCCCCCAGTTCCCAGTTCAGTACAATCGTGGCCATCCAGCAAGCGCTCTCCCCGGAAAACGCAACGGGCGCCAAGACGCCCGTCAGGTGCGACCAGACGCCACCAAGGCGCCGAGCAGAGACGCGGACTCGCGTCGGTCGGGTTAGCGTAGCCTAAGCCGACATTCTGAACCACGAATGCCGGCTTAGGCCATGTGCAGGCTAGCCGGACCTACGGGCTTGCCTCCTAAGCTCGCTGCCGGCGCCGCCTGAAACCGAGTGCCGCCAGACCCATGCCCAGCAAGCCGAGCGTGGCCGGTTCGGGCACCGCCGTCGCAGTAATGCCAATGCCGGGGATCGGCGTGTTATTCGATTGGTCGGGATCACCAAGGGACCCATGGGATGAGCCCGTACACTGGGTTTCGCCGACGCTGGCGGCGAAGGTGGCAACTTCGCCATAGCCACCATAGCCGCAATCGGTAGTTGTTCCATAATCGCCATGCGCGTAGCCAACCAGATCATAGACGATACTGGTTGACTGCCCCGAATTCAGGATGCCAAGATCGACGTTAACGTAAGTGCCGTTCCAGAAATAGCTGGAGCCGGATTGCGTGGCCCCATCCAGGATGGTTCCGCTCGTCGTCAGGGTACCATCACTTTTGATCTCGGCTTCGCTCTTGAACAAGGAGGTTGTACCGTCACGGGTAATGCTTGCTTTGTATCCTGCGGAACCCGTGCCACCGGCACCATTGTCGCTTGCCGACAAGCTCCCATAATAGATGAAGAAGCTGAAGGCGTAGTGCTGTGCGACACCGCTGTCATTGGTAATACCCCAGGAGCGAATGAAATGCCCGCTGCTGTCAAACTTGCCGCTGCCGTCACCGCTGGCGCGGTAAGGACCCACCGCGTTGCCAAAAGACGAACCGTTAGCAAAAAAGATGCCGCTGCTACTGTTAGCGTTAGCAGACGTGAAGCTTGAACTGGTATTCGGACCGTCTGTGCCGGGTGTGCCGCCGACAGCCATAGCCTGCGCGTCGGCACTCAGCCCGTCGACAACCGTCGCCCCGGCGGGCAGTGCGAGCAGCATACCTACGCTCGCCAGGAGAACCGCCAGCTGCTTTGGCGAAGCGAGACTAACATCCTTTTTCATGGTGACTCCTTCAGATGATCACTTTTTGACGAACCGTAAAGAGCAGCCGCCAATCCTCGCCCCAAACACGAAGCTGCATACCACTCTCTGCCGTCAACAAAAGCAATAATTGCGCCAATTTTTGGAACCGTAAAGATACTCCTTTAAATTCAAATAATTGGTTTAATTTCTTTTGGAAGCACGCGAGACTATTCGGCAGTGTCCAAGCCGGCGCTGTAAAAAAATCCGACAGTGGTAGCGCGCAGCAGGTCCGAGAGCTGCCCCCAGTTCTGAAAACCAGGTCCACTATACTTTTACGATCAAGGACTGCTTGCGAGACCCAGGCACCTCTGCCTTGAGGGCATCTGCGGGATATGGGTTCAGGAATTCCGAGCTGCACTGCGCATCGGCTCGCAGCCAGTCGTCGTAGCGATCCTCGTGCAGGATGACCACCATCCGCTTTTCATCCGTGGGCTTGTGGAACTGGCGCATCAGCGGATGGGATTCCGCATTGATGGTCAGCATCGTGAAACTGTGCATGGCCTTGCCCTGAGGTGATTGCCAACAGGACCACAGGCCGGCGACCCCCATGGGTTGGTCATCGGCACGGGCAATGCGCGTGGCTACTGCTTTGCCGGAACGCCAGTCTGGTTCATAGATGGCGTCGGCTGGCACGATGCAGTGATGCGACTTTTTCCACGCATCACGAAAACTGGGCTTCATTGCGACAGTCTCAGATCGGGCGTTGTAGGTTTGCCGGGCGATCCTGGTGTCGGTGGCCCAATGCGGGATCAGTCCAAAGGAACCCAGCAGTACTTCACGTTCGGGGAGCACTTCGTCGCCAAGGTCAACGAATTCTTGCCGACGAATGAACGGGCCCAGGTAGCCGGGCCACATATCCCACTTGCCACCTTCCGGGACGTCGTCCAGTCGAAAGTGGCTTTTCAATATTTGTCGGTCTTTGACGGATTCGAAATGGCTGCACATCGCGCCATAATATCAACACGACCGGGCATGAGGAAGTCGGCGGATGGACCGCCTACACAAGGCGCCATGGCGGATGAAACTACGGAACCCCAGCCGATCCGACCCAGCGCAGGCGCGCTTCGAAACCACCGCCGCTGAGGTTCTCGACCTCCAAGCACGCCGCGTGCAATTCGGCGATGCGCTGGACGATGGCCAACCCCAGTCCACTGCCTTCGGCATGGGCATCGCGACCGCGATAAAAGCGTTCGGCAAGCCGCGACAACTCCTCCGGCGCGACGCCCGGCCCGTCATCGGCGACGCCGAGCAGGATGTCGCCGTTCCGCCGCTGTACGAAAAGTGTGACCTGCGTTCCCGGCGGCGTGTAACGCAGGGCGTTATCGAGCAGATTGCGCAGCACGATTTCCAGCAGCTCTCCGTCACCCCGGACCAGCAAGGGCGTCGCACTGGCCTGCAGGTGAACCGACCCGGCGTCGGCGGTCACTGCTGTTTCGACCAGCAGCCTGCGCGCCAGCTCGCCGAGATCGACCTTGCCTGCACTGGGCAGTTCCGCGAGGGGATCGAGACGAGCCAGGCGCAGCAGTTGCTCGAGTACCCGCGCGGCACGGTCGGCTCCGCACACGATCTGCTGCAAGGCGTGCTGGCGATCGTCGGGATTCCTGCTCAACTGCGCCACCTGCGCCTGGACCTTGACCACCGCCAGCGGCGTACGCAACTCGTGCGCGGCATCGGCAGTGAAGCGCCTTTCCTTGTCCAGTGCGTCAGCAAGCCTGGCCAGGAGCCGGTTGAGGGCGGCAAGCAGCGGCTGCACTTCGCGTGGTGCAGTGCGCCTGGCCAGCGGTTTGAGGTTTTCCGGCGAACGTGCAGCCACATCGGCGGCCAGGTCGTCGAGCGGCTTCAGTCCACGCCGCACCGAAAAGTAGATCAGCAGCAGCAGTAGCGGTGAAATCAGGGCGATCGGCAGGACGGTCTTGCTGGCCACTTCAAGTGCCGCACGGTCGCGCAGATCGATCGACTGCGCGACCTGCACCCGATAGTCGTCAGAAGGCGCGGCAATGGTCAGCACCCGCCAGGGGTGGCCGTGATGGGCGATATTCTCGTAACCCGGCGCGGCTGCCAGAGAGCTTGCCGGTGCGTACTCCGAGCGCAGCAACAGCGACCCATCGGCACGCCCGATCTGGAACTCTAGAGGCGACTCGTAGGGACGGTCTTCACTGCTGCGCGCCAGTGCCAGACGTGTCGCCAGATCTGCCAGGTGGCTCTCGTTGTCGCGGATCAGCGCCAGCAACAAGCGGGCCGATTGCGCCAGATGTCCATCCATCAGTTCTTCGGCTTCGTGCCGGGCCTGACCGTAACTGAGGATGGCGATCAGACCCCAGACCAGGAAGGCGGTAGCAAAAACGGCGCGCAGCAGGCGCCAGCGCAGTGACTGGCCGGACATGCCGGGGGCAGTGCCCGGCATCAGCGAGTGTCGTCCAGACGGTAGCCGAGGCCGCGAACGGTGCGAATGAAGTCGGCACCAAGCTTCTTGCGCAGTTGGTGAATATATACTTCGACGGTGTTGCTGCCGGTTTCTTCGCCCCAGGCGTACAGACTTTCTTCGAGCTGGCTGCGCGAGCGAATGTGCTGCTTGTGGCTGAGCAGGTCATGCAGCAGTGCGTACTCGCGAGCCGACAGGGGGACTGGCTGGCCGTCGCGGGTCACACGTTTGCTGGCCGGATCGAGCATCACGCCGGCATGCTCCAGGATCGGCGTCGAAGTGCCGCCAGCACGGCGAATCAGCGCCCGCAGACGCGCCTGCAGTTCCAGAAGATCGAAGGGCTTGGTGAGGTAGTCATCGGCGCCGGCATCGAGCCCGGCGATCTTGTCGGCACTGCTGTCGCGGGCGGTGAGGATCAGTATCGGCAGGGGATTGCCACGCTGCCGCAGTTCCTTCAGTACCGACAGCCCGTCGCGCTTCGGCAGACCGAGATCGAGAACGCAGGCCTGATAGGCATGGTCGAGCAGCGCCAGGCGTGCAGCCTCTCCGTCATGCACCCAGTCGACCGCATAATCGGCCAGCTTGAGACCGGCACGGATGCCGTCTCCAAGCATGACATCATCTTCAACCAGCAGAATGCGCAATGACTCGTCTCTCTTTCCGAAGCCGTGGATCGTTTCGCATTCTCACGCCGGGCAAGCGCATGGAAATGCTTGCGTGCTGGACAAGCGTGGGAGCACACCGGTTCCTCAAAGCCAGCGCGCCAGAACCGAATACAGTTCGGCCTATCAGTCCTGCCGCGCTGGTGCCGATGACGAATCGCCGGGCCCGGAGCGGTGCTGCTGCTGGTACCGGCCTGGCTCGCCGATAGCTTCGGATCAGCAGATAGCGGAGCAGGGTCACCAGATGGTGCAGCACATACCAGCTCAGCAGCAGCGCAGGCGGCGCCAGCGACCAAAGGGCAAACAGGATCAGCGTCGAACCGATCATCGACATCGCCAGGGTATGTGGCGTCAGCTGGTAGACCATGGCGATCTGCTCGGCGAATATCCGCGTATCGATGTCGTCATGTTCACTGACGGGGTGAGCCATGGGCGGTGTTCCTGAGCGTTGTATCAACTTTACAGTCTATAGCCGAAACGCTTCAGCAATTGTGCCGTTTCACACAGCGGCAGACCCATCACGCCGCTGTAGCTGCCGGCAAGATACTCGATGAACATGCCGGCACGCCCCTGGATGCCGTAAGCGCCAGCCTTGTCCATTGGTTCACCGCTGGCGACATAGCGACGAATCTCGCCATCATCGAGTGGGCGAAAACGCACTTCGCTGATCGACAGGGCCAGTTCGATGCGATCTTCGAAGCCGATGGCTACTGCCGTCAGGACTCGATGCGTGTTGCCGGAAAGACGCTTCAGAATACGTTTGGCATCCTCTGCGTCATGCGGTTTGCCGATCAGTTCGCCGGCCAGTTCGACCGTGGTGTCCGCGGCCAGGACCGGTTGCGAAAAGAGCTTTCGCCAACGGACAACACTACAGCCGTGTTCCGCCTTGCTGCGAGCGATACGCTCGACGTAACTCGTCGGGTTCTCGCCAGGCAGCGGCGTTTCGTCCAGGGCGGGGTCGTCACGGGGTGAATTGCGCGGCACAAGGGTATCGAAACCGAGGCCGATTTGCGCCAGCAACTCGCGCCGACGTGGGCTGCGTGACGCCAGATGCACGCGCAAATACGGCATATCGACGGACATCAACCTTCCCTATGATAAGGATGCTTGCGGACGATGCTGATTGCGCGATACAGCTGCTCGCAGAGAATCAAGCGCGCCAGGGCATGCGGCAGGGTCAGACTCGACAGGCGGATTGCTTCGTCGGCCTGTCGTTTCAAGGCCTCGTCAATGCCATCGGCACCGCCGATGACGAAGGCTGTCGCCCCCCCGGAACGCATCCAGCGGGCGAGGCGATCGGCAAGCTGCAGCGTCGGCAGATCGACACCGCGCTCGTCAAGTACGACCATTCGCTGATAACCCTGCAGTGCCGTCAGCAGGCGGACTTTCTCGGCGGCGAGCAATTGTTCGCGACTTTTCGATCCCCGCGGTTCCGGTTTGACTTCGACGATCGACAAAGGCAATTCGCGCGGCATGCGTTTGACGTACTCGGCGCAACCCTGGGCCACCCATGCAGGCGGCTTGTGGCCGACCGCGAGGATGGCGAGTTTCATTCTTCGCCTGTAGCCGTGGCCTCTGCGGGAAGCCGCTGCACGCGTAGCGGCCCCTTGCCGCCCCACAGTTCTTCCAGCTTGTAATAGCTGCGAACCGCCGGCTGCATGACATGCACGATGATGTCTCCGAGGTCAACCAGCACCCACTCGCCAATTGCCTCGCCTTCGCAGGAAAGGACTTGCCCGCCGGCGGAACGGACCTTGTCCTGAACGTTTTGGGCCAGCGATTTGACCTGACGGTTGGAGTCGCCACAGGCGATGACCATGCGGTCAAAAAGTGCGGTCAGGCGACTGGTATCGATCACCTCGATATCACGGCCCTTGATGTCTTCGAGCGCGTCGACCACGAGTTTTTCCAGTTGGGGCAATGGTATGGGCAAATCAGTACTCCGGGTAAAGGTGTTTGGTAAGAATATAAGCGATCACTTTGTCAGGCAGCAAATAGCGGGGACTGCTGCCTTTCGCCAGCAGGCCGCGAATCCCGGTTGCCGAGATCGCCAACTGAGTCATCGTAAAAGTGACGATACGTCCGGCAGGTGACTCGGCCAGTGTCGCCGGGCTGGCCGAGAAGCGATCGCGATAGCAACTCGCCAGTTCCGCCGGCAGACAGGCGCTATCGATCGAAAAACCGGGACGCTGCGCAACAGCGAGGTGTGCCAGATCGAACAGTGACCGCCAGCGATGCCAGCCGGGCAAGCCGGCAAAGGCGTCGGCACCGATCAGCAGCACCAGCGGCTGTTGCCGACCACACTGATCGACCTGGCGCAGACGTTCGAGGGTCGGCACGGTGTAACTTGGCCGATCTGCTTCGACCTCGGCGGCATCGATCGTAAAGAGCGGGTTGTCGGCAATCGCCAGGCGCACCATTGCCAGCCGCTGCCGTGCAGTCACTTGCGGCGATGCGCGCAGAGCCGGCCGGCCGGCCGGAATCCAGCGCACGCCAGCGAGCTCGAGACTGTCGGCGGCCTCTTCGGCAAGACGCAGGTGGCCGAAATGAACCGGGTCGAAGGTGCCGCCGAAAATTCCCAGCGGCCGCTTGCCGGGGCGATCAGGCATCGTCTTCAAAGGTAACGAAAACGTCGCGGTAACTGATGTAAAAGCTGGCAAACAACGTTGGCGCGAGAACGAGAATCAGCAACACCGTCATCACGATCGCCAGCAGCGCTGCGCTGCCGGGTAGCAGGGTCGCCAGAATGCCGAGGATGAGCCCGGGCACCAGTGTCGCGACGACGATGATGGCCAGCGAATACACCAGAAAAGCGCGCCAGTTGCGCAGGCAGGCGACGAAACTGAAGAAAAGCGCCTTGGCCGGCGACAAGCCATGCCAGCCGGCGAGCACCGGGGCATACCAGTAGGCCATCATCAACGGGCACAGGAAGATCAGCGCGATCTGGGTGGCCAGCAGCAAGCTGCTATCGTTCACCACCTCTTCAGCGGGTTTCTGGCCGGCCAGCATCATCGCCATCAACGCACCGCCGTCGGCCAGCGCCGAAACGGCGAGAATCCCGATCGTTGCCGCCAGATAGATGGCACCCAGAATCAGCAAGCCGCGCAGATTACTGGCAAAACCCGAGAACAGGAGTTGCGGAGACAGGGGTGAGCCGTGATCGATCCTGCGGCAGGCATTCATCAGACTGACCGAAAAGGCGGGGATGCACAGCGTCGTCGCCACGGTGCCGAGCACCGGGATGATATTCACCAGAGCCATCAACACCCAATAGCTGACGACCAGCAAAGTCAGCATCAGGTGATTTTTGCGATAAATCCGGAAACCATCGGTCAGCCAGCGCCAGCCTTGCGCGGCGGGGAGAGTCAGTGCTTGCATGTCGTCAGGTCGCTTCAGGCGGCAATGAAAAGGTCACGATAGGAGGCGTATACCGAGCCGGCAAGCACTGGCCCGAGGACCAGGAAGCCGAGCCCGACGGGCAACGCAGCGAAGAAGCAGAGTACCAGGCTGATCAGGCCATAGACCAGAAAAACCGGGGTGTTCTTGAGACAGGCATGGAAGCTGGCCTTGAGCGCGTCGACCGGCTGCAGCTTGTTGAAGACCACCAGCGCCGGTGCAAACCAGATGGCCATCACGATCGGTACGCAGAGCAGCAGCGACAGCAGCGTGCCCAGCAAGAAGCCGCCGAAAGCGATGCCGACAGCGACCGGATTGCCCATCATCATGCCGGCAACACCACCGCCGACGAACAGGATAAGCAGCAGGAACACGCCGAGCATGGCCAGCATGTAGAGCACCCCGAGCATCAACAGGCCAGCGGTGTTGCTCTGGAAACCGGCGAAAAGGTCGCTGATTTCGAGCGCCTCGTCGCGCTCGACTTTCCTGCAGCCGAGCAGCATTCCGGCAATCAGCAGTGGCGTCAGCAAATAAACCGCGAGCTGACCAAACCAGGGGACGATCGCCAGGCCAAACAGGATGACGATCAGAATCACCGTGATCGCCATCCAGACCCCCGGATTGACGATGAAGATCGCCCAGCCCTGTCTGAGCCAGTCGAAGGCGTTGCCGACATCGACGTGGCGACTGGCACCGTTGAACATCGGCGCGGGGATAGGGAAGTTTTCCTTGAGCATGTGGGTGCAGACCTAAAGGTAGCTGATGCTGGCCGCCCTGGTGGCTGTGGCAAGACAGGCATGGCGACTGTCCAGCGCGCGCCGCGCCAGCAGGAGGCTGCGGTAGGTATCCGGATCGCGTTCGATGACCAGTTCTCCAGGACGTGGCAAATGGTGATCGTACAGGCGCGAAGCCCAGAAACGCAGTGCCGCTGCACGCAACAGCGTCGGCCAGGCGGCCTGTTCGCTGGCCAGTAACGGACGCCACCGGCCATAAGCGGCAAGCAGTGTGGTACTACGTTCGGCGTCCAGCCCGGCGGTCGCGGTGGCACACCAGTCGTTGACGGTCACCGCCAGATCGAACAGCAGGTCGTCAACGCCGGCGAAATAAAAGTCCAGCAAGCCGCTCACCTGCTCGCCGACAAAGAGAACATTGTCGCGAAACAGATCGGCGTGAATGATGCCGCGCGGCAGGCCGGTCGGCCGTGCGCTTTGCTGATACCGTACTTCGTCGCGCAGCAGCGCGGCATCGTCTTGATCCAGCCAGGGCTCGAGATGCATGGCAACGCACGCGCACCAGGCAATATCGCGTTGATGCGCCAACTGGACAGGGCAGGTTTGCGCGGCGAGGTGCAGCTTCGCAAGCATCTCGCCGATCGCCGCACATTGCGCCAGGGTCGGGCTGCTCTCGGCGCTCCCCGGCAGCCGGCTGACGATCACTGCCGGCTTGCCCTGAAGCTGGCCGACATACTCGTTACGGCGGTTGGCCACAGGTGCCGGACAGGGGATACCCTGTCCAGCCAGGTGCGCCAGCAGTTGCATGTGGAAGGGAAGCTGCTCGCCGGGCGCCTGCTCGAAAATGGTCAACACGTAGCGGCCAAGCGTCGTGTCGAGAAAGAAGTTCGAGTTCTGGACGCCTTCGGCAATCCCGGAGAGCTTTTCCAGGGTGCCCAGCTCGTAGTCCTCAAGCCAGGCTGCCGCCTGCTCGGTGCTCAGTGGGGTGAAAACCGACATGGCGCTCCAGCACGGGTTGACGGCAACAAGAACGGATGGGCAGGATCGGCAGTCAAAAAGTCCCGATCACCCAGGTGGGGACGCTGATTTCGGGAGACCCCATCGTCTCCCTGCTGAAGTTTCCGTCACCCTCCCGGTCCACCAGATAGTAGGGAACGCCGTGCGCCGGTGTCACCTTGATTTTGTAGAGTTTGCCTTTGATCCGGTGTTCCTCGACGGTATCGCCTTCGCGTTTGATGATCGTCACCTCGGGTTCCAGCGCCGCATCCAGAGGGGCCATCTCCGGCGGTGCTGGCGGGACTGCCGGCAGGGGTTGCAAATCCGCCCGGTTCTGGGCAAGGGCTGGCGCGGCAGCGAGCATCAGCAGGGCAGAGATGGCAAGAACGCGAGGCATGAGGAGTTTCCCTGGGTGATTAATCGATCAGTGAGCAGTTCACCAACCAGCAAGGAGGATTGTAGTACAGATTGCGAAGCAGCCTGCGCTTGCCGAGCCAGTGGCGACTGGGTCGGCTCACAGAACTCTGCGATAATGCCGTGAAATCGCCGACGGGCTGTAGCGACCGGTTCATGGTCATGCGCTCCGGTGACGAAGCCCTTGCATACCTTTATGGCCCGCCCATGCCCACCCTGCTACTGGTCGACGGATCGTCCTACCTCTATCGCGCTTTTCATGCCATGCCCGACCTGCGCACGACGCAGAACGAGCCGACGGGAGCGATCCATGGCGTGCTGAACATGCTGCGCCGCCTCGAAAACGACTACCAGGCGGCTGGAATCGACTACAAGGGCTGCGTCTTCGACGCCAAGGGCAAGACTTTTCGTGATGACTGGTACCCACAGTACAAGGCCAACCGCCCGCCAATGCCCGACGACATGATTCGCCAGATCGAACCCCTGCACGCGGCGATCGCGGCGCTCGGCTGGCCGCTGCTGATGTTCGACGGTGTCGAGGCCGACGACGTGATCGGGACGCTGGCAGTGCAGGCGGCGGCGCAAGGTGTGCAGGTGGTGGTATCGACCGGCGACAAGGACCTCGCGCAACTGGTCGGCCCACGCGTCAGGCTGGTCAACACCATGAGCAGCGAACTGCTCGACGAAGCCGGCGTGATCGGCAAGTTCGGCGTGCCGGCCGGACGCATCGTCGACTACCTGGCGCTGATCGGTGACACGGTCGATAATGTTCCCGGTGTCGACAAGGTCGGCAGCAAGACGGCGATCAAGTGGCTGGAGCAGTATGGCTCGCTCGACGGGATCATCGCTGCCGCGCCTGACATCGGCGGGGTCGTCGGGCAGAACCTGCGGCGCGCACTCGATTTCCTGCCGCTGGCACGCCGCCTGGTGACGGTACGCTGTGACCTCGACCTGGCGCTGGCGCCGACCGACCTCAAACCGCGGCCCATCGATCGCGAACGACTGGTCGAGATTTTCTCGCACTACGAGATGCGCAGCTGGCTCAAGGAAGTACAGGGCGATCGCGCCAGTCGCATGCCGACGGACGATGGCGCGCTGCCGGCCACCGCGCCGAGCACCCAGGCCGACCTGTTGGCCGACGCTGCGCACCGCGCGGCTTACCAAACGATCCTCGACTGGCCGGCTTTCGAGCGCTGGCTCGAGAAGATCGGGCACAGTCCCTTGACCGCGCTCGATACCGAAACCACCAGCCTCGACCCCTTTGCCGCCCGCCTCGTCGGCGTGTCACTGGCGGTCGGGCCCGGTGCAGCGGCCTACCTACCGCTCGCCCACCACTACCCCGGAGCACCAGCGCAACTGCCTCGCGACGAAGTGCTGGCGCGTCTCAAGCCCTGGCTCGAATCGCCACGACACGCGAAGATCGGCCAGCACCTCAAGTACGACCAGCATGTACTGGCCAACCACGGCATTCATCTCGCCGGTGTGGCACACGACACACTGCTGCAATCGTACGTCCTCGAATCCGGCAAGGACGGCGTTCGCGGCCACGATCTGGGTCAGCTCGCGACTCGTCACCTCGGCCTCGCGACGATCCCCTACGAAGTGCTCTGCGGCAAGGGAACGAAGCAGATCGGTTTCGACCAGGTGGCGATCGATCAGGCATCCGAGTACGCCGCCGAAGACGCCGACCTCTGCCTGCGCCTGCATGAACGGCTGTATCCGCAGATCGCCGCCGACGCCGGTCTGTTGCGGGTGTATCAAGACATCGAAATACCGGTACGCGACATCCTCTTTCGCATGGAACGGACCGGCGTACTGATCGATACCGAGTTGCTCAAGCAGCAGAGCCAGGAAATCGGCAAGCGCCTGCTCGAGATCGAAGCACGGGCGTACGCCGCCGCTGGCCAGCCGTTCAACCTCAACTCGCCGAAACAACTGGCCGAAATCCTGTTCGACAAGCTTGGTCTACCCGTGAAAAGGAAGACTGCCTCGGGAACGCCGTCGACCGACGAGGAGGTGCTCTCCGAACTCGCACTCGACTATCCATTACCGAAGATCCTGCTCGAATCGCGACAACTCGCGAAACTCAAGGGCACCTATACCGACAAGCTGCCGAAAATGGTCAATGCCGACAGCGGCCGCGTGCACACCAGCTACGCGCAGGCGGTCGCGGTCACTGGCCGGCTGGCATCGAGCGACCCCAACCTGCAGAACATCCCGGTGCGTACCGCCGAAGGACGGCGTATCCGCGCGGCCTTCATCGCGCCGCCGGGCAGTTGCATCGTCTCGGCCGACTATTCACAGGTCGAATTGCGCATCATGGCGCACCTCTCGGAAGACATGCGCCTGCTCGAAGCCTTTGCTCAGGGCGAAGACGTGCATCGTGCCACCGCCGCCGAGATTTTTGGCGTTGCGCCGGGCGATGTAGGTCCCGACCAGCGGCGCGTCGCCAAGGTCATCAACTTCGGGCTGATCTACGGCATGAGCGCTTTCGGCCTCGCTCGCCAACTCGACCTGACACGCGGTGCGGCGCAAGCGTACATCGAGCGCTATTTCGCGCGTTACCCCGGCGTCGCCGCTTACATGGAGAAAACACGCACGACGGCCAAGGCCCAGGGCTATGTCGAAACCGTTTTCGGGCGTCGCCTGTGGCTGTCCGAAATCCATTCCAGCCTGGCCGCGCGTCGCCAGGGCGCCGAACGCGCAGCGATCAACGCGCCGATGCAGGGATCGGCCGCCGACCTGATCAAATCGGCGATGATCGTCGTGCAGGGCTGGCTCGACGCCGAGCGTTTGCAGGCGCGGCTGCTGATGCAGGTGCATGACGAACTCGTCCTCGAAGTACCGGACGACGAGTTGCCCCGAGTCCGTGCCGAATTACCGCGCCTGATGACCGAATGGGCGAAGCTGCGCGTGCCGCTGCTGGTCGACGTCGGTGTAGGCGCGAACTGGGACGAGGCGCATTGACTCGGATCACCGCCGCGATGTTGCTGCTTCTGACCGGTCTGCTGTCCGCCTGCGGCAGCGCGCCGGACAAAATCGCGGTCTACCAGAACGAAGGTTTCGAGGCCAACGAGACCTTCTCGCGCTTGTTCGACGCCAGCGTCGAAGCGACCTGCGAAGCCGCGCGGCGGGCACTGCTCAGCCAGGGCTACCTGCCGACCACGGTGAAGTCCGATTTCATCAGCGCCAGCAAGAATTTCCAGCCCGCGGGCGAGGTGCATGTGCAGATCGCATTTCATGTCGTATGTGCCCCGGAAGGCCGTCTCGGCAAGCTCTCGACGGCGTACGTCAATGCCATCCAGGACCGTTACGCACTCAAGAAGAACCCGAACTCGACGACCGTCGGCGTCAGCGCGATCGGATCGGTATCGATCCCGCTGACGCCAAGCGAAGATTCGCTGGTCAAGGTGGCCAGCGAAACGATCCCCGCCGGACCGTTCTACGACCGCTTCTTCGCACTGATGCAGCGCAACCTCACCCAGCACGAGGACGAACAGTAGCCACGGGCACGGGAGAATGGGCGCCAACGGCGATGGTTATGGTGGATGGCAAAGGATGCATCGTGCTGATCAACGCCCAGGCCGAGCGTGTGTTTGGCTACCCCCGCGAAGAGTTGCTTGGACAAACGATCGAGAAGCTGCTGCCGGAGCACTTTGCGGGAAAGCATCCTGGATCCCGTGAAGGCTTCTTTTCCGACCCCCGACCACGACCGATGGGGATTGGACGCGACCTTTTCGCGCGTCGTTCCGACGGGACCGAGTTTCCCGTCGAGATCGGCCTGAACCCGATCGAAACCGAGGAAGGGATGATGGTGCTGGCCTCCGTGCTCGACATCACCGAGCGCCAGCGAGCGCAACAGAAACTGGAGAAAGCACTGCAGGAAAAGACGGTGTTGCTCAACGAGGTGCACCATCGGGTCAAGAACAACCTGCAGGTCATTGCCAGCATGCTCAACCTGCAGGCCACGCATGTCGGCGACCCACGCCTGCGCGCCATCCTCGCCGAGAGCCAGAGCCGTGTGCGCGCGATGGCGCTGACCCACCAGTTGCTCTACGAACGCAAGGATTACTCACGAATCGATCTCGGTGAATACCTCGACCGGCTGACGCAGTTGCTCGGCAGCTATCGCCAGGGCAATGGCAAGATCGTCCTGCGCCGCTTGCTGCCGGAGACCCCGCAGTACGTCAACTTCGAGCGCGCCATCCCCTGTGGCCTGGTGGTCAACGAACTGGTCAGCAATGCCTTTAAACATGCCTTCCCTGACGATCGTGCCGGGGAGATCCGCATCGAACTAGGCACCAAGGATGGCCAGGCCGAGCTTCTGGTCGCCGACAACGGCGTCGGTCTGGCGGCCGATTTCGATCTGACGAAGGTCAAGTCGCTCGGTCTGCAACTGGTACCCTTGCTGGTTGAACAATTGGGCGGCACTTTCACTGTAGAACCCGGGCCCGGGGCGCGCTTCTGCCTGCGCTTTCCGAGCGATGCCCCAAGGAGGGCAGCCTCATGATCAGTACTTCACTACCCATCAAGCTGATGCTTGTCGAGGATGAACGCGTTGTCGCTTTCGACCTCAAGAACCAGTTGCAATCCTTCGGCTACGTCGTCGGCGCAATGGTGGCGAGCGGCGAGCAGGCCCTGCAGCGCGTCGCCGAGGTGGCCCCCGACCTGGTGCTGATGGACATCCACCTCGAAGGCAAGATGGACGGCGTCGAGACGGCGACCGAAATCCAGTTGCGTCACCAGATTCCCGTGATCTATCTGACCGCTTACGCCGAGGATGACACCCTGCGCCGCGCCCTCGCCAGCCAACCTTTCGGCTATCTGGTCAAGCCCTGGGACGCGCGCGAATTGCACGCCACGATCCAGATGGCGCTCGCCCGGCGCGAGGTCGAGGTAGCCGTGGAAAGCAGCGAGCTGCGCCTCAAGCTGGCCATGGAGGCCGCTTCACTGGGCGTTTTCGAATGGCTGCCGCAGTTCAACCGGATGCGTGGCGACGGGCATCTCGGCGCGCTGTTCGGCGATCGACCGGTGCCGCTCGATGAAGCCTGGGATAATTTTCTTGTGCGAGTCGATGACGACGACCGCGACCGGGTCATCGCCAGCCTCTCGGAAGCACTGACCTGTGGCAGCGCGGTGCGCATCGAGTTCCGCACCGCGCGCACCAACGACGGCCCACATTTTCTCGAAGCCAACGTCAAGGCCTACCCCGGCACCAACGCCCAGCGACGCGTCCTCGGCGTCCTGCAGGATATCAGCGAACGCCGTCGCACCGAGGACCGCTTGCGGCAGTCCGGCGTGGTCTTTCATTCCGCCGCCGCGGCGATCGCCATCGTCGATGTCGAGCGCCGTGTCGCCGCAGTCAATGCCGCTTTCACGCGCATCACCGGCTACAGCGAGGCCGAGGCGATCGGTCTCGACCTCGATCTGCTGCTGCGCGTGCAACGCGGCAAACAGGTCGGCAGCGAGGGCTTTTTCGGGCAGCTCGCGCTTGCCGCCGACGGTTTCTGGGAAGGCCAGGTCTTCTGCCAGCGCCGCAATGGCGAATCGTTTCCAAGCTGGCAGAGCGTCAGCGTCGTACCGAGTGCGGCCGGGAAAGCCGACAATTTCGTGATCTCCTTTTCCGACGTCAGCGACATCCACCTCGCCAACGAGAAGCTCAAACATCTCGCGCATCACGATTCGCTGACCGGCCTGCCCAACCGCCTGCTCTTCAACGACCGCTTCGAGCAGGCGATCAAGCTGGCGCGCCGGCAGAAGAATCGCTGCCTGCTGCTGTTTCTCGACCTCGACAATTTCAAGGTATTGAACGACACCCTCGGCCATGACGTCGGCGACGAACTGCTGCGAGTCGTCGCTCGCCGTCTGCGCGACGCCTTACGTGGCAACGACACGGTGGCCCGGCTGGGCGGCGACGAGTTCGTGCTCGTTGCCGGCAGCGCCAGCCCGGACTACGGCGCCGAACTCGCGCGCAAGCTGCTCGATACCCTGCGCGCACCGGTCAGTCTGGTCGGTGAAGAGATCACCGTGTCGGTCAGTATCGGCATCGCGGTTTTCCCGGATGATGGCCGCGACGTTCCGCTGCTGATGCGCGCCGCCGACATTGCCATGTATTCGGCCAAGGCGGCCGGGCGTGACCGCTTTCGTTTCTATTCGCTGGACATGGCCGAACGCAGCAACGAACGCTTGCAGATCGAACAAGGCCTGCGCCGCGCCATCGAAATGGACGACCTGCAGCTCCACTATCAGCCGCAGGTCAGCCTCGCCGAGCGGCGCGTCATCGGCGTCGAGGCGCTGGTGCGCTGGCCACACCCGCAGCTTGGGATGATGCCGCCGGCACGCTTCATCCCGATCGCAGAAGAGAGCGGTGTCATCGACAGCCTCGGGCGCTGGGTGCTCGAGCGCGCCTGCCGTGAGGTGCTGGGACTGCACGACGACAACGGTCGGCAGTTGCGCCTGGCGGTCAATGTCTCGGCCCGTGAGTTCACCGGCGACGACTTCATTGCCACCGTTAGCGATACCCTGGTGCGCACCGGTTTTCCGGCAACGGCGCTAGAACTGGAGATCACCGAAAGCACGCTGCAGGTGATCGGGCGCAGCGTCGAAATCCTTCGCGAACTCAAGGCCCTCGGCATTGCCATCAGCATCGACGATTTCGGTACCGGCTACTCTTCGCTCAGCGTGCTGCGCGATCTGCCGATCGACCGCATCAAGATCGACCGCTCATTCATCCACGACGTGCCGGAAAACCCGCAAGGCATCGCCATCGTCGAGGCCATCGTCGCGCTCGCCGATTCCCTGCGCATGGACATCATCGCCGAGGGAATCGAGCGCCCCGAACAGGCAGCCAGCCTGCTACGCCTGGGCTGCAGTGGTGGGCAGGGTGATCTGTTCAGCCGCCCGATCGCGAATCCGGAGTTGGTGCGCCTGCTGGCCAGCGCCGCGATTGGCCACGAGCCAGGCGATTGAAATCGCCTTCGCGGTAGTCATGAAATGACGGGCAGCTTGAATTTGCGCTGAATCTTGGCCAACAGGGCAGCGATCGGACCCAGCCGGGGATGACGCTGGTCCTTGGCCAGCAGCATCTGGTGGTAGCGATGCGCATCGCGCAGCTTGTCGGCGTCCACCCCATTGGTATAGACATCGAGGAGCAGTGCGTAGGCCGCGTTGGCAACGATCTGCAGGTTGCCGGGCAGACGTTCCGCCGCCTCCCTGAGCATTGCTGCGGCGGTTCTGAAATCGCCGGACTGCCCCTTGCGGACCGCCTCGTCGTTGATCTGGATGACCTCGGCGTTGCTGTTGCTGACCAGATATTCCGCACGCTCGGCATTGCCGTGGGTTTTCATCATCTGGGTGATGCTGGCATGCAGGACGCTCTGGTCCGGGTTGTTCTGGACGACATCCTTGAGCATCTGCTCGGCCTCGTCCTGTCTGCCGTGCACCAGGCAGGCCTTGGCGACGGCCAGCTTCGCCGCTTCCGAAATGCCCTGTGCCCCCCCTTGCATGGCGCGCTCCAGCGCCTGCTGCGCCAGCTCCGGGTTGCCCGCCTTGTGCTGCGCGACCGCTTCCACCGCGGCCAGCAAGGTGGTATCGCCGACATTCCTGAAGCTGGTCTTGGCTTCCGTGATCAGCGCAATCGCCTTTTCGGTATCACCGAGTTCGGTCAGCGCGTTGCCGAGACTGGCGTAGTCGCCGAGGTCACGCAAGGGCGAATTGCGCGTCTTCTGCACAACGGTACGCAGTGCTTTCTCGACGCGGCCGAAGTCTGCTGCCTCCTCGGCAATGCCGGCGATCGCACGATGGCGAGCCAGTGCATTGGGGGACAACTCGCAGGCCTTGTCGAGAATCCGCAGAGCGTCGTCAGCCTCTCCGCATTCCCGGTGCAGGCGGCCCAGTGCATCGTAGGCTGCCAGGAAACGCGGCGTCTCGGCAAGCAGCTCATTGAGCGCAAGCTTCGCCTGCTCCGGCTGGCCACTGCCCTGATACGCCTTGGCCAGCCCCAGTTTCGCCCAGGGCATCGAGCGCATCTGCAGCGCGCGCCGGTAAAACTCGATGGCCTCGTCGAAGCGATTGGTCATGAGCAGCGCGTTGCCCTTGATGCGCATGGCGTCCAGCAGGTACTTGTCCCTGGCTGCGATGATTTCGTCGCAGGCCGCAATCATTTCCTGCCAGCGTCCTTGGTCCTGCAGTTTGTCGATGCGCGCCAGCCGCTGCTTCTTGTCCAGCAAGCGGTCGATACGCGATTTGAGGGCATCAGCGGTAAAGGGTTTCAGCAGGTAGTCATCCGGCAGACATTCGGCCGCGGTGATCACCGAAGTGTAGCCCTGTTCGGCGGTGATCATGAGGAACAATGTCGCCCGGCTGATGATCCCGCTCGATCGAATATATTCGAGAAACTGCTGTCCGTCGGTCGCGCCACCGAGGTAGTAGTCGCAGAGAATGATATCGAAGCGATTGCTGGTCTTGAGCAGGTCGAGCGCATCCCGAACGGTCGCCGCGACGCTGGTCTGCTCGACACCCAGACTGCTCACCTGGCTGCGGATCGAGCTACGCATCTCAGCCACGTCGTCGATGATCAGGATGCGTTTGTTTCGGTAAGGCGAGATGATGGCCATTGCTGTGTAGCGCCCTGGAGACTTCCTGGATGGTAAGCGGATTTCAGCGGTCCTGGCTGCTGGTGTGACTGACAGGTCTGTGGATTTCAGACCCACGTTCCACAAGTGTAACTTGTGATAGATGCGATGCAAGCAAGTCGGCTCGAAAATGCCGATCAGGGTCAGGAGGTCGGCGAGTCAAGTACATGGAGGTTTGTGAAGGCATCGGAAATGTAAGCTTTCAGACCAACTCTCCTCCTCGCTCGAACGCGCGATAGTGCGGATGATCCGCGACGGCCAGCATTTCTCGATCCCCGGCCGAATCGCCATAGGCGTGCAACTCGACGCCAGACAAATCGCCCAGCAATGACTCGAGGCGCCTGACCTTCTCGGCCCCGCGACAGTTGGGCCCTGCGAGTTTTCCGTCAAATACGAGATGGCGCCGTGCCAGCGTCGTGCACAGGAGGTCATCGAAGCCAAGTTTTTCGGCCACCGGGGTCAGATACAAATCCAGCGAAGCGCTGACCATGACGATCCTGTGCCCGCGCTCCCTGTGCCACTCGACGCGTCGCAAGGCTGCTGGACGAAAGAGAACTTCGATAGCGGCAGCGTGTGCCTTTCCGGCATCCCGCAGACGCTCGACGGACTCGCCGAGGAAAAGGGCCTCGACGATTTTTTCCTTGAAACGATCCCGATCCGAGAGGCACGCCGCAACCTTGAGCGCTTCCGGGGTCAGCCGCAAGAAGGCCAAACGGACGCGGGATCGCCCGAAGGTGCTTTCCAGGAACGGGACGAAGGTGTCCCTGGTGGTCATCGTGATGTCGAAATCGAAAGCTGCAACCACCGGCCGCCCACTGCCAGTCTTCATGGACAGTCCACCATCTGCACGACGACGAGCCTTCCCCCATCGCCTTTGGCAAGCAGCAACTGTTGACCGTCCTTGAGTTCCACTTTCCCGCCAATGGGCACGGGGGTCTTCGTCGAGACCTCAGTAAGGTCGGGCAGGCCCTCGTTCACGAGCCACCAGATGTCCTTGTGCAGGACGAAGTAGCCGACGCGCTTTTTCTGGGTATCGGTCAATTTCTCGTTCGGGGCAAGCAGCCTGTTGGCATGCCACAGGAAAAGTGACTGCCCCGTCCAGACCATCAGGCGATGATTGTCAGGACGGTACTGCCCCTCCCTGCGTGAGGAATACAGGTTGAGCACCGGCAACTTGCCTTGGTAGGGAGTGCCACAGAAGGGACAGCGAGGCTTCGTCGAATTGTCGAAAACATACCATTTCTGGGCGCAGTCAGGATTCCGGCAAGGCTGGATGAGGTCGACCGTTTTCACCAGGGCGGTTTCCCAATCATCGGCCGAAGGACGCTCTGCCGGGTCGTGCAGGCCCTCCACGAAGGCTTTGAGGAATAGCTTCGAGAGGTAGGGACCGGTGACGGTGTAGGGGATGATCGACGTGTCCGCCCATGGCAACTCGGTCGGTTTGGCGTCCGCCACCTTGATGCGGTTGCTCGTATCCGTAGGATGCTCGACAAAAAGGGATTTCTCGCCCATGGTGAGGGCCTCGTCGCGCTGCTCGTCGTCCACATCGTGCACCTTTCCCCCCCGCAGCGGATGGCGATAAAGCAGGTACATGTAGATGAGTACCGCCAAGGCGTGCTGGTCCGTTTCGCGGCGCGGGAGTTTGCGGTTCGGGTCGTCCCTGGCCAGATGGTTCGTCATCACCACTTCGGGAGCAATGAAGTCGGGAGTACCAACGACGTCGGGAGGATACTTCGGGGGTACCACGAGGCCGTCCACATCAATGACGCAGGCAAGACCTCTGGAGGGGTCGACCAGCACGTTCTTGTACGACAGGTCCGAATGGGCGAGCCCGGCCATGTGCATTCGACGAATCGCGCGTGCCAGAAGCAGGCACACCCTGAGATGATTGAGCCAGTCGCCGAGCTCGCGAGGGTCCATGAAGCGGTTTCTGAGGTTGGCCGCCGCAAACCACTTCCCCTCTTTATCCTTCCCCTTGATGCCGAGCATATCGTTGTTCTTGGAACCATGCTCGAAGAAAAAATGTTTCGGGTAGGTAGGGGCGACGATCCCGATGCGCTCTCCATACAGGAGTACCCCTCTCGGCCAGCAGAAGAGATTCTTCCAGTAATCGCCACCCACGCCGCTGAAGATGCTCTCCCACTTGGCCGAGGCGATTTCCTTGAGACGATCCTTCTGTGCTTCGAAATCCGCTCGCGACTGGTAAAAACTGTTCTCTTTCTTGAAGAAAGCGACGACGTACGATTTGTCGGGCGACATATAGACGTCCTTCATCGCCCCGGAAGCAATGATTTCGTCGACGAATTCCACGTTCTGCCCGTCCAATGTCTTGCATCTGACAACCGTTGCCATCAACGGCCCCTAGGAAACACAGGCGTAGAGAACGGCAATTGTGCGGTCGTCATGATGTCCCGGAGCAAAGAAGTCGAGCCATTGTATTAAAGCCTTCTCGGGTTCCGGTGATGCCAGGAAAGGGCTCATCTCTTCCCATAGAGCATCCCATTTCCTTGCATCGATCAGACCGTTGTCGGTCTCGAATCGCGGATCGGAGATCCCGTCGGTCATGAGGAATACCGCGCACAGGTCCGTGTAGCGGCCGACACCCACGCGTTTACCGAAAGCATGGTCGGTCATGGCCGCGCGATCAAGAAAGCGAGTCTGGCCTGCAAAATCGCCACCGTCTGGCGTACCCATCAGGCGGACTTTCCCTTGCGGGCCATAGGCGGCGATCGCCCCGTCACCCAACCAAAAGCTTGCGAGAAAGGTCTCGCTTCCCTGACGCTTGCTTACCGCGGCGAGCAAGGTGGTTGCATAATCCTTGGCCGGCATGCCCTTGGCCTGTGCCTCTGCGTCTATCGCCTGGACGGCCAGGCTGCCCATCTTGTGAAAAAGGTAATGGAATTCGTCGCCGACCACCTTTCCGGCGACCGCCGGTTCTTCATCCCATTCGGAAATCGCGGTGTCCATCCTTGCTCCGAAGTCTCCCGAGAGACTGGAGACGAGATGTCTGCCCGCCACTTCTGCTGCCAGTTTCGAACCCCATCGGGAATTCTTCGCGCTGCCCGCTCCGTCGGCCACGATCAGAACGCTCCAACCCGAATCCGCGTCGTGGTGGACGAAAAAATCGTCGTCACGAAACGTACCGGCATGCTCGTGTGAACGTCCTCTCCGGCTGGCCGCAGCAATTCGGAAACCGTCGCCATCGACCGTCGTTCCATCCGTATTCGTCTTGAAATAGGGATCGTCGGCCGGTGGATCGACCTTCTTCCAAAGGCTGCGCGGATCTGGATTGACAATGAGAAGGCATTCTCCCGACACCCATGATGTGCGGTCGGCTGTCCATTGAAGGCTGATTTTGTAGTCTCCACCGACGACGGGCACCCCTCGTAACTCCACGTCGTCGTACACCTCCAGCCCCACCAGTTTGGAAGGCAGGCGCACATCCCGGACGCGCACGGGTGCGCCGGAGGAGTCGGTCCCTTCGATTTTCCCTGCGTAGGACTGTCCGGCCTTGGCGTTGGGGATGTGGAAGGAAGCTGTCGGTTGAGTGAGGATCCTGGTATCGGCGGGATCGACCGAGTCGCTTGCCGACACCTCCGGAGAAACCATCGACTCCAGCCGAGGGTTGGCCTGGCGCAGACGCGTGCCGCCTTTGAGTTTCTTGCCGGTGCGTTTCGTCCAGATCTGCATCATGGCAACGGCGAACGCAAAAGCCGCGTCGAACACCTCATCGCTCTGGATGAACTCTTCGAGCAAGGCGGGAGAGACCACACCGCTGTCGAAAAACGGCTGGTCGTTTGGCGCAAAAAGTCCTCGAACGAGGTTTTCGATCTGCGGCCTGAAGCTTTCGCGCTTGTCGCCGGCCATCTCTTGCGAGGGAATGTTCATTTTCCTCAACCCCTGCCGCGCTCGACGTCGAATCCTCCTTCTTCCCCGCTGCGCCCCGGAGCAAAAGCAACGGTCTTCTCGCACCATGGGCAGCGGGCGTTCCCCGGAGCGTTGATGCACATCAGCTTGCCGCAGTCGCAGACGGCAAAGGCCGTGGCGTTGCCGCAATACGGGCAACCCGGTGTACCGACCAGTTCCGACGTGTTGATCCTGATGTCGGTGGCACGTGCATCCGACCAGATGAAATACTCCTCGTCGAGAGGGTAGCAGCCAGCAATATCGAAGCGGGAGACCTGCACCTTGAAGTCGCGTGTTGCCACCTCCTGAGTCGCGCGGTCATACTTGATCAGGTAAGGTTTGCGTGTCTTCTGACAACGGCCCACGAGGGTTACGCACGCCTCGTCTGCCAGGGTCGACGGCGCTTCCTTGACGAGGCTGAGGATGCTCTCGTCGAGGTGCGGAATCGCCTGCGCCTCGGCTCCCTCACCGACGCTCCTGCTCTGTGCCACGACCGAGGCCGTCACCCAGTTCACAAACTTCCTGAAGTCGCCTTCGCCGGAATCCTCGAAGACGAGCACGTGTTCCGTCAGCCTGCACAACACCGAGAGATCGGCCGACTTGCCCAGGGCAACGGCGACCATGGTGGCCTTCCTGGCGTATTGGACGTTCCACTCGTCGATCGCGGCACTGGGGTCGTCGGTAGGGCGGCCGTCGGTGAATAGATAAACAATGGGTTTCCAGTCACCCTTGCGATCGGCAGTGGTTCGCAGAACGTTCTTGTCGATCTCGGCCATCAGGGCGCCAAGGGCCGCCCCCAGGTTCGTGCCGCCTCCCAAAGGCAGTTTCGGCGGATAAAAGGAGCAAACCTCCACGAGTGGGACAACGGTCCTGGCAATTCCGGCGAACGCGACAACCGAGAGGTATACCGACTCCAGTGCATGTGGATCCGCCCGCAGCGTTCGCACAATGGCCTGCAGGCCGTCCTCCATTTTTTTCAGGTTTTCGCCAACCATGGACTCTGAGCAGTCCAAAACGAAAAATACGGGCAGTCTGCGCATATCGCTCCTTTGTTCGCTCGGTTACCGGGCCGCATTTCCGGCACGGCGGTCATGCTCCCATCGCCCCCCTTTTCTACAGCACCAGCTGGATCTCCGGCGGCGGTGGCGGAAGCGGGATTTGGCCGGACACGCCGGCGCTGCTGCTCCCGACCGACACGCTGATGGTCATCCATTTGAAAAAGCTCGAGAATGCCACCGCGTCCATCGTATCGAGCGTCACGACGCAATCGGTCAGTTCAAGGAGGTGTTGCCTCTTCGCCTTGGGTCCCGCCGCGCAGGCAACGATCGATCCGAAGTTGCGCTTCCGGACCTCCGGTACCGCCTGCCGAAAAGCGTGCAGGTCGGAAGGGCTGCCGTCCGTCATCAGGAACAGCAGGGGACGCCAGTCCCCCTTGGCGTCGGCGGTGGACTTTCGCACGTCGCGGTCCACGCACTCGAGCAGCAGTTCGAGGGCCGCCCCCATGAAGGTCGCTCCGGAGTCGGGCGCGGGTACGTCTCGCAGACGCACCTGATCGAGCGGCGTGAGCGGGAGATACTCGCGCGCCTCCAGGTCAAACGTGATTACGGAAAGATGCACACTCTCCAGGGCATAGGGGTCCTGACGTAAGGCACTCAGCATTGCCTGAAGGCCGACGTTTACCGAGTGTATGGGTTCCCCCCGCATCGACCCCGAAGTATCCAGGAGGATGTAGACGGGCAATCTTCTGGCGCTCATCCAGGCCTCACACGTATTGCTTGAGGAAGCCCACGAAACTGTCCGACGGCGACGGGGTGCCTATGGCGTTGAACTTCCAGCCATCGGTCTCCCTCGTCAGTTCGGCGAAAAGCATCGAACGGCACTCCGCGTATTGCGCCCCTCCGGAAAGGTCGAAGCGAGTCATTTCGCGTCCCTTGCCGTCGACCGCCCGGATGAAGGCGTTCCGTACCTTGCCGAAACTCTGGCCGTTCTCGGTACCCTTGTAGATCTGAACGATGAAGACCAGTTTTGCGTATTTCTCGGGAAGGTCATTGAGTTTGACAATGATCTGCTCGTCGTCGCCATCTCCGTCCCCGGTGCGGTTGTCGCCCGTTAGCCAAATCTGGCCGGAGTGATGCCGCAGATTGTTGTAGAAGATCACGTCCCCATTCTTCAGCGAGGGCTTGCCATTCTCGATCGCACCCAGGTCATGGACCTTGCCATCGCTACCGCACAGGAAAGCCGCGACATCCAAATCGTAGTCCGGTGCTTTCTTGCTGAACAGCCCGCCGAGAAACCCTGTTTTCTCCTCCTGAATGTCCCAGCCGAGACCGATCGTTACCATCGACAAATCGTTGTCGCTTTTCCGAAGGCTTACGCCTTGTCCTTTCTTGAGACTGATGGCCATGGCGTCTTCCTCAAAGAACCACGTTCACTTCGGGAGGCGGAGGCGGTAGGTCGCCCAGCCCGGAAACTTCTTTCTGTCCGGCGTCGACCTTCTGGCTGCCGGTAGACACGCTGGCGGACACCCACTTGAAGAACGCCTTGATGGTGTTGGAGTCGGCCGTATCCAGTTGAACGACGACCTCAGTGATCTGTTTGAGAACCGTGGTGTCGGCTCTCGACCCAGCCGCACAGGCGACGATCATACCGGTACGGACCTTCTTGATCTTGTCCAGACCTTTTTTCCAGTCGTCCGTCGGGGAGCCGTCCGTCATGAGGAAAACCAGAGGCTTCCAGTCGCCTTTGGCGTCAGCAGTGGTCTTGGCCACCTCGGTCTCGACCCGGTCGGCCAGGAGGCTGAGAGCCGAACCCAGGGCGGTAGTACCGCTTGCGGTGAGCGACGGGGTCTGGAACGTCGCCAACTCCGTCAGCGGAACCGCCTGAGTGGCGGCACTATCGAAAGTGATCACCGAGAGAAAAGCCGTTTCAAGGGCATAGGGGTCCTGACGCAAGGTCGAGACCAGGATCTGGACGCCGTTCTTCACGGCCTCGATGGGCTCACCGCTCATCGACCCGGAGGTGTCGAGCAGCAGATAGACGGGCAATCTTCTCATTGTGAGTGTGTCCTCTTGTCGATGGTGTTCAGGCCACTGCGACGCCGAACTGCGCGCACATTGCATCGAGGCCGCCGGCGAACCCCTGACCGACGGCCTTGAACTTCCACTCTTCTCCGTATCGGTAGACCTCCCCGAAAATCATCGCCGTCTCGGTGCTGTAATCCTCGGAGAGGTCAAAACGGGCAATTTCCACGTCATCGTCGAGATTGACGATGCGCATAAAGGCGTCCGCAACCTGTCCGAAGTTCTGTTTCCGGGCAACGGCGTCGTGGATGGTCACGCAGACAAGCACACGTTTGACGTACTCAGGCACCTTGTCGAGGCTGATTTTCAGCGTTTCATCGTCGCCATCCCCCGCTCCGGTCCGGTTATCCCCGGCGTGCTCCACCGAACCGCAGGCCGAGACCAGTTGGTTGTAGAAAATGAAATCGTTGTCGCTTCGGACCTTGCCGCTCTGCCCGAGAAGGAAGGCGCTGGCGTCCAGATCGAAATCGGCCCCATCGGTGGAGCGAGCCTTCCAGCCTAGGCCGACGAGAATGCGCCTGAGATTCGGCACGTTCTTCGACAGCGAAACATTTCCCCCCTTGCTCAACGAAACAGCCATTGCCTTTCCTTTTCTGTTGGACTGAGTGTATTGGTTTGCGCCGACCTGTCAATCGGCAGCCCCCAGAGATTCCGCGGCGATCTTCCTGCGATGGACAATCGAAGAAGCGAGCGAAGCAACAATGAAACCGACACCGATGAGACCGGTGACGACTTCGGAAACATGCCAAACGATGCTTCCGAACATGATCAGGGCCAGTGCACCGATTGCGTAATGGGCACCGTGTTCGAGGAATACATACTCATCCAGTGTACCCTTCTCGACCAGATAGACCGTGAGGGAACGAACGAACATCGCGCCGATGGCAAGCCCCAGCATGATGATAAGTACATCACGCGTTACGGCAAACGCGCCAATCACGCCATCAAACGAGAATGAGGCATCCAGGACTTCAAGGTATAGAAAGCCCATGACGCCGGAACGTTTGGCAATTTGCCCCACGGCACCGGACTCCTCTTCTTCCTCGAAGAAGCCGCCAAGGCTATCTACCACAACGTAAAGAAAGACACCGGCGACACCGGCAAGCAGGATGGTCAGGCGCGTTGCGCCATCGATCGGAAGAAATGCCTGCGCAGCCAGCAGAAGGCCTAGAGCACAAGCAATCCCGACCGACTCCAGCTTGCCCAGCTTGGAAAGGAGTTCCTCGACCTTCCCGAGCCAGTGGAGTTCCTTGCCCTCATCAAACAGGAAAGACAGGAATACCAGCAGGAGGAACATCCCACCAAATGCCGCAATCCCGGCATGCGCCCCTGTCAGATGTTTGGCATATTCCTCCGGAGTATGGAGGGCCATCTGTCCGACTTCCCACATGCCATGCCCGGTGGCAACGGCAACCACGGCGATCGGGAAAAACAGACGCATCCCGAACACCGCAATCAGAATACCTACGGTCAGGAAGATCTGCCTCCACTGGTGGTCCATCTCCTTGAGGACGGACGCATTCACCACGGCGTTGTCGAAGGAGAGACTGACCTCCATGATTCCAAGCAGAAGAGCCAGCGTCATTGCGGCGAAACCTCCCTCCGCTGACTTGCTACCCCAGGCAAACGCCAAGCCAAGACACAGGAGCGTGACCAGTATCGAATAACGAAAGTATCGCATACCCTCTCCCAGGGAATTTACCCAAACCAGAACGTCAGGAAAGCGGCTACAGATTGCAGAAAAGCATGTCGAACTCGACGTCGTTATCGCAGTGACGCGGCCGATGATCGCTGTCCGGACGAGTGAAGCGGATGTTCAGCGCGTACTTGTTGGCGCTGATTTCCGGGATGTAGGGGTCGTGTAGTTTGAGCGAAATGCGGACCATCTGCGAACTGCTGCCGCCGAGCATCAACTGGAAGGCGCCGCCCATGGCTACATGGTGCTCGGGGTGACCGCTGGCGCGCAACAAGCGCAGCACGATGGTCAGCGCGTCACGCAGCGGCAGCATCGGTTGCAGCCAGGCAAGCAGGGCGTCGCGTCGCAGCCCGGGGTCCTGATGCCGCCAGTAATGGTAGGAAGGGAGATCGAATTCGCAGACGCCACCGGGAATGCTGGCACGACTCTTGATGCTCATCAGCCAGTCGTTGTCGCGAAGATGCTGGCCGATCTTGCCGGCCATCCCGAGCAGCGCCGCAGAAGACTGCTCGATCTCGTAGAGGGCGCCGGCAAGTGCATCTTCAGAGATGTCCGGATTGTTGCGAAAACTCAACAGGCTCTGGCGCTGGCGTTCGAGTTCCTGAATCAGATCCATTTTCAGGTCGGCACGCCCGGCCACATCAAGGATCTCGAACAGGGTCATGAGGACAACATGGTGCTCCTGCGAGCCATCCCGTTGCAGGAAGCTGTTCGCCTTGTGGAATAAATCCTCCAGTCGCAACAGCGTGCGGATGCGTTCATTGAAAGGATATTCGTATGTGATCACACAGCCGCCAGCGTGGGGAACGGGAATTTTCGATAATTCTGAAGCATATGCAGCAAAACCTCAACGCCCAACATGCGCTTTGGCGCGTGCCAGTTCAAGATAATGCTGGTGCAGTACATCCACTTGCGGCCACAAGGCGTCGAGGTCGCCATCATTTTGCACCAGATCGTCGGCCGCCGCCCGCCGCTCGAGCCGCGAGGCCTGCGTGGCCATGATCGCCCGGACAGCCTCGGCGGCAATGCCGCTACGTGCCATGACGCGAGAAATCTGCACGGCCTCGTCACAGTCGACGACCAGCACCCGATCAGCGCGCTCGCGGTAGCCGCCCGTTTCGACCAGCAAGGGAACGACCAGCAGCACATAGGGCGCTTGCGTGGCAGCCGCACAGCGCGCCTTGCTCTGCTCCCGGATCAAGGGATGCAGGATCGCTTCGAGTCTTGCCTTCGCGGAGCGATCGGAGAACACCAGGCTGCGCATGGCGACACGATCCAGCGCACCATCGGCACGCAATACGCTGTCGCCGAAAGCGAGGGCAATCGCCGCCATGGCAGCGCCCTGCGGAGCCGTCAGCGCATGCGCAATGGCATCGGTATCCACCAGGGCCGCCCCGCGCTCGACAAAGAGTTCTGCGACCGTGCTCTTGCCACTGCCGATGCCGCCGGTCAAACCGACAATGAAGCTCATGGGGCGGCCTCGGCCTTGACTCTGCAGGCCACCGGGCTGGCCTTCGGCAAGCGTGCGACAATCGCCTGACGCAGCGCTTCCGCCTGTGCTTCAGGACCCCGGATTTCAAGGATGTGGAACGGTGGTCGGCCCTTGCGCTCGGCCATTCTGGCAGATTTGACCCCTTTCGCCTGCAGGGTTGCCAGCCCTGCGTTCGCCGCTTCCTCGGTGCGGTAGGTGCCCAGCGAAATCGCCAACTGGTTGGGGCCGCTGGCCTGGACAACGAAATAATCCTGGATGCCCAACTGTTGCAATTCGGCCGTTTTCTTGCTCACTTCTTCCTTGTTGGCCAATGGCGGGACAAACACCCAGTAGCCACTGTTCTCCGCCACCGTGCGGCGCGTCGCCTTGAAGTCGGCAAATTGTTCGCCCAACAGTCGCTCGATCTGGTCAGCCTCGGCGCTTGCCAGTTCGCTCCACAACTGACAGCTTGCCGCATCCTTGCTCTCGGGCACTGCTTCTGCTTCCCTGCTCGCTGGGCGCGGCGGCTCGCCTCGCGCAAGCACCCTGACCTGATCGGCTAGCAATTGCTGCTCGAGGCGCCGCGCGTCGGGACTGGCAGGCGTGCCAAGGTAGCCTCGTGCCCAGACGAAAAACAGCAGATTGGCGAGGATCAGAAGAAAAACGGCGAGCCGCATCGAGACGATCATCCGACCTTCGGCAGATGTTCGAGCGAAGTCTGAATGGCCGCGGCCGGGTACTCGAAATCCTCGAGCTCACCCGCGAAATACCGGTCATAGGCCGCCATGTCGAAGTGGCCGTGACCTGTGAGGTTGAAAAAAATCGTTTTCGCCTCGCCGTTCTGCTTGCAGCACAGCGCCTCGTCGATGGCCGCCCGGATCGCGTGGTTGGACTCGGGCGCGGGAATGATGCCCTCGGCGCGAGCAAATATCACGCCGGCCTCAAAGGTCGCCAACTGTGACACGGCGACGGCCTCGATCAGGCCCTCGTGATAGAGCTGTGAAACGAGCGGGGAATCGCCGTGGTAGCGCAGGCCACCGGCGTGGATGCCCGGTGGCATGAAATCATGACCGAGCGTGTACATCTTCATCAGCGGCGTGAAGCCTGAGGCATCGCCGAAATCGTAGGCATAAATGCCCTTGGTCAGCGTCGGACAGGAACTCGGTTCAACGGCAACCAGTCGCGTCGGTCTGCCCTTGTGTCCGCCGGCAGCGTTGTCGGCGATGAACGGAAAAGCCACACCGGCAAACGACGAACCGCCGCCACAGGGTGCAAAAATGACATCCGGCCAGTCGCCCGCCATCGCGAACTGCTTCTTCGCTTCCTGACCAATGACCGTCTGATGCAGCGCGACGTGATTGAGGACCGAGCCGAGCGTGTAACTGGTATCGGCCCGGGAAGCGGCTTCCTCGACGGCTTCGGAAATGGCGATGCCCAGCGAACCCTGGTTCTCCGGATCCTGCTCCAGGAGGTCGCGACCGGTCTGGGTCATCATCGACGGGCTGGCAAACACCTCGGCGCCCCAGGTCTGCATCATCGAACGTCGGAAGGGCTTCTGCTGGTAGCTGACGTTGACCATGTAGACACGCACCTCGAGGCCGAACATCTGACCGGCAAAAGCCATCGAACAACCCCATTGCCCGGCACCGGTTTCGGTCGTGATGCGCTTGATGCCTGCCTGCTGGTTGTAATAAGCCTGCGGCACGGCAGTGTTGGGCTTGTGTGAACCGGCAGGCGAGACACCTTCGAATTTGTAGTAAATCCTGGCCGGCGTTCCGAGCGCCTCCTCAAGCCGCCGCGCACGAATCAATGGTGACGGACGCCACAGCCGATAGACTTCGCGCACCGCATCCGGAATCGGGATCCAGCGCTCGGCCGACATCTCCTGTTCGAGGATCGCCATCGGAAAAATCATCCCCATCTGCTCCGGGGACACCGGCTGGCAATCCGGACCCAGCGGCGGCAGCGGCGGATTGGGCAGGTCGGCGACGACGTTGTACCAGTGGGTAGGGATCTCGGACTGTTCAAGAGTATAACGAAGTGATTCCACGCGGCCTCCGTACATTTTTTTATCGAAGTTCCCAAGTATACCCTTGGATACCTCCATTAATCATTTTCGCCAACCTTGCCGAAAGCCCTGACATGCTCCGGAATGCCACGTTCCAGCTCGCGTCGACGCACGCGCGCGGGCGCAAAGGCGCCGATCAGGCGTTGGCAGGCGATGCGCGCGGCAGCGCTGTTGTCCTGGCTGAAATTGCAGACATACAGATCCAGGGTGACTGCCTGTATTTCCGGCCAGGTATGCACGGCAAGATGCGACTCGGCGAGCACCACGACACCCGTCGCGCCGAATGGATCCAGCGCACTGCCGAATTGGTGAAAGGCCACTCCGACGGGTGTCAGCCCCGGCGTGGCGCAAACGGCCAGGCAGAGTTCTCGCAACGCGCCGGCGTCCGCAAGCAACTGCGGAGCGCAGCGGCACTCGTAGAGTTCAGCGAGCAGGTGCAGGCCATGCATGGCAAACCCCCTGGTTCCGGGAGGCAGAGCAGCAAGCGGGCATGCTCGTTTCTCGGTGTCTGATCCCGTTTACCCGCGAGACTTACGGCAAACACACGAGTCGAAGCTCGGGCGACCTTTGCCGTTGCTGGAGCACGGTGGCGAAAGCGCCGAGCAACAGCAAACCGCCCATACCAAGCGCCAGGGTCAGCGTCGACCCCCACAGTAGCGGCGCGATCAGTCCGGCAGCCAGCGTGTTGAAACCGGACTGCAGGAAAGTCTGGCAGGAAGCGGCCAGGCCCCGCTGTTCCGGGAACAGGTCAAGCGCCCGCAGAGTCAGGCAGGGCATTGCCAGGGACATGCCGAGAGTGAATCCGAAGAGTGGCAACACGCTCCATGGCAGCGCCGGTGGCAGCACCAGATTGAGTGCGATGTTGAGCGCTGCCGCAGCACTCATCACCAGATAGCCGACAGCAATCGTGCATGCCGGCGAGAGCTTGCCGGCGAGCCTGCCGGAAAGCCACGAGCCGATCATCAGGCCACCCATGGCCGGGCCGAACAGCCACAGGAAACCGGTTGCCGCAACACCCAGATGCTGCATCAGAAAAACCGGCGCCGACAGCACGTAGATGAAAAAAGCGGCGAAATTGAACGCCAGCGCAAAGCAGGTCAGCAGGAAAGTGGGGGAAGTCAGCACTTTCCAGTAGCTGCGGGCCAGGTAGCCGGCGTTCAAGGACTGGCGCTGGTGGCGAGGCAGGGTTTCCGGCAGCAGGAACCAGCAGGCCAGCCACAGACCGACGCTGCTCAGCACCAGGAAGGCAAACACCGAGCGCCAGCCAAACCATGACTGCAACCAGCCGCCGAGCACCGGCGCGATCGCCGGAGCGAGAGCGAACATCATCGTGACCTGCGATATCAGCCGCTGTGCGGCCTCCCCATCGTAGAGATCGCGGACGATCGCCCGACAAATGACGATGCCGGCACCAGCAGTCATCCCCTGCAGGGCGCGCAGCAGCCAGAGGTGTTCGATGCGTGTGGCGAACATGCAGCCTGCCGAGGCCAGCGCAAAGAGCGCGACGGTCGTCAGGATCACCCGGCGGCGACCGAGCGCATCGGAGATGGCACCATGCCACAGGGTCATCAGCGCGAAAGGCAGCAGATACGCGCTCAGCGTCTGCTGAACCTGCAAGGGCGTGGCACCCAGCGATGTGCCGATGTCGTGGAACGATGGCAGGTAGGTATCGATCGAGAAGGGGCCGAGCGCCGCCAGCGCTGCCAGCAGACAGATCAGACTGCGCGGCGCAGCCGCGGGGTTTCCTTGTGGCATGGATCAATCCTTCGTGAAGCGACGGTACTGTACGGCTTCAGCAACATGCTGTGCCTCGATGGCGTCGCTCCCTCTGATATCGGCAATCGTCCGTGCCACCTTGAGTAGACGATGAAAGGCGCGTGCCGAAAGATCGAAGCGACTGATCGCCTGTTTCAGAAGCGCCGCCGCTGCCGCTGCGGGCTGGCAGTATTGGTCGATTTCCCTGATGCTCAGGCGCGCGTTGGCTTTTCCCTGCCGCCGGAGCTGCCTTCCGCGAGCCTGCGTGACACGCGCACGCACGCTCGCCGACGCTTCGCCGTCCGGCGCCTGCTGCAGGACTTCCGCAGGCACCGCCGGTACTTCGATCTGCAGATCGATGCGGTCGAGCAGCGGGCCGGAGAGCTTGCTGCGATAACGCAGCACCTGGTCCGGCGTACACCGGCAACGGCCGCGCGGATCCCCGTAATATCCGCAAGGACAGGGATTCATCGCCGCGACGAGCTGGAACTGCGCCGGAAATTCGGCTTGCCGGGCAGCGCGCGAGATATGGATACGCCCCGAGTCGAGCGGTTCGCGCAGCGCTTCGAGTACCCGCCGATCGAACTCGGGGATCTCGTCGAGAAAAAGTACGCCCTGATGCGCCAGCGAGATCTCTCCGGGATGCGGGACGCTGCCGCCGCCGACCAGCGCGGCGGTGGAAGCCGTATGGTGTGGCGCCCGAAAGGGATGGCGGCGAAAGAGTTCGGGGCGAAATTGCCCGGCCAGCGACAGCACCGCAGCCGATTCGAGCGCGGCAGCCAGCGTCATCGGCGGCAGCAAACCGGGGAGCCGGCTGGCAAGCATCGACTTGCCGGTACCCGGCGGACCGGCGAAGAGGAGCGAATGTTCCCCTGCAGCGGCGATTTCAAGGCCACGCTTGGCCTGTGCCTGGCCACGCACGTCAGCAAGATCAGGATAGTCGATGCGCGCATCGAGAGCCACATCGGCGACGAGACATTCAGCCAGCACCGCCTGCCCGGTGAGGTGCGCGCAAACCTCGAGCAGGGTATTGGCGGTGAGCACCTGCACCTGGTCGGCCAGGGCTGCCTCGCGGGCGCTGCTGGCCGGGAGCACGAAGCTGCGCCCCATGCTGCCGGCAGCCAGAACCATCGCCAGCGCCCCGCGGATCGGCCGCAACTCGCCGGAGAGTGACAGTTCGCCGGCGAATTCATGACCGGCCAGCTTGGTGGCCGGGATCTGGCCCGAGGCAGCGAGGATGCCAAGGGCTATCGGCAGATCGAAGCGGCCTGATTCCTTCGGCAGATCGGCCGGAGCGAGGTTTACCGTGATCCGCTTGCGGGGAAATTCGAAGCCCGCGTTTTGCAGTGCCGCCCGCACCCGATCGCGTGCTTCCTTGACTTCGGTATCGGGCAGCCCGACCACGGTAACGCTTGGCAGACCACCCGCCAGATGTACCTCGACCGCAACTTCCGGGGCCGCAAGGCCATCGAGTCCGCGGCTATGCACAATGGCGAGAGGCATCTCGATCAGCCAGTCGGCCGGCGACCACAGGCGGCGCTGTGCGCCAGCGTCGGCCGCTCAGGCCGGCTGGTCCGGCGGGTTCTCCAGCCGATCGAGACGCGCTTCGAGCGCCTTCAGTTTTTCTCTGGTGCGCTGGAGAACCTGCGTCTGGATGTCGAACTCCTCACGACTGACCAGGTCAAGCTTGGCCAGTCCGCTGGAGAGCAATGCACGCGCGTTTTTCTCGATATCGGCGGCCGGACTCGCGGCAATGAGAGCGCTCAAACGAGCGCCGAGATCTTCAAGGAATTTCGGGTCGAGCATGGTGATCACCGAATGGCGCAAGTGGTTACAGGGAGATTCGAGTGTAGCACAAGCGAACTGCACGGCAGATGTTGCACCAAAAAGGGGCATTACACCCGGAAGCTGCGCTATCGCAGTGCGGCATCCATTGCCTGGCGCTACCAGTAAGAAACACTGCTCTGATTTATCAAAACAAATAATTATGGCACGGAATCTGCTTTGATTTGTCCAGCATTTCCTTAAACCGTCATTATTTCAACCGGGGAAGCATCTTCAGCCACCCCTGATATGGAGAGCATCATGAAAATGGTAACTGCCATCATCAAGCCCTTCAAGCTCGATGAAGTACGAGAAGCGCTGTCGGCGATTGGCGTGCAGGGAATCACCGTCACCGAAGTCAAAGGTTTCGGGCGCCAGAAGGGCCACACAGAGCTGTATCGTGGCGCAGAGTACGTCGTCGACTTCCTGCCCAAGGTCAAGGTCGAAGCTGCGATCAGCGACAGTCTCCTCGACCAGGTGATCGAGGCCATCGAAAAATCTGCCAGCACCGGCAAGATCGGCGACGGCAAGATCTTCATTTCGGCCATTGAACAAGTCATCCGCATTCGCACCGGCGAGACCGGTGAAGAAGCACTGTGAGGAGCAAATCATGAGATGCACATTCGCCATCCTCGCCCTGCTCGGCGCCGTCAGCATCGGCGCTCCGGCCTGGGCGGAAGACAAACCTGCCGCGGCCGGTGCGGCAAGCACCTCCGAGCTTGCCGCACCGGCCGCGGCACCGGCAGCGGCAGCGGCAGCGGCCAGCGCCGAACCTGTGGCGGCCGCGGCCGCGGCAGCCCCGGCTCTGATCGCCAACAAGGGCGACAACGCCTGGCTCATGACCAGCGCCGCGCTGGTCATCCTGATGTCGATCCCAGGCCTGGCACTGTTCTACGGGGGGCTGGTGCGTACCAAGAACATGCTCTCGGTGCTGATGCAGGTCTTCGTGACCTTCTCGCTGATCAGTGTGCTGTGGGTGATCTACGGCTACTCGGTGGCCTTCACCGAAGGCGGTGGCTTCTTTGGCGTGCTCGACAAGATCTTCCTCAAGGGGATCACCGTCGACTCGGTCGCTGCCACCTTCAGCAAGGGCGTGGTCGTCTCGGAGTTGGCCTATGTCATCTTTCAGGGCGCTTTCGCAGCCATCACCTGCGGGCTGATCGTCGGCGCCTTTGCCGAGCGTGCGAAATTTGCCGCGATCCTCGTCTTCATGGTGATCTGGTTTACGCTCTCCTATCTGCCGATGGCTCACATGGTGTGGTACTGGGCAGGTCCGGACGCCTATCTTGACGCGGCAACTGGCGAGGCAGCCACCAAGACGGCCGGCTTCCTGTTCCAGAAAGGCGCACTCGACTTCGCCGGCGGCACCGTGGTGCACATCAACGCCGCCGTTGCCGGTCTGGTTGGCGCGATCGTCATCGGCAAGCGAATCGGCTACGGCCGCGAATCGATGGCTCCACACAGCCTGACCTTCACGATGATCGGTGCTTCGCTGCTGTGGTTCGGCTGGTTCGGCTTCAACGCCGGCTCGGCGCTCGAAGCGAGCGGTGGTGCAGCACTGGCGATGGTCAATACCTGGGTCGCCACTGCTTGTGCGGCAATGTCCTGGATGCTGGCCGAATGGATGATCAAGGGCAAGCCCTCGATGCTCGGCGCAGCTTCCGGAGCCGTAGCCGGTCTGGTGGCAATCACCCCGGCGGCAGGATTCGTCGGTGTCGTCGGCGCCATTGTCATTGGCCTGCTGGCGGGTGTGATCTGCCTGTGGGGCGTCAATGGGCTGAAGCGATTGATCGGTGCTGACGATTCACTCGACGTCTTTGGTGTGCATGGCGTCGGCGGCATGCTCGGTGCAATCCTGACTGGCGTCTTCGCCGATCCTTCGCTTGGTGGTACCGGCGTCTATGACTACGTCCTCAACAAGGTCGGCGACTACGACATGACTGCCCAGGTGATCAGCCAGTTGTGGGGGGTTGGTACCGTGATCGTCTGGTCGGGAGTGGTTTCTCTGGTCGCTTTCAAACTGGTCGACATGGTCATCGGCCTGCGGGTACCCGAAGAAGAAGAGCGCGAAGGTCTCGACATCACTTCACACGGCGAATCGGCCTACCATTACTAGGTTTTCTCATAATCCGTTCTCTCCCCTTGAGGGCGCCTTCACGGCGCCCTTTTTTTCTGGGAACGGTGTCGATACGTCAAGTGCATAGGCAGCAAATGGCTAAGCCAACGGAATGGAAAAGCGCCCGCCTGCATTGACAGACATCAGGCCCTTCCCTATACTCCGCGGTTTCCCAGGGTTGGTAGCTCAGTCGGTAGAGCACTGGACTTTTAATCCATTGGTCGTGGGTTCGAATCCCACCCAACCCACCAAGCGAAAACAGTTGCTGCGTCAGTCGTTGAAGGCAACATGGGGCGTTAGCTCAGTTGGTAGAGCAGCGGACTCTTAATCCGTAGGTCCAGAGTTCGAGTCTCTGACGCCCCACCAAAGAAAACAAGCACTTAGGAAACTTGCAGATGTGGCTTTTTTCTTGCCAGTCGTTTCCGTAAGCACATGGTAATCCAAACAGGACTAAAGTTGGCCATCGAACATTAGGTTGGCCAGTTCACGGCACTGTTTGGCGATCGCCAAGACCACAGGAAACCGTCTTGCACCGCGGCGCTTTGTTTCCTGAATGGCTCTACTCATTCTCAAACCCTTGGCTCGCAAATTTCAGCGTCCGGCTGTTCTCGGTGACGGTGCGCACGACATGATCCGGCGCCCCACCCGGGATCTCCGCCTCCACCTCGATGGTTACCGTCACTCGGGTTCCAACGAGACCAAGCAGATGCGAAATCACTTCATCCGCGATGCGGCTGGCGTCGCGGCCAACGCGAGTGGCATCGAGGACGGCCGTGCCGTGGAAGCGCTTCGGTCTGGCGGCGACAGGCTGAACGTCCCTTCCCGGTTCCCCGGCCTGTGGGCCAGAAATCGTTCCGGGACCGCCCCAGGTCGGCGCTTCCGGGGCACGCCTCGACCCCGGGTCCGCGCGCTCGGCATCGAGCTGCCGGACGGCCACCTCGGGTTTTACCACCAGGCCCGGCGCGTGAGCGTCGGTCAGGGTCACCATCTGCCCCGCGCGCAAGCCCTGGTAGCGGCCCGCCGCCTCGTCGAAACTGTCGGCGAAGGCAAAGCTGTCCTGTGTCCAGGTCAGCAGATTCACGCCGTCGCTGATCGCGTGCAGCAGCACGCTCGAATCCCTGAGCCGGGGCAGGTAGAGGTAGCGCGCGAAATCCTCGACCAGTTGCTTCACCGCCACGTGATTGCCGCGCCAGAGCGGCACGCGGTCCAGTTCCATGCGCAGGCGCGTTGAGGCAAAGGTGGTCAGATACAGCTCGTCGCTGCGCAGTTTCCTGCTGACGCGCACGGCCAGCGCGTCCGTCCCGGACAGCCGCAGTGCTTCCCAGGTGATCGGCGCTTGCGGTGTCCCTGCACCGGCACCAGCAGCCATTGATAGGTCTCCGGCAGCCTGGCGGTGACCGTGCCATCGGCGGCGGTCTTCTGCGTCTCGGCCTGGGTGACCTGATAGGGAGTCAGATTGAGTTGCCCTTCTCGGCGAGGATCGACTCCCACGCCAGGTATTTGCGCGCCGCTTCGTCGAGGTCCTGCAGGCGGGTCTTGTCCGCCGCCAGGAAGACCAGCGTATTCCGGTACAGGCGGGGCGCATTGCCGCGAGATTCGAGAATGGCCCGCGCGGCCACTTCGCCGGCGCTGTTGCCTTCCTTGCTGTACGGATGATTGACGCCCAGCACGACCAGGCGCGCGTCCAGATCGTCCGGCACGTCGGCGCCGGTCGCCGGCATCGGATGAATGCGCGCGAAGTCGCCCTTGCGCTCCAGATCCTTGCGCAGGCGTTGTTCGATCTCCTGCGCGACCTTGTCCGGATTGCGCTTGAACTGCTCGGCGCGGTCTTCGGCCACTTTGGTCACCGTCGGCTGCGTCGAATACCAGTAATGCGGCCCGTCCTGGTAGAGGTAGGTCGCCGCGCCGGCCATCCGGCGCAGGGCGTCGCCGAACACCGCCGGCGATTCGCCCGGCATCGCGCAGCCGAGTTTCACGCGCCGATCCTCGATCCCCTTGTGCGCGGCGGCCGTGGTCGGCGCCGAGCCCATGTAGATCGCGCGCGCCACCCGCCGGCACGCCGAGACCCGGCCCAGATTGGGCAAGTCCCGGTCCAGCTTCAGCGGCAGCGAGTTCGGCCCATCGACATCCTTCTCGATCACCGGCACCCAGTTGTCCGAGAGGTAGCGCGTCAGTTCGGACTGCACGCGCGCGTCGTCGATCGCCACGTTGCCGGGCAGGATCAGCGGATTGCGGTCGCCCTTCTCCCATAGGCTGTGGATCACCGCCGCCATCAGCCGCAGCACGCCGCGCGTGCGCTGGAATTTGACCAGCGTCGACCAGTCGGTATACAGCCGGTCGAAGATTTCCGGGTGGATCGGATACGCCGCGCGGATGCGTTTCTCGTAGTCGGATTCGCGGCACTCGGGCGGAAACTCGGCCTGCTGCGTGCGGTAGAAATCGGCGAAGGCGCGCGCCACGACGTCCCGGTCCTTGAACTGCGCCGGGTCGGCAAGCGGCTGGAACAGGCGCCGGCGAACGATCTCGAAGCCCTCTTCGGCGCTGGCCGGCCGCCACGACGATTCGACACGCCCGACGACGTTGCGCAGCCGGTCGAGCGCCTCGCGGCCGCGCGTGCCGCCGACTTCGACATCGTTGGCCTGCGTGTGTGGCGAGCCGGAGGTATCCGACGCCGGCAGGCTGATCACCAGCAGGCAGTTCTTCGCCAGCTTGGCCGATTCGGTCAGCACCTGCGCGAAGGTGAATTGCGTCTCGAAGCCGCCGGCCGGCAGGTCGCTCTGGTCGTGAAGCTGGCGCGCATAGGCCACCCACTCGTCGACCAGGATCACGCACGGGCCGTAGTCGTTGAACAGCTCGCGCAGCACGTCGCCGGGGCTGGTCGCCTTTCGTCGTCGGCCTGCCAGCCGCGCGAACGCCTGTCTTGCCGCCAAGCTGCCAGGCCAGTTCGCCCCACAGCGTGCGCACGACCGTGCCGTCGGGCTTGGTCGACGGGTTGCCCGGAGAAATCTTGTTGCCCACCAGCACCACGCGCCGGGCCGTCGGAATCCTGCTGGCCCCGGCGGCGGACATCACCTCGTCGATGCCGGCCAGCTCGGTCGGCGCGATGCCCGAGAAGAGGTGGTAGAGCGCCAGCATCGAGTGCGTCTTGCCGCCGCCGAAGTTGGTCTGCAACTGCACCACCGGGTCGCCGCCGCCGGTGGTCAGGCGCTGCACCGCGCCGACCAGCATCCCCTTCAGGCTTTCGGTCAGGTAGGTGCGGCGGAAGAACTCCACCGGGTCCCGGTATTCGTCGCTGCCCTCGCCCAGATGCACCTGCCACAGATCGGCGGCGAACTCGGCCTGCTGGTAGCGACCGCTGGCCACGTCGACATGCGGCATGACCACTTCGCGCCAGGGCTTGAGGTTGCCGGTGACGCCGCTTTCGATCGCCGTGCTGGCCGATTTCCGCTTTTCGCTGCGCGCCTGCTCGTCGAAGCGCACGCGCAGCAGTTCCATCTTCATCTTGTCGACGTCGTCCGCCTGCGCGGCCGAAACGGCGGACAGCAGGCGCCCAGCCGAATCGAGCGCGCGGTAGGCGTCGTCGCTGGAGAAGGGTTCCTGATGCGCCCAGGCGTTGCGCACGGTCACCAGCTCATTGACCAGGCTGCGCTCGCTCTTGCCGAGAATCTGGCGAAACACCTCGGCCCATTTGCGATCCATGACCACCAGCGAGGCGGCGACGTCCTGGAGGGATTCGCCCTTGCCGGCGCCAAGGCGGGTGTCGGACAGGATGTCCTTCACTTCGAAAGCCCAGCCGTTGCCATACTTCGCTTTCAGCTCCCGCTCGATGAACGGCAGCAGGCCGGTTTTCAGAAGCTCCAGCGCTTTGCCGACGCGCTCGTGGTTGGTAATGGCCATGGTGGTGTTACTCCGATTCGAGCACGGTTTTCAGTTGTTCCAGCAGCCCCCCGGCAGCGCGAGCTGCACGGTGTCCCACAGGATGTTCTGGTTGATGTCGAAATACGCGTGCACCAGGCGATTGCGCATGCCGACGATCTGCGGCCAGGGTACGCCGGGAAATTCGCAGCGCCCGGCTTCGCTCACCTGAGTTGCGGCCTCGCCGACAATCTCCACTGCGCGAGTCAACGCCAGGCGTAACATCGGGTCGCTCTCCAGGTCCTCGCGTCTGCGTCCCTCGACGAAAGCCAGCGCCTGGCTGGCCGCGTCGATCATGTGGCCGACCCGCCAGCGATCATTCGGCGACATACTGCACCTCGGCCGTGCGAACCACCTCGTCGCGGAAGTAGCGACTCAAGTCCTGCTCGGTACGCAGGTCGACTTTCCGCCCCCCGAGGGCTTGCGACAACTCGATTTCCATCTGCGCCATGTCGAGCAATGTCGGTCGCGCGTCAGGCAGAAACTCGACCAGCAGGTCGACGTCACTATCCGGTCGAGCCGTTCCCTTCAGTTGCGAGCCGAACAGCGACAGGCGGCGAATGTGATGGGCTTCGCAGAACTGCGCCAGCGCTTCTGCGTCGAGGTTCAATAGTCGTTTCATGAAAGGCTCCTTCGCTGCTTCATTCGTGCCCAAACAGGTCAGGCGTACCAGGTATCAACGCGCGGGGTTTTTCGGCGGCCAGGCGGGTGATCTCCGGCCAGCTCTGCACGAGACCGTTGTAGGCCATGGCCTCGACGGCGCGCTTCTTGCGCTCGCACAGGGTGTAGAGGCGGTAACAGAGTTCGCGGGCGGTTTCGGCCTTGCTGCCGAGCTTGGCGACCAGCGCGGCCGCGGCGCTCTCACCGCCGTATTCCAGCGCGCGAATGAGCTGGTGCACGATTTCCCAGTGCGTGAGCCGTTTGTCGGTCAGCGGGTCCCAGTCGGCGGGCAGCTCGGCGGGTTTAAGCAGGCGCACCCTACCGGCCCGGGATACCAGAATGCCGGCTTCGTCGAGGCCGCCGACGCTGGTGTTCTTGGACTTGGAAAGCTGCTCGGCGACACCGTAATCGCCTTCGGCAAAGCCGGTCTGGTCGAACCAGGTGAGCGCCCAGCGGCTGTCGGCGTCGAAGTCGCCTTCCTGTTCGGCCAGGGCTTCGTCGAGGGTCTGGTTGATCAGCGCCAGGGCGGAGCGCACCGGCAGCGGTTTGCCTTCGGCATCGAGGACCTTCGCGTAGCGCGTATAGACCGCCATGCCGGGGCCGATCGCCGCCTGCGCCAAGTCCACCGGGGCGATGTTGCCGGCTTGCAGGTGCGCCAATGCTTGAGGAAGTTCGGCCTTGAGGGCGGTGACGAAATCGCGGCGGGTGGCGGTGGGTGCGGTGGCTGGACGTTGGCGACAGACGAGGACGATGCTTGAAGCGAGAGCGTTGGTGCCCGAGCCGATCATGCGGTTGCTCAGTTCGGTGCGCATCGGCCAGGTGCCGCTGATGGCGAAACCGGCTTCGATGACGGCAGCGAGAAAGGTGTCCCAGCCGGTATTGGTCGTGCCGTCCGCGCCGTCGCTTTCCGCCTGCTTGAAGGCATAGTAGATGGTCACGGGAAAGGCCGGTGCGCCTGTTCGGCGAGCCGGTGCATCGCGTGGGTCATGCCATAAAGGAAGAAGGTCTCAGCCTTTTGCTTGCTGCCGTGGCGGTAGGGCGTTGCCACCAGTTCTTCGGCCTTGGGCACCGCCAGCGTGGCGAAAAGCTCGGGGAACACCGAACGCAGCGAGCGGCGCAGCCAGACGTAGAAGAAATCCGACAGATCGGCGTAGCCGATGTTGTCGTAGTAGGGAGGGTCGGTGGAGACCAGTTTATCGCTGCTTACGGATTGCGCAGCAGCGTCGTCTTGGGTTGCGTAACCAGATGTCGCCGTGAGCGATGCGGCTAGTAGCGCTTTTGCAACAAGATCTATGGCGCCTCGATAGTTACCCGATGCGCCACCAAGTGGATTCGACTCCGCAAAATCCCATGACATGGGCAAAGCCTGTCTACTGAAGGTATTGATGATGCCACTTTGGGTCGGCGTGGGGTCCCAACGGCCAAGCGACGAGCCTCGGTCGGCTACCTTGTTCAGCGCAAACGCCAAATACACCCCCACCGCATCCGCATACGCCGTGGCGCCCGCGCCCACTTCCGCCAAGGCTTTCCCGTTATCGGGCAGGCCGGCGGTGATAGCGTCGCGCTTCACCCGCTCGCGCGCTTCCTGCACCAGGTCGGAAAAGGTCGTCAGTGCGACGAGTTGGCGCGGGGTGAAGAGGTCGCCCCAAGTGCTTAGCCCGTACGGCGTGCAGTTGCCGCCGGTCATCCGCGTCGGAATGTCGCCCTCGGGTTTCCACGTCGGCTGCGCAGTCAGGGCAATGGCTTCCATTTCCGGCGTCGGAGCCAGATAGGTCCGTCCGCGATCACCCTCAGCCACAATGGCCATCAGCCGCGCGCCCATTCGCCCAGCCTTACCTTCGGCTTTGATGTAGTCGCCGGAAATCGGTGCGCCAGACATCAGGCATCCGAAATTCGCCCGTGCGAGCTTGGTGCCGTTCTTCGCTCCTTCCGCATTCCTCGGCTTGCCCACCTTCACCGTGAACCGATAGCCGCAGCCTTCGATCACGGGCTCGACATAGGCTTCCTTGCCGGCCTTGGTCGAGAGCATGAAGGTCGAGGCAAGCGGTACATCGACACTGGCGAAGGCCGGGTTGGGGCTCTTGACCGTGCGCGCCCACAACCACGCGATGACCGTCAGCTTCCGGCCCGCGTATCGTTTCAGGTCCGGCCGCTCCTGCACCATCGCCGCCGTGACCTCGACCTTCGGGTAGAGATGGCCGATGCGCTTCTCGGCCTCGTCACGCATCCACTGGCCGTAATAGCGGACGTCCTCGGCGAGGCCCTGCGCGCCTCGCCAGCTCTTGTCCATCTGCGCTTTCTGGCGCTGCGCATCCGGGTTCACCGGCGGCTTGCCGGCGAACTTCGGCGGTATCTCGATCATCGCCTTGTTGATCAGCACCGCCACCGGATTCAGATCGCTGGCGTAGCTTTCCAGCCCCAGCCGCTGCGCTTCGAGCGGCAGCGCTCCGCCGCCGGCGAAGGGGTCATGAAAAGCCGGCAGCTTGTAGCGGTCGAACAGTTCCTTCGCCCGTGGATGGTCGGCATTCTCCGCGCAGGTATAGCGCCAGCTCTGCCAGATTTCGTCGCGCGCCTGCTGCAGCACGGCCTCGTTGGTGGTGTTCTCCCACTTGACCAGTTCCTCGATGATGCGGAACAGCCGCTGCCGTTCCTTCTCCTGCTTCTTCTCCGTCGGGAAGATGTCGGGATGCGCCGACGGGTCATCGACCATCTGCGCGAAGATCACCGCCCGCGCCGCCGCCAACGGCCGCCGCGCCCACCACAGGTGCAGCGTGCTCGGGTGGCCGTGCCGGATGGATTTTTCGCGCGCACTGGCGATATTGATCGCCTCCAGCGGCAGCGCGACTTCGATGAGCTTTTTCTTGTAGGTCATGGTTTGAGAATCGCTTTCGAAAGCGAGTGATATTGCTTCAGGCGACCATTTTGGTCCGTCTGCAAGTAATCCTCGCGCAGCCAATCCACCAGGCCCGGATCGGGTTGGTCGCCGAGGGTGTCAATGAGGTCCCGCGCGTGTTGCCTGCGTCGCTCGTTGAGACGGGGGCAATTGAGACCGAGGTAGCCGATCAGATAGTTCGCTTTAGCTACATCGGCAGTTGTTGGCGCGATACCCCCAGTCAGGAGATACGAAAAAAGCGATGCTGTGGCAGGATCATGAGGAGCAGAGAAACGCGCCGCATCCCATGCGTGTTTGGGGTTCCTTCTGCGGTCATCCTTGTAGCGTCCGCAATGCTCTACCGTGCCGCCATCGCATGAGATCGCCATGTTGGTGTAGTCGTAAGTTCGAGACTGATTGCACCTACGAGGCTGCATATGTTCGATGTGGCCTTCGTTGTCGGCCACTTCGCTTTCGCAATAACAGCACAGTCCCTGCTGCTCCCTGCGCAAGTCTGCGTCCACGGTGACATGGCAAGGTGTCCCCATGAATGTGCCCCAATCCTGGTTTTTCGGTTGGTCGGCAAGGCAGTCTGGCGCCACGTTGCGTTGAATCCTCCTCATTGCTTGCCCAGCACTTGGATCTGACGAATGCGCAGGTCAGCCCGGCGCAAATCCGGATCGCTGCGGCCCAGTGCGGACTCCAGATCGTTTCTCAAGGCGCGTGCCGCTTGCGTGTCGTGCTGGCGGTTCTCAATCAGGCCGAGGTACCCGTTCAGCTTCTGGACGGTGTCGATATTCCGGGGGCGCGAGTCGGCGCCAAATACTTCGGCGAGAACGCGCGAGTTTTCTGCGCCGTAGGTGCCGACGTCCTCCGGGATCTGCTCGAAACTGTGGTCGGCCCCGAGCAGGTGGATATGCTCACGGCGCACCGTGGTCAGGACGGCCGGGCTATGGGTGGAAATGATGAGTTGCGTGTTCGGGAAGGCCGCACGCAATCCGGGAATGACCGTCTGCTGCCAACGGGGATGAAGATGAAGCTCAACCTCGTCAATGAGCAGAATGCCGGGCGCCTCAAGCGGGTTTCGCCACGCTGGGTTGGCTTGCGCCAGGCGACGGGCGAAATCGAGAACCAGGGCGAGCAGATTTCGGTAACCATCGCTTAGTTGGGCAAGTTCAAGTGTGTGGACGTCGCCATCAACTTCCCGAACATCAACCATCAGTCGGGGCGGACTTCCGTCAAAATAGAGACGTTCCAGTCCTTCGACGGTGTGCATCAGAGCCTGCCGAATCGCGCGCAGATCGGCAAATTCTTGCCTTTCTTCAGCCTGCGCGTTGATCTGGACTCGAAGCTCGGCATTTTCCCGCAGATAAAACCACTGACACATGGCCGTGAAATCCGCAGCCGCATCGAGTGCATCGGCAAACGCCTTGTTTCTGGACAGGTCGAGCTTGAAAATGTCTCCGAGCTCGGGCATGCCCCCCTTCCGTCTGGTGGCGCGGTAGTAGGCCACGACAGGCAAGGGAATAAGCGCCTGAGGACTCCTGCCAATCTCGCGCCAGAGAGCCTGGACGTATTGGTTCAGGCTGGATAGACGTTCGCTGGTGCTGTTGCTGTAACTGAATCGAGCTGGGGGCTGATAGACAATGTATTGCGACCATTCCAACGCGGCCGCTTGACCTGTCGGTGTTTTTCCCGAGAAGTGTTCGATCGGGTAGTAGTCATTGGCGCTGGCTCTGATTTGTACAAATTGCTTTGGTGCACCAGCAGCATCGGTTGTTGGCGGTGCGATATAGATGTCCGTGGGCAGCAGCGAGACGCCCTGTGCTTTTCGTTGCCGCTGACTGCCCGCCCCGTTAGCCGCCACGAGCTCGTAGAGGGCGATGGCAGCAGCATCCAGGATGCTGCTCTTGCCCGATCCATTAGCACCGACAATCACGTTGATGTCAGGTTGGAAATCGACGTTCAACGATTCAAAGCAGCGGAAGTGGGTAATTTCAATTCGGGATAGCTTCATCTCTGTGCCTTATTGACGGCCCCCTGAACGCAACTCGAAGTGCACCGACAAGGTCTGGCGGTGGGCATGGGATTCCTTTGCAGAAGTCTCAACACTGTTGAGAGTATTTCTGGCGCATACCGGTTTATCCCTTCGCGTCCAGCAAATGGGCCAGTCCGACGCGAACGGCCATGGCATCGCTGGCCGCGAGCTTCCCGAGTTCGCCGCGCACCAGGCGATGGTCGAGTGTAAAGAGCTTGAAACGCACCTTGGACGGCGCCGGCAAGCCGGCGGCGGCGAGGTCGGCGAGTGGGCAGTCGAGCGGCCAGGGGGCGTTGGCCTGCGAGATGATCATCGCCATCACCGAATGACCAGCCGGCGTGTTGAAATCCGCGTCATTCGAGAGCACCAGCGCTGGGCGGTTCTTTGTGGCGTTGCGGTCGGTGAAGGGAAACGGTACGCGGACGACCGCGAAGCGTTCAAAGCTCACGATAGGCTTCCTCGTCGGCGCTGCCCGACCACTCGGAGAGCGTGCCTTCGACAGCGCGCAGGTATTCGAGGTCCAGCGGTTGCACGCGGCGAACGGTCGCCGTGCCGTCGGCGCCGACTTCCCAGGCGATCAGGTCGCCGGGGGCGACATGCAGTGCGGCGCGCACGTCCTGCGGAATCGTGGTCTGGCCCTTGGCAGTGATTTTGGCAACGGCAAGCATTTCGTTCTCCAGTAAGGATTGCATTACATTCTTACTTTACAGCGGGCATTCGGCTGAATCAAGCAAGCGGCTAGGCTTAGCGCGGTGTCCCGGCACGCGCCAGCAATCCGGCAAAGTCGTAATCGACGGTCACAGCGTTGAAATCGGGTTCGCGCTGAAATGGCTGGCGCAGGTAATGCACCTTGTGCGTTTCGGCATCGATGAACTCGACAATGGCAAGAATGAAATCCTCAGGCTTGTTGAGCGAGTAGAGAATTTCGTTGCGCGTGACGGTGATCGTCGGCGCGCCGGCAACGCGGCCCTTCACTTCGATGAAGCGCAGCTTGCCGGTGCCGGGAACGCGGCTTTCGATGTCGTAGCCGAGCTTCTCGAATTCCCGGTCGGTGGGTTGGAAGCCGAGCTGGCGCTCGATGTCCATGATGATCGCACGTGCGCGGGCGGCGCTGATTTGCGTATCGACGGGCGCCGTGGGCGTGCTCGCTGTTTGGCCGGTCATGGCCTTGATCAGGCCGATCGGGACGACCAGCATCCCGCCCAGTACCACCGGCGGCAGCGGCGAGAGTAGCACTTCGAGCTTCAAGTCGTCGAGACGTTTTTCGAGCCGCCCTTGAAGAAGGTCTGCGCGCTTGCGTGCCTCGCCTGAGTTGAGTTTGGCATTGGGTCTCCCAGCCTGCTCCTGAAGCTTGAGTTCTTCGGCGCGGTGGTCCCACCAGGTGATTTCCTTGGTGAGGCGATCCTTGACCGCCGCCTCGGTCTTGCCGATCAGTTCGAGCTTGCGCCCGCGGACCTCGGCCAGGTGTTCCGGTACGACCTGGGTGATGGCATGGGCCTGGACCTGCTTCTCAAGGTCGCGCGTGATCCACTGGCATTCGGGGCGGTCGAGGATCGCTTCGCTACCGGGTTCGCCCGCAGCGATTGGCCGATAGTCGAGATAGGGCGCGTAGTGCACATGACGCGTGGTCGTGTCGGCGTCCACTTCGACATAGAGCATGCGTTTCGACACCACCCGACGCTCACCGGCGCGGGTGAGGCCGGCGTCCTGGATGGCATGCTCGAGGTAGAACAGCACCCGCGGCCGCATTCCGGGATCGCGTTCGTCAACCAGCACGCTGCCGCGTTTCAGCAGATCACGATGACGCTCCAGCGTCAGGTCGATCACGGCGTCGAGCAAGGGGTGGCCGGGGCAAACAAACGCGGCCAGCGGCTGGCCCTGCGGTGCGACGAGCGATTTTTCGAAGGCGATCCGCTCATAGCGCGGCAGCACGGGTTCGCCAATGCCGATCAGGCGGTCGCGGTTGCGCACCGTGGCGGGTACGTGGGTGATTTCGTAACGACGGGGCTCGCGCTGTTTGGCGGCGCCACCGAGCCGCTTGAAGGCTGCGTGGAAGAACGACTCGATGTAGTGCGGTTGCAGCCGGCGGGCGGCGGCGCGCTCCATGTCTTCGCGGATGCGCTGCACCCGGCTGGCGTCCATGGCGTCGTGGGCGAGCGCTCGTTCTTCAAGCAGGCTCTGCAGGTGTTCCCGATCCGTCGCGACATCGAGCACCGTCGTGAGGAGGGCCTTGACCTCGGGCTTCTCGCCGTAGCGGATGGCCTTGATCAGCAGCTCGCGCAGCGACATGACCTTGCCGTTGGACTCGAAGGCGAGTTTGCCCAGCACGTCGAACACTTGCCCGCCAAGGGCCTGGCGCGCCTGTTCGAGCTTTTCCAGCAGCCGGCGGTAGACGTCGCCCTCGCGCGTATCGTCCGCCACCAGATTCCACAGGTGGCAAACCTCGGTCTGGCCGATCCGGTGGATACGGCCGAAGCGTTGTTCGATCCGGTTGGGGTTCCAGGGCAGGTCGTAATTGACCATCAGATGCGCGCGCTGCAGGTTTATGCCCTCGCCGGCGGCGTCGGTCGCCAGCAGTACCTGCACCTCGGGGTCGTGCCTGAACGATTCCTGCACCTTGAGGCGCTCTTCACGGCCGATCCCACCATGGATGATGACGACCGCCTCCTGGCGGCCGAGCAGCGTGCTGATGCGTTGTTCGAGATAGTTGAGCGTGTCGCGGTGCTCGGTGAAGATCACCAGCTTCTGGTGCGGCGAAGGGGTGGGGGGTGGGATCGCGCCGGCACCGTAGGGAGCTGGCGGTTCGGCGACGCGGTGGCCGATGGCGGCCGGGGTGAAGATTTCGGAGAGCAGGCTGGCCAGTTGGCACCACTTGGTATCGGTGCCGCTGCGGCAGACCGCCAGCGCCTGGCTTTCCAGCCCTTTCAGGGTTTCGATCTCGATGCGCAGTTCGGCGATCGAGCGGGCAGCGGTGGCCTGGTCGAGAATTTCTTCCTCGGCGGCAGCGACTTCGTTGTCGGGTGCTTCGTCCAGGTCTGCAACGTCTTCGTTATCGAGGGCAGGCAGTGACGCCGGGAGGATGGTCGTGGTTTGGCCGCCACGCTGCAGGACTTCCAGTTCCCGCAGTCGGCTTTCCAGCCGTTCGCGCCGGCGGCGCAGCGATTGGTAGATGGCCTCGGGTGAGGAGGCCAGGCGTCGCTGCAGGATGGTCAGGGCGAAACCGACGGTACCGGCGCGCTTGTCGTTTTCCAGCGCCTCGGCGCGGTTGAATTCCTCGCGCACGTAGTCGGTGACCGCCCGGTAAAGCGCTGCTTCGGCGTCCGACAGTCTGTAGGGCACGGTGTAGGCGATTCGCTCGGGGAACAGCGGCGTGCCGTCGAACTTGAGCAGGCTCTCCTTCACCATCCGGCGCATCAGGTCCGACACGTCGGCGGTGTGCACGCCATCGCGGTAGCGCCCCTCGAAACGGTCGCCGTCGAGCAGCGCCATGAACAACTGGAAATCGGCTTCCTTGCCGTTGTGCGGCGTCGCCGACATCAGCAGGAAGTGGCGTGTGAGCGTCGAGAGCAGTTGGCCAAGGCGATAGCGCTTGGTGTACTTGGTCTCGCCACCGAACACGGTCGCCGACATCTTGTGCGCTTCGTCGCAGACCACCAGATCCCAGCGGCAATCGGGCACCTGCAGTTTCTGCTGCACGTCTTCATTGCGCGAGAGCTTGTCGAGGCGGGCAATGCACAGGTTGGTTTCGAGGAACCAGTTGCCGGTGCGTGCCGCTTCGAGCTTGTCGTTGGTGAGGATCTCGAAGGGCAAATGAAACCGGCGATAGAGTTCGTCCTGCCACTGTTCGGCCAGGCTGCCGGGGCAGACGATCAGGCAGCGCTGCAGGTCGCCACGCGCGACCAGTTCCTTGATCAACAGGCCCGCCATGATTGTCTTGCCGGCGCCGGGGTCGTCCGCCAAGAGGAAGCGCAACGGCTGTCGAGGCAGCATGGTTTCGTAGACGGCGGTGATCTGGTGCGGCAGCGGGTCGACGATCGAGGTATGCACCGCCAGCACCGGGTCGAAGAGATGCGCGAGGCGAATGCGCTGGGCCTCGGAAACCAGGCGGAAGAGCGCGCCGTCGCCGTCAAAGCTCCACGGCCGGCCCTGCTCGACGACTTCCAGTCGTGCCTCGTCGTGGCGGTAGAGCAACTCGTTGGCCACCTTACCGGAGGCGGTCTTGTAGGTCAGCTCCAGCGCCTCGGAGCCATACCATTGGACGCTGACCACGGTCACGAGGGCGTCAGGAACGATGCCGCGGATCGCCGCGTTGGTTTGCAGTTGTTCGAGTTTCATGGCCGATCGGAATTTGTCGTTGTTATTCGCGTCCCGCAGTTGGCTATTGTCCATCAGCACAGTGGGATTCGCACGGAATTTTGAATGGTGCACAGGTTCTGCAACTGAACTTCTTGCGATGCCCAAAAATCTTCGCGCCGCGGAAATCCCTTCGGCATCAGCCGACGAGCGCGAGTGTCTAAACTTCAGGATCTTGTAGAGATATCTGCGAATTTCAGCTGCAATTCGCGGGCAGGCGCAGGCGGTCGAGTCGCAGGCGCTGGCGTTCATCGAAGAGGCGCCGGGCGGCCAGGCTCACCGCCACCATGGTGCCGAAGCCGGTGCCGCCGGCGATCAGGAACATCACCAGAATCTGGTACTTGACGGCTTCCACTGGCGGCGTGCCGGCCAGGATCTGGCCAGTCATCATCCCCGGCAGGCTGACGATGCCGGCGGCGGACATGGCGTTGATGATCGGGATCATGCCGACTCGCATCGCTTCGCGGCGGCTGTCGGAAATCGCCCGCTGCCAGTCCTGACCCAGCGCCAGCCTGGCCTCGATGATCGGGCGCCTTTGCGCGGCGTCCTGGGTCAGCCGGTCGAGTCCCAGCGAGATGCCGTTCATGGTATTGCCGAGCACCATGCCGAGCAGCGGGATCGCGTATTGCGGCGCATACCAGGGGTCGGTGCCGATCACCAGGAGCAGCGCCAGCAGCGTCACCGTGAATGACGAGACGAACATCGACAGGGTGCCGACGCCGAATCCCCAGCCGCCGACAAAGCGGCGTTTTTGCCGGACCATCACCTCGCGCCCGGCAACCACCAGCATTACCGTCGCCAGCAAGGCCACCCAGATCGCTTGCGTACTCTCGAAAAGCACCTTGAGCACCAGGCCGATCAGAAACAACTGCACGGTGCTGCGCACAGCCGAGATCAGCAGTTGACGTTCGACGCCGATCTGCATGCGCAGCGACAGACCGGCGAGGGCCAGGATCAGGAGCGCAGCGATCGTGAGATCGAATGGCGAAAGTGCGATCACGTTCATCGCCGTTCCCTCTCGTGCAGCCTGCCCTTGTCGAGGAGGTAGCTGCGTTGCGCGACGCGCTCGATCTGGCCGGCGTCGTGGCTGACCCAGAGCAGAGCCGCCTGCCGCTGCTGGCGATAATCGTCGAGCAAGGCTTCGACGCGGCGGGTACTGTCCTGGTCGAGATTACCGGTCGGTTCGTCGAGCAGCAATGCGGCCGGCGCCTGCATCAGCGTTCGCAACAAGGCCAGCCGCTGCCTTTCACCGGTCGAACAGCGGGCGACTTCCCAGTCCATCGCGGCAGCGGGCAGGCCGAGCCGTTCCATCCACGCCGCATCGACAGCGTGCTCGAAGTGGTCACGAACCCGATCCGACCACCACTGACTCTCGGCCACCAGCAAGGCCACCGAACGCCGCCACGCGGGTGCCGGCAAGCTCGCACAACTGGCGTCATCGAGCTGCACCTCGCCACGATGCGGGTCGAGGTCGGCGATGGCGCGCAACAACAGCGTCTTGCCACTGCCGGAAGCGCCCTCGATACAGACGCACTCGCCGGCGCCGATCGCGAGTTCGATCGGACCGACATGGCGAGTGACGAGTTGTTGAATGCGCAAGCAGGGCATACCTGGTCCAAAATCTGAAGCGTGATTGCAGCGACGACCGCTCTTCGACAGGCTGGGAGTCGCAGCCAGGCCGACCGACCGCGATCCAATCCGTCTGCGCCAGGGATCATTGTATGGGTTTCGAGTGTGGACGCATCGAGAGATCGAGAGCAAGCCCCTTGAGTCGCCCGTTGCCCTGTGGTATATATCAGATATATGCAATGATACAGGAGGCCACATGCCAACAGCCAAGCTGTTTCTCAACGGCCGCAGCCAGGCCGTGCGCCTACCCAAAGCGTTTCGCTTCGACGGTGTCAGCGAAGTGTTCATTGAGCGTGACGGAGAACGGATCATTCTCAGCCCCGGCAAGCGCCCATCGATCGAAAGACTGATCGCTGCGCTCGACGAATTCGAGTCCTTTCCCGAGCGCGAGCAGCCAAGCGTGGCCGAAGCTCGCGATACGTGGTAAGCCGCCATGCGCTACATGCTCGATACCAATATCTGCATCTACGCGATCAAGAACCGACCGGCATCGGTGCTGGCGGCGCTACGCGCCAAGCAGTCAGGCGGCATCGGCATCTCCAGCATCAGCGTGGCAGAACTGTACTTCGGGGCGGAAAAGAGCGGCTCGCCGAGGAACTTGCAGGCCCTGCAGCACTTTCTCGAACCCCTCGAAATTGCCGACTTCGATCTGGCCGCCGCTCAGGCCTATGGTAAGTTGCGCCATACCCTGGAAGGTACCGGAATACCGATCGGCCCCCTAGATACCCAGATCGCCGCCCATGCACTTGTTCTCGGTGTGTGCCTGGTGACCAACAACACCCGCGAATTCGAACGCGTCCCCGGCCTACAACTGGAAAAATGGGCTGAATAGTTTGTAGGGTTGAACGTCGGCATGCGGTTCTGCCGTACCCATCGCTTACGATCGCTAAAGCCAGTAAGCCTGGATCGATACCGGTCAGCGCCTTTCCGCCGCTTGCCGTGACGCCGGAGGGAGTCGACGCCGCCGGGCATGCAGGATCCGACCAGTCCATCGACGCGGTCACAGGGCGCTTGCCGCGCCCTGCGACCGCAGTCGCTGCAGACTACAGGATCGCTGTGCGCGCTGCCGTCGGAGCGGCCGATCCACTGGGTTCGTAAACCACGTGCGGACGGCCGACGAGCAGTGGATCGATCGGTCCGATGGCGTTGACGTCCTTGCCGGTGTAGTTCATCTTGTGCAGGACGTAACGCATGGCGTTCAGACGCGCACGCTTCTTGCAGTCGGACTTGATCACTGTCCACGGCGTTTCGGCGGTGTCGGTGTGGAAGAACATCGCCTCCTTGGCCTTGGTGTAGTCGTCCCACTTGTCGAGCGAGGCCAGGTCGATCGGCGACAGCTTCCACTGCTTGAGCGGGTGTACCTCGCGTTCCTTGAAGCGGCGGCGCTGTTCCTTGCGGCTGACCGAGAACCAGAACTTGATCAGGTGGATGCCGCTGCGCACCAGCGTACGTTCGACTTCCGGCGTCTGGCGCATGAACTCCTGATACTCCACATCGGTGCAGAAGCCCATCACGCGCTCGACACCGGCACGGTTGTACCAGGAGCGGTCGCAGAAAATGATTTCGCCGGCCGTCGGCAGGTGCTTCACGTAGCGCTGGAAGTACCACTGGCCACGTTCCAGTTCGCTCGGTTTCTCCAGCGCGACCACGCGACCACCGCGTGGGTTGAGGTTCTCGGTAAAGCGCTTGATCGCGCCACCCTTGCCGGCAGCATCGCGACCTTCAAAAATGATGACCACCCGTTGTCCGGTTTCCTTGATCCAGTTCTGCATCTTCAGCAGTTCCACCTGCAGACGATACTTCTGCTTCTCGTACGCCTTGCGCGACATCAGGTTGCGGTAGGGATAGGAATTGGTGTCGCGCCAGCTCGTCGCCAGTTCGTCGTCGGGGCTGGTTTCGACCTTGGCCGCCGGCGGTTCCTCCTTGCTGAGCAGGGCCTTGCGCAGCGCTTGCGCATCATCGGGCGATGCACCGGTCATGATCGCTTCCAGCGTCTTGGCGAGCGAAGCCGTATCACCTACGGAAACATGCGCAATGATGTCATTCAGCGCAACCTTCTTCTGCTCTATGGCCGCTGAGGCAGCCTCGGCAACGTCAAAGGCTTCCATGCCAGCGGGTGTACGCGCCGGCGCAATATCGCCGGCCGACGCCTTGCGTGGTGCGGCGCGCGTCGACGCAGCAGCACGTGTTCTGGGGGCTCGTGTTGCCGACTTGGCGGCCGCAGCCTCGGTATTTCCGGCGGCTCCGGCCGGGTTCTCGGCGCCTGCTGCGGGCGGCGGAGTTCTCTTGTCCATCTGTCTCTCTCCAAGGGGTATGTTCTGTCGCAAAATAATGAGGCCAGGCCGCTGATCGGCTGGACTTGTGATGATAGCGCCGATATGTCCGGCACTTCAATCACTTGAATGCCATTGACCGCAACTTTTCTGCACTATTGGTCTTTTCCGTCGCTTCCCCTGCAAAAGTTCTCCTGGCAATCGCTCTGTGAGATTATCGACGTCGATGTCAGCCTGCGAAGGCGGATGCAGGACCATCGATGCGGTAGAATCTGCCATACTCCTTAGGATGGCTTGCCGCGAAAGGCTGCTGATGCATAAATATAAGGTTTTACCTGCGGTGCTGCTGCTGATGTGCAATACGGTGATGGCGAAGCCCCTGCCGGATGATCCCCTCGAGCGCCGCTGCTGGTTGCAACATACTTCCGAGCGAACTGCGTTGAATCTGTTTGCCGAGTCCACGCCAGTGACCTTCTCGAACCTGGAAGACGGATTTCAGGTTCGCACGCCATTCTGGGTGGAATTCGGCATCCGCGGTATGGGAGTGATACCCGCCGGCCACAAAAGGGACAAAAGCGGTCATCACCACTTGTTGATTGATACACCTTTGCCCTCGTCGATCACCGACCCCATACCCTTCTCCGACAAATATCGGCATTTCGGCAAGGGACAGACCGCCACCATTCTCGATCTTCCTCCCGGACCGCACACCCTGCGCCTGCTATTTGCCGATTACGATCACCGACCGTACTACGTCTTCAGCCGGAAAATCACCGTCAACGTCATCGCCAACCGCAAGGAATCCGCACCGCCCAGGATCAATTCGGAACGGTTCAACGAAACCTGCCAGAAATGGTATCAGGATGAAGTTTCGACACCACCGAGCGAGTCCAGGCTGGTTTATGTCAAGAATATTCGCGATGGCGAAAGCGTCGATAGTCCGTTTCTGGTCAAGCTTGGCGTCATCGGCCCGGGCGTGGCGCCGGAAAAAACCTCGATCCCGGACACCGGGTATTTTGTGTTGAATATCCGGAAAAATCGGTCTTCCGTGACGCGCGTGCGCTTGAGCGATGGCCAGACTGAAACGATCCTGGATCTGACTCCTGGCGAATATGACCTGGAGGTTTCGTTCCTGGCTGGCGATGGGCAGGTGTTATTGAAAAACCAGCTCACGTTGACCGTGGTAACGCAAGTTCAGTCGCCACGCAAGTGACTTCGATTGCCTTGACGCTCTTTCAGGAGAATCCAGGGCAAGCGCATTACGGTGTATTGACGTCTATGGATCCGGTCAAACAACAGTTCGGATTGGTATTGTTGGAACGAATCTCGAAGTAGTAGTCGGAATCTTCGTCCAGCCCCGACCAGACCGCTGCATCTGGCGTGCCCACGTTGAGGGTCTTCGTACCCTCATTGGCATCCCACCATACGCTGCGATGACGGAATAAGGTCATAAAGAACTGGCTGCCCGACCCGCAACTTGCCGGTCTGTCCCATTGAATATTGGTGCTGATCGAAATCTGTGTTTCGCCCGTGTTCAAGTGCATGAAGCCACTGGGTGGGCTCCTGAGGAAGGGGTCAGAACTGCCGCAAAGGAAATTGATGCTGGCGGTGCGAATCAGCCGACGCATGATCATCGGACCCGACGAACCTGCCGTCCGCGCTGCGCCTGCCTTACCAGCAGCACCCTGCTGGATGGTATGCGCCAACTCATGCGCCAACAGATTCTGTCCGTCGGACGAAGCGGCCTGGAAATATGGATCGCCGATGACGATATGCCGTCCCAGCGTAAATGCCTCGGCTTGCAGGGGAGCAGCCAGCGCCTGCGCCTGTGGCCCGGTATGAATCCGCACCTGCGAAAGATCGGCGCCCAGGCCCGGTTCAAAACGAGCACGCAGTTCAGGACTGAGGGGCTTGCCGTTCAAGCCGATCTCGGAGTCACCGGCCCGGATTCGTGGATCCTCCTTTGCCACCGAATCTGCTTTGTCGGTCGCCGAGGCAGAGGCAGGCAAGCCCGTCGCGACCTTTGCCGCCATCCGGTCGGCTTCCTGCTCATGGAAGCCCCCAGGCTCGCTGATGTTGATCTGGGCCAGATTCGTCGCGCAGCGCGGACAACTGCCGCCGCAGGCGCATCTCGACGTCGCTGGCGACAAGGGTATGGCCGACGCTGGCGGAGTGGTCCTTCCGCGCTGTGCCTGCGCCAACCTGGAGATGCTGGTTCTTTCAATCAATCGCATGTTCTGCTCCCATCGGGGCTAACGGTCATGACTTTCATGATCGGGGGTGCCAAGAAAAGTAATGACCGTTTCCCTCTCCCCCGACCCCTCCCCCGCAAGTGGGGAGGGGAGATTCGTGGGTCGCTGGCGCGACTTTTACATTACACCGCTCGATGGCCGTCTATGTTCGGACGACCCGGCAATCCGTTCGGGAAAACTCGCGCGCAGCCCGCAGTAGTCCCTGCGCTCGCTCGCTCATGGCCTTCTTCTGAATGGCTTGCCGAGCGATGGATTCATCGGCATGACCGGGGTCGAAAGCGCTGACCAGAAACTGCACCTCTGCGAAGTAAGCCGGAGTCATCGAGTCGAGCAGATCCTCTTCGGCGACCAGCGTCATCGGTCGTGTCTGACTCGGAACCAGACGTTTGACCGACAAGATGTCTTCCAGCCGGTAAACATACCAGAGAGAATCGGCATGGCGGCGAATGATATAGTCCCCGATCCTGCATTCGATGCATCCTTCCGGAAAAGCCAGGTCCATGGAGGTCACGGCAGGCAGCTCATCGCTCAGGAACATCCTGCGCAACTGATGATTTCGCTCATGTTGCTGCGAACCTTGTAGAGCGGGCGTCCTGCGGCCGTGGTGCCCGGGTTGTCGTCGGCATCGAGGGCGCGGTCTCTGGACGCAGGCCGAAAGCTAGGGCCAGTGCCGGGGCCGTGGATTGGACGCGGTCCGTTCTTGCTGAGGACATCGCTGGGGTCGTTACCCATGGCATCCATCCGGCCACCGACGATATGAAAATCTCGCCAGGTCGGATTGATGATGGTACCCAGATCGTCCTCGGTGCGGATGTCGTACTGCCATAGCCAGAATTTCACTTGACCGGCCTTGCAATTGCCCACCGGGCAAACCGGGTTGATGAAATTCGCCGCCATTTCGGTATATACGGCGGACGGTGGCGAAGTAAATCGATAGGTGCGTAGCGCCAGGCCGGAACAATTGTAGGTACGCCGGTCAATGGACGCATTGTATCCGGGGTAGCTGCTGCAAGGGGTGCCCGGAGATCGCATGATCTGTCTCGACAAGCGACCGTCGGATTGCTGCACCACATGGGTGAGTTCATGAGCGAGCAGGTGCTGCCCTGCGTGCGAAGATGGCTGGTACTGGGACTGGGCAAAAAAGATGTCGCTGCCGACGGTGAAAGCACGTGCATGGACTTGCTGCGCGAGGCTGCCCGCCTGCTCGTCGCGGTGCAAGCGAACCGCGGAAAAATCCCGGCCAAAGCGACTTTCCATGAACGCGCGCGTCGCTGTCGGCAGGCGCTCGCCACCGCTGTGGACAGCCTGCTGGAGGGTTCGCTCATATTGAGGCGTCACGGCATCGGCTTCTGCGGTGGCGCTGCGTTGCAGGTTCTCGGGTTCGGCAACTTCGGGCTGTTCGGAATCGGACGTGCCTTCGGCTGGGAGAACGCTGTCCAATACTTCGTCCGGTTCAAGCACCTTGCGGGAGAGCTTCAAGTGCATGCCTGGGGAAATTGCGTGCACCGGATCATCCTGGCGGCCGCTCATCACCGAATCCGCAACACGATCTGCTTCCCGTTCATAGTGATCGTCCGGAGCACCTATTTTTAGGCTGGACTTGGCCTGACAGCGCGGACAAGATCCCCCGCAGGCACAGGTCGACGCGCTCTGGCGCATGACCATGGCTGCTCGCGGTAGCGTCGCTACCGGTCCTGTCGGGGAAAACCACGCGGCGCCTGGGGAGGACGGCTTCTTGTGCATTGACGTCAACATGGCTGGCTACCTCAATGTGTATCACCTTTGAACAGGACGCAGCCGCAGCTTCTCCAGTTCGCTCGGCTGCAACCGCGTTTCACTGACCTTCACCTCGCCGCTCGCCAGCGTGAACGCTTGCGCCGCGGCCGGCACGAGCTTGCCGCTGGCGCTGCCGACCTGCAAGGTCAGCTTGCGCCCGGCACCGATGGCGTCGACCTGCGCCGGCTGCAGAATGAACGCGTAGTAGCCGGAGTCGTCGGTCTCCACCGACGCTACGCCCACCACCGGGGCGCCTTTCTCGTCGACCAGCGTCACCGTCACATGCGCAGTCGCCCTCGCCGACTCGTCGGTGATGCGGCCCTGCAGCAGGGTCTCGCTCTTGGTGAGCGGCGGCACGCGGATGTTGGCGATCTCGGTCTCGATCTCGAGTGCAGCGGCACGGCGCAGGATCGCGTCGCTGCTGTTCAGGTAGTGCGCCACACGCGGATCGTCGCCCGCCAGTTCGCTGAGGCGGCGCGCCTCGGCGACGGCGAGCAGGCGGGCAGCGAGTTGCACGTCGCGGACCATGCTCAACAGTTCGCTGCGCTGTTCCTGCAGCGTCTCGAAGAGGCCTGCGAGGTCGCTTTTGTAACTGTTCTGTCCGGTGTTCAATATCAGGGCCATGGTGTCACCCGTGTGGTTTGAAGAGGATCGCGGCAACGATGCTGCGGCTCGCGCACAGACTGCCGGGGTTGAGGATCTGGTTGCCGACCTTGACCTCGGCCATCGCCGGGTTCATGTCGTTGGCGACGATGCAGTGGTCTCCCTGGTTGAAGCTGGTATTGTTGAGACGAACCCCCAGGGACAGCAGCGACAGCAGTGTCTCGGCGCCGCGCTCGCCGAGACGATTGCCGGTAGCGCGCAGGGTGTTGCCGTAGAGCAGGGCGTTGGCGATCAGGTTGCCACTGCGCAGACTGAATGACTGGTTGTCCTGGTACGCGAGGTCATCGAGCGTTGCCAGCAGCTGACAGCTCGCGCTGGTATTGCTCTGCCCGGTACGCGACTGGTTGTCGTTGAACATCAGCTTGCCTGCCGGGAAGAGCTGCTCCACTGCCGCTGCCCGTTGCGGCAGCAGCATCGCGGGGGCGGCGTGCGATGCAGCCGCGCGCAGAGCCGCCGCCTGCGCGTCGATGGCGGCGCTCTCGCTGACCGGCGCGGCCGCGTCCTTCTCGGGAACGATCTGCGGCCTCGCCTCGGCCGTCTGCAGCGTGCTGGCGCGCTGCAGACGCATCCCTGCCGCGGCCTGGTTGACACCGCCGAGGTCGTAGATGAAGACCGTGCCGGCCATGCGCTCCTGTACGGAGAGTCCCGACAGCTCGCTGGAAAAGACGTTGTCGGTGCACTGCAGCGGACCGAAAGCAATCGCATAGAGCGCCAGCCCGACCGGTTGGTCGACCAGGTTCTCGTGGATGCGCGCTGCCGGCCGCGAGTTGAAAGTCTCGCCTTGGGCAAGGGCACGTGCGTCGAGCAGATTGAAGTTGGCAACGAGATTCAACACGATGCCACCGCGCCGGCCGGCGATCAGATCCTCGCTGCTCACGTCCGGGGTCAGCGGTCCATTATCGACCAGGCGATTGTGCGCGATCTCCACGTCCTCGCCATAGGCGACGAAGATGCCGCAAACGGGATTGGCGCCGCTGACGCCATTGCGCTCGATGTCGTTGTCGACGATGGCCAGCGCTTCGCACATGCCGAGCGAGATGCCGCCCAGTCCCTGCGACGCCGCGGTGAGGCGCAGCGCGTTGTCGAAGGGGTTCTGCAGACAGCCACTGATATGGTTACCACGGATCGCGAGCCCGACCACCGGGGTGCCGAGCTGCCGGCGTGCAGCAGCGAGTGCATTGGCGCGCAAGGCTGCCGCCGGCACCGACACGGCGCCGGTACCGATGCCCGACAATCCCATCGCCGCGATTTCGTTGCGCTCGATGGTGATATCGTAAAGGAAGCCGGAGTTCTCGGGGTTCGGCGCTTCGTCGGCCTTCAGCACGATCGTCAGCACGAAGGACTGATCGTTCTGGATCGGCTGCAGATCCAGCTTGTCGATCACGAAACCGGGCTCGCCCTCGGTGACGCGGAAGGTCGCCGGGTTGCTGCCGAAAAGGAAGCTGCCGTCGGCATCGGTGACGAACGAGCGCGCCTCGTTGGTCGCCGTGTTGGTCAAGGTGATCTGTACGCCGGCGCGCGGCTTGCCATCGGGACCGATGACGCGCACCGTCACACCGGCTTCCTGCGGCAAGGTGAACACATGTTCCGGCTCCGGCAGTGGCGCGAGCGGCGAAGCCCCCAGCGTCACGCCGTTGCCGGCGCCGCCGACGATCACGTTCTCGAGTACGCGCACACGCTCGCAAGCGTTGCCCAGTCGAATGCCGCCGAGCGCCCGATACGGCTGCTTCAGCACGACTAGCGACGGCAGCTTGATCGCCCACACCTGGTTGACATAGCGCACGAACAGCCGCGGATTGAAATAGACGATCACCAGCCTGGCACAGGGATCGGTGGGGTCGACCGGATCGGTCTCGGTCGGCACGTCGAGCGGCGGCATGTCCGGCGCCGGCAACAGGCGGATGTCGTTGCGCTCGATCCGGCTATCGTCGCCGGCGAGATGGATCGCCACATCGCTGCCGCGCTTGTCGAGCATGCGGATGCGGTTGTGGTGGATGTTGACGCCTTTCGCCTGGCGCGCGTGGATGGCGTTGCTGCAGGCAAGAATGCGGTTGTACGCGATCTCGATGTCGACGCTGCCAGCGGCCTGGCTCGCCTCGATGACGATGGCGGTGCCGCCGAGCGTCACCATGTCCAGGTGCTCGAGGCTGACGTTCTCGGCATCGCGAATCGTGAACATCGGCAGCGTTGCGCCCTGCTCACGCGGAATCACTTTGGTCTGGGTGTCGCAGCCCTTGATCCTGACGTTGCGCCGGCCGGCAATCAGCGCATTGGTCTGGTGCAGGCCGGGCAGCAGGCAGATCTCGCCACCGTTCACGGGCAGGTGCTGCAGCGCTTCTTCGATCGAATCGAAGTCACCGTGGCTGTTGCGGCCGTCACCGACGAGGAAGGTGCAACATATTTTCTGGTTGCTCAGCGGTCGAAAGATGCGTCGGCAGTCGTCGATGTCGCCGGCAGCATGGCTGATGCTCAGCGGCGGCGGGCCGTTCCAGTTGAGGATGCCGAGCGCGACGCGACGATGCCGCACGCCCTGCGGCGGCGCCTTGGTCGGCCACAGCGGTGGCTCGAAAGCGACTCCCGACGCGCGCACCGGGAAGGTCCAGTAGTCGCCAGGTTGATAGTTGGCGTTGTTCGCGGTCGCCGCCTCGAACTCGACCCGGATGCCGTCCTTCAACTCGACCGGGTTGGCGCCGCCGACCGGAAAATCGGCCACCCGGGCGATGCCGTTCCAGAGTCGGAAGAAACCGCTCGCCGGGGTTGCCGCCGGCCAGACGCCCTGCACCTGGGTCAGTGACAGTACGCCATCCTGCGCCAGCGTGGCATCGGCGCTCAGCGTGACCTGCCAGGCGCCCAGGGCCGCGTCGAAGACGAGCGCTTCGAGATGGAAATCGCTGACCCCGCAATGGTTGATCATCTGGTCGTTGGCGGTGATCGTGACCGTGCCGCTACCCGGCGCAGCGGCTGCGTAGAGACCACGGCCGACGAGACCGCCATTCCACTGCGACCACTTGAAGCGCGCCTGACCCAGGGCATCCGGGTCGGCGATCTCGATACGGTAGAGGTAGTGTTCGAGGCCGCTGTAGCCACCACCGGCAGCGAGCGGACAGTCGCCGGTGATGGTCAGCAGCGGCGCCGGCGAGACCGTCAGCTTGCCCTTGGCGCCGAAGTCGTCGGCGAGGTCGGCGGCGGCGCTGCAGTCATCGTTGGGACCGAGGCGCAGCAACTGCAGCTTGACGAAGGCCTGCGTACGCTCGGTCGTGTCCGGCCCGCCCAGCGCCGGCTCGATCAGGTTCAACGGGTCCTGAAAACCGCTGACCGAGTCTTCCCAGACATCGAGAACGACCAGGTCGCGAACGCCATCGGCGATCGTGGACGGCGCCGCTTGCGGCGTCTGGAAAGGCGGCGCGAAATAGCCAGCGAGGAAACTCGATGGGGCGGCCAGCGTCAGCGAAAGACCATCGGCCCACGCCCGGCCGGCAGCGAGATCGACCTTGACCAGCATGCCATCGCTACTGGCGGCCTGCAGTTTGAAGCCGGCCGGGTTTGCCGCCGGCACCGCCAACAGACCGTCGCCGAAGGCATCGCGAGCGACCACGGTGCGCCACCTGCTGGCGATCGCCGCCGCCTCGTTCCAGTCGCGGTCCAGCAGCACGCGGCCCTGCTGGTGCAGCACGCCGCTGTAATGAGGCGCCGTATCGAATGCGAGGAAGGAGAAGTCGCCCTTCATGATAGTGATCCCCTAAGTGATCGGAATGAGCACCGGTCGCACCCCGACTGGCATGAATTCCTGCAGCCGGATGCCGATGTTTTTCCATTTGTGCGTGTTGCGCAGATACCCGAATGCGCCCATCTCATCGCTGGCCGGGCCGTCCTCGCGGATGCGGCGGTCACAGTCGAGCCGTAGCTGTGCATAACCCGGGCGACCAAAGCACTCGGCACTGAAGCGCAGCCGTGCCTCGCGGCCAAAGACGCAGCCGAAGTGCTGCGGCAAGCGGTCATGGTCGCCGCTGAACCAGCAGAATTTCAGGCAACTGCCGCGCTGGCCGACGCTGACATCGACGGTGTGGCTGTCCTGGTTGTCGTGCACCTCGAGGCGGTGCACGAACAGGCCGCCTTCGCCGCGCGCGGTCTGCACGCGCACGCGGCCGAAGGCGGTGAGGCCGCGCACCACCAGGTCCGGGCCCCATGCCAGATCGGCGTTGCCGGTGGCGGCGCCGAGCGCCAGGGCCGGCAACGTCGCAGTGCTGCCGCTGCCGGCATCGACGATGCTGTCGGCCAGCGTCAGCAGGTAGCCGCTGTCGATCGCCAGCGGACCAGCAATGCTACGTTCCAGTGCCACGGCCGGCACCTGATCGAAAGCATCGCTTTCGGCGGGGGCGAGACCATAGTCCTTGGTAAGGCGCAGCGCTTCGCGAATCGGCGCGCGCGTATCGCTGGCACTACCGTCGAGCAGCAGCCCGCCGCCAGGATCGAGTGTGCAGCCGAGGATGCGCAACTGGCCGAGAGCCGCCTGCATCAGCAGCGCATCGCCAGCCGGGAACGCCGCAGCGCGCGTCAGGTACAGGCCTTCGAGCAGCAGTTCAAGGACTTCGGCATTGGCTGCCCCGACTCCGCCGATCTGCGTCGGCCGCGCCCGCAGCGGCTGCAGCAGGCGGACTACCGGCCGTTCACCGGGTGCGCTGCGAATCCATAGGGATTGCGCGAGGCGCAGCGACAGAACACCGGCGTCGTTGCCGATGCCGGCGATCGCGCCGAGGTCGAGGACATGCGTCTGGCTGTCGGTGATCTCGATGAGCAGCGCTTGCGAGCGGTTCGGCAGGTCGTCGAGCGCATGCTGTAGCGCGAAAGCATCGTCGAACCAGTTGATGCGCCTGACCTCATAGGCCTGCTCGCCAGGCCAGCTGGCCGGCAAAGGCAAACGCTGCACGGGGTGCGCACCGCTGGGACCGGCCTGCGCATAGCAGGCCGACACCAGCAGGCCGTCTGCCAGGGGTTCGGCCTGTGTCGCCGGGTCGGCATCCGGCACGCCGAACACCAACCGGCCACGTTCGGGGTCGATCGCTACTTCCCAGTCGCGCAGCGGCGGTGCGATGCCAGTCTCCCAGGCACAGAGATTGGCGCCGCGAATTCGCCAGGCCTGCCCGAGGAAGGGCGTTTCGGGCAGGTGCAGCACCAGCCCGACCGGGTCGGAGCCGGGATGCGCGTCGCGCGGGTCGGTGTAGGTCTGCACGCTGACATAGCTCGCCGGGCGGCCGGCTGGCGTACCGTCGCTGAGCCGTGCCGGCGGCATCCGGTCCGGTACTTCGTCTTCGCCGCCGAGGCGCGGCGGTTCTGCATCGGCATGGAAACGATGCCGGTTGAACAGCGGCCAGGGCTCGCCCTGTGCCTGTACGTCGAAGCGCACGGCCAGGGCAGCAGCGCCGGGTGACGGCGGAATGGCGGCGATCTGCCGGAACAGCGGCCGCGACAAAGGCACCTGGAAGTCTTCGAGCCGCCACAACAGCACCGCCAGATTCGGCAGGTTCCAGCCCGACAGGCCCAGCGTCGGCGGCTTGACGTCGACCACCCGTGCGCACGCATCGAAAGCTCCACCAGTCAGCGAGAGCAGCGCCGGATCGCGCAGTGTCGCGGTGCCACCGCGGATGGCGGCGGTGAACTCGCTGGCGAGACGCAGTGGCGGCATTCCGCCGGCGTCGGGACGCTGGTGATTCAGGTGCTGGTTCCACGCCAGGCGCTCGCGCATCTCGACCGCATGCGCCGCCCAGCCCGAGAGCGCGAAGACCTGCGACTCGACGGCGCCGAGCGTGCCCTTGCGGCGGCGGTGGAAAACCGTGCGCGCGACATCGGCGCGCAGCGTCCACGGGTTGCCAGCCAGGCGAGAGGTGCCCAGCAGGTCGGCGAGGTAGGCCACCACCCAGTCATCGCAGTGTTCGATGAAGAGGTCGTGATACTGTGCGTCGGTACGGGCATGCAGCGCTGCGAAGGCGTCTTCGATGACGCCGAGAAATGCTGCGAGTTGTCCGGGCGGCGTCTGCTCACTGTCGCGAATGCGATACACCTCGGGAAGCCGCTCGTACAGCGGCCGGCGTGGCGAGCTCATGGCAGCCCTCCTGGCTCGTCAGCGGCGAACTGCAACTGCAGCGCCGTCGCCTGCAGCGCCAGCAGCCGGTCGCCGGCGCAGGCCAGCGAGCGCTGTGTCGCCGGAACATTGGCGATCGACAGCGCCGGCTGGAACAGCGCTGGGCTCAACTGCAGGCCCGGTTTCGCCTGCACCAGCGGTGGCCTGGCGACGGCGAGCGCAGTAAGCCGCACCCATATCACACCGCTTACCTGCTGCACGGCGGCGACGACCTGCGAGCCGTGCACCCCTTCACCGAATTGCCGCTGCTGCCAACTGAACAGACCTCGTGACGAATCGACGCCATTGCCCTCTTCGCCACTCGCTCCCAGGGCTTCGAGGATCGCCAGACGCAGGTCTTCGGTGCGTCGGGTCGGGTCGTAACCCACCACCAGATGCAGCGACACCGGCGTGCGCGCACCTGCCACGACCAGCAACGGGCAGCGCCTGGCGCCGCGTGCGCCCACCGCTGCGCGCAGCGCGTCGCTGGCGGCTGTGGCATCGGCTGCCGCAGCGCTCGCGGTGAGGATGGTGACGCGCACCAGCGCGGCGCCGTCGACCTGGGTGCAGGCAGCGCGCGCCTTCAGCACGCCGGGAATGGCCAGTGCCTCGGCCTCGTAATCGGCCAGACTGACGATACGGCCCAGGCTTTGCATGGTTCCCGGTGCAGCCAGGCGTGCGCCATCGGCACCCTCAGGTTCGGCACCGCCGGTCACCGCTTCGAGCAGGAAAGCCGCTTCGAGTCCGGCGACCTTCTTGTCGGCCTGTGGTTTCGCGTCGGCCTGCAGCAGCCCGTGCGCACCCGCGCCACTGCGGTAGACCGCCAGCACATTGCCACGACCGGAGCGCAAACGCGCGCCGCTCTTGCCGTCACCGAACTGCACCCAACTCTTGCCGTCGGCATCCTCACGCACGATATAGACGTGCTCTCTTGGCGTACGCCCGAAAAGACTGTCTACGCGCGTCCAGGCGACGCCATCGACCCACACCTGCAACTGCGGCAGCAGCGGCGGCACCTGCGTCGTGTCGAGCAGATAGGTGAGCGGCGTCCTGGGTAGCGCGAAGGTCTGGAAAACTGCGCGTGCATCGCCGTCTCCCAGTGTGATCCGGGCCTCGGTTTTACCCTGTGTCGCTTCGACCAGGTTGCCGTACACCGTGACTTGCGGTGCGCTGTGGTCGAACTGCGTGTAGTCGAATTCGCGGTCGAGCTGCACACGATGCCAGCCCGGCTGCCCGCCATCGTCGCTGGCGACGGACAGGGCGGTGGCGGCGACCAGAGCCGGGCCTGGGCCGGAAAACAGCAGGCTGCGCCTGGCCAGCGCGGCGGCTTCACCGACCGTGCCATAGAAATGCAGTTCCTTCCCGCGGGTCGCGGCCGTCGGCACGAAGTCGGCGCGCAACTCGAAAGGCTCGCCGACGACCTCGTGAAAGCTGATGCCGCGGATGTCGGCATAGCCGAGCGTGCTGCCGTTTTCGCTGATCGCCAGGTCCTCGTCCAGCGTCAGCACCGTGCTGGCACCGCTCAGTGGTCCCCAAGCCAGTGATTGCCGATCGACCTGCGCGATGCGACGTTCGAGCAGACGCTTGCGGCGATTGCTCGCGTTACTGCCGACGCTGAGGTTGGCCTCGATCAGCAGCCGCGTGCCGGCGACCACGCTGCTGACCTCGCCGTCGAGCGGCATCTGCGTCGATTGCAGCGACGGTACGGCCGGTGCGGCGGTGGTGGCGGCGAGCTTGCGCACATACGACACCTGGCTGGTGGTCGCGCGCCCCTTGTCGTCCACATCGACCTGCGTGGCTGGTGCGTTGTGCCCGAAGTGGCGGTGTGTTCCGGCAAGTTTCCAGGCCCGCAGGCGCGGCGTCGACGCGAGCGTGGGCACGCCGAGCCCGGCCGCGAGCAGCGGCCGTGCCAGCGGCTGAGCAACGAGACCTGGCGTCAGGAAGGACAGTGGTGACGCGATCTTGAGCGACAGCGGCTGCAGCAGTGGCGTGAACAGCGAAGTCGCAGCCGGCAAGGTTGCCGAAACGAGGCGCGGTGGTGTCAGCAGTCTGAAGCGTGGCGGCTTCTTCAGGCTGGTGATGCCGCCTTGCATCTTCACGACGGTACTGCCAAAGGCTTCCCAGGTCTTGTCTACGACCATCACCTGCGTATGATCGAACGCTTCGCCAGCAGCGCGGGCGACGCCGACCAGGATGCGGTCGCCGGCTTTGAGCTGCACCGCGACGCCAGCATCGACCAATAGCGTGAAGGTGTCGCTGCCGTAACGAATGTCGGGTACCTGGCGCGGCCGATACAGATGAAACTGCGAAAGCGCCGGCTGCGCGAGCAGTTGGACGCCGGTCTCGAAAACCGATGGCTTGTCGTCGCCGGCGAGCTGCGCCTGGATGCCCAGGCCAGCCGGCAGCAGCACGGGTTGTGTACCCTTCACCGCGAACGCGAAACGCGCGCGTCCCGCGACTCCTGGCGCGAGCCGGTAGCCCAGCAGGCGCACCAGGTCGGCGACGCTGTCGCGCCACTTGGCGCTGCGCAGATAGGCCTCGTTGGCGTAGAGATCCTGGTAGAAGCTGAGAATGTCGCCGACCTCGGCGGCGGCTTCGATCAGCGCGATGCCGGGGTCGTCGGGCAGGCGGTGCGTCCACTCGGCGAGCACCGTACTCGCGTCCAGCCGCGACAGCATGTGCTCGCGCAGGTCGGCGTAGCTGCCGATGCGGTAGTCGATGGTGCTCAGGCCCGGCCGGTTGTCGACCGTCTTCGGGAAAGCAGCCGGCTGGCGGCAATCGTTGGTACAGCTCATCGGCGACCTCCGGTGATTTCGAAGCGGATGCGACCGGTTTCCAGGTGATCGGGGTCGTTGGCAACGACGATGATCTCGAACGGCCCGACAGGAATCTTCTCCAGGCGCGATTCGGGCAGCGCCGAGGGGTCGATGTCGATCTCGGTCAGGCCGCCACCGCTGCCCGGGTTCCAACGCCGCATGCTGGCGCGCAGGACGCGGCCGACGCCGGTGACGGCGAGCGCACGGCCGATCAACTGGCTCGCGTACAGCGACTGCCCGAAGGTCCACCGATCCGGGTGGAAAAAGCCGTGGCGACCGTCGCGCGTCCAGCCATCGGAAAACTCCTCTTCGAGTGCCGCTTGCAGATCCTCGGGCCAGTAGGCCGGCTGCGCACACAGGGTCAGCTTGATGTCGAGCGGCACATAGTGCGCCGCGCGCACCTCCAGATCCTCGCCGATCAGGCGGACCGCGTCGAGGTGATCGGCGAGCGCGCGCCGCAGCGGCTCGGTCAGCTCGATGCTGCCTGCCGGGTCGATGGCCACCTGCACGCAGCGCCAACTGCCGGTCCAGGCATAGCGGGCGCGGGCATGCGCAACTCCTGGCAGTTCCTCGGCACGCCTGGCGTAGTCATCGAGGGTGACGGCACGCAACTGGTGCTGGCGATAGGCCTCGGGCACGCGGCGAACGATCTCGGCGGCGGTTTCGGGATCGCGACCGTCGGTGACGTCGAACGGATTCCACACGCGCTGCACGGCGCCGCTGGCGTCCACGAAGCCGACGAGGCTGTCGGCGCCGACATTGCCCTGACTGCCCTGCCCGACGCGATAACGGCACTGCACAAAGGCGCCCGTGGGCAAGGCTGCGCCGTTGCTGCCGTCGCCAAAACGCAGCGAGCTGCCACCAAGCTCGTCGGTCTCGACGATGAAGTGCTGGTCGTCCCCCTGGCTTTCGATCAGGTCCGATTGTTCCTGCCACGGCTCGGCAAAACCCTGCACCATGACCTGCGCGGTCGTTCGCGTCGGCGTCTCGCCGCCGGGCGCGCTGGCGCGGTAGGCCAGCGGCGAGGCCGGCAGCGGGCAGAGCACACCGCGCAGCGGAGAGGCACTGCCAGCCTGGCGCAGCACGATCTCGTAACTGACCGAATCACTGGCGACGAAGCTTCGCTCATCGGCCCCGCCAAGCGGCTGTCCCGGCGCGCGGAAGGTGGTGATGCGCGGCCGCCCTTGCGTCACGCGCAGCAGGTTGGCGTGGAACAGACTCACGTCTTCGACCGGCTGGCCTGCGCAGTCGCAGACGAAGCAGAAGTTCTGCCGCAGCGCGTCTTCGGCACGCCAGCGCACGCGTACCAGCCATTCGCCGGTGAATGGGTCCTGCAGGGCCTCGGCGCGCGTGATCGGGCCATGCAGGGGCAACAATTGCAGCAACTGCCGCTGCGCGATGCGCCTGCCGTTGGCGGTGCCGGTCTCGGGGTTCAGCGCCTCCTGGATCAGCAACTGGTCGACGGCAGTGTTCACGTCGACGGCACCGGGACCCGGCACCTGGCTCGCATGCGTGCCGAGGAAGAAGTCGCGCAGCGCTTCGGCCTCGGCCTGCGTGAGCGGCGTCGCCGCCGTCAGGTCGGCTTCGGTGCTGCCGGCGGCGAGCGCCGTCACCGTCTTGCCCCAGGTATAGAGCCGCAAGCGGTTCAGCGGCGCGAAGCAGCGGCGGCGCCATGGTCCGCCGTCGCGCGCGATCGCGAAAATGACTGCGTCGTCGTCCTGCCAGGCACGGCCACTCCAGACGCCGAACTCATCATTGCTCGTCGCCGGCAGGTCGACCATGCCGGCCACTTCGAGAGCCAGCCAGGTGCTGGCCTGATTGCCCTGGTGGATGTGGTAGTCCAGCAGCCGCGCATGCCGCGCCAGCGACACACGCTTGCGTGCCGTCGCGAGCGCGCGCTCGTTCATGACGCGGTCGTGGTAGTCGGCCTGCTCGTCGGCATCGGCGGCGACCAGGTCGATCAGCACCTGGTCGAGGTCGGCTTCGCTGCTCGGTGACCAGCCGGGAACGCGGCGCATCATCGCGGCGATCAGCACATGCCGGAAGGAGTCGTAGTCGCGCGCGAGGTAGTCGATTTCGGGTTCTGCCGGCGCTGGCCTGCCCTTCTCCGACGGCGTGCAATTGAGATTGAAACAGCCGGGGCGAAACTTGAACGGCAAGGTGCTGAGCAAGGGGTCCATCGCCAGCGGCAGGGCATTGTCCGGGGCGCCTAGACCGGCGCTGGTGGTCGACAACAGGTAGGTCGAGTAATCGCCGACCGGAGCGATCTGCAAGCGCAGCGTGTTGCCGGTGCCCGGCAGCACCTGCACCACTGCGACCGCTCGTGCCGGGTTGCCGGAACGCTGACGAGTCGCCCCCTGAATCTTGAAAGCCTCCCTGGGCGGCAATGGCGCAAGCGCATTGGCATTCCAGAATTCGACGTCGAGCCAGGCGAAAGCCGGCTTTGGCGCAGCGTCGAGGGTGACGTAGGCGAGCCTGAAGGCATTCAGCCCCTTGCCGTCGAGGTCGCGCGCGCGGTCCTCGAGCCGCTCCTCGTTGCCTAGCCGGGTCATTTCGCCCCCTGCCGCTGAAAGCGCACGCTGCGAACCTCGCCGCTGGCGAGCACGCGGTAGCGCAGGTCCACGTTGAGTGTGGCGTCGTCGGCGCTGACATCGAGCGCCTCGACGGTGACGCGGTGCCCGAGCCAGCGCGAAAGGTTCTGGCTCACCAGCGCCTTGCTGATCGCCGCTGTCGCATCGTCGTTCTGCTGGAACACCAGCCGCCGCAACCCGGCACCGAAACTCGGCAGGAACGGGCGCTCGCCCTGTGCGGTAAGCAGCAACTGCATGATCTCGCCGCGAATATGCTCGGCCAGACCGGAGGGCGTCGCGGTACGCCCGTCGGTGCCGACATGAAAGGGGAAAGCCAGATGACGACCGTTCATGGCAGGGGCGTCCTGAAAGTGTCGACGGTGAAGGCCATGCTGTGCCGGTGCTTGTCGAGTCCGCCGTTGCCGCTCTCTTCGCTGGTGATCAGGTCGCTCCCGTGATCGGCGAGAAACTTCAGCACACCCTGGGCGATCGCCGCGAAGAGAATCCTGCGGTCCTGTGCGCCCTGATCGCTGTCGGGCAGGGATTCGCCCTTCACCGCCTGCCATTCGTTGTGCATCGCCTGGTCGATGTAGGCCGCAAGACTGAACGCGAAGTCGTCGATCCGGCCTGCCTTGAGTGGGTTGGCCATGGTGTTCCTCAGCCGGTGGTGACGCGCGTCGACAACAGCGTCGGCGTCGCAGGGGGAAAGGGGGTGGCAGGAACGATCGGGGTCACCGGGATGCCGATCACCGTTTCGCCGACATGCATATGCGTATTGAAGATGCTGACCAACTGATTCAGGTACTGCAGCAGCGAATCGCCGAAGGCGAGCGGGTGTGCCGCGCCTTCGGTGAGTTCGATCAACGGCGCTTCGACGATCACTTTGCTCGTCGCCTGCACGCGAATCTGCCCGTCGTTGACGCTGATCGTCAACAAGTTGCTACCGTTGGCATCGGAGAGCGTCAGGGTCTTCGCGTCGTCGTCGAGCGCGACCAGCAAGCCCTGTTCGCTGCGCAGGATTTTCAGCGGCGGTTTGGCTGGCGTGCCGTTCTGGTCGGCCGGGAGGTCGCTGCTTCCCCACCAGCCGCCGCTCCAGATCGGTCGCGACGGGTCACCGGCTTCGAATTCGATCCACACGCCGGCGCCGATCGGTGGGATGCTGTGCAAACCGACCCCGGCGCCGGTATAGGGTGCGCAGGGTGTGGCCCAGGGGGTGAGCACGGCATCGCCGAACACTTCGGGAACCTGCGCCTTGATGCGGCCGATCGCTGCCGGATCCTGGTTGTCGGTGACCAGGCCACGGTACTTGCCGAAGTGGCGCGTGCGCGACTGCGTCGCGAGTTCCACCACCAGACGTTCGAGGGTTCCGCTTTCCATCAGAACACTCCCGCGAAGAGTCCGCCGCCACCCGTGCTGCCGGCCGAGCGCGCATTGCGGTGCAGTGCGAAACGCTGCCGGTAGCTGCTGTCGGTGAGCACATGCGTGACCTGGCCGATCAGGTAGTCACCCGACAAATAGCCGCCGACGCCGCGTACGCGCAGCAGCCGGTACGGCTGCAGCACGCCCGCGTAGTCGTCGATGTCGACTTCGCCGTTGGCAGCGTAGGCCCAGGACGAAAGATCGACGGTGGCCGCGGTGGCGGCGTCGAGGTCGCTCTGCTCCTCGCGCGTGCCGGTGAGCAGGGTCAGCGCCGGCTGCGTCAGGTCGTGCGCCGGAGCGTCGCCGAGCGGCGTGCCGGCGGCAGCATCGGCACTGCTGGCAAGCACGCTGCGGTCGGCAAGGGCGACGCTGCCGGCACGCGCGCGCAGCGGCCGCAGCGCGTCGAACTCGGCAGAGAAACTCGCGACGTTGCGCTGGTCGCCGAGCAGCAGGATTTCGGGCAGGTCGGTCGCCGCGAACTGTGGCCGCTTGAAAGCGCCAACGCTCGCCCCCGGTGCTGCGCCCGGGCGCACATAGGCGAACATGCCGTAGCGTTTGGCGAGATCGCGCAGCAACTGCATGCTGGTGCCGCGCTGCACGACCACGCGCTGCAGCGCCGCTCCGGCAGCGGGCAGCGCGTCCACGTCGGGCGTCAGACCAGCTTCCTCGAACAGGCTGGTGACGATGTCCTGCGGCGACATGTCCTCGAAGAGAGCGACCTTCTCGTCACGGTTGAGCTGGACGCTGTCGTCGTGCACCACCAGCGTCATCCGGCTCTGGTCGGGCGAGGCCTGCAGCTCGTAGCGATTGCCGACCACCAGACCGTCGATCAGCGGCACGAAATCGTCACTGGCCACCTTGACCTCGACACGCACGCGCGCAAAGGGCTGCGCGAAGTCGTCTTCGACGCCGGACCACAGGCCGGCGTCGCTGGTGGCGATCGGCAGCTCCAGCTCGGCCGCCGCCGCCATGCCGATGCCCTGGTCGATGCGGATTTCGCTGATGCTCGCCAACTGCGCCGCCGTCGCCGGGACATTGTCGAAGTAGACTCGGTATTCGGCCCTGGCCATCGTCGTCAGCTCCGGGGGATCGTGATCGGCCGGCCAGTCGGCTGCAGCAGCGACGTGGCTTCGAGTTCGCTGTTGGCGTCGGCGATGTGCCAGTAGCGCGTCGCGTCGGCGTAGCGCTGTTCGCTGAGGGTGTCGAGCTGGTCATGCGCACGCACCGTCACCGGGTCGCCGGCAGGAATCGGCAGGAGCCGCAGCTTGACGGCCGCGACCTCGGTACCGGCGCGGTCTTTTGCCGTCACCGTCGGCAGACCATGGTAGCGCGAGTTCTTGAGGAACATGGCGGCCTCTCAGAAGGGAATGATATCGACTGCAAACTCGATCACCTTGGCGAGATTCAGCGTCGCCTGGGTGTCCTTGATCATTTGCGTGTACTTGTAGGCGCCCGCACCGACAGCATCATCGGTCGGTGCCTGGCTGGAAACCTGCATGCCGATCTTGACTTCGGCCTGCACCGGGTTGAGCAACAGGTCGTACTTCTGTTCGCTGATGGACATCGAGGTGATGGTCACCGGCAGCACCCGTGATGGTCCCCAGATGAACAGGATGCGCGGTAGCGGTACACGGGGCACCGGCTGCGTCGGCGGCGTGCTGCCCGACCCCGAGAGTGCCGCGCCGATCGCGTCGATCGCCGCGCCGATCAGACCACCGGGCGTGCTCTGCGGGTAGACCATCTTCTCCAGCGCCGCGATCTGCGGACCGACGCCGAACAGACGCGGGATGGCAGACACCGCGCCGCCGGCACCGAGGTCGTCGGCTGCCGAGAAATGCGCGCTGATCTCGAAACGCTCCGAAGGTGGCGCCGCGGCGGCGTGCGTCTCGATCCGCGGTCGTGCCGATGCGCTCGCCGGCGGCGGCGGGATGGTGATCGTACGCGTCATGTTTTCCGGGTTGAACTGGAAAATCACGATGTTCGGAATCGGCCCGAGGATGTTCGCGCCATATTCGACGAGCACGCCACGCAAGGGAAAGAGCGCCATTCAGCGGTCCTCCCCGGCTTCTGTCTGCGCGCTGGCAGGGTCGTGGGCGTGCGTCACCCACTCGCCCAGGCGGGCGGCGATGAGTTTGCAGAGGGTCTGTGCATCGGCATGCGCCGGCGCATCGATGACGCCAAGATCCAGCGTGGCAAGGCCGCTGCCCAGCGTACCCGGTTGCAATTCGGACAGTCGCCGCTGCAGGGCGCCGTCGAGCTGCTCTGGCAAATGCTCGCCGATTCCCGCCGGGAAGCCCTGCAGCGTGATCACCAGGCGTTCGATGTCGACGTTCATGCGAGGCTCCCGATCAAGGCGGCATAGCGACCGAACTGTTCGTGACCGGCGACACGATTCATCTTTTCGAGTTCGCGCTTGACGGCGGTCAACACCTCCAGCATGCCCACCTGCGCGGGCGCCTCGGGACGCTGGCCGGCGGCCAGCAGGCAGGCGTTGAAGGCGGCGGAGCGGATGTGGCCGCCGGCGAGTTCGAACTGCTGTGCGAGCCAGCGGCAATCGATTTCGACAATGTCCACGCGCGGCGGGAAAGCCTGCCGCCACAAGCGCTCGCGTTCGACGACGCCGGGCACCGGGAACTCGACGATGTAGCGCAGCCGGCGTGTGAATGCTTCGTCGAGATCCTTGCGGCGGTTGCTGGCGAGCACCGCCAGGCCCTTGAAGCGCTCCATACGTTCGAGCAGATAGCTGATCTCGATGTTGGCGAAACGGTCGTGCGCGTCACGTACCTCGGTGCGCTTGCCAAACAGCGCATCGGCCTCGTCGAAGAACATCAGGCAATCGCTGGTCTCGGCGGCGTCGAAGATGCGCCGCAGGTTTTTCTCGGTCTCGCCGATGTACTTGTTGACCACCTGCGAAAGGTCGATCCGGTACATCGGCAGCTCGAGCGCGTTGGCAAGCGCCTCGGCAGCCATCGTCTTGCCCGTTCCCGGCGGTCCGGAGAAGAGCACCGACAGGCCGGCGTCGTTCCAGACGCGCGCCGTCCCCCACTCGTAATGTACGCGTCCGAGCACGGCCATCGCCGAGACGATTTCGCACAGTTGCTGGGTCTGCGCTGGCGGCAGCACCAGTTCGCCGAGTGCGAAGCGCGGGTGGACCAGATTGGCGAGGCCGTCGAGTTCGAGCCGTGCCTCGGCCCGGCAGACGGCGAACAGTTCATGCGCGCCGGCCGCAGAGCCCAATGCCGACGCCGCCGCCGCGGCCCGCGCCAGCGGCCGCTCGGCGAGACGGAAACGCCGTGCCGCTTCCGGAAGCGCAGCGCGGATTGCCGCTGGCGCGCCGGCCAGCGTCAGCGCCAGCCGTTGCGCGCGCGCCGTGGTGTCGAGCGGTGGCAGCAGGCAGGTCGGCAACAGCAGCGACGCCGGCACGCCGCGCACCGCCATGCCGCCGTCGACCACCGGCAAATACCAGCGCAGCGGCAAAGCGGCCAGCGGCGCGAACCAGTGCTCGGAAACGCCGGCGCCGCAGCACGCCTGCCAATGCTCGGGCAGCAACAGGTCGGCGCCCTGCATCCAGCAGGCGGTGGCAAGCGCGCCAAGGCCGGGCCGATCCGGCGTCACGTCGTCGGCAAGAATCATCAGAGCGCGCCCACTCGCCTGTGCAAGCGCCTGCGCCCAAGCGGCAAAGTCGGTGCCACGCGGCGCCTGCAGGGGCAGGAGCTGCATTGCCGTCGGAGCATCGGAGCGCAGACGCGCCAGCAGCGGCAGTAGTTCCTGCGGCAACTCGCCGGGCGCCATATCGCTTTGGCGCAGCATTCCCGACGGCAGGCACTGGCCATCGAGCAAGGCTTGCGCGACCAGCGCCGGCATTTCCAGCGGCTGCTGCCAGTCGAGCGAATCTCGCCCGGCCGGCAACTGCACGAGGCCGTGGCGAAACAGGGCGTGGCTCGCGTCGGCGCAGGCGGCGATCGCCAGAGGTTCGTCCCAGAGCCGCTGCGCCAGCGCCAGCGTCGGCCAGGGGCGCGACAGATCGTTCTGGCACGCCGCGCAGACGGCACCGATCGAGGCATCGGCACGCCCGGCCAGCGCACAGGCCAACACGAATTGTGCGGCAGCGGTCAGCGCACATTCGCTGGCCAGCCAGGTCCAATCACCGCGGCGGACCGGGGACAAGCGCGGTTGTTCGAGCGCGGCGAGGCGCTCGCTCAGATAACGGGCGGCGATGTCGCGTTCGAAAAATGCACGCTTCTCGTCGCGGAAGCGCGCCAGGTCGAGACTATCCTGCAGCGCATCACCGGCTGGCGGCAGCGCACCCGGCAGGGCTTCGGCATCTGCGCCGCGCTGATGCCAGCACCACGCCACTTCACGCCGCAGCCGCAGCGTCACTTGTGCCAGCCACAGCGCACAGGCGGGGTCGGCAACGGCAACGTCGGGGTTCATCAACACCGGTGCGGATGCGAGCGGCGCGTTCATGTCCAGCTCAGCAGCGGTGAGTCGAGCGCCTGCTCGCCATTGACGCGCAGGATGACACGGTAGTCCGGATCGGGAGCCAGCGCCTGCGTGTCGGTCACCGTGAACGTGAGCGTCGTCGCCGTGCCACCGGGCTGCGGCTCGAGCAGCAACTGCGCCTTGCCCTGCAGATAGAGTGCCGCATAGGTCGCGGCGGTGGCGCCACCGAGCTGGCTGCCGTGCACCAGGAAGGTGCCGGAAAGCCTGCCGAGCACCGGCGTCAGCGGCCCGGCGAGGTTGACCGAGGTGACGCGCGGCAGCAGGTGGCCGGCCACCGCGTTGCTGCTCAACTGGTGACCGTCGGGCAGGGTGCGTGCGACGCAGACCGGGTAGCTGCCGGCGCTGATCGTGTCGGCCAACGGAATGGTCGCCGTGAGCGCACCATCGAGCGTACTGGTTGCTGGATAAGTCGACGCACCGACCAGAATCTGGTCGTAGCCTGCGAGTTCGCTGCCGCGCAACACGATCGGCTGGCCGGCGCTGAAGCGCTCGGGTTCGATCGCACGGACGCGCGCGCCCAGACTCGGCAGCACGCTCGCGCCTTCGTACGGTTGCGGCGGTGGCAGCGGCTTGCCGATGCTCCTGACCGGCAGCGCATAGTCCGGTGCCTCTGCAGTGGACGCCAGCATCACCGGGCGCACCTGGAATGCAGCTGCGACGCGGAATTTCTCGTCACTGCCCTGCATGATCCGCGAAAGCAGTTCCACATCGGCCTCGTCGAAGGTCAGGCGCAGCGGATCGGGGTTGCTGGCGAGCACGCTGTTGCTCGCGTCGGGCCGCACGCTGCTCAGCGCATTGAGGGCGAGCAGGCCACGACCGAGCAGCCGATGTGCGACGATCGAGTCGCTCTCGGGACCATCGAAGGCGGTCAGCAGGTAGTGCAGCACCAACCATACCGGTGGCGCCTGTCCGGCGTCGAGCGGGCGGTTGCGCAGGTTGGCGTCGATGCTGATGCGGTAAAGGAAGAGGTTGAAGCTGCCACCGCCGCCGACCACTGCTGCCTTGCTGGCATCCTCGGGGCGGCCGACGGCCACCGCGTTGATGCCGGTCCTGGCCGCGAGCTGCACTTTCAGCAGTTCGCTGACGGCGCCGATTGCCTCGCTGCTGGCGGCGAGCGACACGGCTCAAGCCCAGCGCAGGTAGTGGCGCTGCAACGAAAAGCGCGGCGCCGGAATGGCTGCGAACGCCGGCTGCGGTACCGCTGCAGGCGCCGGTTCAGGGGTGCGTACTGCGAGCGCGATGGTGCCGATGCGGATTTCGTTGCGCGCAGCGGGAACGGGGTCGATGGCGGCAGCTGCCACGGCGCGCTGCTCCAGGCGAGTGACATCGACACGTGGCACCGGCATCGTGACCGGCGTGGCCGGCTCGCTGCTGCTCATTACCCCGCGGCGCGCTGCCTCTGCCTCTATCGAGGCGAAGGGCATTCCCGGCGGCAACTGCACGCCGAGCTGCGCGAGCATCGATCCGGGATCGGGGGGGGTCGCTGCGTCGACCTGGAGGGGTTGCGGGTTCGCCGCGCCATCCGACGGGTGCTGCGCGACACGCTGCCGGGAAAGGAGCGACGGGGGCGACGACAGTGGTGCATCGATTCCCCTTGCCAGGGTCACGCCAGCCGGCGCGACCGCCAGCGAATCGTGCCGCAAGCTTGAGGTCGGCAAGCGCGCCGCCTCGGGAGAGGGCGTGCCGGCCATCGCCGGTGCAGACACGGGCGATGCAGACTCGGCGCGCTGCCGGGCTAGCAGGGTTGCTGGTGGCGGCGGCGGCAGGTGCGGAGCAGGTACGCCGCGGGCATCCTGCGCGACCGGTGGAAAGAGCGCTGCCGGTGCCGGGGCCATCGCCACGCGCGCTGCCGTCGTGTCGGCGTTCGGCGCCGGCACTTCGACCTGCTGTTCGAGCGGCTCGATCGCCTTCGCCTGCGGAGCGGGAGCGGTCCCGACACGCGCATCGATCTGTGCGGCAAGTCTCGCGAAATAGCCGCTCATGCCCAGCCCCGGGCAGCGATTTGCTGCAGGTAGTGCGCGCGACGCCAGCGCGGCAGCGCGAGAATTTCCGCTTCACTCCAGTGGAAGGCAGACGCGAGCTGCAGCACCTCGTCGAGCATTTTCGCTTGCGTGCCCGCGAAGCCTTCGAGCAGCAGTGCTTCGAGGTCGCAGGCGACAAGCTCGGCGTGGTCGCAGGCCGGGCAGCGGGTCTGTAACTGCAGGGCGGTGAGCGGATCGTGCGCGGCGAAGGCATCGTCGAGCGCACTCAGCCAGGCTGCCGGCGGGCGATGATCCGCGCCCACCGCTTGCCCGGCGACGCTTTCGATCAGCGATGCGGCGAGCGTCTCCTGCGCCAGCACACCGTCGCGCCGCCAGCGCTGCAGATCGTCAGCGCAGGGCAGGCGCAACGACACCTCGGTACCGTCGTCATCACACCAGGTGAAGTGCGGTGCTGCCGGGTCGCCGGCGAAGGCGCGCAGATCCAGGTCGAGGGCCATGGCTTCGCCACACGCGCTGCAGGCCACCTGCAACCCGATGGTGGCGTCGCCCGCAGCCAGGCGCATCGCGATCAGTGCCTGCAGACGCTGATTCAGGGTCCAGGTCCAGGGCTCGTCGATGCCGATGGCACGGCCCTGCGGGTCGGACACACAACTCACCAGCAAGGCAGTCACGGCGCTCGCCCGGTCGACGGCGGCGAAGGCGATGTCGAGGTCGCTGGCTGCGCTGCCGAAGGCTCGCGCGCAGCAGCGCTGTGCGGCAGGCGCCGTAAACGTGGCCTTGGGCTCGTTCATGCCGCGGCTCCGTCCGCCCGACGCGACATCAACCCGCCTCGTTCGGTTCGGGCGTGTCGACGTCACGCACCCAGCCTTCGAGTTCGATCTTGATGTGCTCGATGGCAACCGCGTTGGCGTTCGCATCGAGGTCGGGCAAGGTGACGAACTCGCTGACCCAGCAGCGATACAGGAAGTAGCGCAGCGCCACCTGACTCTTCTCGTTGAGCACCTCTAGCGTCAGGTCCTTCTTGTAGCCGGCCAGGTCCATCGCCGCATCGCCGGCATAACTCTGCACCGCATTCGCCCACTTCTCGAATTCGATGTCGTGGGTGATGCCGCGCTCCAGCGTGACGCCTTCGTAGCTGGAGCGGCCGGGCGACTTGTGGTCATAGCTGTTCTGCCCGCCGCTGCGGTGCTTGACGACTTCGGTGGTGCGCTTGAGCGAGCCGACCTTGGAGACGCCGAGGACCGTCTTGCCATCCCACAGCACACGGAATTTGAAGTTCTTGTAGGGGTCGACGCGCGTGGCGTTGACAACGAATCCGGTATTGGCCATGACGTGGTTCTCCGCGCGGGGTTACAGATCGCCGGCGATCTGCTGGATACTGATGACGACGAACTCGGCGGGCTTCAGCGGCGCGAAGCCGACCTGGATGTTGACGATGCCCTTGTTGCGATCGTCCTGGTTGGTGGTTTCGCCGTCGCACTTGACGAAGTAGGCTTCCTTCGGGGTCGCGCCCTGAAAGGCGCCCTGGCGGAACAGAGAATTCATGTAGGCGCCGACATTGAGCCTGATCTTGGCCCACAGTGGCTCGTCGTTGGGCTCGAACACCACCCATTTGGTGCCACGGAACAAGGACTCTTCGAGCATCAGCGCCAAGCGGCGGATCGGCACATACTTCCATTCCGAGGCCATCTGGTCGGCGCCGACCAGCGTGCGTGCGCCCCAGGCCACGCCGCCATACACCGGAAAGGTGCGCAGGCAGTTGATGGCCAGCGGGTTGAGCACGCCATTCTCGGCGTCGGTGAGCTTGCTGTCGAGCTGCGCCACACCGCTGAGCACCGCCTCGATCCCGGCCGGTGCCTTCCAGACACCGCGCTGGCTGTCAGTGCGGGCGTAGATGCCGGCCATCGTGCCGCTGGCGGCAATCGAGCGCAGGCGAAAATCGTTGACCGGATCGGGAACCTGCGTGCGTGGGAAATACACGGCCGAGTTGCGGTGGCGCAAACCGGCAAACCGGTCCAGCCAGTCCTTGACCTCCTGCGTCTCGTCGATGCCCTTGGGCACGTCGATCAGCAGGAAAGCGCGCTTGAGTTCGCAGAAAGCGAGCGCTGCGCTGTAGATCGCGAGGGTATCCGTTTCGGCCACGCCGTCGGCCACCGCACGCGGGATGCACAGGATGTTGAACAGGTCGACGCGGTCGAGCGCGTAAATGCCGGTGTTGAGCGCCGGGTTGCCGATCAGGTCGGTCGCGCCGGGCGCCGTGCCATCGCTGCCGGTCGTGCCGACGACCAGGGCGGCGATCACCGTCCCCGGAGCGCCCGCAGCGCCCGAACCCAGCGGGTATTGTTGTACATTGACCACGGCTGCGGCGTCGAAGCCGAGATCGGCGGCGGTCGTGTCGGCGCCACTGAAGTCGGTAATGGTCAACTGGTCGGTCGGAGAATAAGCCGTCGCGGTCTTGCTCGTCAGCACGCGCAGACGATTCGTCCCCACCACTTCGACAGTCGCCCCGGCCAGCGGCGCCGGTACGCTCGTCGTGCCGGCGGAAACCGATGTGCGAATGGCCTGCTCGATGTAGCCCCGCAATTGCGCGAGAGTACTCACCGTCTTCCCGCCTGCCGACCAGTTCTCGAGCGTCGCATCGCGCGTCGGCAGCGCGCCCAGGGTCAGCTTGAACTGCTTGCCGGAGAGAGCATTCAGAGCGGCCAGCTTCGCCGGGGTGATGGCCGCTCCGAGGGTGCCGCCAGCGGCAGGCCGCTTGCTTGAAGCCGCGGCGCTGCCGGCGCGCAGCTTGACCAGTTTCGAACTGTCGTTGACCACCTTGACCGCATACCGCGGCTGCGCCGTGTCCATGGTCAGGTTCAGGTAACGCTCGCTCGCCAGCGGCTTGGCGTTGGCCGCATTGCTGTCATAGCGGGTGATCGCGAGGTTGAAGGTGTGTTCCGGGTCGACGGTGGCGTAATCGACATCGATGCGCACATGGTTGCCCCACAGCCCCGCGTTCGCGGCTTCGGCCAGCAACACCTCGTCAGGCGCAGGCAACATGTGCAGCGCTGCACCGGCCGCCGCTTCGCCGTTGGCGACCCGCACCACCAAGGCCGAGCTACCGCCGTTCAGGAAGTACTGCGCGATCGCATAGCTGGCCTCGCTGCGATCGTCCAGGCCGCCGTAGATACGCTGAAAATCGGCCGTCCCGAAGATCTCGACGGCCTCGTCCGTCGGCCCTTCGCGGAAGAAATCGATGAACGCGGTAATCGAGGTGCCCACGCTGGTGATCGTGTGCACCCCGCTCGACACTTCCTGGATGTAGACGCCTGGATAAGTCACTTGCACCATGTGTGCCTCCTAGAACATTCGGATACCCGGGCCGAGCGTCTGCAATCGACGCTTGGAACTGCCTGCCATGCCTTCTCTTTCGCCGTCGCCACCCACAGCAGCCAGGTCGCATTCATCATCATTCACCTTGGCGCTGCTTCGCTTCAGTCACCCATCCTCTCGTCTCTTGGCGTGCCCGGCAGCAAAGATGACACTACCGTCGGGCAGCCGAATCTCCGTCAGGCTCCCCTGCTCGGTCATTGCCGCCAACGCCGTCTCGACATCACGCAGGGAAACGTCGGCAAAGCGGCGTGGCAACCACCATTGCTGTACTCCAAGGGCGTTATCTGCCGCGTCCGGATGCGCGGCAAGGTAAGCCAGGATTGCCGTCTCCACAGTGACACCATTTCCCTTCCAGACCATTCGCCTCCCGCATGCTCGAGAATGCTGACTTCACAGAGCAAACTCTGTGCCACCCATGGTCAGAGGTACTTTCTCTGTATGAATCAGTGACATTCCTTGCGGTAACGGAGGCTGTAGGGGGCGAAATCCGGGGTGCTTCCGACACACTGGGTCAAATCTGACCCACACCTGCGAACCCACCCTGAGCACCGCGGCCGATCGTCGCCGATGCCATGCCGGGGAAATCAGGAACGAAGCTGATTTTCACCTGCGGGTTGGACGCTGAGCGCGGAGGTATTTTCGAGAGTGCCCTTGACCCAGCGGGAGGTCGCGTCCTCGGCGAAGCTGGATCGTGCGAGGCCGTATTTACGAACCAGCTTGTTGAGCCGGCTGCGGTCCTGACCGCAAAGGCGCGCTGCCAGACTGATGTTACCGGCTGTGGTGGCGAGTAGCTGGCTGAGATACGATCGTTCAAATCGAGCAATGGCGTCGGCTTTGGCCTGCCGGAAATCCGTGACCAGGCCGGGTTCGGCCACCGGCGCTGTGGTCGTGATGCGCAACGGTGCGGACGGAACATTCAGATACAGGGTCTCTCCCTCGTTGAGCAGCAGTTCCCGGTGCACCATGTTCTCCAGTTCACGCACATTGCCCGGCCAGTCATACCCGCGCAACTGCAACAGGCTTTGCGGGTCGACGGGAATCGCGGGCAGGCCATAGCGGCCGCGGTAGCGCGCCACAAAAGCCTCGGCAAGCAGAGCGGCGTCATCCCCACGCGCGCGCAGCGGCGGCATTTCGAGGACCAAGACCCGGAGACGAAACAACAGATCCTGCCGGTAGCTACCCTGACGGCTGAGTGCCGCCAGGTCAGTGTTGCTGGCGGCGATCACGCGGACATTGGCGCGACGGGATGCCGATCCGCCCACCGGCCGATACTCGAGATCCTGCAGAAAACGCAGTAGTGCGACCTGGGCATGCGCCCCCAGGGCTTCGATCTCGTCGAGGAACAGCGTCCCGCCTTCCGCCTGGGCCACCACCCCGCTGCGCGCCTCTCGGGCATCGGTGAAAGCGCCCCTGACGTGCCCGAACAACTCGCTTTCGACCAGATTGTCGGGGATGGCGCCACAGTTGATCGGAACGAAAGGTGCGCTGCCGCGCGCCCCCGAATAGTGGATGGCACGCGCCGCCAGTTCCTTGCCAGTTCCGGTCTCGCCCTCGATGAGTACCGGCGCATCGCATCGGGAAAGCTTGGCGATGTACTGCAGCACCTGGCGGAACACCGGGGATTCCCCTACAAAAATCGGGGCAGCATATCGATCTTCAAACCTCATCTCGCTCCTCCACTGGTCGCTCTTTCGGGCATTGTGGGACGCCGGTCGCCGTGTCCCTCGGACTGCCGACAAGACATCATAAGCGGGTCATCACCGCCAAGTCCAGTTTGAGGATCGGAGTACGAATTAGTTGCGAAGATCCTCTGTTAATGAAGATTTTCGATGAGGTCTGAGTTGACCAGCCGCCGGATCGAAATGATCGGCCAAGTGAATCGCTCCCGTGGCGAAGAGGTGCTTGTTATCCGAATACAGCGCAGCGTCGCCAAAGACGAGCAAAACGGGGCGAACTTTGAGGGAAGGGCTTGCTTTTTTCCCTTGGCGTCCGCAAGATTTGGCACGACGAACACCAAACGGCGCCAATAGGGAATAGGGAATAGGGAAGACCTGAACCCGTCAGGTCAGTGGGCACATCTGGAACGTAAAATGGAAAATCTGAACCTGGCTCCTTTTTCTTTCCCCCCTTTCCCCCCCTTTCCCATCTCGCAACCGACGTAGCATGATGGAAAGCAAACACATCATGCGGCAGTTGGTGCGCTGGCGTCGCTCGCTGCACCAGTACCCGGAAATCGGCTACGAAGAACGGAAAACCGCCCGCTTTGTGATCACCGAACTCCAGCGCCTGGGGATACCCTACGAGTATGGAGGAGTCGGTGGCGGCATCGTCGCCCGACTTCGCGGAGCGCGAACAGAAGGACCACGGGTCGCACTCCGTGCTGAACTCGATGCATTACCGATTGCCGAACAGACCGGCCTGCCGTTTGCTTCTCGCCATAGCGGGAAAATGCACGCCTGCGGGCACGATGGACATATGGCCATGGTGTTGGGCGCAGCGGCGCTGCTGCAGGATCCGCTCCCGCAGGGCGACGTGGTGCTGATCTTCCAGCCTGCCGAAGAAGGTGGCCTTGGCGCGCAGGTGATGATCGATGCAGGCGCACTCGCCGGTGTGGCCATGATCTTCGGGGGGCACCTGACCAACCTCTACCCCACTGGGCAGATCATGGCTGCCCCGGGGCCGGTTTGCGCCCAAGCCGACAGCTTCCGTATCCGTGTGTTCGGCCGCGGAGGTCACGGTGCCAGGCCGCACGAGGCGACCGACGCATTGGTCGCCAGTGCCGCGCTGGTCGGCGGGCTGCAGACTCTCGTGTCGCGCGAGGCCAACCCGCTCGATCCATCGGTGGTCACCATCGGAACGCTGCAAGCGGGTACGGCCCGCAACGTGATCGCGCACGAGGCGTTGCTGGAGGGAACGATCCGTACGACGCAAAGCGAGACCCGGTTACGATTGATCGCCGGGATGGAACGAATGTGTCGCGCCCTTGGGGAGGCATACCATACCCGAATCGAACTCGATCTGTCGGAACCGTATCCACCGGTGATCAATACTCCGCGCGAAACCGAACTCGCCCGCCGCGCTGCCGCGCGTGTCGTCGGCACAGAGCAGGTACTGACCTACGAGTTGCCGAGCATGGGTGCAGAGGACTTCTCGCTTTACCTCAACGAGGTACCCGGCTGCTTCGTGCGCTTCGGGGCGCGGGCTCCGAACGCGGCGAACGTGCCGCTGCACAGCCCACAGTTCGATTTCGACGAAGCCGCCCTGCTCATCGGAGCGCGTTACTTCGAAGCAGTCGTGCGCCTCGCTCTTGCCGAGAATTAACATGACCGTTAGCCTTGGTGACCCGGAACCTGCACGAGTTGCAGCGCGTCGATGGCCTCTGTGAATGGACGCCAAGCTCGTCTTGGCAAGCCGCGCTTCCTTGCCTGACCCGGCACTTCGCTGCTTGCGCGAAGCGGATGAACGAGTTCGAATTTTCCGTGTCAGATTACGATATCCACAAGAAGGGAGAATTCTCATGTCATTGAAGTCGTGCTGTCTCGCAAGCCTTTTTCTGGCCATCGGAGTACTTTCGGCCGCCTGTACGACTACCGAGGAGAAGCCGACAGCGGCTGCACCGCCTGCTCCCCCGCCACTGGTTGCACTTCCCTACGACCAGGCGGTGCGCAAGGCGGCGCAGGAATTGCTGGCCAATGCCAAGCTGGCCAAGGATCAGAAGTACAACATGATCGTCGATCCGCTGGTAGACGGCAACAGCGGTGTGCAGACCGAAGCGACGGCGGCGATGGAGCAATCGGTCGTGCAACTGGTGAAGGAGAGCTATCAGCAGGTTGATGTCAAGCCCTTCACCAGCGAAACCGTATCCACACTTCCCTTGCTGATGGTCGGCACATTCACGCCGATCAACCTGCAGGGCAAAGCGGACGGCGAACGCGATGCCTACCGCATCTGCTTCGCCCTCGCCGATCTGAAGACCGGCAAGATCATCAGCAAAGGCCTGGCGCGTTCCCTGCCCGATGGGTTTGATCCCACACCTCTGGCCCTCTTCCGCGAGATGCCGGTGTGGTCGAAGGACGCCGCGACCGAGGGCTACGTCAAGACCTGTCAGGGAACCAAAGCAGGGGATCCGATCAATCCTGCCTACATCGATACCGTTCTCGCCGCATCGACGATCAACGAAGCAATGAAAGCCTATCACGGGAAGCGCTACAAGGACTCGCTGGCACTCTTCCAGTCGGTACTGAAGAATCCCGCCGGCAACCAGGCACGCGTGTATGCCGGCATCTACCTCAACCAGGTGAAACTGGGGAACAAGAAGGGGGCGATGCAGGCTTTCGGCCAACTGGTCGACATGGGCCTGGCAACCGACCGGCTTGCCGTCCAGTTCAACTTCAAACCCGGAGCCACCGCTTTCTCGCAGGATCAGCAGCCGCAGTATTCCCAGTGGTTGTCCGAAATTGCCCGGCAATCGCTTCGTCAAACCTCGTGCATAGAGGTTGCCGGTCACACCCGGCGGGGAATGTCCGAGCAGATGGATGAGCGCCTTTCACTGCAGCGTGCCGAGTTCGTCCGGCAAAAGATCGCTGCGGCCAATCCTGCCTTTGCCAAGCGGTCTCAGGCCAAGGGCTATGGTTCGCAGCGCGCGATCGTCGGTACCGGCAAGGGCAACGACTCGGACGCGCTGGATCAGCGTATCGAGTTCAAGAAGGTTTCCTGCTGATTCCTGTCGCCCGACCCGCGTACCGGATGAGAGCGGCCTTGCGCCTGCCAGGAGTAGGAATAGGAATAGCGCTGCGCTTTGTCTGCTGTCTGCTGACCTGCCTGCCAGGTGCTGCTGCGGCAAGCGCAGCAGATGCGGTGCCCAGCCTGCGTCTCGAAACCGGCAGCCATGTCGCCCCGGTGCGCGCAGCCAGCCTGGACCGTGACGGCCGTTATGTCGTCACGGCTTCCGAAGACAAGACCGCCCGCGTCTGGGACGCGGCCAGCGGCACGCTGCTGTCGGTCTTCCGGCCGCCTTCCGCCCCTGGCAACGACGGCAAGTTGTACGCGGTGGCCATGACTCCGGACGGATCGGTTTTTGCAGCGGCCGGGTGGTCAGCAAGCAACGATCTGTATCTGGTCCGGCGCAATGATGGCCAGATCATTCACCGCATTTCCGGGCTGCCGGATGTGGTGACCCATCTGTCGTTTTCTCCCGACGGCAGGACTCTCGTCGCGGGTCTCTGGGGAAAACAGGGGACTCGGGTATTCCTTGGCGCCGACGGCTGGAGCAGCGCGCGCGAGCTGCAAGGCGACGCCGATTATTCGGATGAAGTGAATGCCACCGCCTGGTCGCCGGACGGCAAGACCTTGCTGGTCAGCAGCGCCGATGCTTTTCTCCGCGCCTACGAAGTGACCGGCAAAGGCATCAAGCTGCTGTCGAGAGGTGCACTGGGAGGCAATGGCATTCCTTTTGGTCTGGCGTTTTCACCGGACGGCCAGACTGTGGCGGCAGGCGCATCGAACCAGGGCAGTATCGATCTGCTCGATGCCAAAACCCTGAAATCGAAGAAGGTTCTCTCACCCACACAGGCGAACTCCTCGCGAAGCCTGAGCGTCGTGGCCTGGTCGGCCGATGGCAAACGGGTCTTCGGTGCGGGGACCTGGGCCAATGAGAAGGGACAGTTCACGATCTGTGGCTGGTCTGGCGACGGTCTGGGAGAGCCATCATGCACTCCGGTCGCCCGCAACACGATCACCGCCTTGCAGGCCACGCCCAACGGCGGCTTGCTGTATGCCTCCGCCGATCCCGAGTGGGGAGTGCTTGGCACCGACGGACGGCCACGGCTCACGGTCGGCAACTCCTTGATGGACTTCCGCAACCTCCGTAGCCGCTTCCGGCTCGCGAGCGACGGCAGCGCACTGGCCTTTCGCGAAACGCACCCTGGTGGAACCGGCGATGCGTTCGACCTTCGCCAGCTCGCCTGGGTCAAGGCCGGCAAGGACTGGCAAGCGCCGAGGACGATGGCCGGCAGAACGAGCATGGACAACTGGTTCGAACGGCAGCGACCGATGCTCAATGGCAAAGCGCTCAATCTGGACAGCAGCGAGTGGTCGCTCTCGACTGCAGTCTCGCGCGACGGCGAACGAATCGCGCTCGCCACCAATCACAAGCTCCGTCTGTATGACCGCAGCGGCCGCGAGCTGTGGCGCACGGCGGCACCCGCGACGACCTGGCAGATCAACCTCAGTGACGACGGCCGCTGGGTGGTGGCGGCATTCAGCGATGGCACGCTGCGCTGGTACCAGGCAAAGGACGGTAGCGAACAGCTCGCTTTCTTCCCGCACACCGACGGGCGCCGCTGGGTGATGTGGACACCCGCCGGCGACTTCGCCGCCAGCCCGGGTGGCGAAAACCTCGTCGGCTGGCAGGTCGATCGCGGATCGGCGCAGGCGGCGGATTTCTACCCGGTATCGCGCTTCCGCACGGACTATTACCGGCCGGAAGTACTTGCCGAGGTGATCGGCAAGGGAGGCGTGGCGGCCGCGCTGGCCGCTGTTCCTGCAACCGCTGCACGCCCGACAGGGAGCCAGGCAATTCTGGAGATCTTGCCGCCGACCGTGCGCATCCTCTCGCCTGACGCCCTGACTGTCACCAAGGGCGGCGAGATCAAGCTGGTGGTTGCCGTGCGCTCGCCGGAGGGCGCGCCGGCAACCCAGCTGCGTGCGCGGGTCAACGGCCAACTCATTGCGCTGCCGGCTCTTTCTTCTCTCCGGAGTTCACGAACGGGCAATCGGGGAGAAAGCAGCTACGAGGTTCCAGTGTCACTACCGCCCATCGATGCGCATATCCTGCTGTTCGCAGAAAACAAGCACGGCGTATCGCCGGAGGCGGCATTGACGGTCAAGAGACCCTCTGAACCCATTGCCAAGGAGCCGACCGATTCCCCAATTGCGTCGGCCGGCCAGCCGAACTCGGCCGCTGCCGCCGGCGTGGACCTCCGACCAAACCTCTACGTGCTGGCGATTGGCATCAGCAAGTATCAGGATTCCTCGATCCAGCTCGATTTCGCAGCCAAGGATTCGACCGACCTTGCGAATTTCTTCAAGACCCAGGAAGGCGGACTGTACCGCAAGGTATCGGTTCGTCTGCTCACCGATGGCAAGGCAAGACGCGACGATGTCCTCGACGGACTGGAGTGGATCCGCAAGGAACTGACCTCACGAGACATCGCTTTCGTTTTCATTGCCGGACACGGCGTCAATGACTCCGACGGCACCTATTACTTCCTGCCGCAGGATGTCAACATCAAGGCCCTGAAACGCACCGGCGTGATTTTCACCGAGATTCGCAACACGCTGGTATCCTTGCCCGGCAAGGCACTGTTCTTCATCGACACCTGTCATGCGGGCAATGTACTGGGAACCGGAACGCGTTCGCTGCGAATGGACACCACAGCCGTGGTCAACGAGCTATCGAGTGCCGATAACGGCGTCATTGTCTTCGCCGCAGCCACCGGACGCCAGTACGCGCAGGAATCGCCGGACTGGGGCAATGGCGCTTTCACCAAGGCCATTCTCGAAGGGCTGCGCGGGCAGGCAGACTACAACAAGTCGGGTCGCATCACGCACAAGATGCTCGACCTCTACGTCTCGGAAAGAGTCAAGGCACTGACCGAAGGAGCCCAGTCGCCGGTCACCATCGTGCCCAGTGGTGTACCCGACTTCCCGCTCGTGCTGGGCAAGCGTTAATGTGAACGTCGCGTCAGCGACGCACGAATCTCCCCTCCCCCTCGCGGAGGAGAAGGCGGGGTTTCGCGGTGCGCAGCTCCACGCCGAGCCGGCCGGCGATGCAGCGCTGGCCGTGGGAGCAACCGTGTCTAACTACAAGGGGCCAGGGAATAGGGTAACGGTCATGGCTTTCATGGTCGGTGGTGCCTGGAAAAGTCATGACCGTTAGAGTGGCGACTCAGTGCGTCTCGCCGAGCGCGTGCCGTATGGCAAAGTTTCGCTGTGAGGGCCGCTTGCCGTCGTGGCGCAGCGGGTCAAGGACCCCGGCATGGCGCAACTGGCTGACCATGCGCGAAACCGTTTCCAGCTTCAACGCGGTGATGTCGGCCATGTCCTGCCGTGACGGCAGGACCACTTGCAGTTCGACCGCCGTGTTGGTCGGGTGCTCCGCCGCCGGATGTGCGAGCATCATGACCAGGCGACGGACACGGTCAGCGGCCTGACCACAGCGCAGGGCGATGACCTCGGCGGCACGTCGCTCGGCTTTGGCCAGCGTACGCAGTAGCGAATCGCCGACAGGAGAAGCACGGCCTTCCGGCCATGATTCGAGAACGCAGGCGGTGAGCGCCGTTGCCGTAAAGCTGTATTTTCCGAACAGCAGCGTCTCGGCACCGATTACGTCACCTCTGATGGCGAGGTTGGCAAAGCTCTGTTCACCATTGGGTTCCTCGCGATCCAGACGAACCGAACCGCTGACGATGCGCCAGGCAGCACCCTTGGTATCGCGGGCATGGATACGCTGACCACGGTCGAAACGGAGCAGCCAATGCTTCCCCTGGATCTGCCGCGCAGCGGCGCAGCGAGGGACCTTCTGCGCATCGAGCAAGATTTCCGACTCCTTTCCGTAGGTCCGGCTTCAGAATCGTAGATTCAGGCCGGCATAAACCGAGCGCCCCATGCCGGGAACGGCCGTTCCATAAACCATGGGTCTCTGCCCGAGATAGGCACCACCGAGTGGCGAATCGTAGAGCCGGTTGAACAGGTTTTCAACGCCGAGATCGACGCGCAACTGCTTCCACTCGTAACTGCTGCGCAGGTTCAGCAAACCGTATCCGCTGGTTTCAAGCTCGTTGCGAACCTGCGAGACCTTGGTCTTGGCGTCGACAAACACGCCTTCCAGAGTGTTGGTCCAGGCCCCCGACTTTTGCACCAGCGCCAGTTTCGCGTTCAGGGGCATGATGTGATACAGGTTGTCGTCGGTGTCGAGGTTTTCTCCCCTGACGTAGCTCAGCACGCCGGTCATCTTGACCTCGCCGATGGCACTGTCGCTGAGCAGCGGAAAGTAGCCGGAAACGTCGGCGCCGTACAGGCGGGCGCTTTGATTGACGAACTGCAGGTAGACAAAACCGGTGCTGCGGGTCAGGTTGCTGCCCTGGCAGGGCGACATGCCGGTACCGCCGAAACAGCGACGCGCGTCAATGTAGTCCTGTACATAGGTGTAGTAAGGCGTGATGCTGAAACCCCACAGTGACTTCTTGGCATCGTGCCAACTGGCGGTAGCGCTGATGGTGTTGGCAACTTCCGGCTTGAGGTTGAGGTTGCCGACGTAGCCATTTCCGTCGCCGAACCAGTTGATCATGGTCATGGTCATGGCGTTGTTGGTCGACCAGGCGTAACGCTCATAGAGGTTCGGTGAGCGCGTCTTGCGCGCAAAGCCGGCCTCGAAGGTCTGCTGAGCGTCCGGGGTAAAGCGCAGCAAGGCCGTCAGATCGAGGTTGTGATCGGTTCTGCTGTGATTCTGGGCATTGAAGGCGCCCGGAATCGACGTCGGATTCAGCGGATTGCCGTAGTCCGGAACATTGTAGCCCTGCACGTCACCGGTATCCATCCACACGGTACTGCTGCGCAGCCCCAACTGGGACAGCCATTGGCTGCTCCAGCGCGCCTCCCATTCGCCAAAGACGTCAAAGTGGTCGCGTATACCGTTGTGGATGTTCCAGAAAGTCGAGCCGTTCATCATGTTGCTCATGGCGGCCATGCCGCCCATCCCACCCATCCCACCCATACCCCCCATGGGTGGGACGTACGGTCCAATCGCAGGCCACCAGTCGTCAAGGTGGTAGTGCTGATAATCGCTGCCGACCCTCAGGAGGTCGCGATCGGAGAGCCGGATGTCGACCTTGATCAGGGCACCAGCAGTTTCCCCGTGCGTATCCATCGGCATACCGGCCGGGTTGGCCATCATGCCCGTCGTCTGCAGCTTGTCCTCGAGGAAGTTCATCTTGTGACGGGTGTCGTCGTAGTAGGCGCGCGCCTCGAGCGAACCCCAATCGTACTGGCCAAAGGAGCGGAAGTTGACCTTCTGACTGGTGTTTTCGGTCATGTCCATGCGCTGATTCGGAAAACCCTGATACGGAATGTGCTGATAGACGTATTTGAGTTCGAACAACTGGTTTTCCTGGCGCAGGGCGAAGCCGAGCGACTGGTTCTCGGACTTGTACTGCGACGAGCCCACCTCGTTGCCAGCCAGCCACACCGCGGTGCCTTCCGACAATCCGGCAGACTTGAATTTGCCGCCTGCATCGTAGTTGTTGGCCTGCACCGTCGATCCCGCGTAGGTCACGCTGAGGATCTCGTTGGCAATCGTCGCCGACAGATTGGCGCCCCGGGCATCGCCATTGCTGCGATAGAAAGTACCCGCCTGACCGGTCAGCAACAGGCCTTCGCCGGCCTTGGCAAACAGCGGCGTCGCGGAGTTGATCTGGATCGTGCCGGCGATGCTGTCGCCACCGACACTGACCGGCGTGATGCCGGAGAACAGCCTGACGCTGCCGACCAGGGTCGGATCGATGTACGACAGCGGCGGGTTCATGTGGTTGGCGCAGGAGGAGATCAGGTCCATGCCATCGACCTGGATGCGAATACGGTCATCGGCCAGGCCGTGAATGGCTGGCAGACTGGATACGCCGCCGGCGCCGTAGCGGCTGACGCCGGGTAGAGCGTCGAGAAGGCTGGCTGAATCACTGCTGGCCGCTCGGTAAGGAGTGACGCTCGCCGCGTCGAGACGGCTGCCCTCGAAGGATTGCCGGTCGCTGATCCTGGGCGCCCTGACGACGATTCCGTCCATCTCCGGCAGGGTTGCGCTTCCCTGCGCAATCGCGCTTTGCCACAGCACGGGCAAGGCCAGAGTAACGGTGACCGCGATCGATCTCCTGGCAAACTGCATCCCGAACCCTCCCCTGTGTCTTGATAGCCGGCATTCTAGGGGGGGAGGCTGCGCCGTGGAATGTGGCAAATCGTCGCATCCACCAGGCCAGCAGGTCAGCAGGTCAGGGCCGGCGGCCCATGTTTTCGGGGTCGCAATCAACGGACAAGGGTTGGAATCCCACCCTGACTGCGGCCAGGGCGTAGAATTCAGCGCTTCAACCGCTGCCAGGCACTGCCCATGTTTTTGACTCATCAGAACCGGACGCAGGTTTTTCTGCCGGGTACAGCGCTGACCCGGCTGCTGATGCTGCGCCGGATTGAAGTGTTGACCCAGGCGATGGTACTGATTCTGGCAGTGGCTTGGCTGCGCATACCGCTCGCCTTGATGCCGATGAGCCTGGCCATCGCTCTGCTCGCAGCCGTCAATCTCGTCACTCGGAAACGGCTCGACAGGGGTGGCCCAGTCACCGAAATTGAACTCTTCGCGCATCTGACTTTCGACGCCGCCATTCTCGGTTTGCTGCTCTACTTTGCCGGCGGCTCGGCCAACCCCTTCGTCTCCTTGTTCCTTCTACCGCCCACACTGGCCGCTGCGATGCTGCCCGCGAGCTACGCCTGGGCAATGGCGGCAATCACGCTCTTCGCCTACACCTTACTGATGTTCTGGAACTTGCCGCTGCCGCCGCCGCAGGGCGATCTGGCGCAACTTGACGCGCTGCTTGCCCGCGCCATCGGCGGCACGAGCGAGCATGCCGCCCACAGCAGCGGCTTTGCCCTGCACGTCATCGGAATGTGGCTCAACTTCGTGATCAGCGTCACCATCGTCGCTTTCTTCCTGACCCGCATGGCCACTGCCCTCAAGGGGCGCGAACGCGAACTCGCCGCAGCCCGCGAAGACGCACTGCGCAATGAGCAGATCCTCTCGATCGGTACGCTCGCTGCCGGTGCGGCGCACCAGTTGGGGACGCCACTCGGGACGATGGCGGTCGTGATCCGCGAACTCGAACTAAATCATGGCGACAATGCCGAGCTGCAGGAGGACCTGCTGTTGTTGCGCGAACAGGTGACACGCTGCAAGCAGACGATTTCGCAGATCCTCGCATCGACGGGTCAGGGCCGCGGCGAAAGCATGCGCAGGGTGGCGCTCGACACCTATCTGCAGCGTTTGCTCGACGACTGGCGGGTAATCCGTCCGCACGCCCGGATCAGCGTGTCGCTACAGGGTGTGCAGCCAGCACCACTGATCTCCGCCGAGCGCACCCTGGAGCAGGCCCTCCTCAACCTGCTCGACAATGCTGCCGACGCCAACGGGGAAAACCGGGAAGCCCTGCAGTTCTTCGCCTCCTGGGACACCGAGCATTGTCAGATCGAAATCCTCGACCGTGGCGCCGGCCTCGATGAAGAAACCGCGCAGCGCCTTGGCGAGGCTTTTTTCAGCACCAAAACCGCTACTCGGGACCCGCCAAACGGTATCGGCATCGGCCTGTTTCTCAGCAACGCCACCGTCGAGCGCCTCGGTGGCAAGGTCGAACTCTTCAATCGTGCGGACCCGCAAGGCGGCGCATGCACCCGCGTGACCCTGCCGTTGACCCGACTGAAAGCCGAGCACCATGCCTCTTCAAGCCCCACGACTCCCTGACGACGAGCGCTCGACGCTGCTGCTGGTCGATGATGACGACGCTTTTCGCCGCGTCCTCGCGCGCGCCCTGGAGCGTCGCGGTTATGCCGTGACCGTCGCCGCCAATGTCGAAATGGCAATCATCCAGGCGCAGGCACAGCCTCCCGAGTACGCCGTCGTCGATCTCAGGATGCCTGGCGAGTCGGGCTTGGCACTGATCGAGAAGTTGATGGCCTGCGATCCGAACACCCGTGTCGTCATGCTCACCGGCTACGCCAGCATCGCCACCGCGATCGAAGCGATCAAGCTCGGCGCCATCCATTACCTGGCCAAACCCTGTGACGCGGATGAGATTGTCGCGGCGCTCAACAGAAGCAGCGTAGGCGACTCGTCATTCCCGGTTTCCGGATCGCCGCTGTCGGTAAACCGCCTCGAATGGGAACATATCCAGCGCGTGTTGGCCGAGCATCAGGGCAACATCTCGGCAACCGCCAGAGCCTTGAAAATGCACCGCCGCACGCTGCAGCGCAAACTCGGCAAACATCCGAGTCCGGAATAGCGAGTAGAGTCGAGCAGGCGCGAGGCCGAAAAATGATCCGCGTGCGTATGCGTATCGATGAGAAAGCGGATGCGCAGCCCAGCGTGCGCAGCCAGAGCCAGATAACGGTCTACCTGGCTCTCGGGTCGATCAAGGCTGCGACACGCGTCTCGGGGCAGCCAACCAGGTACGACTGGCAGCCCCCGTTGGCCACCTGTTCGAAGATCACGGGTGCTTGACGATGCGCAGATAGGGCTTGGGCGCCTTCCAGCCCTCCGGGAACAGCGTCTTGGCTTCCTCGTCGGACACTGATCCAGCGATGATCACGTCCTCGCCCTGCTTCCAGTTCACCGGCGTGGCGACCTTGTGCTTGGCGGTGAGCTGCATCGAGTCCAGCGCGCGCAGGATTTCGTCGAAATTGCGTCCGGTGGTCATCGGGTAGGTCATCATCAGCTTGATCTTCTTGTCTGGACCGATCACGAACACCGAGCGCACGGTAGCGTTGGTAGCGGCGGTGCGACCCTCCGAAGTGCCCGGTTCTTCGGCGGGCAACATATTGTAGAGCTTGGCGACCGCCAGATCGGTGTCGCCGATCATTGGGTACCTGGGCAAGTGGCCTTGCGTTTCTTCAATGTCCTTGGCCCAGCGCGCGTGGTTGTCCACCGGGTCGATGGACAAGCCGATAAGCTTGCAGTTGCGGCTGGTGAACTTGTCCTCGATGCCGGCCATGTAGCCGAGCTCGGTGGTGCACACCGGGGTGAAGTCCTTCGGGTGCGAGAACAGGATCGCCCAACTGTCGCCGATCCACTCGTGAAAACGGATGCTGCCTTGGGTAGTTTCGGCACTGAAGTCGGGTGCGACGTCATTGATGCGAAGTGACATGGTGGCTCCTCGGATTACGGGGTGGAAAGGCCGTCGGCGACGGGCGAAGCTGGAACCATTCGGGGCATCGAGGCCTCGTCTGAAAAGTATCTCTGATCAGGCGGCCGCAAGTCAATCACGAACGGCACTGAAAACTACCTGACGCGCGAGCGGTATTCGTTGCTGCGCGTGTCGATTTCGATCCTGTCGCCGATTTCGATGAAGGCGGGTACCGGCAGTTCGAAACCGGTGGCCATGCGTGCCGGTTTCATCACCTTGCCCGAAGTATCGCCCTTGACGGCTGGCTCGGTGTACACCACTTCACGAACCACACTGGTCGGCAACTCGATCGAGATTGCCTTGCCGTTGTAGAACACGGCTTCGCAGGGCATGCCGTCTTCGAGGTAGTTCAGCGCGTCCGTCATGCACTCGGCTTCGATTTCATACGGGTTGTACTCGCCGTCCATGAAAACATACAGGGGATCGGCGAAGTAAGAGTAGCTGACTTCCTTACGCTCCAGCTGGATGACGTCGAACTTGTCGTCGGCACGATAGACCGCCTCGCTGGGCGACTCGGTGAGCAGATTCTTCATCTTCATTTTCACCACCGAAGCATTGCGCCCTGATTTGATGTACTCGGATTTGAGCACCACCATCGGGTTGCTACCGACCATGAAGACGTTGCCTGGGCGAAGTTCTTGTGCGGTTTTCATCGTGCGTTCCATGCAGCAAAGTTAGGATAAGCTGCTGATTATAACCTGGAAGCACTGAATCGTACCAGCTGCTTGACGAGATCGTCCTGGGCTGCGAGCCGTGCTTCCCAGCGCAAGGCGTGTTCATGCAGCAGCGGCAGACTTGCGGCCAGTTGCTGCCATTGCGCAGTTTCGACCCTCCCGGCATTCCATGCCTGCCAGAATTCGCACAGCACAACCGCCGTCGCCTGCGGCAGCATAGCGCAGTAGCGTGCCAGAAAAGCATCGAGCTTGATCAGATGCGCCGCCTCCTGCTGCGGATAAATCTGCCAGACCAGCGGCCGCGCGGCCCATTGGGCGCGCACGAAGGAATCTTCGCCACGCACGAAATTGAGGTCGCAGAGCCAGAGCAGGGAGTCGTAACGGAGTTGTTCGACGAAGGGCAGAATGCGGATTTCCAGCGCACCGCGTTGCAACCGGTCGCCGGCAGCGAGTGCACGACCAGCGTAGGCCGCGATCGCCGGCAGCGTTCGTGAGCACGGAGCCAGGCAGCAGACCGGCCGTCCGGAGACTTCCCAAGCGTGCAGCAGATCGCCAATGGCGGTGTTCTCATAAGCGAAGAGCGAAACCAGCAATGTGCCGGCGCGCGGCGCAGCACTGCCAAGCGCGCGCCACCAGTCATTCTGCAGATCGGTGCTGGCGGCGAAACACCGGCGGCGAGTGCGCAGGTCGCGCTCGCGCAGCAGGCCACCGGTATCGGTCGTGAAACCGGGAAAGAAGAAATACTTGACGAGCGGCAAGTGCGCATGCGGTGAAGGCAACAGATGGCAGCCAGACACCCACGCTTCTGCGCTCAGGTAGTCGAGATTGATCCAGAGCGGCGGCGGCGATAGTTGCGCCATGCGGTCGACGAAGTTCTCCGGAATGCGGCAAGCAAAGCTCTCCAGTACCACCCGTGCGGGTGTCACCGCCGTGAAGAGGCTTTCCCAGCGGCGGACTTCGACCCCCTGCACACACTCGATCGACAAGGCCGGGTCCCGTTGCGGGCAAAGCAGCCTGAAGCTGTCGAGATCATCGACCCACAGGCGCACGCTCGCCGCGTACTCGTTGGCCAACTGTCGGGCTAGGCGCCAGCAGACGCCGATGTCACCGAAATTATCGATGACCTTGCAGAAGACATCCCAGTCGGGGCGCGTGGTCATGGGTGCAGAAGAAAGAACCGTGAGCAGGGATGGTGCCGGCGAGCGTGATAAGATCGAAGACGCTATCCTACTTCAGCCGTCGGCTGCCGCGAACGCGCATGACCGTGATGACCGAACCCTTCGACGCCAAATCCCTGCTTGCCAGCGTGACCGAATTGCCGGGCGTCTATCGAATGCTCGATGGCGCCGATCAGGTGCTCTACGTCGGCAAGGCAAAAAATCTCCGCAAACGGCTTGCCTCGTACTTTCGCGACAAGCATCCGAGTCCGCGCATCGCACTGATGGTGGCACAGATCGCCAGCGTCGAGACCACCGTGACGCGCTCCGAGGCCGAGGCGCTGCTGCTGGAAAACAATCTCATCAAGAGCCTGTCGCCGCGCTACAACATCCTCTTCCGTGACGACAAGTCCTATCCCTACATCGTCCTCACACACGACCGCTACCCGCGGCTGGGTTTCTTCCGGGGCACCACCGACCGGCGTGCCGACTATTTCGGTCCTTTCCCTTCTTCGCCGGCGGTACGCGAAAGCGTCCATTTGCTGCAGAAAATGTTTCGCCTGCGCACCTGTGAGAATTCGGTGTTCAACAACCGCTCGCGGCCGTGCCTGTTGTACCAGATCAAGCGTTGCTCCGGACCCTGCGTCGGACTCATCGAACCGACGCGCTACGCCGAGGATGTACAGATGGCGGCGATGTTTCTGCAAGGCCGACAACAGGATGTGATCGGCAGCCTGTCGGCAGCCATGGATCAAGCGGCAGCCAGACTCGCTTTCGAGCAGGCGGCGGTCTATCGTGACCAGATCCAGTCCTTGCGGCAGGTGCAGGAAAAGCAGTACGTCGAGAGCGGCAGGGATGGCGATGTGGATATCGTCGTCGCCGTTGAAGATGCCGGCCTGCTGTGTGTGAACCTGGCGATGGTGCGCGCTGGCCGGCATCTCGGTGACCGCCCGCAATTTCCGGTCAATAGCGCGAATTCGGTGAGTTCTTCGCCGCTCGAGGCGCTGACCGCATTCCTCTATCAGCATTATCTCGCGCACCCGATCCCGCCGCGGGTTCTCGTCAATCTGGCCCTGTCCGATGACGAGCTTGCCGATTGGCTCAGTGCCGCGGCAACACAGCCGATCCGGGTAAGCGAAGCGAGGTTTACCATGCAGCGCGTCTGGGTCGAGATGGCCGAACAGAACGCTCACCTGGCGATCAACGCGCGTCGCAGCGTGCTGACACGGCAGGGTGCGCGGCTGCAAGCCCTGTGCAGGACACTGGGCCTGGACATCGAGGACGGCGTGGAGGCGCGCATCGAGTGTTTCGACATCAGTCACACGCAAGGCGACTCGACCGTGGCGGCCTGCGTGGTGTATCAGGGAAATGGCATGCGCAAATCGGAGTATCGCCGCTTCAATATCGAAGGTATCCAGCCCGGTGACGACTACGCAGCCATTCGGCAGGCGGTCCAGCGCCGTTACGAGAAGCTGCTGACCAATGACGGCGTCGTGCCGACGCTGATCCTGATCGACGGCGGCAGTGGCCAGGTCAACGCCGCGGCCGCAGCACTCAGTGAACTCGGCCTGAGCCACCTGCCGATGCTCGGCGTCGCCAAGGGAGAGGCGCGCAGGCCCGGCCTGGAAACCCTGGTATTCGCGGATGGCCGTGAGCCGTTACAATTACCTCCTGAAGATCAGGCCCTGCATCTGATTCAGGAAGTCCGTGACGAGGCGCACCGCTTTGCGGTTTCCGGTCACCGCGCCAGGCGTGGCAAGGCTTCTCGCAGTTCACGCCTGGAAGAGATCGGCGGCATTGGACCCAAGCGGCGCAAGGCACTGATTTCCCGTTTTGGTGGCTTGCAGGGAGTTTCCGATGCCGGGATTGACCAACTGACAGCAGTTCCTGGAATCAGTCGGGAACTAGCCGAGAAAATTTACGCGGCGTTGCATTGATGCCACTGAACATACCCATTCTGCTGACCTGGCTACGGATCATCCTGATCCCGCTGCTGATCGCCATTTACTATGTTCCGGAGGCATGGGTTCAGGGGATCGGGCGTGACCGTGCAGCAACGCTGATTTTCATCGTCGCCGCCATTACCGACTGGCTCGATGGCTATCTCGCGCGACGCTGGCAACAGACTTCGGCTTTTGGAGCCTTCCTTGACCCGGTCGCCGACAAGCTGATGGTTGCCGCAGCATTGATCGTCCTGGTCCAGCTCGGCCGTCTCGACGCGGTTCTGGCGATGATCATCATCGGTCGCGAGATCACGATTTCCGCCCTGCGCGAGTGGATGGCGCGGATCGGTGCCCACAAGAGCGTCGCCGTCTCGATGATCGGCAAGATCAAGACCAGCGCGCAGATGATCGCCATCCCGATGCTGCTTTATTACGCGCCGTTACGAGGAGTTGACGTATTTCAGTGGGGAGTCTGGCTGATCTACGTGGCGGCCGTGCTGACGCTCTGGTCGATGGGTTATTACATGCGAATGGCGTGGCCATACCTGATCGAAGAGGACCGCAAGCGCTGATCGGAAAGCCGCGGTAGCGGCGCGACGGCGAAAGAAGGCGTTGACAGCCATGGGCAGGCCTTTATAATGCGCACTCGCTTCACGCGGGAGTAGCTCAGTTGGTAGAGCGATACCTTGCCAAGGTATAGGTCGAGAGTTCGAGACTCTTCTCCCGCTCCACAATTCTCTGCAAAGCCGTCTGTACTTTGCAGAATCAATGGCGGTACGAATCAGCGGCAGAAATCCCTATCTTCAGGTAGGTTCGGCGCGATAGCAAAGCGGTTATGCACCGGATTGCAAATCCGTGTAGGTGGGTTCGACTCCCGCTCGCGCCTCCAAATAAATCAAGAGCTTGGCACCATCAAGCGGCCATTCTCTCAGATATCCGATTCTGTGTAGCCACAGTGTAGCCAAATCCGAGCAATCCGAATCCACGCCACCAAAGAAAAACACCAGTGCGGTGTCGGCCGGTAGAGCGTGGTCGTGGCGGCCTGTCACCGAAAACTGGCACGGGGGAAAGTCAATGACACGAAGGAAAATTGCGCTAGCCGGGGTGTTGGCGTTCGCAACGGCCACCGCCCAAGCATCGCTATTTGACCGCGGTGGCGGGTTGATTTACGACGATATGCTAAATGTTACTTGGTTGCAGGATGCCAGATACGCCTATACAAGTGGCGATTCTCCGGATGGGAAGATGACATGGGAGGGCGCAATGAATTGGGCCGCCAATCTTAGGTGATTTCCGAAAATGCAGCGCCCATTGATGGCAGAATACACACCCATCACGACGATGAGGCCCTCGCCTATGGACACGACCTTCTGTTTGGCAGACAAGCCGTCCCTGGACGCTTCTCATATTGATGACCTGAAGCAGGCTGCGTCGAAGATGCTGGGTGCGCAGCGTCGGTCGTTCGAAGCGGAGATGGCCGTCAAGTATTGCCGGGGCAGTGCCCGGCAAGCGGAGGTGGTGTTTGGCTGGAGTCGCCACACCGTTGAAGTCGGACTTCCTGAGCGACGCAGTGGCATCATCTGCCTGGGTGCGCAAGAAGCCTTCTGCGGAAACCAGTGGTGGGAGGAAAAGCATCCTGAAGTGGCGGAAGCTCTCTGGTCCTTGGCGAAAACGCACTCCCAGCAGGACCCGACCTTCCGCAGCACGCTGTCGTACACTCGACTGACGGCGGCGGAAGCGCTGAAGCAGTTGCAAGGGCTTGGTTTCGACCCAGAAGTCCTGCCGTCCCCCAGCACGATGGCGGACGTCCTCAACCGCAATGGCTACCGGCTGCGACCGGTGCTCAAAGCCAAGCCCCAAAAAAATTCCAGAAACCGATGCCCTCTTCACCAATCTCCATGAAAAAGACAGACAAAACCAGGAGGGAGGTCAAACCAAACGACTGAGCATGGACTGCAAGGCGAGTTTGGCTGACGCTGGAGGGGCTTTCGTCCGTGGTGAGAGGTAGCCTTCTGAGAAGTGTTTCGTTTGCCGGCGCGAGAGAATGTAATCGATCGGCGCCCGTCATTGGACATGTCGCTTCCTCCCCCGTTGTGGCGACGTATTAAAGAATAGTAGTTGGCAGGACAAGCGATTTCAAAGTCGGATCGCGTTCCAGGGAAGACTGCGGCAAGACGAGCGAGCGGTGATTCTTCCGAGCGCCCATTCCAGAGTGATCTCTCCGCACCCCGATTGGAACATCACGCGCTCAGTCAAGAATTTTCCGCCTTCGCCGAGGCCCTCGAAAGCCGGCTCGCCACGCGTTCGGCCAGCGGGCCGGTTGAGCGAAAACGCATTGAGCACGAAGGCAGGTTCGCGTTGCTGCAAGGGATGCTGGCCGACGTCCTGGCGGTGGCTTTGGCCAACTGCGCCAGCAGTTTTTCTGAGCCGCCGGCACGCCGATTGCCCTCGGCCGGCCGGTGCCGCATGGTCAATGCACCGTGCACACCATGCACGGATCAAACGACCGAACGACATGCTGAACGGCGAGCGGCACCCTTTCGCCTTCGCCCACGGGCAACCCGACCAGCGCCTGCTCGAGTGCGCCGGGAACGCCCGCCGCATCGCGTGGCGAGAAGTTCCAGGTGGTCGGGGCGATGATCTGGTAGCCGGCGATCCTGCCGCGTTCGATGCGCAGCCAGTGACCGAGAGATCCCCGCGCGGCTTCGACGAGGCCGGCGGCGCTGGCCCGATCGGGTAATTCCCATGGTGCGCAGAAGGCCTCGCCGGGCGCCAGGGCGCGCACCCAGCGCTCCATTGCCGGTACGACCAGGGCGAGTTCGAGCAGGCGGGCGACGACCCGCGCCAGCACGCTGCCGCCATCGGCCGCCACCAGCGCGCGGATGAGCGGCTGGCCGGCGACCATCTGGCGGGCCAGCGCACCGGTCTCGACGACGACGCCGTCGTAACGCGGCGCCTTGCACCAGGTATAGGCGCTGGCCTTGTCGGCAAACGCGCCGGTGAGCGGGCGCGTTTCGCCTTGCCCGGGATGTAGCGGTTGCTCGCCGTGCAGCCACGCATGCGTCACGTCCTCGCGGATCGCCTGCTCGTCGAAGGGCCGGCGTTCGTCCTGCCAGACGCCGCGCGCAAAGAGCGGTTGGCCGTCGCCGCCGCCATGTGCGTAGGCGCCGTAACTGAGAAAACTGTTGCTGGCGCGGCCGACGCGGGCGAGGCCGAGATCATCGGCGATTTCCAGGAAAAGCGGGAAATCTGCGGGCCGGCCTTGCGCCCAGGCGGCGAGTTCGTCGGCGCTGCCGAGGCCGCTGACGTTTTCGAGGGCATCCCCGAAAACGGTGCGGCTCAGAAAGGCGCGGAACGCGCTCAGGATGGCCAGCAGGCGAACCTTTTCGGTGGCGGTCACTGCGCGCGTCGTGCCGCCGGGCTGCAGCGCCAGGCTGTGTGGCCACTTGCCGGCCAGGTAGCCGATCAGTCGCAACAGGTCGGCGCGCGCCGGCAGCACCTCGCGCTGTGCCTCGCCGACAGTGGCCTGGAAACGCCTGGCGGCCGCAGCATGCCAGGAGCGATCGCAATACGCTGCGCGGGCGAAATCGGGTAGGAAGAAGAGGTAGAAGTGCGTCAGGTGGTCCGCCAGGTTTTCGCAGGCAAGAATCAGATTGCTCGCCAGGCGGCCGTTCGCCGGCATTTCCAGGCCGGCGGCGTCGGCAAGCGCGGCCGCGGCCGCGGCCGACTGTGAGACCGAGCAGATGCCGCAGATCCGCGGCACGATCACCAGCGCATCGAGCGGGTGCCTGGTCAGCAGGATATGCTCGAAGCCACGATAGAGCGAGGAACGGACCTCTGCCGAGGTGACGCAGCCGTCGGTCACGTCGAGGGTCACCTCGAGGTCGCCCTCGACGCGATTGAACGGGCCCATGCGCAGGCGACGGCTCACTTCGGACCGCTCTTCCGGATTGCCGGCGCGATCAGCGGGTGATCGGAACGTGAGTTTTCGCGCACCCGCTTCGGCGTCGCCGACTTGGACAGCGCGGCGAGCGCGACGAACCAGGCTTTCGGCATGTCGAGCGGCAGACCGGTCGGAATGCCGGCGATCTTGGCGGTTTCCAGGAACGGATGCCCGGGTTCCTCGAAACCGGGTTCGGTGCAGGAAATGCAGGCAAAACCGCCACGCACGCACGAGCCGACGCCATGCCACAGCCGCAGGTTGCAGTCGGCGTTGGCCTGCGTGCCCTGGCAGCCCAGGTTTTCCATCAGGCAGCCGAGGTCGGAGGGCTTCTGGGCACTGGCCTTGAATTCGTAGAATTCGTTGCGCGGGCAGCCGTGATGGACCAGTTGCTCGGTGTAGAAACGCGGACGCTGCCAGGCGTCGAGGTCGTTTGCGCCAAGCGCGCCAAGGGCCAGCGACAGCAGGGTGTCGAGGACCCAGCCCGGATGCGTCGGGCAGCCGGCGACGTTGATCACCGGCAGGCCCGAGGCCGCACGGAAATCCTTGCCGAGCAGACCGCCTTCCTGATCGCCGTCGAACTGCAGACCGCAGGCGTCGGTGACGTTCTCGCCGCCGGAAACGATCCCACCATAGGCGCTACAGGTGCCGATGGCGAGTACGTGCTGCGCGCGTGCGGCCAGATCACTGACCCATTCGATCACCGGGCGGCCGCTGCCGGACAGGATCTGGAAGCGCCCGCTGCCATTCGGTCCGCGCAGCAGTGCGCCTTCGACGCAGAGAATGTCGAACGGCAGACGGCCGTCGGCGGCCGCCTGCAGGATCGCCAGCGCCTCGTCGCCACAGGCTTCCGACAGGCCGGGGTGCCATAGCAGATCGAGACCGCTGTCGGCGAACTGCGCGAGCACCCCGGCGCGACTCTCGGCACCGAGCAGGGACTGCGTGCAGCCGCCGCAACCCGCCGCCTGCAGCCAGAGAAGTTTCATGCCCGCTCCAGCCCGTAACGCAGGAGCTTGTTGCGCAAGCCGACGCGCGACAGGCCCAGCTCGCTTGCCGCTCGCGACTTGTTCCAGCGACTGCGGATCATCGTTTCCTTGAGCACGCGCGCTTCGAGCGCTTCCATCCGCTCCTTGAGGCCGCCATCGACGGCGATCAGATCGAGCAGATGGTCGTCCTGCTGGTCGACCGCCGGCGAGCGCAGGATGCGTGGCGCCAGCAGGTCGGCACCGAGGCGCGGCGATTCACAGAGCGCCAGCATGCGCAGGATCTCGTTCTGCAGCTCGCGCACATTGCCCGGCCAGCGGTACGCCGCGAGACAGGCGAGCGTCTCGGTCGTGAAGCCATCGACCGCTTTGCCGAGCAGCTTCTGACTGGCTTCGAGCAGGCGGCCGGCGAGCAGCGGAATGTCCATCGCGCGCTCGCGCAACGCCGGCACATGCAGTGTCACGGTCGCCAGCCGGTAGTAGAGATCCTCGCGGAAGGTACCGGCGCGCACGTCGGCTTCGAGGTCGTGATGGGTCGCTGCCACCACCCGAATATCGACCGAATGCGGCCGCGCCGCACCGAGCGGCCGGAACTCGCCTTCCTGCAGCACGCGCAGCAGCTTGACCTGAAACGCCGGGCTGGTGTCACCGATTTCGTCGAGAAAGAGGGTGCCGCCGTCGGCCTGCTGGAAACGGCCGATGCGATCTTCATAGGCGCCGGTGAATGCACCGCGCTTGTAACCAAAAAGCTCGGCTTCGAGCAACTGGTCGGGCAGCGCACCACAGTTCTCGACGACGAAAGCCTTGTCGGCACGCCGACTGCAGTAATGGATGGCGCGCGCCAGCATCTCCTTGCCGGTACCCGACTCGCCGCTGACCAGTACGGAAAGGTCGAAAGGAGCGAGTTTTTCGACCAGATGACAGACGGCATTGAGCGGGCTGTCCGGCGTGCGGACCAGGCCGTCGAGAGCCAACTCGCGTTTGGCACGTTCGTGCTTGATCTCGACACGCCTGGCGAGCACCGGTTCGGCGGTGCGCAACTCGACCGAGAGCCGCTGGTTCTCCTGTTGCAGGCGATAGACCCTGGCCGCGGTCTGCAGCGTCAGCAGCAGTTGCTCGGGCTGCCAGGGTTTCATCAGATACTGGTAGATGCCGGCCTCGTTGACCCCGGCAATGATGTCCTCGGCATCGGTATAACCGGACAGGATGATGCGCAGGGTATCCGGCCACTGACTGCGAACGTTCTTGAGAAACTCGACGCCGGTCGTTTCCGGCATGCGCTGGTCGCAGACGATGATCTGCACCCACTCGGTTTCCATGATCCGCTGTGCCTGCTCGGCGCTCGCAGCGGTAAACACTTCGAAGTCCTCTTCGAGCGTCCGCCGCAAGGCTTCCTGCGAGCGCAGTTCGTCGTCGACGACCAGCACCGTCGGCAACCTCGACCTGGCGGTCATGGCGGCACGCTCCAGCCGAGATCGCGATGAATCGCCAGATGGCGCGGCGTCCACGAGTTCGGCGTCTTGTGCACGAAATGAAAGCGGGCGACGTGATAACTGGGATCGAAGCCGTAGAAATTGCGCTGCAGTTCGGCGAGTTCCTCCGCACGATAGCTCGCCAGCGGCTTCGCCGTTTCGTCGGCCAGGCGCCGCGCCCGCTTGGCCCGCAGCCGCTCGTCGAGGTCGGGAGCCATGGCCAGTTCGGCGGCGCGGCGAGCGACATCGACCCGGAAAGCGTCGGGATCGCCTGCCAGACAGGCGTCGATCAAACCTGCAGCGACCGCGGCGGCGGCAGTCATCGGCAGCCGGTGGTGCATGATCGCCTGCGCTCCCGCCACCCCGACGCGCGCCGGCAGCAGGTAGGTCCAGTATTCCGAGCCAAACAGGTTGCCCATGTTGCGGTAATGCGGATTGAGCAGCACGCCGGCGCGCGCCCAGACCAGATCGGCAGCGCGCGCCAGGAAGCAGCCGCCGGCGCCGCAATTGCCCTGCAGCGCGGCGATCGTGAGCTGGTTGTCGCTGCACAGGATCGCCTCGGCGAGATCGTCGATGGCGTTGATGTTGGCCCAGGATTCATCCGCCGGTGATTCAGCCGCTTCGATACAGGAGAGGTGGATGCCGTTCGACCAGTAGTCGCGGCCGCCCATCAATACCAGCACACGCATCGGCCGCTGCCGTGCCCAGGCGTACGCCGCCTGCAGGCGCTGGCATTGACGAGTGCTCATGGCGCCGTTGTAGAAGTCGAAGTGCAGGAAACCAACGCGCCCGGCTTCTTCATAGCGAATGTCCTGCCAGGTCCGGCCGGCAGGAGCGAAGTAGCCGTCGAGCGGTGCTTCGGGAATCGTCGCCAGCGCTGCTGCAAAGACCTGCGTTGCCGGCAGCTTGAGCGAGTCGCCGGGATCCTCGCGGCGCAGGTGACCGATCCATACTGCGCCATCGACCGTCGCGCGCAGGATCGCCGTCTCGCGCCAGGCGATCACCTCGCCCGGCGCGCCGGCGCGTAATGTGCATAGGGTCTCTTCGGGCCAGGCGTCGAACAGGCGGCAGGGCTCGCCGAACAAGCGATCGGCGACGCCGGGAAAACCATCGGCGGCGTTGATCCTGGCCAGCACGCGCGCCGTTTCATCGTGCTGCCAGTCGATGGCACGATCGACCTGCCTCATCAACGGCCGCTGTCTGCCTGGAATGGTCGGGTCGGCATCATCGACCGGCGTCGGCACAAAGCCGCCGACAACGAAGCGCTCGACGGCTTTCAATAGCGCGCGCACCGCGGCTTCGGTGACCTCGTGGCGATAGAGGCTCGACTTCTTGACCATTCGCATCGGAAAGGTTTCGGCTGCCCAGATCGGGCCAGCATCCATCTCGGCGTTCGCCTGCAGGACCGTGACCCCCCAATTCCGCTCGCCCTCCTGAATCGCCCAGTCGAGCGCCGACGGGCCACGGTCGCCGACGATTCCCGGATGGACCACCAGACAGCAGTACCGGCGCCAGATCGACTCCGGAATCGCGCGGCGCAGATACGGCGCAACGATCAACTCGGGCCGGAACAGCGCAACGGCTTCCTCGGCCACCACGTCGGCGATGTCGTATTCGATCGACAACTGATGCCCACGCGCGCGCAGCTCGCTATACAGGCGCTGGCTGAGGCTGTTGAAAGCGTGGCAGAGGAAGAGGATGCGCATCTCGGTTCAGCAGATGCGCGGCAATTGTTCGCCGCTCAGCCAGTCGACGATACGCCGGCCGCCAAAGGTCGTGGTCATCTGCACGAAATGCTGCGCGTCCTGATGCACGCTGCCGATCACCGCCGCACGCCGGCCGAGCGGGTGTGCCTGCATCGCGGCGAGCAGCGCGTCGCAGTCCTGCGGCGCGACGATCGCCAGCAATTTGCCCTCGTTGGCGACATATAGCGGGTCGAGACCGAGGAACTCGCAGGCTGCGGCCACCTCGGGCTGTACCGGCAGCGCGTTCTCCTGCAGCATCATGCCGACACCCGACTGGCGAGCGATCTCGTTGAGCGTCGTCGCGACCCCGCCACGCGTCGGATCGCGCAGCACGCGAATGGCCGCCCCACTCGCGCGCATGGCGGCGATCAGGCCATGTAGCGCGGCGGTGTCGGAAACGATGTTCGCGGCAAAACCGAGGCTTTCGCGCCGCGCCATGATCGCCATGCCATGCTCGGCGATGCTGCCGGAAACGAGGATCCGGTCGCCGGCGCGGGCGCGGTCGCCGGCGTAGTCGGCGCCCTCGGCGACTACGCCGGCGCCGGTGGTCGTGATGTAGACACCATCCCCCTTGCCCTGTTCGACCACCTTGGTGTCGCCGGTCGCCACAGGCACACCGGCGTCGCTGGCGGCGCGCGCCATCGATTCGACGATGCGCGCCAGATCGCCGAGCGGGAAGCCTTCCTCAAGAATGAAGCTGGCCGCCAGATACAGCGGCCTTGCACCCATCACCGCAACGTCGTTGATCGTTCCGTGCACCGCCAGGCAGCCGATGTCGCCGCCGGGGAAGAACAGCGGCGAGACGACATGCGCATCGGTGGACAACACCAGCCGGCCCGGCGGCATCGGCAGCACGGCCGCATCGTTGCCCTGCCCCAGGTAGGCGTTGCCGAGCCGTCTTGCGAACAGTTCCTCGATCAGTTGCGCCATCGCCCGCCCACCGCTGCCATGCGTCATGTCGACACGGCCTTGCCGCAGATCGAGGGGACGGACGTAGCCCTTGCGAACGTCCTTCATGACACCGCCGCCAGGTCGGCAAAACGCCCGTACGAATAGTGTGCCGCACACGCCCCTTCCGACGAAACCATGCACGAGCCGATGGGGTTTTCCGGGGTGCATACGCTGCCGAAAATCCGGCATTCCTGCGGTCGCTTGACGCCACGCAGGATCGCCCCACACTCGCAGGCCGGATGGTCGGCCACCGCCTGGTAGCGGAGCGCAAAGCGGCGCTCGGCGTCGAAGTCGGCGAATTCCTTGCGGATCCTGAGCGCGCTGTAGGGAAGCTCGCCCAGTCCGCGCCAGGCAAAAGAGCGACGCAGTTCGAAGACTTCGGCCACCAGACGCTGCGCCTTGCGGTTGCCCGCGCGTGTCACGGCGCGCGAAAACTCGTTCTCGACCACGGCCCGACCAGCGTTGACCTGCCTGATCAGCATCAGGATCGACTGCATCACGTCGAGCGGTTCGAAGCCGGCGATCACCACCGGCTTGCGATATTCCTCGGCAAAGAACTCGTACGGCCGCGTACCGATGATCGTCGACACGTGCGCCGGTCCGATGAAACCGTCGATCCGCACGCTGCCCCACTGCCGGACCTCTGGCGATTCGAGAATGCTGGCGATCGCCGATGGCGTCAGCACATGGCAGCAGAATACCGAGAAATTCCCGAGACCGAGCGCCTGTGCCTGCTTGATGAGCACCGCCGTCGGCGGCGTCGTGGTTTCGAAACCGATGGCGAAGAAGACCACCTCGCGATCAGGATTCTGCTGCGCGATGGCCAGCGCGTCGGCACCCGAATAAATCATCCGGATCTCGCCGCGACGCTCGCCCTTGTCGCCTGCATTCCTGCCCAGGCCTGCTTTCGCCTTGAGCAGCGAAAGCCCGCCCGATGCCGGAACGCGCATCGGGTCACCGTAGCTGCACAAGATGACCCCCAGGTCACGAGCAAGAGCGATCGCCATGTCGATCCGTCCGATCGGCAGCACGCAGACCGGACAGCCCGGACCGTGGATCATGCGCACCTTTGGCGGCAGCAGATCAGTGACCCCGTAGCGCGAGATGGCGTGCGTGTGCCCGCCACAGAATTCCATGAAATGATACTCGCGGTCCGCCCGCGCCGCCTGCCGAATGGCCGCCGCCAGGCCTCTGGCCAGATCTCCGTCACGAAACTCGTCGATGAACTTCATTTCGCACTTTTGCCATGAGCGGTCAAGCCGGGGGTGCCTGGCAAACCACCGGCCGCGCCGGATCACTGCACCATTCGCTCCACGAACCCGCATAGAGGCGCGCCCCCGGCAATCCGGCGATTTCCATTGCCAGCAGGTTGTGGCAGGCAGTGACGCCCGAACCGCAAGACATCACCGCCTGCTCCGGAGGACTTCCGGCCAGCAGGGCCAGGAACTCGCGGCGCAGTTCGGCAGCCGGGCGAAAGCAGCCGTCGACGTCGAGATTGTCGCGGAAAAAGCGGTTGCGCGCGCCGGGAATATGCCCGCCCACCGGATCGAGGGTTTCATTTTCACCACGGAAGCGCTCAGGGGCACGTGCGTCGATCAGGCAGAAGCCGCTCTGCCCAAGACTGGCGAGGACCGCGTCGCTGCTCGTCACCGCCGCACGCAGATCGACCTCCAGCGTCGCCGGCGAGGAACTCGGTGAATCGGTCGCCAGCGGCCGTCCCTCCACCAGCCAGCGATCGATGCCACCGTCGAGCACCGCGACGCGATCATGGCCGAGCCAGCGCAGCAACCACCACAGACGGCTGGCAAAGGCGCCGCCGGCGTCGTCATAGGCGATTACCTGCGTGTCCAGGGCTACGCCCGCCGCGCCCAGTTTGTCGGCAAGCAGCAATGGATCGGGCAAGGGATGGCGGCCGTTGCGGCCATTCGTCGGCCCCGACAGATCCTGATCGAGATGCAGGAAAAAAGCGCCTGGCAGGTGAGCGGTCGCGTAGGCCCGGCTGCCCGCTGCCGGATCGTTCAGCTGATGACGGCAGTCGAAGACACGCCAGCCAGGATCGAAGAGATGATCGGCAAGGACTGCGCTGCTGACCAGGGTTCCATAGCTCATGCCAGCCCCTCCCCTTCCGCCAGCCAGGAACGCGCATCGACTTCCTCGTCGAAGATGCGCATTTCGGCGCGAACAAAAATCTGCGACAACCAGGCGCTCCAGGCCACCCACTGGCTATGCGTCAGTACGGCAATACGGCTGAAATCATTGGCATGGGCGCGCGCAAAGACGATATCTTCCCAGGCTACGTCGATGGTGAAGTCGGCCATTTCGCGCAGGTCAAAAAACAGGTCGACCGGTCCCTCGAACTGGATCGCGAAATTGACGGCATTCTCGAACTCCTTGTAGTCGGCAAGAGTGAATTCCGCATAAACCGTGACTTCGACGCGCTTCGGCTGTTGTTCGATGACAATCATGGCAGGCCCCCTTTTGCGATGCGCCAGTGTAGCATCAGTCCCGCCAGGCAGGTCTGCAGCTCGCAGGCGCGGCATGTTTTCATTTGACCGGAAGCCCACTAATAGGCTATTTTCGCCAGTTTGAGCCGAGCCTTTCCGATGCCACGACCAAAATCCGAGCATCCTGCCGACACTGCCCTCTCCGGCAAGGCAGGAGTAGCCGTTGGCGAGCTGAAATTCGAAGCAGCTCTCGCCGAACTCGAACAGATCGTTCAGAACATGGAGGGCGGCCGTCTGCCGCTCGAAGAATCGCTGGCTGCGTACCGACGCGGCAGCGAACTGCTCCAGCACTGCCAGCAGCAACTCGGCGATGCCGAACGCCAGATCCAGATTCTCGAGAATGGCACGCTGCGCGATTTCGAGCCGGATGGCGGAGTGGCGCGATGAGCACGCCTTCCTTGCAGCCCGCCAATCCCCACCGGCTGTCCTTTGCGGACTGGATGTTCGCTGTCCAGGCACGACTGGAAGCGACGCTTGCCCGCTGTCTGCCGCCCGGCGAAGCCATTCCAGGCCGTCTGCATGAAGCCATGCGCTACGCCACCCTGAATGGCGGCAAGCGGGTACGCCCATTGCTGGTGTTCGCTGCCGGCGAATTGACCGATGCTGCAGCAGAGCGACTGGACATCGCCGCCAGCGCCGTCGAGCTGATCCATAGCTACTCGCTGGTGCATGACGACCTGCCGTGCATGGACAATGACGTGCTGCGACGCGGCCGGCCGACCTGCCATGTCGAGTACGATCAGGCGACCGCCCTGCTGGTTGGCGACAGCCTGCAGTCGCTGGCTTTCGAGCTGCTGGCGCGCGAGGATTTCGGTGACCCCTGCCGGCAACTGGAAATGCTGCACCTCCTGGCGCGCGCCAGCGGTTCCTGTGGCATGGCTGGTGGGCAATCGATCGACCTGGAAGCCGTCGGCAAAAGCCTCGATCAACCCGAACTCGAATTGATGCATACCCTCAAGACCGGCGCCCTGATCCGTGCCGCCGTGCTGCTCGGTGGACTGTGTGGCAAGACACTGACGGTTGCGGAACGTACATCGCTGGATCGCTTTGCCAAGCGCGTCGGCTTGCTGTTCCAGGTCGTCGACGACATCCTCGACTGCACGGCCAGCACGGCGACGCTGGGCAAGACGGCAGGCAAGGATGCCGATGCTGAAAAACCGACCTACGTCACCCTGGTGGGGCTTGACCGCGCACGTGAATTTGCTGCCGATCTCAGGGTACAGGCACTCGAAGCCCTCGCCATTTTCGATGTGCGTGCGCAGCGGCTGGTCGAACTGACCCATTTCATTACTCAGCGCAAGTTCTAAGAACCATTTCTGGCTGCCACCGGGCGCTTCAGCAGGACTATCCATGACTCGTTACCCTCTACTCGACACCATCAGCGATCCAGCGCAGGTACGCAAACTTGAGCGCAAGCAACTGCCGCAACTCGCCGACGAGTTGCGCAGCTTCCTGGTGGAATCGGTAGCCAGAACCGGCGGACATCTTTCTTCGAACCTCGGCACGATCGAACTCACGGTCGCCCTGCACCACGTATTCGACACCCCGCACGATCGCCTGGTGTGGGACGTCGGCCACCAGACGTATCCGCACAAGGTGCTCACCGGTCGCCGTTCCGGCATGGCCAGGCTGCGGATGCACGGCGGCATTTCAGGTTTTCCGAAACGTAGCGAGAGCAAGTACGACACTTTCGGCGTCGGTCATTCATCCACCTCGATCTCGGCTGCACTCGGCATGGCGCTGGCTGCCAAGATCAAGGGCGAGCCGCGCAAGGTCGTGGCGATCATCGGCGATGGTGCAATGTCCGCTGGCCAGGCTTTTGAAGCATTGAACAATGCCGGCGTGGCGGATGCCGACATGCTCGTCGTGCTCAACGATAACGACATGTCGATCTCACCCGCAGTGGGTGCCCTCAACCGCTACCTGGCACGGCTCTTCTCCGGCGGCAGCTTCAATGCCGCGCGCAAGGCAGGCGAGAAGATTCTCGACTTTTCGCCATCGCTGCGGGAATTCGCCAAACGTGCCGAGGAGCACGTCAAGGGCATGCTGACGCCTGGCACCCTGTTCGAGGAAATGGGATTCAACTATATCGGCCCGATCGACGGCCACGACCTCGAATCGCTGATCCCCACCCTGCAGAATCTGAAAAATCTGAAGGGGCCGCAGTTCCTGCATGTGATCACCAAGAAGGGGCAGGGTTACAAGCTGGCAGAGGTTGATCCGATTCTCTACCACGGAGTCTCGAAGTTTCAGCCCGAGGTCGGCATCGCTGGTAGTCCGAGCGGGGTCAAGCCCAGTTACACGCAGATTTTTGGCGACTGGCTCTGCGACATGGCGGCGGCCGACCCGAAACTCGTCGGCATCACCCCGGCCATGCGTGAAGGATCCGGCCTGCTGCGCTTCAGCCAACGCTACCCGGACCGCTATTACGATGTCGGTATTGCCGAGCAGCATGCCGTCACCTTTGCCGCTGGCCTGGCTTGCGAGGGGCTGCGGCCGGTGCTGGCGATCTATTCGACCTTCCTGCAGCGCGGCTACGATCAACTGGTGCATGATGTCGCGCTGCAGAATCTGCCAGTGGTCTTCGCACTGGACCGCGGCGGCCTGGTCGGTGCCGATGGTCCCACCCACCATGGCGCTTTCGACCTCTCGTTCCTGAGCTGCATTCCCAATATGGTAGTGATGACTCCGTCCGACGAGGACGAGTGTCGCAAGATGCTGACCACCGCTTACCGCCTCGACGGTCCCAGTGCGGTTCGCTACCCGCGCGGCAGCGGTGCCGGCCTGGCCATTGACAAGGAACTCGTCGGACTACCGGTAGGCAAGGGTGAAATCCGCCGTCGCGGTAGCGGCGTTGCGCTGCTCGCCTTTGGCAGCATGCTGACGCCCGCTCTCGCTGCCGCCGAAGAACTCGATGCCAGCGTCGCCAACATGCGCTTTGTCAAACCGATCGACCGCGACCTGATCATTGCGCTGGCTGCGGAACATTCTCTGCTGGTCAGCGTCGAAGAAAATGCCGTGATTGGTGGTGCAGGTTCCGAGGTCGAACGCGTCCTCGAAGAAATCACCAGTCCGACTCGCCTGTTGCGGCTGGGAATTCCCGACCACTTCATCGAACACGGAGATCAAGCACTGCTGCTGGCGGAAATCGGCCTGGATCGCGAAGGAATCATCCGTGCAGTACGCGCACGCCAAGGCAACATGGCGGATTCGGGCGAGTCGATGCGAGCGTCCCAAAAATAACTACCTGGAGCAGCAATGAACGCACCCGAAACCCCACGCAACCCCGCAGTCATGGCGGACGTCCAGGGCTCGGCCGATACCCGACAGATCGCCATCAACAAAGTGGGGATCAAGGCCATCCGTCACCCGGTCAAGGTGCTCGACAAGTCTGGTGGCATCCAGCATACGATCGCCATCTTCAACATGTATGTCGGCCTGCCGCACAACTTCAAGGGCACCCACATGTCACGATTCGTGGAGATTCTCAACAGCCACGAACGCGAAATTTCGGTCGAGAATTTCCCGGCCATGCTGCGTGAAATGGTAGACCGGCTGGAAGCCGAAACCGGTCATATCGAAATGAGCTTTCCGTATTTCATCAACAAGACGGCGCCAGTGTCGGGAGTGCAAAGCCTGATGGATTACGACGTGACACTGATTGGCGAGATCTGTCACGGCCGTATCGAGTCGACGATCAAGGTCACTGTTCCGGTCGCCAGCCTCTGCCCGTGTTCCAAGCAGATTTCCGAGCGCGGGGCGCACAACCAGCGCTCCCATGTCACCGTTACTGTCCAGATCAACGATCACCTGTGGATCGAAGAACTGGTTCGTTTCGTCGAAACCGAGGCCTCCTGCGAGTTGTACGGCCTGCTCAAGCGTCCTGACGAGAAATACGTCACCGAGCGGGCTTACGACAACCCGAAGTTCGTCGAGGACATGGTGCGCGACGTGGCGGCACGTCTCAATGCCGAGCGTCGTATCGATGCCTATGTGATCGAGTCCGAAAACTTCGAGTCGATCCACAACCACTCGGCTTATGCGCTGATCGAAAACGACAAGCGGGTTTCAGCTCCCGCTTGAGTCTCCCCGGAAACGCGGCGCAGTCGCCCGCTCTCCCGACTTCGCCGCGTCACCACAGAACACGCAGGAACGCGCGTTTTCAGCGCTGCCGGCGGACCAGCTTTTCCTTGATCCGCGCCGACTTGCCGGAGCGCTCGCGCAGATAGTAGAGCTTGGCACGCCGTACGTCGCCACGACGCTTGACTTCAATCGCGGCCACCAGCGGCGAGTAGGTCTGAAAAGTACGCTCGACGCCCTCGCCGGATGAAACCTTGCGGACGATGAAACTGGAGTTGAGGCCGCGGTTGCGCTTGGCGATCACCACGCCTTCGTACGCCTGCAGGCGCTCGCGTGCGCCTTCTTTCACCTTGACCTGGACGACGACCGTGTCGCCCGGTGCAAACGGCGGTATGACCTTGCCCAGACGGGCGATTTCTTCCTGCTCAAGTTGCTCGATCAGATTCATTTTAGAACTCCATGCAAGCGAATTACGCTTTATTGTCCTGACCGCATTGCTCCTGAAACTTCACCAGGAGTTGCGTTTCCGATTTTGACAACGCGCGTCCCGCCAACAACTCGGGACGTCGCTGCCACGTTCGACCCAGTGCCTGTTGCAGGCGCCAGCGTCGTATCTCCTCGTGGTGACCGGAGAGCAGCACCTCCGGCACCCGCAGCCCTGCGTATTCCTCGGGCCGGGTATAGTGCGGGCAATCCAGCAAGCCCGCCACAAACGAATCCTGTTGTGCCGACTCGGCATCGTTCAGCACCCCCGGCAACTGCCTGACAACCGCGTCCAGCAGTGCCATCGCCGGGATTTCACCCCCCGAAAGGACGAAATCTCCGATGGAAATCTCCTCATCGACACAGCGTGCGATGAACCGCTCATCGATTCCTTCATAGCGCCCGCAAACCAGCAGCAGTGCTTCACCGGCCTGGGCCAGGCGCAGTACCCGCGCATGCGTCAGCAGCGGGCCCTGCGGCGACAGACAGATGACGCGGCTGGCGGACACACCCAGTGCCTGTTGCCGCGCTCGCGCCGCCTCGATTGCCGCTTCCAGTGGCGCCGGCATCATCACCATTCCCGGTCCACCGCCGTATGGACGATCATCGACGCTACGGTGCCGGTCGTGCGTGAAATCACGCGGGTTCCACAATTGCAGGCTCCAGCGCCCGGATTCGAGAGCCCTGCGCGTCACCCCCGACTGCGTGAGTGCGGCAAACATTTCAGGAAACAAGGTCACGACATCGGCGACAAACGGCCCCGCCTCTGACGCATTCACCAATCCGTTTCCCACTCAACGCGAACCCGCCGCTCGGCAAGGTCGACATCCAGCACTACCGCCGCCACGAAAGGCAACAGTCTTTCGCCACTCTCGCCATCGCCAACCCGCAGCACGGCGTTGGCCGGCGTTTCGATCAAACCGAGAATCCGACCCAGTGATTGCTCGCGGGTATTGCGCACTTCCAGACCAAGGAGGTCTGCCCAGTAGTATTCATCGGTCGCCGTCGGCGGCAAGGCTGCGCGCGGAACGCCAACCAGAGCACCCCGGATGGCTTCAGCAGCGGTACGATCGGCCACGCATGCGAGCCGGGCAAGCAGCAGATCGTTATGGAGCTGGCACCTGAGCAGTTTCATCTGACGCCACAGGCCGGGAGCATCGCCTTCCCTACCGACCCACCAGTGCGTCAGTCGCGACCAGGCCAATGGATCGTCGGCAAACGGATGTACGCGCACCTCGCCCTGCAGACCGCAGGCAGCGACAATCTTGCCGAGGACCACGATATCAGCAGGCGGAGATTCCGGGGCAAGCGCCGCAGTGGTGTCAGGCACGCCAACGACGGACAAGGTTCAGGCCGCCGCTACCACCTTGGTGGACTGCTTGAGCAGGCGAGCCACCGTTGGCGAAGTCTGGGCGCCCTGCTGCTGCCAGTAACTGAGACGGTCAGTCGCAATGTGCAGCCCCCGCTCATTGCCAGAAGCCTGCGGGTTGTAGAAGCCGATGCGCTCGATGAAGCGGCCATCACGGCGAGCGCGTGAATCAGCGACCACCATATTGTAGAAGGGGCGCTTCTTGGCGCCACCACGGGCCAGACGAATAACAACCATGTCAGTCTCTTCCAAATCCAGGAAAAGGGTGAAATTATAGCAAGAAAGCACAAGAAAAGATGCACATGCGCGACGATCCCACGATCCGTGCAAAAGATCTCCGCCAGAGGCCAAAAGCCATGGCAACGGAAACTTCACACTCCCTTCCATCTGGCCTCGCAGGTATAATCGGCGCAACCGCAGTGCTAACACAACGCTTGGATTTAAAGGCATGCCTTTGGACTCCGCGGTAGCTGCCATGTGCCACCACAAGCCAGTTACCAACGAGGCTGACAACATCACGACGCAAACCCCTTTGGCAGGTTGCTGATGACCGAAATCGCTTCCAATGCTGCTGACACAGATCGCAACGCGGCGCGTCCGCGGGAACTGCGAGATATTCTTCAGTGGCTCGCGTCGCCACTGGCGCCGCGGTCTTTAGACGAACTTCCTCTGTTGCGCTTGCACCTGAAGGATCTGCACGACGTCCAGGCGACACCGCTGCAACGCGCGCATGCCCTTGACCGTCTGTACAAGCGTGGCATGACGGTCATTGCGTGTCTGCTCCCGTCGGTGACCAGCGAGCTGGTGCTACCCGTGCCACGCAAGACGCGCCGCATCGTCAACAGTGTTCTGGATCTGCTGCAAATGCTCGCTGATGATACGCTTGCACTGCAGGAGGGAGTCCCGCGGCCGGCCCCTCCGCCGGAACTGGCTCTGTGGCGAAGCCTGCAGGCGCTCGCACAACAGCTGATGATCAGTCACTTGATTGCCTGTCCAACCCCTACCGGCTGCTGGCAACAGCTGCATCAGACCTATGCCACGGCGCGACGTCTGCAAGTGAATACTGCGGTCCCGAAGGGCACTTCGCGCAGCCTGCAGGATGTCTACTATTCGGCAGTCCTGCTCGGCTGTGCTCAGCCTGCGTCATTGACGCCACTGGAAGTCCTGTTCCTCGCGGCCTACTTTGAACGCTTTGCCGACCAGGTGGAAGTACTCTCCGCAGCGCTGCCCATAACCCCGGGAACTTTCTGGATCGACCCGGCACGCGACGTAGCCGCCTTATCGTCCTTACGCAAGATTTCTCGACCAACAGACCTGCCGGATTGTTTTTCTTGCCTTCGCCTGTGCTTGCTGCTCAAGGACCAGATCGCCCAACTCGATGCAGGCATCCCCGCGCAAGAGCTGAACCTGCCGGACTTCGCAGGCACGCCGGCCGGACGCGGCGTCCTGGTCCGCCTCGCGGCTCGCTGGGGCGATTCGGGAAAGCGCCGCTTTCTGCGCCGCAGACAGAACCACCGGACGCTCCTCGGTACCGGCATCGACGGACTGTGGCAACTCAGCAAGACAGGAGAAGCAGCCAATGTCAACGTATCGACCTGGATGGTGACCAACGAAAGCCCCGAGGGCTATGCCGTCATGCATGTTGCCGGCAACACCGGGGCACTGTCGGTTGGAAACGTGGTCGCCATCCGCACGGACTCTGACCAGAACTGGCAGATTTGCCTGGTCCGCTGGGCTTTGTCTGAAAACCCCGAGCATCTGGAACTCGGTTTGCAAATACTCGCGCCCAAGGCTGTGCCGGCCATTCTCGCGCAGCCATCCCATGGCACAGGGACCGAGCATCTGCGAGTGCTCATTCTGCCGGCGATCCCGAAGCTACGTTCCGGTCAAACACTGGTGGTCGCCACCGGGGCGTTGCCGAAAGAGCGCAAGAAACTGCTGCTGCTCATCGAGGGCGATAACATCAGCGTGCGCGAAGTCCACCGCACCAGCATTGACGAACAGACCAGCAGCGTCGAGATCCTGTCGATCGAACCTGACCAGAACCCGTTTTGATGTGCAAGAACAGTCATGACCGTTCAGAGGTGCCGTTTCCGGCGCTGTTTCCAGGACCTCTGAACTCGGGCAGGGTCGCCGCCACCAGTGCACCCAGCAGCACCACCGCCCACGACAGGTAGAGCCACAAGAGAAATATCGGCAACGTTGCGAACGTGCCATAGACTACTGTATACGTTGGGAAATTCGACAGGTAGAACTCGAATCCCTTTTGTAGCAGCAGGAATCCCAGGGCGGCAAACAGCCCTGCCCATGCCGAGTCGCGTGACGCCACCCGGGTATTGGGGAGCACATGGTACAGCCCGCCAAGAAACAGGCTTGCAATCACCAGCCCGAGTGCCTTGAACAGGATTCGCCTGACCCACGGCAACTCGTCCAGAACGCCCAGCGAAGTGGTGACGGCATACGAACTGGCCAGCAGCACGCTACCAATCACCACTGGCCACAAGACAAGCAGGGCGGCAAACAAACGCAGGCGCCGCCACCAGGGACGCGTCTCGCGCACCGACCAGACGTGATTGAAGGCACGCTCAATGGTCAGCAACAGCATCAGGACAGTCGCCACCAAAGCCAGCGAACCGACCGCAGTGACATTCGCCGCCTTCTGGGAAAACTCGAGGACGTACGCGATGATCATCCCGGCGCCACGCTCCGGCAGCAGACTGCGGGCCAGAGAAAGCTCCAACTGCTCAACAATGCTCGGGAAAAAGGGAACGAGCGCGACAATGCTCAGAACAACGGCGACCAGTGGTACCAATGACAGCAGAGTGGTAAAAGCGAGGCTGGCGCTGATCTGATCGAAGTTCTCCTCGACAAAGCGACGTCGGACGCGCGCCGCAAAACGACGCCAAGGAAAATGTGCGGGAGACATAAGGTGGATATAATAGCTGCATGCCTGAAAAAATCGACACTTGATGATCCGCAGTCTCTACCTGGTGGCCTGCAGCAGCCTGATTGCGCTGATTTTTCTGTGTCTCGCCTGGGAGTTGCGCCTCGCCCCGGTCCATCCGGGCGGCTCCTGGCTGGCCCTGAAGTGCCTGCCGCTGCTGGCGCCGCTATTCGGAATCCTGCATGGTCGCCGCTACTCGTACCAGTGGGCATCGATGCTGATCCTGCTGTATTTCACGGAAGGCATCGTCCGTGCCACCACAGAAAGGGGCACCGGGCAGTGGCTGGCGATCGCCGAAACCATCCTGGCGCTGATCTTTTTTGGCGCCAGCGTCGCCTACGCCAGACTGACCCGCCCCTCGGCACGCTGAATCACGCCCACGCCCGCCTCGCGCTGGCCGTCAGACATCGCCCTGCGGATCCAGACGATCGGGAAACTGCAGTTTGTTCAAGGCATTGAGGTAGGCCTTCGCCGAAGCAATGACGATGTCGGTATCAGCACCATTGCCATTGACGATGCGGCCGGCCTTTGCCAGACGAACGGTTACCTCGCCCTGGGCGTCGGTACCCGTGGTAATCGCGTTGACCGAGTAGAGCAGCAATTCGGCACCGCTGGCAGCGATCGATTCGATCGCCTTGAATGCTGCGTCGACCGGACCGCTACCAATCCCCGATGCCTTCTTCTCGACACCACCAACCGTCAGCGTGACATCTGCTGCCGGCGTTTCGCCGGTTTCCGAACAAACCCTTGAATAGACCAGCTTGAAGTACTCGCCATCGGGCGCCAGGTCTTCATCCGAAACCAGTGCCTGCAGATCCTCGTCAAAGATTTCATGCTTCTTGTCGGCCAGTTCCTTGAAGCGGGCAAACGCAGCATTCAGTGCCTCCTCTCCGTCGAGAACGATACCCAGCGCCAACAGGCGCGACTTGAAGGCATTGCGTCCCGAGTGCTTGCCGAGCACCAGTTTGTTCTGTGCCCAGCCAACATCCTCGGCACGCATGATCTCGTAGGTTTCGCGATGTTTGAGCACACCGTCCTGGTGAATCCCGGATTCGTGCGCAAACGCATTGGCACCGACGACGGCCTTGTTGGGCTGCACCGGGTAGCCGGTAATCTGGGAAACCAGCTTCGACGCAGGAACGATTTGCGTCGTATCGATGCGCGTCTGCACGGGAAAAAGGTCACTGCGAGTGCGTACCGCCATCACTACTTCTTCGAGCGAGGCGTTGCCTGCCCGCTCCCCCAGGCCATTGATCGTACATTCGACCTGGCGGGCGCCGGCCAGCACTGCCGACAGCGAATTCGCGACCGCCATGCCCAGATCGTTGTGGCAATGGGTGGACCACACCACCCGGCTTGCCCCTGGCACGCGCTCGATCAGGGTGCGCATCAGATCGCCCCACACCGAGGGGACACTGTAGCCGACGGTATCAGGAACATTGATGGTGGTGGCTCCCGCATCGATGGCCGCAGTGAAAACGCGACAGAGAAAATCGACCTCAGAGCGCACCGCATCCTCGGCCGAGAACTCGACATCGTCGGTGTATTCGCGTGCCCAGTGCACGGCACGCACGGCCGCATCGACCACCTGATCGGGCGTCATGCGCAACTTCTTCTCCATGTGGATCGGGCTGGTGGCGATGAACGTATGAATACGCCCGCGCGCTGCCGGCGCAATCGCCTCACCGGCACGACGAATGTCATTCTCGTTGGAACGAGCGAGCGAGCAGACCGTCGACCCCTTGATGATTCTGGCAATCGACTGAATGGCCTCGAAGTCACCGGGTGACGCCGCCGCAAAACCCGCCTCGATCACGTCAACCTGCATGCGTTCAAGCTGGCGCGCGACGCGCAGCTTCTCTTCCCTGGTCATCGAAGCGCCCGGGCTCTGTTCGCCGTCGCGCAAGGTCGTATCAAAAATTACCAAGTGCTCTTTCATGTACTGACTCCGGAGATAAGGATGGACTACCCTGCAACGGCTACCCTGGCTGGGTCACCGACCGACGATGCGCGAAGCTTGGTGCCGCAAGATGAGCGACACGGAACTAAGCCACCGGCGGCGGTGATGGCTTGCGCCGGAGCCACTGCATCAGCGCCAGGACGTAGCCCGAGAGAGCATACGCAACGAAAAGCCCAAACAGGGCAACCGGCGTATCGTAGGAGACCACGGCGAAGCCAAGCGCGATGGCGACAACGAAGATGAACGGTACGCTGCGCCGCAGGTTGACGTCCTTGAAACTGTAGAAGCGGACATTGGACACCATCGAGATGCCGGCAAAGATCACCAGCCCACAGGTCAGCCAGCGCACCTCGGCAGCAGCAATGTTCTTTTCGATCATCACCCAGAAGAAACCGGTCACCAAAGCAGCCGCAGCCGGGCTCGGCAAGCCCTGGAAATAGCGCCGGTCGATCACTTCCAGCGTCGTATTGAAGCGCGCCAGCCTGAGCGCTGCGCCGACGCAGTAGATGAAGGCGGCAATCCAGCCGAGCCTCCCCATGTCCTTGAGCGCCCACGCGTAGGTGACCAGCGCCGGGGCGACTCCGAACGAGACCATGTCGGACAGCGAATCGTACTCCGCCCCGAACGCGCTTTGCGTGCGCGTCATGCGCGCCACCCGCCCATCGAGGCCATCAAGCACCATGGCCACGAAAATCGCCACTGCTGCCTGCTCGAAGCTGCCCTTCATCGCCTGCACGATGGCGAAGAAGCCGCAGAACAATGCTGCCGTAGTGAACAGATTCGGCAAAACATAGATGCCTCGGCGCCGCAACTCGGGGTTGAACAGGGTTTTGCGAGGCTTGATTTCGGGCATTGCGCTATGGAGTGAAAACGGGCAAGAACCAGGAAGGCGGAAGGCAGCGCGACTACCTTCCGCCCGGCAAGCCATGGAATCGATCAGTTCTTGCTCTGATCCACCAGCCGGTTCTTCTTGATCCAGGGCATCATGTCGCGCAGTTTGGCACCGACGGTCTCGATCTCGTGCTGCGCCATCAGACGGCGACGCGCAGTCATCGCCGGGTAATTGGTTCGCCCTTCGAGGATGAACATCTTCGCGTAATCACCGTTCTGAATCCTTTTGAGCGCCGCACGCATGGCGGCACGCGAGCTCTCGTTGATCACTTCCGGCCCGGTCACGTACTCGCCATACTCGGCATTGTTCGAAATCGAGTAGTTCATGTTGGCGATGCCGCCTTCGTACATCAGGTCGACGATCAGCTTGAGTTCATGCAGGCACTCGAAATACGCCATCTCGGGTGCGTAGCCCGCCTCGACCAGCGTCTCGAAGCCCATCTTGGCCAGTTCTACGGCACCACCGCAGAGCACGGTCTGTTCGCCAAAGAGGTCTGTTTCGGTCTCCTCGCGGAAGTTGGTCTCGATCACCCCGCCCTTGGTCCCGCCATTCGCTGCCGCGTAGGACAGCGCGATGTCCGGGCCTTGCCGGAGTGATCCTGGTGCACGGCGATCAGCGACGGCACGCCGCCACCCTTGAGGTACTCCGAACGTACCGTATGCCCGGGACCCTTCGGTGCGACCATGATGACGTCCACATCGTCGCGCGGCACCACCTGGTTGTAATGCATGTTGAAGCCGTGGGCAAAGGCCAGGGCTGCACCTTTCTTCATGTTCGGTGCCACTTCGGCGTTGTAGACCTGCGGGATGCTCTCATCCGGCAAGCAGCATCATCACCACATCGGCGCCGCTGACGGCCCTGGCGACTTCCTCCACCTTCAATCCGGCATTCTCGGCCTTGCTCCAGGAAGCACCGTCCTTGCGCAGGCCGACCGTCACCTTGACACCGGAATCACTGAGATTCTGCGCGTGCGCATGACCCTGCGAACCGTAGCCCACGATGGTGACTTTCTTGCCCTTGATCAGGGAAAGGTCGGCGTCCTTGTCGTAAAAAACTTTCATGCGATTTCCCTCTTGCTGGTCAGTCTGATTAGACTTTTAGAATGCGTTCGCCGCGACCGATGCCGCAGACGCCGGTCCGTACCGTCTCGAGAATCAGTCCGGCGTCGATCGCCTGGATGAAGGAGTCGAGTTTCGCGCCGCTGGCCGTCAGTTCGACGACATAGGTCGATTCGGTCACGTCGATGATGTGACCACGGAAGATGTCGGCCAGGCGCTTCAGTTCCTCGCGGTCCTTGCCGGTGGCACGCACCTTGATCAGCATCAGCTCGCGCTCGATATGGGCCGCCTCGGACAGATCGACGACCTTGATGACGTCGATCAGCTTGTTCAGCTGCTTGGTGATCTGCTCGATCACCGCGTCGGTACCCGAGGTGACGATGGTCAGGCGTGACAGCGAGACGTCCTCGGTCGGCGCCACCGTCAGGTCTCGATGTTGTAGGCACGGGCCGAGAACAGGCCCGCTACCCGCGACAGTGCGCCGGCTTCGTTCTCGAGCAGGATTGAAATGATGTGTCGCATCTTGCCTTTCCCTTACAGGTCTTCGGTCAGGATCATGTCGGCCAGGCCCTTGCCGGCGGCCACCATCGGAAAGACATTTGCCTTCTGATCGGTGATGAAATCGATGAATACGAGATCGTCCTTGTGATCGACGAAATGCCTTGCGCAGCGCTGGCTCGACATCCTCCGGCCGCTCGACGCGGATGCCGACGTGACCATAAGCTTCAGCCAGCTTGACGAAGTCGGGCAGCGAATCCATGTACGACTCCGAGTAACGACTGCCGTAGAACATCTCCTGCCACTGCCGGACCATGCCCAGGTAGCGGTTGTTGAGGTTGATGATCTTGATCGGCAGGCGAAACTGCTTGGCGGTCGACAACTCCTGGATGCACATCTGGATCGAGCCTTCGCCGGTGACACAGGCAATCTGCATTTCCGGGTGCTGCAGAGCCGCGCCCATGGCGTAAGGCAGGCCGACCCCCATGGTGCCCAGGCCGCCCGAGTTGAGCCAGCGACGCGGCTCGTCGAACTTGTAGTATTGCGCCGCCCACATCTGATGCTGACCGACGTCGGAGGTGACGATCGCCTTGCCGCCGGTCACCTCGTACAGCTTCTCGATGACGTACTGCGGCATGATGACGCTCTTCTTCATCCGGTATTTCATGCACTGCTTGGCACGCCAGGCCTCGATCTCCTCCCACCAGGCGGCCAGCGCCCCGGCATCCGGGGAGGCATTGCCGGCGTCGAGCAAACGCAGCATCTCCTCGAGCACGTCCGGGAACATTGCCGACGATCGGCAGGTCGACCTTGACCCGCTTGGAAATCGACGAGGGATCGATGTCGATGTGGATGATCTTGCGCGGGATCGACGCGAAGTTGTCCGGATTGCCGATCACCCGGTCGTCAAAACGCGCACCGATGGCCAGCAACACGTCGCAGTGCTGCATGGCCAGGTTGGCCTCGACGGTGCCATGCATGCCGGGCATGCCCAGGAACTGCCGGTCGCTGGCCGGATAGGCGCCGAGGCCCATCAGGGTGTTGGTGATCGGAAAGCCCAGGCGGCGCGTGAGCCGGGTCAATTGCTCGGCGATCCGTTGGCTCAGGATGACCCCGCCGCCGGTGTAGATCATCGGTCGCCTGGCTTCGAGCAGCAGGTTCACGGCTTTCTTGATCTGCCCCAGATGCCCCTTGACCACCGGGTTGTACGAGCGCAACTGGATGCGTTTCCGGATACTCGAACTTGCACCTGGCGGCGGTCACGTCCTTCGGAATGTCGATCACGACCGGGCCCGGACGACCGCTGTTGGCGATATAGAAGGCCTTCTTCATCGTCACCGCGAGCTTGTGCACGTCATTGACCAGGAAGTTGTGCTTGACGCAGGGGCGAGTGATGCCGACCGTGTCGCATTCCTGGAAGGCGTCCTGGCCGATGTATTCATTCGGCACCTGCCCGGAGATGACGACCAGTGGAATCGAATCCATATAGGCCGTGGCGATGCCGGTCACCGCATTGGTCGCGCCGGGACCGGAGGTGACCAGCGCCACGCCGACCTTGTGCGAAGAACGCGCGAGACCATCGGCCGCATGCACTGCGGCCTGTTCGTGGCGAACCAGAATATGCTTGATCTGATCCTGCTTGAACAGCGCATCATAAATGTGAAGGACCGCCCCACCCGGATAGCCGAATACATATTCGACCTTTTCTTCCTGCAGGCACCTGATTACAATCTCCGCACCGGTCATCATCGTCATTGCCGTCGCCCCAGCAAGCAAATTGCTCGAAAAAAGTCTGCCACGTTAAAGCTTTGGCCTCGATTGGTCAAGGCATTCACGACAATCCGGCGTCCGCGGAAACCGCTTCCAACCCGACAACAGCAAGGATTCCCGCTCTGGCCAGCCAACGCGAACTGTCAGATTTTCTCACTGCAATCGAACGTCGCGCTTTCAAGCAGGCCATGTTCGCGGTGCGTAACGAAGAGTCCGCGCTCGACATCGTCCAGGACGCGATGATGAAGCTCGCCGAAAAGTACGGCGACCGTCCGGCCGCAGAGCTGCCGCTGCTTTTCCAGCGCATCCTGCAGAACACCATCCGCGACTACTATCGGCGCAGCAGGGTTCGCTCGCTGTGGACCACCTTGCTCTCATCGCTTTCGCCCAGCGATGACGAGGATCACGATCCGCTCGAAACCATCAGCAGCGAATCGGGGTCGTATAGCCCGCAGACCCCGACGACCAGCTTCAGCAGACGCAAGTCCTTGCGATAATTGAGAAAGAGATAGAATTGCTGCCAGCGCGTCAACGCGAAGCCTTCCTTCTGCGTTACTGGGAAGATATGGACGTTGCCGAGACGGCGTCAGCCATGGGCTGCTCGGAGGGCAGCGTCAAGACGCATTGCTCGCGTGCCAATCATACGCTGGCGGCGGCACTGAAAGCAAAAGGAATCACCTTATGAATGAACTGCATTTTGCCTACAAGCTCAGGCAACACCTGAATCGTGGACTGCACGAACTGCCCGCGGGAACCGTCGGTCGCCTGGAAGCGGCGAGGCAGCGTGCGCTGGCGCAGCAAAAGGTTGCCATGCACCAGTCGGTGCTGGCCGGAGCGGCAAGCTTCGTTCTGCAACACCTCGACAACCTGCGCCTCAAGCAGGTATTGCTGGCCCTGCTCGTCGTCCTCGGCATGGCCAGCTACACCTACTGGTATGCCGATCAGAGCATTGCCGAGCTCGAGTTCATCGACAGCGCGCTGCTCTCGGACGATCTGCCAATCGCCGCCTTTACCGACAAGGGCTTTGATGCATGGCTGAAAAGCTCCGCGTCGCAGTAATCCTGGCAGTATGGTGGCGCTTACCGCCTGGGCAGAGGTGCCGGGCCGTCGGCGATGGTCACCCCGGCGCAGCCCCAGTGGACCGAGCTGACGGTCGAGCAGCGGGTGATCCTCGCGCCGCTGAGTGACGATTGGGACAGCCTGGAGTACATGCCGCCAGAAGAAATGGCTGGGCATCACGCGCCGCTTCGCCACCATGACGCCCGAAGAGCAGCGCCGAATTCAGGTTCAGATGCAGGAGTGGGGCAAGCTGACGCCCGAGCAGCGACGCAGCGCGCGAGAACTTCATGACCGCCAACAAGCTTGCCGAGTCGAAAAGAAACAGCAACTCGGCAGAAATGGGAGGAATACTCGAGCCTGCCGGAAGAGAGAAAAGGCGAGACTCAAGCAACAAGCACGCCAGCAAGTCGGTCCCGAAACCAGGGAGCTTACCCGGGTACGCCATCCCCGCCCGGCCCACCAGTCCACAGCCGCGCCGACGCCTTCGGCACCCCCGGTAGTCGAGTGCGGCCACCCCCCCCAGCAGCGGAAACCGCCCTCTCCCCCACCGTACCGCTGAGCACTACAGCCCCGCCCCGTCCGCAGCGAAGCGGAAGTCGGGCGCTGATGGCCGCGCTACGCAAGCCGTCGAGCGGCCGGGCATTCCTGCGCCGTCTGTTGAGCATGTTTTACGAGTCCCTGCTGCTGCTCGCCGTACTGGCCGTGCTGCTGGTGTCTGCCGCACATTCTCCTGGGCGCCTTCGCGCACCGTGGCGTCGCCGCGTCCTGTTGCAGGCGCATTGCTTCCTCGTGATGCTGATCTATTTTCTCTGGTTCTGGAGCAACGGGCGACGGACCCTGGCCATGAAGACCTGGCGCATTCGGCTGGTGACCCGTGATGGCTTGCCTGTACGCCCGGCCCGGGCGCTCCTGCGCTATCTGTTGAGCTGGCCGAGCATCGTTCTCGGCGGCGCCGGCATACTCTGGGCATTGTTCGATCGCGACCGGCAATTTCTGCACGACCGTCTCGCCGGCACGCAGCTGATCATCAACTGAGCGCCGATCAGCGCTTTTCCACCCACCAGATCATGACTGCTGCCGTCAGCAGGAACAGCACCGACGGTGTGACTGCGCTGAGCAGCGGTGACCAGCTGTTGATCGCACCGAGATTGGCGAACAAGCCGTTGAGCATGTAAAAGAGGATTCCGGTCATCACTCCGGCGAAGATCTGCATGCCTACCCGGTCGGCCCGGTAATGCGCGCCAGCAAACGGCAAGGCGAGAGCCACCATGACCAATGCTGCCAGCGGATAGACCACTTTTTTCCAGAAAGCGATGTCGTAGCGGTTGGTCTTCTGATGATTGTCAGCCAAATGTTTGGTATAGGCCGACAGGTGCCGCAGCGACATCCGATCGGGGGAAACCATCAGTACTGCAAGAATGTCCGGATTCAGGGCCGATCGCCACAACATCTCCGGCATCTTGTGGACTTCGGCCCGCTCTGCAAGCAGGACGGTCTGTACCACTTCGGTCAAGCGCCAACTGTCGGGAAGCACGTGTTTCCCCTCCGCGGCCTCGGTAACGGAACGCAATTGTGCCTTCTCGTCAAATTCGTAAATGCGGATGCCGCGTAAACGCGCATCCGGCAGAACGACGCGCACGTTGATGAAACTCCGTTCGTCCTTGACCCACAGGCCCGACCGCAGATCCTGTCCGACCATTCGGCCCTTTTCCTTCAGGCGCATTTGATACGCCGCACGTTCGGCCGGTGGCGCCACAAACTCACCGATCAGGTAGGTCGCCAGGGCAAACAGGCCTGCCAGCTGAAACAGACCGCCGAGAAGGGCTGCGGTGGACAAACCCGAGGCGCGCAAGACGGTGAGCTCGGAATGACGGGCGAGAGTCGAGAGTGCATAAAGCGTACCGATCAGGACGGCAATCGGCATCAATTCATAGGCACGCCCCGGCGCGCGCAGCAAGACGAAGCCAAGGGCATGGTGCAACTGATACCCGCCCTGTCCGACACCCTTGATCTCGCCGAGCAGATCGAAGAAGGCAAACAAGGCCAGAAAAGCCAGCAACACCAGCAGGATGGCAGCGGAGACCTCGCGCGCCAGGTAGCGACGATAGACCTTCATCGAGACAGACGGGCGAATGGGCGTACGGCAATACGATGGTAGAACATCAGCGGCAGGAGAGCCAGCATGAACAGATGCACCGCCAGCACGCCGAAAGCAAACGAAACCTTCCCGCTCGCCACCCAGCCCTGGCTAATGGTCACCAGATTGTTGTAGATCAGGTAGACGAGAATGGCGAGCAGCATGTTCGCCGAACGACCCGCACGCGGATTGACGAACGACAGAGGAATCGCCAGCAAGGCCAGCACGACCGCCGAGAACGGCATGCTGAAACGGTAAAGCAGCTCGGCCCGATAGACCGGCAAATCGATGGGCAGCAGATCCACGGTAGGCATCGTCCTCGGTGTCGGCACGATGCCGCGTGCCTCCCGGGTCTCCACGCGAACCGCGTAGCGCGCATACTCCATGATGCGGAACTCTGCAGTACCGGGGGGAAACTCGTAGCGACGGCCGTTCTGCAGGACGATGAAGCGGTCACCGTTCTCGGCGATCTCCTGATGCCCGGAGGCCGCCATCGTCACCCCCAAACGATCAGGCCGCAGTTCGTTGACGAACACATTCGAGACATTGCTGGTGTCATCAGCAACCCCTTCCACAAATACTACGCGATCGCCGGCAGACGATTCCTGAAAAGCACCGGGAGAGATCTGACCCGCATCGTGTCGAGAACTCAGTTTGCCGCGAAACTCGGCGCTCTGCGACAAGGCCCAGGGGGAAAGAAAGAGGGAAAGCACCGAGATGGTCAGCACCAGCGGCATCACGAACACCAATACCGGCCGAATCCACGCCGTCAGCGGCAATCCGGCAGAGAACCAGACGACCATCTCGGAATCCCGATAGCTGCGCGACAGCGTCAACAAGATGGCGACAAACGACGACAGCGACAACAACACCGGCAGGTAGTAGAGCGCCGAGAAACCGAGCAGCGCCACCACCGCGTCCGGCTCGACACTGCCCTGTGCCGCTTCACTGAGCAGCCGAATCAATTGGGTCGTCATCATGATGGCGAAAAGCGCAGTGAAGACGCCGGCTGCCAAGTGCGTGAACTCGCGCCGGACAGCACGCTGGAAGATCATTTTTTGACTTTGGTGAAAAACTGCAGTGATAATCGGCTTTTCGCAAACGGCGCGGGTTGCCTGAGGAGGGGTAAGTGGAATTTAGCATAAAAAGTGGTAGCCCGGAAAAGCAACGCAGCGCCTGTGTGGTGGTCGGCATTTTCGAACCACGCAAGCTGACCCTGGCTGCCGAGCTTCTGGACAACGCGGCGCACAACCATCTTTCGGACATCATTCGCCGCGGCGACATGGAGGGAAAGGCGGGCTCGACGCTGCTGCTGCACAATGTTCCGGGCACGCTCTGCGACCGGGTCCTGCTGGTCGGTCTCGGCAAGGAAAAGGAGTTCGGCGACAAGGCCTACTGCGAAGCCATTCACAGTGCCGTGCGGACGCTCAACGAAACCGGCGCCTTTGACGGCACCGTCTTTCTGACCGAAACGAGCGTCAGGAAGCGCAGCTCTGCCTGGCGTGTTCGTCAGGCCACCCTTGTGGCGCAGGAAACCGTATATCGTTTCGATCAGTTCAAGAGCAAGAAGGACAAGGTGCGCCGACCCTTGCGCAAACTCACCTTTGTCGTTGATCGTCGCAACGAACTGACCATTGCCGAGGAAGCGCTGCGCCAGGGACAGGCCATTGCCGAAGGCATGTCCCTGGCAAAAGATCTCGCCAATCTGCCGGGTAATGTGTGCACCCCCGCCTTTCTTGCCGAAACGGCACAAAAGATGGCTGCCGAACACAAGCTGGAGTGCCAGATTCTCGAACGTGACGAGATGGCCGCACTGGGCATGCATTCCTTGCTTGCCGTTGCCAAAGGCTCGCAGCAGCCACCAAAACTGATTGTCCTGCAGTACAAGGGCGGCAAGAACGATGACCAGCCAGTGGTCCTCGTCGGCAAGGGAATCACTTTCGACAGTGGGGGAATTTCCCTCAAGCCGGCGCCGGAAATGGACGAGATGAAGTACGACATGTGCGGCGCCGCCGGCGTGCTGGGTACGATCAAGGCTGCGGCGCTGATGAAACTGCCGATCAATCTGACGGTGATCGTCCCGACCGCAGAAAACATGCCCGGCGGGGCCGCCACACGACCAGGCGACATCGTTACCTCGATGTCCGGTCAAACCATCGAAATCCTCAACACCGATGCGGAAGGCCGCCTCGTTCTCTGCGATGCACTGACTTACGCCGCACGCTTTCAACCGGAGACGGTGATCGACGTCGCCACGCTCACCGGCGCCTGCGTGATCGCTCTCGGCCATATCGCGACCGGTCTCTTTGCGAACAACGAGGCCCTGGCGAGGGAACTCGTGCATGCCGGCGATGAAGCGCACGACCGCGCCTGGCAAATGCCCTTGTGGGACGACTACCAGGAACTGCTCAAGAGCCCTTTCGCCGACATGGCCAACATCGGTGGCCGCTGGGGAGGCAGCATCACCGCTGCATGTTTTCTCGCCCGTTTTACCAAAAAATACGTCTGGGCCCATCTCGACATCGCCGGCACTGCCTGGAAGTCGGGCACGGACAAGGGCGCGACCGGGCGACCCGTGCCGCTGCTCATGCACTATTTGCTGAAACGCGCAGGCAAGCTGAATTGACACGAATATTCTTCTACCACAACGCCTCTGACCGGATTGCTGCGACCGCCGCCCTGATCGGCAAGGCCCTGGCACAGAAGAAGGCCTCGCTGGTCTATGCACCGGATGCCGAGGTCGCCGTGGCACTCGACCGCTGGCTATGGATGCACCCGCCAACCAGCTTCATCCCGCATGTGGAGATCAACTCGCCACTCGCCGCCGAAACTCCGGTGCTGATTGCCGGCCGACTGGACGTCATACCGCAGGATGAACGACTGTTCAACCTCGCTGCCGAGGTACCCCCGGGGTTTTCTCGTTTTGCCAGCCTCATCGAAGTGGTCGGTCAGGGGGAAGAAGAGCGCGTCGCCGGTCGCCAGCGCGCCAGGTTCTACAAGGATCGCGGCTACGACCTCCAGTATGTCGATCTGACAGGGAAAGGCTGATGGCCGACGACAACGATCTGATCCGTCGGGTGGACTCCCTGATCAACGCCGATGCAGGCGCTGCCGGCAGCGACCACCGCGACGGTTCGCGACGGCTGCGGCGACGGCGCAGCTTCCTGGCCTCGACCACGCCAGCCGACTCGTCAGCAAGCCGAACGCCCGCCACCCCGTCGGGCGAAGACGAGGACGACCTGCCGGTCCTCACCGAAGTGGTCTTGCCGGCGCCAGAAGTCCCGGCAGAAGACCGCGCCAGGCTGCGCGAGACCCTGGCCGCAGAGCTCGCCGAACGCCTTGATCAGCAACTGCAGAGCGAAATGCCGGTGCTCGTCGAAGCGGCGCTGCTGACTGCCACGGACCACTTGCAGAACGGCATCGCCGCAACCATTGCAGCAGTATTGCATGACTTCATCGAGCAAAACGAGCAGGCTCGACAGCTCATCGAAGAACCCGCTGGCAGCCAGCCAGCCACTCCTGAGCAGGCCTAGGCGTCGTACCGGGGTAGCCGCGCGATGCGGGTATAATGCGAGCTCCTGCCATTCCCCAGCCCTCCCCTCATGGAACTCGCCAAGAGCTTTGAACCGGTCGACATCGAACGTCGCTGGTACCCCGAATGGGAAGCCAGAGGCTATTTCGGCGCCGGCCTCGATGCCGAAAAACCGAACGCTTTCTGCATCCTGCTGCCGCCACCCAACGTCACCGGCACCCTGCACATGGGGCACGGCTTCAACCAGGCGATCATGGATGCGCTCACCCGCTACCACCGCATGCGCGGTGACAACACGCTGTGGCAGCCCGGTACCGACCATGCGGGCATTGCCACACAGATCGTCGTCGAACGGCAACTAGACGCACAGGGAATCTCAAGGCACGAACTCGGACGCGAGAAATTTCTCGAAAAAGTCTGGGAGTGGAAAGAGTTCTCGGGCAACACCATCACCCGCCAGATGCGCCGCCTCGGCACCTCGCCTGACTGGAGCCGCGAGCGCTTCACGATGGACGCCGGCCTTTCGCGGACGGTCACCGAAACCTTCGTCCGCCTCTACCGCGAGGGCCTGATCTACCGCGGCAAGCGCCTGGTCAACTGGGACCCGGTACTGCAGACCGCGGTCTCCGACCTCGAGGTGGTGCAGGAAGAGGAACCAGGCCATCTCTGGCACATCCGTTATCCGCTGGCCGATGGCAGCGGCTCGCTGACCGTTGCCACGACGCGCCCGGAAACCATGCTCGGCGACACCGCGGTGATGGTCCATCCCGACGACGAACGTTACCGGCACCTGATCGGAAAAATGGTCCGGCTGCCGCTCTGCGAGCGCACCATCCCGATCATCGCCGATGCCTACGTGGACCTCGCATTTGGTACCGGTTGCGTCAAGGTCACTCCCGCACACGATTTCAACGACTACGCGGTCGGCCAGCGCCACAGACTGCCGATGATCCCGATCCTGACCCTGGACGCGAAGATCAACGACAACGCTCCGGCTCGCTACCAGGGCATGGATCGCTTTGCAGCGCGCCAGCAGATCGTCGCCGACCTCGAAGCAGCAGGCCTGCTCGACAAGGTCGATGCGCATCTGCTGAAAGTGCCGCGCGGCGACCGTACCGGCGTGGTGATCGAGCCGATGCTCACCGACCAATGGTTTGTCGCCATGAGCAAGGCCGGTGCCGATGGCAGCAGCATCGCCGGCAAGGCTCTGGCATGTGTCGCGGCAGGCGAGATCCGGTTCTTCCCCGAGAACTGGATCAACACCTACAACCAGTGGCTGAACAACATCCAGGACTGGTGCATCTCGCGGCAGCTCTGGTGGGGCCATCAGATTCCTGCCTGGTATGGCGAGAGTGGACAGATCTTTGTCGCTCATGACGAAACCGAAGCCAGGAACGAGGCTGCGGCACAAGGCTACCACGGCCCGCTGAGACGCGACCCGGACGTCCTCGATACCTGGTATTCGTCAGCACTGTGGCCGTTCTCGACACTCGACTGGACGCCGCAGTGGCCAGCCGAAAGCAACCCGGCGCTCGACCTCTACCTGCCTTCGACAGTCCTGGTGACCGGTTTCGACATCATTTTCTTCTGGGTGGCGCGCATGGTGATGATGACCAAACATCTCACCGGCAAAATCCCCTTCAGACACGTCTATGTGCACGGCCTGATCCGCGACGCCGAAGGCCAGAAAATGAGCAAGTCGAAGGGCAATGTCCTCGACCCGATCGACCTCATCGACGGCATCGGCCTCGACGCGCTGATCGAGAAGCGCACCAGCGGACTGATGAACCCCAAACAGGCCGCAGAGATCGAAAAGCGCACGCGCAAGGAATTCCCGGCAGGCATCCAGGCATTCGGCACCGACGCACTGCGCTTCACCTTTCTGTCACTGGCCAGCCCCGGTCGCGACATCAAGTTCGACCTTAACCGCTGCGAAGGCTACCGCAACTTCTGCAACAAGCTGTGGAACGCCACCCGCTTCGTGCTGATGCACACCGCAGACCAGGATCTCGGCCTGGCAAGCGATACGGCTGACGACTGTGGGTCAGCGCTGCGCTTCTCGTTTGCTGACCGCTGGATCGTCAGCAAACTGCAGCGTACCGAAGCCGAGGTCGAACAGCATTACGCCGACTACCGCTTCGACCTGCTGGCGCGCTCGGTCTACGAGTTCGTCTGGGACGAGTTCTGCGACTGGTATGTCGAGTTGTCGAAGGTGCAACTGCAGCAGGGTTCCGTCGAAGAAGTCCGCGCGACGCGGCGGACGCTGGCGCGCGTACTGGAGACGGTGCTGCGCCTGGCCCACCCGCTGCTGCCCTTCATTACCGAAGAACTCTGGCAGGCGGTGGCGCCGATCGCCGGCCGCAAGACCCATGCCTCGGTGATGCTCGCGGCCTATCCGCAGGCGCAGGCAGCAAGCATCGACCCGGCCAGCGAAGCCCGCGTCCAGGAACTGAAGAATCTGGCTTACGCCTGCCGCAACCTGCGTGGCGAAATGAACCTCTCGCCGGCGCTGCGGGTTCCGCTGCTCGCCAGCGGCCAGGCCGCATCGCTCGCCGGCTTCGCGCCCTATCTCAAAGCGCTCTGCAAGCTCTCCGACCTGCAGATCGTCGACGAAATACCGGCCGACGCCAGCGCACCGATCGCCATCGTGGGCGAAACCCGGCTGATGCTGCAGGTTCAGATCGACCTGGCTGTCGAATGCGAACGCCTGGACAAGGAGATCGCGCGACTCGGCACCGAGATCGGCAAGGCGAAAGCCAAGCTCGCCAACGAGAGCTTCGTCGCGCGCGCTCCGGCCGCAGTGGTCGAACAGGAAAGGAAGCGCCTCCAGGACTTCGTCGCCACGCTCGAAAAACTCGAACCGCAACGCGAACGCCTCAGGCGGTCACAGCCAGCAAACAGCCGGTAAACTGGCCCACTGAGTCAAGATTGCTTTGCGTATGGCATTCCAGACGCTCAAGGCGCGGCTCAAGCCGGTCTGCCATCGCACCCTGCGCCGCCAGGTGACGGCCTACATCCCCTACACCCCGCTGGTTGAGGAATTCACGCCGGAGGAAAGCGAAGACCGGCTCTACCATCTCGTCTCCGAATACCTGCAACAGGATAATCTCCAGGCTCTGCCGGCCAGTCAGCGCAGCCTTGATGACGCTGGTGCTGCGCAAGCTACTGGCTTCATCGACCTTCGCCATTGCCGGCGCTGACTTCGATTTCCAACCGGCTCAAAACCAAGCTCCGCATGCAAGAGCCCGCCGAATCATTGGATTGCAGTTGTTCGATGGCCACAACCCCGCCGAGCGCCATATCTGGAAAGCCATCACGCTTTCGCAATCGCAAGATGTCGCGTCGCAAGCAGCAGCCATTCGCGATTACCTGGGCATCTCGCTCGATCAGCAGACGGCCTGGAAAACAGAGTGAAACAAGGACAAGGGGAATACATCGCGATGAACACAAGTCCCATTACAAGAATCGTCATCAAGCGATTCCGCAGCTTTCCCTCGGCGGTTCTCGAACTGGACAATCCCTTGTTCGTGGTGGGGCGCAACGGATCGGGAAAATCGAATCTCGCCGATGTTTTCAGTTTCGTTGCCGAAGCGATGTCATCCCCGCTTCAGGCAGTATTGGACCGCAAAGGCGGTATTTCGGCCGTGCGCAATCGCAGTTCAGTCAAGAGTGCTCCTCCCAATTTGGGTCTGGCATTTGAATTCGGTGCATTCAACGGCATCGCGGGGGGCCGGTTCGCGTTCGAGATCAAGGCACTGCCAAACTATGGCTTCCGCATAGTGCGGGAGCAATGTCTGGTGTGCGGCAAAAGCGGCATACGCTGGTGGTTTGATCGTTCCGACATATGGAAGAGCAACGCCGATGGACTGACACCAGCACTGGAACCCACGGCGCTGGCATTGCCCCTGGTTGGTGGGGACGAGCGCTTTGCTTGCATTTTGAAGGTACTCAGCGCCATGCGCGTTTACTCCATCGAACCGGCGAAGCTCAGGGAAATGCAGGATCCAGACAGCGGCATCGTACTCAAACCCGACGGTAGCAATGCAGCCAGCGTGCTCCAGGAGTTGTCACGTGGGGAAAACGCAAAGTCAGTTCGGCAGGAAGTCTTCCGGATTCTCGAGAGCATCGTTCCCGAGACCAAGGCGGTTGCCCACAAAAAGCACGGCAACAAGTGGTCGATGAGCTTTTCGCAGGAATGGGGAGAGGGCAAGAAGCTGACGTTCGACGCCTTCAGTATGTCCGATGGCACTTTGCGCTCGCTGGGTCTCATCATGGCGGTTTTTCAGAAGCCGAGTCCCTCTGTACTCGTCATCGAGGAACCGGAAGCCACCATCCATCCCGGTGCATTGGGCGCCGTGCTCGATCTGATCCGCCGGGCAGCCAAGACTATGCAAGTCGTCGTGACCACCCACAGTCCCGAGTTGCTCGATGCGAAGTGGATCACCGACAACAACCTGCGCATCGTCTCGTGGCAGGAGGGTGCGTCTCATTTGCTGATGCCTTCCGCCGCGACGCGCGAAGCCATGCGCAGCGATCTCATGGGCGCCGGCGAACTGCTGCGCGCTAACGCGCTTCACGCTGAGGACTTGTTCGCTAGCGACGATGCCTTGCGCAATGGCAGCCTGTTCGAGACGTTGGCATGAAGCTGTTCCCGATTGTCGAGGGCCACGGGGAAGTCGCGGCGGTGCCGGTACTGCTGCGCCGATTGTTATGGGATCATGCGCTGTGCTTTGGCATGGACGTGGGCGCCCCCATCCGTCGTACCTCGTCCCAATTCCGGCGCGAAGACGAGGTTCGGCGGATGGTCCGATTGGCCCTGCTGCAGCCCGACTGTGCCGCCGTGCTGCTCCTGTTCGATGGCGAGGACGACTGTCCTTATGAACTGGCGGCAAAGGTGCGGAACTGGGCGCAAGCCGAGGCTGGGAACGCCCTGCGAAGTTGTCATTGCCTACCGCGAGTACGAGACCTGGTTCCTGGCTTCGGTCGAATCCCAGAGGGGACGTTGGAGTATCGCCGACGATGCCCTGGCGCCAGTCGATCCCGAGGCCAAGCGCGATGCCAAGGGAGCATTGGAAGAGTTCATGCCCAGGTGCCGAGCCTATTCCGAAACGGGCGATCAGGACGCGATGAGCGCCGTGTTCGACATGGCGCTCGCCCACCAGCGAAACCGATCCTTCCGCAAGTTGGTCAAGGCAGTGGGCGACCTGGCCAGGCAATTGGGCCAGACCGTACCAGCGTGGCCCCCGGTCGGATGGCAGCAATAGAGTGGCATCAGGCGCGATGAGCAAGAAGCAAAAACTCGAACTCACCTGGATCGGCAAGGAGAACCGGCCAAAGCTGGAGCCGCGCATCCTGCTGGAAGACCCGGCGAAGTCGTACCACGCGAAGCACCGTGTCACCAGTGCCGACTTTTTCGACAACCGGCTCATCTTCGGCGACAACCTGCTGGCGCTGAAGGCGCTGGAGGGAGAGTTTTCCGGCAAGGTGAAGTGCGTCTTCATCGACCCGCCTTACAACACCGGCAGCGCTTTTACCCATTACGACGACGGGGTGGAGCATTCGATCTGGCTGTCGCTGATGCGCGACCGGCTGGAGATCATCAAGCGGCTGCTGTCCGACGATGGCTCGCTGTGGATCACCATCGACGACAATGAGGCGCACTACCTCAAGGTGCTGTGCGATGAGGTTTTTGGGAGAAGGGATTTCGTATCAACCGTAATTTGGGAGAAGAAGTACGCTCCTAAGGCTGACTCGAAACTCCTGTCGAGTTCCCATGACTTTGTGCTTGTGTACGCCAAAAACGTTGAACGAGTTAAGGTGAATCGCCTGAGCAAGACGGAAAAGCAAACATCTCGGTACACCAATCGAGACAACGACTCAAGAGGGCTTTGGAAGGCCGGGGATACATTGCGCAATGAGGTGCGTGATTACGCAGTCTTTCCAGTAAGACTACCGTCAGGTCGTGAAGTCTGGCCATCGTCAGGAACGAGCTGGCGCTACACAAAGGAAAAATTCGCTGAACTGATTGCGGATAACCGCATTTGGTTCGGTGTTGGCGGAGATGCGCGGCCGGCGATCAAGCGATTCTTGACTGAAGTTAGCGAAACTATCCCGGCAACAACGATTTGGAAGTACGACGAAGTTGGGCACAACGATGAGGCAAAAAAGGAAAGCAAGATGCTTTTCAGCGATGACCTTTTCGGCACTCCCAAACCAGAGCGATTGATGCAACGAATAATCGAACTGGCAACGGACCCTGGCGACCTTATCGTCGACTCCTTCGCCGGTTCCGGCACCACCGGCGCCGTGGCCCACAAGATGGGCCGCCGCTGGATCATGGTGGAGCTCGGCGAGCATTGCCACACCCACATCATCCCACGCCTGAAGAAGGTCATCGACGGCGAAGACTCCGGTGGCGTCAGCCAAGCCGTTGGCTGGAAGGGCGGCGGCGGCTTCCGCTACTACCGCCTGGCGCCCTCGCTGCTGGAAAAAGACAAGTGGGGCAACTGGGTCATCAACCACGACTACAACGCCGCCATGTTGGCCGAGGCGCTATGCAAGCTGGAGGGCTTCAGCTATGCACCTTCGGACGCGGTGTATTGGCAGCACGGCCATTCCACCGAGCGGGATTTTGTCTATGTCACCACCGCCAGCCTGACCCATGAACAGTTGCAGCAGCTTTCCGACGAGGTGGGGCCGGATCGGTCGTTGCTGGTCCTGTGCACCGCCTTCCGCGCCAAGGCCGATGCCTACCCCAACCTGACGGTGAAGAAGATTCCCAGGCAGGTGCTGTCGCGCTGCGAGTGGGGTCATGACGATTACTCCCTGCAGGTGGAGAACCTGCCCAAGGAACCGCCCAAGCCCGGCCAACAGTCATTGTTCGACGGGGGGGAGCCGTGAGCGATGTCCTGCCGACCGGAGAATTCCTGCTTTACCAGAGCGAAGATGCGCAGACACGGGTGCAGTTGCGTGTTGCCGAGGGAACGGTATGGATGACGCAGAAGCAGTTGGCCGAGCTGTATCAAGTCAGCGTGCCGGCCATTGCCCAGCATGTGCGCAATGTATTTGCCGAACGTGACTTTGAGGCGTCGATCAGCGTACAGGTTAAGCAGTTGGAGAAGACGGCCAAGAAGAGCAAGGGGAAGAAGGAATGAACCGCCACGTCAACGCTATCGCCGGCCGCCTTAGTCTGCGCCATCCGCAGCGCCGCTCGCTGGAAATCCTCGACCGCATTACCGAGATTGCCCCACCGGGCAAGGGCGCCGATGTCGCGATCCTGCTGAAGGCCATCCGCAGCGAGTTCCCGTCGGTGACGGATTTCGAGCGCGATTTCCCTTCGTTGTGCTTCGCGCTGGCCACCGGCGTGGGCAAGACGCGGCTGATGGGCGCTTTCATCAGCTATCTGCACCTGGCGCACGGCATCGACAATTTTTTTGTGCTGGCGCCGAACCTGACCATCTACAATAAGCTGATTGCCGATTTCAGCGACCGCAATCACCCCAAGTACGTGTTCCGCGGCATCGCGGAATTCGCTGTAAACGCGCCCTCGATCATCACCGGCGACAACTACGACCAGCACGACCCGCGCAGCGACACGCTCTTCGGCGGCGTGCGCATCAACATCTTCAACATTTCCAAGATCAATTCCGAAGTGCGCGGGGGCAAGTCGCCGCGCATCAAACGGCTGTCGGAATACATCGGCGAGAGCTACTTCGATTATCTGGCCGGTTTGCCGGATCTGGTGATGCTGATGGATGAATCGCATCGCTACCGCGCCAGCGCCGGCATTCGCGCCATCAACGAATTGAAGCCGATCCTGGGCCTGGAACTGACCGCGACGCCGTTTGTGGAGACCCCGCGCGGCGCGCTGGCATTCAAGAACGTGATTGTCGACTACCCGCTGGGCCGCGCCATGGCTGATGGATTCGTCAAGGAACCGGCGGTGGTCACGCGCAAGAACTTCAACCCGGCGGGCATGTCGGCGCAGGAGATCGAACGGCTGAAACTGGAAGACGGCGTGCGCCTGCACGAAAGCGTCAAGGTGGAGCTGGAGACTTACGCACGTGAGAGCGAGAAGCCCATCGTCAAGCCTTTCCTGCTGGTGATTGCCCGCGATACGACTCATGCCGGACAACTTTCCGTGCTGATCAAGTCCGACAACTTCTTCGAGGGCCGCTACCGCGACAAGGTCATCCAGGTAGATTCGAGCAAGACCGGGGCCGAAGAAGAAGAGATGATTTCAAAGCTACTCAAGGTGGAGAACACCGACGAGCCGACGGAGATCGTGATTCACGTCAACATGCTCAAGGAGGGCTGGGACGTGACCAACCTCTACACCATCGTGCCGCTGCGGGCGGCCAATGCCCGCATCCTCATCGAGCAGTCCATCGGGCGCGGCCTGCGTCTGCCCTATGGCAAGCGCACCGGCGTGACGGCCGTGGATCGGCTGAACATCGTCGCCCACGACAAGTTTCAGGAGATCATCGCCGAGGCCAACAAGCCGGACTCGGCGATCCACTTGCAAACCCTCGTGCTGGATGCGGATGCGCTCGGGCAGAAAACGACCACGGTGGTGTCGCAATCGCAACTGGCCACCAAACTGGGCTTGACGCCTGCCCACGCAACCAGCAGCACGACGGTGGCCGGCCAGGATCAAGCGCCTGCCTTCACCAAGCGGGAAGAGCAGAAAGTCGCGCAGATCACCTACGAGGTCATCCGCAAGCTGGAACACCAGCCGCAGACGCTGCCCAGCATCGAGTACCTGAAGAAGCCCGAAATTCAGGCCGCCATCGTCAGGGCGGTCGAGGAACAGCACCAGCCGACTCAACTGGAACTGGACGGGGTGACGCAGAAGCCGGACTTTGCGGCCGTGGTGGCAAAGACGGTCGAGCTTGTCACGCAGCAGACCATTGACATTCCGCGCATTCTGGTGGTGCCCAGGGGTGAGGTGAAATCAGGCTTCAAAGCCTTCACGCTGAAGCTGGATACCTTGAGGTACCCGGCGGTTTCCGACGAACTCTGGATACAGCACCTGCGCACCAATCAACTGGAAGTGGTTTCAGTGAGCCGTGGCGGCATCGACGAAGCGCGGCTGGAAGACTATGTCGTCAGCGGCCTGGTGGATTTCGACGATATTTCCTACGACGAACACGCCGATCTGCTCTACGACCTGGCTACCCAGACCGTGCAGCACTTCAAGAGTTACCTGACCGAAGAGGACACCCGCAAGGTACTACGTTGCTATCAGCGGGACATTGCGCGCTTCATCCACGCCCAGATGCAGGCGCATTACTGGGAGGACGTAGCCGGCCATGAGGTGAAAATCAGTAAGGGTTTTACCGAGCTGAAGCAGAGCGCCTACTCGCATTCCGCACAGGAGCCGCCTGCCAACTATCGGGTGGAGCCGACCGACAAGAGCAACATGGCCAAGTACCTGTTCGGCGGCTTCCAGAAGTGTCTGTATCCGGTGCAGAAATTCGATTCCGATTCGGAGCGCAAGCTGGCGGTGATTCTGGAACGTGATTCAATCAAGTGGTTCAAGCCCGCCAAGGGCCAGTTCCAGATTTACTACCAAACCGGGGAGGATCATCCGGAATACCAGCCGGACTTCGTTGCCGAAACTGCTGCAACGATCTACATGCTGGAACCCAAGAAGCGCACGGAGCTTGAAGACCCGATTGTCGTCGCCAAGAAGGAAGCCGCCGTAAAGTGGTGCGCGAATGCCTCGGACCATGCAGCAAGTTACGGTGGCAAGCCTTGGCGTTACGTGCTAATTCCGCATGACGCGATCGCTGAGAACATTACGCTTGAGGGATTCGCGGCACGGTTTGGTTGAGTTTGTCCCGCTGTCTAAGTGATTCTGTACCCGGCAGCCCAGGTGCAGGCGCAGAATGGCTGGCTGGCTGGCTGATCAACAATGATGCACAGGAAACCTATCCCAATCATGCGACTCTGGAGTATCGTGCCATTGATGCTCACGCTGTCCTCAGGGGCCTATTCTGATGCGCAACAGGGCATCGACTGCCTGCTGAAAGCCTACCCAGGGTTTCTGAGTGGAAAAGACGGCAATACCCTGTTCTTGGCAGATGGTCATCGCCTGCCTTACGGCTCAGGAAGTCAGGGCAACTTCGAGGAGCGGCTTGACCACGCTGATCTGCATGATCAGATGAGTCAATGCTATTCGCCGGGCTTTCCGGTCGATCCGCCCGGGTTCAACGAAGATCCGGGGCGCATGCGAGATGAGCGGTTCTTCAAACGCCTTTACGGTGAGGATAAACTTGCCGTACAGCGAAATATCCTTCAGGTGACCTGGGCCCCGACAGGCAAATCCCTGCCATTCAGCCGAGTCGCCAGCGCGGACCAAGCGCTGATGCGAGTCGGCAAGGCCATCGCCGCTCGTCCCGAGCTTCGGCATCTCGTCTCCAGCCCGGTAGGAACACTCAAGTGGCGAACCATACACGGAACCCAACGGACCAGCAGCCACAGCTTTGGTATCGCTATTGATTTCAAGCTCCCGCACGGGCTGGGCCAGTATTGGCGCTGGGCAGGGTGCCTACCCGGAAAAGCCTGCGCTTACCCGGAACGTGTTCTGGAGGATCGAGGCTTGCAGGACGTGGTGAAGATTTTTGAGGCCAACGGCTTTATCTGGGGCGGAAAATGGTTCCACTTTGACACCATTCATTTCGAATACCGTCCAGAGCTGCTCGTGGCCGAATGCACTTGCACAAGCCGGGGGCAATGATTCATGTGGTTCGATCTCGCTTCACTAACCAAGCCGCTTGTCACGACGCCGCTGGCTCTGAAGCACCTGGACCTTGATCGTGACCTGCGCACTCTTCCCGTCCTGTCGGATTTTCGCAACCGGACGTGGCCTTTGACGGCGCGCCAACTGCTCTCGCACACGGCGGGTTTGCCGCCATGGCTTCCGTATAATGGCGTTCCGCTGGCTCAGCAACTCGCCGCCCCCTTTCCCTGGAATCGACACCCTCTGCTGGTAAAGCCAGTCGCAGAATTCGGCGAATTTCCGGCCTGCTATTCGGACCTTGGGTTCCGTGTGCTGGCTGAGGCCGTCGAAGCGGTCAGTGGCGGCTCCTGGGCGAAACTTGGGCAACAGATGACTGGTCTCGTGCCAGCTCCGTGGAGTGAGGCGCCAATCACACTTCCGCCCGGGCCGGACCAGGAGGCCTGGCTCCTTGCCGCCAACAACATTGCCTTTCCGGAAGGCATGGCGAACCTGCCGCACGATGCGAATGCGCGAGCCGGGATGATCGGCCACGCCGGCTTCGCTGCGAATGCCCAACTTCTGTTGCCGTGGCTCATGGCATGGCGGACGACTCATGCACCGAACATGGCGCTCGCGCATGCACGATCCGTCGACGGCACCGTTTGGGGACTTGGGCTTTGGCGCGTATTGAACGGCCCTGGCCAGTTCGGCGAACTGCTGGAACGTTTGCCACTGAACGGCATTTGTCGAGTCATCGAGTTCAGCGGGACGGACATGCCGCCGCACTTGCCCAATGTGCCCCCCACCGGAATCAGTCAATCGTGGTGGATGCATACGGGCTTTACGGGCCCGGCGATGTTTTTTCGCCCCGACGACGCGAGTTGCATCTGTCTCCTGGCTCACAGACGCGGGCCCGAAGGAGGACTTCTGGACCCACTGGCGATTCATCGGCGACGCTACGCCATGCTGACTCAACTATGACCCGCCTTCCCGTGTGTAAGCTTACATGGTGATGATCAGACATCTGCGGATCGTGTTGATCTTTGCCTTGGCCGCTTGTGGGTCGCCACCGAAGATGCCTGCGCAAGCCCCAGACGAACAACCGACAGCACAGGAGACCGCACCCCAGGCCGACAGTCCGGAATCGCCGGAATCGCCCGCATCACCGCAGCTGGGTTACTGGAGGTACAAGATCATTGCAGCCGCAAACGCTGAATGGGTCTACTTCGGCCAGCAGACGGTCGTGATCGATGGCGACGACGAGAGCATTCCGCGTGTGGGAATCTGGGAAGATGACGATCACGACCACAGTGATCGGATCAACCAGTATTGGCGCGCAGTCGGCAAGTACCGGCTGTCCGGTTACGACTGCAGAGAACCGTGGTCCGCTGCCTTCATCAGCTGGATCATGCAGACGGCGGGTGTGCCAAAAGACCTGTTCCCTCCAAGCAGCGCCCACCGCTTGTATCTCAACCGTCTTCTTGCCAACGCCCACGATCCATTCGCCGTCTTTATGCCGCACACCATCCAGCAATACAAACCCCAACCCGGGGATTTGATCTGTGCCACCCGAAGCAAGGTCGAGCCTCAAGAACTGGTGGAAACTCTACCGGACTCACTCAACTCGAGGCTGCATTGCGATATCGTTGTGCAAACCAACGGGCGAACCTTGCAAGCCATTGGCGGCAATGTTCGCAATTCCGTTTCAAAAACCATTTTGACCCTGTCCCCGGATGGCTACTTGCAATATGCGGGCCAAAGGCCATGGTTTCTCATCATCGAGAATCGCCTGGACTGATGGCGTGTTCGAGTGTCAGTTCCCTCCGGGGCTGGTTCGGCAGTTTCTGATCTTCAACCCCTGATCGACCGCCGATCGTCGAGGCGCGCGCAGCGGCGGCTGGGGAACTCCGCATCCTGCGGGCCACGTCACGAAGCTACCGGGTGGGCGCCGAGCCTTTGCCGGGGGCAGCAATCCACTAGCGAGCTTGGCAAGCGCTGTGGCGCTGGCTGGCCGGGAAAAGGCAGTCCTTATGGTGGAAAAACCCGTTGTTGCTGTGCATACTTGCGGCGCCCGCATGATCTCCTTTGCTGCGGACCACCTCTCCCTCTCCACTCGACAGGAATCCAATGATCAAACGAACTCTTCTCCTCGGCGGGCTTGCCGCAAGCCTTGCCATCGCCATGCCGGCCATGGCATCTGAATCGGCACTGGCCCGGATCAAGCAGTCCGGGACCCTGAAGCTCGGCTACCGCGAGAATTCGATGCCTTTCTCATTCGTCGGCGACGACAAGCAGCCGCGCGGCTATAGCGTAGACCTGTGCCGGATCGTCGCCGAGGATCTTGGCAAACAACTTGAACTGCCGAAGCTCGACGTGCGCTGGGTGCCGGTGACTGCGCAGAGTCGCTTCGAAGCGCTGAAGAGCGGGGCGATCGACCTGGAGTGCGGCAATACGACTCAGACGCTATCGCGTCGGGCCGACTTCGACTTCAGTCTGATGACCTTCATCGACGGTGCTGGCCTGTTGTTTCGCGACGGCGAGGCGCCTTCCTCCCCCGAAGCCACCAAGGGCCAACGGGTAGCGGTGGTGGCCGGAACGACGACCGAGAAGACGCTCGAGGACCTGATCAAGGCAGGCAAGCTCGATGTTCACCTGCTCAAGGTGGCAGACCATGATGCGGCCATGCAGGCCTTGAAGGACAAGACGGCCACTGCCTATGCGGCAGATCGCACGGTGCTGATCACGACGGCCCTGGTGCGCGGGCAGGGACAGGCCTTTGCGCTTGCCACACTGCAGTTCAGCTACGAACCCTACGGCCTGGCGATGCGTCGGGACGCCGACTTCCGTCTCGCCGTGGACCGCACCCTGGCCAGGCTCTACCGTTCCGGAGAGATCAGCCCGATTCTCGGCCGCTGGTTCGGGCAACTCGGCAAGCCGAACGATGCCCTGCAGGCCATGTTCCTCCTCAACGGCCTCCCCGAGTAGGTCGCAGCGGGCGGCGGTGGGCGCCCCGCGGCACCGCCGCTGCCGTTTGCAGCAAAGATCCATCGCGTCGGCGAGGCCACGGGCGAGAGCCCATCGAGCCGGACAGTCGGGGCCGTTGTCGGCAGGGAGGCTCCGAGCAGGCGACGGCAGCCTGGTCTTTGTGCATGATCGCTGGATGCCCGAGAGCGTGCGCTCTCGTCTTTACGACGAACGACAGCTTGATGGGATGGCCAGGCGCTTGACGGGTCTACTCGGTGGCAACGCCGATATCGCGGCATAACAGGAAAGGAAG